>NZ_CP029176.1:0-2795000 GCF_003352165.1 Acidibrevibacterium fodinaquatile
GTGGGCGAGGCAGTGTCAGGCAACAGCGGCATGGATCGGGAGCGCAGTCTTGCCGCGGCTTTTGCCAGCGGCTTCGAGGCGTTGGAGGGCACGGACAAAGCCGCCGAGGGCGAGGCGCCGGTGGGCGCCGGGGTCGATGGCGAGCTTGCCAAGCAATGGGGCCGGGTGCGGAGCCGCTTGCAGGCGGATGTCGGCGAGGTCGAATATCGCTCCTGGCTGCGCCAGATGGTGCTCGCCGGGTGTGACGGCGACGAGATCACCATTCTGTTGCCGACGCGCTTTCTCCGTGACTGGGTGCGCCGCCATTATGGCGAGCGCTTGGTGCTGCTCTGGCAGATGGAAAACCCGGCGGTGCGCCGGGTCGATATGCGGGCCGGCACGCTCGGCGGGCGCGGTGCGTCGGCGGGCGGTGGGTTCGCCGAAAGCCTCGCGAGCCCGCCGCAATCATTGGCGTCGCCGCCGGTGGCAAAGCCAAGCGCGGCCGCCGTAAGGGCCGGAGCCGCGCCGGAACGTTCGCCGCCCGATACCGCCGGCCTCGACAAGCGCTTCGATTTCGACAATTTCGTCGTCGGCAAGCCCAACGAATTCGCCTATGCGTGTGCCCGCCGTGTCGCCGAACAGCCGGCGATGCCCGGCTTCAACCCGCTGTTTCTCTATGGCGGGGTCGGCCTCGGCAAGACCCATCTGATGCATGCCATCGCCTGGGATTTGATCGGCCGCGGCGGCGGACGGATCTCGGTCGCCTATATGTCGGCGGAAAAATTCATGCACCGCTTCATCACCGCGATCCGCAGCCAGGCGACGATGGAGTTCAAGGAGCAACTCCGCGGCGCCGACGTGCTGATGGTCGACGATCTCCAATTCCTGATCGGGAAAGACAACACCCAGGAGGAATTTTTTCACACGTTCAACGCGCTGGTCGATGCCGGCAAGCAGATCGTGGTCTCGGCCGACAAATCCCCCTCCGATCTCTCGGGGCTCGAGGACCGTCTGCGCACCCGGCTCGGCTGCGGCATGGTCGCCGATCTGCACGCCACCACTTTCGAGCTGCGGCTTTCCATCCTGGAGACGAAGGCGAGCCGCGCCGGGGTCGCGGTGCCGGCCAAGGTGATGGATTTCCTCGCCCACAAGATCACCACCAATGTCCGCGAACTCGAAGGCGCGCTCAACCGTCTGATCGCGCATGCCAATCTCTTCGGGCGGCCGATCACGCTCGAGACCACCCAGGAAGTCTTGCACGATATCCTCAAGGCGCATGACCGGCGCATCACCATCGAGGAAATCCAGCGCAAGGTTTCCGAGCATTGGAATATCCGCCTGACCGACATGGCCTCGGCCCGGCGCGCCCGCAACGTCGCGCGGCCGCGGCAGGTCGCGATGTATCTCGCGAAACAGCTCACCAGCCGCAGCCTTCCCGAGATCGGCCGCAAATTCGGCAACCGCGACCACACCACCGTCATGCACGCCGTCGCCCGCGTCAGCGAACTCATGGAACGCGACGCCGCGTTCGCCGAAGACGTCGAATTGCTGCGCCGGATGCTCGAATCCTGAAGGAAAACCGATCGCGCCGGAGATCGGCGCTGCGGTTGCGCGAGAGCAAGGTAGGTTTTGATTGAACCATCCTGTTCAATCAAAACCGGCCAACTTGCTCGCCAAAATAGGGGTAGAGCGTGATCGACTTAAACCGATCACGCTCTAAAATCCTTCGAGCACGATTTTTCCGCGCATCGTGCCGCTTTCGACGCGGCGATGGGCGCGGGTCAGATTGGCGGCGTCGATGCGGCCGAAATTCTCGGCGAGGATCGTCTCGATCACCCCCTCATCGACCAGCGCCGCGACCTGCTCCAGAATGCGTTGCTGCTCCGCCATGTCCGGCGTCTCGAACAGGCTGCGGGTGAACATCGCCTCCCAGTGCAGCGAGACCGATTTCTGTTTGAGATCGCGGACATCGATCGGCGCCGGATCGTCGATCAGGCCGATCCGTCCTTGCGGCCGGATGGCGCGCACCAGCGCCGGCCAGTGCTGATCGGAGGCGTTGGTCGAAAAGATGACATCGACGCTGCGAAACCCGAGTTCGGCGAGCTGCGCCGGAATATCGCCGCGATAGTCGATGACGTGATGGGCGCCGAGGCGCTTGCACCAATCGACGCTTTCCGGGCGGCTCGCGGTCGCGATGACGGTGAGCGCGGTGAGGCGGCGGGCGAGCTGGATCGCCATCGAGCCGACGCCGCCGGCGCCGCCAACGATCAAAAGGCTGCCCGCCGCCGCGCGTGGCACCTGCAGGCGGTCAAACAGCATCTCCCAGGCAGTGAGCGTTGCCAGCGGCATCGCCGCCGCCTCGGCGAAGCCGAGCCGGCGCGGCCGCCGCCCGACCAGGCGTTCATCGACGAGCTGGTATTCGGCATTGGCGCCGGCCCGGTTGATGGCGCCGGCATACCAAACCTCGTCCCCGACGCCGAAATGCGTCACCCCGGCGCCAAGTGCCCGCACCACGCCGGCGGCATCGAAGCCGAGCACCCGCTTCTCGCCGACCGGATCGGCCTGGCGGCGGAGCTTGGTATCGACCGGATTGACCGCAACCGCCTTGACCTCGATCAGCAAGTCGCGCTGGCGCGGCGCGGGATCGGGAAGGGTGGTATCAAACAGGGCGTCTTCCGCGTCGATCGGGCGGCAATGGGTATAGACGACGGCCTTCATGGCGTTCGTTCCCCCGGGATTTTATCAATTTCACCAGAGCCATTCTCTCAGAGCGCGGGCTCTATCAGAGCATCGGCCGGCCGCTTGGCAAGCCACGAAACCGCGCGTCAGCCAATCCTGAGCAGGCGCGCGCCTTCGCCGGTGAGCCAGCGCACGCCCTCGGCCCGCCACGGCGTCAATTCCTCGACCAAACGCCAGAAACGCGGGCCGTGATCCATGTGGCGCAGATGGGCGACCTCATGGGCCGCGACATAATCCTGCACGAAGGGAGGGGCCATGACCAGACGCCAGCTAAAGCTCAACACCCCATCGCGGGCGCAACTGCCCCAGCGCGTCCGCGTGTCCTTGACGCTGATGCGCGTCGGGCGCCGGCCGATCATCGCCGCTTTGGCGAGCGCGAGCGCTGAAAACCGCCGGCGCGCTTCGGCGCGCAGGAAATCGCCGACCCGGCGGGTCAGGAACTCCGCCCCGCCGGTGACGTAGAGCGTGCCCCCCGCGAGCCAGGCGCTGCCGCGCGCGCCGGCGGGATCGCCGTCTGGCAGATGGCGAATGCGATGCGAAAGCCCGTTGATCGGAATCTCGGCGCCATCGGCGAACGCGATGGCGCAGGGCAGGGCGGCGATGCGCTCGGCAACCCAATCGGCGTGGGTCATGAGGAGCGCGATCCCGGCCCGCCGCCCGGCCCGCGCCGGCAACGTCACCACAACGCCGCCGCCGCGCGGGTCGATGCGCAAACTCACCCGCCGCGCCTGCGCATGCCGGCGCCAGCGCACCATGGTCGGCCCGCCAGGAAGCGTGAGAATCTCCTCCGTCCCATCCATGCCAGCAAATCTGCCGGGTTTTGCGCTTCCTCGCAACCGCGGCGTCGGCTACATGCCGAGCGCCCGGCGATAGAGATCGAGCAAGGTTTCCTGTTCCTCGATCTCGGCCGGCTGCAGGCGGCGGAGGCGGATCAGCTGGCGCAGCACTTTGACATCGAACCCGGCCGATTTGGCCTCGGCGAACACGTCCTTGATGTCGTCGGCGAGGGCCTTTTTCTCCTCCTCCAGCCGCTCGATCCGCTCGACGAGGCTGCGCAGCCGCTCGGCGGCGATGCCGCCGGTCTCTGGCTCCGCCTTGGTCTCCTTGGTCACATCTCTCAGCGCCATGCCATCGCCTCCATCCGTTGGGCGGGCCGGGGTAGCTTGGCGGCTCGCCGCGGTCAATGATCGTGATGGGATTGCGCGAAGGCCGCCTTTTGCGCCGCGCTCGCCGGCTTTTGATATTTCGCCTGCCATTCTTTGTAGGGCATGCCGTAGACGATTTCCCGCGCCTCGGGGTCGGTGAGGGCGATGCCGGCTGCCTCGGCCGCCTCGCGATACCAGCGCGAGAGACAGTTGCGGCAGAAGCCGGCGAGGTTCATGAGATCGATGTTCTGGACGTCACTCCGCTCGCGGAGATGGGCGACGAGGCGGCGGAAGGCTGCGGCTTCGAGCGCGATGCGGGTCGCATCGTCGGCGGTGGGCTTTGTCATGGCTGGCCTCCTGGGGTTAGTCTCCATCCCGCCTAGATGGCGCGGCCGGTGGCGCTTCGCCATAGCGCGGCAGTGGCGGGGAGGAAAAACGGTATGGCGTTCGAGGAAGCGGCGGCACGAGAGATTTTGCGGGGGGTGTTCGATGCCGCCGTTGCCAGCGCCGATCCGCGCCGCGTGCTCGCCGCCCATCTGCCGCCGCCGCCACGCGGCCGGGTGGTCGTCGTCGGGGCCGGCAAATCAGCGGCGGTGATGGCGCAGGCGGTGGAAGCGGCCTGGCCGGCGGTTTCGCTTTCCGGCCTCGTCGTCACCCGCTATGGCCATGCCGTGCCGACGCGCCGGATCGAGGTCGTCGAGGCCGCCCATCCGGTGCCGGATGCCGCCGGCGAAGCAGCGGCGCGGCGCATCCTCGGCCTGGTGCAGGGGTTGCAGCCGGAGGATCTGGTGCTCGCGCTGATTTCCGGCGGCGCTTCGGCGCTGCTCGCGCTGCCGGCGCCCGGTGTGACGCTGGCCGACAAGCAGGCGATCAATCGCGCCCTCCTCGCCTCGGGGGCGACGATCGGCGAGATGAATACGGTGCGCAAGCATCTCTCGGCGATCAAGGGCGGGCGGCTTGCCGCCTGCGCGCGCCCGGCGCGGCTCGTCACACTTGCGATCAGCGACGTCCCCGGCGACGATCCGGCGGTCATCGGCTCCGGCCCGACGGTGCCCGACCCCTCGACCACTGAAGAAGCGCGCGAGATTCTCGCCCGCTATCGCATCACCCCGCCGCCTGCCGTCCGTGCTCATCTCGCGACCGCGGCGGCGGAGACGCCCAAGCCCGGCGATCTGCCGCACGCCTCCTTTCAGCTCATCGCAACCCCGGCGCTGGCGCTTGCCGCCGCCGCCGCGCGCGCGCGCGACGCCTCGCTTACGCCGCTCATCCTCGGCGACGCGCTCGAGGGCGAGAGCCGCGAACTCGGCACCGTGCTCGCCGGTATCGCGACCAGCGTGCGCCGCAACGGGCTGCCGCTGTCCCCGCCGGCGCTGCTGCTCTCGGGTGGCGAGACGACGGTGACGCTCGCCGCCGATGCCGCCCCAGGTGCCGCCCCGGCGCGCGGCGGGCGCAATACCGAATGCCTGCTCGGCCTCGCGCTCGCGCTGGCCGGCGCGCCGGGGATTTTCGCCCTCGCCGGTGACAGCGATGGCATTGACGGCACCGAGGATGCAGCCGGCGCGATCATCACGCCGACAACCCTCGCCCGCGCCCGCGCGGCTGGGCTTGACCCGCGCGCTGCCCTCGCCGCCCATGACAGCTACGGCCTGTTCGCGGCGCTCGGTGATCTCGTCGTCACCGGCCCGACGCTGACCAATGTCAACGATATCCGCGCCGTTCTGATTGCATGAAGGGGATTCCGACCCGGATGAGCCCACACCCGCATCTCCGCCGCCGCCGTCGCACCAAGATCATCGCCACCATCGGCCCGGCGAGTTCGACGCCGGAAATTCTGGCGCGGCTGTTTCAGGCCGGGGCGGATGTGTTCCGGCTCAATTTCTCGCACGGGACGCATGCCGATCACGCCGCGCGGATCGAGGCGATCCGCGCGCTGGAGGTGGAATTCGGGCGGCCGATCGGCATTCTCGCCGATGTGCAAGGGCCGAAATTGCGCGTCGGGCGGTTTGGCGGCGGGCGGGTGCATCTGCAGACCGGGCAGGCATTCCGCCTCGACCTCAACCCGACGCCGGGCAATTCCCGCCGCGTCGAACTGCCGCATCCCGAGATCATCGAAGCGGCGCGGATCGGCACCATGCTGTTGCTCGATGACGGCAAATTGCGCCTTCGCGTCACGCATAAGCGTGACGACCATCTCGAGACCGAAATCGTGGTCGGCGGCCCGCTGTCCGACCGCAAAGGGGTCAACGTTCCCGATATCGTCCTGCCGATCCCGGCACTCACCCAAAAAGACCGCGCCGACCTCGCCTTCGCCCTCGATCATGGCGCCGATTGCATCGGCCTCTCCTTCGTCCAGCGCCCCGAGGATGTCGCCGAGGCGCGCGAGATCGCCGCCGGTCGCGCCTGGATCATGACCAAGCTCGAAAAGCCGCAGGCGCTCGACAATCTCGACGCGATCCTCGCGCTTTCGGATGCGGTGATGGTGGCGCGCGGTGATCTCGGCGTCGAATTGCCGCCCGAGGAGGTGCCGCTCGCGCAAAAGCGCATCGTCAGCGCGGCGCGCGCCCTCGGCCGGCCGGTGGTGGTCGCGACGCAGATGCTGGAGAGCATGATCAACGCGCCGGCGCCGACCCGCGCCGAGGCCTCTGACGTCGCGACCGCGGTGTTCGAGGGCGCGGATGCTGTCATGCTGTCGGCCGAGACCGCTGCCGGGCAATATCCGTTCGAGGCGGTCAATATCATGGACCGCATCGTCGCCCGCGTCGAGCGCGATCCCGGCTGGCGCGCGGTCACCGAGGCGGCGCGGCCGCGGCCGGAGCATTCCTCCGCCGACGCCATCGCCGCTGCTGCCCGCGCGGTTGCGCACACGATCGAGGCCAAGGCCATCGCCGCCTTTACCTCCTCGGGCAGCACCGCGCTTCGTGTCGCCCGCGAGCGGCCCGATTGCCCGGTGCTCGGCCTCACCCCCGATGTCATGACGGCGCGACGGATGGCCTTCACCTGGGGGGTGCATGCGCTGATCACGCCGCTCACCCATTCGATGACCGAGACCGTCGCGCGGGCGCTTCGCCTCGTCGAGCAGGAAGGTTTTGCCAGCAGCGGCGAAGAGATCGTCGTCGTTGCGGGCGTGCCCTTCGGCAAACCCGGCACGACGAATGCGCTCCGCGTCGCCAGAGTCAAGTAATCACTTCTTCTGAAGAAAAACTGCCTCGGCACGGGCAGTGCCGAGGCACTGCCCAACGGATAAAAGTTTTTTGGTTCTTTTTTTCAAAAAAGAACCTCATTTCATACCAACGTCTCCGAGGATTTGGCCGCAAGAAACGGAACGCGTTGGTAGGGGCGAGGCGTTAGGTGAGCTTCACCAACACGCACAGGAGTCCTTGCCATGCCCGCCATCCGCGCTTTCCGCATTTTCGACCCCCAGCGGAACCGTTGGCACCATTTTTTGCCATGAACGCTTTCCCCACCGAATCAGCCCGGAGAGACGCGGTCGCCGCCCGCGACCGGGCCGCCGATGGTGCTTTCGTCTATGCCGTCACCACCACCGGCGTCTATTGCCGGCCGAGCTGCCCGGCGCGGCGGGCGCGGCCCGAGCATCTCCGTTTCTTCGCGGATCCAGCGGCGGCGGCGCGGGCCGGCTTTCGCGCCTGCCGCCGCTGCCGGCCCGACGAGCCGGCAGCGGGCTGGCACGCGGCGGCGGTCGAAGCCGCTTGCCGTCTGATCGAAGCGGCCGAGACGCCGCCCGATCTCGGCGCCATCGCCGCGCGGGCGGGCCTCAGCCGGTTTCATTTCCATCGTGTCTTCAAGGCGGCGACCGGCCTCACCCCGAAAGCCTACGCCGCCGGATGGCGTGCGAAACGCGTCCGCGCCGCCCTCGCCGCAGGGGCCTCGGTGACAGAGGCGATCTATGACGCGGGGTTCGGCACGAGCAGCCGATTCTACGCCGAGGCCTCGCGGCGGCTCGGGATGGCGCCGCGCGCCTGGCGCGGCGGCGGCGCGGGGGCGCGTCTCCGTTTTGCCCTCGGCGCCACCAGTCTCGGCGCCATCCTGGTCGCGGCGAGCGAACAAGGCATCGCCGCGATCGAACTCGGTGATGAGGGGGAGACCCTGCTCGCCGATTTCCAGGCGCGTTTCCCCGAGGCCGAGCTGATCGGCGGTGATGCGGATTTCGCGCGTTTGGTGACGCGCGTCATCGCCCTGGTCGAACATCCGGAGATGGCGGCCGATCTTCCGCTCGATATCCGCGGGACCGCGTTTCAAGAGCGGGTTTGGCGCGCGCTTCAGGCGATTCCACCCGGCATGACGGTCTCCTACGCGGCGCTCGCCGAGCGCATCGGCGCCAAGGGCGCGGCGCGCGCCGTCGCCGGCGCCTGTGCGGCCAACCCGCTCGCCATCGCCATTCCCTGCCATCGTGTGGTGCGCAGCGACGGGGCGCTTTCCGGCTATGCCTGGGGGGTTGGCCGCAAGCGCGCTCTGCTGGCGCGTGAGGCGGCGGCGAAAAACAAGCCTTGACCGCAGGAGCTGTTTTCATATAGTGGCTTAGACACCGTTCCTCAGAAATTTTGTCAGCAAAGCTTTGCGAGAAAGCTTTGCGAGCCTTGGGGGACGGGTCGTTTTTTGGGAGTTTTTGCCCCGCCCGAGCGGGGCAAACCGGCCGGGAGTCGATCCGGATGTCATCGCCGCCTCTGTCCCGATTGGCCATCCGTGCGGCCCTGCTCCTGCTCCCCGTCCTGCTCGCCGCCTGCGCTGGCCATTCCACGCTGACCGCGCGCGAGGAAGCCGCCCGCTACGCCGCCGAGGCGCGCCGCCACTATCCGCCGCCGGGCCCGCCCAATGACCCCTGGGGCCCTTACATCACCGAGGCGTCACAGCGTTTCGATGTCCCCGATCGCTGGATCCGCGCGGTCATGAAGGTCGAATCCGGCGGGCATGAGTTCCTCGCCGGCCGGCCGATCACCTCGCCGGTCGGGGCGATGGGGCTGATGCAGCTGATGCCGGCGACCTATGAGGAAATGCGGGCGGAAAACCATCTCGGCGACGACCCCTATGACCCGCACAACAATATCCTCGCCGGCGCCGCCTATTTGCGGGCCATGTATGACCTCTATGGCATCCCGGCCTTCCTCGCCGCCTATAATGCCGGGCCGCGCCGGCTCGATACCTATCTCGCTGGCGCCGCGCCGCTTCCGGATGAAACGCGGCGCTACGTCGCCATGATCGCGCCGGCGATCGCCGGCACCTATCCCGCCCGGCGCTCGCCGTCCGAGCAGCTCGCCTATAACCGGATCCCGGATATCGTGCCGCCGGGGCGACGGGGCAGCCAGATGCTGTTTGCCGCAAAGAGCGCGCCGCCGCCCAGCGCGCGCAGCGCGCCGCCGGTTCAGGTCGCGAGCCGCTCCTTGATCGCGCCGGTGACCGCCGAGCCCTTGCCGCCGCTCCCAGCACCGGCACCGGCGCCGGCGTCGCACTCTAGCCTCGCCCTTGCCGCCTATGTGCCCCCCATCCCGGCGAGCGACGGGCATGGCGGATCGTCCGGCTTTCACCTGATTTCCCAGGCCGTCGCCGAGCCGCTGCCGATGCGGCGGGGCGAGGCGGCCGGGCATGAATGGGCGATCCAGGTCGGCGCCTTCGCCAGCGCCGCGCAAGCGCATGCGGCGGCGCTCGCCGCGCGCGACGCCGCCCATCTCAGCGCCGGCCAGCCGCTGGTCGGCACCGTGCAGCAGGCCCGCGCCCGGCTCTATCGCGCCCGCCTCACCGGGCTTTCCCGCGCCGCCGCGATCGATGCCTGCGAACGCCTGACGAAGAGCCACGGCACGTGCCTGGTGCTCTCGCCAGACGCCCAATCCTGAGCCCGCCGGCGCGATCTTTCCCGGAAAATTGTTCGCCCCGGCGGTTGCCGCGCGTGGCGCGAGCGGGCATGCCGGCGTTTCCCGTAACCATCCCGGAGGGGTCCGCAAGATGTTCTGGTCGGCGGCCATCAAGAGCGTGCTGCTCGCCTTCCCGGCGCTGTTTTCGATCGTCAACCCGATCGGCGGCGCGCTGATTTTCCACGAGGCAACCGCCGATCGCAGCCCCGCGGAACGCGCCTGGATCGCCGGCCGGGTCGGGATCTATGCCGTCGTGGTGCTGCTCGGCTCGCTCCTCGCCGGCACCTATATTCTCAATTTCTTCGGCATTTCTCTCGCCGCCCTGCGCATCGCCGGCGGGCTGGTGATCGCGGTCAAGGCTTGGGAATTGCTCTCGGGGCCCGAGCACAAGGCGCGACCAGCCGAGCGCGCCGCGGCGCCGGCGGGGGAGGCGGCGGCGATCGCGTTTTTCCCGCTCACCATGCCGCTCACCGCCGGCCCCGGCGCGATCTCGGTCTCCATCGCCCTGGCCTCCGAGCGGCCGCATGAGGGGATCGCGGTCGGAGGGTTCTTTCTTGGCGTCTCGCTGGCCGCCTGCGCCCTTTCGCTGCTGATTTGGGTCATGTACCGCTCCGCCGACCGGCTGATCGGGTTTCTCGGCCCGACCGGCGTTGCAACGCTCAGCCGCCTCATCGCCTTCGTGCTGCTCTGCATCGGCACCCAGATCACCATCGATGGCGTGCAGGCGACATTGAAACCGGTGTTCGCGCAATAGAGAGGGGAAAGGGAAGAAAGAGGTTCTTTTTTGAAAAAAAGAACCAAAAAACGTTCTCCCGTCACGTATCGAACGTCACCGCGACCGGCACGTGATCGGAGGCTTGCGGCCAGTCGCGCGCGTCTTTCAGCGTGATCTGATCGCGGAGTGCGGGGATAAGATCAGGGGTTGCCCAGACGTGATCGAGCCGTCGGCCACGATCGGAGGCGCGCCAGTCGCGATTGCGATAGGACCACCAGGTGAAATGCTTTTCCGCCGCCGGGACGAAATGGCGGACCGCATCGATGAAGCCGGTCTCCAGCCACGCCGTCAGCCCCGCCGTCTCGGGCGGGGTGTGGCTTACGACATCGAGCAATTGGCGATGGCTCCAGACATCGGTCTCGAGGGGCGCGATGTTGAGATCGCCGACGATGACGGTGCGGGAAAGCGCAGGCTGGGCCGCGAAAAAATCCCGCGCTTGGGCGATGAAGGCGAGCTTGTGGGCGAATTTCGGGTTGGTTGCCGGGTCCGGGACATCGCCGCCAGCCGGGACATAGAAATCATGGAGAGCGAGCGGCCCGCCCTCGGTCTCGAGGCGGACGGCGAGATGCCGGCAATCGCCCTTGCCGCACCAATCGGGAAACCCCTCCAGCACCGTGATCGGCCGGCGCGAGAGAATGGCGACACCGTTATAGCTCTTCATGCCGCGATGGGCGATGTGGGGAAAACCGAGCGCCCGCACCGCATCCGCCGGAAACAGCGCATCCTCGACCTTGGTCTCCTGAAGGCAAAGCACGTCCGGGTCGAGCGCCGCAACGAGATCGGCCAGACGCGGCAGGCGAAGACGGAGCGAGTTGATGTTCCAGGTGGCAATGCGCAGACTCACGCGACCATCCTGGTCGCGACCGTGCCGACCCAAGCGATCTCGCCCGCCAGCGTATCGCCGCGCTTGACCGCGGCGACACCCTCCGGGGTGCCGGTGAAGATCAGATCGCCGGGCGCAAGCCGCACCAGACGCGAGAGCGCGGCGATGATCTCGGGCACGCTCCAGATCATGTCGGCGAGATCGGCGACCTGGCGCGCGGCACCATTGACGCTGAGCGCAATCCGCCCCCGCGCCGGATGGCCGATCCGCGCCGCCGGGGCGATGGCGCCGATCGGGGCGCTGGCGTCGAACCCCTTGGCCATGTCCCAGGGGCGGCCGGCTTTCTTTGCCTCCGCTTGCAGATCGCGCCGCGTCAGATCGATGCCGGCGGCATAGCCGAAGACATGCGAAAGCGCATCGCGCGCCGCGATGTCGGCGCCGCCGGTCGCGATCGCGACCACCAGCTCCATTTCGTGATGAAGATCCGCGGTCGCCGGCGGATAGGGGCAGTCCGCACCCTCGATGACCACGGCATCCGCGGGCTTGGTGAAGAAAAACGGCGCTTCGCGTTCCGGATCGCCCCCCATCTCGCGCGAATGGGCGGCATAGTTGCGCCCGACACAGAAAATGCGGCGGACCGGGAACATCCCGCCGCCAGCGACCGGCACCGCCGCTTGCGGCGGCGGCGGGATGACATAATCGGCCATGAGACACGCTCCTCGCACAGAAGGGAGTTAGGCGATGATCACCTTACGCTTGGGGAAACGCGCCACGACGTCAAGCGGCAGGTTGAAATGCTCGGCGACGAGCTGGGCCGGGTTGCGCGCCAGCCAGTCGCTGATCGAGATGTCACCATAAACGCCGCTATTGAGGACGACGAGGACGCGAAGCGGCTCGGTGCCGGTATTTTCGATGTAATGGCCATAGCCGCGCGGCACATAGCCAACATCACCGGCGCGATAATCCCAGGTCACCGCCCGCGCCGTCGAGCCGAACACCGTCATCCGCCCTTGGCCGGAGACGTAGTACTGCCACTCATCGGCATGCGGATGCCAATGGAGTTCGCGGACGGCGCCGGGATTGATGTCCTCGATGACCCCGGTCATCGTCGTCGAGACCGGAAACTCCTTCGAAGAAACGATGCGGACGGTACCGCCCGGCGCCTCGATCGGGCGCTGGGCGAGCAGCGGATAGCGATGGGTTTGCGGTGCCGAAACCAGGCTTGCGGGCGGCGGCTCGAGCGGCAGCGGCGGCGGCACCGTGCCGGGCATGATATAAAGCTCGTGGTCGGGGATTTTCGCAAACGCGGCGGCGGGAACACCGAGGTTTTTCGCCAGCACCTCGGGCGGGGTGTGCGCCAGCCAGTCGGTCACGCTGAAAGTGCCGAATTCGGAAAAAGCGCCGTCATCGAACACCAGCATGAACTCGCAGCCATCCGGCCCCAGGCCCTGGATGGAATGGCCGTAGCCGCGCGGGAAATACCAAACATCGCCAGGGCCGAACTCATTGGTTTCGGCATTGCCGTCGGGATCGATCACCGTCGTGCGGGCGTGGCCGCTGAGCATGAACGCCCATTCGGCGGCGAGCGCATGCCAGTGGAGTTCGCGATAGGCGCCGGCATAAAGCCGCATATTCACCGCCGCCAGCGCTTTCGAGGCGGGAAATTCGGCGACCGTCGCCTCCCGCGCCCAGCCGCCTTTATTCTCTTTTTTGTGGCTGTTGGCGAAAACATATTTGAAGCTCGGCAGCTCGCCATGATCGGTCGGCAGACGCGGGGTGACGGCGGGCTCGGGCGCAGGCAGTTCGGGCTCCGCGGCGTTCGCCGTGGCTGCCGCGGCGATCAGGCCGGTGCTGGCCGCCGCCGACAACAGGCCGCGGCGCGAGACGGGGAGAGTGGGCATCCGGGCGTTTCCTTTCTAAGCGCTGGCGACATCGTTGGGGTCACTTTGCGATGAGAATGGATCGCATTTGCAGCGCGGGTGTCCAGAGGAAGAAAGCATGGCAACCATGCCGCAACAAGGTGACACAAAGCCGTGAGGCTCTAGGCGACGAGAGCGCGATCGGTTTAAGTCGATCACGCTCTACCCCTATTTTGGCGAGCAAGTTAGCCGGTTTTGATGGAACAGGATGGTTCAATCAAACCCTACCTTGCTCTAGGCCGCCGTGGTTTCGCGCCTGCCGGCCGGGGCGAGGGCGGCGGCGAAATCGGCGAAAATACGGGCCGAGAGCGGATTGGTCGCGAAATCATACTCCGGATGCCATTGCACGCCGACGGCGTAGCCGGCTTCCCGGCCATCCGGCCGCGTCACCACCCGCACCGCTTCGATGGTGCCGTCGATCGCCACGGCTTCGACCGCCAAGCCCGGTGCGGGCCGGTCGATCCCCTGATTATGGAGTGAATTGACGGCGATTTCGGTCGTTCCGGCGAGGCGATGAAGCCAGCCGCCCGGTGTTGCCCGCACCCGATGGGCAAGCCCGGTGCGCACCGGCGCGAAGGGCTGCAGCGGCGTCGAATGGTCGATATGGCCGGGAAGATCCTGCAGCCGCTGATGCAGCGTGCCGCCGAGTGCGACGTTCAGCTCCTGCAAGCCGCGGCAGATCGCGAGCACCGGCATGCCGGCGGCGATCGCGGCGCGGAGCAGCGGCAGCGTCGTCGCGTCGCGGGCAGGGTCTTCGGGCGCGCCCTCCGGCTGTGGCGGGCCGCCGTAATTCTCCGGCGCGACGTTGGAGCGGCTGCCAGTGAAGATCAGCCCGTCGAGCCGGGCGAGCAGGGCGGCGATGTCGGCCTCGGCGCCATTGGCCGGGATCAAGAGCGGCACCCCGCCCACCACCCGATCCACCGCCCGGACATAGGTGTCAGAGGCAGCGTGGTTCGGCATGCCGTAGATGCCGAAGGTTTTCATGCAGCAGGAAATGCCGATCAGAGGTTTCATCATGCAAGACCGATGGGATCGCCCGCGATTATGGCGGCATTGCGGCGGGCGGCGGTTATCGCTTGGGGCCGGTCGGTGGGGTTGGGGTGACCTTGAACTCAAACAACGCGTCGGGGAACTGGCCGCCGATCTCGATATCGCTGAGGCTGACGCGGGTTTCGCGCCGCTGCTCGTCGAGCACGATCCATTGCCGGAGCAAAAGCGGATCGGTGTCGAAAGCGAGGCTCAGCGAGCCTTGCCACCAGCGCTCGGCGCGCAGCACCGTCACCTGGATCAGGCCGGGGACGCGGGTGATATCGGTGATCAGAATGTTGCCCGAGAGCTTGATCTCGGGGGCGAGAATGATCGAAAGCGGCGTATCGCCGAGGGCGACCTCGCTGGTCTGGCCGAGCTGACGGTCGTTGAAATAGACGTCACCATGATTGGCGACCAGAAGATAGGGCACTGGCGGGTCGTATTCGAAGCGGAGTTTGCCCGGCCGATCGATCCAGGCGGTGCCGTGGCTGTCGCTGCCATCTGGCGCGATCTGCTCGAAACGCGCTTTCAGGGTGTGGATGGCGTTGAGATAGGCCTCGATACGCGCGATATCGGCGCGATCCTGCGCGGTCAGCGTCATGGCGCTGATCGCGCTGGCGCGGCGCGCAAGGAGGAGGGGGGCGAGGGTAAGGCATGCGAGAGCGGCGCGGCGGGCGATCATGTCGCGCATGTGGCACGCCGCTCCCGGCAAGAAAACCCCTCGCCCGCCATATCAGCCCCGCGCGCGCAGAATCTCGGCGGCATGGCGGGCGGCGCCGGCTGCGGTGAGGAAAAATCGCCCGCCGCGATGCTCAACGCAACCAAGCTGCACGAGCCGCGCGAGGCAGGGCACATCTTTCATGGCAGCGTCCGCTTCCGGCCGGCCAGCGGTCCCGCTCAGAAACAGCCGATGGAGGGCGGCGCGGCAGCAGGTTTCGAGATAGGGTTCCGACCACATTGCCGCGACTTTGCGCCACGATCGGCCAATGACAAGGGCCGGGCTTTGCCGTCCGGCGTTTTTGCCGCGAAGATGGCGCGATGGCCGGCCTGCTTCCCACCCTCGCGTTGCCGCTCTTGCGCCAATTGCCCCCCGAGACCGCGCATGCCCTCGCCTTGCGCGGCCTTGGCCTCGGGCTTGCCGGGCATGACCGCGCGCGCGCCGATCCGCGGATTGCCCAGACCCTGTTCGGCCGGCATTTCCCGAACCCGATCGGGCTCGCCGCCGGCTTCGACAAGAATGCCGTTGCCGTCCGCCCGCTGATGGCGCTCGGCTTCGGCTTCGTCGAGATCGGCACCGTGACGCCGCTGCCCCAGCCCGGCAATCCGCGCCCGCGCCTCTTTCGCCTCGACGCCGAGCGCGCCCTGATCAACCGGCTCGGCTTTCCCGGGGAAGGTTTGGCGCGCGTCCTGCCCCGCCTTGCGGCACTCGGGCAGCGTTCGGTGCCGCTCGGCGCCAATATCGGGCTCAACAAGGAAGGTGCCGTTCCCGAGCGCGATTATCCCGCCCTCGCGATCGCCTTGGCGCCGCATGTCGATTACCTCACGCTCAACATCTCCTCGCCGAACACGCCGGGGCTTCGTGATTTGCAGGCAAGCGCGCGGCTTGCCGCCATTCTCGCCGCGGTCAAGCGGGCCTTGCCTGAGGCGCCGCCGCTCTTGGTGAAAATCGCCCCCGATCTCAGCGAGGAAGCGCTCGCGGCGGTGGTCGAGACCGCGCTCGCCGGGGGGGCTGGCGGCTTGATCATCGGCAATACCAGCGTCCGCCGTCCGCCCGGGCTGCGCTCGCCCCACGCCGGCGAGGCGGGCGGGCTTTCCGGCCCGCCTTTGTTTGCGCACGCGCGCGTGATGCTCGCCCGCGCCGCCCGCCTCGCCGCGGGCCGCCTCACGCTCATCGGCTGCGGCGGCGTCGGCACCGGCGCCGAGGTGCTGGCGATGGTCCGCGCCGGCGCCCATTTGGTTCAACTCTACACCGCCTTCGTCTATCAAGGGGCGGCGCTGCTCCCGCGGTTGCGGCGCGAACTTCTGGTCGCGCTCGATGCGGGCGGGTTCGCGCGCCTCGAAGACGCGCGCGGCGTCGATATCGCCTCTCTCGCGGAGACATCATGGAACATCTGACCGGCCTTGCCCCCCTCGTCGCACGCTATCGCGGCTTCATCGTCGATCTCTGGGGGGTGGTGCATGACGGAATCCGCCCCTATCCCGGCGCGGTGGATTGCTTGCGGCGTTTGCAGGATGCCGGAAAGCGGGTGGTGCTGCTTTCTAACGCGCCGCGCGTCGCAACCGTGGCACAAGCGGCGATGCGTGAGATGGGGATCAATGATGACCTTTATAACGGCATCATGACCAGCGGCGAGGCAACGCGCGACCGGCTCGCGCGGCGTGACGATCCGTTCTTCGCCGCGCTCGGGCGCCATCTCTATCATCTCGGCCCGGCACGCGACCGCAACGTCTTCGCCGGGCTCGATTACACCCCGGTCGCGACCCCCGAGGCGGCGGATTTCGTCGTCAATACCGGGCCCGACGAGACCGCCGGCATGCTTGATCTCCCCGCTTATGAGGACATCCTCCGCGCCTGCCGGGCGCGCGATTTGCCCATGGTCTGCGCCAATCCCGATCTCGAGGTGATCCGCGACGGCGCCGCCGTGCTCTGCGCCGGCGCGCTCGCCCAGCGCTATGAGGCGCTCGGCGGCAAGGTGTCTTGGATCGGCAAGCCCGACCCCGCCATCTATCAGCCGACATTGGCCATGCTCGGCTGCCCGCCGGAGACCGTGCTCGCGATCGGGGACGCGCTCCGCACCGACATCGCCGGGGCAAAGGCGGCCGGGCTCGCGAGCTGCTGGGTGATCGGCGGCATCCATAACGCGCTGCTCGGCAACCCGCAGGCGATCGAGGAGGCCGCCGCCGGCGAGGGTGTCACCCCGGTCGCCGTCATTCCGGCGCTCCGCTGGTAGAACGGACAAAAGTTTTTTGGTTCTTTTTTTTCAAAAAAGAACGCGCTTCCTACCCTCTTCTTCCCGCCTTCGCCCGCGCGCGACGTGATGACGGGGCGAGCATTTCCGGCCGCGTCCCGGAGAGGCGCTCGATCAACCCGGCCATCGCGTCGAGATAATCGGCCATCGCGAGATGGCGTTCGGCATAGCGGCGCGCATTGGCGCGCAGGCGCGCCGAGAGCGCGCGGTCCTCGAGCACCGTGAGCACCCGCTCGGCGAGCCCGGCGGGGTCGAGGAAGGGGGTGAGGAGGCCGTTTTCGCCGTCGCGGATGAATTCGCGCACCGGCTCGGTATCGCTGCCGATCACCGCGCAGCCGCTGGCCAGCGCCTCGCGCAGCGACCAGGAGGCGACGAACGGGTAGGTGAGATAGACATGCGCGTCCGAGCGCTGCAAAAGCCGCCGGTAATCGCCGTAATCGATGCGCCCGACGAGATGGACGCGGCGCTCGTCGAGCGAGGCTTTCACTTCATTGAAAAAAAAGTCCCGCCAGGTGCCATTGGCAAGCTTGGCGCCGTAGCTCACGCCGTCGCCGCCGACCAGGATGACGCGGAGATCGCGCCGCGCGCGGAAAAGATGCGGCAACGCCCGCATCATGATGTGATAGCCGCGATAGGGTTCGAGATCGCGGGCGACGAAGGTCACCAGCTTTTCCCCTGGCGCGACGGTAACGTCCTTGAGCGCGAACGGGGTTTGCGCCGCCAGGGGGTCGGGCTGGCAGAGTTCGAGATCGGCGCCCTCGGGGACGATGGTGATGCGCGGGCGCGCCCATTCGGGGTAGGTCGCGTGCTGAAAGCGGGTCGGCGTCTGGCCATGGCCGGGGAGGTTGAGCGCCAGCAGATTGACCGTGTTCTTGACCCGGATATTGGACAGCATCTGGGGCGCGGTCGGAAACTCAGGGTCGAAGCCGACATCGAGCCCGTCAGTGTGATAGAAAAACTCGAAATAGCCGAGCATCGGCACGCCCGGCCAGATGTCGCAGAGATCGAGCATTTCGCCCCAGCCGTGATGGCCGATGATGATGTCGGGCTGAAAGCCGAGCCCGCGCAATTGCGCGGCGGCCCGCGCCACCGCTTCGGCGCGGATCATCGCCGGCTCGAGTTCGCGCAAGTTGCGGTGCGCGTCCTGGCTCGGCTCGCGGCCGAGGCGATAGACGAGCTTGCGCACCCCAGCAATCATATTCTGGTTGTCGTCGGTCAGAAATAGAATTTCGTGCCGCTTCGTCGCCGCCAGATAGCGCAGCAGATGAAGATATTGGCCGGGGAAATTCTGGTGGACGAAGAGGAATTTCACGCCGCGCCGTTACCGTCCGCGTCGGGGGGGTGCCGCTTTGCCGGCGCGGCCGGGTTTGGCGGCCGGTTTTGCCGGCGCCTTGCCGGGCGCGGGTTTTGCCGGAGGTTTCGCCGGCGGAGATTTCGCCGCCGCCGGCTTGGCCGGTGCCTCGCCACCGCTGCCCGCCTGACGCCGCTGCAAAACGATCTGAAACGCTTCCAAGGGCGCCAAGCTTTCGGCCTCGCAGGCCTCGCCATCCGCGACCGGGCCGATCGCGGTGCCGTCAACGAAGGTTGCGGAATAGGTGCAGCGATGGGTCTCGCGGGCCTTGCCCCGCAGCCGCACACGCAGCCCGAGCAGCGGCAGCGCCATGCCGCGGCTGCCGCAGAGCTGCCCGCCCTCGACCCAGGGCGAGAGCCAACCCCGCCCGAGCACCGCCTGATATTCGATGTCCGCCGGCGCCACCTCGCCGCGCGGCGAAAGCGCGAATCCCTCGACCCAGCGCTTGCTGCCGCGATCGCCGATCCACTCGCCGAGCATCGCGCCGATATCGCCGCGGAGCTGAACATGCGCTGCGATCTCGAAATTGCCGTGCAGTGGCAGCGCCGCGCCGGCCGGCGCCACACCCGGCGCGGCGCCAGCGGGAGGCACCACCGGCGCCGCGGCGCCGGGGGCGAGCGGCGGGCGGCGCGGGTCGGCGACGGCCGGCATGGCGCGGCCAGCGGCAGGCGCGCCGGCGGCCTCCTCGGCCAGCCGCAGGACCTGCAGGCGCGGGGCGTTTTCCGGCCCGCCCGGGGCCTGATAGATCGTCACCAGAATCTGCGCCGGCCCCTCGCTCACCCGCACGAGGGCGGCATCGGCGGCGCCGCTCAGCCAGCCATCGGGCCGAAACGCGGTGATGCTCACCGCCTGCGGCCGGCTGGCAGCCCCGGGCGGCAGCGAAATCCGCACCCCAGGCAGGCCCGACCCGTCCTCGTTACGCTTGGCGCCGGGGGTCTGGACGATGCAGAAAAGCCCCGTCTCCAACGTCATCAAATGCCCCGAAACACGCAATTCGGAAAACATCTTTTGGCCGAGCTTGGCGGTGGGCGCGGCGGCGGCGGTGGCGTCTGACATTGCGTGTATCCCCGCTCTGTTAGAGAGGTAACGATTTTGACGAGGGTCGATGTATTTCTCTAGCGGTATCAAGCGGATCAGTAAACCGCGTTGATCGCGCCGCAATCTCGGCCGCGTGCAGCAAGGCGTTATTCACCGCCGGCGCCGGCAAATCAAGCCCGAGCAACAGGCCGCGTCCCGAAGCCCGGATACGTTCGGCCTGGGCGCCGAGATCGAAGGCGACGACGAAAAGCCCGGCGCGCCAGAGTTCACTCAGCGTATAACACCAGGTTTCAGGCACGACCGAGGGCAGGAAGCCGAGCGCGCCACCTTGGCGCGCGATCAGCGCGACCGCTTCGGCAGGCTGGTAATCGCCGGTGATGAAGACTTTTCCGGTGGCGAGCAGGGCCTCGTCGCCGGTGGTGACGCCGACGACGGTGAAGGCGAGTGGCAAATCCCGCGCGCGCGCATCGAGGGCGCAGGCGAGCAGCCGCCGATAGCCCTTTTCGACGCCGATCGCGCCAGCGAGAACGACGCGCAACACCCCCGCCGCGGGCGGGATAGCGGCCGGTGTGGCCGCAACGAGGGTTTCCTCCCAAGGGTGCACCTCGGGCCGCAAGGCCGGGAAATGCCGGGTCAGCCGGGCCGCGACATCGGCCGCCGGCACCACCACCCGCGTCGCCGCGGCGAGCATGCGGGCCGAGCGCAGGCGGAGCGCCGGGGCGTCGATCTCCTCCTCGATCTCGCGCCCGGCCTCGGCGACGCACGCGGCGCACGCGGCAACCGGCGGCTCGCCGCAATAGCGCCCCTCCGCGCCGAGCAGCTTGATGCGCGGGCAAAGCCACGCGTAATCATGCACATGCACCTCATGGGGGCGCCCAAGAGCGCGGCAGAGGGCGAGCACCGCGTCATGGTCATGCCCGAGCAGGTGATGGATCTCGATCGCCCGCACCGTCTCCGCCCGCAGCAGCGCGAGGAGATCGCTGGTCTCGCGCGGCAGGTCGAAGCCGAGATCGGGATAGTCATCCGCCGCCTCGGCGCGGGTGAGATAGGAGCGGTTGACGCCGGCCTCCGCGCGCGGGCTGCCGCGCAGCAGAACGACCCGCCACCCTGCCGCCGCCAGCGCCTGCGCCCGCGCCATGACCCGCGTCTCGACGCCGCCGCCACGATCATGCGTGATGAGGAGGGCTGCTCGCATGGCGCGCCCGCGGGTTGCGATGAAGCGGGCGCGATCGAAGCGCCGCCGCGCCGGGGCGAGCGGGTCGGCGGCGACATAATCGGCGATCAGCGCGTCATAGCCGGGATGGAGCCGCGCCAGAGTAGCGGCGTTGCGGGCGCGAAGCGCCGCTTGGCCGGCGCCAAAGGAAACGCCGCCGCGGTGGGCAACGAACACCCCGGTCGCCGCCACATGCCGCCAGCCAAGCGCGCGGGCGCGGAGGCAAAAATCATTCTCCTCGCCATACCCCTGGGCGAAGACATCCTCGCGCAACAGCCCGACCTGATCGAGTGCGGCGCGGCGGAGATAAAGACAAAATCCGACGCCAACCGGGATTTCGACGACCTTGCCGCGGCCGGCGCGCGCGGCAAGCGCGGCGAGACGCCCCGTTTCCGCAAGATCGGGCATCGGATTGCCCCTCTCGCGCCGTGGGTAGCTCAGCAGCGTCGCGTCATTGGAAAACGGCGTTGCGGTCGCGATCGCCGGTTCGGCGTAGGCAGCGTCGCGCAGCCCGCCGAGCCAGTTTCCGGCGACCAGGGTGTCGCTGTTGAGCAGCACCACGTCATCGCGGCCGGCGGCGCGAATGCCGGCATTGGCGGCGCCGGGAAAGCCGCGATTGCGCGCAAGGCGGATGAGGGTGATACGGCGGGCGCGGGCCAGCCGCGCGAGCGCCAGCACCAATTCCGGCTCCGGGCTCGCATCCTCGACCACGATGATCCGGGTTGCCTCCCGACGCGCGGCGAAGAGTCTCGCGAGACAAGCGAGGGTCTCGGCGACCCCGCGATAGACCGGCACGACGATGCTCACCCGGCGCGGGCGGGCGCGGCGGCGCTCGGCGGGCTCGCCACGGAGATCGGCATGGATCGCAGCCCGCGCGGCGAAGGCCGAACGCCCCGCGCGACGGCCATCCTTGCCTGCCATCCCCCCTGTCGCGCGCGCCACGGCACGCGCCTCGGCCATCGCGCTCGCCCGTTCGGCGCCGGGGTCGAGGGGGCTTCCGAGCAAATCGCGGCCGTCGCCATCGCGAAGTGACAGCGGCACGGCGGCGTGCGCGAACCGCGCCGCCGGCACGAAGAAGCCGCGCGGCCGCGCGAGCGGGGTCGCGCCAGAGACGGCGATCGTGGTGTCGGTCGCGGCGAGGCGCGCGATCAGACGGCCATCGCGGTCATGAAGGAAAAGCCACGGCATCGCGTCGGGGTCGGCGGGATGCCAGGCCCAGCCGGTGAGATTGCCGTTTTCTTCTCTCACCACCCCTTCGATCCGGCGCAAGGCGGCGAGCCGGATCGGGCTGCCGAGCAATGCCGTGCCGTCCGCCAGCGTCACCGCGAGTTCGCGCCCGCCGAGCAACGCGGCGCCGAGCCGCGCCCGCCCCTGTCGCCAGCGGAGCGCGCACGCGACGCCATCGCAGGCGACGCGAAGCCCGGCCGGCGCGAGGTGGGAGGCGACCATCAGCGTGCCGCCGCTCAGCATCGCACACCAGCCCGGCGCGCCGACCGCCGCCGCGATCCGATCCGCCCCCTGCGCGAGATGGGCATCGATCGGCCCGGCATGGCCGGAAAACGCCGCGGCCAATGCCTGCGCCGCGCCCGCGACCTCGCCGTCCTGAAGCCGCGCCGAGGCGAGCCCGATCCAGGCGACGCGCAGATCGAACCGCGCCGCGATCTCAGCGAGCGGTTTTGCCTGCCCGGGTTCGCCCTGCCCGAGGCGGGCGAGGGCGAGGGCGAGGCGCGCGGTTTCATCGCGCGGCGCGATCCGTGCCGCGCGTTCGAGCCAGCGGAGCGCGGCAGCGCCATCACCGGCCGCCAAAGCCGCTTCGCCGCGGTCGAGCGCCGCCCGCGCCGTCTCCGCTTGGCGCGCGGCGAAGGCTGCTGCCAGCGCCGCCGCTTTGGCCCGCAGCGAAGCTGGAGAGGCGTTGCGCGGGCCGTCCGTCACGCCGGAAGCCGCCGCTTCGGCCGGCCGCGCGCCAGCACGCTCAGGCGCTTTGCTTGGCGTCGCGCGGCGCCGGCGCCTCGGCCGGTGGCGGGAGATGGGCGAGGTCGCCGGCCGCTTCGGTTATTCCTTGCGCCACCGCCCGCTCCAGCCATTGCCGCGCCTCCTTCGGATCCTGGCGCCCGGCGAGGCCGCGCGCGAGGTAGCGGCCGAGCATCATCTGCGCGTGGCCATGGCCGCGTTCGGCGGCGCGGCGAAACCAGAGCGCGGCCTCGGCGCGATCGCTCGGCACGTCGTGGCCGCCGCCCAGCATCGCCCCGATCGCGAACATGGCGCCGACATGGCCGTGCTCGGCGGCGCGCCGGAACCAGCCGAGCGCCGCCGGGTGATCCTGCTGGCCGCCGGCGCCGCTGACCAGCAGCTCGGCCAGCGCGACCTGTGCCTCGACCATGCCGGCCTCGGCGGCGCGGGTGATCCAGGCGGTGCCTTCGGTGGGATCGGGGGCGACGCCGCGACCCTCGATGAGCATGCGGCCATACCAATATTGCGCGTTGGCGATACCATCGGCGGCGCGGCGCATCCATTGCGCCGCTTGGCGATCATCGCGCTCGACGCCAACCCCTTCGGCGAGGCAGACGCCGAAATTGAACGCCGCCACCAGATCGCCGGCCAGCGCCGCCTCCTCGAACCATTCCCGGGTGCGCGCGCGCTCTTCCGGCCCGGCCGTGCCCTGGCGCACCAGATTGGCGAGTTCGGCCTTCGCCTGCGCGTCTCCCGCCTCGGCCGAAACCCGGAACCAGCGCGCCGCTTCCTGCGGGTCGCGGGCGGTGCCGGCGCCGGTCAGATGCATGAGCCCGAGGGCACGCGCCGCGGTGCGATGGCCGGCTTCGGCGGCGCGACGAAACCACAGCGCCGCCTCGGCGTAATTGGGCGGCAATTCGCCGCCGCGGGCATAGAGATCGCCGACCACGGCCGCCGCCTCGGCATCGCCGGCGAGGGCGGCGCGACGCAGCCAGGATTCGCCTTCTTGCACGTTTTTCGCAACACCGCGGCCTTCAAGGAGCGCAAGACCAAGCCGCGCCTGCGCCGGGCGCACCCCTTTTTCGGCGGCGGCACGATAAAAGCCGATCGCTTTGGCCGGGTCGCGCGCGACCCCGTCGCCACGGTCATGCATTTCACCGAGGAGATATTGCGCGCTCGCGAGCCCGGCCGCCGCCGCCGCCGCCAATTGCGCCGCCGCTTCACGGAACGCCGCCGCGTCGGGGGTTCCACGCAGCAAGGCGAGCGCGAGGCCGAGCCGCCCCTGCGGCGAGCCGGCTTCGGCGGCGCGGCGATACCATTCCTTCGCCGCCGCGAGATCGCGGCCCGCTTCCGGGCCGGAGGTGAGAATATAGGCGAGCAGCGCTTGGCCATCGGCGGAGCCGGCTTCGGCGGCGCGTTCGGCCCAAAGGCGTGCTGCGGCAAAATCCGGCGCGCCGACCTGCGCGGCGCCGCGCGGGCGGGTCAGCGTCGCGGCGGCGATGCCGTCGTCAGCGCCGAGGCCGCGCAGGTAAATCGTCGCGAGCAACGCCTGCGCCTCGACGAAGCCTTGCTCGGCGGCGGCGCGGAGCCAGCGCGCCGCCTCGCTCGCGCTCGCCGGCACGCCGCTCGCTTCGAGGTAGCAGCGTCCGACCCGGTATTGCGCTTCGGCGAGCCCAGCGGCGGCGGCGCGGGCGAGCAGCGGAAAAGCACGGTCCCAGCGCCCCCCCTCGCCCCATTCGAGCGCGAGACGCAAGCCGGCGCGCGGCGACCACAGACTCTGAAGGCGCGTGAGGAACCCGGCCATGAAGTGGCTTATCGCTTCATGGCTCGCGCATGCCTTCGGACGCGACCGGCATCACGCGGCCGAGGAGATAATTGAGGATGGTGCGCCGGCCGACCTTGATATCGGCGGTGACCGGCATGCCCGGCGCCACCTTGAACCCCACCGGCACACCGTGCAGCTTGATCTGGTCGAGCGAGATCCGCACGCGATAGAAAACCCGCCCGCCTGGGACCGGGTCATGCGGCTGATCGGTCAGCGGGTTGGCGGGATCGCTTTGGGTGAAGCTGTCGGGGCTGATCACCTTCACCTCGCCCTCGGCATCGCCATACTGGGTGAAGGGGAAAGTGTCGAACTTGATCGCCACCGGGTCGCCGACGCGCAAAAACCCGGCATCCGAGCCCGCGGCATTGGCCTCGACCAGGAGCGGCGCCGACGCCGGCACCAGGGTGATGAACTGGCTGCCGGTTTGCAGCACCGAGCCGACCGAGACTTTCGCGACGGTGAGCACGATCGCGTCCTCGGGGGCGCGAAGCTCGACGAGCTGGCGGCGCAGCACCGCTTTCTTGAGCTGTTCTTCGGCGTCTGAGAGCTTGCGCCCCTGATCGGTGAGGTTTTGCAAAACCTCGGCGCGCCAGTTTTGTAAATAGGCATCGCGCTCGGCGATCATGGCGCGAAGATCGCGGGTCGCGGCTTCGGCATTGTTTTGCGAGAGCGTGAGATAACGCGTCATTTCGATGCGGTTATCGGCCGCCGACAGCGAGTTGAGGCGGCTTCCGACCTTCAAATCCTGCAATTCGCGGCGCATGCCTTCGACGTCGGCGGCGACCGTGAGGCGCTGGCGGTAGTAATTGGCCTCGGCCAGGCTGCGGGCGATGGTGGTTTCGAGACTGTTGATTTTCTGCTGGTAGTTTTCGAGTTTGAAGGTCTTTTCCGCCGCCCGCTGGGCGAACACCGCCGCTTGCAGCCGGTTCGCATCGCTGTCGAGGGGTGGCGTGTAGGGCTTGTCGGCGGCCTCGGCGGTGAGCCGGTCGACCTCCGCCTGATAGCTCCGCACCTGCTCGCGCAGCGCGCCAAGATCGGCGGCGGCGAAGGTCGGATCGAGCTCGGCGAGCATGTCGCCCTGATGCACGAGCTGCCCCTCATGCACCGCGATCGAACGCACGATGGCGGTATCGAGCGGCTGCAAGACCAGGGTGCGGGCTTCCGAGATCACCTTGCCCTGCGTCGTCACCACTTTGTCGATCTTGATCAGGCCGGCGGCGAGAAAAAATGTGATCACCGAGAGCGAGATCACCCAAATGACACCGCGCGCGGCACCGATCGGGCGGGTCGCGAGCAGCGCCGCCGAGGGGGATTGGAATTCGAGCAATGTATCGGCGAAGGCCGCCTCACTCGCCGCGGCACTCGCCGGCGCCAGGGTTTGCGCGCGGATCAGGGCGTTCCGGGCCATCGTCTATTCTCCGGTCGCGATCTGGGGTGGCATCGAGGTCGGACGCTGGCCGCCCTGGCCCTCGAGATGGCGGTTCTGCTGCAGCCAGAGCTGGCGATAGATCGCGCAACGTTCAAGCAGTTCGTGATGCGGCCCGAGATCGACCACCTTGCCGCGCTCGAGGACCAGGATCGCATCGCACTCGGTGAGGGATGACAGGCGGTGCGAGACGATCACCATCGTCCGCCCGCGCGCGATGCGCAGCAGATTGGCGTTGACCAGCGCCTCGCTCTCAGGGTCGAGCGCGCTGGTCGCCTCGTCGAGGATCAGGATGCGCGGGTCGTTGATCAGGGCGCGGGCGATCGCGAGGCGTTGGCGCTGGCCGCCGGAGAGATTGGCCGACCCCTCCTCGATGAAGGTCTCGTAGCCCTGCGGCAGCCGCTCGACGAATTCCTCGGCGCCGGCGAGACGCGCGGCGCGCACCGCGTCCTCGAGCGTGAGGCCGGGGCGGCCGGCGATGATGTTTTCGCGCACCGTGCCGCGGAACAGGAAATTATCCTGCATCACGACGCCAAAGCTTCGCCGCAGATAGGAGAGATTGATTTCGCGGAGATCGACGCCGTCGATCTTCACATAGCCCTCATACTCTCGGTTGATGCCCTGGAGCAGGCGGGTGATGGTCGATTTGCCCGAGCCGCTCTTGCCGACGACGCCGAGCATGGTGCCGGCGGGGACGCTGAAGGAGACGCCCTCGAGCGCCTTGGTTTTCGAGCCGGGATAGGCGAAATCGACTTTCTCGAAGCTGATCGCGCCGGAAAAACGCGGCCGCAGCCCCTCGCCGGCGTTCTTCATCTCGCTCGGCTGGTTCAACACCATGCCGACCTCGCCGATCGAACTCCGCACCTCCTCCATGTCCTCGATCAGCCGCGCCATGCCGACCAGTGGCGCTGCGACACGCACGCCAAGGAGCATGAAGGCGATCAGCGCGCCGGGATCGACGTTAGCGGCGCCGGTGAGGACGAGATAGGCGCCGACCAGCAGGACACCGCGCTCGATGAAGCGCTCGATCGGGGTCACGATGGTGTTCGGCCAGTTGCCGAGCCGTCCCGCCTCCAGCCGATAGCGCGCCGCGTTCGCGACCTTGAGATCCCAGAGATCACGCTGCTGCGGCTCGATCGCGAGGGATTTCACCGTCCGCACGCCGTGCACGCTCTCGACCATCACCGTGCTTTTCTCGATCTCCGCCTGGATCACCTTGGCGATGACGCGGCGCATCGGCGGCAGGAAAATCAGAATGACGATGGCGATCAAAACGGCGCCGGCGAGCACCATCCAGGCCAGCGCCGCGCTCATGTAAAACAGCACCGGCAGCAAGACGAGGAGGGTGAACCCATCGAGGAAGGTGGTGAGCAGCTTCCCGGTCATGAAGTCTCGCACCTTCCAGATCTGCGAGAGCCGGTGGATGGTTTGGCCTGCGGGGTTGCGCTCGAAATAGGAGAGCGGCAGGCCGAGCATGCGGTTGAAGATGTGCAGATTGAGGCGGGTATCGAGCCTTGCCGCGACCACCGCCGTCAATTCGCGCCGGGCATAGCCGAGAATCGTCTCCCAGATCACCGCAAGACCAAGGATCACCGAGAGCAGCGTGAGGGTGGACATGCTGTGGTGTTGCAGCACCCGGTCGATCACCACCATCACCAGAAGCGGCGGGATGATGGTAAGCAAGCTGAGCGCGATCGAGGCGATGCTGATATCGCGCAGCGCCGCCCGCTCGCGCGCGACGACGCGGGCGATCCAGCCGAGCGTGAACGGCGCCTCTTCCTCGTTGCTGCCGCGCTCGGGGCGGATCAGCAGCACTTCGCCCGACCAGACGCGCGTCAAGCGCAATTCATCGACCGGTGCCGGATCGTCCTCGGCGCCGGCGCGCGGGTCGCGGAGGAAAATCACGTTCCGCCCGGCGTTGGCGCCGACCCAGAGCCCGGCGCTGCCGTCATTGAACAGCACCACCACCGGCGCCGTGCCTTTGAGGCGGACGATCTGGCGCCAGCTCAGCCGCGCCGCCTTGGCCCAGAGCCCGGCGCCACGCGCCCAGGCCGCGAGCTGCGCCGGCGACGGCGTCTCCTCTGGCGCAAGACGCAGTTCGTCACGGTCGAGGACCACGCCATGATGGCGCGCCGCCGCGATTACCGCGAGCAGCAGGGTCTCGCGCTGATCGTCGGGCGCGCCGGCGGCGCTTGCCGCGCTCGCCGAAGCCTCGGCCGGCGCTGGATCGTTGGGCGCGACCGGGGTGGGCTCGGAAGAATGATCGCCCGGCGGATGAATATCGTCCTGCAATGCCAGCTCCCAATCGCGGCGCCTCGGCTCATGCTGCCCTCGGCGCATGACGCCACCGAGATCGCCTTATCATATTTCCCCCGGGATGCCGAGACTAAAATTAGGGATTGTGTCTTTTTTAAGAACAAATCAGTAAAATTAATCTGTCGTGTCGCGATATGCGGCGCGGGCCAGGCGATCATTGATCGCGCGCCCGAGCCCGGTTTCGGGAATGGCCATGGCGGCGATGCCGGCAAGGCCGCGCCGCCCGCCCTCGGCGTCGAGCGCGCGGAGCCCGGCATAGAGCCGCGCCGCCGCTTCTTCGGGATTCCGCGTCGCGCTGAGCTGAAACACCAATGCCGCTCCCGAGAGCGGCGGGCCGAAGGCGAGCAGCGCCTGGTCGCCGGCAACCTCGCGCGCCCCGAGCCGCAGCGGCAGCGTCGGCGCGTAATGACTTTTCAGCATGCCCGGCGAAAGCGGCTGCGTCGCGCCGTCAAGCGGCGCCGCGTCCAGCGCGCCGAGGAATGGGGCGAGGGCTTCGAGGCTGATCCCGCCGGGGCGGAGGAGACGCGGGCGCGCGCCGGTCAGATCGAGCACCGTCGATTCGACCCCGACCGGGCATTCGCCGGCATCGATCACCGCGGCGATCCTGCCTTCGAGTTCGGCGAGGACGTGCGCCGCCGTGGTCGGGCTGACGCGGCCGGAGCGGTTGGCCGAGGGCGCCGCGACCGGGCGGGCGGTGGCGGCGAGCAGCGCCAGGGCGACGGGATGGGCGGGGACGCGCACGGCGAGCGTCGAAAGCCCGGCGCTCACCAAATCGGCGACGACGCTTGTCGCGCGCCGCGCCAGCACCAGCGTCAGCGGCCCGGGCCAGAAGGCTTGCGCCAGGCGTTCGGCGAGCGGGGTTGCGACGACATCGGCGAACGCCGCCGCGGCGCTCGCGTAATGCGCGATCAGCGGGTTAAAGCGCGGCCGCCCCTTGGCCGCGAAAATCGCCGCGACCGCGCCGGCATTGGTCGCATCGGCGCCGAGGCCATAGACGGTTTCGGTCGGGAAGGCGACGGTCTCGCCGGCGCACAGGCGTGCTGCGCCGCGGGCGATCCCGGCGGCATCGGCGGCAAGGCGCTCGGTCATCGCGGCGGCGCCGCTGGGGCGCGGCCGTGGCAGAAGAACGGCGGGTTGAAAAACCCTGGCTTGCCATAGCGGAGCGGCGCGCCGGCGGCGTCGAGCACGGCGCCGCCGGCCGCTTCCAGCACCGCTTGCGGCGCCGCCGTGTCCCATTCCATGGTCGGCCCGAGGCGGGGATAAAAATCCGCCCGCCCTTCGGCGAGGCGGCAGAATTTCACCGCCGAGCCGAGCTTTTCGATCGCGGCGATCGGCTTGCCGGCGAGCACGGCGGCGAGCGCCGGATCATCGTCATGATGGCGCGAGGCGAGCACCACGAGCCCCTCCGGCGGCGGCGCGCGGGTCGCGATCGGATGCTGCGCGCCGTTTTGCCGCTTCCAGGCGCCGGCGCCGACGATGCCGCCGAACATCTCGCCGCTCGCCGGCACCGCGACCGCGCCGAGGATCGCCGCCCCATCCGCGACGAGGCCGATATTGACGGTGAACGCCGCGTCGCCAGCGGCGAATTCGCGGGTGCCGTCGAGCGGATCGACCAGCCAGAAGCGCCCGCCAATCGCCGTGATGCGACCGGCCGCGACTTCTTCCTCGGCGATCACCGGAATCTCCGGGGTGGCGGCGCGGAGCCCCTTGGTGATCAGCGCCTCGGCGGCGCGATCGGCCTCGGTCACCGGGGAGAAATCCTCTTTGCGGGTGACCGCGAAGCCGCGCGCGCGCACCGCGAGGATGAGCTGCGCGGCATCGGCGGCGAGGGCGGCGGCGAGGGCGAGCAGCGCGGGATTGTCCATCACCCGCATGTAGGCTGCCCTCTGGCATAGCGGCAAGTGGCTGCTAGACTGCGGCAAAATCACCTGGGGAAGGAGTTCCCGATGCTCGACGTCGTTTTCGCCAAGCCAGCCCTGCCGAAGGCCGGCGGTCTCCTGCTTTTGGTCGCCGAGGATGAGCCGCAAGCCGGGCTTTGGGCGGAGGCCGATGCCGCGACCGGCGGCGCGATCGCGCGGGCGATCGCGGTCGCTGGCTTCAAGGGCGGCAAGGGCCAGACGCTCTCGCTGATTGCGCCCGGCGCCGGGCTCTCGCATCTCGCCCTGGTCGGGCTCGGCAAACGCGCCGAGATCACCCCGCTCGGCGCCGCCGAAGCCGGCGGGCGCGGCCTTGCTCTCCTCACCCAGGCGGAGACGCTGGCGCTCGCCGCGCCCGGGCTCGCGCCCGATCTGCTCGCCGAGGCCGCCCATGGCGCGGTGCTGCGGGGCTATCGCTTCGATCGCTACCGCACCCGTGAAAAGCCTGAGGACAAGCCGAAGCTGGCGCGGCTCAGCGTGCTCGCCGAGGGGCCGGAGAAGGTGAAAACCGCCTATGCGCCGCTGGAAGCGCTGGCCGAGGGGGTGTTTTTCACCCGCGATCTGGTGAGCGAGCCGGCCAATATCCTCACCCCGGCGGAATTCGCCGACCGGGTCGAGAAACTCGGCGAACTCGGCCTGAAAATCGAGGTGTTCGAGCCCAAGGCGCTCGCCAAGCTCGGCTTCGGCGCGCTGCTCGGCGTCGCGCAAGGCAGCGCCAATGAGCCGCGCGTCGTCGCAATCAGCTGGCATGGCAGTGGTGCGCGCAAAAAGGATCAGAAACCGCTCGCCTTCATCGGCAAGGGCGTCACCTTCGATACCGGCGGCATCAGCATCAAGCCCGCCGCCGGCATGGAGGACATGAAATGGGACATGGCCGGCGCCGGCACGGTTGCCGGGCTGATGGCAACGCTGGCGCGGCGCAAGGCCAAGGTGGATGCGATCGGCCTCCTCGGTCTCGTCGAAAACATGCCCTCCGGTACCGCCCAGCGCCCCGGCGACGTGGTGACGAGCCATTCCGGCCAGACCATCGAGGTGATCAATACCGACGCCGAAGGACGGCTGGTGCTCGCCGATCTGATGTCGTGGTGTCAGGAGGAATTTTCCCCCCGCCTGATGATCGATCTCGCGACCCTTACCGGGGCGATCATCGTCGGGCTCGGCCATGAACATGCGGGTTTGTTCGCCAATGACGACGAACTCGCCAACCGGCTTCTCGAAGCCGGGCGCATGAGCGGCGACAAGCTCTGGCGCATGCCGCTCGCCGAGGCCTATGACCGGCTGATCAAATCCCACATCGCCGACATGAAAAATGTCGGCGGCCGGCCGGCCGGCGCCATCACCGCGGCGCAGTTCCTGCAGCGTTTTGTGCGCAATGGCACGCCCTGGGCGCATCTCGACATCGCCGGGATGGCGTGGTCGGAAAAAGACTCGCCCTTGGCGGCGAAGGGCGCGAGCGGCTTCGGGGTGCGTCTCCTCGATCGGCTGGTCGCGCGGTTTTACGAGGGCTGATGGCCGAGATCGCGTTTTATCACCTGCTCCGCGCCGGCCCCGAACAGGCCTTGCCGGCGCTGCTTGGCCGCACCCTGGCTTTGGGCGAGCGCGCCGTCATTCGGGTCGGCAGCGAAGAGCGCCTCGCCGCCCTTGACGATGCGCTGTGGCGCGCCGCCAGCCCCGACTGGCTGCCACACGGGACGAGCGCCTCCGGCAACGCCGATCTTCAGCCGATCTGGCTCACGCTCGCCGACGAAGCGCCGAACGGCGCCCGTTTCCTGTTTCTGATCGACGGCGCCGAAAGCGCCCGCCTCGAGCAATTCACCCGCGTCTTCGATCTTTTCGACGGCAATGACGAGGCGGCGCTGGCCGCGGCGCGGCGGCGCTGGCAGGCATGCAAAGCCGCCGGGCACGCTGTCACCTACTGGCAGCAGGGTGCGCGGGGGTGGGAGAAGAAGGCGTAAGGGCCAGAAAGATAGTTCTTTTTTGAAAAAAAGAACCAAAAAACTTTTCCCGTGGGGCAGTGCCTGCGGCACTGCCCGTGCTGAGGCATTGGTAACTCCGAGAAAAACAGGACAAAAGTCTTTTTGCTTCTTTTTCTGAAGTTAAAAGAAGAATCTCTCCAAATCCCGCACACCCGGCGCGCGAGAGGCTTGCCATCGCGCCGGTTTCGGTGTTCCTCGGCGGCCGGCAAGCGGGAAAGGAAAGACATGGCGGGCAACGTGGGACGCGAGGTTCCGGGGACGATGGCCGAGCGGCTGATCGTCGCCCTCGATCTCGCGAGCATCGCCGAGGCCGAGGCGATGGCCGAGCGGCTTGCGGGCGAGGTGTCGTTTTTCAAGCTCGGGCTTGGCCTGCTCTTTGCCCCTGGCGTCGATGGCCTCATCGCCCGGCTGACGCGGGATGGGCGGCGGCTCTTTCTCGATGCCAAGCTCTATGACATTCCGGAAACCGTGAGCCGCGCCGTCACCATCGCCGCCGCGCGCGGGGCGAGCCTGATCACGGTTCATGGCGATCGGCGGATCATGGCGGCGGCGGTTGCGGCGCGCGGCGCGGCGCCGTTGCAGATCTTCGCGGTCACCGTGCTCACCAGCCTCGATGATGCGGCGCTGGCCGAGATGGGGGTGGGGGTTTCGGCGCAGGAATTGGTGCGCCGCCGCGCCCGCGCCGCCGTCGAGGCCGGGTGCGATGGCATCATCGCTGCCGCCGCCGACGATCCCAACGCCATCCGCCGCGCCATCGGCGCCGAGCATCTGCTGATCGCAACCCCCGGCATCCGCCCGGCGGCGAGCAGCGCCGATGATCATCAGCGGCTGGCGACACCGCGGGCGGCGATCGCGCGGGGCGCCGATTATCTCGTCGTCGGCCGCCCGATCGTCGCCGCACCCGACCCCAGCGCTGCGGCGCGCGCGATCATCGCCGAGATGGCGGCGGCGTGAGCGCGCCCCCTCTCGCCGTGCCCTTCTCGCCCGTGTATAGCTTCCCGTCATGACATGGGTTGATCTCGCGGCGCTCGGCGTGGTGGCGGTCTCGGCCCTGCTCGCCTTTGGGCGCGGCTTCGTGCGCGAGGCGCTCGGCATCGGCGCCTGGGTGGGGGCGGCGGTGCTGGCGACCCATTATTTCGAGCTTGCGCGCCCGCATGTGCGCGAATGGATCCCGGATATCGGCATCGCCGATCCGGTCGCTTTCGCCCTCGTCTTTCTCGCCGGGCTGATCGTGTTTTCGCTGATCGCCGGCACGCTCGCCCGCGTCGTCCGCACCTCGCTCCTCGGCGGGCTCGACCGCACGCTCGGCCTCGTTTTCGGGATCGTGCGCGGTTTCGCGCTGCTGGTCGTCGCCTATATCATCGGTGGGATGCTGCTCCCCCCGGAACGCTGGCCTTCGCCGGTTTTGGCGGCGCGCAGCCTTCCCTATATCTCACGCGGCGCGCAATGGGCGATCGGAGAGCTGCCGGCGGAGTTCCGCCCACGCCTCGCGCTGCCGCCGGAGCAGCACGCGCTCGGGATCGAGGATTTGCTGCGCGCCGCCCCCGCCGGCTACGCGCTCGGCGCCCGCGCGGCGCGCGCGGCAGAGGAGACAGGATCGCGATGATGCCGAACCCCCTAGCCCCCCGCGACGCCGACGACGATACCTTGCATGAGGAATGCGGCGTTTTCGGCGTCTGGAACGCAACCGACGCGGCGGCGCTGACCGCGCTCGGCCTGCACGCGCTCCAGCATCGCGGCCAGGAAGCGACCGGCATCGTGAGCTATGACGGCCAGCAATTCCACTCCCATCGCGGGCTCGGCCTGGTCGGCGATAATTTCGGCGACGCCAAGGTGATCGCCGGTCTCCCCGGGCCGCACGCGATCGGGCACAACCGCTACGCGACGACCGGCGAGACGGTGCTCCGCAACGTCCAGCCGCTCTATGGCGATTTCGAGTTCGGCGGCCTCGCCGTCGGCCATAATGGCAATCTCACCAATGCCCATAGCCTGCGTCGTGCCCTGGTCCGGCGCGGCTGCCTGTTCCAGTCCACCACCGATTCCGAAGTCTTCGTCCATCTCATCGCGATCAGCCTCTATTCCACCGTCGTCGACCGGCTGATCGATGCGTTGAAACAGGTGGTCGGCGCTTATAGCCTGGTCGCGCTGACCAAGGAGGCGCTGTTCGGCGCGCGCGACCCGCTCGGCGTGCGCCCGCTCATTCTCGGCCGGCTCGGCAGCGGCTGGGTGCTGACCAGCGAGAGTTGCGGTCTCGATATCGTCGGCGCGGAATTCGTGCGCGACGTCGAGCCCGGCGAGGTGGTGGTGATCGACGATGCCGGCGTCCATTCCATCAAGCCGTTTGGGCGCAACCGCCCGCGTTTTTGTGTTTTTGAATATATTTACTTCGCCCGTCCCGATTCGGTGATGGAAGGGGTGCCGGTCTATGCGGCGCGCAAAGCCATCGGTGTCGAACTCGCGCGCGAAAGCGGGGTCGCGGCCGATGTCGTGGTGCCGGTGCCCGATTCCGGGGTGCCGGCGGCGATGGGATACGCCGAGGAAAGCGGCATCCCGTTCGAACTCGGCATCATCCGCAACCATTATGTCGGCCGCACCTTCATCGAGCCGACCGATCAGATCCGCCATCTCGGCGTGCGGCTCAAACATTCCGCCAACCGCCCGGTGCTTGAAGGCCGGCGCGTGGTGCTGGTCGATGATTCGATCGTGCGCGGCACGACGAGCCGCAAAATCGTCGAAATGGTCCGCGCCGCCGGCGCGCGCGAGGTGCATCTGCGCATCTCCTCGCCGCCGACGACGCATTCCTGCTTTTACGGCATCGACACACCCGAGCAGAACCAGCTCCTCGCCGCCCGCCACGATCTTGCGGCGATGGCGCGGCTGATTGGCGTCGAAAGCCTCGCCTTCATCTCGATCGACGGGCTTTACCGCGCTCTCGGCCGCGACGGGCGCGACGAGACGGCGCCATATTACTGCGATGCCTGCTTCACCGGCGACTACCCGATCCCGCTCGCCGACCAGATCGACAACGAAAGCCGCCAGCTCAGCTTGCTGGCCGAGCATCATTGATGGCGGATACCGCGCCGGCGCTGCCGCTCGCCGGCCGCATCGCCCTCGTCACCGGGGCGAGCCGCGGCCTCGGCCGTGCTGTCGCCATCGAACTCGCCCGTGCCGGCGCCCATCTGGTGATCACGGCGCGCAGCCAGGGCGGGCTCGAGGAGACCGACGATCTGATCCGCGCCGCCGGCGGGCAGGCGACGCTGCTGCCGCTCGATCTCGAAAATGGCGAGGCGCTCGATGCGCTCGGGCCGAGCCTTTTTGAGCGCTTCCGCCGGCTCGATATTTTGGTCCATTGCGCGGCAAGCCTCGGGCGGCTGACCCCGGCGCCGCATATCCTGCCCAAGGATTGGGCGGACGTCGTCGCGGTCAATCTCGCGAGCACCTGGCGCCTGATCCGCAGTTGCGGCCCGCTGCTTGCCATCGCCGAGGCCGGGCGGGCGGTGTTCGTCACCGACGATCCCGCCGCAACCCCCCGCGCCTATTGGGGCGCCTATGGCGCGACCAAGGCCGGTGCCGCCAACCTGGTCCGCGCCTGGGCCGCCGAGATCGAGGGTGGGCGGCTCCGCGTCGAACTCTTCAATCCCGGCCCGATGGCAACCCGTCTGCGCGCCGCCGCCATGCCCGGCGAAGACCCCAAAACCCTCCCCCGCCCGGAAACCGTCGCGCCACGCTTGGTGGCATTGTGTTTGGCGTGAGTGAGCGTGAACGAGAGTAAATAAAAAATCTTCTTTTGACTTCAGACAAATGAGATCGGATCAGAGGGTGGCGCTGCCCCTGCTCAATCGACCATCGTGAGGCCGCCGCTGACGCTCAGCACCTGACCCGTGATATAATCCGACCGGCGCCCGAGGAAGAACATCACCGCCTCCGCGATCTCTTCCGGCTGCGCCACGCGCCGCAGGGGGATGGCGCGGATCAGGGCCTCGCGCATCTTCTCCGGCTGCGCATGAAACAGCGGCGTGTCGGTCGGACCGGGGCAGACGCAGTTCACAGTGATCCGGTTGCGTGCCATCTCGCGCGCCAGCGACTTCGTGAAGGCAATCAGCCCGCCTTTCGCTGCGGCATACACCGTCTCGCCCATGCTGCCGACGCGGCCGGCATCGCTCGCGACGTTGACGATTTTGGCGCGGCCACCGCCGACCATTTTCTCCAGTATCAGGCGTGTCAGGCGAATGGCCCCGAGCAGGTTGATACCCATCACCCGGTCCCAGAACTCCGGCGTGTTCTGCAGGAATGGCTGGATGATATCCCACCCGGCGGCATTGACGAGGCCGTCCACGCGTTCCGCCTGCCGCTGCACCGCCTCGGCGAAGCCCGCCACCGAGGCCGGATCGGTCAGCTCCAGAGGCATCCACGTGATGGCGAGGCCCTGCCCACGCGCGTCCTCTGCCATCGCGCGGCCAGCGGCCTCGTTCACGTCGCCGATGAACACGCGCGCGCCTTCCCTGGCGAGAAGCAGCGCCGTCGCCTTGCCGATGCCAGATGCCCCGCCGGTGAGGACGACATTGCAATCCTTCATTTCCATCTCTCAGCCCCATTACGGTCGGATCGATCAAGAAACCCACGCACGAGCACGCGCGTCCTGTCGTCGTGCAACAGGGCGCCGGTTTGCTCGATCTCCTCACGGAACCCGTCTCGTGCCGGATCGGAGGCGGACGTGATGCATGATTTCGCGGCGGCGACGGCGTGCGCTGGCAGGGCGGCGTAGCGCCGGGCAATCGCGGTTGCCGCCGCGGGAAGTTCGGACGACGGCGCGCCCCACTGCACCAACCCGAGCCGCTTCGCCTCCGCGCCATCCACCATTTCGGCACCCAGGATCAGCCGCAGCGACGCAGCACGGCCGCACAGCCGGGTCAGGCGCTGGGTGCCGCCGGCACCCGGCAGCAGGCCCAGCCGCAACTCCGGCAGGCCGAGCTTTGCCTCCCACGCCGCCACCCGCAGATCGCAAGCAAGCGCAAGCTCCAGGCGGTCGCCGCGTTGATTGGTCTGCCCGAGGCGCTGGTCACCGAGGTTCTGGCGCGCCAACTCGGCCGCAAGGGCGATACCGTGCTGGCGGCCAGCGCCGGCGCCTTGGCGCTCGGCGTGAACGCCGCGGCCAGCCTGCCGCCGCTGCGTCTTGCCGCGCCGCCGGTGGTGACGGGTGCGCGCTGGAATATCAGTGGCAATCAGGCGACCGGCCTCGGCGCGCTCAAGGGCGGCGTCGGCTTCGTGGCCGCCTATCCGATCACCCCGGCGACCGAGGTGCTGGAATGGATGGCGCCGGCGCTGGCCAAAACCGGCGGGATGCTGGTCCAGGCGGAGGACGAGCTCGCCGCCATCAACATGGTGATCGGCGCGTCCTTCGCCGGCACGCCGGCGCTGACCGCGACCTCCGGTCCGGGGCTTTCGCTGATGATCGAGGCGCTCGGCCTCGCCGTCGCCTCGGAGACGCCGCTCGTCGTCGTCGATGTCATGCGGGGCGGGCCGTCCACCGGCATTCCCACCAAGTCCGAGCAAAGCGACCTCGATATCGCGGTGCATGGCCTGCACGGCGATGCCCCGCACCTGGTGTTGGCCCCGAACAGCATCGGTGACTGTGCCGTCACGACGCAATGGGCGGTGGCGCTCGCGGAAACCCTGCAGACCGTGGCGATCGTGCTCTCGGATCAGGCGTTGGGCCAATCGCGCGCCGTCATCGCGCCGCCGCCGGCGCCGCCAACCCTCCCCGGCCGGCTGATCGCGACGCCGACGGCCGCGGGCTATCAACGCTACGCCGTGACCGCGAGCGGGGTTTCGCCGATGGGGATCCCCGGCACGCCCGGCGCGCGCTATGTCGCCGACGGGCTCGAACACAACGTGCGCGGCGTGCCCTCGGCGCAGGCCGGCGATCACCATGCCCAGCTCGACAAGCGGGCCCGCAAGCTGGAGAGCTTCGATTATGGCGAGGCTTGGGCGGATCGCGAGGGCGAGGGGGAGATCGCGCTCCTCACCTGGGGATCGGCGACCGGCCCGGCGCGCGAGGCCGCGCGGCGAGCGCGGGACGCGGGCATCGCGGTGCGGCTGATCTCGCTCCGTCTCCTGCTCCCGGCGCGGCCGGTGCTGCTCGCCGCGGCACTCGACGGGGTGCGGCGGGTACTCGTCATCGAACAGAGCCATGGCCGGCAATTCCACAAATTCCTTCGTGCGAACTACGATCTGCCGGCCGAGGTCGCGGTGATCAGCCGCCCCGGGCCGCTGCCCATCCGCCCTGCCGACATCCTCGCCCGTCTCGCCACGTGGGAGTGACGCTCATGCCCGACATCCCGGTTTTGACCGCACAAGACTTCAAATCCGACATCAAGCCGATCTGGTGCCCGGGCTGCGGCGATTATTCGGTGCTGACGGCGCTCGCCAAGGCCTGCGCCGAACTCGGCCGCCCGCGCGAGAGCATCGCGCTGATTTCCGGCATCGGCTGCTCCTCGCGCCTTCCCGCCTATACCAGCGTCTACGGCTTTCACGGCGTGCATGGCCGGGCGTTGGCGCTCGCCGCCGGGGTCAAGCTCGCGCGGCCCGATCTCACAGTGATCGCTGCCGGTGGGGACGGCGATGGCCTCTCGATCGGCGGCAATCATTTCCTGCATGCCTGCCGGCGCAATGTCGATATGACCTATATTCTGATGGACAATCAGGTCTATGGCATGACCAAGGGCCAGGCCTCGCCGACCACCGCGCCCGATTGGTGCGAAAGCAAGCTGACGCCGGCGGGCACCGGCATTGCGCCGGTCGCGCCGCTGCTGCTCGCGCTTGCCGCCGGGGTCAATTTCTTCGCCCGCGGCTTTGCCGGCAATCCCAATGAGCTGGCGCGCCTGATCACCGCCGGCATCACCCATCCCGGATTTTCGGTGATCCACGTGCTGAGCCCCTGCGTCACCTTCCGCGCCGAGCAGCGCGCCTGGAAACAGGCGGTTCACGCCCTCGATGACGCACCGGCAACCGACCGGGCGGCGGCCATGATGCGCTATGCCGGCGATGATGGCTTCACCACCGGCATCCTCTATGCCGGCGGCAATCCCCCCTTCATGCCGGAGCGCCAGCACGCGATGGCGGCCGCCGATTTCGAAGCCGGCTTCGTCGTGGAACGCCAAGCCGCGGGCTGACGGCCGAGAACGCGCGACGGCTCGCCGCCGGAAAAAGGCGTCCAGGATCAGGCGCGCGCTTTTTCGCACCCTCACATCCTCCTTCGCGATCTGAACGCGCTTTCAATGGCGCCAGATGTTTCAAAATAAAGTGAGGCATGCGCCGAGGGTTAACGAAGGTTGACAAGCCGCAGGCAAAACGTTTAGCCTGATTGAGATGGAAGAAAGAAAGTACAATAGGTCACCACAATTAAATAATAATATCTATTATCTTCATGCGTTGCTCTCTGGCCCGGTGTCGGCGTGGGATAAAGCGCTTGATCGTTGTGCCGGCATGGGTTTTGGGCAGGTTATACTGCCGCCCTTGGTTGCGCCGGGACGCGGCGGCCAGTTGTTTCTCGCCGGCGACATGGACCGGCCGCATCCGGCTTGTGGCTGGCACGGGGATGCAACGGCGCTGATCGCCCATCTGGCCGGCTTGTGTCGGGCGCGCGGCGTTCTGGCCCACGTCGATCTGGTGCTCGATCAGGTCGCGGCGGACGGTGCCTTGCGTCATGCCCATGCCGATCTTTTCGAAGCCGCGGATGGCTCCGCCGGCCTTGATCCGCGCATCCCCCGCGCCGGATTTGGCGCCGTAGGTGCGCTCTGGGAGAGGCCGGACGCCGCCGCCGCTTTGACCGAACTCTGGATCACGCGGCTGCGCGATTGGGCGGCAGCGGGGCTTGGCGGGGTGCGGCTGATCGGGCTTGGCGCCGTGCCGGGGGCGCATCTTGCCGCGCTGATCGCAGGCGTGCGGCGATATGCGCCGGATTTTCGTTTCCTCGGCTGGACACCGGGCGTGCCGTGGACGCACTACGCCGCATGGCGCGGTGCTGGGCTTGATCTCGTGTTCTGCTCGTTGCCGTGGTGGAATTTTCGTGATGGCTGGCTCTGGAACGAAATCGCGGCGTTGCGCGATGTCGCACCGCTCGCGGCGGCGCCGGAGGTGCCTTGCGGCCAGCGCCTCGCGACGCAATGGCAAAACCCGCTGCTGCTTCGAGCCTTTTATCTCCGCGCTCTGCGCCTTGCTGCGGTGTTGGGCGCCGGCTGGCTCCTGCCGATGGGGTTCGAATACGCCGCCCGCCGCGCCCTGCCCGATACCGATCCCCGTCCCGATGATTTCGCCGCCATGCACGACGACGCCCCCTTCGATCTCACCGCTGACATCGCGGCGCTCAATGCGTTGCGCGGCGAGATCGCCGGTCTCGACGCGGGGGAGACGCAGCTGCTGGCCGGGCCGGGCGGAGACGCCATTGCGCTGCTTCGAGGCGGCGCCCAGGCGGCGGCGCTTGCGCTTCTCAATACCCGCCTCGATGCGACAAACACGCTGCGTTGCGCTGATTTTCTGCCCGGCGCGCGCGTGCCGCTCGCGGGCCTGCGCGCCGGGGATGCGGTGCTCGGTCCGCAAGACGAAATTTCCCTCGCCCCGGCCGAGCTTCGCCTCCTGCCGACGCTGCCGGCGGATTGGGTGCGGCTCCCGGCTTTGGCGAGCGAGAAAGGCGCCGTGGCCGCTGCCGCCGCGCCCCGCATCGCCATCGAAGCGATCAGCCCGCGCATTCCCGATGGCGAAAATTACGCCGCGCGCCGCATCGTCGGCGAAACGGTGACGGTCTCGGCCGATCTGATCTGCGATGGCCATGGCGAAATGGCCGCGGTGCTGCGTTGGCGCGCGGCCGACGCCGAGCGGTGGCAGGAAGTGCCGATGCGGCCGCTCGGCAATGATCGCTGGGCCGCCGAATTTCCACTCGCCCGCTTGGGTCGTCACGAATTTACGATCGAGGCGTGGTGCGACGCATTCGCAACGTTTCGCACCGAACTTGGCAAAAAACATGCCGCCGGCCTCGATCTTTCGCTCGAACTGGTGGAGGGACGCGATCTGGTCGCTGCCGCCGCGAAACGATGCAAGGGCGATCTCGCGGCCTCGCTCCGGGCGGTGCTCGGGCGGCTAAAGCGTGCCGAGGCGCCGGAACGCGGCTATCAGATTTTGCTCGAGGAAGCGACGGCAGACCTGATGCGCCGCGCTGACGATCGCCCGTTCCGTGTTCGCGCCTCCCCGCCGCTCGCGCTCGATGCCGAGCGCGCGGCCGCGGGATTTGCCAGTTGGTATGAAATTTTTCCCCGCTCGATGAGCGATGATCGCACGCGGCACGGAACCTTCGATGACGTCATCCGGCACTTGCCGCGCATCAGCGCCATGGGCTTTGACGTGCTTTATCTGCCACCGATCCACCCGATCGGAAAAACCAACCGCAAAGGCCGCAACAACGCGGTGATCGCGAGCGCGGATGATCCCGGCAGCCCCTACGCGATCGGCGCCGAGAGCGGCGGACATGACGCGATCCATCCCGAACTCGGCACATTCGAGGATTTCCGCCGCCTGCGTGATGCCGCCGCGGCGTGCGGCATGGAGATCGCGCTCGATTTCGCGATCCAGTGCTCACCCGATCATCCCTGGCTTCGCGCGCATCGCGGCTGGTTTGCCTGGCGGCCGGACGGTTCGCTGCGTTATGCGGAAAACCCGCCAAAGAAATACGAAGACATCGTCAATGTCGATTTCTACGCGGCCGATGCGGTTCCCTCTCTCTGGCTTGCGCTGCGCGACGTCGTGCGGTTCTGGGTGTCTCAGGGCGTGCGGCTATTTCGCGTCGATAACCCGCACACCAAGCCGCTCCCGTTCTGGGAGTGGCTGATCGCCGATATCCGTCGCGATGACCCCAGCGTCGTGTTCCTCGCGGAAGCCTTTACCCGGCCGAAGATGATGTACCGGCTGGCGAAGGTCGGTTTTTCTCAGTCCTATACCTATTTCACTTGGCGCAACACCAAGCAAGAACTGCAAGCCTATTTCACCGAACTCACGACCACGCCGGTGCGCGAGTATTTCCGCCCGCACCTCTTCGTCAACACCCCGGATATCAACCCGTTTTTTTTGCAAAATGGCGGGCGCGCCGGCTTTCTCATCCGCGCGGCGCTGGCGGCGACGCTTTCCGGGCTTTGGGGGGTCTATTGCGGGTTTGAGCTCTGTGAGGCGGCGGCGCTGCCGGGGCGCGAGGAATACCACGATTCCGAGAAATATCAGATCCGTGCCTGGGATTGGGAGCGGCCGGGCAATATCGTCGCCGAGATCGCCCAACTCAATCGGATCCGCGCCGATAATCCGGCGCTCCGCACTCATCTCGGCGTTGCGTTCCTCACCGCGACCAATGACAGCGTGCTGTTTTACCGCAAAGCCAGTGCCGACCGTCGCAATGTTCTCGTTGTCGCGGTCAGCCTCGATCCGCATACCGTGCAGGAAGCCGATGTCGAAATTCCGCTCTGGGAGTGGGGGCTGGCAGATGGCGACCCGATCGGCGCCGAAAATCTTATGACCGGAGAAAACATCATCCTTCGCGGCAAATGGCAGCGTCTGCGGCTCGACCCATCGGGCCTCCCCTTTCTCATCTGGCGCTTGGCACCGCTGTCATGACCGAAACAAGGGAGATGCACATGGCAGGCCGACGCCCCCTCACGCCGACCGCGGATCCGCTCTGGTACAAAGACGCCGTGATCTATCAGGTGCACGTCAAATCGTTTTTCGATGCCAATAACGACGGGGTCGGGGATTTCTCGGGACTCTCGCAAAAGCTTGCCTATATCAAGGAACTCGGGGTAACGGCGATCTGGTTGTTGCCGTTCTATCCGTCGCCGCTCCGTGACGACGGCTATGACATCGCCGAGTATTGCGGCGTCAACCCGGATTATGGCACGCTCGCCGATGTCCGGCGCTTCATTCGGGCGGCGCATGAACTCGGCCTCAAGGTCATCACCGAACTCGTCATCAACCACACCTCCGATCAGCATCCCTGGTTCCAGCGCGCGCGCCAGGCGAAACCCGGCAGCAATGCACGGAACTTCTACGTCTGGTCGGACAACGACCAGCGCTATGCCGGCACGCGCATCATCTTTCTCGACACCGAAAAGTCGAACTGGGCCTGGGATCCGGTTGCCAACGCGTATTTCTGGCACCGCTTCTACTCCCATCAGCCAGATCTCAATTACGACAATCCGGCGGTGTTGCGTGCCGTCCTCAGCGTGATGCGGTTTTGGTTGGATCTCGGGGTCGATGGGCTGCGGCTCGATGCCGCGCCCTATCTCGTCGAACGGGAAGGAACCAACAACGAAAATTTGCCGGAGACCCATGCGGTGCTTCGTACGATCCGCGCCGCACTCGACGAGTACGCACCGGGAAAGGTTCTCCTCGCCGAGGCCAACCAATGGCCGGAGGACGTGCAGGAATATTTCGGCGCCGGTGATGAATGTCACATGGCGTATCATTTCCCCTTGATGCCGCGCATGTACATGGCGGTGGCGCGCGAAGACCGCTTTCCGATCACCGATATCCTGCGCCAGACGCCAGAAATTCCCGACAACTGCCAATGGGCGATTTTTCTGCGTAACCATGACGAGCTGACGCTCGAGATGGTGACCGATCAGGAGCGTGATTATCTCTGGGAGATTTATGCGAGCGATCGCCGCGCTCGGCTCAATCTCGGCATTCGCCGCCGTCTCGCGCCCCTGATGGAGCATGACCGGCGCCGCATCGAACTGATGAACAGCTTGCTCCTCTCGATGCCCGGCACGCCGATCATCTATTACGGCGACGAAATCGGCATGGGCGATAATCTTCACCTCGGCGACCGCAACGGCGTGCGCACGCCGATGCAGTGGTCACCCGATCGCAATGGCGGGTTTTCCCGTGCCAATCCCGCGGACCTTGTGTTGCCGCCGATCATGGATCCGATCTATGGCTATGACGCGGTGAATGTCGAGGCGCAATCGAGTGATCCGCATTCCTTGCTCAACTGGATGAGCCGCATGATCGCGGTGCGTGGCCGGTTCCGCGCCTTCGGCCGTGGCAGCCAGCGCCTGCTTTATCCCGGCAACCGCAAAATCCTTGCGTTTCTCCGCGAATATCAAGACGCGGAGGCAGAAGAGATCGTGCTTTGCGTCAGCAATTTCTCGCGCACGGCGCAGGCGGTCGAGCTTGCGTTGGGCGAATTCGTCGGCCGCGTGCCGGTCGACATGATCGGGGGTTCGGTCTTTCCGCCGATCGGCCAATTACCCTATCTGCTGACTTTGCCACCCTATGGGTTTCTGTGGTTTTCGCTCAGCCTCGAGGCGGCGCTGCCGCCTTGGCATACGCCGGCGCCACAGCCGCTGGCGGAATTCGTCACCCTCGTCATCCGCCGCGAGATCGCGGAAGTCTTGGCCCCACCCAACCGCGCCGTGTTGGAGCGCGACATTTTCCCCACCTATCTGCAAAAGCGCCGCTGGTTTGCAGCAAAGGACGCGGCGCTGCGTGGCTGCCATATCGGCTTCGCGGCCCCCCTCGCAAGCGGCGCCGATGCTGTTTTACTCACCAAGTTGGATATTGCGCTGCCGACCGGGCAAGAACACTATCTGCTGCCGCTCGGCGTTGCCTGGCCGGGCGAAACCGCAGAGGCGTTGCCAGAGCAACTCGGCATCGCCCGTCTCAGGCGTGGCCATCGCGTCGGCATGTTGACCGATGGTTTTGCCCTCGATGGGCTGGTGGATGCGGTTTTGGCCAAGCTTCGCGATGGTGCCGAGATCTCGCTTGGCGATGCCGGCGCCATCCGCTTTCTGCCCAGCCCGCGGCTCGCCGAGAGCGGCCTCGCGCCAGCGGTGAGCGAGATTCGCCGCCTGGCCGTCGAGCAGACCAATTCGTCGCTGGTGATCGACAATAGCGCGGTATTGAAATTGATCCGGCGAATAAGCCCAGGCGTTCATCCGGAAGCGGAAATGACGCGCTACCTCACCGAACGCCACTACCGCAATTGCGCCGCCCTGCTCGGCGAGGTGGTGTGGCGCGATAGCGCTGGAACCGCCTCCACCCTGATGCTTCTGCAATCCTTCATTCGCAACCAAGGTGATGGCTGGATCTGGACACTCGATTTTCTGGCTCGTGTGGTGGATGAGCTTGCCGTGAGTGAGGTGGACGCGGCGGCGGTTGCGGATGCATTCGCACCCTATCTCCTCTTTGTCGGCATTCTCGGCCAACGCTTGGCTGAGCTTCATGCCGTCTTGGCGGCGCCGAGCGATGATCCGGCCTTTGCCCCTGAGCCCGCCGATGCCGAGCTGATGCGGGCATGGGCGAGGTCAGCCGCGGCGGAGATCGACGGCGCCGTTGCCAGCCTCGACGCGATCACCGATTGGCCTGACCCGGCGATGCAGGCGCGGGCCGCCGAGCTGGTGGGGCGGGCCCCTGATCTGCGCCGCGCGGTGACGCGGCTCGCCGAGCACGGGCAGGGGTCGCTTTCGACGCGCGTGCACGGCGATTTCCATCTCGGTCAGGTGCTCACGGCCAAAGACGATGTCTATCTCATCGATTTCGAGGGGGAGCCGGCGCGTCCGCTCGCCGAACGGCGTGAGAAATCCTCGCCGCTCCGCGACGTCGCCGGGCTGCTCCGTTCGCTCGATTATGCCGCCGCCGCTGCCAATCAGGGCTTGGTCGGACAATCCGACGCGGTTTTAGCGCGGCGCGAAGATTTGCTCGAAGAGTTTCGTCTCAAAGCCAAGGCGGCATTCTTGGAAGCCTATGACGCGGCACACGCGCGGGCGCCGCGGCGTTGGACGCGGCCGGAGCAGGAGCCGTCGCTTTTGACGCTGTTCCTCATTGAAAAAGCCGCTTACGAAATCCGCTACGAGGCCAGTAATCGGCCGTCATGGCTTCCTATTCCGCTGCGTGGGCTTGCCGAACTCGCGTCCCGGCTGGCGGAGGGGGAGTCTCGCGATGTCTGATCTCGCGCCCGATCCGACGGAGATGGAAGCATTGGCGGCGGGGCGGCATCGTGACCCGTTCGCGGTCCTCGGCCGGCATCCTGTTGGCGCGGGGCAAGTCGTGGTGCGGAGTTTTCAGCCGCGCGCCGTGCGGGTGGAGGCGATCGATCGTCATGCCGGCCATCTCCTCGCCGAACTCGAACGCGTGCATCCGGCCGGGCTGTTCGCCGGCGTGTTGCCTGGCGAAGCACCGTATCTGCTGCGGATCGATGATGGGCGGTTGCGACACGAGACCGAGGATGTCTATGCCTTCGGCCCGGTGCTCGGCGATTTCGACCTCCATCTCCTCGCCGAGGGCCGCCATCACGATCTCGGCCGTTGTCTCGGCGCGCATGTGACCCGGCATGAGGGCATCGCTGGGGTCCGCTTCGCCGTCTGGGCGCCGAACGCGCAGCGTGTCTCCGTGGTCGGCGCGTTCAATGGCTGGGATGGCCGCTGTCATCCGATGCGGCTTCGCCATGGCGCCGGCGTCTGGGAAGTGTTCATCCCGCGGCTTGCGCCGGGAACCCTCTACAAATACGAAATCCTCGGGCCGCATGGCGAATTGCTGCCGCTGAAGGCCGATCCGGTGGCGGCGGCGACCGAGCTTCCGCCGGCGACCGCGTCCGTCGTTGCCGCACCCGACTGGACGGGCTGGCGGGATGCCGAGTGGATGGCGGGTCGGGCGGCGCGCCAGACCGCGGCGTCGCCGCTTGCGATCTATGAAGTCCATGCCCTCTCTTGGATCCGCGCCGAGGAGCCGGGGCGCTGCGGCTGGGAAATTCTCGCCGCGCGGCTGATCCCCTATGCCGTGGCGATGGGATTCACCCATCTCGAATTGATGCCAGTGATGGAGCATCCTTTTGCCGGCTCCTGGGGCTATCAACCACTGGGGCAATTCGCGCCGACGGCGCGGCTTGGCCCGCCGGAGGCATTCGCGCGTTTCGTCGATGCCTGCCATCAGGCCGGGCTTGGCGTGATTCTCGACTGGGTGCCGGCGCATTTTCCCAATGACGCGCACGGCCTGATCCGCTTCGACGGCACCCCGCTCTATGAGCACGCCGACCCGCGCGAGGGATTTCACCCCGATTGGAACACGATGATCTATAATCTCGGCCGCAACGAGGTGCGCGGCTTTCTGATCGGTAGCGCGCTCTCGTGGCTCGAGCGCTATCATGCCGATGGGCTGCGCGTCGATGCCGTCGCCGCGATGCTGTATCGCGATTATAGTCGGCGCGCCGGTGAGTGGATACCCAACCGTTATGGCGGGCGGGAAAATCTCGAAGCGATCGACTTTCTGCGCGAACTCAGCGCCACCATCGCCGCGCGTTGCCCGGGTGCGCTGTTGATTGCCGAGGAATCGACCGCCTGGCCCGGTGTCACCGCGGCGCCGGCCGATGGCGGGCTCGGCTTTGACTTCAAATGGAACATGGGCTGGATGCATGACACGCTGCGCTACATGCACGAGGATCCGATCCATCGCCGCTATCACCACGATGACATGACCTTTGGCATGGTCTACGCTTTTTCCGAGCGCTTCGTCCTGCCGCTCTCGCATGACGAAGTGGTCTATGGCAAAGGCTCGCTGCTCGGCCGCATGCCCGGCGATCGCTGGCAGCGTTTTGCCAATCTCCGCGCCTATTTCGCTTTCATGTGGGGCCATCCCGGCAAGAAGCTGCTGTTCATGGGCGGCGAGATCGGCCAGGAGAGCGAATGGAACCATGACGCGTCGGTCGAATGGGAGCGGCTTGACGATCCCGCGCATCGCGGCGTGCAGAGTTTGGTGCGCGATCTCAACCATCTGCTCGCCGCAACCCCGGCGCTTTACCGGCGCGATGCCGACGCGGAAGGTTTCCGCTGGGTCGTGATCGATGATCGTGCGCAAAGCGTCTTTGCGTGGCTCCGCTTTGCAGGTCCCGACGATCCGCCGCTGCTCGTCGTCTGCAATTTCACGCCGGTGCCGCGCGTGGGCTATCGGCTCGGTGTGCCGCGGGGCGGGGTTTGGCGGGAGGTTTTGAATACCGACGCCGAGAGCTATGGCGGCAGCGGCATGGGCAATGGCGGACTGGTGAGCGCGGAGGAAGCGCCCTCTCATGGCCTGCCGGCGGCGCTCACGCTGACCCTGCCGCCGCTTGCGACACTCATACTCCGCGCCGATTGAAAAGAGCGACGCAAACGCGATGCCCGTCCGCCCCGACAAACTCCTGCCCGGTCGCCCCGATCCGCTCGGCGCCACATGGGATGGGCTCGGTATCAATTTCGCGGTGTTTTCCGCCCATGCCGAAGCCATCGATCTCTGCCTTTTCGAGGCTTCCGGCAAGCGTGAGATCGCGCGTTACCGTCTGCCCGAATGCACCGACGAAGTCTGGCATGGCTATCTGCCGGAAGCGATGCCGGGCTGCGTTTACGGCTACCGCGCGCATGGCCCCTATGCGCCGCGCCATGGCCACCGTTTCAATGCCCACAAATTGTTGCTCGACCCTTATGCCCGCGCGCTGATCGGCGATCTGCGTTGGACCGATGCCCTCCATGGTTATCGCATCGGCAGCCAGCGCGCCGATCTCTCCTTCGATCGCCGCGACAGCGCCGCCGCCATGCCGAAAGCCGTCGTCACCACCCATGCTTTTGATTGGGGCGATGATCGCCGGCCAGAGATCCCGTGGTCGGATACCGTCATCTACGAAGCCCATCTGCGCGGCTTGACCATGCGCCGTGCGGATCTGCTGCCGCCGGATCGCGGAACCTTCACCGCGCTTGCGGATGGGCGGGTCATCGACCATCTGCGCCGGCTCGGCATCACCGCGATCGAGCTGATGCCGGTTCACGCCTTCGCTCAGGATCGGTTTCTGGTCGAGGCCGGTCTCAGCAATTATTGGGGCTATTCGACACTCGCCTTCTTCGCACCCGAGCCGCGCTATCTCGGCGCCGGCGCCGCCGACAGTCTGCGGATCGCGGTGCGCCGGCTGCATGCCGCCGGGATCGAAGTCATTCTCGATGTCGTCTACAATCATACCGCGGAGGGCAACCAGCTTGGCCCGACCCTGTCGTGGCGCGGGCTCGACAATGCCAGCTACTATCGGCTGGTGCCGGGAAACGAGCGGCACTACATCGACGAGACCGGTTGCGGCAATACGCTCAATCTTTCGCATCCGCGTGTTTTGCAGATGGTGATGGATAGTCTGCGCCACTGGGCGAGCGCATTCCGGATCGATGGCTTCCGCTTCGACCTCGGCGTGACGCTCGGCCGCGAGGGCACCGGTTTCGATCCCGGCTCGGGGTTTTTCGATGCGATCCGACAGGATCCGATGCTATCGCGCCTCAAATTGATCGCCGAGCCCTGGGATGTCGGTCCTGGTGGCTATCAGCTCGGCAATTTTCCGCCCGGTTTTGCCGAATGGAACGACCGTTTCCGCGATACGGCGCGGCGCTTCTGGCGAGGCGATAACGGCCAGCGGGCGGAACTATCGGCGCGGCTTTCGGGATCGAGTGATGTCTTCGAGCGCCGCCGGCGCCGCCCTTACGCATCGATCAACTATATCGCGTCGCATGATGGTTTCACGCTGCACGATCTCGTCAGCTACAATGAACGCCACAACGAGGCGAACGGCGAAAGCAATCACGACGGCCACGACGCCAATTACAGCCATAATTGGGGCGCCGAGGGGCCGAGCGACGACCCCGCGATCATGGCGATGCGAGAGCGCATAAAGCGCGCCATGCTGGCGACGGTGTTTTTCGCGCACGGCACGCCGATGCTGCGCGCCGGTGACGAGATGGCCGGCACACAACGGGGCAATAACAACGCTTATTGTCAAGACAACGAAATTTCCTGGATCGACTGGCCGGCCGCAAGCGACGGGCCGGCCCAGAGTCTGATCGATTTCACCGCTCGCCTGATCGCCGCGCGACGATCGCGCCCGGTCGTGCGCGGCACCTATTTCATGCATGGCGAGATCGAGCCGCTGCCCGGGATCGCCGATATCGCCTGGTTCGATGAACATGGCGAGGCGATGAGTGACGCCGCCTGGAATGATCCGATCGGCCGGCGCCTCGTTTTGCGCCGGGCCGGGCCCGCCGCCGCTCGCAAAGGCGGCGTCGATGTCGTGATGCTACTCATCAACGGCTCCGAGGATGATCATGACTTCATCCTGCCGTCGCCAGCGCTGCCTTGGCATCTGCTCATCGATAGTGCGCGGCCGGAGCGTCTGAGCGACGTCGTGGATGGGACGACGATCCCTGTCGCGCAGCGCAGCCTCATCGTGCTCGGGGCGAACATCCCCGCAGCCGCCAGCAGGGAACATAAGGCATGAGCGCGACGTTTTCGCATCTGGTGCCCTTCGGGGCCAATCTGCGCGCCGACGGCCGTGTCCATTTTCGCTTATGGGCGCCATCGGTCGCGAGCGTCACCCTGGAGGTCGAAGGGATGGCGCCGGTTGCCATGCGGCGCGAACCAGACGGCTATGTCAGCGCCAAGCTCCGCTGCCCGGCCGGAAGCCGCTATCGCTATCGCCTGCCCGATGGGCGTGCCGTGCCCGACCCCGCCGCCCGCGCCCAGGCCGAGAGCGTGCATGGGCCGAGCCTCGTCGTCGATCCCCATGCCTATGTCTGGCGCCATCCGAGCTGGCGTGGGCGGCCCTGGCATGAGACGGTGCTCTATGAGCTGCATCCCGGCCTGCTCGGCGGGTTTCGCGGCGTCATGGCGCAACTGCCGCGTTTGCAAGCGCTCGGGGTGACCGCCGTCGAATTGATGCCCGTCGCGTGCTGCCCCGGGCGATGGAACTGGGGCTATGACGGCGTGCTGCCCTTCGCGCCCGATCCCGGCCTTGGCACCCCGGAGGAGCTGAAGGCATTGGTCGATGCCGCGCATGGGCTCGGCCTGATGATGTTTCTCGATGTCGTCTATAATCATTTCGGACCCGACGGAAACCATCTGCACGCCTATGCCGCGCCCTTCTTCCGCACCGACGCGACCACCCCCTGGGGCGAGGCGATCGATTTCGGCCAGCCGGCGGTGCGGGATTTCTTCCTGCACAATGCGCTCTACTGGCTGAACGAATATCGCTTCGATGGGCTGCGCTTCGACGCCGTCCACGCGATCGAGCCACCAGCGGCGCTGCCGGCGCTCGCGGCGGCGATCCGCCGCGGTGTCGATGTCGGCCGGCATGTCCATTTGGTGGTCGAGAACGACGACAACCGCGCGAGCCTGCTCCGTCACGACGCCGCAAAGCACGAGACCCCGTTATTCGACGCGCAATGGAATGATGATTGGCACCATTGTCTGCACCGGCTGCTGACCGGCGAAACCAGTGGTTATTACGCCGATTACACCGATCCGGCGGCAAAGCTCGCCCGTTGTCTTGCCGAGGGGTTCGCCTGGCAAGGCGAGGCGTCCGCCTATCGTGACGGCGCCGCCCGCGGCGAGCCGAGCCGGCATCTGCCGCCCAGCGCCTTCGTCGGCTTCCTGCAAAACCATGACCAGACCGGCAATCGCGCCTTCGGCGAACGGCTCAGCCGTCTCTCCTCCCCCGCCGCCCGCGATGCCGCGCGTCTCTTGCTGCTGCTTGCGCCGCACGTGCCGCTTCTGTTCATGGGCGAGGAATGGGACGCGACCACGCCGTTCCTCTATTTCACCGACCATGAACCGGCGCTGGCGGAGCGGGTGCGCAACGGCCGCCGGCAGGAATTCGCGCGCTTTTCGGTTTTTGCTGATCCCGCCGCGCGGGCTCGCATTCCCGACCCCAACGATCCCGCGACGTTTCGCGCCGCCATCCCCGACCCGGTGGAGGCGGGCAGCCCCGATGGCCGCGCCGCCATCGCTTGGACGCGGCATTTGCTGGCTCTGCGCGCACGCGACATCGTCCCCGGCCTCGTCGGCTGCCGCAGCCTCGGCGCCGAGGCGGTGGGGCCCAGCGCGGTGCGGGCGACCTGGCGGCTGGGCGATGGCCGCGAACTCGGGATCGCGGTCAATTTCGCCGCAACGCCCGCGCCACTCAGCCGCTTCGCCGGCACCACCCTCGCGGCCTCGCGGCCAGGGGTCGGCGAACGCGTGCGGCATGGGGAGATACCGCCATATGCCGGCGCTGCTTTCCTCAGCCTCAGGTAAACCGGGGCTGCGCGCGGCGAGGCTGCCGCTGGCAACGCTGCGTTTGCAATGCCATCGCGGCTTTTCCCTCCGTGACGCCGCGCGCGTGGTTCCCTATGCCGCGCGCCTTGGCGTGAGCCATCTTTATCTGTCGCCGCTGTTTACCGCGCGCCCGGGCTCGACGCATGGCTATGACGTCATCGATCCCAATCGGGTGAACCCCGAACTCGGCGGGGAAGCGGCGCTGCGCCAACTCGTTGCGGCGCTGCGGGCGAACGGGATGGGGCTGATCCTCGATATCGTCCCCAACCACATGGCGGTTGGCGGCGGCTGGGGCGGCGGCGGCAACGCGTGGTGGCAGGATGTGCTCGAATGGGGACGGGCGAGCCCTTACGCGGCCTTTTTCGACATCGACTGGCAGCCCCCGGCGCAGTATTTGCGCGGCAAGGTGCTGGCGCCGTTCCTCGGCCACCCCTATGCCCAATGTCTGGCCGAAGGTGACATCCGATTGGCGTTCGATGCCGAGGAAGGCCGGCTTGTCGCGACCTATTTCGAGCACGCTTTCCCGCTTGCGCCGCGCGACTATCCGGCCGTGCTCGGTGAGGACGATGCGGCCTTGGCGGCGATCGTTCGGCCGCTCGCCGCTATCGCCTCGTCTCGCCGTTTCAGGGCCACGGCCCGCAATGTGGCGGCGGTGACACGCCAGCGTCTACGCGATCCCGCCCTCGCCGCGGCGATCGCGCGGGCGTTGGCGCGGTTCGATACCAGGCATCCGGCGGGACAGGCGCGGCTGCACCGCCTGCTCGCGCGGCAGGGCTATCGGCTCGCCTGGTGGCGCGCCGCCGATGACATCAACTGGCGCCGTTTTTTTGACATCACCGGCCTCGCCGGGCTTTGCGTCGAACGGCCGGCCGTGTTCGAGGCGACCCATGCGGGTGTGCTCCGTCTCTACGCAGAAGGGCTGATCGATGGCGTGCGGATCGATCATATCGATGGGCTCGCCGATCCCGCCGGCTATCTCCGGCGTCTCCGCCGCCGTCTTGCCGAAGCCGGCAAGCAGCGTCCGGCGGCCGCACCCCCCGGTCCGGCCGGGATCTGGGTGGAAAAAATTCTCGCCCCCGGTGAGACGCTCCCATCCCGCTGGGAGACGCTCGGGACCACCGGCTACGATTTCATGGACCAGGTCGGGGCGGTGCTGCACGACCCATCCGGTGCCGCGGCACTGACGCGGATTTGGCGCGAAGTCACGGGGAGCGCCGCGGCTTTCGCCGCCGAGGGGCATGCCGCGCGCCGACAGGTTCTTTGCGAGATCCTGCCCGCCGAGATGGCGGCGGCGGCGGCGGCCCTCCAGGAGAGCCTGCGCGATGACCCCACCGGCGGTGATGATGGATTGGCGTCCGTGCGCCGGGTTCTCGCGGCCTTGGTGGCCGCGTTTCCGGTCTATCGCATCTATGCGCGGGTGGGTTGTGCGAGTGACGCGGATCGGGCCGTCCTCGCGCGTGCCGCCGACGCGGCGCGGCCTGCCCTTGCGCGCACCGACCATGATCTGCTGGCGCGGATGGCGCGCTGGCTGCTCGGTGACGGGCCGGGCACCTTGTCGGGCGCCGCCCGCGCCCGCCTGCGCCGCGCGATGCGGCGCTTTCAGCAACTCACCGCGCCGGTTGCCGCGAAAGCGGTCGAGGATACCGCGTTTTACCGCTATGGCCGGCTGATTTCCCGCAACGAGGTGGGAAGCGACCCCGACCGCCTCGCCCTCACGCCGGCGGCGTTTCATGCCGCGATGGCGGCGCGCCAGGTGCAAGCGCCCCACGCCCTGCTGGCGACGGCAACGCATGACCATAAGCGCGGTGAGGATACGCGCGCCCGCCTTGCGGTGCTGAGCGAGATGCCGGAACTCTGGGCCGAGTGCCTGACGGCGTGGCGGCGCAGAACCGCCGCTTGGCGCCGCGACGATGCCCCGGAGACGGCGGATACGGTAATCTTGTTCCAAACGATCCTCGGCGCCTGGCCGCTCGATCTCGCCGCGGACGATGAGCGAGGGCTTGCGGCTTTCGCGGCACGGCTCGCGACCTGGCAGGAGAAGGCGCTGCGGGAGGCCAAGCGCCGCTCCCATTGGGCCGCGCCCGATCTCGAGTATGAGCGTCGCTGTCGAGACTTTCTCGCGCGCGTGCTGGCGCCGGCGCCGGCCGGAGGGCTGGCTGTGGAACTCGCGGCGATGGTCGCGCGCCTCGCCCCGGCCGGGGCGCTGAATAGTCTGGCGCAAACCACCCTCCGCCTGACCTCGCCGGGCATCCCCGATCTCTATCAAGGCACGGACATCTGGGATTTCAGTTTGGTCGACCCCGACAATCGCCGGCCGGTGGATTTCACCGCGCTCGCCGCCGGGCTCGACGAGGCATCGCCTGCCGATCATCTGCCTCACTGGCGGGACGGGCGGGTGAAACAGGCGCTGATTTGCCGGCTGCTCCGCCTTCGCGGGCGGTTTCCGGCATTGTTCGCCGAGGGGAGCTATCTCCCCCTCTCATTGACCGGGCGCCATGCCGGGCATGCGCTCGCCTTCGCGCGCTGCCATCGGGAGCACACATTGGTGGTGGTGGCAACCCGCCTTGCTGCCCCTCTGCTCGGCGTTGCGCCACAGCCGCTGGTCGCGCCATCGGCGTGGGAAGAGACGGCGCTCAGCCTGCCCGAAAGGCTCTGGGCGCGGCGAGGCGCCCTGGTGCTGACCGACACCCCCTCGCCGCCGCCGGGACGAACCCTCCCGCTTGCCGTCTTGCTGCGGGATTTTCCGGTCGCGGTCCTGCTTTTCCACCCCTCTGGCCGGAATGCCGGGGCCCGTCGAGCGCCGGAGCCTCGCGCCCGGACGGTATGATCGCGCCCTTCAGGGAGTGGACGCGGCGGTGGAAAAGTAGGTCATGGAGCGAAGGCACCCATCAAATCGGCAACTGAGACGCTGCTTCCGAAGCTCATTACCAATGCGCAGCCCTGGGCCCTCAACGTCCTTAGCTCGGCCAATGCCTCATCAGCGCTGGTGACGGCGTGCCCGTGCCCGGCGACACGATCCGCGGCACCTACCGCGAGGCGATCCAGCTCGCCTCCGGCCGCTGCGCCCTGGTCGAGAACGCCCAGGAATTCACCCTCGTCCCCTGGCGGCCGGTGATCGCGCGAAGCCTTGGGCGCGAGGTCGCCGGGCTCGTCACCGATGGCGGGATTTTCTGGCAGGTCGGCCGGGATCGAGGGCTTGGCATCTGATGCCCTGCTGAGGCGCAGGATCTCCAGGTCGCGCCGGAGAACCCTGGTGGTGAAAATCTGACGCTTCGTATTAAGGCGCTGAGTACCGCAGCGGGTGGGGAACCGGCAGCTGAATCTAGCGTGCGATCGGGCTGAGGTGACCATTCGCCGTCCGACGATCTTTGGCCGGAAGCGGCAATCGATCTTCTTCGACCGGGGTGCAGTCCCGAGGATTCATGCTAGGATATAATACGAATGGGGAGTTGCCTTTTCGCCCTGGCAAAATACTGGGGCTGATCACCTTGAGCGGCGATCAGCCAAGGTTGGCGGGATCGGACGTCGGCGTGTTCGTGCCTTTCGGCGCTCTGGAGCCGAGCCGGGCGGCGACAGAAGCGACCATGGTCGAGCTCGTCTCGCGCCTGGATCGCGACGCGGCGCTCCTTGTATGTGGGCACGTGAATGCCTTGGTCACGGGCTCCGGTATCAGTGACGTCCGGGAGCGGCAGCAGCGGGCATTTCGCGCCGTAGGCACCCCAGACGACTGCGACCTGATCAACCGATGGCACCTCGGCACGCGTCCCAAGGGAGCGTCCGCCGTCATCTTTTTCCAGGGCCAGCTACTGGAACTCACGCGCTGGCTGGCGCTGCACGGCTCGCCCGCAACCGGCGATCCGGCGTGCTTTGGTCAGACCGAGGTGCGGAAGATATTTTTGCGGGCCGCGCTTCTTGCTTCAGAGTTGTGGGCCAAGCGAACATTCAGCGATCGACTAAGCGGGGGCCAGACCGGCGCCGAGGCGATTGAACGAGCGCTGGGCGCGTTCAGGAAAAGCATAGAGGAGAGCGGGGTCGCTGCCCACCCGGGCATTGCGATCGCGCGAGGGCGACTGTTGTTCGAGCGATTTCTGCCGGAGCGGCTGCCCACCTACCGCAGCGATTTCGCAACGGCGACCGGCATGAGCATCGGCGATTACCTGACGTGCGTGACGATGCTCATGCCGAAGGTCTCCGACCAGCCGAGCGACGGCACGGCGCTCTTCAGAGAGACGTATGCTGCCCGCACGGAATTCGCCGCCAAATTCGCGCTCTTCCTGCGGCAAACGTCTCAGACGCCGGACGAATTAAAGACCAGTCTTGAAAAGGGCTTCGAGAAGAATGGTTTCAAGGCGGTCCGAGAGAAGCCCATCCTGGCTACTCCGGCGGGGTGGTACGTCATCCTCGACGCGGCATACTTCGTCGACCACTTCACCCTGTCCCCCCTTTTCAAGGTGATCTCTTCGGGCAAGCAGGTCGAGAAGGTGTTTGGCGCATTTGGCGATGCCTTCGAGGACTACGTGATTGAGATCCTAGAACGGCGCTATCCCGCGACGTTCGGCGTGCGACGGCTCTTTACGCGGACGAAGAGCCGCGAAGAGAACCCCGAATTCGAGATCGACGCGCTCCTGAACGAAGGCGCGGACCTCGTCATCATGGAGATGAAGGCGGCGTTCGTTCCCGAGCGATCGATACTCACCGACAACCCGGCAAGTTTCTTGAGAGAGCTGAGGAAAAAGTACGCCGTCGAGCCGGGCGAGCAAGATCGCGAGGTCGGGGTCGCGCAGCTTGCCAGGCAAATCCGCGCCATTTTGCTCGACCGGTGGGACGGCGCTGAGATAGATCATGGCCAGCTTCGGCGGATATACCCCGTACTGGTGGTTCACGATGAGCGCCTTGCCTCACCGGGGGTCGGCGCCTTTTTGAATGAGCGCTTCCGGGAGCGCTTGCGAGACGCCGCACGAGCGAAAGTGCGGGTCGAGGACCTCACCATCATGACGATCCACGACCTGGAGATCAAAGAATCGTCGGACGGGTTCTCTCTGACCGCCCTTCTTGCCGCCTATGTCGCCGGCTCGCGAGGCGGGATGGTCGCCCTGCATAACTTCCTGGCGCGCCATCCGACCTACAGCACGATGGTCAGGCCAAACGAAACGCTGATGGCGAACTCGCTGGCGGAGGTCGAGGAGTTGAAGAACCGACTCTTTCCGAAGACTGAGGGCGACGAGGCCGCGTCGTGAAGCTCGTGACGACGATCGGGGTTTGCGCCGATGCCGACGATAGCGTTCATCGGTAGGATGCTGCTCTGGGCAGCGGGCGCCCCGCGCCGACCACCGCGCGCCGTGCGGACGCTGCTTGAGGATGAAGCGAACGAATTGCTGTTCAGCGCCGCCAGTCTCTGGGAGGTGGCGATCAAGCAGCAACTGGGACGGGCGGATTTTCATGCCGACGCACGGCTGCTGCGGCGTGGCCTGCTCGATAACGGCTATGCCGAGCTTCCCGTCACCAGTGCGCATGCCACAGCCCTCGACCTCCTGCCGCCGCTGCACAAAGACCCGTTCGACCGCATGCTGATCGCGCAGGCACTGCTCGAGGGGATCACGCTGCTGACCGCGGACGCCAACCTCGCGCGATATCCAGGACCGATCCGGGCGATCTGATATCGGCCAACAAGGATCACCTGCGCGCATCACAACGACGCGGCCGGTGCGGCGCGCGGCATGGCGCACCGTCGCCCCGCGGCCTATCCGCGCGCGGCGCGGCGGCGGGTCGGGGCCGGGACGGGGAGCGGGGAAGCGTCCTCGGGCGGGGTCAGCGCCTCGAGCAGGGCGGCACGAAGCTGCAGCAATCGCTGTTCGTTTTCGATTTTCAGACCGAACACGTCCTTGACATAGAACACGTCCACCGCCCGCACGCCGTAGGTGGTGACATGGGCGGAGGCGATTTGAAGGCCGAGGGCACTGATGCGGGCGGTAACGTCATGGAGCAGGCCGGGGCGGTCGCGGCCGTTGACCTCGAGCACGGTGTAGGTGCTGGAGGCGTGGTTATCGACGACGACGCGCGGCGGCACATGGATCGCGCGCATGCGGCTGCCGATCAAGCCGCGCGAGAGTTTGCGGATTTCAGACGCCAAGCGCAGCCGCCCGGACAGCGCCTGCTCGATCAACACCGAGAGCCGCGCGAGGCGGTGCGGCGCGTCGAAGGCGCCGCCGCTGGTATCCTGGATCCAAAAGACGTCGAGCGCCATGCCGTTGGTCATGGTGTGGATGCGCGCATCGACGATCGAGGCGCCGGCGATGGCCAGCGCCCCGGCGATGCGGCTGAAGAGGCCGGCATGGTCTTCGGTATAGATCGTGACCTCGGTCACGGCGCGCGCCGGCAGCGGCTCCGACGAGACCACCAGGCGCTCGTGGCGAGCCTCGGCGGTCCGGATCATCGCGGCGTGGCGGGCATGGGTCGGCGGGTCGAAGGAGAGCCAGTAGCTCGGGTAACCGAGGCCGAGGAAATGCTCGAGATCGGGTTTCGGCCAGTCCGCCAGGATCTCCGCGAGCGCCGCACGCGCGCGATTGACGCGGGTGTCGCGTTCGGTGGTGGCGAGCCCGCCTTCGAGCACTTCCATCACCCGGCCGAAGATTTCGCGCAACAGCGTCGCCTTCCAGCCATTCCAGACCTTCGGCGAGACGGCGCGCATGTCGGCGACGGTAAGCACCAGCAAAAGGCGCAGCCGCTCCGGGGACTGGATGGTATCGGCGAGGTCGAGGATGGTTTTGGGGTCGTCGATATCGCGTTTGAAGGCGGTCTGGCTCAGCAGCAAATGATGCAACACCAGCCAGGAGACCATTTCGGTCTCCTCCGCCGAGAGGCCGAGCGCCGGCCCAACCTCGAGCGCGATTTCGGCGCCGATCTCCGAATGATCGCCGCCGCGCCCCTTGGCGATGTCGTGCAGCAGCATCGCGACATAGAGCGCGCGGCGCGATTGCAGATGATCGACGAGCCCGGTCGCGACCGGGGCGATTTCGGCGAGGTCGCCCTGCTCGAGCAGGTTGAGCACCCGCACCGCCTCGATCGTATGCTCATCGACGGTAAAGACATGGTAGGTGTCGAACTGCATCTGCCCGACGATGCGCGCCCAGTCGGGCAGGAAGCGCGAGAGGAACCCGGTTTCGTTGAGCACGCCGAGCCAGCGTGCGCCATCCGGCCGCGCCGGCGCGCCGCGATAGAGGGCGGGGGTGCGCCCACAGAGGAGATCGAGAAACAGCGCCGTCGCTTCGGGATCGTGGCGAAGCAGGACGGCGGCGCGTTCGTTGCGAATGAGGCCGCGCAACGCCAGCGGATGGAGATCAAGGCCACGATCACGGGCGATTTGCAAAAGGCGCAGCATCTGACGCGGCTCGCGCTCAAAGCCGCGGCCCGGGGCGGGGAGCAGCTTGCCGTCGGCGAGCACGAAACCGGCTTCGACCAACGCGGGATCGGTTTCCGCGGCGAGCGCCGGCGGGCCGAGGGCGGCGCGCAGCAACGCCGGTTCGAGAACGCCGGAGATGCGGACGATTTCGCGGACGGTGAGGAAATAATGCCGCATGAAGCGCTCGACCCCATCCTGGCGGCCATGGCGGGTATAGCCCATGCGGGCACCGACCACCGGCTGAAGATCGAAGGTCAGCCGCTCCTCGGCGCGGCCGGCGACATAGTGGAGATGAAAACGCAGCGTCCAGAGAAAATTCGATGACCGCCGGGCAAGACGCAACTCGGTTTCGGTCAGCAAGGGGCTGCCGGAGCCGGGCGCCTCGGCGAGTTCCTCGAAGCGTTTGATGCCGAGGGTCGCGCGGGCGATCCAGAAAAGTGTCTGCAGATCGCGGAGACCGCCGCGGCCCTCCTTGATGTTGGGTTCGACGAGGAAGGGGTTGTCGCCGAAGCGGCGATGGCGGGCTTCGCGTTCGGCTTGCTTGGCGGCGATGAACTCGCCGGGCGAGGCCGCGCAAAAAGCGGAAAAGCGGGTCTGGAACTCATCGAAAAGCGCGCGTTCGCCGGCGAGGAAGCGGGCATCGAGCAGGGTGGTGCGGATGGTGGTGTCGCTCGCCGCGGCTTCGAGGCATTGCGCGACCGAGCGCGTCGCGTGGCCAACCTTGAGGCCGAGATCCCAAAGAAAATAGAGCATGAACTCGACGACGCGGAGCGTCCCCGGGGTTGGTTCGCGCGCGGTGATGAACAGGAGGTCGAGGTCGGAAAACGGCGCCAGCATGCCGCGGCCATAGCCACCGGTCGCGACCAGGGCGAGCGGCTCGGGGGCGCCGTTGATCTGAACGGCATGGGCGTGGAGAGCCGAAACCAGCCCGTCCGTGAGTTCGCCGAGCAATTGCGCGGCTTGCAAGCCGGCGAGCCTTCCTTGCTCGAAGACATCGCGGACATGCCCCTGAATGCGGGCGAGATGGCGGCGGAAAACGCCGAACGCGGCGTCGCGCGCCGGCGCCTCGCTCCCCTCCTCGCCGCCCGACATCTCGCCGATGAGATCGGCGAGCGATTGGGCGAGCTCGGACGAGGCACGCTCAGGCAGCAGCGGCGCGGCGGGTGAGGTCAACATCATTGGCATCATATTCCTTCGGACAGGGCTGCGTCCGCAAGTATTTCGCGCATGCGATAAAGCGTTTCCAGCGCCTCTTTTGGCGATAATTGGTCGGGATCGATCGCGGTCAGGGCCGAAAGCACCGGCGAGAGGGGGGGCGGGGGGTGCGCGGTCTCGGCCTTGGCGTTTTCCGCGGCGGCGAAAAGCGGCAATTCGGCGTCGGTGGTGAGGCCGGCGGCGCGGCGCTCGAGGGCGGCGAGGACGTCGCCGGCGCGGCGCACCACCGATGCCGGCACGCCAGCGAGCCGCGCGACATGCACGCCCCAGGAGCGGCCAGCGACGCCGGCAATGACCTCGTGCAGGAACACGACGCTGCCCTTGTGTTCGACGACCCGCATGGTGTGCGGCGACAAGCGCGGCAGCTCGGCGGTCAGGCGGGCAAGCTCGTGAAAATGCGTGGCAAAAATACAACGCGCGCGAATCTCGGTGTGCAGCGCTTCGAGCACCGCCCAGGCGATCGCGAGCCCATCGAGGGTTGCCGTGCCACGGCCGATCTCATCGATCACGATGAGGGAATGCGGCCCCGCTTGGCGGAGAATGGCGGCGGTTTCGGTCATCTCCACCATAAACGTGCTTTGGCCGCGGGCGAGATCATCGGCGCCGCCGACGCGGGAAAAAAGCTTATCGACGATGCCGATTTCGGCGGACGCCGCCGGCACTGGCAAACCGGCCTGGGCGAGAATGGCGGCCAATGCGTTCTGACGGAGATAGGTCGATTTGCCGGCCATGTTGGGCCCGGTGAGCAAAAGCACGCGGCGCTCGGGCGAAAGATCGCAATCATTGGGCACGAAGCGCGCCTTGCCCGCGAGCGCCGCCTCGACCACCGGGTGGCGGCCGGCGGTGACCCGAAAAGCGCTATCCTCGCGGATCACCGGCCGACACCAGCCACCCCCGGCGGCGAGGGCGGCGGCGCCGAGCAGGACATCGAGCCGCGCCAGCGCGCCGGCGCACGCCGCGAGCGCCTCTGCGATCTGGCAGGTCTCCGCAACCAACGCCGCGAACAGCTCCCGCTCGCGCGCCATCGCCCGCGCCGCCGCTTCAGTGATGCGGCGGTCGAGATCGGCAAGTTCGCTGCTGGTGAAACGGGCGCCATTGGCCATGCCCTGCCGCATGATGAGATCGGGATGATCGGTCAGTTTCGCAACCGCTGCGGCGGCGACCTCGATGACATAGCCGAGTTGCGCGTGATGACGGATCTTCAGGCCGGAAACCCCGTAGCGCGTGGCGAGATCGTGCTGAAGGGCGGCGATGACCTGGCGCGTCTCGTCGCGCAGCCGGCGCGCTTCATCGAGCGCGGCATCGAACCCGGGCGCGATCACGCCACCCTCCTCGAGGCGTGCCGGCAAGCTCTCGGCGAGCGCTTGGGCGAGGCGCGCGGCAAGATCGGGCGCCGGGCGCAACGCGGCACGGACCGCTTCGAGCAATGGCGGCGGCGTTGCCGCCTCACCATCGCGGCCGGCCTCGTCGAGAAGGGTTGCGGCGGCCCGCGCGGCGGCGAGCGCGTCGCGCACCGCGGCGAGATCGCGCGGGGCTGCGCGGCCGAGCGAGAGGCGGGCGAGGGCGCGGGCGAGATCGGGCGCGCCACGGATGGCGCCGCGCAGATGTTCCGCGAGCCTGGGTGTCGCAAGCAGCCAGGCCCAGGACTCCTGGCGGGCGATGATCGCGGCGGCGTCGGTGAGCGGCGCTGCGAGCCATTCGGCGAGGAGACGGCCGCCGGCGGCGGTTGCGGTGCGCTGGACGGCGGCAAAGAGCGTATGCTTCGTCCCGCCATCGCGGGCGCGGAGGATTTCGAGGCTGGCACGCGTCGCGGCGTCGATCAACATGGTGCCGCGCTGGCCCTGCGGCGCCGGCGGGGCGAGGTGCGGCAGGGCTCCGGCCTGGGTGCGGCGGACATAGGCGAGGGCAAGAGCCGCGGCCATCGCTTCGAGGTCGGAGAAATGGCCGAAAGCATCCAGACTGGCCACCGCGAAGCTGGCGGCGATGGCGCCCCTGGCCGCGGCCGGCGGCGGCGGGGCAGCGTCTTCGGGGGCGCGGCGTGCCGCCCAGTCACCGAGCGCGATGCCGGGTGCGGCGAGGATTTCGGCGGGGTCGAGGGCAGCGAGCAGGGCTGGGAGATCGGCGCTAGGGACGGCGCTGGTGCGGAAGTCACCGGTCGAGATGTCGAGCCAAGCGGCGCCCACTTGCACATCGTCGCGCGTCTCATCGCCGGCGGCGAGCGCGAGCAGGCGGTTGGGCCGGGTTGCGTCGAGCAACCCCTCTTCGAGCAGCGTGCCCGGGGTCACGAGGCGGACCACGGCGCGATCGATCGGCGTTTTGGCGCCGCGCTTGGCGCGCGGGTCTTCCATCTGCTCGGCGATCGCGACACGGAAGCCGGCGCGGATCAGGCGGGCGAGGTAGGATTCGGCGCTCGCGACCGGCACGCCACACATCGGAACCGGCGCGCCGTCATGGCTGCCGCGCGCGGTCAGCGCGATCGCGAGCGCGGCGGCGGCGGCTTCGGCATCCCCGAAGAACAATTCGTAGAAATCGCCCATGCGAAAGAAAATCAGCGCGTCGGGATGCGCGGCTTTGGCGGCGAACCACTGGGCGAGCGCCGGGCTCGCGCCGGCGGGGTTGGGCATGATCGTGGGCGGTTGCGAGAGGGCAGCGGTCATGATGTGAGATGTAGCGATCTCTCTCCAGGCTGCGAAGCATGATCTTGCAGGTCCCCCCATCACCGGCCGCATGGACGGGGACGGTCTTTTCTTTCCTGCCGCGAATGGCGCATGATGGGCAAAAGTTCGCTCAGGAGGAAACGACGATGCCGCAAGGTCAACCCGATACGCGCACGGCCCGCATTTCGGCCGAGGAGGCGCTGGCGCTCCATGCCACGGGCCGGCCGGGCAAGCTCGAAACCCGCCTCACCAAACCGCTCGCGACAGCGCGCGATCTCAGCCTCGCTTATTCGCCCGGGGTCGCTGAGCCCTGTCTGCAGATCGCGAAAAACCCGGCGCTGGCCTATGATTATACCACCCGCGGCAACATGGTCGCGGTGATTTCGAACGGCACCGCGGTGCTTGGCCTCGGCAATCTCGGGGCGCTCGCGAGCAAGCCGGTGATGGAGGGCAAGGTCGCGCTCTTCAAGCGCTTCGCCGATATCGACGGTATCGATCTCGAACTCGCAACCGAAGATGTCGAGGAATTCGTCAACGCGGTGCGTTTTCTCGGCCCGAGCTTTGGCGGCATCAACCTCGAGGACATCAAGGCGCCGGAATGTTTCGTGATCGAGCAGAGATTGCGGGAATTGATGGATATTCCGGTGTTTCACGACGATCAACACGGCACCGCGATCGTTGCCGCCGCCGGACTGATCAATGCCTGCCATCTCACCGGGCGCGAATTGCGCGACGCGAAGCTCGTCATCAATGGCGCCGGCTCCGCGGCGATCGCCTGCGCCGAGCTGGTCAAGGCGATGGGCATGCGGCCGGAAAATGTCATTCTCTGCGACACCAAGGGGGTTATCTATCAGGGCCGCAGCGAAGGTATGAATCAATGGAAATCGGCGCACGCGACGGCGACCTCGGCGCGCAGCCTGAGCGAAGCGCTGGACGGGGCGGATGTGTTTTTCGGGCTCTCCGCCAAGGGGGCGATGACCAAGGAGATGGTGCGCGCGATGGCGCCGCGGCCGATCATCTTTGCGATGGCCAACCCCGATCCGGAAATCACCCCGGAAGAGGCCCGCGAGGCGGCGGCGGATGCCATCATCGCCACTGGACGCAGCGATTATCCCAATCAGGTCAATAATGTTCTTGGATTTCCCTATATCTTTCGCGGCGCCCTCGATGTCCGGGCGCGTACCATCGACGAAGGGATGAAGGTCGCCGCCGCCGAAGCTTTGGCGCAGCTTGCGCGCGAGGACGTCCCCGACGAGGTGCATTCGGCCTCCGCCGGCGGGCGACTTTGTTTTGGCCCTGACTATATCATTCCGAACGCCTTTGACCCCCGCCTGATCTCACGCATTCCCCCGGCGGTGGCGCGGGCGGCGATGGCGAGCGGGGTTGCGCGGCGGCCGCTCGCTGATCTGCGTCGTTACGCAAGAGAATTATCCGGTCGTCTCGATCCGACGGCGAGCGCACTCGATGCGATCATGGAACGTGTTCGCGCGAGCCCCTGTCGTGTCGTGTTCGCCGAGGGCGAGGAGGAAAAAATCGTGCGCGCGGCGGTCGCGTTCCGCAATGCCGGCTATGGCACGCCGGTTCTGATCGGCCGCGAGGCGCGGGTTCTCGCCACCATGGAGACGCTCGGGCTCGGGCAGGTCGAAGGAATCGAGATCCACAATGCCCGGCTCTCCGGCGCCAATCAGCGCTATGCCGAATTTCTCTATCAAAAATTGCAGCGGCGGGGATTTCTCGCACGCGACTGCCAGCGCATGGTGAACCAGGATCGCAATATCTTCGCCGCCTGTATGGTGGCAACCGGCGATGCCGACGCCATGGTGACCGGCGCCACCCGTTCGACCTCTGTCTGCATGGAGGATATCGGCCACGTCATCGAGCCGGCCGCGGGTCGGATCGCCTTTGGCCTCACTTTGCTACTCACCAGCCGCGGCGGCACGATTTTCATCGCCGATACGCTGCTCCATGAGCGGCCGAGCCCCGAGCAACTGGTTGGCATCACGCTCGGCAGTGCGGCGGCGGCGCGAAGCCTGGGCCATGAGCCGCGCGTTGCCTTGACGTCACACTCGACCTTCGGCAATCCGATGCACCCGACGGGGCAGGCGATCCGTGATGCCGTCGCGATGCTCGACCGGCGCGGCGTCGATTTCGAATATGACGGCGATATGAGCCCGGATGTGGCGTTGGAGCCGAGCTTGCGGGCGCTTTATCCGTTCTGCCGCCTGACCGGGCCGGCCAATGTGCTGATCATGCCGGGCTTGCATTCGGCGCACATCGCCTCTCGGCTGGCGCCCCGGGTTGGCGGCGGCAGCACCATCGGGCCGCTCCTCATTGGGCTCCAACACGCGGTGCAACTCCTGCCGATGGATGCGTCCGTCAGCCAGATCGTCGATATCGCGACGTTGGCGGCGCATCAGGCGTTGGAGCTGCGGCGGTAAAGGGACGCAAAAGCGCGTGAAAGCCCGGGCGACTGATATCAGTCGTCGCCGACGGCCTCGTTGTCGTCCCGGGTGAGGAGTGCGACGATCCCGTCGAGCTGATCGAGTGAGCGATAATGCAGGCGGACAGTGCCGCCCTGGCCATTGAAAGCGATATCGACGCGAAGGCCGAGGCGTTCGGCGAGCGTTTGCGCCAGGGCAGCGGTCTCGGGATCGTGCGGCTTGGCCGGCGGTGCGTTCACGCCCGGGGCGATGGGGGCGCGCTGTTTGGCGAGGGCCTCGGTCTGGCGAACATTGAGCCCGCGTGCGATCACCAACAGGGCTGCTTTTTCCGGGTCGGGGTGAGCGAGCAGTGCTCGCGCATGGCCGGCGGAGAGGCTGCCGTTGCGCAGTTCGCCAAGCACCGCGGCAGGAAGATTGAGCAGGCGAAGAGTATTGGCGATATGGCTCCGTGACTTGCCGACAGACCGGCCGAGATCATCCTGCGTGAGGCCAAATTCATCGAGCAGCCGGCGGTAGCCTTCGGCCTCTTCGATGGCGTTGAGATCCTGGCGCTGAAGATTTTCGACCAGCGCCACCATCATCGCGTCATTGTCGGAGAGATCGCGAATGAGGGTTGGCACCTCGTGGATGCCGGCGATTTGCGCGGCGCGCCAGCGGCGTTCTCCGGCGATGATTTGATAGCGCCCTTGCGCCGCCGGATCAGGGCGGACGAGCAACGGCTGCAGCACGCCTCGCGCCGCGATCGAGGCGGCGAGTTCCTGGACACCCTGCGGGTCGATGGTTTTGCGCGGCTGAAACGGCGAGGGGATAAGATCCGCGACCGACAGGATGTGCACTAAGCTGCCGTCTGCACGATTTTGCGACGTCGCGCCATCACCGAGCAGGGCAGCGAGGCCACGCCCAAGGCGGGGGCTGGTTTCCTTTGCGCTCATGGCGAACTCGTGTCCCTGTTTTGGTGGCGCGCGGCAAATTCCTCGGCGAGGCGCAGGTAAGCCACGGTGCCGGCGGAACGTGGATCGTAGGTCAGAACCGGTTTGCCATGGCTCGGCGCTTCGGAGATACGGATATTGCGCGGGATCACCGTCTCATAAACCTTTTCACCAAAAAATCCCCGCGCGTCCGCTGCCACCAGGTCAGAGAGGTTGTTGCGCCGGTCATACATGGTGAGCACGATGCCATCGAGGCGTAGGCCAGGATTGAGCGAGCGGCTGACGCGGTCAATGGTGCGCGTGAGCTGGCTTATGCCCTCCAGCGCGAAAAATTCGCATTGCAGAGGCACAAGCACGGACTCGGCGGCGACTAACCCATTCAGCGTCAGCAAGCCAAGGCTCGGCGGGCAATCTATGATGATAACGCGGTAATGCCCGCTCTCGCGAAGCGGCGCGAGAGCCTCGCGCAATTGATATTCGCGGCGCGCCGCCGCTGCCAATTCGATTTCCGCGCCCGCGAGGTCAGGGTCGGCAGGAATGAGCGCAAGATTGTCGATATCGGTCGATTGGATCAGATGTTCCGGCGTATCGGCATGAGCGAGCAATGCGTAAGTGCCGCCGCGCCGCGCGGCACGTTCGAGGCCGAGACCGGTGGATGCGTTGCCTTGCGGATCGAGATCAACCAGGAGGACGGATTGGCCGGCGGCGGCGAGCGCGGCGGCGAGATTGACGGAGGTGGTTGTCTTGCCGACGCCGCCTTTTTGATTGGCCACCGCGACGATGAGCGTTCGACCCTGCCGGGGCGTGGCCGAGGGGTTAGGCGTTAGGGTAGGGGAGAGAACGGGCACGCGTGACCCCGCTGATCTGAAGAATGGTCCCGGAGGGATCAGTTCGGCTTGGGTGGCAGATGACCTCCATCTGCCATCGATGGCGAGCGGCCGTCAACTCGGCCGCGGCGTTTCGGCCTTTATGGAAAAAGCAGGCGCCGTCGGGGGCGAGTTTGGGGGCGGCGAGAGCAAGAAGCGTCGTGAGCGGAGCAAGACCGCGCGCGGTGATTAGGCGCAACGGCGGAAGTGTCACGGCTTCGATTCGTTTGGGATGGACGGTGATCATAGCGCCAGTTGCCTGCGCGGCTTCGATCAGGAAGGCGGATTTGCGGGTATCGGATTCGATGAGATGAAACGGGCGATTCAGTGCGATGGCGAGTGCCAAGCCGGGAAATCCGCCGCCGGAACCAAAATCCGCCGCCGGGGGGGCGATGTCGCGGAGAAGCGGCATGATTTGTAGGGAATCGAGGACATGGCGGCGCCAGACGAAGGTTTCGTCGCGCTGTGATATCAAGCGGATGGATGGGGACCAGCGAAGAGTGAGAGCAACATAGGTCTCTAGCCGCGCGAGGGTTTCACGTGAAACGCCAAGCTGCGCCAACATTTCGCGGTCAGCGCGTTTCACGTGAAACGGAGCGTCGCTCATTGCCGGCGGACGGCGGCAAATAACGCCGCCATCGCCGCCGGCGTCATGCCCTCGATCCGCGCCGCCATGCCGAGAGTTTCAGGGCGAATAAGGCTGAGCTTTTCCCGCAACTCTCCCGAGAGCCCGCCAATCCGCGCATAATCGACCGCGTGTCCAAGTGGCACGCTTTCCTCTTTGCGGAAGCCGCGAATCTCGGCCGACTGCCGGGCCAAATACCCGGCATATTGCGCTTCGACGCGCAATTGCTCGACAACACGGGGATCGAGCGCCCCGAGCCAGGGGAATAGGCCGACGCACGCTTCGAACGAGACACCAGGCAGGCCAAGGAGCGCCAAAACCGATCGCCGGCATCCATCCGCTCGGACGGCAATGCCGCGCCGCGCCAATTCCGCTGGCGTCGCCCCCTCTGCTTCAGCGCGCGCACGGGCCGCCGTGACGGCATCCAAATAAGCCTCGAACGCCCTCCGACGTACCGTTCTCACGCACCCCCAAGTGATCCCCTTCGATGTTAGCCGCAAATCGGCGTTATCCGCGCGCAACGTGAGCCGATATTCCGCCCGCGAGGTGAACATCCGATAGGGCTCGGTAACCCCTTGGGTAATCAAATCATCGATCATGACGCCGCTATAGCCGTCCGCCCGGTCGATCGCCACGCCGCCCAGCCCGCCGGCATATCGTCCGGCATTAATGCCGGCTAGCAGACCTTGCGCCGCCGCCTCCTCATAGCCCGTAGTTCCGTTGATCTGTCCGGCGAGAAAGAGGCCCCGCACCGATTTGACTTGCAAGGTCGGGTGAAGGGCGCGCGGATCGACGTAATCATATTCCACGGCATAGCCGGGTCGTAGCATGCGAACTTGTGCAAGCCCGGGGATCGTCCGCAGAAAGGCGGTCTGTACGTCCGCGGGCAGGCTGGTCGAGATACCGTTCGGATAGATCGTCCTGTCGGCGAGGCCCTCCGGCTCGAGAAAAATCTGATGGCGCTGCCGATCCGGAAAGCGGACGATCTTGTCTTCGATCGACGGGCAATAGCGAGGCCCGCGCCCGGCGATCTTGCCGCCATAGACCGCGGACCGCGCCAGATTGGCGCGAATGATTTCATGCGTCGCCGGCGTCGTCGCGGTCAGATGGCAGACGGTTTGCGGGGTGGTAATCGCTTGGGTGAGGGTGCTGAAGGGAAGTGGTGGGTCATCACCATGGTCCACCGCGAGTTCCGACCAATCGATGCTGTCGCCGTCCAGCCGCGGCGGCGTACCGGTTTTCAGCCGCCCCATCGGCAGACCCAGGCGCTGCAGCGTCAACGCCAGCCCCACCGCTGGGGCTTCGCCCATCCTGCCGGCTGGGGTCTGCACCGCACCGATATGGACGAGGCCGCGCAGAAACGTGCCGGCGGTCAAAACCACCGCGCTACAGGCGATATGCGCGCCATCGCGGGTGGTGACACCCTGAACTTGCTGGCGGTCGTCGAGAATGAGATCGCTGACCTCGCCTTCGCGGATCTCGAGAGCGTCATATGCGGCCAGTAATTCTTGGATGGCCTGACGATAGAGCGCCCGGTCGGCCTGCGCCCGCGGGCCGCGCACGGCTGGACCCTTGCTGCGGTTGAGCAGCTTGAAATGGATGCCGGCGCGGTCGATCGCCGCACCCATCAACCCGTCGAGCGCGTCGATCTCGCGCACGAGATGCCCCTTGCCGATGCCGCCGATCGCTGGGTTGCAAGACATCTCGCCGATCTTCTGCCGGTCATGGGTAATGAGCAGGACACGCGCGCCGACCCGTGCCGCCGCCGCCGCCGCCTCACACCCCGCGTGGCCGCCACCGACCACCACCACGTCAGGCTTCATCCCCGCATCCTCATCGTACCGATCAGGAGGTTAGGTATCCCGATCTATTTCCCGATGCAAAAGCGGGAGAAAATTTCGCCGAGGATCTCCTCGACCCCCCAGCGCCCAGTCACGCGCCCGATCATCCGCAGCGCGATCCGCAACTCCTCGCCGCGCAGCTCCTCGCTTGGCTCCGCCATCGCCCGGGTCAGCGCCGCAAGCGCCGCCTCGAGCGCGGCGCGATGACGGGGGCGGGTCAAGGGTGGCGGGCCGGTGCGCGCGGTGAGCCGGCGTCCGGCGGCAATCAAGGCATCCGACAGCCGCTCCAACCCCTGCCCGGTCAGCGCGCTCACGCCGATCGCATCGCCGATATCGCGCCCCGACGCGAGATCGAGCTTGTTCGCGACCAAGATCACCTCGCCGGCGTGCGGCATAGCTGCGGCGTCCAATACCGCTTCCGGCTGAGAGGCGTCGTGCATGGCGAGCACGATATCGGCCTCGGCGGCGCGGGCGCGGGCACGACGAACGCCCTCGGCCTCGATCCGATCTTCGGTTTCGCGCAGCCCCGCGGTATCGATCACCGTCATCACCATGCCGCCGAGCACCAGCCGTGCCTCGAGCGCGTCGCGCGTCGTGCCCGGAAGATCGGAGACGATGGCGACATCGCGCGCCAACAAGCGATTGATCAAGCTCGATTTGCCAACATTGGGTGGACCGATGATGGCGATCCTGAGCCCTTCCCGGGTGCGCTCGCCGCGACGATTATCGTTGAGATGCGCCGCGATCTCCGCCGCCAAGGTCGCCATCTCCGTTGCCAGCCGGCGCGCGACATCGGCCGGCAGATCCTCGTCCGGGAAATCGATGAGCGCCTCCTGCTGTGCCAAAACCCGCATCAGCCGTTGCGACCAATCCTCATAGAGCGCCCCGAGCGCCCCCTCCATCTGCCGCAAAGCCTGACGTCGCTGCTCGGCGCTTTCCGCCTCCACGAGATCGGCAACCGCTTCGGCCGCGGTCAGGTCCATGCGACCGTTGAAAAACGCGCGGCGGGTGAATTCTCCGGCCTCGGCTGGCCGCGCGCCGGCCGCGATCAACGCCTCCGCCACCGCCTCGATCACCGCCGGGCCGCCATGCAGATGCAGCTCCGCGCTATCCTCGCCGGTATAGGTGCCGGGGCCGGGAAGCCAGAGCGCCAGCGCCTGGTCCAGCGTCTCGCCGCTTGCATCTCGAACCCGCCGCAAGCTCGCGCGGCGCGGTGGTGGCCGGCGGCCGCAGAGCGCATCGAGCAACGCCCCGCTCTTCTCGCCGCTGATCCGCAGAACCGCGACCGCCGTGCGGCCGCCGCCGGAGGCGAGGGCGAAGATCGTGTCCTCGTGTTCCGCCAACGCCGCGCCTCTATTCGTTCCCTGCCGCTGGCAACATCAGCGCCTGCACCCGTTTGCCATCACGCACATGGCTTTCCAGCACGCGGTCGATATCGGCCGGGGTCGCGATTTTATACCATACCCCCTCTGGGTAAATGACGAGGCAGGGACCAAGCTCACAGCGGTCGAGACACAACGCACTATTCACCCGAACCCCGCGCAGCCCCATCTCTTTGGCGCGTGCCTTCATATAATCGCGCAGCCGCTCTGACCCCTTGGCCGCGCAACTGCCGCGCGGATGGCCCTCGGGCCGCCGGTTGCAGCAAACAAAGAGATGGGCGGAAAAATAGAGCGGCGGATCATCCGCCAGACGGCCTGCCATGATGTCGAGATGTCCCTGCCTCCGCCGCGCCGACAGCCGAGCAGCTTGCGCTTATCTAGCGGATGGTATGAACTTTCCAAGGCGCGCGCGGGAAGGGAAAAGACGTTCTTTTTTGAAAAAAAGAACCAAAAAACTTTTCCCCGATGAGTGGTGCCTGCGGCGCCACGGCGCCGAGACGTAAAGGAAAAACATTGTGGCCCAATCTGGTAACCAGCTTCGCCAAGCGCGTTCCCCCTATCTGCTCCAGCACGCCGATAACCCCGTCGCCTGGCGTCCCTGGGGTGAGGCGGCGCTGGCCGAGGCGCGGGTGAGCGGACGGCCGATCCTGCTTTCCATCGGCTATGCCGCTTGCCACTGGTGCCACGTCATGGCGCATGAATCGTTCGAGGATCCGGCCATAGCGGCGCTGATCAACCAGGCTTTCGTCGCCATCAAGGTCGATCGCGAGGAGCGCCCGGACATCGATCATCTCTATATGCAGGCGCTGCACGCGATGGGCGAGCAGGGCGGCTGGCCGCTCACCATGTTCCTGACGTCGGACGGCGCGCCGTTCTGGGGCGGCACCTATTTTCCGCCCGAGCCGCGCTGGGGCAAACCCTCCTTCCGGCAGGTGCTGGAAGCGCTCGCGCGCGCCTGGGAACAAGACCGCGCGGCGATCGCCAAAAGTGCCGCAAGCCTGACCGGCGCCCTCGCCGCCATGGCCCGCGCCCATCCTGGCGGCGCCATCGCGCCGGACGCCATCGCGCGCGCCACGGACCGGCTTCTCGCCGCCTGCGATCCGATCGAGGGCGGGCTCCGTGGCGCCCCGAAATTTCCCAACGCGCCGATTTTCCGCTTTCTCTGGCAGCAGGGAATGATCGGCAACGCGGCGAACGGCATCGCCGCGGTCACGCTTTTGCTCAAAAAACTCGCGGCCGGCGGCATCCATGATCATCTCGGCGGCGGCTTCGCCCGCTACGCGACGGACGCCATCTGGCTCGTCCCGCATTTCGAGAAAATGCTTTACGACAACGCGCAAATTCTCGACCTCTTGAGCCTCGCCGCCGCCCGCGCGCCAGACCCGCTATTGGCCGAGGCGGCCTCCGGCATCGCCGCTTGGCTCGCGCGTGACATGCGGGTCGCCCTGCCGGGCGGCCACGCCTTCGCCGCCTCCGAAGATGCCGATAGCGAGGGCGAAGAGGGGAAATTCTATGTCTGGCGCGAAGCCGAGATCGATGCCGTGCTCGGCGCCGAAAGCCCGGCGTTCAAAGCCGCCTATGATGTGACGGCAGACGGCAATTGGGAGGGGCATACCATTCTCCGCCGCGTCACCGCGCGCGGCAGCGAAGAGGACGAAGCGCTTCTCGCACGGGCGCGCGAGCGCCTTCGCGCCCATCGCGCGCGCCGCATCCGCCCAGGGCGCGATGACAAGGTGCTGGCCGATTGGAACGGCTTGATGATCGCCGCCCTCGCCGGCGCGAGCGCGGTGTTTCACCAGCCCGCCTGGCTCACCGAGGCCGAAACCACCTATCGTGCCATCATGACGAACCTCGCCGATCATGATGGGCGGGTTGCGCATGCCTGGCGAGCGGGAGAAGTTTTCGCCGCCGGCCTGCTGGACGATCAGGCGGCGATGGCCCGCGCCGCGCTTGCGCTTTTCGAGGCGACCGGCGATCCCGCCTATCGCGCCGACGCCGAACGCCTCGCCGAGGTTGCGCTCCATTGGTTCGGCGATGGCGCCGGCGCCTATTACGCGACCGCCGCCGACGCGACGGATATCCCGCTCGGCGCCGACATCCGCCCCCGCATCGTCGCCGATAACGCGACGCCCTCGGGCAACGGCCTGATGGCGGAGGTTTTCGCCCGCCTCTATCACCTTACCGGCGCGGCACTCTGGCGCGAGCGGGCGGAGGCGCTATTGGCGGCTTTCAGCGGTCGGGAAGAGATGCTTCAGGCCTGCCCGACCCTCCTTGCCGCCGCAACCTTGCTCGCCGAGGGCGGGACGATCATCGTCACCGGCCGGCCCGACGACCCGGCTCGGGCGGCACTCCTCAACGTCGCCCGCGCGAACCCCGACCCAACCCTGAGTGTGCTCGCGATCGGCCCCGAGACCGCGCTTTCGCCCGACCATCCGGCTTTCGGCAAAGCCGCCGACAAAGCGGCGGCGATGCTCTGCCGCCGCCAGACCTGCGGCCTTCCCGTCACCACGCCTGCGGCGCTTGTGGCGCTGATAACGGGATAGGGCGAGGCCAAGGAAAGACGTTCTTTTTTGAAAAAAAGAACCAAAAAACTTTTCCCTGGGGCCGCGCCGGTGGCACGGCCCGGTTTGCTCAGGCCGCGCGGCGGCGGCGGGCGAGGAAGGCGCCAACAGCGCCGGCGGCAAGCAGAGAAAGGCTCGCCGGCTCCGGCACATTCGCCGGTGGCAGACCGGCCTGGGCATAGGCAAGAACGTCGATGCCGTTCCCAGAAGTCCCAGTTTGCCCATTGGTGCTGAGGCTTGAGAAATCGGCTAGCCCGGAACTTTCCTGGACATCGAAGGAAATCTGATAATTATCACCGACCGTGGTCGCGATGGTCTGGCTGATCGCGTCATAGGCCCCAACGGCGCCATCACGCCAGCAATCCCCGCCGCCAACGCCGCACCCGGCGCTAACCACGCCCCCGAAGCTCGCACCATAGACATTGGCATAAGTCCAGCCAATCGGCGTCAAACTGTTCCCGTTATCGCTATAGGTGCCACCACTGAAATCGCCGTTGGTGAGAAGATTGACGCCATTGCCGGCGGTCAGATTGATCACCGAGGCATCCGAAAACGAGATAAACGCCGGATCATCGCGGAAAGCAAAGGTGATGGCGGTATTTGCGACACCGGCAGTGAAATCCACCGAATAGCCTTGCGGCGCGGCATAGGGGATGGGCTGGCCATTGAGGTCGAGAATGGCACCCAGGGGGGGCGGCTCGTTGTTTTGCGCATGCGCCGCACCCGCCATCAGCAACAGCGCGGCGGGGAAGAAGACGAGCGCCCGGCGCAACGACATCGCAGTGCCTTTCCATGAAAACCCAATTCGACGTGACAAGCGTGACTCAAATTTAACGATTTGTAAATCTAAAAATGCGGGCGCAAGATCCAATTTCGCGGCTTTTCGCCGCCATTCCCTTCGGCGCCGCCTATGCCGCGTGATTGCCGGCGGCGGGCACGCGGGCGCTTGACAAGCGACGCCGGCGGGGCTCGCATCCCGCCTCGTTCGCTGCCGCGGGCCAAGATGTGGAGGAACACGTAAGCGATGCCGCAGCTCTCATTGCACACGCCGATCGGCGACCTCACGCTTTCCGAGGAGGAAGGCGCGCTGGTGGCGCTCGATTGGGGCTGGGGGCGCGATCAGGCGGAGACACCGCTCCTTCGCGCGGCGCGTGCGCGGTTGCAGGATTATTTCGATGGCTTGGCCTCGGCGGCGGATTTCGATCTGCCGCTCGCGCCACACGGCACCGCCTTTCAGCGCCGCGTCTGGGGCGAACTCCGCCGCATTCCGTTCGGCGCGACCCGCACCTATGGCGAACTCGCGACGACGCTGCGAAGCGCTGCCCGCGCCGTCGGCCGCGCCAATGGCGCCAATCCGCTGCCCATTCTCATCCCCTGCCATCGCGTGGTGGCGGCGGGCGGATTGGGCGGCTATTCCGCCCCGGACGGGCTTGAGACCAAGACCTGGCTGCTCGACCATGAGCGGCGCCTGAGCCAATCCCTTCCTTCCGGCATGATCGCCGGGCATTGACGGAGATCGAGATGACGCACGCGATCCGTATTCACACCCATGGCGGCCCGGAGGTCATGCGCTGGGAGGAGGTACCCTTGCCCGAGCCCGGGCCGGGCGAGGCGCGGGTCCGCCACGAGGCGGTCGGCCTCAACTATATCGACGTCTATTACCGCACCGGGCTCTATAAATCGCCCACCATGCCGGCGACGCTGGGCATGGAAGGCGCCGGCGTGGTCACCGCGGTCGGGCCGGGGGTTACCCATCTCGCGGTTGGCGATCGCGTCGCCTATGCCTCGGGGCCGATCGGCGCCTATGCCACCGAGCGCTCGATCGCCGCCGACCGGTTGGTCAAGCTCCCCGATGGGATCGATTTCCGCACCGCCGCGGCGATGATGCTGCAAGGAATGACGGCGCAATATCTCCTGCGCCGCACCTATGTCGTCAAACCCGGTGATACCATCGTCGTCCACGCCGCTGCCGGCGGGGTGGGCCTGATCATGTGTCAATGGGGGAAACATCTCGGGGCGCGGGTGATCGGCGTGGTTTCAACCCCGGCGAAAGCCGAACTCGCCCGCGCGCATGGCGCCGCCGAGGTGGTGATCGGCTATGAGTGCCTGCCCGCGGAGGTCAAGCGCATCACCGGCGGGGCGATGGTGCCGGTGGTCTATGACAGTATCGGCAAGGACAGTTTCATGGCGAGCCTCGACAGTCTCGCGCCGCTCGGGCTGATGGTGAGCTTCGGCAATGCCTCCGGCCCCGCAGGGCCGATCGATGTCGGGATGCTCGGCGCCAAGGGCAGCCTCTATCTCACTCGCCCCAGTCTCGCGACCTACACCGCGAAACACGCCGATCTCGAGCGGAGCGCGCAAGACCTGTTCGACGTGGTCCAAAGCGGCGCGGTGCAGATCATGGTCAATCAGACATTTCCCCTGCGGGAAGCCGAAGCCGCGCACCGGGCGCTAGAGGCCCGCCAGACCACCGGCAGCACGGTTTTGCTGCCGTAAGTCGAAAATGAGAAGGGTTCTTTTTTGAAAAAAAGAACCAAAAAACTTTTGTCCGTTGGGCAGTGCCGCAGGCACTGCCCATGCCGAGGTATTGGCAACTCCGAGAAAACGGGACAAAAGTCTTTTTGCTTCTTTTTCTTCAGAAAAAGAAGATCCTGCCTTTGCCTTCCGGCGTCCTCACGGCAGGTTCAATGCCGGAAATGGCGCATGCCGGTAAACGCCATGGCGATGCCGGCGGCGTCGGCGGCTGCGATCACTTCGGCATCGCGAACCGAGCCGCCGGGCTGGATCACCGCCGTTGCCCCCGCCGCGATGACCGCTTCCAGCCCGTCGGCGAAGGGAAAGAACGCGTCGGACGCGGCCACACTGCCGGCCGTGAGCGGCGCCGCCAAGCCCGCCGTTTTGGCCGCTTCGGCGGCCTTCCAGGCGGCGATGCGGGCGCTATCGACACGGCTCATCTGCCCGGCGCCGATCCCGACCGTCGCCCCCGCCTTGGCATAGACGATGGCGTTCGATTTGACGTGCTTGCAAACCCGGAAGGCGAACAGGAGATCGGCGATTTCCGCGGCGGATGGCGCGCGCTTCGTCACGATCGTGAGGTCATGTGCCGTGATCCGGCCATGATCGCGGGTCTGGGCGAGAAACCCGCCGGCGAGCGATTTGACCAATATCCCCGGCGCGCCGGGATCGGGCAAGCCGCCGGTAAGCAAGAGGCGGAGATTTTTCTTTCGCGCCAAAATCGCCTGTGCCTCGGGGGTGGCGTCGGGCGCGATGATCACTTCGGTAAAAATCGCGGCGATCCGCGCGGCGGCCTCGGCATCGAGCGGGCGGTTCGCGGCAACGATGCCGCCGAAGGCCGAGACCGGATCGCAGGCGAGCGCCCGCTCCCATGCCGCCGCCAGCGTCTCGGCGCGCGCAACCCCGCAGGGGTTCGCGTGTTTGACGATCACCACCGCCGGCTCCTCGAACTCGGCGACGCATTCGAAGGCGGCATCGGTGTCGTTGAGATTGTTGTAGGAGAGTTCCTTGCCCTGGATCTGCCGCGCGGTCGCGACCCCGGGGCGCTCGTTACTGCGATAAAATGCCGCCGCCTGATGCGGGTTTTCGCCGTAGCGGAGGGTTTGCGCGCGGACGCCGCTTAGCGTCAGGCGCGCGGGGAAGGTTTCGCCGCGCGCAAACCAGGCGGCGATCGCCGCGTCATAGGCCGCTGTCCGGGCGTAGGCGGCGCCGGCAAGCGCGACGCGGGCCGCGCGCGGCAAGCCGCCATGCGCCGCAATCGCCGCGATCGCTTCCGGGTATTGCGCGGGATCGGTGAGCACGGCGACGAACTCATGGTTTTTGGCCGCCGCCCGGATCAGCGCCGGGCCGCCGATATCGATGTTTTCGACGCAATCTTCCGCTGACGCACCGGCGGCGACGGTCGCCTCGAACGGGTAGAGATTGACGACGACGAGGTCGATCGGCGCGATCGCGTGCGCCGCCATCTCGGCCTGATGGGACGCGAGGTCACGGCGGCCGAGAATGCCGCCATGGATCTGCGGCACCAGGGTTTTGACGCGGCCGTCGAGAATTTCGGGAAATCCTGTGTGGTCTGAGACCTCGCGGACGGCGATCCCGGCGCCCGCGAGCGCCCGCGCCGATCCGCCGGTGGAAAGAATTTCGACGCCGCGCGCGGCGAGCGCGCGCGCGAGATCGAGGAGCCCGGTCTTGTCGGAAACCGAGATCAAGGCGCGGCGGATGGGAACGAGATCGGTCTCGCGGGTCATGTCTGCTCTCCGGCTTGGCTCGCGGCGGGATAGACCGAGAGGCCGAGATGCTCAAGCGTGCGCGCGATCACCTTGGCCTCATCATAGAGCGCTTCCGCCCGCGCCCGCGCCGCCGTGCCCATGCGGGCGCGGAGCGCGGCATCTTGGGCAAGGCGCGCAAGCGCTTCGGCGAGCGGGGCGATGGCGCGCGGCGGCACCAGAAACCCGGTCTCGCCATCGATCACCTGCTCGCGCGGGCCGCGGATCGCGGTCGCGACGACCGGCAGCCCGCAGAGCATCGCCTCGATCACCGACATTGGCAGCCCCTCGAAATGGCTGGGCAGGGCAAAAATATCGGCGCTGGCGAGAAGCGCCGGGATATCGGCGCGATAGCCGAGCCGCCGGAGCCGCGCGCCGAGCCCGGCGGCGGCGAAATAGGGCTCGAGATCGGCGCCGTGATCGGTCGCGAGCCGTTCGCCGACCACCCATAATTCCGCATCCGGCACCGCGCGCATCGCCGAGAGCAATTCCGGGTGGCCCTTGTGGCGGACGAGGCGCGAGATGATGATGACGACGACACGATCTTCAGGGACGCCGAGTTCGCAGCGGATCCGCGCCCGCGCCGCCGGATCGGGGTGATAGCGCGCCGGGTCGCGGCCATTGCCGATCGCGATCGGCGCGCGGGCGATGCGAAGCCGCTTGGCATCGGCCGCTTCTTCGGTGGAAACGGTGAAATAGATGTCGGTCACACGCCCGCCGAGCCATTCGAGCATGAGCGCGAGGCCGCGGCGCCAGAGCGGCCCCGGCTGATTGAACAAAAATCCATGGCAGGTATAGGCGATGCGCGGGATGCCAGCGAGGCGGGCGGCAAACCGTGCCAAAAGCCCGCTGATCGGCATATGGCCGTGCACGAGATCGGGTTTTTCCGCCCGCAAAAGCGCATAAAGCGCCCAAAACGCCCGCCATTGCGCCGCCGGCGACAGGCTGCGCGCCATCGGGACGGTGAGGATGCGAAACCCTTCGGCGCGGGCGTCCGCGAGATGCGGCCCCTCGGCGCAGACGCCGATCACCTCGTGCCCGGCCGCGCGCATCGCCCGCATCAAGGGCATCACGAAATGCCAGAGCGCGTAATCGACGCTGGTGATCTCGACGATTTTCACGCGCCGGCCGGCCCACCTTCGCGAAAGGCGCGATACCCGCTGGCGCGCAAGACGCAGGCGGGGCAGGTGCCGCAGCCATGGCCCCATTCATGCCGCGCGCCGCGTTCGCCGAGATAGCAGGTATGGGTCTCCTCGACGATCAGGGCGAGAAGCGCCTCGCCGCCGAGTTCTTCCGCGAGCCGCCAGCTCTCGGCTTTGGAGAGCCACATCAGCGGGGTTTCGAGCACGAAATGCCGGCCCATCCCGAGATTGAGGGCGAGCTGCATGGCCTTGATGGTATCGTCACGGCAATCGGGGTAGCCGGAATAATCGGTCTCGCACATGCCGCCGACGATGCGCCGAAGATCACGGCGCGCAGCCAGCGCCGCGGCCAGCGTCAGAAACAGGAGATTGCGCCCGGGGACGAACGTGTTGGGGAGCCCGTCCGCGCCGAGCGCGATCGCCGCCTCGCTGGTGAGCGCGGTGTCGCCGATCGCCGCCATCGCCGGCCCGAGATCGATCAGATGATCGGCGCCGAGCCGGCCGGGAAACGCCATGGCGGCGAGTTTTTCGCGGATCACCGGCCGGCAGGCGAGTTCCACCGCATGGCGCTGGCCATAGCGGAAGCCGACGGTTTCGACGTAAGGATAGCGCGCCAGCGCGTCGGCAAGGCAAATCGTCGAATCCTGCCCGCCCGAGAATAAGACCAGCGCGTGATCGGCCCGCTCACTCATGGCACCTTCATGCCGCCCTTCGATCCCGCCTGGCAATGCCCTATATCGTGGTGGCATGATGGGTGCGGGAGCGGGCCATGGACCTCGATTTCAGCGAAGACGAGCTGCAACGCTATTCCCGCCATATCCTGCTTGGTGAGGTCGGCGCGATCGGCCAGGCGCGGCTGCGCGCGGCGCGTGTCCTGATCATCGGCGCCGGCGGCCTCGGCTCGCCGCTGCTCCTTTATCTCGCCGCCGCCGGCGTCGGGCGGATCGGCATCGTCGATGACGACCGGGTGGAACTCTCCAATCTCCAGCGCCAAGTCGCGCACACCACGGCGCGGATCGGCGAGGCCAAGACCCGCTCGGCGGCGAAGGCGGCGCGGGCGCTCAACCCGCTCGTCACCATCGTCGAGCACGCAACGCGCTTGGACGCGGACAACGCCCTCGCGCTGATCTCGGACTACGATATCGTTTGCGATGGCTCGGATAATTTCGCGACCCGGTTTCTCGTCGCCGACGCGGCCTTTCTCGCCCGCCGCACGCTGGTTTCGGCGGCGGTCTTGCGCTTCGAAGGCCAGCTCGCGGTCTTTCGCCCTGATGGCCCCTGCTATCGCTGCCTTTACCCCGAGCCGCCGCCGCCGGGCGAGGTGCCGAGCTGCAGCGAGGCCGGCGTGCTCGGCGCCGTTACCGGGGTGATGGGGACGCTGCAGGCGACCGAGGTTCTGAAGGAGATCACCGGCATCGGCGAAAGCCTCGCCGGGCGGCTTTTGCTCTGGGATGCGCTGGCTGCGCGGTTTCGCACCATCGCCTTGCGGCGCGATCCCGATTGCGCGCTGTGTGGCGCGCACCCGACGATCACCGCGCCGCGCGCGGCGGCGGAGAGCGTCTGTGGCGGGTGAGCCGCTCGGGATTCTCCTGCTCGCGGGCACGCATGAGCGGGCGCATTACGCCTTCGTGCTCGCCAGCGGGGCTGCGGCGCTGGGGCGCACGGTCGTCCTGTTCGCGACCAATGACGGCTGCCGCGCCCTCTGCGCCGATTGGTCGGCGCTCGCGGATGCGGCGCGGGATGCGGTGATCCGCGAGCGGGGGGTTGCCGGGTTCGCGGAGCTGCGTGACGCCGCGCGCGAGTTGGGGGTGCGGCTGATCGCCTGCGAGGCGGGTCTTGCCGCTGCCGCGATCGCGCCCGCCGCACTCCTCCCTGGCGTCGAGATTGGCGGGGTTGCGAGTTTTTTCGCCGCCATCGGCGCCGGGCAGATGCTCGCGCTCTGACCGGTTTGCGGTGGTGATGGCCGCGCCCGTGCCACGACGTTCCCCCCGCTCCGGCGCCCTTGTGGCTCGGCGGATGCTATGGCGGCCGGGGCTTTTGCTCGCCGGCCTGCTCGCCGCCGGGTTCGCTTGGCGGTTACTGCCGCACGCGGAGGCCGGGTTCGTTGCCAGCCCAATGGGCGGTGGGGCGTTTCTGCTCGCCGGCGCGGCGGCGGTCGCGATCGGCATGCCGCGCCAGGCGGTGGCGTTCGCCGCCGGCTTCGGGTTCGGCATCTGGCCCGGTATCGCCCTCGCGATGGCAGCGCAAATGCTGGGCTGTGCTGCGAATTATGCTTGGGCGCGGGCGCTGGTGGGGCAGGGGGCGCGCCGATGGCTCGGCGCCGGCCGCGGCGCAGGTCTCGCGCGCCGCCTGATCGCGGCACCGTTTCGCGCGACCCTGATGCTGCGGCTGTTGCCGGTTGGCAATAATCTCGCGCTCAACCTCATCGCCGGCGCCGCCGGCCTTGCCGCCGGGCCGTTCCTCACCGCGAGCCTGCTCGGTTACCTGCCGCAGACGGTGATTTTCGCCCTTCTCGGCGGCGGCGTCGCGATCGGCGCGCCGATGCGTCTTGCGCTCGGGCTCGGCCTTTTCGCCGCCGCCGCCGGGCTTGGCTGGGCCTTCTGGCGGGCTGACCCGAACGCTACTGGAGACGCAGAAGATGCCCGACCGCGCGGATTTCCCCCGGCGTAACCAGCTCGGCCGAGGCGACACGCACCGAGTGGAGCCTTCCTTCGATGTCGCGGCGCCAGAAATCGAGGAAGCGGTGCAAAACCGGAAAGCGTGGCGCAAGGTCGAGATCCTGCCAGATGAAGCTTTGCAGGACGCCGGGATGGTCCGGCATGTGGTAGAGAATTTCGGCGGTGGTCAGGCGATAGTGCCGCAACTGGTTCGAGAGGTTCATGCACGATCTCCGGCTAGGTCTTGACGATCTCCGCCGGCGCCCGCGCAATGGGTCCGTGCGGTGCCCATGATGCTAGCCGAAACGTGCCGCGCTTCAATAAAAAACGTCATGAAATCATAAGCTTATCACTCACTCGGCGAGAGTGCTGCCAAACGCTTGACAGGCCGCGGCAACTCTCCTACATCGCTAGCACTCTCCAAGGGGGAGTGCTAGCAACCGTTGCCCCGCCTGCCCGTGGGGCTGACCTGTTGGCCTAAATTCAACAGAAATTTCAGGAGCGATCCGCATGAAGTTCCGTCCCCTGCACGACCGGGTCGTGGTCCGCCGGCTGAACGCCGAGGAAAAGACCGCCGGCGGCATCATCATTCCCGACACCGCCAAGGAAAAGCCGATGGAAGGCGAGGTCATCGCCGTCGGCCCGGGCGCCCGCAACGAGCGTGGCGAGCTGGTGCCGCTCGATGTCAAGGCCGGCGACATCGTGCTGTTTGGCAAATGGTCGGGCACCGAGGTCAAGCTCGACGGCGAGGAGCTGCTGATCATGAAGGAGTCCGACGTGATGGGCGTGATCGACGGCAGCACGGCCAAGAAGAAAGCCGCCTGACGCGACACCGCCTCGCATATCGTCTCTGAACACGAAGGAAACCAACGAAAATGGCTGCTAAGGACGTTCGCTTTTCGGCCGATGCCCGCGCACGCATGCTGCGCGGCGTCGATATCCTGGCCGATGCGGTCAAGGTGACGCTCGGCCCCAAGGGTCGCAACGTGGTCATCGACAAGAGCTTCGGCGCGCCGCGGATCACCAAGGACGGCGTCACCGTCGCCAAGGAAATCGAGCTTGCCGACAAGTTCGAGAACATGGGCGCGCAGATGGTGCGCGAGGTCGCGAGCAAGACCAACGACATCGCCGGTGACGGCACCACGACGGCGACGGTGCTCGCCCAGGCGATCGTGCGCGAGGGGCTGAAGGCGGTCGCCGCCGGCATGAACCCGATGGATCTCAAGCGCGGCGTTGACAAGGCGGTCACCGCCGTCGTCGAGGAGATCAAGAAGCACTCGAAGAAGATCACGACGCCAGCGGAGACCGCGCAGGTCGGCGCGATCGCCGCCAACGGCGAGGCCGAGATCGGCAAGATGATCGCGGAAGCGATGCAGAAGGTCGGCAACGAGGGCGTGATCACGGTCGAGGAAGCCAAGGGCATCCAGACCGAGCTCGACGTCGTCGAGGGCATGCAGTTCGACCGCGGCTACATGTCGCCCTATTTCATCACCAACTCGGAAAAGATGATCACCGAGCTGGATCAGCCCTATATCCTGATCCACGAGAAGAAGCTCTCTGGCCTCCAGCCGATGCTGCCGCTCCTTGAAGCGGTGGTGCAATCCGGCCGGCCGCTGTTGATCATCGCAGAAGACGTCGAGGGCGAGGCGTTGGCGACGCTGGTCGTCAACAAGCTGCGCGGCGGCCTCAAGGTCGCGGCGGTGAAGGCGCCGGGCTTCGGCGATCGCCGCAAGGCGATGCTGGAAGACATCGCGATCCTCACCGGCGGGCAGGTGATCAGCGACGATCTCGGCATCAAGCTCGAGACCGTGACGCTCAATATGCTCGGCAAAGCCAAGCGCGTCCTGATCGAGAAAGAGAATACGACGATCATCGAAGGCGCCGGCAAGAAGGCCGACATCACCGGCCGCTGCAACCAGATCCGCGCCCAGATCGAGGAAACCACCTCCGATTACGACCGCGAGAAGCTGCAGGAGCGGCTGGCGAAGCTCGCCGGCGGCGTCGCCGTGATCCGCGTCGGTGGTTCGACCGAGGTCGAGGTGAAGGAGCGCAAGGACCGCGTCGATGACGCGCTGCATGCGACCCGCGCCGCGGTCGAGGAAGGGATCGTGCCCGGCGGCGGTGTCGCGCTCGCCCGCGCCTCGCTCGTGCTCGCCAAGCTCAAGGCCGATAACGAGGATCAGCGCTTCGGCATCGACATCGTGCGCAAGGCGGTGCAGGCGCCGCTTCGCCAGATCGCCGAGAATGCCGGCGAGGATGGCGCGGTGATCGCCGGCAAAGTGCTCGACAAGGACGATCACGCGTGGGGCTTCGATGCCCAGTCCGGCGAGTTCAAGGATCTGGTCAAGGCCGGCATCATCGACCCGACCAAGGTCGTGCGCTCGGCGTTGCAGGATGCCGCGTCGGTCGCCGGTCTCTTGATCACCACCGAGGCGATGGTGGCGGAGAAGCCGGAGAAGAAAGCGCCGCCGGCGATGCCGCCGGGCGGTGGCATGGGCGATATGGATTTCTGATCCGACCCTCCCGGCGCGCCGAACCAGGGCGGCGCCGGGATCGCAGATGCTAGGCGGCGGGCCTTCGGGTCCGCCGCTTTCGTTTGCCCGCCGCGATCGCCCCGGCTCCTGCCCCCCCCTCCCCCGACCCGCGCGCAATTCCGGTTGTGATTGACAAACGCACGGGATTCTGCGCGAGATAGGGCGCGATCGCCGTTTGGCTTCTCTTGCTGCGCTTCCGTCTTCGGGTGCCTTCAAGACGTTCAACCAGCCCGATTGCCTCGCGCCCCGCGCTGTTGCGGGGCGGCATAGACGGAGAGTGAGAGACATGGCTACCGGTACTGTCAAATGGTTCAATGCCACCAAGGGCTTCGGCTTCATCGTGCCGCAGGATGGCGGCAAGGATGTTTTCGTGCATATCACCGCCGTTCAGGCGGCGGGTCTGCGCGGCCTGAACGAAGGCCAGAAAGTGACCTATGAGGTCGTGATGGAGCGTGGCAAGGCCGCGGCCACCAACCTCCGCGTCGCTTAAAGCAGCTTTCGTTCGCTGCCGAGGCTGTCCCTTGTTTGGGCTGCAGAGCAATGGCACGCTGGGCGTGGCGGGTGTGACCCGCTGCGCCCAGCGTGTTTTGCCTCGGGGCGTTTTGTTTACTGCGCTGGCCCGGAGAGTGGGCCGGCAATGTGGCCTTGCCGAACGAAAGTGGCGAGCCGCTCAACACCTGCGCACAGCGTGGGATTTCGTTCAATGATAGCAAAGATCTAAGGGGGCGCGTGCATGCCAACAGGTACGGTGAAATGGTTCAATGCCACCAAGGGGTATGGCTTCATCATGCCGCAGGATGGCGGCAAGGATGTCTTCGTGCATATCACCGCGGTGCATGAGGCCGGCTTGCAAGGGCTGAATGACGGCCAGAAAGTCTCTTTCGAGATCACCATGGAACGCGGCAAATCGGCGGCGACCCAGCTCAAATTGCTCTGATCGTCTGGACTCTGATCGTCTGGGCTCTGCTTGTCGGGGCTCTGATCCTCGCTCCTGGCCGTCGCGCCGGCGCGATGGGTTGCCGCGCCCGCTGATCCAGGCTCATTTTCTCATCATGTGAGCAGCGCCAGGGTGGACATCCTTTCGAGGATCGGGCAAGGCTGTTGTGTCGGGGCGCGATAAAGGGGAGGAATTGCTGATGACGCCTGTTGCCGAGCCGGAGCCTTCCCCTGCCTCGCCCCCTGCCGTGGTAACTTGCCGGGACTGCGCGTTCTGGTTCTCGTTCGGTCCGGACGCCGGCAGCTGCCGGCGCTACGCGCCGCCGCCCAGCCAGCATGCCGATGATACCGGCTTCTGGCCGGAGACGCTGGCGACCAATGCCTGCGGCGAGGGCATCCGCAAAGCCGCGCCGGGCGCGCCCGAGGCGATATCGTGCGGAGATTGTGTCTTTTGGCATCGCTATAATCCCGATCAAGGGGTTCTCCCGCTGCGGCGCGCCGATCTACCGGCGGAATGGTGGCGCGCGGCGGGGTTTTGTATCCGCCGCGCACCGCGCGCGGAATATCAATGGCAATGGCGCACCGTCACCCGCGCCCATTGGCGGGCGACCCATATCAGCGACCGGTGCGGAGACGCGGCGCGGCGCAACGCGGCGCCCGCGCCTGCCGCCCGAGCGGGGATGGACGACGACAAAAGCTGAGCGAGGCGTGCCCTGATGTCCTTGGTGACGTGTCAGGCTTGTGTCTTCTGGAAGACGTTCGATCGGCTCTCGCCGCTGAATGGTCTCTGCCGTCGCCATGCGCCCCTGCCTGGCCAGCATGTCGATGATACCAGTTATTGGCCGGAGACCACGGCCGAGGATGGCTGCGCCGAGGGGGTCGCCGCGGCCCTCGCGCCCGAGCAAACCGCGGTCACCGCCTGTGCCGACTGCGTTTTCTGGTTCCGCCGCGGCGGCAAGGAGGGGCTGGTGCCCGAGCGCCGTAGCGACCTGCCGCGCCGCTGGTGGCAGGAAGCGGCGTTCTGTGCCCGCCACGCCCCGACCCCGACCAGCAACGTCGCCCGCGCCCGCTGGCGCGCGACCCATGCGAGCGATGGCTGCGGCGACGGCAAAACCGTTTGAAATCGGGGGGGTATCCCCGACCGGGTCCGCTCGATCTTGACAATCGCCGCCGGCCGGTTCCATCTCGCAGGCACGGGGAGGCCTGAGAGGATTTAGCGATGAGCCACCTTGATGCGATCTTTCTCGCGCGGCTGCAATTCGCCTTCGTCGTTGGCTTCCATATCGTTTTTCCCGCCTTCTCGATCGGGCTTGCCAGCTACCTCGCGGTGCTGGAAGGGCTGTGGCTGCGCACCGGGCGGCAGGTTTTCCTCGACCTGTTCCATTACTGGAGCAAGATATTCGCCATCGGCTTCGCCATGGGCGTGGTCTCCGGGGTGGTGATGTCCTACCAGTTCGGCACCAATTGGGGCAGTTTTGCCGACAAGGCCGGCCCGGTGATCGGGCCGCCGCTGGGCTATGAGGTGCTGACCGCGTTCTTCCTCGAATCCGGATTCCTCGGCGTCATGCTGTTCGGCATGAACCGGGTCGGGCGGGGCCTGCACTTTCTCGCGACCTGCCTCGTCGCCCTCGGCACCTTGATCAGCGCGTTCTGGATCCTCGTGGTCAATTCCTGGATGCAGACCCCGGTCGGCTTCACGATGACGCCGGATGGCCGCTTCCTTCCGGTCGATTGGCTCGCGATCATTTTCTCCCCTTCCTTCCCGTACCGCTTCGTCCACATGGTGCTCGCGACCTATCTCAGCGTCGCCTTCCTGGTTGGTGGCGTTGGCGCCTGGCATTTGCTCCGCGATCGCGCCAATGAGGGCGCGCGGGTGATGTTCTCCATGGCGCTCTGGATGGCGCTCGTGGTCGCGCCGGTCCAGATCCTCGCCGGCGACGCGCATGGCCTCAATACCCTCGCGCATCAGCCGGTGAAGGTCGCGGCGATGGAGGGGGATTGGTTCGATCCGACCGGCGATGAGGGTGACGCGCTGGTGCTGTTCGCCGTGCCGGATGAAAAAGCCGCGGCCAACCGCGCCGAGATCGCCATCCCGCATCTCGGCTCGCTGATCCTGACCCATAGCTGGTCGGGCTCGATCAAGGGCTTGCGAGACTTCCCGCCAGCCGAGCGGCCGCCGGTCGCGGTCGTTTTCTATGCCTTCCGGATCATGGTCGCGCTCGGCTTTCTAATGGCAGGCGTCGGGTTGCTCGGCGCTTTCCTGCGCTGGCGCGGCCGGCTCTATGACACGCCGTGGCTCCATCGGATCATGGTCGCGATGGCGCCGGCCGGGTTCATTTCCGTGCTCGCCGGCTGGACGGTGACCGAGGTCGGGCGCCAGCCCTATACCGTCTATGGTCTGCTCCGCACCATTGATAGCGCCTCACCGATCGCGGTGGCGGGGGTTGCGACGTCACTGCTCGCCTTCGTCATCGTTTATTTTCTCGTCTATGGCGCCGGGATCACGTTTCTCCTCCGCCTGATGGCGCGCCCGCCGCTGCCCGGCGAAGGTGGCGTGCCGAAATCGCCAGCGCACGCCGCCGGGCTGATGCCGGGCCCGGCCGGCGCCATCGAGGATATCCCGCCCACCGCAGCCGAGTGAAACATCATGGCCGACGCGCTACCGCTGATCTGGGCCGGGTTGCTGGCCTTCGCGATTCTCGCCTACGTCGTGCTCGACGGGTTCGATCTCGGCGTCGGCATCCTGTTTCTCGTCGAGCATGACGAGGGCGATCGCGACGTGATGATGAATACCGTCGCGCCGGTTTGGGACGGCAATGAGACGTGGCTGGTGCTTGGCGGCGGCGGGCTGTTCGCGGTCTTCCCGCTCGCTTACGCGGTGGTGATGCCGGCGCTCTATGCCGCGATCATCGGCATGTTGCTTGCCCTCGTCCTGCGCGGCGTCGCCTTCGAGTTCCGCTTCAAAACCCGCACGCGTCTGGGGCGAAGGCTGTGGAACTTCGCCTTCACCGCCGGCTCGCTGTTGGCCGCAATCTGTCAGGGCCTCGCGTTGGGTGGGCTGGTGCAGGGGGTGCACATCGCCAACCGCGCCTATGCCGGCGGGTGGTGGGACTGGGTGACCGGGTTCACCATTCTCTGCGGCCTCGCGGTCGCGGCTGGCTATGCCCTGCTCGGTGCGACCTGGCTGATCTGGCGCACCGAGGGGGATCTCCAGGCGCGCTGTCGCCGCCATGCCCGCGCCCTCGGCGTCGCCGTGTTGGCGCTGATCGTCGTCGTCAGCCTGTGGACGCCGATGCTCAATCCGCGTTTCATGGCGCGCTGGTTTGCTTGGCCGGAGATCGCGCTCACCAGCCCGGTGCCGATCCTGGTCGCGCTGCTCGCCTGGGCCTTCTGGCACGGCCTCTCGCGCCGCCATGACGCGACGCCGTTCTTTGCCGTGCTCGGCTGGTTCGTGCTCTGCTTTGCCGGGCTCGGGATTAGCCTCTTCCCCTATATCGTGCCGCCCGATCTCACCATCTGGCAGGCCGCGGCGCCGCCGATGAGCCAAGGCTTTCTGCTCATCGGCGCTCTGGTGCTGGTGCCGATCATCCTCGCCTATACCGGCTACGCCTATTGGGTGTTCCGCGGCAAGGTGCGGCCGGGCATGCATTATCATTGATGGGGCGGCGGCTTGCCTGGTTTCTCGCTCTCTGGATCCTCGGCGCCGGGGTGACGATCCTGGTCGCCGGCGTGCTGCGCTGGGTATTGACCGGCAAGGGACTCTGAGGACACCCTGACCCTGAGAGGGAACCCAAAGCCATGACCGCCGCGATCGACGCGCTGCTGGAAAATGCCGTCACCGCGGGCGACGTTCCTGGCGTCGTCGCGCTGGCCGCCGATGATCGCGGCGTGATCTATCAGGGCGCGTTCGGTCGCCGCGGGCGCGATGGTGAAGCGCCGATGACGCCGGACAGCGTGTTCTGGCTCGCCTCGATGACCAAGGCCATCACCTCGGTCGCGGCGATGCAGCTCGTCGAGGAAGGCAAGCTCGCGCTCGATGCGCCGATCGCGCGGGTGCTGCCGGAGCTTGCCGAGCGCCCGGTGCTGGCGGGGTTCGACGATGCGGGACAGCCGCGCCTCCGCCCGGCGCGCCAGCCGATCACCCTCCGCCATCTGCTCACCCACACCGCCGGCTTCGGCTATGACATGTGGAACGCCGAGATCGGCCGCGTCATGGCGCAAGCCGGCGTGCCGCACGCCATTTCCCGCCGCCGCGCCGCGCTGCAAACCCCGCTGCTCTTCGATCCCGGCGAGCGCTGGACCTATGGCGTCAACACCGATTTCGTCGGCCGGGCGGTGGAAGCGGTGAGCGGCCGCACGCTGCAAGCCCATTTCCGCGACCATATCCTCGGCCCGCTCGGGATGAACGATACCGATTTCATCCTGACCCCAGCGGCGCGGGCGCGGCGCGTCCTCATGCACCAACGCCAAGCCGATGGCAGCCTCGCGCCGATCGATTTCGAGCCTACCGAGCCGCTGGAATTCTTCATGGGCGGCGGCGGGCTTTTTGGCACCGCCGGGGATTATCTCCGCTTTCTGCGCATGTTGCTCGCCGGCGGCACCCTCGATGGCGTGCGCATCCTCCGCCCCGAGACCGTGGCCCTGATGGCGGAAAACCAGATCGGCGATCTCGAGGCCGGGATTTTGCGAACGGTGCAGCCCGCCCTCTCCAACGATGTCGATTTCTTCCCCGGCATGCGCCAAAAATGGGGGCTCGGCTTTCTCATCAATACCGAAGACAGCCCGCAAGGCCGCAAGGCCGGCAGCCTCGCCTGGGCGGGATTGGGCAACACTTATTTCTGGATCGATCGCACAGCCAACCTTACCGGAGTGATTTTGATGCAAATCCTGCCCTTCGCCGACCAGAAGGCCGTCGCTCTCTACGGGGCGTTTGAACGCGCCCTCTATCAAGGACGCATGGCGTGAGCGCCGGCCCGGCGGCGCTGCTTCAGGCGGCGGTCGAAAGTGGTGGCGTGCCCGGCGCCGTTTTTCTCCTCGGCAACGCCGAGGGGGTGATCGCCGAAATCGCCGCCGGCAAACGCGCCCAGGGCAGCGACGTCGCGATGACGACGGATACCGTGTTCTGGCTTGCCTCGATGACCAAGCCGGTGGTCTCGGCGGCGGCCATGCAGCTCGTCGAACGCGGCAAGCTTGAGATCGATGCGCCGATCGCGCCGGTTTTGCCGGCGCTGGCCGCGCCCGCGGTGCTGGAGGGGTTCGACGATGCCGGCCAGCCCCGTCTCCGCCCGGCGCGGCGGCCGATCACCCTCCGCCATCTTCTGACCCACACCTCCGGCTTCGCCTATGATTTCGGCAACGCCGACATCCTGCGTTATATCCGCGACAAGAAGCTGCCGCGCGGCGCCAGCGGCCAGCTCGCCGCCCTCGACCTGCCACTGGTCTTCGACCCCGGCGAGCGCTGGGAATACGGCATCAGCACCGATTGGCTCGGCCGCGCCGTGGAGGCGGCGAGCGGCGAGCGCCTCGATGCCTATATTGCCGAGAACATCACCGGCCCGCTCGGGATGAACGATACCGGCTTCGGTCTCGATGCCAACCGTGCGGCACGGGTTGCCGGCATGCATAGCCGCGGCGCCGACGGCACGCTCGCCGTAATCCCCTTCGCGCCGCCGCCGGCGCCGGAATTTCACGCCGGCGGGCATGGGCTCTATGCGACGCCACGCGATTATCTGCGTTTCACCCGCGCCTTGCTGCGGGGCGGCGAACTCGATGGCGCGCGCATCCTGAAAGCCGAGACGGTGGCGCGGATGGCCGAAAACCAGATCGGTGATCTCAAGGCCGGCATCGTGCGGAGCGTGATCCCCGAGATGGCGCTCGAAATCCAGCCGCCGCCTGGGATCGATTTCGGCTGGGGGTTCGGCTTTCTCATCAACCGCCAGCCGCTGCCAACCGGGCGCGGCGCCGGCAGCCTCTCCTGGTCAGGGGTCGCCAACACCTATTTCTGGATCGATCCGGGGCAAAATCTCACCGGCGTCATGATGACTCAGATCATGCCATTCGGTGACCCGGCGGCCTTCAACCTCGCCGTCGGCTGCGAAGTCGCCGCCTATCAAGCGCGCGCGGCGCGGCGGTAAGGGAGGGAAGGGCTCTTTTTTTGAAAAAAAGAGCCAAAAAACCTTTCCCCGGCACGGCTCGCTCTGTCTTCACATGGACTTGCGCAGCTTGCCGAGGATCGGGCGCAGCAGGGCGAGGAAGTCGGTTTCCGCGCCCTCGGGCCGGCCGGTGGCGAACCACGCGGCCAGCAGCGCCGCGCCATAAGCGACCACACCGAGCGGGATCAGAACCGCGAGCGCGGTGACCTGCGCAGACGCCGCAGCGCCCGGCGGCGGATGCGCATAGCCGCTGCCGAGTAGCGCCACCGCCATCACCGCCGACGCCAGCAACGGCCGCCAGATATGCGCGAAAAACGCCGCCAGCGTCACGCCATAGCGGCGAAACAACACCCGCGTCATCAGCCCGATTTCCACAAGGCTGCCGAGCAGCCCGCCGAACGCGCCGCCGATAAGGCCGAATTTCAGCGTCATCACGATGAAGATCGGCGCACCGATGACATAGGAGACGGTGATGATGCGAAACATCGGCCGGAGCACGGCATGCGAGCTCAAAACCGTGCCGGCGATCGCCCCGAACGCCGCGAAAACGCCGCCCACCGCCATGATCTGCAACAGTGGCACCGCCGACATCCAGCGCGCGCCGAGCGCGAGATAGACCACCGGCTCGGCGACCAGCGCGATGCCGATCGACGCCGGCAGCACCAGGAGCGTGGTGGTGCCGATCACCCGGAGATAGGTTTCGGCGATGTTCTCCCCGGTATGGCGCGCGACCGCGAAGGCGGACCAGCAAGCGCGGCAGAGCGGCTGCACCAACTCCGTCCCCGGCAGGCTCGCGATCTCGCCGGCGACCGAAAAAATCCCGACCTGCGCCGGGCCGAGCAGACGGCCGATGACGAAACTGCCGGTGCGATCGCGCACCAGAACGATCAGGCTGATGAACCACGTCCAGACGGAAAACCCGATGATGTGCCGCCACGCCGCGATCGACAGCCGCGCGCGATAGCGGTGCATGACATAGCTCATCGCCACCCGCGAAATGCGCAGGGTCAGAATACCCACCACCAGCGCCCAATAGCTGCGCCAGAGAAAGGCGAGCGCGATGGTCACGCTGGTGCCGGCGAGCCGCGGCAGCAAGCGGAGCTGGAACTCCTTCTCGAACGCCATATCGCGGCGGAAATCGATGATGCCGACATTCTCGAACGCCTCGATCGCGGTCGCGATGGCGAGCGCATAAAGCACATGCGCGAGCCGCGGCTCATTGAAGAACGCGGCGATCGGCACCGCGGTTGCCGCAACGATCAGGGCGGTTGCGAAATTGCGAATGAGATTGAGGGTGAAGGCGGTATCGTAAAGCTCACGCCCGGGATTTTTCTCGCGGATCAGAACGTCATCGACGCCGAGGATGGACAGCGCATCGATCGCCTGCGCGAAGCTGGTGCCGAGCGCGACCAGCCCGAAATCCGCCGGCACCAAAAGCCGCACCAGGATCAGCGTGCTGATCAGGCCAATCCCGCGGGTGAAAAACCGCCAGATCATCACCCAGCCGGTCGCTTTCGCGGTCTTCGCGAGAAGCGCGTTCTGCCCCGCCTTCGAAGACGCCGCCGGCCGCTCGACGACCGAGTGATCCACTGTTTCGCTCATTGTCCGTTGCTTCAAATAGCGATGCCCGCGCGGCATCCTAGCGGCAAGAAGATTAGCGCAAGGTTACGCGGAAATGAGCCAGGCGGCCATCCCAACGCCGATGGCGCAAGACGCTTGCCGCTCCGAGAGAACGGGAGAACGTCTTTTTGCTTCTTTTTCTTCAGAAAAAGAAGCACTTCTCTACGTACACTCCGCGCCAAACGCCGCCACCAGCCATTCCCAGGCCGCGGCCTCGGCCGGGCCGGCGGTTTTGGCAACCGGGATCGCGAGGCGGCGCATTTCGTCCGCGATCGTCTCCGGCGGCAGGAGATGGCGGCGGCTGAGCAGGATCGCGGCCTCGATGACGGCGGCTTGCGCGCGATTAAAACCCCGGAACGGCGCGTGGCTCGCCTCGAACACGGTCTCGCAATGAAAGCGCGGCCGGTTTTCGTCCTCCTCGATCGCGACCACCCGCAACTCGGCGTGGGCCAGCGCGGCGGCGAGGCGCGGCGGGCGAAGGTGTACCGCGGCAAGCAGCGGAAAATCCCGCCGGCCGGTGAGGCAGCCCGCGAAAATCCGCACGTCATCGACGTAATTCGCGACCAGTTCGGGCACCGCGCGGAGATTGGCGAGCGTCGTCGAGGGATGAAAAGGGGCGGCGATCCAGCCTTCGCCCTCGGCGATCAGGCCGAGCGGCGCGAGATGGGGGGTGCCATCGGCGCCGATGGTCGTTGCGATGATTTCACGAATGAGCGGCATCGCGCTTTGCCCTCAGCGTATGGCCGGCCTCGGCGAGCCGCGTGCGTGCGCGATCATCCTCGGGCATCGCAACGCCCCAGCGGAGCGGCTCGTCCTGGACATAGCGCTTGCCGAGCCGAAAGGCGATTTCCGCCTTCGCAAGCTCGGTGCCGAGATAAAACGCATGCGCGGCATCGCCGGGGAGGGCGAGATCGGGAAAACAGGACAACGCATCCTCGCGGACGATGTGGATATGGTTGTTGAAGACATGGAGGCCGTCTTCCGCCACCATGATGCGGTAATTCTCATCGCGGGTCGCCGCCGCAAGGGCGGCGAGGTCGGCGGCGCTTTGCGCGAACGGCACGCGATCATGGACCTGCAACAGCGCATCGGAATAAAACCGTGGTAGCGCGCCGTCAGCGCGCGCTGCAAACAGCAGCCGCCGCGCCGCGTCATGCTCGGCGAGCGTCCGCCGGGTGTGCGGGCTGACCTGCACCGTCAGCACGTTGCGAATGCCGAGTTCGGAGCAGACGCCAAGCAGCATCATGGTGACGCCGGCGGAATCGGCGTCGGTGAGTTCGGTGAGATTGCCGGTTCCCATCAGGATTTCGGCGCGTGGCAAAAGCCGCCGCGTCTCGTGATAGCGGGCGAGCGAGGCGGCCAAGCCGGAATGGATCGGATCGAGGATCGGATCGACGAGAAAGGACAATCCCATCGCCTCGGCCTTCGCGGCGGCGCGACGCAACGAGGTGAGATCGCCATGCGGCGCCGGGATCAGAACCGGGGTCGCCCTGGTGCCGGCGGCGATCTCGAGCGTCGTCTCGGTGAGGCTCAAGAGAAAATCGGCACCCGCCAGCGCCGCCTGGCGCAGCTCCGCGGGATCACCGGAATCGACGCTGACCGCAATCCCCTCTGCGCGAAGATCGCCAATTTTGGCCGCGAGATCGGGAAATTCCGCACCCGGCCGGCAGCCGAGATCGATGACATCGGCGCCTTCGGCGACGAGGGCGCGGGCCCGCGCGAGCAACGTCTCGCGATCCATCTCGCTCGCATCGACGATCTCGGCAAAGAGGCGGATATCATAGCGCGAGAGATCGCGCGCCCCGGCCTTGAGGCCGAGAAACGCTGGCAGATCGGCGATCTCGTCCGGCCCGCGCACGAACGGCACCCCGAAATGCTCAGACAATGCGTCGGCGTCGAGCCCGGCGCGGCCAGGAAAAATCACCCGGTCGGCATCGAGCGGCGGGCGCAGCCGGCGGCGGAGAATAGCCTCCGTCATCAAGGCCGCGACCTTGACGCCGATATTGACGATTTGGACCGAAAATCTCTCACCGAGTTCGGTCTCGGCCAAGCGGCGGAGCCGCGGCTCGGCGAGATGGCCGGTGAGCAGGAGCAGTTTTTCAGCCATCCGCCGCGCCGCGCTCGCGCTTGCGCCGCGCGATCGCGGCCTCGAGATCGGCGAGCGACAGCGCGACCTCGGTCGCCTCGAAGCTTGCCAGCCGCGCCGTGTTGTCGAGATCGATGCGGCGCGGATAGACCTTCACCATCCCGCCGGGGGCGCGGGTTTCGAGTTCGGGCGCATTGTCGCAGGCGAACACGATGGTCGGGATACGGCATTTCCCGGCTTGGCAGAAGACGTTGGTGGCGAGCGTGTCGGCGATGCCGACGACGCATTTCGCAACGGTGTTCGAGGTCGCCGGCGCCAGCACCAGGGTGTGATAAAACCCTTCGTAAAACCGCCCGACGGGGGCGGCGGAGGCGGTGGTGTCGCGAAACAGGCGCGAGCCTTTCGGCAGGATGAGCTGATCGCGATACATCCGCACGACTTCGGCCGCCGCCTTGCTCACGAAGAGATCGACGGCGTCAAGCTCGCGGATGAGCGCGAGGCTTTCGGTGAAGAAATGCCCCGAGCCGGTGAGCGCCCAGGCCCAGCGCGGGGTTATCGTCGCGCGCGCCATCTCAGGCGAATTGCGCCGCGAAAAGTGCCGCGCCGGGCAGGCGCGCGGGATCGAGGCTGCTGCCAGCCGGCAGATCGGCGGGGCCGGCGAGATGGATCGGGAAGCGGAATCCGGCGGCGAGCGAGGGAAAAAACCGGTCGATCACCCCCGCCGCGGCGAGCGCAGCAAGGTCGGCGCCGGGGGGCGCGCTGACCGACTTGATCAGGAGAAGCGGTGCTTTGAGCCGGCGCGCGAACCAGAGCGCGATCGAATCGGAGGTCACGTCCCAGCGCGCCGGCAGCTCTGTCTCGGTTGCGAGCAGCGGCCAGGGAACCGCCACCGCGACCCCGCCGCCCTCGCAGATCCGCTCGATGCGATCAAGGCTCGGCGCGAGCGTGAGCGCGGGGGCGAGGGCGCAAAGGGCGCGGCCGAACTGCGTCATCGCCAGCATCGCCATCTCGTGCGCGGCCTGCTCGTCATAGCCCAGTCTCTGCTGCTCGGCGCGCACAGTGTCGGCGAAGGGACCGCCGCCGGGGATCAGAAGCGTCCCCGGGCTTGCCGCGATCAGGCCGAGCCAGTCACGAAGGCGCGGGCTCGCCGCCTGGCTGCCGCCGAGCTTGACGACGTGCCTGACGCTGGGATGAGCCCCGTTCACGCGCCGGCCCCCCACGCGCTCGCCGGATAGGCCAGCGCCGCCGCCTCGCGCGCCCGCGCGATGGTGATGCCGACGACGCCGGTGCCGGTTTCGAGCTTTTCGACGCAAATCTCGACCTTGAGCACCGGCGGATGGGCGAGCAGCCGGGCCGCGATCCGCTCGGCGAGCGTCTCCACCAGCCCGACATGCCCGGCATCGGCGAGCATGCGGATAGTGTCGCTGATTACGTCATAGGAAAACACGTCGCGAAGATCGGCAACCGCGCGGCGCGGCCGGGCGATGATGGCGGTGACGGCGAAACGCACCTTTTGCGGCCGTGCCCGCTCATGGGCATAGACGCCGATCGTCATCGGCAGCACGAAATCGCGGAGATGAACGCGATCGGTGAGCGCCGGATCGCTCTCTTGCGCCGGGGCATAGCCACGCGCGGCGAGCAGGCGGAAATCGACCCCGCCCGATGCATCCTTGCTCGTCTCGCCGGGGATGAGGGCGCGGACCATGGCGACACTCTCGGCCTCGATCGCCCCCTTGCGGCCGGTCGCGCCGCAAAGCGCCGTGCGAAACCCGAGAAGATCGGGGCTGAGGAGAAGAAGCCGCGGGATATCGGGCAATTCCAGCGCCCCGGCGAGACCGGCGAGCAGCCCGAGCCGGCGGCATTCGGCAACGAAGCGGCCGAGCCGCGCGATATCGAAGTGATCAAGCAGGCGGGCGCCGTTCTTGCCCGCGGTATCGAGCATGGCACCGGCGAACCCGCGTTCAGCGAGCAGCGCAAGCAGCGACAGATCGGGGGCGCGGTCGGCGAAAAACACCGCGACCAGCTTCACCCGGGCGGTGAGCGGCGCGAGCGCGGCAAGCGCCGCTTCGGCGTCACCCCCAGGAAAAATCCCGAGCTTCAGATAATCGACGCCGGTTGCGGCCATCGCCTCGGCGGCGGCGCAGAGGGGCGTTGCCGCCATCGGCAGGTCGCCGAGCACGGCGCTGACCGGGCGCCGCCCCGCGACCCGCGCGACGCCTTCGCGCACGATCTCGGGGGCAACGGCGCCGAGCGCGCCCGCCGCCGGATCCTTGAAATCGATGACATCGGCGCCGCCGGCGAGCGCGATCGCCGCCTCGTCGGCGTCGCGGACGCTGGCGAGAAACCATGTCATGCCGGCGCCCCCCGCCGGCAGCCGCAGACTCCGCCCATGCGTGCTCCGCTCATGCGTGGTCCCTTGTTCGGTGCTCCTCGCGCCGCACCCTACAGCAAGGCGGGCGCGAGAAAAGAGCAAAGACGCACGCGGCCTCAGCCGCGGCCCTCGGCCGCGAGGCTGGTCGCGGCGTTGTCGGCGAGACCCGCCTCATGGGCGAGAAACCCCTCAAACACCAGCAAAAGCCAGAGCACGGTGCTGTGATCGAAGCGCCCGCTTTCATGCTCGCGCACCAAGCGGGTCAACGCCTCGGGCTGGAACAGCCCGCTATCGAGCATCGCCTCGCCCATCAGCCGCGCGTGCAGCCGGGGCGCGCCAGCGCGGAACTGGGCGGCGAGCGGCATCGCGAAGCCCTGTTTGCGGCGATAAAGGATTTCCCCCGGCACATAGGGGGCGAGCGTCCGCTTCAAGATGTCCTTACCGCTGCCGCGGCGGAGTTTGAGCGCCGGCGGCAAGGCGAAGCCCCATTCGACGAAGGCGCGATCGAGCAGCGGCGCGCGCGCCTCGAGCGAGACCGCCATGCTGGCGCGATCGACTTTGACCAGGATATCGCCGGGGAGATAGGTGTTGATATCGACATATTGCGCCTGCGCGAGTGGCGCCGCGTCCTCGTCTTCGGCCATCAGGGCGAGGATGCGCGCGCCGGGGTCATGGCCGTCGAGCCGGGCGCGCAGGCCCGGCGAGAGCAGCGCCCGGCGCTGCGCCGCCTGCGTCTTGGTCACCGTGCGATAATAGCCGAGCGCCGAATCGAGGCTGATTTCGGTCAGCGTGTGCTTGGCGCGGAGCCAGCGCGGCGCGCGGTCGAGCTTGGGATAGGCGCGGGCGAGCGGGGCGAGAGCGTGGCGGCGGAGCGGCGCCGGCAGCAGCCGCCGCACGGCTTCCGCGAGGACGTGGAAACGATAGCGCCGGTAGCCGCCGAGCACCTCGTCGCCACCATCGCCAGAGAGCGCGACGGTGACGTGCCGGCGGGCGAGCGCGCAGACATCGCGGGTCGGGACCGAGGAATGATCGCCGAACGGCTCGCCGAACATCCGCGCCTGATCGCGGGCGGCGGCGATATAGTCGATCTCGGTCGCATCGGTGTGGTGGTTGGTGTGATAGCGTTCCGCCATCAGGGCGGCGAAGGGGCGTTCGTCATCGGCGCCAGGAAAGCCGATGGTGAAGGTATCGAGCGGCGTTGGCCGCATCATTGCCGCGCGGGCGACGACGCCGCTCGAATCGATGCCGCCGGAGAGGAAGGCGCCGAGCGGCACATCGGCGACCAGCCGGGTCGCGACCGCACGATCGAGATGGCCGAGCAGCGCCGCCTCGGCCTCCGGCGCACCGATCGCCAGCGTCTCGCGCCCGAGCGACCAGTAGCGCCGCGGCGCCGGGCGCGCGCCATCAGTGCGGTCAAGCAGCAGATAATGCGCCGCCGGCAGCTTGCGAATGCCCTCGAAAATGCTCGCGGGGTCAGGAATATAGCCGAGCGCGAAGAAATCATCGACGGCGGCGGCGTCGATCCGGCGCGAAAGATCGGGAACCGCGGCAAGCGCCACGAGTTCGGAGGCGAAGACCAGCCCGCCATCCGGGCGATAGCCATAATAGAGCGGCTTCTTGCCGAGGTGATCGCGCGCCAGCAGCAATTGCCCGCGCCTGCGGTCCCAGAGCGCGATCGCGAACATGCCGGAAAAACGCGCGAGACACGCAACCCCCCATTCCTCCCAGGCATGGAGGATGATTTCGGTATCAGAGCGGCTTTGAAAAACGTGGCCAGCGGCCTCGAGTTCGGGGCGGAGATCGGCGTGGTTGTAGATCTCGCCATTGAAGACCACCACCACCGCGCCATCCTCATTGAACATCGGCTGGTGGCCGCCGGCGATATCGATGACCGCGAGGCGGCGATGGCCGAGGCCGATCCCGGGTTCGGTATGAAAACCGTCGCCGTCGGGGCCGCGATGGCTGAGCGCCGTCGTCATGCGGCGCAAGAGGCCGGCATCGACCTCGGATTTCGCGGCGTGAAAAATCCCCGCCAGCCCACACATCGCCTGCTCTCCTTGCCGTCGCGCCCGGATGTTTCTAGCGGCCTTTATATCAGAGCGGCGGGTTTCACGCGCGAAAACCTTTTTCCCATGATGGTGCCGGCCCCTTGGGCGCCACGGGGGGCGGCCAGCGGCGATGCAGCCACAGCCATTCGCCCGGGCGGGCGCGGATCCAGGTCTCCAGCCGGTCGTTGATCGCCTGGGTGAGGGCGGCGATCATCTCCCCGCGTTCGGCGCCCTCGGGCAGCGCCAAGGCGGGCTCGACGACGAGGCGAAACCGCGCCGGGCCGAGGCGCTCGATGCGGGTCGGGATCACTGGGCAGCGAAACCTGAGCGCCAGCGTCGCCGGCGCCGGCGCGGTCATCGCCATCTCGCCGAACAGGCGGGCGGCGACGCCATCGTTCAGCTTCTGGTCGACCAGCATCCCGAGATAGCCGGCGCGCAGGAGATGGGCGAAAGCGGCGCGGGCGCCGGCGGCGCCTTTGCGGAAATTCACCACCTGCCGCCCGTTCACCCCCGCCCCCGCCCCCGCGCCCAGGGCGGCGCGGCGAAGGGCATTGATCCGGGCATCGAGATGGGGATTGCCGAGCGGGCGATAAAAGCTCGCCAGCGGAATGCCGAAATGGGCGGCGATCGGCGGCAGCATTTCCCAATTGCCGGTATGGGCGGAGACGAAAATCACCGGCCCACCCTTGGCCGCGAGATCGCGCACGATCTCCTCGCCGACGATCTCCCAGCCGGGGCCGGAACTGGTGCGCGCGAGGCGCGGGAGATGGGGAAATTCCGCCATCGTGCGGCCGAGATTGTCCCAGACGGCGCGGATGATGGCGCGGCGCGCGCGCGCATCCAGCGCCGGCAGGGCGCGGCGGAGATTGGCCTCGGCAACGCCGGATACCGGCAGCAGAGGTCCGATCGCGCGCGCGATGGCGCCGCCGAGATCAGACGCCCGCGCCGGGCCGAGCCAGCCGAGTGCGGCGAACACCCCCTGCCCCAGCCGTGCCTCCAGCCGGTGGCGCACGCCCCTCATTATTTCCCCCTGGGTTTTCCCCTCGATCCCCCCTTGGCCGCGAGACCGCCGAGCAGGGCGGCGATCGCGTCCGGTTCATCCCATACCAGATCGACATCGGCGATGGCGATGGCCTTCTGAAAGGCGGGCGGAAGGCGGGTTGCGTCTTTCGGGGTCGTCACCGGCCGGGCGTCGTTGCGCGCCGCTTGCGTCAGTGCCCGGTCCAGCTCGGCGGCGGTGAAGCGGTGATGGTCGGGAAAATCGCTATGCCCGACGAGGATGGCGCCGGCGGCGGCGAGGGTCGCGTGAAATTTCTCCGGCCGCGCGATGCCGGCGATGGCATGGACCCGCACCCCGGCCAGGGCGCGCGCGCCGGGGCCGGGGGCGAGGCGGGCGCGGAGCACCGGCAGCGCCGGCGGCAGGCGCGCGAGCGCCCCCGTCCTATCATCGCCGATCAACACCGCCGCCGCCACCCGCGCCGCCGCGTCCGCGACCCTCTCGCGAAGCGGCCCGGCCGGCACCACAAGGCCATTGCCGAACCCGCTCGCGCCGTCGATCACCAGCAGCGAGAGGGTTTTCTCAAGGCCAGGATTTTGCAGACCATCATCCATCAGGAGCAGTTCCGCCCCGGCCGCAATCGCGGCGCGCGCCGAGGCGGCGCGGTCGGCCCCGACCCAGGTGGGCGCAACCGAGGCGAGCAGCTTCGGCTCATCGCCGACCGCCGCCGCGTCATCCCAAGGCGCCACCCGCCGCACGCCGCGCACCCGCCCGCCATAGCCGCGGGTGAGGAAATGAACGCCGATCCCGCCGGCGCGCAGCCGGGCGCCGAGATCGAGCGCGAGCGTGGTTTTGCCGGCGCCGCCGAGCGTCGCATTGCCGATACAAAGCACCGGCACCGGCGCCCGCCAGCCTTTTCGCGCGGCCCGCAGTCTCGCCGCGCTGCCAACCAGCGCCGCGACCGGCGCAAGCAGGTGGGCGGCGAGCCCGCCCCGACCGTAAGCCCAGAACGCAGGTGGGCGGAGCCTCATCGCCGCCGGCCCACGAGGCCGCGGAGCGCCGCCGCCGTCGCCGCCGGCAAATCCGCGAACCGCGCCGCCGCCGCCGGCCCCAAAGCCGCCATCGCCGCCCGCGCCTCGGGATCATCGAGCCATTGGCCGACCACCGTCGCCAATTCGTCCCCGTCGCGGACCGTGCGCGCCGCCCCCGCGCCGGCCAGCGCCACCACCGCCTCGGCGAAATTCTGATGATAGGGGCCGATCACCAACGCAACCCCGAGCCGCGCCGCCTCGAGCGGGTTCTGCCCGCCATGCGGAACCAGGCTGCCGCCGATGAAGGCAAGGCTCGCCAGGCGGTAGAAAACGCCCAATTCGCCGAGCGTGTCGGCGATATAGAGCCCGCCTTCGCGCAAGTCCGGCGGCCCGGCGCCGGTGCTCCGGCGTGGCGCCATCGCCGCGCCGGGAAGGGACGCGATCGCCCCCCCGCGCGCCGGATGGCGGGGGACGAGGATGGTCAGGAGATCGCGATGGCGCGCGGTGAGGCGGTGATGGACGGCGAGAATGATTGCTTCCTCGCCGGGATGGGTGCTGGCGGCGAGAAAGACCGGCCGCGGCCCGATCGCCGCGCGCAGTGCGGCCAGCGCCGCGGGATCGGCGGGCAGTTCGGCGGCGGCGAATTTGAGATCGCCGACCGCCCGCACCCCTGGTGCGCCGAGGGCGGCGAAACGCGCCGCGTCCTCGGCGCTGCGGGCGCGGATCGAGGCAAACCCGCCGAGAAGGCCGCGCGCGATCCAAGGCCAGCGCCGCCAGCGCGCGAAGCTCCGCGCCGAAAGGCGGGCATTGATCAGCATCAAGGGGATGCGGCGGCGGGTGCAGGCGGCGAGCAGATTGGGCCAGAGTTCGCTCTCGACGAAGGCCGCCGCGTCCGGCCGCCAGTGGTCGAGAAACCGCGCGACCCAGGCCGGGACATCGAGCGGGACAAAGCCATGCGTCACGCGCCCGGCGAGCCCGAGCGCCGGCAGCCGCACGGCGAGGAGTTCGGCCGAGGTGACGGTGCCGGTGGTCAGCAGCACCGAAATCTCCGGCGCTTGGCGCGCGAGTTCGCAGAGCACGGGGAGCAGCGAGACGGTTTCGCCGACGCTTGCCGCGTGCAGCCAGAGCAGTTTTCCCGCCGGCCGCGGTAATGCCGCGATCCCGCGCCGCTCGCCAAGGCGGGCCGCGATTTCCTTGCCCCGCCGCGCCCGCGCCCACAGCATGAGGCGCAATCCCGGCGCCGCCAGCGTCCCTGCCGCCGCCCAAAGGACGCGAAACAATGGGAACATTGCTAACCGCACGCGCGCCGCGCGGCCTCTGCCGCCGCTGTTAGCGCCGCCTCGATCGCCGGCAGCGCCGCCTCGGCGCCGTCGCGCGCAACCCGGATGGTCTCGGCACAGACGATGACGCCGCGCCCGAACGGCAGCGGCAGCACCATCCGGTCCCAGGAGGGGAGGGTGATCCGCGGCCGCGTCATCGCCGCGCACGGCATGATCGGAACGCCGGAGAGGGCGGCGAGCTGGGCAACGCCGGGGGCGGCGCGCCGGCGCGGCCCGCGCGGCCCATCGGGCGTGATCACCACCTGCTCGCCGGCCGCGAGCAGCGCGAGCAGCCGGCGGAGACCAGCCGCCCCACCGCGCGACTTGGCGCCCCGCGCGGTCGAGCCATGCACCACCTCGATGCCGAGGCCGCGCACCACGTTGGCGATGATCTGCCCATCGCGATGGCGGCTGATCAAGACCTTGAGCCGTCCTGCCGAGCGCCAGCGGAGTGCGGGCATCAGCGGCAGCACCTCATGCCAGAATGCCGCGATCACCGGCGCGCCGGCGAGAATGGTCGTCGTACTCGCCTCGCCCACCAGCCGCCAGCGGGTGGTCTTGAGCGCGAAGGCGAGATAGGCGCGCAGCAGCCATATCGCCGCTTTTTGCACGCTCGGATGCTGCCAAAACCGTTTTCCCATCGCCCGGCGCCGGTAGCACGCGGCATCGTCCCCGACAATTCGCCGCCCGCGCCTTGCGCCGCGCCTGAGCTTGCGCCACTTTCGCGCGCGATCATGCCGTTTCTCCGCGCCCCGCATCGCAACGCCGCCCCGCCGCGGCCGCCCCGCGTTATGAACGCCGGGCGACGATGACACCGTTCACCCCGCTTGCGACCGCGCGCCTCACGCTCCGCCCGCTGGTCGCGGCCGATGCCGCGGCGCTGCACCGGCTGATCAATGACTGGGAGGTCTGCCGCAACCTCGCCGGTGTGCCGTTCCCTTATCCGCGCGCGCTCGCCGATGAGTGGATCGCAGCGAGCGCCACCGATCTCGCCGCCGGCCGCGCCTATCACCTCGCCATCACCGGCAATGAGGAGGGGCGGGAGATCCTGGTCGGCGGGGTCGGCCTGCGGCTCGATGTGGCGCGACGCGTCGGGCGGCTCGGCTATTGGGTCGGGCGGCGTTTTTGGGGCCATGGGGTCGCGTCAGAAGCGGCGGCGCGGCTCGCGCAATGGTCGCTTGCGCATCTCGATCTCGATCGGCTGGAAGCCGTCGTCGCGACCGACAATGCTGCCTCGCTCGCGGTGCTGCGGCGGATCGGGTTTCGCGAGACCGGCCGCGAGGTGCAGACTTTCCTCGCCCGCGGCGGGGCGCAGCCGGTGGTTCTGCATGAGGCGCAGCGCGAAGATATTTTCGGCCATCCCGAGGCGACGCGTGACGCGCCCGCGCCGGCGGGGGCGAAGCCTTTGCTCCTCGTCGCCGCCTGCGCGCTGGTCGATAGCGATGGGCGGGTGCTGCTCGCGCGCCGGCCGGAGGGCAAGACGATGGCCGGGCTCTGGGAATTCCCAGGCGGCAAGCTCGCCCCCGGCGAAACCCCGGAGGCGGCGCTGATCCGCGAATTGAAGGAAGAGCTCGGCATCGATGTTTCGGCCGCTTGCCTCGCCCCCTTCGCCTTCGCCTCGCACGCTTATGAGCGTGTCCATCTCCTGATGCCGCTTTATCTCTGCCGGCGCTGGCGCGGCTTCGTCACCCCGCGCGAGGGGCAGGCTCTGGCCTGGGTGCGGCCGGAGAAGCTCACCGAGTATCGCATGCCTCCCGCCGATCTGCCGCTGGTGCCCATGCTGCGCGATTTTTTGTAAGGTGTCGCCATGACCGAAACCGCCAATCCCACCGCCTGCATCGTCGTCATCGGCAATGAGATCCTCTCGGGCCGGACGCAGGACGTGAACGTGAAATTCCTCGCGACCCGCTTGGCCGAACTCGGCATCGCGCTCCGCGAGGTGCGGATCATCCCCGACATCGAGGCGACCATCATCGCGACCGTCAACGAGGTTCGTGCCGCCTTCGATCATGTCTTCACCACCGGCGGCATCGGCCCGACCCATGACGACATCACCAGCCAATGCATCGCCGCGGCCTTCGGCGTCCCCTGGGAGCCGCATCCCGAGGCCTGGGCAAAGATGGAGCGCCATTACAAACCCGGCGAATTCAACGCCGCCCGCCAGCGCATGGCGACGATGCCGCGTGGTGCCCGGCTGATCGAAAACCCGATCTCGATCGCGCCGGGCTTTTCGATCGGCAATGTTCATGTCATGGCCGGCGTGCCGCGCATCATGCAGGCGATGTTCGAGAGCCTCGCGCCGACGCTCCCCGGCGGCAAGCCGATCCGCGCCCGCGCCGTCCACGGCCGGCGGCTGCTCGAAGGCCGTCTCGCCGATGGGCTTGCCGCCATCCAGGCGCGCTATCCGGGGCTTGATATCGGGAGCTATCCTTATTATCGCGGTGATGACAATAACGGCGTCGCGATCGTCGCCAAAGGCACCGACGAGGCGCAGGCGGAGGCCGCGATCGCCGAGGTCAGCGCTTTGATCGAAAGTCTTGGGGTAACGCCAATCCCGGGCGAGCCGCCGATCTGACGCTTTTTCCAGGAGACCGACCCCATGCCCCTGACCCCGCCCGTGGCTCGCGAGCTGCTGCACCTGCGCGATATCGCGCTCCGCGGTTATCTCCGCGACGATGGGCTTTATGATATCGAGGCCCATCTCACCGATACCAAGACCCAGGGTTTCACCAGCGAGGAGCGCGGCTATGTCGAGGTCGGCGAGCCGCTGCATGGGATGTGGATGCGGCTGACGGTGGATGAGGATCTGACCATCATCGCCTGCGAGGCCAACACCGAATTCAGCCCCTATCCGCAGGTTTGTCCGCAGGCCGCGGACAATTTCTCGCGCCTTGCCGGGCTCTCGATCAAGCGTGGCTTCGTCAAGGCGGCGATGGAACGGGTCGGTGGCACCGCAGGCTGCACCCATCTCCGCGAATTGCTGCAGCAAATGGCAACCGTCGCCTTCCAGACGCTGTATTCCGTGCTGATGCGGCGCGAACGCCAGCGCGCCGAGGCGACCGGCGACACCCGCACCTCGGAAGAAAGCGTTGCCGCGCGCGACGGCGGCCGGCCGGTGTTGCTCAACACCTGTCTCGCCTGGGGCAGCGACAGCCCGGTGATCAAACGCCGCTGGCCGCAGCTTTATACCGGCGGCGAGCGGTCATAGCCTGATCGCGCTCTAGAGCAAGGTAGGTTTTGATTGAACCATCCTGTTCCATCAAAACCGGCCAACTTGCTCGCCAAAATAGGGCTAGAGCGTGATCGACTTAAACCGATCGCGCTCTAGCCGGCGCGCGGATGGGCGCGGCGCCAGACCGCGAGCAGGGCGTTCGCGTCGATTGCGGTGTAGCGCGCGGTCGAGGCGAGGCTGGCATGGCCGAGAAGCTCCTGGATGACGCGGAGATCGGCGCCGCTTTCGAGGAGGTGGGTCGCAAACGAGTGGCGGAGCGCGTGCGGCGTCGCGTGCTCGGGCAAGCCGCGGCGGCGGCGGAAATCGCGCAGGATCCGTTGCGCAACACCGGGATTGAGCCGTTTGCCGCGCGCTCCGATGAAAAGCGGCGAGGCGGGCGCGGGGTTGGGGTGGCGCGCGAGCCAGGCGGCGATCGCCTCGCGAACCGCGGGAAGCACTGGCACCAGTCGCTCTTTCGCGCGTTTGCCGAGGATGCGCAGCGGCGTCTCGCTCCCCGGGCGGGGTGCGGCGCGGCAATCGAGGCCGAGCGCCTCCGAAATGCGCAAGCCGCAGCCATAGAGCAGGGAAAAAAGCGCGATATCGCGGGTCTCGAAAGCGATATCGGGCGCCGCCTCACCGATCTCGTCGGCGACCAGCAGCGCCTGGCGTTCGCTCAAGGCGCGCGGCAGATGGCGCTTGCCGCGTGGCCCGGCGAGAAGGGCGATCTGGTTGTTTTCCACCCCTTCTCTTCGCGCGAGAAAGCGGAAAAAGCTGCGCAACGCCGAAAGCCGCCGGCTGCGGCTCGCAGCCCCGATCCCCTCTGAGGCCGCCGCCGCCAGCCAGGCGCGGAAATCGGCGAGCCTGAGGCCGGCGAGCGCCGCGAGATCGGGCTCGGCGCCGAGATGGCTCGTGAGAAAGCCCAAAAAATCGGCGACATCGTGGCCATAGGCGATGAGCGTCGCCGGCGCCACGCGGCGCTCATTCTCGAGCCAGGCGCACCAGGCGGCGCGGGCGGCCGCGGCGTTCGCCCCTTTGCCGGGCGGGGACGAGACGGTATCGGAGGTCTCAGGCATGACGGGAGAACGATAGGCGATGGCGGCGGGTGGCGAAAGGGCGCAAGCGGTGCCGGTCTTGCTGCCTTATCCCTTCGCCGGCCCGCTCGATTACGCCGCCCCGCCGGATGGCGTGCCGCCGCCCGGGACGATCGTGCGCGTCCCGCTCCGCCACCGCGAGGTGCTCGGCGTGGTGTGGGACAAGGCCGGCCCCGGGCGCGCCGCGCCGGAGACCCTGCGCCCGCTCGCCGCCGTCGCCGGCGCGCCGTCTTTGCCACGCGATCTCCGCGCCCTGATCGACTGGCTTGCCGCCTATACCCTCGCGCCACTCGGCGAGGTGCTGGCGATGGCGCTGCGCATCGACCCCGCCCCGCCGAAGCGTCGCCGCCGCGCCCGGCCCTTCGCCGCCCCCGATCCCGACCATCCCGGCCCGACGCTCTCGCCCGATCAGGCGGCGGCGGCGGCGGCGCTTCGGGACGCGGTGCGGGCGGCGCGGTTTTCCGTGACCCTCCTCGAAGGCGTGACCGGCGCCGGCAAGACCGAGGTTTATTTCGAGGCGATCGCGCAAACGCTCAAGGCCGGGCGGCAAGCGCTCGTGCTGCTCCCCGAGATCGCGCTCTCGGCGCCGTGGCTTGCGCGATTTCGGGCGCGGTTCGGCGCCGCCCCCGCGGTCTGGCACTCTGGCCTTGGCCCCGCCTTGCGGCGCGATACCTGGATTGCGGTGGCGGAGGGGGCGGCGCCGGTGGTGGTGGGCGCGCGTTCGGCGCTGTTCCTGCCGTTTCCGGCGCTCGGCCTCGTCATCGTCGATGAGGAGCATGAGAGCGCCTTCAAGCAGGAAGATGGCGTGATCTACCATGCCCGCGACATGGCGGTGGTGCGCGGGCGGCTGGCCGAGGCGCCGGTGGTGCTGGCCTCGGCGACTCCGAGCCTCGAAAGCCTCGCCAATGCCGAGGCCGGGCGCTATCGCCATCTTTTGCTCCCGGCGCGCCATGGCGGCGCGTCGCTGCCCACGGTCGCGATGATCGATCTTCGCCGCGACCCGCCTGCGCGCGGGCGGTTTCTCGCCCCCGCCCTCATCGCTGCGATCAGCGAGACCCTGGCGCGCGGCGAGCAAGCGATGCTGTTTTTGAACCGCCGTGGCTATGCCCCGCTCACCCTCTGTCGTGCCTGCGGCCACCGGCTGCAATGTCCGCATTGCACCGCCTGGCTGGTTGCGCATCGTCGGGGTGGGCGGGCGCGGCTTCTCTGCCATCATTGTGGGTATGGGATGGACCAGCCGCCGGCCTGCCCGGCCTGCGGCGCCGCGGCCAGCTTCACACCGATCGGCCCCGGCGTTGAGCGCATCACCGAGGAAGTGGCGGCGCTGTTTCCCGCGGCGCGCCATCTGGTCATGGCCTCTGATACCATCGCCAATGCGCAAGCGGCGCAAGCGGCGGCGGCGGCGGTCCTGGAACGCCGGGTCGATGTCATCATCGGCACCCAGATCGTCGCCAAGGGCTGGCATTTTCCGCATTTGACGTTGGTTGGCGTCGTCGATGCCGATCTTGGCTTGGCCGGCGGCGATCTGCGCGCCGCTGAACGCTGTTTTCAGCTTCTGCACCAGGTCGGCGGGCGCGCCGGGCGAGCGGGCGCGCCGGGGCGTGTCCTGCTCCAGAGTTTCGCGCCCGAGCACCCGGTGATGCAAGCGCTCGCGAGCGGCGATCAGGCGGCTTTTCTCGCCGCCGAGAAAGCCGCGCGCAGGATGGGGCACTGGCCGCCTTACGGCCGGCTCGCCGCGGTGATCGTCAGCGCCGGGACGGCGGCCGCAGCCGATGCGTTGGCAGACGCGCTCGCCCGCGCGATGCCGGCGGCGCACGGGGTCGACCTCTTTGGCCCGGCGCCGGCGCCGCTCGCCCTGCTGCGCGGGCGTCATCGCCGCCGGCTTCTGGTGAAGGCGCGGCGCGAGGTTGCGCTGCAGACGCTGCTTCGCGCCTGGCTCGCCGCCGTCCCGGTGCCGCGCGGGGCGCGCATCGTCGTCGATATCGACCCGATGTCGTTTTTGTGATTTTCGCTGTGTTCGGCGGTCAAGGCCGGTTGCGCACGCCACCCCCCCATGCTAGACGCCGCCCGCCGGCGCGAACGCGGCGGCCTCCGCCTTGGGATCCACTTGATCGGAAATTCACAGCGTGGCCACTGACAGCGTAGTCTCGATGGGCGCAACCCATGTCTCCGGCCTCGCCGGGCGCTACGCCACGGCGCTTTATAGCCACGCCGACGAGGCCCATGGGCTCGACCAAGTGGTTGCCGAAATGGCGAGCCTCGGCCGGCTGATCGAGGAAAGCGCGGATTTTCGCCGCCTCATCGAAAGCCCGCTGATCGACGTGATCGCCGCCCGTGATGCGGCGCTCGCGGTGCTCAGGGCGCAGGGATTTGGCGCCAGAGTGTGCCATTTCGTCGGCGTCGTGATCGCCAACCGCCGGCTGCGCCAGCTCCCCGATTTCGTCCGCGCTTTCGCTGCTCTGGCTGCGGAAAAGCGCGGCGTCGTCATCGCCCATGTCACCTCGGCGCACCCTCTGAGCGACGTGCAGGAGCAGGCGCTCCGCGCCCGGCTGATCGAGGCCGGCTATAACCAGGTGCAGCTGATCCAAGAGGTCGATCCCAGCCTGCTCGGCGGCCTCGTCGTCAGGATCGGCACCCGTCTTTATGATTCCAGTCTGAAATCCCGTCTGCAGCGCCTGCAGTACGCCATGAAGGGAGCCGCGTGATGGAAATCCGCCCCGCCGAAATCTCCGACATCCTGAAAAAGCAAATCGCCGCTTTCGATACCGAGGCGAATGTCGCCGAGACTGGTCAGGTCTTGAGCGTCGGTGACGGGATTGCGCGCATTTTCGGCCTCCAGAACGTGATGGCCGGCGAATTGGTGGAATTCCCCTCCGCCGGCATCAAGGGCATGGCGCTCAATCTCGAGACCGACAATGTCGGCGTGGTGATTTTCGGCGACGACCGCGAGATCCGCGAAGGCGACACGGTGACGCGGACCAAGGACATCGTCGATGTGCCGGTGGGCAAGGCCCTGCTCGGGCGCGTGGTTGATGGGCTCGGCAATCCGATCGACGGCAAGGGGCCGATCGAGGGCGCCGAGCGCCGTCGCGTCGAAGTCAAGGCGCCGGGCATCATCGCGCGCAAATCGGTCCATGAGCCGATGCAGACCGGCTTGAAGCCAATCGACGCCTTGATCCCGATCGGCCGCGGCCAGCGCGAACTGATCATCGGCGACCGTCAGACCGGCAAAACCGCGGTGATCATCGACACCATTCTCAATCAGAAAGCGGCCAACGCCGGGGCGGACGAAAGCAAGAAGCTCTATTGCATCTATGTCGCGGTCGGGCAGAAGCGCTCGACGGTTGCCCAGCTCGTGCGCACGCTCGAGGAAAACGGCGCGATGGCCTATTCCATCGTCGTCGCCGCGACCGCCTCCGACCCGGCGCCGATGCAGTTCATCGCCCCCTATACCGGCTGCACGATGGGCGAGTATTTCCGCGACAATGCGATGCACGCGGTGATTTTCTACGACGATCTTTCCAAGCAAGCGGTCGCCTATCGCCAGATGTCGCTCCTGCTGCGCCGCCCGCCGGGGCGCGAGGCCTATCCCGGCGACGTGTTCTATCTCCATTCCCGTCTGCTCGAACGCGCCGCCAAGATGTCGGACGAGTTTGGCGCTGGCAGCCTCACCGCGCTGCCGGTGATCGAGACCCAGGCCGGCGACGTCTCGGCCTATATCCCGACCAACGTGATTTCCATCACCGATGGCCAGATCTTCCTCGAGACGGAGCTGTTCTTCAAAGGCATCCGCCCGGCGGTGAATGTCGGCATCTCGGTCTCGCGCGTCGGCTCGGCGGCGCAGATCAAGGCGATGAAGCAGGTTGCCGGGCGCATCAAGCTCGAACTCGCGCAATATCGCGAAATGGCGGCGTTTTCGCAGTTCGCCTCCGATCTCGACGCCTCGACGCGCAACCTGCTCGCGCGCGGCGCGCGTCTCACCGAATTGCTGAAGCAGCCGCAATACCAGCCGATGCCGGTCGAGGAGCAGGTGGTGTCGATCTTCACCGGCGTGCGCGGCTATCTCGATGCGCTGCCGGTCGAACGTATCGGGGCTTTCGAGCGCCAGATGCTCTCCGAATTGCGTGCCAAAGGCGGCATTCTGGAGGCCATCCGCAACGACCGCGAAATCAAGCCCGAGACCGAGAAGCAGTTGGTCGCCTTTCTCGACGGTTTCGTGAAGACTTTCGGCTGATCCACCGCCATGGCCAATCTCAAGGCGCTCCGCACCAGGATCGATAGCGTCAAATCGACGCAAAAGATCACCAGCGCGATGAAGCTGGTCTCGGCCTCCAAGCTACGCCGGGCGCAGCTCCGCGCCGAAGCGGCGCGGCCCTATGCCGAACGGATGGAGCGCATGCTCGCGACGCTTGCCGCGAGTAGTGCCGGCAACCCTTCGGCGCCGGCGCTGCTGGTCGGCAATGGGCGCGATCAAACCCATCTGATCATCGCCGTCACCGCCGATCGCGGTCTCGCCGGCGCCTTCAATACCAATGTCGGGCGCGCCGCGCGGGCGCTTGCGCAGCGCCTCGAAGCCGACGGCAAAAAAGTGAAGATCGCCGCGATCGGGCGCAAGGGCCGCGATTTCCTGCGCCGCGACTATGGTGATCGCATCCTGTTCGATGTCTCCTATGCCGGCCGCAAGCAGATCGAGTTCGCCGACGCCGAGGCTATCGCCGCCCGCGTCATCGCCCTCATGCAGGAGGGCGCGTTCGATGTCTGCACGCTGGTCTATAACCGTTTCGTTTCGGTGATTTCGCAGGTGGCAACGGAGGCGCGGTTGATCCCGGCGCCGGTTGCCGATGTGCCAGCGGCGGCGAGCACGGGCGCCCAGGCGGTCTATGAATTCGAGCCCGAGGAAGAGGCGCTGCTCGCCCATCTCCTGCCGCAAAACCTTGCCGTCCAGATCTACAAGGCGCTGATCGAAAGCGCCGCCGGCGAGCAAGGCGCGCGGATGACGGCGATGGATAACGCGACGCGCAACGCCGGCGACATGATCAAGCGGCTGACCCTGGTCTATAACCGCAGCCGCCAAGCCAACATCACCCGAGAACTGATCGAGATCATCTCCGGCGCCGAAGCCCTGTGAGATCGGTCGGCCACGCATAGAGGAGTGCCCAGCATGGCGAAAAACATTGTCGGACGCGTGACCCAGGTTCTCGGCGCGGTGGTCGATGTGCAGTTCGACGGCGAGCTGCCGTTCATTCAGAACGCCTTGACCACCAAGATCGATGACCGCACCCTGGTGCTCGAGGTGGCGCAGGAACTCGGCGAGCGCACCGTGCGCTGCATCGCCATGGACAGCACCGACGGCCTGGTGCGCGGGCGCGAGGTGGTCGATACCGGCGCGCCGATCTCGGTCCCGGTCGGGCCGGAAACCTTGGGCCGCATCCTCAATGTCATCGGCGAGCCGATCGATGAGCGCGGCCCGCTCGAGACCAAGCAGCGCTTTCCCATTCACCGTGAGGCGCCCTCCTTCGAGGAGCAGGCGACGTCGACGGAAATCCTCGTCACCGGCATCAAGGTCATCGATCTCCTCGCGCCCTATCTCAAGGGCGGCAAGACCGGGCTTTTTGGCGGCGCCGGCGTCGGCAAGACGGTGCTGATCCAGGAGCTGATCAACAATATCGCCAAGGCCCATGGCGGCGTCTCGGTGTTCGCCGGCGTCGGCGAGCGCACGCGCGAGGGCAATGACCTCTATCACGAGATGATCGATGCCGGCGTCATCAAGCTCGACGGGCCGGGCTCGAAGGTCGCGCTCTGCTATGGCCAGATGAACGAGCCGCCCGGCGCGCGCGCGCGTGTCGCGCTCTCGGGCCTCTCGCTCGCCGAGTATTTCCGCGACGAGGAAGGCCAGGACGTGCTGTTCTTCGTCGATAACATCTTCCGCTTCACCCAGGCCGGCGCCGAGGTTTCCGCGCTGCTCGGGCGCATCCCCTCGGCGGTGGGCTATCAGCCGACGCTCGCGACCGACATGGGCGCGCTGCAGGAGCGCATCACGTCCACCAAAAAGGGCTCGATCACCTCGGTGCAGGCGATCTATGTCCCCGCCGACGACCTCACCGACCCGGCGCCGGCGACCTCGTTCGCCCATCTCGACGCGACCACCGTGCTGTCGCGCCAGATCGCCGAACTCGGCATCTATCCCGCCGTCGATCCGCTCGATTCGACCTCGCGCTCGCTTGATCCGCGCATCGTCGGTGAGGAGCACTACACCGTCGCGCGCGAGGTGCAACGCATCTTGCAGACCTATAAAAGCCTCCAGGACATCATCGCCATTCTCGGCATGGATGAGCTGTCCGAGGAAGACAAGCTGATCGTCTCGCGGGCGCGCAAGATCCAGCGCTTCCTCTCGCAGCCCTTCCATGTCGCCGAAGTGTTCACCGGCTTCCCCGGCGTCTTCGTCCCGGTCGCCGACACCATCCGCAGCTTCAAGGGCCTCTGCGCGGGCGAATACGATCATCTGCCGGAAGCCGCGTTCTACATGGTCGGCACCATCGAGGAAGCGGTCAAGAAGGCGGAAAGCCTGAAAGCCGCCGCCTGATGCCGACCGCGCTCGAAATCGTAACGCCGGAGCGGCTGTTGCTCTCGCGCGCCGTGGATATGGTGGTGGTGCCGGCCGCCGAGGGGGAACTCGGCGTCCTTCCCGGCCACGCGCCGATGATCGCGCTCTTGCGCGGCGGCGTTTTGCGCATTTTCGAGGGCCAGCAGGAAACCAGCCGGCTATTCGTCGCCGGTGGTTTCGCCGAAATCACCCCTGAGCGCTGCACCGTGCTCGCAAGCGAGGTCATGCCACTCGCCGAGGTTTCGAAAAGCGCCGCCGAACGTCGCATCAAGGAGGCCGAGGCGGCCTATGAGGCGGTCGATAAATCGGATATCGCGGCGCGGGACATGACGCTCGATCACCTGCAATCGGCGCGGGCGATGCTCGCGGTTGCGGAAGCGCCGTAAGCAAGGAAAAGAAAGCGGTTCTTTTTTGAAAAAAAGAACCAAAAAACCTTTCTCCGTTGGGTCGTGCCGCAGGCACGGCCCGCTCCGAGAAAGATCCCGCTCCCAGGGAACGGGGAGACGTCTTTTTGCTTCTTTTTCTTCAGAAAAAGAAGTCTTTTTCTCATGACTGACCTGCCGCGTGAATTCGCCCTGATCGAAACCTATTTCCGACCACTCGCCGGGCCGGCGGGGTTGGCGCTCGCCGATGACGCGGCGATTTTGCCGGAGATCCCCGGGCGGGAATGGGTGGTCTCGGTCGATGCCATGGTCGCGGGCGTGCATTTCCTCGCCGAGGATCCGCCCGATAGCGTCGCGCGCAAGCTGCTCCGGGTCAATCTCTCCGATCTCGCGGCGATGGCGGCGAAACCCTTCGGCTATCTGCTGACATTGGCCGCGCCCGGCACGACCCCGGATGCCTGGTTCAAAACCTTCGCCGCCGGCTTGGCCGAGGACCAGGCGCGGTTTGGCCTTGCGCTGCTCGGCGGCGATACCACGAGAACGCCGGGGCCGCTCACCCTTTCACTGACCATTTTCGGCGAGGTCGCGGCCGGCCGGGCATTGCGCCGGGCGGGCGCGCAGGCCGGCGATGAGGTCTGGGTGAGCGGCACCATCGGCGATGCCGCGCTCGGGCTTTTGGTGCGTCGTGGCGAACTCGCCGACCCGAGCGGGAGCCTGCTTCACCGCTACCTGCTGCCCGAGCCGCGGCTCGGCCTTGCGCTCGCCGGGATTGCGCGGGCGGGCGCGGATATTTCCGATGGCCTGGTGCAGGATCTCGGCCATCTCTGCCGCGCCGGCGGGATCGGTGCGGTGATCGAGGCGCAAGCGGTGCCGCTGTCACCGGCGGCGCGTGCGGCGGGCGCGGCCTATCTCGCGCGCTGCCTTACTGGCGGCGATGATTATGAGCTGGTGCTCGCCGTCCCGCCCGAACGCGCCGCGGCCTTGCGCGCGGCGGCGGCGGCGGCCGGCGTCCCGCTCACCCGCATCGGCCATTTCCGGGCCGAGCCGAGGGGGGTCGTCGTCGTTGATGGCGAGGGCGCCGAGATGGCGCTAGGCGCCGGCGGCTGGAGCCATTTCTGAGCGGTAGCGCTCCTTCAACGTGCGCCGCAGGAGTTTGCCCGTCGGTGTGCGCGGCAGCGCCTCGACGAACACCACGTGGCGCGGGCATTTGAGGCCCGCCATCCGCTCGCGGCAGAAGGCGATCACCGCCTCCGGCGTGAGCCCGAGATGTTCCGGCGCTGCGACCGGCTGGACCACCGCGAGCACGACCTCACCGAGATCGGCATCGGGCAGCCCGACCACCCCGGCATCGGCGACGAGGGGGTGTTCGAGCAGCACACTCTCGATCTCGGCGGGATAGACGTTGCTGCCGCCAGAGAGAATGAGGTCCGAGCGGCGATCACTGAGATAAAGATACCCGTCCGCGTCGAGATAGCCGAGATCGCCATAGGTCGCGAAGCCACGGGCATTGTAGGACGCGGCGGTTTTTTCGGGATCCCGATGATAGGCGAAGCCGCCGGTGCCCTCGAACCAGATGCCGCCGACCTCGCCCGGCGGCAGATCATGGCCATCGTCGTCGAGGATGTGGAGCGTGCCGTAAATCGGCCGCCCGACCGAGCCTTTATGGCGCAACCACTCGTCGCTTTCGATCAGGGTGGTGCCGATGCGCTCCGACCCGGCATAATATTCGACCAGGATCGGCCCCCACCAGGCGATCATTTTTTCCTTCACATGCACCGGGCACGGGGCGGCGGCGTGGATCGCGCGTCGATGCGAGGCGAGATCATAGCGCGCCCGCACCGCCTTGGGCAGGGCGAGCATGCGGATGAACATCGTCGGCACCCATTGGCTGTGTGTGGCGCGGTAGCGGGCGATCGCCGCGAGCGCCGATTCGGGGTCGAATTTGTCGAGGACGACGACGCTCACGCCGCGCGCGAGCGAATGCAGCGAATAGACATGCGGCGCGGCGTGATAGAGCGGCGCCGGCGAGAGATAGACGCTCGCGGGGTCAAAGCGCAGGGTTTGGTCGAGGAGTTTCTCGCCAGGCTGGGTGACGCCGCGCTGATCGGCGGGAAGCAGCGGGAAGCGAATGCCCTTGGGCCGCCCGGACGTTCCCGAGGAATAGAGGAATTCGCGCCCGATCGGGCGTGCCGGAAGCGGGGTTTCGGCCGCGAACGGCGCGAGCACGGCGCTGAGCCCGAGTTCGGCGCCGCTCGCGTCGCCATCGACGGTGATGACCGGCAGACGCCGGCGGATGTCGCCCGGCACCGCGGCGAGCAGAGCGCGGCTGGTGATCAGCAGCTGGGCGTCGCTATCCTCGATCAGATAGGTGAGTTCGCGCGGTTTCAGATGCGTGTTCAGCATCGCGTAATAGAGCCCGGCGCGGCGCGCCGCCCAGGCGATGGTGAAAATCTCGGCACGGTTTTCCAAAAGAACCGCGATCATCGCCCCGGCCTCCAACCCGCGCGCGATCAGCGCCTGGGCGAGGCGGTTGGCGCCAGCGTCGAGGCTCGCGAAGCTTTCGACGACATTCGACTGCGGAAAAATCACCGCCGGCTTGTCCGGCGCCCGCAGGGCGACGGCGTGCAGTTCGTCGATCTCGGCGTTGATCATGCGTCTCTCCCGATGGTTATTCCTTGAGGCTCCCTCTCCGGGTGCGACGAGTGTGTGCTGAAATCGCGAAACCCCGCAAGCCGCCGCGGTTGACGGCGCGGCCGCGCCCGGCCAGCCTCGGGGTAAAGCCAAGGAGGGAAACGGCGATGGGGCAGGAAAACGCGGCGCGCGGGCCGCTTGGCGGGCTGCGGGTGCTGGAACTCGCCGGGATCGGGCCGGGGCCGTTCGCCGCGATGCTGCTCGCGGATCTCGGCGCCGAGGTGATCCGCATCGACCGGCCAGGGGAAAGCGCCTCGCGCCTTCCCCCCGAGCGCGACCCGACGCGGCGCGGCCGGCGCAATCTCGTTCTTGATCTCAAGCGGGCGGAGGCGGTCGCGGTGTTGCTTCGCCTCGTCGAGACCGCGGATGTCTTGATCGAGGGGTTTCGCCCTGGCGTTGCCGAGCGCCTCGGCTTCGGCCCCGAGCCCTGCCTCGAACGCAATCCGCGCCTGGTTTATGGCCGCATGACCGGGTTCGGCCAGGATGGGCCGCTGGCGCAGGCGGCCGGGCATGATCTCACCTATATCGCCCTCGCCGGCGCCCTGCATGGCATCGGCCGCGCCGGCGAGGCGCCGGTCCCGCCGCTCAATCTCGTTGGCGATTATGGCGGCGGCGCGATGTTCCTGATCTGCGGCGTGCTCGCCGCCCTCTTCGAACGCGGGCGTTCGGGGCGCGGGCAGGTGGTCGACGCGGCGATGGCGGAGGGGGCGGCGCTGCTGATGACCCCGTTTTATGGCCTTTTCGCCGCCGGGCTTTGGTCTGATGCGCGGGGCGAGAACCTGCTCGATGGCGGCGCGCCATTTTATGACAGCTATCGCACGGAGGATGGCGGCTATCTCGCCATCGCCGCGTTGGAGCCGAAATTCTTCGCCGAACTCGCGCGCCTGATCGGGCTTTCGGACGAGGATGTCCGCCGGCAATATGACCGCGCGCATTGGCCGGCGCTGCGGGCGCGGATCGCCGCGATCGTCGCCCGCAAAACGCGCGCCGAATGGGTCGCGCGCCTTGAAGGGAGCGATGCCTGCGCCCACGGCGTGCTCTCGCTTGCGGAAGCGCCGCATCATCCCCATAACGCGGCGCGGCGGAGTTTCATCGAGATCAATGGCGTGACCCAGCCGGCGCCGGCGCCGCGTTTCAGCCGCACCCCACCCGCCGCGCCGCGCCCGCCAGCCCCGCCGGGCGCCGACGATGACGCCATTCTGACCGAAGCCGGGCTCGACCCGGCAGCGCTCCGCGCCGCCGGCGTGCTCGGCTAATCCGTCACCGGCGCGCTGGCAAACCCTCGCGTCAGGCGGGCGCCGCCGTGAGCAGATGGCGGAGAACGGACTTGCGGGAGACGAGATCGGCGAGGCTGTGGCGATCGAGCACCGCGAGAAACGCCTGTTCCGCCTCGCGCAGAATGCCGACGAGATCGCAGGCGGGAAGGATCGGGCAAGAACGGGAGGGCGCGGCAAAGCAGGGGGCGAGCGCCATGTTCGGCTCGGTCTCGCGCACCACCGCGCCGAGATTGATCGCCGCCATCGGCCGCGCAAGACGCAGCCCGCCCCCCTTGCCCCGCAGGGTTACGACATAGCCGGCAAGACCCAGCCGATGCGCGACCTTGGTCAGATGGTTCTTCGGAATGCCATAAGCGGCGGCGACGGCGGCAATGGTGACGCGCTCGCCGGGCGGGATCGCGGCGAGATGGATCAAGAGGCGGAACGCATAATCGGTATGGGTGGTAAGACGCATCGCAGCGGTTATCGCGGGGTTATGAGCAGTCGCCCATAGAGCAGGGCGAAGAGGCTGAACGCGCCGCTCCAGGCCGTGCCGGCCAGCACGAGAACCGGCAGGACATGCCCGCCGGCGAAGGGCGCGGCAAGGCGTGCGAGCGCGGCGAGGGTGATCAGGGCAAAGATCGCGACCGTGCCCGACCCCGCCGTCAGCTTTTGTCCGGTATGGCCGAGCGTCGCCCGCGTCATCACCGCAAGGGTCATGGTGCCGATGGCGCCGACGGTGAGCGCATGCAGCGCCACGCTCGCCGGCAAAGCGGGAAAGAAAACGGGGAGGCCAAGCAGCAGCAACCCGGCGCCAAGCCAGCCATAGCCGAGATGGAGGACGATCAGCAGCGGCTCGCGCCACGCCGCGGCGCCGCGCCAGCGCCAGAGGCGAACCCATTGCGCAAGGCCGGCGAGGATCGCAACCGGGGCCAAAAGCCGCGCCGTTGGCGCCGCAACCCAGATCAGGAGCGCAAACCCGGTAAGCAGAAGAGCCGCGCGGTCCATCGCGCCGAAGCTCGCCGGCAGCGCCACCGCCGGGCGCATGCGGGCGAGCCAGTTGCGGGTGAAGCTGGGGACGATCCGCCCGCCGATCAGGCTGATCAGCATCGCCAGCGTCGCGATGCCGAGCCGGTTGCCGAGCGCCGCATCCGCAAGCCAGCCCGACGCCCCGGCATGAACCAGGACGTTCGCCACCAACAGCAGGGACAGCGCCACCACCACCGGCAGATTGCGCCAGTTGCGCCCGGCCAGAACCTCGCGCGCGATGACGAGCAGAAAGGCGAGCGGAAAGGCGAGGTCGGCGAGCGCCGCGAACGGGTTTGACGGGGCAAGACAGGCGAGACGCCCGGCAAGCCAAAGCAGCACGAGGGCGGCGAGCGGCCCCCCCTGGAGCGGCATCCGCCCGGTCCAGTTGGGGACCGCGGTGAGCAGGAAGCCGGCGACGACCGCGCCGCCATAGCCGAACACCATCTCATGCCCGTGCCAGACACTGGCCGGCAATGCCGCCGGCGATGGCGCCGCGCCGGCGAACATGGCGAGCCACAGCGGCACGGCGATCGCCGCCCACAGCGCAGCAAACAGGAAGAACGGCCGGAATCCGGCGGAAAGAAGCGCCGGCCCGTGTCCGGCGCGATAGCGGGGAATGGCACTCATCCGGTGTTCTCCCACCCGGTTGCGCGCGCGGCAGGAACGATGCGCGCCGCCCAAAAGATACATTTTATATGTATCTTATATCCCCGCTTTATCGACGCACGCGCCCTGAAAGGAACGCAAAGCTCACGGCACGGCGCTTGCCTCGTCGCCGGCGCCACTCCTCTCTCGCCTCACAAAATTGCCCACCACCGCCCCGGGAAAGGCCGGCGGGCGCTGTCAGCAGGACCGGGCGCGATCAAAAAAATCTATTTTCGCCCGAAACTTCCCTTTCCTTTGTGATGCGCGCCGGGTTGCCATATCCTGATGTTAAAGCCGCCGCGCGCCGGCGGCGTGCGGAGACGGGAACGGACAGAATGAAACACGCCGCGATCACCCTCGATGACAAATACGCCGTCGAGATCGAGGAGGTCCATCTCACCGGGACGCAGGCGCTGGTGCGTCTGCCGATGCTGCAGCACGCCATCGACCGCGCCGCCGGGCGCAACACCGCCGGCTTCATCTCCGGCTATCGCGGCTCGCCGCTCGGCGGGCTCGACATTCAGCTTTTCGCCGCGAAATCCCATCTCGCCGAGCATCACATCCATTTTCAGCCCGGCGTGAACGAGGAATCGGCGGCGACCGCGGTCTGGGGCACGCAGCTCTCGCCGCTGCTCGCCGGCGCGAAATATGACGGCGTCTTCGCGCTCTGGTACGGCAAGGGGCCGGGCGTCGATCGCTCGGGCGATGCCTTCAAACACGCGAATTTCGCCGGAACCTCGCCCAATGGCGGCGCGTTGCTGGTCGCCGGCGACGATCATGCCTGCAAATCCTCGACGGTGCCGCATCAGAGCGAGCCCGCCTTCATCGCCGCCTTGATCCCGGTTTTGGTGCCGGCCGGGGTCGCCGATATCGTCAGCCTCGGCCTCCATGGCTGGGCGATGTCGCGTTATTCCGGGCTCTATACCGGGTTCAAGACGATCGCCGACGTGGTCGAGACCTCGACCACCATCCGCTTCGATCTCCACGGCTTTCGCCCCGATCTCCCGGAACGCGCCCATGATCAGCGGCATTTCATCCGCCTGCACGACCAGCCGTTGGAGATGGAGCGAAGGGTGCATCTCTACGGCCTGCCGATGGCGCGCGACTATGTCCGCGCGAACGGCCTCGATCGGGTGTTGCGCCGCGATCCGGGGGCGCGGTTCGGCATCATCACCGCCGGCAAATCGACCTTCGATCTCGCCCAGGCGCTCGATGATCTCGGTCTCGATGGCGCCGAGTTCGGGATCGCGGTGCTCAAGCTCGCCCTCACCTGGCCGATCGTGCCCGAGACCATCCGCGAGTTTGCCGCCGGCCTCGATGAGATTCTGATCGTCGAGGAAAAGCAGCCGGTGATCGAAAATCAAGTGAAGGAGATCCTCTACGGCACCGCGAACGCCCCGCGGATCACCGGCAAGCATGATCCCGAAGGCGCATGGTTGCTCCGCGCCTCGGCCGAACTCTCCGCCGATGATATTGCCCGCGCGCTCGCCCGCCGCCTTGCCGCAATGGGGCGCGAGACCGAGGCCATGCGCGCGCGCTTAGCCGCGCTCGACGCGAAGGAAGCGGCGCTCCGGCGGCTCGATCCCAACGCCGTGCGCAAACCTTATTTCTGCTCCGGCTGCCCGCACAATACCTCGACCAAGGTGATCGACGGCTCCCGCGCGCTCGCCGGCATCGGCTGTCATTTCATGGCGATGTGGATGGACCGCCATACCGACACCTATTCCCAGATGGGCGGCGAAGGCGCGCAATGGATCGGCCAGGCGCCGTTCACCGAGGAAAAGCACGTCTTCGTCAATATCGGTGACGGCACCTATTTCCACTCCGGCAGCCTCGCCATCCGCGCCGCCGTCGCCGCCGGCGTCAACGCGACCTACAAGGTGCTGTTCAACGACGCCGTCGCGATGACCGGCGGCCAGCATCTCGACGGCCAGATCACGCCGGCGCAGATCACCCGCCAGCTCGCCGCCGAGGGTGTCGCGCGCATCGTCGTCGTCACCGACGAGCCGGAGAAATACGCCGCCGTGACCGATCTCGCGCCTGGCGTCGAGGTGCGCCATCGCCGCCTGCTCGAGGATACCGAGCGCGAATTGCGCGAGATCGCGGGCGTCACCGCGATCGTCTATGACCAGACCTGCGCCTCCGAAAAACGCCGCCGGCGCAAGCGCGGCCAGATGGCCGACCCGCCCAAGCGCGCGTTCATCAATGCCCGCGTCTGCGAGGGCTGTGGGGATTGCTCGGTCGCCTCCAACTGCCTCTCGGTTGCGCCAAAAGACACCGAATTCGGGGTCAAGCGCGAAATCAACCAATCCTCCTGCAACAAGGATTTTTCCTGTATCGAAGGGTTCTGCCCGAGCTTCGTTACCGTCCATGGCGGCAAGCTGCGCCGCGCCGCGCCCGCCGAGGCCAAGCCCTTCGCCGATCTGCCCGAGCCGACGCTGCCGGCCTTGGCGCGCCCCTATGGGGTGCTCGTCGCCGGCGTTGGCGGCACCGGCGTCGTCACCATCGGCGCCTTGCTCGGCACGGCCGCCCACATCGAGGGCAAGGCGATCAGCGTCCTCGATCAGGCGGGGCTCGCGCAAAAAGGCGGCAGCGTCTGGAGCCATATCAAAATCGCCGCCAACGCCGAGGATTTGCGCGCGCTGCGCGTCTCGCGCGCCAGCGCCGATCTCCTGCTCGCCTGCGATCTCGTGGTTGGCGCCGGCGGCGAAGCGCTGGCGAGTGCCGCGCACGGGCGCACACGGGCGGTGGTCAATACCCATGAGACGATCACCGCCGATTTCGTGCTGCATCCCGGAACCCGGCTTTCGACCTCGCCGCTCCTCGAGACGATCGCCGACGCCGTCGGAACCGAGGCGATGAGCGTGCTCGATGCGACGGCGCTCGCGACCGCGCTGATCGGCGATGCCATCGCAACCAATCTTTTTCTCCTTGGCTACGCCTATCAGCAGGGCCTGGTGCCGATTGGCGCTGCGGCGATCGAGCGCGCGATCGAACTCAACGCCACGGCGGTCGAGGCTAATCGCGCCGCGTTCCGCTGGGGGCGTTCGGCGGCGATCGATCCCGATCGGGTGCGCGCGCTCGCCGGGCTGACGCCGCCCGCGCAAGCCGCCGCGGCCGATGTCGCGAGCCTGGTTACGCGCTTTGCCGGCGAGCTGGTGCGCTATCAGGGGCGGCGTCTCGCGCGCCGCTATCGCACGCGCGTTGAAAAATTCCATGCCCGCGCGCGCGCGTTCGGCGCCGCCGGCGAAGCGCTCGCCGAGACGGTTGCGCGCAATTACTTCAAGCTGCTCGCCTACAAAGACGAATACGAGGTCGCGCGGCTGTTCGCCGATCGCGCTTTCCGCGCCGAGCTCGCGCGCCAGTTCGAAGGCGATTACCGGCTCGAATTCCATCTCGCGCCGCCGCTGCTCGCCAAACGCGACCCGCGCACCGGGCATCTGCAAAAACGCGCCTTCGGCGGCTGGATGATGCCGGTGTTCGCCCTCATGCGGTATGGCAAGGTCCTGCGCGGAACGCGGCTCGATATCTTCGGGCGCACCGAGGAGCGCCGCGCCGAGCGCGCCCTGATCGCCGATTACGAAGCCCTGCTCGACGAGTTCGAAAAGACCCTGGCCGCCGATAACCTCGCCGCGGCAACCGCGCTCGCAGCACTGCCCGAAGACATCGCGGGCTACGGCCACGTCAAGGAAAAGCGTATGCGTGAGGCCGCGCAAAAGCGCGAAACCCTCCTTGCCCGCTATCGTGGCGCGGCCGTGTGAGAGAGCGGAAAGCCTTGTTCTTTTTTGAAAAAAAGAACCAAAAAACTTTTCAAACCTAAGGGGCGGCGCTAGGCTGGGGCGTATGAATATGCTGTCGCCGGCGCGGCCTCATCTCGTCATCGAGATCGTGCATGATCTGGTGTGCCCGTGGTGCTATCTCGGTCTGCGGCGGCTGCGGCGGAGCCTGGCTGCGCGGCCGGAGATCGAGGTTTCGTTCCTCTGGCGGGCGTTTCTGCTCAACCCCGACATGCCGCGCGCCGGCATGCCGCGCGAGGCCTATGTGACGCGCAAATTCGGCAGCGAGGAGCGGGCACATCGTCTTTTTGCCTCGATTGGCCAGGTCGGCCTTGCGGAAGGAATAGCCTTCCGCTTCGACCGCGCCGCGCGCATGCCAAGCAGCGTCGATGCCCATCGCCTGGTGCGCTTCGCCGGCCGCGCCGGGCGCGAACTCGATCTCGTCGAAGCCTTGTTCGCCGCCTATTTCAGCGACGGCATCGATATCGGCGATCCCGCGCGGCTCGTCATGATCGCGGCGCAGAACGGGCTCGATGCCGAAGCGGCGGCGCAGTTCCTCGCCAGTGACGCCGAGATCGACGCCGTGCACGCCGACAATCTCCGCGCCCATCGGCTCGGCATCAACGGGGTGCCCTGCTTCATCTTCAGCGGCCGCCACGCCATCGCCGGCGCGCAGGAGCCGGCCGTGATCTCGCGCCTGATCGATGTCGCCTTGCTCGAGGAGTCCGATGCCTTTTAGAGCGCGATCGATTTAAGTCGATCACGCTCTACACTTATTTTGGCGAGCAAGTTGGCCGGTTTTGATTGAACAGGATGGTTCAATCAAAACCTACCTTGCTCTAGTGCACTTGGCCGGCCTGATGGGGGCTGTCGAGGCTGAAGGTCGGGATCGCGACGTCGAGCGCTTCGCCGGAATCGACGCGGATCATGTGGTAGGTGCCGGTCATGAAGCCGGACGGGGTCTCGAGCGGCGTGCCGGAGGTATATTCAAACACGTCGCCGGGCTCCAAGGTCGGCTGCTCGCCGACGACGCCGGCGCCATGCACGTGCTGGGTGCGGCCGAGCGCGTCGGTGATGCGCCAGGTGCGGCGGAGAAGCTGCACCGTCTCACGGCCGCCATTCTCGATCCTCACCTTATAGGCCCAGACGAAATGCCCCTCCTCGGGACGGGACTGGTCCTCGAGAAAAAACGCGCGCACGCTCACCTTAATGCCGCGCGTTGTCGCGCTGAACTCGCCCTGCTGTTCCCGGCTCATGTCCCGCGCATACCGTGCGCGAGGCTCTCTTGTCCATGCCCTCGCCTCATCCCGCCGTCCTACCCTCGGCTGCGGCGGCGAGGGCCCGCGCGAGATCGGCCTCGAGATCGGCCGCGTCCTCGATCCCGACCGAGAGCCGCACGACGCCATCGCTGATGCCGAGCCGGGCGCGTTCCGCAGCGCCGATCCGGTAATGGGTGGTGGTCGCGGGGTGGGTTGCCAGCGATTTGGTATCGCCGAGATTGTTGGAAATCCGGATCAGCCGGAGCGCGTTCAAAAACGCAAACGCCGCCGCCTTGCCGCCGCGGAGTTCGCAGGTGACGACGGTGCCGCCGCCGCTCATTTGCGCCCGCGCCAGCGCCGCTTGGGGATGATCCGGGCGGGTCGGATACCAGACGCGGTTGATCGCGGGCGCGCGGCTCAGGAATTCGGCCAGGCGTTCGGCGTTGGCGCAGGCGGCATTGACGCGGAGCGAGAGCGTCTCCAGCCCCTTCAGCAAAAGCCAGGCATTGAACGGCGAGAGCGCCGGGCCGGTATTGCGCAGATAGGGCTGCAGCACCTCCTCGATCCAGGCCCGCCGCCCGAGAACGGCGCCGCCCAAGGCACGGCCTTGGCCGTCGATATGCTTGGTGCAGGAATAGACGACGATATCGGCGCCGAGACGGAGCGGCTTTTGCAAAAGCGGGGTCGCGAACACGTTATCGACCACCACCTGCGCGCCGGCGTCATGCGCAAGCGCGGCGATGGCGGCAAGATCGACGATCTCCAGCATCGGATTGGAAGGCGTCTCCAGCAGCACGATTTTCGTGGGCTTCGCCAAGACTTCGCGCCATTGGTTGAGATCGGCACCATCGACGAAGACGCTCTCGATGCCAAAGCGCGGCAGCAGCGTGGAGACGATCCAGTGGCAGGAGCCGAACAGGGCGCGGGACGCGACCACCCGGTCGCCGGCGCGGAGCCCGGCGATCAGCGCCGCATGCACCGCCGCCATGCCCGAGGCGGTCGCGCGGCAGGCTTCGGCGCCTTCGATCGCGGCAAGACGTTCCTCCAGCATCGCGACCGTCGGGTTGCCGAAGCGCGAATATTGATAATGGGCGAGATCGCCGCGAAACGTCGCCTCGGCGTCCTCGGCGCTCTCATAGACGAAGCCGGAGGTGAGAAAGAGGGCTTCGGCGGTTTCGCCGAAGGGCGTGCGGGCCTGCCCGGCATGGACGAGGCGGGTCGCGGGACGGAAGGTTTCGGTCATCTCTCGGGCCCTGTCATGTACTCAAGAAAATCTTTGGGGGCCGACCGCGGATGCAGCGCCGGCCGAGCGGGCGAGCGCTGGCCTCTTTAGCGCGCTTCTTTCACCTCGCCGCAATCCGGCCGGACAAATCACGAGGGGCGGCCCACGCCGCCGGCCGCGAACGCTAATGATCGCGCATTGCGCCGTCAATCCGGGTTTTCTATAAACGGCCGGCGCGCGGGTGTAGTTCAATGGTAGAACGGCAGCTTCCCAAGCTGCATACGAGGGTTCGATTCCCTTCACCCGCTCCAACAGCCCCCTTCGGGACAAAAGTTTTTTGGTTCTTTTTTTCAAAAAAGAACATTTTTTCCCGTTTTTTACCTATCCCCGAACACCTCGCGAAACGCTGCCGCGAGCGCCGCGTCCGCGGCCGCCATGTCGGCCTCGACGCCGAGCGCAGCGAGGCTGGTGACGCCGTGTTCGGCGATCCCGCAAGGCACGATGCCGCCGAAATGGCTGAGATCGGGGGCGATATTGAGGGCGATGCCGTGCCAGCTCACGAAGCGCGTGACGCGCACGCCGAGGGCGGCGATTTTCGCCTCACCCCCGGCGCCGTCCGCCACCCAGATGCCAATTCTCCCCGCCCGCCGCTCACCCCGGACGCCGAGGCGGGCGAGCGCCCGGATCAGCCATTCCTCGAGCCCGTGGACGAAGGCGCGGATGTCGCGCGCGCGAACCGCGCCGTGCTGGCGGGTGAGGTCGAGCATGACATAGGCGATGCGCTGGCCGGGCCCGTGATAGGTCCATTGTCCGCCGCGCCCGGCGTGATAGGTCGGAAATCGCGACGCATCGCGCAGATCCTCGGCCCGCGCCGAAGTGCCGGCGGTATAGAGCGGCGGGTGTTCGAGAAGCCAGACCTGCTCGCGCGCCTCACCCGCCCGGATCGCCTTGACGCGCGCCGTCATCGCCGCGAGCGCTGCGGGGTAGGGGGTGAGGCCCGCGGTTTTTACCCATTCGATCTCCGGCATCGGTTCCTTCCGGATTGAACCCAAGGCGATCATCGGCTATATCCCGCCCGCGTGCGGCGCCGAGGCGACGCGCGGGATGCGGTCGTGGCGGAATGGTAGACGCGCAAGCTTGAGGTGCTTGTGGGGGAAACCTCGTGGAAGTTCGAGTCTTCTCGACCGCATAACTCCTCTCTCGTCAGACGCCTTTCTTCGCCACGCCGTTCCGGCCATCCTCATGGCCCGGCGATCCGAAGGAGGGAATGGCGATGGACGAGGATATTCGCAAGGCGGCGCTCGATTACCACCGTCTGCCGCACCCAGGGAAGCTCGCCATCGTCGCGACCAAGCGCATGGCAACGCAGCGCGACCTGGCGCTTGCTTATTCCCCTGGCGTTGCCGCCGCCTGCGAGGCGATCGTCGCTGATGCCAATGCCGCCCATGATCTGACGGCGCGCGGCAATCTCGTTGCCGTCATCTCGAACGGCACCGCGGTGCTTGGCCTTGGCAATATCGGCGCGCTTGCCGGCAAGCCGGTCATGGAGGGCAAGGCGGTTTTGTTCAAGAAATTCGCCGGCATCGATGTCTTCGACATCGAGGTCGATGCCGCCGATCCCGCGCGTTTCTGCGACGTCGTCGCGGCACTCGAGCCGACCTTCGGGGCGATCAATCTCGAGGATATCAAGGCGCCCGAGTGCTTCGAGATCGAGGCCAAACTCCGCGCCCGGATGGGCATTCCGGTGTTTCATGACGACCAGCACGGCACCGCCATCACGGTTGCCGCGGCGATCCGCAACGGGCTGCTTTTGCAGGGAAAATCGCTTTCCGAGGTCAAGCTGGTCACCTCCGGCGCCGGCGCCGCGGCGCTCGCCTGTGTCGATCTTCTGGTCGAGATGGGCTTGCGGGTGGAGAATGTCACGCTCACCGACAAAGACGGCGTGGTCCATGCCGGGCGGGCAGGGATGCTTCCCAACATGGCGCGTTATGCGCAGCGGACCGATGCCAGGCGGCTCGATGAAGTGCTGGCGGGCGCCGATATTTTTCTCGGGCTTTCGGCGCCGCGTGTTTTGCGCCCGGAATGGCTCGCCCATCTTGCGCCCAAGCCGCTCATTCTCGCGCTCGCCAATCCCGAGCCGGAAATCGCCCCCGACGCCGTGCGCGCCGCCCGCCCGGACGCCGTGATCGCGACCGGGCGCAGCGATTATCCCAACCAGGTCAACAACGTTCTCTGCTTTCCCTTCATCTTCCGTGGCGCCCTCGATGTCGGGGCGAGCACGATCAACGAAGCGATGAAGCTCGCGGCAGTGGAAGCGATGGCGGAACTCGCCCGCATTGAGGCGAGCGAGGTGGTGGCGGCGGCTTATGGCGGGGCGGCACCGGTGTTCGGGCCCGATTACATCATCCCGAAACCCTTCGATCCGCGCCTGATCCTGCAAATCGCGCCGGCGGTGGCGCGGGCGGCGATGGCGAGCGGGGTCGCGCGCCGGCCGATCGCCGATTTCGACGCCTATCGCCGCGATCTCGAGCGTTTCGTGTTTCGCTCCGGCCAGCTCATGCGCCCGGTCTTTGAGGCGGCGCGGCAGGCGCCGAAACGTATCGCCTATGCCGAGGGCGAGGATGAGCGGGTGCTGCGCGCGGCGCAGATGGCGCTCGATGAGGGGATCGCGCGGCCGGTGCTGCTTGGCCGGCGTGACATCATCGCAGCTCGGGTGCGCGAGATGGGGCTCAGGATGGATCTTGCCGGCGCGGCGCGGGTGATCGATCCCGAGCGCGACGAGGCGACGATCGCGCCGCTGATCACGCCCTATCAATGCCTGGTCGGGCGGCGCGGCGTGCCGCCGGCGGCGGCGGCGCGCCGGATGCGCAACCGCACCAGCGTCGTTGCCGCCATGCTGCTCGCAACCGGGGCGGTTGATGCCGCGATCGTCGGCGGCTCCGGCGATTGGTGGCAGCACATGAAATATGTCCTCCCGATCATCCCCGCCCGCGCCGAAGTCTCGCGCGTTTATGCGCTCTCCTGCATCATCCTGCCGGCCGGCGCCTTGTTTCTCTGCGACACCCACCTCAATGTCGACCCGAGCGCCGAGCAGATCGCCGAGATGACGGCGCTCGCGGCGCGCGCCGTCGCCGGGTTCGGCCTCACCCCGAAGGCGGCGCTGTTGTCGCATTCCAGTTTCGGCGCCTCGAACACGCCGTCGGCGCGCAAGATGCGGGCGGCGCTGGCGCTGATCCGGGCCCGCACACCAACGCTCGAGATCGATGGCGAGATGCACGCCGACGCCGCCTTGAGCGCTGCCATCCGCGAGCGCGCCGTCCCCGACAGCCGGCTTTCCGGCACCGCCAATCTCCTGGTGATGCCCAATCTCGACGCCGCCAACATCGCCTTCAACCTGCTCAAGGCGGCGGCCGATGGTCTCGTCGTCGGTCCGCTCTTGCTTGGCATGAGCAAGGCCGTGCATGTTCTGGTGCCGAGTGTCACCGCGCGCGGGATCGTCAATATCAGCGCCATCGTCGCCGCCGAGGTCGAGGACGCGGCCAATATGCCGCCGCAATCGACCGGGAAGTGATCCCGGCGCCAAGAGGGAAGGAAACCGTGATTTGAAACCGTTGCGCAAAGCCGTATTGCCGGTTGCCGGTCTTGGCACCCGCTTTCTGCCGGCGACCAAGGCGACCGCCAAGGAAATGCTGCCGGTCGTTGACAAGCCCTTGATCCAATATGCGATCGAGGAGGCGCGCGCCGCCGGCATCGAGCAATTCTGCCTGATCACCGGCCGCGGCAAGACGGCGATCGTCGAGCATTTCGATATCGCCTTCGAACTCGAAGCGGTGTTGCGCGAACGCGGCAAGACCGAGGCCATGGCGCTGCTCGAGGGCACCCAGCTCGAACCCGGCGCCATCGTCACCGTCCGCCAGCAGGAGCCGCTCGGCCTTGGCCATGCGATCTGGTGCGCGCGCGCCTTCATCGGCGAGGATCCCTTCGCGATCCTGCTCCCCGATGACCTCATCCTCGGCGAGACCCCGTGTGTCGCTCAGCTCGCCGCGGTTTATCGTGAGACCGGCGGCAATGTCGTTGCGGTGCAGGACGTGCCGCGCGAACACACCAACCGCTACGGCATCCTCGATATCGGCGCCGATGATGGGCGCTTGGCCGAGGTCAAAGGGCTCGTCGAAAAGCCGGCGCCCGAGGTCGCGCCATCGACGCTCTCGATCATCGGCCGCTATGTGCTGCGCCCCGAGGTCATCGCCCATCTCTCGCGTTTCGAGCGCGGCGCCGGCGGCGAGGTGCAGCTCACCGACGCGATGGCCAAGATGATCGGCAAGCTCCCCTTTCACGGTCTCCGCTTTGAGGGCAAACGCTTCGATTGCGGCGACAAGGTCGGGTTTCTCGAGGCACAGATCGCCTTCGCCCTAAAACGCCCCGAGCTCGCGCCCAAGGTGCGGGAATTCCTCCGCCATTACTGCCCAGCTTGACCGCAACGAGGACATTGACATGCGTTTTTCCCACCGCTTCGACCCGAGCATTCTCCGCGAATACGACATTCGCGGCGTCGTCGGCCAAACCCTGACCGAGGCGGATGCGTTCGCGATCGGGCGGGCGTTCGGCAGCATCGTCGCGCGCGCCGGCGGCAAGCGGGTTGCGGTCGGCTATGACGGGCGGCTGTCTTCGCCGGCGCTGGAAGCCTCCCTCGTCAAAGGGCTCATGGCGAGCGGGATGGCGGTTGCGCGGATCGGGCTCGGCCCGACGCCGATGCTCTATTTCGCCGCAACCACGCTTGCTGCCGACGGCGCGGTGATGGTCACCGGCAGCCACAACCCGGCCGATTACAACGGCTTTAAGATGATGCTCGGGAAAAAACCGTTTTTCGGGCAGGCGATCCGCGCGCTCGGCGACATGGCGGCCGCCGGCGACGTCGTTCCCGAAAGCACCGGTAGTGAGGCGGACGAGGATATCCGCGCGGCCTATGTCGCGCGCCTTCTCGCCGATTACGACGGCGGCGATCGGGCCCTCACCGTGGTCTGGGATCCCGGCAACGGCGCCGCCGGCGCGGTGCTCGATCGCCTCGTCGCCGGCCTGCCGGGCACGCATACCATCATCAATGGGGCGGTGGACGGGCGTTTCCCGGCCCATCACCCCGACCCGACGGTGCCCGCCAATCTCCGCCAGCTCATCGCCGCGGTGCGGGAAAAAGGCGCTGACCTCGGCATCGCCTTCGACGGCGACGCCGATCGCATCGGCATCGTCGACGACCAAGGGGAAATCCTGTTCGGCGACCAGATCATGGTGCTGCTCGCGCGCGACGTGCTGCGCACGCGGCCGGGCGCCACCATCATCGCCGATGTCAAGGCGAGCCAGGTGCTGTTTGACGAGATTACCCGCGCCGGCGGCAAGCCGCTGATGTGGAAAACCGGCCATAGCCTGATCAAGGCCAAGATGGCGGAAACCGGGGCGCCGCTCGCCGGCGAGATGTCGGGCCATATTTTCTTCGCCGATCGCTGGTACGGGTTTGACGATGCGCTCTATGCCGCGGTGCGCCTGCTCGGCATCGCAGCACGCCTGAGCGGCCGGGTGTCGGACGCCCGCACCGCTCTCCCGGCTCTCCGTTCGACGCCGGAACTGCGCTTCGATTGCGCGGAGAGCCGCAAATTCGCGGTGATCGCCGAGGTCGCGGCGCGTCTCCGCGAAGCCGGCGCCCGCGTGAACGACACCGATGGCGTGCGGGTGCAAACCGAGGATGGTTGGTGGCTGCTCCGCGCCTCCAACACCCAGGCGGTGCTGGTTGCGCGCGCCGAGGCGAAAGACGAGGCCGGGCTCGATCGCCTCAAGGCCGCGATCGCCGACCAGCTCGCGCAATCCGGCCTCGCCGCCCCGGATTTCTCGGGAAGCAACGCCGGGCATTAACGCTCGGGGTGGCGCGGTCAGCCCGAGGGGCGATAGCCTTGGGCGATGACGTAAAGCTCCGCCGACTCCGCCCGGCTCGCCGGCGGCTTGGCGTGGCGGACGCTGCGGAAGGCGCGCTTCATCGGCATCAGCAAGTCCCGTTCGGTGCCGCCCTGAAACACCTTGGCGACGAAGGCGCCGCCGGGGGCGAGCACCTCGCGCGCGAAGGCGAGCGCCTGCTCGGCAAGCGCGATGATGCGCAGATGATCGGTCGCGGCGTGGCCGGTGGTGTTCGGCGCCATGTCGGACAGCACGAGATCGGCGGGGCCGCCGAGCGCTGCGGCAAGCCGCGCCGGCATCGCGGGGTCTGTGACATCCCCGGCGATCAGCGTCACGCCTTCGATCGGCGCGATCGGCAGGAGATCGAGCGCCACCACATGCGCCGCGCCGCGCCGCACCGCGACCTGCGCCCAACCGCCCGGCGCCGCGCCGAGATCGACGACCCGCGCCCCTGGCGTGAGGAGATGAAACCGCTCATCGAGCTCGATCAGCTTGAACGCCGCGCGTGATCGCCAGCCCTCGCGCTGCGCCGCCTGCACGTATGGGTCATTGAGCTGGCGGGCCAGCCAGCGCTGCGAGGCAACGCTCCGCCCGCGCGCCGTGCGCAAGACGACGCTTTCGGCGCGCGGCGTGCCCTTGGCGGGAAAGCGCGGCGGGCGGCTCATGCGCCGGCTGTGGTCCGGCCACGCCCGGCGCGCGCCCCGCGCCGCTGCGGCGCGCGCGGATCGTTTCGCATCAGACGGAGCAGGATCCCCTCGCGCAGGCCGCGATCGGCGATCACCACCCGGCTGGTCGGCCATAAGCGCCGGATGGCAGCAAAAACGGCGCAGCCTGGCAGCACGAAATCGGCGCGCTCCGGCCCGATACAGGGATGGGCGGCAAGGCCCTCGCGGCCCAAGCCGCGCAGCGTCGCCAGCGCCGCCTCGCACGCGGCGCCCGAGAGCACGGCGCCATCGATCCGCGGCCGCTGATAGCGCGGCAAGCCGAGCGCAACCCCGGCGAGCGTGGTCGCGGTGCCGCTGGTGCCGAGCAATTGCACGCCGCCTTGGGCGATTTCCTTGGCGATACAATGAACCTGCTCGAACCCTTGCAGCCGGCTGGCAATTTCGTCGACGGCGGCCTGAAAGCCGGCTTGGGTGAAGGAGGCCGGGCCAAACCGCTCCGCTATCGTTACAACACCATAGGGGATCGAGACATAGCCGACCATCTCCGGCCGCGCGCCCAACCCCGCGCCCTCGGCGGGCAAGCGTACCCAGGCGATCTCGGTCGAGCCGCCGCCGATATCGAACAGCAGAACCCGCCGCCCGCCGCGCGCCAAGAGCGACGCGCAGCTTTCCAGCGCCAGCTCCGCTTCCTCGCGGGTCGAGATGACGTCGATCGCGAGCCCGGTTTCGCGCCGCACCTCGGCAAGAAAGGCGGCGCCGTTGCGCGCCCGCCGACAGGCTTCGGTCGCAACCGCCCGCAGCCCGCGGAGATTGCGCCGGGCCAGCCGCGCGGCGCACACTCTGAGGGCGGCGAGCGCCCGCGTCATCGCCTCCGGACAGAGATCGCCGGAATGATCGAGCCCCTCGCCGAGGCGCACGATCCGGCTATAGCTATCGACGACGCGAAACCCGCCCTGAGCGGGGGCGGCGACCAGGAGGCGGCAATTATTGGTGCCGAGGTCAAGGGCGGCGTAGGCATGGCCTGTCCCCCGCGGCCCGCCAGCGTCTGGCGGCGAGAAGGAGGCGGGAAAGCGTGCGGGCGGGGCCATGGCGTGATAACGAACTCACCAAAATCCTATCATCTCCCCGGCAGGGGCCGAGAGCAAGCGCGTTGTGCGCCACTTGCATTATGATGCCGTCCTCGCCACTCTCCGGCAAAGCCGTTTGACGCGGCGAAAACACCCCGGAGAGGGGCGTGAGAGGGGGCGGCGCGGCCGAGATGGGGGCGGACGGGGCTTGCGGCAATGCCACAGGGTGGTTCGTCGATCGCCATGAGCGCGAAGGGCGCGGCGAGCGGATCGCCTTCATCGACCCCTGGCGCCGCCTGACCTATGGCGCGTTGCAGGACCAGGCGGCGCGTTTCGCCGGCGCCCTCCTTGCCGCCGGCCTCCGCCGCGAGCAACGGATCGCGCTCATCCTGCGCGATAGCTGCGCCTTTCCGGTCGCGTTCTGGGGGGCGCTCCGCGCCGGCATCGTGCCGGTGCCGCTCAACACCTTGCTGCCGCCGGCGCTGCTCGCCGCCCTCGTCGCCGATTGCCGCGCCGGGCTCGTGCTGATCTCGGCGCCGCTTTATCCCGCCCTCGCCCCGGCGCTTGCGGCGCTCACGCCGCAGCCCACCATCGTGATCGCCGAGGAGGACGCCGAAAGCCTCCCCGCCGGCCAGAGAAGCCTCTCGGACTTTCTCGCTAGCGCGGCGCCGGCGCCGCTGGTCGCGACCTCGCCGGACGAGGTCGCGTTCTGGCTCTACTCCTCGGGCTCGACCAGCACGCCGAAGGGAACCCGGCACGTCCATGCCAGCCTTCGCGCCACCTACGAGACCTATGGCCGCCAGGTGCTCGGCATCGCCCCGGATGATGTGATGTTTTCCGCGGCCAAACTGTTTTTCGCCTATGGGCTCGGCAACGCGATGACGTTCCCGATGGCGGTCGGCGCGGCCGCCGTTTTGCTGCCAGACCGCCCGACGCCAGAGCGCGTGTTCGCGGTGATGCAGCGCTATCAGCCGAGCCTGTTCGGCGGCGTGCCGACGCTTTACGCGGCCCTCCTCGCCCATCCCGCGCTCAGCCATGGCGCCGGATCAGCGCGGCTCCGGCGGGCGATCTCGGCCGGCGAACCCTTGCCCGAGCCGATCGGGCGGGCATGGCGGCAACGCGTCGGCGTCGATATCCTGGACGGCATCGGCTCGACCGAGATGCTGCATATTTTTCTCTCCAACCGCCCCGACGATATCCGCTATGGCAGCACCGGGCGCGCCGTTCCCGGCTATGATCTCAAGCTGGTTGACGAGCAGGACCGCGAATTGGCCGGGGTTGCCGAGGGTGAGTTGCTGGTCCGCGGTGCCAGCGCCGCCGACGGCTACTGGAACCAGCGCGAAAAAAGCCGCCGCACCTTCCTCGGCGAATGGACCCGCACCGGCGACACCTATGCCCGCGATGCCGAGGGCTATTACCATTACCGCGGCCGCGCCGACGACATGATGAAGGTGAGCGGCATCTGGGTGAGCCCGTTCGAAGTCGAGGCCGCCTTGGTCGAGCATCCCGCCATTCTCGAAGCGGCGGTGGTTGGGCATGAAGACGCGGACGGCCTGACCAAGCCGCGCGCTTTCGTCGTGCTCAAGGAGGGGGTCACCGTCTCGCCCGACCTCATCGCCGCCCTCCAGACATTGGTGAAGGAACGCGCCGGGCCGTGGAAATACCCCCGCTGGATCGAAATCGTCGCGGACTTGCCGAAAACCGCGACCGGCAAGATCCAGCGTTTTAAGCTGCGCGATCTGCGGTGAGCAGCGAGGCCGAATTTTTCACCCTCGATCTCGGCGGCATCGCGCTGGAGGCGGCGCGCTGGGGGCGGGGCGCGCCGGAGATCGTGCTGCTGCATGAGGGGTTGGGCTCGGTCGGTCTATGGCGGGATTTTCCCGCCCGCCTCGCGGCCGCGACCGGGCGCGGCGTCTTCGCCTATTCCCGCGCCGGCTATGGCCACTCCGCCAGCATCCCCCTGCCACGCCCGCTTTCTTACATGCATGACGAGGCGCGCGAGACCTTGCCACGCATCCTCGCGCAAGAAGCGGCGCGGCGGGTGATCCTGCTCGGCCATTCCGATGGCGCCTCGATCGCCGCGATCCATGCCGGCGCTGCCGCCGGCGGGACAACCGCGATCGCCGGCCTCGTCCTGATCGCGCCGCATTTCTTCGTCGAAGACATCTCGCTCGCCAGCATCGCCGCGGCGCGCGAGGCCTATCGCGCGGGCGATCTCCGCCGGCGTCTCGCCCGCCACCATCGCGACGTCGATGCCGCTTTTCGCGGCTGGAACGAGGCCTGGCTCGATCCCGGCTTTCGCGACTGGCGGATCGATGATGTCTTGCCGGCGATCGCAGCCCCGGTGCTGCTGATCCAGGGCGAGGCCGACGAATATGGCACGATGGCGCAAATCCGGCTCGCCGAAGCCAAGCTCCCACGGCCGCCGCGGGTCGTGATCGTCCCCGCGGCCGGCCATTCGCCGCACCTCTCGCACCCCGAGCGGGTGATCGCGGCGATCGGCGCGTTCGTCGCGGCAGCCTTGACGTCAGACGAATGAGGCTGCCGCGCGCCCCTCAAGCGAAGGCGTAAGCATCCATCGCCAGGCCATAATCGGTGCTGTGATGCCAGCGTTCGCCGATCACACCCGGCGAGCCGGCGCCGAGGGCGGCGAAAAACGGCAGGAAATGCTCATCCGTCGGGTGGTTCTCGGCGCTGTGGGGCGCCTCCTCGCGATAGGCGAGCAGGGCCGGGACGTCGCCGGCCGCGATCTTATCGCCGATCCAGGCGAGAAACGGCGCGGTAAACGGCAGCTCCGTCTCCGCCGCCCCGCCGCCCCGCATCAGGCCGAAGGCGGCGCGGAGATTATGGGTGAAGCTGCCTGAGCCGAGGATCAAGACGCCCTCGTCGCGCAGCGGCCGCAACGCCTCCCCGAGCCGGTAATGATGGGCGGGATCGGCCGCCGGCTGCACCGAAATCTGCGCGATCGGGATATCGGCCTTGGGATACATGAGGAGCGCCGGGATCCAACTGCCGTGATCGAGGCCGCGCTCGGCATCCTCTGCGACCGCAAAGCCGGCGGCGCGGAGCCGTGCCGCGGCCGCGCGCGCGATCTCCGGCGCGCCCGGCGCCGGGTAGCGAAGCGCGTAAAGCGCCGGCGGGAAGCCGCCGAAATCATGGATCGTCTCGGGCTCTGCCGCGGTCCCGACCATAACGCGCGGCGCTGTCCAATGGGCGGTGACGACGAGGATCGCCCGCGGCCGGCCGAGGCGGGGGCCGAGTTCGCGGAGGAAATGATGCGCAGGGTTCGGCGTGATCGCGATCATCGGCGAGCCGTGCGAGACGAATAAGGCAGGAAACCGGTCCATTTTACCCCCGAAGCATTTTCCTCGCATATTCTTCCGCCGTGCATCGATTGCAAGAGCGCCGCGCCGGGTTTCCCGCGGGTGATGAGTTCGCGTATGGAAAGCCCATGGCGGTGATCCGGGTCGAGGGGCTGAGCAAACGCTATGGCGCGGTTACGGCGGTCGCGGGGATCAGTTTCACCGTCGCCGCCGGCGAGATCGTGGCGCTGCTTGGCGGCAATGGCGCCGGCAAGACGACGACGCTCGCGATGCTGCTCGGCCTCGTCCTCCCGAGCGCCGGGCGGATCGAAATCCTCGGCAACGACATGGCGCGCGACCGGTTCGCGGCGCTGGCGCGGATGAATTTCGCCTCGCCCTATGTCGCCTTGCCGGCGCGGCTGTCGGTTGCGGAAAATCTCCGCGTCTATGGCCATCTTTACGGCGTTGCCGGGCTCGAGCGGCGGATCCGCGATCTTGCCGGCGAACTCGATCTCCTCGCCGTTCTCGATCGCCCGGCGGGGACGCTGTCTTCCGGCCAGAAGACGCGGCTCGCGCTCGCCAAGGCGCTGATCAATCGCCCTTCGGTGCTGTTGCTCGACGAGCCGACGGCGAGCCTCGATCCCGACACCGCCGACCGGCTGCGCGCTTGGCTTGCCGCCTATCGCGCGGCGAGCGGCTGCGCGATCTTGCTCGCCTCGCACAACATGGCGGAAGTCGAACGCCTCGCCGATCAGGTGCTGATCCTCCGGCGCGGGGCGATCATCGCCCGTGGCAACCCGGCGGCGCTGCGGCGCGAGTTCGGGCATGAGACGCTGGAGGCGGTGTTCCTCGCGATCGCCCGCGGCGAGCGGCGAGAAGCATGAGCGCCGGCGCGGCCGCGCGGCGCGTTTGGGCGCTGGTCTATCGCCATCTTGCGCTCTATCGCCGCTCCTGGCCGCGCCTTCTCGATTTCGCCTATGGCCCGGTGTTGCAATTGCTGATCTGGGGCTTCACGGCGCGGTTTCTCGCCGGGCATGGCGGCGCGATCGCCGCGGTCGCCGGGCTGCTCATCGCCGGCGTGCTGCTGTGGGAGGCGGCACTCGCCAGCCAGCTCGGGTTTTCGGTCAGTTTTCTCGAGGAAATCTGGTCGCGCAATCTCGGCCATCTGCTGATCAGCCCGCTGCGGCCATGGGAATTGATCGCCGCTTTGGTTGTGATGTCGGTGCTGCGCCTGCTCGTCGGCATGGCGCCGGCGATTCTGCTCGCCGTCTTGCTCTACGCGTTCGATATCTTCGCGGTGGGACCCATCGTCGTGTTGCTGTTTTGCAATCTCGCGATGATGGGCTGGTGGGTCGCGCTCGGCATCGTCGCCTTCATCCTCCGCCATGGCGCCGGCGCCGAGGCGCTGGTATGGACGATCATGTTCGGCTTGACGCCGCTTTCGGCGGTGTTCTACCCGGTCTCGGCGCTGCCGGCGGGGCTGCGGCCGCTCGCCTTGGCGCTGCCGTCTGCGCATGTGTTCGAAGGGCTGCGGGCGATCCTCGCTGGCGGCGGCGGGGGCTTTGATCTCGCCTCTGCCTTCGGCCTCAACCTCGCCTGGTTCGCGGCGATGGCGTTTTTGTTTCGGCGCGAGCTGGCCGCCGCCCGCCGCAGCGGCGCGCTGGTCTCGCTCGGCGAATGAGGATGCGGAGAGCGGGTTTGGCAAACACATGAAACCGGTTCGCTTCTGGCTGCTCCGCCACGCTTTGGTCGAGGCGCGGGCGCGGGCGGTGCTGTATGGCGCGCGGGACGTGGCGCTCTGCCCGCTCGCGCTTGCCGCCGAGCGCGCGCAGTATGAGCGCCTCGCCGCCCGCCTGCCGCGGCCGGCGCGCTGGCTGATCTCGCCCTTGTCGCGCACCCGCGAGACGGCGCGGGCGATTTTCGCCGCCGGCTACCCCGAGCAGACGCTGACCGTGGAACCCGCCTTGATCGAGCAGGCGCTCGGCGCCTGGGAAGGGCTGCCGCAGCACGAGGTCGCAGCGCTCTTCGCCCGCCGGCCCGATCAGTTCTGGCCGCTGCCGGCGGCAACCCGCCCGCCGGGCGGCGAAAGCATGGCCGATGTCGTCGCGCGGGTTGGGGTCTGCCTCACTCGGCTGGCGGCGGACCATGGCGGCGAGGATGTGATCGCGGTCGCGCATGGCGGGGTGATCCGCGCCGCCCTCGCGCATGTGCTTGGCATCGCCGCCGAGCAGGCGCAAAACATCTCGGTCGCCAATCTCTCCCTCACCCGCTTTGAATGGCACCGCGAGGGGTGGTGGATCGGCGGCGTCAACGAGGGGCCGGGTTGAGCTTGCCAACGCCCCGAACCAATATCAAGATTGCCCGCCAATGACCTGGAGAAGAACCATGTTGCGTTATTTGCTCGCGGCTCTCCTGACCCTGGCTCCGGCCCTTGCGTGGGCGCAGAGCGAACAGCAAACCCTGGTCGATCGGGCGACGCTTTCTGTCCAGGAAATGTTGAGCGGCGCCAATACCGGCGATCGCGTCTGGGCGATGCAGCGGGCGCGGGCGGTGATGGTCTGCCCGCGGGTCTTTCGCGCGAGCTTCATCATCGGCGGCGCCGGCGGCGATTGCGTGCTGGCGGCGCGCGACGGCAATGGCTCGTGGTCGTCGCCGGCCTTCTTTCAGCTCAGCACGGCGAGTTTCGGGCTCCAAGCGGGGATCCAAGATAGCGAGATCCTGATCACCATCCTGACCGAGAAAGGGTTGAACGCGGTGATGGATAGCCGCTTTAAGCTCGGCGGCGATGCTTCGGTCGCGTTCGCGCAGATGGGCGCCGGCGTCGAGGGCGCAACCACGGCGGCACTGCGCGCCGACATTCTCGCGTTTTCGCAATCGAGCGGGCTCTATGCCGGGATTTCGCTCAATGGCAGCCTGCTCGCCGCGAAATCGGAGTGGGATCGCGCCTATTACGGCCAGGATATCGGCGCGCGCGAAATCGTCGTCGATATGAAGGTGAGTAACCCGGGCGCCGATCCGCTCCGCGCCATCCTCGCGAAATATGGCGCTGCCGCCTCAGCGCCGGCGGCCAATGCGGCGCTGCCGAGCCCGCCGGCTTCCTCCGAGGCGCCGGCGCCCGCGAGCCCGCCGGCCGCGCCCGGCGCGCCGCAATCGCTCTCGCCAGTGCAGAGCCAGGATCTCGCGCCGCCCAAGAATTGACCGGCGCATTGACGCCGGCCGCCGCCCCCGCGATCATTGCCGGGTGCGCGACGAATTTTGGAAAACCAAGCGGCTCGAGGAGATGAGCGGCGAGGAGTGGGAGCGGCTATGCGATGGCTGCGGCCGCTGCTGTCTGCATAAATTGCGCGACGAAGACAGCGACGAAGTCCTTTTCACCAACGTCGCTTGTCGGTTGCTCGACACCAGCTCCTGCCGCTGTTCCGATTATGCCCATCGTCGGCGGCGCGTCCCCGATTGCGAGCAGCTCACCCCGGCTTCGGTGCGCGCGATCGACTGGCTGCCGCCGAGCTGCGCCTATCGCCGTCTTGCCGAGGGCAAGACGCTGCTATGGTGGCATCCGCTGGTCTCGGGGCACGCCGAAACCGTGCATGAAGCGGGGATTTCCGTGCGCGGACGCTGCGTTGACGAGCGCGCCGCCGGGCCACTCGACCATCATATCGTGACCTGGCCCGGCGAAATCCCGCGTCGCCGGGCGCCGATCAAGGAGACATCATGAAGAACGCGCTTTTTGGCGGCGTCAATGTCGCCGTGCTGACGCCGATGGGTGCCGATCTCGCGCCCGATCTCGATCGCATGGCGGCGCATTGCCGCTGGCTGCTCGCCCATGGCGCGAGCGGGCTCGGCATTCTCGGCACCACCGGCGAGGCAAACAGCCTCGGGATCAGCGAGCGCATCGCCCTGATGGAGGGGATCGTCGCGCGCGGGATCGCGCCCGCGTGCCTGCTGCCGGGGCTCGGCACCACCGCGATCACCGATACCGTCTTGTTGCTCCGCCGTGCCGCCGCGCTTGGCTGCCGCGGCGCGCTGTTGCTGCCGCCGTTCTTTTACAAGAACCCGAGCGAGGATGGCTTGTTCGCCTATTTCAGCGAGGTCATCGACCGTGCGCTGGGGCGCGCCGGCGCCGCGCTTGCGATCTATCTCTATCATTTCCCGGCGCAATCGGCGGTGCCGTTCACGGTTCCATTCATCGCCCGGCTGCGCGCCGCCTTTCCCGGCGTCATCCGTGGGATCAAGGACAGCAGTGGCGATTTCGCCAATACCCGCGCCTATGTCGAGGCGTTCGCGGCCGAGGGCTTCGAGGTCTATTGCGGCGATGATGGTGCGCTGCATGATCTGCTCGCCATCGGTGGCGCTGGCAGCATCAGCGCTGCGTCCAACGTCTCGAGCGCGCTCAATGCCGAGGTCGTCGCCCATGCCGGCACGGCGCGCGCGGCGGCGGCGCAGGCGCGGCTTTCGGCGATCAGGAAGGCGGTGACCGCGGCGCCGCTGATCCCCGGCCTCAAATCCCTTGTCGCACGCCATACCGGGGATGCCGCCTGGACCCATATTCGGCCGCCGCATCTGCCGCTCTCGCCGGCCGAGGCGGCGAAACTGTTCGCGGCGTTCGATGCCTGCGGCTTCGCGCTACCGGCCGCCGCCTAACCCATCGCTTCCTCCCCCGGGCAGTGCCTGCGGCACTGCCCAACGGAGAAAAGTTTTTTTGGTTCTTTTTTTTCAAAAAAAGAACGTTTTTTTACCTCTTTTTCCCTTCTTCCCGACAAAAATCGAAATCGCAACCTTCATCGGCTTGCAGCACGTGGTGGTGATAGAGCCAGGCGTACCCCCGTGCCGGCGCTGGCGTGGGCGATGTCCAGGCGGCTTGGCGGCTTCTGAGTTCGGCATCGTCCACCAGGAGATCGATCCGGCGGGCTTCGGCATCGAGGCGGATGCGGTCGCCCGTGCGCACGAGGCCGAGCGGGCCGCCGATCGCGGCTTCCGGCGTGATGTGAAGGACGATGGTGCCGAAGGCGGTGCCACTCATCCGCGCGTCCGAGAGGCGCAGCATGTCCTTGACGCCGGCGCGGGCGAGCTTGCGCGGGATTGGGATATAGCCGGCTTCTGGCATCCCCGGCGCGCCGACTGGCCCGGCGTTTTGGAGGACGAGGACATCGTCGGGCGTGACGTCGAGCGCGGGATCGTCGAGCCGCGCCTCCATATCGGCGAGCGACGTAAACACCACTGCCCGACCTTCATGGGAAAGGAGCGAAGGCGTCGCCGCCGAACGTTTGAGGAGCGCGCCGCGCGGGGCGAGGTTGCCGCGCAGCACCGCGAGCCCGCCGCCGACGCTGATCGGGTTGGCGCGCGGGCGGATCACCGCCTGGCCGGGCACGATCTCGGCGGCGTCGAGTGCGGCGCGGAGCGGGGCGCCGGTGACGGTTTGCGTTTCGAGCTCGAGAAACGGCGCGAGTTCGCGAAGCAGCGCGGGCACGCCGCCGGCCCAGTGGAAATGCTCCATATAGTGCTGGCCGCTCGGCTTGAGATCGATCAGCACCGGCACCTCGCGGCCGATGCGATCGAATGCCTCGAGATCGACGGGGAGGCCGAGGCGCCCGGCGATGGCGGTGGCATGGATCAGGGCGTTGGTCGACCCGCCGATCGCCTGCAAGACGGTGAAGGCGTTGCGGAACGCGGCCTCGGTCATCACTTCGCTCGGGCGCGGGCCGTTTTGGGCAAGCCGCACCGCCGCGCGCCCGGCTTCCTCGGCGGCGCGCAAGCGATCGGCATGGGTTGCCGGGATGGTCGCGCTTCCCGGCAGCGCCATGCCGAGGGCTTCGGTCATGCAGGCGATGGTGCTCGCCGTCCCCATCACCATGCAGGTGCCGAAGGTGGGGGCGAGGCGGGAATTCACCGCCTCGATCTCGGCCGCGTCCATCTCGCCAGCGCGAAAGCGGCCCCAGAGGCGGCGGCAATCGGTGCAGGCGCCGAGCACCTCGCCGCGATGATGCCCGACCAGCATCGGCCCGACCGGCAGCACGACGGCGGGGAGATCGACACTGGCGGCGGCCATCAACTGCGCCGGGATGGTTTTGTCGCAACCGCCAATCAGGACGGCGGCGTCGATCGGCTGGGCGCGCAGCATCTCCTCGGTATCGAGCGCCATCAGGTTGCGGAGAAACATGCTGGTGGGGTGGGCGAAGGATTCGTGGATGGAGATGGTCGGAAACGCCATCGGCAGGCCGCCTTCGAGCATCACGCCGCGTTTGACGGCGGTGATCAGCGCCGGGACGTTGCCGTGGCAGGGGTTGAAATCGCTCGCGGTATCGGTGATGCCGATGATCGGGCGGGCGAGGGCGTCGTCGGAAAATCCCATCGCCTTGATGAAGGCCTTGCGCAGGAACAGCGAGAATTCCGCATCGCCATAGCTGGTCAGCCCTTTTTTCATCCCCAACGCCATTTTTCTCTCCTCCGCCGCCCTTTGCCGCAGCGAGGACCATGCCGCGCCGCGTCTGATTTGTCATGCCGCGACCCTCACAGGGCGAGCGTGAGCTGTTGCGCTGGCTTCCTTTCGGGATGCGGGGAGAAGGCGGAACAATCGAGTTCGGCGCGGTGCGGCGCAAACCCGTATTTGCGCGAAGCCGCCGCAAAGCGCTGGGCGAGAAGATCGGCATAGGCGCCGCTGCCGCGAAAACGGCGATGAAACGCCGCCTCGTTGAGCTTGCCGGCGCGGGTTTCGCGGATCAGGCTCAACACATGCCGCGCCCGCTCAGGCCGGTGGGCGACGAGCCAGGCGGCAAAAAGTTCGCGCAATTCATGCGGCAGCCGCAGCACGACATAGCCGGCATGCGATGCCCCGGCCCCGGCGGCGGCGGCGAGGATGCGCTCGAGTTCGGCGTCATTGAGGCCGGGGATCATCGGCGCCGCAAGCACGCCCGCCGGGACACCGGCTTGCGCGAGCGCCGCGAGCGCGTGAAGGCGCCGCGCCGGGCTTGCCGCGCGCGGCTCCATGGCGCGGGCGAGCTTGGGATCGAGGGTGGTGATCGAAAGATGCACCCTGACCAGCCGTTTCGCCGCGAGCGCTTGCAGGAGATCGAGATCGCGCAGCATGCCGGCCGATTTGCTGACGATCGCGACCGGATGCGAAAATCGCAGCATCGCCTCGAGAATGGCGCGGGTAAGCGCGAGCCGCCGCTCCAGAGGCTGATAGGGATCGGTATTGCTTCCGAGCACGATCGGGCGCGCGACATAGCCGGGGCGCTGCCACTCGCGCACGAGAAGCCGCGCGATATCGGGCTTGAAGACGATCTTGCTCTCGAAATCGAGGCCGGGCGAGAAGCCGAGATAGGCATGGCTCGGGCGCGCGAAACAATAGACGCAGCCATGCTCGCAGCCGCGATAGGGATTGACGCTGCGATCGAACCCGAGATCGGGGCTTTCGTTCCAACTGATCGCCGAGCGGCTGGCATCGCGGATCAGGGTGGTTGGGAGCGGCGGCGGTGCCCCCGCCTGCGCCGCGAGCGTGCCCCAGCCGTCATCAAAGGCCTCCGCGTGCTGGGTCTCAAAGCGTACCGGCGGATTATGGGTCGCGCCACGGCCGCGTGGCAGCGGCGAGGTGCGGGGATCGGGTTTCGCCTCCATGCGCGCTCCTTGCGGCGGCGGATGCCGCGGTGATTGAAGTTCCTATTTTGTTCGATTAGCCAGCATGACCTCGCGCGGCGCGATCGTCAAGAACAAAATAGAGACATTTTCCGGGTTGCCACCCTCGGGGGGCGCTTATATCGTCTGACCCCGAGGACACATATGCGGCGCATGGAGGGGGAAATGACCGAGCGAGCCGGTAAAACCGCGATCGTCATTGGCGCCGGGATCGGCGGGCTTGCCGCCGCGGCGGCGCTGGCCCCGCATTTCGCCGAAATCCTGGTTTTGGAGCGTGATCACCCGCCCCCCGGCGCGGGCGCGCGAAGCGGCGTGCCGCATGGTGATCAGGCGCATGTCCTGCTTCTCGGCGGGCAGCTTGCGTTGGCCGAGCTGCTGCCCGGGTTCGAGGCCGATCTCGCCGCCGCCGGCGCCGTTCCGCTGCGCCAAAGCGCCGACAGCTACATGGATTTCCCCCGGCTCGGGCGGTTGCCGCCGTTCGATATCGGCATCAATTTCTATGCCGCCTCGCGGCCGCTGATCGAGGCGGTGGTGCGGCGGCGTGTCGCCGCCTTGGCTCCTGTGACGATCCGCGAGGGGGTGCGCGTCGCGGCGCTGGTGACGACGCCGGATGGCAGCGCGGTGATCGGCGTGCGGCATGCCGGCGCAGACGGCGCGCCGGAGACGCTGATCGCCGATCTCGTCATCGATGCCGCCGGACGCAATGGCACGTTGAGCCGAACGATGCTGGCCGATACCGGCCATGCCCCGCTCGCGGTGACCGAAATCGGCATGGAGGTTGCCTATACGACCGGCATTTTCATACCCGCCGAGGATGCGGCGCGGGATTGGAAATACGCTTATGTGCTCGCCGGACCGCCGGCGGAGACGCGATCGGGGCTGATCCTGCCGATCGAGGGGGGGCGCTGGCTGGTCACCATGGTTGGCCGCTTCGGCGAGCGCCCGCCCGCCGATCCCGCGGGATTTCTCGAATTCGCGCGTGGGCTCAGAACCTCGGTGCTTTATGAGGCGCTGAAAGCCGCGGCGCCGCTCGGCAAGTTCACCCGCTTCATCACGCCCGGGAATACTTGGCGGCATTTCGAGCGCCTCGCGGCGCCGCCGCGTGGCTGGCTGCCGATCGGCGATACGATCTGCGATCTTAACCCGGTTTATGGCCAAGGCATGGCGGTCGCGGCGCAGGAAGCGGTTTTGCTGCGCCGGCTTCTGGATGAGGGCGGCGATCTCGCGGCGCTGCCGGCGGCCTATCTCGCCAGGCTCGCGGCGATCATCACGCCGGCCTGGTCGGCGGTGCTGAGCGATCTCGGCTTTGCCGAGACCATCGGCGAGCGGCCGCCTGATTTCGCCGAGCGTCTGCGCTTTGCCGCCGCCGTCGCGGTCGTCGCGGCGCGCGAGCCGGAGATGCGGCGCCTCTGGACCGAGGTGACCAATCTTCAGAAGCCGCCCAGCGTGTTCCAGGCGCCGGCATTTCGCGCCCGGATCGGCGCGGTGATGGCGGAGATGGCGGCGCGCGCGTGAGTGGCCGCGCGCCCCTTTTCCAGGGCACGCTCGCGATCGTCATTCCGGTGCTGAATGAAGCGCCGCGTCTGCCGGCAACGCTCGCGGCCCTGGCGGCGGAGGCGGCGGCGGAGATCGTCGTCGTCGATGGCGGCAGCGATGATGACAGTGTCGCCGTCGCGCGCGGCGCCGGGGCGCGGGTGATCTTCGCCGCGCGCGGGCGGGGGGCGCAGCTCGCCGCCGGGGTCGCGGCGACGGCGGCGCCCTGGCTCTTGCTGCTCCATGCCGATACCGTGCTCGCCCCGGGCTGGGGCGCGGTGGTGGCGCGCTTCATCGCCGAGCCCGAAGCCGGGGCGCGCGCCGGCTATTTCCGTTTCGCTCTCGCCGAGCGCGCGCCCTGGGCGCGGCGGCTCGCGCGCGTCGTCGCCTGGCGGGCGCGGGTGCTCGGCCTGCCCTATGGCGATCAGGGCTTGGTGATCTCGCGCGCGTTGCTCGAGCGCAGGGGCGGCATCGCGGCGTTGCCGCTGATGGAGGATGTCGATCTCGTCCGCCGCCTCGGGCGTCGCCGGCTCGTTCCGCTCGCGGCCGATGCCGTTACCTCGGCGGCGCGATATGGGCGCGGCTGGCGGCGACGGAGTTTTCGCAATCTCGTCTGTCTCGGGCTTTATTATCTCGGCGTCAAACCCGCGCGGCTCGCGGGGCTTTATTACGGCGGCGGGTGATGGCGGAGACGGTGCTGATTTTCGCCCGCGCCCCGCGGCTCGGGACGGTCAAACGCCGGCTCGCCGCCGGGATCGGGGCGCGGGAAGCGCTCCGCTTTCATCGCGCCATGCTGTTTTCGCTCGCCCGCCGGCTGCGTGCTGACCGGCGGGTGCGGCCGATCGCCGTGATCACCCCCGATCACGCGCGTGTCCCGGGCCTACCGCTGCCCCTGATCGGCCAGGGCGCGGGCGATCTCGGGGCGCGGATGGCGCGGGCGCTGGCGCGTTTTCCCCGCCGGCGGGTCTATATCGTCGGCTGCGATATCCCCGGGATCGGCCCTGCCGATATCCTGGCTGCGCGGCGCGCGCTCGGGCGGGCGGAGGCGGTGTTCGGCCCGGCCGCGGATGGCGGCTATTGGCTGGTCGGGCTCGGCCCGCGCCGCCCGGCGCGGCTTTTTGCCGGGGTGCGCTGGTCGACGCCGGACGCACTCGCCGATACTTTGGCGAACTTCATCGGCCGGCGCGTCGCCTTCCTGTCCTGCCGCCGCGATATCGACACGGTTGAGGATCTATGGGCACAGTCGATGAAACCACCGTCGCGGTCTCCCGCGTTTCCGGCCGCGGTCTCCGGCGCCCGTGGCTCGCGCCAAAGCTCTGGCTGCACCAAGCGCGATTTTGGCTCGGCGCGATCGCGGTCGCCCTGATCGTCGTCGTTTTTTCGCAAGCCTCCGACCACGCGCAAGCGGTCTTCCAGATGACCCTTGGGCGATGGGGGCCTTATACGCCGTTTCTGCTCTCGCCCGCCGGGCTCACGCTTGCGGTTTGGCTGACCCGGCGGTTTTTCCCCGGCGCCCAGGGAAGCGGCATTCCGCAGGTGATCGCGGCCCTGCACATCAGCGATCAGCGCGCGATTTCGGCGCTGCTTTCGGCGCGGATCGCGGTCGGCAAGGTGCTGCTGACCCTGCTCGGCCTTGGGGTCGGCGCCTCGATCGGGCGTGAAGGGCCGTGCGTTCAGCTCGGCGCCTCGATCATGGACGTGCTCGGCCGCTTCGATACCCATGCGCGGCCGCGGCCGCATCTGCGCCGCGCCTTCGTGCTCGCCGGCGGTGCGGCTGGGGTTGCGGCCGCGTTCAACACGCCGCTCGCCGGCATCGTGTTCGCGATCGAAGAATTGAGCCATTCCTTCGAGACGCGCGCCAGCGGCACGACGCTGACGGCGGTGATCCTCGGCGGCATCACGACGCTGGCTTTGGTCGGCAACTACACCTATTTCGGCGTGACCTCGGTTTCGCTCGCGGTCGGGCCGGGCTGGCTCGCGGTGCTGGTGTGCAGCCTCGCGGGGGGGCTCGCCGGTGGCCTGTTCAGCGCGATTTTGGTGCGCGCGAGCCGTGGCTTGCCTGGTCTCGCCGGCCGGCTGGTGATCGGCCATCCGTTCGCGTTCGCCGCCCTTTGCGGCTTTTTGCTCGCCGCCCTCGGCTGGCTTTCAGACGGCACCACCTATGGCACCGGCTATGCCCAGGCCCGCCATCTCGTGGAAGGTTCAGCGCATGTCCCGTGGGATTTCCCGTTTCTCAAGCTCGCGGCAACGGTGGTTTCCTATCTCAGCGGCATTCCCGGCGGGATTTTCGCGCCTTCGCTCGCGGTCGGCGCTGGCATCGGCAAATTGCTCGCCCCCCTGGTGCCCGGCGCGCCGGCGGCGGCGATGGTGCTGCTCGGCATGGTCGGCTATTTCGCCGGCGTCGTGCAGGCGCCGATCACCGCTGCGGTGATCGTCATGGAAATGACCGATAATCAGACGATGACGGTGCCGCTGCTGGCGACCGCGATGCTCGCCTTCGCGGTCTCGCGCAGTTTCTGCCGCCGCCCGCTTTATGGCGCGCTCGCCGAGCGCTTCCTCATCGCCTTGGCCCGCCGCCCAAGCTGAAAGTTTTTTTGGTTCTTTTTTTTACAAAAAAAGAACGATTCTTTCCTGCGACCTCGCCGTCATACCAGCCAGCCGAAAGAATGACACGTCGCTTGAAGACGGTTGGCTGGTATCTTTTTGATGTTGCACGCAGCCGCCACACCAACCCTGCGCGCATACCGGTCAGCGATTTCGCTGACCGGTATCAGACGCCACCGGTCGCGTAGGTCGCGAAGGGGAAGCGATAATCGAACGGCGAGGGCAGCGGCGTCTGGCGCCCCTTGCGTTCGTCGGAAGTGAGGATGATGGAAAAGAACGCTTCCGGCGTCAGTGAGGCTTTTTCCAGGATCGAGGGATAGAGCCCGCGCGCGCTGTCATCGGCCCAGCGGTCGAGCACGAAGCGATAGACGACGTCGACGAAGCGCTCGACCCCCATCTCGCGGCAATGCCGTGGCAGATCGAATTGCGCGAGATGGCCGAGCACGTCTTCATCGCGCCAGATCGCGCGCTCGCGCGGGCTTTCGGGAAGCCCGGCGCGGATTTCGGGGTCGGCCGGCATGACAAGCGCGAGGTCGCGCGCGATCTCGATTTCGCCGCCATCCGCGAGCACCGCGATCAGGGTGAAAACATGTTCCCCGGGCGGCAATTCGCGGCTCAGGCGGGCGAAGAAGCCGCAATGGCCGAGCCCTTTGCCGGCGTTCAGCAGATCGAGACGAAACGCGTCCGCGACCGCTTCGGCGATGGGCTCGTTTTCCCACAAAACCCGCACATGAGTGCGCGCAAGGACGCCCGGGCGGCAGGCCCAGCCGGCGATGAAACCATCGCGGGTGAAACCGTCGAGGCCACCTTCGAAAACCGCCGCCGGGCGCGAAAGACTGGCGCCGGCGGCGAGCGGCGCGACGGCGGAAACGACGCCTGCGGCGGCAGGCGCAGAGGGGGCGTGGGCGGCCATGATCGTCCTGACTTCCTCCTCGCTTATGACGCGCTGTGCATTCCGATAAACCGCGCAGCACCGTCCGTATATCGCTTTTTCGCGAGATTTGTGAGAATTTCCATTTCCATCGGCGCCGACCTCGCTGATACTAGCCTCCGGCATCTGGCTGGTTTTCCTCACACGCGGATATTTCATGGCCCCATGGAACACTCTCTTGGTTTGAGCCGGGTGGGAGCGAATGGCCTGGCGGCGGACATGCCAGATTGGCTCAAGGAAAGCGGCGTTTTGGTGGCGAGCGCGCCGCTCGGGCATTGCGCCGCCGGCGCGGTGGTGCCGCTCGCCGCATGCGTAACGCGCCAAGTCTTGTTCGGATGGGAGGCGCAGATGCGGGCCTTCGCGAGCCATCTCGCGACGCTCGGCCGGACGCTGTTCGTGACACCCGCGCCGGAGATTTTTTCCGGCCCCGAAAGCCGCGCCCACATCACCCGCGCGACAGGCTGGGACGGGCATGGCGGCCTCACCCATCTGCGTTTTGGCGCGCCCTATTTCGCCCGGGTATTGAAAGGGGCGCATAACCTCATGGTGCTCGCCGAGCATCGCGTCACCCCGCCCTTGACCCCGACCTATCATCCCTTCGGCAGCGGCAACCGGCTGCCGGCGGCGATGGCGCGGGTGCTGCTCTATCAGCCGCAGGGATTTCTGCCGAACGTCTTTTCGGCACTGTTTGACAGTGTTTTACAACCCATAGAAACCGGCTGAAACTCTAACAAGAGCGTCCGCACTCATTCCGTTGTGTGCCGTCACGTCCGGCGCTAGAGTGTTGCATCATAAGTGGCATGGTGCAGTGCGATGGCAGGCGGCAAACTCAATTCCCTGACGGTTAAGCGGCTCTCGAAGCCGGGTGCTTACCCGGACGGCGGCAACCTCTACTTGAGGATCACGCCGAGCGGCGGCAAATCCTGGTGCTTCCGATACAAGCGGCGGAATCCCGTCACCGGCGCGGACGTGACGCACTGGGTTGGCCTAGGCAGTGAGGAACTGCTTTCCCTGGCTGAAGCGCGAGCACGCGCTCTCGAATATCGCAAGCTGGTAAGGAACGGCGGCGACGCTCTCGCCGTTGAGCGTGCCAGGCGTGCCGGTCATGCCGGCGGTCGGCCGTTCTTCGAGGTGATGGCGGCATATCTCGAAGCGCACCGCGCCGGCTGGCGATCCGAGAAACACGCTCGCGAATGGCAAACAACGCTCGAACGACATGCCGCGCGCCTGCTGCCGCTATCCATCACCGCGATCGACACCGGCGCCGTGCTCGCCGTGCTGCGGCCTCTCTGGAATGAGAAAACCGAAACCGCATCCCGTCTGCGCGGCCGCATCGAGGCCGTGATCGACTACGCCACAGCGCGCGGCTGGCGGGTCGGCGAGAACCCGGCACGATGGCGCGGTCATCTTGCCAAGCTGCTGCCGCAACGCTCGAAGGTTGCGGCGGTAGCGCATCATGCCGCTGTGCGCTGGCAGGATATCGGCAGGGTGATGGCGCGGCTCGCTGAGAGCCAAGGAACCGGCGCTCGATGCCTGCAATTCCTGATCCTGACGGCAGCGCGAAGCGGCGAGGCGAGAGGCGCGCGATGGTCCGAGATCGACCTCGACGGCGGCCTATGGACGGTTCCGGCCGAGCGCATGAAGGCCGGCCGAGATCACCGCGTGCCGCTCTCTGAGCCTGCGCTCGCGATCCTGCGCGAGATGATGGCGCTCAGGCGCCGACCTGATGGCCTGGTGTTCCCTGGCGGCCGGCCTGGCGCGCCGCTGAGCGATGTCTCGCTGAGTGCCGCCTTACGCACTGCCGGCGGGGGAGATGCCACGGTTCACGGGATGCGCAGCACGTTTCGCGACTGGTGCGCCGAGGCGACTGGTGCGCCGAGCGCGGTCGCCGAGGCCGCGCTTGCACACGCGAACCGCGACCGGGTCGAAAGTGCTTATGCGCGCACGGATCACTTGGACAAGCGCCGCCTGCTGATGGCCGCATGGTCTGAGCACTGCTTGCGCTCGCCTGACGCCGTGGCGGACGTGCTGCCGCTGCGCCGCGCCTGAAACGAGACGGCCGAGGAAGCGCCTGATCCGCGCAACCCCGGCCTAAGCAACCCAAGGATGCCACCATGGGAAAGCCTGATTCCAGAGATAACGCCGCCACCGCGCCGCGCAAGGCGATCTTCTCGACAACGGCGCGAACGATCGAGCCGCCGCCGGGTGGCTCGCCATTACCGCCGGAACTCGACGAAATTTTGCAAATTTTCCGCGACGTGACGGGAAAGCGTTGGCGCGAGCCGGCACCCGATGCGGTGCGCGGCCATCTCGCCGATATCGCGCACCTACTGCTGATCGCGCACGGGGGGGTTGACGCCTTCCTTGATGCGCCTGCTGCACGCAACGCGCTCGATGCAATCCGCACGTTGCTTGCGACGCTGCCGGGACTTCTCACCAATGCCGAGACTGCTGCCGAGCAAGGCCGGCGGCATGGGTTGCCAAGCATAGGCGATTGGCTCGCTTGGCGCGGCAAGGAACTGTTCACCGCGCTCGAACCCTGGCGCAAGACGCTCGGTCCGCGCACCAGGCCGGACAGGCGCCGCAGCTGGCACTGGCTAGCGCGCGCACTCGCATTGCATGACGTGCCTGCGGTGATCCGCGCCGGCACCGCTGCGCGCAGAGCGTCACTCACGAAGAAAGATGCGCCGGCGGTGGTGGCGATCCAACGCCTTCTATCTCGCGCCGGCATCTCTGCCGAGGCCGCCGCTATCGTGAAGGCGCTCGCGCCGCGGAAAGTTGGAAAACTTTAGGCGAAGTTTTCGGACTTTTTCCGCGCGCCGAATGTGCAAAGTGCGCGGGTGTCCACTGAACAAACAGGAACGATGTATGGAACCTTACGCGCTCACAATTCCCGAGGCGGTGCGCTTTTCAGGCATCGCGCGGACGACGCTTTACGTTCTTGCAAGTGAAGGAAAGATCACACTGCGGAAGATCGGCCGGCGCACACTCGTTCGCGCCGACGACCTCAAGACGTTGATCGAGGAATTGCCGCTGGCCGATATCCGCTGCGCCTCGGCAAAGCCGCCGGCCGATGCCGCCTAACCCCCTGAAACTCAAGAGAAAAGGCCGCTCGACGTGTCACCGTCGGCGGCCTCGAAAAGGAAATCCTTATGGCGAGCCATCTCTATCACCCTCACCTTGCACCGGCAACCGAAATCGCGCAACGGCTCGGCTTGCGCCGCTCGCGACCCGGTGAGTGGCGCGGCCAATGTCCTTCATGCCACTATGCCGGCGCCGCCGTGCTCTCTGAGCGCGCTGGCCTGCCGCTTTTGTGGTGCGCCTCATGCCAGAATTCCGCCGCGCTCGCGGCCGCGTTGCGCTCGGCCGCCGGCGGCACGCTGCCAGCGCCTCGAGCCGAGCGCCTTCCGCGCCTCGATCGCGGCGATCCCGCTGCCCGGCTCGCGCGCGCGAAAGCCATCTGGGATGGCGGCGAGCGGATCGAGGCGGGATCGCCTGCGGCTAAGTATCTGGAACTGCGCCGAATTTCGCACGTCATACGCTCGCCGGCGCTGAGGTGGCGTGCGGATACACCGCATCCGAGCGGCGGCAGGCGCATCGCGCTGGTCGCTCGGATCGACGCGCCGGATGGGAAATTCGCAGCGATTCAGCGCGTTTTCCTGAAACAGCACGGCACGAAAGCCGATGTTGAGCCACAAAAAGCGAGCCTCGGCACCATCGCCGGCGGTGCGGTGCGGCTGCAATCTTGCAGTGATGCAGTCGTGATCGGCGAAGGCATCGAAAGCGCCGCCGCTGCCGGCGCGATCCTTGGCCTGCCGGCTTGGGCCGCCGTTTCGGCCGGTAATATGGCAAAATCCTTGATCCTGCCGCCGGAAATTCGCAGCGTGGTCATCGCCGCCGATAACGACCCGGTCGGCTTGCGCGCCGCCGAAGCGGCGTGGCGACGCTGGCGAGCGGAAGGCCGAAGCGTGCGAATCGTCAAGCCAAATCAAAAGGATGGCGATTTTAACGATTTGCAGCGCGATGCCGCGCGGGAGATCGAGCAGTGAGTGGCGACTTTTCAGAGCACGTGCCGCCGGCTGAACCCCTCGAAACCCTCGCCGAGCGCGCGGCGGCTGATCCCGCCGTAGCGTTCGCGCCGGACGTGATCGACGCGCTCGCGGAACTGCGCGCCGAGGATCGCGGCCGATTTGAGGCCGTCCGATCGGCCTTAAAGCGCGCCGGCGTGCGCGTTGGCGTTCTCGATCCACTGATCCACGCCGCCGCCGGCGATGATGGCGGCCGGCCGTCTCATGCGGACCTGCTCATTGAAATCGCCGACGAATGCGATCTTTCCCATGACCGCGACAAGCGTGCCTTTGCCGATATCCGCGTTGGCGCCGTGCGCGAAACATGGCCGGTGAGATCGGCAGCCTTCCGCCGCTTGCTTGGCCGCGCCTTTTATCAAAGGCACAACGGCGCACCGAACGCGGATGCGATGTCATCGGCGCTCGCGGTGATCGAGGCGAAGGCACATTACGACGCGCCAGAGCGGCCGATCTTCCTGCGTATCGGCGAGCATGACGGCCGGCTTTATGTCGATCTCTGCAACAGCGAATGGCAGGCGATCGAGATCGACGCTGATGGATGGCGCGTCGTTTCCGAGCCGCCATGCCGGTTCCGGCGCGCCGCCGGGATGCTGCCGCTGCCGGAACCGACGCGCGGCGGATCGCTCGAAGCCTTGCGCGGACTGCTGAATATCAGCACTGAGCAACAATTCGTCCTTGCCGTGGCGTGGCTGTTGGCGACGTTCCGGCCTTCCGGGCCGTATCCCGTTCTGATCGTTTCCGGTGAGCATGGTTCCGCAAAAACGTCGTTCGTGACCGCCTTGCGCGCGATGGTCGATCCGAACAGCACGCCGATGCGATCGACGCCGCGCGATGATCGCGATCTATTCATTTCGGCAAGCAACGCTCACGTCTTGGCTTTCGATAATCTGAGCGGACTGCCTGGCTGGCTTTCCGATGCGCTATGCCGACTGGCGACCGGCGGCGGTTTCAGCACGCGGCAGCTATATAGTGACTCAGATGAAATTCTATTCGATGCGATGCGGCCGATCGCGGTCAACGGCATCGAGGATGTCGTGACCAGGCCTGATCTCGCCGATCGCGGACTTTTCGCGGCGCTGGCGGCAATCGCCGAAACAGATCGGAAAACCGACAAGGAAATGCGCGCGGCGATCGCGGCGGCGCGGCCTTCGATCCTTGGCGCGGCGCTCGATGCGGTTGCGAACGGCCTGCGGCGGTTGCCGGAAATCAGGCTCGAACGACTGCCGCGCATGGCTGATTTCGCCGTTTGGTCGGTGGCGTGCGGTGACGGCCTGCTATGGCCGGAAGGCGGGTTTATGGCGGCGTTCTCCGAGAATCGAGCGCAGGCGATTGGCGACGTGATCGAAGGGGATGCCGTTGCCTCGGCCGTGGTGAGGCTGATGACCGAGGCCGCCGAATGGACCGGAACCGCCGCCATGCTGCGCCAGCGTCTCGGCGAGATCGCCGGCGAGGCTGCGACGAAGGCTCGAACCTGGCCAGCGAACGATCGCGCACTCGCGGGAAAGTTGCGGCGGATCGCGCCATTCCTGCGCTCGCCGAGCGTTGGCATCGCACTCACGTTCACCCGCGACATGCGCGGCCGGTATATATGCCTTCGCCGATCCCCTTCAGTAGGGGATTTTGCGTCATTTGCGTCATTAGCGTCATCGAAACGAAAAAACGGCGGATTTCCGCCGGTTTCAGAGCATCGAGGCCATGACGCAAACCATGACGCAAACGCGGCCTATGACGCAAACGGCCTCGGCCATGACGCAAACCATGACGCAAACGCGGCGCCTGATTCAGTTTGCGTCATGCCTAAACCATTGAAAACGCTTCCCCATGACGCAAATGACGCAAATGACGCAAATTCCCCTTCCTTTGGGGATCGGGAAAGCAAGCATATGCGCCGGGGAGTGCTATGAGCGCGGCCTCACGCCTTCGCGAGCGGCTTGCCGAAGCCGGCGTTGCACTCGCGCTCGATGGTGACGGCAACCTAGAGTGGCAGGCAGCGGCCGAACCCCCGGCCGGCCTGCTCGCCGAAGCCAAGCGCCTCAAGCCGGAACTGCTCACGCTCTTGCGATCCGAGACGGCGAACGAGAACGGCTCGGCGCTGCTCTCGATGAGCGAGATCACCAGTCTGGTGGCAGCGATCGCCGGCGCTGATCCGCTCGCCGCGCCGGATCGGGTGCGCGAGGCTGCTTGCCGGATGCGCCGTGCTGGTCATGCTCGATCCGAGATCGCCAGCACGCTGCTGCCTGCCGTGCCGCTGGCGACGATCGCGATGGCCGCGCGGCTGGCGCTCGAAGATGGGTGGACGGATGCCGAAGCAGAGGAGGCCGCGACATGATCCCGCGCTCGATCCCCTGGCGTGCCACCGGCGCCGACCGTGAGGCGCCATCGCCGGCTGAGCGGCTGGCAACCCTAGCACGGGCGATCGGCCGCCTAGCACCTGACTGGCGCGATCCTGAGCGGTATTATGAGGCCAGAAGCGAACTCGCCGAGGAAGTCCGCCGGCTGGCGCGGACGTTGGAAGGGGAATCACCATGACCTCATCCGATGATGATGACGACGATGCCTGGCTGGCGGCCGATGGCGAGGCGCGAGCCTGCTATTCCGTCGTGCGCGCGGCGATCTTCGAAGATGGCGAACCCGGTAGCGATCCCGTTGCCGCCATCACGCGGCTTGGCGAGTTGATGAAGGCCGGGGATCGAGATGCCGCTGTTGCGCTGTTCATTCTTTACGATCTCGACGAGAAAATGCGGCGCGGCCGCAGAGCGAGAAGGACAAAAGCGACATGAACCATCCTGAAAACAAGGAAAGAACAGGCAATCGCGACGTTGCTGGTCGCTTCAAGCCTGGTCATTCCGGCAACCCCGGCGGCCGGCCGAGGCGCGAGCGTGTCATCGGCGAGATGCTTGACTATATGACGCCGGCCGTTCTTGAGCGTTGCTACCAGGCGGCGATGAACGATAGCACCGCCGATCGAAAGCTTATCCTCGATCGTGGTGCGCCTGTTCCTCGCGGTGGCACGACGACGATGGACCTCGGCTCGCTCGGCAGCCTGGCGGATTGCCAAGCGGCGATCCAAAGGGTCGCGGATGCGGTTGGCTGCGGTGATCTCCCCCCAGGCGATGCCGCGCCGATGCTGGCGTTGATCGACGTGGCGCGCCGGACGATCGAAAACCTCGACCTCGATGCTAGGCTGCGTGCGCTAGAGGAGCGTGCCGCGAGCCAATGAGCGCATCCCTGGCGCGTAGGCTTGAGGCGCTCGAACGCTCGACCAGGGTCGGCGTGGTGGTGATCGACCCTCGATGGGTGATCCCGTTCGGTGAGACGTGCGCGGCTGGTTCCGGCAATGCTTCCATCGCGGATGCTGGCCTGATCCGCTGCAAGCCGCGCTCGATAGCGGCTGACCGCTGCCGGCGGCGAGGATATGGCGTCACACCGGCGCGAGATATCGGCGAGATGGCCGCGAGATGCGTGCCGATGCCGCGCCGATGCCGCGCCGATGCGAGGCTGATGCGCCATCCCTTGCCGTGCGATCACGCTTTCGCGAGGCCACTAACGCCGCACGTCATCCACCCTAACGCCGCGCTGCCATTCGTCCGGTGCCGTTCGCCTTGGTGCGCTCTAGTCCGGCTTCAAAGTGTAGCTTGGCGGGTATATCTCGAAAACGCGGGTTTGCGAATTTACTCGATGAATACAGGGAACTTTACAAATCCGTTGGCGGAAGGGATTTCTGCCGAGCCGCACGGACGGCGGCGCCGTCGCCAGCGAGTGCCTTCCCGCCGGCTTCGCAACCGCCGATCTGCCGCCGCCGGCGGGCGGCGCGGCGCCGCGCCTGGTCGGCGGCGATGCGTCCGGCCTGATCGTCCGCTCCTTCACCGAATATGATCCCGCCCTCTGGTCGCAGCCGCCGGCCGAGGCGGTGATGCCGGCGCTGCTTGACTGGCGCGGTGTCGTCGCGATGCGCGAGGTCGCCCGCGAACGCGGCGAGCCGGTGCCGCGCTTGATCATGATGCCGTGGAATCTCGCCTATCCCGCCAGCATCATCCCCGATCTCATCGAAAAGCTCGCGCATTCCGGCGGCCTTGCCGCAACCCTCGGCCGGCTGGTGCTGTTTCCCTATAACGAGACCGCCGACACGGTCGGCCAGATCACCATGGTGGTCGAGAACGCCCGCCGCTTGCTCCACGTGGCGCCGGCCGAGCTTCGCCATCTGTTCATCGCCCGGTTGGCGTCCTACCGCGCCGCCGCGACGCTGGCGGCGCTGTTTGAGAGCGTCTGGCTCGAAGCGGACGCGCCCGACCGGCTCTGGACAGAGCGCCGGCTCGCCGCCCTCGGTCTCCCCTTTGCCCTGCTCGCGACAGCGCCCGAAGGCGCGGCCGCGGCGCCGCGCCCGCACCACGCAGCAGCGCGTTTCACGGTCAGCGCCGATGAGGTGCGGCTGATCAATACCGACGATCAGTTCGGCGAGCGGCTATTCTCCGTCGGCACGCTCTCGGCGCGCGCCCTCGCCGCTTTGCTGCATCGGACCTTGGAAGAAGCGGCGGCGCCGCAAACCGCGGCGGCGCCCGCGCCGGCGAGGCACGAGGAAGGCGAGCGACCGGCCGAGCGCGAGCCCGCCAAGCCGCGGGCCCGCCCGCGTGACGCCGGGAAGGCCGCCGTCAAACCCACCGCCGCCAAGCTTGCGCCGGCCGCCGGGCCGCGGCGGGGGCTCTCATGAACGCGCGCTTTGCCGAGATCGCGGCGGCGCTCGATGCCGGCGGCTGGCAGCTTTATTTCGACGTCTCGCCGCTTTTCGAAGAGCATTGGACCGGGATCCCGGTGGTCGCCGCTGGACTAGCGCGCATCCTGCTCGCGCGATTTCCCCGCCATGTCCATTTCTTCTATGAACATCACCGCGTCCTCGAGGCCGCCGTCTGCGATGCGCTGGCGAGGAGCAGCGGGCTGTTTCTCCATCGCGATTTTTTCCGCGGCGTCGCGCAGGGCGGTAAACTCCCCGCGCTCGATGCCCGCCGCAATGCGATCGGCCTCTATCCCTCGGTCAAGCGGGTGACGCAGATCTTTCCCATCGAATGCAGCCTCTATCATGATCTCTCGACGCTGATTACGCCGCATTTCCACGTCATCGAGAATATCCGCCATCACCAGAAGGGCTTGGTCGATGATCTCCGCACCAATGCGCTGACCTTCGGTGTCTCGCAGGCGACGGTCGATGATCTCAAAGCCTATCTCGGCGCGCCGGCGGAGCGTGTTTTCGTCGCCTATAACGGCGTCTCCTGGCCGGATTGGTATGAGGTGCAGGCGCAAAACATGCCGGTCCCGTTCGACGGCGATCCCTATTTCCTGGTCCTCAGCACGCGCGAGCCGCGCAAGAACATCCGCTGCGTGTTCGAGCTACTCGCCCTGTTTCCGGAAATCCTCGAGACCACCCGCGTCGTCATCGCCGGGCGCGCCGGCTGGCTTTTGGAGGCGCAGTCGCCGCCCGCCATCCTCGAAAAAGCCCTGCGCGAGGGGCGGATCATTTTCCCCGGGTTCGTCTCCGATTTCGACAAATATCTCCTGCTCCGCGGCGCCGAGGCGACGATCTACCCCTCCTTTTTCGAGGGATTTGGCCTGCCGGTGCTGGAAAGCCTTTCGGCGGGAACGCCGGTGATCAGCTCCTTCAGCGCTTCGCTCCCGGAAATCGGCGGCGATGTTTGTCTCTATTTCGACCCGTTTTCGGCCGAGAGCCTCTATCGGATGGTGCGCGAGGTGCAGGAAAACCCACTCAAGCGGCGGCCGGATTTCATCAATCGGGCGCGCGCGATCACGGCGCGGTTTTCCTGGGACAACATGCTGCTCCAGATCATGGACCCGCTGGCGGCCTATCTTGCGACCCTGCCGCCGCGCGACATGTCGCGAGCGGGCGGCGCTGTTCGCCGGACGGGGTGAAATTGGCGGGGTCGAGCCAGGTCCGGCAAACCTCGCCCCCTTCCGGCCGTTCACCTGGCGCGGGGCGCCGTCATCGTTCAGTCATTGACGGAGGCTGGCAATTTTTCTACGATCGCGGCTGAGGGCATGACGTTGTGCCGAGCCTTGCCGTTAGTGGAAGGTCGTGCTTATGAATGTCGTGCGGAATTCTGTCCGATGCGGTTCCGGCCTCGCGTTCGTTATTTCGTTCGCGGCGCTCCTGGCGGCTCTTTCGCCGGTATCGGCGGCCGCGTTCCTGGGATCGGCGGAGAGTTTCGCGGTGTTGGGCGCCAGCACCGTGACCAATACCGGCGCGACCACGCTCACTGGCGATCTCGGGCTCTATCCGGGCACCTCGATCACCGGAGCCGGGACGATCAGCTTGACCGGAACCGAACATGACACCGATGCTGTCGCGCAACAGGCGCAGAGCGATGCCAGCACGGCTTATACCACCCTCACCGGCCTGTCGCCGACAGAGACGCTGACCGGGCGGAATCTCGGCGGGCTCACGCTGACCCCGGGCGTCTATTTCTTTGCCAGCTCGGCGCAATTGACGGGCACGCTCACGCTCGATTTCTCCGGGAATCCCAACGCGGCGTTCGTGTTCCAGATCGCCAGCACGCTCACCACCGCCAGCAATGCCGCCGTCGACGTGACCGGCGGCGACGCCAACAGCGGCATCTACTGGCAGGTCGGCAGTTCCGCGACGCTTGGCACCAGCACGGTTTTTGCCGGCAACATTGTCGCCGATACCAGCATCACCCTCAATACCGGGACGGATATCGTGTGCGGCCGCGCCATCGCGCTGAACGGGGCGGTGACGATGGATACGAACACGGTCTCGAACACCTGCGCGGGGAGCAACACCGGATTCAGCGGCTCGCCGACCGGCGGTTCGACATCGGTGCCCGAGCCGGCCGCGATCTGGGGGCTCGGCGCCGGACTGGTCGGCCTTGCTCTCGTGCGCCGGCGGCGGAACGGCGTGCGCGTCGGCGGCGCCTGAGCGCGCGGCGATGGTAGAGGTCAGGCGGGCGGGGGAAGCAGAGCGGCGAGCGGGCGGCGCTGTTCGCCGGACGGGGTGAAATTGGCGGGGTCGAGCCAGGCTTCGAAGGCCGTCCGCACCGCCGGCCATTCCTGATCGGTGATCGCAAACCACGCAGTGTCGCGGCTGCGGCCCTTATAGACCACGGCCTGGCGGAAAATCCCCTCGAAGCGGAAGCCGTAACGGAGCGCGGCGCGGCGCGAGGGCGCGTTGAGGCTGTCGCATTTCCACTCATAGCGCCGGTAGCCGAGTTCGTCGAAGGCGCGGCGCATCATGAGGAACATCGCCTCGGTGCCGGCCGGGCGGCGTTGGAGGGCGGGGGTGAAAAGAATATGCCCGACCTCGATCACACCATTGCCGCGATCGATGCGAAGATAGGCGGCGAGCCCGACGGCGCGGCCATCGGCGAGCCGGATCGCATGAAACAGCGGATCACCGTCGGCGCGGCGCCAGGAAGCGGCGCAGCTCTCGAGCCAGGCTTGGAACGCCTCGCGCCCCGCCGGCCGCTCGGCCACGAGATAGGTCCAATCCCGCGCATCGGGCGCCAATTGGTCGGCGGCGAAGAGATCGTCGCCGTGGCGCGCCGGATCGAGTGGTTCGATCCGGCAAAAGCGCCCTGCGATCGGGCTTGCCGGCGGATGCGGGCGCGGCGACCAGCCGGCAAGCGCGGCGCCGATCGTCTGACCGAACGGGTTCTCGCGTGTGTCCATCCCTCATCCCTTCCACGGATTTTTCCCCGCCGAGGATGGCGGTTGCAAACGAGGCTGGCAAGGCGGCGGAGGTCGGGTTGCCGGCGGGCGGCGGGCAGGGATATACCCGTGGGACAGATCACCGCAAGAAAGCGGCGACCGGCAGGGGGCCACCACGGGGGGCCACACGGCCAGGACGCAACCACAAGGACAGCCTCGCGCCCGCGATGGCAAAAAAACAAGGCGGCTTCACATGGACCTCAAGGATTACATCCGCGGCATTCCCGATTTTCCCAAGCCCGGAATCTTGTTTTACGATATTTCGACCCTGCTCCGGCATCCCGATGCTTGGCAGGTGGCGATGGGGCGGCTGGCCAATGTCGTGCGCGCCTATCAGCCTGATCTCCTCGCCGGCATCGAAAGCCGCGGCTTTCTGCTGACCGCGCCGCTGGCGCTCAAACTCGGCTGTGGTTTCGTCATGCTGCGCAAGCGCGGCAAGCTGCCGGGGGAAACGGTCGCGCGCGATTACGCCCTCGAATATGGCGCCGACCGGCTGGAGATCCAAAAAGACGCCGTGGCGCCGGGGCAGCGCGTGGTGCTGCTCGATGATCTGCTGGCGACCGGCGGCACGATGGCGGCGGCGGTGGCGCTGCTGCGTGAAGCCGGGGCGGTGGTGCCGGCGGCGGCGGCGCTGATCGAGCTTGCTTTCCTCGGCGGGCGGGCGCGGCTCGATGTGCCATTTTCCGCGCTCGTGAGTTATGATGCGTGACCGCGATGGGTGAGCGCGCGGGCGGCCGCGGGCGGCCGCGGGCGAGTTTTTCGCGCCGGCGCCTCCTCAAAGCGACGATGGTCGCCCCCCTGCTTGCCGCGCGTCGGGCGGTGGCGGCGCTTCCCGCGCAGCCGTTTGGCGATGGCGCGACGCTGCTGGTCGCAGGCCCGGTCAATGGCCGGCTGGATCGGATCTCGGCGCATCTCGCTGGCGCTTTGCTGCCCGGGCTGCCGTCTGGGACGCCGATCAGGCGGGTTGCCCGCGGCGGGCCGGACGGGGTCGCCGGGGCGAACGAATTCGCCGCCCGCGTCATGCCCGACGGACAAACCGCGTTGCTGCTCCCCGGGGTCGCGGTGATCGATTGGCTGGCCGGCGATAATCGCTGCCATTTCGAGGCCAATCGTTTCGTGCCGGTGTTGGGCGGGCTCACCTCGCGGGTTCTGGTCGGGCGCAACGGCATCGATCTCGGCCAAACCGCGACCCCGGTGCGGATCGCCGCGTCGCGCCCGGTCGGGCCCGATCTGCCGGCGCTGCTCGGGGTCGATCTCCTCGGCGCGCGGGCGGTGCCGGTGTTTGGCCTCGAAGGGGTCGCCGCGCGCGCGGCGCTCGCCCGCGGCGAGGTCGATGCGGTGCTGGTGCAGGGCGCGGATATCGCCGAGGCACGGCTCGCGCTCGCGACGTTGGCGACACCTTTGTTCTCCTTCGGCATGATCGACGCCGACGGGCATCTCGGCGCCGATCCGGCGCTGCCGGACGTGCCGCACCTGCCGGCGCTTTACGAGCGGCTGCGCGGCGCCCCGCCGGCGGGCGCGATCTATGCCGCCTGGCGGAGCGCGGCGGCGGCCGCGATCCTCGATTTCGCGTTGGTTTTGCCGGCCTTGACGCCGCCGCCTTTGGTCGCGCTGTGGCGCGCCGCCGGGCGCGAGGTGATGGCCGATCAGGGCTGGCAGCAAAGTGCCGGGATCGAGGCGACGCGCATCCTCGCTGGGCCGGAAACGACGGTCTGTCTCGGCACCGGGGTGACGCGGCCGCCGGCCATCATCGATCTTCGCCGCTGGCTCGCCGAGCGGCTCGACTGGCATCCGGGCTAGCGCAAGGTAGGTTTTGATTGAACCACCCTGTTCCATCAAAACCGGCCAACTTGCTCGCCAAAATAGGTGTAGAGCATGATCGACGTAAACCGATCGCGCTCTAGTGTCCCGTTTCGGAAATTCGCAAGCGAATGCGAATTTCTGATGTCATGGACACGCGCTCTTTAGCTTTCAGGGGCAGGACAGGAGAGCGCCGGCGGCGCAAAGAATTTCTTCATCTTCTTCCGCTAGGGTTTGCGCTCCATCAGCCGCGGAAGATGCAAAACGCATGACGAAACCCGCCCATCTTTTTCTCGCCACCCCGTGTTTCGGCGGGCTGGTGACCCAGGGTTACATGGAATCGGTGATCGCCTTGATGCAACAGGCGCCGCTTGCGGGATTCGATCTCTCGCTGGCACTCCTCGGTCATGACGCGATGATCAGCCGCAGCCGCAATACCCTGGTCGGGCATTTCATGCGCCAGGCCGCGGCAACGCATCTTCTGTTCATCGACGCCGACATCGCGTTTACGCCCGACCATGTGGCGCGGCTGTTGCGCGCCGGGAAGGACGTCGTCGCCGGGATGTATCCGATTAAGGCGCTGCATTGGGACCAGGCGGCGGAGGCGCGGCGCGCCGGCGGCGAAGCGCCAGAAACCGCGGCCATGCTTTATGTCGGCGAGCCCTGCCGTGGCCCGGCGCTGATCCGCGAGGGCGATTTCGTCACCGCCGAATATGCCGGCACCGGCTTCATGCTGATCCAGCGCCACGTGATTGAGCGCATGATCGCCGCCTACCCCGAAACCCGCTATGGCGGCGCGCATATTTTCAGCGCCGGGGTGCCGGCAACCGCCTACAACCACGCTTTGTTCGACGGCATGATCGACCCCGAGAGCCACGTCTATCTCAGCGAGGATTACACGTTCTGCCGGCGCTGGCGTCAGCTCGGCGGCAGTCTCTGGCTCGACACCCAAGCGCGGCTGACCCATGCCGGGTCGCATGATTTCAAAGGGAACCCGGCGCTCCGCTACGCCGCCTAGATTTTCCCGCGCTCTGCGATCGCCTCCCCCTCCCGCGGGCCTGCCGCGGGCTGGCTTGGCGCGTGGTAACGATTTTTTAATCAATGCCGTCGTAATTTTTGATACACCTGAGATGAGGGGGGTAAAACCGCCCGACTCAGGCGAGGTCGATCCGTCTCAAACAGCAATAGAGCATGGTATCATCATGTCCGGCCAAGTTTCCGTCAACACGGCGGCCTTGCCGAGTGTGTCAACCGCCCGCTCGGTGGCAAATCCGTCTTCCTCGTCGGCCGCGCCCGACCCGGCGCCGGCTGCGTCGCCGCAGGCGCCCTTCCTCAACCCGCAAATGACGATCGATCCCGCGCTCGGGATCACCGTCATCGAGTTCTTAAGCAGCACCGGGGCGGTGGAAAATTCGATTCCGTCTCAGCATCAGCTCGACGCCTATCGCCAAGCGCAGGCGGAGCAGACGACGCCCGCCCCCGGCACCGTCGCCAAGGGCTAAGCGCCGCGAAAGAACCCGACCCGGGCGCGTGCCGCGCTCGCAAGGCATGCGGTGTCCAATTCGTAGCGGGTGCGGCGATTTTTGGGAGACACGCTTATGCATAGCGACCGAGCACCGTTGGCGCTATCATCGCAGCCGCTTTCCATATTGATCGGCCTGTGGATGAATAATCGTGAGCAATTCCGTCGACTGCTGGATTTGTGGCAATCCGGCGACCAGTCGTGAACACAAAATCAAACGGTCGGATTTGCGTGCGGTGCTCGGCACCCCGACGCAGGAAAAGCCATTTTACTATCACGACGGGACGACCAAAAAAAACCGCTTGGTCCGAAGCCTGAAGGCAGACTGCCTCAAGTTACCGAGCCGGCTTTGCGCGCGCTGCAACAATCAGCGAACCCAACCTTACGACCGTGCATGGGAGCACCTGTCGTGCTGGCTCAGGAACCGTCGCCCGTCTCTCAAAGTCGGGGATGTCATTTGCGCGGATTGCATCTGGACGCAGGGCGCTACCGAGCAAATGCAATACGTTCAGCTATATTTCACGAAGCTGACCGGCTGTCACCTCGTGCAGGCAGGAATCAATTTCGACCGAAAGTCGCTGGCGGATTCCATTCTGATCAGGAGGGCAAACCCGCACATCTATCTGAAATTCAGGTTGAGCAGGAAAGCCTCGTTTGTAGGGATGACAGATCTGCTCTCCGGCGCGCCGCCCGCTCACGATCCACGCGGCTTTGCCGTGTGGATATACGCCTTGGGGTCATTGGCGATTGAGGTCCAGTACGTGAACACGGGTGGCGGGCCAATTGCGCTGCCGGACGCTTGGCATCCAGCTTCCGGGTTGAACAAATTTGTGATCACCGCGCCACTTGATGAACGTGAGCCGCAAAAGGGCTAACATTTAGGCCGGAAGGTGATGCCGGTCAGATGGACAGGCTCCGGAGGAGAAAAACCGGCGCATAGCCGGACCGAATCGATCCGGCTATGCTTTGTTAACTCCGTGTTTAAAGGCCAGATTCGCGTCTCCGACAATTTCGCTCAATGCAGCGAAATCGGCACCATTTCGTGCTGCACGATCGCCGCCAGGGCGAGATCGCGGTCAGGGGTCACGGCCAGCGGCGCGCCATCGGCGCCGTGGATCGCAAAGGCAGGCGCGCCTTGCACCACCACCGGCTTGATATAGGCGATCTGGGAGACGCCAAGGCGGGCGAATTCCAACGGCGAAAGATGGCGGATATCAGCCCACACCGGTTTGTCGGCCGAGGGAGTGGCATTGTCTTCGGTGTTCATGGTCATCATCTCCTGCGCCAGGGCGGCATGCGCGAAGCCATGCCGGATCCCTGCGATTATGGTCATTCGCCGCCCGCGCGGCCGAGTTCGCCAGTCCTGCCGAGTTCGCCCATCTTGCCGATCTTGATGGTGCGCGCCCGGGATTCGGCCCGCGGCCTCGCGAGGTCGATATGGAGCAAGCCCCGATCGAGCCATGCCCCTTCCACTTCGATCCCGTCGGCCAGGACGAAGCTGCGCTGAAACTGCCGCGCAGCGATGCCGCGATGGAGAAACACGCGCCCTTCCATCTCCTCGGTCTGACGCCCTTTGATCACCAGCTGATGGTTTTCCGTGGTGATGTGCAAATCCCCCATGCCGAACCCCGCGACCGCCAGAGTGATGCGAAGACGGGAGCCGCCGAGCTGCTCGATATTGTAGGGGGGATAGCCGTCGGCGGCGGATTTTGCGGCGCGTTCGAGGATCTGCTCGAGATGATCGAAGCCGAGAAAGAGCGGCGATGGAAAGACACGTGACGACATCGGGCCTCCTCCTAGGAGCGAAGCTGGCACCGGAACCCGTTTAGGCATTCCGGCTGCAATTCATCTTGGTAGGGCATCGCGGCGTTGCAAGAGGCGGCAAGAAAGCGGCGCTCTGGAAACCGCGTCAGCGGCACGATATATGCCGGCCTATGTCCGCATCGTCCCTTGCTGCGCCGCTCACTATTTTGATCGCGCCCGACCCGCGTCTCAAGGCCCGCGCCCGCCCGGTGCGGCCCGAGGATGGCGCCGAGGTCGCGGCCCTCGTGCCACGCCTGTTTGACGCGATGTATGCCGCGCCCGGCATCGGCCTTGCCGCGCCGCAGGTCGGCGTTGGGCTCAGGCTTTGCGTCGTCGATCTGCAGCCGGACGATAAGCCGGCGCCGTTGGTGCTGATCAATCCCAGCGTCGTTGCCGCCAGCGCCGAGACCGCGACCCGCGAGGAAGGCTGTCTTTCGCTGCCCAATCAATATGCCGACGTCACCCGCCCGGCGCGCGTTACCGTCCGTTTCACCAATCTCGAGGGAAAAACCCAGGATCTCAGCGCCGATGGCCTCCTCGCCGCGTGCCTCCAGCATGAGATCGACCATCTCGATGGGATCCTGTTCGTCGACCATCTCTCGGCCCTCAAGCGCAACATGATCCTCCGCCGTCTCGCCAAGGAGCAGCGCCAGAAAGCGGCGGGCTGAGATGCGGCTCGCGGTGATGGGGAGTGCTGCCTTCGCCATTCCGGCGCTGGTTGCGCTCCAGGCGGCGGGGCATGAGATCGCGATGGTCTATTGCCAGGCGCCGCGCCCGGCCGGGCGCGGGCAGAAGCCACGGCTGGGTCCGGTGCACGAAAAAGCTTTGGCGCTCGGCCTTCCCGTCGCGACCCCGCTCAGCCTCCGCGATCCGGCGGCGCAAGCGGCGTTCGCGGCGCTCGATCTCGACGCCGCGGTGGTCGCGGCCTACGGGCTGATCCTGCCGCCGGCGATCCTTGCCGCGCCCCGCCGCGGCTGCCTCAACATCCATGCCAGCCTGCTGCCGCGCTGGCGCGGGGCGGCGCCGATCCAGGCCGCGATCCTTGCTGGCGATCGCGAGACCGGCATTACTATCATGCAGATGGATGCCGGTCTCGATACTGGGCCGATCCTCCTCCAAGAAAGCGTGCCGATCACCGAGGAGACCACGGCGGCGGCGCTGCATGACACGCTCGCCGCGCTCGGCGCCAGGCTGATCCTGCGCGCACTCGATGAAACGCCGCCGCCGTCGCCGCGGCCGCAGCCGCCGGGCGCGACCTATGCCGCGAAACTCACGCGCGCGGAGGGCCGGATCGACTGGGCGCGCCCGGCGGCGGCGATCGCGCGCCAGATCCGCGCCCTCAACCCCTGGCCCGGCACCTTTACCGACCTCGCGGGGGCGACCCTCAAAATTCTCGCCGCGCGCGCCGAGGCGGGTACGCCGTCGGCGGCGCCGGGGACGGTGCTCGATGACCGGCTCGCGATCGCCTGCGGCGAGGGGGTTTTGCGCCCGCTCCGGGTTCAGCTCGCCGGCCGCGCGGCCCTCGATGTCGCGGATTTCCTCCGTGGCCATCCGATCGCGCCGGGGCGCCGGCTCGCCTGATGGCGGATTTCGCCCTCGTTCTCGAATATGACGGGGCGCCTTTCATCGGCTGGCAGCGCCAGGGCGTCGGGATTTCGGTCCAGGAGGTGTTGGAAACCGCGGCGGCGCGGCTCAATGGCGGCGCGCCGGTCGCCGCGATCGCGGCCGGGCGCACGGACGCCGGCGTGCATGCCGCAGCGCAGGTCGTCGGGCTCACCCTCGCCGCCGATTTCGCGCCTGCGCGTCTGCGCGATGCCCTCAATTTTCACCTCAAACCCCATCCCGTCGCGGTGCGCGCCGCGGCTTTCGCGCCGGCGGGCTGGAGCGCGCGGTTTTCGGCGATCGGTCGCGCCTATCGCTATATTATCCTGAACCGCGCGGCGCGGCCGGCGCTTGTCGCCGGGCGGGTTTGGCACGTCCCGCACCCGCTGGACGCGGCGGCGATGCATGCGGCGGCGCAAACGCTGCTCGGGCGCCATGATTTCACGTCCTTCCGTGCCCGCGCCTGCCAGGCGAAATCCCCGCTCCGCACGCTCGACCGGCTCGATGTCACGCGCGACGGTGAGGAGATTGCGATCGTCGCCGAAGCGCGCAGCTTTCTCCACCACCAGGTGCGCAACATGGTCGGAACGTTGAAACTGGTCGGCGAGGGGCGCTGGCGGGCGGCTGACGTCGCGGCCGCGCTCGCCGCGCGTGATCGCGCACGCGCTGGCCCGACCGCGCCGGCGGCCGGGCTCTGCCTCATCGGCGTGCGCTATCCCGAAGGCCTTGATCCGTTTCGGCACAGGTAAGAGCTTCTTTTGACTTCCGAAAAAGAAGCAAAAAGATTTTTGTCCCGTTTTCTCGGAGTTGCCAATGCCTCGGCATGGGCAGTGCCGCAGGCACTGCCCAACGGACAAAAGTTTTTTTGGTTCTTTTTTTCAAAAAAGAACTTTTTTTATCTTTCTCCCGCGCTCAGGCGAGCAGATCGGCGAGGCCGGCCAGCGCGACGCCGAGGGCGAGATCGAGGAGGGTAAAGAGTGCCGCTGGCAGCCCGCCGATCGCGAGTGCCGTGCGGGTTGCGTACCATTCCAGCCAGATCGCCCAACCCAAGGTCACCAGCGCCGCAGTTTGTTGCATGATCACCGGCGCGCCGAGAAATTCCGGCACCGCGCCGAGGGTGAGGAGGACGTATTGCGCGAAATTGCACCAGTTCCACACCGCGAGATAGCGCGGCCAGAGCGGTGCGCGCCCGATTGCCGCAACCAGCGGCCGGGTCAAGAGCGCGAACCCCGCCCAGCCGATGACGAAGCCCAGAAGATCGAGCCCGATCGCGTGCCCGGGATGCGGCGGGAGGGCGCCCTCGGACCAGTCGAGCAAGCGCAGCAGGAAAAACAATGGCAGCGAGAGGAGGGCGGCGAGAAAGCTGCGCCGTGCGCCGGCGAGGCCGGGTTCGATCGCGGTCACCCCGTCGGCCCGCCCGGCGGCCAGCAGGGCCGCGGTGCGCAGGCCCGCGGCGAGGGCCGCAACCCCGGCGTTCATGCCAGGAAATCCGCCAAAATCCGGGCGTAGATCGCCTTCAGCCGCCAGAGATCGGCGATTGCCACCCGCTCATCCACCTGATGCATGGTATCGCCGACGAGACCGAATTCGGCGACCGGGCAATAGCGGGCGATGAACCGGGCATCGGAGGTGCCGCCGCCGGTCTCGAGCGCCGGCGGCGCGCCGCATTCCGCCGCGATCGCCGCGACCAGACGGTCGACATCCGGCCCCGGCGCGGTCAGGAACGCCTCGCCGCTGAGCGCGGTTGCGATTTCGAAGCGCTCGGCGTGCTGCGCGAGGGTGGCGCGCAGCCAGGCTGCCAATGTCGCCCCGGTATGGCGGTCATTGAAGCGGATATTGAGCCGCGCCGTTGCTTCGGCGGGGATCACGTTGGTTGCCGGGTTGCCGATATCGATGCTGGTGATCTGCAGGGACGAGGGCTGGAAATGTGGCGTGCCGGCATCGAGGGGGGCGGCGATCAGGGCGGCAAGCGCCCGCGTCAGGCGATGGGCGGGATTATCGGCGCGGTCGGGGTAGGCGACGTGCCCTTGCGTTCCGAACACCGTGATCGTTGCGTTGAGGCTGCCGCGGCGGCCGATCTTGACCGCATCGCCGAGCCGGGCGCGGCTGGTCGGCTCGCCGACCAGGCAGAAATCGGGGATCTCCCCGCGCTCGGCGAGCCAGGCCATGAGCGGCGCGGTGCCGTCTTTCGCGACCCCCTCCTCATCGCCGGTGATGAGCAGGCTGATCGACCCGCGCGGCGGGCCGGCGGCGAGATGATCGGCGCAAGCGGCGACGAAGGCGGCGATCCCGCCCTTCATATCGACCGCGCCGCGGCCATAGAGCCGCCCGTCCTGCACGACGGCGCCGAAGGGATCGAACGACCAGGCGCCCGCGCCGGCGCCGCTCCCGGGCGGGACGACATCGGTGTGGCCGGCGAAGGCGAAATGCGGCGCGCCGGCGCCGATGCGGGCGTAAAGATTGTCGATCTCACCGAAGCGCAGCCGGGTGACGGCAAAGCCGAGCCCGGCGAGCGCCTCGGCCAGCACGTCCTGCGCGCCGGCGTCGAGGGGGGTGACCGAGGGGCGGCGGATCAACGCCGCGGCGAGGGCGACGGGGTCGGCGGGGTTCAATCGCGGAGCAATTCGTTGATCGCGGTCTTGGCCCGCGTGCGGGCATCGACGCGCTTGACGATCACCGCGCAGGCGAGGGAGGGCCCGGGCCTGCCATCGGCGAGCGGCGCGCCCGGAAGGCTCCCCGGCACCACCACCGAATAGGCCGGCACGCGGCCGTAAAACACCTCGCCGCTGGCGCGATCGACGATCTTGGTCGAGGCGCCGAGAAAAACGCCCATAGCCAACACGCTGCCGCGCTCGACGATCACCCCCTCGGCGACCTCGGAGCGGGCGCCGATGAAGCAATCATCCTCGATGATCACCGGATTGGCCTGGAGCGGTTCGAGCACGCCGCCGATCCCGACCCCGCCGCTGATATGGCAATTGGCGCCGATCTGGGCGCAACTGCCGATCGTCGCCCAGGTATCGACCATGGTGCCGCGCCCGACATAGGCGCCGACATTGACGAAGGAGGGCATGAGCACGACGCCGGGCGCGATATAGGCGGCGCGGCGCACGATCGCGCCGGGAACGGCGCGGAATCCCGCCGCGGCAAAGTGCTGCTCGTCCCAGCCGGTGGTCTTGAGTGCGACCTTGTCGAAGACCGGCGCGCCGGCGGCGCCGGCCATCGGGACCGAAGGATTGATCCGGAAGGAGAGCAGAACCGCCTTTTTCAGCCATTCCGCGACCTGCCAGCCGTTTTCGCTGGGGGCTGCGACGCGGAGTTCGCCGCGGTCGAGCGCATCGAGCGCCGCTTCGATGGCGGCGCGCGCGGGCCCGGCGGTTGCGGGGGAGAGGGTGTCGCGTGCCTCCCAGAGGGCCTCGATGGCGGGGCGGAGTGTCGCTTCGGTCATGCGGTCTCACATCGGCTTCGCGGTGGTGGTGGCGGGCGCGGCGCGACCATGCGATCCCCGCCCGGCGCTGTCAACGCAAGGGGATGCGCCGGGCCGGGGCGCGCGGGGCCTCACGACGAATCGTCAGCACGGTAACGTCACATTTACTCTTCCGGTGTCTCATTGTCGCCACAAGCGTGCACGAGAGCGAAGATGGCGGATGGCGGAATGGAAAGCGGGCAAATGGCGTCCCAGTCCCAGGTATCGCGGCCGATGACCGAGGTCGATCGCAAATTCGCCGAACCGCTGATCGAACCGTTGCGCTCGGCGCTGTTCGACAGCCGCCAGCGCTGGCGGGAATTCGTTCTGCTGACCGCGGATTTCGTGTTCGAGACCGACATGGCGGGCAGGTTCACCTTCATCGGCCCCGATCCCGCGTTCGGCTGGTCGGCGCCGACGCTGCTTGGGCGCAGCGGCAGCGAGATTCTCGCCGAGCCGGCGGCGCAAGGCAACGTCTTCGTGCCGGTGGCGAGCCGCCAGCGCCGCCAAGTGTGGCTGCGGCGCCACGATGGCTCGCTCGCCTGTCTGCGCCTTACCACCGCACCGATGACCGATGGCGAGGAACGGATCGTCGGCTTGCGCGGCTCTGGCGTCGAAATCACCGAGGAGGAGGATCGTCGCGGCGAAATCATCGCCGCGCTCCGCCGCAATGAGGTGATCGACCATATTCTCTGGCACGTTCGCCAGGAGATCCTGGCCGCCAACATGGCGCGGGCCGGGCTCGGCGCGCTGTGCCGTGCGCTCGGCGCAGACGGTGGGGCGGTGATCGATCTGCATCGCGACGCCGCCCTCGAATGGCGCGGCGACCCGGTGCGCCATCAGACGATGGACGTTCCCGAGGAATTCGTCGAGCTTGCGCTCGAGCATCTCTGCCGGCCGCAGCAGATCGGGCCGATGCCGATCGCAGGGCCGCTCGGCGAGCGTCTTTTGGTCAGCTCCTGCGCCGCCCGTCTCGGCGGGGCGGCGGCGGTGCTGCTCTGGCGCGGCGTCACCGGGCGCGAGTGGGAGGGGGAGGATCGCGCGGTGATGGCCGCCGCGGTCGGCATTCTTCGTCTCGTGCTCGAACAGGAGAGCATCCAGCAGGACATGGCGCGCCAAGCCCGCACCGACCCGCTGACCGGCCTCTTCAACCGCCGCGCCTTCGTCGAGGAGGTCGAGCGGCGCATCGCCCGCCTCGATCGTGAGAGCTTGCCGGGCACCCTGATTTTCGTCGATGTCGATAATTTCAAGTCGGTAAACGACCGGCTCGGCCACGAGGCGGGGGATCAGGCGCTCATCATCACCGCGACCTTGCTCCGCGCGACGGTGCGCCCGACCGATCTCGTCGCGCGGTTCGGCGGCGATGAATTTGCCCTCTGGCTCGATGGCGCGGACGAATTCTCCGCCTCCGAACGCGCCGCGGCGCTCTGTGAACGCGGCCCGAGCGAACTTGCGCATCTCGCGGCCGGGGAAACGGTGCCGATTTCGCTTTCGATCGGCATCGCGACGCGCTGGCCGAACGAAGGGCTCGATCTCGACCATCTCATGCGCCGCGCGGATCAGGCGATGTATGATGTCAAGCGGACCGGCCGCGGCCGCTGGCGGGTCGCCCGTGCGCCCCGCGACGAGGATCCGCAATGACGCCGGTCGGGATCACCGACGCGCCCGGCGTGCCACTCGACGAGGCCAGTGAGGCCGCGCGGGTAAGGAGCGGCGCCAGCCGCACCACCGCGCCGGCGGTGCTCGAACGCCTGGCGAGTGACCCCTCGGTCACGGTGCGGGCGGCGGTCGCGCTCAATCCGGCGACGCCGCCGGCCGCCGACGAGATCCTGGCCGCCGATGCGGATGAACGGGTGCGGGTCTTGCTGGCCCGCAAGCTCGCGACATCGCTGCCGCTCATCGCCGCCGGCGATCAGGCGCGGCTCTGCGAACAAGCCTATCAGACCCTGATCCGTCTCGTCGCCGATGAAGCGGTGCGGGTGCGCGCGACGATCGCCGAGATGATCAAGGAACTCCCGAACGTGCCGCAGGCGCTGGTGCTTCGCCTCGCGCGCGATGCGACCAGCGTCGTCAGCGTGCCGATCCTGCGTTTCTCGCCGCTGCTCGAGAGCGAGGATCTGCTGGCGCTGCTCGCCGATCCGCCGCACAGCGGCACCGCCAGCACCATTGCCCGCCGCGCCTTCGTTCCCGCTGCCGTTGCCGAAGCGATCGCGGCCAGCAGCGACAATCAAGCGATTCAGATCCTGCTCGAAAACCCGCGGGCGCAAATCCGCGAGGCAACGCTCGATGCCCTCATCGCCCGCGCCAAAGGCGAGCCACGCTGGCACGCGCCGCTGGTTCGCCGCCCGGCACTGACCGCGAAAGCGGCGCGGGCGCTGGCCGAAATCGTCGCGACCGATCTCCTCGGCGAATTGTCCCGCCGCGCCGATCTGCCGACCGAGGCGATCGCCCTGCTTCGCCAGCGCTTGAGCGCCCGGCTGGGCGTGCCTGAGAAGCCAAGCGCCCCCGAAATCCCGCCCGATCTCGAAGCGGCGCTCGCCTGGGCGCGGGCGCGGAATGCCGAAACCCGGCTCGATGAGTCGCTCCTTCTGGCCTGTGTGCGGAGCGGCGATATCGTCCGCTGCATCGCCATTCTGGCGGTCGCCGCCGAGGTGCCGGCGGCGCTGATCGAGCGCTCCCGGCGGCTGCGCCACGCCAAGGGCTTGGTCAGCCTGGTGTGGAAGGCCGGGTTTTCGATGCAGGTCGCGGGGCTGCTGCAAACCTTGCTCTGCGATTTGCCGCCGGCGAGCCTGCTTTCGCCGAAAGCCGGCGGCGGTTTTCCGCTCACCGCCGAGGAGATGCACTGGCAGATCGAGTTCCTCGAGCATATCGCCGTCTGAGCGCCGTCTTACGCCCGCGGCGCGGCTTGCGCTGGCGCCGCCGCCGCGCCAGAACGGCGCCGGCCAGCGGAGGACGAAACAGCGATGGACCAGCGCGTCCTGGTGACTTACCGGGTGCGGGGCGAGGCGGCGACGATCGCCGAACGCGCCGCCGCCCTTGCCGTCGAGCAGAGCGTCGAAATGCCGCTTGCGGCAATCAGCGAGCGCTCTGTTTTGGAGGAGATCGTCGGCGAGGTCGCAACGATCGTGGATCGTGGCGAGGGCGTGTTTGAGGTCGGCATCGCGCTGGCCGTGGCGACGATGCTCGGCCGGCGCGGCGGCGAGGCCGGGCAGATGCTGAACATGCTGTTTGGCAATTCCTCGATCCATGAGGACGTCACGCTCTGGGATATCGCGGTGCCGGCCGGTTTCGCCGCCGGGTTCGCGGGGCCACGGCACGGGATCGCCGGGTTGCGCCGGCGCCTCGGGGTTGGCTCGCGGGCGCTGACCTGTGCCGCGCTCAAGCCGCAGGGGCTGGGGCCGGCGGCGCTGGCGGCGCTGGCCTCGCGTTTTGCGCGCGGCGGTATCGACATGATCAAGGACGATCACGGTATCGCCGATCAACCCTATGCGCCGTTTGCCGAGCGGGTGCCGGCGTGCGCGGCGGCGGTTGGCGCGGCGGCGGCGCAAACCGGTCATCCGACCCGCTATGCGCCCAATCTTTCGGGCTCGCTCGATGATCTCCGCCGTCAGATCGAGGTCGCGCGCAAGGCCGGGCTCGACACCGTCCTGATCGCGCCGCTGGTGGTCGGCTTGCCGGCGTTTCAGATGATCACGCGGGAAAATCCCGATTTCGCGTTTCTCGCCCACCCCGCCTTGGCCGGCGCTGCGCGCATCGCGCCGGCGCTGCTTTATGGCAAGCTGTTTCGTCTGTTCGGGGCTGATGCCGTGATCTATCCCAATCATGGCGGGCGGTTCGGCTATACGCCGGAGACGTGCCGCGCCATCGCCGAGACGGCGCGCGCGCCCTGGGCCGATCTCGTGCCCGCGCTGCCGGTGCCGGCGGGGGGGATGACACCGGCGCGGGTTCCCGAGATGCTGGCATTTTATGGCCGCGATACCATGCTGCTGATCGGTGGCGCGCTGCTCGCCGCCGGCCCCGCGTTGGTCGCGGAAACCGGCGCCTTCGTGCGCCAGGTCGCGGAGAGTTCCGATGTCTGATCCCGCCCTTCCCGCGTTTCGTGCCCTCGACGCCGCCGCCGATGCGCTCGCGCATGGCGGCCTCCGCTGGGAGTCCGTGCCGGTCCTCGCCTACAAGGAGGACGCGACGACGCCGTTTCGCGCGGTAACCCGGCACGTGCTGTTCCACACCCCCGAACTCGCCGCCGAGTGGCGTTATTTCGAGGTGGCGCCGGGTGGATATTCGACGCTGGAGCGCCATGAGCACGCGCATGCGGTGATGGTGCTCACCGGGCATGGCCGGGCGCTGGTCGGCGAGGCGGTGCAAGCGGTCCGCCCGTTCACTCTGGTATCGATCCCGGGTTGGACCTGGCATCAGTTCCGCGCCGCCCCAGATGCCCCCCTCGGCTTCCTCTGCCTGGTCAATGTGGTGCGCGACAAGCCGCAACTCCCAAGCCAAGCCGACCTCAAGGCCCTCCGCCGCAACCCGGAGATCGCGACATTTCTCGACGGCGGACATGAGTGACGCGCCACCTGATCCGCGGCAGGCTTATTGGAATGAACTCACTACCTGCAAAATTGTCGCCTGCTACGTCAAACGCTATCGTGACAGGCAGATGGTCTGGATCAGGGCGATCGGAATTTTCAAAGCCATTGTGACTAGCGGAACCATCGGCGCTTGGGCGGTGTGGAAGGAGCATGCATTCCTCTGGGGTACCCTGTTGGCCGCCGCTCAAGTTCTGGATGCGGCCAAGGAATTCATGCCGCAGACGAAAAATATACGAAACGCCAGCGACTTTGTCGCCGCGCTGGAATCGATCCTCATCGATGCGCGCTTTGAGTGGTATGAAATGTTCAGCGGTAAATATGATGCTGACGAGATTATGGCGAGGTGGCGGAAGCTGGCGAAGCTTCTCAGCGAGACCGAAGGAAAATATTTTCCTGAAGGGCTACCAGTTGACCCGAAGCGGCAAAGGCTTGCGGAGGCGGACGCTGACGCCTATTTCAAGAATGTGTACGGCACCGGGAGCGACGCTAATGGCTGATACCAAAACTGACAAAACGCCGCCGAAAGGGGATGAGTATTTCTGGCAAGTCAGGCACGATAGCACCCTAATTGCCAGCCCGCGCATTTCCATTCCGATGCCGAGTGGTGCCAAGCCACTCCCGCAAAAGCCGGCCGGACAAGCCCCCAAGCCGGGCAAGTCATCGTCGTAATCGGCAGTGCCGCAGGCACTGCCCAACGGACAAAAGTTTTTTGGTTCTTTTTTCCAAAAAAGAACGAGTCTTCCTTTCGTTACCCCGGAATCAGCGCCGCCCCGAGGCGGGCGAAGGCGAGGGAGAGGTTGCCGACAGCGGCGGCGTTGGCGCTTGCGGCGGTGCCGCGGCGGGCGCGGGCGGCGATGCCCTCGAAGATCACCGCGAAGCGAAACAGCGCGAAGGCGGTGTGAAAGGGCTGCAGGGGTGGGGCTGGGCCGCGCCGGCTGCGATAGTAATGCGCGAGATATTCGGCCTCGCTCGGGATGCCGAGGGCCGCGAGGTCGAGCCCCTTGAGCCCGCCATATTCCTCCGGCCGGCTGCGCCAGGCGAGCGCGCTGAAGGCGAGATCGGCGAGCGGGTGGCCGAGCGTCGCCAATTCCCAATCCAGCACCGCGACCACGCGCGGCTCGGTCGGGTGGAACATGAGATTGCCGATACGAAAATCGCCGTGGCAGAGCGTCGTCGTGTCGTCATCGGGGATATTGGCGGCAAGCCAGGCGGCGAGGCGTGAGAGATCGGGGATGTCGCGAAATCGTTCGCCCTCCCATTGCCGGGTCCAGCGGCTGATCTGGCGCTGGAAATAATTCCCCGGCCGGCCGAAGCCCTCGAGCCCGACCGCGCGCCAATCGACGTCGTGCAGCGCGGCCAGCGTCTCGGCGACCGAGCGGAACATCGCCCCGCGCTCGGCAGCGTTCGCCCCGGCCATCATGCTTTCGGCGAAAACCCGCCCCTCGATGCGCGCCATGATGTAAAACGGTGTCCCCACGATGTCGCGCTCGCCGTGATAGAGCAGCACCGGCGGCACCGGCACCGCGCTTGCGGCAAGCGCCGCGAGCACCCGGTATTCCCGATCGACGGCGTGGGCCGAGGGCAGAACCGGCCCGTCCGGCTGCTTGCGGAGCACGAGGCGGCGGTCATCGAAGGTGACGAAATAGGTCGGGTTGGATTGTCCGCCGGCGATCGGTTCGAGCCGCATCTCGCCCTTGGTGCCGAGCTGGCGGGTGAGAAAATCGGCGAGGCGGGCCGGATCGAAGGGTGGGGTCACTGGCGGGTGGGGCATTTCCTCGGTTTCCTCCGCGGTCGGCGCCAAGTCTTGCGGATTGCGGGTCTTTCGCCAAGTCTTGCGGCATCGGGCATGGGAGCGCGGCGTTTGGTCAGGGTCTGGCTATGTTTGCTTTTCCTTCTCGCCGCGCTGGCGCCGGCAACGGCCCAGGAGATCAAGCTCGCGACCTGGAATCTGGAGTGGCTCACCACCCGCGATGCCGGCGATCCCGCCTTGCCGCCGGATGTCACCCCGAAGCGCCCCGAGGATATCGCCGCCCTGCGCGCCGTCGCCGGCCGGCTCGATGCCGATGTGATCGCGATCGAGGAAGTCGATGGCGCGCAGGTGGCGGCAGCGGTGTTCGCGCCGGAACGCTACGCCGTTTACATGACGGGGGATAGCGTGGTGCAACGGGTCGGCTTCGCGGTGCGGCGCGATTGGCATGTGATCGCGCATCCCGATCTCACCGCGCTCGATCCTTACCCGCCGCAAGCGCGCGCGCATTTGCGGAGCGGCGCCGATATCACCCTCGATCTCCCGGGCGGCCAGCTTCGCTTGCTCGCCTTGCATCTCAAGGCCGGCTGCCACAGCGATCGGCTCGCCGAAAGTCGCCGCCCGGCTTGCCATGTGCTGCAAGCCCAGGCGCGGGTTCTCGAAAGCTGGATCGCCGCCCGTGCCCGCGCCGACGAGGCGTTCGTGGTGATCGGCGATTTCAACCGCCGGGCCGAGGGCGACGATGATTTCGCCGCCGCCCTCGCCGAGGCCGCGCCGCTCACCGAGGCGACCGCCGGCCACGCCTCGCCCTGCTGGGGCGGCGAGCCCTTCATCGATCGTGTTTTTCTTGGCGGCGCAGCGCAGCGCTGGCTGGCGCCGGATAGTCTCCGCGTATTGGTCGATCACGGCGCCGATCGCCAAACCAAGCGGCTTTCCGATCATTGCCCGGTCTCGGTGCGCCTGCGCGTCGGCGAGGGATCATGAGGCGGCGCGAACTCCTGGCGTCTGCCGCCGTGGTCGCGCTCACCGGCTGCGCGGCGCAAAGACCGGAGAGCGGGTTGCGCTTCTTGACCCCGGAGGAAGCGGCCAGTGTCGCCGCCATCGCCGATCGGCTGATCCCGCCCGATGAACTCGGCCCCGGCGCGGGCGAGGCGGGGGCGGCGATTTTCATCGACCGCCAGCTCGCCGGCGCCTATGGCAGCAGCCGCGATCTTTATATGCGCCCGCCCTTTCTTCCCGGCCTTCCCGGCCAGGGCCCGCAATCGCCGCTGACCCCGGCGGCGCGCTATCGCGCGGGGCTCGCCGATCTCGATCGCCATTGCCGGGCGGCGTTTGCGGGGCGCGGTTTCGCAGCACTCGATCCCGCAACGCAGGATCGCCTGCTCAGCGATCTCGAACATGGCCGGATCGGGATCAGCGGCGGCGGGCGGGCGTTTTTCGACCTCGTCCTGCGCGACACGATCGATGGATTTTTCGCCGATCCGCGCTATGGCGGCAATCAGGGCATGGCGGGCTGGCGGCTGATCGGATTCCCAGGTGCGCGCTATGATTATCGCGACGTTGTCGCGCGGCACGGCGAGCCCTATCGCGCGCCGCCGGTCGCGCTCGCATGACGACACGGCTGAAACCGGTCGATGCGGTGATCATCGGCTTTGGCTGGAGTGGCGCGTTGCTCGCCGAAGTGCTGAGCCGTGCCGGGCTTTCGGTGATCGCGCTCGAACGTGGCCCCTATCGCGACACCGCCGAGGATTTTCCGCCGAGCCGCGCCCCCGACGAGTTGCGCTATGCGGTGCGTCATGATCTCGTCGTCAAACCCGCGGAAAACACCATTACTTTTCGCAATCGCAGCGATCAGACGGCGCTTCCCGTGCGGGCCTGGGGCTCGTTTCTGCCGGCGAGCGGGGCGGGCGGCGGCGGGGTGCATTGGAACGGCCAGACCTGGCGCTTCCGCCCAAGCGATTTTACCCTCAAAACCACTATTCTCGAACGCTATGGCCGGCGCTTTCTCCCGCCCGATCTCACTATCCAGGATTGGGGCGTCACCTATGAGACGCTCGAGCCGTACTATGACCGTTTCGAATATCTCTGCGGGATTTCTGGAAAATCCGGAAATCTCCAGGGGAAGATCCAGCCCGGCGGCAATCCCTTCGAGGGGCCGCGGGCGCGCGACTACCCAACGCCGCCGCTGACCATGCCGTATGCTGCGGCGCTGTTTGCGAAAGCGGCGGCGGAAGGCGGCTATCATCCGTTTCCGCAGCCCTCGGCCAATCTTTCGCAAGCCTACACCAATCCGTTTGGCGTGACCCTCGGCGCGTGCAGCTATTGCGGATTTTGCGAACGGTTTGGCTGCGGCAATTACGCCAAGGCGAGCCCGCAGACGACGCTGATGCCGCTGTTGCGCAGGCGGCCGAATTTCTCACTGCGCACCGAATGTTTGGTGCTTGCGATCAACCATGATGGTGGTGGCAAAAAAGCGCGCGGTGTCACCTATAAAGATGCGAGCGGCGAAGATTTCTTCCAGCCCGCCGGGATCGTTCTTCTTGCCGCCTATACGTTCGAGAATATCCGCCTCCTGCTGCTTTCAGGGATCGGCGCACCCTATGATCCGGCGAGCGGCCGGGGCGTCGTCGGACGCAATTACAGTTATCAGACGACGTCCTCGGTGCAGCTCGGATTTGCCGAGAGATTGCTCAATCCCTTCATCGGCGCCGGCGCGCTCGGCATGATCGTCGATGATTGGAACGGCGAACATTACGACCATGGCCCGCTCGGTTTCATCGGCGGCGCCTATCTCGCCGCGCTCGCGACGAATTCGCGGCCGATTTTGAATCATCCGACGCCACCGGGAACACCGCGCTGGGGGGCTGAGTGGAAGCGCGCGGTCGCGAAATCCTATCTCCGCACCACACGAATTCTCGCCTCGGGCAGTTCGCTCAGCCATCGCGGCGCCTATTGCGATCTCGATCCCACCTATCGCGACCGTTTCGGCCGGCCGCTCCTTCGCGTCACCTTCGACTTCCATCCCAACGATCTTCGCATGTCTCATTTCGTGACCGATCGTCTCGCCGAAATCGCCCGCGCGATGGGGCCGGAATGGCTGACTATCGCGAAACGCCAAGCGCCCTACAGCATCGTTCCCTATCAGAGCACGCATAATGTCGGCGGCGCGATCATGGGCACGGACCCGGAGACGAGTGTCGTCAACCCTTATCTGCAAAGCTGGGACTGCGATAATCTCTTCGTCGTCGGCGCGTCCGCCTTTCCGCAGAATGCGAGCTATAACCCGACCGGCACCGTTGCTGCCCTTGCGCTCCGCACGGCGGATGCGATCATCGGCCGCTATCTTAGGGCACCCGGGTCGCTTGCATGAAAGCCGTGCTCTGCGCAGCCTTTTTCCTGTTGCTCGCGGCTTTCTGCGCGCGCGCCGAGGAGCGCGTGGCAGCGGGGCAATATCTCACCATCCTTGCCGATTGCGCCGCCTGTCATACGCCGCCGGGGGGTGCGCCGCTTTCTGGCGGCCGGCGGATTCCAACCCCGTTCGGCTGGGTGATCGCGCCCAATCTCACGCCCGATCGTGAGACCGGGCTCGGCGCCTGGTCGGCGGCGGCGTTTGATCGCGCGCTTCGGTTCGGGAGAAGGCCGGATGGGAGTTTTCTTTATCCCGCCCATCCTTTTCCCTATTTCGCGCGCTTCACGCGTGAGGATAGCGAGGCGATCCGCGCCTTTCTCGCAACCCTCCCCCCCGTCCACCAGGCCGTGCGCGGCGCCGATCTTTCGTTTCCCTTCGATCTCCGCTTCCTGCTCGTGTTTTGGGATGCGTTATATGCCAAGCCGGCGCCGCCGCTCCCTGATCCCGGCCATGACGCGCTTTGGAATCGCGGCGCCTTCATCGTCACCGGGCCGGGGCATTGCGGCGCCTGTCACACGCCGAAAACCGCGCTCGGCGGCGATGTCGCGGCGCGCGCCTTCGCCGGCGGGGTGGTCGCGGGCTGGGTCGCCCCGGCGCTCGATGGCGACCCCCGCACCGGGCTTGGCGAATGGCGCGAGGACGAGATCGCGCAATTCCTTGCAACCGGCGCGGCCCACGGCGCGCTCGCGAGCGGCCCGATGGCGGAGGTGGTGACGCTGTCGGGCGCCCGCATGACCGCGGCCGATCGCGCGGCGATCGCGCATTATCTCAAAAGCCTGCCGCCACCCCCACCCAGCCAAGCCGCCGCGCCGCCGCCGCATGCCACAATGGCCGCGGGCGAGGGGCTTTACCGCCTCCGCTGCGCCCCCTGTCATGGGCGAGACGGCGAGGGAACGCCCGGGCTTTTCCCGCGCCTTGCCGGCAGCGCGCTCGTGCAGGCTTCGAACCCCGCGACCATCCTCCGCGTGATCTTTAACGGCGCCCGCGCCGCCGCGACTGACGCCGCGCCGACCGGCGCCGCCATGCCGGGGTTTGCGGGCGCGCTCGATCGCGCCGAGATCGCCGCGATCGCGACCTATATCCGCAATGCGTGGGGCAATGCCGCGCCGGCGGTCGCGGCGGGCGACGTCACGCCGTAAGCGGCATCACATGCACCGCCTCTGGGGCGAAGGCGATCGAGGCCGTCTCGCCCGGGCGCGGCAGCGGCGGCCCGGCGCCGGGCGGCGGGCGCGGCACGACGAAGGCGGCCCCATTGCCAGCGAGAAAGACGACGCGGGCGATCCCGGGCAATATCGCGACCTCGCCGATCCGCCCGGCGAGGACGTTGGCGGCGCCCTCTCCGGGGCGCGCGGCGTGGAGCGTGATCGCCGCCGGCGGCACCGTCCAGGCGATCGCGGTGCCGGGCGGGAGCGGGGTGTGGCCCGCGGCGCGAATGGTCTCGCCCTGCCAGGCGATGCGCGTTTCGGCCGGCGTCTCGCCACTGGCGAGAATCTCGCCTTCGAACAGATTTTGCAGATCGACGACGCGCGCGACGGCGCGCGAGGCCGGCCGCGCCATGATCGCCGCCGGCGCCCCGGTTTGCAGCGTCCGCCCGCCCTCGAGCACCGTCATCCGGTCGGCCAGCGCCGCCGCCTCCTCGAGATCGTGGGTCACGAGGATGATCGGGATCGCAAGCCGGCGGCGGAGCGCGGCGAGTTCCTGGCGGAGATGGCGGCGGGTTCGGGCATCGAGGGCGGCGAAGGGCTCGTCGAGCAACAGCAGCGCCGGCTCGCGCGCCAGCGCTCGCGCGACCGCGACCCGCTGGCGCTCGCCGCCCGAAAGCGTCGCCGGCCGGCGCTCGGCGAGCGCCGCGAGGCCGAGCTGGCCGAGCAGGGCGCGGGCGCGGGCCAGGCGGTCGCCGCGCGACAGATGGCCCAGCGCGGCGGCGACGTTGCCCGCCGCAGAGAGATGCGGAAACAGCGCATAATGCTGAAACACCAGGCCGACGCGCCGGCGCTGTGGCGGCAGATCAACCCCGCGCGCGGCATCGAACCAGGTGTCATTGGCGCAGGCGATGGTGCCGGCGCGGGGGCGATAGAGCCCGGCGAGCGCCCGCAAAAGGGTGGTTTTGCCGCTGCCCGAGGGGCCGATCAGGGCATGCAGCTCACCCGCCGGGACGCAGAGCCGGGCATCGAGCGGGATCGGCCCGGCTTGCGCGAGAAAAGCCGCGAGCCCCGCCTTCGCCGTCTCAGCCATCCCGGCCATCGCGCCCGCCGACCCGCCCGCCGAGGATCTGCACGAGCCCGAGGGCGGCCAGGGCAAAGGCGAGGAGAAGCAGCGACATCCGCCCGGCGCCGCTGCCATCGAGCGCCTGGGCGCGGTCATAGATCGCGATCGCGACGGTCCGCGTCTCGCCGGGAATGCCGCCGCCGACCATCAAGACGACGCCGAATTCCCCCATGGTGTGGGCGACGGTGAGGGCGAAGGCGGCGAGGATGCCGGGCCAGGCGAGCGGCAGTTCGATGCGCAGGAACCCGGCCCAGCGGCTGAGCCCGCACACCCAGGCGGCCTCGCGGATCTCGGGCGCAATGGCGGCGAAGGCGCGCTCGATCGGCTGCACCGCGAATGGCAGGTTGACGATGAGGGAGGCAAACACCAGGCCGCTGAAGCTGAACGCGAGCGGATGCCCGAACAAAGCCTGCCAAACCCGGCCGAGCGGCGAGGCGATGCCGAACGCGACCAGGAGATAATAGCCGAGCACACTCGGCGGCAGCACCAGCGGCAAAGCGAGCAGGGCTTGCACCAGCCCCTTGCCGGCGAACGCCCGCGCCGCCAGCGCCCGCCCGGCCGCGACGCCGAACGGCAGCAGTACCAGCGCCGTCACACCGGCCAGTTCGAGCGAGAGGGCGAAGGCGGCCCAGTCCACCGTGATCTCAGCCGAGCCGGTCGCTGGGCAGAAGAAACCCATAGCGGCGGAAAATGGCGCGCGCCGGCGGTTTTTGCACGAAATCGTAAAACGCCGTCGCGATCGCCCCGGCGCCAGGCAGGAGCACCATGCGCTGGCGGAGCGGCTGATGCCAATCGGCGGCGATCAGGGCGAAGGCGCCGGCCTGCGCGAAGGTCGGCGCGCGGGCGAGCGAGAGCGGGATGACGCCGCCCTCGGCGGCGCCGGCGCGGATGAATTGCGCCGCCTGGGCGACGTTCTCGCCGAGCACGAGATGGGGGAAAAGCGCCTCCCACAGCCCGGCATGCTGCAATGCCTCGCGCGCGGCGCGGCCATAGGGGGCATGGGTGGGGTTGGCGATCGCGAATTTCCGCACACGTCCCTGCGCGAGCGCGGCGCGCAGGCCATCGAGCGCCGGATCGGCGGTGAAGGCAGCGCCGGGGCCGGCGAGCAGGCCGATCCTGCCGACCGCGTAGAGCACGCCGTCGCGACGCGCGTGGCCGCTTTGAACGAGAGAAGTGACATACGCCTCATCGGCGCTGAGAAACACCTGAAACGGCGCGCCATTGGCGATTTCGGCGGCGAAATTGCCCGAGGAGCCGAACACCAGCTTGACCTCGTGGCCGCTTTCGCGGGCAAACGAGGCGGCGATTTCGGGCAGCGCGTAGGTGAGGTCGGCGGCGGCGGCGATCGCCGGCGGCGCGGCCGCCCGCGCGTGCCCGACACCGAGGATACCGACGGGGATACCGACGGCGGCGGCGCGCAAGAGGGTTCGGCGTGACGGGCAAGGACGGGGCACGGGCGGGGTTCCGGCGGGAAAGGGCGGCAAGCGATATAGCGGCATGAGCATAACTCGCGCCGCCGCCCTCCGCCAGTGCCAGGCGCGGGGTCAATACATCCGTTTGCGCGCGAGCCAGGCGGCGGCGACCATGGTCGCAAGGCCAATCGCCGCCAGCGGCCAATATTGGTCGAGGAGATCGCCGGCGCGATCGCCCTGGAGGAAGCTGCCGCGCAGAATGACCATCAAATAGCGCATCGGGTTGAGATAGGTGAGATATTGCACGAATTGCGGCATATTGGCGATCGGGGTTGCAAATCCCGAGAGCAGAATGGCCGGCACCAGGAACAGGAAGGCGCCGAGCAGCCCTTGTTGCTGGGTCGCGGCGAGGGCTGAAATCATCAGCCCGATGCCGATCGCCGACAGCAGGAACAAGCCGAGCCCGAGCACGAGCGCGACCGCGCTGCCGGTGAAGGGCACGCCGAACCAGAGGATCGCGACCAAGGCGATGAACGTCGCCTCGCCGCTGCCGATGATGAAGCCGGGGATGGCTTTGCCGAGCAAGACCTCGGCCGGACGGAGCGGTGTCACCAGCAATTGGTCATAGGTGCCCATCTCGCGCTCGCGGGCGATCGAAAGGGCTGTCACCAGCATGGTCACGACCAGGGTCAGCAAGCCGATGATGCCGGGGATGACGAACCAGCGCGACAGCAGATCGGGGTTGTACCAAGCGCGCATGACGAGTTGCGCCGGAAGATGCGCCCAAGGATGGGTGCTGCCCCATTCGGCGTCGAAATCCAGCAAAATCGTGTTGGCATAGCCGAGCACGATCGCCGCGGTGTTGGAATTGCGGCCATCGATGATCACCTGCACCCGCCCCGGCCGCCCGGCGAGGATATCGCGGCTGAATTGCCGATCGATGTGCAAAACCAGCAACACGTCCTTGCGGTCGATCAGGGGCGCGATCCGCGCGTCAGACGAAAGGGTTGCGACGCGCTGAAAAACCGGCGCGCCGTCGAAACGCGCGAGCAATTGGCGGGAGGCGAGGCCGGGATCCTCGTTGAAGACCGCGAACGGAATATGGTTGAGATCGAAGGTCGCGGCATAGCCGAAGACGACGAGCTGCACCACCGGCGGGCCGATGAGCACGAAACGGCTCGCCTTGTCGCGGAGAAGGGCGAGAAATTCCTTGATCACGAGCGCGAAAAGCCGCTGCCACATCTCAATCGAGCCGCTTTTGCGAGCGCCGCAGGGTAAGGCCGAGGAAAATCGCCGCCATCAGGAGGAGCGCCAGCAGATTGGGCCAAAGGATCGGCCACACGTCGCCGGCGAGAAAGACGCTTTGCAAAATGGCGACGAAATAGCGCGCGGCGACGACGTGGGTGATGATCTGGATCGCCGTCGGCATCGAGCGGATATCAAAGACGAAGCCGGAGAGGATGAACGCCGGCAGGAAGGTCACGATGATCGCGATCTGTCCTGAGACGAACTGGCTTTTTCCGACCGAGGAGATCAACAGCCCCATCCCGAGGGCCACCAGCAGGAATAACGCCGAGGCGAGCGCGAGGGTCAGGAAATGGCCATGCAGCGGCACCGCGAAAAGCCAAAGCGCCATCGCGACCGAAAGCGCCATGCCACCCATCCCGAGCACGAAATAAGGGAGAAGCTTGCCGACCAAAATCTCCGCCATCGTCACCGGCGAGGCCATCAGCGCCTCCATCGTGCCGCGCTCCCACTCGCGCGCGACGACGAGCGCGGTGAGCAGGGCGCCGATCAACGTCATGATGACGGCGATCAGGCCGGGGACGAGATAATCGCGCGAGCGCAGCGCCGGATTGAACCAGATGCGAAACTGAGAGGCGACGGGAAAGCCCGGCGCTGCCTGATGCGCCTGCTGCTGGGCAAGCCAGATCTGCCAGACCTGCAAGAGATAGGATTCGATCAGCCGCGCGTCATTGGCATCGACACCGTTGACGATGACGCCGACATCCTCGCCATTGCCGGCGAGCGCGTTGCGGCTGAAATCATTGCGCAGCCAGAGGATTGCTTTCACCTCGCGCGCTTGCAAGGCATTCTTTGCGGCGTCGATGGTGCGAAAGAGGTGCGGCTCGAAATAGCGCGAATGACCGAGCCCCGCGATCAGCGGGGTGATTTGTGGGTTCGGATGTTCGGCGACCACGGCGACGGGCACATGCTGGGAGTCGAGAGAAATGCCATAGCCGAAAAGCAGCAGCAGAAAAATCGGCATGACGAAGGCGATGCCGAGGGCCGAGGGGTCACGAAAAATCTGGATGAACTCCTTGCGCAGCAAGCCGCGCAGCCGACGGCCGTTCATGCCGCCCGCCTGATCTTGGCTTCGTTTTGCTCGATCAAGGCGATGAAGGCTTCCTCCATGCTGGGCGCCGGCAGGCTCGCGCTTTTTGCCTTGGCGCGGACCTCGCTTGGTGTGCCGGCGGCCAGCACTTCCCCGAGCGACATCAAGATGAGATGGTCACAATATTCCGCTTCATCCATGAAATGCGTCGTCACCAGAACCGTGGTTCCCGCCGCGGAATAGTGATTGATGCGTTGCCAAAATTCGCTGCGCGCCAGCGGGTCGACGCCTGAGGTCGCCTCGTCGAGAAAGAGGATGGCCGGCTCATGGAGGAGGGCGACGGCGAGCGCAAGGCGCTGTTTGTAGCCGAGCGGCAAATCCCCGGCATTCATCGCGCGATAAGGGGCGAGTTCGAATTCTTCCTCAGCCCAAGCCAGGCGTTCGCGCTTGCGCTTGCCGCGCAGGCCATAGGCGGCGGCGAAGAAAGCGAGGTTTTGATCGACGCTGAGATTGGCATAAAGCGAGAATTTTTGCGCGACATAGCCGATATTGCGGCGCGCCTCCGCCGGTGCCGTGCGCAAATCCTGGCCCGCCACCTGCAAGATGCCCGAACTTGCCGGCAACAAGCCGCAGAGCATGCGAAAGGTCGTGCTCTTGCCCGCGCCATTGGCGCCGAGCAGGCCAAACACCTCGCCCTTTCGCACCGCGAACGTGACGTCTTTGACCGCGTGAAAGCTGCCGAACACCCGGTTCAAGCCACGCACCGAAAGCACGATTTCCGCGCGCTCGCCGGCGCCCGCCGGGGGGGGATTCGCCGCCATCGGTGGCCGGCGCGCGGTCTTGCCGGCAGCCAGACGCTCGAAGAAGGCATCGGCGAAATCGGCGTCTCTCGCCTCCCAGGTGACGCCCGCGATGGCCGGCGGGGGGACGCCCGGGCTGAGCAGAACCCGCACCGAATCGGTCTCGATCCTGGCTTCGAGAACCGTCTCCTCGGCGTATAGCGTCTGTTGCAGGGCGCGGCGCGAACGCTGCGGATCGTGGCCCGCGAAACACCGCCCGGCGAGCGGCGCGATGAACGCGGCCGGCGTGCCTTCGGCGAGAAGACGCCCCTGATTGAGCAGCAAAATATCGTCGCAGCGTTCCGCCTCGTCCATATAGGCGGTGCTGATCAAGACGCTGACGCCCGCAGCGCGAAGCGTAACGACGATCGCCCAGAGCTCCCGCCGCGAAATCGGATCGACGCCGACCGTCGGCTCATCGAGCAATAGCAGCTCCGGCACCTTGAGCAAGGCGCAGGCAAGGCCGAGTTTCTGCTTCATCCCGCCGGACAATCTTCCCGCCTGGCGCTTGCCGAACGGGCCGAGCGCGGTGAGGCGAAGGAGTTCGTCATAGCGGGTTTGGCGTGCCTCTCGCGCAAGACCCTGCAAATCGGCATAGAGATCGAGATTTTCCTGAACCGTGAGATCCTCATAGAGCCCGAAGCGCTGCGGCATGTAGCCGATCCGCCCATGCACCGCGCGCGCGCCGCGCCGCGTCTCTTGCCCAAGCGTGATGACCTCGCCGCGCTCGGGCAGCAAAAGCCCCGCGGCAAGCCGCATCAAGGTCGTCTTGCCGGCGCCATCGGGGCCGATCAGGCCGGTGATGCGCCCGCGCGCGAGCGAAAACGACAGACCATCGAGGGCGACGATAGGTTGCGCCCCGCTCTGAAACCCTTTGACGACGTCGCGGAAGCGCAGAACCTCATCCGCCATTGCCGTTCTCGCAAGGAGTTGCAGCCTGGCCGCTGGGCGCGTTGTCTTCGAGCGGGATGATCACCGTCACCGGCGCGCCGAGCCTGAGCCGGCCGCCGGGATTGCAGGCATAGACATGCAGCCGATAGACCAGCGCGGTGCGAAGATCGGTGGTTTCGACGGTTTTGGGCGTGAACTCGGCGGTGGTTGCGATAAAGCCGATCCAGGCGGGGAATTTTTCCCCAGGGTAGGCGTCGGTTTCGATCCAGGCGCGCATGCCGGTGCGGATTTTGCCGAGTTCGTGTTCGGGGAGATAGGCGCGGGCATAAACCGGATCGTCGAGATCGAGCGTATACACCGGGGTTTGCGGCGTCACCATGTCCCCGGGCTCGAGGATGCGGTCCTCGATCATGCCATTGGCCGGGGCGAGCAGTTTCGCATCCTCGTATTGGCGGTGCGCATAAGCGGCGGCGGCCTTGGCGGAGGCGAGTTGCGCGCGCGCGACCGCGATATCTTCCCAGCGCGGCCCCTCGAGCGCGAGCGCGAGCGCTTGCTCGGCGGCCTCGCGGTTAGCGGTTGCGACTTTCAGAGTTTGCTCGGCGTTGTCGCGATTTTGCTTGGTCTCGGCGCCACTCGGCGACAGCGTATTATAACGCGCGAGATTGATCCGCGCATTCGCCTCCGTCGCCACCGCCGCGGCAAGGGCCGCGCGCGCCTCGGCGATTTCTTCCGGCCGTGAGCCATCGAGCAGCCGGGTCAGGGTTTTGTCCGCTGCCTCAACGTCGGCATCGGCTTTGTCGGCATTGGCTTTGAGGCGGACCTCATCGAGATCGCCGAGCAACTGCCCGCGCGTCACCCGGTCCCCCTCATGGAAATAAAGATGGGCGATGCGATCGCTATCGTTGAAGGCGATTTGGGTCTGGCGGATATCGATGGTGCCGAACACGGTAACGCTGGTCGCGGCGGCGGGCGGGTGGGAAAGGCGCCAATAGGCCGCGCCCGCCGTGGCGAGAAGCAGCAGCAACAAAACCGCCGGCAGCAAAATCCGCCGCTTCGAACGCGCCTTCGCCGGCTTCGCCGCCGTGGTATCCCGCGCCACCACGCCGCCGACATCCTGGCTCATCGCAGCACCCCTTCCGCTCACATGTCCAGGATCATCGCACTATCCGACGAAGGGAACGGGCTCGACGAATGTGGTTTTGTCGATGACGCTTTTCACGCCCGGCACATTCTCGGCAGCGACCACGAGCGCGGCGCGGGCGGCATCGTCGAACAACACGCCCTCGAGGGTCACGGTGCCGCTTTCAACCATGATCGACACGCTCTGCGCCCCGAACCAGTTCTGTTTCTTGAGTTCGCCGAGCAGCGCCTCGCGGATCGCCGGATCGTCGCGCTTGGCATCGGTGCGGGCGCCCAGCGCTTCGCCGATGACGCGGATGAGATCGGCACGGCTGATGAGGCCGACCACGACATCGCCGCGCATCACCGGCACGCGGCGGATGCCGCGCTGCTCCATGAGTTCGACAACCTGATCGATGCCGGCATTCTCGGGAACCGAGGCGACATCCTTGGTCATCACGTCCTCGACGTGGCGGCTGTGGGTTGCGACATATTCGGCCGCGTTGCGGGCCGGGCCGCGCAGGAATTGCTGCCATTTCGAGCGCTGCTTTTCGGTGCTGAGCTCGGCGCGGCGGAGAAGATCGCCTTCCGTCAGTATCCCGACCAGCCGGCCTTCGAGATCGATCACCGGCAGGCCGCTGACGCGCGCCTCGACCATTTTGGTGATCGCCTCGCTGAGTGTGGAGCGCGGGCCGACGGTGACGAGTGTCCGGGTCATGATGTCGCTCGCGTGCATGGATCCCTCCTGTTTTGACGTTGACAACAGAAGCGATCATAGGCCGCCGCGCAGGTTCCGCCTTGACCTGCGTCAAGTTCTTTGATCGAGATCAAGTTTGCGCGGCCGGGTGCCGGCGCTCAGCCCGCCGTCAGGCTGCGGGTGTGTTCGGCGATCATCGCTTCCTCGTCGGTCGGGATAACCCAAAGGGCGAGGCGGCTGTCCTTGGCGCTGATCCGCCGCGGGCCGGTGGTCGGGCGGGCGTTTTCGTCGCGGTCGAGGATGGCGCCGAGCCAGGTGAGACGGGCGGCGATGGCGGCGCGGATGTCGGGCGCGTGCTCGCCGATGCCGGCGGTGAAAACCACCCCATCGAGCCCGCCGAGCGAGGCGCTGAGCGCCCCGATCTCACGCGCTGCGCGAAACACGAACAGCTCGACCGCCTCGCGCGCGCGGGGGTCGCGGCTTGCGAGCAGGGTCCGCATATCGGCGCTGATGCCCGAGACGCCGAGAAGACCCGAGCGGTGATAGAGCAGATCCTCGATCGCCGCCGCGTCGAGCCGGTGTTGCTGCATGAGATAGAGCACGGCGCCGGGGTCGATGCTGCCGGTGCGCGTTCCCATCACCAGGCCATCGAGCGCGGTGAAGCCCATGGTGGTATCGACGCTCTGCCCCGCGTCCATCGCGCAGAGACTGGCGCCGTTGCCGAGATGGGCGGCGATCACCTTGCCGCGGGCAAGCGTTGGTGCGCAGGCAGCGAGCGCACGGGCGATGAATTCATAGGACAAGCCATGAAACCCGTAACGCCGCACGCCTTCCTCGGCGAAGCTGCGGGGCAGCGCGAGCCGGCTCACCACCGGCGCGATGCCATGATGAAACGCGGTGTCGAAGCAGGCGACTTGCGGCAGGCCGGGACGCAGCGCGGCGATGGCGCGGATCGCGGCGAGGTTGTGCGGTTGATGCAAGGGCGCGAGCGGCGTGAGCTTCGCCAGCGCTTCGAGCAGCGCCGCATCCACCAGCGCCGGGCCGAAATGCCGCTCGCCGCCATGAACGACCCGGTGGCCGACGGCCCGGAGCGCCTCCCCGGCGAGTTCCTTCTCGATCAGGGTGAGCAGCGGGTCGAGCAGATCCTCATGGGTATGGCTCTCCCCGACCGGCCAATAGCGTTCGGCGCGGACCTCATGCGCCGGGCCGAGCACGAGGAGATGCGGCGCCGTGCCAATGCCTTCGATTTGGCCATGGGCGATCGTTGTGAACTGGCCGGCGCCGGCGAGATCGTAAAGCGCGAACTTGATGCTGGAGGAGCCGGCATTGACGACCAGGATCGCATCAGCCATGGCACGCGGCCCCCCTCGGCGTGCGGCGGCCGGGGCGGTGGGATCGTCGGGGCAGGGGCATGGCGACATCCTTCGCGGGCGGTTTCCTCACGCGAGACTACCTGCGCCGGGGGCGGGCGTCGCGCCTTGAGCCAGATCAATCCGCGTGTCGCGGCGCTTGCCAGGCTTGGCAGGACCGCGGTTTCCTTGCTCTATGCGGCGCATGACACAAGGTTTTGAGTCTCATGGCTGAGGCCGGCGCGCCGACGCTCGGCATTCTCGCCGGCGGCGGGCCGCTCCCCGGGCGGGTTGCGGCGGCGGCGGTGGCGGCGGGGCGCGCGGTGTTCGTGATCGGCTTCGAGGGCTTCGCCGACCCCGACATGCTGGCGCCCTATCCGCATGCCTATGCCCGGCTCGGCGCCGCCGGGCGGATTCTCGAGCTGCTCCGCGCCCATGGGTGCCGCGATATCGTTTTGGTCGGGCCGGTGCGCCGCCCGTCACTGCTGGCGTTGCGTCCCGATGCCGAAGGCGCGCGGATTCTGGCGCGCATCGGCCGCGCCGCCTTCACCGGCGATGACGGCCTGCTCGCCGCCATCGTGCGGGTGTTCGGCGAGGAGGGGTTTCGCGTCCTCGGCGCGCATGAAATTCTCGCTGAGCTGGTCGAGGCGCCGGGGCTTCTCGGCGCCGTCGCGCCGGATGCCGCGGCGATGCGCGACATCGCGCGCGGGGTTGCGGTGGTGCGGGCGCTCGGCGCCGTCGACGTCGGGCAGGCGGCGGTGGTGCAGCAGGGTATCGTGCTCGCGGTCGAGGCGATCGAGGGCACGGATGCGATGCTCGCGCGATGCCGGGCGCTGGCGCGGCCGGGGCCGGGCGGGGTGCTGGTCAAGCTGGTCAAACCAGGGCAGGATCGCCGCGCCGATCTGCCCACCATCGGGCCGGAGACGGTGCGCCGCGCCGCCGAAGCCGGCCTTCGCGGCATCGCCTTCGAGGCGCATGGCACGATGATCACCGCCCGTGCCGCGATGATCACGGCGGCCGATGCCGCCGGCCTGTTCCTGCTCAGCCTCGACCCCGAGGCGGCGCAAAGCGAAGTGCTGATCGAATGATTTTTTCGCAAAGGAGCCATCATGACCGAATCCACCAGGCGCTATCTGCACACCATGCTGCGGGTGAAAAACCTCGAAAAGAGCGTCGATTTCTACACCCGTTTGATGGGCATGAAGGAATTGCGCCGGCGCGAGGTGCCGGACGGCAAATACACCCTGGTTTTCGTCGGCTATGGCGACGAGGCGAGCCATACCGTGCTCGAACTCACCTATAATTGGGGCCAGGATGATGGCTACGACCTCGGCACCGGCTTCGGCCATCTCGCGGTCGGCGTCGCCGATGTCGCGGCGACGTGCGCCGAACTGCGGGCCGCCGGCGTGAAAATCACCCGCGAGCCAGGGCCGGTGAAATTCGGCACCACCATCATCGCCTTCATCGAAGACCCGGACGGCTACAAGATCGAGCTGATCGAGGGACGCTAACGAAGTTATCCGCCAGAAGAAAGGTCTTCTTTTTCTGAAGAAAAAGAAGCAAAAAGACTTTTGTCCCGGTTTCTCGGCGTGGCAGCTGCCTCGGCACGGGCAGTGCCGCAGGCACTGCCCAACGGGAGAAAAGTTTTTGGTTCTTTTTTGAGGTCATCGCAGCGCGCGATGGGTGTCGAGGGTGAAACATGGCGGTGGTTCTGACGATTGCGCAACAGAAGGGTGGCGCCGGCAAGACCACGCTCGCCGCTCATCTCGGCGTCGCCTTCGCGGCAACGCGGCGTGTCGCCCTCCTCGATATCGATCCGCAGAAAAGCCTTGCCCGTTGGTTCGCGCTGCGCACGGCCTTGCCGGCGGGGCGAGAGCGTGTGCCGCTCGGCTTCTCGGATGTTTCGGGCTGGCGGCTCAGGGCCGAGCTTGACCGGCTCAAGCGCGATTTCGACATGATCCTGATCGACAGCCCGCCCGAGATCGCGACCGATGCCCGCACCGCTCTCCGTGCCGCCGATCTCGTCCTGGTGCCGATCCAGCCGAGCCCGCCCGATCTCTGGGCGGCGGAGGGGACGCTGGCGCTCGCCGCGAGCGAACGCCGCACCGTGCATCTGGTGTTCAATCGCGCGAGCGCCGCATCTCGCCTGCGCCAGACGATGGCGGCCGACATCGCTGAGCGCGGGCTTGCGCTGCTGACCAGCGCCCTCGGCAACCGCGCTGGCTTCGCCAATGCCTTCGCCCGCGGCCTTGGCATCAGCGAAGCGGCGCCGAATTCCCGCGCCGGCGCCGAACTCGCGGCGCTGGCAGAGGAAATTTCGGGCCTGCTGGGATGAGCGCCGGGCCACCCGCATTTCCCTGAACGCTTGATCCGGATCAAAGCCAAGCCATTCAAAATCTGTCGATAGAGCGCTATGCCACCTTGTTTCTTTCGGCGTGCTCTCGCATTGTCCGTCGCCACATGAGCAAGCAACCCTCGCAAGACGCTGCCTGGCTGAAAGCCGAGAGCCGGGCGGCGCGGCCCTTGGTCGCGCCGTTGATCGGTCTCGGTCTGGCGGGTGTTGCGTGCGGCATCGGCCAGTCAGCGGCGATCGCCGCCCTCCTCGCTCATGCCCTGATCGGCCGGCCGGCCGCGATCGCCCTGCCGCTTACCGGATTCGCTTTGCTCGCCCTGCTCCGCGCTGGCCTTGCCTATGTCGCCGAGGTCGCGGCGAGCCGGGCCGGTATCGCCGGGCGGCGCCGGCTGCGCGCCGCGGTGATGGCGCGTGTGCTCGAAGCCGGCCCGGCGCTGCTCCGCCGCCAGCATTCGGGCGAAATCGCGACCGCGGCGATCGACCGCATCGAGGGGCTGGACGGATTCTATGGCCGCTGGCTGCCGGCCGCCGGGCTTGCCGTGCTTGGCCCGGCGCTGGTCTTGGTGGCGGCGGCGGTGGTCGATCCGTGGGCGGCATTGGCGCTGCTCTTGGCCGGGCTTTTGGTGCCGGCCGGCATGGCGTTCGCCGGGATCGGCGCGGCGCGCGCGGCACGGCGGCAGTTTCTCGCGATGGCGCGGCTGCAGGCGCGGTTTCTCGACCGGGTGCGCGGCATTGCAACCCTCGTGCTCTATGGCCGCGCCGAGGATGAGGCCGTCCGGCTCCAAGCCGCCGCCGATGAATTGCGCCGGCGGACGCTGCGCGTGCTCAGGGTCGCGTTTCTTTCCTCGAGCGTGCTCGATCTCGCGATGGTCGCGGCCCTGGTCGGGTTTGCGCTGCATCTCTGGCAGGCGCCGGTGTTCCCGGCGCTGTTTCTGCTGCTCCTGGTGCCGGAATTCTTTGCCCCGCTCCGCGCCTTCGCCGCGGCCTATCAGGACCGGATGCAGGCGCATGCCAGCGCCGGCGTGCTCGCCGCCCTGCCACAGGCACCGCCGTCAGCCCCGGCGGCGGCGATCCGCCATGTCAGCGCGAGCGGTGTCAGTGTCGCGTTCTCACACGTATCTTTCACCTGGGATCCGGCGCGTGGCCCGGCGCTCAGCGATGTCAGCTTTCGGATCAGCGCCGGCGAAAGCCTGGTGCTGGTCGGGCCGTCGGGGGCGGGAAAATCGACCATCCTCGAAATCCTGCTCGGCTTCATCCGCCCCGACCAAGGGCGGGTTTTGCTGAACGGCGCCGATATCACCACCATCGTGCCTTCGGCGCTCGCTGAGTTGACCGCTTGGATCGGCCAAAAACCGATGATTTTTGCCGGAACCCTGGCCGAGAATATCCGCTTCGCCCGCCCCTCGGCGAGCGATGAGGCGGTGCGCGAGGCGGCCCGCCTCGCCCGGGTCACGGATTTCGCAGCCCACCTGCCGCACGGGCTCGAGACCGAGATCGGCGAGGGCGGTTTCGGCCTTTCGGGCGGCGAGGCGCAACGCGTCGCGATCGCCCGCGCCTATCTCAAGAACGCGCCGCTGCTGCTGCTCGACGAGCCGACCGCGCATCTCGACCCCGCGACCGAGGCAGAGGTGATCGCGAGCTTGCGGCGGCTGGCGCTCGGGCGGACGGTTGTTCTGGCGAGCCACGCGACGGCAGCGCGTGAATTCGGCGGCCGGCGTCTCGATCTCCGCGATGGGCGGGTGGTCGCCTTCGCGGCGCGGGGGGCGGCATGAGAGGGGCGATCCGGCCGGTTTTGCGTATCATGGCGCTGTGGCGGCGGCGCTGGCCGATGCTTGCGCTCGGCGGGCTCATCGCGCTCGTCTCCGCCGCCGCCGGGGTCGCACTGATGGCTGGCGCCGGCGGCCGGCTCGCCGGTGGCCTGATCGGCGCGGCCGGGATCGGCGCCGGCTTGGCGGGCGGGCTGCGCGCGCTGGGCGCAAGCCGCGTTATTCTGCGCTATGGCGAGCGTCTGGTGAGCCATGACGCGATGTTCCGCGCGTTGGGCGATCTCCGCGTCTGGTTCTTTCGCGGTCTTGCCCGCCGTGCCGCCGGCGGCCTCGGCTTTCGCCGCGCCGGTGATGTGCTGGCGCGCCTGGTCAACGATATCGAGGCGCTGGATGGGCTCTATCTTCGCTTCTTGATTCCGCTTGCGACAATTCTGGTGTTGCTGCCGGCGCTGATCGTCGTTGCTGGACGCGAGAGTTGGCCGCTCGCGGCGGCGCTCGCGGTGTTGTTTTTGCTCGCGGCCATCGTTTTGCCGTGGCGCGCGGCGCGTGGCACCCTGGCCGCTGGCCAGAGTCTCGGCCTCGCGACGGCGGGTTTGCGCATTGCCGTGCTCGATGCGGTGAGCGGTATTCGCGAGGTGCGCGCTGCCGGCGCCGAGAGCAGGATGCTCGCGCAAATAGAGGCGCGGAGTGGCGCGTTGTTCGCGGCCCAGCATGACGCGGCGCGGGACCTCGCCCGCGCCGGGACGGCGGCGATGCTGGTTGGGCAGGCGGCGGTGTTCGCGGTGTTGCTGGCGGTCGCGGCCATGCCGGCCGGGGCGGCGGCTGGGGTCGCGGGCGCGACCCTTTTGTTCCTCACCCTCGCCGCCTTCGAGGCGATTGCCGTTCTGCCTCGCGCCGGCGCTTTTGCGGGCAAGGTCGCGGCGGCGGCGGCGCGGGTGGTGGAGGCGGCCGAGGAGAAAGTGGCGATGGCGGAGCCGCCGCTGCGGCGCGTGCCGCGCGATCATACGCTGCGCTTTGAGGCGGTTTCGTTCCGCTGGCAGGCCGACCGTCGGCCGGTGTTCGATGGGCTGAGCCTCGAGCTCCCGGCAGGCGCCCATGCCGCGCTGCTCGGCCCTTCTGGCGCCGGGAAATCGACCCTCGCCGCCCTTGCCCTCAAGGTTGTGCGACCGGATAGCGGGCGGATTCTGCTCGGCGATGCCGATTATGCCAGCGTGCCGGCCGCCGAGATCCGCCGCCGGATTGCTTGGCTCGGCCAGACGACGCATCTCTTCGACGATACCATTCGCGCCAATCTGCTGCTCGCCCGCCCCGACGCCGATGAGGCGGCGCTGTGGGCGGCGCTGGCGGCGGCGCGTATCGCCGATGCCGTCGCGGCTCTGCCGGAGCGGCTCGATACCTGGGTCGGCGAGGGCGGGGCGCGATTTTCCGGCGGCCAGGGGCGGCGCCTCGCGCTCGCCCGGGCGCTGCTTTCACCGGCGCCGATCCTGATCCTCGACGAGCCTTGCGCCGGGCTCGATGCCGCGACCGAACGGGATTTCCTTGCGACCCTCAACGAGGCGGCGGCGGGGCGGAGCGTGCTCCTCATCACGCACCGCCTGACCGGCGTCGAGCGGCTCGACCGCATCTGGCGCCTTACCGCCGGCAAAGCAATCGCCGCCGCAGGCTGAGTTTAAAGTTTTTTGGTTCTTTTTTTCAAAAAAGAACATTTTTCTTGTTTTTTCTCACCCCTCACCCCCGCGTCGCCACGCGTGCAGCCGCGCGAGCCAGGCCAGCGCGCGGGGGGAGGCGTGGTTTTGCCGCCAGAGTCCGGCGGCGGCGCGCAGCGCCTCGCTCCGCGTCGGGTAGGGCTGGATGGTCGCGAGGATTTTCCGGAGGCCGAGCCGATGCCGCAGCGCCAGCGTCGCCGGCGCCAGCATTTCGCCGGCGCCGTGGCCGACGATGGTCACGCCGAGCAGCCGGTCGCGCCCGGGCGGGGTCAGGATTTTCACGAACCCCTCGCTCTCGCCCTCGATCAGGGCGCGGTCGAGTTCGGCGAGATCGTAGCGTGTCACCTCATAGCCGATCCCCTTCTCCCGCGCCTCGCGCTCATTGAGGCCGACGCGGGCGATCTCGGGGCTGGTGAAGGTGACGGCGGGCACCGCGCGCGTTTCTGGCCGAAGCCGCCAGAGCCAGCCGAAGAGGCCGTTCAGCGCCGCGATGCCGCCTTGATGGCCGGCCATATGGGTGAATTGCCACGGCCCGGCGACATCGCCGCAGGCGAGGATGTGCGGATAATTGGTTTGCAGCCAGGGATTGGTCGCGACCGTGCCGCGTGCCGTCAGGCGAACGCCGATCTCCTCCAGCCCATAGCCGTCAACCCGCGGTTTGCGCCCGATCGCGAGCAGCAGGCGGTCGAAAACGATCTCGCGTGGCCCCCCTCCGCCCTCGATGCGGAGCGCGAAGCCGCCGCCCTCGCGCGTCACCGCCAGCGCACGATGGCCGGTGAGCAGCGTGATCCCCTGGCGCGCCATGGCTTTGGCGAGCAGGGCCGAGACCTCGTCATCCTCGCGGCTCAGAAGGCTTGGCGCCTGTTCGACGAGGGTGACCGCGGTGCCGAGGCGGGCGAAGGCCTGCGCCAGCTCGCAGCCGATCGGGCCGCCGCCGAGGATGACGAGGCGGCGCGGCAGATCGGCGAGATCCCAAAGTGTTTCGGAGGTGACGAAGGGCGCTTCGGCGAGGCCGGGAAGCGGCGGGATCACCGGTGCGGCGCCGGCGGCGATGACGATCGCGCGGGTGGTCAGGATTTCCCCCCCGATCGCAACGCGCCAGGGGTCGAGCAGCCGCGCCTCACCCACTCGGACATCGACGCCGAGGCTCTCGTAGCGCGCGATCGAATCGTGCGGCGCGATGGCGGTGATGGCGGCCTCGATCCGGGCCTTGGCCGCGGCGAAATCGAGCCCGGCGGCGGCGGCGTGGATCAGCGCTTTCGAGGGGACGCAGCCGGAATTGAGGCAATCCCCGCCCATCCGTCCGCGTTCGATCAGGGTGACACGGGCGCGCAGCGCGGCGCTGAGATAGGCGGCGACGAGGCCGCCGGCGCCGGCGCCGATGACGATGAGATTGCGATCGAACCGGCGCGGCCGCCGCGGCGCGTGCGGGTTCGCCGCCATCTCAGGCGCGTTTGCGTAGAGGCCGCGCCCGCGCCGGCGGCGCGACCGGTGGCGCGGCCACGGGGGCGAGAAGCGGGGCGAGAAACCGGCCGGTATGGCTTGCCGCATTGGCCGCGATCGCTTCCGGCGTGCCCTCGGCGACGATCCGCCCGCCGCCCTCGCCGCCTTCGGGGCCGAGATCGAGGAGCCAGTCGGCGGTTTTGATCACTTCGAGATTATGCTCGATCACCACCACGGTATTGCCCTGATCGACCAGGGCATGGAGCACGCCGAGGAGCTTCCTCACATCCTCGAAATGAAGGCCGGTGGTGGGCTCGTCGAGAATATAAAGCGTGCGGCCGGTGGCGCGGCGGGCGAGTTCCTTGGCGAGCTTGATGCGCTGCGCCTCGCCGCCGGAAAGCGTTGTCGCCGGCTGGCCGAGCTTGATATAGCCGAGCCCGACCTCGCGCAGGATAGCGAGCCGGTCGCGGATGCGGGTTTGCGCCGAGAAGAACGGGAACGCCTCGTCCACCGTCATCTCCAGCACCTCGGCGATCGAGCGGTCGCGGAATTTCACCTCCAGCGTCTCGCGGTTGTAGCGCTTGCCCTTGCAGACATCGCAGGTGACGAAGACGTCGGGGAGGAAATGCATCTCGATCTTGATCACGCCGTCGCCCTGGCAGGCCTCGCAGCGGCCGCCCTTGACGTTGAAGCTGAAACGGCCGGGCTTGTAGCCGCGGGCCCGCGCCTCGGGCAGTTCGGCGAACCAGTCGCGGATCGGCGCGAAGAGATCGGTATAGGTCGCGGGGTTGGAGCGCGGCGTGCGCCCGATCGGCGACTGGTCGATATCGATGATCTTGTCGAGATATTCGAGCCCCTCGATGCGCTCATGCGGCGCCGGCACCTCGGCCGCGCCCATCAGCCGCCGCGCTGCCGCCTTATAAAGCGTGTCGATGATCAGCGTCGATTTGCCGCCGCCGGAGACGCCGGTGATGCAGGTGAAGACGCCGAGCGGGATGGCGGCGTCGATCGCTTTCAGGTTATTGCCGCGGGCGCCGATGATTTTGAGCTGTTTGCCGCGCGCGATCGGCCGCCGCTTTGCCGGCACCGCGATGCGGGCGCGGCCGGAGAGATAGGCGCCGGTGAGGCTTTCGGGGTGGGCCGCGACCTCGGCCGGCGTGCCCTGCGCAACCACCCGCCCGCCCTCGGTCCCCGCGCCGGGGCCCATGTCGATGAGATGGTCGGCGCTGCGGATCGCATCCTCGTCATGCTCGACGACGAGGACGGTGTTGCCAAGCTTTTGCAGCCGCCGCAACGTCGCGAGCAGCCGGGCATTGTCGCGCTGATGGAGGCCGATCGAGGGCTCGTCGAGCACGTAGAGCACGCCGGTGAGCCCGGCGCCGATCTGGCTGGCGAGCCGGATGCGCTGGCTCTCGCCGCCCGAGAGGCTCGCCGAGCCGCGCGCGAGCGTCAGATAATCGAGCCCGACATCGACGAGAAAGCGCAATCGTTCGCCGATTTCGCGCAAAATCCGCTCGGCGATGGCGCGTTTCTGCGGCGAAAGCTGCTCGGCGACGCCGGCGAACCAGTCATGGGCGGCGCGGATCGAAAGGTCGGAGGCCTCGGCGATGGTCTTGCCGGCGATTTTCACCGCCAGCGCCTCGGGCTTGAGGCGCGCGCCATGGCACGCGGCGCAGGGTTTTTCCGCCCGATAGCGCGATAACTCCTCGCGCACCCAGACGCTGTCGGTCTCGCGCAGGCGCCGTTCGAGATTGCGGATCACGCCCTCGAACGGCTTGGTCACGGTGTAGGCGCGCACGCCGTCCTTATAGTCGATCGCGATCGGCGTCGTGCCGCTGCCGAACAGGATCACCTCGCGGAGCGCGGCCGGCAGATCGCACCAGGGCGTGCGCGGGCTCGCCTTGAAATGGCGGGCGAGGCTTTGCAGGGTCTGGGCGTAATAGGGGGTGTCGGCGCGGGCCCAGGGGGCGACGGCGCCCTCCGCGAGAGAGACACGCTCGTCAGGGACGACGAGGGCGGGGTCGAAGAAGCCTTCCACCCCGAGCCCGTCACAGGCCGGACAGGCGCCATGCGGGCTGTTGAAGCTGAACAGACGGGGCTCGATCTCCTCGATCGTGAAGCCGCTCACCGGGCAGGCGAAGCGGCTGGAAAACACCGTCCGCTCGCCGCTCGCCGCGTTCTCGGCATAGACGATGCCGTCCGAGAGGCCGAGCGCGGTCTCGAAACTATCGGCCAAGCGGGTCGCGATGTCGGGGCGGACGACGATGCGGTCGACCACCGCCTCGAGCGTGTGTTTGAGCTTGCGGTTCAGCGCCGGCACGGCGTCGATCTCGTAAATCTTGCCATCGACCTTGACGCGGGTGAAGCCGCGGCGCTGCAACTCGGCGAGTTCCTTGCGGTATTCGCCCTTGCGGTCGCGGATCACCGGGGCGAGCAGGAGGAGCCGCGTGCCCTCGGCCAGCGCGAGCACCCGATCGACCATCTGGCTCACCGTCTGCGCCTCGATCGGGAGCCCGGTCGCCGGCGAATAGGGCGTGCCGGCGCGGGCCCAGAGGAGACGCATATAGTCGTGGATTTCGGTGACCGTGCCCACCGTCGAGCGCGGGTTGTGGCTGGTGGTTTTCTGCTCGATCGAGATCGCCGGCGACAGCCCCTCGATGCTGTCGACATCGGGTTTGCCGGCGAGTTCGAGGAATTGCCGCGCATAGGACGAGAGACTCTCGACATAGCGGCGCTGGCCCTCGGCGTAGATGGTATCGAAGGCGAGCGAGGATTTCCCCGACCCCGAAAGCCCGGTGATCACGGTCAGGCTGTCGCGCGGGATGGCGACGTCGATATCGCGGAGATTATGCTCGCGCGCGCCACGCACGATGATGGAGCCAGGCATGCGGCAGGGTCCGGGAGGGTGTTGTGGGCGGAGGCTGAATGCCGGATATGGCAGCCCCCACCACCCTTGAAAAGGGGCGCGCTTGGAAAGGCGCGCCGGGCGGGCTAGAGTGCGCGATCGACGTTGACCGCGAGCTTGTCCGCGACGAGCTTGCCCCCAAGGAGTGAACCGCCGCGATGGCTGGCAGTGTGAACAAGGTGATTTTGATCGGCAATCTCGGCCGCGATCCGGAAGTGCGGAACACGCAGGACGGCACGAAGATCGTCAATTTCACGCTCGCGACCAGCGAGACCTGGAACGATCGCGCCTCCGGCGAGCGCAAGGAGCGCACCGAGTGGCACCGGGTGGTGATTTTCAACGAACGCCTCGCCGATGTCGCCGAGCGCTATCTGCGCAAAGGGAGCAAGGTCTATGTCGAGGGCGCGTTGCAGACCCGCAAATGGACCGACCAGAGCGGCCAGGAAAAATACACCACCGAAGTGGTGCTGACCCGTTTCCGCGGCGAACTCACCATGCTCGATGGCCGCGCCGCCGAGGGCGGCGAGGCGCGAGGCGCGCCGGCGCCGCGGGCGGAGAAGGCGAGCACGGGCGGCCGCCCGGCGACCGCCTGGGAGCCGCCGGCCGGCGACCTCGACGACGAGATTCCGTTCTGATCCCGATATGAGCGAAACACCGCCAAGCCCGCCCGAGCCGCCCGAGGGCGGTCCGATGTTCGGCGTGCAGCCGGTCACCATCGAGGAGGAGATGCGCCGCTCCTACCTCGATTACGCGATGTCGGTGATCGTCAGCCGCGCGCTCCCCGATGTCCGCGACGGGTTGAAGCCGGTGCATCGGCGCATTCTTTACGCCATGCAGGAAGCCGGCTGGACGCCGGATAAGCCCTATCGCAAATCGTCGCGCGTCGTCGGCGATGTCATGGGCAAATACCATCCGCATGGCGACGCCGCGATCTATGACGCCATGGTGCGCATGGCGCAGGGTTTTTCGATGCGGGTGCCGCTGATCGACGGGCAGGGCAATTTCGGCTCGATCGACGGCGATCCGCCGGCGGCGATGCGCTATACCGAGGCGCGGCTGGCCCGCGTCGCGATGGCGCTGCTCGACGACATCGACAAGGACACCGTCGATTTTCAGCCCAATTACGACGAGAGCGAACGCGAGCCGCGGGTTCTGCCGGCGTCCTTCCCCAATCTCCTGGTCAATGGCGCGAGCGGCATCGCGGTCGGCATGGCGACCAATATCCCGCCGCATAATCCCAGCGAGATCATCGATGCGACGCTGGCGCTGATCAATGATCCCGATCTTTCGCTCGCCGCCTTGACCGCGATCGTGCCGGGGCCGGATTTTCCGACCGGTGGCCTCATCCTCGGCCGCGCCGGCATCCAGAGCGCGTTCGCGACCGGGCGCGGCAGCCTGGTCTTGCGCGCGCGCACCGAAATCGAGCAGATCCGCCGCGACCGCGAGGCGATCGTGGTGCGCGAGATCCCCTATCAGGTCAACAAAACGACGCTCCTCGAACGCATCGCCGAGATGGTGCGCGGCAAGCAGATCGAGGGCATCTCCGACCTTCGCGACGAGAGCGATCGCGACGGCATGCGCATCGTCATCGAGTTGAAGCGCGAGGCGACGGCGGAGGTGGTGCTGAATCAACTTTTCCGCCACACCCAGCTCCAGACCAGCTTCGGCGTCAACATGCTCGCCCTCGATGGCGGCCGGCCGCGCCAGATGGGCCTCAAAGACGCTCTGGTCGCCTTCATCGCCTTCCGCGAGGAGGTCATTCTCCGCCGCGCCCGCTTCGAACTCGCCGCCGCGCGTGACCGCGCCCATCACCTCGCTGGGCTCGCGATCGCCGTCCAGAATATCGACCTCGTGATCCGCCTGATCCGCCAGAGCCCGGATGTGGCGGCGGCGCGGGCGGCGCTGATGGGGATCGACTGGCCGGCCGAGGACATCGCGCCGCTGCTCGCGCTGATCGATGACGCCGGCAACGCCGTCATCGGCGGCCTGGTGCGGCTCACCGAGACGCAGGCGCGCGGCATCCTCGAACTTCGCCTGCAGCGCTTGACCGGGCTTGAGCGTGACAAGATCCATGCCGATCTCGTCGAAACCGCGAAACGCATCGGCGAATTGCTCGCGATCATCGCCTCCCATCCGCGGCGGATGGAGGTGATGGCCGAGGAATTGCGCGCGATCCGCGCCCGCATCGCCTCGCCGCGCCTGACCCAGATTGCCGACGGCATCGCCGACCAGGATGACGAGAGCCTGATCGAGCCGCGCCAGATGGTCGTCACCATCACCCGCGACGGGTTCATCAAATCGACCCCGCTCGAGACCTTCCGCGCCCAGAATCGCGGCGGCCGCGGCCGCACCGCGGCATCGACCCGGGGCGACGATGTCATCACCCGCAGCTTCAACGCCCATACCCATCAATGGGTGCTGTTTTTCTCCTCTGGCGGCAAGGCGTTCCGCGAGAAGGTCTGGCGCCTGCCCGAGGGCGGGCCGACCGGCAAGGGCCGCGCGCTGGTCAATTTTCTCCCCGAACTCGGCGCCGATCAGGTGACGGCGGTGCTGCCGCTGCCGCAAGACGAGAGCCTCTGGGACGGTCTGCATCTGGTGTTCGCGACCGCGTCGGGCTCGGTGCGGCGCAACCGGCTTTCCGATTTCCGCAATATGCGCGCCGCCGGCCTGATCGCCATGAAGCTGGACGAGGGTGACCGGCTGATCGGGGTTGCCACCTGCCGCGAGGGCGATGACGTGTTCCTTGCGACCCGGCGCGGCCGCTGCTTGCGCTTCACCATCACCGAGGAGAGCTTGCGCGTCTTTGCCGGGCGCGACAGCGCCGGGGTGCGCGGCATCCGCCTCGGCCGCGAGGACGAGGTGATCAGCCTCTCGGTGTTGCGCCATGTCGAGGCGAGCATCGAGGAACGCGCCGCCTATCTCCGGCTGGCGGGCGCCCGCCGGCGCGGCAATGGCGGCGAGCATGGCGGCGCGGAACTTGATCCCGGCGAGAACGAGGCGGCTGTCGAGGCAGAGAGCGAACGCGGGGACGAGGCCGCGGCCGAGGGGCCGGTTGCCGAGGTCGCGCTGGCGCCGGAGCGCTTCGCCGCGCTGGAAGCGGCGGAGGAATTGCTGTTGACGGTGACCGAGGCGGGGTTCGGCAAGCGCTCCTCGGCCTATGAATATCGCGTCGCCGGGCGCGGCGGGCAGGGGATCGCCAATATCACGCTTGGGACGCGCAACGGCCATGCGGTCGCCGCGAGCTTTCCGGTGCGTCCCGGCGATGATGTCATGCTGGTCACCGATGGCGGCCGGCTGATCCGTCTCCCCGCCGATCAGGTGCGCATCACTGGCCGCGCCGCGATGGGGGTGATGCTGGTGCGGCTCGGCGAGGGAGAGCGGGTGATGAGCGTGTTTCCGGTGCTCGAGGAAGAGGGCGAGGAGGCGGAGACGAAGCCGGGGATCGGCGATGAGTGAGGCGGCGAGTAGGCCCCGGATCGGCGTCTATCCCGGCACCTTCGACCCGATCACCAACGGCCATCTCGATATCATCGCGCGCGCCGCGCGGATCCTGCCGCGTCTCGTCATCGGCGTTGCGATCAATGCCGGCAAGGGGCCGTTGTTCCCGCTCGAGGAGCGGGTCGCATTGGTGCGCGCCGAAACCGAGCGCGTGGCGCAGGCGAGCGGCACCGAGATCGCGGTGGCCGCGTTCGACACGCTGCTCGTCGAGTTTGCTCGCTCGGTTGGCGCAACCGTGATCCTGCGCGGGCTGCGCGCGGTGTCGGACTTCGATTATGAGTTCCAGATGGCGGGGATGAATTACCGGCTCGCGCCCGATATCGAGACGGTGTTCTTGATGGCGAGCGAGCGGCATCAATTCATCTCGTCGCGTTTCGTCAAGGAGATCGCGCTGCTCGGTGGCGACATCACGAGTTTCGTGCCCACGCTGACGCGAGAGCGCGTGCTCGAGCGGCTCGGCGGCGGGGCGGCGTGACCATCAAGAAGGAAAACCGAGGATGATTCATCGTCGGACATGGCTTTTCGCAACTACAACCCTGATTTTTGGAGGTATGATGCAAGAGAGCGAGGCGGCCATCCCGCCGGCGACACCGGAGAACGAGGTCTATCTCGATCTCAAGGACGGGCGGGTGGTGATCCTGCTGCGCCCTGACCTTGCCCCCAAGCATGTCGAGCGGGTGAAGACCCTCTGCAAGCAGGGGTTTTATGACGGCACCCCGTTCCACCGGGTGATCGAGGGGTTCATGGCCCAGGGCGGTGACCCCACCGGCACCGGCACCGGCGGGTCGAAACTGCCGAATATTCCCGCCGAATTCACCAACAAGGCGCATTTCCTGCGCGGCACCGTGGGCGCCGCGCGCGCCGCCGATCCCGACAGCGCCAATAGCCAGTTCTTCATCATGTTCGCCCCGGCGCCCGGCCTCGACGGCCAGTACACGATCTGGGGCCAAGTAATCAAAGGGATGGAGTTCGTCGATCACATCAAGCGCGGCGACGGCCCTAATGGCATCGTCAAGGATCCCGACCGCGTCGTGCGGATGCGCCTTGCGACCGACGTCAAGGATTGACGTGCGGCGCCCTTTATCGTTGAAGGGGCGCGCGAGCCCGTAGCTCAGCCGGTAGAGCACGAGACTTTTAATCTTGGGGCCGTGGGTTCGAATCCCACCGGGCTCACCATAAAATCAAAGGGTTACGCTAGGTTCACCGGAATATATCGAAAAATTGTCCGCATGGTGTCCGCAAAATCGAAGGCGCGGCGGCCATGGAATGCCCGCAAAGAAATCGCCCGGACCATGGGTTGATCCGGGCGTTCCTTTCGTCGGCTTATGCTTGGCGGCGCGGTTCCAGCGGTCGGCTCTTTGCTCGATCTCCCGGCGGCTCTTGCCCCTCCGAGCACGATAGAGCGGATTCAACCGGAGTTCCCGCGCCATCGGGTTGCGCTTGCTCATGGCCGGCCTCCTATGCAGGCGGCACATATAGGCGGCAGGGGGCGCAGCGTCACGCTATATCGTATCCGCATGTCCGCACCCTCCGCGGCACGCCGCCACACGGCTCGGGGGCGCTGAGCAACAGAAGCCCCCTATCTGCTCGCTTAGGACGCCCGAGCGGCCTATTCGAGCAACGCCCCCTGCTGAGGGGTGATGTCACGTGACAGTTTCAGGCAATTCCGAATCTGGTTCACGAGTTCTGAGTGAAGCGTGCGCACAAGGGTGACTGTCCCATCAGCGATGCCTCTGTCGGCCTCTTTGCGCTCCATCTCGACGGGCCGATAGGTCTCAACCCAGGTGTCGAGATCGAACCCATCTCGGCCGCCAGCACTGATAAAAAAATAGTCAGCAAAACCAATGCACCCAGGCGTTGGCTTGCGCCCGCGCGCCTTCGACGTGGTGAGTAGCGCGATGAGATTCTGCCCAGGCTTCGCGCCGAGGATGATCAGAAGCTTATCGCTCGCGCCGCCGTCTTCGAACTGGAATCCCTTCCATAATACGAGATCGCCACGGGCAATAGCCCACTTCACGGGACCATCGCCCGATCAATCGCCGCGAATTCCTCTTGCCGCGCCAGGATCTCATCTCGGGGCAGGCTTGGCATGTCAGCGATGATCGGAGCGTCAAGCGCCAATTCATAAGGTATCGGCTGATTCTCTCCCGCGCCATTCCGATACACCTTAAACCAAGGCAATTTCCGGTCATGCGAGAACGCCGACATGGTGCCGCCGTCCGCCTCGGCGAAATATTCGGCCAGCCGCTCCATAATATCGATCTCGCGCTTGGTAAACCACGATTTGTCAAACTCGGCCTTGGCCTTGAGGTCTCGGCGCATGATCCGCTCCGAGAATTCACCGCGAACGTCGAGCGTGGTGATCGCCGCGGCGAAATCAGTCGTGGGGGTCTTTAGTTCGTCGAGCAATTTGAAGGAGGCTGGCCCCATCGCAAGGGCGTTGTATTCGAAGCCCGTGACACTTCGCCCGGTTTGGCGGTAATGCTCAAAATCAAGGAAATTCATCAATTTGTTGAGCTTGAGCGTATGGCAATGCCGCGTCTTCGCCACAAAGAAGATCGTCGCGTTGATCAGCTTCTCGCGATGATGGGAAACGAACATACCACCCCTGAACTGGTCACGCGCGGAGCCACGTCAAGCCGAGACATACCTGGCATTACGCGATGAATAAGCCATTAATAACAGCTAATCCATCGCGAATCACGGCATGCCGCCGGCGCATCGCTCGATCGCCATCGCCAGCCGGTTTTGCACCCGCTGCCAGGTCCGCCCCGTGAAGCGCGCCATCGTCTCGTGATCCTTCGGTCGCCAGCCGCCGAGGACGGCGAGGTCCGCGAGCCGATACCCCTTCACCACCGCGGCATAGAGCAGCTTCGCATCCTTGCCCGCCGCGTTATGCGCCGCCCGCACGAATGCCGCCGCCCGAAGCTGCCGCTCCGTTGGCGTCACGCCGCTCGATCCATGGCCGCCGCCTGCCCCGTCCAGCCGTGACACCCGCCACGGCGCCATCTCGCACGCCCGCGCATAACGCTCGCACCAGGCGAATTGCTCGCGATCAATGATCCCAGCCCGATGCAGCCGCACGGCAACCGTCACCACTCGCCACGGTCGCGGCCCATCCCGGTCGAACCTGGCGCCGCGCGCTTCCTCAAGTTCGACATGCGCGGCTATGCCGGTCGGCACGTCCACCGCCTCGGATCGCCGCCGCGCCGGTTTTCGCGTCACGCGCTGCGAAATTATTCCCCGTCCTCGCTGAGCCCGCCGGCAAACTCGTTCCATGCCAGCCGCGCCCGCCACACGCGCACGAACTCAGCCGCTTGAACCGGGTCGCTGATATCAATCGCCTCGCTGCGCCCCTCGGCTGCGCAGTAATCGCGCCAAGCCTGGATCATGCGCTCGGCCTGCGCGAGCCGATAGCGATGGGCGTCTGCGGCGTCGTCGGTCGGCATCATCGTTTCCTATCTGCGGGGGGCAACCGGGATGAGATCAGCGGCAACCCGCCTGGCCTCGGCCGTCAGGTCGTCCCGCCGCTCATAGAAACGCCGCGGGTCGCGCCAGTCGGGGCTCAGAGCCCGAATCTGCCGCGCCAGCCACTCAAGCCGCTCGCTCGCATCACGCGGCCCAGTGCCCAGCCAGGGCGGATGCGCCGGCACGCTCATACGTGCGCCGGGTCGAGCGCCATGACGATGCCCGCCAGCACCGCCAGCCGCAACGGATCAGCGCCCGCATCCGCGCCCGCCCGGAAGGAAAGCGCGCCGCCAAGGGGCAGGAACCGGCTCGCCTCATGCGCCGCCGCGCCGAGCCGCACCGCGCCGGCATGAACATGGCCGCTCGCCGCCAACGCCAGGTCATCGACGCTTTGCAGCAAATCGGCAGGAATCTCGTCGGCCGGCACGCCCTGCAAGCGACACTGCCGCACCAGCGGCGGCGGCACCCAGAACGACATGCCATCGAGCGGCCGGCATACCTCGGCGAGCGCGAACAAGCGTTCGGCAACCCCCTTGATCGTATGCCCCGCCACCGGCTCCGAGACGATATCGGCAAGGATCAGCCGGTTTGGCTGGTCAGAGTGCCCCTTCGCGAAAATCGCCGCGCCCGCCATGCCGTCGAGCGAGATGAACAACGTCGCGAACGCCGTGCGGCAGAGTCTCGGCAACGCCGCCGGGCGCTCATCCTCGCCGAGCATCGCCGCGGGGCGGATCAGCGCCGGACGCCGGTCGATATCGAGCCCGACCAGCACCCCGGCAACCGCGTTGGCAAGGTCATCATGGCCGCCGGGCGCGTGATCGACCGAATCCCGGCCCGAGCGCGTGGTCCGGCGTTCGAGCCCGCACAACTGCGCCGTAAGCCGCGGCGCGTCGAGCAGTTCCAGCCGCCCGGCGTTAATCAGGCTCAGCAGGTCGATGTAGAGATCAGATTTCGGCCGGGCGCTTGGTTCATAGCCGATACCGTGCTCGCGGAACCGCTGGCGCGGCCATTCGCCGCCATAGCGATCGCCGACCACGGTTTCGATACCATAGCGCCGCAGCAGGTCGGCAAACTCTTTGACGACGCCCTCGGGATCAAAGGGCGGCCGCGCCTCCCGCACCGCGTCGAGGATCGGCACATTGTCAGCCCCGAGATGCGCGATCGCCAGCGTCATCGCATCCGATGCCCCGCCGGAGGGGTCGCAGAACGCGGCATAGGCAATCCCCGGCTCGGGCGGCAACTCGCTGCGCCCCCACATGGTGATGCGGTCGACCGCCTCGCGGGTGACGAAATCCGCGAGATCATCGCGAAACTCGGCGCCATACTCAGCCCGCGCGGCCTCGGGGTCATCCTGATACGCCTCGGCGATGATATCAGCCGGAACCCCGGGGTTCATGGTCACGGTGTCAGCTTTCCAGACCATCACGCGGGCATCGTCGCGGCCGTAATGCTTGCGGAAAGCGGCGTATAACTCGCCGCGTTTCGCGTAGGGCGAACTCGCGAGCAACAGAATGCTGCCGGGGATGCTCAGCATGCCGGGGCGCAGCGCGCGCAGGATTTCAACGTCGGGGTTCGCGCTGCTCTCGTCCGATCTCCAGAACGCGATCTCGTCGCAGAGAACCGCCGCAAAGGTATAGCCGCGTGTGGTGCGAAAGCTCGCCGTCGAGATTTCGATCACAACGCGATTATTCAGCGTGATCGACTCCGCGCCCTCGTCCACCACCATCGGCTTGAGCAACGGCGTTTCCTTGAGCAGGCCCGAGATGAAGCGGAAAATGCTGCGCGCTTGGCTTCGGTTTGCCGCCAGGATCGCAACCGTTGCCAGTTCACCAGCGGCAAGAAACGGGCGATAGTCGCGAAAGCAGGCCAGGAATACGGCGATCAATGCCAGCACGCGGCTTTTGCCACCCCGCCGGCCGACGATCAGCGCAGCTTCGCGCGAAGGCGCAACCGGCGGCGTGGTGCGGCCCGTGCTGGCGGCGAACAGCGCCATGTCGTCGTCACTCATCGGCAGCGCGAACAGGGCGCGGAGGAACACGCGCCAGGGTTGCCAGCTTTCGGCGCGGAAATGCGGCGCGAACAACGCCGGATCGCCAATCGCCGAGTCGATGTCGAGCAACGGCGCGGCGGAGGCGGGCATCAGGTGCGGCGTTTCGTGGCGTATGCCACCCATGCGAGCGAGGCGGCGCCAGCGCGGGCGGCGGCGGCAAGCTGGTCGGCCCAGGCGCTCAGGTCATCAGCACCGGCCTCGGCGAGGTCGGCGGCCGGGACGTGCCACTCGTCGGCGGCGTCACGAACGACTTGCCGCAAGAGCAATGCCAGGCGCTCATAACGGTCGAAGGCAGCGGTGCAAGGCAACGTGGCATCGGCAGGCAACGCGAGGCGAGGGTCAGCGGTCATGGTCGCGTCCTTTCTGATCGGAGCGGGCGGCGAGGAAATCCGCGAGCGACGGCGGCGCGGCGGCCGCGGCGGTAGGTTGCAGGCCGAGCAGCGACAACGTGCGCGTCAGGCTGTTGCTCCACGCCAGATATTGCCGAGCGTCATGCGCGGACTGACCGGCCTTTTGAGCGAAGGCGATGTCCATCGCTATGAGCCGCATGCGAATCTGAACCGCCGTTTCGATCAAGGCCGCTTGCGTGGCGGTCGGCGCGCCGGCGCAGTGCGCGACCAGCCGAGCCCGGAAGGCCGCCGCATCGCGACCAATCAGCGTGCGCCGATCGAGCCGGACGGTGGTGCGCAGGTTCTCGGGTAAGCGACGGCCGCGGATAGCGCGGCGAAGGAGGGGCGCCCGCGGGGGGGTGTCACGGCTTTGTGGCGTCAGCCCGGCGTCGATATCGCGGATATCATCGTCCGCCGGTCCCGCGTCACTCATGGCAGCCCCAACGCCGGCGTTCTCGGACGGCAGAACATTTGCGGAACTCTCTTCGGATTGCGGACATGTGGCGGACATGTCGCGCTTATACTGCCACAATGCACAGAGATGCAAGGCCTTTCCACAGTCGCACCCCTGATAAATAATCAGTTTCCACCCAGGAACCGCCGGCGTGTTATGTGCTGAATAGCATAGCGGTGCGGCCTGGCGATGGCGGCCGCGTGCCCGAGGGGGCAGGTGTTATGCGCATTCGGATACGACGGAAGCACCGGCGCGGAGAAGGTGCGGGCGTCTCATGGCCTGATACGCGGCGCGGTGCGCATCCAATCCGCTGTTCACGTTTCTGGCGAACGCCGTGAGCGACGCTCGGAAGGCTCAGGAGGGGGTTTCCCACGGTGGGACGTTTCTAATTTCTAAGAATGGCTGATTTCTGCGGGTTTGCGCGGAATCGGTGGTTCGGGGCGTGGGAAACCTGGGAAACATGGGAAACCTTTCGGCCACCCTACGCGTGCACGAGAGATAATTTTCCGGGAAATTGGAGAGTTGGGAAAGTCCACCGGCCGAAAAGGTTCCCACTTTTCCCAGGTTTCCCATCGGTGGCGCGCGGCGGCGTTCGCTGCGACCAGGGCGACGATCTCGCGCAGCGGCAACAGGCCGGCTCCAGCGCACTGGGCAGCCGCCTCGGGGCGTGCCGTCCCGCTCTCGCGCCAGCGTGCGCATCGGGGAACTGGTGCGGGAGTTGGATGCTCCCCGCTTGCGGGACGAGCGCGGCCGCCTTATACCAACCTGAGGTTCCGTTGACTCGAATGTGAGTTGGCGCGGCTCGGGCGGGTATGATTCGCTGAGCTTCCCCGGAGGAGGCTTGCGATGACGGTAGCGATAACGCGTTTGGACTTGTCGGCTATGGCGCTGCGCGAGCGGGCGGCTCGTGCGACGGATGCGAAAGTTTCGCGGCGCCTTTTGGCGATTGCTCTTGTTCTTGAAGGCTGGTCTCGGTGCGATGCGGCCGAGGCTTGTGCCATGGACCGCCAGACGCTGCGCGACTGGGTGCACCGTTACAATGCATTGGGACCTGACGGACTGGGCGATGCGCCGCGCCGCAACGGCCCGCCGCCCCGATTGTCGGCTTCGCAGCAGGCGCAGATCGCGGCATGGGTCAGGCAGGGCCCGGACCTGGAGCGTGACGGCGTGGTGCGGTGGCGCTGTGTCGACCTGCAGCGACGGATCGAGACCGAGTTTGCGGTTACCCTGCACGAGACGTCGATCAGCCGATTGTTGCGGCGGCTCAAGTTCACGCGGGTCCAGCCGCGTCCGTATCATCCGAAGAAGGACGCTGCGGCACAGGACATTTTTAAAAAGACTTCGCTGGCCTGGTAGCGGCGGCGATCCCGGTCACGGCGGCCCGTAAGCCGATCGAGGTGTGGTTCGCCGATGAAGCCCGTGTCGGTCAGAAGGGAACCCTGAGCTATGTCTGGGCAGAGCGGGGTTCCCGACCACTGGCGGTGCGCGACAATCGCCATGACTCCGCCTATCTGTTTGGTGCCGTCTGCCCAGAACGTTGTATTGGTACCGCCATCATCATGCCGGCGGTCAACAGCGAGGCGATGGCCGAGCATCTTCGCGAAATCAGCACGCAGGTCGCGCCCGGTGCGCACGCCGTGCTGGTGCTCGATGGCGCCGGCTGGCATCAAGCCGGCGAACGTTTGCCGGTGCCCGACAACATCAGCCTGCTATCGCTGCCGCCCTATTCGCCAGAGCTCAACCCAGTCGAAAACATCTGGCAATTTCTGCGCAGCAACTTCCTAAGCCATCAGGTCTGGAACAGCTACGACGAAATCCTTGCCGCCTGCCGAAACGCCTGGAACAAGTTCATGCAAATGCCAGAACAAATCGCTTCGATCACCCAACGAGACTGGATCAAAGAGGTCATTGGATAGGCAGGTTGGTATTAGAGTCCCTTTCAAAACCTTCCCTCCAGAGCCCGGAGGGCGATGAGGGAGCAAGCGATGCTTGTAAACGCGCTGTGGATATCGATGCGCCGCTCGTAGCGGATGGTGAGACGCCGGAAGCGATTGAGCCAGGCGAAGGTGCGTTCGATGACCCAGCGATAGCGGCCGAGACGCTCGCTGGTCTCGACGCCGCGCCGGGCGATGCGCGGCGTGATGCCTCGCTGCCGGCAGGCGCGGCGGCAGCGGCGATGATCATAGGCCTTGTCCGCGTGCAGCTTTCTCGGCCTGCGCCGCGGCCGGCCGCGCTTGCCGCGGATCGCTGGGATCGCATCGAGCATCTGCTCGAAGGGCACGCTGTCATGCACATTGGCCCCGGTCAGGGCGAACGTGAGCGGGATACCGTGACGGTCCGTGACGAGGTGGCGTTTCGTGCCGGGACGGCCCCGATCGGTCGGGTTCGGCCCGGTCGCGGCACCCCCTTTTTTGCCGCGATGGCGGAACTGTCCAGCGCGGCCCGGCTCCAGTCGATGCGGTTGGCGTCTTGCAAGCGGCGCAGCAACTCGCGGTGCAACCGCTCCCAAACGCCGGCCGCTTGCCAGTCGCGCAGGCGCCGCCAGCAGGTTACCCCAGAGCCGCAGCCCATCTCGCGAGGCAACATCTCCCAGGGAATGCCGCTGCGTAGCACAAACAGAATGCCCGTCAGCGCGGCGCGTGCCGAGATCGGCGGCCGGCCACCCTTTGGCCGCGGGCGCGGCGGAGGGAGCAAGGGTTCGAGGATCGACCACAGGCTGTCGGAGAGTTGGGGCGCGGGCATGCCCCTTCATGAATCAAATTGAATCAAGGTACAAGCGGTTTTGAAAGGGGCTCTTAGTCCCAGCGCTGGGACTAAGAGTCCCTTTCAAAACCTTCCCTCCAGAGCCCGGAGGGCGATGAGGGAGCAAGCGATGCTTGTAAACGCGCTGTGGATATCGATGCGCCGCTCGTAGCGGATGGTGAGACGCCGGAAGCGATTGAGCCAGGCGAAGGTGCGTTCGATGACCCAGCGATAGCGGCCGAGACGCTCGCTGGTCTCGACGCCGCGCCGGGCGATGCGCGGCGTGATGCCTCGCTGCCGGCAGGCGCGGCGGCAGCGGCGATGATCATAGGCCTTGTCCGCGTGCAGCTTTCTCGGCCTGCGCCGCGGCCGGCCGCGCTTGCCGCGGATCGCTGGGATCGCATCGAGCATCTGCTCGAAGGGCACGCTGTCATGCACATTGGCCCCGGTCAGGGCGAACGTGAGCGGGATACCGTGACGGTCCGTGACGAGGTGGCGTTTCGTGCCGGGACGGCCCCGATCGGTCGGGTTCGGCCCGGTCGCGGCACCCCCTTTTTTGCCGCGATGGCGGAACTGTCCAGCGCGGCCCGGCTCCAGTCGATGCGGTTGGCGTCTTGCAAGCGGCGCAGCAACTCGCGGTGCAACCGCTCCCAAACGCCGGCCGCTTGCCAGTCGCGCAGGCGCCGCCAGCAGGTTACCCCAGAGCCGCAGCCCATCTCGCGAGGCAACATCTCCCAGGGAATGCCGCTGCGTAGCACAAACAGAATGCCCGTCAGCGCGGCGCGTGCCGAGATCGGCGGCCGGCCACCCTTTGGCCGCGGGCGCGGCGGAGGGAGCAAGGGTTCGAGGATCGACCACAGGCTGTCGGAGAGTTGGGGCGCGGGCATGCCCCTTCATGAATCAAATTGAATCAAGGTACAAGCGGTTTTGAAAGGGGCTCTAAGGATAAAGCCATCGCGGATGCCGGCTTGAGCCGCACGCAAGCCTACCGCTACCAGGAACTCGCCGGGCCGCGCGAGGCAAACTTGCAAAGCGCCGGGAAGGCAGCTGCAGAGAAGTATTTCGCCGAGGCGCGCGCGACCGGCGCATCTTCGACATGTGGCTGGCGTGCTACACGCAGGAGGAGATCGCCGAGGCGGAGGGTGCGGCAGTCGGAACGGTGAATTCAGTTTGTTCAGAAATGGCAGACTTGCCAGAATCTGACAAACCCGCCGCTTCGCACCTGACCGACTTTGATCCGCCGCTCTACAACGTCTGGAAGCAGCAGACGCGGACGCCAGGCTCCGCGCACTTCGGCAACAGCGAGGCGCGGTGGGTGGACAACCTGCTATACCTCTATACCCAGCCGTTTGATGTGGTGGTGGACCCGTTCGCCGGCGGCGGCTCGACGATCGACGTCTGCCGCAAGCGGTTTCGGCGCTATTGGGTCTCGGATCGCAAGCCGATCGTCGAGCGCGAGAAGGAAATCCGAGCGAACCTCAGCGGCCTGGCGGTGGGCTCGGCGGCATCATGGCGGGCGGGCCATCGCCGCCTTGGATGGCTCTCCGGCAGCGCTTCGATCTCGGCTCGCAACCGGGCCGCCAGCTCGCAGGCCAGGTCTCGGAGTTCACGCGGCGTCATCGGGTCGCTCCTTTTTCGCGTCAGCCGGCGGGAAATCATCGCGCTTCGCGTTCCCGGGCCACGGTCCGCAGAGCGGCTGTAGGTGTAGCAGCATCGGCGGCACGCTCAGCCGCTCGGGCGGCTTAAGTTGCCCGGACTCATACGCTCGCACGGTGTTTCTCAGATGCTGATTTTCCATTTCCAACTCCCGGATGCGCGATTGGAGCCGCCCGGTCGGGGTCGGTGGACGCGGTTTCCGGGCGGCGCGGGCAAGCTGATCGACCACCCGGCACATTTCGCGGCGCGTTTCGCAGCGCATGATCTTCAACCAGCCGGCGGGCGAGATTTTGAGGCCAGGGGCAAGCGTTGCCGGGATACGGGCGATTTCCGGCGGAACGTATTTGTCCATATGCCGGCGGTAATAGGACTCGGGCACGCCAGCCAGCCGCGCCGCCTCCCGGATACCGCCGCGCGGGCGTCCGCGTTTTCGCATCAGTTGTTGCGAAACTGCCGGCTCGGCATCAGCGGGCGGGGCGGCAGGGGCATCGGCGGATTTTTGCGTCACCTGATGCGAAATTGCCGCCGGGGTATCTTGCGGCGATTCAGTTTTCGCAGGCGGCTCGGGGGTAACGGTCACCGCATCAGGCCCCATCAGCGCGGCGGCTCGGCGCAGGGCAATCATATTCCGGTTCATCCGAGATTCCTTTTCGCTTCAAGTGAAGCAAAATTGCCGCTCAGCCGGGACGCTCATGGCGAGCGCGGCGGTGGCGCATCGGGCTTGGCGCGCCCGCGCTCGATCGCTACCCGCAGCGGATCACCCTCAGGGAGGCCCGCCGCGATCGCGTCGAGCATTTCGCGCGCTTGTTGGAGCCGGTATTCGTCGGCAGCCGCCTCATCCGTGCCTTGCGTGTCGTCCGGGGTCATGACCCATCTCCATTTCGCGTCAGGTGAAGCAATATAGCGCGACGCGCCCGCTGACGCGCAAGCGCTCGGGAGGCGCCAGACATGGCGTGTCAGTCCCATTGGTCGTGCACGTGGCGCCGGTAGAGCCGGGCGACGACGGCGTGTTGCCGCTCCGTCGGGCGGTATCGGCGCCGAGAGAGCGACGCGATGAACCCCTGTTCCCACTCGGTCAGCCGCTCTGCATAATCGCAGAGGTCGCGGACCATCACCCGCCAGGGCGGCAAATCGCCGTCGGGAGCGGACCAGGCTGCCGGTTCAGGGGCCGGGGGGCGCGCGGGGCGTGGTGCGGCGACCGCGAGGTCAGCCAGCGTTAGCCCGTGCGCCGCGAGGAGGCGCTCGGCAGCCCCGAGAGCCGCCAGCCGCTCGCCGTCGGGCGCGCCCGATGACGACGCCGCAAGCGCGAGGGCGCCGACAAGGCGGCGGAGGGTGGGGGCGGGGATCACGGCCTCAACGACACGGCCGCACCGCGAACGTCCCGCCACGGTGGTCGGGGGCGTAACGGAGCGCCACGACGACCCCGGCAACGTCGCAAGGCGCATCGACGATCGCTTTGAGCCGCCACGCGAGCACCGGCGCCGAAACGATTTTGATCGACTTCGATGCCGCCAGTTCGAGCGCCGATTTCAACGCTTCCGCCGCGGGATCGAGACGCGAGAGATAATTCGCGAGGTCGGCGGCGGTGAATCCGGCGGGCCACTCGCGCCGGCAAACGTCGAGAACTGTCGCGAGCGAGGATGTTTGCTCGTCGTCTGTCTCGGAGGCCGCGAAAACGTCGCGGAACCGCATGGGCGCCGGCGGGCAGCCTGGCGCGGCGTCCATCGCGAGGGAGTTGACGTGTGTCACGTGCTCCGCCGCTGCGTGCTCAACGGCCGACCCGACGAGCCGCCACCACGCCTTGAACCTGGTTTGCGCCGGCTTCGCGGACGCTGGTCGAAGCTGAGGGTTGGCGAGTAGCAGGATATAGAGCGCGCGCAGAATCTTCGGCCGGTTCGCGAGCGTCCATGCGACCGGGTCGGCATGACGAAACTCCCGGTTTTCCGGGTCGGGCCGATCGGCCTGCAATCGCGCGATCAACGAACGCGAGGACATATCGCCGCCCGGCGTGGCGTTGTTTCCGGTAAAAATCTTGATTGTCGTCGCGGGCACGGTTCTCTGTTCCGACACGCCGAGGATGCGATCGGTGAAGGTCTCGGCGGTGAGGACCTTCTCGATCGTCGGGCATCGAACCACGGTTCCGAGCGAGATGTTGTCCCACACGAGGAGATCGGCACCCTCGCCGAAATAAGCGAAGATCGCCTTGCGTCGTTCCTCCGGGTCGTTCGACCATCCCGCCGCGGCCGCACGTCGTCCGAGCACACCCGCGGAGATCATGTTCGCAACGGTGGTTTTGCCGCTGCCGCGCTTCGCGGCGGTGATGAAAAACGCCGGCCTCTCGGGAAACAACGCCCGCTCGATGACGGAAAGCGCCAGGGCGATGAGCACGCATTTTCCCTGGTAGTCGGTTTGCACGTCAGCGAGCCACTCGTCCGCGAGGAAGCGCATCGCCGCTGCGACTCGGCTCGGGCTGATCTCTGTGCGGTCGGGCAGCGCATCCATCAACGGCTCGGGAATGCGAAACACCACGCCGAGCCGCCGATCAAGCCCGCGCCCCGCCAGCATCTCGCCGCGGATGGTGACGATCGGCAACGACAACACGGCGGTCGCCGTTGGCAACGCCGCGTCGTCGCGTTTCGAGAAATGCCGGACGAATGGCCCCGCCAGATGAACCGGGATTTTGTCGCCTTCCGAGTTCTGCTTGTAAAAATCGATATGCCGCTCGATCATCTCGGCGGCTGCGGCCTCGTCGAGGCGGGTGATGAGCGGTTGCGGGGGCGCCGCCGGCGCATCATCGGGCAACGGCGCGCCGTTCACGCTGGCACTCGTCAGAAGGTGCAGCGATGCGATGCTGCGTTCGCGGACGTGGCACAAGCAGCCTTCAACGTCGCGGAACGGCGGTTCGAGCGCGGCCGAGGCGCCGAGCACGGCGTTGAGCGTCGCCATCGTGGGCAACCACGGCGCGTCCGGAAACGGAGCCTCGATCCGAGGGCGCGGATCATCACGCTCGGCGGCTCGCCGCTCGGCTTCGGCCTCGGCGGTGCGGGCATTTTTTTCGCCCCGCTCGGCATCGAGCCGCTTCGTGATCGCGCGCTTGCCGAGGCCGGAGGCGCGAGAGACAAGCTCGATGAGATCGTCAATTTCGTCGTCTTTGAGGTCGCCCGCGGTCGCCATGCGAACGAACACATCGACGACATCCTCGCGCCTCGCACCGGAGATCGCTTTGCGGATTGCGGTCGCGTCGAAGCGCAATTCGTAAATCGCCCGACCATGCGCGAAGCTGTGAATCCACGGCGAACCGTCTGGGCGGAGCATGATTTTTGCGACGCCGCGGCCGTAGTTGGGGCCTTCGAGCGGATCGGCCAAGGTCTCGCCGACGTAGCGCGCGGGATCGGCGAGAACCTGCGCGACGGTATGCCCTGCCAGGCCGGGGTCGTCGAATGGGAGTTCGATATCCGGCCAAAGAAATCCATCCGCGTGCCGCTCGGCGATCCGCCGTGCCGCGCTCGCACTGGCGCCAGTGCGGGCCGCAATTTTCTCCGCTTGCCGGCCGATGAAATCCCCGCGCGCGCGTGCGAGATCGGCCGCGAGGCGGTGCTTCTCCGCAGCACGCAATTCGTCGAGCCGGGCACGTTCGACGATCGTTAGGGGCGGCATCGCGGCGAGGGTGTCGAGCGCCTCGCCCTCGGTTGCGATCGGGCGGCGCGCTTCGGCGTCTTGCGTAAGCGGGGGCTCAAGGATTGGCGCGCCTTCGAAAATCAGGCGCTCAGGACTGGCAACCATTCTATCGACGATGCTGCGTTCGAGCGCTTGGCCTCCCGCGCCGACCATCATCCAACCGAGACCGGCGAGCCAAGCGCGCTCGTGAAACGCGCGGAGAAAGCGCGGGATATCGGCGCCGTCGCGGACGAGCAGATAGACATGCCGCCCGTCGCTACCTAGCAACTTCTCGCCGGTGTCCAATCTCCGCAGGCCAGCGCTGGTCGAGGCGCGAACAACGCGCGCGGTCCGATCGAGGTCGGGCAGGATCGTTGCGAGCGCGGCAAGGAATCCGCCGAGTTCGTCGATCTTCGCGCGCACGCTCGGGTGCATGCCTTTCGCATCGAAATCGATCAACGTCCAGGCCGGCGCTTGCGGGCGGAAAAAAATCGCCTCCGCCGTTCGGGCAATGACACCGGGCATGGCGTGCCCGTTGAGCGCTCGCCGGGTGACGACGCGCGCCGCGGTTCCGTCTCGCAGCACGCCGATCGCGAGCGCCTGCGCCGAATCGAGCGAGCCGATCACGCGCGCAAGCGCGTTTGCCGACGGCGCCGGGAGAACCTCCGCCTCGCCTTCGACCATCACGCACGCCGACCCATCGGCGCGGAGGGCGCCATCGACGAGGCTGATGCGCTTGGTGAGCGGGCCGCGGGTTTTGTGAAAAACCGTGATGCAGGCGACGGGCTCACTCATTCGCGAGCGCCTCGGGGTGCGCCTCGCGCAGGGCGTCGACGACCGAGGACGACCAGCGATCGCGAACCGATTTCGATATGAACTCGATAACCGGCGAATATCGCCGCCTACCCGCGTCGTCGAGCATCACGCATCCGTTACGGTCGATCATCGGCTTCGAGGGCGGCATCGCCCATGCCCGGCCGTGTGATTGCCCGATCGAAACCTCGCGCACGATCATGCCCGACGGCATCGATACGGTCACGAAACCGCGCAGCGTGCCGCGGCGAAGGGGTTTCCAATCGGAAACGACAATCTCGCGGCTGCTCATCGGTCGCGCTCCGCGAGGAGGCCGGCGAGGGCGGTCCGCCGCTCGGCGTTCGGCAAAATCTCAAGCACGTCTCGCGCGAGCCCGGATTCAAAGAGCCGGGCGGCCAACTTTGCCAGCTCGGCGGGGCGATTGCTCTCCGCGTGTGCCGGCGCCACCGCCGGCTCGGGCGCGGTCGGATGGAGATGTGCGACGCGCCGGCGAAAGCGCTTCTGCGCGAGACGGGCGTGCCATTCGGCTTCCCGCCGCGCACGATCTGCGTCATCCAGGCGTTTTTTGATGTCGCGGGGGTCGAGTCCCCCACCCAGAACGTCAGCGACGAGATCGGCCGGAGCCGATGGGGCGGCGAGTCTGTAGATTACGCTGGGCGGCAAATGCGAAAGGGTTTCGGGTTTGCCTTCAAGGAACCGCGATGCCGCCATATAATTTTCGGCCGAGCGGGGCGAAACCCCAAGCTCGCGCCGCGCCCATCCCTCAAACTTCCCATGCGGCAGCAGCGCTTTTGCCTCGCGAAGGAGCGCGCCGAGGTCACGAATTGAGGTTCGCATTATTCCGCGGGCCGCGGCTGCGATCTCATCGAGGCGCGAGCAACGAGCGTTCACTTCAGGCGAGTCGGAAACTACGCCAGCCGAATCAACGGCTTTGGCGCCCGGCATCACTTCTACCGGCTTCGGGGTGGAGATCGAAATTGCCATTTCGGCGGTCCTCGGTTGAGGCCGCACGGCGCTTGCGGTCGGTCACGAAATCGCGTAAACTCCCGATGCCGTCGAGAATTTCGCCGATCCGCCCCGTCGCGCCGCCGCGCGGCGGGGTTGTTATGCGGCGGATTTGCGCGGGCGGCCTCGGCCGGGCGCGCGGTTTTGTGCATCACGTTCCAGGGCGCGGCGGATGTCAGCGGGATCGTAAAATCGCTTGCCCAGAACACGGATATAGGGAAGTTGCAGCCGGGAAACGAGATCATAGACTGCGCGCTCAGTGCAGTTTAGCGCGGCTGCGATCATCGGAAGCGTCCAGCGGCCGCCGACGATTTCGGCGCGGTCAGCGGGCGGGCCAGCGAGCGGGTCGGTTGCGTTTTGCGCGTGCATCGAAGTCACTCCGAAAAGTTTCGATGCGCTGCATTATCTTCGCATTTCCCGTCGGTGCACCACAAAACGCGTCGGCAGGCAAATTTTTTCTTGCAGTTTCTATCAGCGGATTTTCGAAAATACACGTTCGCGCGGGGTTTTGGCCTTCGAACGTGTAGTTGTTCGGACAGTGGAGCGAAGGGCGTTGGCGACTGCCGCGAGGGGGATGTCCGCTCCGATCGCGGCGCTCAGGAGCATCGAAATTGCCGCGTGGTCAGCGTGTGTTTCGCCGAACAGCCGCCGCGCGAGGTCGCGGGCAGCGGCGCCGGCAAATGCGCGCGCGTCATCATCGTTTTTCCGCGACCAGGGGCCGTTCATTAAACTTTCTTCGGTTGTGTCGGCGTCGAGTGCGAATTGATCAGCAATCGCGCGCAGCCCGCGAGCGCGGAGGTCGATTGCGCCGGGAGGGGATTCCCCCTCGATGTCGGCGGCGATTTCATGCAACCGGCGTGCGCGCTCGCGATGCTTTGCGGCCTGGTCCCGCGCGCGCTTGAGCAGCGGCAGGCGGGCAGCCGTTTGGAGTGCAAGCATCAATTCCGCGAGCACCAGCGCGGGGTCATGTTTCCGAAGTTTGTTGAGAGCCGCAGAAACTTTGCCATCTGGATCAGAGCGCAGCCGATCGTAAACAGCGCGCCACTCAGGCCGCAACGCCTCGTATGCCGGCCGCAACTGCCCGTCCGCGCCCTGAAAATGCGGCATGGCGCGATGATCGACGAGCCGGCGCACGTCGTCCGAAGTTATCGTTTTCCGGGTGGCCGCTAGTGTGCTATCTTCGCGGTCGCGATCAGCCATCGGCGCACTCCTTGGCGGTCGAGGGCCGGGGAGCGCTCGCAACGCTGCCCCGGCCCGTTTCGTTTCAGCGGGGCGCGGTGCGTTCGCCGATTCCTTGCGCGAGCAGCGTGACGGCCAGCGTGTTCAAGCTGACGTTCTCGCGTGCGGCTTGCTCGGCGAGGCGGCGATGCAGGCTCTTGGGCGTGCGCAGCAGCCATTTGCCGGAATAGGCAGCGGTCGGATCGGCGCCGGGGGCTGGCACGTCGCGGCCGGCCTCGCGCATAGCGGCGATCCAGGCGGCCTTTGCCTCGCGCCCGGCGGCGATCGCTTCCTCGGGGGTCTCGCCATCGGCGATGCAGCCGGGGAGGTCGGGATATTCGATCAGCCAGCCGCCGCCATCCTCGGCGCTCAGCGGGCGCAGGGTGAAGGGATATTCCCGCGTCACGGGGTCATGCTTGTTCATCGTCGCCTCTCAATGTGTCGATCCACTGCACGAAACGGCGGACATAGACGGGCTTGATCGGGCGCCTGGCGGGCACGGTCAGCGCCTCGGTGAGCGCGGGATGCTCAAACACCACATGGCTGCCGCCCGGCTTGCGGACATTGGCGCCATGGGCGAGCGCCACGGCTTCCAGGCTGGCAATGCGCCAGTCACGGGGGTTTGCTCGCATATCCTCAAGCGTCTTGCCCGCGCGCGTCATGCTGCGGCTAATATGGTATCAATCACGGTATTAAGCAATCCCTATCCGCCCCGCTTGCCGGTCATGGGCACGATCTCGGCGGAGGGCTTGCCGGCGCCGGTGATGATCGCCCCGGCCCGCTCGGTCGCGGCACGCAACGGATCGTCCATCAGGTGCGCATAGCGCTGGGTTGTGGCGGCCTGGGTGTGCCCGAGCAGGGCGCCGATAACCGGCAGGCTCAGCCCTGCCGAGGCCAGGATGGCGGCATAGGTATGGCGCAGGTCATGCACGCGCACGCCCGTCAGGCCAGCGCTCTTGCAGACAGATTTCCAGAAATTCTTGACCGAGGCGAGGGGTTGGCCGTTCGCGCTCGGGAAAACCCATTCGATCGGCGGCAAATTGTGCGCGGCGCGACGGCCGTTCTCTTTGTCGGCTTCGGCCTTCATCTCGGTGAGCAGCGCCAACGCCGGCGGCGAAAGGGGCACGCGATGCAGCTTGGCGGTTTTCGTGGTCGCGGCCGGCTTGGACCATATCCCGGCTTCAAGGTCGAAATCAGCCCAGCGGGCGGCGAAGGTCTCCCCCTTGCGCGCGCCGGTGAGCAGCAGCAACCGCACGGCATTGGCGCTGGTCCGCTCGGGGTGCGCCGCCAGTGTCTCGCCTAGACGTGCGATCTCGGCCGGGGTGAGGAAGCGCTCGCGCTTTTGCTCAGGCGCCCGCTCGATGCCCAGGCATGGGTTGTCCGCCCGCATCTCCCATTTGACGGCGAGGCTCAGCATCCGGCTCAGCACCGCCACGGCGCGGTTGGCGGCATAGGGTGTGCCGGCCGCGACGATTCTGGCGTGCATGCGCTCGATATCGGCATGGCGAAGGTCCGCAACCTTCTTGGCGCCGAGAGCGGGGCGGATATGGACGCGGAGCAAGCGCCCATACTCGTCTTGCGTGCTCTCCCGTTTCTTGGGCAGGTATTCCGCCGCGAAACGGTCGGCGAGGTCGTTCACGGTCGGCGCGAGGCGGGCCTTATGGCGCTCGGCCATGGGATCGGCGCCGGCATCGATCTCGCGGCGCAGTTCCGCGGCACGGGCGCGGGCAGCGCGGACAGTCCAGGCGCTCGCATCGCCGATGGTAAGGCGCCGCTCGATGCCCCCCGCACGATAATTGAGCACCCAGGACCGCGCCCCGGCCGAGGTCACGCGCACACCAAGGCCGCGCATCCCCGGGTCGTAATAGATGCGGTTGCCGCGCTCCGGCACGGGGAGATCACGAACGGCCCGATCAGTGAACGGCGCAGCAGATTTCTCGTCAGCCGCCGGCCCCCTGATTTTCGATCTTTGCGCATGCCCCTCGGTCGTCTGCGCCTTCCCCTGGTCGTTCGTTGTCATATTGCACCAACCATCGTGTCCGGATCGTGTCCGCACGAAATATGCGCTTTTATGCAAAATCGTGCAACGTCTTTCTGTGGGTTTCCGCTGTATGCGGCTATTTGCCTAGGTTCCAGCGCCGGCAGAGTTCGGACACGCGGGCTCGTGTCCGCATGGAACAAGACTTTTAATCTTGGGGCCGTGGGTTCGAATCCCACCGGGCTCACCAAGGCAACAGAGTGATATAACTTGTATAAGCCCCCTCACGACAGGCTGAACTAGCCCCTGGAAATGGGACCGGGGGCGTAGTTGGATAGAGTGCCGTTCCGTCGTGATAGACGGAGCGGATGATGACGACGAAGGCAAGACGGAAGATTGATGCGGCGGATCGACGCGCTGGTCCTGCGCTGGTCAATCCCGGGGTCGCGCCGGATGGGGCGATGCTCGCGGCCGAGCATGCCCCGGGGCCGGGCACAAGATCTATCCCTATTTGCCGCGGGCTCTGGTGATCGACCGGGACTTTCTGTATCTGATGGACACCGGGTTCTGCGTCTCGGCGCTCGAGGCGGCGTTGGCGCGGTTCGGCAGTCCAAAGATCTTCAACACCGTCCAGGGGTCGAAATTCACTTCGACGGAATTCACCGTCATTCTGACCGGTGCCGGGATCAAAATCTCGATGGACGGCAAGGGCCGGTGGATGGACAAAGTCTTCGTCGCGCGGCTCTGACGCTCGCCGTGGCGGCGAGCTTGGACGACGCTACCGCGTCGACCACATCTCCACAGCCACAACAGCAGCAAAAAGCAGCTTGATTTTCATGGAGATCGGAACGGCGCAACTGCCAACTTAATTTCCTAGAGCACGATCGGTTTAAGTCGATCACGCTCTACCCCTATTTTGGCGAGCAAGTTGGCCGGTTTTGATTGAACAGGATGGTTCAATCAAAACCTACCTTGCTCTAGGCCCCTGCTCCTCATCACAGGGTCCAGCTCATTGATCGCGCGACTGCACCGGCTGGGTATGGACCATCGCAAGCCGCAAGCGGTCGCGCTCAAGCTCACCCCCGAGAAGCAGGCCGCCTTTATCAAGGCGTATGCACATCCGCTGAATCAGCTTGAAACGGATGATACCAACCTGAAGTTCCGTTGACTCGAATGTGAGTTGGCTCGGCTCGGGCGGGTATGATTCGCTGAGCTTCCCCGGAGGAGGCTTGCGATGACGGTAGCGATAACGCGTTTGGACTTGTCGGCTATGGCGCTGCGCGAGCGGGCGGCTCGTGCGACGGATGCGAAAGTTTCGAGGCGCCTTTTGGCGATTGCTCTTGTTCTTGAAGGCTGGTCTCGGCGTGATGCGGCCGAGGCTTGTGCCATGGACCGCCAGACGCTGCGCGACTGGGTGCACCGTTACAATGCATTGGGACCTGACGGGCTGGGCGATGCGCCGCGCCGCAACGGCCCGCCACCCCGATTGTCGGCTTCGCAGCAGGCGCAGATCGCGGCATGGGTCAGGCAGGGCCCGGACCTGGAGCGTGACGGCGTGGTGCGGTGGCGCTGTGTTGACCTGCAGCGACGGATCGAGACCGAGTTTGCGGTTACCCTGCACGAGACGTCGGTCAGCCGACTGTTGCGGCGGCTCAAGTTCACGCGGGTCCAGCCGCGTCCGTATCATCCGAAGAAGGACGCTGCGGCACAGGACATTTTTAAAAAGACTTCGCTGGCCTGGTAGCGGGTGGCGTCGTGAAGTGTGTGGAACGTATGGCCCGCCCCGCCTGCAAGTGATTTTTCCGATGGACTGGTCAGTCTGCGTCAACGTATCCGGCCTCAGAGCAAGCTCTCGACCAAGATGGAGATCCGCGCGCTCTGGTTCTCATAATTCTGTCGGCGACAAGTCCGCCATTCCACACATCAGATTTCCAGAACACCGATCGACTGTCAGGCCATCTTTCTTCCACCACCCGCAAACATCATGGACCGGTAGCCGATCATCATATCAGCACCGGTCGATTTCGGTCACACCGTCACACCAACGGCTTTGGCGTCAAATTTGTCGCCGTGACGTAAGACGGCCCACGCAATCCGTGCCAGCTTATTGGCCAATGCGACGACTACGGCGTTCTTATGCACCCTGGTGATCAGCCCCCGCAGCCATCCGCCGAGTGGCGTGGCGCTGGTCAGCAGACCTGGCAGGGCGGAGCGTGCACCATGGATCAACTGCTTGCGCAGATATTTGTTGCCGCGCTTGCTGATCCCGACAAGCCGGGGTCGTCCGCCTGTCGTGATCTGACGCGGCACCAAACCCAGCCAGGCGGCAAGATCGCGGCCATGACCGAAACTCTCACCCTTGCCGATCGCGGCGATCAGCGCGGTGGCGTTGACCGGGCCGATACCAGGGATCGAAAGCAGCCTGCGGGCCGCCTCATCGGCGCGGGCACGAGCAACAAATTCGTCGTCGAAAGCCTCGATCCGGTGATCCAGTTCGCGCCATTCCTTCCGCATGTCGGCAATGAGCGCTTGCGTTCGTGGAGACAACGCGATGCTACCTCCGTCGTTCTGATCGAACCGCCCCACCAGATATTGCGCGAGCTTGCTCCGCCCCTTTGGCACGGTAATCCCCCGTTCAAGAAGGATAGCGCGTAGCTGATTGATCAGCGCCGTACGTTCCACCACCAGGCGATCCCGCGCCCGATGCAACGTCTGCACGTCAAGCTGTTCCTCGCTTTTGAGATCTACAAAGCGCATCGTCGGCCGGGTCGCTGCTTCAGCGATCGCCTCGGCGTCCCGATCATCGTTCTTCTGCGCTTTCACATACGGGCGCACATATTCCGGCGACATCAGCCGGACCGTGTGACCCTGAGCCGCCAACAGCCGCCCGAGATAATGGGCGCCACAGCATGCCTCCATGGCGATCACACACGCCGGGATCTTCGCCGTAAAGGCCGTCACGCTGTCCGGCCGCATCCGGCGCCGTTTCACCACCGCGCCGCTCGCATCCAACCCCGCGAGACTGCAACTGTTCTTGCCCAGATCGATCCCCAATACCGCGATCTCTTTCGTCATGGCACTTTCCTTTCGCTGGCCCCAGCAGACTATACACCGCCGGGGGAAAGGAGCGGGCCATCCCATAATTCTGGGTGGCGTAATCTCCGGGTGAGTTCAACCACCAGGCTCGGCGTTTGAGCGCCGAGGGAGATCACGCCATGGAGAAGAATAGCACAGCGACGCCGGAAACCAGCCTGTTTGATGGCACGGCGTGGTTTGACCCGATCGAGGCGGGCCTGCGGGAGCGGATCCGCGGTTTCCTTGAGACCATGCTCGAGGAGGAGCTGACGGCGGCGCTTGGGCGGGAGCGATATCGCCGTGGTGGCGAGGCAACAGGATATCGCCATGGTGTCCGTCATCGGCAAATCCTCGGCTCGTTCGGCCCGCTCGAGATTACGGTGCCGCGGGGGCGGATGCCGAAGCCCGGGGGTGGAACGGCGGAATGGCAAAGTGCCACGCTGCCTCGTTATGCCCGGATGACGAAGCAGGTGGAGGCGTTGATTGCGGCGACCTATCTCGCCGGCACGAACACGCGGCGGGTAAGGCGGGCATTGGGGGCGTTGTTCAAGGGGGCAGTGGGCAAGGACGTGGTCAGCCGCACGTGGAGAAAGGTCAAGGCGGACTGGGACGGCTGGAACCGGCGGAGCCTGGCCGACGAGGATACCGTCAGGCTGATCCTCGACGGCACGGTGGTGAAGGTCCGGCTCGACCGGAAAGCGACCAACATCTCGCTGCTGGTCGTTCTCGGCGTCCGCCGCGACGGGCAGAAGGTTTTGCTGGCGGTGAAGAACATGGGTGGCGAGAGCGAGGCCGCCTGGCGGGCGGTGCTCGATGACCTGATCGCGCGGGGTCTGCGGACGTCGGACCTGTTGCTGATCGATGGCGGTGCCGGCCTCGAACGCGCCCTCGCCAGCCTTTGGCCCGAGGTGCCGACCCAGCGCTGCACAGTCCACAAGCATCGAAATCTGCTCGCGCACGCTCCCGAGGCGCTGCACGAGGAGATCACGGCCGACTACAACGACATGATCTACGCCGATACCAGCGCCGAGGTGATGCGCCGGCGCCGGCTGTTCCTGGCCAAATGGCGCCTGAAATGTCGCGGTGTCGCCGACAGCCTTGAGGAAGCCGGCGATCGGCTGTTCACCTTCACCCGATTGCCCAAAAGCCAGTGGAAATCGGCAAGAACGACGAATGCGATCGAACGCCTGCACGAGGAGTTCAAGCGCCGGATCAAAACCCAGACCGTCCTGCCTTCGGCAGAGACCGCGGCGATGCTGTTCTGGTCATTGCTCGCATCCGGGCAGGTCACCATGCGCAAAGTCGACGGGTGGCAGAGCCTCGGAGAGCCACCCGCCTCAATGCCTCTTGATCTCGTCGCCTGACCTCGTCATGCTCCCCAAACCGGAGACGCCGCCAAAGGCAATTTCCACACAAACCGCGACGCCACCCCTCGAGATCGAGTTGGTTCTTGACGGTGAGTGTCGCTCCGGTCGGGATAGAGAGAGAGGGCGGCAGACCGCTATTGCCGGCGCCATCATTGACCAGGGTTCCAACCGTCAGGGTATCCGGGGCGTAGCCACCGAGGGTCACGTTGCCATTGCTGGAATTCGTCAGCGTGCCGTCCACGGTGATGTGGGCGGCCGGGCCGGTCGTGGGAGCATTCGCGTTATAGGTTTCGAGACTGCCGGTATTGGAAAGATTGCTCTTGACCAGCAGGTTGCTCGCCGAGACGAACAGGCTTTGGCCAGCGTTTTGGAAATTAGTATCGACCGTGAGATTTTCCGGCCGCAGCGTCTCTGGGCTGCTATTGTTGGTGATACTGAGCGAATTCACCTCGGCCTTCTGGTCGAGGAAAACCGAGGCTTCATTTATCGTCGTGTCATACCAGCCAGCCGAAAGAATGACTCGTCGCTTGAAGACGGCTGGCTGGTATCTTTTTGATGTTGCGCGCAGCCGCCACACCAACCCTGCGCGCATACCGGTCAGCGATTTCGCTGACCGGTATCATAGGTGGTTTCAGCGGTGTTATACCAACCTGAGGTTCCGTTGACTCGAATGTGAGTTGGCGCGGCTCGGGCGGGTATGATTCGCTGAGCTTCCCCGGAGGAGGCTTGCGATGACGGTAGCGATAACGCGTTTGGACTTGTCGGCTATGGCGCTGCGCGAGCGGGCGGCTCGTGCGACGGATGCGAAAGTTTCGAGGCGGCTGCTGGCGATTGCTCTTGTTCTCGAAGGCTGGTCTCGGCGCGATGCGGCCGAGGCTTGTGCCATGGACCGCCAGACGCTGCGCGACTGGGTGCACCGTTACAATGGATTGGGACCTGACGGACTGGGCGATGCGCCGCGCCGCAACGGACCGCCACCCCGATTGTCGGCTTCGCAGCAGGCGCAGATCGCGGCATGGGTCAGGCAGGGCCCGGACCTGGAGCGTGACGGCGTGGTGCGGTGGCGCTGTGTCGACCTGCAGCGACGGATCGAGACCGAGTTTGCGGTTACCCTGCACGAGACGTCGATCAGCCGACTGTTGCGGCGGCTCAAGTTCACGCGGGTCCAGCCGCGTCCGTATCATCCGAAGAAGGACGCTGCGGCACAGGACATTTTTAAAAAGACTTCGCTGGCCTGGTAGCGGCGGCGATCCCGGCCACGGCGGCCCGTAAGCCGATCGAGGTGTGGTTCGCCGATGAAGCCCGTGTCGGTCAGAAGGGAACCCTGAGCTATGTCTGGGCAGAACGGGGTTCCCGACCACTGGCGGTGCGCGACAATCGCCATGACTCCGCCTATCTGTTTGGTGCCGTCTGCCCAGAACGTTGTATTGGTGCCGCCATCATCATGCCGGCGGTCAACAGCGAGGCGATGGCCGAGCATCTTCGGGAAATCAGCACGCAGGTCGCGCCCGGTGCGCACGCCGTGCTGGTGCTCGATGGCGCCGGCTGGCATCAAGCCGGCGAACGTTTGCCGGTGCCCGACAACATCAGCCTGCTACCGCTGCCGCCCTATTCGCCAGAGCTCAACCCAGTCGAAAACATCTGGCAATTTCTGCGCAGCAACTTCCTAAGCCATCAGGTCTGGAACAGCTACGACGAAATCCTTGCCGCCTGCCGAAACGCCTGGAACAAGTTCATGCAAATGCCAAAACAAATCGCTTCGACCACCCAACAAGACTGGATCAAAGCGGTCATTGGATAGGCAGGTTGGTATTATTCGGGACGATCGCAGGATTCCAAGTGCTGGAATTGCTCCAATAGCCATCAGCCCCGAGTTGTGTCGAGACTGCGGTTTGCGCAACCGCCACGCCATGGCCCAACATCAGGGCGAAGCTAGAAGCCATCGCCATTTACCGAAATATCACACGATCCCTCCGTCGCTTCGTCTCAAATATTAATATCGCCCAAGTTATCATGCGCCTCAGCCACAATTCAATCTCCTTCCCGCGCCGCACCGCCGCACCGTCTTCGCGTGGTGCTGTGAGCAGGGTCGTGTTGTTTGATAGGGCTTCGACCGCGGTATTTTATGGACTTCCCACTTCCGCCTCCAGACGAACGTGAGGCGACAGGGCGGCATGAAGCCTCGCCAATGAACCCTCCCCGCCGGCGGCGCGCTGCCGCCGCCGGCGCGATCAGCGCGAACGAAATCGCGCTGCGCTTCAAAGGCCGCGCGCTGCGCCCGAAGGTGGAATCCGTGCTCGCCGGCCTGCTCCGCATGGGCATCATCACCCAAGCCGCACGCGGCACCTATCACCTCACCCGCGCCGCCTGAGAGCGCGCCGATCGCGCGCCAAGCGAGCCCACCCCCGGTGTGCCCCCGAAAGAGCTTGTGCCCCCGAGGAGCAAAACATCACCGATTAAGTCATTGAGAAATGGTGCCGACGGTCAGGATTGAACTGACGACCTACTGATTACGAATCAGTTGCTCTACCACTGAGCTACGTCGGCCCTTGCGTGTCGAGAAACCTTTTGAGATACCCTCGTGAGGCGGTCCTATAGCCGGGCAGTGGCACGGGCGCAATTGCCGCATGATTTGGGCGATCCCTCGATGTGGGATAAGCCTCGCTTTGGCGTTCGCTCCATCCTCATCATCACGACAGCATCGCGCCGCCTGCCGTCAACGGCCCTCAGAAAGATTTTCAAGCTCTGAGGATTTCGTCCTGAGCGGGGAAATTAATGCGGACATTTCTACCTTGGGAAGTAACGCCGGAATGGCTTAAGGTGGCGGCTTTGCGCCCCTGGAGCGACCATGAGTGACACCTCCGCTGCCCCCGTGATCCGCCTCTCAGAGTATCGTCCGCCGGAATTTCTTGTCGAAACCGTCACCCTCGCCTTTGCTCTCGCGCCGGAAACCACCACCGTCACCGCCCGCCTCGGCGTACGTCGCGCGGCCGGGACGCCGGCGGGGGCGCCGCTCGTCCTCGATGGCGAGGGGCTCGCTCTCCGCGCGCTCCGGCTCGACGGCGCCGATCTCGCGCCAGAGCGCTATGCGCTTCATTCCCATCATCTGACCCTCCGCGACCCGCCAGACCAATTCACGCTTGAGACCACGACCGAGATCCATCCCGCCGCCAATACCACGCTCTCCGGCCTTTATGTCTCGGGCGGCAATTTCTATACTCAATGCGAGGCGGAGGGCTTCCGCCGCATCACCTTTTTCCCCGATCGCCCGGACGTCATGGCACGCTACCGCGTGACCCTGACCGCCGATCGCGCGATGGCGCCGGTTCTTCTCGCCAACGGCAATCCCGTTGCGCATGGCGAGAACGATGACGGCACGCATTGGGCGACCTGGGATGATCCGCACCCGAAGCCGTGCTATCTCTTCGCCCTCGTCGCTGGCGATCTCATCGCTGTCCGTGATCGCTTCGTTACGCGCTCAGGGCGGGAAGTCCAGCTCGCGATCTGGGTCAGGCGCGGCGATGAGGACAAGACCGACTACGCCATGCATTGCCTGAAAGCGGCGATGGCGTGGGATGAGAGCCGCTTCGGGCGCGAGTATGATCTCGATGTCTTCAACATCGCCGCCGTGTCGGACTTCAACATGGGCGCGATGGAGAATAAGGGGCTCAATATCTTCAACACCCGCTATGTCCTCGCCCGCCCCGAGACCGCGACCGATGCCGATTATCGCGGCATCGAGACGGTGATCTCGCATGAGTATTTCCATAATTGGACCGGCAACCGCATCACCTGCCGCGACTGGTTCCAGCTCTCGCTCAAAGAAGGGCTGACAGTGTTTCGCGACCAGGAATTCTCCGCAGACCAAGGCAGCCGTGGCTTGCAGCGCATCCAAGATGTCCGCCGCTTGCGCGCGGCCCAATTTCCCGAGGATGCCGGGCCGCTCGCCCATCCGGTGCGGCCAGACTCCTATCACAAAATCGATAATTTTTATACCGCGACGGTTTACCAGAAGGGCGCGGAACTGGTGCGCATGATCGCCTCCCTCCTCGGCCCGCAGCGCTTTCGCGCCGGCATGGACCGTTATTTCGCATCCTGTGACAACCGAGCGGTGACGATCGAGGATTTTCTCGAGGCACTCGGCGCCGGCGCCGGCGTCGATCTCACGCCGTTCCTTGCCTGGTACGCGACCGCCGGCACGCCGGAGGTGACGCTGGCCGAGGACTATGATTCCGAGACCGGGATTTTCACCCTCCATCTCCGCCAGCACATTCCGCCGACGCCGGGGGCGCCGAACAAACCGGCGCTGCCGATCCCGCTCGCGCTCGGGCTTCTGGATGCCGAAACCGGCGCCCCGATTGCGGCGAAACTCGCCGGCGAAACCGCGTCGTCAAGCGCCACGCGCCATCTGCTCCTCGATCAGCCGGCGCAAACCTGGCATTTCGAGGATGTCGGCCGGCGTCCGGTGGCCGCGATCGGGCGGGGGTTTTCGGCTCCGATCAAAATTCTCGGCCTCAGCCGCGAGCGGCTTCGCTTTCTCGCAACCCACGACCCCGATCCGTTTCTCCGCTGGGACTGCCTGCAGCGCTATGCCAGCGAAATTCTGCTTGCTGACGCTGACGCCGTGCGCACCGGCGCCGCCCGTGCGGCGGATGCGGGGCTGATTGCCGCGATCGCCGCGCTGCTCGATCAGGCCGCGGCCGACCCGGCTTTCGTCGCCGAGGCGATCACGCTGCCCGCCGAGACGCAGCTCGCCGAGGAAATGGCGGAAATCGACGTCGACGCCCTGCACATGGCGCGGGAATCCCTGCGTGCGGCGATTGGGCGGGCTCTCGCGGCGCCGCTCCGCGCTTTATACGAAAACCTCCGCGCCGCCTTCTCCCCCGCGATCGACGGCGCCGCGATGGGCCGGCGGGCGCTCGCCAATGCCGCGCTCTCCTATCTCGTTGCCGGCGGCGGCGATGAGGCGATCGCGATGGCCGTCCTGCAATTCCAGACCGCGCCGACGATGACCGGGCGGCTCGGCGCCCTCACCCTGCTCGCCGCGACCGAGCGGCCGGAGCGGGAGGCCGCGCTCGCCGACTTTTACGCGAGGTGGCGGCACGACCCGCTGGTTCTCGACAAATGGTTTGCAATCCAGGGCATGGCGCCGCTGCCGGGGGCGCCGGCGCGCGTTCGCGCACTCACCCGCCATCCCGATTTCACTGCCGCCAACCCCAATCGTCTGCGCGCCCTGATCGGCAGCTTCGCGCAGGCCAATCCGGTCGGGTTTCATGACGCGTCCGGCGACGGCTATGCGCTGCTTGCGGAAACCATCGCCGCCGTCGATCCCGCCAATCCGCAGGTCGCGGCGCGGTTGGCTTCGGCCTTCGGGATGTGGCGACGCATGCCACCCGCGCGCCGGACTCTGATGGCGGCGGCGTTGGCGGAGCTTGCCGGGCGGCCCGACCTCAGCGCCAACAGCCGGGAGGTGATCACGAAAATGCTTGCCCCGTCCCCATCGGCCGGTGGCGTAACCCGCCATTAAGCCTCTTTCTGTAAACTCAAGGAGATCACTGCCCTATCGCAACAGATACGGGGGCCATTTGTCGTCCGCGCGTGTCGCATTCCCCAAGCCACCGGGGCTTATCGCTGTCCTTCTGGTGTTCGTTTGCCTGCTCGAGGGGGCGATTGTGCTCTCGCGGCTCTGCGGCGAAACGCCGGCAATCTGGGTCGCCAACGGGGTTCTGCTCGGCGCCCTGCTTGTCGTCCCGAGCCAGCGTTTCGCTGGCTACCTCCTCATTTGCCTGCTCGCCGATTTCGCGCTCAATGAAGGCCGCGGCGATCACCTGCTGCTCAGCTTCATCCTTGCCGTTTGCAAACTCGCCGAGGTGGCGATCGCGTATGGTCTGCTGCGCGGGCGTTTCGGCGCCCGGCCCGATCCGGCGCGGCCGGGCGCTTTGGTCCGCTTGGCCGTCACCGCCCTAACCGCTCCCGTCTTCCCGGCGATTTTCGCTGCCGATGCGCGATTTTATTTAGCCGACGAGGCATTCGCCAAGAATTTGGTCGATTGGTATGCCGCGAGCGCTCTCGGCTTCATGATCGTAACGCCGCTCATTCTCGCGCTGTTCCGGCCGCGTCGGCCGGCCCCGCCGGCGGCGAAGCAGTTTTTTTCGGCGTTTCGCTATTTTGCTTTCCTAGCCGCGGTCTGCGTCGTGGTGTTCTCGCAGTCACGCTATCCGCTGCGCTTTCTGGTATTCCCGCCGCTGCTCCTGATCGCGGGCCGGCGTTCACTGGTCGAAACCGCGGCGGCGACGCTATTTGCGGCGCTGACCATCCTCGGCTTCACGGTTGCCGGGCATGGGCCGATTTCGCTGCTGGCTCAGGCCGGGGTCCTGAGCCAGGGCGAAAAACTCCGCATCGCGCAGGGTTTCGTCTTCATCCTTGGTCTTTGCGCGCTGGCGCTGGCGGCGCGGACGGAGCAAACGCGGCGGCTTCGCGAAATCCTCGCCGCGCGGCAGGCGCGGCTGCGCGAAAGCGAGCGGCGCTACCGCGCGCTCGCCGATAATTCCAGCGACGCGATCTACCGCATGGCGATCGACGGTCGCCGGCTCTATGTCTCGCCGGCGGCGCAGGAGATGTTCGGCTTCTCGCCGGAGGAGCAGGTCGGGCGCCATTGGCGCGAGGACGTGCATCCCGAGGACTGGCCGGCGGTCAAGGTCGAACTCCGCAAGCTCGCCGCCGGCAGCGATACCGTCGTTTTTTCCTATCGCCGCCGGTGCAAGAATGGCCGCTTTGTTTGGGTGGAGACGCGGGTGCGCGCGGTGCGCGACCGCGAAAGCGGCGTGGTGGGCGAATATATCGCAAGCTCGCGTGACATCTCGCGGCAAAAATCGACCGAGGAAAAGCTGAACGCCGCCAACGCCGCCCTCGTCGCTCTCGCCGCGACCGACGGCCTGACCGGCATCGCCAACCGCCGCAGTTTCGACGAAGCCCTCGAGCGCGAATGGCGCCGTGGCCAGCGTGAGCAAACAGCGCTTGCCCTGCTCATGATCGATGTCGATCACTTCAAGCCGTTCAATGATTTCTACGGCCATCTCGTCGGCGACGATTGTCTGCGGCGGCTCGCGGCGACGATCAAAGGCTGTCTGCATCGCCCGGGCGATCTCGCCGCGCGCTTCGGCGGCGAGGAATTCGCGGTGCTATTGCCGACCACCGACGCCGTCGGCGCGCTCGAAATTGCCGAGCGCATCCATGATGCCGTCGCGGCGCTCGACATCGTCCATGAAGTCATTCCGCTCGGGCGGATTTCGCTCAGCATCGGCATCGCGAGCGACGGGCCGGAGCGTTACCACAGCGCCAAGGCGCTGCTACAGACCGCCGACCGCGCGCTCTATCTCGCCAAACACGAAGGGCGCAACCGCAGCGTCATCGCGGTGATCGACGATCTCGGCGGCGCTGCTGGTCACGATATCGCGAAGACACGATAGACCGGGCCGCTCGGCGGGCGCTGGCCGATGCCGACGGCGAGCAGATCGTTGAGCCAGGCATAGCGGGGATCGCCAGTCTCGAAAATCAGCGCGGTGCGGAAATAATACTCGTCCGGCGCGACCGCCTCCCCGGCCGCAAGCCGGCGCATCACCGCCTCGGGGCCGGTGCGAAGACCGTGATAGCGGACATAGATCGCCGCCCCATCTGCGGTTTCAAGGACGATCCGCACATCGAGAAGAGTACGCCCGCCGGCGCCGACGACCAATGCGTCCTCGCCGATCGGCAGGATGCGCCCGGAGAGCCGCGGCCCGGTAAAACGCCCGCCGCGGATCGGCACCACCCGCCGCTCGCCATAAGCGTTCGGCCCGATCACCGCCGGCGCGCCGACTTCGATCGCCATTTCAAACAGAAATTCGCTCGCCAGAGTGTCCATCAGATCTCTCCCCACGCCAGCTTGACCGCTGACACGGAGCGACGCAAGCCCTTGGAAGGGGTGTCACGATCGCGCGGAAGGGCTAACATGCCCGCTCACGCGCTTGCCTCGGGGTAACGGGCGGAAGACAATCGGCGGGAGGAGCAAACGGCATGGATTTCGACCTCGACGAGACACGGCAAGCGATCCAGGACACCGCCCGCCAATTCGCCCGCGAAACTCTCCTCCCCAACGCCGCGCACTGGGATGAGGCGCGCATTTTTCCCCGCGAGGCGTTGCAAGCCGCCGCCGCCCTCGGCTTTGCTGGCATCTATACGCGCGAGGCGCATGGCGGCAGCGGCCTCGGGCGGCTGGAGGCGGCGCTGATTTTCGAGGAACTCGCGGCCGCCGACCCCTCGACCGCGGCGTTTCTTTCGATCCACAACATGGTCGCCTGGATGATCGACCGCTTCGGCGATGAGGCTCAGCAAGCGCGGTTTTTGCCCAAGATGATGCGCGGCGAGATCATTGCGAGCTATTGCCTGACCGAGCCGGGCTCCGGCTCGGACGCGGCCAGCCTCCGCACCACGGCGCGGCGGGATGGCGCGCATTACGTGCTCAACGGCAGCAAGGCCTTCATCTCGGGGGGCGGCGCTTCCGATCTCTATGCGGTGATGGTGCGCACCGGCGGCGCTGGCCCGCGCGGCATTTCCTGCGTTCTGGTCGAGAAGGGAACGCCGGGTCTTGCGTTCGGCAAGCCGGAACGGAAACTCGGCTGGAACAGCCAGCCGACGACGCTGGTGACGTTCGAGGAGTGCCGTGTGCCGGTGGCCAACCGGCTCGGCGCCGAGGGTGAGGGGTTCCGCATCGCTTTGGCCGGGCTCGATGGCGGGCGCGTCAACATCGCCGCCTGCTCGCTCGGCGGCGCCCGCGCGGCGCGCGATCTCGCGCTCGCCTATGTCCGCGAACGCCGGCAATTCGGCCAGCGCCTCGCCGATTTCCAGGCGCTGCAATTCCGCTTGGCGGATATGGCGACGGAGTGGGAAGCATCCCGGCTGATGGTGCATCGCGCCGCCGTCGCCCTCGATCAGGGCGCGCCCGATGCGACCAGCCGCGCGGCGATGGCCAAGCGCTTCGCGACCGATGCCTGTTTTCGCATCACCGATGACGCGCTGCAGCTTCATGGCGGTTATGGCTATATCAAGGACTACGCCATCGAGCGCTATCTGCGCGATCTCCGCGTGCATCGGATTCTCGAAGGCACCAACGAGATCATGCGCGTCATCATCGCTCGCCATCTGCTCGCCTAATGAGCGGGAAAAAATGTTCTTTTTTGAAAAAAAGAACCAAAAAACTTTCCCCCGTCGGGCAGCGCCGCAGGCGCGGCCCGGCAGACATAAGTCTTTTTGCTTCTTTTTCTTCAGAAAAAGAAGAGATTTACCTTTGTTTTCTTCCATAACGCGCAACAGCCCCTAGAGGAGATCGCGGCATGACAGACATCGCCTTCATCGGGCTCGGCAACATGGGCGCGCCGATGGCCGCCAACCTGCTGCGCGCCGGCCACCGCGTGCGAGGCTTCGATCTCAACCCCGCGCTCGTCGCCGCGCATCAGGCCGCCGGCGGTATCGCCGCGAGCAGCGCCATCGCCGCTTGCGAGGGCGCCGAAGTCGCGATCTCGATGCTGCCGGCAGGCGCCCATGTCCGCGCTCTCTATCTCGGCGATGGCGGTGTCATCGCGGCCTTGCGCGGGCGCGATGCGTTGCTGATCGATGGCTCAACGATCGATGTCGAAACCGCGCGCGCGGTCGCCGAAGCCGCCGCCGCCGCCGGCCTTGCGATGCTGGATGCGCCGGTCTCGGGCGGCGTTGGCGGCGCCCAGGCGGGGACGCTCACCTTCATGGTCGGCGGCGAGGCGGCGGCGTTCGCGCGGGCGCGGCCGATCCTCGCCGCGATGGGCAAAAACATCGTCCATGCCGGCGGGCCGGGCGCTGGGCAGGCGGCGAAAATCTGCAACAACATGATCCTCGGCGTCTCCATGCTCGCGGTGTGCGAGGCCTTCGTGCTTGCCGATCGGCTCGGTCTCGCGCGCGAGAAATTATTCGAGGTCAGTTCGACATCTTCCGGCCAATGCTGGTCGCTGACCTCGTACTGCCCGGTTCCCGGCCCGGTGCCGAATGCGCCCTCCAACCGCGACTATGCACCCGGCTTCGCGGCCAGCTTGATGCTCAAGGATTTGAAACTCGCGCAGCAGGCCGCCGAGGCGAGCGGTGCCGCAACCCCGCTCGGGGCGAGCGCGGCGTCGCTCTATCAACGCATCAACGATGCCGGTCTCGCGGGCAAGGATTTTTCCGCGGCCTTCACCTGGCTTTCGGCGCAGACCCGCGAGGTGGTGCCATGAGTGTTGCGAATTTTCGCGCGGCGCGCGACTTTCTTTTTACCCACCGCACCGATTTGACCACGGCGGCACGCGATTTCCGCTGGCCAGAACTCGATAATTTCAACTGGGCGCTTGATTGGTTCGACGGTCATCTCGCCCGCGGCGAGAGCGCGGCGCGGCCGGCGCTGATGATCACCGGCACCGGGGCTGCGCGGCTCAGCTTTGCCGAACTTTCGGCGCGCTCGAACCGCGTCGCCAATGGATTGCGGGCGCTCGGGGTTTCGCGCGGCGATCGGATCCTGCTGATGCTCGGCAATGTCGTTGCGCTCTGGGAGGTGATGCTGGCGGCGATGAAGCTCGGCGCCATCGTCGTGCCGGCGACGACGCTGCTCGCGCCATCCGATCTCGCCGACCGTTTCACGCGCGGGCGGGTGCGCTTTCTGGTTGCGGACGGGGAGGCCGCGGAAAAATTCGCCGGGCTCGATCCCAATGTGCGGCGCATCGCCGTCGGCATGGTGCCGCCGGGCTGGACCGATTATCAAAGCCTCTATGCGGGATCAGCGGATTTCACGCCCGATGGCGCGACGCACGCCGATGATCCGATGCTGCTCTATTTCACCTCCGGCACCACCGCGCGGCCGAAACTGGTCTTGCACAGCCATCGTTCGTATCCGGTCGGCCATCTCTCGACGATGTATTGGCTTGGTTTGCAACCGGGGGATCTCCATCTCAATGTCTCCTCGCCGGGCTGGGCGAAACATGCTTGGAGCTGCTTTTTTGCGCCCTGGAACGCCGGCGCGAGCGTGTTCATTTTCAACCAGCCACGCTTCGTTGCGCGTGATTTGCTGGATGCCATCGTCGCCCACCGCGTCACCTCGCTCTGTGCGCCGCCGACCGTTTGGCGGCTGCTGATCCAAGAAGATCTCGCCGCCTGGAAAACCAGCTTGCGCGAAGTGACTGGTGCTGGCGAGCCGCTCAATCCAGAAGTGATCGAACAGGTCGAACGCGCCTGGGGCCTCACCATCCGCGACGGCTATGGCCAGACCGAAACCACGGCGCAAATCGGCAATCCGCCAGGGCAAAAAATCAAACCCGGCTCAATGGGTCGGCCGCTCCCTGGCTATCGCATCATGCTGCTGGATGCAGAGGATCACCCGGCCGAAGAGGGCATGGTCGCGATCGCGCTCGACCCGCCGCCCGCCGGCCTGATGCGCGGCTATCAAAGCGATGACGGCGGTATCGAGGCGATTGCCGGCGAATTTTACCGCACCGGTGACGTCGCCTCGCGCGATGCGGAGGGCTATCTCACCTATGTTGGCCGTGCCGACGATATTTTCAAAGCCTCTGACTACCGCATCAGCCCGTTTGAATTGGAAAGCGTGTTGATCGAGCATCCCGCGATTGCCGAGGCCGCCGTTGTGCCGGCGCCCGATCCGCTGCGTCTTGCGGTGCCGAAAGCCTATGTCAGCCTCATCGCCGGGCACGCCGCCGATCGCGCGACGGCGCTCGCGATTTTTCAGCATCTCCGCGCCCGGCTCGCGCCCTATAAACGCATTCGTCGCCTCGAATTCGCGGATTTGCCGAAGACGATTTCCGGCAAGATCCGGCGCGTCGAATTGCGCCGCGCCGAGGCCGCGCGTGGCACCGAGCGCGCCGCCGGCGAATTTCGCGAAGAGGATTTTCCCGAACTCTCCTGAAAGGATTTGCTCATGGCCATCCCGAATGCCGCGAGCGGGCTCGATTTCGCGCTCGGCGAGGAGATCGACATGCTGCGCGATCAGGTGGCGCGCTTTGCGAACGCCGAAATCGCGCCACGTGCCGCAGCGATTGACCGCGACAATGAGTTTCCCGCCGATCTGTGGCAAAAAATGGGAGAGCTCGGCGTGCTCGGGATCACCGTCGAGGAGGCGTATGGCGGTGCCGGGCTCGGCTATCTCGCCCATTGTGTGGCGATGGAGGAGATCAGCCGCGCGTCTGCCTCGGTTGGGCTTTCCTATGGCGCACACTCCAATCTTTGCGTCAATCAGATCCGCAGGAACGGCAGCGCGGCGCAGAAAGCGCGCTATCTCCCACCCCTGATCGCGGGGACCAAAGTCGGCGCGCTGGCGATGAGCGAGCCCGAAGCGGGATCGGACGTGGTCTCGATGCGGCTTCGAGCGGAAAGGCGCGGCGATGGCTATGTGCTCAACGGCACCAAAATGTGGATCACCAATGGCCCTGACGCCGACGTGCTGGTGGTTTATGCCAAGACCGATCCCGAGGCCGGGCCGCGCGGCATCACCGCCTTCATCGTCGAGCGCGGCATGAAAGGATTTTCCTGCGCCCAAAAACTCGACAAGCTCGGCATGCGCGGCTCCAATACCGGCGAATTGGTATTTGAGGACTGCCTGGTGCCGGCGGAGAATGTGCTCGGCGCGGTTGGGCGGGGAGTAAATGTTCTGATGAGCGGCCTCGATTACGAGCGCGCGGTTCTCGCCGCCGGGCCGCTCGGCATCATGCAGGCCTGCCTCGACGTGGTTTTGCCCTATGTCCATGAGCGCCGGCAATTCGGCCGCCCGATCGGGGAATTTCAGCTCATGCAAGGCAAAATCGCCGATATGTACGTGACGCTGAATGCCGCCCGCGCCTATGTCTATGCCGTCGCCGCAAGTTGCGATCGTGGCCAAACCAACCGCAAGGACGCCGCCGGCGCCATTCTCTACGCCGCCGAACGCGCAACCTGGATGGCGCTGGAGGCGATCCAGTGTCTTGGCGGCAATGGCTATATCAATGATTACCCGACCGGGCGGCTATTGCGCGATGCAAAGCTCTATGAGATCGGCGCTGGCACTTCGGAAATCCGCCGCATGCTGATCGGCCGCGAATTGTTCCAAGAGACCGCGTGAGATGCAGATTTCCTCGACGATCGATCCGCGTTCGCCGCAATTTCGTGAAAATCAAGCGGCGATGGCGACGCTGCTTTCAGACCTCAACGCCAAGCTCGCCGCCATCGCCGAGGGCGGCGGGGCGGAGGCGCGGGCACGGCATATTGCCCGCGGGAAGAAGCTGCCGCGCGAGCGGATACGTCTCCTTCTCGATCCTGGCGCGCCCTTTCTCGAATTATCGCCGCTCGCCGGGTTTGGCCTCTATGACGACGCGGTGCCGGCGGGCGGGATCATTACCGGCATCGGCCGAATCAGCGGTCGCGAATGCATGGTGATCGCCAATGACGCGACGGTGAAGGGCGGCAGCTATTTCCCGATCACCGTGAAAAAACATCTCCGGGCGCAGGAGATCGCGTTTGAGAATAGACTGCCGTGTCTCTATCTCGTCGATTCGGGCGGCGCCAATCTTCCCAACCAAGACGAGGTTTTCCCCGATCGGGAGCATTTTGGCCGCATCTTTTATAATCAGGCGCGGATGTCGGCGGCCGGGATCGCGCAGATCGCAGCCGTCATGGGATCCTGCACCGCCGGCGGCGCCTATGTGCCGGCGATGTCCGATGAGAGCATCATCGTCCGCAACCAGGGCACGATTTTTCTCGGCGGGCCGCCGCTGGTCAAAGCCGCGACCGGGGAAGTGGTGAGCGCGGAAGAGCTCGGCGGCGGCGAGCTGCATGCGAAAATCTCAGGCGTTGCCGATCATCTCGCGGAAAATGATGAACATGCGCTCGCCATCGCGCGTCGTATCGTCGGCCATCTCAACACCGTAAAGCCGCACGCGCTCGCGCTCCGCGATCCTCTGCCGCCGCGTTACGATGGTGCCGAGCTGCACGGGATCGTGCCCAAAGATCCACGCCAGAGCGTCGATGTGCGCGAAATCATCGCCCGCATCGTCGATGACAGCGCGCTCGATGAATTCAAACGGCTCTACGGGCCGACTTTGGTCACCGGGTTCGCTCATATCCATGGCTATCCGGTCGGCATCATCGCCAATAACGGCATTCTTTTCTCCGAATCCGCCGAAAAAGGCGCGCATTTCATCGAACTTTGCGCCCAGCGCGGCATTCCCCTGGTATTTCTGCAAAACATCACCGGCTTCATGGTCGGGCGTAAATACGAGGCGGGCGGCATCGCGAAGGACGGCGCCAAGATGGTAACCGCGGTTGCGACCGCGAATGTGCCGAAATTCACCGTTATCATCGGTGGCAGTTTCGGCGCCGGCAATTACGCGATGTGCGGGCGCGCTTACGGGCCGCGCTTTCTGTTTCTCTGGCCGAATGCCCGCATCAGCGTCATGGGCGGCGAACAGGCGGCCTCGGTGCTTGCGCAAATCCGCCGCGACAATCTCGAGGCGCGCGGCGGAACCTGGCCAAAAGACGAGGAGGAGGCGTTCAAGGCGCCGATCCGCGCGCAATATGAAACCCAAGGGAACCCAACCTATGCGTCCGCGCGGCTGTGGGATGATGGGGTCATCGATCCGGCGGCAACCCGCCGCGTGCTCGCGCTTGCGCTGTCGGCGGCCTTGAACGCGCCGATCGCGGCCACGCGCTTTGGCGTCTTTCGGATGTGAGGCCGCGATGTTCGACAAAATCCTCATCGCCAATCGCGGTGAAATCGCCTGCCGCATCATGCGCACGGCGCGGCGGATGGGTGTCAAGACGGTTGCCGTCTATTCCGAGGCCGATCGCGACGCGCGCCATGCCGCCGAGGCTGATCAGGCGATCGCGATCGGGCCGGCGCCGGCGCGGCAGAGCTATCTTTCGATCCCAGCGCTGATCGACGCGGCAAAAGCGAGTGGCGCCGCGGCAATCCATCCCGGCTATGGGTTTCTCTCGGAAAACGCGGATTTCGCTGAGGCCTGCGCCGAAGCCGGCATCGTTTTCATCGGCCCGCCGGCGAGCGCGATCCGCGCCATGGGCTCGAAGGCGGCGGCGAAGGCGCTGATGGCGGCGGCCGGCGTGCCGTTGGTTGCTGGCTATCACGGCGAGGATCAGAGCGAGGCGCGGCTCGCCGCGGCGGCCAGCGAAATCGGCTATCCGGTGCTGATCAAGGCCTCGGCCGGCGGCGGCGGCAAGGGCATGCGCATCGTCACGACACCGGGCGAATTTGCCGCGGCCCTCGCCGGTGCCAAGCGCGAGGCCGCTTCCGCTTTCGGCGATGATCGTGTTCTGGTCGAAAAATATCTCGAGCGGCCGCGCCATATCGAGATCCAGGTTTTTGCCGATCAGCACGGCAACTGCGTGCATCTTTTCGAGCGCGACTGTTCGATCCAGCGCCGGCATCAGAAAATCATCGAGGAGGCGCCCGCCTTCGGCCTCGATGCCGCAACCCGGGCGGCGATGGGGGAGGCGGCGATCCGTGCTGCGCGCGCCGTCGATTATGTCGGCGCCGGAACGGTAGAATTCATCAGCGCCGGTGGCACGTTTCACTTCATGGAGATGAACACGCGGCTGCAGGTCGAGCATCCGGTCACCGAAATGATCACCGGCCTTGATCTTGTCGAATGGCAATTGCGCGTTGCCGCCGGCGAGAGGCTCCCGCGCAGGCAGGACCAGCTCGCGATCGCCGGCCACGCGATCGAGGCGCGGATTTACGCCGAAGACCCGGCGCGTGATTTTCTCCCCGCGACCGGGATCATCCGCTATCTCGCGGAACCGGCGGCGAGTGCCGCGGTGCGGATCGATTCCGGCGTGCGCGCGGGCGATCGCGTCGGCGTGCATTACGATCCGATGCTTGCCAAGCTCATCGTCCATGGGGACGACCGGGCGGCGGCGCTGGCGCGGCTGCGCGCGGCACTCGCGGAGTTTGTCCTGATCGGCGTGCGCAACAATCTCGCGCTGCTGCGCGCCATTGCCGCGCACCCCGATTTCGCGGCCGCCGCCCCCGATACCGGCTTCATCGCGCGTCACCCCGATCTGCTCGCGCCGCCCGCGGCGGCAGCGCCACCCGCAGTGCTCGCGGCCGCGGCGCTCCATGTGCTCGCCGGGCGTAGTGCTGTGCTGGCGCGCGAAACCCGGGCGAGCGCCGACCCGGCCTCACCATGGGCGGCGCGGGATGGCTGGCGGCTTCATGGCCAGGCGACGGAGGATGTGCATTTGCGCGCCGAGGACGGCGATCACCGGATCGCGGCACTCTGGCAAGCGGAGGGCGCCTATCGCCTCACCTTGCCGGATGGCGCGGCAATGGAGGCGCGCGGCCACGCGGATGGCGCGCGATGGCGCCTGATCCTTGATGGTCGTCAGCGCGGCCTTACCGTGGTCGAAACCGAGGAGGCGTTGGTGGTGCTCGACGAGACGGGGGAATACCGCTTCCGCGTCGTCGCCCCGGGCGCGGCGGCGGCCGACGAGGGCGAAGGCGATGGCCGCATCGTCGCCCCGATCCCGGGCTATGTCCGCGGCGTCCTCGTCGCGCCCGAGGCACCCGTCGCGCGCGGCCAGGCGCTCGTGGTGATGGAGGCGATGAAAATGGAAATCACCCTCACCGCCCCTTTCGCCGGCCGGGTCGGCGCGGTGTCCGCGGCGATCGGCGCGATGGTGGAAGAAGGGCAGGAATTGGTGGTGATCACCCCGGATCGGCCGTAGCCGCCTCGCGGCTGATCGGCCCCTTCCCGCCGCGGCGCCGCGCTCCGAGAAAATAGGACAAAAGTCTTTTTGCTTCTTTTTCTTCAGAAAAAGAAGTTTTTTTCTAACGCGACACGCTATCCTTTGATAAGGACGCCCCGATGTCAGAAACCTACGACCTCATCATCGAAAACGGCATCTGCGCCTTGCCTTGGGGGCTCGAGGAAACCTCGATCGGCGTCCGCGATGGCCGCATCGTCGCCCTTGGCGTCTCGGCGAGCGCGCGTGCGCCCACGCGGATCGAGGCGCGCGGGCTGCACGTGCTCCCCGGCCTCATCGATGCCCATGTGCATCTGCGCGATCCCGGCGATGCCAGCGTCGAGTCTATCCCGACCGGCACCCGAGCCGCTCTTCTCGGCGGCTTGACGGCGGTTTTCGACATGCCGAACACCGCGCCGCCAGTGGTGGACGCCGAGCGCCTCGCCTGGAAACAGGCTTACATCGAGGGCGCGGCCTATTGCGACATGGGGATCTATGTCGGCGCGACACGGGAGAACATCCCCGCGCTCGCCAATCTCGAGGCCGGGCGCGGGGTCTGTGCCATCAAAGTCTTTGCCGCGAGCAGCACCGGCGATCTGTTGATCGAGGATGACGCGACGCTGGCCCGCGTCATGCGCGCCGGGCGGCGCCGGATCGCCTATCACAGCGAGGACGAATATCGCCTCCGCGAACGCCGGGCGCTGTTTGCCGCCGGCGAGCCCTACGCCCGCCACGCCGAATGGCGCGATCCCGAGACCGCGTTTCTCGGCACGCGGCGGCTGATGGCGCTGGCGCGCGAAACCGGCCGGCCGGCGCATCTCGTGCATGTCTCAACGGCGGAGGAATTCGCCTATCTCGGCGCGTTTCGCGACATCACGACCGTCGAGGTGCTGGTCAATCATCTGACGCAAGTGGCGCCAGACTGTTATGAGCGGCTCGGCGCCTATGCCGTCATGAACCCGCCGCTTCGCGAGGCGCGCCATGTCGAGGCGGCGTGGCGCGCGGTGCGCGACGGGCTGGTGGACAGCGTCGGCTCCGATCACGCGCCGCACAGCCGGGCGGCGAAGGCGCGGCCCTGGCCGGAGACGGCGGCGGGGCTGACCGGCGTCCAAACCCTGGTGCCGCTGATGCTCGATCACGTGCATCATGGCCGGCTTTCGCTGTTGCGCCTCGTCGATCTGCTCGCCGCCGGCCCGGCGCGCGTCTTCGGCGCGGTCGGGAAGGGGCGGATCGCCGCCGGCTATGATGCTGATTTCACGCTGGTCGATCTCGGCGCGCGCCGGCGGATCGAGAACGCCAAGATGGCAACCCCCTGTGGCTGGACCCCGTTTGACGGTATGACCGTCACCGGCTGGCCGGTGATGACCGTGCTGCGTGGCGAGGTCGCAATGCGCGATGACGAGGTGTTGGGGGCGCCGCGCGGGCGGCTGGTGCGGTTTTTCTCGTGAGGGTGGGCGTCGGGGAGGGGCGGTTGTGACGCAGGTGGCACAGTTTGGGCAGGTTTCCGCCCCACGCCTGGTGATTACGCTCGGGCTCTATGGCAGCGCTTCGACCTGGCTTTTTAATGTCGTGCGTGAGACGCTGAACGCCGCTCATGGGGTGGAGCGGGTCTGCGCCTATTATGCCGACGCGATCGCGCTCATTCTTCAGGATGGCGCGATCCCTGGCCGGCATGTCGTCGTCAAGATGCATGTCGGGGATGACTCGCTGCCGGCTTTCGTCTATCTCGCCCAACCGCTCCTGCTGCTCAGCGTGCGCGACCCGCGCGATGCCGTGGTGTCGTTGATGGAGCGTTTCGACCAGGATTTCGACAAAGCGGCGTCGCGCGTCGTGCAAAGTGCCCGGCGCATTTTCCCGTTCGCGGCCGCAGGGCACCCCTATCTGCGCTATGAGGACAATTTCTTCGCGCGCCGCGAAACCCTCGACGCGATCGCCGCCCGGCTTGGTGTCGCGCTGGCGGACGCCACCAAGACGGCGATTTTCAGCCGTTATGAAACCAACGCGGTGCGAGATTTCGCAACGCATGTCGGCGAGCTGCCGAAGGACAGGCTGGATGGCGGCGAGGCTGACCTTTTCGATCGCGTGACGCATATTCATCGCGGCCATATCGGCGATGGCCTGATCGGCAAATGGCGCGAGCGCCTCTCGCCCGCGCAAAGTGCTGCGATCACGCAGGCGCTCGGCGATTTCATCGCGAATTTCGGCTATGGGCCTGGCGCTGCCGGTGTGTAGCTAGCCCGATCGGCGCCCCCTCCGGGCGCGCCCGATCATGAGCGCGGGGTTCGGTGCGCCACCGGCCGACGCGGGGACAAATAGCGAGTTACCATTGCTTTACCTTATTGCGGCACTATCGGGGCTGTTTGCACGTCTTCGAAGAGGTTCCGATGCCGTTTTCCCTTGCGTCGCTGCGCCAGCCACGGCTCTCCGTTCGCCAGCTCATGATCGTCGCGGCGTCGCTGGTTTCGCTCGCGATCATCGCCGGCCTCGCGATGGTCGAGCAGTATCACGACATGCTCGACGCCAAGATTGCCAAGCTCCGCGCGGTGACGGAGGAGGCGCTGTCGGTCGCCGCGGTCCTCGAAAAAAAGGTCGAGGCCGGGCAGTTGACGCGCGAGGAGGCGATCAAGCAATTTCGCGATACGGTGCGCCCGCTCCGCTTCGATAACGGCACCGGCTATATTTTCTCCTATGACATGAATGGCCTGACGATGATCCTCGGGCCAACCCCGGAACGCGAGGGGACCAATCTGTTCGAGGTGCGCGATCCCGAGGGATTTCCCTTCGTGCAGGAGGAAATCCGCGTCGCCAAGGCCGGCGGCGGCACGCTTTCCTATCATTATCCCAAGCCGGGGAGCAAAGTTGCGCTGCCGAAAATTAGCTATGTCGCGCCGTTTGCGCCGTGGAATCTCTATGCCGGCGCGGGGCTCTATACCGACGATCTGCGCGCGGCGCTGTGGTCGAAATTTCTTCGTTTCGGGGGGATCATTCTCGCCCTGTTCGCCGCCTCCAGCGTGATCGCCTGGCTGGTTGCGCGCAGCATCACGCGGCCGCTTTCGCGCTTGCAGCAACGCATGATCGATCTCACCAAGGGGGATCTCGGCGCCGAAATCCCCGGCCATGACCGCGGTGACGAAATCGGCGAAATGGCTCGCGCGGTCGAAGTATTCCGCCAGAACGCGATCGAGCGGGCGGAACTCCGTGCCGAACAGGAGCGGCAGGCTAAGCGGGCGTCTGAGGAGCGGCGTTTGGCGCGGCTCGAACTCGCCGATGGGTTCGAGCGGAGCGCCGGCGCGATCGTCGCCGCCGTCGCCGGTGCCGCGACGACGATGCAGAACACCGCGCGCGGTATGACCGGCATCGCCGAGGATGCCTCGGCGCAGACCGCGAAAGTCGCCCAGGCGGCGGGCGAGGCGAGCCGCAATGTCCAGACCGTCGCCGCCGCCACCGAGGAATTGAGCGCCTCGATCGGCGAGATCAACCAGCTCGTCAGCCGTTCCGCCGAAACCGCCGCGCGTGGCGTTGCCGAGGCGCGGCGCACCGACGAGACGGTCAAAAGCCTCGCCGAAGGGGCGCAGAAAATCGGCGATGTGATCATGCTGATCCAGACCATCGCGGCGCAGACCAATCTCCTTGCGCTGAATGCGACCATCGAGGCAGCGCGCGCCGGCGACGCTGGCAAGGGCTTCGCCGTCGTTGCCTCGGAGGTGAAAAATCTCGCCAACCAGACCGCGCGCGCGACCGAGGAGATCGCCGGTCAGATCGCGACCATCCAGGGGGCGACCAGCCAGGCGGTTGCCGCCATCGCCACGATCGGGGAGATGATCGGGCAGATGAACGAGGCGACGACCAGCATCGCCGCCGCGATCGAGGAGCAGGGGGCGGCCACGCGCGAAATCGCCGGCAATGTCGGCCAGGCGGCGCACGGCACCGAAATCGTCTCGACCACCATCACCACCGTCGCCCGCACCTCTTCAGAGGCCGGCAACGCCGCCGGCGAGGTGTTGCAGGCGGCCGGCGAACTCTCCACCCAATCGGCGAAACTCCGCGGCGAAATCGACAATTTCCTCGCGACCCTCCGCGCCGCCTGAGTGGCGTTTCATACCAGCCAGCCGAAAGAATGACACGTCGCTTGAAGACGGTTGGCTGGTATCTTTTTGATGTTGCGCGCAGCCGCCACACCAACCCTGCGCGCATACCGGTCAGCGATTTCGCTGACCGGTATCGCACCGCATCGCGTGAGCCCCGCCCGTCCCAGGGCGGGGTTTTTGCCGTCGGCAGGGCTGAAAACCGGGGATTGCCGGCCAAAAAGAAACGTTATAATGTTTCGTTTTGGCCCCTCATGCTCCAGGAAACCTCGCTCATGCCGCGTTTTCGTCTGCGCCCCTTCGGCTTTGTCGCCGGCGTTGGTCTTGCCGCATGCCTTGCCTCCGCCGCCGAGGCTGGCGCCCTCGGGGTGGTTGCCGCCGAGAATTTTTATGGCGATGTTGCCCGCCAGATCGGCGGTGCCGCCGTCTCGGTCACCAGCATTCTCGAAAATCCCAACCAGGATCCGCATCTCTTTGAGGCCAGCCCCTCGGTCGCGCGGGCGGTCGCGGCCGCCAAAATTGTCGTCTATAGCGGCATCGACTATGATCCGTGGATGGAAAAGCTGCTCGCCGCATCGCCGCGAGAGCGCAGCGTCATCGTTGTTGCCGCGCTGATCGGGCGCAAGACTGGCGACAATCCGCATATCTGGTATGATCCCGCGACCATGCGCCTGTTCGCCGAGCGTTTCGCCGCCGTCCTCAGCGATGCCGACCCGGCCGACAAGGCCGAGTTCGCCGCCAATCTGGCGCGGTTCGAAGGCTCGCTCGCGCCGATCGAGGCCAAGATCACCGCCCTTCGCGCCCGCCTTGCGGGGACGCCGGTCGCCGCCACCGAGCCTGTCTTCGGCGAGATGTTCGCGCGGCTCGGCATGGTGGTCCGCGATATGGCGTTCCAGATGGCGGTGATGAACGACACGGAACCCGCGGCCAAGGATGTCGCCGCGTTCGAGAACGATCTCCGCCAGCATCGCGTTCGTCTGCTCGTCTATAACGCGCAGGCGAGCGATCCGGCGGCCGAGAAGATGGAAAAGATCGCCCATGCGGCGGGCGTGCCGGTTGTCGGCGCGAGCGAGACCGAGCCGCCGGGGGAGGATTATCAGCATTGGATGGCGGCGGAACTCGATGCCGTTGATCGCGCCCTGCCTGCGTCGCATCCTTGAGCCTCCTCGCCTTTCATAACGTCACCTTGGCGTTCGGCGGGCGGGAGGTGTTGCGCGGCATCGATCTTACGATCGAGGCGGGGGAGTTCGTCGGCCTGCTTGGCCCCAATGGCGCCGGGAAGACGACGCTGCTGCGCGCCGCCCTTGGCCTTCTTGCGCCGCGCACGGGTGAGGTTCGCGTGTTCGGCGCGCCGGCGCGGCGGGGCAATCCGGCGATCGGCACCATTCCGCAAAGCCGCGCTTTTCCCGGCGCGATGCGGCTTTCGGGCTATGATCTGGTCGCGGGCGTGGTGCGCGGCCATCGCCTGGGCCTGCCCATCCTCGGCCGCGACGGGCGGCGCGAGGTCGCGGCGGCGCTCGAGCGGGTCGGGGCGAGCGCTTTGGCGCGGCGCCCGCTCGGCGAACTCTCGGGCGGCGAGCGGCAGCGCCTGCTGCTCGCGCAGGCGCTGATCGGCGAGCCGCGTTTGCTGCTTCTCGACGAGCCGCTGATCAATCTCGACCCGCGGCATCAGCACGAAATCGTCACCCTGGTGCGTGACGTTCAGCGCGAGCGTGGCCTCACGGTGATTTTCACCACGCACGAGATCAACCCGCTGCTCGGCGTGCTCGATCGGGTGCTCTATCTCGGGGGCGGCGCGGCGGCGCTGGGGCCGGTCGAGGCGGTGATCACCGGCCCTGTCTTGTCGCGCCTTTATAACGCGCCGATCGAGGTGGTGCGGCTCGGTGGGCGCATTTTCGTTTTCTCCGGCGCGGCCGAACTCGAAGCCAACGCCCATCGCCACGACGACGGCGGGCATTCTCACGATGCTTGACTATGAGTTCATGCGCAACGCCTTCGCCGCTGCCGGCATCGTCGCCATCACGGCGGGGATCATCGGATATTTCCTGGTGCTGCGTGGCCAGAGTTTCGCCGGCCACGCATTGTCCCATGTCGGTTTCACCGGCGCGACCGGCGCGGCCCTGCTCGGGATCGCGCCGCTTGCCGGGTTGATCGCGGCGACCTTGCTGGCCGGGCTCGGGATGGGGGTGCTCGGGGTTGATCGTGCCAGCCGCGATGTCGCGATCGGCATGGTGCTCGCCTTCGCGCTCGGGCTCGGGATGCTGTTTCTGCATTTTTTCACGTCCTATGCGACCGTCGCGACCGCGCTGCTGTTCGGCAATGTGCTGGCGGTGGAACGGGAGACGATCCTGCTGCTCGCCGCCCTCGGCGCTGGCGCGCTCGCAACCCTCGCGGTGATTTCGCGCCCGCTTTTGTTTGCCAGCCTGCAGCCCGAACTCGCCGAGGCCAAGGGGGTTTCGCTGCGGCTCTATGCGGTTCTCTTTCTCGCCATCGTCGCCATCGCGACCGCGCTGGCGGCGGAGGTGGTCGGCGTGTTGCTGGTGTTTACTTTGTTGGTCGGCCCGGCGGCGGCGGCGATGCCGGTGACCCGCCATGTCGCGACCGGGGTCGCGCTGGCCGCGACATTGGCGCTCGCTGAGGCCTGGGGCGGCCTCGTGCTCGCGTATTATACGGATTGGCCGGCGAGCTTCGCGATCACCCTGCTCAGCGCCGCTTTTTATGCCCTCGCCCATCTCGGTCCCGGGGCTCTGGCGCGGCTTCGCGCGCGGCGCTAATAAAGGGCAAGACATCTGTCGTTTCACCCGACCCAGACCCGACCGTGGGCGTGGCCGGGGCTGACGGCGGGGCAAAACGGGTGGGAAGCCGGCGTGACGACATTCCAGCAACGCCGCCTTGGCGTCATGGCGGCCGGCTTCGGCACTTTCATCAATCTTTATACCACCCAGGCCATTCTCGCCGTTCTTGCTGGCGCCTATGGTGTGCCGCTCGCCGAAACCGGCCTCACGGTCACCGCGCCACTGGCCGCGGTTGCGATCGTCGCCCCGTTCGTCGGCTCGATTTCGGATCGGCTGGGGCGCAAGCGCCTGATCGTTGGCGCTGGCTTTCTCATTGCCGTGCCGACGCTCGCCATCGCCTTCGCGCCGAGTTTCGCCGCCCTGCTCGCCTTCCGCTTCGCGCAAGGGCTGCTATTGCCGTTCATTTTCGCGGTGACGATCGCCTATATCGGCGATGAGGTGACGGATGCGGAGAATATCAGCCTTGCTGGCAATTATTCGATCGGCACTATTCTCGGCGGATTTTGTGGCCGCCTCGTCGCCGGCTACAGCGCGGCGTTGATCGGCTGGCGGGCCGGATTCATCTTTCTTGGAACCCTCACCGCGGCGGCGGCGCTGATCGTCATGCTATGCCTGCCCCCCGAGCAGCGTTTCCGCCCGCAACGCGGCGTTCGCGCCGCGCTTGAGGGGTTTGCCGCTCATCTCGTCAACCCGCGGCTGATCGCGACCTATGCCGCCGGTTTCGCGGTGCTGTTTTCGATCGTGGCGACCTTCACCTTCGTCAATTTCCTCTTGGCGGCGCCGCCTTATCGGCTCGGCCCGGCAGAACTCAGCAATGTCTTCGCGACCTATCTGGTCGCGCTCGTCTCGACGCCGCTCGCAACGAGGCTCGCCATTCGCTTCGGCCGGCGTGTGACCCTTACACTCGCGGCGCTGAGCGGGATCGCCGGGCTTTTGCTGACGCTCGCGGCGCCGCTCGGCTGGGTCGTCGCGGGGCTTGCGCTCGGGGTTGGCGGGATGTTCATCGAGCAGGTGATGGCGCTCGGCTTTATCGGCACGGTGGCGGCGCGGGCGAAATCCACCGCGGTCGGGCTCTATGTTACTTTCTATTATATCGGCGGCAGCCTCGGCGGCCTGCTCCCCGCCGGCATTTGGCATGCGGCTGGCTGGCCGGGGTGCGTTGCCCTCGTCGCCACGGTTCAGCTCGTGATGTTGGCGATCGCGCTGCCCTTTTGGCGCCCAGCCTGAAAACACTCTCCCAAGAAAAAGTTTTTTGGTTCTTTTTTTCAAAAAAGAACCGCTTTCTTCCCCTCTTGCTTCCTCCCTTTCCCGAGGGGGCATTTCCCGCGCTCGCCCCGGCTGCTAAAACGCCCCGCATTCGCGGAGGCTAAGGCAAAGGCGCGGCGATGGCTGGACATTCCCAATTCAAGAACATCATGCACCGCAAGGGGGCGCAGGATGCCCGCAAGGCGCGGCAATTCGCGAAGCTCATTCGCGAAATCACCGTCTCCGCCCGCGCCGGCCTGCCTGACCCTGCTGCCAATCCGCGTCTGCGCGCTGCCTGTGCCGCGGCGCGCGAGGCCAATATGCCGCGCGATACCATCGAGCGGGCGATCAAAAAGGCCAGTGGCACCACCGGCGGCGAGGATTTCGTCGAAATCCGCTATGAGGGTTACGGCCCGGCCGGGGTTGCGGTGATCGTCGAGGCGCTGACCGACAACCGCAACCGCACCGCGTCTGACATCCGCTCGGCGTTTGCCAAACACGGCGGCGCCCTTGGCGAGACCAACTCGGTTTCGTTCCTGTTCACCCGGAGCGGCGTCGTGCGCTATCCGAGGCGCGTCGCTGATGACGACACGATGCTGGAGGCGGCGATCGAGGCGGGGGCGGAGAATGTCGTGAGCGATGACGAGGGCCATGAGGTCACCACCGGGGTCGAGGATTTCTTTGCCGTCCGTGACGCGCTCGAGGCCCGCTTCGGCCCGCCCGAGACGGCGCGGATCGAGTGGCGGCCGGGAACCCTGGTTACGCTGGACGAGGAAAAAGCGGCGAGCGTGCTCAAATTGCTCGACGCCCTGGAGGAGAGCGACGACGTGCAGAACGTCTACGCCAATTTCGACATTCCCGAGATGGTGATGCGGAAGCTTTCGGCCTGATGATCCGTGTCCTCGGCCTCGATCCTGGGCTGCGCTTCACCGGCTGGGGGGTGATCGGGCAGGAGGGCAGCCGGCTCATCCATCTCGCCGACGGGGTCATCGCGACCGCGGCCGAGGCGCCGGTTGCGACGCGGCTCTGTGCGCTGCACGCGGCGCTCGCCGCTTTGATCGCGGCGCATCGGCCGGAGGAGGCAGCGGTCGAGGAGACCTATGTCAACCGCAACGGCCAGGCGACGCTGAAGCTCGGCTATGCCCGCGGGGTCGCGTTGCTCGCGCCGGCCCTGGCCGGGATCGCGGTCGCCGAATATGGCGCGAAGACGGTCAAGCGTTCGGTGGTCGGGACCGGCGGGGCGAGCAAGGAGCAGGTGGCGATGATGGTGCGCCGGCTGTTGCCGGGGGCAACCCTGTCCCGGCTCGATGCCGCCGATGCGCTGGCGGTCGCGATCTGCCACGCCCATCACCGCGCGAGCCGCCTTGCCTGGGCGCAAGCCTCGTGATCGCGCGGCTCAGGGGCCAGGTGGTGCAGCGCGGCGCCGATCATTGCGTCATCGATGTCGGCGGTGTCGGCTATCTCGTCCACGCGAGTGCGCCGACGCTCGCCGCCCTGCCGGCGCCGCCTGCGGTCGCGACGCTGTTGATCGAAACCCATCTGCGCGAGGACGCGCTGCTGCTTTACGGTTTTGCCGCGCCCGCCGAGCGGGACTGGTTTCGCCTCCTGACCACTGTCCAGGGCGTCGGGGCCAAGGTCGCGCTCGCCATTCTCGCGACCTTGCCGCCTGGCGCGCTTGCCGCTGCCATCGCCGCCGGCGATCGCGCGGCGTTGACCCGTGCGCCGGGGGTCGGCGCCAAGCTCGCGGCGCGGCTTCTGACCGAACTGCGCGAGCGTGCCGGCGCGATGTCGGCGGCGGAAGGGGTGGCGGCGCGGCCCCTCGGCGAGGGGGCGGCAGAGGATGCGCTGTCGGCGCTGCTCAATCTCGGCTACCGGCGCCCGGACGCGCAAGCGGCGGTGGCGCGCGCGGCGGAGGAACTCGGCGCCGGCGCCGGGCTTGACGCCTTGATCCGCGCGAGTCTGCGGCTGCTTGCGCGATGAAAAGGCGATGAGCGAAGACCCCCCCCTGCTGTCACCAAAGCGCGCGCCCGAGGACGCCGCCGAGGCCAGCTTGCGGCCGCAGTCGCTTGCCGAATTCGTCGGCCAGAAGACCAGCCGGGAGAATCTCGCGGTTTTCATCGCTGCCGCCCGCGCCCGTGGCGAGGCGCTCGATCACGTGCTGCTGCATGGGCCGCCGGGGCTCGGCAAGACGACGCTCGCGCAGATCGTCGCGCGCGAACTCGGGGTTGGGTTTCGCGCGACCTCGGGCCCCGTCATCCAACGCGCCGGCGACCTCGCCGCGATTCTCACCAATCTGCAGCCGCGCGATGTGCTGTTCATCGACGAAATCCACCGTCTCCAGCCGGCGATCGAGGAGGTTCTCTACCCGGCGATGGAGGATTTTCAGCTCGATCTGATCATCGGCGAGGGGCCGGCGGCGCGCAGCGTGCGCATCGATCTCGCCCCCTTCACCCTGGTCGCCGCGACGACGCGGGCCGGGCTGCTTGCGACCCCCTTGCGGGATCGTTTCGGGATTCCGCTGCGGCTGGTGTTCTATACGCCCGAGGAGTTGGAGCGAATCGTCGCGCGCGCCGCCGCGCGCCTCGGTATGCGGCTCGACGCCGCGGGGGCGGCGGAGATCGCGCGCCGGTCCCGCGGCACGCCGCGCGTTGCCGGGAGGCTCTTGCGCCGGCTGCGCGATTTCGCCGCCGTCGACGGGATCGACCCGATCGACCGCGCCGCAACCGATGCCGCGCTCACCCGGCTCGATGTCGACCCTCTCGGGCTTGACGCGATGGACCGCCGCTATCTCCGCCGCATCGCCGAGCATCACGCTGGCGGGCCGGTCGGGGTGGAGACGCTGGCGGCAGCGCTCGCCGAGGCGCGCGATACCCTCGAAGACGTGATCGAGCCCTATCTCATCCAGGAAGGCTTGGTCCTGCGCACCGCGCGCGGGCGGGTGCTCGGGCGCCCGGGCTGGCAGCATCTCGGCCTTGTGCCACCGCCGCCGCCCGCCCAGCCTGATCTCCTGACGCCGGAGGGGTTGGCCGAAGATGAATGAAATTTCGGAATAACGTCATGTTTGCGGGCAAAAAACATCGCTATGAGGTAAGGGTCTATTTCGAGGATACCGACGCCGGCGGCATCGTCTATCATGCGACCTATCTCCGCTTCGCCGAGCGGGCGCGGAGCGAGTGTCTGCGTGACCTTGGCATCGCGCATGCGGAGTTGGTGGCCCGGCATGGCATCTTCTTCGTGGTGCGGCGAGCGAAACTGGACTATCTGCGTCCGGCACGGCTCGATGACCTGCTCGTCGTCGAAACCGAGGTGCTGTCGGTGGGGGGAGCCTCGGCGTCTTTACGCCAGAGCTTCTATCGCCGGGGCGAGACGGCGGCGCTGGTTCTGCTGACGGTTGCGTTGGCGTCGGTTGGCTGCGGCGATCAGCGTCCTGCCCGCCTGCCGGCGGCGTGGCGGACGCCGTTGGCGGCGTTGGTTGAGTGATAAGGGCTGGACAATATCAGGGAGTGGGTTGAGTGGATCGGGCAGTGGATGCCGCCAATCTGGCGGCGGCGGGAGCGGATCTGTCGCTCTGGGGCCTCTTCATGCAGGCCGATATCATCGTCAAATTCGTCATGCTGCTGCTGCTCGCGGCCAGCGTCTGGGTATGGGCGATCGTGTTCGAGAAATTTATGGCGTTGCGCCGCGTCAACCGCGCCGCCGACCGATTCGAGGACCGTTTCTGGTCGGGCGGCAGCCTCGATGAATTGTTCGAGCAGGAGGGCGCGAAGCCAACCAATCCGATCGCCGCGGTGTTCGGCGCGGCGATGGCGGAATGGCGGCGAAGCTTGCGCATCGCCGGCGCCGACGTCGCCCGCTCGGGGGTGCGCGAGCGGGTCGATCGGGCGATGACCGTCACCATCCAGCGCGAGATGGAGCGGCTCGAACGCTGGATGATCTTCCTCGCCTCGGTGGGCTCGACGGCGCCGTTCATCGGTCTTTTCGGCACCGTCTGGGGCATCATGCACAGCTTTTCGGCGATCGCCGCGATGCACAACACCAATCTCTCGGTGGTCGCCCCCGGCATCGCCGAGGCCTTGTTCGCGACCGCGATCGGTCTCGTCGCGGCGATCCCGGCGGTGCTCGCCTATAACAAAATCAGCACCGATCTCGCCCGCTTCGCATCCCGCCTCGAAGGGTTCGGGGCGGAGTTCGGCGCCATCCTCTCGCGCCAGTCCGAGGAGCGCGCCTGAGCATGGCCGCTTTCATCGCTGGCAACGGCAAGGGGCGCGGCCGCTACCGCCCGCTCGCCGAGATCAACGTGACGCCGCTGGTCGACGTCATGCTGGTGCTTTTGATCATTTTCATGGTGACGGCGCCGCTGATGACCTCGGGTGTCGATGTCGATCTGCCGAAGACCGACGCCAAACCCTTGAACAGCGATAGCCAGCCGCTCACCGTCACCATCAACGCCGAGGGGCATATCTATTTGCAGGACACCCAGGTCGAACTCCCCGATCTCGTCGCCAAGCTCGAGGCGGTTTCGCAAAACAACCCGGAGCGGCGGATTTTCGTCCGCGGCGACCGCGCGGTGAGCTATGGTCTGGTGATGCAGGTGATGGGCACCATCACCCAGGGCGGGTTCAGCAAGGTTGCCCTTCTTGCCGAGCAGCCCTCAGCGGCGCCGGCGAATGCCGGCTCGTCGGCGTCGCCGCCGGCGACATCGCCCAAAGCGCCGCCGGGCAAGCCTGGACGCGGCTGAGGCCGCGCCCCGCTTGCGGCCCGTTTCGGAAAAGCATGGAGTTCGAACTCAAACGCGGCGCGGCCATCTCGGCCGCTTTGCATGTGACGCTGGCGGCGCTGTTGCTGTTTGGTTTGCCGGCGCGTCGCCTGCCGGAAGAGCCCGAGGAGACCGCGGTCAGCATGGATTTCGTCGGCCCGGCGCAGCCGAGCCAGAAATCGACCGCCCCCGGCGAGGTGCCGGCGCCAGCGCCGATGCCTGAGGTGAAGGAGGCGCCACCGGCGCCAACCCCGCCCAAGCCGGCGCCGATCGAGGCGCCGCCGCCGCCCCCACCCCCGCCGCCACCGCCGCCGCCCTCTCCGGCGGCGACCGCGCCGGCACCGCCGAGCCCGCCCCTGCCGCCGCCACAGATCTCGCCCGAAGCCTTGCCCGAGACCGCGAAACCGCCGCCCGCGCCGCCGACACCGGCCCCGCCGCAGCCGCAAGCGGCGAGGGTGCAACCGCCGCTGCCGGTGCCGCCCTTGCCGGCGCCGCCGCCGCAAAGTGCGACCAGCCAACCCAATCCGACCAAGAACGTCGCCCCCGAGAGCGACGCCTTGGAGGCGACGCTCGAGAAGCTGCGGGCCTTGCAGAAGCAGACGACGCCGCCGAAGGCCCGCGCCAACCCGCAGGCTGGCGGCGCCCCGAAGGGTGGCGGCGCGCGCGAGGGGACGGATACCAGCGCCTTGACCGCCGATCAGCGTGCCTCGATCGGGGATCACGTGCGTGAATGCTGGACCTATGACCCCGGTGCCAAGGATGCCAGCCAGTTGCAGGTGCATCTGCAGGTCGTCACCGACGCCGAGGGCGTCGCGCGGGTCGCGCGGGTCGCCGGCAGCGATGTCGGCCGCATGAGCGACCCGGAATTCCGCGCCTTCGCCGAACGCGCGATTCGCGCCGTTCTCGATCCGCATTGCGCCAACCTGCCGCTGCCCAAAGACATGGTCGGCCAGTCGCGGACCCTCGATTTTCGCTTTAGTCCCTGATATCCGCTCGACATCCTGAGCGAGGAGCCAGATCCATGAACCTCATCGGCAGCGACTTTCTCCCCCCGCCCGCGCTCGGCCGGCGCGGCTTGATTGGCGCTGCGGCGGCGAGCGCCTGGGCGCTTCCCGCCGCCGCCCAGCAGCCACCTGCCGCGCCGGCGCCGGCCGGCAAGCCTGGGGCGCCGAGCGCGGTGATCGACGTCAACCGTGCCCGCGCCGCGCCCATCCCGATCGCCATTCCGAGCTTTTCCGGCGGGACCAGTGCCAACCCCAATCTCGGCCGTGACATGGCGGCGGTGGTGACCGCCGACCTCGCCAATTGCGGTCTCTTCAAGCCGCTCGATCCGGCGTCGTTCATCCAGGCCGCCGCCAGCATGGGCGACGTGCCGAAATGGAACGACTGGAAGGCGATCGGGGCGCAGGCGCTGGTCACCGGGCGGGTGCAATCGAGCGGCAGCCAGGTTCGCGTCGAATTCCGGCTCTGGGACGTCTTGCCCGAGCAGCAGATCCAAGGCACCGCCTATACCACCGGCGAGGCCAATTGGCGGCGGATCAGCCATATCATCGCCGATGTGATCTATTCCCGCCTGCTCGGCGAAAAAGGCTATTTCGACAGCCGGGTGATCTATATCTCCGGCACCGGGCCGCGCAATCGGCGCATCAAGCGCCTCGCCATCATGGACCAGGACGGCGCCAATAACCGGTTTCTTTCCGATGGCTCCTGGCTCGTCTTGACGCCGCGCTTTCATCCGACGCGCGACGAGATCGCTTTCATGAGTTATGCCAATAACCGCCCGCGGGTCTATATCTTCGATCTCGGCTCGGGCCGTCAGCGCATGCTCGGCGAATGGCGTGGGATGACCTTCGCGCCACGCTTCAGCCCCGACGGCAGCAAGGTCATTCTTTCGGAAACACGGGGAAGCGGCTCGAATATCTATGTCGTCGATCTCGATGGCGGGCGCGAGACACAGCTCACCAATTCCGGCGCGATCGACACCAGCCCCTGCTACAGCCCGGACGGCAGCCAGATCGTGTTCAATTCCGATCGCGGCGGTGACCAGCAGCTCTACATGATGAACGCCGACGGCTCCAATGTCCGGCGCATCAGCTTCGGCGCGGGCCGTTACGCAACGCCGGTTTGGTCGCCGCGTGGCGACCTCATCGCCTACACGCGGCTCGGCGGCGATAGCTGGAGCATCGGTGTCATGCATCCCGATGGCAGCGGTGAGCGGATTCTCTCGCAAGGCTTCGCCGTCGAGGGGCCGACTTTCTGCCCCAATGGGCGGGTGATCATGTTCTGGCGCGAGACCCCGGCGCGCGATTCGCGCGGCAATGGCTATTCGGCGCGGCTCGTCAGCGTCGATATCACCGGGTTTAACGAGCGCGTCGCGACCACCCCGACCGACGCCACCGACCCCGCCTGGTCGCCGCTCGGCGCCTGATTTTGCAACACAGGCATGAATTTCGTAGCTATAACGGGAAGATCGCTTGACCGCGATCGAAACGGTGGAGTATGCGGCATGAGTGTGTTCGCCGGGGTTGGTTTCGACCCTGGGGACATAAACATTGCGCCGCGAGGCACATAGGTAATCGCTAGGCACCCAGACCCAGGGACAGAAGACAATGAATATCAAAATTCTTGGCGCCTTTGCCGCCGTTGCGCTGCTGGCGGCCTGTAACCAGACTCCCACCCCGACCACGGCGTCCACCGGCGCTGGCGCGACCGCGCCGTCCGGCCCGGTGCCCGGCAGCGAGCAGGATCTCGTCCAGAATGTCGGTGACCGCGTGTTTTACGCCTTTGACAAGTCCAACCTGAGCGACGAAGCGAAGGCGACCCTTACCCGCCAGGCCGAGTGGCTGAAGAAATACCCGCAAGTGCAGGTGCAGCTCGCCGGCAATTGTGATGATCGCGGCACCGAGGAATACAACCTCGCCCTCGGCCAGCGCCGCGCCAACGCCGCGCGTGACTTCCTGGTCGCTCAGGGGATCGCCGCCTCGCGCATCACCACCATCAGCTACGGCAAGGATCGCCCGACCGCGATGGGGGATAACGAGCAGGCTTGGGCGCAAAACCGTAACGCCATCACCTCGGTTCGCTGAGTTCACCGCGCGTTGCTCATGCGGTGGTAACACCGGAGATGAGCGTTTTTCGAGGGCCTGGAACGTCATCCGGTCGACGATGAGTTGATCGGATGACGGTGCCGGTGTGGGGGCGGGAAGCCCGTCACGCCCCGAAAATCCGGGTGTTGGCAGGGTTGGGCCGACATGGTCCGAAGCCATGCCAGAAAAAGCCGGCGGCCTTGGGCCTGCCGGCTTTGTTTTTTGCCAGATTTTCGCGAGACGGTTTGATTTGACGGCCGGTTTATTTTAAATCCCGGACCCTTCCTGCAAGCAATGGGGGTAGTCGGCATGACGAGGCTTTGGCTGCGCGGCGCCTTCGCGGTCGGGCTCGCTTTCGCACCGGCTGCCGCCCACGCCCAAATGGAGAGCCGCGAGGCCATCCAATTGCAAAACGAGATTCTTGCGCTGCGCCACGATCTCGACGCGCTGCAGAAATCCGGCGGCACCGGCGGTTCCGCGCTCGGCAGCGCGAAACACGCCTCTCCCGCCGCCTCTGCCGCGAGCAGCGATATCCTGACCCAGCTCCTCGATCGCGTCAGTCTGCTCGAGGATCAGATGCGGCAATTGCGCGGCCAGGTCGATGAGCTGAACAACCAGATGGCGCGGCAGAACGCCGATCTCAACAAGAAGATCGATGATCTCGGCTTCCGCGTCGACACGCTCGAGGGCGGCAAGCATCCCGCCGCCACCGCACCGGCGGCGCGTGAGGAGGCAACGGACGACAAAATTCCGCCGAGCACGAGCCCGCCGCCGGCGCCGCTCGGCACCTTGCCGGTGCCGCCCACGACGCCGCCCGCCGCATCATCGCCGGCCGCGTCGCCCGCCACGTCGCCCGCCGTTGGGGCTGCCAAGGAGGGTGCGGCGAAACCGGCGAAACCGACCGCGGAATCCCTTTTGCAGGACGGCCGAAGCGCGTTCGTCCGCCACGACTATGCCAGCGCCGCGGATGCCGCCGAGCAGGTGCTGGCCCTCAAGGGCGGTGGGCATGCCGTCGATGCGCACTTCCTGCTCGGGGAGTCGCTCGCGGCGCAACATCAATATCAGAAGGCGGCATTGGCCTTCGATGACACCTACAAAGCCGCGCCGACCGGCCCGCACGCGCCGGAGGCCCTGCTCGGCCTCGCAGACTCCCTGACCGCGATCAACGCCAAGCCCGCCGCCTGCGCGACGCTCGCCAAATTCGCCAAGGAATTTCCCGCCGCGCGTCAGGGTTTGCGTGATCGCGCCCAGACCCTTCGCCAGCGTGCCGCCTGCGGCTGAACGCGCCGCGCCTCCGGTCGGGGAGGAGGAATTCGCCGCTTTGATGGCGCCGCTCGGGCCGTTTGGCGCGCCGCCGCGTCTTGCGCTCGCGGTGTCTGGCGGCGCCGACAGTATGGCCCTCGCCCTGCTCGCCGCGCGCTGGGCCGAGGCGCGTTGCGGCACGGTTTTCGCGGTGATCGTCGATCATGGCTTGCGCCCCGAATCGGCGGCCGAGGCGGCGCTGGCCGAGGCGCGGCTGGCCGGGCGCGGGATTGCCGCGCGCGTGATACGGCTCGAAGGGTTGGCGCCGGGGCCGGGCCTCGCCGCGCGGGCGCGGGCGGCGCGCTATGCGGCGCTGGTGGCGGCGGCGGCGGCCGGTGGGGCGGCCCATCTGTTGCTCGGCCATCACGCCGGCGATCAGGCGGAGACGCTCTTGATGCGGGCGCTTGCGGCGAGCGGCCCGGCCGGGCTCGCCGGAATGGCGGGCTGGTGCCTGGCTGCGGGCGGCGAGATCGCGTTGCTCCGGCCGCTGCTTACGGTGGCGCCGGCGCGGCTTCGCGCCAGTGTGCACGCCGCCGGGCTTGCGTGGGTCGAGGATCCCTCCAACGCCGATCCGCGGACGCTTCGCGCGCGTCTGCGCCCACTTGCCGCGATGCCGGCGCGAAGTGCGGGGCTGGCCGCTGCCGCCGCCGCCCGACGCGAGGCACGCGCCGCCGGCGATACCGCGATCGCCGCCGCTCTCGCCGCGCGGGCGGCGCTGTTTCCCGAAGGCTATGCCCTGCTCGCGCCCGGCGCGATCGCGCCGGAGGCGCTCGCGGCGCTGGTCCGGATGATCGGTGGTCGGCCCTATCCGCCGCCGCGGCGAGCGCTTGCCGGGCTTGCGGCGGCACCGCGCCCGGCGACACTCGCCGGCGTCCGCTTCTTGCCGGCGGGGCGGCATGGCACCGGGCGATTTCAGGGAGGCTTCCTCCTGGTGCGCGAGCCGGCGGCGCTGGCGCCGCCCGTCCCGGCGCGGCCAGGGGCGGTGTGGGACGGTCGGTTTCGCCTCGGCGCCATCCCGGTCGTGCCGGCGGCGGCGAGCTTCGGGGCGCTGGGTCCGGTCGGCCGCCGCCATTTCCCCGCCGCGCGCCCCCTGCCGGCGGCGGTTTTGCCCAGCCTCCCCGCGTTGCGGCTTGCCGAGCGGCTGATCGTGCCGCATCTTCTCTGGCCAGAAGCGGCGGTGGCGGCGCGGTATCCGGTGTTTTTCACGCCGCTCGCCGCGGCGGTCGAGGGAAATTGACGAGAATTGCGAAAATTGACGACATTGACCAAGCGTAAACCGGGCTGGGGTAGGATTGCGGGGATGAGGTGTCGATTGGGGATGCGAAACCCTCACCGGCACCTTATGTAATGGCGTGAAACCGACCCGGAACATGGCTCGCGCGGGGTCGGGGCGGCTAGGGCGGGTCAGGGTTTCGGCCTCAGGATCGGATCAGAATGAGCAATTTCGGACGTAATCTGGCGCTCTGGGTAGTCATCGCCCTGCTTTTGGTGGTGCTGTTCAACCTTTTTCAGCCCAATTCCGGGCGCCCGGCGGCGAACCAGGTCGCCTATTCCGACTTCATCGCCGACGTCAATGCCGGCCATGTCCGCGACGTGGTGATCCAGGGCCGCACCGTCACCGGCCAGCTCGCCGATGGCCGCGCATTCCAGACCTATACGCCGGAGGATCCGACCCTGGTCGGGCGCCTGACCGACAAAGGCGTGCGGGTGATCGCCAAGCCCGAGGATAGCGACGTCAACCCGCTCCTGCATTATCTGCTGTCGTGGTTCCCGATGCTGCTTCTGATCGGCGTGTGGGTCTTCTTCATGCGCCAGATGCAAGCCGGCGGCGGCCGCGCCATGGGGTTTGGCAAGTCGCGCGCGCGCTTGCTCACCGAAAAGCAGGGACGCGTCACCTTCGAGGATGTCGCCGGCATCGACGAGGCCAAGGACGAACTCCAGGAAATCGTCGAATTCCTCAAGGATCCGCAGAAATTCCAGCGCCTCGGCGGCAAGATCCCGAAGGGCTGCCTGCTCGTCGGCCCGCCCGGCACCGGCAAGACGCTGCTCGCCCGCGCCATCGCCGGCGAGGCCAACGTGCCGTTCTTCACCATCTCGGGCTCGGATTTCGTCGAGATGTTCGTCGGCGTCGGCGCCTCCCGGGTGCGCGACATGTTCGAGCAGGGCAAGAAGAACGCCCCCTGCATCATCTTCATCGACGAGATCGACGCGGTCGGCCGCCATCGCGGCGCCGGGCTCGGCGGCGGCAATGACGAGCGCGAGCAGACACTGAACCAGCTTCTCGTCGAGATGGACGGGTTCGAGTCGAACGAGGGCGTGATCCTGATCGCCGCGACCAACCGCCCCGATGTCCTCGATCCGGCGTTGCTCCGTCCCGGCCGTTTCGACCGCCAGGTGGTGGTGCCGAACCCCGACGTGAACGGGCGCGAGAAAATCTTGCGCGTTCATATGCGCAAAGTGCCGCTCGCGAGCGACGTCGATCCGCGTGTCATCGCGCGCGGCACGCCGGGTTTCTCCGGCGCCGATCTCGCCAATCTGGTCAATGAGGCGGCGTTGCTTGCCGCGCGCAACGGCCGCCGGGTGGTCGCGATGGCGGAGTTCGAAAACGCCAAGGACAAGGTGATGATGGGCGCCGAGCGGCGCAGCCTGGTGATGAGCGACGACGAGAAGCGCATGACCGCCTATCACGAGGGTGGCCACGCGCTGTGCGCGCTGCATCAGCCGGAATGTGATCCCGTCCACAAGGCGACGATCATTCCGCGCGGCCGCGCCCTCGGTCTCGTCATGAGCTTGCCGGAGGGCGATCGCTATTCCAAGAGCCGGTCGAAACTGCTCGCCGAACTCACCATGGCGATGGGCGGGCGCGCCGCCGAGGAAATCATCTTTGGCCCCGACAACGTCTCCAACGGCGCCGCCGGCGATATCAAGATGGCGACCAACCAGGCACGCCGCATGGTCACCGAATGGGGCATGAGCGACGCGCTCGGCATGATCGCCTATGGCGACAATAATCAGGAAGTGTTCCTCGGCTACTCGATGACCCAGCAGAAGAACATTTCCGAGGCGACGGCGCGCGCCATCGACGCCGAGATCAAGCGCATCATCGACAACGCCTATGCCAGCGCCAAGAAGATCCTCACCGATCATATCGACGAGCTGCACCGCCTGGCGCAGGGTTTGTTGGAATACGAGACCCTTTCCGGCGATGAGATCAGAACCGTGCTGCGCGGCGAGAAAGTGATCCGCAAGCTCGCCGATGAGCCGGCGGTGGATAGCCGCCGCGCCTCGGTGCCGACGACGGTGCGCCCAGTGCCGCCGGCAACGCCGCCCGGCGGCCTCGGCCCGGCACCGCTCCCCGGCTGACCGCGCGCTGTCGCATGCGGCTGATCGAACCTCTCGGCCTGCTCGATGGCGAAGCGGCGGCCGCGGTGGTCGCGGAGCGTCTGGCGCTGCCGCTCGCCGGCGGGCGGCTTGCTTTTACCCTCGCCCGGCTGATTGACGATAGCGGGGCGCGGATCGTTCCGGTGACCGCGATCCCCGACGGGTTCGCGCCGTTGCGCGCGCGCATCACCGCAAAACCGCCGCCTTGGGCTGGGCTTCCCACCGACCGGCCGGCGGTGATGGGCATTCTCAACGTCACCCCTGATAGTTTCAGCGATGGCGGGCGGCATTTCGATCATCAGGCGGCGATCGCCGCCGGCCAGGCGATGGCCGAAGCCGGGGCTGCGATCATCGATGTCGGCGGTGAAAGCACCCGCCCCGGGGCCGAAGCGATCGCGCCGGAGGAGGAGCAGCGCCGCGTGCTGCCCGTCATCCGCGCCCTCGCCGCGCGCGGCATTTTGGTCTCGGCCGATACCCGCCATGCCGCGACCATGGCGGCAGCGCTCGATGCCGGGGCTGCGATCATCAACGACGTCTCCGGCCTCACCCATGATCCCGACGCCCTGGCGCTGGTCGCGCGGCGCGATTGCGCGGTGGTAATGATGCATATGCGCGGCGCGCCGGCGACGATGAAATCCCTTGCAACCTATGGCGATGTCGCGTGCGAGGTCGCCGCCGAACTCGGCGCCCGTCTCGATGCGGCGCTTGCCGCTGGAATCGCGCCGGCGCGGATCGCGCTCGATCCGGGCTTCGGGTTCGCGAAAGAGGGGCGGCAGAATCTCGACCTCATGCGCCGCCTCGCTTTGTTCGCCAATTTCGGCTGCCCGCTGCTGGTCGGGGTCTCGCGCAAACGCCTGGTTGGCATGGCGTCCGGCGAGGGCGAGGCATCGCGGCGGGCGCCGGGCTCGATCGCCGCGGGACTTTACGCGCTTGCTCACGGCGCGTTCATTCTTCGCGTGCATGATGTCGCGGAAACCGTCCAGGCGGTGCGGGTTTGGGATAACCTTTCGGAAAGCGAAAGAGTATTATAAGGGGTTCTTCTTTTTCTGAAGAAAAAGAAGCCAAAAGACTTTGACATGAGGGCCGCGCGGCTGGCGCTCGAGACTCTGGGCAAGCGGGAGTTGCGTTGATGAACAAGATCCGCCGTCTGTTCGGCACCGACGGCATCCGGGGCACGGCGAACGTCGCGCCGATGACGGCGGAAATCGCCCTTCGCCTCGGCCAAGCGGCGGGGGTGGTGTTCACCCGCGGCGACCATCGTCATCGCGTCGTCATCGGCAAGGATACGCGGCTTTCCGGCTATCTGATCGAACCCGCGCTCACCGCCGGCTTCATCGGCGCCGGGATGGATGTGGTGCTGGTCGGGCCGCTGCCGACCCCGGCGATCGCCATGCTGACGCGCAGTTTGCGCGCCGATCTCGGGGTGATGATCTCGGCGTCCCACAATCCCTATCAGGATAACGGCATCAAACTTTTCGACCCGGACGGCTATAAGCTCTCGGATGCGACCGAGATGGAGATCGAGGCGCTGATGGCGCGTGATCTCGCGGCGCAAATGGCCGCACCCGATCATCTCGGCCGCGCGTCGCGTCTGGAAGATGCCTCGGGGCGCTATATCGAGGCCGCGAAGGCGAGCTTTCCGCGCGGGCTTCGCCTCGACGGGCTCAAGATCGTGCTCGATTGCGCCCACGGCGCCGCGTATCGCGTCGCACCCACCGTGCTTTGGGAACTCGGCGCGCAGGTGGTGCCGCTTGGCGTTGCGCCCAACGGCTTCAACATCAATCAGGGCTGCGGCTCGACCGATCCCGCGCTGCTCTGCGCGCGGGTGCGCGAGGAAGGCGCCGATCTCGGCATCGCCCTCGATGGCGACGCCGATCGGCTGGTGCTCGCCGATGAAAGCGGCCGGCTGATCGACGGCGATCAGATCTTGGCGCTGATCGCGCGGCGCTGGCGCGATGCCGGGCAGCTCGTTGGCGGCGGCATCGTCGCGACGGTGATGTCCAATCTCGGGCTCGAGCGGTTTCTCGTCGGGCTCGGTCTCGCGCTGCACCGCACCCAGGTGGGGGACCGCTATGTCGCCGAGCGGATGCGCGCCGGCGGGATGAATGTCGGCGGCGAGCAATCGGGGCATCTCATCCTTTCCGATTTCGCGACCACCGGCGATGGCTTGATCGCGGCGCTACAGGTGCTCGCGGTGCTGGTCGCCGCCGGTGGGCCAGCGAGCGCGGTCTGCAATGTTTTCACGCCGCTGCCGCAGCGGCTGGAGAGCATTCGCTTCAGCGGCCCCTCGCCGCTCGAGGATCGCGAGGTGCGGAAGGCGGTGGCCGAGGCGGAGGCGGCGCTGGCGGGCAGCGGCCGGCTGCTCATCCGCCCGAGCGGCACCGAGCCGGTTCTGCGCATCATGGCCGAGGCCGAGGATGAGGCGCTGGTGCAGCGCGTCGTCGGCGAACTTGCGGCCGTGATCACCACGGCGGCCGCCATGTCGCGTGCGGGCTGAGGGGACGGACGTGGAGCCTCTCCGGATCGGCCGGGTTCTGGTCATCGCCGGCTCCGATTCCGGCGGCGGCGCCGGCATCCAGGCCGATATCAAGACGCTGACCGCGCTCGGCGCCTATGCCGCGACCGCGCTCACCGCGCTCACCATTCAGGATACCGAGCGGGTGCACGAGATTTTTCCCGTCCCGCCGGCCTTTCTCGCGCGCCAGATCGCCGTCGCGCTCGATGATCCAGGCGCCGATGCGATCAAGATCGGCATGCTCGGCGGGGTCGCGGCCATCGAGGCGGTTGCCGATGCGCTGGCGCTCGCGGGACTGGGCTTGCCGGTGGTCATCGATCCGGTGATGCTGGCCAAAGGGGGCGAGGCGCTGCTGGCGGCCGACGCGATGACCCTGTTCAAGCGCCGCCTGCTGCCGTTCGCAACCCTTCTCACACCGAATATCCCGGAGGCCGAGGCGCTGGCCGGGATGCGCATCCGGGATCACGACGCGATGCATGACGCGGCAGCGGCGCTCCTTACCCTCGGGGTGCCGGCAGTGCTGCTCAAGGGCGGGCACCTTGCCGGTGAGACCGTCACCGATCTGCTTGCGACGCTAGACGGGGTCGAGACGTTCGAGGCGCCACGCCAGCCGAGCCGCCACACCCACGGCACCGGCTGCACGCTCGCGAGCGCGATCGCCGCCGGGCTCGCCGCCGGCTGGACGCTGCGCGCCGCCGTCGCACGGGCGCATGCCTATGTTCAGGCGGCGATCGCCGCCGCCCCTGGCATCGGCCGTGGCCACGGCCCGCTCGGCCACATGGTGACGATCGAGCGGCGCTGGCGGGATGGTTGAGCCGCGGGAGGGTTACTTCCGCTCATGGCGGGATGTCGCCTCGACGTCCGGCGGCAGATCGAGCCGATAGCCGCCGCCTTCGGTGACGAGGAGGGTCGCGCGGGTCGGGTCGGTCTCGATTTTCTGACGCAGGCGATAGATATGCGTCTCCAGCGTGTGCGTGGTGACGGAGGCGTTGTAGCCCCAGACTTCGTTCAGCAAGATCTGCCGCGGCACCGGCTTCGGATTGGCGCGGTAGAGAAATTTCAGGATCGCCGCCTCTTTTTCGGTGAGCCGGATGCGGCGGTTTTTGGCCGGCTCCTGCAACAGCTTCACCGCCGGGCGGAACGTGTAGGGGCCGATCATGAAGACCGCGTCCTCGCTATTCTCGAAAACCCGTAGCTGAACGCGAAGCCGCGCCAGCAGCTCGGCGAGACGGAAGGGCTTCGCGACATAGTCGTTGGCGCCGGCTTCGAGCCCGCGCACCACATCGGCCTCGTCATCGGCGGCGGTGAGCATGATCACCGGCACCTTGACGCCGTTTTTGCGTAATTTGGCGCAGAAATCCCGGCCGTCGCCGTCGGGCAGGCTGACATCGAGGATGACCGCGTCAAATCGCGCATCCTCCTCCGCCAGCCGGACTTGCGCCTCGGCAAGGCTGGCGGCCTCGGTGACGGCGAAAGCGCCGTCCACCGTGAGCTGTTCGGCCAGGGTCTCGCGGAGCGCACGATCGTCGTCAACGAGCAGGATGGGTCGTTCACCGGACATGGGTTCCCTCGTTTGGCATCTGGTGTCCCTGTTGCCGCCGCTTTGGCAGCCATCTTGCGCCGCCGCGCCATCGCGCCCATTTTCTCGAGCGAAAAGCGATGGGTGTTGGCCGCACGCGATGCTGGTGTGGAACGATGTCCGTCCGCGGTCAACCAAGGCGAACCCCCGTGCCAAGCCCGCTTCCCGCTTCCCCAAGCCCATCTGACGCCGCCGCGGACTCTGCGCAAAGCCCCGGAAAACTGCCGCTTTCTGACGCTGAGACGCTGCGTCTCAGGGCGCTGCACCGGGCGATCGGGGATGCACGGCGCGGGGTTCCGGTCCTGCTCACGGCGCGACAAGATTTCGTGATCTGCCCCGCCGAGACGCTGACCACGCGGAGCCTTGGCGAGATCGCGGCGCTGGCCGAGGCGGCGCCGCAGCTCCTGCTCGCGCCGGCGCGGGCGGCAGCCCTCCTCGGGCGCGCCGTGCGCCAGGACCAGGCGGCGGTCGCGCTCGGGCTCGATCCGGCACTGCTCGCCCCGGAAACCCTGCGCCATCTCGCCGACCCGACGCTTGCCGCCCATCTGCTGCCGGTTGGCGCCGCGCCGGCGCTGCTCGACCCCGCGCCCGAAGAAGCCGCCGGCGCCCTCGCTCTCGCCAAGCTCGCGCGGCTATTGCCGGCGATGGTCGCGGCGCCGGCGCGGGTGGACGCGGTGGCGCGGGCAGATGCGCTCGGCCTGCTCACGATCGCGATCGAGGACGTGCTCGCCGGCGCCGATATCGAGGCGGCGAATTTGCGCCGGGTCGCCGAGACGGCGGTGCCGCTGGCCGACGCGCCCGACGCCCGCGTCGTCGCGTTTCGCGCGCCGGACGCCGGCATCGAGCATCTCGCCATCGTCATCGGCGCGCCGGAGAGCGTGGCGACGCCGCTGGTGCGGCTCCATTCGGAATGTTTCACCGGCGATCTCCTCGGCAGTCTCCGCTGCGATTGCGGCCCGCAATTGCAGCTCGCGATCCGCCGCATCGCCGCCGAAGGGGCGGGCGCCGTGCTCTATCTCGCGCAGGAGGGGCGCGGGATCGGCCTCGTCAATAAGCTCCGCGCCTATGCGCTACAGGATCGCGGCCTCGACACCCTGGACGCCAACCGGGCGCTGGGCTGGGGCGCCGATGAGCGCCGCTTTCTGATCGCCGCCACCATGCTCTCCGAACTTGGCATCCGGCGGCTCCGTCTCCTCACCAACAACCCCGCCAAGGTTGAGGCGCTGGCCGCCTACGGCATCGAGATCGCCGGGCGCGAACCCTTGGTGATCGCCCCGAACGGGGTCAATGATGCCTATCTCGAAACCAAGGCGCGGCGGTTCGAGCATAAACTCTAGAGCGTGATCGGTTTAAGTCGATCACGCTCTACACCTATTTTGGCGAGCAAGTTGGCCGGTTTTGATTGAACAGGATGGTTCAATCAAAACCTACCTTGCTCTAGCGCCGCTTGCCGTCCTCATAGGGGTTTTGGGTCGGGCGGAGATCGATGCGGATCGGGGTGCCGGGGAGATCGAAGGTCTCGCGCAGGCTGTTGACCAGATACCGGCGATAGGCGTCGGGGAGGCGGTCGGCGCGGCCGCCGAACAGCACCAGGGTCGGCGGGCGGGTGCTCGCCTGGGTCGCGTAACGCAGTTTGAGGCGCCGCCCGTCGAGCAAGGGCGGCGGGTTGCGTTCTAGTGCCGCCGCTAGCCAGCGATTGATGTCGCTGGTGCCGATCCGACGGCTCCAGATCTCATGCGCCCGCCGCACCGCCGGCAGGAACCGCTGAACGCCCTGGCCGGTTGCCGCCGAGAGGGGGACGGTCGCGATGCCGCGTAGCTGCGCGAGGCTCGCCTCCAGCCGGTCGGCGATGGCACGGCGGGCCTCATCGGGGGCGCGCACGGCGTCCCATTTATTGAGCACGATGACCACGGCGCGGCCTTCCTGCTCGGCGAGGCGCCCGATTTGCAGATCCTGGTCGTGCAGACCAAGGGCAGCGTCGATCACCAGCGCCACCACGTCGGCGCGGCGCAAGGCGGCGAGCGCGGCGGCAGCGGCGAGTTTTTCGACCGGCGCCTCAATCCGCGCCCGCCGCCTGAGGCCGGCGGTGTCGATCAGCTCGATCGCGCCGGCGGCATCGAGGAGCGGTATCCGGATCGCATCCCGGGTGATGCCCGGCTCCGGCCCGGTCAACTGGCGCTCGGCGCCGAGCAGGCGGTTGATCAGGGTCGATTTCCCGGCATTCGGCCGCCCCAGAATGGCAAGCCGGAGCGGCAAGGCGGAGGACGCATCCCCGGCCTCACCGTCTTTTTCTTCGGCGTCATCGGGGAGCGCCTCGGCGATGTGGCCCATCAAATCGGCGATGCCCTCGCCATGCTCGGCCGAGACCGCGATCGGCGCGCCGAGGCCGAGACGAAAGGCCTCCAAGGCTTCGGCGCCGCCGCTCCGTCCCTCCGCCTTATTTGCGACCACCAGGACCGGCCGCCCCTGCCGCCGCAACCAAGCGGCAAAATGCGCATCCGCCGGCGTGATCCCGGCGCGGGCATCGACCACGAGGAGCACGAGATCGGCGCCGGCAACCGCGGTCTCGGCGCCGGCGCGCATCCGCCCGGCCAGCGTCTCGGGCGCCGCTTCCTCGAGCCCGGCGGTATCGACCAGGATGACATCGCGCCCGCGGAGCCGCGCCGGCGCCTCCTGAGCGTCGCGGGTGACGCCGGGAAGATCGGCGATCAACGCGACACGCCGGCCGACGAGGCGGTTGAACAGCGTCGATTTGCCGACATTCGGCCGCCCGATGACGACGACGCGGCGGGATTTATCCGTCTTCACGATCCTAACATACTCAAGAAAAACCTTCTTTTTCTGAAGAAAAAGAAGCAAAAAGACTTTTGTCCTGTCTTCTTGGTGTGGCGACCGCGGCAGGCACGGCGGCACGGGATAAAAGTTTTTTGGTTCTTTTTTTCAAAAAAGAACAAACACACACAATTTCCATCAGCGCATCGCCAACAGGGCGCCGTCGTTGGTCACCATGTAGACCGTCTTGGCGGCGACGATCGGCGGCACCGCGACATTGGTCTTCTTGAACTGGATTTGCCCGAGAATCTTGCCGCTATAAGGGCTGAGGGAGAGCACCTGGCCGTTACTGCCGGCGACGATCAGCCGGTCGCTCGCGAGCAAAGGCCCGATCCAGCTGATCGGGTCTTTTTGTTTCTTCGGGTTCATGTAATGCGGCAGCGGCGTGACCCAGGCGACATTGCCGTCTGGGATATGGATGGCGGCGGCCTCGGCATCCTCGGAGAGGATGAACACCCAGTCACCGGCGATCCAGGGGGTTTGGCCGCTTGCCACCTCGCGCTCCCAAAGCCGCCGCCCGACATGAAGCTCGATCGCGACCATCAGGCCGCCGAGGCCGATCGCGTAGACGTGATCGCCGGAGACCACCGGCATCGCGGTGATCGAGGAGATGTCGGCGAGCGTGTTGCCGTTGCCGCCCGTGGTGATTTGGTCGCTCCAGGCGAGGGTGCCGCTCTCGGCGCGGAGCGCGAGCAGATCGCCCGAGCCGAAGCCGGCGATCACCAGCCCCTGGGCATAGGCCGGCGCCGGCAGGCCGAGCGCCGCCGTCGTCACGGTGGCCGCCGGGTGCATCCAGAGCTGTTTTCCGCCGTTGACGTCGAGGGCGTAGATCTTGTCGTCGATGGTGACGACGAAGATCCGGCCGTCGGCGATCGTCGGCGCGGAGCGAATCGGCATCGCGAGGGCTTGCCGCCAGCGCTCGGTGCCCTTGGCGGGATCGATGGCGAGGAGATCGCCGCGACCGGTCGCGGCGAAAAGCAGATCCTGGGCGATCGCGAGGCCGCCGCCGACATTGGTGCTATTGTCCTGCTTGGCGCGGGTATCGAGGCGCCAACGCCGCGTGCCACGGGCGACGTCGAAGGCTTCGACGACGGCGTCGCTGTCCATGGTGAACACCGTCTGGTCGATGACCACCGGGGTTGCGGTGATTTGGCGGCGGAAACCACCACCGGCGCCGATTGCAACCCGCCAGGCGTCGCCGATTTTGTCGCCGACCTGCAAATGCCCCATGAGATGAGCGGGATTGCCGCCATCCTGGGGCCAGGCGGCGTTGAGGACCGGCGGCGGCAGCGTGACCTTGCCGATGCCCTCGGTGACCACGAGGCCGTGGCTCGAATGCACGACATCCTCGCGTTTGCCCTCCAACGGGTGCTTGGGCGTGCTGAGAACGCTGTCCCAATCGAACCAATCACCACAGCCCGAAAGCAGCGCAAGCGGACCGAGCAGGGCGCTGCGGCGGGTCAGGCGCGACATCTTGGCAGCCATTATCCGCCCAGTTCGGCCAGCAGCGCGCCGGCTCGCTGGCGAAGACCGGGCGGTGCTGCCTCATCGTGCAGGAGCGCGGAAAAAATCTTTTTCGCATCATCCCTTTTGCCAAGGCGCAACGCCAGCAGGGCGCGCATTTCGGTGGCGAGCGCGCGATAGGGATCGTCCGGCGACTCGAGCGCCGTAAGACGGGCGGTGAGCATCGCCGGATCGCCATTGTCGAGCTGATGCTGGACGGAGAGCAGGGCTGCGAGCCGGGCGAGGAGCCTGTCGGTATCGCTGGCGTTGGCAAGGCGGTCCCAGATCGCCAGCGCCTCCGGCAGATGGCCGGTTTTCGCGAGCAAGGCCGCTTGCTGGAGCGCTGCCAGGTCGCGATAGCCGGGGCCGGCCTCGGGGACAATGGCGGCGAAGCCGGCCAGCGCCTGTTTGGTGTCGGCGGGCTCGGCGGTCGCGGCGTGGACCGCATCGAGATAGCGGGCGGCGAGTTTTTCGTCCGCCTGGCGTTGGCGCCATTGCCGATATTCGAAGGCACCGGTCGCGGCCAACACGGCAAGCGCGGCGGCGATCAACCAGCCGCCATAGCGAAACAGCAGGCGCCGGGCCCGCTCGGCCCGCAAGTCTTCATCGACTTCCTGAAAAATATCAGACACGCGCAACGCTCCACCGCATTCCGCGGCGGACCATAGCCGGACATCGGCGGCCCGGCAAACGGCGCGAACTGACCGCTTGGCAAGATTATGTTCACTTCTTGGCGGCAGACTAGGAAGCCATGCAACGCTTCCTCGTTCTGCTGATTTGCTGCTTTCTGCCCGCCGCCTGCGGCACGCCGTGGACGGAGCCGGTGGCGGCCGTCGCCGGTGCGGATCTGGTCAGTGTCATGGCGTTCAAGCGCGACATGTTCGATGTCGTCTGGTCGGGGCTCACCGGGCGGGATTGTTCGGTGGTTCGCCTCGATCGCGGCGAGTCCTATTGCCGCACGCCCGATCCGCCGCTGCCACTGCCGCCCTACTGCACGCACACGCTCGGCGAGGTCAATTGCTGGACCAGCCCGGCGGTGTTGCCGAGCCCGCCCCCCGGGATCGCCGATGCGCCGACGCAGTTGACCCCAGAACAGGAAGCCTACCGCACCCGCACCTGGCCATAAGGGCCATAAATTTGCAGCGATAAGGCGACCGCGGCTCGCCCCCTCAGGCTTCCGGCCCCGGGCCGGGATCGGGCGTTTCGGGCGGCGGCGGGGCATCTGCGCTGTGGTCAGGGATATCGTCGGATGGCGGAAAATCAGGCGCCGGCGCGTCGTGGCGGCTGCCGCCCGGAAGCCAGCGCGATGCCCGTTCCGCGCGCGCAAGCGCGGTATCGAGCGCTGCCATGGTCGCCGCCAGATCACCGCTCTCATCGCTCATCCAGGCCCGCACCGCCGAGAGCCAAACGGCCAGCAACCCCTTCGCGCGAACCCGGCCGAGCGGCCCGCGCGCCGACACCCCGGCGGCCTCCAACAGCCAGCCCATGCTGTTGAGGCTGGCGCAGCCGAGTAACGCCGCGAGCGGCGGCGCAAACGGCAGATAGCGGAGCAGCGCGATGACGCCGGCGCGATGCGCCTGCAAGACATCAAAGCGGCGCATCATCATTTCGAACAGCCGATCGCGCACCGAGCCCTCGCTCGGGGCGCCGGCGAGCGCCGCGGCGTCGGCGAGGCGTCCGAAGCGGATCAGCACCATGGCGTTGCGCGGGAATCGGAGCCGGGCCCGCTCGAGCGGCAGGCCGGCGGCCCGCGCCGCGGCGGCGATAGAGAACCGGGGCCAACCTTCGGCGGCAATCGCGGCGAAGGCCTCGGCGAGCAAAAGCCGATCGAATTCAGTGTCGTCCATGACGTTCGCACCTCCTGGTCATGCCCATATCGGCCGGCTCTCTCCGCTGTCACGGGCTTTCCCGCGCCCGCCAATGGGCGACGTTGCGATTATGCTCGTCGAGCGTGCGGGCGAAAACATGCCCGCCACTGCCATCGGCGACGAAATAGAGCGCATCGCTTGCCGCAGGGTGGAGCACGGCGAGGATCGCGGCAAGTCCCGGGCTGTCGATCGGCCCCGGCGGCAGGCCCTGGACGTGATAGGTGTTATAGGGGCTATCGGTGGCGAGGTCGGCGCGCGTCAGCTTGCGCGCAAGGCTACTTTTGCCGCCGCTCACGGCATAGACGACGGTGGTATCGGCCTGCAGGCGCATCCCGGCGCGCAGCCGGTTGAAGAATACGGCGGCGATCAGCGGCCGCTCCTCGGGCCGCGCCGTCTCGTGCTCGACGATGCTGGCGAGAACCACCGCCTGCTCAGGCGTTTCCAGTGGCAGACCCGGCGCCCGCCCGGCCCAGGCGGCGGCGAGAGCGGCCTGCATCGCGGCCTGCGCGCGCGCGACCAAGGCGGAGCGCGCGAGGCCGCGGGGGTAGGCGTAGGTCTCGGGCAGGATCGACCCTTCCGGGATCGGCATCGGGAGCGGGCCGGAAAGCGCCGTTGCGCGTTCGAGCAGGGCGGCAATCTCGACCGCGGTGAGCCCCTCGGGAATCGTGACATGGTGCTCCACCGGGCGGGCCTCGCGGAGAATATCGATCACCATGCGCAAGCTTGCATGGGCGGGAAAGGCAAACTCCCCGGCGTGCAGCACGCCGCCGCGATCGATGAGGAGCGCGAGACGAAATAGCCGCGAATCCCTGATGATGCCGGCTGCGGCAAGGGCATCGGCGACCGCGTCGCTGCTGCCATGCGGGACGACGACGTCGGTCGCCTCGGCAAGCGGGCCCGGCCAGTCAAGCAGGCGGGCGACGATCTGCCGCCCGCCGCCGATCAGCGCATTGGCAAGCACCACCGCCCAGAATAGCCGGCTGAGCCAGCGCCCGCTCGGCCACCAACCGCTGGGATGTCGTCGCCACCAGCGGCGGGGTTCGCGCGGCGGCTCAGGGGGCGGCGCGGAAGATGATGCTGGCGTTGGTGCCGCCAAAGCCGAAACTGTTGGAGAGCGCGGCGCGGATCGGCCGCTCCTGGGCGCTGTTCGCGACGCGGTCGATCACGCTCGCGCGGCTCGGCGCGTCGAGATTGAGGGTCGGCGGCGCGACGCCGTCGCGGATCGCGAGAACGGAAAACACGGCCTCGACCGCGCCGGCGGCGCCGAGCAGGTGCCCGGTTGCGGATTTGGTCGAGGACATCGCGAGCCCACGTGCCGCATTTCCGAATAGTCGCTCGACGGCTTCGAGTTCGAGGTCGTCGCCGAGCGGTGTCGAAGTGCCGTGGGCGTTGACATATTGGATGTCTTCGGGGCTGAGGTCGGCGTCGCGCAGCGCATGGCGCATGGCGCGAAACGCCCCTTCATGGCCTTCGGCCGGGGCGGTGATGTGATGAGCGTCGCCCGAGAGGCCGTAGCCGGCGATTTCGGCATAGATCTTGGCCCCGCGCCGGCGCGCATGCTCGTATTCCTCGAGCACCAGAACCGCCGCCCCCTCGCCCATCACGAAACCGTCGCGATCCTTGTCCCATGGCCGCGAGGCGCGCGTCGGCTGGTCGTTAAAGCCGGTGGAAAGCGCGCGTGAGGCACAGAATCCACCGATGCCGAGCGCGCAGACCGCGGCCTCGGCGCCGCCGGCGAGCATCAATTCGGCGTCACCATAGGCGATCAGCCGCGCCGCATCGCCGATCGCATGCACGCCGGTCGCGCAGGCGGTGACGGCGGAGTGGTTGGGGCCCTTGAGACGGTATTTGATCGAGACATGGCCAGAGACCAGATTGATCAGCGCCGACGGGATGAAGAACGGCGAGAGCCGCCGCACTTTCCCCTCATGCACCTGCACCGAGGCCTCATAGATCGCCTGCAGCCCGCCGATCCCCGAGCCGATCATCACCCCGGCGGCGCAGCTTTCCTCTTCGGTCTCGGGCTGCCAGCCGCAATCCTCCATCGCTTCGCTCGCGGCGACGATGCCGAGCTGGATGAAGCGATCCATCTTTTTGTGGTCCTTGGGCGGAATCCACTCGGCAACGTCGAGCTTGCCTTCGGCGCGGGCGCCCTGCGGCACCTGGCCTGCGATTTTCGCCGGCAAATCACTGACATCGAAGGACTGGATGGCGGAGATGCCGGAGGCCCCGGCGATCAACCGCTGCCACACCGGCGCGACGCCGACCCCGAGGGGACAGGCAATGCCCATCCCGGTCACCACCACCCGGCGCTCCCGCGTCACCGCGCGCATCCCGCTCGACCGCCCGCCTCAGGCCGCCTTCTGTTTTTCGATGTAGTCGATGGCGTCCTTGACGGTGCTGATCTTCTCCGCCGCGTCCTCGGGAATCTCGACCCCGAACGCCTCTTCGAAGGCCATCACCAGCTCGACGGTATCGAGGCTGTCCGCCCCGAGGTCGTCGATGAAGGAGGCTTCCGACGTCACCTTCGATTCCTCGACGCCAAGATGCTCAACTACGATTTTCTTCACCTTTTCGGCGATCTCGCTCATCAGTTCCTCAGCTCCTGTGTGCCGGCTTTGCCAACGCGCCCCGGCTGACGCGCTCAGACGTCGACCCGCCCGAGGCAATCCCATCGCCGCCGGCCGGAACAATCTCCCGCGCGCTTAGCACGGTTTGCAAGACCGCGCCAACACGGCAAGCGGGGATTTTCCCGCGGCAGGTCACAGCATCGCCATGCCACCATTGACATGGAGCGTCGCGCCGGTGACCCAAGCCGCCGCATCCGAGGCGAGATAGACCACGGCGCCGGCGATATCGTCCGGCCGACCGAGGCGCCCGAGCGGGATGCGCTGAGCCAGCGCCTGGCGCTGCGCCTCTGGCAACACGTCGGTCATCGCGGTCTCGATGAACCCCGGGGCGACGACATTGACGGTGACCCCGCGCGCGGCGACTTCCTGGGCCAAAGCTTTGCTCATGCCGACGAGACCCGCCTTAGCGGCGGCATAATTGGCCTGGCCGGCATTGCCGGTCGCACCGACGATGCTGGAAATGCTGATGATTCGTCCCACTCGCCGGCGCAGCATGCCCTTGAGCGCGGCGCGGGCAAGGCGGAACGGTGCGGCGAGATCGACCTCGATCACCGCCTGCCAATCGGCATCCTTCATGCGCAGCGCAAGCCCATCGCGGGTCAGGCCGGCATTGTTGACCAGGATATCGACCGGCCCCGCCGCCGCTTCCGCCGCCGCGATCAGGCTTTCGGCGGCCTCGGGAAGGGCGAGATCGGCGGGTGCGACGACCGCCCGCGCGCCGAGTTCGGCGGCAAGCGCCTCGAGTGCCGCAACACGGGTGCCCGACAGCACGACCGTTGCCCCCTGGGCATGGAGCGCGCGCGCGATTGCCGCACCAATGCCGCCCGAGGCGCCGGTGATCAATGCAACTCTGCCATCCAGCCGGAACATGGTTTGATCCTCAAAGGCGTTTCAGCAAGGCTTCGATTTCGGCCGGCGTGCCGGCGGCGCTAATCGCGATATCCGCCGGCGCGATGCGGCGCACGAGGCCACTCAACACCTGGCCGGCCCCGAGTTCGACGAAACTATCGACGCCGAACGCCAGCATGGCAAGAACGCTTTCCCGCCAGCGCACCGTCCCCGTCACCTGGCGGACGAGCCATTCACGGATCTGGGCGGGATCGGTCACTTTGGTCGCGGTGACATTGGCGACCAGCGGCACCACCGGCGGCATCAGCGTCGCATGCGCCAGCGCCTCCGCCATAGCGTCGGCCGCCGGGGCCATCAGCGCGCAATGAAACGGCGCCGAGACCGGGAGCTTCATCGCCCGCTTGCCGCGTGCCTTGGCCTCCGCCATCGCGCGCGCCACCGCCCCGGCATGGCCGGAGATCACCACCTGCCCGCCGCCATTATCGTTGGCCGGCTGCACCACCTCGCGCCCGTCGGGGCCCTCCGCCGCCGCCTCACAGATCGCCGCCGCGGCCTCGAGATCGACCCCGAGGAGCGCCGCCATCGCCCCCTCGCCGGGCGCAACGCAACGCTGCATCGCGGCGCCGCGCAGGCGCAGCAATTTTGCCGTCGCCGCGACATCGAGCGCGCTCGCCGCGGCAAGCGCGCTGTATTCTCCCAGCGAATGGCCCGCGACCGCCGCCACCCGTTCGCCGAGAACGAACCCGCCCTCGCGCTCCAGCACGCGCAAAACCGCGAGCGAAACCGCCATCAGCGCCGGTTGGGCGTTTTCGGTCAGCGTCAGGGTCTCGGCCGGCCCCTCGAACATCAGCCGCGAGAGATTTTGGCCAAGCGTGTCGTCGACCTCCTGGAACAGTTCGCGCGCCGCCGGGAACGCGGCGGCGAGATCGCGCCCCATACCGACGCTCTGACTCCCCTGGCCGGGAAAAATGAAGGCATGCACCATGGCGTTTCCTCACACCGATCAAGCCGCCGCGCCTATCGCCCGGGGGCGCTGGTGTCAATGTGCGAACGAAGGCGCCGGCGGCAGCGCGAGCGCGGCCAGGGTTGCCCGAAGCTCGGCGATGCCGGCGCCGGTTTCGGCGCTGGTTGCGATGATGTCGGGATGGGCCGCGGTGTGGGCGCGGGCGAGACGCGCGACCTCGGCCTGCTTTGCCGCAAATTGCGGCGGCGTCACCGCGTCGCATTTGGTGAGGACGAGCTGGAAGCTCACCGCCGCCTGATCGAGGAGCGCCATCACCGCGCCATCGGCGGGCTTGGCCTCGATGCGCGCATCGAGCAGCAGCAGCACCCGGCGCAGACCCGGGCGGCCGCGCAGATAAGCGAACATCAGCCCCTGCCAGTCCGCTTTCACCGTCTTCGCCGCCTCGGCATAGCCATAGCCGGGCATGTCGACCAGCATCAGCCGCGTCCCGACGGCAAAGAAATTGAGCTGCTGCGTGCGCCCCGGACGGTTGGAGACGCGCGCGAGCAGCCGCCGGCCGGTGAGCGCATTGACCAGCGAGGATTTGCCGACATTGGAGCGCCCGGCGAAGGCGATCTCGGGCGGGCCCGGCGGCGGCAACTGGGCGAGGCTTTGGGCGGCATGGACGAAGCGGCTCTCGGCCGCGAACAGCGTCACGCCGGCAGCGATTGCGGTCTCGTCCTCACTTTTTTCGGGCATGGCGGCGGCGGGCGGCGGGTTCAGGTCTGCGCCGGCTTGGTCTTCTTCCCCCGCTCGGGGCCGAGATGGGCCGAGCGCATGATCAGCCATTGCTGGCCGATCGAGAGCAGATTGTTCCAAGTCCAGTAGATCACCAGGCCGGCCGGAAAACGCGCCAACATGAAGGTGAAGATCACCGGCATGAACTGGAACATCCGCGCCTGCACGGGATCGGGCGGCGGCGGATTGAGCTTCTGCTGGAGGAACATCGAAACGCCCATCAGCAGCGGCCAGACGCCGAGATGGAGAAAGGGCGAAATCTGGGTCGGATCGAAGGGGATGAGGCCGAACAGATTGAAGACATTGCTCGGATCCGGCGCAGAGAGATCGCGGATCCAGCCAAAGAACGGCGCCTGGCGCATCTCGATGGTGACGAAAATCACCTTATAGAGCGAAAAGAACACCGGCACCTGGATCAGCATCGGGAGGCAGCCGCTCGCCGGGTTGACGCCTTCGGCCTTGTAAAGCGCCATCATCTCCTGCTGCTGACGTGCCGGATCATCCTTGTAGCGCTCGCGCAGGGCCTGCATCTTCGGGCCGAGAAGACGCATTTTTCCCATCGACTTATAGGATTTGTTGGCGAGCGGGAAAAACAGCGCCTTGACGAACACGGTAAAGGCCATGATCGCAAGGCCAAAATTGCCGAGCCGCTGATAGAGCCAGTCGATGGCATAGAAAAACGGCTTGGTGAGGAAGTAAAACCAGCCGAAATCCACCGCCTTGTCGAAGTTCGGAATGCCGAGCGTGCGCTCATAGCGGTCGAGCAGATGGACTTCCTTGGCGCCGGCGAAGACATGCAGCGTCGTCGTCGCCTCGGCGCCGGGGGCGATGGTTTGCGGGGTCGCTGGGGTGAAATCGACTTGATAACCCGTTTCGCTGCCGAGCGTGACATCGCGGAAGGCGACGCGTTCGTCGCTCGTCTGCGGCGGGATCAGGGCGGTCAGCCAGTATTTGTCGGTGATGCCGGCCCAGCCGCCGGGGGCGGTCGCCTCATAAGCGAGGCCGCCGGTGCGTTCGCCGGCGCTTTTCGCCTTGGCGTAGGTGAGTTCCTGCAAGCGCCCGCCAATGACGCCGAGCAGCCCCTCATGGAGGATGTAATAGCCCGCCGTTGGCGGCGTGTAATCGCGGCGGATGCGCGCCCAGGGGAATAGCAGAACCGGCGTTCCGGTGGTGTTGGTGACGCTTTGGCGGACCGTGAACATGTAATTGTCATCGACCGCGAGGGTGACCGCAAAGCGCAGCCCGGCGCCATTGTCCCAGGTCAGCGTGACCGGCGTCGCCGGCGTCAGGGTCGGGGCGGAGGCGGTCCAGAGCGTGGTGCTGTCGGGAAGCGGCAGCGTCGTCCCGGCCGGCGCGCTCCACCCGAACTGCACATAATACGCGGTGCCGGTGTCGGGGCGGGCGAGCAATGGCACCAGCGGCGAAGACGGTGCGACGGTTTCATGATAATCGCGCAGCACCAGATCGTCGAGCCGCGCGCCACGCAGGCCGAGGCTGCCGGCAAGGCGCGGCGCGGCGATCGCAAGGCGGGGGCCGGAGGTCGCTGGCGCCTCGGCGGCGCCGGCGCCGGCCGCAACCGGTGGGGCGCTCGGCGGCGCGGTTTCGGCGGTCGGGGCCGACGGCGTCGCCGGCGGCGGCGCGACGCGCTTGTAGATAAGCTGAAAACCGATGAGGATCGCGATCGAGAGGGCGATCGCGAGGATCAGGCGGCGTTGTTCCATGATCAAGCGGTCCGGCGGCTTCTGGTGGCGGGCGGCGGCACCGGGTCGATCCCACCCGCCATCCACGGATTGCAGCGGAGAATCCGCCAAAGCGCGAGGCCGCCGCCGCGCCACGCGCCATGCCCACGGAGCGCGTCGAGGGCATAGGCGCTGCAACTCGGGTGATAGCGGCAATGGCCGCCGATCAGCGGCCGGAGCAGCCATTGATAGAGCCGGACCACGAGGATGAGGAGGGCGGCCGGCGGGCTCGGGCGTTGCGGCATGGCCGGGTCTTGCGCGGCGGGCATGGGGTTTGAGGTGGCGGGCATCACGGCGCGACCTTCATGATCGCGTGCACGAGATCGGCGCGCAGCAGCGCGAACGGGCGTCGCGCGGTGTCGCGCCGGGCGATCAGCACGAAATCGGCCCCATCCAGCGTGTGCTCGGCGACATGGAGCCGCGCCGCCTCGCGAAGCCGTCGCCGCGCCCGGTTGCGGATGACCGCGTTGCCGATCTTACGGGTCGCGGTGAAGCCGAAGCGGGCGGGTGCGCCGGTCGCGAGCGCTTGCAAAACCAAGCCGGTCGTCTGCGCTTTCCGCCCCTTGGCGGCGACCGCGAGAAACTCCGCCCGCCGTTTCAGGCGCGGCGGCGGCTTCGCTTTCGCGCCAGCAAGGACGGTCATCGCCGGGGCAAACCGCCGCGGCCGGTCACGCCGACAGGCGCTTGCGGCCCTTGGCGCGACGGGCGGCCAAAACCTTGCGTCCGCCGACGGTGGCCATGCGGGCACGAAAGCCGTGGCGGCGTTTGCGGACCAGCTTCGAGGGTTGATAGGTGCGCTTCACGACGCTCTCCACATCAGGGGCATGCTACAAAGGCGGGTGCCGACCGATCGGACCCGCCGCCGGGCGGTGGTATAGGGGCAGGGCGGCGATTGCGTCAATCACCTGACGCGGCGCATGATGGCTAGCATGAGGAAATCGCGAATCGCCGTGACGCGCATCGTGCTTCTGGGGCTGTTCGTCGCGATCGCCGCTGCCATCGCTGCCTTCGGCATGCCGGGTTGGCTGAGTTGGGCGGCGCTGGCCGCGCACCAGACGGAGTTGCGCGATGTCGCGGCGCGTCATCCCGCCGGCGCGGCGGCGGCCTATATCGTGGTTTATTGCGCGGTGGTCGCGCTTTCGGTGCCGGGCGGCGGCGTGCTCACGCTCGCGGGCGGGCTGATGTTCGGCCCCTGGCGGGGCGCTCTCTTTGCTGTCCTCGGCGCGAGTTCGGGGGCGGTGTTGCTGTTTTTGCTGGCGCGGAGCGTGTTCGCCGCGCCGCTCGCGCGTCGGCTCGGGGGCTTTGCCGAGCGGCTGCGCGATGGCTTGGCGCGCGACGGGTTCAACTACCTGTTGGCACTGCGGCTGGTGCCGGTGGTGCCGTTCTGGCTGGTCAATCTCGCGCCGGCGCTGCTCGGCATGCCGCTCCTCCCCTATGCCGGCGCGACCGTTCTCGGGATCATCCCGGCGAGCGTGGTGTTCGCCGGCGTCGGCGCCGGATTGGGCGATGTGCTGGCGGCGGGACATGCGCCCGATTCGCGGCTGCTTTTTGCGCCGCGCTTCCTGTTGCCACTGCTCGGTCTTGCGGCACTCGCGCTGTTGCCGACGCTGTGGCGGCGGTGGCGAGCGTGTTCCGCATGATAAAACGGGCCAAACCCTTGGGTCGAGACATAAATCCTCTTGCCAGAGTCCCATGAACCGTTCACATATCCGTGTTATGCAAACTGATTTTCTCCCGCGTGTTGCTGTCGCTTGCGCCGACGCTCCCGGCGGGGAGAACGGTGTGGCGAGGACACGGGTGATCTAGCGGCGCGGCGCGATGGCGGCGAACCCGGCTCGCGCGTCGTATCGCAGCCTTTCCTCCCGGCTGCTGTGGCTCACTTTGGCGATCGTGCTGCTCACCGAGGGGCTGATTTTTTTTCCGAGCCTCGGCCATGAACGCCGCGTCTGGCTGCAACGCCATGTCCGCGAGGCCAATATCGCCGCCCTCGCCGTCGCCGGCGCGCCGCATGGCCTCCTCGATCCCGCGACCCGCGACGATTTGCTGCGCCTTTCCGGCGACGAGCTGATCCGCCTCCATCGCGCCTCCGGGGTTGAGCTGGTGCTCGCGCCGCCAGAGGAGATCACGCCGGTGGCGCGTTATGATCTCCGCCATGAGACGCAGCTCGCGAGCGTCGGCTATGCCCTGGTCGATCTGTTTCGCAGCCAGGACCGGCCGATCACCATCATCGGCAACAGCCCGCTGCGCCCCAAGACGGTGGTCGAGCTGATCATGCACGAACGCGAACTGCTCGACGTTCTGCATGACTATGCCTGGAGCATCGCCGGGCTGTCGCTGATCATCGCGGCGGTGACCGGGGCTTTGGTCTATTTCGCCATGCTGGCCTTGCTGGTGCGGCCGATCCGGCGGATCACCGGCTCGATCGTCGCCTTTCGCGCCGATCCTGAGCGCGGCGTGCCGATCGATGCCGAAGCGGTCAGCCTGCTCGGCGATGACGAGATGGCCGAGGCGGCGCGCGAGCTTGCCGATATGCAGCGCGAATTGCGCGCCGCGCTCTGGCGCAATGCCCGGCTCGCCGCCCTCGGCACCGCGGTTGCGACGGTGAGCCACGATCTTCGCGGTATCCTCGCCTCGGCGATGCTGGCGGCCGATGGCCTGACGCAGAATGTGGATGGCCGCGTGCGCCGCTCGGGCGAAATGGTGGTGCGGGCGATCGAGCGGGCGACCGAGATGGTGCGGCGCACCCTCGATTTCGCCCGCGAGGGACCGCCGCCGGTGACGCGCACCTGCTTTCCGCTGCGTTTGCTGATCGGCGAGGTGCGCGAGGCGATGCTGCCGGCGGCGGCCGGCTTCAGCATCGCCCCCTGTCTCGACGACGATCTCTTGATCACCGGCGATCGCGATCTGTTGTTTCGCGTTTTCGTCAATCTGCTGCGCAACGCCGCCGAAGCGGGTGCGGGGCGGGTGACGGTGAAGGCGAAAATGGCCGCGAGCGTGGTGGTAATCCTCATCGAGGATAACGGGCCGGGCCTGCCGGAGCCGGTGCGGCAGAATTTGTTTCGCCCCTTCGTCGGCTCCTATCGGCGCGGCGGCACCGGGCTTGGTCTTGCCATCGCCCGCGATCTCATGCGCGCCCATGGCGGCGACCTCGAACTCGCCGAGACCGGCCCCAACGGGACGATTTTCCGTCTGACATTGCCGAGCCAGCCAGAGGAAAGCACGCCGCCGGTCGTCGCGCGGCAATCGGCGACCCCCTGAGGCGCGGGGCGCACGCATTCTTGATCTGCGCGGCGCTGGGTCGCAAAATCGCCCGCTCAGCGGGGGTAACGGCGAAGCGGCATGGAAACGGGATCATTTTGCCCTTGCGGCAGCGGCTTGCGGGCGGCGCGCTGTTGCGAGGCGCAAGCGTCAGCGTTCGCGCCCAACCCGGCCGGCTGGCGGCTCGATGGTCTCGTCGATCGCGCACGCAAAGCCGCCGCCGAGGGCAAGGGCGAGGCGGCGCTCGCGCTGCTGTGCGACGTCCTCGAACTGGCGCCGGGGCGCGGCGATGCGCTGCTGTTACTCGCCCGGCTGCGTAAGGCGCGCGGCGAGACGCGCGCGGCCGAGAAATTGCTTCAGCGCCTCGTCACGCTCGATCCCAACCATGTCGAGGCGACCCACGAACTCGCGCTGATCCTGTTTGAGCGTGGCGCCCTCGGCGAGGCCGAAGCCGTCGCCCGCAACGCCGCGCGGATCGCGCCGCATCATCCGCAAACGCATAATCTCCTCGGCATGATCTTCACCGAGGCCAATCGCGCCTGGCTTGGCGAATATCATTACCGGCGGGCCTTGGCGTTGCGGCAGGCGCGCGACCCGATCCTGCTCGCCAATCTCGCCTGGAGCCTGAAACTCCAGGGGCGGGCGGCGCAAGCACGGGCGCTTTACGAGGAAGCCCATCGCGCCGCCCCGAACGAACTCAAAACCTTGCTCGGTTGGGCGGCGCTCGAGGAGGCTGACCGCGATTTTCCCCGCGCGCTGGCGCTGCTCGAGCAAGCCGAGGCCTTGGCGCCGGGCAATCCTGCCGTTCGCCTCGCCCGCGCAACCTGCCTCGATCGCCAGGGGCAGGTCGAGGCGGCGCTGGCGCTGTTGGCCGGCGGCGAGCAAGGGGCGCTCGGGGCGACGGAATCTTCGCAAAAGGGCCGCCTGCTCGAGCGGCTCGGGCGCCATGCCGAGGCCTTTGCCGCTTTTGCCGCCGGCAAGGCGCAGGCCCGCGAACGCGGCGCCCCGACCTATCTCGCGCACGTCGCCGAGGATCTCGCGCGGCGCTTGCGCGGTTTTTTCACCGCCGAGCGGCTGGCGAGCTTGCCCCGCCTGCGGCCGCCCGCCGGCGGCGCGCAACCGCTTTTTATCCTCGGCTTTCCGCGCTCGGGCACGACGCTGGTCGAGCAGATCCTGACCCGCCATCCCGCGATCGCCGGCGGCGACGAGCTGCCCTTCGTCAACGATCTGACGCAATCCCTGCCGCGGCTGCTCGATAGCACGCTCGCTTATCCCGAAGCCCTCGCCGAACTCTGGATGGCCGATCGCCGCGATGGCCTCTCGCTGCTGCGCGAGGCCTATTGCCGCGCCGCGCGGCTGGCTGGCGTGCCGGAAGAGGGTGCTGCGGCGCGCTGGTTCACCGACAAGATGCCGCTCAATGAGACGCATCTCGGCCTGATCGCGTTGCTGTTTCCGGCATCACCGCTGATCCATCTCATCCGCCATCCCCTCGACGTGGTGCTGTCGGTGTTCTCCAACCATTTGACGCACGGCTATTATTGCGCCGCCGAGCTGGAGACCATCGCCCGGCATTATGTTTTGGTGATGGATCTCGTGCAGCATTATCGCGGGCAGATGACGCTCCGCTACCTGCCGCTCCGCTATGAGGATGTGATCGCCGCGCCGGAGGCGAGTGTCCGCCGCCTGCTCGCGTTCATCGGCGAGCCATTCGACCCGGCGTGCCTTGCCTTTCATGAAAACCGCCGCCATGCCCGCACCGCGAGCTATGCCCAGGTGACAGAGCCGCTCTATGACCGCTCGCTCGGGCGCTATCGGCATTATCTCGCCGAACTCGCGCCGGTGATCCCGATCCTCGCGCCGCTGATCGAGCGGCTCGGCTATACGATCGAGGGCAGGGCGCCGGCGGCGATGGCGAGGGGGCTGCCGCCGGCGCCGACGCCGCCGGCCGAGACCTTGTCCGACGAAGAGGCCGCCGCCTTGCTCGGGCAAGCGGGCGAGCACGAACAGGCGGGACGTCTTGCCGATGCCGAGGCGGCGCTGGCGCGGCTATTGCCCGCCCGCCCCGATCACCCGCATGCCCATCACCTCATGGGGGTCGTCGATTATCGCGCCGGGCGGATCGAGGCGGCGCTGGCGCGTATGGAACGCTCGCTCGCGCTCGCCCCCGATCACCCGCTTTATCTGCGCAATATCTGCGAACTCTATCGCGCCGCCGGCCGTCATGAGGAGGCATTGCGCAGCGGATTGCGGGCGGTCGCGTTGGCGCCGGACGATCCGCTGGCGCTCGGCAATCTCGGCATCATCCATTATAGCCGCCTCGAGATCGCGGAGGCGCTGGCCTGCGCCGAGCGCGCGCTCGCGCGCATGCCGGATCACGCCAACGCGCATTTCCTCCGCGCCGAGGCGTTGCTCATCAGCGGCGACTGGGCTGCCGGCTGGGAAGACTATGAATGGCGGTTCCGCCTGCCGGGCGCGGGGCGCGCCTTGCCCAAGACCGATCGACCGGTCTGGGACGGCACACCCCTTCCCGCGGGACGGCTGCTATTGATCGCCGATCAGGGGTTTGGCGATGCGCTTCAGTTTTGCCGCTACATTCCCTTTGCCGCGGCGCGGGCCAAGGAGATCGTGGTTGCCTGCGGGCGCGAGATCATGCCGGTGTTGGCGCAGTTCCGAGAGGTTCGCCAGGTGGTTGATCGTTGGGAGGCGTGCGGCCCGTTTGACGCCTATACCACGCTTTCCGGCCTGCCGCGCCTCCACCGCACCCGGCCCGAGACCATCCCCGCCGACATCCCCTACCTCACCGCCGATCCAGCCCGCGTCGATCATTGGCGCGAGCGCCTCGCCTCGCTGCTGCCGGCCGGGCTCACGCGGATCGGCATCGCCTGGGCGGGACGGCCAAGCCATAACAATGACCGCTATCGTTCGATACGGCTTGCGACCCTCGCGCCGCTCGCGCAGGTTCCTGGCATCGCCCTGGTCGCCTTGCAGAAAGGGGCCGCGATGGCCGAGATCGCCGATGATCGCGGCCCGGCGCCGCTGCTCTCGCTCGGGCCGGCGCTCGGTGATTTCGCCGATACCATGGCCGTCGTCGAAAATCTCGACCTGGTGATTACCGTCGATACCGCGCTCGGCCATCTCGCCGGGGCGATGGGCAAGCCGACCTGGATCATGTTGCCCTTCGCGCCCGATTGGCGCTGGCGCATGGCCGGCACGACCAGCGCTTGGTATCCGAGCGTGCGCCTCTTCCGCCAGGGGCATGAGCGGCAATGGCCGGTGGTGGTGGAAACGGTCGCGGCAGCGCTCCGCAGCCATCTCGGGCTGACCTGATGCATCGTCAAATTTCGCATGAGGGAGTTTATTGACGTATAGGTCAAACGCGGTCTAATGACCGTCACCAACGCATGCCCATGAACAGGCTAGCGAGGTGATAGGGGGGAGGCGATAGGCGGGGAGGTGATGGGCGGGATGGAAACACAAAGCCGAGAGGGTACGGATTTCGCCGAGCACACCCCCGAAACCCTGCCGGATTTGCTGGCCGCCGCCGCGGCGCGGTTTGCCGCGCGCCCGGCGCTGTGGTTTTTGGGCCGGCGCTGGCGCTATCGCGATCTTGCCGAGACGGTCGATCGGCTTGCCGCCGGCTTGCAGCGCCTCGGTGTCGGGCCCGGCGTGAAAGTTGGGCTGTGCCTGCCGAACACGCCCTATTCGGTGATGTTTTTCTTTGCCGTGCTCAAGGCTGGCGGCGTCGTCGTGAACTTCAATCCGCTTTATGTTCCGCGTGAAATCGCGGCGCAAATGGCGGATTCCGAGACGGCGATCATGGTCGCGCCCGATCTCGCGCGGATCCTGAACCCGGTGCTCGAGGCCGGCGCCAAGCGCGTCATCGTTTGTCCGATGCGCGCGATCCTGCCGCCGCTCAAGGCGCTGGCACTCTATACGCTGCGGCGGCGCGAGATTGCCTCCCCGCGCGATGGGCGGATCATTCGCCTCACAGCATTGCTGGCTCCGGGCAAACCCACGCCGGTTCCGATCAGGGCGGATGACCTCGCGGTTTTGCAATATACCGGCGGCACCACCGGTGTGCCCAAGGGGGCGATGCTGAGCCATCGCAATCTCCTCGCCTGCATGCGCCAGACCCTCGCCTGCGCGCCTGACGTGACGCCGGGCGAGGAGCGCGTGCTCGCGGTGTTGCCGCTGTTTCACGTCATCGGGATGACGGTTTTGATGAATTGTTCGCTTGCGATCGGGGCGGAAATCATTTTGCTGCCGCGCTTTGTGATTGCTGATCTGTTGCGGACGATCAAGCAAACGCGGCCGACGATCTTCCCCGCCGTGCCGACCATTGTAACCGCCGTGCTGGCCGCGGTGGCGCAGGGTCGCGAGGGAGATATTGCCTCGATCCGTTTGTGGACCGGGGGTGGCGCGGCGTTTCCGGCCGAGCTTTGCGAGCGCCTCGCGGCTTTGACCGGGAGACAGTTCGTTGAAGCCTATGGGCTCAGCGAAACCTCCGGCGCCGCTGTCTCCAACACCAATTTCTCGCCAATCAAACCGGGCTCGGTCGGCCGCGCAGTTGCCGACACCGTGATCGAAATTCGCGACCCGGAATATCCCGAGCGGCTTCTCGGCGTCGGCGAGAAAGGCGAAGTCTGCATCCGTGGCCCGCAGGTGATGATGGGCTATTGGAAGCGGCCGGACGAGACCGCTCGGGCCTTCATCAACGGGGCGCTCCGCACCGGCGATATCGGCTATCTCGATGAGGATGGCTATCTGTTTCTCGTCGATCGTCTCAAGGACGTGATCATCGCGGGGGGCTATAACATCTACCCGCGGGTGATCGAGGAAGCGCTTTGCCGACACCCGGCGGTTGCCGAGGCGATGGTGATTGGCGTTGCGGATAGCTATCGCGGTGAGGCGCCGGCGGCGTTCGTGACACTGCGTCCCGGCTATCGTTGCGATACCGACGAACTCAGCGCCTTTCTCGGTGATCAAATTTCCCGCATCGAGATGCCACGGGTGATCGAAATTCGGCAAACCCTTCCGAAAACCGCCATCGGTAAACTCTCGAAAATGGCATTGCGTGAAGAGCAGGCCCGCTTGCACGAAAGCGGCGGACGTGCTTAAAGTTTACGTCAGACAACTTCCGTATAGGTGATCTTGATGGCCAGCGTCCCGGCTGCTCCGTCACATCCTGAACGGCTTTATACGGTCACGCAGCTCTCGAAAGAGATTGGCGTGACCCCGCGCGCCATTCGTTTTTACGAGGATAAGGGTCTCATCCTGCCGCGCCGCGCCGGCACCACGCGGGTTTATACCAATCGTGACCGCGCCCGCATGATTCTCATCCTGCGTGGCAAGCGTCTGGGATTTTCCTTGCGTGAGATCAGGGAATATCTTGAACTCTACGACATCGATACGAGCCAGGGTTCGCAACTTCGCCTGCTGCTGAAACTGGTGCGCGCCCGCCTTGCAACACTCGTCGAACAAGAGCGCGCGCTCACTGAAATCCTCGCCGAATTGCGTGAGGTGGAGCGCCAAGCGGTGGCGGCGCTCGAGGCCAAACCCCCGTCGCGCAAGCGCCTTGCCGGATGAGCGAGGCGTTTGACGATGTGGCCATGACGGGAACCCCCGAAGGTTGGGATAGACACTGAGAAATCAGGGATATGGAACAAAATCATGAGTGATGCCGTCATCGTCGACTATGCTCGTTCGCCGTTCACGTTGGCGAAAAAAGGGGCGCTCGCGCGTGTGCGCCCGGATGATCTCGCAGCGCAAGTGGTGCGCGGCTTGGTCGGCCGGCTTGGCATCGATCCAGTATTGGTCGAGGATCTTATCCTCGGCTGCGCGATGCCGGAGGGCGAGCAAGGGCTCAATCTCGGCCGTCTCGTCGGGTTGCTCGCTGATCTCCCGATCAGTGTCGCTGGTGTCACCGTCAATCGCTTCTGTGGCTCCTCGATGCAGGCGATCCACATGGCGGCGGGGCAGATCGCGCTCGGCGCCGGCGAAGCGTTTCTCTGCGCCGGGGTTGAAAGCATGAGCCGCGTGCCGATGATGGGTTTCAACCCGATGCCCAACCCGGCTTTGCACGCGAAAATGCCGGCGGCCTATATCAGCATGGGCGAAACCGCCGAAAACGTCGCCAGCCGCTATGGCATCAGCCGCGCCGAACAGGAAGCGTTCGCCGCCGAAAGCCATGCCCGCGCCGCCCGCGCCGTGCGCGCGGGTCATCTCATGGCCGAGATCGTGCCGATCACGACCAAAGATGGCATTGTCGAACAGGATGGCTGCCTCCGTCCCGAAACCACCGTCGAAACCCTGGCGACGCTGAAGCCGGCGTTCCGCGCTGATGGCAGCGTGACGGCAGGCACGGCCTCGCCGCTTACCGATGGCGCGGCGGCGGTTTTCGTCTGCAGCGAGGCGTTCGCCGCGCGCCATCATCTCTCGCCTCTCGCGCGCATCCGCGCGGTCAGCGTCGCCGGTTGCGCGCCCGAGGTGATGGGGATCGGCCCGGTGGCGGCGACGAAGAAAATCCTCGCCCGCGCCGGTGTCACGATCGCCGATATCGATCTCGTCGAACTCAACGAGGCGTTTGCCAGCCAAGCGATCGCCTGCGCGCGCGACCTTGGCATTCCGGCGGAAAAGCTCAATCTCGATGGCGGCGCCATTGCGCTCGGCCACCCGCTCGGCGCGACCGGCGCGCGGATCACTGGCAAGGCGGCGTCATTGCTCAAACGCGAAGGCAAGCGCTACGCCTTGGCGACGCAATGCATCGGCGGCGGCCAGGGTATTGCGACGCTTCTGGAGCGCGTGTGATGGAGGCGATCCGCAAACTCGCGGTGATCGGCGCCGGTGTCATGGGCGCAGGTATCGCCGCTCAAATCGCCAATGCCGGGTTTCCGGTGCTGCTCCTCGATATCGTGCCGAAGGATGGCGAGGACCGCAATGCGATCGCCAAAAACGCCATCGCCCGCATGATGAAAACCGAGCCCGCGCCATTGATGTCGGCCGCTGCCGCGCGGCTGATCACGCCGGGCAACACCGAAGACGATTTCGACAAACTTGCCGAATGTGACTGGATCATTGAGGCGGTCATCGAAAGTCTCGAGATCAAGCAGGCGCTCTATCGCCGCATCGATGTGGTGCGCAAGGCCGGTGCCGCGATCTCCTCAAACACCTCCACCATTCCGCTTGCCGCCTTGGTTGCGGGCATGAGCGAGGGGTTCGCCGCGAACTTCCTGATCACCCATTTCTTCAACCCGCCGCGCTATATGCGCCTTCTCGAACTGGTGACCGGCGCTGCGACAACGCCGGCCCTTGCCGAACGCGTCGCGGTATTCGCCGATCATGCGCTCGGTAAAACCATCGTTCCCTGCAAGGACAGCCCCGGTTTCATCGCCAATCGGCTCGGCGTTTATTGGATGCAGGTTGGCGTGCTCGCGGCCATCGATCTTGGTCTCACCGTCGAGGAAGCCGACGCGGTGATGGGGCGGCCGTTCGGGATTCCAAAAACCGGCATCTTCGGCCTGATCGATCTCGTCGGCCTCGACCTCATGCCGCATGTCAATGCCAGTCTCGCTGAGGCGCTGCCGGCGAGCGATCCGTTCCACGCCGCCAATCGGGATGTTCCGCTGATCCGCAAGATGATTGCGGAAGGCTTCACCGGGCGGAAGGGAAAAGGCGGGTTCTACCGGCTGCGGCGTGATGGCAGCAAGCGCATCAAGGAAGCCATCGATCTCGCAAGCGGCGACTATCGCGCCGAACGCACGCCAACACTGCCCGAGGACGCAGCGCGCGACCCCAAGAAGTTGCTGACACGGAACGATAAGCTCGGCGCCTATGCCCGCCGTGTCATGGCCCACACGCTCGCCTATGCCGCGCGGCTGGTGCCGGAGGCGGCCGATGACGTCACCGCCATCGATGAAGCGATGCGGCTCGGCTATAATTGGAAATTCGGCCCCTTCGAACTGATCGATCGGATTGGCGCGGCTGGCATGCGCGCGCTTCTTGCGGCCGAAAATGTCGAGGCGCCAATGCTGCTGGCAACAGCGGCCGAGGCCTCGGGATTTTATCGTTTGCACGGGGCGCGAACACAATTCCTTGGCGGCGACGGTGTTTATCACGACGTTCTCCGTCCCGCCGGCATCGTGCTGCTTGACGATATCAAGCGGGTCGCGAAGCCGGTGAGCAAGAATGCCTCGGCGTCGCTTTGGGATATCGGCGACGGCGTTGCCTGTCTCGAATTCACGACGAAGATGAACGCGCTCGATCCCGGCATCGTCGATCTCATCGCGCGATCGGTCGCGCTGGTTGCGGAAAAATTCAAGGCGCTGGTGATCTATAACGAGAGCGGCAATTTCTCGGTTGGCGCCAATCTCGGCCTCGCGGCGTTCGCCGCCAATATCGCCGCCTGGGGCGAGATCGAGAAGACGCTGGCCGCCGGGCAGAAGGCGATGCTCGCACTCAAATACGCGCCGTTCCCAGTGGTCGCGGCGCCGGCGGGCATGGCGCTCGGGGGCGGGTGCGAAATTCTTCTCCACGCTGACGCCATCGTCGCTCACGCCGAGACCTATGCCGGACTGGTGGAATGCGGCGTCGGTTTGGTGCCGGGCTGGGGCGGCACCAAGGAGATGCTCGCGCGCCTGGCCGCGTCACCCGCCCTGCCGAAAGGGCCGATGCCAGCGGTGGCGCAGGTGTTCGAGATGGTCAGCACCGCGCGGGTGAGCAAATCGGCGCAAGAAGCGCGCGAGATGGGGATTCTCCGTCGCGGCGATGAGATCGTGATGAACCGCGAGCGCCTGCTCGCGAGCGCCAAGGCGCGGGCGCTGGCGCTGGCCGCCGATTATCGCCCGCCGGAGCCGCCGGTTTTTGTGTTGCCTGGCCCCTCGGGAAAACTCGCGCTGATGATGGCGGCGGGGGGGGTTCATCGCCAGGGCCTGGCGACGGCGCATGATCTCGTGGTTGCCGAGGCACTGGCCGAAATTCTCTCAGGTGGCACTGCCGATCCGCTGGCGCCGCGCGACGAAGAGGCGATGCTGGCTTTGGAGCGCGATGCCTTCATGCGTCTCGTCCGCACCGAGCCGACGCTCGCGCGCATCGCGCACACGCTCGAGACCGGCAAGCCGCTTCGCAACTGATCGTCGCAGGAGACAATCGCCATGCAAACCTACAAGGCACCACTTCGTGACATGCGTTTCCTGCTGCACGAAGTTTTCGGCGGCACCGCTCTCGCCTCTCGGCCGGGCGAAGAAAGTCTGGCGCCGGATCTCATCGACAGCATTCTCGAAGAAGCCGGCCGCTTCGTCGAAGAAGTGTTGGCGCCGCTCAATGCCGCCGGTGACGAGGAGGGCTGCCATTACGAAAATGGCGTCGTGCGCACGCCGAAAGGGTTCAAGGCCGCGTATGATCTTTTCCGCGAGGGTGGCTGGACGGCGCTTGCTTGTGATCCCGAGTATGGTGGCCAAGGTCTGCCCGAATGCGTGAACAAGCTCGTCGAGGAGATGATCTGTAGCGCCAATCTTTCCTTCAGCCTCTATCCCGGGCTTTCGCGCGGCGCCTATCAGGCGTTGCGCGATCACGGCACGGAAGAACTGAAGCGGCGCTTCCTGCCGAAACTCGCAAGCGGCGTCTGGAGCGGCACGATGTGCCTCACTGAGCCGCATTGCGGCACCGATCTCGGCATGCTGCGCACTCGCGCGGTGCCGCAAGAGGATGGCAGCTATCTGCTCTCGGGCAACAAGATTTTCATCTCCGCCGGCGAGCATGATCTGACCGAGAACATCATCCATCTCGTGCTCGCGCGCCTTCCCGACGCGCCCGCCGGCAGCCGCGGCATCAGCCTGTTCCTGGTGCCGAAATTCCTGCCCGACGAGCAAGACCGGCCGGGCGCGCACAACGGCGTTCTCTGCACCGCGATCGAACACAAGATGGGCATCAAAGCCTCCGCAACCTGCCAGCTTACTTTCGAGAATGCCAAAGGCTGGCTGGTCGGCGCGCCGCATCGTGGTCTCGCGGCAATGTTCACGATGATGAACAGCGAGCGGCTTTCGGTGGGCATCCAAGGTCTTGCGATCGGGGAGGCGGCCTATCAGAGCGCCGTTGCCTATGCCCGCGAGCGTATCCAGGGGCGTTCACTGAGTGGTGTGAAAAATCCCGATCAACCGGCCGACCCGATCATCGTCCATCCCGATGTGCGGCGCATGCTGCTCACCATGCGCGCCTATGCCGAAGGCTGTCGCGCCCTCGGGCTTTGGGTCGCGCAGGCGCTCGATACGATCGAGCGGAGCGCGGAGCCGGCGGCGCGCGAAAAGGCGGAGGATTTCACCGCGTTGATGACGCCGATCGTCAAGGCGCTGTTCACCGATCTCGGCTTCGAGGCCGCCAATCTCGCGGTTCAGGTTTACGGTGGCCACGGCTATATCCGTGACCATGGCGTTGAGCAATATGTGCGCGATGCGCGGATCGCGATGATTTATGAGGGCACCAACGGCATTCAGGCGCTCGATCTCGTCGGGCGCAAATTGGGCGCGCATTACGGGCGATTGCTGCGCGGATTTTTCCACCCTGTTGCGGCCTTCGTCGCCGCGCACAAGGAGGATGCGGCGATCGGCAAGATGGTCCATGGACTGGAAAAAGCCTTCGGCGCCCTGCAACTCGCGACCGCCCATATCGCTGAAGCGGGCATGCGCGACCCCGAGGAAGCGGGAGCTGCGGCGAGCGAGTATCTCCGCCTTTTCGGCCTCGTCGCGCTTGGTTTCATGTGGGCGCGGATGGCCAAAACCGCTGCGGCCAAGCTCGCGAACGGCGCCGACGAGCCGGCGTTTTATCACGCGAAGCTCACGACCGCCCGCTTCACCATGGAACGCCTCCTGCCGCAGGCGGGCGCGCTTTATCTCGCCATCAAATCCGGCAAACACGCGATGATGGCGCTGGAGGAAGCGGCGTTCTGATCAGCCGAGCAGAATTGTTCTTTTTTGAAAAAAAGAACCAAAAAACGTTTCCTCTGTGGCGTCTTGGCTATTCCGAGAAACCAGGATGGAAGTCTTTTTGGTTCTTTTTCTTCAGAAAAAGAACATATTGATGCGCATTTTCGTTTGTGAATTCGTGACCGGCGGCGGGTTCGCGGGTGCGCCGATCCCGGCTGGCTTGCGCGCCGAAGGGGAAATGATGCTGCGCGCTTTGCTCGCCGATCTCGCGGCTGTTCCCAGGGTTAGGCTTCGCGTTTGCCGTGATGCGCGGCTTGCGGCGTTCTCTGTTCCGGCCGAGACGGTTGCTGTCGAGGCCGGCGCCTTTTGGGACATCGTGCGGGCGGAAATCGCTGCGGCGGAGGCGTTCTGGCCGATCGCGCCGGAGAGTGATGGCATTTTGCTGCGCCTCTCCGAAATGGCGCGGGGGAAGATTCTTCTCGGGTCATCGCCGGAGGCGGTGCGGCTCTGCACAAGTAAGACCGCGACCGCCCGGCATCTCGCGGCGCACGGTGTTCCGACAGCGCCCGCCCTCGCGCCCGGGATTGCGGCGCCGCACGGCGCCATCGTCAAACCCGATGACGGCGCCGGTGCCGAAGGCGTGCGGTTTTTCGCCGATCCCGCGGCGGCATTGGCCACCGCGCGCGGCACGCAAGGCCTGATCGCGCAGCCTTTCATCGCGGGCGCGCCGGAAAGTCTTTCGCTGCTCTGCAACGCTGGCGAGGCGACCTTATTGTCCTGCAACCGGCAAATCATCGCGCGTCTGGGCGACGAATTTCATTACCGTGGCTTCGTGGTCGGCGGCGCGGAGGAAAAGCGCGCGCTTTACACGCCGCTCGCCGCCGCCATCGCCCGCGGCATCCCCGACTTGTTCGGCTATGTCGGCGTTGATCTCATCGCGGCCTCTTCCGGCCCGGTGGTGCTGGAGATCAATCCGCGACTGACCACCAGCTATGCCGCCCTGGGCGAGGCGCTTGGCGTCAATCCGGCCGCCATGGTGCTCGCGCTCGCCGCCGGCGACGATTTGCCGAAGTTGCAGCCGGCGCGCGCGGTGACGCTCGCTCTTGCGCCCTGATAGTTTGCCCCGCCGATTATTCCCGCGGCATTGTCTTGGCGATGGCCGGCGCTGCCGAGATCGCCGCGAACCACGCGGCGAGGCGCGGATGGCCGGGGCGCCAGGGCTCATCGGCGAAGCGGAAATCGAGATAGCCGAGGGCGCAGGCGATGGCGATGCTGCCGATATCGAGCGATGGTCCTGGCGGCTCGGCCTCGAGCGCCGCGATCGCGCGGGCGACGACCGCTTTCTGCTCCGCGAGTGTGGTGTCGCGCGCGGCCTCACGCGGCTTGGCCTGCTCCATCCGCCGCCCGACCGCCGCATCGAGAATTCCATCCCCGAGCGCCTGCAATTTCAGCGCATGCCAGCGCGCGGCGCTTCCCGGGCGGGGAAAGAGCGGCGGCGCATCGCCGATGCTGTCGAGATATTCGGCGATCACCGGGCTGTCATAAAGCGCCACGCCATCTTCGGTGACGAGACATGGCACTTTCGACAGCGGGTTCGCAGCAAGCAGGGCCGCTGGCCGTTCATGCGGGTTGGTTCGCAGCGTTTCGATTTGCCCATCGATGTCGCGGGCGATGGCGCAGGCCATGACCTTGCGGACATAGGGGCTGGTCGGCGAATAGAAGAGTTTCATGACGCGGCCTCCGGGTGATTGGTCTCAAAAATTGTCCTTGCGTGCGCGCAACGCGCCAAGGGCTTTCGCATCGGCGGCGCGCAGGAAGGGGTTGGTCGCGCGTTCTTGCGCAAGCGTGGTCGGCACCGTCGGCAGGCCCGCCGCTCGCAGGCGCTCGATCTCATTGATCCGGTCCAAAAGCGCCGGGTTAGCGGGATCGACGGCGCGGGCGAAGCGGGCATTGCTCAAAGTATATTCGTGGCCGCAGCAGACCAGCGTCTCGTCCGGCAGTGCCTTGAGCTTGGCGAGGCTCGCGAACATGTCCTCAGCCGTGCCCTCGAACAAGCGCCCACAGCCGAGCGAAAACAGAGTGTCGCCGCAGGCCAGAACCGCGCCATCGGCGAAGAACCAGGCGATATGGCCGCGTGTGTGGCCAGGGGTCGCGATCACCCGGCCGCGCGCCGCCCCGAGTGCGACGGTTTCCCCCTCATCGAGGGCGATATCGAGCTTCGGCAGGCGAGGCGCATCGAAGCGTGCGCCGGCAACCGGGCAGCCATAGCGCGCGCGCAGCGGTTCGGTCGCGGCGACGTGATCGGCGTGGTGATGGGTGAGGAGAATGAGATCGAGCCGGCCACCGCGCGCCTCGATGGCGGCGATCAGCGGCTCCGCTTCGGCGGGATCGACGAGCGCGAGGGCGCCGGCATCACCGTCCTGCAAGAGCCACGCATAATTGTCCTTGAGAATCGGAATTGGGGTCGCGTGAACTGCCATGCGCGAGATGTATAACGGTTCGGCGCCGGTTTCCAGCTATACTCATGCGATGGCGACCGATGCGCATGCTGCGGCGGAGTTTTACGCGAGCGCCCAAGGGGCGGTGGTGGCGCGGCTGTTGCGCGCCCGGCTGCTGCGCTTTTGGCCGGTGGCGGAGGCGCGCGGCGCCTCGATTCTCGGCCTTGGCTATGCCGCGCCCTATCTTCGGCTGTGGCGCGAGGAGGCAGCGCGCTGCATCGCGGCGCTGCCGGCGCAGATCGGTGCCGCTGCCTGGCCGGCGGCGGCGCCGGGGCTCTCTTGCACCGTCGAGGAGGAGGATCTCCCTTTCGCCGATCTCAGTTTCGACCGCGTGCTGCTGGTGCATGGGTTGGAGGCGGCGGAGAATGCGCGGCGGCTGCTGCGCGAAGTGTGGCGGGTTTTGAAGGATGACGGGCGGTTGCTGGTGGTCGCGCCCAACCGCGTCGGCCTTTGGGCGCATGTCGAGACGACCCCGTTCGGCCAGGGGCAACCCTATTCGCAGGGGCAGATCGGCCGCCTGCTCGCCGCCTCGCTGTTTCACGTGACACGGCGCGATACCGCGCTCTACCTGCCGCCGGCGCGTTTGCGGCTGCTGCTTCGCATCGCGCCGCTGATCGAACGGGTCGGGCACCGCGTCGCGCCGGGCTTCGCCGGGCTCACGTTGAGCGAGGCGGTGAAGGATGTCTATGCCGCGATCCCGAACCGCCCCGTCCATCGCCGCCGCCTGGTGCTGGCGACGGCACCCCTGCCGCGCTCGTCCGCGGCGCCGAGAGGGGCTGATGGCGGCGAGAGGGCGGCGCTGCGATGATCGCACAAAATTTCATGCATTTTTGCCGCGATAAGGCGTAGCCTAACCGGCAGCGGGGTGTTGCCGCTCGGGTATTTCGCCCCGTTTGCACGGGAGAAACGGCCATGACCATTCAAAATCCGGTCGTCTGGAGCTGGCAGTATATCCAGACCTCGTCGCGCGCCCTCGGTGCGGTTCCGGCAAACGACTATTGGGCGGAGAGCAATGCCGAGCGCGAGGTGGTGATCAGACGCATCACGCTCGCCGATCTCCGCGCCGCTTTGATCAGCGGGGTTGCGGATTTTGCCGCGAACCGCACCGATGTTTTGTTTCTCTGCCTGATCTATCCGGCGGCGGGGCTGATCCTGGAACAGGTGATGTTTGGCCGCGGCGCGGTGCAGATCCTGTTCCCGCTGGCCTCGGGCTTTGCCATTCTCGGCCCGTTTTTCGCGCTCGGTCTCTACGAAATCAGCCGCCGCCGCGAGCGTGACGGCACCGCCTCATGGGCGGATGCCTTCCGTGTCCTCGGCTCGCCGGCGATCGGGCGCATCGCCCTTCTCGGCGCCGCGCTGATCGTGATTTTCCTGCTCTGGCTGGTGCTCGCCCAGGTGATCTATATGGCAACGCTCGGGGCCTATTACGGGTTGGACATGCCGGCGCCGACGCTCGCGCAATTCCTTCACGATGCGCTGACGACGAAGCCGGGTTGGGCAATGATCGCGATCGGCGTCGTCACCGGGTTCTGCTGTGCCGTGGTCGCGTTCCTGATCGGCGTCATTTCCTTCCCGCTGCTGCTCGACCGCGATGCCAGCCTCAATACCGCGATCGCGACCTCGATCCTCGCGGTCGCCGCCAATCCCGGGCCGATGGTGGCATGGGCGGCGATCGTCACCGGGCTTTTGGTCCTCGGCTCGCTCCCCTTCCTCGTCGGGCTGATCGTCGTCTTGCCGGTGCTCGGGCATGCGACTTGGCATCTTTATCGCGCCCTGGTCTCGCGCCCGCGCCGCGCGTAAGCTCGCCCTGCGCCGCGCGGGTGCAAACGACGTGGGAGGATGCGCATATGGGTGAACAGCAACGCTGGCGGCAGCGGCCGCCGGGCTCGACCTGGGGTGATTTCGGGCCGGATGACGAGCGCGGGCGGCTCAATCTGATCACGCGCGAGAAAGTGTTGCAGGGCATCAGCGAGGTGCGCGAGGGGCGAAGCTTTTGCTTGAGCCTGCCGCTCGATTATCCCGGCGGCAATGTCCTCAACCCGCGCCGGCATCCGCCGCGTCTTGCCCCCACCGAGCGCGGCGGCCGGCCGAACATGAATTTTCCGCTGAACCGCGAGGATCCGCGCTATACCGACATCGTTTCCGACGACCAGGTGGTGCTGACCCTGCAATACTCGACGCAATGGGACAGCCTCGCCCATGTCGGGCAGATGTTCGATGCCGACGGCGATGGTGTGCCCGAATTCGTCTATTATAACGGGTTTCGCGCCGGCCGCGATGTCATCGGCCCGATCGATTACGCGCATGGCGATGCGCCGGTCGCCGCGCCCTCCGGGGCTCGCCGTCTCGGCGTCGAGAATATGGCGGAAGCCTGTATTCAGGGCCGCGCGGTGATGATCGATCTCGAGGCGCATTTCGGCCGCGCCCGCACCCTCGTCGGCTATGACGCGTTGATGGCGGTGATGGCGAAGGATCGCATCATCGTCGAGGAGGGGGACATGGTCTGTCTTCACACCGGCTTCGCCGCGATGCTCCTCGAAATGAAGGGCAATCCCGATCCGGCGCGGGTGCATGACGCGTGCGCCGCCCTCGATGGCCGCGATGCACGGTTGCAGGACTGGATCACGCAAAGCGGTCTCGCTGCCCTGATCGCCGATAATTACGCGGTGGAGGCGGTGCCGGCGCGGCCGTGCGAGGAGGATCATTGCGCCTCGCTGCCGCTCCATGCCCATTGCCTGTTCCGGCTCGGCGTCAATCTCGGCGAATTATGGTATTTGAGCGAGCTTGCCGCCTGGTTGCGGGCCGCCGGGCGTTCGCGCTTTCTGCTCACCGCGCCGCCGCTTCGTCTTCCCGGCGCGGTGGGCTCGCCGGTGACGCCGATCGCAACCGTTTGAGGGCGCGGCTTGGCGCGCGATCTGCTGCGCTCGCGGCGGTTCTGGCCGTTTTTGCTGCTACAGGCGTGTGGCGCGCTCGCAGACAATCTCTATAAAAACGCGATCGCCGTGCTCATCATCGGGCAGGCGGGGGCGGCCGGGCCGGTGCTCGTCGCGGCGGCGGGCGGGGTGTTCATTCTGCCCTTCCTGCTGTTTTCCATCCCCGCTGGCGTGCTCGCCGACCGCTACGACAAGGCGCGTCTGGTCCGTCTCGCCAAGCTTGCCGAGCTTTTGCTCATGCTCGCCGCCGCCGGCGCGCTGGTGTCACGAAATCCCGCGGCGCTGTTGCTGGTTTTGTTCGGATTGGGGGCGCAGGCGGCGTTTTTCGGGCCGATCAAATACGCGATCGTGCCGGAATTGCTGACCGCCGAGGCCGTGCCGGCGGCGACCGGCTGGATCGAGGCGACAACTTTTTTCGCCATCCTCATCGGCACCGTTGCCGGGGCGGCGCTGATGGCGGCGCCAGCGGCGGTTTGGCTGGCCGGCGGCGCGGGGGTGGTTTTGGCCGCGATCGGACTTGCCGCGGCACGGTTGCTGCCAGCGCTCGCGGCGGCGGCGCCGGAGAGCGTCGGCGCGCGTGGCCTTTGGCGCGAGACAGGAGCCCTTTTCGCGGCGGCGCGTTTGGTGCCGGAAATCTGGGCGGCGATCCTCGGATTGAGCTGGTTCTGGGCGGTCGGCGCGGTGTTCATCACCGAATTTCCCGCGCTCGCGCATCATGTTTTCGCCGCTGGCGCCGATTTGGTGGCGCTGTTCTTGATGGCGTTCGTGCTCGGGGTCGGCGCGGGCGCGGTTGCAACCGGTCGCCTCGCTGCGGGCGGTGTCCGGCTCTCGCCAGTGCCGTGGGCGCTGCTCGCGATGGCGCCGCTGATCGGTGATTTTGCCGTCATGACCCATCGGTTCGGGCTGTTCCCCGGGGGGCAGACGGTCCGGCAGATTCTGGTGACCGGCGCGGGCTGGCATCTTCTCGCCGACCTGTTTTTGATTGCCGCCATGGGCGGCGTGGTCTCGGTGCTGCTCTATGGCGTGTTGCAGCGGGCGCCGGCGGCGCTGCGCGCCCGGCTGGTCGCCGCAAACAATGTTCTGAACGCCGCCTTCATGGCGAGTGCGGCGCTGGCGCTGATGGGGCTGCACGGGCTCGGCCTCGCGCCCCCGGCGATTTTCGCTGCCCTCGCGGCCTTGGCGCTCGCCGTCGCCTTGGTATCGTTTCGTGTTATTAGCCAAGCCGCGAAATCATCACGATGCGTTGATGTGACGGACGCCTCCGGCTAACACGGGCCAGCAGACGCAACGTTGATGTTCGGGGAGACGATGCCATGGCCCAAACGGCGGCGGCGAAGCGTGACGCGGCAATGTTCAGTTGGCTGCGGGCGCTTTTGTTCACTCTGATCCTGGTCGGGCTGGTTTCGGTTGCGGCCGGGGAGGATTGGAAATTCGACGTCGCAGCACTTGCGATCTGTGCCACGGGATTCGGTTTTTTCTTCGTCGCCTTTTCCGGCGGGATGCATTTCGGCATCACCTTCGCCAATTTTCTCGCGGTTTACGCGTGCACCTTTTTTTTCTTCCGCGAATCGAATTTTCCGAAAGCCGGTCACGGGCCGGCGATCATCGCGCTCGCCATGCCGGTCTTGGTTTTTCTCGGTGCCTGTTTCGTGCGCCTTCGCCAGATCAACGCGGTGCTTCATGCGCGCCGGCGGCGCGAAATCACCGCGCTGCCGGCGCTTTGGCGCTGGATCCCGGGGGTCGCCGCGGTTGGCGCCGCCACTTTCGCGCTGCCCCGACTGCATCTCGCCGCGAGCGACCAAGAGGTTGCGCTGCTCGTCTCGATGGCGGTGGTGTCGGGGTTCATCGCCTATGCGGCGCGTGACGTCGTTTTGCTCCTCAACGATGTCGCGCTGATTTTTGAGGGGGTCGCGCATCGCATCGACCGGCTGATGATCCCGATGACCGCGTTCATGACCCTTTATTCGCTGCTCGTCGTCGTGTTCGCCTGTCTTTACCGGCTCGCCGAAATGAGCGCGGAGACACCGCAATTTCTTACCGATTCGGCCGATCATTTCCTTTCTTTCGGCGAGGCGATGTATTTCAGCATCATCACCCTGAGCACGGTCGGCTATGGCGATATCGTGCCGGTCGGGCAATTGGTGCGGCTGCTCGCCGCCGGGCAGGTCATCGTCGGCTTGCTGCTGCTGCTCTTTGGCTTCAGCGAGATCGCCCGCATGAGCGATGAGGAGCGCGCAGCGCCACCCGCGCCGAAACTGCCGGATTGATCATCGGCGACCGTCTGCGCGAGATTGGTCGCGCTCGCCGGCCCGCCGATCCGGTAATGTCGGCTGACGTCGCGCCGTGTCGACAGCGCGGCGCGAAAGGCGCTTGCAACCGCGCCCGCGCCGGTCCATTTCTTTGCGGCGAAGTTTTTGCGGAGCTAAGACGCCATGGGAAGCTTGAGCATCTGGCATTGGCTGATCGTCTTGATGGTCGTCCTGTTGCTGTTCGGGACTGGCAAGGTGAGCCACCTTATGGGTGATTTCGCCAAGGGAATCAAAGCGTTTAAGAAAAATATGGCGGAGGATGACGATGCTTCCATGGAAGCCTCGGCAGAGCACCCGTCGGGCTCGATCGCCGGCCCCGGGGTGAAGGCCGGCGCCAAAGAGAAGCAGCAAAGCGCCGCCCATCAGGGATGACCGGCGCCGAGGCCCGCATGCGGGCCGCGCCCCGGATGACCACCGCCGCCACCGTGGTGGAGGCCCTGGTCGCGCATGGGCTGACGACGCTTTACGCCTTGCCCGGGGTGCATAACGATCCGCTGTTCGATGCTCTGCACGCGGCGGCCGATCGTATCCGGGTCATTCACCCGCGCCACGAGCAGGCTGCCGGCTATATGGCGCTCGGCGCCGCGCTCGCAACCGGTCAGCCGCAAGCCTTCTCGGTGGTGCCGGGGCCGGGGCTTCTCAATGCCGGTGCCGCCCTCCTCAACGCTTATGGCCTCGGCGCGCCGGTGCTGGCGCTGGCCGGGCAGATTCCGCACAACGCCATCGATCGCGGCTATGGCCATCTCCACGAACTGCCGGATCAACTCGGCTTGCTGCGGCATCTCACCAAATTCGCCGCCCGGATCACCCATCCCGGCGAAGCGCCCGGCCTGATCGCCGAGGCGTTGGCGAAGGCACAGGCCGGGCGGGCGCGGCCGGTCGCGCTCGAATGCGCGATCGATGTCTGGGGGCGCGAGGCGCCGGTCGCGCCGGTCGCGCCGCTTGCGCGGGCCGCGCTCGCCCCCGATCCCGAGGCAGTGGCCAAGGCGGCCGCCCTGCTCGATCGCGCCGAGCGGCCGCTGATCGTGGTCGGCGGCGGCGCGCTCGATGCCGCGCCGGCGCTCCGCGCGCTCGCCGAGGCGCTGGCGGCGCCGGTGATGAGTTTCCGTCGCGGCCGCGGCATCTTGCCGAGCGATCATCCGCTCGCGGTCTCCTGGCCGGTCGGGCATCGTCTGTGGGCCGAGGCGGATGCCGTGCTCGCGGTCGGCACCCGGCTCCATGTGCCGCTTTCGGTCTGGGGGAGTGATCCCGCGCTGAAACTCATTCGCCTCGATGTCGATGCCGAGGAGATCGAACGCCAGCGTCGCCCTGATGCCGCGATCCTCGCCGATGCCGCGCTCGGTCTTGCCGCCTTATGCGAGGCCCTGCCGCGCCGCGCCCGCCCGGCCCGCGCCGATGTCGCGGCGGCGCAGGCTTGGTTTGGCGGGGAATTGGCGCGGCTTGCGCCGCAATTGGAATTTCTCGGCGCCATTCGCGCGGCGTTGCCGGAAGACGGCATCGTCGTTGAGGACGTGACGCAAATGGGCTTCGTCGGCCGGCTCGCCTTTCCGGTCACGGCGCCCCGGCGGTATCTTTCCCCGGGCTATCAGGACAATCTCGGCTGGGGCTATGGCGCGGCGCTCGGCGCCAAGGCGGCGCTGCCCGATCGCCCGGTCGTCCTGCTCAGCGGCGATGGCGGGTTTCTCTATCAGGCCGGGGAAATGGCAACCGCGATGCGGCACGGCATCGCCGTTGTCGCGGTGGTGTTCGACGATGGCGCTTTCGGCAATGTCCGCCGCATCCAGGCCGAGCAGTACGGCAACCGGCTGATCGCGTGCGATCTCCACAACCCCGATTTTGTGCGCATGGCGGAAAGCTTTGGCCTTGCGGCATGGCGCGCCGATACGCCGGCGGCGCTGCGCGCTGCACTCGATGCCGCGCTGGCGCGCCAGGCGCCAGCGCTGATCCATGTCCGCCTCGGCGCGCTGCCGAGCCCCTGGCCGCTCATTCTGTTGCCGCGGGTGCGCGGCTTCGAGGAGTCCTGGCGCCGCGCTTGGCCGTGATCCCGCTGGGCCGTGATCCCGCTGGGCCATATTCCCGCTGGGGCGCCCGTCGTCGCGCCGCAACATTGACCAGGACGCGCCGCAGGGAGTAATCCGAGGTTGCGGCACCCGTAGCTCAGCTGGATAGAGCGTTGCCCTCCGAAGGCTGATGTCAAGTGTGTCTGTGTTGGATAGAGGTGGAAGAAGGCAACGAGTTTCAATGAGTTGAGAGCCTGTAGGCAAGCTGCCGTTTCTTGAAGATGTTTCGCGTAAGCACGGCGTAAGCAGCTTTCGGAGAACGGCAGCGGAAAAGCGCGTAGCGTAGGATGCACCAGCACATCACGACATGCGTTTGGATCGAAAGGCTCGATTGAAGGTGTCCAAATCCGTTGACCTCCAGAGGTTGGTCGGACTAGGCAATGAGAGATGCGCCCGTAGCTCAGCTGGATAGAGCGCCACCCTCCGAAGGTGGAGGCCACACGTTCGAATCGTGTCGGGCGCGCCATCTCTCTCATAAGAGATTGGCGCTTGCTGGCGCCGTACATTGCGGCGCGTCTTTACGGTTGCGCCTGAGGGCGTTGCTTGTCCCATCCATCCTTTGAGCGTGCGGCCGGTATCATCAAAGGCCTGGAGGAGATTCCCAACGAGGACTGGCGTGACGCGCTAGCGCTCGCACGCAAAGCCGCGCTGCCCATGGTGTTCATCGGTCAGGCGGGATTTTCCGCGATTCCTAAGTTTGGTAACCAGCCTCACACCACGTCTTCATCCTTCAAGGTGCAGACCGCAAGGACTACGGAACAGACTGTCAGCTCGAGGTGATCGACGACGGTCGGGCCACGAATGTCAGGGTCCAGGTCCAACTTAAGGGAACGGAGCGGGCGCTAAATGCGGACGGGTCGCTCAGCGTTGAGATGCGTCGCACCAACCTGAACTATCTGCTGATGCAGGGGTACAGCTTCTACGCCTGCTATCATGTGCCGACAGGCTCGCTGCGCATCTGCCCCGTCGACAGCGTCCTTCGCCAGTACGAACACAGCGGGAAGACGTGGACCGAGCAGCAATCGCTGACGGTCTCCTTCGTCGAGGAGTTGACCATCGGGCGCCTCGTCCGGCTCGCGGCACTCGCGCAATCGGGGGCGAGGTCTTCGCGCGAGCGACGGATCGAACAATCCGGCGCGAGCCCGGCGGATCTGCCCCGGCAGGTTCTGAGGGCTGCTCCAGATGTCCATGTCCCGGAGGATCCGGAGCGGGCTGGCCAGATCTTGAGGCGGCTCTACGAACAAGATGCTGACGACGTGATCAGCGCCGGGTTCGACAAATTTGGGGCAGCGCTCGGCGCCAGTAGCGACTCGATGGGTCCCTGCTACATGGCCGAGATCAACCTCGGGATGCCGAGTATGAGCCAACACCCGCAACGGATTGAGGAGGCGATCGGCTACTTTCGATCCAAGCTCGACGGCGGCCGCCACCATGCCGGCAGCTTGCACTACACGATCGGAAACGCCTTCTCCGCGCTCGGCGACGAGCAATCGGCCAAACTCGCCTACGAAGCTGCGCTCGCAGACCCAGCGTTCAGGGACGAACCCGACTTGGCGGCCAAGTAGCACCGCGTATCGTCAAAGAGGCGCGTTGATGCAGGCGCCTGACTTGGTGGATGTGCCGAACATCGAGCCTGATGCTTTCGAACGTCCGACGACGGCTGCGCTACTGCCGCACGCGCCGACGCACCCACCGCGCATCCTGTTGCTGTACGGCGTTCTGCGCGAGCGGTCTTTCAGCCGGTTGCAGGCCCAGGAGGCCGCGCGCCTTCTTGAAGCCTTCGGCACCGAGACCCGCATCTTCAACCCCAGTGGCCTGCCGCTCCCTGACGACGTGCCGACCGATCATCCCAAGGTCCTGGAGCTGCGCGACCTATCGGCCTGGTCGGAGGGACAGGTGTGGTGCGCACCAGCCGCTATAGCGAGCGCAAAGAGGCGGCGGAAAAGCTGGCCGCGATCTGACTCATAAGCGCTATTTCAAGGATTGTCGAAATAGCGCAGACCATGACTATGGTGCGATTACTGTCAGCGCTTCAGAATGCGGCGGGTAGTCGAATGGCCGCTCTTGATACTCAACCGATTATTGCCGATCGAGACCGTCTTCTGCCGAAAATACTCACCAAGCCTTCGTGAACGCGCAGGATCTCAGTTTCAGCTCTGCTCGCAGCGCGGCAACAACCGCCATCATCAGGCTCGCCGAGACGTGGCGGAATCCGCTTGACTCTGGAGTTAACTCCAAGGCCTAGCGTTGAACTGTCGCGGTATGGCCATGCTGTGAGGTCAAGTGTTCTCAGGTCCTAACGCCACCGGAGGCTCACTTGCCGCAGCGCCATGCGCCGCAAGTTACCGAGTGTGCCCCTCACGTGAAGATTGAGCAGATACACTCCGACGCAAACAGTGGAGAAAGCTATCGGGCTATGCCGATAGTACCTGTAATGGAGCAAAATATGAAAACGGCAACTTTCAAGATCGAAGGCATGAACTGTGATGGCTGCGCCAATACCATCAAGACCCTGGTCGAAAGTGAGCCAGGCGTGCAGATGGCAACGGTCTCGTTCGAAGAAGGTCAAGCCCGCATCCTCTATGACCCGCAAAGTACCGGCGAGGATCGCCTCGTGGCGGTGATCCAAAAGCCCGGCTTTCGCGTCGCGGGTCGGCACTGATCGAATTCAGCGCATGAGCGTGGGTTCAACCAGAAAGCGCGTCGCGGGGTCCAGACACTGGGTCGATAACTGCGATGAATGGAGATGACGATGCGTGTCGCGACAACAGTTCCATCCTCGTTCCGGCCGTGGAGCGAAGAGCCCTCGACCAGGGCTGACCGTCGGAAGATCCGGGCGCGGATCGGTGGGCTCCATTGCTCCCTCTGCACCGGCACCATCGAGAAGGCACTCGGGCGAATGCCCGGCGTCGACAAGGTGGCAGTGAGTCTGACGCACGAGCAGGCGCTCGTCGAATACGATCCGGCCATCGCCCGCCCCGAGGAGTTGCTGCAGACCCTCCGTGACATCGGCTACACCATCTCCGACCCCCGCAAGCTCAGGGGGTTCGAAGAAGAAGAGCGCGATCTCGTGCGTGAGGCCCGGCGCTTCGTCCTCGCCGTCGTGCTCAGCGTTGCCTCCATCCCGATCATCGCGGATCCCCAGGTGGGCTGGATCGGCTTTCTGCCGGCGCTGGTGTGCCTGAGCCTGGGCGGGTTCGTCTTCCTGGTCCTGCGCTCGACCGGGTTGTGGGTGGCTATTGGGGCCTTCTCGGGCCTCGTCGTCATGGCGCTCTCCTTGCTCTATCTCAATCTGGAGGGATATTTGACCGGGGTCGCGCCATGGCTCGCTGGTGCCCTGGCCGTTGTCCTCATATTCGGCATCGGGCGGCACATCCTCCACATGGCCTTCCAGGCACTTCGGCGCGGCATTATCAACCAGCATGTGCTGCTCGAGATCGGCGCGTTCGCGGGCATGGCCGGCGGCATCATCGGGCTCGTGCTCAACCGGCCTGGCTATCCGACCGCGCCGTTCTTCGCGGTCTCGGTGATGGTCGGCACGTACCACATCTTCTCGGAGTGGCTGTCGCTCATCGTCAAGACACGGAGTTCGCAGGCGGTGAAGCGTCTCCTCGATCTGCAGCCGGAGACCGCGTGCGTCGTGCGTGGGACCGCGGAGGTCGAAGTGCCGATCGAGGACGTCAAAGTTGGCGACCTCGTGCGCATTCGCCCAGGCGAGCGGGTGCCTGTCGATGGCACGGTCGTGAGCGGTCGCTCGGGGGTCGATCAATCGTTGGTGACCGGCGAGTCGATTCCGGTCGAAAAGACCGAGGGCGATGCGGTCATCGGCGGCTCGATCAACGGCACCGGCACGCTCCTGGTGACGATCACGGCGGTCGGCGAAGGCAGCTTCCTGCACCAGGTGATCCGCCATGTCGAGGACGCGCGGGCACTGAAGCCAGGCCTCCTCCATCTCGTCGACCGCGTGCTGCGGGTCTATACCCCGACCGTCCTTGGGATCGCCGCCCTTGCGGTCATTGGCTGGCTCGTCGGCTCCTGGCTCGGCACCGGACAGATTGACGTTGAACGCGCGGTCTTCGCCGGCCTCAGCGTGCTCGTGATGGGCTATCCCTGTGCCGTCGGCATCTCGGCGCCGCTCTCCATCGTGCGCGGCGCCGGCCAGGCCGCCGAGCACGGCATCCTGATGCGGACGGGCGAAGCCTTCCAGGGCTTCCGCACGGTGAAACAAATCGTGTTCGACAAGACGGGCACGCTCACCGAGGGCCGCCCCGTCGTGCGTGAGATCGAAGCCGTCGAGGTAAGGGAGACGGAGCTTCTCGCAATTGCTGCCGCCGCCGAAGCGTCTTCGGAGCACCCGCTCGCCCAGGCCGTGGTCAAGGCGGCGTTCGAGCGCGGTGCGACGCCGCCGGATGTCACATCATTCGAGGCGTTCCCTGGAAAGGGTGTCGTCGCGCGCATCGACGCCGGCGAGGTTCTTGTCGGAAGCCCGCGGTTTCTTACCAGCCGAAACATCGACCTCACACATCTTCACAACACCATCGAAGCTCTCGAAGCCAAAGGACGCACCGTGATCGCCGTCGCGCGGGATGGGGTCGCGCTGGGTGTCGTCGCTTTGGGCGATACGCTCCGACCCGACGCCATCTCGACTGTCGCGGCACTGCGCAATGCCGGTCTCAAGACGATCCTGGTCACGGGCGACAACGACCGTGCGGCGCAACGGGTCGGGCGCGAGGTCGGTGTTGACCAGGTGCATTCGGGCGTGCTGCCGCAGGACAAGGCCGGGATCGTGCGGGAGCTGCAAGCCAAGGCCCGCGTGGCGATGGTCGGCGACGGCATCAACGACGCGCCGGCGCTCATGCAAGCCGATATCGGCATCGCCATGGGCGGCGGCACCGATATCGCGATCGAGGCGGCGGACATCATCATCCTGTCGAACCGCTTGGCTGCGCTCCCCATCGCCCGTGACATCAGCCGCCGGAGCTATGGGAAGATGGTTCAAAACGTCGTGCTGGCCTTCCTCTTCAACGGCGCCGGCATTCCGCTCGCCGCCACCGGCCTGATCCACCCGATATGGGCGATGGTTGCAATGGCGGTGAGCGTCACGGCGATCTTCTTCAACTCGCTGTGGGGCAGCCCGCGGCTCTTTTTCGACGCGATCCGCAGCGTGGGGCGCCCGATCGCGTCCGCGTCAGTGCAGGCGGTCTGAGTAAGGGAATGAAATGACTGAAGTTCAGCAAACGATGCCGGCGGCGATCGGCGAGCGCCAGCGCGAGCGGCTCCTCAGGATGCTCGCGGCGGCAACCTTCATCATCTTTTTCCAAGCCTACATGGTGGCGCCGATCATACCGGCGCTGTCGAACACGTTCGGAACGTCGGTAGAGACGGTCGGGCTCATCGTGCCGGCATACTTGATCCCCTATGGAATCGCGACCCTCGCGTATGGCCTTCTGGCGGATCGGCTCGGCATCCACCGCGTGATGTTTACCTCCCTCGCGGCGTTCGCGGCGCTCACGATCCTGACCGCAACAGCGCACTCCATTGAACAGCTGGCGCTGTGGCGGATGGCGACCGGGATCGGCGCAGGCGGCGTGGTTCCGCTCGCGTTGGCGCTGGTGGGCCGACTCTATCCCTACGAACAGCGGGGCCGACCGCTTGGCTGGCTGTTCGGCGCGATGGCCGGCGGCATGGCGTTCGGTTCACCGCTGGGCGCGATGATCGTGCCGTTCGTCGGCTGGCAAGGTCTGTTCGTCGCTGTCGGCGCGGCCGGTGCGGTGCTCCTCCTGGTTCTCCTGCCTTATCGAGCCGTCATTGCCGCCGCGGTTCAGCCGGTGACAGGCACGCTGCGGGACCTCTTTCGTGGCTACAAGGATCTGCTTGGCACACCGCGCGGGCAGCGCACCTACGGCTATGTCCTGGTCAACTCCATGTTCCATTCCGGCGTGTTCACCTGGCTCGGCGTGTATTTCGAGCGGCAATACGGCATTGGACCCGTCGGTATCGGCTTGGCCCTCCTCGGCTATGGCGTGCCGGGCTTCCTGTTCGGGCCGGTGATCGGCCGAGCGGCCGATCGCTGGGGCCGCGCCCGATTGATACCGATTGGCCTCGTTCTGAGCGCCGTCGCGGCGGCCGCTCTGCTGCTCGGCTTTCCGATGATCCTCGCCCCCGTCGTCGCGATGGTCCTGTCCCTGGGCTACGACATGACCCAGCCGCTCTTCGGGGGAATCGTCACCTCCCTCGGCGGCAAACGCGCCGGGCAGGCAATGGGCTTGAACGTCTTCACGCTCTTTGTCGGCTTCGGTCTCGGAAGCCTCATCTTCGGCGCGCTGCTTCGGTTCGGTTTTGGGGTCGCGTTTGGACTGTTCGCAGTCATTGAGCTGATCCTCGCGGTGTTGTCCTTCGCCTTGTTCCGTTCCGAGGTTCCGTCCCAAGCGGTTCCATCCGCCGCCGGGGTGACTCAGGCTGGCGCGGACGTCCGATCGAAATCCTAGCGTGGCAGGCGGCCCGATATCCCGTACGACGCGCTTGACCCTGGAGTATACTTCAGGGTCTAGGGTCGACTAGGAGGTAGGTATGTTGACGATCGGCAAACTCGCGGCACTGGCGGAAGTCAGCGTCGACACACTGCGCTACTACGAGCGGGAAAAATTGATCGATCCGGCCGATAGGAGTGAAAGCGGCTACCGGCTCTATGACAAGGATTCCGCGCGGCGTATCCACTTCATCAAGCAGGCCCAGCATTGCGGTTTCACGCTTGCGGAAATCCGCGAGCTTCTCATCCTGCGGAGCCGCGATGCCGCCTGTTGCGGTGATGTTCGCAAGCACGCGATCGAAAAGAAACTTCAACTCGAACACAAAATCCGCGCGATGAAGTCCATGTCCAAGGCGCTCGATTACCTCATTGCCGATTGCGCCAATGAAACGCATCCGGTCGAGGAATGCACGATTTTGGCGGCCTTGGACCAAGCCGACGTGACGAGGCAGGCTCACTGAATCATGAAAATCGAATTGTTTTATTCTCCAGGTTGCACTCAATGCGCTGCCGCGCGAGAGGGTCTCAAGGCCGTCGCAGAACGAACGGTCACGGGCATCGAATGGCACGAACTGAATGTGCTCAAGGATCTGGATCACGCGGTCGAACTCGGCGTGCTGACCCTCCCAGCAGTGGTCGTTGATGGCGAGCTCCTGTTCTCCTCCCTACCCACGCCGCATCAGCTGCGCGACGCGTTGATCCGTCGAAGCGCGCCGGGGAAATAATATGGAACCCGATGCACTCCGACAGGCGGTTGAGCAGGCCGGCATAGCGGCCGTCGGCATCGGCTTCTTGACCGGCCTGGTCTTCAGCTTCAATCCGGTGGCGCTAGCCTCAATTCCGGTATCGCTCGCCTACGTGACCAGAGCCCGCGAGAGGAAGCAGGCAATCCTCTTCGCAGCGCTGTTCATCCTTGGCATGCTTGTCACCCACGCGGGCTTGGGCTTCGTTGCCGGACTAGGCGGCCACTGGGTAGCGTCTCTCGTGGGTCGAGGTTGGGGGCTCGTCCTCGGCCCGCTCTTGATCATTCTCGGGCTCACCTGGGCGGGATGGGTTCGCCTGCCGCTACCAGCATTCGCGTTGAGAGCGAGACGTCCCACTGCCTCATGGGGCGCGTTCGTCCTTGGCGCGGTGTTCTCGATCGCGGTCTGTCCGTTCTGCACGCCGGCGCTCGTCGTGCTGCTCGGGGCGGCGGCAGGACTCGGCTCACCCTGGACTGGGGCGGTTCTTCTGCTCGCGTTTGCCGTAGGCCGCGCCCTTCCAGTCGCTCTTGGCGCTATCAGCATCGGCTGGCTCGAGAATTTACACGGCTTGGCCGCGTATCGGCGTGCCTTCGAGACATTGGGCGGCGTGACGCTGATTGCGTCGGGGCTCTACATGCTGAACGCCTATTTTTTCTGGGTTCCGGCGTTGGCCATGTGAGGGGCGGCTGATGGCCGGAATATCGGTAATCTCGCAATCCGCAATCACTTGCCCGAACTGCGGAAGCATGAAGGCGGAAACAATGCCGACCGACGCTTGCCAGTTCGTCTATACCTGCACGTGCTGCGCCGAAACCTTGTGGCCGAAGCCGGGAGATTGCTGTGTCTTTTGCATCCCCCTCGGTGCTGCTCAAGGTCCCTTCACTCTGGCGGAGGGCTTCATCGCCGATCTCGACTGGGGGAGGCCTTGTCTGCGAATTCGCAGCCATCGTCTTGATGCTGGTGTCGCTCCGACAGCGACAATTCACCAAATTTCTCACGCTTCCGTGTAGCTGATGAGAAATGATGACGGCGGCGGCGATCGAGCTTCGGGACCTGAGATGGGTAATTGTTGCAGCTAAGCATAGAAGTCTAAGGCAAGCTGCAGAGGCGCTTCACATTCGGCAATCAACCCTCAGCCGGCGGCTGCGCGACCTTGAATATCGTTTGGGTGCCACGCTTTTCGAACGGAGTAACGGAGGCACACGGCCAACCGCTGCGGGTTATGAGTTCCTTGAGGCGGCGCGGCGAATCGTTGAAGAAGTCGACACCGTATTCTCAAGACTGCGAACTCGTGGACGCGGCGAAAACGGGCAACTCACAATCGGCGTTTATGCCTCACTCTCGACTGGCAACCTGCGTGCCACATTAACTGACCATCATCGACGCTTTCCGGACGTGGACGTTTACACGATCGACGGTGGGCATGACAGGTTGATGTGTGACCTGATAACCAGCGCGATCGACATCGCCATCATGACCACGTGTGGCCCAAGCTGGGACGATCGGCGCCTGCCGCTCTGGAGCGAGCGCGTTATCGTTGCTATGCCGGCGCAGCATCCATTCTGCGCTCGTAGCATGATCAACTGGTCTGATCTTGTAAATGAGCGAGTGCTATTCCCTCAACGCGGTCCGGGACCCGAACTCGAACGACTGTTGACCGCAAAACTCCATGGCTCGGGCCCACAGCGGATACTACATCACGACGTTAGTCTCGATCGCCTGCTGAGTCTGGTTGGCGCCGAATATGGTATGTTGCTGATGCTTGAAGGAGCGACAGGCGTCCATTACGAGGGTGTAGTCTATCGCGAGGTCCACGAAGAGGAAGGGCCGACACGTCTCGACTTTACCGCTTACTGGCGACAGGCGAATAACAATCCGACGCTCGAACCGTTTCTCGCTATGCTCCGCGAGCGCCATCCGGATCTCTCGGCCGGAACCTAATGGGATTGGATCGAGGCCCCTCGCCGCGCTTTCGTGAACGCTCGGTCCGTCGCCATGAACCGCTCGATCATCGGCACGATCAGCTTGGCCGGGTCGGAGATCACCTGCCCTGTCGTTCGTCCGAGCACCTCAGCGTAGGCAACAAGGTCGCGATGAACGGCGGCAGGTAACTCGACCGTGATCTTAACGGGTTTATCGTCGGCGAGCGCCCCGAGCTTGAGTTTCGTCATGGCGTTGCTCCCCGTCCGTAGGGCGCCAGCACGAGATCGCGCGTGACGATAACACGGACCGGGAAGCCCGGCCGGATGGTCAAGGTCGGCTGGATGTTGAGCTGGCGCTGGACGATCTGCTGGCCTGTCTGGCTGATGCTGTTGGACGCGCCGCTGCGAATCGCCTGCACGAGGTTGTTCTCATTCTGGCTGGTGCCTGCCTCGGCGCCAACGCTGAGCAGCGTCGAGAGCACGGCGGCCTTAAACAGCATGCCCCAATGGTTGTCGACCTCGTCCTCTAGTCCGGCGTAGCCCTGCGTGTCGGCGCCGGGCTGACGCTCCAGCACGATCGAGCCGCCATCCGGCATGATGATCCGGGTCCAAACCAGCAGGACGCGCGACTGCCCGAAAGCGACGGAGCTGTCGTATTGGCCGATCAGCTTCGCGCCCTGCGGGATCAGAAGATATTTGCCGGTCGGGCTGTCATAGACCGCCTCCGTCACCTGGGCAGTGATTTGACCAGGCAGATCGGAACGAATGCCCGTGATGAGCGCGGCGGGAATCACAGTGCCGGCCTGCACGACATAAGGCGAGGCCTTCGCGTCGAGCCGGTCTGGACTGACCGTGCGCTTGTCCGTCGACGCATTGAGGAAGGTCGTCTTGCGGTCCTGCATGTTCTGCGCGGCGCCGGCGTCGACTGGCGGTGCGGGAGTCGGACCCGTCGTCGTCCCGATCCCAGCCGGCGCGGCGAGCCCGACGGGCTGGGGCTGCTGATTCGTCTGGGCAAAGAGGCGGCTGAGCCGCGCCGCCTCGATCTCTTGGGCCCGGCGCTGCGCCTCCGGATCAGGCGTGGTCGCGGGCGCTACCGTGTTCGGCGCTGCCCCTGCGTTCAGGATTGGCTTGCCGAGATCGCCGGGCAGCGGCGGGCCAAGCGGGGGCGCCTGGCGTGGCAGGCCGGTATAGTCTTTCGGCAGGCCAGCGAGGCCCTCGGCGGAGGGACGGTTCTGCGTGGAAAGCAGCTCCTGGCCGCTCTGCGCCGCGTTGCGAGTCTGGAGCGCGTAGCCGAGCGCGCCCGCGACGGCGAGCGCCGAAACGGCGCCCAGGCCAATCAGCACCCTGCGCGACAAGCGTGTGACGCGCGGCCGTTCGCCCCGAAGCCGCAGATCGGGCGGTACGACGGGCGTCGGCGTCGGCGGTTGTTCTTCAGGACCTTCCGCCGTCATGACCGCGGCCTTCCATCGGTGCGAACGATGCGCACGCGCCGCTCGCTATCCTTGTCGCCGAGACGCAATTCGGCGGCTGCGAACAGGCGGTCGACGATGTAATAGTTGCGGTTGACCCGGTAGTTCACCAGCTCGGAGCCGCCGGCCGGTCCGATGACGAACAGTGGCGGCATCTCGCCCTGGGCAATGCCGCTCGGGAGCTCGATGTAGACCTTGTGCCCGTCGTCGAAGGCGCGCAGCGGACGCCAGGCCGGGTTGTCGCCCTGGATTGCATAACGGAAGTTGATCGAGGCGAGATCGACGCCGCTGGCAATCGGCGCGGCTGCGTCGGCCTCCTGGTTCTGCCGCCGAAGCGCGATGAGCTGATCTTCGGGATACTGCCAGGAGACCGAGGCCATGTAGGTCTTCTCGGTCGAGCGCAGCTCGAGGAGGTAGGTCCGCCGATCCGTGTTGATGACCAGATTGGTGAGCAGCTCGGGTCTCGTCGGCTTGACCAGGATGTGAACTTTCTTGGTGGCGCCCGTGCCGCTCTCGGTATCGCCGATAATCCAGCGCACGGTGTCGCCGGCGGCGACGGGGCCGGAGCCGACGAGCTGCTCGCCGTCCTGCAGCGCGATGTCGGTAATCTCGCCGGGCGCCGTATAGACTTGGTAGAGCGCCCCGCCGGAGAACGGATAGACCTGGACCGCGTTGATGAAGCCGTTGCGCACCGGCTGAATCCGCGCGGCAGCGTTGGCCTGGTTGACGCGCACGGTCGGGTCGGCAGCTTCGGGTGTCGGCTTGCCACCGTCGATCGGCTTCAGTTGCCCGGGCAGCGGCAGCAGCTTGGGCAACTCCACGATCTTGATAGGCGCTGGCGGATCGACGGTGAGCTTTGCCGGCGCCGCGCTGTCGTAATTGATGTCGGGCGGAATGAAATTGTGCGCGCAGCCGCCCAGCGTAGTGGCGGACATCAGCAAAGCCGCCAGGGCGGCTTTACGGAAAGGCGCAATCCCTCCTTTCCGGCTCTGCTGAATGGTGAAGAGACGCGAAGCCGGACCGCCGGCTTCCATGGAAATCGGCGAGGTCATTGTCCTAGCTCCTTCGACCAGTTGATGGCGGTGACGTAGACTCCGAGCGGGTTCTTGCGGAGCACGTCGGCGGAAGTCGGCGTCTGGATCGCGATGGTGAGGATCGCGGTCCAACGGGTGTTGTCGGCGAGCGCGCCGTCTTGATAGCGATGCTCGACCCATTCGACGCGGAAGCTCGAGGGCGACGCGCGGATCACGCTAGATACGTCGATGGCGATCTGCTGCTTGCCGAGCTTGGCGAAGGGGTCGTTGGCGCGCGCATAGTCGTTGAGCGCTTGGGAGCCCGAGGTGGTGGTGAAGTCGTAGGCCTGCAGCCAGTTCTGCCGCACGATGATCGGATCGGCCGGCAGCGACCGGACGATCTGGATGAAGTGCGCAAGATACCAGGCAACTTGCGGATCGCTGGGCGTGTAGTCGGCGGCGGCGGGCGCGACGGCCTGCGCCTGGCCGAGCTTGTCGACCTGCACGACCCAGGGGACGATGGTGCCGTGGGTCGATTGCCAGACGAGACCGCCGGCGAGACCCATGGACAGCGCGAGCGAGCCGAAGGCCATCAGCCGCCAGTTCTTGGCCTGCACCCGAGCCGAGCCGATGCGGTCGTCCCACACCTGGGCGGCGCGCTGATAGGGGGTTTCAGGCTCGGGCGTTCGACCGTAGCGAACGGTGGGGCGGCGAAACAGCGCCATCTCTTATTCTCCTCCAGAGAGATCGACGGAATGGCCGCCGCCATGGCTGTCGCCGGACCTGAGGACCTGCGCAGCGGTCTGCGTCCCGTGGACGATCGACTGGTTGCGCTTCATGCGCTGGGCCCAGGCCGGTGGGCCGGAACCCTCCGATCCGCCGGTGGGCGCCGCGGGCGTGCTTGGTGAATTGCCGCCGACCGTCCCTCCGGTCGATGATCCGCCGGTTGCAGCGAAACTGGACCGGCCGCCGGCGGCGAAGCTTTCCCGCATCGAACTGCCGGCTTGAGCGGCGGCGCGCCGCACAGGAGCCGCGGCGGCTGAAGCGGCCGCTCGCCCGACCCCGCCGAGTCCGGCCGCGACGCCCGACGCGCCGGACCGGCCGGCTGAAGCAAGGCTGTAGGCGGAGGACGCGCCGCCGGCCATTGCCGCCCCACCGCGCGCGGCGGCGGCAGTGCCGGAAGCCGCAGCCATCGCCCCCCTGCCGGCCAGGCCGAGCGCGCCGGCGCCGGCCATCGCCGTACCCGCGACGGCCAGGCCAGTCCCGACGGCGGCGCCCGCGCCGAGCTGGGGCGCGCCGGAGACCAGGCCGGTGGCGATGCCGGGGCCGAAGATGCCGAGGCCCAGCATGGCGAGGGCGGCCAGCACGACGGACAGCGCTTGCTCGACCGTCGGCTGGCCGCCGGCGTAGGTCTGCGTGAACTGCGAGAAGAGCCCGGTGCCGATGCCGACGATGACGGCGAGCACCATCACCTTGATGCCGGACGCGACGATGTTGCCGAGCACCTTCTCAGCGAGGAAGGCGGTCTTGTTGAAGAGCGCGAAGGGAATGAGGATGAAGCCGGCCAGTGTGGTCAGCTTGAATTCGATCAGCGTGACGAAGAGCTGAACCGCCAGAATGAAGAAGGCGATCAGCACCAGGACCCACGAGACCATCAGCACCGCGATCTGCACGAAGTTCGCGAAGAAGCTGGTGAAGCCCATCATCTGGTTGGCCGCATCGAGCAGCGGCTGTCCGGCGTCGAGCCCGACCTGGGCGAGCTTGCCCGGCCGCAGGAAGTCGGCGGTGCTGATAGACGAGCCGCCCGCCTTCAGGCCGAGGCCGGCGAAGCTGTTGAAGATGACGGCGGAGAGGTTGTTGAAGTTGGTGATGATGAAGGCGAATAAGCCGATGTAGAGGGTCTTCTTCACCAGGCGCTGCAGGATGTCCTCGTCGGCGCCCCAGGCCCAGAACAGGCCTGCGAGGGTGATGTCGATGACGATCAGCGTGGACGAGAGATAGCCGACTTCGCCCTTGATCAGGCCGAAGCCGGAATCGATGTAGGTGGTGAAGGTGTTGAGGAAGGTGTCGATGACGCCGACGTTGTTCATCGCGCATCTCCCTTAGAAGGAGTGGCCGGCGCGGCAGCGCCTGGGGGCGTTTGCGGAGACAGCGGCCGCGCCGGCCTGCCGAAGAATCGCTGGCGGTTCTCCTCCCAGACCGCGACGCAATGCGGATCTTCGGCATCCTGGGGACCGAGCGCGCTGCAACGGCGCAGCTCGGCCGAGAGGTCATCGGATGCTGGTGTGACGATGGTCGGAGGGGTCTCGGCAATGGGGGCCGAGTGGCGCCGGTTGGTCACCACGAGAGCCGTGATGGCGACCGCGATCAGGGCGACGATCGCGGCGGCGCGGAAGATTTCCGACCGTCCCAGCATCACCGCGCCTCAGTTGCCGCTGAACATGGTGACGTTGCCGGGCTGATAGCCGGTGCGCGTCGAGAAGGTCTTGTAGTTCTGCTGACCTTGCGCCTCGGCCGAGGCGGTGCGTGCCTGCTCCAAGGCATCGGCCCGGCTCTTGGCCGACAGCACCGCCACCACGTCGGAGAGTTGCTGCGATTGCAGCGCCAGAAGCTGGTTGCCCGCCTGTGCCGCCTGAAGCGCGCCGGTGGCGCTCTGGCTGGCCGTGACCAGCGAGGTCATCGCACCGGAGTTCGTCGGGATGTTGCCGACCACGCCGGCTTGGATCTTCAGGCTGTCCTCGAAGGCGGCGACGGAGTTCTGCCAGCGGGTCTGCGCGTTGGCGACCATGGTGTTGGTTGAACCAGTTCCAGCCGCCGTGCCGTAGCTGGTCGAGAAGGCCTGCTCGACGCGCTGGACGTTGAAGGCGATGTTCTGCGCCTGGCCAAGCAGCGACTGGGTCTGGGCGATCGACGACTGAAGCTGGGTCAACGTCGACATCGGCAGGTTTGCGAGGTTGCGCGCTTGGTTGACCAGGGACGTCGCCTGGTTGGTCAGCATCGTGATCTGATTATTGATCTGCTGCAGCTCGCGCGCGGCGGTAAGCACGTTCTGGCCGAAGTTGGTCGGGTCGTAGACGATCCACTGTGCCGACGCCGGCGGTACGGTGACGGCCAGGGTGAGCACGACGGCGCTTGCCGCCGCCAGATGGCGCATCTTGATCATGATGATATCTCCAGGTTGATCAGGTCAGGGATGAGATCGGCGGCCCACAGAAGCTCGCGGTCGGCGAGCCATGCGGTGGTGAAAGCATCGCGGCCGTGCTCGGCGACGACGCGCTCGATCGCGGCGTGGTCGGCCTTGGAGGAAGCGGCGCAGAAGGCGAGCGCCACCGGGCCGAGGCCCAGCTCGAACAGGCGATTGCCGCGGCGCGACTGGCAGTAGTAGTCGCGCTTCGGCGTGGCGCGGGCGAGGATCTCGATCTGGCGATCGTTGAGACCGAAGCGGCGATAGATCGCCGTGATCTGCGGCTCGATCGCGCGCTCGTTCGGCAGGAAGATGCGCGTCGGGCAGCTCTCGACGATGGCCGGCGCGATGTTGCTGCCATCGATGTCAGAGAGCGACTGCGTTGCGAAGATGACCGAGGCGTTCTTCTTGCGCAGCGTCTTTAGCCATTCGCGAAGCTGCTGCGCGAAGGCCGGGTCGTCGAGGACCAGCCATCCCTCGTCGATGATAAGCAAGGTCGGGCGGCCGTCGAGACGGCCCTCGATGCGATGGAAGAGATAGGTCAGCACAGCGGGCGCCGCGCCGGCGCCGATCAGCCCCTCGGTCTCGAAGGCCTGCACCGGAGCGGAGCCGAGGTGCTCGGCTTCGGCATCGAGCAGGCGGCCCGAGGCTCCACCGACACAATAGGGCTGCAATGCCTGCTTCAGCGCCGCCGACTGCAACAGGACCGCTAGGCCGGTGATGGTGCGCTCGCCCACGGGCGACGACGCCAGCGAACTCAGCGCCGACCAGACATGCTCCTTGGCGGTCGGGTCGATGGTGACGCCTTCCTTGGCGAGGATGGCCGCCACCCACTCCGCCGCCCAGGCGCGTTCGGCCTGGTCGTCGATCCGCGCCAGCGGCTGAAGCGACACCGAATGTTCCGATCCAGCCGACAGGCTGCCGCCGAGATCGTGCCAGTCGCCGCCCATGGCGATCGCCGCGGTGCGGATCGACCCGCCGAAATCGAAAGCGAAGATCTGGTTGTTGCGGTAACGGCGGAACTGCATCGCCATCAGCGCGAGCAGCACCGACTTGCCCGCGCCGGTCGGGCCGACGATCAACGTGTGGCCGACGTCGCCGACATGCAGGCTGAGTCGGAAGGGCGTCGAACCTTCCGTCTTGCCGTAAAGCAGCGGCGGCGCCTGGAAATGCTCATCCCTTGCTGGCCCGGCCCAAACTGCCGAGAGCGGGATCATGTGCGCCAGGTTCAGCGTCGAGACCGGCGGCTGACGGACGTTGGCGTAGGCATGGCCGGGGATGGAGCCGAGCCAGGCCTCGAGCGCATTCACTCCTTCCGGCATGCAGGTGAAGTCGCGGCCCTGAATCACCTTCTCCACGAGCCGGAGCTTTTCAGCGGCGAGACCCGGGTCCTCGTCCCAGACAGTGACTGTCGCAGTGACATAGGCTTGACCAACATCGTCGGAGCCCAATTCCTGCAGGGCGAGATCGGCGTCGGCGGCCTTGTTGGCCGCGTCGGAGTCGACGAGGGTCGACGCCTCGTTGGTCATCACCTCCTTGACGATGGCGGCGATGGACTTGCGCTTGGCGAACCACTGCCGGCGGATCTTGGTGAGCAGCTTCACCGCTTCGGTCTTGTCGAGGAGGATCGCCCGGGTGGACCAGCGGTACGGGAAGGCGAGCCGGTTCAGCTCGTCGAGGATGCCGGGATGCGTCGTTGTCGGGAATCCGACCACAGTGAGCGTGCGTAAATGATGCGCGCCGAGGCGGGGTTCGAGGCCGCCGGCGAGCGGCTCATCGGCGAGCAACGCATCGAGGTGCATCGGTGTCTCGGGCACGCGGATGCGCTGCGCACGGGTCGAGATGGTCGAGTGCAAGTAGGTCAGCGTGTCGCCGTCGTCGAGCCAGGCCACCTCGGGCATGAACCCCTCGACCAGTTGCAAGACGCGATTGGTCCGATCGACAAAGCCGCGCAGCAGCTCCCACGGATCGACGCCCGTCTGCGCGCGGCCCTCGTAGAGCCAGCCCTCGACGCGGGAGGCGTCCTCGGCGGGCGGGAGCCAGACGAAGGTCAGGAAGTAACGGCTCTCGAAATGCGCGCCAGCCTCTTCGAAGGCGTCCTGGCGCTCGAGATCAACCAGCGCTGACGCCGGATCGGAAAAGCTGCTGTGCGGATAGGTCTGCGCGGCGATCCGTTGCGCCTCGACAAAGATCGCCCAGCCGGAGCCGAGACGGCGCAGCGCGTTGTTGAGTCGGGCGGTCACGCCCACCAGCTCGGCCGGCGTGGCGCTATCGAGGTCCGGTCCGCGAAAGCGCGCCGTGCGCTGGAAAGAGCCATCCTTGTTGAGGACAACGCCCTCTTCGACCAAGGCCGCCCAGGGCAGGAAGTCGGCGAGACCGGCGGGACGACTGCGATATTCTGCAAGGTTCAGCATCGGAGCCTCAGACGCCGAGATAGGCTGGGTAACGAAGGTGCCGGCGCACCACGTCGACGAACTGCGGATCGCGCTTCGCCGCCCAGACGGCCGCGGTGTGACCTACCGCCCAGATCAGCGCGCCGGGGATCCAGAGCCGCAGGCCGAGGGCGATCGCCGCGGCGAGCGTGCCGTTGGCGATCGCGACGGTCCGCGGCGCGCCGCCCATCAGAATTGGGTCGGTAAGCGCGCGATGGAGCGGCGCGAAGAAGCCGGGCACGTCGGGATCGACGATCGCGGCCATCAGACCAGCGCTCCGCCGGAGAACGAGAAGAAGGAGAGGAAGAAGCTCGACGCGGCGAAGGCGATCGACAGGCCGAACACAATCTGGATCAGCCGGCGGAAGCCGCCGCTCGTGTCGCCGAAGGCGAGCGTCAGGCCGGTCACGGTGATGATGATGACCGAGATGATCTTCGCGACGGGCCCTTGCACCGACTCCAGTATGGAGTTGAGCGGGGTCTCCCACGGCATGGAGGAGCCGGAGGCGTAAGCCGCCGGGGCGAAGGCGAGCGTCAGGGTCGCGAGCGTAACGAGCTCGGCCACGCGGCGACGCGAAGAATGAGCGACAGCGAGAACACGGATCATGATGGGTCTCCGGGGGGCAAGAGGTCGCCGCCCGCCCCGGCGGACTGGACGCGGTAATCGCCGGTGGCGGGATCGAGACCGGCGATGAGTGCGAGTTCGGAAAGGCGGCGTTCGCTGCCGCGCCCGCGCAGCACCGCGACGAGATCGATAGTCTCGGCGATTAGCGCCCTGGGGACGGTGACGACGGCTTCCTGGATGAGCTGCTCGAGGCGGCGCATCGCGCCGAGCGCGGTGCCGGCGTGGATCGTGCCGATGCCGCCGGGGTGGCCGGTGCCCCAGGCCTTCAAGAGGTCCAGCGCCTCCGCGCCGCGCACCTCGCCGATCGGGATGCGATCGGGGCGCAGGCGCAGCGAGGAGCGGACCAGATCGGAGAGCGAGGCGACGCCGTCCTTGGTGCGGAGCGCCACAAGGTTGGGCGCGCGGCATTGCAGCTCGCGGGTGTCCTCGATCAACACCACGCGGTCGGTGGTGCCGGCGATCTCAGCCAGGAGGGCGTTGGTGAGTGTGGTCTTGCCGGTCGAGGTGCCGCCGGCGACGAGGATGTTCTTGCGATCAGCCACGGCGGCGCGGAGCACCGCGGCCTGGCCGGCCAGCATGATGCCGGCGGCGACATAGTCGTCGAGGGTGAAGACGGCGACGGCGGGCTTGCGGATCGCAAAAGCCGGCGCGGCCACCACCGGCGGCAACAGGCCCTCGAACCGCTCTCCCGTCTCGGGCAGCTCGGCCGAGACGCGCGGCCGCTCCGCATGGACCTCGGCGCCGACGTGGTGCGCCACCAGGCGCACGATCCGCTCGCCGTCAGCGGCGGAGAGGGTGCGACCAGTATCTTCGAGGCCGCCCGACAGCCGGTCGATCCAGAGCCGGCCGTCGGGGTTGAGCATCACCTCGACGATCGAGGGGTCTTCGAGGAAGGCGGCGATGGCGGGACCGAGCGCGGTGCGCAGCATGCGCGCACCGCGGGAGAAGGCCTCGGAATGAAGTGGTGTGACCGCCACGATCGTCCCCGTCATTGGCCAATCGCGAGACGCGACTAGCAACGGGGACGATTAGAAGAGGTAAGAAATGGGGCGCTTCAACAAGTATTCAGATGGCGTAGTGGCCCGGCGTAGAGGAGAGAAAAAAGACTTGCTGGGTGCGGAGTCTGATTGGACGGCGTAGGTGTTGCTCCGGTTATTCGGGATTGGGTCTAGTCGGCGTCAGTTGATCGAGTCGGATCTTCCCGCACATCGTCGGGGATCTCCTGGCGGAGCTTAGGCCCCTGGCTGAGGCGCCGGCCAAGCGCGCCGACGAAGTTGTCGTAGCGTGTTCCGGCCTGCGCCCGCGCCGCCTTGGCGGCTGGTTCAGGCAATGACGGCGTGGTCGTGAGCCAGAAGCGGATAAACAGCGCGAGTGTCTCGACAGCGATACCCACATCACGCTCGATCCGCGCCAAACGCCGATCCTGTTGGTCGAGCCGCTTCGCGATCGCCGCCTCTCGCCGCTCATCGGCATCCGGCGACAGGAACGATGCGATAGCCGCCTCGGCGATCAGCGACATCGGTTGCCCCCGACGCGCGGCAAAGACCGAGAGGGACCGCATCACCTCCGGATCGAGGTAGACCGAGATCTGAGCCTTCTTTTTCGGTGACGGCATGCTTGCCTCACAGTCCCAGGTCGTCGCCCGGATCGAGCGAAGCCTGACGCGCCACGCCCTGCATGAGGTCGTTCATTCGGCCGATCCGGGGCGCGTCCTCCTCCAGCTCATCGGTCGGGTCGAGCGCGAATTCGTTGTCGATCGGCTCCTTCTTTTCGACCGTTTCCGGGTTCAGCTCGGGTTGGAGACGGCGGTCCGCGTTCTTCGGATCTTCGTCGTCGGCCTCCTCGCCATCACGCACCGCGCGGGCCGGTGGAGGCGGCGGCAATGGCCGTGAACTCCAGTCGTCAGATCGGCCTTCCTTCGGCCGGGCCGGCTTCGGCGGCGGTAGGATGCGCTCCTGCAAGCGCGCGTCCTCGTAGTAGCGCGCTTTCTTGGTGCGGATCGGATGGACACCCGACATCATGACAATCTCGTCAGCGGGCGGAAGCTGCATGATCTCGCCCGGCGTCAACAGCGGGCGCGCCGTCTCCGATCGAGAGACCATGAGATGGCCGAGCCAGGGCGACAGCCGGCTCCCGGCATAGTTCTTCATGGCCTTCATCTCGGTCGCGGTGCCGAGCGCGTCGCTGACCCGCTTGGCGGTGCGCTCGTCGTTGGTGGCAAAGCTGACCCGCACATGGCAGTTGTCGAGGATCGAGTTGTTCGGCCCGTAGGCCTTCTCGATCTGGTTCAGCGACTGGGCGATCAGGAAGCTCTTGATGCCGTAGCCGGCCATGAACGCCAGCGCGCTCTCGAAGAAATCGAGCCGGCCGAGCGCGGGGAACTCGTCGAGCATCAGGAGCAGCCGCCGCCGTCCGGCCTCAGCCTGCAGGTCCTCTGTGAGCCGCCTTCCGATCTGGTTGAGGATCAGGCGGATGAGCGGCTTGGTGCGGTTGATGTCCGAGGGTGGGACCACCAGGTAGAGCGTCGTCGGCCGCTCGCCCGCGACGATGTCGCCGATCCGCCAGTCGCAACGCCGCGTCACCTCGGCGACCACCGGATCGCGATAAAGGCCGAGGAACGACATGGCCGTGCTCAACACGCCGGACCGCTCGTTCCCCGACTTGTTCAACAACTCGCGCGCGGCGGAGGCGACGACGGGATGGACGCCGGCCTCGCCGAGATGGGGCGTGCGCATCATCGCCGCGAGCGTGGATTCGATCGGCCGCTTGGGATCGGAGAGAAATGACGCGACGCCGGCGAGGGTCTTGTCAGCCTCCGCATAGAGGACGTGCAGGATGGCGCCGACCAGAAGCGCGTGACTGGTCTTCTCCCAATGGTTCCGCTTCTCCAGACTACCTTCCGGGTCGACCAGGATGTCGGCGATGTTCTGGACGTCGCGCACCTCCCATTCGCCGCGGCGGACCTCGAGCAACGGATTGTAGGCTGACGACTTGGCGTTGGTCGGATCGAACAGGAGCACGCGGCCGTGCTGGGCGCGGAAGCCGGCGGTGAGCTGCCAGTTCTCGCCCTTGATGTCATGGACGATCGCCGAGCCCGGCCAAGTCAAGAGCGACGGGATCACCAGACCCACGCCCTTGCCCGATCGCGTCGGCGCAAAGCACAACACATGCTCCGGCCCGTCGTGACGCAAATAGCTGCGCTGGTAGCGCCCCAGCACCACGCCATCGGGCCCCAGCAGTCCGGCGCGTTCGATCTCCTTCGGCTGCGCCCAGCGCGCCGAGCCGTAGGTCTCGGCGTTCTTCGCCTCACGGGCGCGCCAGACCGACATGCCGATGGCGACGGCCGCGGCGATGAGGCCGCCCGAGGCGGCGATATAGGCGCCCTGAATGAAGATGTCGGGCGCGTAGGCGTCGTAGGCGAACCACCACCAGAAGAAGGCCGGCGGAAGGTAGAACGGGAAATGCAGAAACTCGAACCACGGGTGGCCGAGCTGGGGCTGGAAGCCGAGGCGCCAGGCCGTCCACTCCGTCGCGCTCCAGATCGCGAGCAGGACGATTGTGAAGACGGTGATGACCTGGCCCCAGAGAATCTTGGTCGCGGACATAGAAGACGTCCTTTCCTGAGGTCGATGATTGGAAGGTTCGTTCACAGCCCGAGCCCCTGGTTGCGGCCGAAGCCCCAGTCGATCCCGCCATCCGCGCGGGTGACGCCGGAGACGTGGCGGCCGAGCTGCTTTTCGAGGGAGGGCGTCCAGGGCACGAGCTGAAAGCCAAGACCGTCATCGATCATGGCGAAGCGGCCGGAGGCGAGCGCGAAGCGCTGTCGGTAGGTGCCGGCGACATACTCGCCGGTCGCCGCGCCATTGAACGGCTGGCCCGTTTCGGCGGCGAGCCGCTCGCCCAACGCCTCCACCTCCCGCCGTCGAAGCGTTCCGATCAGGCCGGAGGCGAACACGATCCCCCGCGCCTGTCGGTCGGCAAGGCCCTGCTCAATGAGCTGGTCCGCCCGGCGATCCATCGCCTCGCGGACCTCGGCACCGAAGCCGGCTTGGCCGAGCGCCACCGGATCGCGCGCGACGGCTTGGCGATCGAGCCAGGTTGCGCCACTCGCCGCCACCTGGTCTTCGATGGCGAGGTCGGAACGCACAGCAATGGCGACGCGACGCCGGCCCTGCGCGTCGTCGAACTTGCGCAGCTCGACGATCGAGCCCGGCGCGCTGTCGCCGGAGGCGTCGAGATCGGGAAGCTTGATGTGGTGGGTCCGCCCGTCGACGCCATCGACGACAGCGTAGGCCGTACCCTTCAGCTCATCGTCGAGACCGCGATCGACCAGGCGGCCGATGATCGGGACATCCAGGCTCTCGCCAGCGAGCACATAGGTCGCCGCGGCCCGCTCGATGCCGCGCTCGGTCAGGCTGCGGTGGATGCGCTTGATAATGTCGCCGCGCTCGCCGAGCTCGCGCAAGGTCGTCTCGGCGGCGGCGTCCATCGTCCATTGGCCCGGCCCGAGCTGGTGCGCGAGACCAAGACCCTCCAGGCGCCGCAATCGTCCGACCTTGAGCGCTTCGAACGGATCAGGCTGGCGTCCCGCATCCGGCGCGAGGTCGATGACGCCGTGCCGATCGGCGTCGCGGACGAGCTGCCGGTCGAGCTGGGTCCAGCGCTCGGCGTCGATCTGGCGCTCGAGCGCGCGGCGGATATCGAAATCGCTGCGCAGCCCCAGCTCCTGCGTCACCAGGTCCTGGGCGCGGGCGCGCATGCCTTCCTTGACGTAGTCGCGCGAGATGACGAGGTCCTGGCCGTCGTCGGCGACGCCGCGCACGATGACGTGGACGTGCGGATGCTGCGTGTTCCAGTGATCGACAGCGACCCAATCCAGCTTGGTCCCCAGATCCTTCTCCATCTGGCCGACCAACTCGCGGGCGAAGCCCTTGAGGTCGGACAGCTCGGCGGCATCTTCGGGTGAGACGATGAATCGGAAATGGTGGCGATCATCCTGAGAGCGCTCCGCGAAGGCCTTGGGATCGGCATCCGCCGTCTCCGGTCCGAACAGCCTCGCCTTTTCCCCGTCCCGGGTGACGCCCTCGCGCCGGAGATAGCCGAGGTGGGCCGAGAGCGGCGCTGATCTCGCCGCATGACGGACGACGCGGGTCTTGATCGTCACCAGACGCGAGCGGCCGGTGAGCAGACGGTTCGCCTGCACGCCGGCGACCCGGCCGCGGCCGAACGTCGAGCGCTTCCCACTTCTGAGCATGCCCTGTCGCGACACGCCGCCGCCGGCGCGTTGGGCGGCGGCGAGCGCCTGGGCGATGAAGGGCTTGGCCCGTTGGCTCCGCGAAGAGCGGATGCGGCCTGGCCGGGGCTGGAAGTCATTCTCTTCAGCCATCGCCAGCCTCGGCAATGTGTGGAAAAGCGAGGTCCGGCAAAGCGTTGAGGCGCCCGCGCACATTGCGCCCTGGGTCCGCACATTGCCGGATCGCCGAAAAATCCCAACAAAAACAACCGACCGACCGAGCCGCACATTGCGGCCTTTTATCTCGCCCTCGGTCGGTTGGTTTCTGCGCTCCTCCCTTGCCTGCCCTTCCTTCTTCCCGGAAGTACGCTATGCCGCGCCTTCCTACGAAATCGCACCCGAGAGCAGTGATGCAGCCCCCAGGGACGTCGGAAGCCGCCAAGCCGATGGGGAAAGGGCGAGCTGACCGAGGCGACGTAGCGGCATGACGGTGGGGGAGCAGTGCAATCACGGTTTCGGCCCCGCTTGCGAAACGTGGACGAACAGGCCGTCGGATTGCGGCGCGATTGCTGACACATCGCGCACCGCCAACGCAGCCGGACTGTTGCTTGGCGGCGCTTTGGACGTTGCTGGATCGATCGGTTCAGCGCTTGCCGATCGCACGATGAAGAGCGGCGCCTGTGTCCAAGACGGCGGACCGGAGGCCGCCACGAGGACAGGCCCATCGATCGCGCCGTCCCCGACAAAAGGGACGAGCGCCGCGACATAAGCGACCGTTTCCGGCGGGAGCGGACGGTGCCGATCGCGGTAATCCTCGTATCGCCCAGGCCCGGCATTGTACGCCGCGAGGAAGCCCGGCGAACCGTAGCGGTCGTGCATCTCGCGCAGGAAGGCCGCGCCCGCCAGGATGTTGTCGTGCGGGTCGAACGGATCCCGGCCAAGGCCATAGCGTGCGCGAAGCGTGGCCCAGGTCTCGGGCATGAGCTGCATCAAGCCCATCGCGCCCTTGGCTGAGACGACGCGCCGATCGCCGCGGCTCTCGATGCGCATGATCGCCCGTATCCACGCCGCCGGAATGGCGAAGCGTTGAGCGGCTTCGGCGATCAAGTCGGCGTAGGAATCACTCGCCGACCGCACCGCCATCGGCGCCGCCTGCGCACGGACGGCGACGGCGGACATGCCGAGCGCCGTCATGCTGGCGAGCAGAAGAAGCGCGCGCCGCATGCGATCAGCCCCGCTCGCCGCGCTTCGGCGGGCGGTTCCAGTTCAGCACCCAGGCGGACTTGTCGTCGCCCGATTGGAAGAGGTTGGCGCGGATCGGCTGTACGAGTGCGGGGTCATCGATGACGAGCGAGACATACTCGCCGGCCTTCTCGCCGGTGCGCTTCCAGCCCGCGCCGATCTCCGGGCCATCGCCGTCGCCCATGTGGACCCGATAGTCGGGCGCATTCTCGGCATCGGAGGATTCGGCCGGAACGAGGGAGAGGTCACGGTAGAAGAACAGCGTCTGGATGCGCCCGGTGAAGCCGGACTTGTCGCGGGTGAACTGACCAATCTGCACCATGGGAAACCTCCGTTGTTGGCGGGTTGAGAAGCGGGTCAATCGATGGCGGCGCGCCACACGAAGCGGCCGTCACCGGCCTCGTCGGTCCACAAGGGGACCGCGCGGGCGACAATCGCGGTGGTGGGGAGCGGGCCGAAATAGCGTCCGTCCAGGCTGTCCGGGACGGTCGGGTTCATGAGGAAGACTTCGCCGGGGCCGAGCGTGTGGCAGCCGCTCCAGCGCGGCAGCGGGCGGCCGAGGTGATCGCGCTCGAGCGCCGCGCCGGCGGCGACGCGATCGACGGTGATGGCGTCGCCCGCGCGGCACACCGTCTGCCCAGGCAACGCCATCACATGCTTGAGCAGCGGCACGCCTTTGGGCAGGAAGCCGCCATCGGCCAGGTAGCTGGCGATCGGCTCGGGCGCGCGCACGGCGACCAGCTCGAGCGCGTGAAGCGGTCCGGCCGGCCGGAGCGCGTAAAGCCCGGTCGGCGTGCTCGCCGTGGCGTTCCAGATCAGGCGTGGCGCCGGATGGACGAAAGCCAAGCCGATGAAGACGAGCATGGCGAAATACGTCGTCATGACGTAGCCGAAGCGAGTCATAGCGTGACGCTCCGACGCTTGAGCCAAGCCTGATGCTGGTCGCGCGTGTAGGCACGCTGCTCATGGCCGGCGGCGAGACGGTTGTGGAGATGCCGCCAATATTCTGGCGCGGCGTCTGCCGGATCGACGTCGAGCGCCTCAACGGCGTCGATCGCCTGCAGCACGCGCTCGACCTTCGGCCAGTTATCGACCCGGAGCAGGATTTCGCCACCGGGGCGCACGAAAGGCAGCGTCTGGAAGCGTGCGCCGGGCTCGACGGCGCGCACGATGTCCATGCGCGAGACGACGGTGCCGTAGTCGTTCGACGCCCAGCGTACGAACGCGAAGATGCTGCCGGGCTTGAAGCTGGAGATGCTGCGGCGGCGATCGAGGATCTTTTCCTCTGCGCGGCGGCCGAAGCGCAGCCAGTGCTCGATCTTCTTCTCGATCCAGGTCAGCTCGACATGGGTGAGTGCGACGGTGCGCCGATGCGATGGCGGCACGACGCGCGGCGGCGACGGCTCGTTGTCGTTCATGAGCTCTCTCCGGGATCGGCAGGGAATTCGCGCGCGAAGAGGTCGCGCAGCATGTCGGCGACGGTGATCCCGCGCCGGAAAGCGGCGACCTTGATGCGGCCGCGCAGCGCTGGCGTGACGTCGATCGTCAACCGGGCGATGAAGGCGGAGGGCTCGTCGCCGCGCCGGCTTGGCGCTTCCGGTGTCTTGATCCAGCTCTCGGCGTCGCCGGGCCGGGCGGCGAAGCCGCGTCGGGTGGCGCGCTCGCTCATGGCGCGATCCTCGCGACTTCAGCGGCGAGTGCTGCGATCTCGCGGGCCGCAGCGCTCTGCTCGGCCAGCTCGAACACGAGGCGGCCGGACTGTGCGGCGTCGGCGAAGATAACGCGCTGGCCGATGGTGCTGGAGAGCACCGGCGGATCGTGATCGGCGAGCGTTTCGGCCGTTTCGCGGGCGATCACCGTGCGCGCGGCGCAGCGGTTCAACACGAAGCGCGCAGCGAGTTGCGGACGATAGATGCGCGCCTCGCGAAGCAGGCCCAGCATCTCGGCCGATGCCCAGCCGTCGAACGGCGACGGCTGCACGGGGATCAGCACGAGATCGGCAGCGAGCAGCGCCGAGCGCATCAGCCCCGCGACACGCGGTGGCCCATCGATGACGACATGATCGGCTGTGCGCGCGATCTCCGGCGCCTCGCGGTGGAGCGTGTCGCGCGCGAGTCCAACGACTCCGAAGAGCCGTGAGACGTTCTCCCGCGCCCGCTGCTGCGACCAATCGAGCGCCGAGCCCTGCGGGTCCGCATCGATCAGGGTGACGCGCTTGCCGTGCAGCGCCAGCTCGCCGGCGAGATGAAGCGCAAGCGTGGTCTTGCCGACGCCGCCCTTCTGGTTGAGCAGAGCGACGATCATCGCTTCCCTCCCGGCTTGCGGCTGAAGGGCAGCGACGGCTGTCGTGCTGGTGGTTCGGAGGTCCGCGCAGCGGTGGTGGCGCGCCTATCCGCAGATCGCGCGGGCCCACTACAAGAGTTAGATTCTGAGTTAGACTCTAAGTTAAGGCCCGGAATCGCGGTTTCCGGCCAAAGTGTTAGCTGCGGTTCGTGCGTGCGAAGTCCCGATAGGGCTGCGTGCGGAGTCCCGATACCGTTTGCGTGCGAAGTCCCGAGCGTTTCCACAGCGCCATCCACAGGGACTGTGGATAAGTGGGCCGGCAGGATGCGCAGCAGCTCGCGGTGGCCCTGCCACTCGATGCGCAGGCGATAGCCGGGCAGCGGCTGGCGCGCGGCGATGCGCCGGATCTGGAGCGCGAAATCGGAGACGCGCACCAGGCTGCCGGACTTCTCGTGGAGATGGGGGATCTCGAATAGCCAACCCTTCGGCTGGCGGCCGGCGTGCTTGCGAGCGACGCGATACAGCCAGCGCTCGATGCCGCCGGTCAGCCGGAAGTAGGCGGGATCGATAGCGAGAACGAGCGAGCGGTCGATGACGCCGCGGTAGAACCAATCGGGGAGGACGAACTCCATGCCCTCGACGCGGCCCTCACGCGTCGTGCATTCCTCCCATTCGTTGATCCACGAGAACTGGTGACGCCGCCAATGCTCGCCGCTGCGGATAGTGGTGCGGATGACGGTCGACTGCAGGCGGGCGAGCGCGCCCTTCAGCAGTTTGTAGTCGCGAGCCCCCGTCTGGCGGCCAATGGAGGTCAGCAGCTGATAGGGTGTGAACCGGAGGAACCGCGAGGTCTTGAACCCGAGGTTCTCGGCCTCGACGATCTGGCTCGCCGCCCAGATCAGCACGTCGGCGTCCCAGATGGTCGCCATGCCGTGCTCGGGCACGGCGTAGACCTCGACGCGAACGTCGGCGGCTTCGTAGAGGATCGGCGTCGTGCGTCTGGTCTTGGCGAGGGAGAAGAACGGCCGTTCCATCAGGTCGCGCTGATCGCGTGGGCTGGCGTCGCCGGTGGCGACGACGAACGGTTCGAGCTTGCTTCGCTCGCTGGCAGTGATGAGGCGGCGCGACGACATCGAGGAGCGCCGCGTCAGCGATGCGCGTGGCCCGCGGCGCGGGCCTCGACATAGCGAGGGTCCGACGTCGAATTGCACGCGGCTTTGTCGGCCCAGGCTTCGAGATCGTCGACCGCATAGACGACGCGTCCGCCGAGCTTGCGGAAGGTTGGGCCGCTGCCATGGCAGCGGTATTTTTCCAGCGTGCGCGGCGAGATGCCGAGCATGCGCGCGGCCTCGTGAGTGCGGACGTAGCGCGTAGCGAGCTGCGCGGACCTGTCGAGCATGGGAAGCCTCCGTCTTGCCTCGAAGCGCCGCGGCCAAGTCGCGGCATGTCGGGGTCACGGTGGCGGAGAGTTCAGGCGTTGGGGGTGGACAAAGATTTTCGAGGGGGTGTGTCCCCCCTCGGTCGCGCCGCTGCGCACGGGAGCGCAGCGCGCGGCGAGCGTAGCGCGGGTGGGCGTAGGACTAGGGTGCGTTCTGGAGGGATCGGTGAGCGCGTCAGCCGCCGCGCAGAAGTTTGAGGTAGCCGCGCTCGACCAGCGCAATCGAGTCGTGGATGAGACGGTTGGCGGTGCGTCGGGCGTGTGAATCCTTCCACTCGACCGATGGAAATCGTGCGTGTTCGGAGCGGAGGATTATTTCGGCGACCTCGCGTGGGCCGCCCCCAAGTTCGTGGACGTCGAATGCGTGCAGAAGCTGGACGAGCCGGCGCTTCTGCTGAGGCGTCAAGCGAAGGGCGGAGGGAAGAAGTTTGACGCGCTGGCCACGAAGACGGCGCACGAAGCGCAGTGCGACATCAAGCCGGAGTTCAAAAGAGATGTCGGGCGGCAGCAGAATGGCAGAACGTGTGCCGGTCTGATCGCTGGGCAGACGAACGTGGAGTTCACCGGAGCCGTCGACGACAACAAGCTCACGGCCCTCGTCGTCTGTGTCATCAGCAACGACTGATCCCAATCGCGCGGGATCGAGCGACGTGAGTTGGTCGAACCCGCCCGGCGCTGTTTCGAGGATCAGCGTACCGGGCGATAGTTCGGGCAGCCAGGTGACCGGGGCGGTCCCAACGGGAAGACTTGGGTCATGGGCGAAAACGCAACCCCCATCGCCGAGCGAGACCGACGCGGGCGGTTTCGGCATCGACGGAGGCGCGCGCGATCTGGCGCTGTGTGCGCGCGAAATCGCGGCGGTAATGGGCGTTGCGGCGTAGAAACTCGACGGCGAAGCCGGGGCGCTCGAGACGGTTCAGGCGGTCAATCGTCTCCGACGAGCGCCAATACTCTGTAGGCATGGCGTTTCCTCTCGTTTTGTCCCTCCAGGGGGCTTCCACGATCCGGAAAACTCGTCGGCAAAAGTAGTCCTTAAGGTTGCATCGCGTGTGGCTGCGAGCCGTGGGAGTGTGGGGTGTCGGTTCACTGCATCCTGGGTTCAAGCAAGTGCCGATAGCCCGCCTCCGTCATCCAGCGGGCCCGCGCCAGATGGCTTTCATGAACCGTTTTGGCACGGGCGGGCTCCTGGGCCGGATTGAGGCCGAAGATCACCTGGACGACTTCGCGCCAGTCAGCGCCCTCTTCCTCGGCCATCAGCAATCGAAGATAGATCGCGAGATGCTGCTCGTCATAGGCGTTCACGCGTTCGGTGTGCGGCGGCCGGTCCTGAAAAGGCACCTGAGTCATTGCGATCTACCCCCTAGAGATCAAAGCAATGTGTTAGCCATTCATTTACCGCGAATTTTTGCAAGATTTGCGCCGCGAATACTTACGCCGCGATGCTTGGGGCGCATCACGTTGCTCGCGGAAATGACAAACCGAGGCCTCCGCAGCGTCGATGAATAGCAAAGGCATGTACGAATCGGAACGATCGTTCCTGGAACGATAGTTCCTATATCGGCTCCATCATCGCCATGGATCTCAAGGAGGTCATGGCGGTCAATCTGCGTCGGTTGCGTCATGCGAAAAAGATGACGCAGGAGGAATTGGCCGAGAGGGCCGGGTTGAGCGCTCGGTACGTCGGAGGGATCGAACGCGCCGACGTCTCGGCCAGCGTCACGGTGCTCGGCCGGATCGCGGACGCGCTTGAGGTGGAAGCGCCCGAACTGGTGCGGGCAGCAGTCTCGAAGGCTCGGAAAAAGACGCCAGTAGAGCCCTAAACCTGCAAATAGCGGCCGTTCACGCCTCGCGGCGGAAGAATTCGACGGGGTCCGCCTCAAGGACCTCGGCGAGCTTTTCCAGCATGTCGACGGTTGCGGAATGCTGTTCGCGCTCAAGCATCCCAACATAGTTGCGATTGATGCCCGCACGGTCGGCAAGCTCCTCCTGCGACATGCTTTTGGCATGTCTCAGTCTTCGCAGATTCGTGGCGACGATCTCCCGCAAGCTCATGCGGTGAGATCGCCGTGCCACCTAATATACTGCCACCTAGTAAACTAGGTATTCAGCCTGTTCAAGGTTCGAGATCAGCGTTTGGGAGGTTGAAGGCGATGCCCCGCCCGGACCAGCCGGACGGGGCATTGGAGGCGGGGTCAGTCGCTCCGGCGACCGTTGGGGCGGGACCAGATCAGGCTGTAGCCCTCGCCCTCTTCGTCGTCGAACAGGTTGGCGAAGATCGGGGCGGTGAAGCTCGGATCGTCGAGCTTGAGACCCAGATAGTCGCGGCCCTCGTTGGAGCGCTTGGCCCAGGCGGCGCCGATTTCGACCCGGCCGACATAGACGCGGTGGCTGGGGCTGTTGTCGCCGGAGCGGTTGGTTTCGGGGACGATCCGGACGTTCTTGGCCTGGACCGAGAGGGTGACGATTTCGCCGGTGAATTCGTTCGAGCCGGTCTTCTTGAAGGTGCCGATGGTCGCCATTGTAGTTCTCCTTGATCTCTGTTTCCGAGCCCGCACCATTGCGGCCTCGATGGTGATCGAAGGGCCGGAGGCGATCGACGGCGCACCCCGAAGGGGCTCGACAGCAAAGGAGGGGCTTTCTTGTCTCGCGAGGAATGACGGCGCAGCCGGCAGGGGAAGAAAGTTTTGACGCCGCTGTTGCGCCATAGGCGGTCGAGGCTTCAGCCGGCCTTCGGCCAGATCAATCCATCGAAGAGGCCGTTCGGTGCGCTCGGTCTGACAGAGCTGACATCAAGGGGAACGTGGCGATTCTCGAGTCACCGCAAGTCCGGCCAGTGAATTCAACGGTGGTGTGTCCCCGTCCAGGCAACCGATGGATCTCCTGTTTCTGAAGCCAAGCTTCGGCGGCACGCCCTGCCATGCACTTCGTTGGCGCTATTCGTGAGACCTCGCCACCTCCGCCATGTCGTCTCAACGACCGCCACGACTCCCGGCACCCCGCGATGACAGGGTGCGCTTCGAAGCCAAGCCGCGCTCACTCCGTGTTCGGCGACGAGGGTGGCGAGCATACGGAATGCCTGATCCAGCCCGCCCATCGACGTGACGGTGTCAGCCCCGCGCCAAGCCCTGTCCGGCTGGTCCGGGCGCGGCCATTCCGGTGAAGCGGACGAACGCCGTGACGCTGACGGCGATCGCGCCGATGACGGCGAAGATCGTCTGCCAGGTGGGTGAAGGCATCGCCATCTGGGCGATTCCATGCGTGGCGCTGTAGCCAGCGACGGTGGCGGGCGCGACATAGAGAAGGATGATCAGGAGCCGAGCCCACGCCCATGGCACAACGGCGAGCGCAAGCTGGCCAAGGCCAAAGGTGACGCCGCCGGCTACAAGACCCACGGCAATGCCGCCGAGCACGCCGGCCCCCGTGTGAAAGGCCAAGATGCCGATCGTCAGACCGGCGAAAAACGGCAGCGCAAAGACAGCGAGGGTGAACAGCAGCCAGCAGATAAAGCCGATGCCGACGATGACGAGGAGTGGTCCGAAGATGATCATGGCGGTGTACTCCGTGAGATAAAGGTCTGACGGTCGCGCCTTCCACCACCACCACGGCGCGACCGTGAGTATAGCCGCAAACAGGCGCCAGCGGGAGCGGAAATCCCGCTGGCCCTGTGCGGTCCAGCTTGCGTGGGGATGCGCCCCTTCATCGCTGGAAGGGGTCGAATTCGTGGATGACGGCGGCGGGATCGCCGTCATATTCGGCGGCCAGCATGACGCCGAAGTTGCCAGCGTCAGCATGAAAGACGACGACGCAGACCATGAGAGTGATGGCGAGGTTCCAGCCGTTAGCGAATGCGAGGGCTTGAGACATTGATCCGGCTCCTGTGCTGAGGCGGGGACCATCCCCGCGCGACAGGCGCCCGATGTGTTCGGCCGAGGGCCGCAATCATCGCGAAGGCGGAGACAGAGCGGCGGCACGCTTCAGCGTAAGCCGACCCCTTGTGGGTTGATGGCGTCAGGCCTCTCGGGCGGACCAAGGATCAGCGCTGATAGACGCGGGGTGGCGCCCGCCGGCAGGAGCCGCCACTCAAAGGCCGTCGCGGACAATGCATGGAACCTCGTTGTCCTCACGGTGCGCTGGCCGATCGGCTAAGGTGTGCTTACGAGTCGACATGATGGTTGAGGCATGCGGCATGGCGGAATTCACGGGACGCGACCTGCATCTGGTGAAGAAGGCACTCGCCATTGCGGTACTGGCGATCGAGCGGCAGCCGGGGCCGTTTCAATCGGCGTCCGATCAGAGCGATATGAAGGTGCTGCTCGACGGCCTGATCGAGAATGATACGGAGTTGGCGCACTATGCTCGCGCGGCCCGGATCGCGGTGACGGGTGAACCGGACTGAAAGGCGGTCTTGCGGAAAGCCGGTGATCCGCCTTTGCGGTTCGACGTCAATACGTATTGAGGAAAGGCGGCGCTCACGCGCCGCCGAACTTCCAGACCGGGATGCCGAGCTTCTTCGCCTTGTCGGCGAGGTTGTCCTGGATGCCGGTGCCCGGGAAGTGCAGGACGCCGATCGGCAGGGTCTCCACCATTGCATCGTTGCGCTTGAACGGCGCGGCCTTGGCGTGCTTCGTCCAGTCGGGTTTGAAGGCGATCTGCGTGACCTTACGATTGTCGGCCCATTTGGCGGCAATCAGCTCGGCGCCCTTGGGCGATCCGCCGTGCAGCAGCACCATGTCCGGGTGCTTGGCGTGGACCTGATCGAGCTTCGCCCAGACCAGCCGGTGATCGTTGAAGTCGAGGCCGCCGGTGAGTGCGACCTTCGGACCCGGGGGGAGGAGCACCTGGTTCGCCGCGCGCTTCTTCGCCGCTAGGAAGTCGCGGCTGTCGATCATCGCGGAGGTCAGGTTGCGGTGATTGACCTTCGACCCGTTGCGCGGCCGCCAGGTTGAATGGGTGTGATGCTCGAATTGGTCGGCGGCCTGGTCGCGCATCAGCTCGAAGGCGTTGCGGCGTTCGATCAGCGTCTGACCTTCCGCCGTCAGGCGTTCCAGCTCGACGGACTTGACCTCGCTGCCATCCTGTTCCCGTTGCGCGCGTTGCTGCGCCAGCTCGTTGTCATCGAGTTCGCGTTCGATCCGGTCAATGGCGCGATGGAAGACGTTCACCGTCGACCAGAGCAGGTCCTCGAGGTCGGGTTCGAGGCGAGTGTCGGCCAGCGCCACCACGAGAGCGTCGAAGATGTCGGAGATGCTGCCTGCAAGGATGTTCGCTTCGGGAAGCGGCCTGGGGTCGGGTTCGTCGTCGAAGGGACGGTAGCCATAGAGCTGGAGTTCGTGGAGGACCTGGTCGGTCGGGGATGAGGTGTGGTGCGGCTCGAAATCGTCGTCGTGGTCGGTGGTCATCGCGGCTTTCCTTGTCGGATCGGCCGCGCCCATCGCGGCCTTCATGGCGACGAAGGCGGCGGGCGGAACGGACTTGCACCCGCAGCGCAGCGGAGGGCCGAAGCCTCGGCGGAGGACCGAAGGGGGCCGACTATTTTGTCTCGCGATGTAAAGGCGGCTCCGCCGCCGACGGAAAATAGTCGGCCCACAAGGTTGCCGGTGCGGGCCGCTTGCTGCCCGATCGCCCTCTCAGAAGGCCGTGGGTGCGGTCCTCTCCGGCGCTGAGGAAAGCATGACCGCCGCCCTACGGTGACGACGCTGGCGAACTGCCTCTCGTCCCGTTCCGGCTATGCCGCCAACTCCATGAAGCGGGCGACGTCCTGCGCGGCGATCTGCACCCGACTGGCCGCTCGAAGCGCGTCGATCCCAAGCAGGCGGAGATCCTCGTTGAAGTCGCCGAGTCGTGGCGAGATCACGATCGCCTCGATCCCGGCCTCCTGCGTCCGGTCGATCAATGTCGCCATTGCGCCGTCGCCGGCCGAATCATCGTCGCGGGCGATGTAGAGTCGCCGCAGCGTGTCCGGGAACAGGATGGCGGAGAGATGCGCCGCCGAGAGGGCTGCGACCATCGGCATGGTCGGCAAGACGCATCTGAGCGACAGCATCGTCTCGATGCCCTCGCCAGCCGCCATGACCTCGCCCGCCACGCCAAATCGAACGGCATGGCCGAGAAGGTCGCCCATCGCCCGTCTCGGCGTATCGATCGGTGCCTTGCCGAGCATCGCCTCGGTGAAGCCGCCGGGGTCGAGCCAGGTGCGGTGCGCGCCGGTGAGATGTCCCGCGAGATCGGTGACGGAGGCGATCATCGCCGGCCAGGTCTCGGTCGGGCTATGGTCGTCGGGCCGGTAGTAACAGCGCGGGTGGAAGCGCAGGCTTCCGGTTCCGTGCAAAGCCGTAATGCCGCGATTGCGGAGATACGTTTCTACGAGAGTACGAGAAATCGGCTGTGACATGGCGAACAGTCGTCGTGCCGCCTCGGGCGATCCGGTCGGGGCGCTTGGCGCGCGTGATCGGGGATGATCCGGCTCCGGTTCGGGATGCGGCAGGCTGAGGAACGAACGCGCCTCATCGGCGACATCCTTGAAGTCGACCAGGCCGCAGCTTTCCTGAATGACGTCGAGCAGGTCGCCATGCTCGCCGGTGGCGGCATCGGTCCATTTGCCGGCCGGCCCTTTCACCGACTCCTTGAGCCGGACGAACATCGAGCGGCCCGGAGTATTGCGCACGTCGCCGACCAGCCAATAGCGGCCCTCCCGCCGTCCGGCCGAAAGGTAGTGGCGGCACACCGCCTCGGCATCGCGCGCGAGACGTTGGGACAATTCGGACGCGTCATGGCGGCCCATCACGCGGCTTCCCGCTCGCCGATGCGCTCGACCGGATAGTGGTCGAGGACTTTGGCCAGCACTCCGGCGCCGGTGGCGTCGGTCGGCACAAACATGCGCAGCTTCCAGGAGATGATCTCGCTGAAGAGGCCGTAGGCGCGCAGGCGGCCGCGCATGGTGTCGGTGAAGCCCGACAGCTCGATGCGGTGAGCGCCCATGACGCGCACCCGATGGAGTTGCAGACCCTCGGCGAGGTCGAGGACTGTCCTGCCTTCCATCAGCGCTGCAAAGGCCGCGTCCGGTGTCAGGGTGGTAGCGCCGCTCAACGATGCGTTCGCTGCCCAGGCCGGAGAGACCCTGCGGCCGATGACGCGCTCGCCCGCGTCGGTCTGAAGCCGATAGACCCGTGTCGACTCGTTCGGCAGGCGCTTCCAGATCGGCAGCAGCAAGCCGGCGACGATATGGATCGTGTTGTCGGCGAATTCAGGGACCTCCGCGACTTCGCGAGCCCATACGGCGGCAAAGGCTTTCCGCTCCGCCGCCTGCCAGTGGCTCTCGTCCATCATTTTCAGCGAAGCGTGATGGTGCTCCATTGGCCGGATCAGCCGTACACGGCGTTCGATCTCGCCGTCGTCGAGCATCAAGCTCGGCGCAGGAATCTGTACTGCGGCGCGGCCCGAGCGCTCGTTCACCAGCAGCATAGCGCGGGGATCGGCGAGATGATCCAACGCCTCATCGAGCGTCACCGGGCGATTGCGCCGGCGCTCGGTGATGGTGAGCAACCGGGTCTCCGCGCCCGTCGCGGGATGGGTGTAGATTGCCCGGCGATCGGTGACGATGAAGCTTTCGGCCCGCAGTGTCTCCAGGCCGACGTCATAGACGCCGCTGGCGATGGCGCCTTCGATCTTGGCGTTCAGCAACTGCTCGAACGCAGTGAACAGCACGCCCTGCAGCTCGATGGTGAGCGCCAGGAGGCGGTTGAGGAAGGTCGTGATCGGCGGCAACTCGTCCTTGATGCCACTCGCGTCCATGAGCTTCAGGCCTGTGGCGTCCTCGAACATCTGGAGCGAGCAGCCTTCGATCTTGCCACGCACGAGCAGCATGTAGAGCTGGCGCAGCGCGTCGCGGGCGTAGTGCGATTCCAGATTGTCCTCGGGCCTGAAGAGTCCCTGGCCGCCGGTCTGGCGCTGGCCGCGGGTGATGGCGCCAAGCGTGTCGAGGCGGCGGGCGATGGTCGAGAGGAAGCGCTTCTCGGCCTTCACATCGGTGGCGATCGGCCGGAACAGCGGCGGCTGCGCCTGGTTGGTGCGATTGGTCCGCCCGAGGCCCTGGATCGCGGCGTCGGCTTTCCAGCCGGGTTCGAGTAGATAGTGGACGCGCAGCCGGCGGTTCCGCGCCGAGAGTTCGGCGTGGTAACTGCGGCCCGTCCCGCCCGCCTCCGAAAAGACCAGGACGCGCTTCAGGTCGTCCATGAAGGCGGCGGTCTCGGCGAGGTTGGCGGAGGCCGCGCGGTTCTCCACGACGAGGCGGTCACCCTTGCGCACCACGCGGCGCGAGCGTCCGGTCACTTCGGCGACGAGGTCCGTGCCGAAGCGCTGGACGATCTGGTCGAGCGCGCCGGGAACGGGCGGCAGCGAAGCTAGCCGCTCGATCAGCTCATTGCGGCGGGCGACGGCTTCGCGGCTCTCGACGAGCTGGCCGTCCCGAAAGACGGGCCGGGACGAGAGATTGCCCTCGCTGTCGGTGAACGGCTCGTAGAGTTGCACCGGGAAGGAATGAGCGAGGTAGTCGAGAACATACTCGCGCGGCGTGATGTCGACGCGGATGTCGTTCCATTCCTCGGTCGGAATCTCGGCGAGCCGGCGCTCCATCAAGGCCTCGCCGGTCGAGACGATCTGGATGACGGCGGCATGGCCGTCGGCGAGGTCTTGATCGATCCTGCGGATCAGGGTCGGCGTCTTCATCGAGGTCAGCAGATGGCCGAAGAAGCGCTGCTTGGCGCTCTCGAAAGCCGAGCGTGCGGCCGACTTCGCCTGGGCGTTCAGCGTGCCGCTTTCGCCGGTGATGTTGGCTGCCTGCATCGCCGCATCGAGGTGATTGTGGATGATCGCGAAGGCGCCGGCATAGGCGTCGTAGATGCGCCGCTGCTCGTCGGTGAGCGGGTGCTCGATCAGCTCGTATTCGACGCCGTCATAGGAGAGCGATCGGGCGGTGTAGAGCCCGAGCGACCGGAGATCCCGGGCTAGCACCTCCATGGCGGCGACACCGCCATCCTCGATCGCCTCGACGAACTCGGCGCGTGTGGCGAAGGGGAAATCCTCGCCGCCCCACAGGCCGAGCCGCTGGGCATAGGCGAGGTTGTGGACCGTGGTGGCGCCGGTCGCCGAGACATAGACGACGCGCGCGTCCGGCAGGGCGTGCTGCAGGCGCAAGCCCGCACGGCCCTGCTGCGAGGCCGCAACATCGCCCCGCTCTCCTTTGCCGCCACCGGCGTTCTGCATGGCGTGGCTCTCGTCGAAAATGATCACTCCGTCGAAATCGGAGCCCAACCATTCAACGATCTGGCGGACGCGCGAAAGCTTCTCGCCGCGGTCGTCGGACCGCAGCGTAGCGTAGGTTAAAAATAGGACGCCTTCGGACAGCCGGATCGGTTTGCCCTGGGGGAAGCGCGAGAGCGGCGTGATGAGCAGGCGCTCCATGCCAAGGGCCGACCAGTCGCGCTGGGCGTCCTCTAGCAGCTTGTCGGACTTCGAGATCCAGACCGCCTTGCGCCGGCCCTTCAGCCAGTTGTCCAGGATGATGCCGGCCGACTGGCGGCCCTTGCCGGCGCCGGTGCCGTCGCCAAGCATGAAGCCCCGGCGAAAGCGGACGGCGTTCGGCGCGTCGTCCCGCGCGGCGGTGACGAGATCGAAGGTCTCGTCCACGGTCCAGGCGCCGGCGAGATAGTCGCCATGCGCCTCGCCGGCATAGACCACGGTCTCGAGCTGGGCGTCGGACAGGAGCGCGTTGCTGACGAGATTGATCGGCAGGCGCGGCCGATAGCTCGGCTTCGGCGGCGCGACCGAGGCCATGGCGGCGGACTGCACCAGCTTGGTCGGATGCGCCCGAGCGCCCAGAATCCGGATCGATTGGAGCCGGTATTCCTCATAGATCGCATCGCTGAGGCGTGCGCCCTCGGGCGGCGTCCAGTCGATCGTCTCATAGGAAAGATCGACCGCCTCCGGATCGGCGACGGACGGCTTCACCGGCCCCGCCGCAGCAGCGCGCGCGAGATAGCCGCGGACCGTCCGCGATGCGGCGGCCGCCGACACCGGGATGGCGAGGCTCGGCGCGAGCGCCAGACGCGCCGGAACGTGCTCGGCGATCCAGCTCAGCAGCGTGGCCACGTCCGGCGCGATGCCCGGCGATTCCGGCAGGATGGCCGGGTTCTCGGCGGGCGCCTTGTCGATGACGATCAGCCGCGTGTCGATGGTCGTGCCATGCTTGGCATAGACCGCGCCGTCGATCGCGACGGTGAAGACGATGCGGCCGCGTTCCTGCAGATGGACGAAGGCGTCGCGCCAGGCCGGGGTGTCGGGTCCGAAGTTGGCGCCGGTGATCGCCACCAGCCGCCCACCATCGGCGAGGCGGGCCAGGGCCGAGGCGATGTGGCGATAGGCGGTGTCAGCCATGCGGCCCGCGACGTTGGCCATCGCCGAGAAGGGCGGGTTCATCAGGACGACGCTCGGCACCGCGGCCGGATCGAGGTGGTCGTCGATCTGGGCGGCGTCGAAGCGCGTGACGGAGACGGCCGGAAAGAGGGAGGTGAGCAGCGCCGACCGGGTCTCGGCCAGCTCGTTCAGCACGAGCGCGCCGCCAGCGATCTCGGCCAGGATAGCGAGCAGGCCGGTTCCAGCCGAAGGCTCCAGCACGCGGTCCGCAGGTCCGATGGCGGCTGCGGTCAGGGCCGCGAAGCCGAGAGGGGTCGGCGTGGAGAATTGCTGGAAGGCTTCGCTCTCGGCGGAGCGGCGGGTGTGGGTGGGAAGAAGGCCGGCGATCTTGTTCAAGGCGGAAAGCCGGGAAGCCGGAGAGTCGGCTTTGCGGAACAGCGCCTTTCCGTATTTGCGCAGGAAGAGGACGCTCGCCGCCTCGCAGGCGTCATAGGCCGTCTTCCAGTCCCAGGCGCCCGAGGCGTCGGAGGCGCCGAAAGCCGCCTCCATGGCGGCGCGCAGGATCGCTGCGTCGACCCGCTGGCCGCGCTCGAGATGTGGGAGGAACTGCTGGGCGGCGGCGATGATCGCGCCGGGGGCATCGGGACGATGGACAGGGGACTGCGGCGCGGCCTGGTCGGCCGCGATCGGAGAAAGGTCGTTCATGAAGGGAGCCTCGGGAGAGCGGGAACGGGCGAGCCGGCCGGCGCTCTCTCTCGGACCGCACCGGCTCAAACCCGTTCCGGCAGCCCTCTCCCTCTCAGCGTCGCGGCCGTGGCCTGCATAAGAAAAGGCGCCCCACCGGGTGGCGGGGTGCCGAGCTATGGCGATCATCAATAGCCGAAGGCCCAGGAGGGCCAGGCCTGGCCGTCGTCCGCAGCGGCGATCGCTTCCGCCAGGTAGCTGGCGTCGCCTTCCACGACAGCCGGATCGGCGACCGGCGTTTCGTCGATGACGGTGACGCGGGAAACCAATCCGTCCTCGACCTCGACATGGACGGGCACGCGATAGGCGAAGACGACGCGGCGGGGCTGTGTCTCCTTATCGGCGCGAGATGGCGCGCCGTCCGGATGGATGCGATCGTCGTCGAACGCGATATCCTCGACCACAGGTTCGCGGCCGTCCGGGTTGACCCGGTCGATAAAGGCGATGACGCCCTCGCGTCGCTCGTCAAACTCGACACATTCGGGGTGTGCGGTCAACGTCATGGCCGTCGTCGCAGCGATCTTGGCTTTCTCGATCGCTTCGGCGTCGGCATCCGCCTCGACCGTGACGCTGTCGTAGGCGCGCAGCCAGAAGCCGATCTTCACGACATACTCGGTCATGACGCGTCTCCCGCCGCTTGGGGATCAGGGTCGTCCGCAAGAATTGCCTCGCCTTTGGCGATCGCCGCGTCCAAGCGCTGACGCCAGAACGGACCGTCGGCCGGTTCCGCGTCCGGCGCGCGCGCGAAGACCTTGAGCAGGCCGAGCAGCACCTCGAAATGGTCGGCCCTGCGCTGGACCTGTTCGCCGAACTGCGACGGGATGCTGAGCGCCCTGCCGCGATAGGCGGCGTCGCGCCCATCCCAGATGCCGGTGACATAGGTGTCGCCGGAAGTCTCGACGTCGGATTTCTCGTCGTCCCAGCCCTCGTCCGCAATGGCGAGCGCACAGGCGGCGGCGAGGGTTTCCGCCTCGTAGCTCCGCTGCCGGTAGATCGGCAGGCGGTAGGTCGTTTCGATGGTGAATGTGGGCATCCGGCCCTCCTGAAATGCCAAGAGCCCGGCGTGCGGGCCGGGCTCTTGGGTGGATGGGATGGAGAAGGGCGCGGGACGGCCGAAGCCGCCCCGCACGCGGGCTATTCGGCCGCGATCACCTGCGGCGCGTCGGCGTCCGTTTCCTCGTCGTCGGCGAGGAATTCGGGCAGCGCCTCAACGTCGTCTTCGGCTTCGGCGGTTTCGACGGGCGCGTCGTCCGCGGTGGCGATCCGCAGCGGCTCCGGCAGCCAGCCGGTATCGGCCAGGAGCCGTTCGGCCTCCTTGGCCATGTCGCCCTTCTTCAGATGGTCGATGAGCTGCGCCGACCGTTCGCCGGCTCCTTCCTGCACCGCCTCGAGGATGCGGCGCTTGGGCACCCGGCCGAGATAATTCTCGACGGTCGGACGCCAGCCGGCCTGCACCATGTCGAGATCGACGGCCTGGGCGAGGCGATCGGCCTCGGCGATGCGCTGCTCGACCGTGTGGGACGAGACGCCCGCGCCGTAGCGGTCGCCCTTCTCGTAGAGCGCATTGACGCCGAAGGAGGCGCAATGGGCGAAGAGCGCCGCCTGCTCCTCGCCAGTGAGGGTGGTGAGCCAGTCCCAGAGATCGGCCTTGTCCTTGGGCAGCCGCTCTTCCCAGCCCTTGTGACGCGCGTCGATGGCCTTCGCCGCGGGCGTGTCCTTCAGCCCCTGTGCCTGCACCGGGAAGCTGGCGCTGCGGACCGACACTTCCATCGCCGTCCCGTAGGAGAAATAGCGGGAGAAGACGTCGAGGCAGAACTTGTGCAGCACGGCCTGGAACGCGACGGCGGGCGTGCTCGCAAGCTTGTCGCGCAGCGCCAGCGTCCGCTCTGCGGTCAGCTCGGTCACGAGGCGGTCCGGGAGCGGCTTCAGGTCCTCGTCGTCCTCATCCTCCGGTCCGGCGACCTGGCCGCCGATGGTGATGACGGCGCGCTGAACGACAGGCGCATCGGGATCGGCGCCGGTCGCCCGAGCCGTTGCGGGATCGGTGTCGCCGTCCTGCTCCGGCTCGCCCATGGGTGCTTCATCGTCCGGACGGACGTAACCACGGTCGACCGACAGCGCGCCTTCGGCATCGATGCTGACGAAGACGCCGGCGCGGGCGATGTCGGCAGGATCATAGGTGACGGGCCGATCGTCGAAGGCGGCGAGCGCCGCCTCGATCTCGCCGAGGCGTTCGTCCACTTCGTCGGGCAGCTCGTCGGCGCCGTCATACTCCTCCTCCAGCTTGGCGTATTCCGCCTTCAGCGCGTCGATCGTCGCCTGCTCCTCGCTGGAAAGGTCGGCGGCGACGCCCTCCAGTTCGCGCAGGCCATGGGTGTGGCCGTAGGGGAAATCGATGGCGGCCTCGATCCACTTCCACCCCTCGGCAGCGACCGTCTCCGCCTCGGCCTTCAGTTTCTCGGCGACCAAGCCGTCGAGCAGCGCGACCTCTTCGAGCCAGCCCCCATCGTCGGACTGGAACAGGTCGCGCAGCACCACGCCGCCGGCGGCCTCATAGGCGTCGAGGCCGACGAACGCCGCCCGCCGGTCGGAGGCGCGCACCGTCTTCTCCGTCAGCATGCGGCGGATCTGATAGGGCTCCTTCTGCCAGGAGCCGGAGATCGCCTGCCAGACCTGCTCCTGGCGGGCATGGTCGGCCGTGACGGTGAAGGCCATGAGCTGCTCGAGCGACATGCCGTCCTCGGCATAGACGTCGAGCAAGGCCGGCGCGACCGACGCCAGGCGCAGGCGCTGCTTCACGACGTTCACGCCGACAAAGAACGCCGCGGCGATGTCCTCCTCGGAGCGCCCCTTCTCGCGCAGGGCCTGGAAGGCTCGGAACTGGTCGAGCGGGTGCAGCGGCGCACGCTGGATGTTCTCGGCCAGCGAGTCGTCCTCGCCAAGGATGTCGGTCGTGGGATCGCGGACCACGCATGGGACCGGCGCGGTCTTGGCCAGACGCTTCTGCTTGACCAGCAGCTCGAGCGCCCGATAGCGCCGGCCGCCCGCCGGGATCTCGAACATGCCGGTCTCGGCGCCCTCAGCGTCGAGGATTGGCCGGACGTTCAGGCCCTGGAGCAGCGTACGCCGGGCGATGTCCTCGGCCAGCTCCTCGATCGAGACGCCGGCCTTCACACGCCGGACATTGGACTGACTCAGCACCAGCTTGTTGAAGGGAATGTCGCGCGAGGACGACAGGGTGATCTTCTGAATGGCAGTAGCCATGGGGATAGTCTCCGCGGCGGGCGGCCAAGAGACTCTCTCTCGACCTCCAACCCGCCGCGAAAACCGGCGCAGCCCTCTTCCTCTCGGAGGACCGCGCCGCAAAGCCGACGAACTGGAAAGACGCAAAGCCGGAAGCCCGCCTTCCCGCTTTTCCGGAGTTCAGGGCGTTCGCACCCCGCAGATCATGCGGCCTCCTGCGCTGTGCGGGTGGCAGCGTGAGCAGCGGCGCTCGCAGTTTCAGGCAGGAAGTCCAGTATCCAGTCTGCAGCTTTGCTAGCCTGTGAGGCGGCGCGCACCACGGCGCGGTTGTCCCCGCGCAGCACCTCGAGCCAGGAGCCGATATAATCCGCGTGGCGCACGGTCGGGGCGATGCCGAGCGAAGCGCAGCAGAAGGCGGCGTTCATCTCGGCCACCAGTTCCTCGAACGCATACTTTTTGCTGCCGAACGCGCCATCGAGATCGCGGCCGAGACGGGACGGATGGCCGCTGGCGTGCCCCAGCTCGTGCAGGGCCGTGCGGTGCCAGTTGATCGGCTCGAAATAGGCCTGCGGCGGCGGGACCATCACGAAGTCCGGGCCCGGCGCGTAGAAGGCACGGGCGCCGCCGATGCGGAAGTCGACGCCGGTCGCGCGGATCAGCGCCTCCACCCTGGGTTCGATCAGGCCCGGTGGCGGCGGTGGCGCAACGGCCGCAACCTCAGCCGGCAGGTTTTCGCATTGGGCGACGTTGAAGACGGTGAACCGCTTCAGGAACGGGATCGCGGCCGCTTCCTCGCCGGTCTCTCGCGCGCGGCGCTTCTCGTCATCCGGCACGAAGCGGTCGGCATAGACGACGGTCGTGCCGTGCTCGCCCTTGCGCACATTGCCGTCGAGTGAGAGCGCCTGGCGAAAGGTAAGCCAGCTCTGGGTGGGGAAACCGTGCTCGATCACGGCGCCCCAGAGGATCAGAACATTGATCCCGGAATACTGCCGGCCGGTGGCGGCGTTCTTCGGCATGGCGAGCGGCGCCTTCGCCGCGGCCGTTCCCCAGGGCTGGACCCAGGGCACGCGGCCGGCCTCCAGCTCGGCGATGATCTTGCCGGTGATTTCGTCATAGAGGCTCGCCCGGTCCTGGCCGGCGCGAGCGGGTGCGGTTTTTCTGGACATCGCGGATCTCCGCGACGGGCGCCGGAGGCCTCTCCTCCAGTCCTCAACCCGTCACGGCGAACCCGGTCCGCACTCTCACTCTAGGGGGGCGTTGCGGGGTGTCCCCGCAGAAGGGGGTGTGTCGGCGACGCCGGCGCCGACCAGGGGGAAGGCTTTCCCCACAAGCCGCTTCTCCGTATCGGCGCAGATTCGTCGTCTAACGCCACCGCAATGGGGGAGCCGCTACGCCCAGGTCTAGCAGGTGAGAGTGGCCTGACGCGCCCCATGGCGCAGACGTCGCGCACTCGCAGGGTGCTGGCCGGCAGGGGCCGCAGTAGGTATTCGTCGGCGATAGCCCGTTCAGTCGATACCGAGCTTGTTGAAGAATATCTTGTTCCGCATTTCCGCGTCGCGGAGCAGCTTCGTCCAGCTAAGCACCTCCATGTAGAGGCTGATGTTGCCGGACCAGTTGAACCATCCCAGGCCATCGGGCATCGGGGTAAAGTTCTTCTCCTTTTGGAGCCAGTCCTTGACCTTTTTGGTGAGGTCGCAGACGACATAGCCGTAGAACGGCGTTGTGTCGTTGACGAGGATGTCGCGGCCGGTTGGGGTCTTGAACTTGCCCTCCCGGATTTGATTGACGTAGCGGATGATCTGCTGAACCGGGTCTTCCTTGGAGGATGGATCGGCAAAATCGTCTCGCTGGGGCTTCTTGAATTCGAAAATCGTAATGGGGTTACTGGACTCATTGTCGCCCCGATACGCCACGCGGCGATTATAGATAGTGATGTCCGTGCGGTCCCCCTTCGCTGATTTAAGGGGTTTGTCAGACGAAACGTAGGACGTAAAATTCAGTCGCTCATCCAGAATCCAAAGATTGTGCGCATCATAGTTCAGTTCCTCAGAGTCCTTTTTGCGCGGCATGATGACGTCATGCACCTCGCCTTCGGATTTGTGTTTGCCGTCGGCTCCGATCTCTAGTGACTTGGAAAAGAGGTCCAGGACGCACTTGCGCATGGAGACGTAGTGAATCAGGTCGTTCTTGCTACTATCGGAAATACTCTCGATCAACTGCGAGATTTTCTCACCGAGCTCATCCGGGTTCTCCGAGTTCAGTAGCGCCGTGACCTGCGTTCTTGTCACTACCTCCTTCTCATATTTCTTCTTTTGGAGATGAAGCTCGATGTCTTGATTTGATGGCCTCATGGGTAGGGCGCTGAAATCCACCTCTTTTGCAAGAATGCGATGCCAGGGCGCGTCATTAGTTACGTACTCGGAGATGCGTACTTCCTTGCGCCTCTTCCTTGCGGCGATCTCCGCGCCCACTACCGACTGCACGATCTCGGAGGCTTTTTGTTCGATGTCGTTCTGGGATATGCCGTTCAACAGATCGGTGTCGGTTTGAAAGCGAAACTCGCCTCGTTCGAGGGACACGTTGTCATTCAGATAGTCGCCGAACACATAGGCTTTGATGACGAAGTTGCGCCCCTTAGCCAAATCCTGATCCGGCCCCGGCTCGAAAAACTCCTCCGCAAATTCGGGAATGTATGATTCGAGTGGATTATCCGTCACTTCCCGCCGGTGCGCGACAAGGCTCACCTTGCTCTTCGCCGTTCGCGGCGCGAAGAATTTGAATACGCGGACCTGAAAGGTCTTTTCATCTTCATTCGCCGATAACGAGAACGTGCCGTCGTCCACCTTCATTTCGACGATCTGGCTGTTCTCCTTACCCAGGTAATCATTGAGGGAGACGGTATCGGACGGCTTATTGGCGTCCCGAATCACCACGCGCGGGCAGGCGCGTTCCTTATCCACGAAATAGGGCAGCAGCCGTTCCACCACGACCCGGCTGATCGTTTCCAGCTTCTTGTCGGGAACCCTTACCGATTTGATGCCGGAAATCTCGACGGTCGCGCCTGTCGCCTGCGCTTGAGACAGGCCTTCCTTCTCGTCAACGATGATGTCCTTGTCCAAACCCATCCTGAAAGAACGCTCACGGAAGGTGTCACCTTCGGCGAAAGTGCTAGATACCTTCACCCGGTCGAAGTATTTCAGGCAAGTGAAGCGGCCAAAACCTTTGCCGCCGTCCGCAATCTTTTGTTCGGTGTAGAGGGTGTCGAAGGCGTCACGGTTGCTCTTGGTGAAGCCTATGCCGTTGTCCTTGACCACGAAGCCGTCGACGTCCTCAAGGCGGTCGAGTACGTCGGCCTGCCCGTTTCGGAGAACTTCGATTTGAACCAAACCGTTCGGTATGCCCTTCGCGTCGATGGCCTGAATCCCATTTACGACCAGCTCGACCAGCGGCGTGTAGATATTGGTGCCGGAACGGATGTTCTCGACCAACCGCCTGACGTTGACATTGCTCATGTCAATTTTCCCAGAGGTGGTAGCGCGCCGCGTTCTACGAGCCGGGCGGTATTCGGGCTATAGACGTAATCGGTGATCGTGCCGTCCTTGATCCGGTTTACCGCCTCATCGATGGCGAACAAGGGCACCAGAAACCATTCTTTCGGCACGATTGGCCGACCAAGGCGATCCATGACCTCGACGTCGAGGCGCGCCCCGCCAAAGACCCTGTGGATCAAGAATTCGAGCTTGGCCCGGTTGATATTGTAGAGTTCGTAAGTCGCAACGATCTCGACATCTGCCATGAGGTAGGTTGGATCGAGCCGAGCGTTAGCGATGCGCCGCTCGACGCTACCACCCGTCACGCCGATCTTATGCAGGATTTCGCGGTTCGCCGCGACCAGGGGGTGGTCGGACTTGCTCCGCAACACGTAGATCGTGCCGCTGGCCTGATCACCATCGCCAGTCTGCTCGTCGAATAACGGGCCGGCGCTGGGCTCGGTAATACGTCGACCAGCGTCATCCTTGTAGAGGGCGCGCTGCAGCGATCGCAGCAGCAGGTCGCTCTCGGTGCCATTGGAATAGATCACCCGGAGCCGCGCGTCGGTTTCGCCATTCGGCGCCTTTATCGGCTCTCCAACCTCCGCCACATAAGCAGTCTGGCCGCCAAGGATGAAGAATTGCCCGGCCTGAATGTCGGCTTTCAGGAAACCCGCATCCTTGACGAAGGGTCTTGTGGTCCGGCGCCCGCTCTCAAGATCGGCCTGCACGTGCAGGAATAGGGGTTTGAATCTCTCGAAATCCGCGCACTTCTCGCGGCTCGCGATTTCTTCGGCATCGCGCTTCTCCGCACTGGTGCGCACATGGCGCAGCTTGGTGATCTCGGATGAACCGGCCGCGCCCTCCAGTTCGGCGAGCAGCTCGTCCTCATCCATCGAGTCAGCGGGCGGGCCAGACGACGCCATGGGCGCACATGTAATCAGTCCCTGGTGATCAAACTGTGTGAGAAGGGACCGGCATTCTTCGAGCGCGCGCAGTCGGTCGAGCCGCACGGCGTAGAGCCGTTCGAATATATCGCCATCCTCGCCGTGGTGCGGAGCGTGGCCGTTTTTCTCGACAAAGCGCTGAATCTCCTCAAAACCCGCGATGATGCGCTCCTCCCGGGGCGAACGGCCGCCCTTCTTTTCAGGTTGCGCGAAATCGTCGAGCTCCGCACGCAGTTCATCTAGGTCGAGATCACTCATAGCGGCCCTCATCCTTGAAGCGGACGAACGCTGCGGCGCCTTCAGCCAGGTGCTTTTCCCAAGCGTCGGCCGAGCTGATCGACGGCAGACGCCCGCGCTCCCGCTTGAACTCGACGGCGCGCTTGGCGATCACCTTCGCCTCCTCGGGCGTCAGGCTGGTGCGCTTGGCGGCGATCGCCGCGGCGACCTGCTTCAAGCTTTCCTCGCTCATCGTCTTGGCGAGGATCGCATAGGCCTCCCCGAACGGATTGATCCGGTCGATCAGGTCGATGTCCAACTCGCGCACGTCCATCGCGAACTTGCGCACGCCATCGACAAAGGCGGTATTCGCGCTCTCCTCGCCGAGCGAGCTGCCCGCCGCGACTTCCTTCGCCTTCTGGGTCAGATTCAACGCCGCCACAGCATGCTGCCGCACGGCCTCCTGATCCTCGGCGTCGAGATGCGGGAACTTGTCCTTGATGATCTTACCCATGCGCACCTGGGTCAGTTCCTCAGGGACAAGTTCCTCGTCGAAGAGGCCGCGCTCGATCGTCGTCTTATCCTGCACGAAGGCCGCGATCACCTCGTTCAGGTCTTCTTGGCAGATCCGCGTCGCTTCCTCGCTCTTGGGCGTAGCCAGGCCCTTGATCTCGATCTGGAACTTGCCGGATTCCTCGTTGAAGCCGACGTTGCACTTATTCGGATCGTAGCCGCCCTCGCCATAGTCAAAGCCCGGCGTCGGCTCGTTTTGCGGATTCTTCGGCTTGAACTCGAAGCGAGGGGCCAACACCTGCTCCATTAGCAGGCTCGCCGCGATCGCTTTCAGTGTGTCGTTCACCGCTTCGGTCACGATGTCGTCGGCGGCGGCAGGCTCGGCAATCAGGTTTGAGAAGCGGGCGCGGGTCTTGCCCGGGGCATCACGGGTGGCACGACCGATGATCTGCACGATCTCGGTCAGGCTGGAGCGGTAGCCAACCGTCAGCGCATGTTCGCACCAGATCCAGTCGAAGCCTTCCTTCGCCATGCCCAGCGCGATGATGATGTCGACGTGATCGCGGTTGTTCTTCTGCGTAGGGTCTTTCAGCGCGGCGGACACGCGATCCCGCTTGGCTGGATCGTCATCGACCAGATCGGCAATACGTAGGATCTGGCCTTCCGGCGTCTTGACCAGTTGGAATCCGGTGGCCGGATCGGTCCCTTGCCAGGCGCCCAGCTCCTCGATGATGTGCTCCACCTCCTTGATCTTGTCCTTCGTGCTCTCGCGCGAATTGACGTTCGGGATGTGGATGATCGTCTTCTCGGCGGGGTTCAGAACCTTCAGAATATCGTCGGCGTAGGAATCCGAATAGAAGAAATAGCCGATGTCGAGCTGCTTCAGATATTGATAGCCGTTGAGCTGCTCATAATAGGTGTAGGTGACGCTCTCGAACTTGCCTTCGTCCTGCGGCGCCAGCACCGCCTCGGCGTCGCCCCGGAAGTAGGATCCGGTCATTGCGACGATATGCACGCGGTCACGGGTGATAAAATCGCCCAGATGGATGCCGAGCTTGTTGTCGGGATTAGCCGAGACGTGGTGGAACTCGTCTACCGCGATCAGCCGATCATCGAAAGCTCCGACCCCGAACCTGTCGACGGCAAAGCGGAATGTCGCATGGGTGCAGACCAGTACCTTGTCGTCGGTTTCAAGGAACGCGCCGAGCGAATTGACTTTGCCGCCATTGTCATTTCCGGGCGCGTCGCAGAGATTCCATTTCGGCTCGACGTGCCAGTCCGCCCAGAAGCCGTGCTTGCTCAGCGGCTCATCATGAAAGCTTGAGCCGATGGACTTTTCCGGCACGACGATGATGGCCTGTTTGACGTCCTGGTTAGTGAGCTTGTCGAGCGCGATGAACATCAGTGCGCGGCTCTTACCCGAGGCCGGCGGCGACTTGATCAGCAGATATTGCTCCCCCCGCTTTTCAAAGGCGCGCTCTTGCATCGGCCGCATGCCGAACTCATTGGCCTTGGTCGAGCTGCCGTTGCTGGCATAGGAAACCGAAACGGACGGGACTGATTTTGGCTTGTTGTCGATCATTGCTTGCTCGCCTGTTTGTGGCCGGTGCGGTCTTTCAGGATGGCCTTGCCAAACCAGTCGGGCACGTCATTGACCTTTGACTCAAATATGTTTTCCGGCACCGCTTGCCAGAACGCGACGATCCCATCTGAAAATGCCTGAAACTGCTTGTCACTCACCTTTAGATGCGTGTGATCGCGATACTCCACGCTTGAGAATGCAGCGCCGTGAAACGGGTCATCGAGATATTCAGGATACTTTTGCTTAAGATCCTCAAGTGACTTTCCCTTGCCGTGCTTATAGACGTTAACTACAAGACGGCAGGCATCGAGCATTTTGAAGTAGTTTGCGCCACCGATCGGCCATCCAATGCTTTCCAACAATTCGGCGATCTGCACGAAATCAGCCGACCACACTTTCTGCGCAGCGGCGTCACCTCGGTGCCAATGCTGAATTTCTCGAACTAGCCAATCGCGCAATTGCTTGTCCCATTCATGGAACATGCCCGCGACGACGCTCAAGCGCGTTTGGTCTCGCATGTCGCTGAGGAGGGCATAGAACTCGATGCCGGCATCGTTGGCAGCTTCGTAGAAGTCGCCGGGGTCATGCCGATCAGGATCAAAACGTCCGCTGCTCCGCTGAAGCCATTCTTCGGCAGCCTTGTCGGCTTCGGCCTCGATGTCTTCAAACTGCGAGAGCAAGCGCTTTCTCGCCTGTTCGACATAGAAGAGATGGCCGGCAATCAGAGACTGTCGAAATGGACCCCACATCTGGAACAACACATAGTCGCTCATGATGTTGCCGCCATACGCGTTCTGGTTGCTTTGCTCGATCCTGTCGTCATTTTGATGTAAAGGTCGAACAACTTTTCGAGTCGTTCAGTGTCGTTCTTGAACCGACGGCCGATATAGATGCGCTCGAGTACCTCGTCGTTACGGTCGTGAGCTGCACGGAGGTCGTCGGGCATGGTCGCTGGATCATAAAGCTCGGCGATCGTCGCTGGGAAATGTGCCTCTCGGGCCAGGAGGATATTTTCGGCGCAGCGAGTGAGATCAACTTTGTTCTTATCAGTCAATATCGGTAGCGGAAACGTATTCCAGCCGAGATTGCTAGCGTAGCGCAGTCGCGTTTCCAGCTTTCCACATATCGTCGAGACCCACGTCAAATGGAGCTTTGAACTCAGCACCGACAGATCGACTAGCGTGGGATCGTAAATTGCGTGACCGAGATGTGTTATTATAGCGTCACTTCCCAGATACCCAACTGGCAAGTACTCTCTGCGCTCCGATGATACCTGCGGTACAAGTATTTGGCAGTTCTTTGCTTCGTGCCGATACCTGAATTGGTGAGGTCGAGAAATTAATGTCTTGGCGACATCGCCACCAGTCTCGCGATAGGAGCGCACGGATGCAATGCGAGGAGCCACGGCAGGATGCGAGGCCGCGAAGTCGAGTTCGTCGTCGTTAAACCAAAGGCAAAACCGCAAAATGCCATCAATGAACTCCGACGTGCCCAAGACAGACCGAATATTGCCGCTGATTTCTTGGAAGCTGCCTCTAAGTGCTTGGGCCTCGCGGCTATCAAGAAAAAGGTGGCCGCCGTCGTATGCAGCGTTGCCAGTGATCATCTTGGAGAGTCCAGAAATCGGCTTCGTTTCCGACTGCACGATCCGATCCGGTCCCTCGACGAGATAGGGACTGATATTGGACACTTCGCGCCGCGTAGTTCCGTTGTAGATGTATTTGGGACCCGGCTTACGTACTCTCAGACCCAAAATTGTGCAGGAAACGCCGGCGTTGTTCGCCGCGTTGTTCGCCCATTTGAATGGTGCGTATGCAAATTCCAGCTCGCAATTGGCCCGGAAAACCTCTGGCCAGAGCACGGGGACATGGGTGCCTTGATTGATCGAATTAGTAGTAACCAATGCAGCCTTGTCAAAAGAATCTATGAATCTGCAGGCTTTAACAAAGAACCCGCATACGTAGTCTAAGTTTTTATGCTGCCCTTCGGAAAAAATGGCCGCGAGGTCGCTTTTCTGTTCAGCACTTTGTTTCTTTCCGCCGATGTACGGCGGATTTCCGCAAATGTAAGTCTCGCCGCCCTCATTCTCGAAATCGATCTGCGCCTGATTGAGCGGCGTATGAAATAGGTCGTCGGCGTGGTGCCTCACGCCCGTTCCTGTCGGCGGGCAGATGCTCAGCCAATCGAGCCGCAGGGCGTTGCCGCAGGTGATCCAGTTCTGCGCATCAAGCGGCAGGAAATCTCGCAGGGCCTCTTTCTGGCCGCGATAGAGCACATCGCACTGGTATTCGGCGATAATGAGCGCCAAGCGCGCGATCTCGGCCGGAAAATCGCGCAGTTCGATCCCGCGAAAATTTGTCAGCGGAATTTCTGTGCGCCGATCGGCCTCATCGCGGCGGCGACTAATCTCCGCCTCGATAGCCCGCATCTCCTTGTAGGCGATGACAAGGAAATTGCCCGAACCGCAGGCCGGATCGAACACGCGGATCTTAGACATGCGCTTGCGCAGGTTGAGCAACATGCGCCCATTCTCGCCAGCTTCATCCAGCTTCTCACGGAGATCATCCAGAAAGAGCGGGTTCAGCACCTTCAGAATGTTCGGAACGCTGGTGTAGTGCATGCCGAGCGTGCCGCGCTCGTCATCATCGGCCACCGCCTGGATCATCGACCCGAAGATGTCCGGGTTGATCTTCTTCCAATCAAGGCTGCCGATGTGCAGCAGGTAAGATCGCGCGATGCGGCTGAAGCGCGGCACATCGGTGCTGCCGGAAAACAGTCCGCCGTTCACATAGGGAAAGCCCTCGGCCCAGCGCGGAACGCCGGCGGCGGCGCGCTCCTCCGTCTTGGTGTTCATCGCTCGAAATAGCGTGCTGATCACCTCATGCGTGTTGGCCGAATCCTTCGCGCTCATCGTCTCAACGGCCGACGTGAAGGCGCGAGTGCCGTTGAATATCTCGGTGTCCTCCGCGAAGAAGCAGAAGATCAGCCGCGCCATGAAGTGGTTCATGTCGTGTCGGCGCTGCGCGGTGCCCCACTCTGGATTGTCCTTCAGCAACTCGACGTAGAGCCGGTTAAGACGGCTCGTTGCGCGAATGTCGAAAGAGCTTTCGCGGACCTGCTTGACCGTGGTGATCCCCGCCAGCGGAAGGAAGAAGCCGAAGTGGTTCGGGAAATCGGCATAGGTGCAGGAGATCGGCGCGTCGTCGGTCGTGAGATCTTCGGCCTCGAACAGATCGCCATCCGTGGCGAGCACAAAGCGCGCCTTTGCCCGCACCGTCGCCGGGCTGGCCTTCAACGCCGCGAGCGTCCGCGTGACCTCGCCGGGTTTGCAAACGGCGATGTGGATGTTGTTCGTCTGAAGCACGCCGCCCAGATCGGACTTGTTGGACTCGCCCTTGCGCAGGCGCTTGAGCGTGGTTTCCTTATTCCCGAAGGCTTCAAGGAACGCATACGGAAACTCGTCAGCGTCGAAAGGCCGCTCCGCCAGTGCCGAAATGGCCTCTTCGATTTCGACCGCGTTCATTCGTTCTCCCCGCTTTCCGTGGTCGGCACACGGAAAGGCTCGACCTTGATCTTGTTCGCTCGCCGCATGACCTCGGCCAGCTCAAAATCGAGCTGCCGAAGCAGCCATTCGCGCGCTGAAGTGCCGAACGCCTTCTCCAGCCGAACAGCCATCTCCGGCGAGATTCCCGACCGGGCGTTCAGCAAATTGCTGAGCGTCTGTCGATCAACACCAAGGATTCGCGCGGCGTCGGTCACGCTCAACCCGTTCTTTTCAATACAATCCTGCCGGACTGTCGTTCCTGGGTGCATCGCCTGTCGATTCGCATTAGCCCTAACGGCACGAACGTATAGTGATAATCGACACTCGACAAGCGGCGCGGAGTATTTCCGACAAAATCGCCACATCCTTCTGCCCTATCTTACGTAGCCGGTGATCGTGCCATCCGACGGCCTACTGCGAAGGATGCGCATCAGCAGTGCCAGCCTCCCCGCAGAAGGGGTGCGTCGGTGACTGCGGCGCCGACCGGGGGAAGGCTTTCCCCTCCAGGCCTTCCAGATCGCGGCCCCGTAACTTCCAATTAGCGGACCATTGACTCCCAATCAGCCGGGCCCGATAGTTCCAATCTTCCGGATTCGGAGATGGCATGTTCGAGCGGTTTGTGGAGCGACGGGCGGAGGAAGCCCTGTCTGATACGCCGGTGGTCCTGATCGTAGGGCCGCGCCGTGCCGGCAAGACCACGCTTGTCCGAAAAATGGGAGAAGCCGGGCGGACCTATATCACGCTCGACGATCAAACGGTCCTTGAGGCCGCCCAGTCCGATCCCGCTGGCTTCATCCGCGGCCTCGATCGGGCCATTATCGACGAAGTCCAGCGCGCGCCTGACCTGCTGCTGGCCATCAAGAAGACAGTCGATGAGGACTATCGGCCGGGTCGCTTCCTGCTCACCGGCTCGGCGAACGTCCTGACCTTGCCGCGCGTCGCCGACAGCCTAGCCGGTCGGATGGAGACCATCCAGATGCTGCCGCTCGCAAGGGCTGAGGTCGAAGGCCGGACGCCGACTTTCCTGGAGCATCTCTTCGCAGGAAAGCTCCGGAGCCAGCGGGACGCAATCCTGGGCGACGATCTTGTCCAGATTGTCCTGCTCGGCGGTTTCCCCGAAGCGATCAGCCGCGGCAGCGAGCGCCGGCGGCAGGACTGGTCGAGGTCCTATCTCACGTCGGTGCTGACGCGCGATCTGCGGGACATCGCTGACGTCGAGAAGCTGACGGAACTTCCGAAATTCGTAAGGCTGTTGGCCGAGCACTCCGGCCAGTTGGTCAACTATTCGCAGTTCGGCGCCGGCATCAACGTCAGCCACAAGACGGGGCAGCGTTATGTCGGGCTGCTTGAGCAGGTGTTCCTGATCGCAACGGTGCAACCATGGTTCACGAATGCCCTGAAACGCATCGTCAAGACGCCGAAGCTACACTTCCTCGATTCCGGCCTACTGGCGACCGTGCGTGGGCTCTCCTTCGACAGGGTAAAGGCGGATCGCAGCACGTTCGGCGCGCTGCTCGAAAGCTTCGTGTTCGCGGAGATTCTGAAGCTGATGACGGCTTCGGACCTGCGGCTGACGCCTCACCATTTTCGGGATCGGGACGGGCGCGAGGTGGACATCGTGCTGGAACGCGATGACGGGATGATCGCAGGCATCGAGGTCAAGGCGAGCGCGACGGTCAAGGCCGGTGATTTCGGCGGCCTACGAGCCTTGGCCGAGGCGTGCGGAGACCGCTTTGCCTTCGGAGTCGTCCTCTACGACAGCCCGGATGTCGTGCCGTTCGGCGACAGGCTGGCGGCAGCGCCATTGTCGAGCCTTTGGAACGGAGAGATGCGGACGAACAAGGCAAGCCAACTGAAGTAGGCGCCAAAAAGGGAGACCGATGCTGACCCAGGGTCAGAATGGCGGAGATGGGAGCGGGCATGCAGTACGCGTTGGTGGATGGTGAACGAAAGGAGGCCTTTCCAGGCGGAACGGGGAGCTGTCCGACCTGCGCCGCCGCTATGGTCGCCAAGTGCGGCCCGCGCATCATCCATCATTGGGCACACCGCGGCCGCCGCAACTGCGATCCTTGGTGGGAGAATGAGACGGAGTGGCATCGGGAATGGAAGAACCGTTTCCCCGAGGACTGTCGGGAAATCTCGCACACCGCGCCTGACGGCGAAATCCACCGCGCAGACATCAAAACGCCGACCGGCATTTATATCGAGGTCCAGCATTCGAGCATGACGGATGCCGAACGGGAGTCGCGGGAGGCATTTTATCAGAACCTCGTCTGGGTGATCGACGGCACGCCATTCCGGAAGAATTTCGACATCTACCACATGTTGCCGGACCCGGCCTCTGAGCTTGCTCGGGATCTTGTTTGGGCGAAGGCGGCTCGCCACATGGCTGGCGCGAATTGCGGGATCTTCTTCCGGGTGTCGGCCAATCAGGAGCACTATCCCGGCGTGACGAAGGCCACGCTGCGCAGCGGCTTGATCGAAAGCCTTGAACGGATCCGGCCCGAGGTCGAGGCGAGCTATCGGGGACATCATCAATATGACTGGGTGCGCCCGCGCCAGACCTGGCTGGATGCGAAATGCCCGGTCTACATCGACTTTGGCGATGAGTGGCTGGCCCGGCTTGAGGTATATGATGAGACCGAACTCAGATGCATCCGTCTGGTCGCCAAGCAGAAGTTTGTCCACGACGTAATGACAGAGACGCGGGGACTGGACATCGACACTCGGTTTTATCCAATCTCTCAGACTAGCATCGAGATACCGTGACACAGGACATCACGCCACAAGAGGCGATGCAACGCCTTGAACAGCATTTCGGCGGTCGCGAGGGAATGCTCACCCATACGCTTACTATGCTATCGACATCCGGGCAGCCGACGGATGTCACATTCTATCGGCGGAAACCGATATTGGATGTCGGGGTCAGCACAAAGCTCGGCGCTGCACGGCTCTACGGGCTCGAAAGCCAGTTGCCACGCTTGCTCAAGCGTATTGAGTTTTCAAACGGCGTTGTCGCAAGCCTAGGAGAGATCTGGACCGTCAATCCGATGCCGATGGACGGCTTTTCCCCGGAGGAGTTGGCTGCGGTAGACCTTGCCCAAGGCGAGGAGCGACAGGGGCCGCAAGGGGAAACGCTTCGGAAGATGATCCGAAAGACCTATCATTGCAAAAGCCGGAAAGAGACCGACTACTTTTTGCGGCGATGGATCGCATCCTAGAACCTGAGCTATGTGGCTGGCCCGCCGAGTTTGGGCGGCATCTGCCACTGCGGCGGCGGGGGATTATCCTTTAGATGGGCGATTAGCGCTCGTTGATTTCGTAATTCCCATTGGCCGCGAGCGTCCAACCCGCTCTCATAGGGTGCTAGCCGGGTCATCTCAGCATCGGCCGCATCGAACGCTCCGCAATAAGCGAGGACTACGGCGTACTGGCTGCGCACAGGGATAACCCGGCCGGCGAGCTTCAAATCCATGATGGTCGGCATGAGGTTTCGCTCGATCACGTCGCGGGCGCCGACGTAGTCGTTTCGACCGATGAAGTCGTCAACGAGTTCTTGGCCGACTCTCACGAAGGAATCCAGCGATTGAGCCATCGAGTAGAACTTCATCGCGTGGATTGGGGCTAGGCCGGGGTTGTTTCCGGTCGCCTTCACCGCCTTGGATTGGAGATCGAGCGAGTCAGCGAGATGTTTCAAGTCGTCGGTGTGGTTCTCGCCTTTGAGCAGGGGGAAAATCTTGTCGGGGTTGTTCCCCATCACGTCGGCTAACCTGAGTCCGAGCAGGTCATAATATTCGGCGATCAGATCGAGGGTGCCAGAGACGCACTCGTCCATCATGCCGAGTTCGAAAAGGGCGTGTGCATAATTGTATTTTGCGACCCTGAGGTGCTGTGGCGTTTGCGGCAGCACGCGGCTCAGCTCGCTCATAATTCTCTTCACGGTCGCGACGTCCTTGTCGCGTGCTGCAAAGACCATTCGTTTCATGCCGACGGCGAGGCGTTCGGACTGACCGAGATTGTTGGCTTTGATCAGTTCATCCATACGATCGAGCTTGCTACGGATGTCCGTATCGTCGCCGTCCTTGAAATGCGCGAAGACGAGCCCATCGAGGGCCCAAAACCGATCTTCGGCCGCAATGTCGGGAGACGCAGCCGCCTCGGTCAGAAAGGCGGAAATCTCATCCATGTAGCCGAGCTCATGGAACAGCTCGTCCGTTGCCATTTCGACCAACGGCTTCACATTGCCCAAGGCCACAAACATGCGCAGCAATAGGAATACTCGCTGACGATCATGCTCTTTGGGCAGCGCGACCATCACGAGGTCACGGATGGCCTCCTGCGCTGTCTTGACCGCTGGAGACCCGCAAACGTTGAGGAACGCGCGTCCGAGCGGCCGGATAGCGTCGTGGATCTTGAAGCGGTCGACACCGAAGATCTGGATCGAGCCGCTTGAGCGAAGCCGGCGAAACGCGGCCGCCGCGTCGGCGGACGCTATGCCGAACGTCCGCTGCAGTACGGTGGTGGCTTCGGCCTGGGCGAGCGGGACATCGCTGAGGCTGAGCGCCGCAACAGCACGCCGCTCATTGTCATTGAAAGTGTCGAACACGTCCGCGAGGATGAGTTCCTGCGCCGTCTCGACAATGTGCGTCCGCTCTTCAAGCGCCGTGCACAAACGGTCGACACTTCCATCATAGGAATCAGCGGCAATCTTCAGCGCATTCTGAACGTAGAGCGGCAGACCCGCGGTGAGCTTCAGCAATCGCTCATAGTCTGCGAAGTCGCCGCGACATCCGAGCGATGCGCCTTCTACCGCCGCAGTTTCGTTGGACCAACCGAGCAGTCGCTCTGCTGATATGCCGAGCGTGGCTTCAAGTCGTGCGATCGACGGGCTCGGTTGAGCGAGCAGGACGAAGCGCAGTTGCTGGGACGCTCCAATGAGGGATGCGATGTCGCCAGGGGCAACACGGTGGGCGTTGTCGAGGACGACGGTCGCGGTGAGACCGTCGTCCGCGAGGTGGCGACCGATTGCGAAGAGGACCTCCGTCCCGCTAGCTCCAGGCAAGAGAATTTCCCCGAGGGTGCCGCCGCGCGAGCCGAACATTCGGGCGGCCAACTCGCGCGCGACGGCGCTCGCCAGCGCGGGGCCTGAGATGTCCGCAACATCGTAATAGGCCAGCCTGTCGGTTGCATGCAGAGCCGTTTGCGACACCCAGGACGTTTTGCCAGCGCCAGAGAAGCCGACAACGAGCCGCACCTGGTGCGCGCTGGCGAGCGCCGGCTCCTGCTCCTGGGGCCGGTATCGCAGAGGCGGCGCCGGGAAGTCGTGAAGTTGCACGACAAGCTGTTCGAAGAGGTCAGGAAGGGCGTCGACCACGAATGTGTGGTTGGGGTTTGGCTCGATTCCTGCTGAAGCCGCTAAGATCCGGCCCGCGAGTTTCCAAACGAGCGTCTCCGGCGCCAAGACCGAGAACGGGAGTGTCTCTGCCGCTGCTCGGCATGCTTCGAAGGCCTCGCCAATAGTTTCCCACGGTTCGGGAAGCGCAGCGTCTGGGGAGGCACACCCCGGATGCACGAGAGCAACGTCGGCGGGCCACGCGGAATTTTTGGCGCGCTCGGCCAGGTCGGGGCCCAGTGCCGTATTTGAGACGATAACGAACTGGCAAGCGCCGCTTCGCCGGCCCGCGAGGTGTTCTGCCCGAATTTCATCGAACCGCGTGAGCGCGCCCTCGATATCACTGAATATGAGGCGTGATCCGCGGGTTTTTATCTGCGCGTAGATGCGCCTGTCGGGAAGCACCACTTCAACGTCTTCGTCGTTCTCGACGACGATATGCGTGACGCCCGAACGTGCGGCGCGGAACAAGCAGGCAGCCGCGTAGAGGTGCTGGTAGAGGAAGCCACGATGAACAGCTTCGATCCGAGCGAGCTGGCGAGCGTCTAGGTTGAAGGTCTCCATGCCGCCCCTCTATTGCACTTGGAGAGGCTGGAAGCGGAATTCCGCGACCGAGGCGAGGCCTTCGAACTCGGCGATGTAATGCCGGTAGGCGAAGTTGATAAGGTCTCTCACCAACTCAAGAAGGCCACCCGTCGGCAGTCCATCAAACGGGTCGCCATGGGCCAGCGAGTTTCGACGCTCGGCGAGAGTGGGATGTGTCTCGCCCGTCAATTGACCGATCGCAGTTCCTCCACAGCGCACGACCATCGGAATTTGCGCGTCGGTCAGGCCGTCGGAATCGACCATGAATTTGAGGAGCGCCGCAAAGCTTCGCTTGTTCTTCGAGATGCGTCCTCCGTACCGATCCATCAGCGCCAACTCTAGGGCGATCAGGGCTGCAAGCTCGCCTGCCTTCAAGACACTGAAGTCGACCCAGCCCAGCAGGTAGAGGGTCTGCGCCCGGGCAAACTTTGCTCGCACGATCTCGGGAATGCGCGTGTCGATGCCCAGACTCGCGACGAAGGCACGCCAATCGGCAGCCTTCTCAAATTGGATGAATCCGCCCGCACTGCCCTCTGTCGGCCATGCGAGCAACAACGCCTCGTCCCGGTCGCTGAGCGTGATGTGAAGGTGATCCGCCATCGCGTTCACGCACGCCGCAACATCCGCTCGATGCGCATGCGCTGATAGCCGTGCGCATGCACATGCTGGCGGAGCTGGCGGATATCACGGACACCGAAGGCAACTGACGCCTTCAAAGGGCTCGAGAAGGTAGCATAGAAGGACCACCGGGCATCAGCTGGCAGCGGGGCGTTCTGCCGTCGATCAGTGATGACTACGTCGCGCGGGTCACTGGCGTTGCGGAAAGCATGGAAGGTGATCCAATCGGGGCGCCGGTAGCGCGCCGCTTTACTGAAGGGCACCGACTGGACCTTCACATCGGCCTGATCGAGGACCCAGTCACGCTGCTCCAAAATCTGACGCACCATGTGGCCGACCATCTGCTTAACGCGATCGGCCAACACCTCCTCACGAAACTGGTCGAGCAGGTGCTCCTCGATACCTTCGACGGCCGGTTTGCCGAGCTGAGAGGCGGTCTCCAAGCGCGCAACATTCTCGGCCTCGGTCAGGAACGCCCAGATGCGCTGGCCCAACTCGGTCTCATAGAGTGACGCGAATTTCTCGGGATTATAGGCAAACATGACGGGGCCTCCTTTACCGGGCAAATATGGCCGGTTATAAGTGCCTGTCAATGGTTGCGCGCAGGGTCTAAGCACAGGGAGCCAATGCGGTAGGGCATGGCCGCGCTGCGGTGAGCCTGCGTCGAAGCGACCGAGCAAAGACGGTGTCGGGGGGCGGAACTTTGCAGATCGCAAAGCTAGAGATCGAGAATTTTCGCGGTATCCGTGAGGGCACGGTCCTGTTCTCGCCCCATACCGTCTTCGTTGGAGCGAACAACTGCGGGAAGACAACGGTCGTCGAGGCGTTAGCGCTTCTGTTTGGCCGAGACCGGATGATCCGCCAACTGACGGAGCACGACTTCTACGGTAGCAATCCGCAGCCGCCAGACCGCATCCGCCTGATCGCAACGGTCATCGACTTCGAAGGCGACGATCCTGCCCAGCACATGGACTGGTTTCGCGACGACAGAGGCGTGGTGAAATGGTGGAATCCGGCGAACGGCGCCGTGATGCCGGCGCGCACCGATCCCGCTTGGCGTCTCGCTTGCCAGGTCGCCTTCTCCGCCCGGTTCCACCGGCCGTCGCTGGAAGTGGAAACGCTGCGGTATTTCCACGATGACGATGCGGTCGACGATGTGTTCTCCGAAGAGAGCACCACCGGCTTTCCGGCACGCTTGATCAGAGACATCGGCTTCTTCTTCGTGCCCGCGGCACGAACATGGGACCGAACGGTCTCGTTCGGATCGGAACTGTTCAGGCGGGTTGTCGCGGCCGGCGAGGGCCAACCATCGGAGTCCGTCCTTAGTGAGCGCGATAGGTTGCGAGTGCCCGATACGCGCCTGGAGGAGGACGAACGCCTCGCACCGATTGTCGCGCAACTGAACCTCGAATTGCGCGGGTTCTTCCGGACAGCGCCGACACTCCATTTGAGAGTGACCGCGACCGACAGCGACGGTTTGCTGGAGTCGGTAGTGTCGCACTACGCGCACGAGGGAGCTGATTTGCCTCTGCCGGCGAGGCGGCACGGCAGCGGGCTGCTGTCGCTACAGCACTTGCTGTTGCTGCTTCAGTTCGGACGACTTCGCGCGGACGCCCAAGAGGGCTTCTGGATGGCGTTGGAGGAGCCTGAGCTTCACGTCCCTCCCGCACTTCAGCGGCGATTGGTCCATCGCATCCAGGCGCTTTCTCAGCAGACGTTCGTTTCAACACACTCGCCGATGGTGGCGGCGCTCGCCGATCCGAAGGGCGTTGCTGTGCTTCGCAACGACAACGGTCAACTCACGTCCATCCCTTTGCTGACGTCCATGCTGCCGGCTGACACACCGAATAGCGTCCGCAAGCTCTTCCAGGTCAATCGCGTCGAGACGATTGCCGCCTTGATGCACGAGTTCGTCTTGGTCCCCGAAGGACGCACCGACTACGAATGGATGGGGCTTCTGGTGCGCGCGGTCGACCTGCACCAAAGCTGGGCAGCAGCAGACGAATGCAGGTTCGACGCTTTTGTCGGCGTGATCCCCACGCATGATGGAGCGGTTGTCCGAACCGTCGACGCCATGGCGCCCCTCCACCCGCGAGTGGTGGCGATCGTCGACGGTGACGCCGAAGGTTTGGGCTACGCCGCCGCCCTCACCGCTGCCGGTGCTCCGAATTCAGGCGTGATCATCCGCTGGGCGGATGGTCAGATGCTTGAGGATACGCTCGGTTGGATCATCGACGCGGACGCGGCCGCCTGCCTTGCGGCAATCCATATCGACAACCCGCCGGCGACGTCGGCGGATTTGGTTGCGCGCCTGAAAAGTGAGAACCGCAATGCCGGTGGGCTCAAGAAAGACACGTCCAGCTACGAGTCCATCGCCGCCGCAATCGGAGCAAACGAAGCTTGCTGTGCACGGGCCCGCTCCCTGCTGAACGGAATCGCGGATCTCGCGAAGGGAGTGGCGAACCCCATGTTTGTCGCCGATGCGAACAACGCTGCGATCAGGGTCTTTCAGCCGTGAGCATTCGCGCGGTCGAGGGGGCCGCGGGTTGCGGGAAAACGCACCGCCTCATGGCGATGCTCGCGGAAACGCTCGCCGCCCATCCGTTGACCGAGGGTCAGCGTGTGCTCGCCTTGACCTTCATGCACGGAGCTCGGCGACGGCTATCGGATCGCCTCAAAGGCGTGGCCGGTCTTGCTGGGCGGGTCCAATGCTGCACTGTGGATGCCTTCGCATGGCGCATTTACCGACGTTGGCGTGGGCTCGCGACCGCACTTGGCGTTCCTGCTACCATCGAGGGCGAGTTCGATGCGGTGTGCGATGCGGCTGGATTGCTGCTTGAACAACCGGACGTTCGCTCGTGGACGGCTATGAGCTTCCCGATCGTCCTCGTGGATGAAGGCCAGGATCTGCGACCGCAGCGCTTGCGCATGTTGGTGGCGCTGTCGGGAGCGACGCACGCGCTGATAGCGGCAGATGAGTTTCAATGCCTAGATCAAGCGCTTCGCCCGAACCCTCTCGTGGCATGGCTGCAGAATGCAGCAGTGCCTGAAACGCTAGTCCAGGTTCGGAGAACAAACGTTGGGGGCCTTCTCGCGGCGGCAACGGCGATCCGGAGCAGCCAGGCGCCGGTGAACGGCCAGGGTTTTCGTATACTGCAGCCAGGCGTGAGCGTGCCGCTTGCGGCCACATTGCTCGCCAACGCAATCGCCTGGCGTCAGGGCGGCGATGTCGCGGTTATCACTCCAGCGCTACAGGGCGGGTATGCGCAGTCGGTAATAGCCAGGGTGGGGCAAGGACCCTGTGGTCAGCAGCAAAATGGGCCGTACTCCATCCACTGGGAAGGAACCGACCGCGATGAGACACAGCGCATCGTCGGAGCCCTCCAGCTTCCTGCGGCCCCCACGGCCACAGAGGCGTTCGCAGCTCTGCGCGCCCTTCCTGCGTCCGGGCCAGCACGAGCGACGATTGATTGGATCAACAATCAGATTCACGCAGTTGGGCGCTTGGCCTTTACCCGCGAGGAAATCGAAGCGGTGATCGCGCGAAACGTAGCGTTGCGCAGGCAGCATGGTGGCGGCGGGTCGCATCTCTTCAACGCAATGACGGTTCAACAGGCCAAAAATCGCGAGTTCGAGGGCGTCGTCGTCATCTGGCCGTATCAGGTGGGGGGCGATGTCGAGCACAAGCGCCGGCTGCTTTACAACGCGGTCACGCGAGCGAAGCGGTGGTGCAACATCATCGTTCAAAGCCAGAATATTCTCGGGTCGGCGCCGTTTGCTTAAGGAGGAACGAGTGCCGATCTGCGCCATTTGCGGCCAGGACATAGCGCCCGCCGATGACTCCGAGGAGCACATTCTGCCCGGCGCGATCGGCGGGCGCCGAACCGTGGGCGGATTCCTGCACGACGGCTGCAATCACCGCTCGGGCCATACCTGGGACGCGGCGCTTGAAAAGCAGCTGCGACCGCTGGCTCTGCATTTCGGCGTGAAGCGCCAACGTGGGCGGACCTTACGCATGGCGGTCACCACGACCGCTGGTGAGAACCTCCTGCTAAACGCCGGCGGCCAGCTGGAAATGGCCCGGCCGGAGATCAAGCGCACGCCGATCCCGGATGGCGAGACCATCGCGGTCAAGGCCGGGTCGATTGCCCAGGCGCGCGACGTGCTGGAAGGGGTGAAGCGCAAATATCCGAAGGTGGACGTGGAGGCGGCCTTGGCCGGCGCCGAAATCCAACGGTCCTACGCGAAGGGCGTCGTGCGCATTGACTTGAACTTCGGGGGCCCATTGTCGGGCCGGTCCCTCGTCAAGAGCGCCTTGGCGCTGGCACACGTGACTGGCCTCCCGATAGTCCAATGCCGCGACGCGTTGGCCTACCTGCGCGATGCCGACGCAGAGCCCTGCTTCGGCTACTACTACGTCGATGACCCCGTCGACGGCCGGCCGCCGGCGATGCCGCTGCACTGTGTCGCCATCGATGCCAATCCTGAGACAGGATTGATCTTGGGCTACGTGGAATACTTCGGCATCCACCGGGCCGTGGTCTGCCTCGGCCGTGACTATGTCGGCGACCGCCTGAAGGCGGTCTATGCCCTCGATCCGCGCACCGGCGAGACCGTGGAAGTCGCGGTGCGCCTCGATTTCGACGTCGCCGATGTGCGGGCGATCTACGATTATGAGCGCGACGATGCCGAAAAGCGGCAACAGGCCTTCGGCGCCGTGTTCGGACCAGTCTTGGGCTCGCATCAGGCCGCTGAACGTGACCGGGTGGTCCGCGACAGCCTGAACTTCGCCTGGGCCAACTGCGGCGGCGTGCCGGATCAGCCACTGACCGCTGAGCATCTAGCAAAGCTGATGGAGCTGTTCGCCGACCGTGCCACGCCGTGGTGGAAGCACGTCACGGGCCTGAGCGATGCGGCGGCGCGCCAACTCGCCTTGGCCTATATCAGCCAGGTGCTGGCCGTAACGCAATCGACGCCGGTTAAGCCTTGAGGGCGAAGGCTCCGGGCTTGACCGGTCTGGTAGACCTGATGCCCGGGCTTCCGCGCTTACCTGCGACGGCGGCGGCGCCAGGGACGATCAGAATCCTCTGTCAGATTCTCCTGCCAATCGTGAATTGACTGGTCCATCTGGCCCATCAAATCTGGCCTGGCGTCCATATCGGCCACAAGGGCAACGCTAACGAACCCCGGCTCGTTCTCGACAGCCGGTAGCCGCCAGACCTCGTATCGCGTCACTCCGTTCTTGGTTCCGGCTGGTGGCGTTGGATTGGGTCCCCATGACATGGCGAGCTTCGGGTCGCGGGTGCGCAATTCATCGAAATCGATCGTCCAACGATGATCCGAGACGGCCCCAAACGCCGGCACGATGCCAGGGATCAGGTAATCACGAACGATGTTGTCAAGGTCATGCAGGACCGAGGCGGGGGTCTTCGGATTTGGCCGAACAACGACCTCAAGTGCTACGGCGACCACCAACGGATTGATGATCCAGTCCCAACGCTTCTTGAACGCAGCGATCTCATCAGCCACTTTCTGCCTGAACGCGGACGAACCACCCGTCGCGATCGGCAGCTCGCCAACCTGCAGCCGGAGCTTCGATTCCCCGATCAAGCTGGCCCACGTAGTCTTGTCGACGCCGGTTGGAATGCCTTTTGGCAACCCGTACATCCAACTCAACACGGGGATGTTTACGCCGCTCCGACCTAATAGCCCACGCTGCGCGCTCCATCGGGCCATCTTGCGATAGGCCTCGTACAGCTCGTCGCCGAGAGCTTTGCGAGAAGGTGCCTCATCGCGAATGAGGTCGCGGAAGGTGTCGATCCACTCGCTTTCGCGATCCTCCTCATAGTAAGCATCCATAGTCTCCGCAGCATGGATGGCCTTGGTAGCCAGCTCTAGGTCGTCGAGCATCGCGGCGAAAGGCCTTGCTTCGATACCGATATTGGGCCGGTCTTCGCCGTGTCGGCACATGACCGAGAGCGCCTGAATTTGGCTATCATCGAAATAAAGCAGGCTCTTCTTCGGCCAATCGATGCCGTCGATCCTCTTGCCGAGGAGATCCAGAAGGTTCTTGGCGATCGTATGAGCGTGGGGCGGCGACTTGTTCGATGTCGCGAGCTCTAGCTTCAAAGCAATACCGCTCCGAAAGGTGCCACGCTTTGCCTCGCTGAGTTGTTCGGCTACCGCGGACTGAAAAGCAGCTCGGTCGGCGGGCGACATCTTTTTCGACTGGGGTTCGATATCGTCGATACTGATGTGGATGCGCCGCCGCCGCCGCTGCTCATAGCGGGCGGATGCGCCGGCGTCGGTCGCCATGAAGCTCTTGAAATCGGTCACCGGCGTCCTTCCGGTCGGAAAGACTGAGACATGTGACGATCTACGCGGTTCGCTTGTCCGGCATCAAGTGCGGGGTAGTCGACGCTATGCAGCAAGACGCTCCTCGCCGGCACCGTCGCTCTCCGTTCCCTCCGCCTTGCAAAGGAAGCGCGCAAGAGCAGCTTTACGGGAGTCGCGATCCAGGGCGTATGCGGTTTGCTTAAATTCCTTCCCGTTCATGAGGCCATCTATGTACCCGGCGATTGTATCCGCCGCCATGATCAGGGCGGTGTCGAGCGCATGGATGTATTTGCTGGTAACAGAGCCCTTTGAGTGACCGACCAAGGCGGCAATCGTCACCTCGGTGAAGCCGAGGTCGTTGGCGATGCTCGCGAAGCTGTGGCGGAGGACGTGTGGCGTCACATCGGAAAGCGGAGAGTCCTTGAAGAGTTGCTCCCAGTGGTTGGGGAAGCTCCCGAACGCGTTGTCCTCGCCACGGCCGGGGAAGACATATGTGCCCGCCTCGTCGGTGCGTCGTTGCTCCAGATACTCGACAACCGGCAACCCGATCGGGCGGATGGATTCGCCTTCCTTGCTATCTTCGAGCCGCAGACAGCTCGCTTCGGTGTCCGCCTCGGTCCACTTCAGGCTGATCATTTCGCTGCGACGGCAGCCAGTCAGGGCGATTTGGCGAATGATATCCACCGTCATCGCGTACCTCTCCTCCTCGGCGGCTTTGCGCAGCATCTCGCCTAGCGTTCGATACTCCGCTTCGGACAGTCGTCGCTTTCGCACGTTGTCCTTTGGCTTGCGGAGACCGTGGGCCGGATTGGACGTGATGATCCCGGCCTCTACCGCATAGGTTAGAATGCCGCCGAGGAGTCCGACCGTTCGCGTGGCCGTTCCGGCCCCACCGCGGACAATGGCCTTGCCGCGCAGCTTCTTCGTTTTAACCGAAACTCGGGTCTTGCCGGCCATGATGTCCTTCAAGACCTTGTTGATGTCGGCCTTGGTCAGATCCTTCACGCGGCGCGTCCCCAGGAGCGGAATGATGTGCCGCTCGATGCGCCCGGTGTCCGTGACAATTGTCGTCGGCTTTTTAGGGCGCCCGCCTTTCCCGAGGATAAGACCTGCGTTGAGGTCATTGAGATAGAGGGTGCAAAGCTCTTTGACCGTGATGGCGTTATGATCAAGCTGGCGTTCTTCAGCGGGATTGTCCCCCTGGGCAACGCGACCCAATTGCACCTTCGCCTCCTGCCTCGCCGCTTCGGCGGTCCAGACGCCATGCAAGCCGATCGTGTAGCGGCGCGAGCGGCCCAATGCCCGGTATTGAAGGACGTAGCTACGCTTGCCAGAAGCAAAGACGCGCAGGCCGAAACCTGGTAGCTCGTCATCCCAGATGACGTAGTCTTTCTCGCGGGGCTCGGCAGCGTCGACGAGCCGCTTCGTGAGCTTAGCCATGGGAATTCTCCCGTCCAAACCCCCATTCTCGCGTAAGCACCACGTAAGCAGCTGGACGCAAGTCGGAGCGTCTCCGAGAGTACGCCGGGCGATTCAAAATTTCAATTTGTTTAGTGATTACAGTAACATAGCGCATCGGAGCGAAACCCATCGTAAAGCGTCGAAGGGCAGGTTAAATTGCTCCGAAGGCAGAGGTCACAGGTTCGAATCCTGTCGGGTGCGCCATTTCAGAACAGAACTCTGAACACCGGCGACGCCCGGCTTTCCGCCCGAAGCGGCGACCAGGGTGCGTAGCAGTTCGGACTTCGATCCCATGATGCGGATTTCCTTGTCCGCGACCTTGACGCGCTGGGCTAGGGCGCACAGGCGATCGTCATGGCGATATCAGGTTCAACGCCGTTCTGATCGGCAGATAGAGGGTGCGTGGCCGCCGGTCCAAAGGCGTGAAACCGAAGGCGGCATAGAAGGCTGCCGCTTGGTCGTCGATCGCGTCGGCGAAGATGGCGTGGGCGCCGATCGGCGCTGTCGCCACGGTCTTGATGGCGTCGAACAGCAGGGCTTCCCCGAGCCCTTGTCCGGCATAATCGCTATGCCGCCCAAGCCAGCCGATCAGCACGGCGGGAACGGTCGGGTAGCGCGGCAGCCTCGTTGCCAGCGGCTCGGGAACCTCGTTCAAGGGCACATTGCTGGACGACAGGGTATAGAAGCCGGCCACTCGATCCGTCGCGATCTCCCTGGCGACGAAACAGGTGGCGTATTTGCGCTTCACGTCCTGCGAGACGGTCTCGCGGAAGTAGCTGTCGACCCGGTCATTGCCGCAGGTGAAATCCGCCCGCTTGTGTGCCTTCGCCAGCGGCTCGATGGCGAAGCGGACGCTCACCGGCGTTCGATCAGCTCGGCATGACGCTTCGCGGCACGGGCCAGCCGCTCGTTCGGTTGGGGCGGATTGATCAGCGCTTCGGCGAAGCGGATTTGGTCCTCGCGCGCAAGACGCATGATCTCGGCATCCTCGACGACGCGCCTTGCGTCCTCGCCGGCGGTAGCGATGAGGTAGCCGGTCAGGGTCAGGCCGCGCAGACGGGCGGCGCGCTGCATCTGGTCATAGACTTGGACCGGAATCCGCGCTTCCAACCGCGCGGTCTCAGCTTCGACTTGCGGCTTGGGCATAAGGATCTCCTTTGCCTTCATCATATACGGCAAAATGCCGTATTGTTCAAGATGCTTCATAGCCCCAGCCCGAGCTGCCGCTTGCGGCTGAACTCCCAGGCGATGCTCTAGAGCGAGGGAGGTTTTGATTGAACCATCCTGTTCCATCAAAACCGGCCAACTTGCTCGCCAAAATAGGGGTGGAGCGTGATCGACTTAAACCGATCGCGCTCTAGCGCACGCTCACCGTGGGCTCGACCGAGATCCCGAGCGGGAGGGGCAGTTGCGGGTCAAGCCCGCTGTCGATATCGATTTTTACCGGCACCCGCTGGACGATCTTGACGAAATTGCCGGTGGCGTTTTCCGGCGGGAAGGCGGTGAATTTGCTGCCCGATCCCTTCTGGATGCTGTCGACATGGCCGGTGAGGGAAAGCGCGGGATAGGCATCGACCCGGATCATGACCTTCTGCCCCGGGCGCATGCGATCGAGCTGGGTTTCCTTGAAATTGGCGGTGATCCAGACTTGCGGCGAGACGATCGCGAGAATCTGCTGGCCGGGCTGGACGAAATTGCCAAGCTCGACATTGCGCTTGGTGATCCAGCCATCCTGCGGCGCGGTAACGTTGGTGAAGCCGAGATTGATCTCGGCCTGATCGAGCGCCGCCTGCGCCGCCTCCACCTGGGCATCGAGCTGCTTCACCTGGGTTTCCGCCGCCGCGATGTTCTGGGCGACGAGATTGGCCTCGGCGAGCTGCGCTTGCGCTTGCCGCACGGCGGCCTCGGCCTGGTCGTCGGCGGCGATGGCGGCGTCGAGCAGTTCGCGCGTGGTCGCCGCCGGCGGCAAGGCGCGCTGACGGCGGAGATCGGATTGCGCCTTCACCGCCGCCGCTTGCGCCGAGGCCACCGCCGCCTGCGCCGAGGCCAGGCGCGCGGGATAGGTGGTTTTGGCGATGTCGAGGCTGATGCGGGCATTGTCGCGCTGGGCGCGCGCGAGTTCGAGCTGGCCGCGCGCCTGGTCGCGGGCGGCGCGGAACGGGCGCGGATCGATCGCGACCAGAAGATCGCCGCGATGGACGAACTGATTGTCATCGACCGCGAGGGTGATCACGTTGCCCGAGACTTGCGGCGCGATGGTGATGGCGCGGCCGTCGGTATAGGCATCATCGGTGCTCACCTCGTCGCGCGTGAGATACCAATAATAACCGGCGGCGGCGACGACGCCGAGCGCGATCAGCGCGAACAGCCCGCGTTTCCAGGGCAGCCGCCGCCGCGAAGGCGCGCGGAGCGGTGCGTTGCGCGTGATATCGGCCGGTGCCGGCTCCTCGGTATCCTGATAGTCCGCCATGCGTCAGCTCCTTGCGGCGCGGGATGAGAGCGGTCTCGCCACGCCAATAAAACCGAACCGTTCGGTCAGCAAGGCGCTCCATGCATCCGGCGCCCCGATTATCATCATTCTGTGATCCTATTCCACAAATGCCTGCGTGCGCACCAGCCGGGCGTAAAGCCCGTCCTCGGCGAGGAGGGCGCGATGCCCGCCCTGCTCGGCGGTGCGGCCGGCCTCCAGCACCACGACGAGATCGGCATCCCGCACCGTCGAGAGCCGATGGGCGACGACGATGGTGGTGCGGCCGGCGCGCAGCCGGGCCAGGGCGGCTTGCACCGCGGCTTCGCTTTCGGCGTCGAGCGCGCTGGTCGCCTCGTCGAGCAGCAGGATGCGCGGGTCGCGGAGAATGGCTCTCGCCAGTGCCACGCGCTGGCGCTGGCCGCCGGAAAGCCGCTGCCCGCCGGGGCCGACGCGGGTTTCAAACCCCTCGGGCAGGGTGGTGATGAACTCCCCCGCCGCCGCCAGCGCCGCCGCCCGCACCGCGGCATCGCTCGCCCCCGGCCGTCCCATGCGGATATTGGCGGCGATGGTATCATCGAACAACAGCGCGTCCTGGCCGACATAGGCGATGGCATCGCGCAGCGAGGCGAGTGTCACCGCCCGCACATCGGCGCCATCGACCAGAACCCGCCCGGCGCTTGCATCCATCAGCCGCGGGATGAGCGCGAGCGCGGTCGATTTGCCCGCCCCCGACGGCCCCACCAGCGCCACCGTCTGCCCCGGTTCGGCGGCAAACGAGAGCCCGCGGAGCCCGGCGCGGCCATCGGGATAGGAGAACCAGACGGCATCGAACACCACCCGCCCGTGGCCCGTGGGCAGCGGCGGCGCGCCCGGCGGGTCGACCACCGACGCCGGCTCGTCGATCACCGCGAAGATGCGGACGAGGCCGGCGAGCCCCTCCTGCAGCGCCGCATTCATCGTCCCGAGGGCGCGCAGCGGGCGCGAGGCGATGAGGAGGGCGGCGACGAAGCCGGTGAAATTGCCGACGCTCGCCCCCCCCATCGCCGCCCGCCAGCCGGCGAAGCCGATCACCGCCGCAACCGCGACGCCGCCCAGCACCTCGAGCACCGGGTCGATCCGCGCCCGCGCCCGCGCCATGCCGTAAAGCGCCCGGTAAAGCCGCGCGAACGCGCCCTCGGCGCGCGCCGTCTCGGCCTCTTCGAGGCGATAGGCGCGGACGGTGCGCGCCTGTGCGAAGCTTTCATGCAACAGCGCCGCGGTCTCGCCCATGCGTTCCTGCATGCCGCCCGAGGCCCGGCGCACTCGCCGCCCGACCCGGTCGATCGGCAGCGCCGCCAGCGGATAAAGCGCCGCCGCGATCAGGCTCAGCATCCAGTCGAGATAAAGCATCGAGCCGATCAGCCCGACCACCGTCAGCACATCGGCGATACCGTTCACCGCCCGCGTCATCGCCTCGCGGATCACCGTCGCGTCGGTCGTGAAACGCGCGGCGAGCTGCGCCGGCGCCTCGCGCTCCAAGCGCGCGAGATCGGCGCGCACGAGATGGCGGAACATGTCCCCTTGCAGGCCGCGAATGGTCTGCAGCACCACGTTCTGGACCGCGACATTCTGAAAATACTGCGCAAGCGCCTTGATCGTGGTGATCGCGAGCACGAGCGCCGGCACCTGATAGAGAATCCGCGCATCTTTCGCGGCAAACAGCGAAAACGCGTGCTCGATCACCACCGGATAAAGCGCGGTCGCGCCCGACATCAGGAGGGTTGCGACGATGACGAGGCCGACCCGGCGCCATTGGCCGCGGATCTGTTCGCGCCAGAGCCGGCGCAGCAGAGGGAGCGTGCCGGTCATGACGCGGTGGTCTCCTTGACGAGGTCGGCGAGGATGGCGCGGCACGCCGCGGCGTCGGGGCAGCCGGCTTGCAGCCACCGCGCCCGGGCTTGCGCGAGCAGGCGGCCGATTTCGGGCCCTGGCGGCACCCCGAGCGCGAGGACATCACGCCCGGCGAGCGGGAAAACCGGCGCTGGGGTCGCGCCGATCCGCGCGGCGAGCGCCTCATCGCCGGCGATCAGGGCGCGGCCGGCGAGGATGTCGGCCGGGGTTTCGGCGAGCGCTTGCGCGAGAAAGCGGGGATCGGGCGGCGGCGCGCGGAGGGCGGCAAGGCGGGCGCGCTCGGCGCGGGAGAGATGGAGGCGATCGGCGAGCGCTTCTGGATCGCCGCGCAGAATGGCGGCAAGGCGGAGCAGCGGATCGGGGCACGCCGGCAACCTCGCCCCGGCATCGGCGCCTTCGGGCAGCACGGCGGCGAGCACGCCGAGTTCGGCCATCAGCCGCAGGGTCGGCGCCGGATCGGGGGCGGCGAGCAGGCGTTTTATTTCGCTCCAGACTCTCTCCGGCGACAGCCCGGCAAGGCCGGGGATGGCAGCCTGCAGGCTTGCTTTCGTCGCCGCATCCGGCGGGGTGCGGCCATAACGCGCCTGAAACCGAAAAAACCGGAGGAGGCGGAGATAATCCTCGGCGAGGCGGCGCGCCGGATCGCCGACGAACCGCACCCGCCCGGCGGCGAGATCGTCAAGGCCGCCGCAATAATCGTAAACCGCGCCGTCCGGCGTCATCGAGAGGGCGTTGATGGTGAAATCGCGCCGCTGCGCATCCTCCTCCCAGGCATCGGTGAAGGCAACGCGGGCATGGCGGCCATCGGTTTCGAGGTCGCGCCGGAGCGTCGTGATCTCGACGGCGCGGGGGCCGGCGAGCGTCGTCACCGTGCCGTGGGCGAGCCCGGTCGGGATGGCGTGCAGCCCCGCCCGGCGCAGCGCCGCCATCACCTCGTCCGGCGGCAGTGGCGTCGCGAGATCGATATCGCTGACGGCGATCCCGAGCACGGCATCGCGCACCGCGCCGCCCACCACCCGCGCCGAGGGGAGGGCCGCGAACACCCGCGCCAAGGCGGGCTCGGCGAGGAAAGCCGGCGGCGGAAGGTGGCAAGCCGGGAGGGTCATAGGCGAGAGGCTATCACAGACCGGGAAGGCTGCGCAGGGCTTCGGCGAGCTGCACCAGGATCGCCGCCGTCGCCCCCCAGATGACATGCTCGGGGTGCGGATAGACCCAGAACTCGCGCATCATGCCGCGAAAGGGGGCGCGCTCGCGGGTTGGCGCGGCGGGATCGAGCACGGTTGCGAGCGGCAGCGTGAAAATCGCCTCGACCTCCGCCGGCGCCGGGCGGAGCGCCATCGCGGGCGGGATCAGGCCGAGCACCGGGGTGATGCGAAAGCCGGTGCCGGTGACATGATCGCAAAGCCGCCCGGCAAGCTCGACCTCAGCGGGATCGAGGGCGATTTCTTCCTCCGCCTCGCGCAGCGCCGCGGCCTCGGGCGAGGCATCGGTGGGGTCGATGCGGCCGCCGGGGAAGCTCACCTGGCCGGCATGGCGGGCAAGGGTCGCGGTGCGTTTGGTCAGCAGCACGGCGGGCTCTGACCCAAGCACCAGCGGCACCAAGACGGCGGCGGCAATCTGCGCGCCTTCCCAGGGTGGGGGTTCGCGCGCTGGCCCGCCGCGCAGTGCGCCGCAGCGGCCGAGCGCGGCGAGGCGGGCGCGCAATTCCTGCTCGGTCATCGCTCGCGCGGCGTCGTTAGAGATCGTCGTCGGCGCAAGAGTCACCGAGGGGGAAAAACCGCCCGCAGCTCCAGACGCCGAGCCGTCGCTCACCGTTCACGTCATGCGGTTCGGCCAGCGCTGCGAGTTCGTAATAGACCGGGCGGGCGATGCGGGCTTCGATCGGGAAGCGCCCGGCGCCATCACGAAGCTTGATATAGGGCGTTGGCGCGCAGGTGATCGGGTCGTGGGCGATCCGGATCGGGTGATCGGGCCCGGCGGTGACAATTTGGTCGATATTGGTTCTGAAGGAAAGCACTTGATCGCGACCATGGCCGCGCCAATCGACCTCGACGGCGACGAAAGGCGCGTCCTCCACCTCGATGCGGCCGCGCTCGCCCGGCGTCTCCAGCCAGAAACTGCCATCGGCTTCGCGTTTTAGAACCGAGGCGAAGAGACAGACCAGCTCTTTGCGCCCAATCGGGCTGCGGCAATAGAGCCAAGTGCCATCGCGGCGGATGAGAAAGGGCATGTCGCCACACTCCACCGGCATCCGCTTGGGGCGCGAGAGCGCCGCCTTCTTCATTCCGATGGCTCCGATATCATTCATGCTCCACCCCTTTCGCCGGTTCTCCGCCCCGCCGCCAACGCGCCTCAAGCGTTCGCGACCCCTCGGGGGCTCGCCCTGCGTAACCCGTGCCCCACATATAGGAACGCTTGCCGGGGCGAGGAAAGAGCGCGCATAGAGATTTCGCGTGCCTTACGTTGCATCTTGGGCCTTCGCGCCGAGCCCGCTCGCCGGCGGCTCTTTGCGGGCGAAGATTGCGAAGGCGAGCGGCGGACGAAAACGGGACAACCAAGGATGGGGCTGCGGTGATGGCGGGCGATAGCGAAAGCACCTTGGCGCTGGCTGAGATCGAGGGGCTGGCGCCGCGTCTCGCAGCACTCCGCGCCGAGATCGGCCAGGCGATTTTCGGCCAGCAGGCGGTTATCGAGCAGACCCTGATCACCTTGCTCGCCGGCGGGCATGTTCTGCTCGTCGGCGTGCCGGGGCTCGGCAAGACGCTGCTGGTCGAAACACTCGGGACGGTGCTGGGCCTTACCGCGCGCCGGGTGCAGTTCACGCCCGATCTGATGCCGGCCGATATTCTCGGCAGCGAAGTGCTCGACGAGGGCGCGGACGGGCGGCGGCGCTTTCGCTTTCTGCCGGGGCCGGTGTTCTGCCAGCTTTTGATGGCCGATGAGATCAACCGCGCGAGCCCCCGCACCCAGTCCGCCCTCCTGCAGGCGATGCAAGAGGGGAAGGTTGCGATCGGCGGCACCGAACATCCCCTGCCGCGGCCGTTTCACGTTCTCGCGACCCAGAACCCGATCGAGCAGGAAGGCACCTATCCGCTGCCCGAGGCGCAGCTCGATCGCTTCCTGATGGAAATCGATATCGGCTATCCCGATCTCGCCGATGAACGCGCCATGCTGCTCGCAACCACCTCCGATCGCGAACTTGCGCTCCGCCCGGTGATCGATGGCGAGGCGCTGCGGGCCGCGCAACGCCTGGTGCGGCGCTTGCCGGTCGGCGAAAGCGTGGTCAGCGCGATCCTCGCCCTGGTGCGCGGCGCGCGCCCCGAAAGCGCAGCGCTCGCCGATCTCGCAAGCCAGATCGCCTGGGGGCCGGGGCCGCGCGCGGCGCAAGCGCTGATGCTCGCGGTGCGCGCCCGCGCTCTGCTCGACGGCCGGATCGCACCCAGCCTCGATGATGTCGTGGCGCTCGCGGCGCCGGTGCTGCGCCATCGCATGGCGCTCACCTTCGCCGCCCGCGCCGACGGGGTGACGCTCGCCGGGGTGATCGCGCGGCTGGTGGAACGCCTGGGATGAGGGCGGCGGCGCGCCGGGCGGAAGCGCTCGCAGCGCGGCTGCCGCCCTTGCTGCTCGCCGCCGAGCGGGTGGCGGCGACGGTTGCCGCGGGCCTCCATGGCCGCCGGCGGGTCGGCGAGGGCGATAGTTTCTGGCAGTTTCGGCCTTTCGCCACCGGCGATGCGACCGCGCGTATCGATTGGCGGCAATCGGCGAAATCGCATCGCACGTTCGTCCGCGAAACCGAATGGGAGGCGGCGCAGACCTGCTTTCTCTGGCGCGATGCCTCGCCCTCGATGCGCTGGCGCTCGGCCTTGGCGCCGGTCGAGAAAGCGGCGCGGGCCGAGCTTTTGCTGCTGGCGCTGGCGGCGCTTTTGCTGCGTGGCGGCGAGCGGGTGCGGCTGATCGATACCGCAACCCCGTTTTCCGCCGGCACGGCAGCCCTCGCCGGCCTCGCCGAGGCGCTGGCGCGCGCGCCGGAAGGCGCCGGCCTGCCGCAAGCGGGCGCGCTGCCGCGCTTTGCCACGGTCGTGCTGATCAGCGATTTTTTGAGCCCGATCACGGAGATCAGTGCCCTGCTCGGCCGCTTTGCGGCGCTTTCGGCGCGCGGCGTGTTGCTGCACATCCTCGACCCCGCCGAGCGCGATCTTCCCTATGACGGGCGGGTGCGGTTTCTCGGCCTCGAAGGCGAAGGCGAGATGGTCATTCCCCGCGTCGAAGGGGTGCGGGCGGCCTATCAGGCGCGGCTTGCGGCGCAAACCGCGGCGGTCGCCGAAAGCGCCCGCAAGGCCGGCTTCGGCTTTGCGAGCCACCTCACCGACCGGCCGCCGGAGACGGCGTTGCTCGCGCTTTATATGGCGCTCGCGGCATGAGCTTCGAGACGCCTTGGCTGCTTGCCGCGCTCGCCCTGCTGCCGGTGCTGTGGTGGCTGCTCCGCGTCACGCCGCCGGCGCCGCGGCGGCAGAGTTTTCCGGCCTTGCGCTTGCTCCTCGGCCTCAAACCCGCCGAGGAAAGCGCCGCGCGCACGCCGCTCTGGCTGCTCGCCCTGCGCCTGCTCGCCGCCGGCCTCATCATTCTCGGCCTTGCCGGGCCGATCAGCGGCGGCGGCGGCGCCTTGCCGGGCAGCGGGCCGTTGCTCCTCGTGATCGACAATTCCTGGGCCGCCGCCGCGACGTGGGGGGCGCGCCGGGACGCTGCCGAGGGGGTTCTCGACCGCGCCGAACGCGCCGGGCGACCGGTCGCTTTGCTGGCGACGGCGCCGCTCCCCGATGGCACGCCGCCGCGCCCGACACCGCCGATGCCGGTCGCCGACGCGCGGGCGCGCCTGGCCGCGATCGTCCCCGAACCCTGGCCGCCGGCGCGCGCGGCGGCGGCGGCGGCGCTCGCGGCAAAGCCTTGGCCGAATGCCGGCATCGTCTATCTCCCGGATGGTCTCGCGGCGCCCGATGACCGCGCCTTCGCCGCCGCCCTCGCCGCGATCGGCCCGGTTCTGGTCTTGCAAGGGGCGCCGATGCCGCCCCGGCTTTTGCTGGCGCCGCGGGTCGCCGGCGAAGCGCTCGCGGTGCGGCTCGCGCAGTTGCCGGTTGCCGGGCCGAGCCCACCCGCCATTGTGCTTGCCGAAACCGGCGATGGCCGCGCCCTGGCGCAAACCGCGATCACGCTCGGGCCTGGGGCTGCGGGCGGCGAGGCGGCGTTTCGCCTGCCGCCGGAGATCCGCAATCAGCTCGCCCGGCTGGTGCTGGCGGGGCCGGCCTCGGCGGGTGGCGTGGTTTTGCTCGACGAGCGCTGGCGCCGCCGCCCGGTCGGGCTTGCCGCGGCCGACGCGATCAGCGCCGAGGTGCCGCTGATCGGCGATCTCTACTATCTCCGGCGCGCGCTCTCCCCCTATGCCGAGATTCGCGAGGGCAATCTCGCCGATCTGCTGGCCCGGCCGCTCTCGGTCCTCATCCTCGCCGACCGGCCGATCGCCGATGCCGATGAGGCCGCCGCGGTCGCCCGTTTCGTCGATGGCGGCGGCGTTTTGGTCCGCTTCGCCGGGCCGCGGCTCGCCGAACACCCCGACAGCTTCCTGCCGGTGCGGCTGATCACCGGCGATCGCGCGATCGGCGGCGCGATGTCCTGGGGGCAGCCCGCGCATCTCGCGCCGTTTCCGCCCACCTCGCCCTTCGCCGGTCTTTCGGTGCCCGATGAGGTGACGGTCACCCGCCAGGTGCTCGCCGAGCCGACGGCGGCGCTCGCCGGCCAGACTTGGGCCGCGCTCAGCGACGGCACCCCGCTGGTGACCGCTGCGGCGCGCGGGGCGGGGCGGGTCGTGCTGTTTCATGTCACCGCCAATGCCGATTGGTCCGATCTGCCGCTTTCTGGCCTTTTCATCGAGATGCTGCGCCGGATCGTCGGGCTTTCCGCCGGGATCGCGGCGCCGCGCGATGCCGCGCCACTCGCCCCGGCCGAGACGCTCGACGGGTTCGGCGTGCTCGGCCCGCCGGGCTCTAGCGCGCGCCCGCTCGCCGTCGCCGCGTTTCTGACGACGCCGCCCTCGCCCGCCTTCCCGCCCGGGCTCTTTGGGCCGGAAAACGCGAGGGTTGCGCGCAATCTCGCCGATGGCCTGCCACCGCTCGCCGCCGCCGGCGCGATCGCCGGCGCGCGGGTCGCAGATTATGGCGCGCTTGGCCGCACGCGCGCCTTCGGCCCCGACCTGCTGGCGGCGGCGCTCGCCCTCTTCGTGCTCGATCTGCTGCTTTCGCTGTTCCTGCGCGGGGTTTTACGCGCCCGCTGGGCCGCGCTCGCCCTTCTCCTCGCCGTGCCGATCGCAGGGCGCGCGGAGATGCCGGCGAGCGACAATCCGGCGCTGCAAACGCGGCTCGCCTATGTCGTGACCGGCGATGAGGATGTCGACCGAGTGTCACGGAGCGGCCTTGCCGGGCTTTCCGATTACGTCAACGAGCACACCGCCGCCAGCCTCGCAGCACCGACCGCGGTGACGCCGGGGAGCGACGATCTGAGCTTCTATCCGCTGCTCTATTGGCCGATCACCACGGCGCCGCCGGCCGCCGGCGAGGTCGCGGCGCTCAATGACTATATGAGCCATGGCGGCATCATCCTGATCGACACCCGCGACGCCGATGCCGGGGCCGCGTTCAATCCCGGGGGGGCGGCGATGCTGCGCCGGCTCGGCGCCGCGCTCAGTATTCCGCCGCTCGCACCGCTCACCGTCGATCACGTGCTGGCGCGGACCTTTTATCTGCTCCGCGATTTTCCCGGGCGTTATGACGGCGCGACGGTCTGGGTGCAGCGCGATCAGGACCGCAGCAATGACAGCGTGAGCCCGGTGATCATCGGCGCCAATGACTGGGCGGCGGCCTGGGCGACCGATGCCGACGGCCACCACCCCTACGCCGTCATCCCCGGCGGCGAGCGCCAGCGCCTGCTCGCCTACCGTTTCGGGGTCAATCTCGTGATGTATGCCCTGACCGGCAATTACAAGGGCGATCAGGTGCATGTGCCGGCACTTCTGGAGCGGCTTGGGCAATGAGCGCGGCCAATACGATCGCCGCCCTTCGCTTCGCGCCGCTGGTGCCGCTCTGGCTGCTCGGCCTCTTGGCGCTCGCGGCGCTTATTGTGCTGGCGCCGGCGCTGTGGCGGCGGGCGCGGGGGGTTTGGTGGCGGCTGGCCGCGTTTCTCGTTCTGCTGCTCTGGCTCGCCGGGCCGCGCCTGGTGCAGGAGACGCGGCAAGGCTTGAGCGATATCGGTTTGCTGGTGATCGATCACAGCGCCTCGATGGCGATCGGCGAGCGCGCCGCACTTGCGGACGCGGCGCGGGCGCGGCTCGTCGAAGACGCGGCAAAATTCCCCGATCTCGAGCTTCGCAGCGTCATCGTCCCCGATACCGGCCATGACGGCACGCAGCTTTTCGCCGCAGCGCGGCGGGCGCTCGCCGATATTCCCGAAAGCCGCCGCGCTGGCATCATCGCGATCACCGATGGCGAGGTCCATGACATTCCCGCCAAGCCCGATTGGGGGGGCGCGCCGCTGCAGGTGCTGATCCCGGCCAAGGGCGAGGAGACCGATCGTAGCCTCCGCGTCCTCGAGGCGCCGGGCTATGGCATCGTCGGCCGCTCGGTCACTCTGCGGGTCGAGATCGACGATCTTGGCGTCGCCCGCCCGGCGCGCGAGACGGCGCTGACGTTGCGGCGCGATGGCGAGCCGCCGCGCGTCCTGCAAGCGCCGATCGGCCACCCCTATGACATCGAAATCCCGATCACGCGGGCCGGCCCCTCGGTGATCGATCTCCAAGCGGCGCCCCTCCCTGGGGCGGTGACGGCGCTCAATGCCCGCGCCGTCGTCACCATCAACGGCGTGCGTGATCGCCTGCGGGTTCTTCTGGTCTCTGGCGAGCCGCATCCCGGCGAGCGCACCTGGCGGCGTCTCCTGAAAGCCGATCCGGCGGTCGATCTCGTTCATTTCACCATCCTCCGCCCGCCCGAGAAGGACGATCTGACGCCGCTCAACGAGCTGGCCCTGATCGCCTTTCCGGTGCGCGAATTGTTCCAAGTCAAGATCAACCAGTTTGATCTGATTATTCTCGACCGCTTCCAGAGCCGCGGCATTCTCCCGATGATCTATCTCCAGAATATCGCCGACTATGTCCGCCGGGGTGGGGCGCTGTTGATGAGCGTCGGGCCGGAATTCGCCGGCCCCGGCAGCCTGAGCGCAACCCCGCTCGCCGATATTCTGCCGGCCGAGCCGGCGGAGGGGGAGGATGCGGTGGTCAACGGCGCGTTCCGCCCGCAGGTGACGGCGCTCGGCGAACGCCATCCGGTGACCGCCGCTCTTCCCGGCTGGCATGAGGGGGCGGCGCCGGCCTGGGGGTCGTGGTATCGCCATATCGCGGTCGGCGAGGGGCATGGCCAAGTGGTGATGCAGACGCCGGACGGCCAGCCGCTCTTGCTGCTCGATCATGTCGGCAAGGGGCGGGTCGCGCTGTTGCTTTCCGATCAGATCTGGCTCTGGTCGCGCGGCCATCAGGGCGGCGGGCCGCAAGCGGAATTGTTGCGGCGGGTCGCGCATTGGCTGATGAAGGAGCCCGAGCTCGAGGAAAACGCCCTTTCGGCGCGCATCGAGGACGGGCGCCTTTCGATCGAAAGCCGCAGCCTCGCGGCCCATCCGCCGGGCGCGGTGACGGTGACCGACCCCGAGGGGCGAAAGAGCACGGTCGCGCTGAGCGAGACCGCGCCGGGACGGGCGACGGCGACACTACCGGCAAGCGTGCCCGGCGTGTGGCGGGCGGATGCGGACGGGCGCACCGCTTTCGCCGCCGCGGCCGGCGGCGACCCGCTGGAAATGGCCGATCTCCGCGCCACCGCGACCAAGCTCGCGCCGCTGGTTGCGGCGAGCGGCGGCAGCATCCATTGGCTCGACCCCGACGGCGCGCCGGCGCTCCGCCGCACCGAACCCGATGCCCGCGGCGCCGGCGCGCATTGGATTGGCTTGCGCCGCAATCACGATCACATCGTGACCGGCATCGCGGCGTTGCCGCTCTTGCCGAACGTCGCCGCATTGGCGATCATTCTCGCGCTCATGCTCATCGCCTGGCGGCAAGAAGGCCGATGAGCGGCGCGAGCCACCATCGACAGCAGGGAGGGGTGTGTCTTCCAAAACATCGATTCCCCTGAACGCGGCACATCACCGGGCGCGTCCCCGCCTTGGCCGGCGCTGCTCGCGCTGATCGGGTTCGTGGGGCTCGCGCTGCTCGTTGGCGGCGCGTCCGGCGCGATCACCGAGATTTCGGTGCATGATTGGTATCCCTCGCTCACCCGTCCGCCCGGGACGCCGCCCAACCGGGCTTTCCCGGTGGTCTGGTCGGTGCTCTATGTGCTGATCGGCGTTGCCGGCTGGCGGGTCTGGCGCGAGCCGCGCGTCGTGACACCCCGGCGGGCGCGGGCGCTCAGCCTCTGGGGCTGGCAATTGCTGTGCAATGCGCTCTGGACGCCGGCGTTTTTCGGGCTCGAAAGCCCGCTCGCCGGCCTTGCGGTGATGGCGGCGCTGATCGTCATGATCGCCATCACCATCGTCGCTTTTTCGCGTATCGATCGGCTTGCCACCACGTTGATGCTGCCTTATGCGGGCTGGGTGCTCTATGCTGCCTATCTCAATGCCGGATTTTGGTGGCTGAACTGAAGGAGCGAGAGGGTTCAATGCGCGTTTTTGCCGATCATCGCTCGCGATGGCGCGCCGGTGCGATCGCGCCGGCGCTGGCGTTGGCGGCGCTGCTCGCGACGGGCTTGGTGGCGAATGGCGCGTTCGCGCAGGTGGCAACCCCTGTCGGCGGCGCGGGCGGCGCGCCGGGGGGCGCGCCGGGGGGCGCCGGGCCGGCCGGCTCCAACGCCAGCGACAAGGAAGCGCCGGCGCTCGCGCCCGCCTTGCCGGGCGCGGTTTCGACCACCGATCAGGTCGCGCCGGCGAGCAAGCCGGCGGCGGAAATGTCCCCCAATGACGCGCTGTTTGACGCGATCGAGCGCGGCGATCTCGCGGGCGTGCGCGATGCGCTGTCGCGCGGGGCGCAACTGAACGCGCATGACGTGCTCGGCGAGACGCCGCTCGAGCTTGCCGTCGATCTCGGCTGGCATGCGATCGCGTTCACCTTGCTCTCGATGCGTGGCGCCGCCAGCGGCGATGACAACGCGCAGAATGGGGTTGCGGATATTTCGGTGCTGAGCCGTTCGGAGTCCAAAATGGCGGCGCTGACGCGGCTGCCGGACGCGGCGCCGCGTGGCGGGCACGCGGCGCCGGCCGGCGCCATCGCGACCGGAATTGCCTTCACCGGCACGCCCGACCCGGGGGCGGGCTTTCTCGGCTTCGCGCCCCCCCATTGACGCCGTGCCCGCGTGCCTTGCGTTTTCTTGGAGGAGATAGGGTTCGATGACGAACGGAAAGCGAAACCTGGCGCGTCGGCTGGTGGCGGCTTGGCTGGCCGCGCTTTGGCTCGCGCCCGCGTTCGCCGCCGCGGCCGAGCCGTGTGCGCGGCCGGCGGACAAAAGCGCGTTCGATGTCGCGGCCTTGAAAAGCCGCCTGATGATCACCGCGCTGACCTGCAACGCGCACGAGAAATACAACGATTTCGTCACCCGCTATCGCCTGACCCTCGATCAGCAGGACAAAATCCTCGACGCCTATTTCGCCCGCGCCTATGGCCGCGCCGCGCGCAAGCGGCATGACGATTACACGACGCTGCTCGCCAATACCCTCTCCGAACAGGGGTTAAAGCAGGGCACGCAGTTCTGTGATCAGAATCTCAACGCCTTCGCCCAGGTGATGGCGCTGCGTGACGGCGCCGCACTCCCCGATTTCGCCGCCGGGCAAGCGATCGTGCAGCCGATTTCGCTCACCCTCTGCCCGGCCGCGCCGGCCGGTAAAACCAAGGCGAAGACGCAAGCGCAAAAAAGCCAGACGCAGAAATCGTCGTCCTGACCGGCGCCGCGACAAAGCGGGCGTGCCCCGTCAGGCCGCAGCGCCGCTTTCGATCGCCGCCAGCACGCTCTCGGGCGTGATCGGCAGCGCCGCAACCCGCGCCCCGAGCGGCGAGAGCGCGTCATTCACCGCGTTCAAGACCGCCGCCGCCGCGCCAGCGGTGCCGGCTTCGCCCGCGCCTTTGGCGCCAATGGTCGACTCGGCGGTGGGCGAGCAGAGATGGGTAATGTCGATATCCGGCATTTCGGCCGCCATCGGCACCAGATAATCGGCGAGGTTGGCGTTTTGCAGCTGCCCCTCGGCGTCATAGCGGCAGTGTTCGAACAAGGCGGCGCCGAGCCCCTGCACCACGCCGCCGCGGATCTGTTCATCGACGAGGCGGGGATTGATCACCCGGCCGCAATCTTCGACCACGAAATGGCGGAGCAGCGTGACCGTGCCGGTTTCGCGATCGAGTTCGAGATAAGAGCCTTGGACGCCATTGGTGAAGGCGAAGGGATATTCGCGCGGCACGTAATGGCGGGTCGCGATCAGCTCCGGCTGGAGGCCTTCGGGCAGGGTGTCGGGGCGGAAATAGACGATGCGCGCGAGTTCGGCGAGATCGAGCCGCCGATTGCCCGTCTCGCGATCGACGATGGCGTTGTCGCGAATGTCGAGAGCGTCGGGCTTGGCTTGCAGGATGGCGCCGGCGATGGTGAGGATCTGCGCGCGCAAAGCGGCGGCGGCGCGCCAAGCGGCTTCGCCGGCGATGCCCGCCCCGCGTGACGCCCAGGTGCCGCCGCCATAAGGCGTCATATCGGTATCGCCGAGGACGACGCGCACCCGCGCCATCGTCACCCCGAGCGCGCTCGCCGCGATCTGCGCGATCATCGTCGCACTTCCCTGGCCCTGCTCGGTGACGCTGCTTTGGAGGGTGACGTTGCCGCTGGCATCGAGCCGGACGACGGCGCCATCCTGGGAGGAAATCCGCGCGCCGCCGACGCCATAAAACGCCGCGCCGGGATTGGTGATTTCAACGAAGCTCGCAATCCCGATGCCGCGCAGAATGCCGCGCTCGCGCAGCCGCGCTTGCTCGCGGCGCAGGGACGGATAATCCATCATCGCCGCGATCTTCTCATGGGCGGCGTGATGCGACAGCGCTTCAAAGCGCAGCCCGGCCGCCGAGGTGCAGGGATAGGCGTCATCGGCGATGAGATTGCGCCGCCGCATCGCCAGCGGATCGAGCCCGAGGGCGGCGGCGGCGCGGTCGATCAGCGATTCCGTCACCGTGGTTGCGATCGGGTGGCCGACGGCGCGATATTGGCTCATCGGCGTCTTGGTCTGAAACACCACCCGGGCGCGCGCCCGGTAATGGGCGAAATCATAGGGGGCGCCGACGAGATTGACGACCTGATTGGCTTCGACGGCGCTGGTGCGGGGATAGACGGAATAGGGGCCGATGCCGGTGAGATCGTCAATCGCAAAGGCGGTGATGCGGCCATCGCGCATGACGCCGAGGCGGGCGGTGACGCGATGGTCGCGGGCGTGAATGTCAGAGGCGAAACTCTCCAGCCGGTCGGCAACGAACTTCACCGGCCGGGCGAGGAGGCGCGCGAGGGTGACGGTCGCCATCTCGTCGGGATAGGCATGGACCTTGATGCCGAACGAGCCGCCGACATCATGGCAGAGGATGCGCACTTGCGCTTCGGCAAGGCCGAGCTGGGTCGCATAGATGTTTTGCAGCATGTGCGGCGCTTGCGTGCCCTGATGCACCGTGAGCCGCTCGGCCGCCGGATCCCATTCGGCGAGCACCGCGCGCGGCTCGAGCGTCACGCCGGTATGGCGGCCGAAGGTCAGGGTCTCGGTGATCACCTGGTCGGCGCTGGCCAACGCGTCATCGACGGCGCCGACCTCGAGCAGGCGTTCGAAGGCGAGATTGTCGCCGAGTTCGGGGTGCAGCACCATGGCGCCGGGGGCGAGCGCGGCTTCGGGATCGGTCAGCGCCGGCAGCGGCTCATAATCGACGACGACCAGCTCGGCCGCGTCTTCGGCGAGCGCGCGGCTTTCGGCGACGATGGCGGCGACGGCCTCGCCCTGCCAGCAGGCGCGCTCGATCGCGAGCGGGTATTGCGGCGGCGATTTCAGCCCTTTGAGATGGCTGAGCACGCCGACCCAGGGGCGGACATGCGCTGCGAGATCGGCGCCGGTGAACACCGCGGCAACGCCCGCCAGCGCGCGCGCCGGCGCGGTGTCGATCGCGCGGATGCGGGCATGGGCGTGGGGTGAGCGCAAAAAAACGACATGCAGCATGCGCGGGACGACGAGATCGGAGACGAAACGCCCGCCGCCGCGCGCGAGCCGCGCCGCATCCGGCCGCGGCACGGCGCGGCCGATATAGGAATTCGGCCGATCGAGCGGCGAAAGCCCGCCTGTCCCGCTCATCCGCGATACCTCATCCGCCAGGTCTCATCCGCGATACCCCTCAGCGGCGACTTTCCCCCGAACCGGCGCTCACGCCAAGCGGAAAATCAGCGATCCATGATCGACCGCCGCATCCGAGCGGCTTGCCGCTCCTGCGCGCTCTATGGTAAGGAGCCCCCGCGCACTCGCCAAAAGGCCGGCTTTGGGGGATAGTTTAGCGGTAGAACTCCCGGCTCTGACCCGGGCAGCCTTGGTTCGAATCCAGGTCCCCCAGCCAATCAGCCGATCGGCCAATCAGCCAATCAGCCGATCCATGGCAAACGCCGGGGCTAGGCGCCGCTCGATGCGCTGTCGCGGCCAAGGATGATCGCGGCGGCGCGCAGGGATCACCAAGGCTCAATACCGCAAGGCGGCATTCACGCCGGCCAAGGCCGCCGCGCCCGGGCAGAGGGCAGCATCGTCCAAAGCGTTGAGCGGCGTTGCCACCGTATTGAGATGGCGGTGGAGATCCTCGGGCTCAGGGGTGACATAAAGCAGGCCGGTGACGATCTCGCCGGCCACGGTCCGCTCCTGCAGATAGGCGAGCGCGCTGGTGCGGTCATGCGGATTGTAATCGGCGGCGAGCTTGCGCAGGCGCAACACGCCGCCATCATGCTGCACCACTTCCTCGACCGCGCCCGGCGCGTACTCGGCGGTGATGGCGGCGCGGGCGGTGATGTAATCGAGCCGGTTCACCGCCTCGTTATGTTCGCGCACATAGTCGAAGCTCTTGGTGCTGCCCGGGTGGTTGTTGAACTGAACGCAGGGCGAGAGACAATCGATGAAGGCGGCGCCAGGATGCTGGAGCGCCGCCTTGATCAGCGGCACGAGCTGTTCCTTGTCGCCGGAGAAGCTGCGGGCGACGAAGGTTGCCCCGAGCTGCAACGCCAAAGCCACCAGATCGACTGCTGAATCGGCGTTGGTGACACCTTTTTTGCTCGTCGAACCGCGGTCGGAGGTCGCCGAGAATTGCCCCTTCGTCAAGCCATAGACGCCGTTATTCTCGACGATATAGGTCATGTTGATGCCGCGCCGCAGCCCGTGCGCGAATTGCCCGAGGCCGATCGAGGCCGAATCACCATCGCCCGAGACGCCGAGATAGATCAGATCGCGATTGGCGAGATAGGCGCCGGTCGCAACGCTCGGCATGCGGCCATGCACGGAATTGAAGCCGTGCGCCGCGCCAAGGAAATAGGTTGGTGTTTTCGACGAACACCCGATGCCAGAGAGTTTCGCGATACGGTGCGGCGGCAGCGACAGCTCGAAACAGGCGCGGATGATCGCGGCGCTGATCGAATCATGGCCGCAGCCGGCGCAGAGCGTGGAAATCGCGCCCTCATAATCGCGCCGCGTATAGCCGACCGCGTTGGTCGCGAGTTCCGGGTGATGCAGTTGCGGTTTCGGCAGGAAACTCATGGGGTGTGGTCCGATGCAATGCCCCCGCGTGAGCACGCGGCGAGGAGGGGGATGAGAGAGGGAAAAGACAGCGCAGCCCAGATCATGGCGCCGCCTTGCGCAAGGGGACGACGTTGCTGGCACCGCCAATCGTGCCGCCGATGGCGTCGGCGATGAATTCCGCGGTGATCGGCGTTCCGTCATAATGCAGCACCCGCACCAGACGGGCGGGATCGATCTCGCCTTCGAGGATCAGCAGCGCGCGCAACTGCGCATCGCGGTTCTGCTCGACGACGAAAACCTTTTCGTGTTGCGCGATGAAGGCGAACACCTCGTCATGGAAGGGAAAGGCGCGGATACGCAGAAGATCGAGGGGCACGCCGTCGGCCGCCAGCATATCCGCGGCTTCGTTCATGGCAGGCGCGGTCGAGCCATAATAAATCGCGCCAAATGGCGCCGGCGTTGCGGCGTCACGCCGCTCCGGCCGCGGCACGAGTGCCTTGGCGGTTGCGAATTTGCGGAGCAGCCGCTCCATGTTGCGCTGGTAGGCATCGCCCTCTTCGGTATAGCGGGCATATTCGTCGCGGCTGGTGCCGCGGGTGAAATAGGCGCCCTTGGTTGGATGCGTGCCGGGCAAGGTGCGATAGGGGATGCCGTCGCCATCGACATCGCGATAGCGCCCGAAATCCCGGCCCGCTTCCAGCTCCGCCGCCGTCATCACCTTGCCGCGATCCATGCGCCGCGCATCGCTCCAGGTGAAGGGCGCGCAGAGGCGTTCATTCATGCCGATATCGAGATCGAGCATGACGAAAACCGGGGTTTGCAGCCGATCGGCGAGATCGAACGCCTGCGCGCCGAACAGAAAGCATTCGTGCGGGTCTTCAGGAAACAGCAGGACATGCTTGGTGTCGCCATGCGAGGCATAGGCGCAGGCCATCACGTCGCCTTGCTGGGTGCGGGTTGGCATGCCGGTCGAGGGGCCGGCGCGCTGGACGTCGAACACGACTGCCGGAATCTCCGCGAAATAGGCGAGGCCGAGAAATTCCTGCATCAGCGAGATGCCGGGGCCGGAGGTCGCGGTGAAGGCGCGCGCGCCGTTCCAGCCCGCCCCGATCACCATGCCGATCGCCGCGAGTTCGTCCTCCGCCTGCACGATCGCGGCGCGCAGGCGCCCGGTTTCGGGCTCTTTGCGAAAGCGATTGGTATAGCGCGTGAAGGCTTCGGCGAGCGAGGTCGAAGGCGTGATCGGATACCAAGCGCAAACCGTCGCGCCGCCATAAATCGCACCGAGTGCGGCGGCACTGTTGCCGTCGATGAAAATACGCTCGCCGACCGCCTCCGCACGCTGCACGCGCAAGCCGATCGGGCAGGCGAAATGCGCGCGCGCATAGTCATAGCCGAGCCGCATCGCCGTCACGTTCGGCGCGATCAGCTTCTCCTTGGCTTTGAATTGCTCGGCAAGCAAATGCTCAAGCACCGTCGGCGCGATGTCGAGCAAGGCGGCGAGCGCGCCGACATACATGATGTTTTTGAAAATCTGTCGCTCGCGCGGCTCGGCGTAGGTTTCGTTGCAGAGCGCCGTCAGCGGCATGCCGAGAACCGTGATATCGTCACGCAGTTTGCGCACGATCCGGGTCGAATCATAAAACAGATAGCCGCCCGGCTTGATCGCGGCGAGATCGCGCTCCCAAGTCTGCGGGTTCATCGCGACCATGAGATCAGTGCCGGCGCGCGCGCCGAGATGGCCGGATTGCGAAACCCTCACCTCATACCAAGTCGGCAGCCCTTGGATATTGGAGGGAAAAATATTGCGCGGCGTCGCCGGCACGCCCATGCGCAAGATCGCGCGGGCGAACAGGGCATTGGCGCTGGCCGAGCCGGAGCCGTTGATATTGGCGAAGCGGACGATGAAATCATTGATCTGGGGTGCGGCGGTCATGGCGGCGCTCACAGCGCAGGCGCGGGTTGCGGCGCGCCGACTTGCGCGAGATCGAGCAGAAAACGCTGCATATCCCACGCGCCGGTCGGGCAGCGTTCGGCACAAAGGCCGCAATGGAGGCAGACATCCTCGTCTTTCGCCATGATGCGGCCGGTTTTCAGCCCATGCGCGACATAAAGCGCCTGCTCGAGATGATGCGCCGGCGCGTTGAGGCGGGTGCGCAGCTCGGCCTCCGTCCCATCGGCGGTGAAGGTGATGCAATCGACCGGGCAGATATCGACGCAGGCATCGCATTCGATGCAGAGTTTGGCGGAGAAGACGGTCTGCACGTCACAGTTGAGGCAGCGCTGCGCCTCCTTGAAGGCAAGCTCAGCATCGAAGCCGAGTTCGACCTCCGCCGCGATGTCGCGAAGCGCCCTCCCTTTTTCGATATGTGGCACTTTGTAGCGGAGATCGATGGAGACGGCGTTGTCATAGCTCCATTCATGAATGCCCATTTTCTGGCTGACCAGCGCGACATGCGGCGGCGGCCGGTCATGCGGATCCTGGCCACGCAGCATGAGGTCGATCGATATCGCCGCCTGATGCCCGTGCGCGACCGCCCAAATGATGTTTTTCGGCCCAAAAGCCGCGTCCCCGCCGAAAAACACGTGCGGCAGCGTCGATTGCAGCGTCACCGGATCGAGCACCGGCAGGCCGTTGCGCTCAAAGGCGATGCCGGCGTCGCGCTCGATCCAGGGGAAGGCGTTTTCCTGCCCGATCGCGACCAGAACGTCATCGGCGGGAACGAACGCGTCGGGCTCGCCGGTCGGCACGAGATGGCGGCGGCCATTTGCGTCATACTCGGCGCGCACGCGCGTAAACGTCATGCCGACCAGCCGGCCCTGCTCATGCACTACCGTTTTCGGCGCGAGATAATTGAGGATCGGGATGTCTTCGCGCATCGCGTCCTCTTTTTCCCAAGGCGACGCCTTCATCTCCTCAAAGCCGGAGCGGACGATGACGCGCACCTCCTCGCCGCCCAAGCGGCGGGCAGAGCGGCAGCAATCCATCGCCGTATTGCCGCCGCCGAGCACGATGACGCGCTTGCCGATCGCCTTCACATGGCCGAAGCTGACGGAAGCCAGCCAGTCGATGCCGATATGGATGTTGGCCGCCGCCTCGGCGCGGCCGGGAACCTCGAGATCGCGCCCGCGCGGCGCGCCGCAGCCGACGAAAATCGCGTCATACCCCTCCCCGAGCAAGGTTTTCAGGCTGTTGACGCGTTCGCCGAGCCGCGCGCGCACGCCGAGATCGAGAACATAGCCCACTTCCTCGTCGATCACCGTCTCGGGCAGGCGAAAGCGGGGAATTTGGAAGCGAATGAAGCCGCCGGCCTTCGCCTCGCCATCGAAAATCGTGACATCGTGGCCGGCGGCGGCGAGATCGCGCGCGACCGTGAGCGATGCCGGCCCGGCGCCGACGCAGGCGATCCGCCTCCCCGTCCGCGTCGCCGGCGGCCGCGGCATGCGCTCCGTGATATCGCCCTTATAATCGGCGGCGACGCGTTTGAGGCGGCAGATCGCGACCGGATCCGCCTCCACCCGGCCGCGGCGGCAGGCCGGCTCGCACGGGCGGTCACAGGTGCGGCCGAGAATGCCGGGGAAAACATTGGATTTCCAGTTTACCATATAGGCATCGGCATAGCGCCCGGCGGCGATCAGCCGGATATATTCCGGGACTTGCGTGTGGGCCGGACAGGCCCATTGGCAATCGACGACTTTGTGAAAATAGTCGGGATTACCGATATCGGTCGACTGCAAGCGCGTTTCCTTCCGTTTGCCCGCCAGCCGTTTGCCCGCCAGCGCTCAGGGGGGCAGCCTATTCCGCGATCGCCTGCTTGCGATACGGGTGGCATATCGCCCCATTGTTGGTTTTAATGATAGCGAGGTTTCGCCTGCGCCGAAAGAGCGGGCGGCAAGGCAAGCGAAGGGCTGGGGTGGGGCAGAAACGCCTTTTTGCGCGGGCCTGGCGCGCGCCTTGGGCCAAGCCCCGGCATGCTCGCAAGGCTGCGTCTCAATCCTGGCATGGCTCAGAGGGCATGGCTCAGCGGGCATGGCTCAGCGGGCATGGCTCGCGCCGCCGGCGCCCGGCGCGGTTTAGCGCCTCACGCCGCTGCGGTCAGGCGCTTGACGAAGGCGGAGAGGCGATGGCGGCGGAGCTCGGAGCGGGCGGCGGCGTCGTTCGTCATATAATTGAGCTGGATGACGAAGCGCTGACCGATGAAGGTTTTATGGCCGTGCCAGGCCGTCGCGCTGTTGGGAAAGACGAGCAGGGTGCCGTTCACCGGCGGCACCTCGACCGCGAAATCCTCGAGATCGCGGCTGCGGAGCAGGCGGAGGCAGCCCTCGTGCTGGCCCCAGGACTCGTCTTCGGGGTTGAGATAGAGCAGCACGGTGACGCGTTTCGCGGTCGAATCGCAATGGATATGCCCGTCGCGCTCGGTGGATTGGCCGCGCAGCGTCACCATCGTCGGCGCGTCATCGAGGTCGAGGCCGAACCGTGTCGCGATGGCGGCGCGAAACCGCGGGCCCTCGAGTTCGCCGACCAACGCCGCGGCCGCGGGGCCAAGCGCCAGGGAGGCGATCGGGAACGAGCCGCGCTTGGTCATCCGCGGCAGATCACCAAACACCGCCGGCAGCGCCGGCTCGGGCACGAAATGCGGCACGACGATATGGGGGAACGGGTCGGTCGCGACCGGCGCGACGCTCAGGCGCTCGTAATCGAGGAGGGTCATGGCGGGCTCGCTCAGGGTTGTCTCGCCACGCTTATATAGCACGGTTCGCGGCCACTTCATCCACCGCGATTGCCCGCCGCCGGCGGTGGCGCTATGGGCCAGGCCAGCATGGATGACCAGAGCCGACCATTGCGGGCCGAGCAAGGCCCGCTTGCCGCCTATCGTGCCCGCCTCGCCGAGGGCGTTCTCGCAACCGACCCCGCCCAGGCGCTTCTGGCGGAGCGGCTGCAGGACCTATGGGCGCGGCTTCGCGATTATGACCCGCAGCCACAGCCGGCGAGCAACGGGCTGCTCGCGCGTTTCCTCCGCCGCAAGCCGGCCGAGGGCGCGCCCGAGGAACGGCCGCACGGGCTTTATATCGTCGGCGAGGTCGGGCGCGGCAAATCGATGCTGATGGACATGTTTTTCGCGAGCGCCCCCCTCCAGCGCAAGCGCCGCCTGCATTTCCACCGTTTCATGCAGGATGCGCATGCCAGCGTGCATCGCTGGAAGCAGCGCCACCCCGAGGGCGCCGACCCGATCCCGCCGCTCGCCGACGACATCGCCGCCGGCGCGGCACTCCTCTGTTTTGACGAGTTCCAGGTCAATGACATCGCGGATGCGATGATTCTCGGCCGCTTGTTCGAGGCGCTGTTTGCGCGCGGCGTCGTCGTTGTCGCGACCTCGAACACCTTGCCCGACGATCTATTTCGCGGCCAGCCCGGGCGCGACGCCTTTCTCCCCTTCATCGAACTGATCAAAAGCCATCTCGACGTGCTGGTGATGGAGGGGGGGCGGGATTGGCGGCGGCGGCGGCTCGAGAGCATGGCCGCCTGGCTGGTTCCGGCGGATGCGCGGGCGGAGGCGGCGCTCGATGAGATTTTCGCGACCCTCGCCGAAGGGGTGGCGCCGGCGCCGGCTCGCCTTCACGTGATGGGGCGGCGTTTCCTGGTGCCGCTCGCCGCGGGGCATGTCGCGCGCTTCGATTTCGCCACATTGTGCGGCACAGCCCTCGGCGCCGGCGATTATCTCGCGCTCGCGACCCATTACCAGGCGCTGGTGCTCGATGCCGTGCCGCGTCTGTCGCCCGATAATTTCGGCGAGGCGCGGCGCTTCATCACCTTGATCGATGCGCTCTACGACCATCGCGTCAAACTCTTCGCCTCCGCCGCCGCGCCGCCGGACGGACTCTATCGCGATGGCGAGGGCGCGCGCGCCTTCGAGCGCACCGCCTCACGGCTGATCGAAATGCAAAGCCGCGCCTATCTCGCGCTCAGCCATCTCACGTGACGGAAAGCGAGAGCGCGAGCACGCGCATCGCCGCCTCGAGCCGCGCCCAATCGACGCCCGCGGGGTCGGCCCCCGTGGCGCGGAGCCAATCGGGCGAGAGCAGCGCATAGGCTTCCTCGGCGTAGGTTGCCCACCATTCCCAGGTCATTTGCTTGAGCGCGCCCCAGGTCACGCAGATCGGCCCGATTTCGTTGTAGCCGACGAGCGGCACGCAGTGCCCACCCCACGAGCCCGGCGCATCGGAGATGGACGCCCAGACGTCTTCGTTCTGCGCCGAAAGCGGCAGCGCGACGCCGGCGTAGAGATTGCCGAAGGTCGCGACCGCCCGCCGCACGGCGTCGAGATCACGCGGGTCGACCGAAGCCGCGCCGGTGAGCGTGTCCGGGCCACCGTCGGGGGTTGGCATCCCGGTCGTCGCCCAATAGCGGAGCACATCGCCACAGAGCGCGCCGCGATCGGTCGCGGGATCGCCGGGCACGTAGCCAGAGACCGCGCTGTAAGCGGCGAGCACTTGCGCGTCGTCCATCACCACCGGGTGCGCGTCGGTGTAAGACGTCCATTGCTGAATGACGTGGCCGACGGCCGCGCAGGCGCAATCGCCAACCTCATCATTCGCCAGCATCGGCCACGCATTGATGCGCGAAAACCAATCGGCGGACGCCGGGCTTGCGAGGGGTGCCGCGAGATAGTCGCGGAGCGGCGCAAGACGCGGATCTTGCGGCGCGCGCACGCGGCCGAGTTTCATGTTCGAATGGTCGGTCATAGGGCTTTCTCCTCGCGCCCGCAGCGCCAGCTTTGCAGGCGGTAGCTCGGATGATCGCGCAGCCAGCGCTCGGCTTCGGTCTGCCCGGCAAGCAAACAAGCGATCGGGGTTGGGAACGGCGCGGCGAGCGTGCGCGTCTCGCACGCGGGCGCGCTCATCAGGCAGACGATGAAAGAAAGCGTGATGGGGTCCATAATTGGGTGTCCTCGAAGGGCGCGAGCGCGCGCTCATAAGCGCCGATGTGATGATCGGCGAGCGGATCGTCCGCCGGGGTGCCGATCTCGATTTGGCGGCGCGGGTGGAGATAGACGCCTGGCAGCCACGGCACATCCGGCACCGGATCGTCGCCGTTGCGATAGCTGCGGACGGCAATCGGTGAGAGGAGGCGCCGCAGTTTCCACGAGCCGCAACGCGGCGCGCCGAAGGTGACGACGGCAGCCGGCGGCGTCCGTCGTGCTACCAGAATGCCGGCGAGCAGGAGCGCGAGCGCGCCGCCGAGCGAATGGCCGACGACGATCGCGCCGCTGAAATTGACGGACGCCATCGGCGCGCGCCGGTAAAGCGCCCAGGCGCCGGCGCAAAAGCCGGCGTGGCAGATCCCAAGCGTTCCATCCCACGTCGGCCACGCCGCAAAATCGCGCAGCCACTCGCCGATTTCGCGCTTGGTGCCGGGGATCGCGAAGATCGGACGCTCGTCGACGAGGGTGTAAAGCGCCGAGAGTTCGCCGGCGAACCAGGTTGCACGCGTATAGCTCTGCGCGACGAGGCGGCAGAGATCGAGATCAGACGGCATCGAGCAGCCCTCCCGCCGCAAGCGCGATGCGGCAAATCCGAAGACGCCAGCCCGCGAGAAAGCGCGGGTCGTCGGGAAGCGCCGCGAGGCGCGCGGCCTGAAACCTCGCGCAGAGCCCGAGCAAATCTTTGCGGCGTGCTTCGAGAGCGGCGAGCGTCACGGGGCCAATCACGCCATCGGTCGCCACGCCGAGAGCCGCTTGCAGCCAGCGCGACGCTTCCGCGACCCCGTCATTGACCGCAGCATCGAAGACCAGCATCGCGAGCGCCGGCGGCAGCTTGTCGCCCGCGATCGGCGCCCAGTAATCGCGGGCATAAATCGCCTTCGCGTCCTCGAGCGTGAGGGACGCGATATCGAGCCCGGGATAAGCCGCTGCACTGATCCCGAATTTCGTCCCACGACAGGCACCGCGCCCGACGCTGCCGCCGGTCCAGTTGCCGGGATCGTCGGGGTCGGCGGAAAAGCCGCCTTCCTCGCCGATCGTCTCAGCGAAGCAGCGCGCGAAAACCTCAGTGGCCAGCACGGAAGTCTTGCGCCTGCTCGGCGAGCACCCGCTCGGCCTCAGATGCTGTCATCGCCGCACTGGCGGCGGCTGGCGCCGGCAGCCCAACGGCGGATTCGAGCACCGGCAGCATGACATTGGCGGCGGCGAGAATCTCGGGCACCGGCGCCGGCAGCGTCGGCACCTCGGAAAGCGCCGCGACCATGGCATTGACGGCAGCAGCGAGCTGCGCCACCTCCGGCTGCGCCGCGCTCGCGCTGGTCGCCTGCGCCACTGCCGCCGCCGCCGCTTGCACCGCCGAAAGCGCGTTATCGAGCTGAACGAGTTGGGCTGCGCTCAAGACATTGGCGTTGCGCAAATCCTTGGCGGCGGCGGCAAGGCCGGTTGCGATGTTGTCGGCGTCGGTCGCAACCGTCGGGAGCGAGACCGCGCCGTTGACGCAGGCCCCGAGCAGGAAAGCAGCGCCGGCGAAAGCGGCGATGGGGAACAGACGCATCAGTGTTTCTCCTCGGATTGGGGGGCTTGGGATGGCGCGCCGAGCTGCGCGGCAAGCTGCTCTGCGGCGCGGGCGAGAGTCTCCGCGTCGGCCTTGGCGGCGTTGTTGTCGGGCAGCAAAATCGAAACGACCGCGCCGACGACGATCGGCAGCGCCGCCGCCCACGTCATTTGCTTCGTCAGCACCGCCTCGAGCGCACCACACAAAGCGGCAAGGCCGGCAACCGTGCTCGGTTGCCGGAGAGTGTCACGAACAGTCATGGAAACTCCTCTCAGCGCGTCGCGCCATCCAAAGGCCGTGGATGGGCAGTCAAAATCGCGGTATCGAGTCGTGTGTTGATTTGGCTGAGGGCGGCGTTGATCTGCGCGATCACCGCCCGCTCGGCATCGACGCTTTCATCGATGCGCCGGCCGATCCCGGCGAAGCGCTCGGCTTCGTCGGCGCGCGCGGCGATCAATTGCTGCTGCAAACTTTCGATGGATTTCTCGCGCAGCGTGATCTCGGCGGTGATCCGCTCCTCCTCATGGCCGACGGTGACGGCGACGTAAAACACCGAACTGATCACCGCGCCGACCATACCGAGCAGCGACAGAAGATTGCCAGCGGTGACGACACCATCAAAGCGGACGTGATGGTTTTTGCCGTCTTCCATCACGCGTCTCCGGCGCCGGCGAGACACGTATCGACCGGTGCGCCATTGAACTCGGGCAAGCGGCGCGGGTTGCCGTCACGCGCCTCGCTCGCGGCCTTGGCAAGCTTCGCCTTGAGGGCTGAGTAAAGCATCGCCGTGGTGATCGCATGCCAATCCGTCCCCGGCGGGAAATCGGCGAGCATCAACGCATAGCATCGCGGCGTCCCGAGCGGGTTACACCCGGCGCGCCGCGCCGCCTCCGAGACATACCCGGCCAGCGCGATTTCGATGCGTTTGGCATCGAAGAAATCCTGGCGATGGACGATGCGCCAGTAGGTCACTGGCGCGCCGGTGTGATCGGGATCGAGCGATTTCGTCAGAGCCATCGTGGAAACTTCCTATTGCAGGCGCGCCCAAAGCGCGCTGGTCGCGAAGAAAATGAAGCGGGCGGCGCTGTTTGCCGAAAGCGCCGTCGGCGCACCGGAAATCGTCTGCCCGGTATTGGCGTTGAGGGTGAGCGCGGTGATGGCGGGGATGGTCGCGATGGTCACTTCCTGGCCATCGATCGGTGCCGCCGGCAGGGTGACGCTCAGAGCAGCCAGCGTCGCGCTGCCGGCGATCTGCAACAGCGAACAATTATTTGGAACGACGAGCGCGGCACCGCTCGCCGGCGTTTGATAGCTGTAGGATTGTTCGGCGCGCGCCCCGAGCAGCGCGACCGGAGAGCCGCCGGCGCCGACGGAGCCGAGCGCAACCGCGCCGTCGCCGGCGCCGGCGAGTGTCACGCCGTTGGCGGCAAGCGCGCCGGCGCTGCTGATCGCCGCCGGCGCGCTCGCGCTGCCGGGTGTGAGGTTCAGATAATTCGCGAAGTTGGCGATCGGCGTGAGACGGGCGGCATCGGCGCCATTGGCGGAAAAATGCAGAACGCCATTCCCCTGTGTTGCAAGCGCGAGATCGACAGCAGCGTCTGCGCCCGCGCTCGCAAGGCCCGGCGGCGCGCCGTTTCCGGCGCCAAACAGCCGAAGCCCGTTGACCGCGCCCGCGACAACGCTATTGAGCGCCGGCGCATAGGCGTAATTCGGCTTGTCCCAGCCATTGCCGACATCATGGACGTTGGCGGACGCCGTCGTCGTGAGCGCCGCGACACTCAGCGTCTCGGTCGCGCCAGAGGAGGCGCTTGCGCTGACGCTGATGCCTGCTTGCGCTGGTGCGTAGAGCACGAGCGTCTCGGAATTGGGATGAGCGGTGACGAAAACCCCTGCGGCGGGCGCATAATTTCCCGAAAGCACGGCAAGCGGGCTTGCGAACGTCACTGCGCCGTTGAAGGCGATCTCGGCAGTGATGGCGGCACTGAGTGTCACCGTATTGCCGGCGATCGCAGTGATCCGCGCACCGGCCGGGATGGCCGCGTTGCCGTAGGCCACCATGCCAACCGCGAGCGCGCTTGCATCATAGAGCGTAAGCGTGCTCGCCCCCGCGAGTGCGGTCTGCAGGGTCGTCGCCGGCGCGATCACGCTCGCCGCCTGAACCGCGTTCGCAAGCCCAAGCGCCGCGCTCGCGAGAGTATCGCCGCTGACGAGCGTGTAGCTCACCGCAACCGGGCCGCCGATCAACGCGCTGCCCGATACCGTGAGCGTCAACACATCACCGGCTGTTGGCGCCCCGCCGATGGTGACGGCGTCGGCGGCAAGCAATCCGCTCGCGATCGCGCTCGCACCCTTGGTGTTGACCGAGCTGTTGCCCGCGAGCGTCAAAAGCCCGCCATTGGTTTCGATATCGATCGGCACAGCGCAGCCGGAAAAACAATTCCCGACAATGGTCGCTGCGAGAATGTTGCTGATCTGGACGCCGACACCGCCATCTTGCGGCAGAACATCATTGCCGATGAGAGAGAGACGCGCGTTCGGCGCATCGATGCGAAGAGCAGGTTGCGGCGAAATCACGCCGTTATGGGCATAGCGCGTGAGCTTGCTGTCGGTGATGCGAATCTCGTAGACATAATCGCCTTTGATGTCGAAAATCATGCCCTCGCAAAAACCGACCTCCATGTTGGCAACGGTCAGCATGAGATCGGCGCCGGAGGCCGATTCGTAAACATTCGGCGCGGGATTTTCGATCAGAAACAGCGGCAGTGGCGCCGAGGTGTCGCCTGTGATATAGCCATAGACGCTGAAATTCTCGAAATGCGTGGTTTGCAGGACGCCATGATTGACGACTTGCAAAACCGAGCCGATCGAGTCGAAATTCGTCTCGGTAAAATTTCCCGCAAGCGTGCCGCCATCGACGAGGATCGCGGTGCGATAGCCGAACACGAAATTACCGACCGCAATCGGCCCGCCATTGGTCGTCGAGGAGGGCGCGGTGGCGCTACCATTGCCGGAAACGAGCAGCCAGACGCTCCGCGTTGTCGCGTAATTGCGGAGATAGTAGTTATTCTGAATGGCTTCGAACGTGGCACCACCGGCGAGCGCCGCCAGCGTCGGCACGGTGATGGTAACGGTATTGCCCGAGATGCTGGCGATGGTGGCATTATAGGGAATAGCGCCATTGCCGCTGAGCGGCATGCCGGGCACGAGATTGGCGACGCTGTTGACCGGGAGCGCCGTGCTGCCGGCGGCAACACCGGCGGCGAGCGTCAGCGTGACCGCAACCGTTGCCGCGGCACCGCCGCCATAATGCAGCATCTCGTCCTGGAACACGCCCCAAGAAAAGAAATTGTCCGACATGAAGATGATGTCGGCGACGTTGGGAAGATTGAAACAAACATTGAGGGCGCAAATGCGGTTGCGCGTAAACATCACATCGCCGACCGTGGTCGACGCCGGAACCGCGAAGAAATCATAGGCGTTGGTGACCTGATTGTCGGTGAACACCACGTCAGCAACAGCGGAAATCCCGGTCATGCCAAGAAATAGCGGCGGATAGACGATCGGGCCGCTCGGCTGGTCGACCTGGTTCGGGTAGTAAAAACAAAGGCGCTCGATCAGCACCGAGGCGCCGATCAGAAACGGCGATTGCGCCGTCGCGGTGATCCAGATCTGGCTGCCGTTTTTGCCATAGGGATAGCCGAAATCGGTGCCGCCATCGCCGATCAGGGCAACGTTCTGGAGCGTGATTTGAGCGGCGCCAGCAAGCAAAATCGGGCCACCGGCCGGGATATAAAGCGCTTTGTTGGCAGCGCTTGCGGCGGCGACGGCGGCGGCGAACGCCACCGAATCATCGGTTGTGCCGTTCCGCGCAAGGCCAAAATCATTGACATTGATGCGATCGGCAAAGCGCGCGGCAAGCGAACGTGCCGTCGTGGTCGCGTTTGCGATCGCCGTCGCGCTGGAGAGATCGGTCGCGCTGACGCTGCCGCCGCTGATCGCGACGGCAGACGCGCTTTGTGTCGCGAGACTCCCAAGCCCGAGATTGCCGCGCGCCAGCGTCGGATTGGCGAGATCGGAGAGATTGTTTGTGCTCTGCAACGCACCGGTCAAGCGCGGATCGTTGCCGGCGGCAACTGTTCCCGCCGTCGTGCCGATATTTGCCGAAAGCGTCGCATTGGCGAAAGTAAGACCATTGCCGATCGCGATCGTCTCCGGGCTCCCGGCCCCGAGGCTCGCGCGCCCGAGCAGCGAGCCGGTCGGCACGCTGAGCGCGGGCTCGGTGCCGGCGAGCAAGGTGGCAACCGTGACCGAGCTGGTCACGCCATTTTGCTGCAAGGGCAACTCGTCATCGGAATTGACCGAGGTGACGGTGGGCAGTTGCGGAATGGTGGGCATGGTAAGCCTTTCGTGACGGGTCGCGAAATCAGGCGACGGCAACCCAGCCGGTTGCCGCGGTTCCGGTTTGCTTCACCCAGAATGTGCTGCCGACACCGCCGGCGAGATTGCGGTAATCAGAGCCAGGTGGCGCGGCGATGACGCCTTCCGGCGAGCCGGTGCCGATGGTCGAGATCACACCCTCGGGCGCGGCGTCAGAGGTGATGCGAAGAACGCCTGCGCCATTGGGATGAAGGCGCACATCGCCGCCATTGACGCTGCCGAACGTGACCGATCCATCCCCAGGAAACGCGAAATAGCCGCCGAGCGGCACGATGCCGGCGCGCCACGCGCCATAGGTCACCGTCCATTCAACATCACTATTGGCCGGCACCGTGAGGTCGAACAATGTCCAGTTTTCCTGAAACGGCGCCGAGCCGACGCGGGTAAACACGACGGCTTCGTTGCAGCGCGTGCGAAGCCGCCGGCCGGTTGGCAGCGGCGCCGAGACATAGGCGGTTGCGGCGGCCCCGGTGCCGTCACCGCTAATAGTGACCGGAATGGACGCCCCGATCGCGCCATAGCCACTGCCGGCATTGGTCAGCGCGATGCCGATGATCGCGCCATTGCGAATGAATGCGATCGCGCTGGCGCCACTGCCGGGCCCGCCGATCGCGACAGTCGCCTCGGTATAATTCGCCCCACCTTCGATGACGCGAACGAAGCCGATCGCACCCGCCATGGCATATTGTGAGGAAGACACCATGCTGGCGATCGGCCCGGTGACCGTGGTGATCATGACCTCGTCAGCAATGTCGGGAAATACCAGCGTTTGCGGCCCGCTGCCGCTGGCGAGCGGATTGATGGTAAGAAGCGCCGTGTCGTTCCAGGAGTTGCCGGAGATCAACACAGAATCGGTGGCGGCCGTCAGGCACTGCGCGATCGTCGCCGCACCCGTCCCCATGAAGCGGTTGTTCCGTATGACGACGTTCTCCGGCCCATCGCGCAGAACGATGCCGCCGCCTTGCGAAAACCCGATCCAATTGTCGCTGATGGTGAGGTTCGTGCAGCTGATACCGAAATTGTTGCCGTGGCCGTCGGTTTCGACATTATTGACTTGAATGGCCCAGAGCGTGCTCCCCTGGATACGGTTGCGCGAGACCCGCATATTCTCGCTGCCGCCAGGATTGATACCGATCGCAGCACCCGAGATGAAATTGCCGACGATATCGCCATGGATCGCGCCACCCGAATCGATGCCGTAAGGCGCCGTGCCGCTAAGCCAGACGATGGTATTATTGCCGATCAGACTGTAGGCGGTATTGGCGAGCAGACCCGCACCATTGGCGCCGTTATCAACAAGCATGTTGCCGGTGACGGCAAGCGCCTGTCCCGCAACGGCGATGCCGTAATCGCTATTGTCATGGCAGATATTATTGGCAACCAGAATCGCCAGCGCGTCGGGATTGGCATTGCCCCAGACCGGCGGCGTCGTATTGCTCTGGTTGAAATTGCCGATCGAGATGCCGCGCTGATTGTTCCAAGCGCGGCAATTGGCGACAAGGCAGAGATGAAGTTTTTGAAGGAAGTTTGGATCGGTGTAGTCGATGACGATGCCATAGCTGCCATTGTCATGGGCGCGCGTTCCGGTAATCGCAACCCCCATCACCGCCTGCACCCAGATCCCATGGATCGCATTGCCATAGGCTTCGCAATCGCGAATTTCGTATTGCACGCTCTCAGGATCGGAGGCCTGAATGACGAGGCCGGAGCCCATCGTCGGCCCGCCGGCGCCGGTGAAAACGCAGGTCTCAAACACCGCCTTGGTGCAAGCAGGCGTAACCAGAACCGCCCAGCTATCGGTGGTGATGGTGGCGTTGGCGTCAAAGATGATGCCGGCGGCGTAGAACGCGGCACTCGAGATCGATATCCACGCATCGCCGGTGCTTTGCGCGCCGCGGCGGAGGATCGTCTGCCCGGGCGCGCCGAGGAGAACGGCGCTCGCGGTGTTCGGCGTCCATTGGCCGGTCAAGAGATAGGTCTTCGGGCCAAAGCGCAGCGGACGGCCGGAGGCAAGGGCGGCGTTGATCGCGGCGGTATCGTCGGTCACGCCATCGCCCTTGGCGCCGAAGCTCTCGACGCTGACGCTGTCTTCGAGAAACTCTCCAAGCGTGCGGCTGGCGGTTGCGCCGTTGGCGACGGCGACCATGCCGGAGGCGGAAATATTGGGCAGTGTCGCGATATTTTGCATGAACTGCGCGTAAGGCACCGCGACATTGCCGCCGTTCTGCCCGAGCGGGACGAGATCGCCGGGCTGTGGCGCGATCCCGGCGCCGAGTGCCGGCACCGAATAGGGCGCCGCCGCGGCGCTCAGAACGCCGTTCGCGAGCGAGAGATTGGCGCCGATACCGATCGCTTGCGCGCCGCCGACGCCAGGGCCAGGATTGCCGAGAAGCGCGTTGGCGCCAAGGGCAAAGGCGGGCTGCACGCCGGCCAATATCTGCGCGCGGGTGACCTTGCGGGTGATGCCGTTCTGGCTCGTCGGATATTCGTCGGTGTCGGCCGCGGAGATCGCCGGCGGCAGGGCGTCGATGGTCATCATGCTCAGCTGCCCGTGATCAGAATCGGATTGCCGTTTTGATCGATGAGAATGAGGCCAGTGTTGGTGATCAGATCATCCGGCAGAACCGGCAGCGAGGAGAGGGAATAGACCGGCAGCAAAATGCTGCGCGCGAGCGTGCGGCCGGAAAAGGTGGTGATCGTGACAGTGACGGTGTAAACCGTGCCAGATTGGCCAGCAGCGAGCCAGAGAACCGCGATCGCGCCATTGGCGAGCGCGGAATTCAGCGTGAGATCGCCGGGATTGTCGGGCGCGATGGTCACCGAGAGCGTCGAGATCCCGTCGCCAGGATTGCCCGCGAGCGCTGCCGAGACGTCGAATTGATAGTCGAGAACATCATTCGGGTCCTTGAGCGGCCAGATCGGCAGGGCCGGCACCGCCGGCTGGGTTCCGCGTGGCACCGGGACGAAACCGTCGAGCACCACCGTGCGCGCGGTCGAGGGCTGCCAGACATGGGTTGCGGGCGTGGACATGGCGTTCTCCGAAACTGCTGATCACCACTCAAGAATGACGAGACCGTTGGCGCCCGTGCCGCCGGCGCCGTCGGCGATGCCGCCGGAGGCACCAGCGCCGGCGAAGGCGCCATCAAGCCCCGGGAGACTGGTCGAGCTGCTTCCCGCCGGCCCAAAGGCGCCGCCGCCGCCAAAGGCCGCGCCACCGCTCCCGCCGACCAAGCCGCCGCCGGGAAAGACGAGGCCGTTTTGGCCAAACTGCCCAGAAATACCGAGGCTTCCGCCAGAGCCGGTGCCACCGTTGGCGGCGGCGACGCCAGCGCCGTTGGCGCTGCCGCTGCCGCCCGGCGCGCCCCCTGTCGCTGACGCAAACGTGCCGAAACTGGTCGTGCCACCGGCGAGGCCTGAGGTGCCGCCGGCGCCAACGGTGATCGCAATCGTGGTCCCGGGTGTTACGGGGAAATACCCCTCGGCATAGCCGCCGCCGCTGCCGCCGGCGCCACTGCCGCCGCCACCCGCGCCGCCGCCCGCCCCCCAGAGCCGTGCGCGCACCTGCGAAATACCGCTCGGCACCGTCCATGTCCCGCTTTGGCCAAACGCGGTCATGCGCGAAACACCCGGCGTCAGCGCGGGGAGTTTGAAGGGAATGAAGGGCGCGGTCGCCAAGGTTTCGATGTTTGCCGCGGTGATGCTGGTGGCGCCGTAAGCGACGGTGATGACATAGAGCCCAAACCAGCCGCTATCGACCGGCGGCGTCGTTTGCGTGCCGGTCGGGGCCGGCGCGCCGGATTTCACCTGCAACTGCACGCGCTCGATGCGGGCGGTATTTTGCGCCGCGCCGGAATTCGACGGGCCACTATAAGGCTGCGCCGGATTGGCGGCGTTGTAATAGGGAAGAATGACGGGATCGGTGTCGCTTTCGAGGAAGCTCGCCTCAATGAGATAGGCGATGGACTCGCCCGAAGAGGTCGGCGCGGTCAGCGTGAAGCTCGTCGGGGTGGTGTTGATGCCCATCTTCACCAAAGGATCGGTATTATCGGCCGGAAGCGCGCCATAGGCGAGCGGGTCGATGGTGGTGAGCGTGGTGATGCTGCCAGGACCGACCGTGACGCTCATCGAGGCCGGCGAGGTCGGGGCGCAGGCGAGGCCATCGACGACGGTATTGCTCCCGAGCGTTGCCTGCACGAGATAGCCAAGGGCGATGAGCGTGTTGCGATTGATGGTGAGAATATCAGTGTCGAGCGGGATCGCGCCCGGATAGACGATGTTGCGGTCCATGGGTTCTCCTCTAGCGGCGGACGTTGCGGCGCCGGATGGTCAGTTGCTGATGCGGGTCCAGGCGATGGTCGCGGCCGGCAGCACCGCGGCGATGGCGGCGTCGATGTCGCTGTCGCTAATGCCGAGGCTGGCGAGAGCGAGATCGGCATATTCGATCGGCCCGACACCATAACCGCCGCCAGCATTCCAGCCGGCAACGTTGGCGATACCGTTTTCCCGTGGCCGATAGGCGGTGACGAAGCACTGAAATGGTAAATTGAGATCGCCCCAGCCGCCGGCGACGCCATAGCCCGCGCCACCGCTTGTGTAGCTGCCGGTATCTTCTGGGCGGGTCGGCTCGAAAATCACCGGCGCGCGTCCCGTAAGATCAACGAGCGCTTGCGAAAGCGCCTCGCGCGTTGCTTGCGGGCGAAGAATATTTTGGTCGATGCGGGCGCGAAAAGCCGCGTCGCTCTCGCCGGCTTTGCGCGGCAGACCATTGCCGAAGAAATCGAGCGAAATCATATCAAGAAAAATGCCGGTCGCGGTCGCGATCCTGGTTTGCGTGATGACATAGGCGAGCAGGCTATAGACGAAGGCCCAGATCGCGCCGATGCCGGCGAGCAGCGCGTTGAGAATGGGGCTCGGAGTGCCGAACCATGGCGGCAGAACGGCCTTGATGCGCGCTGCCATGTCATTCTGGTCGCCGGTCGCCATCTCAATTCACCACCACGCTCGCCGCCGTGATCACACCGGTTGCCGGCGGCACGAGATCGGCATTGACACCGTTGATGCTGAGCGCCGTCACGTTGGTAACGGCGGGATCGGCGTCATAGGCGAGTTGTGCGAGACGCGAGATCGGCAAGGATGCGCCAATGGCAAGGGTTGCGATGAAGTTGGTAATCGCGGTACTGATCTCGGCGGCGATGGTGGTGAGCGACGCGGCGGGAGACAGCGTCACGGTGAGCGAAATCGCGGCCGCAATCGGCGTCGGCGGCAAGACCGCATAGCGCGATCCCACTGGCCGCACTGCCTCAATCGCGGCACTCACGGTCGTGATCAAGCTCGCGGGCGGATTGCCGCTCCCGTCATTGATGGTCACCGTAAAAAATCCCATTTCGGTGTTGCCCGCGGGATCGGTATTCTCCTGCAGCAGATAGGTGATGCCTTGCTGGATGCCGGCGATCGCGTTGCCGATCGCGATCGGCGTCGCAAGCGAGCGGGAATTGATATAGTTGACGAAGCGGGCGCGAAATGCGGTGTCGCTTTCGGCGTTGGTGCCGCCGGTAAAGGCGAGTGGATTGGTGACCTGGTCGATGCCGGGAATGGCGGTTGCCAGCAATGTTATGGTGTTCGGCTGAACATTGCCCGCCGTGCCGGTCGCGAGAGCGATGACCGGAACGCTCACCGAGGCGACGCTGGCGGCGATGGCATAGCCATTTTGCGCGGCACTCCAGGCGGGGTTGGTGGTGACCGCGATCACCGCGAAACTCTGCGTGCCGTCCGCCGTTCGCACCTCAGCGCCGACCGGGATCAGCGCCGCGTTGCTCGGCGTGAAGCGCGAGAAGGTGACATTGCCCTCCGCCGCGATCGCGGGAAGCCGGGTCAGGCCATAATCCGCCATCCAGCTATCGAGATTCGTGCCGGTGCTGGTCGCAGCCCGCGTCATCGAGAGCACTTGAAGAATGAGCCATTGCAACCACAACGCAACCGAGCTGCTCGCCTCGAGCACGGCGCGCAGCACCGATCCCACTGAGAGATCGAGCAACGCCGTGCTGGCGCCTTGCACCGCCGCCGCGGCGTTCTGCACCAGAGTCGTAAAATTTTGCAGATTGAGCATTATGACGGGTTCCGAATTCCAAACGAAAGCAGTTGCGTCTGGCCACTCGCGGCATCGACATAGCTGATCATGACGGCGATAGCGCCGAGCGTGTCATATGAAACGTCGATGGTTGGCGCAGGCGTTTGCGCAACGGCGCTTTCTTTGGCCAATTGGGTGCGAATGATGGCCTCGATCTGGAGCGGATTGGCGGGCTGGCCGACGAATTGCGCGAGCCCCGCGCCATATTGCGGCTGCCAGATATAATCACCGGGATTGGTGAGCAGCCGGCGCAGCACCCGTTGCTGCGCCCGGAGGGCGCCGGAAACCAGCGCGAGATCGCCGCGCGCATCGACCGAGAGATCATTCCCCCATTGCTGGAAGAGATCGTTCATCAGCGCACCTTCTTTCCTTGTCGTCAGTTTTGCGGGGATGGCGGCGACGTCGTGGTGCCGGTGACGGTGTGGGTGTGTTCATCGTAGGTGGCGCGGAGAGACGCGAGGGTTCCGTGCCCGTCGGCGACATCGCCGGTCGCGGTGATCGTGCCGTTGACCGAGAGATTGCCGGTCACATTTAGGGTCGTCGCATTGACGGCTATGGAGCCATCAGCAAGCAGTTTCACGAAACTGCCGCTTTGGTGGACCAGCCAGAACTCGCCGGCGGGCGCCTGCGGCGGGGGTGCCGCGAGGCTAAACGCGCCGCCGACGATGACGCCATGTTCCGAATCCCCCTCATGCGTGATGACGAGAACCTGATCGCCGGGCGAAGGCGGCGCGACGAGACCCCAGCCATTGCCGACCCAGGCGGTTAGGATCGGCAGCCAGCCGCTCAGCACGCCTTCCGGCTGCAAAAGCACCCGCGCCGTGTAGCTGGTGGGATCGACGCTGCTGACGAGCGCAAAGCGCGGCTGCGCAATCGCTTGGTCGAGCGCGCCGGCATGCGCCCTGAGCGCGTTGAGAAAGCGTTCCATGGTGATCCTCAGGGCGTCGTCGTGCCGATGACGAGATTGCCGGGCGGTGTGACTTCGCGGCCCGGCGAGGTGTTTTTTGCGCGAATGCGTTCGGTGAAGCCGCCATCGAAGCGAATTTCCCGCTCGATCGTGTCGATGAAATAGAGCTGATCGAACGCCGTGCCGGTGCCGCTGATCGCGATCATGTCGCGTGGGGTGAGCGTCAGTTCGCCGGGCAGACGCACGATCACCACCCGTTCATGCAGCGTCAATTCTTGCAATTTCGCCGTCGCATAGCGCAGCGCCTCATCGGGGGTGAGGTTTGGGCGCACGAACACGTAGCTCTGCGGCCGCGCGCCTTGGCTGCCGAGGGCGGAAACCCCGCTCGCCGTCACCGTCTGGGTAAACGCGGCGCCCTGGCGGCTGTTCCAGCTCTTGACCGTCACCGAAATATCACCAGCGAGCGTAAGCGCGCGTTCCATGACGATATCAAGCGCATTGGAATTACCGCTCTCGGGATTGGCAGACAATGTCAGCGCGGGAACCGAGGCCGGATTGGGCGGCTGGAAATAAAGCGTCGTGCCTTGCACGAAAACGTCAAAACCCTCGCGCTCGGCAAGCCAAACCAGAAGATTCCATTCCGTCGTCGCACGCGAGAATTGATCGAGGGTGATGCGATCATGCTCGCTGTTGTAATAGCGCCCGACCGGGGTCGTCGTCGGCGTGACCACCGCTTGCAAATTATGGTTGCCCGCAAGCGTGGTTGCGATATCGGAGGCGGTTTGGTTGGCGAAGCTCTGCTGGATGCGGCTTTCGATGAACACCGCGGTGAGATCACGGCCCTGAAGCTGCACCGTCTGCCGCAGAACGTCGATTTGCACGCTATCGACGGCTCCTTGAATGAGGCTGACCCAAGCCATCGCGCCGAGCGGCGCGGTCGCCGGCGCGAACCCGGCTTGGAGATCGACGAGGAAGAAATTCTGCGTGCTCCAGAAGGCAGCGGTTGCGACCGCATCGACGCCGAGCGCGATCGTGATGGTGAAGCGATCGGCGGCGTAATGGTTGTTGACGGCAACGAAGGCATCCTTCACGCCCTGCACGACGAGATCGCCAACCAAAAGGCGCAGCCTTGGCGCACGCACCACGCCGCCAGCGCTCGCGCCATTGCCGGCGGCGGCGTTAAGCAAGCCGGTGCCGACAGCGCCTGAGGCGAGCGCGGCCCCGGCCGGAAACAGATCGCCGACGAGCCCGCTCATTGCGGCGCGATCCCGCCGGTTGCGTTGGGATCGGGATCGGGGATGAGCAGCGTCACCACGCCGCTCAGCATCGGGTCGCTGAGGTTATTGAGTTCGGCAATGCGGATCCATTGCGTCGCATCATTGAGATATTGCGCGGCGATTTGAAAGAGATTGCCGCCGGCGATCGTGATCGTCTGCATCACGAACTCGCGTTGCCGAGATTGGTTGCGGTGCGCCCGACATAGCCTTGCGCCGCGGCGAGCCCGGCGAGCGTGCCGGCCGCTGCCGTCGCTTGCGAAAGCGCGCTGGCGCCGGCGAGCGCGTTGCTGCCGGCGAGCGGCGCTGCCGTGCCGGCAAGCGCCGTCGCCGCTTGCCCCATGCCGCCGGCAATGCTCGCTTGCAGACCATTGACCGCGTTTTGCGCGCCGAGATAGGCGCTGGTGCCGAGCGTGGTCGCCCCCGGTGCCGCGAGCGCGCTGGTGGCGCCGGCGAAATTGATGTCGCTGGTCTGCGCAAGCGTTGCGGCGTTGGCGAGATCGCTCGTTGCCTGGCCGGTAAGGGTTGCGACAAGACCTTCCGCAAACTGCACTTCGTCTTGAACGACGGTGCAGGCAATGCGATAGGGAATCCACCATCCTGCTTGATATTCCGCCGTGAATTCCGAAATCACCACGGAATAGAAAAACACGTCCCAAGAGAGCGGCAGCGTCAGCCCAGCACCGCGCAGCGTGTCGAGAAGCAGCGCGCGTTCGCTGGCCGCGGCCCCCGTGAAGATACCCGACCAGGTGATCGTCGCATCGTCGCGGCCCATCGCATCGATCACGCGTGCGCCACCGGGAAGCCGATGCACGGCGAGGCGTTGCGCGCCACCGAAGGAAAGAAAAGGCGGAATCTCGAACCCCGAGAATAGCACGGGGCCGAGCGTCAGCGTCACGTCGGACATCACGTCCTCATTGTCAAAGAAATCGGTGCGGACTCAGGGCACCACCGGCGCGCCCGGCCAGAGCGGGCCGAGCCGCGGATCAACCCCGGAATAGCCCGAGGGCGGCCGTGCCGCGCTCGCCGCCAGCGTTTCGCCGAACCAATGTCCGACGCGCGCGCCATCGAGAAAGACATCGCCATGAATGCTGATCGTGCCGCCCGCACTCGCCGGCGACGGGCCGCTTGGCGCGGCGGGCGGGCCGGCGTCAAACAGCGGCGAGGCCGGCGCGGTTGCTGTCGCGGCACGTGAGGCTTGCGGCAGCGGGCGGGTTCGCGGCATCGTCGCCGACGCCGCAGGCGCTGCGGTTTCGCCCGGCATCGCCATCGTGTTGAGGATGACGGCGCGCGCATTCTCTCGAGGCGCGCCCTCATCATTGGGCGCCGCGTCAGCGAAAGGTGCGCTCGGCATGAGGCCGCGGGTGAGCGCGAGCAGATCATCGAGGGCGAGGCCCTCGGGGGCGAGCGGCGGTGGCGGCGGCGGCGCGGCAAGGCGCGCGGCGGACGGCGCGGCCGGGGCGCGCGCGGGCTCGGCCTCGCCGCGTGGCATGGCGGCGGAGGCGAAGGGCAGAACCTCGATCCGCGAGGGTTGCGGCGCCGCGCTCTCCTCTGACACCGCCATTGGCGGCGGTGCGAAGGGATGCGCGGGCAAAGCCGGCTCGGGGTTTGCGGCGCTTTCGCTGCTCTCCGGCGCAGCCTCGTTGCGGGCGGCAGGCGCGGCGGCCGGCGGCGCGGACCATGCCGGCGTCTCAACGCTTTCGCCTTTCCTTGAGGCCGGCGCGGGCCTTATCGCTGCACTCGCGCCCCGCGCCGCGGCGAGCGCGGGGCCGGCGGCAGCGCGGAGTGCGGCAAGCTCTGAAAGACTTTCCCCGAGTGCTTGATTGAGACTTTCGAGATCACCACGGATCGCGGCAATCCCGGGCGAAATTTCGTCATCGAGCGAGAGCGTGATGCCGATGCTATAAGCGTCATTCATGGCAATTCGGCGATGGCGCTTGCGATCTCATCGGCGATTTCGCGTGCGATGTCGGCGGCGATCTCGGGGGCGAGGTCGGTGGCGGCGGGGGCGAGGAACGGGCGCGGGCGGACGCGGTGGGTGCCGAATTCGCGCATAGCGGCCTCGTCCCCGCCCGCGCCGACCACGGCTTGCGTGCTGTCGCTCGCGCTTGAGAGGGGAATGGCATCGCCGGCGCGCGCACCGGCCGCCTCGGCGAGGCGGGCTGCGGCGCGCGCGAGCAGGGAGCGCTTGCGCGCCTCGAGATCGAGTGTTGCGAGACGGCGCGAAAGATCGCGAATGCCGGTCACCGGTCTTGCTCCTGCCAGGTGAGAGTGGACCAGTCAAAGCGCCTTCCCTCGAGGGTGCCGAGCACAACCACGTAGGCGAGACGCTCATCATCGGGAAGGCTGAAGGCAACGTCGAATGGCACCCCGTTCCGCACCAAATAGAGACAATCGATGAGATCGGGGTGCCGGCTCAGTTTTTTGCTGAGTCCTGGGTTGCGCGCTTGTCCGCTTGGGCCGCCTGAAACGCCGCGGCGACGGCGGCGAGCCCTTCGTCGCCGAGCTTTTGCACGATCATCTCGATCTGCCCTTCATTGGCCGGCGCCGGCAGCGGCAAATCGTCGATCGCGGCAACCGCGCAGGCGAGCAGCGCCATCGCGAGATAAGGCTCGTTTTGCCCGAGCTGCGGCCCGACCGCTTTGAACAGACGGAGTTTCTCCAAGGCCCCGATGCGCCGGAGCACGAGCTTGCGCCCGAGCGTATCGGTGATCGTCGTCGCGGTCTCAGCGGCGGCGACGATGCGCGATTGCGGCCCGCCCATCAAACGCGGGTGCGAAAGGAGGCGAAGAATTCGAGCCGCTGGCGCACCGGCGCATCGCCCCGCCACGACCCGGCATTGGCCAGCCGAAAAACCACGTCGCTATACTGAAACGTCGAGACCGAGCCATCGACTTCAGCGATATACTGATAGACCGTCGAGGTCGGCATCGCGCCCTGGGCGTAGTAGGCGGCTTCGATGCTGGCGATGAAATTATCGACATCGGCGGTGCCGCGTTCGAGATCGAAACCGCCCTCCCCGCCCTTCGGCAATTCGGCACCCATTTGGACACCATCGAGCCGGTCAACGCGCACCTGCGCCGTCAATTGTCGGCTCTCAAAGCCGGTGACATAGGTGAGATCGATCTGCCCCGAAGGTCCGATGACGACCAGCGTGCAGTCGCTGCCAATGGAAAATTGCGTGCCCGACACGGGAATGTCTCCTTAAGCGATCTGCCCGGACGGCAGGGTCTGGTTCTGGATGGTGACGGTCTGGCCGCCATCGACATTGACGATGAATTTCTCGTTGATCGCCATGTATTGCACCTGCACATCGGCCTGGACGTAGCCGAGCGCGGTGCGTGAGGCTGGGTTATTGGAGGTATCGCACACCACCTGAAACGGGGCCGCGCCGCTGCTGGTCGCGCCCAGCATGCCTTGACCCAGCATCGCTTGCAGGAAGGAAAGCAAGGTCGCGCGGATTTGCGAAAACAGCGCGGCGTTGATCGGCTGGCCGACGAATTGCCCCATGCCGGCTTCCAGGGTCGCGGCGATGTAGTTGGTAAGCCGCGTGTAATTATCGCCATCATTGGCCGGGTTGGTCGAGGTGTTGAAGCCGCCGCGCACCCCCCAGAAGCTTCCCGCCGGCTGCGGATTGGCGATGACGTCGATGCCAGCCGTGAACAAGGCATCGAGATCGGCGGTGGAATAGGTGTTGGCGAGCGGCGCCCCCGGCGCGCCCGAGCGCTGGCTGCCGACCACGCCATAGAGCGGCTTGTTGAGGCTCGATTGCTCGGGCGAAAGATTGGCGAGCCTTCCTGCAACAAAGCCCTGCGGCGAGACCAGACGGATGAGATTATTGGTCTGGTCATTCCACCAGATCCAATCGCCGAACATCAGCTTTGCGGCGTAGCTATCAAGGCCAACGCTCTGGATGGTCGCGACCGCATCGGTGATGGTATCGCCCTGCGGCCCGGTCAGGATCATGTAGATCCCCTCCGAGAGGCCGAACGCCGCCTGCGTCGTCCATTGCGTCTGATCGACGCTATCGGCAAGAACGGCGATCGAGCAACCTTGGCCGCCGAGCGCATACATTCCGGTGCGTGGCGTCGTGCTGTGGCCGATCAAGGTCGTCGAGGTGACGTTGCTTGCGCCATCGCTGCCGGGTGTGCCGTAGCTGAAAGCAAACGCCTCGCTGGTTGGGGTCACGGTCAGGGTATTGCCGAGCGAGGCGACGACGAGCTGCGAGGGGCCGCGCAACGACCCCTGGCCGAGATTGATGGCATTGACAAGGTTTTGCCAAAAAGTCGCGCCGGTGCCGCCGATATTGTTGAAGACTTCCGGCGTGAATCCGGGCAGGCTGAAGGTGATTTGCCAGGTGCCGGCTTGGCTTCCCGGCATGATGCTCCCGGTGATCTGATTGCCGAAGCTCCCGGTATAAAGCGCGGTCAGGACCAGCGGGCCGTTGGTGCCGGTATAGAAAAGTCCGAGCTGGGCCGCGGTATCGGTGCCGTCGGTTACGCGCACGCAGCGGAAATTCTGTGCGCCTTGCTGAATCGCGGTTGCGACCTGCGTTCCCATATCATATTGGCGTGGCTGCAATTGGCCGAAGGTTGCGACATAGTCGGCCATCGTGCCGACGATCGCCGGCTGATTGACCGGGCCCCAGGTCGCGGTGCCGACGACGCCGATAATGTCGGTCGGCACGCCATTGAGAACCAGGTTCTGCGGCGGCACGATCTGAACATAGAGATCAGGCACCACCAACGCGGTGGTGTTGAGGCTGCCTTGCGTTACGATCGGCATCGTTTCAGCCTCCGCTCAACGGCGTGGTGGCGTTGACGCGCACCACGGCGTTGGCATTCTCGCTGGCAAGAATGCTTGCGATGGTTGCGGCGTCGGTAATCAGCGCGCCTTTGGCATACGACCCGAACGGCCGCACGACCACCAGGTTGGTTGTCATGATCCACTCTCCAGGACAGGGGAATATCGCGTCAGTCAGTCAGGGATACCGAGGCGTTGCCCACGGTGCCGATCGTCGTCGTGCCGAACAGCATCGAAGCCAAGCTCGCCGTCTGCAAGGTCGGGTATTCGACCGAGTAGAGCAGGTCGCGGCGATAAAGCGACGCGTTTTCCTGACGGTCGAGGGTGATGCTTTGCCGAAAACGCAGGCGCCCGACGCTGCCATCGGGAAACGGAAGAAAATAGGTCGCAGCGAGCGCGCTATCGACGGCGATCATCGCCGCATCGCGCAAGGCGGGATCGGCGCACCAGGCGATGAGGCGGAAAATCTGCTCCTGGCGGCGAACCTGGTTGAAAATCCCTTGGGTTGCGACGGTGCGCGCGATCAGGCGCTGCACACCGGGGATGGTTATCGTCGCGTTCGACAATTGCACCAAGCGATTGGCCATGATCTGGCTTGCAAGGTTGGCCGCGACATTGGCCGGTGCATCGCCGCTCTGGCAGGGATAGACGTAGGTGTTAGCGTCGGCGAGAATGCCGGCGATTTGGCCCGGGCCGGCGCTGCCGGCGAAGGTTGCGCTGTCTGCGGTCGTCGTCACCGTCAAGGTCGGCGCGACCGGCGCCGGGTTGCTCCATTTCGGCAGATAGCGGGTGGTGTTGCGCTCGCCACTATCCTCGGGAAAGACCGTGAGATTGACATAGCCGGCGGCAAGGTCGGCATCGAGCGCGTTGCTTTCCGGCCAGCCGCGATAAAGCCGCACCGGCGCGCCGCAGACGCTCGGCCCGCTCAACCCTTGCGGGTAGAGGGCGGCCATCGCGGCATTGACGAGGGCGGCTTCGACATCGGATTGATCGGCCATCAGCTTGCCACCTGCCGGACCACGAGACGCCAACCAAGCTCAGAAAGTTCGGCGCTGCTGACAACGAAATTACGGCCGAGATCGTCCTCGACCAAATCCTCGACGCGCGGGACGATGCCGGGCAAGCTCGGCAGCAGAAGCGTGAAGGCGGTCAGACGCACATCGGCAGGAAGATCGCCGGCGTAACGCGCGCCGCCGCCATTGCCGCCTTCCATCATGCTCGCCGGCCAATTGCCAAGGAGCAGGGTCGCGGCTGCGATCTCAACGCCGCCATAGGCCTGCACCCCAAAGCCGGTCGGGCCGCCCGGGCGGAGGACGGAGACGATGCGCTCGGCAAGAACCGTTACCACCGGGAGCAGCGGCGGCTGGCTCGCGATAAAGAACGTCCGCCCGGTGTCATGCTCGATGAGATAATCGCCGGGCAGCGTATAGGCGGAATCGAACACGCCATACCAGACCGGATGGCCGTAAGTATTGGCGCGGACAAAGCGCGGATCGGTCGCGTTGAACGCCGCGCGCAGTTGCAGATAGCGGTTCGTTGCAGCACACGGATTGGTATTGCCCGCGGGGCGAAAGGCGTTATAGAGCTGCCCGGTTTTCAACGCGGCGCGTCCCATGCCACGATAAATCAAATCCTGCAAACGATCGGGGTTCATGGGATCAGACAATCAGCGCGATGCCGCCGTAAGAAAGTGCGGGGCCAGGGGGAAGCCCGAGAAAGCCGCAAAGACGCCGCCGCCAATCATCGAACAATTCCTCGCGCTGATGGACTTCTTCGCTATTATGCGTCCACACCGCGGCACTCGCGGTATCGAGATTGCCGCCAGCGGCAGGAATCGCCACCTCGAGCGGATAAAGCTGCGCGAGATAAACCGAGCGCACAACCGCATATTCCGCCGGCGCGAGATTGTTCATGCGGTATTCCAGTGTGCCGTAGGCTTGGAAAAACCGCCAGCTTTGAAAGCCCGCAGCCCCGGCGCCATAGGCCGGATAGCCGCAAAAACGCCGGATATCGGTTTTTTCGGCGTCCGTGAACGGCAGCGTCAAGGGGCTTGCGGACATGATCAGTAAACCGTTCCCTGGCCACGCGAGAAATAGAGATTGCCGCTTCCCGAGGCCAACACCGCGGCGACGGTTTTAGCAAACTCGCCCGCATGGATCAGCATCCGGCTGCCCGGCGGGATCGGCACATCGGCGCTGGTCGCGGTCACACTGTTATCCATCCCAAAGCGGATGAAAGCGAGCGCGGCGCTCGCGTTATAGACCAAAACCGCCTCGCCCGAACCGGCCAGCGCGATCGCGGTGGAGGTGGTGCCGGCGGCGAGCGTTGCCGTCGCCGACACCATCAGCGGTTGCGTCGATCCAATCGCCATCGTCGTCAGCCCACATGCTCGATCATGACCGCGCGCTTGAACGCGGCGTTGGTCGCGGTCGGGATGGTGGTCGGGTTGGTGGTGACGTCGGTCGGGGCGCAGAAGCCGCCGATCCAATACCAGGATTGCGCGATGATCTGCTGCAGGCGATCGATCGGCTCGCGGGTCACCATGGCGACGCCGTCGATGATGCTGATGATCGCATCGCGCGGCGCGACATCCTCTTCCGCCATGCCGGCATAATCGCCTTCAATCAGCGCGCCCTGGCCGCAAACGATCGGGCGGCGGATATAAAGCCCGGGCAGGCCCGGCGCCGGCTGGACATAGGCTTCCGTGGTCGGAACGAAGCGAAGACCAAGGAAGGGGCTTACGAGTTCGCCGCGGCGGAAGGTCTCGGTGTCATAGCCCATGGTGAAGAGCTGCTTGAAATCGGGATCGGCGAAGAGCTGGCGCGCCGAGACCGGATCGAGATGGCAGTGATAGACGCCGCCGAGATCGGGGACGTTATTGAGGCGGAGCTTCGCGACGGCATCAAGGAGATTCGCCATCGTCAGCGTGTTGGTCGCCTGCAATTGCGAGGTGTTGGTGGCGCCGCCCGGGCGGATGATGACGGACGCATTCGCCGCCTGCACGGTGCTGCCGGACGCGCCATCGCCGATCGAAACATTGCTCGAGAAGGTCAGCTCGCCCGACAAGCCGCCCGGCGTGGTCGACGTGCTCGTCGCATCGACGGCAACGCCGATCAGGGTATAGACATCGGCGCCGACGGTGACGGTGAGGGTATTGCTCGCGCTTACCGCGGTCGGCACGCCATTCACCCAGACATACTGAAAGCCACGCACATCATCGACGGCGATCGTCGCGGCCGGCGCGCTGAGGCCGGTGGTGACGCGGGTATTGCCGCCGAAATAGGCGGAAAAAAGCTGATTGCGGGCCAGCTCGTCGAGCGAGCGCCGCGCCTGCTCGCCATTGATCGAGGCGTTGAGCATGAATTGGGAGGCGATGCCGACGCGGCTCGTCACCATGTTGAGGTCGGTGGTGGCGCCGTAGAGATTGATCGAGAGGGTGTATTGCTCGATGTTGAAATACTGCGGCGTGAGCCCGTTATCGAGATTGGTGTTGGTCGCCGGCGCAAGCGGTGTGGTGACCGAGGGCTTGAGGCCGGCGCGGGTCTTGGTCAGGGTTTCGCCGATCCCGACGGCGAAGACCTCACGATCGGCGATGTCGCGATAGCCGAGCTTGGAATGGAGTGCCGATTCGAATTCGCGCTCGAGATAGCCCTGCTGGATGATGGGCTGCAACGCCGCGGGGAAATTATTGATACCCATGGGAGATCCTCTGTTTGGGGGATGGTCGGGAAGGTCAGGTCAAAGGCACCGCCCCCGGAGGGATCGGGCGGTTCGTGCCGACGGAGTTCGTCGCTTTTTATCGGCGCCGCAGCATCTCGGCGCGGGCGGCGCGATATTCGGCAGCGGTCATTTCGCTCGCGTGCTTTTGGCGCGGCGGCTCGGCGTGCGGCGGGGTTGCCCGCGACGACGACGAATGAGCAGCGAAGAGCCAGGGCTTTTCGCGTTTGAGTTTCGTCATCAGCGCGCCCGCGCCCTCGACCTCGCCTTTGTCATCGAGTTTGACGGCAGTAGGCTCGATGAGTTTCAAGCCGTCGAGGTCGATCATCCCCGCCTTGATCGCTTCGGCCTTGAGTTCGGCGCGGATGATGCGCGCGCGCGCGGCCTCGGTCACTTCCTGCAATTGCCGCGTCAAGGCGGCGGTTTCGGCGCGCAACTCCTCGAGTGTTGGTTCCGGCAAAGACGGGTCGCTGGCTTCGGTCATGCTTCTCCTTCCGCGACCGCGATGGTCGCGATCTCGTTGCCGATATTGGCGATGTCATAGGTGCTGGCGACGGATTTCAGTGCGCTTTCGCGCGACAAAAGTCCGGCTTCGGTCAGCGTGGTGAGCGCTTGCGCATCTTTCAGCCGGTCATCGGCCGATGCCGGATACCAGCGCGGCCAGGTGAGGCTGAGGCTGGCCTCGGGGTCAAGCGGTGGCAGTTCCGCGCCGCGGACGATGAGCGGATAATGCTGGCTTGCCCGCAGCACCATCCGCGCGAGCGCGAGCAACGCCCCTTCGCCATAGGAAATCCTGAGATTATCGGCGAGCCAAATCAGTCCCTGGTTCATCATTTCCAAAGCGCGGCCGGAGGTGGGGGCGGCGAAGCGCTGCGCATCGGCACGGTTGCCATGAATGCTTTCGAGGGCGAGTTCGCGGAGCGTGCGCACATAATCGATCACCGCAGCAGACGCGGTGCCGCCGATTTCGAGCAGCCTTGCGTCGCCCTTTTCGGAAACCACCAGAGCATTAGCAGCACCTTTGATGATCTGATTGTCAGAGGTCGCCGGCTCCTTGATCAGCAGCGTCGGATCGGAGCTATATTTGAGGCCGCGCCCGGCTTGCGAAAGCTGGTAATCGATCTCGATCGCGGTCTCGACAGCGGCGCGAAAGGTGCTGGCGCCGTCGCGCATATCGCCGGTCGCTGAGGGGCCGGGAAGGTTCTTGACCCATACAATGGGAACGAAGCCGAGCCCGTGGCGGACACTGCGCGCGTGATCGATGCGCGGCGTCTCGTCGCTTGCGATCGGCCACGGCGCGAACCACCACTCCCATTCCGCGTCCCAGCGCCGCTGAAACCAGTATTGCCCAGTCGGATCAGGGACTTCATAGCCTTGATCGAGGAGATTGCCGCCCGAGACCTTGAATTTCTCGGTGACGGAGGCAAGCGTATCGGGAGCCTCGGCCTCCCAGCGCGGCGTGAGATACATCGTCTCCAGTGTTTGAAAAAACACCCGTCCCCGCAAAACGCGCATCAGTATGGCGACCGAGCCGACCGAGCCGCGCAAGCAAGCATCGATCATCACCTCGTTGAGTTTGGCCTCGCGGAGAATGGCGCCGAGCGCATCGCGTACTGCCGGGTCCGGCGAGTCGAGCGCTGGAAAATGGCCTTCGCTGAAGACCAGGGCGACTGAATCCTCAACCACCAGTCGGCAAAGATTATACCGCACCGAGGGTCGGCGCTGGCGGAGCGGGATATACTCGCCGCCGGGGCTTCGTTCGTCATAAAACTCATAGGGTAAGACGTCATAGAGCGTGCCATCGAGAACCCGGCGCAGGATGTCGAGCTTGCGTGTCCGCGCCGGATAGTCGGGGTCCATGGGGATCAGGCTTGCGAGTGTGTCGAACATGCCTCTACCGCGAAAGAAGCGGCAGATTGACCTGCCGTGTCGCTTGGGGGGCGGCGCTGAGATGGGCGAAGGCGCGCGACAGCGCATCCACCTGATCATCCTTGCTGCCGGCGGGAAAGTCGCGCAGTTCCTCGAGGAGCGCGCGCGTGAACGGGGCTTTGACGATGGCGAGATTGCCGCACGCGGCTTGGCTTGCAACCGGGCTCGCGCGTGTCACCTTGGCGCCGCTTTCGGGTCCGGAGACGATGTGATAGCCGGCGAGTTTACGTGTCAGATAAAGAACCTGGGCGCGCCCGGCCTGGCCGGGATCCTGCGGCAGCAGAATGGTGGTCTCGCGCCCGTCGCGCTCGGCGCAGGCAAGGATCGCCTGCTCGACCTCGTGCGGGCCGCCGCGGAGACGCACAATGTCATCAACGATGAAGCGCCCGGCCTCGTCTTTCAGAAGCCGCAACCCGACCGTCCAATCCGGATCGAAGCCCGGGCGGGCGATGCTGGCGGCGAGATCCCAGGCGCGCACCCGCGCAAGCGGGCGCGGCGCTGCGTCCAAGAGCGTGATCGCATCTGTGCGAAACAACAATCCCTCCGGCGGGCGTGGCCGCTGTTGATAGAGAGCGGCCCAAGCGCGCTCGCCGATGATCCGGCGTTTGCGGGCTAATGCCTCATGAGTTTCCCATTCCGGCCAGAGCGGCGCGCCGGCTTCGCGGCCGAGCGGATCATCGGTTTCGGCGAGGGCTGGCAAGCGCAAGACCCGCCAGCGATCGCCGCCGGCGGCTTGCTCGGCGAGAAGGCGCCCACCGAGATCATCCTCATGCCAACGCGTCATGATCAGCACGACGCGGCCGCCGGGTTTCAGGCGCGAGATCAGATCGCTCTGATACCATTGCCAAAGATGCGCGCGCGCGGCAGCCGAATCGGCTTCCGCTTGCGATTTGACGGGATCGTCGATGAGCACGAGGTCGGCGCGTCGGCCGGTGATCGGCCCGCGCACGCCGACCGCGTAATAAGTGCCGCCGGCGCGCGTCGTCCAGTTGGCCGCGGCGCGGGCATCGGGCGCGAGCGCGATCCCGAGGCGGCGATGATGCTCGGCGACGAGATTGCGCGCCCGCCTTCCGAAATGGCTCGCGAGCGAGGCGGTATGGCACGCCGCGATGACGTTGGAGTGCGGTGCCTGGGTGAACCACCAGGCGGGAAAGATCACGCTGGCGTAAGTGGATTTTGCCGAGCCCGGCGGCAGCAGCAGCATCAACCGATCGTTTTCGCCGCGCGCTAAGGCCTCGAGTTCAGCGATGATCAGCCGATGATGCGCCGCCGGGCGATGGCGTTCGGGCGCTAGCGCCAGCATCGCCCAGGCCTGCAAAGAGGTCCGCACCGAACGGCGCAGCGCCGCTTCCGTGAGCAAGGGCTGCGATTTCGCGTTCGAGATCGGCATCGTCGAGGGCAGGGGCGGCGTCCTTCGCGCGCGCCCCGCGGCGCTCGGCGGGAACCGGGGCGCGGCGGGGGTGAAGATAGGGGGCGGCGGCGCGGGCGAGTTCGGCGGCGCCGTCGGCGTCACCCTCCTGCCATTTCGCGCGCATCACCGCGAGCAGGATGTCGAGCGGGGAGAGGCCGTCGCTCGGCGGGACGTCTGGGGTGGGGGCGGGCATTCTGGCGTTCCGGGGGCGGGCGGCGTGCGTGGTGGCGCCCGCCCGACATAGTTAGTCATGCTAACGGGGCTTATACGTCAAACCGGGGCGCGTGGGCAAGCGTTTTTTTTGAAAAATCGCGCGACCCGCCGGCGCGGGCGGAAATTCGTTCCTTTTGCCGCGAGGTTTCGCTATAGCAAAGGGGTTGCAAAGGTCCATGAGACCAAAAAATGGGGAGGAAAAGATGAAACTCACCCGCCGCACGTTGCTCCGCGCGGCCGGCGCCGCGATCCCGTTCGCCGCCGCGCCGGCGCGTGCCGAGAGCAAGAACGTCATTCGCATCGGTGTGCTCACCGACATGTCCGGCCCCTATCGCGATGTCACCGGGCCAACCTCGGTCGCCTGCGCCCGCCAGGCGGTGGAGGATTTCGCCGGCCAGGGATTTGCCGTCGAGATTCTCGTCGGCGATCACCAGAACAAACCCGATATCGGCGCGACCATCGCCCGCCAATGGTTCGATCGCGATGGCGTCGACATGATCACCGACGTGCCGACCTCCTCGGTCGCGCTCGCGGTCAACACCATTTGCCGCGAAAAGAACAAAGCCTATGTCAACACCGGCGCCGGCACCGATGATCTCACCGGCAAGCAATGCACGCCGGTCACCGTCCATTGGGGCTATGACGTGTTCATGGTCTCGGCCTCGTCGGGCCGCGCGATTTACCGCGCCGGCGGCGATAGCTGGTATTTCATCACCGCCGATTATGTTTTCGGCCAGCAGCTCGCGCGCGATGCGAGCGATGTCGTCACCAAACTCGGTGGCAAGGTCTTGGGCAATGCGGTTTATCCCTTTCCTGGGGTGACGGATTTTTCGTCCTTTCTGGTGCGCGCCAAGGCGAGTGGCGCGAAGGTGATCGGCTTTGCCAATGCCGGCGATGATACCGTCAATTGCGTGAAACAAGCGAAGGAGTTCGGCATCACCCGAGACGGCACGCGCCTTGCGGCTTTGGTGTTTTCGGTGACCGGCGTGCATGGCCTCGGGCTCGAGATCGGCCAAGGTCTGCTGCTCACCGAGAGTTTTTACTGGGATCTGAATGACCGCACCCGCGCCTTCACCCGCCGCGTGCTGCCCAAAACCAACGGCAATTACCCGAACGATGTCCACGCCGCGTGTTATGCGGGAACGCTCCATTACCTGAAATCGGTCGCGGCCCTCGGCGTCGCCCGCGCCCGCGATGGCGCTGCCGTCATCGCGCATATGAAAGAAAACACCGCCGATGACGACGCGTTCGGCCAAACCCGCATCCGCGCCGATGGCCGCGCCATGGTGACGCCCTATTTGTTCGAGGTGAAATCGCCAGCCGAGAGCAAAGGTGGTTGGGATTACTACAAACTCGTCGCAACCACCCCGCCGATGGACGCAGCGCCGCCCGTTACTGACTGCAAATTCGCCGGGTAAAAGCCAGCCGCCAAGTGCGCCGCTTCAGCGCCGCCAGCATGAGGGTACCAGCAGCGAGCAATCCCGCGCTCGCCGGTTCTGGCACTGATGGCTGGCCGGTGAGCGTGAGGCTCCCGGTGAAATCGGGATCGACGCTGTAGCTTGCCGCGCCGAAAGTGACGTCGAAAGTCCCGGTATCGACAGCCGCGAGGATTCCAGCTGGGTTCGTGCTGCTGCCGCGCACGGTAAAGAGCGGGGCGTTGGCAGAGAAATCCACGACGAAACTGTCATTGGCGGTGAGCAGCGAGCTGACCGCGACATGAGCGCCTTCGTCGTTCGGGGAGTAGGCCCCATCGAACTCGAAAAACGCCTGGAATGGTCCGATCTCATGCCCGTTGACGGTATAGGTGCCGGGAAATTGCTGATTGTCGAACGGAATCAGGCCAATATAGTTGGTTGTAATGACGAATTCGGCGGGAATTTGTAGGGTGAGGGTAAAATTTTGGCTCGAGAACAGAGGTGAGCCTGGGATGGTGGTGAGGTAACTGCCGCTGAGCGTCATCAAATCGGTCCCCGCGCCTGGGGCCGGCACCGCCGGCGATACCGCGACGGTCGCGGCCGCCGAGCGAGGCAGGGCAAATGGCGCGGCGAGAAAAGCAACGCGAAGAAGCTGCGCAGAACGCATGGAGACACTCCTTAACCGGGTTGGCGCGACGAGATTATAGCCAAAACCTTGCGCCGAGCCATTTTTTGTGTTTGGAGACGGGGGATGAGAGCCAAACGCATTCTGCGCCCCCTTCTGCCCGGCGCGATGGCGACGCTTCTGGCGCTTGCCCTGCACGCGCCCGGCGCCAAAGCACAAGAGCCGCCGGCGAGCGGCGGCAAGCCCGCCGCGGCCAAGCGCGCCAGCACGCGCCTCGGCCAGCTCCGCCGCGCCCGCCCCCGCGCCCTCGAGCGCGCGCCGGAAATCGGCACCGCCTCCTGGTACGGCCCCGGGTTTCACGGCAAGCGCACCGCGAGCGGCCGCCATTTTGACGCAACCGCCATGAGCGCCGCCCACCCTTGGCTTCCGCTCGGCACCTGGGTGCGGGTGAGCCTGGTCGGCTCACAGCGCTTCGTTGACGTCGTCATCACCGATCGCACCGGCCAGACCTCGCGCGTGATCGACCTCTCCCCCGCCGCCGCGCGCAAGCTCGGGATCCTGAGCCGCGGCACCGCGCAGGTAGCGGTCTCGCCGCTCTGACCATGCGCGGCCTCGGCGCGGCGCTCGCCTGTCTCGCCCTCGGCGGCTGCGCGACCATCGGCAAGGAACTCAGCACCCAAGCCTATGACCAGCGCTACACCGGCGAAATCCAGCCGATGGGCGGCGTCCACTGCACCGATGCCATGCCGGCAACCCTGGTCACCCGCGCCGCCGACCTCAGCGTCGTCTTCACCCCCAATGACGGCGCGCTGGTCATCCGCGGCAGCATGAGCCGCGAGGGCCAGGTGCTCGCGCGCCTCAACACCGCGCCGCCCAACCGCCCGCCCTATCTGCTTTCGCTCGAGGGAAGACTTGAAAAGGCCGGGTTCAGCGGCGTCTACCAAACCCCGCAATGCGCCTGGAAAGTGGTGCTATACCCCGCTGTGCCGCCGCCGCACCACTATGTCGATCCCAAAAACGCGCTCGGGATTCCCGGGAATTGAGGCAAAATAAAAGGCGGCCCGATGACCGGAACCGCCCTCTCTCCAACGAGAAGGATAATCGCCCAATCGGATGGGTCTCGCCGCCAGCCCGAAAGCCGCCGGCCCCAATTTTATGCTTGGGCGAAGGGGAGTTCTAGGGGGTTGGGCGGATTTGTCAAGGGGGGGACGAGAGGAAAAAGAATGGGAAAAAGTTCTTTTTTGAAAAAAAGAACCAAAAAACTTTTGTCCCGTTGGGCTTCGCCGTTGGCGAAGCCGGCGCGGAAAATCACGCTTGCGACGGCGGCGGGGATTTGCGATCTTTGGCCAAATTGGCGTTCTTCCGTCTGCCGAGTTTTTTCTTGGAAGCGGCAAAACCCGCATCGTCGCTTCGATAGGGAGAAACATGCTGCGCGCCGCAAGACGGGCAGTCGTCATCGCACATGGCAGACCATATATCCGTCCATTTTCGACCACAGCGGTCGCATTCATAATGATTTACAAAATGATTTACGGATTCGCTCATGGCGTTTCCCCCACCTGATCCTAGCGCAAGCGATACAGTCCATTTCCCAAAAAATCAAGGTAATGTGTGTCTCTCAAAATTTGCAGTTTTTGTCGGATTTTTGCCTTAATATGCTGATTATGAGGAAAAATACACTTAAGATGCCCTTCGAATACATAAATTTCATCAATAGAGAAAGTTTTTTTATTTAAAAAATTTACACAATTCATAATTTCAATTATCCAACTTTTTGATTCTTTGTTTTCTTTTTGAAGGAATAGAGTTTTTTTCCATTGAGATTCGACAATTTCTTTTGTTATTGGAATGTTATCGGATACAAGTGGAATTTTTCCTTCCGAGGGAATTTTATCGACTAAAATGTTGCAACCAACCCAGCCTTTTCGACGTGCTGATTGAGACAATTCTTTCCTTTTTTCAATGATTGAAGATGTAAAAAAATGTCTTGGAATTACAACGAGGTCAGAAACAACCAGATTAAAAGAATCGTATTTCAATATAAATAGATTAGGGTTTCTGCTTTCTTCAATTAGATTTATCATAGAAGAGTATGAGCCGTCAATTATCTTTTTAAGATTATGTTTTTTCTGACTCTTTAATTCATAGTTTTCTTTGCAAACAGAGCAATAAAAATCTGAAGCAGGGTTATTGTTTTTGTATTTATTAATAGATATATATCCACAATTTGGACAATAGATTTCTCTTTGAACCCAAGCCTCGCTTAATACTCTTATTTTCTGACTTTGGCTTTTATAGGAATCTGCCAAATTTGTTTCAAAATGCAAATTCATTTTTGCTCGTGCGCATTATTTTTTACAAATTTCTCCAGGAAAATCCACCTTCAAGATCGCCTCGGCATGGCCGTGGAATGCGATATCGAAGCCTTTTTCACGAAGTTTTTCCAGACTCATGTCATCCCCCGCTCTCCTGTTGCCCTCCCAGCCATGACAAGCCTAGCATGGCCTGGCCGTAACGACAGAGGAGGAGACCACATGGCCGCGCACACCATCAAGCCGCTCGTCACCGCCATCGCCATCAATACCGGCGGGCGCAATGGACACTCCGAGACCACCGATCACTCGGTCAGCGTCAACCTCTCGGTGCGTAAGGAAATGGGCGGGCCGGGTCTGCCCAATACCACGACGCCCGAACATCTCTTCGCCGCTGGCTATGCCGCTTGCTTCGGCGGCGCCCTCGAATTCGTCGCAAGTCAGCATAAAAAGAATGTCGCCGGCGCCGTGGTCACTTGCGAAACTGCCGTCGGCCCGCGCGAAGGCGGCGGCTTCGGCATCGCCGTCAAGATCCACGTGAAAGTGCCAACCCTGCCCACCGCCGAAGCCCGCGCCCTGGTCCAGGAAACCCACGAGAAAATCTGCCCCTACAGCCACGCGACGCGCGGCAATATCGACATCGCGCTCGAAACCGAAGGCGCATAACGCCCGGCGGCGGCGCGCGCGGGGTGACATCGAAGTGACACGGAAAAGTGGTTGACGAAAAGAGACCAAGTTGTTAATGAATAATTAATGATCGATCATCTCAGGAATCTGCGATCCGGCAAATTTTCGTTGTCTTCGCTTTTAGGTCAACCCCGCGCGCTCAATGTCAGGAGAAGCCGCATGCGCCGCCTCATTCTCGCCGCCACCCTCGCCACGACAGCGTCTCTCGCCGCGCCCCAGGCCTGGGCGAGCGCGATCGCCAATCCCAACGATACCTTCACCCTCACCGGGAGCTTCCCCACGCTCGGCACCAGCGCGCCATTCAGCCCGGGCGCCTTCACCCTGACCGTGACCGCCCCTTCGCAAAGCCAGACGCCATTCGCCTATGACTACGGGCTCAGCAGTGGCTATATGATCGCCGCCACCGCCGACGGCACCTACACCGCCGCCGGCAGTACCGTCGCATTCTCCACCGCCACCATTGACGTCCAGGGCACCTCGCCCGACACGCTGCAGATCGCCGGATATATCGGATCGTATGCGATCCCGGCTGTCTTCACCGTCAACGCGGCGAGCCCGCTCTTCACCGCAACCGCGGATAGCGACGGGCTCGGCGATACCGGGGTGCTCTATCAATTCACCTCCGGAACTTATACCGCTACCTCCGCCAATGCCAGCGCCCTCGCCGACCCGCCGATCTCTAACCCGACGCTCACCATCTCCGGCCAGCAAGCGCCATCCGGCAGCGTGCCCGAACCCGCGACCATGGCCCTCCTCGCGGCACCACTCGCCGCCCTCGGCCTGATCCGCCGCCGCCGCGCCTGAACCGCCCCGGCGGCAAGCGCGAACGCATCACCCAAGCGCGCCGGGGAGCCCTCCTCGGCGCGCTTCTGCGTTGTTGGCCCTGTGTCGTTCCTGGGCCGTGGCCCGCGCTCAGCCGCGCGCCCGCCGCCGTGGCCCTGGCGGTGAAAAGAAACAATGGCGAAGAGGGGGATGGTGCCCAGGGGCGGAATCGTGCTTCCAGTCTAACATATTCAAGAATGGTGTACTTTTTGGCTTTTCGTCCTGGCCTATACCAACAAAAATACCATCACGACGTTCTAATGTGCGGGTTAGACTCCATCAGGACAGCTTGGTTTCGGATCCAGGATGCGGTCGAAGAGTACAACCTTGCCAAGGTTGGGGTCGAGGGTTCGAATCCCTTCGCCCGCTCCAGATTTCTTCAAGAAAATGAAGCGGTTAAAACGGTCCTTCGGGGCCGTTTTTTGCTTCCCCGCCCCCCACGCGAAAGCTGGGGAAGCAGGGGGGAAGCAGCAGAAAGCGAAAAGCAGCGGGCTACCGGCTGTCGCCGGCATGGAAGGCATCCCAAAGCCACGGTTTGCCGCCTGCGCGACAGGCGGCAATGGGTTGCGTTGCGCTCCACCACGAAGGCTGGGTTTGGACGCCATCGCGCTTCCCAGGACGCCCAAGCGAGGCCCATTTTGCTTCACCGGCGCCGATGGCGACGCGAATGCGAAACTCATCACTCAGCCCTCCCGCCTGCGAGGCGCATCGGCAGCACAAGCCGCAGCGAGTCGGGTAATCGCACGAACCCATGCGCCGCATAGAATCCGGCCGCCGGCTCGTCGAGCGCATCGACGACCACCATCGAGGATCCAACCGTGCCGGCGCTCTCGAACGCCCGCTGCAATGCATCGGCGAGAAGGAGCGCGCCCAAGCGCTGTCCCTGGTGCTCCGTCGCCACGGCCAGCCGACCGATCAAGGTGGCGCTCACCAGCGGATAGCGCGGGATGTGCTTGCGGGCTGTCTCCGGCACGTCGCCTTGGGAGACCGCCATCGCGCAAAGGGTATAGTAGCCCAAGATACGGGCCGGCTCGCCGACCTCGCTCAGGACGAACACGGCATTCGCCCTCCGGCGGACATCCTGGCCGGCCTGGGTCTTGAGGTAGCGATCCAGGCTCTCCACGCCGCAGGTAAAGCTGCTCCGATCGTGCTGCTCGTCGAGTAGCGCGACCCGAAGATCCCTGGATGGCTGCTTCGCCATTCACCGGACAACCCGGCGCTTGTGCTCCGCGAACGCGCGCTGCAACCGTTCGCTCGGGGCCGGTGGATTGACCAGGACGTCGAAAAAAACGACGCGGTCCCGATCACACAGGACGAGCGTCTCATGCTCCGCAATCGTCCGCCGGGCAGCGTCCGTAAGCGCGGTCATGCAGAAATCCGTCAGTTTGCGCCGTTCGAGTTGCGCCGCCCGTTCGATCAGAGCCTTGGTGGGTTGGTCGACCCGAAACCCAAGCCGCTCTTCCCGAAGCCGTCGGTTGGTTTTTGCTGTCGTGGCCATGGTCACCTCCAGCCAAATATGTACGTCAATCCGACTAACTTTTCAAGGTGCGCTTTGGTTCTCACCTTTCGGTGCTCGGCCCTTCAGCTTGGGGACAGAAGGAGGAGGCAGCGACGCCAGAAGCCGCTCGGCATAGGCCACGCCCGCGTCCCACACGCGTGACGGTCGAACGATGATCAGAAGAAAGGCTATCCAGAGGAAGAGGAGCACAACCGCCGCGACCTGGGTGGCAGGTGCATCCCGAGCGATCGCCCAGAGCGGCATGTTGCCGGTCGTCATTTGGGTGGTTCGCGTTACCACGATGGCGGCTGACGCGCAGACTGCCAACACGAGTGCCGCCCCTCTCATGCCCAGCAGATTGCGCCAGAAACCATAGGCGATATTGTCATTGTGGATGAGTGGATGTTTGGGGCCGCGCCGTAGGTCGATTAGGCGACGGATCACCGCTCGATAAATGCCATCGGCTGCGTCCGGATCCTGTGCCTCTGCGCTGGCGTCTGGGAGCCGGAAGTCCGGCGCGAGGTCCTGCAGCACCGCGTGGTATGCACGCTTGGTCGGCATCTCGATCGTGTTATCTCGAAATCGCAGAACGATCTCCGTCGGAAACCCACCCCATCGCTGCTTGAGCGTGTGCTGCACGGCACGACCGCGAGACCTGGCCATGCTCGCGAACGGATAGAGGAGACCTATCATCACGACGCCCGATCCGATGGTCCGATAGATGTTCCCGGTGACGATCTGAGGGAATGCGATCAGCAAGCTGATCCCCGGAACAAGCGGCGCCAGGAGCCCTGGTGTTATTCGGGCGAGTATGTCGTAGCGATCAAATATCCGAAACAAGCGCGCCGATTCAGTCATCGTCATAGGCCTCGACAACCGGAGAAAAGTTCATGGCTGCGGCCGGGCCATATCCCGCGCGTAGCGGGAACCCCGAACCGAAGCAGGTAGCAACGCCTTGCGTCCCAAGCACGCGTGCGCCGCGACGCATGAAGGCGTTCATGACGATCTTGCGCGGGTGCGCACTGTCGTCTTTCGGCGCGGACACGACGTCCGTGAAATGCGGAACCTGCCCCTCCGACACCACGGGCCCGATCAGGCGGTTAAGGATCGTTGGGCCGACGTTTCGGCGGCTGCCGTGATGGGGCACCTGCACCAGTGCGAAGTTGCGCAGCACGAGACCGCACGCCTCGGCGAAGGAAGCCGCCCATTCAAGGCCGAGATTTCCCGCATCGCCTGTCAAAAGGATGGGCTTCCATCCGTCAAACTGGCCGTAGAGGACAACACTGCTTTCGTTGCGAGCACCTGTTTCGCCGCCGTCGCGCAGCCGCTCGAAGCCCCAAGCTTCCCAAATGCTGGCGGCTGTCTTGGCGAGCGCCTCAAGCGCCGCCTTCAAGATACCCTGATCCGCAAAGTCGGACATATTGCCGGATGCTCGCGGCGTATCCGGGAAGTGAGAGACCAGTTGCGGGTAGATGTGCTGCGGCGGCGACAGCACGGTGAATGGCCCGATAGCGGCACCGGCAAACCGCTCGAAGACCGGGATGCCCTTCGTGCCCGCCGTAGCGACGATCTCGTTGATGACGTCGTATTCGGCCTTCAGGCGTCTGGTCAGGCCATCGACGGTCCACCGTGAATCCTGAAGGTGCGGCAGGATCGCCTCGGCATGCCACCAAGGGACATGGGTCCAAACGCGGCGCACATCGGCCTTCTCGAGTACGACGCGGGCGCCGGAGGAGTGATCGATATCCGGGTGGGTGATGACCAGGTCGCGCACGATCGGCACGGGACCGCCGCAAATCGATGTGAGATGCTCCATCAGCGTCTCGCCGGAGGCGGTCGTCCCGCCATCGACGACGATGAGCTGAAAGCTGTGGGGATCACCGTACCGGATTGCGATGGCATCGCCGGCGCGGGATTTTTCGTCCACGGGCAGGAATTCGACTTCCAAGCCGGTCATGACGTGACCTCCGGGATCGGAGGCGACTGCGTGGTCAGGTTGTCTGCCAGCACCCCCCAATAGCCTCCAGGGGTTCGAATGAGCAGCACGGACGGGGCGAGACGAGCCAGTGCAACAGTCGTTGCGGTCGCGTGGTCGATCCCCGAGGGGCCCGAGACCGCGAGGTGGCTGTGCCAAGTGCCGAGACAATACAACGTCCCGCCCGCTCGATCGGTATAGGTGCGGATCGCCGTCCTGACGCCACCTGTCCCCAGGACGAACTCGCCGGCTAACCGGCGCGACGAGCGCATCGTGTGATGGCGCTCGGCGGCATGACGCCGCCGACACAGCGCGCGGTCGCGACCCGGCAAGGCGGAGATCCGATCATCCGGCGCCACACTCGTGAGCCTCGATTTAGAGTGAGAGTCAGGCCGGGTTGGCCGTAACGGGTTCGATGTCGCGAGAGAGGCTCGCGGCGCCCGTCGCGGAGAACCGCGATGTCCAGACACACCGCTCGCGCGCGTTCCGGCCAGGACCGGACGGGCCTTTATCAGGAAATCACTGACAAGATCATCGCCGAGTTGGGGGCCGGCCGTGCGCCATGGGTCCAGCCCTGGGGGACGGCGGCGGCGAAAGCGCCGCTCGCCATGCCCAAGAACGCCGCGACCCATAGGCGCTACACTGGTATCAACGTGCTCATTCTGTGGGGCGCCGTCATTGAGCACGGTTTTACGGGCCAGAGTTGGCTGACCTTTCGCCAAGCGCTCAGTCTCGATGGGCATGTGCGCAAGGGCGAGCGCGGCACGACCGTCGTTTACGCCGACCGCTTCACGCCGGAAGACGAACGCCGCCGGGCCGCTGAGATCGGCTACGAAGCGCAGGCGATCCCGTTCCTCAAGCGCTTCACTGTTTTCAACGTGGCGCAATGCGAGGGCCTGCCCGAACAGATCGTGGCGGTCGCGCCGCCGGCCGAAACCAGCCTCATCCTGCCGCAAGCCGAGGCGCTGATCCTGGCTACGGGCGTGGACTTCCGGATCGGTGGAGACAGGGCGTTCTACGATCCGATGCATGATTTCGTGCAGGTCCCACCTCCGCAGGCCTATTTCGAACCCATCAACTGGCACCGAACCGCCCTGCACGAGGTTGGCCACGCCAGCGGCCATCATTCACGTCTCAACCGCGACCTCACCGGATCCTTCAGGTCGAAGAAATACGCGTTCGAGGAACTGATTGCCGAGATTTCCGCCGCTTATCTTTGCGCCTCGCTCAGTATCACCCCGACGGTGCGCCATGCCGACTATATTGCCTCGTGGCTCGAAGTGCTGCGGGAGGACGACCGCGCCATCGTGCGCGCTGCCAGCGCGGCTTCGAAGGCCGCCGACTTCATCCTGGGGTTCCAACCTGATGCTCCCCAACAGGTCGCGGCCACGTCGACCGACGACGAGCGGGAGGCGGCCTGATCACGCGGCGCTGCTCCCGGCCGGCTTCAGCCGAAACGCGAAGCCGGACATCCGTGCTGCCGCTTTTCCGGCTTTCCGGATCGGCGGAACCGAAGAGTGAGAGGGCTGCGCCGGTTTTCGTGACTGGTTGGAAGTCGAGAGAGAGGCTCTCGGCGCCCGTCGCGGAGATTACCGACATGGCTACCGCCGTTCAGAAGATCATCCTCAGCGCCTCGCGTGACATCCCTTTCAACAAACTGGTGCTCAGCCAGGCAAACGTCCGGCGCGTAACGGCCGGTGTCTCGATCGAGGAGTTGGCCGAGGACATCGCTCACCGCACCCTGCTGCAGGGCCTCAGCGTCCGACCCGTGCTCGACGCGGACGGCCAGGAGACCGGCATATTCGAGGTGCCTGCCGGTGGGCGCCGATTCCGGGCGCTCGAACTGCTGGTCAAGCAGAAGCGCCTGGCCAAGACCGCGCCGGTGCCCTGCATCGTGCGTGAGGGCGGGATCGCGGAGGAGGATTCGCTGGCCGAGAACGTCCAGCGCGTCGCCCTCCATCCCCTCGACCAGTTTCGCACCTTCCAGGCCCTGCGCGACAAGGGCCTGGGTGAGGAGGAGATCGCCGCCCGCTTCTTCGTGACGCCGACCGTGGTGAAGCAGCGCCTGCGCCTCGCCGCCGTCTCTTCGGTGCTCCTCGACGTCTATGCCGAGGACGGCATGACGCTGGAGCAGTTGATGGCGTTCACGGTCACCAGTGACCATGCCCGTCAGGAACAGGTTTGGGAGGGCGTCAGCCACTCCTACAACAAGGAGCCCTACCATATCCGGCGCCAGCTCACCGAGGGCGCGGTCCGCGCTGCCGACCGTCGCGCCCAGTTCGTGGGGCTCGACGGCTATCAGGCCGCTGGTGGCTCGATCCTGCGCGACCTTTTCCAACATGACGATGGCGGCTGGCTGCAAGACCCTGCGCTCCTCGATCGGCTCGTAATCGAGAAGCTCCAGGCCGAGGCCGAGAGCTTGCGCGCCGAGGGCTGGAAGTGGATCGCGGTCGCCGGCGACTTCCCCTACGGCCACACCGCTGGTCTGCGTCGGCTGACCGGCGACACCGTTGGCCTCACCGAGGAAGAGCAAGCGAGCCTTGTCGCACTCAAGGCCGAACAAGAAGCCCTTGAGCAGCAAAACGCCGAGGCCGACGAGTTGCCCGACGAGGTCGACCAGCGACTCGGCGAGATCGAGACGGCCATTGCTGAGCTCGAGGATCGCCCGATCAGCCACGATCCGGCGGCGATCGCCCGCGCCGGCATCTTCGTGAGCATCGATGGCGAGGGCCGCCTGCGCATTGATCGTGGCTTCGTCCGGCCCGAGGATGAAGCGCCGGTTGAGCCGGCCGGAGGCGGCGACGGCACGACGGACGGCGACATCCCGTCCGAACCACCGGCGCCTTCGGTCCAGCGCTCCGTCATCACCATCGGCGGAGTGCCCGCTCCCGAGGCGGAGGCGTCGGACGATGACGACGCCATCCGCCCGCTGTCCGACCGCCTGGTGACGGAACTCACCGCCCACCGCACGCTCGCGCTACGAGACGCGCTGGCGGGTGAACCGCACGTCGCCTTCAAGACGGTGCTGCATGCGCTCTGCCTCGCGACTTTCTATCGCTATGCCTCTGACACCTGCCTGGAAATCACGGCGAAGAGTTCGGGTTTCGCCGCCCAGGCGCCGGGCTTGGCAGAATCGCCTTCGGCTAAGGCGATTGAGGCGCGGCACGAACAATGGGGCAAGCAGTTGCCCGAAACGCCCGCGGATCTTTGGGATGCGCTGACGGAGTTCGACGGCGACAGCCAGGCGACGCTCTTCGCACACTGCGCCTCGCTCGCCGTCAATGTCGTGAAGGAGCCGTGGAACCGTCGTCCTGGCGCGTTCGCCCATGGCGACCTGCTCGCCCGGGCCGTCAACCTCGACATGGCCGCGGCCGGCTGGCGGCCCACCGCCGACAATTACCTCGGTCGGGTTCCAAAGGCCCGCATCCTCGATGCAGTCCGCGAAGCCAAGGGCGAACAGTCGGCGCAACTCATCGACCATCTGAAGAAGGCCGAAATGGCCAAGGAGGCCGAGCGGCTGCTCGACGGCACGGGCTGGCTGCCAGAGCCGCTGCGTTTGGCCGGGATTAAGACCGAGACTGACGTGCCGGCCGGCGAAGCCGAGGCCTTGCCGGACTTCCTCGCCGGCGAAGATGACGAGGCGGCGACTTCCGACGATCCCGACGAACCGCGGCCGCACGCCATCGCGGCGGAATGAGGCTCGCCAGCGGGGCGGCTCCGGCCGCTCCGCACCCATTTTTCCATCCAGTTCCATCCGAAAGCCCGGCCGTCGTGCCGGGCTTTCTCACTTTCGGAGACCTGTCATGACCGACACCCAAACAGCACCTGTCCCGGCCCTCGACTTCACGGCATGGGACCAGAAGGAGCGCGAGCAAATCCGCGTGGCGGATGAATTGCTCCCTGCGAACAAGACTGCCCTGTTCGATGCCCTCGCGGCGGCGGGGATCGAAATCGTCACCGTCATCTTCGATGGCTATGGCGACAGCGGTCAGATCGAGAACATCGAGGCCCGGGTCGGCGATGCGATCATCGCGCTGCCACCTCACGAGATCGAAGTCGTGAGCCCGGTCTGGGGCAGTTCCGAGATCGAACGCCGTACCCAGCCGGTCCGCGAGGCCATCGAAACCTTGGCCTACGCCTTCCTCGGCCAGACCCATGGCGGTTGGGAGAACAGCGACGGGGCCTATGGCGACTTCACCTTCGACGTCGCCGAACGGACCATCACGCTCGACTACAACGAGCGGCACATGGAGTCCGACTATTCCCAGCACGTGTTTTGAGGAGGCGGCAATGGGACATTGCTATCACCACGCCCTCTCCTCGGTGAAGAAATGGGGCGGCGCGGCCGAGGATTATCTGCCGCTGCATCAATGGTTCGACGAGTCGAAAGCTATCACCGCTGATTTTCGGCACCGCGCGCTGCGCCATCATGCCGAAGGCATCTTCATGCTGGAGCGCTTTTTCGGCCCGACGATCACCATCTCGACCGGCCGCGTGGTGCCGGTGCGGCTGATCGGCGAGCAGCATGTGCGCGAAGACCTCGGTTTCATTCCGAGCTTCGCGGATTGGGTGCGCTGCATCCGCCCCGAGCCCTGGATGGGCCGGGCCCAGCCGATCCATCGCGACGTCGATCCCTTCGCCGCCGCCGGCTGATCACTCTTCCACGTCAACGCAACGAAAAGCCCGGCCATCGCGCCGGGCTTTCGCATTTCTGGAGACCCGACATGGCCGACTACTTCTCACCGACCGTCATTCAGCAACCGATCCCGATCGCCGACATGACGCCGCTCGAAATTCTCGTGCTCAGCCTCATCTTCGACGCCGACCCGGATGGCGAGACACTGTACTTCCACACCGCCTTTGGCCCGAGCGACGCCATCGGGCTTTCCATCGACGAGCTCCGGGCGGCGTTCGAAGCGTCCGCCGCAACCGCCAGCACGGCGACCACGTATGTCGCCGAGCGCCTCGCGGCTGTGGCCGCCGACGACACCGAGATCGAGATCGATTTCAGCGGCACGTCCTGGGAGTTCATCTTTCAGGACATCGTGCGCCGTTCCTCAACGCTCCGCTACGTCACGGTCGTCACGTCTTTCACCTGTTCAAAGATGCGGCCGGATGGCTTTGGCGGGATGGCGGTGCTCATCACCGCCGAGGCCATCACGGGCAAGAGCACAGAGGACATCCTCTGCGACCTCCTGGACGAGGCCGAACACGGTCCGCTCGCAACCGCCCCGGGCTTCGGCGTCCATGTCTTCCTGCGCCTTGGTGAAGAGAATGTCCGCGCGGAGATCACCCACCTCATCGAGGCCGACGAGACGCTGACAACGATCGCCCCCGATGCCGTTACGGACACTGACATCCGCGCTCTCTGCCTCGGTGTGCTCGAGCGGTTGGACCTGACCGAGGAACAAGGTTCGGCGATCTTCAAAGCAGCCTTGGCGGCGATCAGCCAAGCCGAGCAGCGGCTCGCTCCGACCGGCTGATCATCGAGATTTTCCACCTATCACGGCGCGCCTCGTACCAACGCACGCGGTCATCATCCCCCATCGAAAGGAGACGGCTATGGGCTGGCTCTACATGAAATCCCTCAAGGGCCATTCCGGCCCGCGCCAGTATCTCGACGCCCAGTTCACGTACGAGCGTCCCGACGTGACTTCAAAAGTGCTGCGCTCCGCGCTTGTCGGCATGCGCGTTTACTATGCCGCCGTGGAGCAGGTCCGCATCGCCGCCGGTCAGCGCGAGGTCTGGGCCGTCATCTGCCTCGTTCGATACAACCCGCGCGACCCCGAGGGCTACATCTTCGGCTACAAGGATATGGAAGAATCGATGGGTCCATACGAGTGCGATTGCCCCGAACCGATTCTCGATCTGCTGACGCCGACCGACCGCGAATATGCTGTGCAATGGCGGGCCCGCTGCCGCGAAAACACCGCCGCTCGTCGCGCGAGGGCCGCCAAGCCGAGCCCGCGCGCGGGGCAGGTGATCGTCTTCGACGAACCGCTTTCTTTCGCCGATGGCCGAAGCTTCGAGCGGTTGGAGGTCGTTGCCAACCCGCGCAGCCATCGCACCGTTCTCTTTCGTGCGCCCGCCTCCAGCAATCTCTATCGAATCCCCAACATCAAGAACCGAACCTACCGGCTCGTCGATCCGCCGCCGGGATGAACGTGCCTTTCTTCTCGGCGACATCAAAGGGTCCGGCGCCCAGCGCCGGACCCTTTTCTTCTTGAGCGTCCCTAGAGGGAGAGGACGGCCGGGACGGGTTTGAGCCGTTGGGGTCGAGAGAGAGCGCCCCTCGGCTCGACCCGTTCCGGCTCTCCCGAGGTTCCCTTCATGACGACGAATCCCGCTTCCACGGCCGTTTCTGCGGCCGCGCCGCTCCCTGTCGCGCCGCCCGCTCCAGCGGTAGCCGACGCGCTGGCTCATGCCGCACGGAGCATCCTTCCCCACCTTGAGCGCGGCCAGCGTGTCGATGCACCGACGCTCCGGGGATCGATGGTCTCCGCCTTCGGCGGTTCCGACGCCGATGGCGCCTGGGACTGGAAGACCGCCTACGACGCCTGCGAAGCGGCGACTATCCTGTTCCTGCGCAAATTCGGCCCAGCCATGCTTGCACGGGCAGCCTCTCCCGCCGCCATGCTGCCGATGCTGGCCAAGATCGCGGGCCTTCTCCCCACCCACACGCGCCGCTCCGAGGAGAGCCAGGCGCTTCAGCAGTTCTCGACGCCGATTGCCCTCGGCTTGGCGGCCAGCGCCGCCGCGGCGATCACACCCGCCGATCTCGTGCTGGAGCCTTCGGCGGGCACCGGGCTGCTCGCCATCCTCGCCGAACTCGCCGGCGGGGCGCTTGTTCTCAATGAGCTGGCCGAGACGCGCGCCGGGCTGCTGGATCATCTGTTCCCCGCCGTCGCCGTCACCCGTCACGACGCCGCGCAAATCCACGATCATCTCGACGCCAGCGTCGTTCCAAGCGTCGTGCTCATGAACCCGCCGTTCTCCGCGCTCGCGAACGTCGATCGCCGCATGGCCGACGCCGCCCTGCGCCACATTGCCTCGGCGCTCGCACGTCTCGCCGAGGGCGGCCGATTGGTCGCGATCACCGGGGCGAACTGCGCGCCCGACAATCCGGTGTGGGCCGACGCCTTCGTCCGGTTGCAGGAACGCGGGCGCATCGTGTTCTCGGCCGCCATCGATGGATCGGTCTATGCCAAGCATGGCACGACCATCGACACGCGCCTGACCGTGATCGACCGTCTGCCCGCGCCCGATCCGACAGTGTTTCCGGCTTTGCACAGTTGCGCACCCGATGCCGCGACCTTGCTTGGCTGGATCGCCAAATTCGTTCCAGCCAGGCTCCCGCTCGCCACCCCGGTCGTCACCCGGGCGACGGTTCGTTCCGCAGCCGCACGGCCGCAGCGCGTTGCGCCGCGCCCTTCCTCCGTCCCGGCCACGACGCCCGAGCCAGAGGCGGTTGAGCTGTCCTATGAGACCGTCGACTGGATGCCGGTCGAGGGTGGCCACATCACCGAGGCGCTTTATGAAGGATACGGATTGCAGTCGATCCGTATTCCCGGCTCTCAGGCTCATCCCACCAAGCTGGTGCAATCGGCGGCGATGGCGTCGGTGGCACCGCCCAAGCCAAGCTATCGGCCGCACCTGCCCGCCAATGTCGTCACGGACGGCATGCTGTCCGACGCCCAGCTCGAAAGCGTGATCACCGCCGGCGAGGCCCATTGCGGCCACCTCGCCGGATCGTGGACGGTGGACGAGACCTTCGACATCGTGTCGGCCGCGCCCGATGACGCTGAAAACGCCGTCCGCTTCCGCCGCGGCTGGTTTCTCGGCGACGGCACCGGCGCCGGAAAGGGCCGACAAGTCGCCGGCATCCTGCTCGACAACTGGCTGAAGGGTCGCCGCCGCGCGGTCTGGGTGTCGAAATCCGACAAGCTGATCGAGGACGCCCAGCGCGATTGGTCGGCGCTCGGCCAGGAGCGGCTGCTGGTGACTCCGCTGTCGCGCTTCCGTCAGGGAACGCCGATCCGTTTGGAGCAAGGCGTCCTATTCACCACCTATGCCACGCTACGCACCGACGCGCGCGACGAGAAGGTTTCGCGGGTCCGGCAGATCGTCGAATGGTTGGGCTCCGATTTCGATGGGGTGATCATTTTCGACGAGAGCCATGCCATGCAGAACGCGGCCGGCGGCAAGGGAGAACGCGGCGACCAGGCCGCCTCGCAGCAGGGACGTGCGGGACTCCGGCTTCAGCACGCGCTGCCGAACGCGCGCGTCGTCTATGTCTCGGCGACCGGCGCGACCACCGTCCACAATCTCGCCTATGCCCAGCGGCTCGGCCTCTGGGGCGGCGAGGATTTTCCCTTCGCCACGCGGGCAGAGTTCGTCGAGGCGATCGAGGCCGGCGGTGTCGCGGCCATGGAGGTCCTGGCGCGCGACATGAAGGCGCTCGGCCTCTATGCGGCCCGTTCACTCAGCTACGAGGGCGTCGAATATGAGCTGGTCGAGCATCGGCTCACCGACGAGCAGATCCGCATTTACGACGCTTATGCCGGGGCGTTCGGCGTCATCCACAACAATCTCGACGCCGCGCTGGAGGCGACCAACGTCACCGGCGAAACGGGCATGCTGAACGCGCAGGCCAAATCCGCCGCGCGGTCGGCTTTCGAGAGCGCCAAGCAGCGTTTCTTCAATCATCTGATCACGGCGATGAAGACGCCTTCGCTGATCGCCGCGGTCGAGCGCGATCTGACGGCCGGCCATGCCGCCGTCATCCAGATTGTCTCGACCGGCGAGGCGCTGATGGAGCGCCGCCTTGCCGAGATTCCGACCGAGGAATGGGGCGATGTTCAGGTCGACATCACTCCACGCGAGTACGTGCTGGATTATTTGGCGCACAGCTTCCCGACCCAGCTCTACGAGCCCTTCACCGACAGCGAGGGCAATCTCTCCTCGCGCCCGGTCTATCGCGATGGTCAGCCCGTGCAGTGCCGCGAGGCCGTCGCCCGCCGTGATCGCCTGATCGAGAAGCTGGCGTCGCTGCCGCCGGTCCATGGCGCGCTCGACCAGATCGTTCAGCGCTTCGGCACGGAGATGGTCGCCGAGGTGACGGGCCGCTCGCGCCGGATCATCCGCAGATGCGGATCGGACGGCGTCGATCGCCTCGCCGTCGAGAACCGAGCTGGTTCGGCCAATCTCGCCGAAACGCAGGCCTTCATGGACGACGCCAAGCGCATCCTCGTCTTCTCGGACGCTGGCGGCACCGGACGGTCCTATCATGCCGAACTTTCGGCGAAGAACCGCCGCCTGCGCGTCCACTATCTGCTGGAGGCCGGATGGAAGGCGGACGCCGCCATCCAAGGCCTGGGGCGGACCAACCGCACCAACCAGGCGCAGCCGCCGCTATTTAGGCCGATCGCGACGAACGTGAAGGCCGAGAAGCGCTTCCTCTCGACGATCGCCCGCCGGCTCGACACCTTGGGCGCCATCACCAAGGGGCAGCGCCAGACCGGTGGCCAGGGCCTATTCAGGCCCGAAGACAATCTGGAGAGCCACTACGCCCGCGACGCGTTGCGCCAGCTCTATGTCCTGCTGGTCATGGGCAAGGTCGATGGGTGTTCGCTGGGCGCGTTCGAAGATGCAACCGGGCTGAAGCTGACCGACAGCAATGGCATCCGGGACGAGCTGCCGCCGATCACCACCTTCCTCAATCGGCTGCTGGCGCTGACCATCGACCTGCAGAATATCCTGTTCACGGCGTTCGAGCAGCTCCTGACCGCCCGTATCGAGGGCGCGATCGCATCGGGAACCTACGATGTCGGGTTGGAGACGTTGACGGCGGAGAGCTTCGTCGTCACCGGTCGGCAGACAATCTACACCCACCCCGGCACCTCGGCGGAAACCCGCCTGCTGACGATCACGCAGCGCGAGCGCAACCGACCGGTCACGCTCGACGAGGCGCTGGGGCGGCTCTCCGATCCCCGCGCCATGTTGCTGGTCAACAGCCAGTCGGGCCGGGCTGCCGTTCAGGTTCCGGCGCCGAGTCTGATGCTCGACGATGGCGAGGTCGAACGCCGCGTGCGGCTCATCCGGCCGATGGAGCATCCCGCCATGCCGCTTGCGACGATGCCCCAAACGCATTGGCGGGAAGCCGACCGCGAAAGCTTCGCCCGTGCCTGGACGGCCGAACTCGCCGGTGTGCCGGAATTCACCGACAGCGAGGTCCATATCGTCGCCGGTCTCCTGTTGCCGATCTGGAAGCGTCTGCCGAACGAGTCGAGCCGGGTTTATCGGCTCCAAACCGATACCGGGGAACGCATCGTCGGTCGCAAGGTGTCCCCGGCATGGGTGGCCAGTGCGCTTGAAACCAGCCCATCGAACCTGTCGGCCGATGACGCCTTCACGGCGCTGGTGGATGGCAGGACCATCCTCGATCTTGCCGAAGGGCTTCAGCTTCGCCGCGTCCGCGTCATGGGCGCCAACCGCATCGAACTGACCGGCTTCACCGACGCCATGCGTGACCGGCTGCGAGCGTACGGCCTGTTCCATGAGATCATCTCGTGGAAGCTCAGGATGTTCGTCCCGACCGACGCCGCCGGCCCGGCGATCCTGGCAAAGGTGCTGGAACGCTATCCGCTCGCGCGCGTCGCCGAGCGGGCGGCGGCGTGACGATGGCGCTCAATGCCGCCGACCTGGCGCACCGGCTCGCGCGCGATGCCGAGGCGGTGTGCCGCCATTATCTCTCCAACGGCCGCCGCGAGGGCCGCTATTGGCTGGTCGGCGACGTGAGGAATACGCCCGGCCGCTCCCTGTTCGTCCGGCTGAAAGGACCAGAATCCGGCAAGTGCGCGGCCGGCAAATGGACCGACGCGGCGACCGGCGATCACGGCGACCTCCTCGATGTCATCCGGGAGAGCTGCGGACTTGCCGATTTCCGCGACGTCGCCAACGAGGCCCGGCACTTTCTCAGCCTGCCGAGATCGGAGCCGGAACCAGATCATGCGCGGCAACCGTCGTCCGTACCGGCAGGATCGCCGGAATCAGCACGCCGCCTCTTCGCCATGGCACAGCCGATTTCGGGCACAATCGTCGAAGGGTATTTGCGCAAACGCGGCATTACCGCTTTGCACGGAACCGCAAGCCTCCGCTTCCACCCACGCTGCTACTACCGTCCCGATGCATGGTCTCCGACCGAGACCTGGCCGGCGATGATCGCTGCCGTCACCGGCCTCGACGGCAAGATCAGCGGGGCGCATCGCACTTGGCTCGACCCATCAGGGCGGGGCAAGGCGGCGATCGACACGCCGCGAAGGGCGATGGGCAACCTCCTGGGCAACGCCGTCCGTTTCGATTTGGCGCGCGATGTCCTGGCGGCTGGCGAAGGCATCGAGACCATGCTCTCGCTGCGATGCGTCATGCCCACCATGCCGATGGTGGCCGCACTCTCGGCCGCGCACCTCGCCGCCATCCTGTTCCCAGCGACACTGCGCCGGCTCTATATCGCCCGCGACGACGATCCGGCCGGGGACGGCGCCATGGCGAGCCTGATCGACCGCGCGAACGAGGCCGGGATCGAGGCGATGGCCTTGTCGCCACGACTGGGCGACTTCAACGAGGATCTCCGCACGCTCGGCATCGATGCGCTACGGGCGGCTTTGCGGGTGCAGATCGCTCCCGAAGACGTCGCGCGTTTCATGGAATTGGTGCCATGAAGCGGCACCGAAAATGATGTCCGCGGCGGCGCCGGTCTCATGCCGTATTCGATCGAGGTGCTTCCCAGCCTTGTCGGAGAGGACCGCGCCCACGGCCTTCTGAGAGGGCGACCCTTGCGGCAAACGGCCCAGACCGGCAATGGCGGATGGCCAACTATTTTCCGTCGGCGGGCAAGCCCGCCTTTACATCGCGAGGCAAAATAGCCGGCCCCCGCCATCCTCCGCTGCGCTTCGGCCCTTCGCTTTGCTCCGGGTGCAGGTCCGGTCCGCCCGCCGCCTTTCGTCGCCAAGAAGGCCGCGATGGGCGCGGTCGATCCGACGAAGGAAAGCACCATGACGACCGAACACGACGACACCAGCTACGAGCCGCCGCACAGCTCATCCCCGACCGATCACGTCCTCGCCGAACTCCAACTCTACGGCTATCGCCCCTTCCAGGACGAACCCGACCCGAGACCACTCCCCGATGGCAATGCCGTCGCCGGCGCCGCGGCCGACATCTTCGACGCCCTCGTCGTCACCCTGGCGGACACCCGCCTCGAACCCGACCTCGAAGACCTGCTCTGGTCGACCGTCAATCTCTTCCACCGCGCCGTCAGCCGGATCGAGCGCGAGCTGGACGACAATGAGCAGGCGCAGAAGCGTAGCCAGAAGGAGCAGGACGGCTCCGAAATCCGCTCGGTCGAACTGGAGCGTCTCACCGCCGAGGGGCAGACGTTGATCGAACGCCGGAACAGCATGGAGTTCTTCCGCGACCAGGCCGCCGACCAGTTTGAGCGCCACACAAATTCGGCCTGGCGCCCGCGATCAGGATCGAAGGTCAACCACCGCAACCTGACCTCGGCCATGATCGACAGCCGCGACTTCCTCGCCGCCAGGCGCAGGGCCTCCAACGAGGTGCTATTGCCCGCCGGCCCGAAGATCGCCTTCACTGGTGGGCTCGACTTCAACGATCATCGCCTGATCTGGGACAAGCTCGACCGCGTCCACGCCAAGCATCCCGACATGGTGCTGCTGCACGGCGGATCACCGAAGGGTGCCGAACTTATCGCAGCCAAATGGGCCGACCATCGCAAGGTCCCGCAGATCGCCTTCAAGCCCGACTGGACCAAGCATGCCAAGGCCGCGCCGTTCAAACGCAACGACCAGATGCTTGACGTCCTGCCGATCGGGGTCATGGTGTTCCCCGGCACCGGCATTCAGGACAACCTCGCTGACAAGGCCAAGAAGTTCGGCATTCCGGTCTGGAAGTTCGGCAGCGGCGGCGTGTGACAGGCTGTGTGAGAACGCTGGCGCTTCGTTGCAACGAAACGCCAGCGACAGCCGGTCTGATCCTCAGCTCGGCTGCGCTCGTAGGTTAATGCTCTGGATCATATTGAAGGCCAGCACTCAGAGCGCCATTTCGGTGCTGGTTCCCTTGATGCCTCGGGTCAGGAACCGTCCCGTCATCATTCCGCTTCATCGTTCCGAACGGGTGCTCGGCCGAGCATCGTCGACGACGCATCAGTTCGAGGGCGGCGATTATGCGAGCTGTCATGCGCTCCAGGGAAAGGGCCTCTGAAGACAGAAGAATAGGGACTCTGGGTGGCGACAACTTGGCTGGCGAGTGTGCGACAATTACGACGACGATTTCGGGCGCTTTGGCTTGGGCTGGTGGAGACGTCGGCGGACATTTGGTTTGAGAGCATTTCGAACGTCCTTGTTGGCAGTGGCCAGATCGAACCATTCGGGATCGAAGTGTCCACCACACCAGCTCTTGGTTTCGGCGTGTTCGGGGTCTTTCGGATCGGCGATGACGGCGAGGAACTGTTCGTAGCCGGGGATGCCGCCGACGTCCTCGGGCGGCCTGGCTCGTGCGCCGTCGATGCAGCTTGCCTGTTTTGGCGAGGCGTCGAGAGCGAGGAGTTTCTCGATCTCGACCGTGTGACGCCAATTGTCGCCGAAGTCGTAGATGTAGGCGAATGCCGTCCCCGGCCCCTCGAAGTCGCGGAAACGGACCTCGCGCTGATCGAAAGCCCGTGAATCGCCCTCGACTGAGCCTTCCTCGAGGAGCGCGATATCGCCGTATCGCAAACCGCCAATGCGGAACTCGTGGAGATGATAATTCCACCAGTTGAAGGCCGCCTGGATCACCAGATGGAACTGTTCGAGGTTCCATTGCAGCGGCACGATGAGACGGCGCCAGACCTCGGGCGCGATATCGTCGAGCGAAACGCGGATCTGGACGGCGTTGGGTTCGGTGAGCATGGAGATAAATGGACCTGCGAAGCTGATCGGCGTCAAGCCAGCAAGTCCATCGGCGACGATTGGAAACGGGCGCTCATTCCAATCGTCGCCGTACAGCCGCATCCGAAGGCGAGGCTCGCAGCGTATTCATACAGCCTGGTGAGCGCCCCTGCCGCGATCCCGGAACCAAAGCCGACCTTGCGAGCGGTGCTTTTGACGGCGGCTCACGGCAACCTAACGGGACGGGACTACGGAATGCGATGCAAGATCTCGGTTGTATAGGGTAGGCCCCTATGCTAAATGGCCGTCATGACTCATACCGTTCGCGAAAAGCAGAAGCTGCTGGCAAGGGTGCGCCGTATCCGGGGCCAGGTTGAAGCCGTCGAGCGCGCCCTCGAAGCGGAGTCCGGTTGCGAAGAGGTCATGCACTTGCTGGCCAGCACGCGGGCCGCGATGGCCGGGCTGATGGCGGAGGTCGTCGAGGATCACGTCCTTACCCACCTGGTCGATGCCGAGAAGCATCCGGGCGCCCTGAACGGCGAAGCCGCGGAGGCATTGCTCTCAGTCGTCCGCACCTACCTCAAGTAAAGGATATCGAGAATGGCCGACATGCAGACGGCGCCCGTCGGACACAGCCACGTCTTCCTCGGTGAAAGCCACGAGAAGTCGGAGCGGCGGACCTGGGCCGTGATCTGGCTGTGCGGTGCGATGATGGCGTTGGAGATCATCGGCGGCTTGCTCTTCGGCTCGATCGCGCTGGTCGCGGATGGCCTGCACATGAGCACGCATGCTGGCGCGCTGGCGCTGGCGGCCTTAGCTTACACCTACTCCCGCAGTCACGCGAACGACTCCCGCTACACCTTCGGAACCGGGAAGCTCGGCGATCTCGCCGGATTCACCAGTGCAATCATCTTGGCGACGATCGCGATCCTCATCGGCTACGAGTCCATCGCTCGCCTCTTCGCACCTGTGCCCATCCACTTCGCCGAGGCAATCCCCATCGCGTGCCTCGGACTGGCAGTCAACGTGGCTTCGGTGTGGCTCCTGTCCGGTGGTGGACACCATCATGGCCACAACCATGGGCATGGCCACGGTCATGCTGACGAGGCCAACCACGGCCACGACGAGGAGCACCGCATTCCCATGCCCGACGGAACGCTGGTGCTGAGTGTCTTCGAGGAAAACCACCCGCCTGTCTTTCGCCTTCAGGCCGAAGGAGGGGCCGCACCGGCCGCGCCAGCCGTCATTATCGAAACGGTCCGCCCCGACGGTGTGCGCCAGTCCTTCGTGATGGAAGACCGTGGCAGCTACCTGCAAAGCGTTCAGGACATTCCGGAGCCGCATGCCTTCACAGCGAACGTGCACCTGGACGGCCGCAGCCATCCAGTCATCTTCCAGGAGCACGGCCATGGTCACGAGGCGCATGGAGCCTCGCACCGGGACAACAACATGCGTGCTGCCATCATCCATGTCATGGCGGATGCCGCGGTGTCGGTGCTCGTCATCGTCGGGTTGCTGCTGGCTCGGACGTTTGGCTGGGTCTGGATGGACCCGCTGGCGGGCATCATCGGCGCGTGCGTCATCGCCTCGTGGTCCTGCGGCCTGATCAGAGATACAGGGGCCATCCTGCTCGACATGAACCCCGACAAACGTGTCAGCGAGGGCGTCCGTCAAGCCGTCGAGCAAGACGGCGATCGACTGACCGACCTCCATGTCTGGCGGCTCGGCCCGGGACACCTCGGGGCCATCGTCTCCGTCGCAACTGGCGGGCGGCGGGACGCCCAGTTCTACCGGCAGAAGCTGGCCCGGTTTCCAACCCTCTCCCACTTGACTGTTGAGGTTCACCGAGCCGCTTGAGCTTTTGTGCGACGACCTCTTTTCTGGCCGGAAGCTTGCATCCATGGCTTGATCGACGCGATCGAAAGTTACGCTGCGGCAGCAGTTGGTTTCATGGTCAGACTTCCTGGCTCGGACATCAGGCCGGGGCCAGTGCCTCGATGATCCGGCATTCGGCAACCGTTCCCTGGCGGCACTGTCCGATCATGGAATCGAGCTCCCGGCGCAGGGCGGCGAGGTCGGCGAGTTTTCGGTCCACTTCGGCGAGGTGTTCCCGTGCGATGACGTCCACCGCCTCACAGGGGCGGTCCCGCTGGTCGGCCAGGTCGAGCAGCGCGCGCACCTGCTCGATGGGAAATCCCAAGTCTCTGGCGCGCCGGATGAAGCTGAGACGGGCCAAGTGATCGGGACCGTACGCTCGGTAGTTCCCGCCTGTCCGCGGGGGCGACGGCAGGAGGCCAGTCCGCTCGTAGTAGCGAACGGTTTCAACCTTCGTGGCTGTCGCCCGGGCGAGGTCTCCAATGCTGAAGCTGCCGATTTTCACGCGCTTGACCCTATAGCTGCTACAGGGTCCATATGGGAAGCCTTGTCGAAGCCGTCGAGGGGACCCATGGCCTGTTGCAATGATACCTGCTGCGCGAGCACCAGCAGCCCCAAGGACCTGAACACTCCCCGATGGCGCCGGGCGCTCTGGATCGCTCTGGTCATCAACGCCGGGTTCTTCGTGGCTGAGATCGTGGCGGGTGCCGCCGCTGGATCAGCCTCCCTCCAGGCTGACGCGCTGGATTTCTTTGGAGACGCCGCGAACTACGCCATCAGCCTGGGTGTCGCCGGAATGGTGCTGGCCTGGCGCGCTCGGGCGGCCGTGGTGAAAGGCTGGACCTTGCTCGCCTTCGCCTTGTGGGTGCTCGGCAGCACGGCCTTGCACGCGTGGTTCGGAACGCTTCCGCGGGCCGAAGTGATGGGCATAATAGGAGCCGCCGCCCTCGTGGCCAACGGTGGCGTTGCGCTGATGCTCTACCGCTTCCGCACCGGGGACGCGAACATGCGCTCGGTGTGGATTTGTTCCAGGAATGACGCCATCGGCAATCTGGCAGTGTTACTTGCGGCGGCTGGCGTGTTCGGCACAGGCACCAGATGGCCCGACCTGGTCGTGGCGGTCATCATGGGCACCCTCGGCCTCCAGGGAGGCTGGCAGATAATCACTCAGGCGCGGCGGGAACTCCAGCAGCCAATACCTGCATTGGCAGCGGCCGAGTAGCCCTCGGCCGAGCGCCTTCGACAAGATCGTACCGCCGTCAGGCGTTTAAAGAGCAGGTCCGGCCGCCGAAAGTCCGGTTTCCACCAACCGCGGCGGTTGAGCGGACCCAAAATTTGGACTGACGCCCGCGTCGCAGCGGATGGAAGGCAGTTCAGCGCCCTCCGATCGCACCTGACCCGCGTGCGGCATATCGGATCCCAGCGTCACTCAACCTTAGCGCTAAACACGTGTTTTAAGCTTCCAGACCCGGCAAGCGAGCACCACCCCGCTCCCAGGTGCGCTGATCCTTGGTCCAGCCCATGGCCTGACCATCAACCCGTGAAGGGTCCGCTACGCGAGCGTGCGGCCTCTTCGGCTTCGCCTGCGCGGTGATTGCGGCCCTTGGCCCGACACATCGGGCGCCTGTCGCGCGGGGATGGTCCCCGCCTCCAAGACAGGAGCCGGAACGATGCCTCAAGCCCTTTCGATCGCTCACGCCCGTGGTTGGAACCTCGCCACCACGTTGATGGTCTGCATCACCGTCTTTCATGCCGGCAACGGCGAATACGGCGTCATGCCGTCAGCCGAATATGACGGCGACCCAGCCACGATCATTCATGAATTCGACCCCTTCCAACCCTGAAGGGGCGCCGATCACACCAAGCGACGGCGGAAATCCCACCAAGATTTCCGCTGCCTCCCTCCATCACCTTCGGCTATACTCGCAAGCGCGCCGTGGTGGTGGTGGAAGGCGCGACCGTTCGACCCTTTGTCACGGAGATCTCCACCATGCTCATCATCGGACTTGTTCTGAGCGTTGCCGGTATCGGCTTCCTCTGCTGGCTGCTGTTCACACTCGCGGTCTACGCGCTGCCGTTCTTCGCGGGCCTGACAGCCGGACTCGCCGTCTTCCACAGCGGCTCGGGCGTCATCGGCGCGCTCGTAGTCGGCGTTCTCGCCGGCGGCGCGACCCTGGCGATCGGGCAGATCGCCTTCGCGACGGTGCGGACGCCGCTCATCCGCGCCGCAATCGCGCTCCTCTTCGCCGCGCCGGCCGCTGTCGCCGGCTACCACGCGACGTTTGGGCTCGCCCATATCGGTGTGCCGTCCGAATTCTGGCGCGAGGCCTTCGCGATTGTCGGCGCTGTCCTTGTCGGCGGCACGGCCTGGGCGCGCATGTCTCTGTTTGTCCCGCCCCATGTCGATCGGCGGGGCGCGGGAGGTCCGGCATCGTTTCCATTGGCAGGAGCGACCCGGGACGGGTGAGTCGGAGCCGTCCTCATCGTCGAAGATGTTGAATTTAGGCGCGGTGAATGAGGCTCGTCCGCGTGACCGGGAACGCCAAGGTCTTCGTTTCAGCGCTCGGGTTTGCCGCCGCCTCTAGGCCAACAGAGACAATTTCCATCGGCAGCGTCGCCGTCGTGCACGGATTGTCGGGGTGTGACGTTGTCCTTTCTGAACGCCAGGGTTTCCTTTTCTTCGCCTGGAAAGCCGAGCCTCTTGTGCGGGACATTCGACGTCCGCCACGTCTTCTCCCGAGGATGCTGTTCGGCGTGCGGACCACACGGCCTCTCCATGGCTTGATCTGGCCGAAGGCCGGCTGCGCCTCGATCGCCTGAGACGCAACGGCGGACGGATCGACTTTCTTCCCCTGGCCTTTGGCCATTCCTCGCGAGGCAAGAAAGTCTACCGCCGCCATCCTCCGCTGCGCTCCGGCCCGCGAACGGGTGCGTCGTCGATCGCCTTCGGCTTCCCGATCGCCATCGAGGCCGCGGTGGTCGCGGGCTCGAAACAGCCAAGGAGAAGTGACATGGCCAACATCGGTTCCTTCAAGAAGTCCGGCAGCGAGTTCCAGGGCGAGATCGTCACCCTGAGCGTCCAGACCAAGAACGTCCGCATCGTCCCCGAGACCAACCGCGCCAACGACAACGCCCCCAGCCATCGGATCTATGTCGGCCGGGCCGAGATCGGGGCCGCCTGGTCGAAGCGCTCCAACGAAGGCCGCGACTATCTCTCGGTCAAGCTGGACGATCCGAGCTTCAACGCGCCGATCTACGCCAACCTTTTCGACGACGAGGACGGCGACGGCTACACCCTGATCTGGTCCCGCGGCCGCAAGGCCAACGGCGACTAAGCCGGACCAGCGAGCCCCGCCCGGAACGACCGGGCGGGGCTATTTTTCTGCCACGATATCTATGACGGCGGCGAACCTTCAGTTGCGCCACTGTCGCCGGCAGCGGCGAAGTCTTCGTGGATGAGGTCAACAGGCTTTACTCCGAGCGCCTGCGCCGTATGCCATAGCGTCAGGAGCGTGACGTTCTGCTGGCCGCGTTCCATACTGCTGACATACGCCCGGTCCACGCCCATTCGTTCAGCGACGGCCTCTTGGCTGAGGCCGGCTTGCGTGCGAAATCGGCGAAGATTGTCTCCGAACACCTGTCGAATATCCATCCACAGGATGGACACCCATCGCGTATTTTGGCGCTACGCACTATAATACGCGGAGCGCTACCGACCGGCTTGGCGGTCACGTCCGTCAACATGGTGGAAATTCGGGTGTAGCTGAGGTGGCCACGGATCAGGCGGCCACGGTGGAAATCTGGGCAGGCACGACGTCGAGCAGCGGCGGGATCAGTTCCGCCATCGCCTCGGTTTGCATGTAGCGGTGCTGCAGCTGCCACTCGTCGTTGGCCTCCAGCAGCACGGCGCCGATCAGCCGGATGATGGCTCCTCCCACAATGTTGCAAGTTTTCAGTGGAGCGCCTTGTTGGAGCGCGGTTATTTGCAGGCGCAGTATGGCGACGGGTTTCAGAGTGGCCTGACGGGACAGCGCCAGCGCGCGCCCGAGCGGGCGCGGGAGGGCGCTCATGGCCCGGCGCAAGGGCGCTGCGGAATTGCAGGTGCGGGCCGCCTTCGAGGCGACGCGAACTGCACCGCAGTGCCTGATCGCCGCGTACGAGCGCCTGGTCCCGATCAGGTGTCGCCTCACCGGACCGAAGACGCAGAGCGAGACCTTACCCCAGGCCACGGCGGCGGTGGTGTCACCGCAACGCAGGAGAGCTGAACGTGGGTAGAATCATGGCTGCTTTTTACGCCCGCGTGTCGAGCGAAGGTCAGGCTCGCGGCAATACGATTGCGAGCCAGGTCGCAGCTCTGCATGAGCGAGCGGCGGCCGATGACGCGGCCGTTGGCCCGGAACACGCCTATGTCGACGAAGGCCGCAGCGGGGCGACCCTTGCGCGTCCGGCGCTGGAGCGACTGCGAGATGCCGTGGCCGGGGGCGAGATCGATCGGGTTTACGTGCATGCGCCTGACCGGCTGGCGCGGCGGTATGCCTACCAGGTGTTGCTGGTCGATGAGTTCCGCCGGGGCGGCGTCGAGGTGGTGTTCCTGAATCGACCCATCGGCGGCTCGGCCGAGGATGACCTGCTGCTGCAGGTGCAGGGCGTGATCGCCGAATACGAGCGTGCTCGCATTCTCGAGCGGAACCGGCGCGGCCGCCGCCATGCCGCTCGCTCAGGCGCGGTCAGCGCCATGTGTGCGGCTCCCTTTGGCTACCGTTACGTCAGCCGACATTTCGGCGGTGGCACTGCGCAATTCGAGGTGGTGGAGGATGAGGCACGCGTGGTGCGCCAGCTCTTCACCTGGGTAGGCATCGAACGGATCAGCCTGCGCGAGGCTTGCCGTCGTCTGCAGAGCATGGGCTGCGCCACCCGCACCGGCTTGACGCAGTGGGACACGACCACGATCTGCGGCATGCTGCGCAATCCGGCCTACCAGGGAACCGCCATGTTTGGCCGCACGCGCTCGACCGCATCGGCGCAGGTTCGTCTGCGTCCCATTCGCGGCCATCCTCTTCCGCCACGCCAGGCCTCCAGCTCGCACACGGCAGTGCCCCGCGAAGAATGGATCGCCATTCCGGTACCAGCTCTCGTGGACACCGACTTGTTCGACACGGTGCAGGCTCAAGTGGACGAGAACCGCCGACGCAAGCGCGATGGACGGCGCCGACCGGGGTGGCTGCTCCAGGGGCTCGTAGTCTGCCGGCAATGCGGCTACGCGTTCTACGGCAAGATGGCACGCGGCACGGTCGGTGGCCGCCAGCCAGCCGACTACGGCTACTATCGCTGCACCGGCACGGATGCGTACAAGTTCGGCGGCCAGGCGCTTTGCGGCAATCGTTCGGTGCGCAGCGACAAGCTTGAGCAGGCGGTGTGGCGACAGGTGGAAATGGTGCTGGACGACCCGCAGCGTGTGGCCATCGAACACGAGCGGCGCGCCGCGGAGGCGCGGGATGGCAAGGCCCACGAGAACGTGGACGCGATCGACCGGCAGATCGCCCGCATGCAGCGCGGTATCGACCGGCTGATCGACAGCTATACGGAGCAGATCATCGAAGAGGATGAGTTCAAGCCGCGCATCGCCGGGCTCAAGCAGCGCGTGGCCCGGATACAGGCAGAGCGGGATGCCGCAGTCGCAACGTATGAAGCCGAGCGCAGCCTGCAGCTGGTGATCGGGCGGCTGAGCGAGTTCGTGGGACGTGTCCGGACTGGTCTGGATCAACTCGACTGGCACGGTCGGCGCGAGGTGATCCGTGCTCTCGTGCGCCGGATTGAGATCGACCATGATCAGGTCGAGGTGGTGTTCCGCATCCCGGGAGGGCCTTCCCCTTCAGGCGGCGGCGTCAACATCGAGACGGGCAGGGGCACGACAGGCAACCCGCCAGTTATTTGGCAACATTGTGGGAGGAGCCATCGACCCCTCGTTGGGGAAGATGCCGACGACATCGGCGCGACGCTTCACCTCCTTGTTCAGCCGTTCTAGCGGGTTGGTGGAGTGTATTTTGCTTCGGTGTTGGGCCGGGAAGTCCAAGTGCGCCAAAACGTCGGCCTCGCTGTCGTCGATGAATGCACCCAGCTTCGGCCACTTCGCGCGCAGCTGGTCGGCAACGTGACGCAACGTCTGGCTGGCGGCCGGGCGATCGGGCTGAATGAACGCCTGGCGCAGCGCCGCCGAAGCCATGTTCTGCTGGCCCTTTGGCACGTAGGACAGGGCGTTGCGCATCCAATGCACGCGGCAGCGTTGCCAGGACGCACCCATCACCCGCCGGATCGCCGCCTTCAGCCCCTCATGGGCGTCCGAGATGACCAGCTTGACGCCTCGCAAACCGCGGCGAACCAGGCTTTTCAGGAAGCCGCTCCAAAAGGTCTCGGCTTCGCTCGGACCGATGTGCAATCCGACGATCTCGCGCTTGCCATCAGTGTTGGCGGCCACGGCGATTATCGCCGCGACTGAGACGATCCGGCCGCCCTCGCGCTGCTTGAGATAGGTCGCATCCAGCCAGAGATAGGGCCAGTCGCCGGCAAGGGGGCGGTCGAGGAAGGCGTTCACCCGGTCGTCGATGTCCTTGCACAGCTTGCTCACCGTGCTCTTGCTGATCCCCGACAGCCCCATCGCCTGCACCAGGTCGTCAACTCGCCGGGTGGACACGCCGCCGATCCAGGCTTCCTGGATCACCGCCACCAGCGCCTTCTCGGTCGTCTTTCTGGGCTCGAGGAAGGCAGGGAAGTAGCTGCCCTGCCGCAGCTTCGGGATGCGCAGCTGCAGAGCGCCCAGCCGGGTATCCCGCGTCCGGTCCCGGTAGCCATTGCGGTAGGTCGTGCGGTCGCCGGTTCGCTCGTGCCGTCCCGCGCCGATCACACCCTCCACGTCCGTCTCCATGAGCAGTTGCACCACGGCCTCGGCCACGCTGCGGAGAAAGTCACCATCACCAGCCTTCGCCAGCAGCTCGGCCAGCGGTAGTCTGTCCTCGGTCATCGGGTCCTCGTCGGTTTGGGATGAAGCCTCGCAACTCCACCTTAGCCAGCCGAGCCGATGACCACCTCCGCCTACACCGCCTCTGTCAGCAAATTCCCACCACGTCCTCGGACGCTACCGGCTTGGCCACCGACGCGTTCCAGGATCGGCGTCCCAGCTTGGGGAATGTCGGTCCTCCATCATGGGGAAACACGAGAACATCATGCCCTCTCAGCCTGCTCCTCCCATCGCCGAGACCGCGCCAACCAGTGCCCAGGTGACGGACTACGACCGGGCGCATCTGCCAACCTATCTCCGGTTGCTCGATGCTACGTCCGAGGGAGCCCCCTGGGAGGAGGTTGCGCGCATCGTGCTTGACCTCGACCCGGCGCTGGAACCCGATCGGGCGCGCCGCGCCCACGAGACGCACCTGGCGCGCGCCCGCTGGCTTACCGAACACGGCTATCGCGACCTGCTTCGCTCCCCGCGCTGACGACGGCGATCGGCGGCTCCGGCGTCAGTCTCCCATCAGACGCGTGCTTCCGGCTTTACGGCGTTCCTGAAAACCGCCGATCCGGTTTGGGCATGACCGGATGCCGACTCGCAGCCTGCAAACCGCGCGACCGACGACACAGATTAGACCTGCACTACCCCAGGCATCCGGTGATCCCCCGCAAGGAGACAGGCCCATGTCGAAGGAGGATTGGCGGTCGCGAGCCGCCTATCAATACGCGGCCACCATGGAGCCCGCCGGCCTCGCCTGGGAGTTCCTGCGCCGCAACCCTGACTATCGGGTCGCGTACGACACCGCCCCAGCCCAAGCCGATCACGGGACCGATGGCCCCGCCCGGCGCTGGGGGTTACGATTTCCTGGCAGACCCAAACCGACGCGCCGATGACGTCCCCGTCTTCTGGCGTCCCGACGAACTGGCGTCGGTCGTCGTCCTGACAGCGGCGCCCGCCGGAACGGAAATACCCTCGATCTCGCTCGCCGACTTGCCGGGCGAATTCATGCGGCGTGACGCCGAGGATGGCGCGCATCTGCTGATCAGAGACCACACGATCAGCCACCAGCTCTGGCTGATCGATCCGCCGAGCGGTGCGACGCCGGTGGTGGCGCTCATCGCGCTCGACCTCACCGCGCCGCAGCGGGCTGACGCGACCTTGCGCTTTTGGCGGTACGTCGCGCATGGACGGCCTCGAACACCGCCAAGCCCGCCTCATCGCGTCGACCGCTTGGTCTCCGCCCTGCGCGCGCTCGACGCTCGGCTGGCCGGCGCCAGCTACCGTGCCATCGCCGAAGCTCTTTTCGACCCAAGCCGTCTCACCTCCGAACCATGGAAGACATCGTCCCTCCGCGACACGGTCATCCGCCTGACGCGCACCGGCTTCGCCATGATGCGCGGCGGCTATTGCAACCTTCTCGGTCCACGCCGGCCGGATTGATTGATCGGGCAACGCCCCAGATCGCCGTTGCCATGCGGGGTGGCGAATTTGGCGCCCCCCATTTTCACCATCCCCCTACGCGCGTCTGCTTCGCCACCGTGATCGCCAACGGCCGCCGATACCCGGCAGCCATCCTCGGCATCACGGAGGTCGCCCATGTCCGCCGCACTCTCCCAACTCCCGCCACGCTATCTGCGCACGCCAGAAGCCGCGAGGTTCCTCGGCCTCTCCGGGCGCACACTCGAGAAACACCGCATCTATGGCACCGGCCCGCGCTATTCCAAGCTCGGAGGCCGCGTCGTTTACCGGCTCGAAGACCTTCAGGCCTGGGTCGAACTCGGCGCCAGGGCATCGACCTCCGATCCGGGGATTGGCCAGGTGCTTCCCGCCAAGCGCCATCCTTCCATCACGCCGGCCCAGGCCGCCCAAGCGCGTCGCTGAGCCCCTCCCGTCATGTCCGTGCGCCATCGCACCCGCTCCGAACGCGAGCAGCTCGAACTCTTCCGGGCTCTGCCCGGCGACCTCGCACCGAGGGACGCGCAGGATCTCATGGCCTATCCGTTCTTCAGCCTCGCCAAGACCCATCGCACGACGCCGATCGATTTCCGGATGAACGAGATCGCCATCCGCGTCGAGGCGGTGCCCGAGCACGGCATGGCGACCATCTGGGATGCCGACGTGCTGATCTGGGCCGCGAGCCAGATCGTCGAAGCGCGCGATGCCGGCCTGCGCACCTCGCGCCTGATGGCGGCGACACCGCGCGAAATTCTGACCTTCACCGGCCGCGGCACAGGCGCACGCGATTATCACCGTCTGAAGGCGGCGCTCGATCGCCTGCAATCGACGACGGTCGCGACGTCCCTGCGCCAGATAAACGAACGGCGCATGCACCGCTTCTCCTGGATCAACGAATGGACCGAGCGCGCCGATGCGCACGGCAATGCCGATGGCATCGATCTCATCATGCCGGACTGGTTCTATCGCGCGGTCCTTGACGACGCGCTTGTGCTCACCATCGACCCTGCATATTTCAGTCTGACCGGCGGCCTGGAACGCTGGCTCTATCGTCTGGTCCGCAAGCACGCCGGCCACCAAAGGGCCGGCTGGCGGTTCGATTTCCGACATCTGCACGTCAAATCGGCGAGCCTTTCGCCGTTCAAACGCTTCGCATTCGAGCTGCGCGACATTGCACGCAGGCAACCGCTACCGGGCTATTGCTTTGAACCAAACAGAGGATTCACAACGGGGCTGATTTGTGAGATTCTGTGTGCATGGCACAGACCGTCATCCCCATCGTCAACTCCGCGGACCGCGAGCGTTTGGCCGCCATTGTGGAGGATCGCAACCGTTCTCAGAAGCATGTTCAGCGTGCCAGGATCATTCTGCTATCGGCGGAGCGTCTGACCGTGCTGGAGGTGGCGGCGCGCAGTGGAGCAAGCCGGCCGTCGGTATGGCGCTGGCAGCGGCGCTTTGCCGAGCAAGGTGTCGATGGATTGCTGCGCGACAAGACACGCAAGCCGGGCAAGGCGCCGTTGTCGCCGGCGACCATCGCCCGCGTGCTGGCGCTGCCCTGCGGGGAGGCACCGAAAGCGGCGACCCACTGGACCGGCCGTATGGTGGCCAGCGCCGTCGGCATCAGCCTGAGCGCGGTGCAGCGCATCTGGCGGGCCCATCGCCTGCAGCCACACCGCATCAGGACCTTCAAGAAATCCAACGACCCGGCTTTCGCCGCCAAGGTCGAGGATATCGTTGGGCTCTACATGAACCCGCCTGCGCACGCCGTCGTCGTCTCGATCGACGAGAAAAGCCAGATCCAGGCGCTCGACCGCACCCAGCCCGGCCTGCCGATCAAGCCTGGCCGCTGCGGCACCATGACCCATGATTACAAGCGCCACGGCACCACCACCCTGTTCGCCGCTCTGAATGTCCTCGACGGCACCGTCGTCGGCCGCTGCATGCCCCGGCACACCCATCAGGAATTCGTCAGGTTCCTCAACGCCGTCGAGCGCGCCGTCCCCGCCGGCAAGATCATCCACGCCATCGCCGACAACTACGCCACCCACAAACATCCTAAAGTCAGGGAGTGGCTGGCCGATCATCCGCGCTGGGTCTTCCATTTCACGCCAACCTCCGCGTCCTGGATCAACGCCGTCGAAAACTTCTTCTCTGTCATCACCCGACGGCGCATCCGGCGCGGCGTGTTCACCTCCGTCGCCGATCTCCAACGCGCCATCCGCAGCTACATCCGCGAGCACAACCGCAACCCCAGGCCATTCGTCTGGACCAAGCCGGCTGACGACATCCTCGCCAAGCTCAGCCGGCTGCCTGTAGCGTCCGATTGAGTCAGAGCACTATTGCCTCGTCGTCGAGCGCGAGACCGGCGGACGCGAGCTGCTGGCGTTTACGCAAGCGAAGTCATCCACAGGTTCCTGTGGACAAGTTGTGGAAGCGCACGTGCTATCGGGAACCAATGGGCACGTGCCATCAGGAACCGGACCCACGTGCTATCAGGAACCCAAACAGGCAAATTCGCGAGGCCGATCAATCGCTTCCGAGCCGCCTAACTTAGAGTCTAACGTAGAAGAATCTAACCCTTCTGTTGTTGGCCACCACCGTGATCGTGTCGGGGCGCGAGGTTTCGCGAACCGGGGCGAGGAATCATGAACTCGCTCCAGGATACGCGAACCGGATTCACGGACCAGGAGCAGGATCATGAATAGATCCTGCTCTTCGGCGACGGCCGTGTTTCGGTCCCCACAATCGACGGCGGCGCCCAGGCTTCGCGCGGCGATGCTTGGTCAGCAGCTTCGAGGCAGCGTCCAGGTCAAGGTCGACGCCGAACATCTCTCTGGCCCGAACGGCGATCGCTTGCCGGTTCTGGCGAAGACGATCGCCAGCAATCCACTGGCCCATGGCTTCGGCCTGAACACCGGTGAGAGCGGGCTTGCCCGTCGGACGTTCCAATGCGGCCTCCAGGCCTCCGGCTGCGCCCCGATGGAGCCAGCGGTAAACGCTGCGTGGTTCGACGCCAACGAGCGTAGCAACGGCTTCGACCAGAGCGCCGTCCTTCAGTTCCGCCAAGGCCCTGAGCCGCTGACGCCGATGCTTGTAGCGATCCTGCATGGATTGTTCACGCAGGTGCGAGGCGCTGAGGCTATCCAGCCACGGTTTCCACGCGCGCTGGCCCTCCGGCCGTTTGGTGCTCGCCGCTGCGAGTATGACCCGCAGCCGGTCTTTCACGATGGCCTCGAAGTCCGTGAAGGGAGCGAGCAGCCCTTCGAGGCGCGGCGTCAGCAGTGTAGCGATGGTTCTCGGCAGGCGCTGGCCGAGATCGCCCAGCAACCAGGCCAGAAACAACAACCCGCCGTAGTTCTCCTTCCACGGGATGCGCTGCCACTCACGCTCGGTCATTCCGAGATCGCGGCAGATGCCGGCGAACAGACGATCACGTCGTCTCGGCGCGAGATAGTCACGTTGCTTCTTCGCGCGACGCGTCCAGAGCATCGCGAGGAGCACGTCGGCGAGCGCCATGGTCGTTGGCCAGTTGAGCGCGCCGATGCCGGGGAGGATAGTCGTTCCGCTTCGCTTGCCTGCGGCGAGAGCCGCTTGCAAATCGAGAACGGCGGGATGCGCCGGAAGACTCTCCGCGTGAGTCAGCGGAGCTGCGCAGCGCCTGCAAAGAAAATCGATCGGCTCCAAACCGGTCAGGCCGCGCAACCGCAGCGCCTTGCCGCAGAAGGGGCACCTTCCGCTGAGCGCCGTCTCGTGACGAGGGCACGCGCCCGCCCAGCCGAGCGTCCAGATCAACTGGAGATGCGGGCGCGGCGCTTCGGCGAGGCACTCTGTACAGACGTCGATCCGGCCGAGACGAACCTTACCATTCTCACGAACGGTCCACCGGTTCGCGGCAAATCGATCCGCTTCCTCATCGTTCGGCGTGGCGGCCCAATCGCACAACGTCATCTCGACGAGACGCGTCGCATCGACGCCAGTCCGGCTTTCGATCCGCTTCAACGCCGGGGGATCGGGGCGACGCCACCATTCACGGTCCCGCCGAACATCGACGCCGAATGCATCGCGGCAAAGAACGCGCGGCGTCATGCCGAGAACGGTGGAAAGCGCCGCCACCCAGGAGATCAGAGCCTCGCCGTCGACCGGAGCAACATGCCTCGGCAAGCCGGCGCGACCGTGAAAAGGCGCCGGCCACGGCGCCACCTCGAACAAATCAGACCGCAACACGACGACGCTCGGAGGGACGGATGAAGCCTGTATCCTCGATCACGCGCGCAGAGATCGTCTCCGCGCCCGTATCCACCGCCCGAACCGCGGCACGGATGACGACCGCGATCATCTCGCCGAGCACGCCTTCGGATGCCGAGAGGATGCGGGCGCCAAGCGCGGTATCGGCGAGATGCGACGGCTTGCGCAGCGGGAGCACGGCCTCGAGCGTGCTCAGCAGCCGGCGATACTCGTCGTCATCGCTCCACAGCGGTAGAGGGTGCGGCTCGAAGCGGTTGACGAGTTGGTCGTCGCTGCGGATCGCGCGCAGCGCCTCGGCCGTGCCGACGCCGACCAGCGGGATCTGGAGCTCGTTGCCGAGCCAGCGCAGCAGATTGAGCAACCGGCGCTGCTGCATCGCCGAACCCGACAGCACGTTGTGCAACTCGTCGATCACCAGCATCCGCGTTCCCGTCGAGCGCATGACGCAGACCACCGTGTCCTGCTTGGTCGCGATTCGATCGCGCGGGCTGAACGGCATTCCCAGCGCATCGAGAATCGCCCCGAAGAACCGGCCTTCGTCCGGGCCAGGCGGCATCTGCACCTTCACGACGGGAAAAAGCGCAATGCCGTCACCGCTCTCGCCGGCGGTGGTCCCCGGGTGCGCCCGCCGGAACTTCTCGACGATCATCGTCTTGCCGTTGTTTGTCGGACCGACCAGCAACAGGTTCGGCATCCGCGTCCGCTTCGGGAAGCTCAGCAGGTCCTCCAGCGCCGCCAGGACGGCTTCCGCCCGTGCATAGCCGATCCAACGATCTGTGCGGATGCGTCGTATGCGCGACGGGGCGTCTTCGTCAGCGAAGCGCCGGACCGAGGGATGCAGGTGCGCATAGTCGTCGCTCATTCCCATTCCTCGACCGGGAACATCCGTTCGTGCGGCGCCAGGCCCTCGTTGATCTGCCGAAACCGATCGGCTTCATCATGCTCGATCGGAAGCAGATCAGAGCGGCCTTCGACAACGGCGTGCGGACGCCGCTCGCGCTGGCGCCGCGCCGTTTTGCTGGCGCGAACGGCGCCGTCAGCGATCATCCGCATGGCCTCGATGGTGCGGAAGATAGCTTCCTCGTCGACCAGCGAGCGGCCGTTCTCGTGCAGCCGCTTCAGCGCCAGACGGTGCTCCCACAGGCTGATCGGCGGGCGCCGCAGATCGCGGTAGCTGAGGTCGTAATACACTCCGTCGGGACCGAGCAGATAGATCCGGCTGAGGTCACGCGGGTCGTAGCGGACGATCATCGGCTCTGGATGGCCGATCCAGGTGCTCAGCACATCCGCCCAATAAGCGATCGAGTGCAGCGCCACGCCATCCCGGCGAATCCTGCGACGCGCAATCGGCAGGAAATCGATCAGGAAGCGGCGTGGATCGGCCACAGCAGTCGGCTCGCCGCGCCCCAACGTCGTGTCGTCCCCGGAAACGCCTCGCTTCCAGGCAGCCAACGGCGTGATGCCGAGGCTGCGATGCAGATCACGATGATAGACGCCTGCGATCGCGTGACCGAGCCAGCGCTCCACCTCGTCGAGCGTCATCGCAGCCGTCTTCTCCGGGTCCAAATCGCCTTTTTCCCGCACGTCGGAGAAGGTGGTTCCCGGCAGCAGATGGACTTTGCCCATCATCGTGCCGATCAGTCGCTCGATGTGGCCGCCATAGTGAGGCGTGCGCACAGGCCGGTAGTCGATGGCGATCCCATACTGTTCGCAGCCGCGCTTCAGCGCCTCGGACCGGAACTCCTTGGCGTTGTCCAGATGCAGGCGTTCGGGGATGCCACGCACCGGCCAATCTGCGTCGATGCGTCGCTCGGCCAGCCAGCTCTCCTTGGAAAGCGCAGCATGGCTCAGGCACAACGCGACCGACGTTGCGGATGGCGGCGCCAACGACAAATGGAAACCGGCGACGCAACGCGTGCAGACGTCGATCGCCAGCGTCAACCAGGGCCGCTGGATCGGCGCCCGCGTCTCGCTGTCGACCACGATCACGTCGACCAGCGTATGGTCGATCTGGATCAGCGACAGAGGCCAGTGGGCTTCCAGCGATCCGACCGCCGGGAAATAGCGCTCGCGTGCCGCCTTGCGGCCCTCGCGCTTCGCGACGACCTCGCGAGCGGGACGCGCCTGCACCCGGGCCGTGATCGCCTTGCGGCTCGGAACCCGCAGACCTTCCGCAACGCAGCGGCGTTGGACTTCCTCGACCAGATGAACGATCCGAGGTCGCTGGCGCGTCAGATAGACCGAGTCGATGACCTCACGGATCACCGCGTCCACCGCTTCATCGAGCAAAGAGATGCCGCGTTCGGGACCACGACGACGTGGCAGCAGGCCGGTAAGGCGTGCATCGGTGAGATAGCGCCGCAGCAGGGCATACGCGTGGGTTGGCCCACAACCGAGCTCCTCGGCGGCCGCCACCACGTCGCTTCGCGTACGTACCGGATTCTCCGCCAGCCGCCGGATCACCGGGAGACAGCGCCGCGCTTCATCCCATGCCGCGGCGTCAATCATCGAGAGATCGGGCGTGCTCATGGCGCTGTCACCCGCGTCTCGGCCGTGATCGGCACGGTGAGATCGACGGCGAGCGCTCCGCGCGCGATCAGCCGCCAGAGCAAGGCGAGGCCGGCCTCGCGCGCGGCCGGTAAATCATCCACCAGATCGCCGAAACTCACGGTATTGGCGCGCGCACGGGCGACGGCTCGTTCCGCCAGCACCGTGTCGATCGGCGCGCTCCTGAGCGGCAGTAGCCGCTTCGCGACGTCGAGCCGCGGTCCGCGGATGCCGCGCTCGGTCGCGATCCTGAAGCGGGCGCCATTGCTATGCGCCCAATGCCGCGCAGCAGCAAAAGCCGGCCGGAAGCCACGCCAGCCCTCGCGCAAGTCCACACGGTATTTGATCTCGACGATCTCGCAGCGGCCGTCGCTCCAGTCGACGCGAAAGTCCGGCGTATATCGCCGTTGGCGGCCCTCATGCTCGAACCGGATCGTCACCGGCTGGGCTGTCACCACGGCGCCGGCATCCATGAAGCTCACGAGCGTTACGAAGTCACGCTCCAGCGCGCTTTCATGCTCCACCGTCCCAGTTGCCAGTGTCTGGAACCCGGTCACATGCGACCGATGGCTGAGAGGAATTTGCCGCAAATCGCTCTCCATTTGCGGGACGATTCGGTACGTAAACCTAGCACATTTTGGGGTCAGTTCACAAACATGGAACCGTGTCAATGCACGCAAACCATTATGCGGATTCATATTCGCCTACTCGTCGATTCACGAAACCTCGAACACCAACAGATCGGTGGAAAACCGACAGGAGCGCCCGATGATCGTGGCGCTCCTCAACCAGAAGGGCGGTGTCGGCAAGACGACGCTCGCCCTGCATCTCGCCGGCGAATGGGCCCGGAAAGGGAAAAGAGTCACCCTGATCGACGCCGATCCGCAAGGCTCGGCACTCGACTGGTCGGAGCAGCGGGCAAGGGAAGGGCTGCCGAGGCTGTTCGGCGTCATCGGCCTGGCGCGCGACACCCTGCACCGCGAAGCCCCCGAGTTGGCCCGTGATGCCGATCACGTCGTGATCGACGGGCCGCCGCGCGTCGCCGGCCTGATGCGCTCGGCGCTGCTCGCTGCCGACGTCGTGCTGGTCCCCGCCCAGCCATCGCCGTTCGATGGCTGGGCATCGGGCGAGATGCTGAAGCTGATCGCGGAGGCGCGCATCTTCCGGCCGCAGATCATCGCCCGCTTCGTGCTGAACCGCTGCGCCGCCCGCACCATCATCGCCCGCGAGACCGCCGAGGCGCTCGCCGAGCACGATCCGCCGGTGCTCGCGGCCAGGATCGGCCAGCGTGTCGTTTTCGCCGACGCCGCGCAGTCCGGCCGTCTCGTCTTCGACATCGACGAGACCAGTCCGGCCGCGCGCGAGATCACCGCTCTTGCCGACGAAATCGGGAGCCTCGTTCGATGACCGCGCGCGCACCCAGGCGCGGCTTCGCCTCCCGTCCCGGCGACGCCGACAGCTGGGTGAAGGCGCCCGACGTGACCGCAGCGCGCGACCCGGATGCGCAATCCTATGCGGCCCGACTGACGATCGATGTCACGCCCGAGCTGCGAGGCCGGATCAAGGTCAGCGCTTTCCGGCGCGGCGTGACGGTCGCCGACATGCTGCGCGCCCTGCTGCTGCGCGAGTTCCCCGAGGACGGGGGAGGCGCGGCATGAGCCCGTCGCCTGACGCGTTCACCCATGTCGAACTGACCTGGATCGAAAAGCGCATCGAGCACTGGATCCGGTTCGGCCACGACGTCAGCGAGAAGATTCTCGATCGCCGCCGCCGCGTCCTCAGCTTCGCGCCCGACAGCGTCATCGCCTATATCCGCTGGGCCTCGAACGACTTCGGCACCGTCGTCTCACGCATCGACATTCTGCGCGCCGTCCATCCCGGCGAGGCGTTCTCGACCGTGCCCTTCGTGCGGCCCGGCGGCGAGATTCTCTTGCGCCTCTCCGGCTGGCCGAAGGTCGAGCGCGTGTTGCGGGCGATCGACGCCGTCGAAGCGCTCGGCATCGATCCAACCGACGCCGCTCCCGATCATTGGCGGCATGTCCACAACCGCCTGATCGCCGGCTACGAGCCACGGCCGTACGCGCGCGATCAACATTCCGCATGGCTCAAGCGTCGGAGGATCGCGTCATGACGCGTTTCGGAGCAGTTATGGTGACCTATTTCGCGACGATGGCGATCGGCGTTTCCGCCTTCGTTCATCCGGCGCCGAAGCTGATCTGGAACGCCAGCGCCAGCGTGCCGATCGGGCTGTATCGCGTGCGACCGGTCGGCGACCTGCACGTCACCGAGTTGGTCGTGGTGCGCCCGCCGCCGCCGCTGGCGAACTTCCTCGACGAGCGTGGCTATCTGCCCAAGAGCGTGCCCCTCCTGAAGCGAATCCAGGCACTCCCCGGACAAACCGTCTGCCGTGCGGGCCGCACCATCACCGTCGATGCCACCGTCATGGGCAAGGCGCTCGAACGCGATCGCCGAGGTCGCCCCCTTCCTGTCTGGCAGGGCTGCCGTCTCATCGCCGAGGGCCAAGTCTTCCTCATGAATCGGCAGTCCGAGGACTCCCTCGACGGTCGGTATTTCGGGCCGTTGCCGGCGACAACCATCGTCGGCGAAGCGGCGCCCCTCTGGACCGACGAGGAGCAATGACCGTGTCTCAGTCCTGCCCGCACACAGCCCTTCAGCGCCAACCATCCCGCCCGGTCTCTTCCTCCTTCCCGGCCATACCGCCCGTCGTCGAGCGCCGCTCGATGACCAGGCGTGCGCGTGGATGGCGGCGGCTCCTTTGCGGCTCGATCGCGATCACGCTGTTGGTCGGCGGTGGCGTTGCCTGCGCCGAACCGATCGCCGCGAAGCCTCCGAGCGTCGCCGCGACGACCGATCACTTTGCGGTCTTTGTGGCCGAAGCCTCGCAGCGCTTCGGCATTCCGGCGTCCTGGATACGCGCCGTGATGCGGGTCGAAAGCCTCGGCGACGTGCGGGCTCTGTCGCCCAAAGGCGCCATGGGTTTGATGCAGATCATGCCGGCGACATGGGCCGGCCTGCGTCTTCGCTATGGCCTCGGCACTGACCCATACAATGCGCACGACAACATCTTCGCCGGCGCGGCGTATCTGCGGGAGCTGCATGATCGCTACGGTGCGCCTGGTTTCCTTGCAGCCTACAACGCCGGCCCGGCACGCTATGAGGATCATCTGGCGACAGGCCGAACGCTGCCCGCCGAGACGCGCGCCTACGTCGCTGTTCTCGCCCCGCTGATCGGCGGAGGTTCGGTCGATGATGCGTTGGTTGTCGCCGTTGTGGCGCGCTCCTGGACGCAAGCGCCGCTGTTCGCGTCGCATACGGCGAACAGCCCGGCGCGCCCCCAACTATCGTCCGCCCCGCAATCGGAACAGTTGTCGATCAACGAAACAGCGGAGGATTGGACCGCGCTCGCCCCGCAATCGGACGGTCTGTTCGTCAGGACGTCGGGGCGGAATCCACGGCCATGAGCGAGATCTGGCTTCATCGTGGTCTGGCGGGCTTTGGCGCATTTTTGTGTGTCAGACTGGGGGTGCGGAGAAACACGACCAACGGACGGCAAGGGAAAAGGCTGGCCCTCCGGGCGGCGCAAGTGGTTGGTTGGATTGAGGAATTTGAGCACTCGACCACGCTGCCCTGCTGGCGCTCAAGGAATTTTCGTCAAGGATTTCAATATCCCGAGCGCCGTCTCCGCCCATTCCTGCCCGCCTTGCGGCCATGAGCACCAACGACGACGACATCCACGTCCGCCCAGGCCGCATTCGTCACGGCAACCGCGGCGCCAAGCGTCCGCAGACCTTCGTCGGCGAGGTCATGCGAGCCGCGAAGAGGGCCGGTCATGTGGGCTCCAGCTTCCGCTCAAGCCAGGGTCGCAGCCGCTCGCGATTCGGGCGTGGCCGCCGGGCGGCGGTCTCGATCCGGCTCCGCTCCAACGCAAGACGCGTCGTGATGAAGGCGCGCGTCGTCCGGCATTACGGCACGCGCTTTCGCTCGGCGCCGCTGCCCAAGCACATGGCCTATCTGAAGCGCGACGGCGTAACCCGGGACGGCGCCGACGCCCGCATGTTCGACGCCACGTCGGATGCGGCCGATGAACGGGCCTTCGCCGAGCGGTGCGAGGATGACCGCCATCATTTCCGGTTCATCATCTCGCCGGAAGACGCCGCGGAGCTGGAGAGCCTGCGCGGCTTCACGCGCGAGCTGATGGCCGACGTCGAACGCGACCTCGGCACCAAGCTCGACTGGGTGGCGGTCGATCACTGGAACACCGACAACCCGCACGTCCACGTCCTGATCCGCGGCAGGGCAGACGATGGCCAGGACCTAGTCATCAGCCGCGACTATATCAGCCGAGGCTTTCGCGATCGGGCAGCCGAGCGCGTCACCATCGAACTCGGCCCGCGCAGCGAGCATGAAATCCGAACTGCCCTGGAAAGGGAAGTCGAGGCCGAACGCTGGACCAGCCTCGACCGCGCCCTACGCGATGTCTCCGATGATGGCGGCGGTGTCGCTGACTTGCGGCCAGGCGGTGCGGACGATCCGGAGACGCGACGCCTGATGCTCGGCCGCGCCGCGAAGCTCGAACGGCTGGGCCTTGCCGAGCAGGTTGGCCCGGCCCAATGGACTCTGAAGCCTGGCATTGAGCCTGCCATGCGTGACCTCGGCATCCGCGGCGACATCATCAAGACGATGCATCGGGCGATGAGCAGGGCAGATCGGGAGCCAGACGTCACTGGCTTCGCGATCCATGGCGACGCGCCCGCCAATCCGGTGCTGGGCCGCCTGGTCGAGCGCGGGCTAGACGACGAGCTGAAGGGCACCGCCTACGCCATCGTCGAAGGCGTCGATGGCCACACACATCATCTCCGTTTCTCAGACCTCGAACTGACCGGCGACGCGCGACCCGGCGCGATCGTCGAGGCGCGGTCCTACGAAGATGCCAATGGCCGCCACCGCCTATCCCTCGCCACGCGATCCGACTTCACGATCGAAGCACAGATCTCGGCGACCGGCGCGACCTGGATCGACCGCCAGCTACTCGCGAAAGAGCCGGCGCTCAGCGGCGGCGGCTTCGGCGCCGAGGTCCGCGAGGCAATGGATCGGCGAATCGACCATCTTGCCCGACAGGGCTTAGCGAAGCGGCAGGGCCAGCGCGTCGGGTTCGCGCGGGACCTCCTCAACACGCTGCGCCGGCGCGAACTGGACGATGTCGCCACAATGCTCTCGGCGGAGACGGGACTTGCACATCGCCCCTCCGCTGAAGGCGAGCACGTGCCCGGCATCTACCGCCAGCGCATCACCCTCTCCTCCGGCCGGTTCGCCATGATCGATGATGGGATGGGGTTCCAGCTCGTGCCTTGGCGGCCGGCGTTGGAGAAGGAACTCGGTCACCAGGTCAGTGGCATAGTGACGCCGGGAGGAAACATAGACTGGAGTCTTGGGCGCAAGCGGGGGCTGAATATCTAATGGTGCCAGCAAACGCATCGTGCCAAGCGTCATGCGTTGGCACGGGTCTTCCGAACTTGCGCAAATGCGGGCCCAAACATTGGGTTTGTTGACGAAGTAACTCACCCACAGCCGGATGGATGCGACGATCATGAAGCCGATGTAGCTGTCGGCGGTTTTGTCTTACCGGGTAGCCTGTCTCCGGCTTTGCTTGAGCTTTGAGAAACACCGATCGACCAGATTTCACACGGCGTAGTGTCGCTGAAGCTGCGGAGCCGGAGCGGGTGATCGCTGCGAATACCGATGCAGGCTGAGATGGCGAACGCTTGGCAGCCTGACGGAAGCGGGATGGCCGACACCGTACCGTTCCTGGTCTCAACCATCATGTGCCGGCGATGCGGCTACGTCGAGGTGGAAACCATGCTGACCAACGCCTGCCAGTTCTTCTACGACTGCAAGAGTTGCTGCGCGACGCCGCGGCTGAAGCCCGGCCATTGCTGCGTTTTCTGCTCATACGGCAGCACGCCGTGCCCGCCGATGCAGCGGCCGGATGTGAACCCTTGAGCGGCCCCATCATCATGCCTATACTACCGCCATGACCTTGAGTCGCATCGGCTGGTTCATGTCGTGGCTGTCTGTTATCGCCCTCATCCTCACGGTGGCGATGCCGCAGCGCGTGATGGCGGTGCCCATGACGGTCATGATGCAGACGACCCATTGTGCGGATTGTCCGGACGATGCGCCGATGCCGGGCAAGGCAGGTGGCGATCACGCAAAGGCTTTGCCCTGTGGTCCGAGCATGTGCGTTGGTGCGCTCGCCGCTGTTCTGCCCGCGCCTGACGTCGTCAACGCGACGGTCTGGCAGCCGACTGTCTATGCGCCCGGCCCGCTTGCTGGTCCGAGCGGACGGCCGCTGGCTCCCGATCCCATACCCCCGAGACCCCCCGTCCAGGCCTGACAGCGGCGCTGCGAGCGTCCGCCTGACACCGGAAATGCGCGCTGCGCCAACACGCCGCCGCTGCGCCGATTTGGACGGAGAACATGACAACATCATTCTTGCCGGCGCTCAGCCGTCGGCGGCTGTTGACGACCGTGGCAGCGAGTTCTGTTGCGGTAATTGCCTCGCAATCCAACCGGCTGCATGCAGAAGCCGAATCACCAAAGGTCTCGCGGATTCGGCCAGCGCCGGCCGAAGTCTCGATGGTCGGCAACGACGCGCTGCGCACCCGTGTCTTGGCCTATGATGGCCTGGTACCGGGCCCCGTCCTTCGTCTTCGCCAGGGGACAATGTTGCGGGCGGTTGTCGAGAACGGATTGACCGAGGGCACCACGGTGCACTGGCACGGGATCCGTCTGCCGAACGCCATGGATGGCGTACCGGGCCTCACTCAGCCGACCATCCGGCCCGGCGGTCGCTTCGATTACGCGTTCAGTCCGCCCGACGCCGGCACCTTCTGGTATCATTCGCACGACGACAGCCTGGTGCAGATGGGTCGCGGGCTTGCCGGCCCGCTGATCGTCGAAGAACTCGAACCGCCGGCAGTGGACCGCGACCTGCTCTGGACGATCCAGGACTGGCGGCTGGAACCGGATGCCCAGATCGCGCCCGGCTTCAGCAACCGCATGGAAGCGGCGATGGACGGCCGGGTTGGCAACACCGTCACGATCAACGGCCGGCTGCCGGATAATCTGCGCGTCCGCGCCGGTGAGCGCGTGCGGCTGCGGCTGCTCAACGCCGCGATCGCCCGCATCATGGCGCTGCGCTTCGTGGGGCACAGTCCAATCGTCGTCGCCTTGGACGGACAGCCGTGTGACCCGCACGAACCGGCCGCCGGCCGGATCCTGCTCGGCCCCGCCATGCGTGCCGACGTCATGCTGGACATGCAGGGTGAGCCCGGCCGGTCATATCCTGTGGTGGACGACTTCTACGACAGACTCTCCTACACGCTGGTCCGTCTGTCCTACGATGCCGCCCCGCCGCTGCGCCCGCACCCCTCGGATGCACCACTCCGCCTGCCGCCCAATCCCGTGCCGCGTCCGGATCTGGCTACTGCGGTGTTCCACGACATCCGCCTGCAGGGCGGGATGATGAGCGGCACGGGCGGAGGCGGAATGATGGGCATGGGTGGGGGCGCCGCCTGGGGCATCAACGGCCAGTCGATGACCGGCGACGGCAGCGCCGACATGCCGCCGCTGTTCCGCATCGACCGCGGACGGAGCTGCATTCTGGACTTCCGCAACGAGACGGCCTGGTGGCACCCGATGCACCTGCACGGCCACAGTTTTTCAGTGCTCAAGCGCGACGGCGCGCCGGTGCCGCACGACGAGTGGGGCGACACAGTGCTGGTTCGCCCGCGCGAGAACGTGCGCGTTGCCTTCGTGGCCGACAATCCCGGCGATTGGATGCTGCATTGCCACGTCATGGAGCACCAGGCCGGCGGGCTCATGACGACCATCCGTGTGAGTTGAACAGGAGAACCAGACCATGACCCGACGGAAGTTTGCCGCACTGCTGATGGCGTCGACCACGTCGATGCCTGCGCTCCTCATGTCGCGAACCGTGCCCGCGGCTGAACCGATCCCGGTGACGCTGTATAAAAATCCGTCTTGCACCTGCTGCGAAGGTTACGCACAGTACCTCGGCCAGAACGGCTTCAAGGTGGACGTGAAGCCGACCAACGACCTCGCCGAGATCAGCCGCAAGGCCGGCGTCCCCGAGGAACTGGAAGGCTGTCACACCAGTTTCATCGGCGACTACGTCGTGGACGGACATGTTCCGGTAAAGACGATTCGCAAGCTGCTCGATGAGAAGCCAGCCATCGCCGGCATCACCCTGCCGGGCATGCCGTCCGGATCACCCGGCATGTTCGGAGAGAAGACCGGACCGCTGACGATCTACGCTGTGAGCCGCGATGGCACGCCACCGCGCGTCTTCGATGTGGATTAGGAGCGCGCGGACCATGCAGACAACCGTATCCGATCCGGCAGTCGCCCGACCGCTGTCGATCGCCCCGCCTGGCCGCGTGCGCCTTGTGCTTGGTGCCGCCGCGCTCGGCGTCATCGCCGTTGCCGCCGCGTGGCAATGGAGTTGGCTGGTCGCGATCGGCGCTGTCCCGCTGCTGTTCAGCGTCGCCCCCTGTGCCGCAATGTGCGGCCTCGGCCTGTGCATGCATGGCATGGGCGGCCGTGCGAGCGTGCCGGCGCAGCAGGGCGGACAGGCCGTTCGCGCGACTCTTGAAAATCTTCCAGCAACGCAGGAGAGGTAGCATGTGCGTCCGACAGACGTTGATCATCGCCGTGCTTGGCGCCGTGCTTGCCGCCGGGATTGGCGCCCTGATCGTGCCCGCGTTCGCGATGGGTCACGGCATGATGGGTGGCGGCATGATGTCCGGCGGTTGTGCCGGCATGATGCAGTCGATGAACGGCGGTGACGGCCGGCCGAACAGCCAGTGGCAGTCCCATGCGCCTGCCGCCGGGTCGGTGCCGGACTGAGATCATGCGAGCGCTGGAGACTGCGACAGGCAAGAGACTTCTCGGCACCCCGATGATCAGACGCGCCATCGTCCGCTATGCTATCGTCGCCGCCATTGGAAACCTCATGTGGGAGGTATTCCAGTTGCCGCTATTCACGCTGTGGCAGACCGCCCGTCCGGGTTACCTGGCTTTTGCGGTATTCCATTGCTGGGTTGGCGACTTGCTGATCACGTTGTTTTCTCTTGGATTGGGCGTCCTGGCCGTGGGGCGCTCCTGGCCGTCGCGGGACTACCTACAAGTTGCGATCGTCACGCTGCTTCTCGGGCTTGCCTACACTGTGTTCAGCGAGTGGCTGAACGTGGAGGTTCGCGGCAGTTGGGGCTATGCGTCCGCCATGCCTCGCGTGCCGCTACTCGGCACAGGGCTGTCGCCGCTGCTGCAATGGGTCGTCGTTCCGCTTGTCGCCTTCACCTGGGCGCGGCCGTCTATTGCCCTGACCGGGAGACCACGACCATGAAGCGCGCGCGGTTTCTTGCTACGCCGCTTGCTCTGCTCGGCCTGCTGGCTTTTCCGGGATCGTCCTTCGCCGCGGCGAGCGACTGGGCCAGCAATGCCCATGGAGCGGCGCGCCTGATTACAGCGGTCGAAGCGACCGGATCAGGCACACAGGTCGATGTGGGGCTGCAACTCCGCCTGACCCCTGGATGGCACACCTACTGGCGGACGCCGGGCGATGCCGGCATCCCGCCGACCATCGACTGGCAGGGTTCGGAGAATCTGGCTGGCGCCTGGATCGCCTGGCCGGCGCCAAGCCGTCTGCCGCCGCTCGGTGGCCTGGAGACGCTGGGCTACGTGGACGGCGTGGTGCTGCCGATCGCCGTCACACTGGCCCATCCCGGTGCACCGCTGCGTCTGCATGCCGAGGTGGATTATGCCTCCTGCAAGGACGTGTGCATCCCCTATCACGCGAGCCTGGACCTGACGCTGCCGGCCGGGCTTGCGCTGCCCGGCCCGGAAGCGCCGCTGATTGCGGCGGCGCGCGACCGCGTGCCGGGCGACTTTGCGTCCGCGCAGCTCAGGCTGCTCAATGCGGTCGTTGGACCCGGGGAGAATGGCGCCGTCCTATCCGTCCGGCTTGCCAGCACCGGGGCGGAGCTGCGAGCGCCCGACCTGTTCGTCGAAGGCGCGGCGAATGGCTCGCCTGCGCGCGCCGATATCGCGCTGGCAGACGCCGGCCGGGTGGCGACGTTGCGTGTGCCGATCCGGGGGATGACGGCCGACGCGCTGGCGGGACAGGCATTGCATCTGACCGTGGTCGATGGTCCGCGCGCCGCCGAGGCCGACGCCATCCCGCTGCTCGGCGCTTTGCCGCCTCGGCATGACCAATTTGGGCCGGGGCGGACGATGCGCGTTGCCATCATCGGCATCGCCCTGCTCGGCGGCCTGGTGCTGAACCTGATGCCCTGCATACTGCCGGTGCTGTCGCTGAAGCTGCTGGCGCTGGTCGGCTATGGCGGCGCCGAGCGCCGTGCGGCCCGTCTCGGCCTGCTCGCGACGGCCGCGGGGATCGTGGGCTCGTTCGGTGTGCTCGCGCTCGGCCTGATCGGGCTGAAGGCAACGGGAGCGGCGATCGGCTGGGGTATCCAGTTCCAGCAACCCTGGTTCCTCGCCGGCATGGCGCTGGTCACGACGCTGTTCGCCGCAAGCCTGTGGGACTGGCTGCCGCTGGCGCTGCCGGGCAGCGTGGCGGGCACGGTCGGCGCGGTGCGCGGGCGTGGCCGGTTCAGCGATGCGTTCCTGCTGGGCGCCTTCGCGACATTGCTCGCCGCTTCCTGCTCGGCGCCGTTCGTCGGCACGGCCATCGGCTTCGCGCTCACGGGCGGACCGCTGGACATCGCGCTGGTATTCGCCGCTCTCGGCCTCGGCATGGCGTCACCCTTCCTGGCCGTCGCAGTGGCGCCGGGGCTGGTGGGGTGGCTGCCACGGCCGGGGCCATGGATGGGCTGGCTCCGCCGCGCCCTCGGGCTGGCGCTGCTCGGCGCCGCCGCCTGGCTTGTCTCCGTGCTGGCGCTGGAATCCGGTGCGGCTTCGGCCCTGCTTGCCGGTATGGCACTCGCCGTCCTGCTCGGCGTGCTCGCCTGGCGTCACCGCCTGCCCTCGGGCCGCGGGCCTGCCGCAGCCGCGGCCGTGGTTCTGGCGACGGTCGCGGTGCTGGTCCCGGCGCTGCGCGGCCAGGCGGTGCCGATCGCGGCACCGGCACCGAATGCAGCCGCCCACCCGTGGCGGCCGTTCGATGAGGCGGGGCTGCACCGCCTGGTGGCGCAGCAGAAGGTCGTGTTCGTGGACGTGACCGCTGCCTGGTGCCTGACCTGCAAGGTCAACGAGCTGGCCGTACTGGACCGGGCGCCGGTCGCGGACCGGCTCCGCGCTCCCGGCGTGGTAACGATGCGGGCAGACTGGACTCGTCCCGATCCGGCCATCACCGCCTACTTGCAGAGTTTCGGCCGCTATGGCGTGCCGCTCGACGTGGTCTATGGACCGGACGCACCCGAGGGCATCGCGCTGCCCGAGCTGCTGACGCAAGACGCCGTGACGGACGCCTTCCGCCACGCCGGTGCCGCGCGCCGCCAGGAAGCCGTGCAATGAGCCTCTACCAGCGCCATGTGCTGCCCCGCCTTCTGCATCTGACAATGCGGCAGAAGCAGCTGCTGCCGTTCCGCCGGCGCGTGATCGGTGCGGCGGAAGGGCGGGTACTGGAGGTCGGCATCGGCTCGGGGATCAACCTGCCGCTGTATGGGCCGTCGGTCCGCACGGTGATCGGACTGGATCCGTCGCCCGAACTGCTGCGCATGGCCCGCGACCGCGCGGCGAGCGCACCGGTTCTCGTCGAGCTGCTCGAAGCGTCCGCCGAGGCGGTGCCGCTGGAGGCCGCCAGCATCGACACTGTGGTAACGACCTGGACGCTCTGCACCATCCCCGACGCGCATCGCGCGCTGGCCGAACTCAGGCGCGTGCTGAAGCCCGGCGGGACACTGCTGTTCGTCGAGCATGGGCGCGCGCCGGAGCCGGGTGTTGCACACTGGCAGGACCGGCTCGACCCGATCTGGCGGCGCATTGCCGGCGGCTGCCACCTCAACCGCAAGATCGACGACCTGATTGCCGGCAGCGGCTTTCGCATCGACGCGCTGGCGAATGCGCGGCTATCGGGGCCGAAGACCCACACTTTCCTCTATGAAGGCCGGGCGAGGCCGGCATGACGGGAGGACCAGCATGACCAGGACGCTCCGCATCATCCGCTGGACCACGCTCGGCGTGATCGTGCTGCTGGCACTCGGGATAGTGGTTCTGGAATTCGGCTCGGGCGGCGGCATAGGCGGGCTGATCCGGCCGGCCACTGAAGATGCGTCAGCAGGAACGGCCTCCATTCCGGCGGGCGTGTCGATCGGCGGCCCGTTCCATCTGACCGACGACAAGGGCCACACTGTCACCCAGGCCGACTATCGCGATCGCTGGATGCTCGTGTTCTTCGGCTATACCAACTGCCCCGACGAATGCCCGCTGACGTTGCAGAAGATGGCTGCCGCACTCAACAAGCTCGGGCCGCTCGCCGACAGGATCGCGCCGCTGTTCATCACCGTCGATCCTGCTCGCGATACGTCCGCCCGGCTAGCATCGTACCTCGCAAACTTCGATCCGCGGATTGTCGGCCTGACCGGCAGTGATGCGCAGATCGCCGAGGCGGCCAAGGCATATCGGGTGTACTACGCGCCGGCGCGGCATGAGGAATCTGGCGCCGATCTCGTCAGCCACTCGATCTTTCTGTACCTGATGGACCCGACTGGGAAGTTCAGCGCGCTGCTCCCGTCGGATGTCGATGCCGACAAGCTGGCTGCCATGCTGCGAGCAAAGCTGAAGGCGACGCCTTGAGCGCGCGAGAGCTATAGCCCAGTCCCGCCATGTCCTTCGTGCAGGCAATGCGCGTGCGACTGGTCGGCCAGCACCTCGATGACGTGGCATTCCGCCACGCGCCCGCGGCCGCACACGGCGACCATGCGCGCGAGTTCCGCCTCCAGCGTCCGCAGGCGAGCGATGCGGCTGCGCACCGCCGCCAGGTGCTCGCTGGCGATCGCATCCACCTCGGCGCAGGGCGCTGCGGATCGTCCGCCAGCGCTAGAGCGGTTTCACGGTGACCGTCTGTAGCCTGCGGCGGCGAGATAGTTACGGCACTCGTTTGGGGCGAAGTGGGCGAGGCAGTTGCCGATGGTTTGCCAGAGGGTGTCGTGCTGACGCGGCGCGGCGCTTCGGACGAGGTGCTTGAGTTTGGCGAACACCTGCTCGATGGGGTTCAGGTCGGGGCTGTAAGGCGGCAGGAAGAGCAGGCTGGCGCCACGCGCCTCGATCGCCTCGCGGACACCGCTGACCTTGTGACTGCCGAGATTGTCGGCGACGACGACGTCACCGGGCGCGAGCGTTGGTGCGAGGAACTGCTCGATGTAGGCGCGGAAGCTGCGGCCGTTGATCGCACCGTCGAGCACCAACGGGGCGACGATCCGATCGTGACGCAGGCCGGCGAGGAAGGTGCTGGTCTTCCAATGGCCGTGCGGTACCGCGGCCACCAAGCGCTGACCGCGCGGGGCGCGGCCGCGCAGCCGGGTCATGTTCGTCTTGGTCCAGGTTTCGTCGAGAAAGACCAGCCGATCCGGGCTCAGCCGTCGCTGCAGGTCACGCCACTGTCGGCGGGCTTCGGCGACATCGGCGCGGGCTTGCTCGGCAGCATGGAGCGTCTTTTTTTCAGCGTCAGCCCGAGCCGGGCGAGGGTGTTCCACATCAGGCCCATGCTCGCCGTCGTCCCATGTGCCTCGCGCAACCACGCCCGTAGCTCGTTGAGCGTCGCGTCAGGGCGCTCACGAACATGGGCAGCGATGGCGTCGTGCAGCCCGGCGAGTTGTCGCTGCATCCGGCAGCGTTGCGGCCGCGCCGTCATCTCGGCAGCTCGATCACGCCGCTGCCGCGCCTTCACCACGTAGGACACGCTGACGCCGAAGCGCTCGGCCGTCTCACGCGCGCTGCCAGAGGCCGATAACACCCGCAGCCGTAGGTCCGTCGAGTACGCCTGCCCGTTCCGCCACGCCATCTTATGCCTCCGGTCCATGCCGGAGACCCATGAATCACAGAATAGCCCCGCGCCGGAACCCCCAGCCGCGATTCAGGTCACCATGAAACCGCTCTAGCAGCGCCCGCACATCCTCCAGCGGAAAGCCAAGTTCGCGGGCGTGGCGGATGAAGGCGAGGCGGTCGAGATGGGTCCGGGTATAGAGGCGATGCCCACCTGCCGTCCGCACGGGTGCGGGCATGATCCCGTCGCGCTCGTACCAGCGGATCGTCTCGACCTTCGTGCCGGTCTGCCGAGCCAGATCGCCGATCGCATAGACCGCACCGCTCATCGTCGCGTTCCTCGCGCTGTGGCCACTCCCAGCAGTGCGGCCATCGCGATCACGCCCTTCGTTGTGTTCATCTGAGCCAGTTTGGAACTCCATCATGTGGCCTTCCTGATCTGCGGCGAGGGAGGGTGACGCGCCGTTCTCACTCGGCAGGAAGTGCCGCCTGCTTACGAGCAGGGGCAGGTGCTTCGACGCGGTGAGGCAGCCGCCATCCTTTGACGATCGCGTAGATCGCAGGGATGACGAGGAGGGTGAGGAGGGTGGACGAGACCATCCCTCCCACCATGGGGACGGCGATGCGCCGCATGACCTCCGAACCGGTGCCGGTGCTCCACAGGATAGGCAACAGCCCCGCCATGATCGCCACGACCGTCATCATCTTCGGCCGCACCCGCTCCACGGCGCCGTGCATGATGGCCCGGCGCAGGTCGGCGCGGCTGAGCGGTACCCCTTCGAGCAATCGCTGCTGCCTGATCTCGGCAAGCGCGTGGTCGAGGTAGATCAGCATGACCACACCGGTCTCCGCCGCGACACCAGCAAGCGCGATGAAGCCGACGGCGACAGCGACACTCATGTTGTAGCCCAACAGCCACATCAGCCACGCGCCACCGACGAGTGCAAAGGGCACGGAAAGCATCACAATAAACGTCTCCGTCAGCCGTCCGAAGTTGAGGAACAGCAGTACCATGATCACCACCAGTGTCGCCGGAACCACGATCTTCAGCTTGGCTTCGGCGCGCTGGAGGTACTCGAACTGGCCGCTCCATTCGATGTGATAGCCCGCCGGCATCTTCACCTGCTCGGCCACCTTGCGCGACGCCTCGGCGACGTAGCCGCCAAGATCGCGCCCTTGGAGGTCGACATAGATGTAGGCGACGGGCTGCGCGTTCTCCGTGCGGATGCTCGGCGGACCTGTGGTGACGTGGATGCTGGCGACTTGGCCAAGCGGGACCATGGCGCCCCCCATCGTCGGGACCAGGACTTGGTTCGCGATGGCCCTGGGGTCGTCGCGCAGGCCGCGCGGGTAGCGCACGTTCACGCCGTAGCGCTCGCGGCCCTCGACTGTCGTGGTGACCGTCTCGCCGCCGAGGGCGGTCGCCACCACCTTCTGCACGTCTTCCACCGACAGGCCGTAGCGGGCAGCGGCCTGTCGGTCCGGTTCGATCTCGACGTAGTGCCCACCCTCCAGCCGCTCAGCGAAGGCGCTCGTAGTGCCGGGCACGTCATGAACGACATGTTCGACCTCCGTCGCCAGACGCTCCAGCTCATGCAGGTCCGGGCCGAACACCTTCACGCCGACCGGGGTGCGGATGCCGGTCGAGAGCATGTCGATGCGCGCCTTGATCGGCATGGTCCAGGCGTTGCTGACACCGGGGAACTGCAAGGCCGCGTTCATCTTGGCGATGAGCTGGTCGAGCGTCTTGCCCGCTGGCCACTCGCTCGGGGGTTTCAGGTTGACGACCGTCTCGCTCATTTCGACCGGTGCCGGATCTGTCGCCGTCATCGCGCGGCCTGCCTTGCCGAACACGGACTCGACCTCGGGAAACGACTTGATGATACGATCCTGAGTTTGCAGGAGCTCGGCGGCCTTGGTGACGGACAGACCCGGTAGGGTCACCGGCATGAACAGCAGCGTCCCCTCGTTGAGGCTCGGCATGAACTCGCTGCCGAGCTGCAAGGCGGGCCACACCGTGGCACCCAGGATAGCGATGGCGGCGACCACGGTGAGTGCCGGAATACGGAGGACGAGGCGGATCACCGGGCGGTAGAGCCAGATCAGCGCCCTGTTGATGGGGTTTTTCGCCTCGGGAATGATGTGTCCGCGCACGAAGAACAGCATCAACACCGGCACGAGCGTGATTGAAAGGAGAGCGCCGCCGGCCATTGCGAAGGTCTTGGTGTAGGCGAGCGGCTTGAACAGCCGCCCCTCCTGGTCCTCGAGCGCGAACACCGGCAGGAACGCAGCGACGATCACCAGCAGGCTGAAGAATAGCGAGGGACCGACTTCCTTGGCGGCGGCGATCAGCGCCGGGCCGCGCGGTTCACCGGGCTTGAGTCGCTCGACGTGCTTGTGGGCATTCTCGATCATGACGATCGCCGCGTCCACCATCGCGCCGAGAGCAATGGCGATACCGCCCAAGCTCATGATGTTGGAGCCGATGCCGAGCGCGTACATTCCTATGAAGGCCATCAATATGCCGATCGGCAGCGTCAGGATCGCCACCAACGCGCTGCGGAAATGCAGCAGGAAGATCACGCACACGGCGGCGACGATCAGGCTTTCCTCCACAAGCGTGTGCTTGAGCGTGTGGATGGCGCCGTCGATGAGTTGAGAGCGGTCGTAGACGGGCGCGATCGAGACGCCCTGTGGCAGGCCCGGCTTTATCTCCGCCAGCTTGGCCTTGATGTTGTTGATGGTCGTCAACGCATCCGCGCCGTCCCGCTTCAAGGCGATACCGCCGACCACCTCGCCGGTGCCGTTCATCTCGGCGATGCCGCGCCGCTCGTCCGGGCCGAGCTCGATCCGCGCCACGTCCTTCAGCAGCACGGGCGTGCCGGAGCCGCTCGGATCGGCCTTTAGCACGACGTTACCGAGGTCCTTCATGTTGCGCAGATAGCCCCGACCGCGGACCATGTACTCGGTCTCGCTCATCTCGATCGTGCGGCCGCCTACGTCGTTGTTGCTCGCCCGGATCGCGTCCGACACGCGGTCGAGAGGAATGCCGAACGCTTGCAGCTTTCTTGGATCGACGACGACCTGATATTGCTTTTCGAAGCCGCCGACGCTGGCGACCTCAGACACGCCTTTCGCCGTCACGAGATCATAGCGTACGATCCAGTCCTGAATGCTGCGCAACTCGGCCAAAGTGCGCTGCGCCCCGAGGACGACGTACTCGTATACCCAGCCAACACCGCTCGCATCCGGCCCGAGCGCGGGTGTCACGCCCGCTGGCAGGCGCTTGGCAGCGAAGTTCAGGTATTCCAGGACACGCGAGCGCGCCCAGTACAGGTCGGTGCCGTCGTCAAACACGACGTAGACGAACGAAAGTCCGAAGTCGGAGAACCCGCGCACGACTTTGGCATGCGGTACCGCCAACAGTGCCGTGGTCAGAGGATAGGTGACCTGATCCTCGACCACCTGCGGCGCCTGGCCCGGGTACTCGGTATAGACGATGACCTGAGTGTCCGAGAGATCAGGGAGAGCGTCGAGCGGCGTGTTGGCGATCGACCACACGCCAATACCAACCACAAAAAAAGTCGCGAGCAGCACCAAAATCTTATTGATCGCACAAAGGTCGATGAGGCGGCCGATCATGGGGTGGCTCCCTGCTGAGTGGGCTTCGTCTTGTCGCCGTCCGCAAAACCCTGCAGCGCGGCCCGCAGGTTGCTCTCAGCGTCGATCAGGAAGTTGGCGCCGACCACGACGCGATCGCCCGGCTTGATGCCGCCGAGAACCTGCACCCAGTCGTCGCCGTGTACGCCGAGCTGCACCGGCCTCGGCTCAAACCGACCTTCACCGCGCGCAACCAGCACGATTTGCCTCGTGCCACTGTCGAGAACGGCGGAGTTGGGCACCGACAGCACCGGTTCGCCCGCCGCTGCCGCGTCAATCTGCACGTTTGCGAACATCGCGGCGCGCAGCGCGCCGTCGGGATTGGGGAGCACGATGCGCACGCGGGCCGTGCGGGTCTCGGCAGACAACGTCGGATAGATAAAATCGACGCGACCCTCGAAGGTTCGGCCTGGGAACGCGACGAAGGTTGCGCGCGCACCCTCTCCGGGTACGATCGCACCCAAATCCTGCTCCTGTACTTGCGCGATCAGCCACAGGTTCGACAGGTCGGCGGTCTTGTAGAGCGCTTCCCCGGCGTCCACCCGCATGCCTTGCTGAACGGGCTTATCGATGACGACGCCGTCGGCCTGGGCCATGACGGCGATACGCCGGGCTGGCCGACCAGACCGGCGCAAGCGTGCAATTTCATCGTCCGGAATGTCGAGGGCACGCAGGCGCTGGACGGACGCTGCGCCCACGGCGCCCCCCATACGGGCAGCAACGAGATACTCGTCCTCGGACGCGACCATCTCGGGCGAATAGATCTCGGCCAGGACCTGGCCGCGCTTGACCGGATCACCGGTCGCAGCCACGGCGAGGTGCTCAAGCCAGCCCGGCACGCGCGTCGTGACCGTCACCAGGTGCCGCTCGTCGAACTGCAGGATTCCAGTCGCGCGAACGCTGCGTGCGCTGGCCGGTCGCATCTCGGCCGCTTCAGTGCGCACGCCGAGGGTTTGCAAGCGGCCGGGTGTGATCCGGACAGTACCGGGTGGGTCGTCCTGGGTATCCTCGTCGGCATAGACGGGCAAGTAGTCCATGCCCATCGAGTCCTTCTTGGGCTTGGGCGAGGTGTCCGGCAGCCCCATGGGATTGCGATAGTAAAGAACGCGGTGATCCCGGCCGCCGGCCGGTTTTGCGGGTGCTGCCGGTTCGGCCGCCGCCTGCGGAGCCGGGCCATCCTCGAACACCGGTTTGTAGTCCCGCCCGTCTGCCGTCCTCTTGGGGCCGTCAGCGTAGAACGGCTTACCGTCAGGGTCCTGGTAGAACAGCGGTTGGCGGGGGGTATCATCAGCGCGAGCAAAGCCGACAATGGCCAAGCCGATCAGTGTCAACGCCAGAAACAAATGCCGCATCACAGGTCCCCACCGATCAGGCGTTCAATCGCGGCCAGCTCGACCTGCTCGTCGAGTTGCGTCTGGAGGAGCCGAAGCTCGACGTCGTGCATCTGGTGCTCGGCGGTGATGGCGGCGGTCAGCTCGCCTCTGCCCTGGCTGTAGTTGGCCAGAACTGTCTGGAAGGCAGCCCGCGCCTGCGGCATCGCCTCTTTGCGCAATAGCGCCTCCGTCGAGCGGGCTGCCCGCAGCTTGGCGACGGCCTCGCCCAGGGCGCCCTCGATCTCCAGCCGATCTGCATCGTAGCGTTGCTGCGTCGCGCCAAGCTGCGCCGCTGCCTCCCGCTGCCCGGCTGCTTCACGTCCCCAAGGGAGCGGGATGTTAAGCCCAACCGTTGCCGCGAAACCGACCGGCTGGTTGTTGGTTTGGATCAGAGGCCCCGCGCCGATCGTCACGTCCGGATACCAGGCTTTGTCCGCGAGGGTACTGCGGGTGCGAGCCGCTTGGATCGCCGCGTTGCTTGCCGACAAGGTGGGGTTGGCCGCGCGGGCGCGATCGATCAGGGCTGCCAGAACAGGCTCCGAAGCGGGAAGGGGCTTGAGACGCTGCGGCTCAGCGAGCGGTGCATCCGCGGATCGTCCGACCAGAGTGTTCAGTCGCGCACGGGCTGCACTCTTCACGCCCTCCAGCCTCACGGCCTCGATCTTCGCCGTCGTCTCCTCGCCGAGCGCCTGGATGACGGCAACTTGGTCGCCGCCACCCTGACCGTAGCGTGCGGAGGCTGCAGCACGCATACGTCGCCCGAGCCCCGCGATTTCCTGATTTACTGCGATGTCGCGACTGGTCAGGTAGTACTGCGCGTAGGCGACCTTGATCTTTTCGTCGAGTTCGTCCTGCGCGGCCCGCTCCCGGCCGCGGCTCGCATCGACATCGGCCATGGCTGCCTGCCGGCGCAGGCTGCGCTTGCCCCATAGTGGGAAGGCCTGGGTCAGCATCACGGTGTGCGCGCTGAAGACTCCGGGGTCCTTGTAGTAGGTATAGCTGTCGGTGATGGTCGGGTCGTCGAGCGCGTCGGCCCCCCCGGCCTTGGCGGCGGCGGCCTCCGTGTCGAGGGCCGCAGCCCGCAGTCCAGGGCTGAGGTGGCGCCCCGCACTCAGCAATCCGTCAACGGTCGTGCCTAACAGAGCGTCTGCCGACTGGGCGTGGGCGGGTGCATAGGCAAGCAGGCCAGCCACCAGCGTTACGCCTGCGCCGAGCCGCCAACAGGCCGACATGCGCGGCCGACGAACGACAGAATGAGTCACAGCCTCGTTCCACTTTGTGAGTTCAGCACAACGCCATCGGCGGGGAGGCAGGCCTGACCGAGGCTGGTAATTTCGTCCGCAGACTCGACACCATTCGCCGCAGCGCGCATGGCGATCTGGAGGGATGGCCACACCCAATCCATCGCCGCTCTGATCACCTGTTCCATTCGCACTCGGTCCTCGTCGGCGAGTGCGCCGTCATGCTGCAGGTTCGGCAGCGTCAGCCGTGACAACATGAGGCTCAGTCCCTTCGCGATCTCAATGTGTCTGTCGGTCAGCATCACTTGAATGGACGCCTTGATAGGCTCAGAACATGTCGTCTCGCTTTCGATGCTTACTTCGACAATCACCCGATATCCGGTCTTCGCAATGCTGAAGCCAAGCGGAGCGTGATTGCCCGTCCAGCCACTTTGCTCAGCCCAATGACCGATTTCAGACAAGGTGAAGTTCATCGCCACGTCGACCGGTTCGTGCAGAGCTTCGATGGAGAATGCTGCCCTGGCTGGCACGGAGGGGGCGGTTGCGTTCAGCCAAAGGCTCGAAGCCGGCTCGCTCGCCGGGGCACCCAGCAGAGCGTCGGCTGGTTGGGCAAGCGCCGGGACACAGGCAACCAGGCTGCCCGCCAGCATCCCCGCGCCGCACTGCATCCGCTGGGCGCGCACGTCACTTCACCAGATCGGCGTTGACGGTACCCCGAACGGTCTCCGGCTCGCCTTGCACTTTTGCCGCCAAGTGCAGCGCCCAGGTACCGGCCATTCCCGGTTCCACCTCGAAGCTGTACACGCCGTTCTTTGCGGGCATCGCCTTTACCGGAGCGGGCATCGTTGGCATGCCGGCCGGCCCCATGTCGGCCTTACTCTCGAAAATTACGGCATCCGGCACCGGCTTGCCGTCGGCGACATGCACGAGTCGTACTCGAACTATATTCTTGCCGGCCGACACGGTTGGTTTTCCAGCCAATTCGAAGCGATAGTCGTTGGCCGCCGCGTGAGCCACGGAGATACTGATTAGACTTGCTGTCAACAGAACGCCGGCAGCAAGCACGCGGTTAGGAAAACCAGGAGTCTTGGCTGTCATTGCCCATTTCCTTGATTTGACGGTGAAGAAGAAGCGACGAGAAGGTGCCACGACCGCCGACCGCCCACACGGGAGGCGATCGTGGCATCCATTATTTCGCCAAAGCGACGGTTAGGACCTGACGGACCGATTCCGGGTGGTCGGTCATGTGTGCGTCGAGCGTCACAGCCCATCGGCCCGCCATCAGCGGGTGGACTTCTACGCGGTACGTGCCGGGATCGCTGTACGGCCGGACGTAAGAGCGAGCCGTCATCTCGCCCATCCCGTCGGGCGACATGTCGACTCGCAACAGAGCGACCTGGGCATTGGTGATGGGCGCGCCGTCACTGGCCCAAACAAGGCGCACGAAAAATATGCTTTCGCTGTCGGCCTGATGCATCTTGCCAATGTCGCCGTTCTGCCTCGGCTGTCCGATTAGCTCGAACCGGAAACCTGGAGGCGCGTCGAGTGCGACGCGAGGCCCATTGCCGTCTCCCAGAGCAGGCTGGCCAGCAAAATCCTGGTAGTCCTGCGACCCCGACGCGTGGGCCGCCATATTCGAGCGGGTTTGGGCGCTTGCTCCGCCAAACTTCGGGTAGGCTTCCGAACCGGCGATCCCGGTGCTCAGTGTCGAGTACATCGACCTTGTAGGCCCGGCGACAGGCTGCTCGTTGTCCGCAAAGGCGGCGCTGGTGGACGCGACAGCCATCACCGTCACGGCGACGCCGAGGATCTTGTTCATCATGTTGGGCTCACTTCCCTGAGCCGTCCCGTCGCGTGCGCGCGACTGAGAAGAGACGGATGCGTTGACTGACCAGATAGGGGTCGCTGCCAGGAGCCCAGCCGCAATAGACCTGCGGGGCCAGATTCAGCTGGACAGAAATTCCCCTCGGCGCGCGCTAAATGCGCGCCGGGTGGTTCACACTGCTAAGGGAGGAGAAAGTTCGGGCTCGTATGTCAGCCCGGAACGGACGAATGCGCTCACACGGTATTTCACGACCGTGAAAACAGCAGATCCGACACTCAGATCGGCACGCTCTGGCAAGGCCGCTTGGTGCAAGCAGATCATCTTCTTTACGCCATCCGGCGTGATCGTGTTGCAGGGCATCCTACTCTTGCCCGTGCTGTCAGCCCTATGCATCGCCACCATCATCCCGCACGGGGCGCCAACTGCTTGGCTTTGCTCTGCCGCCATGACCATCTGACCCGCCGCTGCCGGCGTGACAAACGCCATCGCGCCGGCCGACAAGCCGAGAACGATAAGAGCGATGATCAAGCGGCGAAGGGTGACAAGCAATGGCATCTTACCCCAAACCTAGACTGACGCCGCCAAACTTACAAGAGAGGTGGCCGGCTTCGTCGCAACAGCGTTTCGCCTTCGATAAGTGGAGCATCTGCCGGTTAGAGCGTCCTCAGGCTGATTGGAAATGGCCGGAGTTTCGAAGGTAGTTGGCGCACTCGGCTGGTGTGATGGCGTCAGCGATCTTGCCGAGCGCGGCGATGCCCAGCACGAGCAGAAACAAGAGCAGAAGGCCGACCCGCATCATCGGCCAGCCATCATCCCGCCGCCCATGATGCCGGCGTTCATCATGGCTACAACCCCGTCCCGCCATGTCCTTCATGCAGGCAATGCGCGTGCGACTGGTCGGCCAGCACTTCGATGACGCGGCATTCCGCCACGCGCCCCCCTCCACACACGGCGACCATGCGCGCGAGTTCCGCCTCCAGCGTTTGCAGGCGGGCGATGCGGCTGCGCACCGCGGCCAAGTGCTGGCTGGCGATCGCATCTACCTGATCGCAGGGCCGTTCCGGGTCGTCAGCGAGCCGCAGCAGCGCCCGCACATCCTCCAGCGGAAAGCCCAGTTCGCGCGCGTGGCGGATGAACGCGAGGCGGTCGAGATGGGTCCGGGTATAGACGCGATGGCCGCCTGCGGTCCGCACGGGTGCGGGCATGATCCCGTCACGCTCGTACCAGCGGATCGTCTCGACCTTCGTGCCGGTCTGCCGGGCCAGATCGCCGATCGCATACATCGCACCGCTCATCGTCTCGTTTCTCGCGCGGGAGCCGCTGCCGGCCGCGTCGGGCCGCCAATCCCGGCGGGCAAGAAAGCGGCGAAAGGGGCTTGAACCTATAGTCACTATAGGTCCCATCTTGGCTGCAGCAAGTGGGTGAGGCCGGAGCATGTCGGAATTGGTGGAGCGGGAAGGTGCGGGGGAAACCCGGTCATGGCGGGTCAGCGGCATGGATTGCCCGTCCTGCGTTGCCAAGATCGAGAGGGCCGTCTCCCGCGTTGCCGGGGTGCGGGACGTTTCGGTCAACCTGATGGCCGAAACCCTCACCGCCCGTCTCGGAACCGGCGGCGACCCGGCCATTGTCGCCCGCACGGTCGCGGCGCTCGGCTACGAGACCGCGCCGCTGGAACGACCGGCGCTGGCCGTCTCCCGGACGCATGACCACGCCCACGACCATGCGCACGCGCACGCGCCAACGGGCGGCCATGTCCACGCGCATGGCGACGAAGACGATGCGGCCGGCGCGTCCTGGTGGCGCACGGGCAAGGCGAGGCTGGTCTGGCTGCTGGCCGGCCTCGTCGCCGCCGCGTGGCTCGGCGCAAGCCTGTTCGTGGCGCAAGCACCTTGGATCTTTGCCGCCGCCACGCTCCTCGCGGTACTCCCCATCGGCCGGCGCGCGCTGGCGCTGGCCCGCGCCGGCAGCCCATTCTCGATCGAGACCTTGATGTGCGTGGCCGCCCTCGGCGCCGTGGTCATCGGCGCGGCAGAGGAAGCCGCCATCGTCGTGCTGCTGTTCGCCATCGGTGAGCTGCTGGAGAACGTGGCCGCCGGCCGTGCCCGCGCCGGGATCAAGGCGCTGGGCAGCCTGATGCCGCGCACCGCCCGCGTCGAACGCGACGGCGCTCTCAGCGAGGTTCCGGCAGACGCGCTCCGGCCCGGCGATGTGGTCCAGGTCCGACCGGGCGATCGCATTCCCTGCGATGGTGTGGTCGTGGAAGGCCTGTCCGCGGTCGATGAAAGCCCGGTCACCGGGGAGAGCATGCCGGTCTCGCGCGGCCCTGGCGATGCGGTGGTCGCAGCCTCCGTGAACACGGCGGCACTGCTGCGCGTGCGGGTAACCGCCGCGGCGTCGGACAATACGATCAGCCGCATCGTCCGCCTGGTCGAGGAGGCGACCGCTTCCCGCGCGCCGACGCAGCGCTTCATCGAAAAATTCTCGACCTACTGGACGCCGGGTGCGATGGCGGTGTCGGTGCTGGTGATGCTGGTGCCGCCCCTGGCCTTCGGCGGCGACTGGTGGACCTGGATCTACCGCGGCCTTGCGGTGTTGCTGATTGCCTGCCCCTGCGCGCTGGTGATCTCGGTGCCGGCCGCGATGGCCTCCGGCCTGTCCGCCGGCGCGCGGCGCGGCCTGCTGATCAAGGGCGGCGCGGCGCTGGAGACCATCGGCCGCGCGCGGACGGTCGCCTTCGACAAGACCGGCACACTGACCGCCGGCAAGCCGCGCGTGACCGATATCCTGCCGATGCCGGGCACCGATGAGGCAGCCCTGCTGCGCGCGGCGGCGGGTGTGGAGGTCGGCTCCGCCCATCCGCTTGCCCGCGCCGTGCTGGACGCAGCCGCGGCGCGCGGCATCCAGGTGCCAGCGGCGACCGATGCCGAGGGCATCCCCGGCAAGGCCGCGACCGCGATCGTCGAAGGGCGGCTTGTGGTGGTCGGCAGCCCCAGCCATGCCCGGGAACAGGGCATTCTGTTGCGGAACGTGGACAACATCACCGCACTTGAAGCGGCCGGCAAGACGGTGGTGGTCGTGCTGGCGGTTCGGCAGCCCCTCGGCCTGCTGGCCCTGCGCGACGAACCGCGAGAGGACGCGGTCATCGCGGTTGCGGCGCTCAAGGCGATGGGGTTGTCGAGCGTGATGCTGACCGGCGACAACGAGCGCACCGGCCGCGCCATCGCCCTCGGCCTGGGGATGGAGGTGCGTGCGCACCTGCTGCCCGAGCAGAAGCTGCGCGAGATCGAGGCGCTGAAGGCGCGCGGCCCGGTCGTCATGATCGGCGACGGCATCAACGACGCCCCCGCGCTGGCCGCCGCGTCCGTCGGGGTCGCGATGGGCGGCGGGACGGCGGTGGCGCTGGAGACGGCGGACGCGGCGCTGCTGCACGAGCGTCTCTCGGGGGTCGCGGAGCTGATCGCGCTCTCGCGGGCCACGCTGGCGAACGTGAAGCAGAACGTGGCGATCGCGGTAGGGCTGAAGCTGGTGCTTCTTGTCACGACCATGCTCGGTGTCACCGGGCTGTGGATGGCCATCCTCGCCGACACCGGCGCCACGGTGCTGGTGACGATCAACGCCTTGCGCCTGCTGCGCTGGCACGGCCCGTTCGCGCGGTTGCCGGGCAAACGGGCCGTGCCAGCGGACAGCGTCACCGGCAACGCCTGACATCCTGTTCCTCATCCTATAAGCGCACGACGATGAACCGCATCGCACTGGCTTGGCCCGGCGCGCCGATGGCACTGGCCTCGGCGGCCCTGTTCGGGGCCAGCACGCCATTCGCCAAGCTGCTGCTGGGCACGGTGGATCCGTGGCTGCTGGCCGGCCTGCTCTATCTCGGCTCCGGTATCGGGCTTGGGCTGGTGTGGCTTGCCCGCCGGCCGCTCGGCCTCGGCGCGGCCGAGGCGCCGCTACGGTGGGCCGACATGCCCTGGCTCGCGCTGGTGGTGCTCGCGGGCGGCGTCGCCGGGCCGGTGCTGCTGATGTTCGGCCTCGCCCGCACATCGGCCGCCAATGCCGCGCTGCTGCTCAATCTCGAAGGCCTCGCCACCATGGCGATCGCCTGGATGGTGTTCCGCGAGAACGTGGACCGCCGCATCCTGCTCGGCGCGCTCGCCATCCTGGCCGGGGCGGTGCTGCTGTCCTGGCAGGGTGGACCCGCGGGCATCGGCTGGGGCGCGCTGCTGATTGCCGGCGCCTGCGTCGCCTGGGGTATCGACAACAACCTGACCCGCAAGCTGAGCGGCGCGGATCCGGTCCAGATCGCGATGCTGAAGGGGCTAGCGGCCGGCGCGGTCAATCTCGGCATCGCGCTCTGACGCGCGGGGCCGTGCCGCCGGCCCCAGCCACGCTGCTGGGCGCCGGGCTGATCGGTTTCCTGGGCTATGGCGTCAGCCTGACGCTGTTCGTGCTGGCCTTGCGCCATCTTGGGACCGCGCGCACCGGCGCGTATTTCTCGACCGCGCCCTTCATCGGCGGCGCGGTCGCCGTGGTGCTGTTCGGCGAGCCGATCACCGCCCGCCTGCTGGGCGCGGCGCTGCTGATGGCGATCGGCATTGCCCTGTATCTCCTCGAACGGCACGAGCATGCGCATGTGCATGAGAAACTCGCGCACGAGCACGCGCATACGCATGACGAGCATCATCAGCACGCACACGCGCCGGATGATCCGCCGGGCGAACCGCATGTCCACGCCCACCGGCACACACGGCTGGCGCACCGGCACCCGCACTACCCGGACCTGCATCATCGGCACGAGCACGCGGGCTGATCGTCAGGCGAAGCCGCATCCGCGCGCGGCCGCCGCGATGACGGCAAGCGCCTCGCCCGCGCCGTCGGCGTCGCCTTTCTCGAAATCGCCCTCGATCCGCGCCATCTGGTTGGTCACGTGCGCGAAGCACAGCACCGGCTTGCCGCGGGCGCGAGCGAAGGCATACAGCGCGGCGGCTTCCATCTCGACCGCCAGCGCGCCATGTTCGGCCGCCGCGGCGATCGCGTCCTCGGTCTCGCGATAGGGCGCGTCGGTGGTCCAGCTGGTGCCGCGATGCATCGGCTCGGGCAAGCCCGCCATCGCATCGAAGGCGCGATCGGCGAGCGCGGGGTCGGCGTCGGCGAACCGCGATGGCGGCAGGTAGTGATGGCTGGTGCCCTCGTCGCGCAGCGCCCGGTCGATCAACACGAAATAGGGCGTCGGCCCGCGCGGCACGATCTGCCCGGCCGAGGTGACGCTGAGCAGCAGCCGGCAGCCCGAGGCAAAAAGCTGTTCGGCGACGAGCACCGCGAACGGCGCGCCCACCGCCAGACCGACGACACCGATCTCGATTCCCTGATGCTCGATCACGAGCAGTTCGGTGTGATAGCAGGCCCAGCCCGGCGCCGGTCGGCCCAGCCCTGAATGACGCAGCGCCCGCGCGAGGTCGCCATCCGGGTCCAGCGCACAGACCGCCGGAACGGGTTGGTCCGGCAAGCCGCGCTGCCGGCGCGCCTCGCGCAGGAGGTTCTCCGGCCGGAAGACCGAGGGCGCGCTGTACTGCTTGGTGGCCAGAATGCTGGGGGCGGCAGGTTTATCTTGCATGGTCCCTCGCATGGTCCCTCGGCGGCGAACGCGGATCAGCGGGTCAGAAGGCGGCGGCCTCCACCGTGAGGCCGGCCGCCGACGCAGCGTTGCTTCTCACCCTCGAAGGGATCGTCAAGAACGCAGCTACGAAATTCCGCCTACGTTCTCACTGCACGCGGAACACGACAGGACAAACCTACCTGCCGCCGTGCCCGGAATGCCAGAATGTTTCCGACCACCATGCATATGAAACCTGCCCCTTCGATACCGAGCGCTTCGGCGTTCAGGCTTGACGGAAGGAATTTGCTTGCAGCAATCAAGATGAATCCGATCAGACCGAGGACGACAGCCGGGCGGCTGTGGTGTCGCTTATAGGAACCAGCCAGGCTGGCCGCCGCAATTCCAGAAAATAGAATGATGAGCGGCGCCCGAAATGGGAGCGCGACGCTAATTCCGATCAGGGACAAGACTCCTATCGCAGCGGACACTCCATAGCATGCGAGCATCGCCATTGCCGTACCGACCGGCGCCAGCCATCTACTGCGGCTGACACTGACAGTTTGCTCCATTTGTGTGTTCTCGTTCAGCATATTGACACCTCTCCGATGCGCTATCGGCCACTCATCACAATAGACGGACTTGGTCAGCTCGACAAAAGCAGCGGGACGGTCATCGTCCTGATGAGCGTACGCACGCTACTCCCGAACATCAACTCGCGGACACGGGAGCTGATGAAGCACCTGCAATCATCAGGTCTGCACCGAAGTCCGCAGCGTACGAAAGCAGTGCCTCTCCCGTTTCGATCTCTTTATCCATGACAAAGCCTCCTACCTTGGCGTCAATGCCGTGACGCGCAAGATGAGCAAGGATCTCTCTTCCTGCCCGGCTCGCGTCGAAGTCGGGCTGGCGCCTGGAATTGCTGACGAGAATCTGCACCGCCTTCGCACTGCCAAGCAGCGGCAACGCCTCATTCAGGGCGCGGGTCGATTCGGGAGCGCTATCCCACACGGCCAATACCCGTTCTCCGATCCCGGTGAAGGCGCCGGCGTATGGAATCGCGAGGACCGGCCGGCCGATGCCGCGAAGCACGCTGATGAACTCTCTCTCAGATAGCCCTGCATGGTGCTCCTGAGGGTCAGGTTGCCCAAGGATAGTCAGATCTGCACTGCGTCCGGCCCGTATGACAGCCTCAGTGGCAGAACCTTCTGCAAGCCGCCACTCGCCGTCCAGCCGCTGTTGGCCGAGCACACCACGGAAGGTTTCTTCCATCATCGCCGCACCGGTTTGTCCATCAGAAGCCGGCACAGGCCCGTGGGCCGCATACAGACCGATCAGGTGCGCACGATACCGCGTCGCCAACTCCGCCGCCAGCTCAAGGCGGATCGCCGAGCGTGGCGTCAGGTCAAGATGCACGAGGATATCCCTGATGGCCATCGTGCTGCTATCCCGCGGCGTCTGGCCTGGGTGATTCGCCGGCGCGCCCGGACTCCTGATTTAGGTGTTCGATGTTGCGATCACCGTCCTCCGCCATCCGCGTCATCTCGTTCATCATCGCGGTCATGGAGTTCGTCATGTTCATCGGCATCATGGCGGTCATTATGTGCATCATGCCATCGCGCACGCGTGCCGGTCAGGGTGCTGCCCTGGCGACGACGAAGCGGCCTAACATCCCCTGCTGCGCATGGCCTGCGATGAGACAGAGATAGGCGTAGCCGCCGGGTTCCGACGCCACGAACGTGAAGGTAGCGCTATGCAGCCCAGCCGCCGTGGGATCGCCGAGCGCCGGGCTTTCGGCGCCCGCGAAGGCGGGCCGGGCATTCATCATCGCCATGAACGGAATCGGCGCCGAAGTCTTGGAAAAGGCGAGCATATGCGCCTCGTCGTCATCGGCGTTGACGAACTGCACCGTGACCGTCGCGCCCGCGGGCACGGTGATGGTGGGATTCCTGAGACCCGCGATCTCGAAGAACATGCGATTGTCGCCAGCGCTGTCATCTGAATCGGCGAGCATCGTGAAGCGCACCTGGTCGGTGCTGAAGGCGATCGCATTGCCGGCGCGGTCCACGGTCGCACCGGCGGGAACAGCGGTCGCCAGCGTCTTCTCCGCGCTCTGCGGCACTCGTGGACCCGGCGCGTTGGCGAGCGCCACGCCCATCGCCCCTCCGGGACCACCGCGCATCATTCCCGTCATCATGTCCATCATGTTCGTCCCATTGCCCATCATGGGCGAACCGTTATGGGGCGAACCGTCCTGGGCACCTCCCTGACCCATCATGGTCCCGCCCATCATCATCTCCATCATCATTCCCATCATGCCAGTGCCGCCGCCCATCATCGGTGAGGCGGGCTGTCCGCTGCCCTGACCGCCCATCATGCCCTGGCCGCCCATCATGCCCTGGCCCTGCATCGGACCCGGTGTCTGCGGCGGCGGGTTGGTGGCGGCAGTGTTGTCGGCAAAGGCAGCGGCGGCAATGCCGGTCGCCAGGGCCGTCATCGTCAGCAGTGCGGCGAGTTTTCCGTACATGTCGTTCTCCTTGTCAGATCGTGATGTGTTCAGGGCGGGGTCAGGAAACCGTCGCGTCTTCGCGTGCGGCGATCGGCTGCGCCGGCGGCGAGATCGCCGACGAGAATCTGCACCGCCTTCCCTGGAAGGTTGATCAGGGCACCCGTCAGCCATGAGAGACTAGGCGCCGCTTGGCCTCGTATTCGGCCTGGTCGATTTCGCCGCGCGCGAAGCGTTCATTGAGGATGTCGAGCGCGGTCCGGCTCGCTGGCGGAAGGGGCGGCGGCCCGGCAGCCTGCCAGGGGCCACCGAGCCATCGGACGGCAAGGACGGCGACCACGATCACCGCGGCAAGCACCAGGATCATGAACAAGGGTCCGAAGATCATGCTGGACCACCCCCAACCCCACATCATGGACGGGCCATACCCATACAAGGGTGCGGCCGGTGTCTGCGCCCAGGCCCAGGCGGGCACCATCGTGACGGTTGCCCCTCCCGCACGAGCGAAGGAGAAGAAAGCCTTCATCCTCACATCCTCCATTCGTGCCGCAGCGTCCGGCAGGCGGCACGGGCCGGCAACTTAGCGACGCCGCACTGCACCCTCAGGTCCGCGGTCGCGCGACGAGCGTTACCCTGCCGGTCGCGGCGAGCCGCTCGAGGACGTAGCGGGCACTGTCCTCATCGATCCCGAGGGCCGCAGCCAACGCGGCTACGTCCATTTCGCCCTCGGCAACGGCCGCCTCGGCCTTAGCCCGGGCGTGGAACGCGGCCATTGCGGCAGTCTCTGGCGTATCGCGTTCAGCGTCTCCGAGCACATACCCATGCACATCTGCATCATCTGCTGCATCCGCAGCGGCTCGTCGTCCCCACCCATCGGGGCCATCCTCTTCCGCATCATCTCCATCCGGCTGCCGCACTGGCCCATCATCCCGTTGGCCCTGCCCATTCCCATCCCCATTCTCATCGGCCCGCCTTCGGGAGCGCCGCGCTCCGAAGCCTGTCTCTCTGGGTCATCCTGGTTGCAGCATTGCATTGCCTTCTCCATCGGTTGTCGGAGATTACGTGGCCGGTTTCCCGAACATCGGGCCGCAATGGTACCTCGGCAGATCAACGACGCGCGTCGGACGCCGCCCGGTCGAGGCGCCCGCGAGCACAACCGCAGCCAGGAGCGTATTCGATTTCAGAGGCATGTTATTCTCGTGCTCGGTATGGGGGCAACGATCCCAGTGTCTCCGGTCATGCTTCGAGCATGACGGAAACGCTGACGGGATTGCGGATGATGTCCAGCACGGGTGAGGTTTTCTGGACGTAATCGCACAGTTCCATGAGTTGCTCGCGTGAGGCGTCACTCTTCACGCGACACGTGACCCGAATGTCCCGGTACCCGGGCCGGACCTTGTCCGACAAGCCGAGGAAGCCATGTAGGTCGATGTTGCCGGCGAGGCCAAGGGTCAACTCGTCAATCCGGATACCCCGCGCGGCAGCGTTGTAGGCAAACCCGACCGCGAGGCAGGAGGCGAGCCCGGCGAGCACGATTTCGACCGCGTTAGGACCGGCATTGCTGCCGAGCAGCACCGGAGGCTCGTCGGCCTCCACGGCGAATAGCTTGCTGCGGCTCGTATCCTCCGCGCCCGCTCCATGGAAGCTCTGGATCCGGGTACGGCTATGCCCGCCGCTCTTCCACTCAGTCTCAGCACGGAATTGAAAGTTTGCCAGCTCGGGGTTCGCTTTGATGGCATCGATGGTGGCAAGCAGCTTGCCGACATCGACGCCGTTGGTCAGGGTGTTCTGGGGATCTGTCACGGCTTCGTTCCTTTCATCGTTCAGGCAGAACCGGCGTCGTTGCGTCACGCAACCGCCGCCGCGACCGGCCGCCGCGCGGCCCACCACTCGGGGTAGCCGTCCGCAAGCCGGTGGGCGTCGTAACCCCTAGCCCGCAGCGTCGCGACTGCCTCGAATGCGAAGACACAGTAAGGACCGCGACAATAGGCGATGACGGTGCGGTCGGCAGGCAATTCATTTAGGCGGTGTTTCAACTCAGCGAGCGGGATGCTTACCGCACCGGGAATGTGCCCTGCCGCAAATTCTTCGGCAGGCCGCACGTCGATCAGCGTCACCAGGCCCTGGCGAAGCCGGCTGACAAGTTCTTTCTGGGATACCGGCTCAAGCGAGTCCCGCGCATGGAAATAGCTCTGCGCAATCTTGTCGATTTCTGCGATGCCGCGCTCGGCGGTCCGCCGTACCGCCGTCAGCAGGTCCACCACATCGCGGTCCGCCAGCCGATACAGCACCTGCTTGCCGGAGCGTCTGGCGACCACAAGACCGGCCCGGCGCAAGAGCTGCAAGTGCTGGGAGGCGTTCGTGAGCCTGAGACCGGAAAGACCGGCCAACGCCTCCACGCTCCGCTCCCCTTGTGCCAGAAGCTCGATCAGCTCCACGCGATGGCCGTTCGCGATCGCCTGCGCGACGACCGCAAATTGTTCGAAGATGGCTCGCTTCGGAGTGGCGCTTGACACCGTGGTTCCATCATTCCAGTGTTCTTTGAACTTATGGCAGATGACCGGCGTCTGTCAACAAACCGCGCATCTGCGGGGCACAGCCCCGCCGAGCGGCCGGCAAGGAGGGTTCCATGATCCTGCGCCAGTTTCTCCACACCGACCCGGTCGCCGCCTCCTACCTGTTCGGCTGCGGCGGCAAGGCGGCTGGCGCGGTGGTGGACCCTGTCGGCGAGCCGGGCGTCTATCTGCGGGAGGCCGAGGCGCTCGGGCTGCAGATCCGCTATGTGATCGACACGCATCTGCACGCCGACCATTTGTCCGCCGGCCGGGCGCTGGCCGAGGCCGCCGGCGCGCCCTACGTGCTCGGCCCCGGCGCGGACGTGGCCTACCCCCGCAAGCAGGCGTTCGACGGCGAGGTGCTGCCGCTCGGCAATGTCGAGATCGAGGTAGTCCACACGCCCGGGCACACGCCGGAGCATATCTGCCTGCTGGTGCGCGACCGCACGCGCGGGGAGGAACCGTGGTTCGCCCTTACCGGGCACACGCTGATGGTGGGCGATCTCGGCCGGACGGAGTTGGCCACCAGCGCCGAGGACGGGGCGCGGGCGCTGTTCGCCAGCGTCCGGCGGCTGCGTGCCCTGCCGGACTATCTGGAGGTGCTGCCCGGCGCCTTCTCCGGCTCGGTCTGCGGGCGTGGGCTGTCGGGCAAGCCCACTTCGACGATCGGCTTCGAGAAGCGCCACAACCGTGCCTTCGGCATCGAAGACGAGGGCGCGTTCGTGCAGGCCATGCTGGCCGACATCCCGCCGCCACCGCCGCAGGCCGCCGCCGTCCGTGCCGCCAATTCCGGCTTTCCGTCCGCGCGGGACGTTCTTGCTGCGGCGCAGGAGAAACGTGCATGAAAGTCCTGTTTATCCTGAACGATCCGCCGTACGGTACGGAGCGCTGCTACAATGCGCTCAGGCTCGCCAATGCGCTGCCGAAGCATGATCCGGCGGCGGAGGTTACAGTATTCCTCATGGCCGATGCCGTCTCCTGCGGCAGGAAGGGCCAGAAAACGCCCGACGGCTATTACAATATCGAGCGCATGCTGAAACGTTTTGCCGCGGGGAAGCACAGGCTTCTTCTGTGTGGAACCTGCATGGATGCGCGCGGGCTGAGCGAGGCGGATCTGATTGAAGGCGCATGCCGCAGTACTATGGAAGAGCTGACTCTGGCGACGATAGCCGCCGACAAGGTTTTCGTGTTTTGAGCGAAGGGCAGGATCCGATGACGTCGCGATCCGCTTCATCCAAGGACAGGGCAAGAAGGATACGGGAAAGGGAGCCAACATGACAGGTAAGACGATCCTGATCCTTGGCGGCGGCATCGGCGGCGTCGTTGCCGCAAGCCGGCTACGCAAGGCGTTGCCGCGAGAGCATCGGGTCGTGCTGGTCGACCGCGAGACGGGCCACATCTTCCCGCCTTCGCTTCTCTGGTTGATGGTAGGTCTGCGCAAGCCCGAGCAGATTTCATGCGCGTTGCCAGTTCTTGCTGGAAAGGGTGTAGAGATTGTGCAAGGGGTCGTCGAAGGCATCGACCCCCAGAACCGGTCGGCGCGCGTAAACGGCCGCGACATCAAGGCCGACTACATGATCGTCGCGCTGGGGGCCGACCTTGCCCCGGAATCGGTCCAGGGGCTCCCGCAGGCTGGGCACGACTTCTACACGCTCCCTGGCGCGGAGAGCTTGCGAGACGCACGGCTCGTGTTGCGCCAGGGTCGGATCGTCATTCTGGTCAGCTCGATGCCGTTCAAATGCCCGGCGGCGCCCTACGAGGCAGCGATGCTGCTCGAATTCGACTACCGCAAGCGCAAGCTGCGGGATTCTGTCCACTTCGACGTATACACCCCGGAGCCTGGGCCCATGCCGGTCGCGGGCCCCGTGGTCTCCGCCGCCATCCGCAGCATGATCGAAGCGAAGGGCATCGGCTTCCATCCTGAGCACGCAGTGACTGCCGTCGACCCGGCTGCGCGGCGCATCTCGTTCGCCAACGGTGCCAGTGCCGATTTCGACCTGCTCGCCTACGTTCCGCCGCATCGCGCGCCTGCCGTTGTCCGCGAAAGCGGGCTTCTGGGCGAGAGCGGCTGGGTGCCGGTGGATCGAGCCAGCCTGGAGACGCGCGTCCCCGGCGTGTACGCGATCGGTGATGTCACCGGCATTATGTTAAAGAGGGGACTGCCGCTGCCGAAAGCCGGGGTCTTCGCACATCGCGAGTCGGAGGTCGTCGCCGACAACATCGCCGTGGAGATCACCGGAAAGGGCGAACGTCGGTCATTCGACGGTGATGGCGAGTGCTTCATTGAGATCGGTGACGGCAAGGCCGGATTCGGTAGCGGCAACTTCTATGCCGACCCCGTTCCGGACGTGCGGCTGCGGGGTCCAAATCGCGCTTTGCACCTCGGCAAGATCGCGTTCGAGAAATACTGGCTGTCCGGGTGGGCTTAACCATGTGCGAGTTGTTCGGCATGAGTGCGCGCCGCCCGACCGATGTGAACCGGTCGCTCGCGCTGCTGCGTCCGCGCGGCGGTGAGATTGGCCCGCATTCGGACGGTTGGGGAGTGGCGTTTTACGAGGGTCGCGCGGCGCGCGTTTTCAAGGAGCCCGTTCCGGCAGCCGAGAGCGGTTGCCTCGCATTCATCAGCGACTACGGGTTCCAGAGTCGCACCGTTATAGGGCACATACGGCGAGCAAATCCCGCTGCGTTCGGCCGCTCGTCGGCCAACACACATCCCTTCGAACGCGAGTTGGGCGGGCGTTCCTGGGTGTTCGCTCACAACGGCAAGCTTGACGGCCTGCGCGACGACCCGACTCTCGTCTCTCACCGGTTCTTGCCCATCGGAGAGACAGACTCCGAATTCGCGTTCTGTCTCCTTCTTGAAGCGATTGCTCGCGGCGGCGACGAAGCCAATTCCCTCTGCTGTGGCGTGGTCGAAGCGATACGGCACTTGATCCGGCGCCTTTCGCGCATCGGAGAGTTCAACTTCCTTCTAAGCGACGGGGAGTGTCTGTTCGTCCACGCGCACACGCACATGAATATGCTGCATCGCCATTGTCTTATAGATGGCTGTGAGCAGGAGGTGGTTTTGCTGGCGACGTCACCTCTGACAGACGAGATCTGGACGCCTTTGACCGGTCTGCACGCTTTTGCCGATGGTCGCGAGTGGGTCCACTCGGCAACGCTTCTGTCGGAGGAAACTCTGGCGTGATAAACCTGCTGATCCACAGCGAACGGAACGAGTGGGGCGTGCGGCGACATGGAAATGCGCTGAGATCAGCTCAGTCACCTGAACGAATGACGCAAGGATGAATCCGATATATCTTGACTACAACGCCAGCACGCCCATCGACCCAGCGGTGACGGCGGTCATGCAGCCGCTCCTTGAGGAAGGCTACGGCAATCCCTCCAGCGGCCATTGGGCAAGCGCGCCGGCGAAGGCCGCCTTGGACGAGGCCCGCAGCCGGGTCGCGGCGCTGCTTGGCTGCACCGCCACCGAAGTCGTCTTCACGAGCGGCGGCAGCGAGGCGAACAATCTCGCGCTCAAAGGCTTGTTTTACCAGCGCGGTGATCGCCCGTCGCACGTCATCACTTCGCAGATCGAGCATCCCGCGACGCTTGAGCCATGCCGGTTTCTGGAGCGGCTGGGCGCCACGGTGACCTACATTCCGGTCGACGAGAGCGGACTCGTCGACCCTGATGATATCCGCAAGGCGATCTCCAAGGAGACGTTTTTGATCAGCGTCATGCACGCGAACAACGAAGTCGGCACGATCCAGCCGATCCCTGATATCGCGAAGATCGCTCGCGCGCATGGCGTTCTCCTGCATACGGACGCAGCTCAATCGGTCGGCAAGATACCAACCAGGGTCGACGAACTTGGCGTGGACCTGCTTTCCGTCGCGGGCCACAAAGTGTACGCGCCGAAGGGGATTGGCGCCCTTTACGTCCGTCGCGGGATTACGGTCGAGCCGCTCATCCACGGCGCCGGACATGAGGACGGCCGACGCGCCGGCACCGAGAGCGCCTTGCTGGCGGCAGCACTCGGCAAGGCATGCGAGATTGCACAATCCTGGACGGACATGCCTGAGGTCCGGCAACTCCGGGACCAGTTCTGGCAACGTCTCCGCACCGTCTTCGGCAATCAAGTCGTTCTCAACGGCCATCCCGAGCAGCGTTTGCCGAATACGCTCAACGTCTCGTTCATCGGCCGCATCGGCGCTGACATTCTCGCACGAATGCCGGCCATCGCCGCGTCAACCGGTTCGGCCTGCCATTCCGGACAGATCGCATCCTCGCCCGTACTGAAGGCCATGCGCGTGACGCCTGAGAGAGGCTTGGGAGCCGTCCGCTTCAGCCTTGGGCGGAGCACCACGCAGGAGGAGGTCGAGGAAGTCGTCAACCAGTTGCGCCGAGTGCTCGTATGAACAGGACGGACGCGGGCACAACCGTGAGCCTCGTAGCCTTTACCTCCAAGCGCGCCACACAGCTTCTTTTGTCCGACGCGAGCTTCGATGTGGGGGCCTTGATTACCGTCCTCAGCGTCTTGCCGGATGTGGTGGCACCGCTCGACCCCGGAATTGGCCGCCCCACAGCCTCCTTCCCGCTATGTGCCGTCTCGGTCGATGCTGGCTGGAGGGGGTGATGGTGTCGGCTCAATCACCCGACGACGCTCCGTCTGCCGTCCGGCTCGGCCTGCGCGAGAACTGGCGGCAGTTCTCGCTGCTCGCGCTGATCAACGCCCTGGTCGGCGGCATGGTCGGGCTGGAGCGCACCGTCGTCCCGTTGATCGGCAGCGAGACGTTCCACATCGCCTCGGCGGCGATCGTGGCATCCTTCGTCGCCAGCTTCGGCATCGCCAAGGCATTCACTAACCTTGTCTCCGGCCAGTTGGCCGACAACTGGGGCCGCAAGTACGTGCTGGTGCTGGGCTGGGTCGTCGGGCTGCCGGTGCCGTTCATGATCATCTGGGCGCCAAGCTGGAACTGGATCGTCGCTGCCAACCTGCTGCTCGGCATCAGCCAGGGCCTCGCCTGGTCGATGACCGTGATCATGAAGATCGACCTCGTCGGCCCGAAATCGCGCGGCCTCGCCGTCGGGCTGAACGAGTTCGCCGGCTATGCCGCCGTGGGACTCACCGCCTTCGCCACCGGCTGGATCGCGAGCGCGACCGGGACGTTGCGTCCCGCGCCGTTCTATCCCGGCATCGCCTATGCCGTGCTCGGGCTCGCGCTGTCGGTGCTGCTGGCGCGCGATACATCCGCGCATGTGCGGCTGGAGGCGGCGCACCACGCCCCGGCCGCACCCGCCGGCTTCATCGACGTGTTCCTGCGCACCTCGTTCGGTAATCGGGAGATGTTCTCCATTTGCCAGGCGGGGCTGGTGAACAACCTGAACGACGGCATGAGCTGGGCGATCTTCCCGCTGTTCTTTGCCGCCCGTGGCCTGGGCGTGGAGGGGATCGGCACGCTCAAGGGCGTCTACCCGGTGGTCTGGGGCGTGCTGCAGATCGTCACCGGGCCGCTGTCCGACCGGCTCGGCCGGAAGGGCCTGATCGCCTGGGGGATGTGGGTGCAGGCACTCGGCCTGTTCATGATCGCGGCGCTGGACGGGTTCGGCTGGTGGCTGCTGGCCAGCCTGTTGCTGGGGCTCGGCACCGCGATGGTGTATCCGGCCCTGATCGCCGCGATCTCCGATGTGGCGCATCCAAGCTCACGGGCACGTTCGCTGAGCGTCTACCGCTTCTGGCGCGACATGGGTTACGCCGTCGGCGCGTTGCTGGCCGGGGCGATCGGCGACGCCTTCGGCCTTGCCGCCGCGATCGCCGCGATCGGCGGGCTGACCTTCGTTTCCGGCCTTGTGGTGGCGCTGATGATGCCGCGGCGATGAGCGGCGTCGCTGGCATGGCCCGGGCCTATGCCGGCTGGCGCGCTTCGACGCTCGGCCGGATCACCGACCGCCTGGAGGACGCGCTGCTGCGCGACCTGCTCGGCGACGTAGCTGGCCGCGCGGTGCTGGATCTCGGCTGCGGCGACGGCAAGCTGGCGGTGCGTCTGGCGGCGCTCGGCGCGCGGGTGGTCGGTCTCGATTCCGATCCGGCCATGCTGCGGGCCGCCGCCGCGCGCGCCGCCGCGGCCGGGGTTGGCGTGGATTTCGCGGCCGGGCGGGCGCAGACGCTGCCGTTTCCCGATCGGCGGTTCGATGTCGTCGTCGCCGTAACCGTGCTGTGCTTCGTGCCGGATGCCGAGGCCGCCTTCCGCGAGATCGCGCGCGTGCTGCGGCCCGGCGGCGCGGTGGTGATCGGTGAATTGGGGCGCTGGAACCTCTGGGCGCTGCGACGACGCATTCGCGGCTGGTTGGGCAACCGGCTGTGGCGTGCGGCCCGCTTCCACACGGCGGACGAGTTGCGGCGCCTGACTGCAGGCGCCGGGCTTGAGGCGCGGGCGGTGCGTGGCGCGGTGTTCTACCCACCCGTGGCCGCGCTGGCCTGCGCGATGGCGCCGCTCGATCCCTGGCTCGGCCGGATCACCGCGATCGGCGCCGCCTTCGTCGCGCTGCGGGCGGAGAAGCCGGCGGAGGCTGCCTGTGCCTCGCCGGCCCCCTCGCCCTGAGGCGGTCAGTCAGTTCCGTCCGCCAAACACGTAGCGCGCGAGCGCGGCGATGCCGAGCACCACCAGGACCAGGATGAGAATCCACCAGAGTCCCATGCCAAGCCACATGCCACCGCCACCCATCATGCCGAAGTCGTGCATGTCACGTCCTCATGTCTTGTGGAGAAGTCCTTGCCGACCGCCGCCGGCCGGCAACAGACGGGGGAACCAGGCTGGAACCGCCGCGGCGTAGCGGTCGTACGAGGCGCCGAACGCCAGACGTGCTTCGGCTTCCTCGGCATGGGCGAGATGCACATACATCGTGACCAGGACGGGAAACATCAGCAGCGTCAGCAGCATCGGCCATTGCAGCAGGAAGCCGAACATGATCGCGATGAAGGCGATGTATTGCGGGTGCCGCACCCGCGCATACACGCCCGTCACGGCAAGCGCGTGCTGCCGCTGCGCCTGGTACAGCACGTTCCACGCCGACGACAGCAGAACGAAGCCGCCACCGATGAAGACGTAGCTGAGGATATGCAGCAGGCTGAAATGCGGATTGCCCTTCAGCCCGAGCAGCGTTGACCACAGATGCCCGGCATCGTGCGACATCGGGTCAATGCCGGGATAGTGCACCTGCAGCCAGCCGGACAGCAGGAAGATAGTGAGCGGGAAGCCGTACATCTCCGCGAACAGCGCCACAATAAAGGCGCTGAACGCGCTGAAGGACCGCCAGTCGCGCGGCGTTTGCGGCTTGCCGAAGCTGAACGCGAAGATGATGAACACCGCCGAGTTCAGGACGACCAACGCCCACAGCCCGTAGGCCGATGCCTCATGACTCATGGTGCCGCTCCATTCGGCTGGCCTGACCCGCATGATCGTGGCCGCCGTGCCCGTGATGCATGAACAGGTGCATCAGCGGGCAGGCGAGCAGCAGCAGGTAGGGCAGCGCCCAGAACACATGCAGCGTGTGCTCCGCGAGCAGGTAGAAGCCAGCGACCGCCAGAAAGCCGCAGAGCGCCAGCCCGCCGCGCGTGCGCCAGAGCGGCGTGTGGGCGGGCGGAGGACGCGCCAGATCATGCATGACACCCTCACATCCTGCCCATCATGCCCATCGGACCGGGAATCAGTTCCTCGGCCTTGCGCTGCTGCTCAGCGGACAGCGAGTCCCACAATGCCTTGACCGGACCCTCCATCGCCTTCATCGCGTCGAGATGGGCCGACAGCCTGCGTTCATGCTGCGCGAGACGGTCGGGCCAGCTTGCGGTGGTGCCTTGTGGCATCATCTGCGCCCGCATGCCCTGCATTGCCGTCACGCGCGCCCGCAGCGCTGCGGCAAAGGCGTCCCATTGCGGCAGCTGCGCCTCGGTGATGCCAAGTTCCGTTTTCAAGATGGCGAGGCGGCCCTCCATCATCGCGCCCGGCATCATGCCGGGCCGTGCCGAGGGCTGCCCCGAGGTCTGCATCATCTGCATCATGCCCTGCATCATTTCGGTCATGCCCTGCATCATGCGCATCATCGGCGCCATGCCGGCGCCGCCCATCATGCCCGGACCCATCATGCCGCGGCCCATCATACCGCCGCCCATCGTGCCAGGGCCCATCATGCCGCCCCCCATCATACCGCCACCCATCATGCCGGGGCCGATCATGCCCGCCTGATCCTGGTCTTCGTCCTCGCCCTGCGTCGGCATGCCGCCTTGCGGGGCGGGCGGCGTCGGCGCGGTGGCCTGTGCTTCGTGATGGACGGCGTGGTCCTCCTGCGTCTGCGCGATGGCAAGACCTGCGGAGGCGGCGAGAGCGATTGCCGCGATTGCGGCACTGCGGAACGCGATCATCTGGATTCTCCTTGTTTCAGGCAGCGTTATCGTAGACGAGCTCGGTCATCATCCCGGTCGCCATGTGGAACAGGTTGTGGCAGTGAAAGAGCCAGCGACCGGGGTTGTCCGCGTCGAAGGCGATGGTGACGGAGCCGCTGACCGGGACCAGCACGGTATCGCGCAGCGCGCCCGCGATGCGCGTGCCATTCAGCTCCGTCACCTGGAAGTGGTGGCCATGCAGATGCATCGGATGCGCCATGCGGCTGCGGTTCACCATGGTCAGCTCGACGCGCTGGCCGTGCGAAACGACGAGCGGCTGGTGGTCGCGCCAGGAGCGGTCGTCGATCGACCAGACATATGGCGTCATGGTGCCGGTCAGCGCGATGCGGCGAACCGCGTCCGGCCGGCGCGGCGGCAGCGGCTGGACGGCGGCCAACCGTGCCTCCAACGACAGGTCCACTGCCGCGGCCGCGCTGTCCGCTTCCGATGCTACCTTGGCAATTTGGGCCTGTGGCGTTGCCAGGATGATGCCAGTCCGCCGCCGGTCGCCCTCGCGTTGTGCGAGCACGGCGAAGGCGCCGGCCTCCTTCAGGTCCAGCAACACGTCCGCACGCTGGCCCTGCGCCAGCGGGAAGCGGCGTACCATGAGTGGCCGCACCGCGTCGCCATCGACGGCGATCAGCGTGCCTTCGAGCGCGCCGAGGTCGATCCAGAACGCAGTCGTCGTGGCGCCGTTGATCAGCCGCAGCCGCACACGCCCACCGCGCTCGGTGCGCACCACCCGCGGGTCGGCGAGGGTGCGATCATTGGCGAGATAGGCGTCGTACTCGATGTCGTTAAGGTCCATGGTGGCACCCGTCGAGGAGGTGCCCATCGTCATCGGCGTGGCATCGCTTTGAGACATTGCCATACCGGACATCGCCGCACCGTGACCGCTGTGCCCGCCGAGTTCCGCAAGAATGTCGGCCGGGTCGCGGAAGGTGAAGTCGTGCAGCAGCACCGTCACCTCCTGTGCGTCGGCCCGCACATCCTCGGCGGTGCGGACGATCAGCGGCGCCGCCATCAGCATCTGTTCCTGCAGCCCGTGATGGGAATGCATCCAGTGCGTGCCGGGGCGTGCGACGAAATCGTATCCTTGGTCGGCGCCGTTCGCGATCAGAGTACCGCCAGTCTCGGCCACGCCATCCTGGAGATAGGGCGGCGTCTGGCCGTGCCAGTGGACGATGGTGTCCTCGCCGGCCCGGTTGGCGAGCGTAACGGCGAACCTTTGGCCGGGGTCCAGCACAAGGCCGGGCGCGCCATCGGGTCCGGTGATGCCGAACACCGAAGCAGGCTTGTCGTTCACCTCCAGCGTGCGACGGCCGACCATCAAGCGAACCGGTGGCGAAGCGGCCACGGCGCGTGGACGGTGGGAGAAGGCGGCAATTCCGTCGGCGCTCGCGCCGAGCAAGCCGCGTCGGGAAAGAAGAATACTGCGCATAATGCGTCCGATCCGAGTGAAGCGAGAACGGCGCGGTCGCGATGGCGATCACGCGGCTTGCCTCCCGCCGGACGCTAGAACGCGCGCCGGCGGTTCAGATCGCGGCGCGGGGTGGCCGCAGCGCTGGATCGGGGATGGTGCCGCCGGGCTGGCAGGGCGCGGGCAGGAGAAAGCAACAACGCGCCCCGCGACCGGCGGGGTCACCGCGGCGGCGATCTGGGGCGGCGCGACGACCATGCTGCACGCACTCGTCTGGCAGCAGGGCATGCCGTGCGGCTCGTCAGGCTGGCAGGGCGACGGTCCCCCGTGAGTTACGCCTGCCGCGATCAACATGGCGTAGCCAGAGGCGGCGTGATGCGCGACGGCGGCTGTTCCGGACTGGCCTGCGAGCAGCACACCGCCCAGCACCAGCAGTGCCACCAGTCCCCGCAACCACCTCTGCGCAAAGCCTCGCAGCAACACCACTACCTCGTCATGCGGCCGACCGTATCGACCAGTTCCTCGACCTTCTGCCGCTGGTCCAGCACGTCGCCGGACGCGAAGGCGTTAGCAACGCAATGCGCGACATGGTCGCGGAGAATTTCCTGCTCAACTTTGTGCAGGGCAGCGCGCACCGCATTGATCTGCGTCAAGACATCCACGCAGTAGCGATCCTCCTGCACCATGCGCAACAGGCCGCCGACCTGACCTTCGATCCGCCGTAACCGGCCATGAACCGCTTTTCTCGTCGCTTCATGCATGTTGATACCATACCTCTGAGGGGTATATGGTGCAAGCGTCATCGAAGCACTCCCCCCTTGTGGGCGCGGGTGCGAGGAGGGACTGATGAGCGGACACAGGCATGACGACGCCGTGGCGGCGCCGGCCCCGGAAAGGGTCACCGACCCGGTCTGCGGCATGACCGTCGATCCGGCCACCTCGCCGCACAGGGCGGAGCATGACGGCCACGCGTTCCATTTCTGCTCGGCCGGCTGCCGCAGCAAGTTCATCGCCGACCCGCGGCGCTACCTGACGCCGCTCCCGCCCGCCGCCCCGGCAATGGGCGAGGCTGTGGCCTCGGGCACGATCTATACCTGCCCGATGCACCCGCAGATCCGGCAGGCCGGACCGGGCACCTGCCCGATCTGCGGTATGGCCCTGGAACCGTTGCAGGCCACCGCTGAGGCCGGCACGAATCCCGAGCTGGCTGACATGCGCCGGCGATTCTGGATCGGGCTCGCGCTCACGATCCCAGTCGTGCTGCTGGAGATGGGTGGCCATGTACCGGGGCTTGGCCTGCACGGCATGATCGCGCCCCGTCTCTCGGCATGGATCCAATTCGTGCTCGCGACGCCCGTGGTGCTCTGGGCCGGCTGGCCGTTCTTCGCGCGCGGCTGGGCCTCTTTGGTCACGCGCAATCTCAATATGTTCACCCTGATCGCGCTCGGCACTGGTGCGGCCTGGCTGTACAGCGTGGTTGCCGTGCTCGCCCCGGCCGCCTTCCCCGCTGGCTTCCGCGGCATGGATGGCACCGTCGCGGTGTATTTCGAGGCGGCCGCCGTCATCACGGTTCTGGTGCTGCTCGGCCAAGTGCTGGAACTGCGCGCGCGCGAGCAGACCGGCGGTGCGATCCGCGCGCTGCTCAATCTCGCCCCCAAGACCGCGCGGCGGGTGCTTGCGGACGACTCCGACGAAGAAATCCCGTTGGAGCGGATCGCAGTCGGCGACCGGCTGCGGGTTCGTCCGGGCGACGGCGTGCCGGTCGATGGCGTGGTGCTGAACGGGCATAGCGCAGTTGACGAGTCCATGGTCACCGGCGAATCCATCCCGGTGGAGAAGCAGACGGATGATCGGCTGATCGGCGGCACGGTGAACGGCACCGGGGCGCTGGTCATGCGGGCAGAGAAAGTGGGTAGCGAAACGATGCTGGCCCGCATCGTCGCCATGGTGGCAGAAGCGCAGCGTTCGCGTGCCCCGATCCAACGACTCGCCGATCAGGTTGCCGGCTGGTTCGTGCCGGCCGTTGTGCTGGTGGCATTGCTTTCCTTCGCCGGCTGGTCGGTCTGGGGCCCGGCGCCGGCACTGGCCTATGCGCTCGTGGCCGCGGTCTCGGTGGTCATCATCGCCTGTCCCTGCGCGCTGGGCTTGGCCACGCCGATGTCGATCATGGTGGGCGTCGGCAAGGGCGCCGGTGCGGGCGTGCTGATCCGCTCCGCCGAGGCGCTGGAACGGCTGGAGAAGGTCAATACAGTGGTGGTGGATAAGACCGGCACGCTGACCGAGGGCAAGCCGCGTGTCGTCGCCATCGAGCCGCGGGACGAACTTGCGGCCGATGTCGCGCTGGCAATGGCCGCGGCGCTGGAGCGATCGAGCGAGCATCCCCTGGCCGCCGCTATCGTGGCAGCGGCACGCGAGCGCGGACTGCAACTGCTGGAGGTATCCGATTTCACCTCCATCACCGGTCAGGGTGTGACCGGCACTGTGGACGGGCGGACGCTGGCGCTGGGCAATGCGCGGCTGATGGCCGAGCGCGGCATTGCTCTCGGTGTTCTGGCCGAGCGGGCGGAGGTGCTGCGCGCCGACGGCGCGACGGCGCTGTTCCTGGCGGTGGCGGAGAAGGCCGGAGCCGTCATTGCCGTCGCCGACCCGGTCAAGCGCAGCACACCGGACGCGCTCGCCGCGCTGCGCGCCGACGGTATCCGCATCGTCATGCTCACTGGCGACAATCGCACGACAGCGGAGGCGGTGGCCCGGCGGCTCGGCATCACCGAAGTCGAGGCCGATGTGTTGCCCGAGGACAAGCTGCGCATCGTCCGCCGCCTGCGCGAGCAGGGACGGGTGGTCGCGATGGCCGGCGACGGCGTGAACGACAGCCCGGCCTTGGCGGAAGCCGATGTGGGCATCGCCATGGGCACCGGCACCGAGGTCGCGATCCAGAGTGCTGGGGTTACATTGGTCAAAGGCGATCTCGCCGGGATCGCGCGCGCCATTACGCTCAGTCGCCGGACGATGCGCAACATCCGGCAGAACCTGTTCTTCGCGTTCATCTACAACGCCGTCGGCGTTCCGGTCGCGGCCGGCGTGCTGTATCCGGCATTCGGCATCCTGCTCTCGCCGGTCATCGCCGCGCTGGCGATGTCGCTTAGCTCGGTGTCGGTCATCGGCAATGCGCTGCGCCTGCGCATGGTGCGACTTTAGCGTCTCTGACGGGCGGCGGCGCTTGGCTCTGCGCGCCAGCCCGCGAGCGGCGCCTCGGTGAACTATACCGTCAGGCCGCACCGCTGACGCAACGCAGCGGCGTCGTCAGGCCAGTTCGTCACCCCGTGGCGCTCCGGGGGATGTGCTGGCGGCGGTCGGCGTTGGCCTTGAACGGCAAACTCGGCCTCCGGGGCTCATGGGCAGGAACCCCTTACGCGGCCTTCTCACGCTGCCAACCAGACGCATCCATGCAACACGGTGACCGAGGGATCAGACCGGACGGTCGGCCTCGCCCAAGCGCACGACATGATCATCTTGCCGTCTGACCGCAATCGGCGTCCACGCCGCCTGCTGATCGAGTGCCAGCCCCCCATCTCGCGCGAGTTCCAGGCTGGCAGCAGCGTGCTGGCGACGGCAGCGCGGCAGCGCAATTCCCGTCCGGGTTCCTCGGCGCCGGTGTTCGGCAGGAATGCCGTCAATGAACTGACTTCAGTCAGCGCTGCCCAGCAGCTGACGTGTAAATTCGCAAGCTATAGTGACCCCCAGAGGGGCTTTTCGCCTCCAAACGTGGCTCTTCGCTGGTTTTTGATGCGGGATCGCGCCCTGGCGACGGCCTACAGCGGACCGAACTTGCCCGGCGGACGGGCGCAAACCTGGAAACCGTACGCTACTACGAGAAGGTCGGTCTCTTGCCGGAGCCTCGGCGGACCGCCGCCGGATATCGGAGCTACGACACGATGCACGAGCAGCGCGTGCGTTTCGTGCTGAGAGCACGCGAGCTCGGCTTCTGGCTCGATGAGATTCGAGCTCTGTTGCGCCTTGTCGATGAGCGCGACCGGCCCTGCGCCGAGGCCCGCGCCGTCGCCGCCACTCACCTCCACGACGTGCGGGCGAAAATCGCCGATCTCAAGCGCATGGAGCACGTGCTCAAGGACGTCGTCGCGCAATGCGGCGACGGCACACCGCCTGAGTGCCCGTTCATCGAAGCATTATTTCAGGGGATCACTCACAAAGAGGCTGAGCCACGCAGATCACTGAGGACGGAAGAAGAGCCTCTGTCGATGTGCAGCATCAGCGCCAGTCCGAATTGCGCGCTACTCTATCCGAAGCCACACCCATTCTAACTCTGGTATTGCAGACGCCTTCTCTCGATGGCGACATCGTCCGCCACCATGAACGCGACCAAGATCCTCTGGGGCCAGGTCCTCCTCGTCGGCGCCGTCGTGCTTGCTTTCGTCTGGGGAGCGACAGAGTGGGTTGCTTGGCGCCTGGCGTTCCAATCCCAGCTCGGCCACCCGTGGTTCGACGTCTTCGGCTGGCCGCTCTATCAACCGTCAGCCTTTTTCTGGTGGTGGTTCGCCTACGACGGCTATGCGCGCGACATCTTCGTCGAGGGCGCCTGCATCGCCGCTTCCGGCGGAATCGCCGCCGTGATCGTTGCGATCGCCATGTCCGTTTGGCGGGCTCGGGAGGCCAAGCGCGTCACGACCTATGGCTCCGCACGCTGGGCTGAGACGCGCGAAGTTCGTGAGGCGGGCCTGCTCGGCCACGACGGCGTGCTGCTCGGCCGCTGGCGCGACGATTATCTCCGCCACGACGGGCCGGAGCATGTTCTGTGCTTCGCGCCGACCCGCAGCGGCAAGGGCGTCGGTCTCGTCGTCCCGACCCTGCTGACCTGGCCGGGATCGGCTATCGTCCATGACATCAAGGGCGAGAACTGGACGCTGACCGCGGGCTGGCGCGCGCGGTTCGGCCGCGTGCTGATCTTCGATCCGACCAATGCGCAAAGCGCCGCCTACAACCCGCTGCTGGAGGTGCGCCGCGGCGAGTGGGAGGTGCGCGACGTCCAGAACATCGCGGACGTGCTGGTCGATCCAGAAGGCGCGCTGGAGAGGCGGAACCACTGGGAGAAAACCAGCCATTCACTCCTCGTCGGCACCATCCTGCATGTGCTCTACGCCGAGCCGGACAAGACTCTCGCCGGCGTTGCCAATTTCCTGTCCGATCCAAGGCGGCCGATCGAGACGACGCTACGGGCGATGATGACGACGCCGCATCTCGGTCAGACGGGCGTCCATCCCGTCGTCGCCAGTTCTGCGCGGGAGCTGTTGAACAAAAGCGAGAACGAGCGCTCCGGCGTGCTGTCCACCGCCATGTCGTTCCTTGGCCTGTATCGCGATCCGGTGGTGGCCGCCGTGACGCGCCAACGCGACTGGCGTATCCGCGACCTCGTCGAAAGCGAACGGCCGGCGACCCTCTACCTCGTCGTGCCGCCGTCGGACATCAGCCGGACCAAGCCGCTGGTCCGGCTGATCTTGAACCAGATCGGCCGGCGCCTGACCGAGGATCTGAATGCGAAGGGCAAGCGTCACCGCCTGCTGCTCATGCTCGACGAATTCCCGGCTCTGGGCCGGCTCGATTTCTTCGAGAGCGCCTTGGCGTTCATGGCCGGTTACGGCCTGAAGGCGTTTCTGATCGCGCAGTCGCTGAACCAGATCGAGAAGGCCTACGGTCAGAACAATTCGATCCTCGACAACTGCCATGTGCGCGTCAGCTTCGCCAGTAACGACGAGCGCACCGCCAAACGGGTGTCGGACGCACTCGGCACCGCGACCGAAATGAGAGCCATGAAGAACTACGCGGGCCATCGGCTCAGCCCTTGGCTCGGCCACCTGATGGTCTCCCGTCAGGAGACGGCGCGCCCGCTGCTGACACCTGGCGTGTAAATTCGCGCGCAATAGTGACCCCCTGAGGGGTGGTTTTCGCGTCCAATAATGACCCCCCTTTAACGCTGTGTGGCAGCCTCCCTTCCTTTGTCCGGGAAGGGAGTTCGGGGGGTGATTGGTGTGGACCAGATCGGTCAGATACGACGGGCGTATTTCGAGCAGCGGCGACCGATCAAGGAGATCGTGCGGACGCTGTCGGTGTCGCGCGCGACAGTACGCAAGGTGATCCGCGGCCGGACGACCGAGTTCAAGTATGAGCGCGGCGTGCAGCCGGCGCCGAAGCTGGGCGAATGGGTCGCGGTTCTGAGCGAGATCTTGGAGCAGGAAGCGAAGCTGCCGCGGCGGGAACGGCGCTCGACCCAGCGCCTGTTCGAGGAGCTGCGCGGGCGTGGCTACGACGGCGCGCACGACAGCGTGCACCGGTTCGTGAAGGCGTGGCGGGATGAACGGGCACGGGTCCCGGCCCGAGCGTTCGTTCCGATGAGCTTTGCGCCGGGCGAGGCGTACCAGTTCGATTGGAGCCACGAGACGATCACGCTCCAAGGGCTGCCGCTAATGATCAAGGCGGCGCACATGAAGCTGTCGCACAGTCGCATGCCGTTCGTGCGCGCCTACTTCCGCGAGACTCAGGAACTGGTCTTCGATGCCCACGACAAGGCATTCCAGTTTTTCGGCGGGGTCTGCCGGCGTGGCATCTACGACAACATGAAGACAGCGGTGGAGGCGATCTTTGTTGGCAAGGCGCGCCAGTACAACCGCCGCTTTTTGCAGATGTGCTCGCACCATCTGATCGAACCGGTGGCGTGCACGCCGGCGTCGGGCTGGGAGAAGGGGCAGGTCGAGAACCAGGTCGGCAATCTGCGCGACCGGCTGTTCCTGCCAAAGCCGCGGGTGAAGAGCCTCACCGAACTGAACGCCTGGCTGGAAGATCAGTGCATCGCTTACGCCAAGCGCACCCAACATCCGGAGTTCAAGGAACGGACCATCTGGGAGGTGTTCCAGGAGGAGCGAGCGAGCCTGATGGCGCTGCGCGGGCCGTTCGACGGCTTCGTCGAGAAGGCGGTCCGCGCCAGCACCACGTGCCTGATCATGGCCGATCACAATCGCTACAGCGTCGACGCGCGCGCTGCCGGCCGGATGGTACTCGTGCGCTCGCATGCCGAGCGCATCGTCGTGCTGCTGGACAATGAGGTGGTCGCCGACCATCCGCGCCAGTTTCGGCGCGATCAGATCATCTACGATCCCTGGCATTATCTGCCGGTTCTCGTGAAGAAGCCCGGCGCGTTGCGCAACGGCGCTCCATTCAAGGATTGGAGCCTGCCGACGGCGTTGGCTCAGGTGCGCGCCAAGCTGAAGAGCCACACCGACGGGGATCGCCAGTTCGTCAAGGTGCTGGGCGCGGTGCTCGACCATGGCCTGGCCGCGGTCGAGGCGGCCTGTGCCGAAGCCCTGGAGGCCGGCATTGCCAATGGCGATGTGATTCTCACCGTGCTCGCCCGGCGGCTTCAGCCGATACCGGTGCCGAGCATCACGACGCCCAATGCGCTGCGCCTGAAGATCGAACCCATGGCGGATTGCCGTCGCTACGACAGCATAAGGAAGGAAGCCTGATGGAGCGTCACGACATCCTCGACGCCATGAGCGAACTCAAGCTCTACGGCATGCGCGCCAGCTTCGACGAGATCGCCGGCAAGGGCCTCGTCCGCCGTGACGAGATCTATCCCCTCATCGCCAGCTTGATCCGGGCGGAGCGCACGCACCGCCAGGCGCGATCAATCAGCTATCGCATCAGCGGCGCCAAGTTCCCGGTGTTGAAGGATCTCGACAGCTTCGTATTCGCCGACACGCCCGTCGATCAGGGACAGGTGCGCGAACTGACAACCGGTACTTTCCTCGATGCCAAGCGCAACACCATCTTTATCGGCGGCACCGGCACCGGCAAAACCCATCTCTGCATCGCCGTCGCTGCCGCCGTCATCCGGAGCCGTGCTCGGGGACGGTTCTTCAACCTCGTCGATCTCGTCAATCAGCTCGAGCAGGAAAAGGCCGCCGGCAAGAGCGGACGCTTGGCCGAGAAGCTGCTGCGCCACGATCTCGTCGTCATCGACGAACTCGGCTATCTCCCATTCAGCCAATCCGGCGGGCAGTTGCTGTTCCATCTCATCAGCAAGCTTTACGAGAACACCTCGCTCCTGATCACCACCAACCTCGCCTTCGCCGATTGGCCCCAGGTGTTCGGTGACGTCAAAATGACCACCGCCATGCTCGATCGCCTGACGCATCACTGCGACATCGTCGAGACCGGCAACACCAGCTGGCGCTTCAAAAACCGAAACTGAAAACCCTCCCCCGGACCCCCTCCCGGGCTTCTCCTCGTGGGTGCACAGGGACCTCCCACGCCCGCCGCTGCGCGCAACGCCCAGGGCGCTGCGCTCCGGGCGCGGGTCCCTCCTATGCACTACGCGGATAAGCCCAATCTTGTGCACCCAGAGGGGTCGTTATTGGACGCGAAATCGGGGTCGCGATTGGAAGCGAATTGACAGCCAGGTCTGGGACGAACGCATCGGCTCGGCCCGCGTCCAGGCGAAGAACTGGCGGCTCGCCTTCTTCGGCATGCTCGTGCTCAGCTTCGGCCTTGCCGGTGGCCTCGTCTGGCAGTCCGTGCGCGGCACGATCACCCCGTGGGTGGTGCAGGTGGATAAGCTGGGCCAGGCGCAAGTGGTGGCGGCCGCCGTCGCCGACTACCGGCCGACCGACCCGCAGATCGCCTGGCATCTCGCCCGCTTCATCGAGGAGGTGCGGAGCATCCCGGCGGACCCCGTGGTGCTGCGGCAGAACTGGCTCGATGCCTACAGCTACGTCACCGACAAGGGCGCGGCGGCGCTGAACGACTATGCCCGCACCAACGATCCGTTCTCGAAGGTGGGCACGACGCAGATCTCGGTCGAGGTGTCGAGCGTCATCCGCGCCTCCGACGACAGCTTCCGCGTCGCCTGGACCGAGCGGCGCTACGTCGATGACGCGCTGGCATCCACCGAACGCTGGAGCGCCATCCTCACCATCGTCGTGCAGACACCCACCGACGCCGATCGGCTGAAGAAGAACCCGCTCGGCGTCTACATCCACGCCCTCAACTGGTCCAAGGAGCTCGGCTGATGCGCACCGCGCCGCTCGCAACCCTTCTGCTCGCCTCGGTCTCGCTCGGCGCCTGCACGACCTGGAAGCCACCGGAGATCAAATACGACGACACGCCGCATCAGGCCGTGCTGGCGCCCGATCCGCCGAGGCCTGTGCAGATCGTGGAACTACCTCAACCACTGCCGCTCCCCGGCCAGCTCAAGCCTGTTCCGGGCGCCAGGACCGCGCAGCTGGAAGCCGCCGACCCGCGCACGCGCGTCGACCAGGCGAACGGTGCCGCGCGGGTGCAGCCAACCCGGGCCGGGTATATCAACGCCATCCAGGTCTATCCCTTCTCGGATGGTGCGCTCTATCAGGTCTACGCCGCTCCCGGTGAGATCACCGACATCGCGCTCGAAGCCGGCGAGCAGCTTGTCGGTTCCGGTCCCGTCGCCGCCGGCGATACCGTGCGCTGGATTATCGGCGACACCGAGAGCGGCGTGGGCGCAGCCAAGCGCGTCCACATCCTGGTCAAGCCAACGCGGCCCGATCTGACCACCAACCTCATTATCAACACTGACCGGCGCACCTATCATCTCGAACTCCGCTCGGCCGAGAAGACCTACATGGCCTCCGTCTCCTGGGCGTATCCGCAGGACCAGCTCTTCGCCCTGCGCCGGCAGAATACCGCCGCCGATGCGGCGCTGCCCGTCGCCTCCGGTGTCGACATCAACGCGCTCAACTTCCGCTACCGCATCGAGGGCGACGATCCCGCCTGGCGGCCGCTGCGCGCCTTCGACGATGGGCGACAGGTGTTCATCGAGTTCCCGGCCGGCATCAGCCAGGGTGAGATGCCGCCGCTCTGGGTCATCGGGCCGGAGGGTGGCGCGGAACTCGTGAACTACCTGGTTCGCGGCAACCACATGATCGTCGACCGCCTGTTCGCCGCGGCTGAACTTCGGCTCGGCGGCGAGCACCAGAAGAAGGTCCGCATCGTCCGCACGGACGGGAGGCCGCAGTCGTGACCGACGCGCCGCGTGAAGAGCCGGCGGGGCCTTCCGGAGGCGATCGGCCGCCGCAGGAAATGCGGTTGCGATCCAGCCGGGCGCCCGTGACACGGCTCTCCCGCAAGGTCCTCCTCGGCCTTGGCGCCGTCGCGGCCGTCGGAATCGGCGGCGCGCTGTTCCTGGCCTTGCGGCCCCAGCATCAGACCTCCGGGTCCGAACTCTACAACACCAGCAATCGCACGACACCGGACGGCCTCGCAAATTTACCGCGCGACTATACGGGTCTGCCGCGCGCCGTTCCTCAGCTCGGCCCGCCGCTGCCCGGCGATCTCGGCCGCCCGATCGTCAACGCGGGCGCGCCGGCTCCCGGTATGCCGACGCTGGCGGCGGGCCCGAGTCCGGAGCAGCAGCGGATCGCCCAGGAGCAGGAGGCGGCGCGCACCAGCCATTTATTTGCCACAACCAATGTCGGGCAGATCGCCACGGCGACCTCTCCGGCGCTGGCAACTGCTCAAGCTGCCGCGGCATCACTGACCGGCGGGTCGAACGATCTCACCTCCCAGGATCACAAGCTCGCTTTTCTGAACGGGAATGTCGATCGCCGCACGGTCAGCCCCGATCGCGTGCAGGCGCCCGCCAGCCCGTATGTGCTGCAGGCTGGCGCGGTGATCCCGGCGGCGCTGCTCACCGGGTTGCGCTCGGACCTGCCCGGCCAGGTTACCGCCCAGGTGACGGAAGACGTCTATGACAGCCCGACCGGCAACGTTCTTCTGATCCCGCAGGGCGCACGCCTGGTCGGCCAGTATGACGCGCAGATTGCGTTCGGCCAGTCGCGGGCCCTGCTGGTCTGGAACCGCCTCATCATGCCCAACGGACGCTCCATCATCCTGGAGCGCCAGCCCGGGACCGATTCCGAGGGCTATGCCGGCCTCGAAGACCAGGTCGACAACCATTGGGGCATGCTGTTCAAGGCCGCGATCCTCTCGACGCTGCTCAGCGTCGGGGCTGAAGCGGGGACCAGCAACAATGAGAATTTTCTGCTCCAAGGGATTCGCCTGGGCGCCTCCCAGAGCTTCAGCCAGATCGGCGAGCAGGTCGTCGGGCGATCGCTGAACGTCCAGCCGACAATCACCGTCAGGCCGGGATTTCCGGTCCGAGTGATGGTGACACACGATCTCGTTCTCGAACCTTATCGCGGTTGAGGAGGTGCTCATGGCAAAATTGAAGCTCGGCGCTATCCCGGACGACAAGCCGGTAAAGCTCACGATCGAACTTCCCGCGGCGGTGCATCGTGACCTCATTGCTTATGCCGCGGCACTCGGCCGCGAAACCGGACAGCCGGTCCGTGAACCAGCCAAGCTGATCGCGCCCATGTTGGCGCGCTTCATCGCCGGCGACCGCGCCTTCGCCAAGATGCGGAATGTCAGGAAGCCGCCTGAGACGCCACTGGAGCCGGCTGGACCAAGGCCATCGACCGAGCCAGGCTGAGGAAGCGCCTGAACGCCGGATTGTCGTTGCCCGGCAACCAGACGGCGCTGTACGGCAGCACATCCTCCGCAGTCGCGAGAGGCCGGAAGCCCACTTCGGGATAGCGGGTTGCGGTGCCCGCTTCGCTGATGAAGCTGATGCCGAAGCCCAGTGCGACCAGATGCATCAAGGTCTCGCGGCCGACGTCAAAGCGCTCGACCGAAGGACTGTACCCGAGATCCGCCACCCTCCGGACGACATAGTCGTGAATCACCGGCCCCGGTGCGTCGCGGCTGACGATGAAATGCTCGTTCCTCAGCGCTTCCCAATCGACCTTGTCTTCGTCGGCGAGGCGATGCCGCTCCGGCAGGACAGCGAAGACGCGCGCCTCCCATAGGACGGCGGTGTCGCAGTGCGGCACCGAGAGCGTCCCCGTGACAAAAGCGATGTCGAGCAGCCGCTCGTTGATACGCGCGAGGTGCTCGCTTGCGGAGCCCTCGACGACATCGATGGCGATCGCAGGGTACGTTTCGCGATAGGTGCGAAGCAGCTCACGCGCGAAACCACCCGACAGCGACGACAGTATCCCGATCCGGATTGCACCCTCCGCGCCGCGCCCTGCGTTGCCGGCACCCTTCACGGCGTGATCGATCTCGGCGAGTGCCGAGCGCGAACGCTCCAGAAACCGGCGCCCAGCCTCTGTCAGCCGGACGCCACTCGCATCGCGCTCGAACAGGGAAACGCCGAGCTTGTCCTCCAGCGCCCGCACCCGCCGGCTGACGGCTGATTGCCGGATGCCCAGAACCTGCGCCGCTCGGCTGAAGCTGAGATGCTCGGCCACCAGGAGCGCTTGAGAGATCGACGCAAGTTTGACCATGCACGAGCCTCCAGACAGACTCCTGCGCACAAGTGCAGTGGAGGTAGTTTGGCATAGACAATTTGGCAAAACGGCGGCGATCTTCGTCGCCTTGATAAATCGAGCGGAGTTCTCCCCAACCGCCAGCGCTTTGAAATGGGCCTCGCCGCAGGCGATCGTGGCGGCCTCGCTGTCGAGCAGGTCGTCGACGAACAGGCTGCATTTGGTCTCTGAAACGAAAGAAATCCGCCCTCCAATCCGATCGTGCCATCACTCCGTTCAGGCGGCTATTGACGTTGCAACAGGCTTCTTGGAAGTCCTTTTCCGGCGCAAAGACGCTGCGGAACCGTCTAGCATTTGTGCGATCTCAGCGGAGACGCGATCCGCTGCCACCACGAGCGCCGTATCAAGATGGACGTAACCTTGGGTTACCCCCCGAGCCGAATGACCGAGCAAACCCGCAATGGTCAGTTCGGAAAAGCCCAGATCACCAGCGACACTGGCAAAAGTATGTCGGAGGACATGAGGTGTCACATCCTCGACCTTCGCCTTCGCACACACGCGATCGAGAACGCGAACCACACCAATGAAGTGGCCGTCTCCCCAATCGGCAGGAAAGACGAACGGCGAACCTTCACGAACCGGCAGGGTCCCCACGCAGTCCATCGCAGCTTCGCCAAGCACGCGGACCTGCGCGCCACTCTTGGTGTCAGGGAAGCGGATGCAATGTTCCTTTCGACTGAACCAACGCCGCTCCAGCCCCAACGCTTCCATCCGTCGAAACCCCGTCAACAGCATCAGGCGGATGGCCGCCAATCCCGTCGGATGCTCACCTTCCGAAGCGGCTTCGCGCATCACCTGTCCAAGATGACGGAGTTCGTTATCGCTCAATCGGCGTTGCCGTCTCTCGCCAGCGAGTTGCCGAACGCCTTCCGCCGGATTTCCGGCGATGACCTTCAGACGAGCGGCGTGACCGAGCAGGCTCCGCAAGGTTCCGACCGTGCGGCTGGCGACGCCGGCGCCGCCCGTCGCCTTACCGCCGCGGCCTTTCCGGCCACGAGCCGACTTGCCCACCGCGATATCGGCCTGCATGCCTTCGATATCGCGTAAGGTGAGGCCGCTCACCATGCGCGACCCCAGCAACGGCTTGATGTGGGTCTCGATCCGGCTCCTATCCATGTGGAGCGTCGATGCCTTGATCGGCCGGCGATTTCGGCCGAGGATGCGACCGCCTTCAGCTTGGTCGAGATACCAATCGCACACCTCGCTCACCGTCATGCCGGCACGCGCAGTATGACGGTCGGCCGAGGGATCTTCACCTTCGGCGACCGCAGTCAGCTTCTTTCGGGCAAGGTCTCGCGCAGCTTCCGGCGTTAGCGCGCCGTGCTGACCGAGGACCAGGCGTCGCGTTCGGCCCTCGGCATTTCGATATTGGATCAGGTAGCTCTTGACCCCGGATGGCTTAACCCGAACGCCGAAGCCTCTCAGTTCCGTGTCCCAGGCGAACACATCATGACCGGCTTCCGCTTGAAGAGCGTCGACCGTGCGTTTCATAATCTTGGCCATAATCCGTTCCTGCTCTATCGTTCGACACTTGTTCCGTTTCTGCTTCCCCGGCTTTCGGGGCGGAGGCCGGGGAAGCAGGGGGGAAGCACGAGAGGGGAAATCGCCGGGTATGTGGAGGATACGACAGGGTAGGTTGAGAGCAACAAAAAGCCTTGTTCGATAAAGGCTTAGCGGTCTCTGGGATAGAAAAAGAAGCTCTGGCGTAAACTGCCTGAAGACCTTGCCAAGGTTGGGGTCGAGGGTTCGAATCCCATCGCCCGCTCCAGATTTCCTCAAGAAAATCAAGGGCTTCGAAGCGGCCCTCCGGGGCCGTTTTTGCTTAGAGAAGCCCTGAGTGCGCTTTTTCCAAGCCGAATCTGAGCGTTTGGTGGCGCGTCCCCAGCTAGGCGATCGCGCTCTCGGCGGCCTGTCGTCCCGGATATGACGGATTACGGTGGCTCGACGTGTCTGACGTGGCGATCTATAAATTCACTGTAACTATAGAAACGACAGCGCGATATGGCCCTTAGCCTGAAGGACCCTGAGACCGACCACCTCGCCCGGGCGCTGGCAGCGCTGGCCGGGGAGACGCTCACGGAGGCGATCCGTAGGGCGTTGGCCGAGCGGCTGGCGCGCGAGCGGATCCGACGGGGCCATCAGGGCGGCCTCGCTGGCCGGATCCGCGAGATCGGCGAGCACTGTGCCGCGCTGCCCGACGTGGCCTCACCTGCGACGGGTGCACCGCCTGGACGTGGTGCCGCAAGGATGTGGCGCTGATGGTGGTCGATAGTTCGGCACTAATCGCCCTCCTGCTCCGGACACCGGATGCCGCCCGATTCGACGCCGCCCTCGCCGACGCACCAGTCCGTCTGATCTCGGCGGTGACCCGGGCCGAGGTCGCCTGCGTCATCGAGAGCCGCAAAGGCGCGCCCGGTCGAACGGCCCTGGAACGGCTGTTGCGCGAGGGTGACATCGAGACCGCCGCGGTCACACCGCAGCAGGCGGACCTCGCTGCTGATGCGGCCCAAAGGTTCGGCTCGGGCCGGCACTCGGCCGCACTGACCCTGGGCGATTGCTTTGCCTACGCCCTGGCCCAGATCGTCGGCCTGCCCCTGCTGTTCAGGGACGAGCGGTTCCGGCACACGGATGTCACCGCCGCCCTGCACGGCGGATAGAACGCTCCAATGGCCCGCACGAAAACCGTCACACCCGAATCCCTGGCCGCCCTCGGCGCTGAGGCGCTGGCCGAATTGCTGATCGCGCACGCCGCGACCGATCCGGCTTTGCGCAAGAAGCTCGACATGCTGCTCGCAGGCACCGAGGGGCCAGGCAAGCTCGCCGCTGAGATCGAGAAGCGGATCAAGACCATCGGCCGCTCGCGCTCCTTCGTCGATTGGGAGAAGCGGAAGTCCCTGGCGCACGAACTCGACCATCTGCGGGCAACGATCGCGACCCGGCTGGCCCGGCAGGACGCGGCACGGGCGATCGCGCTCCTGTGGGATTTCATCTTCATTGCGGATGCGGTGATGCAGCGCGTCGGCGACGGCATTGGCGAGGTGGAGGTCGTGTTCGACGCCGCGATGGCGGATCTCGGCCGGCTCTCGGCTGCAGAGCCGCCGGGTGAGGGAAAGGCGCTGGCCCGCCGGGTGCTCGCCTACTGCGAGCGCGATGGCTTCGGTGCGACCGACGCGCTGATCCGGCATATGTCGGACGCGCTGGGCGTGGCCGGACGCGCGGAGATTCGCGGTGCCACCGAGGCCGCATTGAAAACCGCGCCACGCCCCGAAGGCCCGCAGGACTGGCGCGCGGATGCCCAGCGTCGTCATCTCGCCTTTCGTTTGGCGCTGCTCGCCGATCTCGAGCGCGACGCCGACGCTTTCATCGCCGCCATTCGCGCCGGCGGGTTGGAGAGCACGCACGCGCTGGAGGTCGCCGAGCGCCTGATCGCGGCCAACCGGCCGGCCGAGGCGCTCGACTGGCTCGACAAGCCGCGGCGGCGCATCGAGGACGACGACGAATACGGGGACGATGTTGCCGCAACCGATCTTCGGATCACCGCCCTCGAGGCCCTGGGGCGCAAGGAGGAAGCACAAGCGGTCCGCTGGCGGCATTTCGAGCGTTTCTTGAGCGTCGAGCATCTGCGCGCCTATCTGAAGCGCCTCCCGGATTTCGAGGATTTCGAGGCGGAACAGAAAGCGCTCGACGTCGCCGCCGCGCACAAGCAGGCCGTGCGGGGGTTGGCGTTTTTCATCGCATGGCCGGCGCTCGACCGCGCCGACCGCTTGGTGCGCGAGCGGCTGGCCGCGCTCGACGGCCGCCTCTACGAGGTGCTGCGGCCGGCCGCGGAAGCCCTCGAAGAGAAGTTCCCGGAAGCTGCCAGCCTGCTCTACCGTCGCCTGGTCGAAAGCGTGCTCGAACGCGGCTCATCGAAGCAATACCCATACGCCGCGCGCGATCTGCTCTCCTGCGTGCGTCTTGCACCAAACCTGCCGGCGCCGGGATCGATCGAGAACCACGCGGCGTTTGTCGCGCGCTTGCAGAAGGTGCATGGACGGAAATACGGGTTCTGGGGGTTGATCGCGCAGAAAGGATTTTGAGCCGATGGCCAAGCGCACGCCACCGCCAACCGCAAGCGATGATGAGGTGCGAGCGTTGCTCGCGCGCACTCACTGCCCGGTGCCGTTCCACGCCGTGCGCACGCGCTTCCTCGGCAACATCGCCTCGCCCGATATGCAGGGCTCGCCGATGGAGATGGTCAAGGCGCTGTGGGGCGGCGAATTGCCGACCTTCGAGTCCATTGACGACGTCAACGAACTCATCGGCGCGCTGGTGATGGGCCTGTGGAACCGGCTCACGCGGCATCAGGAACGCTCGGCGCCATTCCGACTGGTGCGCATGGAGGTTCCCGCCACGCGCGACGGGCTGGCGACCCTCGCCCGGCTGCGGCGCGAGGAGCTGGAGGGCTTCGTCGAAGGGCTTTTCGGCGACAAGGAAAGCCTCGACCTGCCGGAACGGGCGCACAAGGCGCTCGGCACCCTGGCGGAGATCCGCGCGATGCTGGAGGAGGCTCAGGTCTTGGCCGAGGACCTGACCAAGCCGGCCGCCTCTGATCAAATCGCCGTCACAATCGGACATTTCCGCGAACTGACCCGCATTGACGAGCACGAGATCCACGAGGCCGTGCTCTCCTGCACCCGCGCGCGCAGGCAGATGCTGGCGGCATGGCCGGCGCGCCGCCCAGTGCTGCACTGATCGCGCGTCGATGTGTGGACGCTACGCCAGTTTCCTGCCACCCGAGGCGATCGCCCGGCTGTTCCGCACGACCGGCGCGCTGCCCAACGTCGCGCCCTCCTGGAACGTCGCGCCGCGCCAGCAGGCGATGGTGGTGCGCCGGCACCCGGAAACCGGCGAGCGGCATATCGACCTGCTGACCTGGGGCCTGGTGCCGCACTGGACCAAGGATCTGCGGGCGGCGCGGCGGCCGATCAACGCGCGGGCGGAGACCGTGGCAACCTCGCCGATGTTCCGCGATGCCTTCGCCCGCCGCCGGGCGCTGATCCCGGCGCAGGCGTTCTACGAATGGCAGCGCACCGAGAACGCACCCAAGCAGCCCTACGCGATCGCCCGGCGGGACGGTGAGACGCTGGCCTTGGCCGGTCTCTGGGAAGGCTGGCGCAGCCCCGAGGGCGAGGTGCTGCGCAGCTTCGCCATCATCGTCACCGCCGCGAACGCGACCATGGCGCCCATCCATGACCGCATGCCGGTGATCGTCGAGCCGCCCGACTGGCCGCTATGGCTCGGCGAGACCGAGGGCGACGTAGCCTCGCTGCTGCGCCCAGCGCCCGAGGACACGCTGCGTGTCTGGCCGGTGAGCACGCGGGTCAACCGGCCAGCCAACAACGATGCCGACCTGCTCGCCCCGCTTCCGCCCGCCTGACGGAACCAGGCGATGACCGAGCACCAGGCCCCGTGGCCCGCTGGCGAAGTGCTCGCCGGCATCGTCGAGCGGGTGACGTTCCACAATGCCGAGAGCGGCTTTGCCGTGTTGCGGGTAAAGGCGCGCGGGCACCGCGACCTCGTCACCATCGTCGGCCATACCGCCGCGATCAGTGCCGGCGAGTGGATCACCGCGACCGGCGAATGGGTCAACGACCGCACCCACGGCCAGCAATTCAAGGCGCGGTTCCTAAAAACCTCGGTGCCGACCACGGAAGAGGGGATCGAGCGCTACCTCGCCTCCGGCATGATCCGCGGCATCGGCCCGGTCTATGCGAAGAAGCTGGTGCGCGGCTTCGGCGAGCAGGTGTTCGACATCATCGAAGGCGCACCAGAGCGCCTGCGCGAGGTGGGCGGGATCGGCGCGGTGCGGGCACAGCGCATCGTCGCTGCCTGGGCCGAGCAGAAGGTGATCCGCGAGATCATGGTGTTTCTGCACAGCCACGGCGTCGGCACCGCGCGCGCGGTGCGCATCTTCAAGACCTATGGCGCCGACGCCATCCAGGTGATGAGCGAGAACCCGTATCGGCTCGCGCGCGACATACGGGGCATCGGCTTCAAGACGGCAGATGCGATTGCCGCAAAACTCGGCATCGAGAAGACGGCGATGATCCGCGTGCGCGCCGGCATCGGCTACGCCCTCTCGGAAGCGATGGACGAGGGGCACTGCGGTCTGCCGGTCGCGGAACTGCTGCCGCTCGCGGAGCGCCTGCTCGAGGTGCCGGAGGCGCTGATCCGCACCGCCCTCGATCTCGAATTGGCCGACGGCGCGGTGATCGTTGACCGCGTCGGCGCGGCCGACTGCATCTTCCTCGCCGGCCTCTGGCATGCCGAGCGCGGCATCGCCGAACGGCTGCGGGCGATCGCGGCCGGCGCGCTGCCGTGGCCCGCGATCGATGCGGAAAAAGCCATCCCCTGGGTGGAAAAGCGGATCGGCATGACGCTCGCCGATAGCCAGCGCCAGGCGGTCGGCCTCGCCCTTGTCGCGAAGCTGCTGGTGATCACCGGCGGCCCCGGCGTTGGCAAGACGACGATCATGCGGGCGATCCTCGCCATCCTCGCCGCCAAAGGCGTGCGCATCCTCCTTGCGGCCCCGACCGGGCGGGCGGCGAAGCGGATGAGCGAGGCGACCGGGTTCGAAGCCAAAACGATCCATCGCCTGCTGGAGGTCGACCCAAACACCGGCGGGTTCCGGCGTGGACCTGATCACCCGTTGGAGTGCGACCTGCTGGTCATCGACGAGGCCTCCATGGTCGATGTCCCGCTGATGCACGCGCTGACCCGGGCGATCCCCGCGGCGGCGGCGCTCCTGGTGGTGGGCGACGTCGATCAGCTCCCCTCGGTCGGGCCCGGCCAAGTGTTGGCGGACCTGATCGGCTCGGGTACGGTTGCGGTGGTGCGCCTTGCCGAGATCTTCCGCCAGGCGGCATCCAGCCGGATCATCACCAGCGCGCATCGGATCAATCGCGGCGAGATGCCGGACCTCGCCCGCGCCGAGGCCGAGAGCGATTTCCACTTCGTCCCGGCCGACGAGCCCGAGACGGCGGTTGCGCGCATCATCGATCTGGTGAAGACCCGCATCCCCCGCCGCTTCGGGCTCGACCCTGTGCGCGACATCCAGGTGCTCTGCCCGATGGCGCGCGGCGGGGTTGGCGCGCGGTCGCTGAATGTCGCGTTGCAAGCGGCGCTGAACGGCGAGGCGACGCCGCGGGTGGAAAAATTCGGCTGGACCTTTGCCCCCGGCGACAAGGTCATGCAGATCGAGAACGACTACGACCGTGAGGTGTACAACGGCGATATCGGCTTCATCGAAGCGATCGACGCGGAGGAGGCCGAGATCACCGTGCGGTTCGACGGGCGCGACGTGGGCTACGGTCTCGGCGATCTGGATGCGCTGGTGCCGGCCTATGCCGCGACGATCCACAAGGCGCAGGGCTCGGAATATCCCGCCGTGGTGATCCCGGTCCTGACGCAGCACTACGCCATGCTGCAACGGAACCTGCTCTATACCGGCATCACCCGCGGCAAGCGGCTGGTCGTGCTGGTCGGCAGCCGGAAGGCGGTGGCGATCGCGGTGCGCAATGTCTCCGGCCGGCGGCGGTGGTCGAAGCTGCGGGAATGGCTTGCTGCGTTGCCGGCTGGAGCGATCGCGTTGTGACACTATCGACCAGCCGGTTGGCTACGGCCGAAGTTGGCCGGAAGCTGCCCGTCGGGTGTCCGGCAAGCCGCGCGGGAAAGCAGACACTGCGGTCACCGGGCGGTTCAGGAGCTCCCGACCCGGAGCGGGCATTCCGAGCCCGGGTCGCTACTCGGCCGAGCGGAGCACTCAAGCGCCCGATAAGCCGGATTATCGCGCGCTAATCTAGCCCGGCAGGATATCGGATATTAATAGACGTATTATGTAAAATGTTTGTTTACTTTGGCGATAAGATGGTCCATATTTCCCTCCGACCCGAAGGAGGGGGCAGTCATGAGCACAACCGACACCCGTTGCGTCGCCGTTTTCACGGCGCGCAGCCCCCAGCGCATCTTGCAGGAAGGCGGATCGCAGGCATGGGCACTCGACGCCGCACGTGTGCGGACGCTGCCGTTCCTCGTCTGCGTTCAGAACCAGAACAACCCCGACCGCGACTTCTCGGATGCGTCCGAGCCGCACGGTTCGGCCTTCCTCGTGGGCCGGATCAGCGACGTGATCCCGTCGCCGGAAGACCCAAACTCCGGCCGCTGGATGATCCAGATCAGCGAATATTCGACGGTGCAGAACCCTAAGAATGTCTGGCAGGGTTGGCGCAATCCGGTCAAATACGGCTCGCTTGAAGACTTCGACATTGATGTCAGCAAGCTCGTCTTTCACTCGGTTGCCGAGATTCAAAAAGACCTCGGCCCGTCGCCGCAGCAGCCAACACCGCCGCGGGCAGACGATGGGGGGACGGCTCCCATATCCATCTCCGTCGCTAAGCGCGGCCTGGCCGCGTTCTATGGCGTCCCTCCCGATGCGGTTGAAATCGTCATTCGGGGGTGATCCCTCCCCCGGGCCAGGAGCGTCTTGGCATGGCTGAACAATTAAACCCTAAGCAGGCATTTCTTATCCGCCAGGCTATCGCCGAGGCGCGCACCGCCGACGCGACGGCCCAGCGGTTGGAGGAAAGCTATGTCCGCCTTCTCGTGCTGGCGAACGCCGGGGGCCTGATCGCCTGCCTTGGCATCGCTGACGCGCTCGCCGGCGGCAAAGCCTCGGCGGGCGCGCTTTCCTTCGCGGCGCTGACAGTGCCGATGTGGTTCTTTCTGGTCGGTCTGGTCTGCGGGGGGATCATCGTGTCGCTTCAGCGCGTGCGGGCAGTGCGGGATTCCGAGAAACACGGGCGGGGGGCGCTACAGGTTCTCAAGGATATGGGCCTGATCGTGCCGACACCGCCCTCGGCATTCTCTCGTGCCGAGCTTAAGGGGCTGCCCCACCTGACGATGGCGATCAATGTCTTGGGCATCGCAAGCCCGGCCTGCTTTCTGATCGGCGCCATCTGGGGTCTTGTCCACATCGGCGCTGTCCACTGACGGCGGATCAACCGATGTCGGGTTCACCGCTGTCGCTCTGAGTGCAAGTGCTGCACGCGCTCGCCGTGCCGGCGGCGGTTGGAGGGGGTCGCCGGTCATGTTGCCTGCGGCGTCATACCCGTAGCTCGCGCCGCCGCCGAGAGCAAAAGGGCGGAGGGGATTTTCGTGACGGGCCGAGGGGCTGGGAACACGACATTCTGCCGCCCTATCGCGGGAACAGCCATGTAGAACAAGTGCGGCGTACGCTCCGTCCCCGCGACAGTCGGCAAACCTCGGTTCGGGGGCCTGGGCCAGTTCCTCACTGAGATGGCAGCCGATCAGCTGCCTGGCTCGCGTTCATCGTGCCGGCTCGCACCGCAGCCCGCCTGGCGCGGCCTCAACGTCGATACGCTCGCGCCCCCCATGGGGATCTTGACAAGCTCGCATCGAAAGCTAATTATACGATCATATTCGAAAAATCGAAAGAAAGAGATGGACACGAAGGCAGTCATCGATGCGTTGGGTGCGCTGGCGAACGATCATCGGCTAGCCGTGTACCGTATGCTGGTGCAAGCGGGTCATGGTGGGCTCTCGGCGGGGGTCATTGCGGAACGGCTTGGGATTCCGCCGTCATCGCTCTCGTTTCACACCCAGGCACTGGTGCGCTCTGGCCTCGCAACGCAACATAGAGTTAGTCGCCAGCTCATCTATACCGCTGACTTCACCGTCATGAACAAGTTACTCGGCTACCTGAGTGAAAACTGCTGTCAGGGAGATACTGAGCGCTGCCAGCCTGCCCAAAAAGGAATGACCCGACCACAGATTGTACAGAAAGAGGAGAACATGGCGTGAGGCTCTATATGTTCGAACACTGCTCGCTTTGCTTCCGCGTGCGGATGACCGCAGCACTCAAGCATATGCACTTGCAGGAAACCGTCGTGCTCGATGACGATACTGAAACTCTTGTCGCGATGGTTGGTAAGCGGATCATTCCGATCCTTGTTAAGGATGATGGGCAAATCATGCTCGAAAGCATGGATATGGTCCGTTACATCGACGGCCAGAGCGATCCCATTCTGACCGGACCTCAACGTACCGAAGTCGCAGCATGGGCGGAGCGATTCGTGTCCAAGACGGGACCGCTGACGATGCCGCGCTATCCTCTGCTCGGATTGCCCGAGTTCGCCACCATCGCTGCGCTCGATCACTACAATCTCCGCAAGCGCAAGGCATTTGGCGACTTCGTGGAGCTTCGGGCAGGAACCAGGCGCTATGTCGAAGAGCTGATGCCCGACCTTGAAGAATTGGACGGACTGATAGAAAATCCGCTTGCGCTCAACGGCACTCTTTCGGTCGACGACGTTCGTGTGCTCCCTCTGCTTCGCTCCGCCGCCGTAGTTAAAGGGCTATCGTTCCCGAGGGCGGTTCGAGAATATTTTGAGTCGATGATGGATCGCATCGGATATCAACCGTTACCTGTCGTCTAGGGAAGCCAAAGTGCAGGCTGACTCAGGCCCGCCCTGCCGCTGTGTGATCTCGCAGTACATGTCGTGCTCCGCTCGATCCTCCCGTCCACGACACGTTCGGCTTTGCTCCGCTCACGGCCATAGACCATGGCGACCGCCTACCGCGCCGCCGGCGCCGAGGTGGTCAATCTGCCAGAACCACTGGCGGATGCCCCTGGCGCCTGAGGCTCGGTTCTGCCGAGAGAACCACTGGCGGATGCCCCTGGCGCCTGAGGCTCGGTTCTGCCGAGAGATCCTATGGGTGTCCGTCGTCGAATGATTTGAGACAATTGGCAGCGTGATTTAACGGAGGGTTGAGCTCACCAGTTGGGTTAAAAGTTTAAGCGGCTATTTGGTTATGGCGCAAGCGTCTTAGCTGGATGGTTTGACGTTTGATTTGTTGCCGCTGACGCAGGATGTCCTGGGCCCTGCCATGATAGGCATCGGCTGGTGTTACGTTGCCGAGGCTCTCATGGTAACGGCGGTGATTGTAATGCTCGATGAAGGCTGCGATCTGACGTTCAAGATCACCCGGCAGGTAATAGTTATCGAGCAATATGCGGTTTTTCAACGTCTGGTGCCAGCGTTCGATCTTGCCTTGGGTTTGCGGATGACAAGGCGCGCCACGGATGTGTTCGATATTTCGCCGCTCCAGCCATTTGGCCAGATCGGCCGCGATGTAACACGGCCCGTTATCGGATAGCAGGCGTGGCTTATGCGCGACTGTAGCTGAGGCGCAGCCTGAAGCGTCGAGAGCGAGGTTCAGCGTGTCGGTAACATCCTCGGCCTGCATGGTAGTGCACAGCTTCCAGGCGATGACGTAACGGGAATAATCATCGAGGATGGTCGAGAGATACATCCAGCCCCAGCCAATCACTTTCAAATACGTGAAGTCTGTCTGCCAGAGCTGGTTTGGCGCTGTAGTTTTGGTTTTGAATTCATCGGCAGCTTTGATGACGATGAAGGCTGGTGAGGTGATCAGATCGTGCGCCTTGAGCAGCCGGTAGACGGATGCCTCGGAGACAAAATAGCTTTCTGCATCTGTGAACGTTACGGCCAGCTCGCGCGGGCTGAGCTCAGGCTTATCCAAGGCCAGCTCGATGATCTTGTTGCGCATGTCATCGCCGATGCGGTTCCACACGCGGTCTGGCTTTGAGGGGCGGTCGTGCAACGCCTCAGGCCCGCCAGCGCGATAGTGCTCGCACCAGCGATAGAATGTCGGGCGGGGGATGCCGAGTTGATCCAACGTTCGGCGCACCGGCAAGTGTGATTGTTCAACCAACCGGATGATCTCCAGCTTCTCGGGGGCGGAATACCTCATTCGCGGCCGTCCCCAGCCCCGATCATGTTTTTTTTAAGCAGGCGCAGCTCGAGCGCCTGCTCAGCTACCACCTCCTTGAGGGCCTGGGCTTCATGGCGCAGCGCCTTTACCTCGCCCGAGGTGGCTTCCCGCGCTGTATCGCCCGCCAGGCGGCGCTTGCCCGCTTCAAGGAATTCCTTGGACCAGGAATAATACATGCTCTCGGCAATGCCCTCGCGCCGACATAGCTCGGAGATGCTGTGCTCACCGCGCAGCCCCTCCAGCACTATGCGGATTTTATCTTCCGCCGAATAATGCCGCCGCGTCGCGCGGCGAATGTCACGCACCACCGCCTCGGCGGGTGGTTTTAAAGTCGAGGATTTCTGGCTCATCTATGTTCCTTCGTCGCTACGATGAGCCAGAAATCCTCCCTTATTCAAGATGCCAGTTTTGTCTCAGGGGTGCTGACGGGGGACACCTATGGGGAGGAAGGCACGCCGCCTGCTACAGTTCGCCCTCTCGAACTATCATAGGAGAAAGGACGATGCTCAGTCAGGAAGACGCAGTTTCGGCGCCCGAGGCCTCGGGCATTGACGGCAACATCTTCGTTTCGGTGGAGATGAGCCGCTCAAAGTGGGTGATCGGGGTGCACACGCCGATGGCGGACAAGATCGCCATCCATACCTTTGCTTGTGGCGACGCCGATGCGGTTCTGGCGTTGGTTGAGCGCATGCGCACGAAGGTCGAGGCGGCTGGGAACAGATCGCCGACCGTGATCGTCTGCTACGAGGCGGGATATGAGGGTTTCTGGCTCCAGCGCCGGCTCGATGCGCTGGGCATCCGGGTGGTTGTGATCGATCCGGCCAGCCTGCTTGTGGACCGGCGGGCGAAGCGAGCGAAGACGGATCGGATCGACGCCCGGGGCATGGTGCGTGCGCTGATGGCGTTTGCGCGCGGCGAGCATCAGGTCCTCAGCGAGGTGCGCGTGCCGACGGTGGAGCAGGACGATGCCCGCCGCGTGCTTCGCGAGCGCCACCGTCTGGTCAAGGAGAGGACCGCACATACCAATCGCATCAAGGGCCTCTTGAAGACGCAGGGGATCATGGACTTCGATCCACGCGCCAAGGGTGCCGCCTTGCGGCTGGATGAGATCATAACGGGAGACGGGCGTCGCCTGGGAGCCTGCCTCAAGCAGGAAATCGTGCGCGAGTTGGAACGCTTGTCGCTGGTTATGGAGCAACTTGCGCGGGTCGAGGCCGAACGAGATGCCGTGGCGGAGGTGGGCCGGCAGCAGGAGGTATCGGCAGCCGACCACCACCGCGATGCGGCGATGATCGCGGTCCTGAACCGGCTGAAGGGCATCGGAACGAACGACGCCTCGATCCTGGTACGCGAGGTATTCTGGCGCAACTTCCATAATCGGCGTGAACTCGGCGGCTGGAGTGGGCTGGCGCCGTCGCCTTGGGCGAGCGGCTCGGCGTCACGCGATCAGGGGATCACGAAGGCGGGGCCGCCGATGCTGCGGGCGCAGATGATCCAGATCACTTGGCGCTGGCTGTTCTGGCAACCCGACAGCGATCTGGCTCGGTGGTTTCAGAAGCGGACCGAAGGGGCGACGGGCCGGATGCGGCGCATCATGGTGGTGGCTCTCGCGCGCAAGCTGCTTGTCGCGCTGTGGCGATATGCGACGATCGGGACCGTTCCCAGCGGCGCGATCGTGACCTGATCGCTGCCGGCATAAATTTCGAATTCCCGTACGGGTCGCGACCGTCGGGAATGCCGGGCGGATGTGTGACCGAACTCTCGCTGGGCTGAAAGACGCCGTTCGTAGAGAAGGGTCCCGTCCCTCGGAGCGCCGCACCCGCAGCAAACGGGATTTGGGTTGCGAGCCAGTCGGGCAGCTGACGGTATCGGACCGGATAAAAGTCAAGCCGGTGATCGGCTCTTGCAAACGGTGCTCCGTCCGGGTGATTCCTTCGATCGAAAGGTGTGGGCCACGATGATGCGGATGAGGTGCCCACCAACACGGCCCTGGTTAGGGTTGTGCTCCCTGAGTCGTGCGACCTGGGGTGCCCCCTTGACTCCGGAAGCCCCATAAAAGCGAGAGGGCGGAGGGGATTTTCGGTAGAGTAGGGATGAAGCGCCTTGCCCCGTTGCCGGGGCAGGGTTCTTCATCCCCCGCTCCGAACCGGACGTGCGAGTTTCCCCGCATCCGGCTCTCTATGCGTGGCCATGAGCCACGGGTGGCCCTCACAGTGAAGCGAGGACGCGGGTTGCCTCCCAGAACTTGTCGGCTCCCTTTCGGAAGGACTCGTCCGGGGTGGCGTTCCATCCGTTCGGTATGCGAAGACCCCGGTCCGGGTATCGCAGGCGTTTGGCGTCAGCAAATTGGGCGAGTTTCTTCCCGCCCATCCGCCAGCCGCTGCGCTCCCCAGTCCTCGGCCCGGCATAGATGCGGCGCAGCGTCCCTACGGGCGCCTTGCTGTGTTTCTTGCCGAGCCAGGATTTCAGGCGCCACCACAGCCACCAGTCGTGCTTGGCGAACTCCTTCCCGGAACGCGTGGCGTACCGGTAGTAGTTGCGCCAGCTCATGATGACCGGGTTGAGGTCGTCGATAAGATCGGCGAGGCTGTTGCCAGTCGGCGTTTCCCTCACCTTGGCCTTGATCTTGTCGCGCAGCAGCTGTGACTTGCCCTTCGGAATGAAGAGCATGCCGACGCGCCGTCGCGTAGACGGCATTCTCTCCTGTGCGACCCGATAGCCCAGGAAGTCGAAGCCTTCCCGGACATCGGTGATCTTGGTCTTTTCCATCGACAACTCCATGCGCAATTCCTCTTTGAGGAACTGCGCCAGCGCCTCGCGCTCATGCTCAGCATGCTGCTGTGTTCCCTGCACGAGGACGACGAAGTCATCCGCGTAACGAACCACGTAGAAGCCCGGCCGACCACGTCTATAGTCGGATTGCAGGCGCTGTTGCGCCCGCTCTCGGGTCTTGTCGCGTGGGTTGGGAACCCAACGCCGGTATCGTTCGTCGATGGCCGTGAGATAGATATTGGCCAGGAGCGGCGAGACGATGCCCCCTTGCGGGGTGCCGGTCACAGGATGCCGAAGGCTGCCTTCGATCATGATGTCAGCTTTCAGAAAGGCGAGGACGAGCCGCAGGACCTTGCGATCCTGGATGCGGTGTCGCACCCGTTCCATCAGCACGTGATGATCGATGGCATCGAAACACCCCTTGATATCGCCCTCGATCACGAACCGTGTCCGCGAGGGACCGGCTGATGTCGGGTTCAGTCTGTGGCGCACCCTTGCGAGTGCGTCATGGGTGCTTCGGCCGGGCCGGAAACCATACGAGATCGGGTAGAAGTCCGCCTCGAAGATCGGCTCCAGCACCAGCTTGAGCGCCATTTGGACCAGTCGGTCTTTGAGCGTGGGAATGCCCAAGGGGCGGAACTTCCCAGGCTTGCCCGGTTTCGGGATGAGCCTCTGCCGGACAGGTTGAGGTTGGTAGGTTCCTCCCCGCAGGTCTTGCCGGATATCCTCCAGAAAACCCGCGACGCCATCGGGCCGCTCTTCGACCGTCTTTCGTGTCACGCGGTCCGTGCCCGGTGTGTTGCTGCCCCTGTTACGAGCCAGCCGTTGCCAAGCATGGGCCAACGTTCCACGATCGCATACAATATTGAACAGATCCGCGAACTTCTTTTCAGAGTCCGCGGCGCTCCACCGATACAGCTTGCGCTGCATGTCGAGAATGAACTCGGTATTCACCGTGCCGGACAAAGTGTCCATCTCCTGCCTGCAAGTTGTATCCACTGCCCGCCTTCGCCATGCGGACGGCTTTCCCGTCCCCGGACTACTATGCGGGCTCCGCCCCCACCGCGCGCGTTCGCCGGTCGCTTCGGCCATCCGTCCCCCGAGGGGTTCGGAAACGCGGGCGGGTTCCCAAGTTCCACCGCTGCTCCTCGTCCGCTGTAGGAGCCGACTCTACCCCGCGTGGATTCTGGCTGCCGAGCCTTGCAGGCTTTCCCGGCTGCGGATTCCGATGAAGTCGGCCATGCATTCCAACTTGAAGCCGGCCACTGCTTCCGAACTGAAGCCGGCCGGGGTTCCGATTTGAAGCCGGCCACCTGAGCGTCTTCGGTTGGGTCTGGTTGAATGATTATCGTGTCCTTGTTTTGGGTCAAGTTCGGGCGTGGGCCGGTGCCGGATCGCGCTTTTTACGGAGGCTCTCGCCGGTGAGTTCGATGCGGTAGGCGTTGTGGACGAGGCGGTCGAGGATGGCGTCGGCGATGGTGGGATCGCCGATGATTTCGTACCAGCGCTCGACCGGCACTTGGCTGGTGATGATGACGGAGCGCATCTCGTGGCGGTCATCGATAATTTCCAGCAGATCGCGGCGTTGGTCCGCGTTCAGGGTCTCGGGGCCCCAATCGTCCAAAATCAACAGGTCGAGCCTGGCGATCTGGCGCAGTGTTCTGGCGTAACGGCCATCGGCGCGGGCCAGCGCCAGGGCAGAGAACAGCCGCGGCACCCGGTGATAGGCGGTCGAGAGATCCTCGCGGCAAGCCTTCTGGCCCAGCGCGCAGGCCAGCCAGCTTTTGCCGACCCCGCAGGGGCCGGTAATGAGCAGATTATGCCGGGCGCGCACCCAGTCACAGCTGGCGAGTTTCAGGAACTGTGCCCGGTCGAGGCCGCGCGGGGCGCGGTAATCGACATCCTCGACGCTGGCGGACTGGCGCAATTTGGCCGCGCGGGCGCGGCTCTCGAAGCGTTTCTGCTGTCGCAACGTGGCCTCGTGCTCGAGCAATAAAGCCAGCCATTCGGCATGGGCCAAACCGGCAACCTCCGGCCGGGCGTCGAGGTCCTTGAAGGCTTTGGCCATGCCGTGCAGGCCGAGTTTGAGCAGCAGGTCGAGGGTCGGGTGGGTGAGCATGCTTGTTCCTTTCAGTGGAAATCAGTGAAAATATTCGGCGCCGCGCAGATTGCCGTGGGTCAGCACCGCCTGCGCCTCATCTGGCGGGCTGGCCGTCTGGTCGAGCTTGCTGGCGATGATCGAGGCAATGCTCTTGTAGTTGAACGCGCCAAAGGCGACCGCTCGGGCCGCCACCGCCTCGGCGCGCGGACGGTCCAACTCCTTGAACAGCCGCAGGATGCCAAGGCATGTCCGAAACCCCTGTTCCGGATGCGGCCGGTTGGCGAGGATGGCGATGATCAGCCCCTCGGTCTGCGGGCCGATCGATGCGCCCCATGAGCGGAACCGCTCCGGCGTCCATGCGGCGTAGCGCCGGTGCGCGCTCGGCATATGCTCAGGGGCAGTGCCGTGCCTTGGACCGCCATAGCGGCGCTGATGCACCGCGACCCGCTTGCCTTGGTGGAAGATCTCAACCATCCGCTCGGTGGCGCGGGTATCGACTTGCTGGCGGATCAGCTGATGCGGCACCGAGTAGAAAAAGCCGCAGACCTCGACATGATAATCCAGCGAGACGCGGGCAAAACCCCACTCCGCAAACTCATGGTCGGTCTCTGGCAATGCCGCCAAAGCCTGGCGTTCGATCGTCTCGAACAAATGCCGCCGGCTGACGCCGAGCCTGCGCATGACATGCGCGTTGATCCGCTCCACCATGCCGGCAATCGCCTGGTTGGCTTCAGCCAGAGAGAAGAAAGTCTGCTGGCGCAACCGGCCCAGAATGTAGCTCTGGGCAAAGCGGACACCGGCTTCCACCTTCGCCTTGTCCTTCGGGCGCCGCGGCCGGGCCGGCAAAACACCAACACCGTAATGCGAGGCCATCCGGCCATAGCTCAGGTTGATCTCTGGATCGTAGAACGACGCCTTGTTGACGCCGGACTTCAGATTATCCGGCACGATCAGCCGCGGCACGCCGCCAAAAAACCGGAACATGCGGCTATGCGCGCCGATCCAATCCGGCAGCGTCTGGGTCCAGCTCGCCTCCGCGTAGGTGTAGTTCGACGCGCCCAGCACCGCGACAAAAATCTCCGCCATGCGCACGATGCCAGTTGCGGGATCGGTGATGCCCAACTTTTTGCCGGAATAATCGACGAACACCTTGTCGCCCGCCCGGTGCTCCTGGCGCATGACCGGTGACAGCCGTGCCTCGAACTCCCTGAACAAATCGCAGAACCGGCTGTAGCTGTACCCTTCCGGATGCCCGGCGCGATATTCCTCCCACAGCACCATCAGGTTCACGCCCGGGCGCTTGAACTCGCAGACCAGCTCGCTCCAGACCGGCTCGGCGCGCCGGCGCACCCCCCGCGGCGCGCCGCTGCGGGCAAACAGCCGCTCCTCCAAAACCGCATCACTGAGGTCGGCCGGCAACGGCCACGCCAGCCCCGCTGCCTGCGCCCGCTTCAGATTGTCCTGGATCGTGCTCCGCGCCACGCCCAGCATCCGCCCCATCGCCCTGGCGCTGATGCCGTCACTGGCCAGCCGTAAGGTTTGTCGTATCTGCCGCATCGTCAGCTCTCTCTTCGCCGGCATCCAGCCCTCCTCGTTGATGGTAACGAGAGGACAGTTGCCCGAGTTGCTGACCCAGCCGAAAACGCTGAAAAATCCCCGCCAGGTGGCCGGAATTAAATCGGAATGGTGGCCGGCTTCAAATCGGAACGCTGGCCGACATCAAATCGGAATCCCCGGCCGGCTTCCGTCGGAATCTGCATCCCGGCGGCTGACCTCGGGTTGCCCCGAGGTCCCTGACGCGCACCCATCAATTGCGTGTCGGCGCTCCACAAGTCTTGCGACTGCCTCACCCACTTCCGGGTCGGTGAGGTACCCTCTGACGGGGCTTCGGCCATCGGTTCGGTTTCCCTCTCCATGGCGGACTCGCTGGCCGGGCCGCTGTCGGGACCGGAAGTCCCCTCACGCCTGGCTTTAACGGGTTCTGCTGATTTACGGCGTCCCGGAAGCACCCGGTCTGCCTCACCCGTTCGCTTCTCGCCCCACGCTGCACCGTGTGGCGGGGAGGGTCTCACACCCCCCAGGAGTATCGGTAGCTTTGCCTCCAACTCCGGTGTTCTCCTTTCAGTTCAGAGAGTTAGAGGGCTGCGCTTGGCGCACCGACGGGTCGAGGGGCTGGGAGAGAGGCTCCCGGCCGGCCCGTCGCGGAGATCACCGATGGCTGCGACCCAGAAGATCGTCCTGAACCCGTCCCGGGACATTCCGTTCAACAAGCTCGTCCTGAGCCAGGCCAATGTCCGGCGCGTGAAGGCCGGCGTCTCCATCGAGGCGCTGGCCGAGAGCATCGCCCGCCGCTCCCTGTTGCAAAGCCTGAGCGTGCGCCCGGTGCTGGACGCCGACGGCAACGAGACGGGCATGTTCGAGGTGCCCGCCGGCGGCCGGCGCTATCGCGCGCTGGAGTTGCTCGTCCGGCAGAAGCGCCTGGCCAAGACCGCGCCCATCCCCTGCATCGTCAAGACCGATGGCCTCGCCGAGGAGGACAGCCTCGCCGAGAACACTGACCGCGAGGCGCTGCACCCGCTCGATCAGTTCCGTGCCTTCCAGGCGCTGCGCGCGAAGGGCCAGGGCGAGGAGGAAATCGCCGCCACGTTCGGCGTCACCGCCGCGGTGGTGCGCCAGCGGCTCAAGCTCGCCGCCGCCAGCCCGGGGCTGCTCGACGCCTATGCCGAGGGCGCGATGACGCTCGATCAGCTGATGGCGTTCTGTATCAGCGATGATCACGCGCGGCAGGAGCAGGTGTGGGCGACGATCCAACGTGGCTGGAACAAGGAGCCGCACACGATCCGCCGCACACTGACCGAGGGGGCGGTGCGTGCGACCGACCGGCGCGCGCGCTTTGTCGGCACCGAGGCGTACGAGGCCGCCGGCGGCATCGTGATGCGCGACTTGTTCCAGGATGACGATGGCGGCTGGTTCCAGGACCCGGCGCTGCTCGACCGGCTGGTGGCCGAGCGCCTGGCCCGCGAGGCGGACGCCATCCGCGCCGAAGGCTGGAGATGGGTCGAGGCCGCGCCGGACTTCCCCTACGGCCATCGGCAGGGGCTGCGCCCGCTGCCGGGCACCAATCCGCTGACCGAGGCGGAGCAGGCGACGTTCGATGCGCTGAAGGGCGAATACGGCGCGCTCGAGGCGCAGTATGGCGAGGCCGCTGAACTGCCCGAGGCGGTCGAGGCGCGCCTGCTCGAAATCGAAGCGACGATCGAGGCATTCCAGAACCGCCCGTCGACATTCGATCCCGCCGACATCGTCCGCGCCGGTGCCTTCGTCAGCATCGACCGTGACGGCGCGCTGCGCGTCGAGCGCGGCTACGTCCGGCCCGAGGATGAGCCGCCAGTGACAACGCCCGACGATCCCGATCATGCGGCAGCGCCGGCCAGCATCGCGCCCGAGGGCAATGCGACCCCGTCCGCCACGGAGGCGCCCTCGACCACCACCACGGCCGCGGAGCCGTCCGCCGAGGTGCCCGAGGAGGACGAGGGCCGGACGCCGCTGCCCGAGCGGCTGATGACAGAACTCACCGCGCACCGAACAGTCGCATTGCGGGAAGCCTTGGGGAACGACTGGGACACGGCGTTCCTTGCCGTGCTCCACGCGTTTTGCCTCCGCCTGTTCTATCGCTCCACCGCCGACACGTGCCTGGAGATCGAGGCCAAGAGCGCCGGGTTCGGGACCCAGGCTCCCGGACTGAACGACACCGCGTCCGCCAAGGCCATCGACGTGCGGCACGAGGCGTGGGTGAAGCAGTTGCCCGCGACGTCCGGCGAACTCTGGGACGCGCTCGTCGGGTTCGACACCGACACGCTCGCGGCGCTGTTCGCGCATTGCGCGGCACTGACGATCAACGCGCTGCACGAACCCTGGAACCGCCGTCCTGGCGCGCTGGCCCACGCCGACCGGTTGGCCCAGGCAGTCGGTCTCGACATGGCGGCGGCGGGTTGGGCGCCGACGGTGGAGACCTATCTCGGCCGGGTGCCGAAGGCGCGCATCCTGGAAGCCGTGCGCGAGGCGAAGGGCGAGCACGCAGCCCAGCTGATCGACCACCTGAAGAAGCCGGAGATGGCGCAGGCGGCCGAACGCCTGCTTGCCGGCACCGGCTGGTTGCCCGAGCCGCTCCGCACGCCCGGGTTGCCTGATGAGGCTGCGGCCGTCCCTCCCGCGGCCAGTGACGATGAAGCCGAGGGCACGGCCGACGGTGACGCCGACGCGATCATCGCGCTGCCGGCGTTCCTGATCGACGCCGAAGATCCCGCCCTGCCGCAGGCCATCGCCGCTGAGTGACCGATGAAGGCCCGGGGCACCCTGCCTCGGGCCTTCCGAGCTTCGGCTTTCCCGCACCCCGGAGGAACACCCCCGTGATCGACAACCCGAACGATGCCTTCGCTCAGTACGAGGCCCAGGCCCGGCTGCGCGGCCGGTTGGCCCGCGAGGTGACACCGCTCAACAAGGCCGCGCTGTTCGACATGCTTCAGGCCGCTGGCATCCAGTGTGTCACTGTTCACTTCGACGGCGCCGGTGACTCCGGACAGATCGAGAGCATCGACGCGACGGGCCCGGACGAAACCCCCACCGAATTGCCCGACGGCACCATCGAGATCCGCACCCCGCTCTGGGACGGCAGCGGCGTGCAGACCGAGACCATGCCTGTGCGCGACGCGATCGAAAAGCTGGCCTACGACTTCCTCGAAGAGGTGCATAACGGCTGGGAGAACGAAGACGGCGCCTATGGCGAATTCATCTTCGATGTCGGCGAGCGCACCATCCGTCTGGAATACAACGAGCGCGTGATGACGACCTCCTACTCCGAACACGAATTCTGACGGGGGCGACGATGGCACACCCGTATCATCACGCCCTGTCCTCGGCGCGCCTCTGGGGCGGGACCGCGGACGAATACCTGCTTCTGCATTCCTGGTTCGATGAGTCGAAGATTCTGACATCGGATTTCCGACATCGGGCGCTGCGGCATCATGCCGAAGGCATCTTCATGGCGGAGCGGTTCTTCGGGCCGACCATCACCGTCTCGAGCGGGCGTGTTGTGCCGCTACGGTTGATCGGCGAGCAGCATGTCCGCGAGGACCTCGGCTTCATCCCGAGCTTCGCCGACTGGGCCCGCCGCATCCGCCCCGAACCGTGGATGGGCCGCGCCCAGCCGATCCATCGGGACGTCGATCCATTCGCGGTGACCAAGGCCTCCTCGTATCCATCCGGTGAGTGCCGCGGTCTGATTGCCGGTCGGCGTTCACGCATCCCTGGTATGGGTTGATCAGGCGGCCTGTGCGGCGGGGCTCTGATTTTGCGGCGCGATCCAGTTCCAGGGCATCAATTCCCCGATCCGTTGCGCCGGATGGTTGGCGATGCGCGCGAGGGTGTCGGCGAGCCAGGCCTGTGGATCGACATCGTTCATTTTTGCCGTCGTGATCAGGCTGTACATCATGGCAGCCCTCTCTCCACCCCGATCGGAACCCGCGAACAACCATGATTTTCTGCCCAGAGCCAGGGTCCGCAGGACGCGTTCGGCCGCGTTGTTGGTCAGGCAGATCCGCCCATCGGTCAGGAACCGCGTGAACGCCGGCCAGCGGTTCAGCATGTAGTCCATCGCCTTGGCGACATCGTTGTGACGCGACAGTTTGGGCGCGCTCAGCGCGCATCCAACTCTCCAGCTCGGTGACCAGCGGCCCGCAGAGCTGCTGGCGCACTGCCAGGCGTTCGGCGGGCGACCGGCCGTTGATCCCCCGCTCGATCTCGAACAGCGTGTCGATTCGCTGCAGCGCGGCCAGCGCCATGGGTGCTACGAAGGCGGGCGTCTTGCCTTGCGCGCGGCGTTTGGCGTTGCGCGCGATATCAGCCAACTCGAAGAATTTTCGTCGCCCATGGGCCCAACACGCCGCCTCGATGAGCGGGCCAGGGGATCGGGTCGGCACGTATAATTTGTTGTAGCCGCCATACGCATCGGCCTGGAATACCCCGCTGTATTCGGCCAAATGAGTTTGCGGGTGAATACCGGCGCGATCGTGCGAGTAATAGAACACCGCGCAGGGAGGGCCCGACCCACCAAACGGCCGATCGTCGCGCACGTAAACCCAGACCCGCGCGATATCGGTCTGACCCTGCGCCAGCACCGGCACGGTAGTGTCATCGCCGTGGATCCGTTCTGCTTTGAACACAGTCGACTTGATGAAGTTGTATACCGGCTTCAGCGCGACGCAGGTCGCGCCGATCAGATCGGCCAGGGTCGAGACACTGAGCGGGACACCTTCGAGGCCGAACCGTTCGGATTGGCGGTTCAGCGGCTGATGCAGGCCAAACTTGTCGTAGGCGATCATCGCGAGCAGGCTGGGGCCGGCGAAGGCGCGCGGAATGGTGTGGAACGGCGCTGGTTCCTGGCTGATTTTCTCACAGTCGCGGCAGGTGAACTTTTCCCGTACATGCTGGATCACCTTGAAAATCCGCGGGGTGGATTCCAGCGTCTCGGTCACGCTCTCCCCGAGCTTGGCCAGGCGCGAGCCACCGCAGCAGAAGCATTGGGTCGGCCCGGGCAGGACAACCCGCTCGCGGGGTAGGTGCTCGGGGAACGGCTGGCGCGATGGACGTTTGCGGGTAAAGCCGGCGACAGTCGTGGTTTTCGCTTTCGCGGCCTCCTGCTCAGCGCGCAGCTCGTCTTCGGTTGCGGTGGTCTCGAGCTCTTCGAGTTTCAGCTCCATCTGGTCGAGTAGCCGCGCCGTGCGTTCCGCCCTGGGGCCGTAGAGCGCGCGCTTGAGCTTCTCGATCTGCAGCTTCAGATGCTCGATGTAGGCGGCGCTATCGGACTGCGCGGCGCGCGCTGCGGCTGAATCGGCTTCGGCTGCATCAGCCCGCGACATCGCTCGTCGAACGATCTCTTTCAGTGCGGCAATGTCGTCCGGCAAGGCCAGCGAATCGATATCCATGAATCGGATTGAATCATGAACTGCGAGGGTTGCGCTACAGAAATCAGCAGCAGACAGCAGATTTTCGCCCTGATTTTCTGCGCTTACCCGGCAGACTGTGGCCGCCAGGTTTGTTGTGGATTTCTCCAGTCGATCGCTTCAAGAAGATAACCCACCTGACCGGCCGTGAGTGACACAGCCCCATCCGTCGTCTGCGGCCAGATAAACCGCCCTTTGTCCAAACGCTTCGCAAATAACGACAACCCAACACCATCGTGCCAGATCGCCTTGATCAGCGACCCACTGCGTCCCCGAAAGAAGAAAACGTCACCGCAGAATGGCTCTCGGCCGAGACCTTGCTGAACCTGCAACGCGAGACCCTTCATGCCGCGACGCATGTCCGTGTGCCCCGACGCCAGCCAGATCCGTACCCCGGCCGAAACCGGGATCATCGCCGCACCGCCATCATCACCCGGCGCAACGCGGCAACTCCAACCCCATCATCAACCCGAACACAGGTTCCGTCCGGCAGCACGATCTCAATCCGGCTCGGATCCGATCGGGATGCTCGGCTTTGCGGCGCCGGCTCTCCGGCGGTCTCATTCATGGCCGCTGACTTACTCGATGCTCGCGGCATCGACAGTGCCGCACTCGCCATCATCCGAACCGGGATGAACTCCGGCTCCACCGGCACCGGCGCCAACTCACCGCGTCGAACCTGCCCACGCCATTTCCACAACTGCCCTCGCGAAATCTCGTGCCGCCGTGCCACCAACGCAAACACCGCATCCGGTGCCTCAGCTTCCGCGACAATTCGCAGCTTGTCCTCATCCCGCCAGCGACGACGGCGCTCAGCCCCCGTGATGATCTCCATCCGCCAAAGCTCCCTGCATATGAATCAGCTCATAGCAGCGCTCTTATGAGCGGCTCGCTGTCGTAGCGGCAGGCGGCTCAGACCGGATGGATACGCCTCCTCCGCGGCAAAGCGCGCAACGATGGTGCACCCGCCAAGTGCGCCGGCCACTGTCGACCCATCCGCGTCATTCACACGCCTTTGACGACGTCCGGAAAGCGGACGTTTTTCCACAAGTGTCCGTAAGGAAAGTTCTGAACAAGTCCCCAGCTAACCGGGCTTTCGTGAATCTCTTCAATAACCCGGTCGGCAAGGCAGAGACTTATTCAGACCTACCTTGCCGCCATCACTCGGACTTCAAACTTCCGGTCGTCGGTTGGTGGGCAGGCTGTAATGGGGCAAAGGGCCCATGTGCGATTTCACGAAGGCCCGCGGTGAATTCGTCGGCATTATCGCAGGTCGTTCAGCTTAGCCATCTCGTCCTGTCGTTTGGCGTCTGCTTCGTAGCTTTCAGCAATCAGGCTTAGAAGGCGGGCAGTGTAGGGTGCCGAACCACGCATAGTAGATGCCCAAGATTTATATCGATTGACCTCGACGCGCTCCAATTTGCCACCGTCGCGCAAGCCGCGAGTCGTGACGCCCCTGGCATTAAGGATCCCAGTCAGAAAACCGTCATCGATCTCCTTGCTATGCAGCATTGCCAGAAGCCGACGCACAGCCCCATGCGGCCAAGCCCCATCCGACGGGTCCTTGGGGGCGTAAGCTAGCAATCCTCCAATCTTAACGTCAGCGATCCCTGCACGGCCAGCTTCGCGGCAAAGGCGTCTCGCCTCAGAAACCCACGTTTCTAGGACGTTGAACTCGAGGTCATTCGCCGTCTGGCCGGGCAGCGGCCCCTTCCAGGAGTCGAGTAGGTCGTAGGCCATCCTCGCGTGACCTTCCTGCCCATCTTCCGTCCCGGATTCGTCTTCCGCGTCCTGCCCAGCCGCTTCCTTGTCTGGTTTCCAGATCAGGCAAATCAGCTCCTTGAACAGTGACGGATCGGATGCCAATAGGCTGCGCAGGGCTTTTGGTTTGCGCTGCCCATGCACAAGAAATGGCAGAAAGGACCATTCCAGCGCGGCCAAATCGGTGACGGGAAGACCTTCCGCCTGGTCCAAATGCTCGAAGAGGCGCTCCAGTTCCCACTGGAAATTGGATCGTACTCTAGCCTCAGGTGAATTCAGTTGCTGCAGCAACGCTTTCCCCAGCCCGACAAGCAACTGCCCAGGTAGGACTGGGGGCCTCCGCAGGATGATGAATTGCAGAGCGACCGTCGGCCTGCCCGCTGCGAGCAGCCGCTCCACCGCGTGTTCAAGGTCCTCGGAGGTCGCGCCCTGACCCGGGTTTCCCCGCGCCCAGCGCCAATAATTGTGTTCAACCTCTAACCCTAGAGCTTCCGCTCGTCGCCACGTCTCTGGCTCGAAGGGCAATGCACAACAGAGCGCGGCCATCGCTGCCGCGGGCTGCGAGCTCATCTTGGCTTCAGCGAGCCAGCGAGCCAGCCAACCTTCCCGTCGTTCTGCGAGCCGCCAGACGACGTACGCGAGAAGCACTATCGGAGGTTCGCGCGCATCCGCCCGCACTGCGGAAAGCATTGGGTTTGCCAGGTTGGTGTCTTCGGATTCGGTCGCCGCTGCAGCAAGAGAGAGCCCGAACGCGTGTTGGTCTGGCAGGCTGGCGGACCAATCCAGGAGCGATCTGGTTCCAATTGTATCCATCAGATTCCGAACGGCTGCCATTCGGCGATCTGCTAGTAGGCGCTGATATTCGTGCCAATCGTTGGTGTCACCGTCGGCAAGCTGAGGCGGCTCGTTCGCGAACAACCATGACGCCACGACCTGGGGGTTCGTTGGTGAAAGAGCCGCGTTGGCGCGGGTCAATGCGTCCTGAACCTCCGGAACTAGCGGGCGCTCCGTGCCAAAGGACTGGACCAATGCCCCTCTCACCGCAGCCCAAAGCGGATTTGCGCCATCTCCGACAGGCTTCAGTTCCTGCCCATCAAGCCAGTTCGCAACAGCGGTTTGCACAGCAGTGGGCAAGAAATGGAGGCAACCAAGCGAATCCACAATCCGGTCTTGACCGCCCCCCTCAACGAACTCCTGTAGACGGGTTGACATTCCTGACCAGAATGCCCGCCTTTGTTCAACCGACCACGGCCGCCATCCATCGGGTTTCGCCTGCATATATGCGGGCGGGTCACGGACCATCCTGCCGCTCAACGGTTTAGCTGCACGAAGGAAGAGCCGCCACGCCGTCCCAGGTACTTCCGAGATCAAGGCATCGACTGCCTTCAGGCACCGTTCGGCTGTGGCAAATGTATATGGATCGCCGGGCCCCAGCAGTATCTCACACAGGCTGCTAAAGGGCCGGTTGCTCCACCGGCCGCCCGGGTCGATTGTATCAAGTCGGCCGAGGCTCACAATGCACTGCGCAAGATATTCCGCATCCCATGCCAAGCGCTCCAGCCCCCAGAGAAGCGCAGCGTGGCGACATTCGCCGGTAAGACCAGCCTCACCACCTCCATCGGTCAAAAGACTACGTGCTTCGTCTGAATGATCGGAGACAAATCCTTCGACAGCGGAAAGAAATGCTTCTGGCGCGGCCTCCGCGAGGATTGGAAGCACGTCGCCCATAGATGCCCATGCCTGCCAAACGCGCAATCCAGAAAAGATATGTTGCACGATCGAATGGACGAACCCTGGACATGTTCCAAACGGGACAGGTAGCCGAAGCAGCTCGCCGTGTTGCGCGACTATGGCAAGCGAGATCGCCAGTCCCTCGCGGAGCCAACCCGAATGGAGCTGCTCCTTGCCGTAGGTGGCGGCCATCCATTGCTTGTCGTCAGGCAGCTCGTACTTTGGGTCCTGGATCGGTAGGACTCCAACCACAACCTCACCCAATTTCACGAGATCATCTTCTCGAATAAACTCCGCCAACAGATACCAAGCGTCGAGCGCAGCCGTCAGACGCCAAACCTTGGCCGCGCTTCGAAAGGGTGCATCGTCGCCCGCGCAAAGGCTTCGCACAGCCGCGATTACAGCGTCATAACTGCCGACCCGGGAGAGCCGACTCAGAACGTCGCGGTCAAGCAGTTGCGGCGGTGCTGGGCCAAATGGGCCATCCTGCGTGGGCCTGAGTTCCTCAGTCCAGGCACCAGCCAGTATGGCCGGAACAAGCAGTTCACCCTGCCCTGGCACCGCCCATGGCGGTCGGCGGATCGCCTCGACTGCGGAGCGGCGCCGGTGCAACACGGCCACGCTTCGCCCGCACTCAGCTACGATGCCAACCGCTTCCTCTCGCGGCAGAGATGTCTCAATTAAAGCCTTCTCCAAGGCTAGACGGTCTACGCGAGGCAGCCGAGTTGGCCCCGCACGCCGGGAGACCAGGGTTCGACCGACAGCCAGATACAGATGATGCCCGCCTTGCAGTGCGGCACCGGCCCCTGACTGCGCCACGTCAGCAGACGCGGCGATCACTAGCGGAACCGACCAGGCTGACGCGGCGCGAAAAGCATCTTCTGTGGCGGCCGTCACGCAGCGCGATAACAGCGCTTCCTGAATGGCTTTCGGCCATTGGGTCGCCGCAGCATGTAGAAAGGCGACGGCTTCGTGCGGTGCATCGGCCTGGATTTCCAACTTATCCGGTCCGTTCTCGAACCAGCGTTTAGTCAGCTCAACTTCCTCTTCGCGACCTCCCAGTAGCATTGCCGGGGTCATGACAGGGCGGGTTGCCTTGGCCCATTCGTCCCACCACTCCTCCAGACCTGTCAGCCCAGTTGACGGTGCCAAACGGAGATGCCGGGCCAGCCAAAGTGCTACGGCGGGGGCGCTTTCAAGCCACTGCTCCAGGTCGCCAGCCGCGATGACACGGACGTCATGCCAGTGTTTCTCTGCACGTCTGTCGCGCTCCCATTGGTGTCGTTTGGGCCATGCGCGCGGTGTGACAAACACGTAGTTCGTAAGGGCCGGGTCAAGGTCGAGTGGATCCTTAACCCTCTTCGCATAGTCATCATCGGCTTTGGTTACGGCCGATTTGTCACTGCCGATCTCCCAGCCGGAAACGCCGTCCGGCACGAACGAACTACGCGACTTGCACGTGAGGCGGCCATCCCAACCCTCGTCCGACACCGAATCGCCACCGGGGAAATCGATCCGCTCGATATGCGAAGCTGTGGCTTGGACCAGCCTACGGATCAGAATCGGCAGTATTGCCTGACAGTCCCGCCTCTCGCGGTTCGCCCAATCTGTGACGTGACTGGCGGTGACTACTCGCATAAGTGCTGTCGTATAAAGGCTGCACCGATTGAGGGGCACAGGCGCGCGGTTGCCCGTGAGAGCAGCTTTAGAGCCGGTTGCTGCTTCCAGGGTGGCAGACGGAGATCCTCCCGGTCAACCCGACCTCGATCCGAATGACCGCTGTCGCGCTGGCCCACCGCGGGAAGCGGACCGTCGCAAAGCCACCCATCTCCGCCGTGCGAGCGATCGGCGGGCATGTCAGCTTCCCACGCATCAAGCCGCCGGGCTGCCACTGGTCTTCGCGCACTCGCCGGCGGCGCGTTCATAGCAGCGCCGTCTTCACCGCCAGGGCCGGCCCTACCTCACCGAGTCGCCGGTCCAACGTGCAAAGGGTGGCGCCATGATCGGCGCAGATCGCCAGATGCAGCGCGTCACCGGCCCGCACGCCGAGCGCGTGCTGATCGGCAAACCGCGCGGCGGTGTGGAACTGCGCCCCGGAGATCGGCAGCACAGTGAAGGTATCCGCGCTCATCGTGGTGAACATGGCGAGCGCATCCGCCCGGTGCTGCATCTCGATCTGCCCAGACCGCAGCTTGATCGAAAGTGCCGAGGAAAACTCTGCTGTCACCCAATCGCTGATCGCGAGAAGTTCCGGATCCTGGTCTCCCAGCCAGCGCTGCATGCGCTCGGTCTCTGCCTCATGCGTCAATGCCGCGACGAGCACTGAAGTATCGAGATAGAGGATCAATAACGCGCCTCGTCACGCATGCGGCGGATGAACTCGCCCGCCGGCTCCGCCTGCATCGGCATCTTTTCGACCATCGCACGCAAGGCTACGATGTCGATGCGCTTGCGCGGCGCCTTCGCGGCGACGATCCGTGCTACCGGCTTGCCGCGGCTCGTGATCTGCACGGTCTCGCCGCCGGCGGCGCGCTCGACCAGTTCGCTCAGATGCGCCTTGGCGTCGGCGATGCTCACACTGCCCATGAGGCTCTCCTGACCATCTAATTGGTCATATGTAGCACGGCGCGGGCTGGAACCAAAGCGCCGGAGCGGGTCACCGCTCGGGCACGGGGAGCCCGGAGAGCAGGAGGACGGCCGGGAGGGGGTGAGCCAGGTCGGGTCGAGAGAGCGCCCGCCGGCCTCGGAACCAAGCTCTCCGGAATCCCCCCATGAACCTCGCAGTCCCCGCGCTGGCCGAGCAATCGGCCGTGCTCGCATCCCCGTCCGCGCCCGCTGCGCCTGATCGGGCGTCCGCCATCCTGCACGCCGCCCGTCTGCTGCTGCCCTCGCTGGAGCGGGGCCAGGCCCTCGATGCCGCCATCCTCCGCGCCGCCATGGAGGCGGCGTTCGGAGCCTCCGACGCCGCCGGCACCTGGGTATGGAAGGACGCCTACGAGGCCTGCGAGGCAGCGCAGGTTCTGTTCCTGCGCCGGCACGGGCCGGCCATGCGCGCCCGCGCCGGCTCGTCGACGGGGATGCTCGCCATGCTGGCGAAGCTGGCCGCGCTGCTGCCCACGCATACGCGCCGCTCCGAGGAGAGCGCGACGCTCCAGCAGTTCTCGACGCCGATCGCGCTCGGCTTCGCAGCCAGCCTCGCTGCCGCGATCACGCCAGGCGAGTTGGTGCTGGAACCTTCCGCTGGCACCGGGCTGCTCGCCGTCTTCGCCGCCCTTGCTGGCGGCATCCTGGCGCTGAACGAGCTCGCCGAGACCCGCGCGGAGCTGCTCGCCCATCTGTTCCCCGGCGCCCCGGTCAGCCGCTACGACGCGGCGCAGATCCACGATTATCTGAATCCGTCCATCGCACCCTCGGTGGTGCTGATGAACCCGCCCTTCTCGGCCATGGCGAACGTTGCCGGCCGCATGGCGGATACCGCCTATCGCCACATCCGCTCCGCGCTCGCGCGCCTTGCCGATGGCGGGCGGCTGGTCGCGATCACCGGCGCCAACTTCGCCCCCGAAGCACCCGCTTGGCGGGACGCGTTCGTCCGACTGCAAGAGCGCGGCCGGGTCGTGTTCAGCGCCGCGATCGGCGGGCCGGTTTACGCCAAGCATGGCACGTCGGTCGAAACGAGGCTGACCGTCATCGACAAGGCGCCGGCCGACGATCCAAGCGCATTCCCTGAATCCCCTGGCATGGCGCCCGATGTCGCGACGCTTCTCCGCTGGATCGGCGATCAGGTTCCGCCCCGTCTCGCGGTCGAACGGTCTGCCGCGATCCCGATCGCCGCCCCTGTCGTGCCGCGCACCGTGCCTGTCTCTCGCGTACGCGCCATCCCGACCCAGCCGGCCAGAGCGCCGGTCACCGATCCCGAGGCCCTCGATCTCGCCTATGACACGGCCGATTGGACGCCGCCCGAGGGCGCACGCCTCAGCGACGCGATCTACGAGGCGTATCGCCTCCAATCGATCCGTATTCCCGGCGCGCAGCCGCACCCGACCAAGCTGGTGCAATCCGCGGCGATGGCCTCGGTCGCGCCGCCGAAACCGAGCTATCGGCCGCGGCTGCCCTCCCGCCTCGTCACCGAGGGCCTCCTGTCCGACGCCCAGGTCGAGACAGTGATCTATGCTGGCGAGGCCCATGGCGAATATCTCGCCGGCGCTTGGACGGTGGACGAGACCTTCGATCTCGTCACCGCCGCGCCCGACGATGCGCCGAACGCCGTGCGCTTCCGCCGCGGCTTCATGCTCGGCGACGGCACCGGCGCCGGCAAGGGCCGCCAGTCCGCCGCCATCATCCTCGACAACTGGTTGCGCGGGCGGCGCAAGGCGGTCTGGATCTCGAAGTCCGACAAGCTGCTCGAAGACGCGCAACGCGACTGGGCGGCCCTCGGCATGGAGCGGCTGCTCATCACGCCGCTCTCGCGATTCCCTCAAGGCACACCGATCCGGCTCACCGAAGGCATCCTATTTTTAACCTACGCTACGCTGCGGTCCGATGACCGCGGCGAGAAGCTTTCGCGCGTCCGGCAGATCATTGAATGGTTAGGACAAGAGGCGGGGAGCGGCGGTGCCGCGACAGGGAAGCCAAACCGCTTCGACGGGGTCATCATTTTCGACGAGAGCCACGCCATGCAGAACGCCGGTGGCGGCAAGGGCGAACGCGGCGAAGTCGCACCCTCGCAGCAAGGACGCGCTGGTCTACGGTTGCAACACGCGCTTCCGGATGCGCGCGTCGTCTATGTCTCGGCGACCGGCGCCACCACGGTCCACAATCTCGCCTACGCCCAACGCCTCGGTCTGTGGGGTGGCGAGGATTTTCCCTTCGCGACCCGTGCCGAATTTGTTGAGGCGATCGAGGCCGGCGGCGTCGCGGCGATGGAGGTGCTGGCGCGCGATCTGCGCTCGCTCGGCCTTTATGCCGCCCGTTCGCTCTCCTACGACGGCGTCGAATACGAGCTGGTCGAGCATACGCTCACCAACGAGCAGCGCCGCATCTACGACGCCTATGCCGGCGCCTTTGCGATCATCCACAATCACCTCGACGCCGCGATGCAGGCGGCCAACATCATCGGCGAGACCGGCACGCTGAACCGCCAGGCGAAGGCGGCCGCGCGCTCGGCATTCGAGAGCGCCAAGCAGCGCTTTTTCGGTCATCTCCTGACCAGCATGAAGACGCCAACGCTGATCCGCTCGATCGAGCGCGATCTTGCGGAAGGCCACGCCGCGGTCGTCCAGATTGTCTCCACCGGCGAGGCGCTGATGGAGCGCCGCCTCGCCGAAATCCCGACCGAGGAATGGAGCGACGTTCGCGTCGACATCACGCCGCGCGAGTACGTTCTCGACTACCTGGCCCATTCCTTCCCGGTGCAGCTCTACGAGCCGTTCACCGACAGTGAGGGCAATCTCTCCTCCCGGCCCGTCTTCCGCGACGGCCAGCCGGTCGAGAGCCGCGAGGCCGTCGCCCGCCGTGATGAGCTGATCGAGCGGCTCGCTTCGCTGCCGCCAGTGCCCGGCGCGCTCGATCAGATCGTTCAGCGTTTCGGCACGGATCTCGTCGCCGAGGTCACGGGCCGTTCGCGGCGGATCATCCGCAAGGGTGACCGGCTGGTGGTGGAGAACCGGGCCGCGTCCGCCAACCTCGCCGAGACCGCCGCCTTCATGGATGACGTGAAGCGCATCCTCGTCTTCTCGGACGCGGGCGGCACCGGGCGCAGCTATCACGCCGAGCTTTCGGCGCGGAATCAGCGGCTGCGGGTCCATTATCTTCTCGAACCAGGCTGGAAGGCCGACGCCGCGATCCAGGGGCTCGGCCGCACCAACCGCACCAACCAGGCGCAGCCGCCGCTGTTCCGGCCGATCGCGACCGACGTGAAGGCTGAGAAGCGCTTCCTCTCGACCATCGCGCGACGGCTCGACACGCTCGGCGCCATCACGCGCGGACAGCGCCAGACCGGCGGTCAGGGCCTGTTCCGACCCGAGGACAATCTTGAAAGCCCGTATGCGCGCGACGCGCTGCGCCAGCTCTACCTGCTGCTCGTTCGCGGCAAGGTCGAAGGCTGCTCGCTTCAGACGTTCGAGCAGGCCACCGGCCTCTCACTGATGGACGCCACCGGCCTGAAGGACGATCTGCCGCCTATCACCACCTTCCTCAGTCGGCTGCTCGCGCTGACCATCGATCTGCAGGGCGTGCTGTTCACCGCCTTCGAGCAGTTGCTGAACGCGAAGATCGAGGGCGCCATCGCCAGCGGCGCCTACGATGTCGGGCTGGAGACGCTGCAGGCCGAGAGCTTCGTCATCACCGATCGCCGGACGATCTACACCCACCCCGCGACCGGCGCCGAAACCCGTCTGCTGACCATCACCGAGCGGCGGCGCAATCATCCGGTCAGCCTCGATCAAGCGCTCGACCATCTCGCTGACCGCAGGGCGGTGCTACTCGTCAACGAACGCTCCGGCCGCGCCGCGGTGCAGATTCCGGCGCTGAGCGTCATGCTCGATGACGGCGAGATCGAACGCCGCGTGCGGCTGGTCCGGCCGATGGAGCAGCACACCGTCTCGCTGAACACGATGGCGGAAAGCCATTGGGCCGAGACGGACCGCGACACCTTCGCCGCCGCGTGGAACAGCGAAGTGGCGCAGGTTCCGGAATTCTCCGAGAGCACGTTGCACATCGTCGCGGGGCTATTGCTGCCGATCTGGAAGCGGCTGCCCAATGAGTCGACGCGCGTCTATCGGCTTCAGACCGATGATGGCGAGCGGATCATCGGGCGCAAGGTCTCGCCCGCCTGGGCGGCCAATGCCTCGTTGACCGGGGCTGCCACCCTGACGCCCGACGCGGCCTTTGCGGCGCTGATGGAGGGGCGGACGGTCCTCGATCTCGCCGAGGGTCTGCAACTCCGCCGTGTCCGCGTCATGAACGCGCTGCGCATCGAACTCTCCGGCTTCACCGAGGGGATGCGCGATCGGCTGCGCGCCGATGGCCTGTTCGGCGAGATCATCTCCTGGAGGCTACGCATGTTCGTGCCGACCGATGCGAGCGGCGCCGCGGTGCTCGGGCGGCTGCTGGACCGCTACCCGGTCGAGCGCATTGGCGAGCGGGAGGTGGCCTGATGGAACGCCCCGATGCCGCCGATCTCGCCCAGCGCCTCGCCCGCAACGCCGAAGCCGTGTGCCGGCATTACCTCGCCAATGGGCGGCGGCAGGGGCGCTACTGGGTGGTGGGTGATGTTCGCAATGCGCCGGGGCGGTCGATGTTTGTCCGCCTCAGTGGCCCCGATGACGGACCCGGCGCCGCCGGGCATTGGCGAGATGCCGCCTCCGGGGAATATGGCGATCTCCTCGACGTCATCCGCGAGCGCCAGGGCCTCGCTGAGTTCAAGGACGTCGTTGCCGAGGCGCGGCGTTTTCTCGGTCTGTCAGAACTAGCCATGCCACCGATCACCGCCTCGGCACGGCAGGACGCACGTCACCGCGCGACCGAAGCCGCGCGCCGCTTGTTCGCGATCTCGCAGCCGATCGAGCGCACCCTTGTTGCGGCCTATTTGCGCAGACGCGGCATTGCGATTTTGCACGGAACCAAGAGTCTGCGCTTCCACCCGCGTTGCTACTATCGGCCCGATGAGCACAGCCCGACCGAGACCTGGCCCGCGATGATCGCCGCCGTCACCGATCTCTCGGGGAACCTCACGGGCGTCCATCGCACCTGGCTCGACCCCGACGGCTTCAGCGAAGCAAGCCTCGGCAAGGCGCCGATCGAAACGCCGAGACGGGCGTTGGGCGATCTGCTCGGTCATGCGGTGCGCTTCGGCGTTGCCGGCGAGGTTCTTGCCGCCGGCGAAGGCATCGAGACGATGCTGTCACTGCGCTGCGTGTTGCCCAACATGCCGATGATCGCCGCGCTTTCGGCAGCCCATCTCTCGGCCATCCTGTTCCCCGACATGCTGCGGCGCCTCTACATCGCCCGCGACAACGACCAAGCAGGCGCCAGCGCGGTGGCGAGCCTCGTCACCCGCGCGCAATCGGCCAGGATCGAGGCCCTGGTGCTCTCACCCGCTCTCGGCGACTTCAACGAAGACCTCAGACTGCGCGGCGTCGACGCATTTCGGGCAGCGATACGGGGGCAGATCGCGGCGCAGGACGTCGCCCGCTTCATGGAGTTGGCGGCATAGCCGAAATGGGGATGACGTGCGGAGCTCGCTTCGCCATCGCATGGCCGGGCTTTCCTCGTGCGTCGGCGAGGGCCGCGCCCACGGCCTTCTGGAGAGGGCGATCGGGCGCCAGGCGGGGCGGACCGGCAATGGCTGCGGCCGACGATTTTCCGGCGGCGCTACGCGCCTTTCCATCGCGAAACAAAATCGCCGGCCTTCGCCATCCTCCGCTGCCGCTGCGGCCCTCCGCGTTGCTGCGGGTGCAGGTCCGCCCCGCCCGCCGCCTTCGTCGCCATGAAGGCCGCGATGGGCGCGGCCGATCCGATGAGGAAAGCCGCGATGTCCATTGATCATGACGAAGAGTTCGAGCCCCGCCACAACGCATCCCCGACCGACCGCGTCCTTCAGGAACTCCAGCTCTACGGCTACCGGCCCTTCCACGATGAGCCCGATCCACGGCCGCTTCCCGAAGCGCACATGCTCGCCGGCAGCATCGTCGACATCTTCGACGCCCTGGTCGTGGCGCTCGCGGGGACGCGCCTTGAACCCGATCTCGAGGATCTGCTCTGGTCGACGGTGAACATGTTCCACCGCGCCATCGAGCGGATCGAGCGCGTACTCGATGACAACGAGGTGGCACAGCAACGCGCGCAGCGGGAGCAGGATGGATCGGAGGTCCAATCCGTCGCCCTCGAGCGGCTGATCGCGGAAGGGCAGACGCTGATCGAGCGCCGCGACGCCTTCGAGCTGATGCGCGATCAGGCCGCGGACCAGTTCGAGCGGCACACGCACTCGACTTGGCGGCCACGTAGCGGATCGAAGGTCAACCATCGCCATCTCACCGCCGCGATGATCGACAGCCGCGACTTCCTCGCCGCCAAAAAGCGCACCGACCGCGAGCTGCTCTTGCCGGCTGGGCCGAAGGTGGCCGTGACCGGCGGCCTCGACTTCAACGATCACCGGCTGATCTGGACGAGGCTCGACCGGGTCCACGCCAAGCACCCCGACATGGTGCTTCTGCACGGCGGTTCGCCGAAGGGTGCCGAACTGATCGCCGCCAAATGGGCCGATAACCGCAAGGTGCCACAGATCGCCTTCAAGCCCGACTGGACGAAGCACGCCAAGGCGGCGCCGTTCAAACGCAACGACGCTATGCTGGAGGCGCTGCCGATCGGTGTGCTGCACTTCCCGGGCACCGGCATCCAGGACAACCTCGCCGATAAGGCGAGGAAGCTCGGCATTCCGGTGTGGAAGTTCGGCAAGGGCGGCGCGTGAGCGCCGCCTTCCAGCATTGACCGATGATAGCAATGCCTTATATTGCTATCATCAGTATCGTACACGGGATTGTGCCATCATGCCTGCTGTCACCATCCGCAATCTCTCCGACGAGACGCATCGCGCCCTGAAAGTCCGGGCGGCGCAGCACAATCGCAGCACCGAGGCGGAAATGCGCGCCATCCTGGACAGTGCGGTACGGCCACAAGACCGGCTACGCCTCGGCTCCGCGCTGGCGGAGATGAGCCGCAAGATCGGCCTCACCAACGCCGATGTCGAAGCCCTCGACCAGTCCCGCAACGCGAGGCCCGCCGAGCCATTGCGTTTCGCATGATCCTGCTCGACACCAATGTCGTCTCCGAGGCGATGAAGCCCGAACCGGCGCCCGCCGTCCGCGCCTGGCTCGACGCGCAGGCGGCAGAGACGCTCTTTCTCTCCAGCGTCACCGTCGCCGAGCTGATGTTCGGCATCGGCGCGCTACCCAAGGGGCGCCGCAAGGACAAGCTGACCGCAGCACTCGATGGCGTGCTGGACCTGTTCACGGACCGCATCCTGCCGTTCGATACCCGCGCGGCGCGCCGATACGCCGAACTCGCTCTCAGGGCGCGCGCCGCCGGAAAAGGCTTCCCGACGCCCGACGGCTATATCGCCGCCATCGCCGCGGCACATGATTTCGCAGTCGTATCCCGCGACACGAGCGCGTTTGTCGCCGCTGGCGTCACCGTGATCGATCCATGGATAGCCGCAGTGTGAACGACGATCAACGCAAGTCACGCACAACCAGGCAATCCGACAGCGCACTCCATTTCAATCTACTCCACGTCGTGATCCGCTCCATCGGGCGCAGACCTCGCAGCATTATAAGCTGCAATAGCCTCAGCGTCGGCGTCAGCAAGCGTCGATACATCGAGCCTCTTGATCTTGTCATCCACCTTATTGAGGTCAGCGAACGTCTTTAATATTCCCAATTTGACTACGCGGGAGCTCCGAGTGACGTAATCGCCAAAGGTGTGGCTTTGGCGCGTAAACGTGAAGGCGTTCAATAACTTCGGCAGAAGCACTGGATCTTCAACAATATTGTCCATCCATGCTCGCGGCTCCTCCTCACCAGCGAGTTTCTTCCAATCGTATAGCAAGCTAACGAGGTGGAGATTGGCAATGAAAACCTGTTGTACGGAGGATGCTTTCCTGATCTTTTGCAGGAGAAGGTCTTTTGCGCTGACAAGATCGGCATCAGATAACGACCTTTCTTTATCGGACGCCTTTTTCTCCCTTCGATCATCCTCAAGTCCGATCAGAATAGCAGGTACAGCGAGGCCTGTGCTATTGTGCATGGCTTCAAGAAAGACCCTCCCACGTCTATCGATATCCGTAACACCCCGGAGGTACCAGGCCGCCGTACGCCAAGTAGCAATGAAAGGTGTTGATAAGGAAAAACCCTTGGAATCCTCATAGGTGTCACCAATATCTATCAAGGCCGGCAGTAAGGCACTGATGTTCTCTATTGGCAGTTGCTTTTTGATCTCATCCAAACGAGCAAGCAAGACGGGAAGAAGCGCTCTCTTATCGAGATCGTCGAACGCCTCCGAAATTTTTGTCTTGTCATTGAGTTCGAGAAAATCCCTGAACTCAGAATCTGAAATTTGACCGTCAGGAAGCCGGAGCATGAAATAGCGATCGAAGTGGCGTTGTGAACAGATTCGCCGCTCTTTCAGCCATTCTGCGTTCAGGTCCGGCCCATAATGGAGACTATCGAGCGCCCATCCGAAGCTAGGGAAGAGCTGTTTGAGAACGACGTTGAGGGCATCCCTTCGATCGTCGCTTAACCCAGCGGTGATCTTGAGGATCCGCGCACGCATAGCCTCAGGAGGATTAGATTCCCCCGTGAGCAGCCCCTTTGCGCAAGATATCGCGGTAAACACGTCAGGTTCAAATACCCTTAGCGTCTCTATTGCGATGAAGTCAACGACGTTAACTTCGAGAAACCGACTGCCGCGGTGAAGATTAAGATGTACATTTAGGTCGGCAAGGAAGCGCTGGACGTCACGAAGATTACGAAACAACTTGTGCAGACCACCCCGCCAAACATTCCCCCACCGAGTCTGGTCGAATCCATTCTGCGCGGTCAGCTCGCCGCTCAACAGCTTATCCAAGCCGTTTAGAACTGCAGCCTCGACGCGCGCGCCCTCAACGACCGGGACATCGAACGAAGCTTGGACAATCTTCTCGAGATAGCGGCAACCATCCTCGGCAGAAAGCGGGTTGAGTGCTTCCTCGACAATGCTGCGCTGGAACAGCAGGAGGTAGGTGATCCTCGGCAGATTGGCGTTCGATTTTACCAGGCGAACGACGAGACGGATTTGCTCCGGTTCCAGGCGATCGATATCATCGACGACAACGAGAAGATTTCGCGGAAGAGATTTTAGGCGTTCTTCCAGGTCTGCACGAACGAATTCAAGCGGCTTGCCCAGGTCTCTCTCCACCCCGAGCGCACCGATGACCTTTGCGGCGAGGGTAGCGGCACCACCGGCCATAAGCAGGGCGGCGGCTACTTTTGTGACGGGCAGGCCCGGCAGAACCAAGCCGGCCCCTGCTGTTAACAGGCCAATACTGCCTAGCCATCCGACGACCGTGGAAGTTTTGTCCCCAGCAAGCATCAGCGTGCCAGAAAGCGAAGTTAGGACCTTTGCGTACTCGCGGAACTTGTAGGCGCGACGCCTGCCCATGAGGGAATAATCCGCCTGCCCAAGCGCCGCGGCGATTTCTCGGAAAAAAGCTCGACTGATCGTCTCGTCTGCTCCCCACTGCCACGGGTTAAATTCGACCACCTTGACCTGTTTGGGAAAGCGCTCTCGAAGAACCTCGACGATCAGGTTTTTAAGGGACGATTTCCCTGAGCCCCAGTCGCCCCTGAGAGCCAAAACTAGGCTTTCTTTGGTATACTGGTTGGCAATGACTTCGGCCAACTCACCAGCGAAGCCAGTGCGCCCCAGCATGTCTTGCCCGGCTGTTGAGATCGGGGCGTCAGTCGGCAATCCTCGAGCAGCCTGCGGTGGCGGCCGCAGCCTCAAAATCTCGGCAATCCGGTTCCAGAGTGCCATAGCTGATTGTCTACCTGGTATCCGACGGGAGGCCAAGGTCTGCTCCTTGCATATGTAATTCGCTTCAGGCGGGTCGCTGTGAAGCCGTGTTCCAAGTTACTAATCCGGCAATCAAATAGATATCTGATTGCGTGGGAGAGATCGTAACTCCCTGGGTTATGACTCAAGAATCGCTCTGCCGCTGGGATTCAAGGTGACGGGTTTGTCGGTCGGATTAGTGATCAGCTCGGAGCAATATCCTGGCCATTGGGCAGCGTGGCATGTAGCAACCTGCTTGGATTTCCGCTCGTGCTCTCCTTCATCTTCGCCTATACTTTAGGTTTACGCCATGGTGGTGGTGGAGGGCGCGATCCATGCGTCCAACTCGGTCGCGGAGCTCGCCACCATGCTCGCCATCGGCATCGTTCTCGGCATGTTCGGCATCGGCTCTTTATGCTGGCTGATGTTCACTCTCGCCGTCTACGCGCTGCCCTTCTTCGCCGGCATGAGCGCGGGTCTCGCCGCCTACCATAGCGGGGCGGGTGTCATTGGCGCGCTGGTCGTCGGGGTCGCGGCCGGGGCCGTCACGCTTATCGCCGGGCAATTCATCTTCGCCACCGTCACCTCGCCCCTGCTGCGCGGCCTCATCGCCCTCCTATTCGCCGCACCGGCGACGGTCGCCGGCTACCACGCGACACTCGCGCTGGCCCGGCTCGGTGTCCCGGCCGAGGGCTGGCGAGAGGTGTTTGCCGTCATCGGCGCGATCGCCGTCGGCGCCACCGCCAACGTCCGCATCGCGGCCATGGCAACCCCGTCCGGCGTCCGAGAGATCTCCGTTTCGCTGCCGGCTCGGTGGTAGGCGGCGGCGCAGCCATACCCGTCAATCCCCGCGCGGCGGTTTTCGTCGCCCCACCTTGGGCCGATCGGTGTGGAATCTCGACGTCGGCCGAGCGAGACGCCATGCGCCCCTTCGAGGCGTGGAACCCGGGCGTCGACCGCCCCTCGGCTTTACGCGTTGCTGGCCGGGATCTCGTCACGCGCCTGGCAACGGGGGCGATGCTGGATGCGCCCTTTTCTACGCCAGGAGGGCCTTCTCTCGCCTTGGCCGCTCCGACCTCTTGTCGGTGCCAACCGATAGTCGCCACGTCGTCTCCCGGGGAGGCTGGTCGTTGCCCGCGAGCACACGGCCTCTCCATGGCTTGATCTGGCCGAAGACCGGCTGCGCCTCGATCGCCTGGGCCGCAACGCCGCCCGATCGACTTTCTTCCCCTGGGCCGACCACCCCGCGGGACGAGCCCCGCGGGGCCCCGGATCGGCCCATTCCTCGCGAGACAAGAAAGTCTCCCTGTCGGCGTCTTCCGCTTCGCTGCGGCCCTTGGCCACCCCGTCGCGCCGCAAGGGCAGCGCCACGGGGACCCCGGCCCGCGGGTGCGTCGTCGATCGTCCCCGGCCTCCCGATCGCCATCGAGGCCGCGATGGTCGCGGGCTCGAAACCAGCAAGGAGACGCGTTATGGCTACCATCGGTTCTTTCAAGAAGGTCGGCAACGAGCTGCAGGGCGAGATCGTCACCCTCAGCGTCCAGACCAAGGGCGTGCGCATCGTCCCAGAAACCAGCCGGGCCAACGACAATACCCCGAGCCACCGCATCTTCGTTGGCCGCGCGGAGATCGGCGCCGCCTGGTCCAAACGCTCGAATGAGGGGCGCGATTATCTCTCGGTCAAGCTCGACGACCCCAGCTTCAACGCCCCGATCTACGCCAACCTGGTCGACGACGAGGACGGCGAGGGGTTCACCCTGATCTGGTCACGCAGCCGCCGCGCCAACGGCGACTGAGGCGCCACTGAGACGAAGCCCCGTCCGGAACCGCCGGACGGGGTTTTCGGCCGGCGGGGTCAGGGCATCTTGGAGCTGCGGGCGGGCTTCGCCGCCGGCGCATCCTCGAGCAGCGCGGCCGGCGTCACACCGACCGCCTGTGCGGCGTGCCAGAGCGTGAGCAGGGTGACGTTCTGCCGCCCGCGCTCCATGCTGCTCACATGCGCGCGATCGACCCCCATGCGTTCGGCCACGGCCTCCTGGCTGAGGCCCGCCCGCATCCGGAACCGCCGGAGATTCTGGCCAAAGGCCTGTCGGATATCCATCGGCAGGATGGACACCGATCGCGTATTAGCGCGCTACGTATTATAATACTCTAACCGCGCCCATGTTCGAGGCGCGGAGGCTTCGCTATCTACCGATGCCGCATCTACCGTCGCCGCCTGGGCGATCTTCCCCCAGGGGCACGAGAAACAACCAGGACCACGCCGATGAGCCCAAGAATTGCCGATCTCGCGCCGACCGAGGCGCATGTCACCGACTATGACCGCCAGCACGCGGCACTCTATTTGCGCCTGCTCGACGCCGCTGAGGAAGGAGCGGCCTGGGAAGACGTCGCGCGCATCGTCCTCGCGATCGATCCTACCCGAGAACCCGAGCGGGCCCGCGGCGCCTACCAGTCCCACCTGGCACGCGCGCGCTGGCTCACCGAACAGGGCTACCGAGACCTTCTCCATGCGCCCAGATGATCCCGAATCCAACCGGCGCATTGACGCGTCTGCGCCAGCCCGCAGTCACGTGTCGCCGCGTTTACGGTGATCCGATGGAGGCATGGCGCGATGCCGATTCGGGCTCTGGCGCTTCGCCGCCTAAATCACAGGTCTGTTATTCAACCTCGGGGATCACGCCGTTCTGTCACTGGAGACCGATCATGTCGCAGGAGGATTGGCGGTCACCCGCCGCCTACGAATACGCCAACAGCCTTGAGTCTCCCGGCCTCGCCTGGGAGTTCCTGCGGCGCAATCCCGACTACCGGGCTGACCACCGAGCCGCGGCCCGCGACGCCGGCAGCGGCGATGCCCGAGCCCGCGTCTGGGGGTTGCGATTTCCTGGCGGACCCTGACACAAGCGCCGATCATTCGCCGGTTTTCTGGCAGCCCGCCGAACTGGCCCCGCTCGTCATCCTCGCCACCGCGCCGGCGGGGGCCAGCCAAGCGACGATTACCCTCGCCGATCTCCCCGCCATCATCGTCCGCCGCGACGCCGCGGATGGCACGCACCTCATCGTCCGCAGTGGCGCCGGATTTTTGCAGCTCTGGGTGACCTCGGGTACGGACGCGGGAGCGGCGCTCGCCGCGACCATTCCCGTCGATGCGCTGACGCTGGCGCGGGCCGACGCCCTTGCGCGGCTCTGGGAGACACTCGCGCGAGCGCCGCCACGACCACGATCGTCGCAGCGGCGGCGCATCCAGCGTCTGATCGCCGCCTTGCGAGCCCTCGATGCACGGCTCGAGGGGATGAGCTACCGCACCATCGCTGAGGCGTTTTTCGGCGCAAGGCGCATTGCCGATGAGCCTTGGAAAACCTCCTCGCTCCGTGATCAGATCATCCGCTTGAGCCGCACCGGCGTTGCCCTGATGCAGGGCGGCTATCGCACGCTGTTGCGGCCCAAGCCCACCAAATAGCGCCGCCCGCGCCGGGGTGGCGGCCGCGACGCGCGCTTCTTCGCCATCCCAAACGCCCCCCACGATAACCGAACGTGATCCAGGACGGCCGCCACCCTCCGGCAGCCCCTCACAAGGATCACGGAGATCTCCCATGTCCACCACCATTGCTGGCCTGCAGCGCTATCTGCGTACGCCCGATGCCGCGCGCCTCGTCGGGCTTTCCATCCGCACCCTCGAAAAGCACCGCATCTACGGCACCGGCCCGCGCTACGCGAAACTCGGCGGCCGCGTCGTCTACCGTCTGGAGGATCTCCAAGCCTGGGTGGAATCGGGCACCAAGGCTTCCACCTCGGATCCGGGCCTATCCACCGTCCTGCCGGCCAAACGCCACAGCGCGGACGCCCTGGCGCGCGCGGCCCATCCGCGCCGCTGACGCATCCCATGTTCGCGCGACACCGCCCCAATTCCGAACGCGAGCAGCTCGAACGCTTCCGGGCGCTGCCCGGCGATCTTGCGCCCCGCGATGCCCAGGATCTCATGGCCTATCCGTTCTTCAGCCTCGCCAAGACGCCTCGCACCGAGCCGATCGATTTCCGGATGGGCGATATCACCATCCGGGTCGAGGCGGTGCCCGAGCACGGCATGGCGACGATCTGGGATGCCGACGTGCTGATCTGGGCCGCCAGCCAGATCGTTGAGGCGCGTGACGCCGGTATCCGCACCTCGCGGCTGATGGCGGCGACGCCGCACGAAATCCTGACCTTCATTGGCCGTGGCACCAGCGTCCGCGACTATCACCGGCTGAAAGCGGCGCTCGATCGGCTGCAATCGACGACGGTCGCGACCTCCCTGCGCCAGACCAACCAGCGCCACCTGCACCGCTTTTCCTGGATCAACGAATGGACCCAGCGGGCCGACACGCATGGCCACGCCATCGGCATCGACCTCATCGTGCCCGACTGGTTCTATCGCGCCGTCCTCGACGAGGCGCTCGTGCTGACGATCGACCGGGCGTATTTCGGGCTGACGGGCGGCTTGGAACGCTGGTTGTACCGGCTGGTGCGCAAGCACGGCGGCCATCAGCACACCGGCTGGAAATTCGATTTCCATCACCTCTACGCCAAATCGGCCAGCCTCTCGCCCTTCAGGCGCTTCGCCTTCGAACTGCGCGACTTGGCACAGCGCCAGCCGTTGCCCGGCTATCGCCTTGCCGTTCAGCGCGAGCCCGGCGGATGCGAACTGCTGCTGTTTACCCGGGCGCGGTTATCCACAGGAGCCTGTGGAAAAGCTGTGGATGTGCACGTGCCATCGGGAACTGATGATGACGTGCTATCAGGAACCGGCACCACGTGCCATTGGGAACAAAAATCCCTGTTTTTCCCAGTAAATTCCGACACTTCCGAGCGGCCTAACTTAGAATCTAACTTAGAAGAATCTAACCTTGTAGAAGTTGGGCCAACCCCGGCCAGTGTCGGGGCGCGAGGTTTCGCGAACCGGGGCGAGGAATCATGAACTCGCTCCAGGATACGCGAACCGGATTCACGGACCAGGAGCAGGATCATGAATAGATCCTGCTCTTCGGCGACGGCCGTGTTTCGGTCCCCACAATCGACGGCGGCGCCCAGGCTTCGCGCGGCGATGCTTGGTCAGCAGCTTCGAGGCAGCGTCCAGGTCAAGGTCGACGCCGAACATCTCTCTGGCCCGAACGGCGATCGCTTGCCGGTTCTGGCGAAGACGATCGCCAGCAATCCACTGGCCCATGGCTTCGGCCTGAACACCGGTGAGAGCGGGCTTGCCCGTCGGACGTTCCAATGCGGCCTCCAGGCCTCCGGCTGCGCCCCGATGGAGCCAGCGGTAAACGCTGCGTGGTTCGACGCCAACGAGCGTAGCAACGGCTTCGACCAGAGCGCCGTCCTTCAGTTCCGCCAAGGCCCTGAGCCGCTGACGCCGATGCTTGTAGCGATCCTGCATGGATTGTTCACGCAGGTGCGAGGCGCTGAGGCTATCCAGCCACGGTTTCCACGCGCGCTGGCCCTCCGGCCGTTTGGTGCTCGCCGCTGCGAGTATGACCCGCAGCCGGTCTTTCACGATGGCCTCGAAGTCCGTGAAGGGAGCGAGCAGCCCTTCGAGGCGCGGCGTCAGCAGTGTAGCGATGGTTCTCGGCAGGCGCTGGCCGAGATCGCCCAGCAACCAGGCCAGAAACAACAACCCGCCGTAGTTCTCCTTCCACGGGATGCGCTGCCACTCACGCTCGGTCATTCCGAGATCGCGGCAGATGCCGGCGAACAGACGATCACGTCGTCTCGGCGCGAGATAGTCACGTTGCTTCTTCGCGCGACGCGTCCAGAGCATCGCGAGGAGCACGTCGGCGAGCGCCATGGTCGTTGGCCAGTTGAGCGCGCCGATGCCGGGGAGGATAGTCGTTCCGCTTCGCTTGCCTGCGGCGAGAGCCGCTTGCAAATCGAGAACGGCGGGATGCGCCGGAAGACTCTCCGCGTGAGTCAGCGGAGCTGCGCAGCGCCTGCAAAGAAAATCGATCGGCTCCAAACCGGTCAGGCCGCGCAACCGCAGCGCCTTGCCGCAGAAGGGGCACCTTCCGCTGAGCGCCGTCTCGTGACGAGGGCACGCGCCCGCCCAGCCGAGCGTCCAGATCAACTGGAGATGCGGGCGCGGCGCTTCGGCGAGGCACTCTGTACAGACGTCGATCCGGCCGAGACGAACCTTACCATTCTCACGAACGGTCCACCGGTTCGCGGCAAATCGATCCGCTTCCTCATCGTTCGGCGTGGCGGCCCAATCGCACAACGTCATCTCGACGAGACGCGTCGCATCGACGCCAGTCCGGCTTTCGATCCGCTTCAACGCCGGGGGATCGGGGCGACGCCACCATTCACGGTCCCGCCGAACATCGACGCCGAATGCATCGCGGCAAAGAACGCGCGGCGTCATGCCGAGAACGGTGGAAAGCGCCGCCACCCAGGAGATCAGAGCCTCGCCGTCGACCGGAGCAACATGCCTCGGCAAGCCGGCGCGACCGTGAAAAGGCGCCGGCCACGGCGCCACCTCGAACAAATCAGACCGCAACACGACGACGCTCGGAGGGACGGATGAAGCCTGTATCCTCGATCACGCGCGCAGAGATCGTCTCCGCGCCCGTATCCACCGCCCGAACCGCGGCACGGATGACGACCGCGATCATCTCGCCGAGCACGCCTTCGGATGCCGAGAGGATGCGGGCGCCAAGCGCGGTATCGGCGAGATGCGACGGCTTGCGCAGCGGGAGCACGGCCTCGAGCGTGCTCAGCAGCCGGCGATACTCGTCGTCATCGCTCCACAGCGGTAGAGGGTGCGGCTCGAAGCGGTTGACGAGTTGGTCGTCGCTGCGGATCGCGCGCAGCGCCTCGGCCGTGCCGACGCCGACCAGCGGGATCTGGAGCTCGTTGCCGAGCCAGCGCAGCAGATTGAGCAACCGGCGCTGCTGCATCGCCGAACCCGACAGCACGTTGTGCAACTCGTCGATCACCAGCATCCGCGTTCCCGTCGAGCGCATGACGCAGACCACCGTGTCCTGCTTGGTCGCGATTCGATCGCGCGGGCTGAACGGCATTCCCAGCGCATCGAGAATCGCCCCGAAGAACCGGCCTTCGTCCGGGCCAGGCGGCATCTGCACCTTCACGACGGGAAAAAGCGCAATGCCGTCACCGCTCTCGCCGGCGGTGGTCCCCGGGTGCGCCCGCCGGAACTTCTCGACGATCATCGTCTTGCCGTTGTTTGTCGGACCGACCAGCAACAGGTTCGGCATCCGCGTCCGCTTCGGGAAGCTCAGCAGGTCCTCCAGCGCCGCCAGGACGGCTTCCGCCCGTGCATAGCCGATCCAACGATCTGTGCGGATGCGTCGTATGCGCGACGGGGCGTCTTCGTCAGCGAAGCGCCGGACCGAGGGATGCAGGTGCGCATAGTCGTCGCTCATTCCCATTCCTCGACCGGGAACATCCGTTCGTGCGGCGCCAGGCCCTCGTTGATCTGCCGAAACCGATCGGCTTCATCATGCTCGATCGGAAGCAGATCAGAGCGGCCTTCGACAACGGCGTGCGGACGCCGCTCGCGCTGGCGCCGCGCCGTTTTGCTGGCGCGAACGGCGCCGTCAGCGATCATCCGCATGGCCTCGATGGTGCGGAAGATAGCTTCCTCGTCGACCAGCGAGCGGCCGTTCTCGTGCAGCCGCTTCAGCGCCAGACGGTGCTCCCACAGGCTGATCGGCGGGCGCCGCAGATCGCGGTAGCTGAGGTCGTAATACACTCCGTCGGGACCGAGCAGATAGATCCGGCTGAGGTCACGCGGGTCGTAGCGGACGATCATCGGCTCTGGATGGCCGATCCAGGTGCTCAGCACATCCGCCCAATAAGCGATCGAGTGCAGCGCCACGCCATCCCGGCGAATCCTGCGACGCGCAATCGGCAGGAAATCGATCAGGAAGCGGCGTGGATCGGCCACAGCAGTCGGCTCGCCGCGCCCCAACGTCGTGTCGTCCCCGGAAACGCCTCGCTTCCAGGCAGCCAACGGCGTGATGCCGAGGCTGCGATGCAGATCACGATGATAGACGCCTGCGATCGCGTGACCGAGCCAGCGCTCCACCTCGTCGAGCGTCATCGCAGCCGTCTTCTCCGGGTCCAAATCGCCTTTTTCCCGCACGTCGGAGAAGGTGGTTCCCGGCAGCAGATGGACTTTGCCCATCATCGTGCCGATCAGTCGCTCGATGTGGCCGCCATAGTGAGGCGTGCGCACAGGCCGGTAGTCGATGGCGATCCCATACTGTTCGCAGCCGCGCTTCAGCGCCTCGGACCGGAACTCCTTGGCGTTGTCCAGATGCAGGCGTTCGGGGATGCCACGCACCGGCCAATCTGCGTCGATGCGTCGCTCGGCCAGCCAGCTCTCCTTGGAAAGCGCAGCATGGCTCAGGCACAACGCGACCGACGTTGCGGATGGCGGCGCCAACGACAAATGGAAACCGGCGACGCAACGCGTGCAGACGTCGATCGCCAGCGTCAACCAGGGCCGCTGGATCGGCGCCCGCGTCTCGCTGTCGACCACGATCACGTCGACCAGCGTATGGTCGATCTGGATCAGCGACAGAGGCCAGTGGGCTTCCAGCGATCCGACCGCCGGGAAATAGCGCTCGCGTGCCGCCTTGCGGCCCTCGCGCTTCGCGACGACCTCGCGAGCGGGACGCGCCTGCACCCGGGCCGTGATCGCCTTGCGGCTCGGAACCCGCAGACCTTCCGCAACGCAGCGGCGTTGGACTTCCTCGACCAGATGAACGATCCGAGGTCGCTGGCGCGTCAGATAGACCGAGTCGATGACCTCACGGATCACCGCGTCCACCGCTTCATCGAGCAAAGAGATGCCGCGTTCGGGACCACGACGACGTGGCAGCAGGCCGGTAAGGCGTGCATCGGTGAGATAGCGCCGCAGCAGGGCATACGCGTGGGTTGGCCCACAACCGAGCTCCTCGGCGGCCGCCACCACGTCGCTTCGCGTACGTACCGGATTCTCCGCCAGCCGCCGGATCACCGGGAGACAGCGCCGCGCTTCATCCCATGCCGCGGCGTCAATCATCGAGAGATCGGGCGTGCTCATGGCGCTGTCACCCGCGTCTCGGCCGTGATCGGCACGGTGAGATCGACGGCGAGCGCTCCGCGCGCGATCAGCCGCCAGAGCAAGGCGAGGCCGGCCTCGCGCGCGGCCGGTAAATCATCCACCAGATCGCCGAAACTCACGGTATTGGCGCGCGCACGGGCGACGGCTCGTTCCGCCAGCACCGTGTCGATCGGCGCGCTCCTGAGCGGCAGTAGCCGCTTCGCGACGTCGAGCCGCGGTCCGCGGATGCCGCGCTCGGTCGCGATCCTGAAGCGGGCGCCATTGCTATGCGCCCAATGCCGCGCAGCAGCAAAAGCCGGCCGGAAGCCACGCCAGCCCTCGCGCAAGTCCACACGGTATTTGATCTCGACGATCTCGCAGCGGCCGTCGCTCCAGTCGACGCGAAAGTCCGGCGTATATCGCCGTTGGCGGCCCTCATGCTCGAACCGGATCGTCACCGGCTGGGCTGTCACCACGGCGCCGGCATCCATGAAGCTCACGAGCGTTACGAAGTCACGCTCCAGCGCGCTTTCATGCTCCACCGTCCCAGTTGCCAGTGTCTGGAACCCGGTCACATGCGACCGATGGCTGAGAGGAATTTGCCGCAAATCGCTCTCCATTTGCGGGACGATTCGGTACGTAAACCTAGCACATTTTGGGGTCAGTTCACAAACATGGAACCGTGTCAATGCACGCAAACCATTATGCGGATTCATATTCGCCTACTCGTCGATTCACGAAACCTCGAACACCAACACCAGTGGAAAACACGCGGCGCACGGTGATGGCAATGCTACGCAGCCACAAGGGCGACGTCGCCAAGACGTCGATCGCCCGTCATTTCGGCGGGCGAAATTGCCGTGAAGGAGAAAGGGGCATTGTCAACCGTGCCGACCCAGCGGGCACGGCATGGGACGGGTCGGGGTAGCCAGGCCGAAGCCAGCGCGCACGTGACCCGCGTCGAACTGACCTGGATCGAGAAGCGGATCGAACACTGGATCCGCTTTGGTCACGATATCGAGGAGACGATCCTCGATCGCCGGCGGCGGGTGCTCGGCTTCGCGCCGAATTCGGTCTTCGCTTTCGTCCGCTGGGCTGCCAACGACTACGGCACTGTCCTGTCCCGGATTGACATTCTCCGCGCGGTTGCCGCCGGCGAGGCCTATCAGACCGTGCCATTCGTCGCGCCCGGCGGGGAGATCCTGCTGCGGCTCAGCGGGTGGCCGAGGGTCGAGCGGGTTCTGCAAGCGATCGACGCGGTTGAGGCGCTCGGCATCGATCCGGCGGCAGCAGCGCCGGAGCATTGGCGCCACGTCCACAACCGCCTGAGCGCCGGCGAACCGCCGCGCCCCTACACGCGCGAACGCCACCGCGCATGGCTTGCTCGCCGGAGCGCCGGCCTATGACTCGCATCGCCTGGTCGCTGGCGGCGAGCCTGGCCATGCTTGCCGCCGGCGCGACGAGCGCCATCCATCCGCGCCCGCGCTTGCTGTGGAACGCGAGCGCGAGTGTCGCGACCGGCCTCTACGCCCTCCGGCCCGCTGGCGAATTGCACGATGCGGAACTGGTCGTGGTCGACCCGCCACCGGCACTCGCCAGGTTTGCCGATGAACGCGGCTACCTGCCGCAAAGGGTGCCGATGTTAAAGCGCGTCGCCGCACTCCCGGGACAGACCGTCTGCCGCACCGGGCGCGTGATCACCATCGATGCCATTGCGCGCGGCGAGGCCCTCACTGCCGACCGCCAGGGCCGCCCTTTGCCGGTCTGGCAGGGCTGCCAGAGTCTCTCCGCCGGCACGGTGTTTCTGATGAACGGGCGGTCGGCGCACTCCTTCGACGGCCGCTATTTCGGCTTGTTGCCTGCGAGCACGATCGTCGCCCGGGCGGTGCCTCTCTGGACCCGCGAGGACCCCTGACCATGTCCGATGACTGCGACGCGCACCGCCAGATTTCTGCTCTCCTGAAGGCCAATATCCGGCAATCGGCGGCCGCGCCGATGGACAAATATCAGCGGCCAGAGCGTCGCCGCCTTGCCTTTGCGGCGGCGTTCCTGAGCGCGTTCATCGGCATGTCGGCGCGGGCGCAGCCGGCACCGCAGCGCACCCTCGCCATCGATGTCGATCGCGCGCCGTTCGCGCGCTTCATCGACGAAGCCGCGCAGCGGTTTGCCATGCCGGCGGCGTTCCTGAGCGCCGTGATCGGGGCCGAAAGCCTCGGCGATGCGCGTGCCCTCTCGCCCAAGGGCGCGATCGGGCTGATGCAGATCATGCCGGAAACCTGGGCCGCGCTGCGCCGCCGCTATCACCTCGGCGCCGATCCTTACGACGCGCATGACAACATCCTCGCCGGCGCGGCGTATCTGCGAGACTTGCGCGACCGCTACGGCATCCCCGGCTTCCTCGCGGCCTACCATGCCGGGCCGGCGCGGTGGGAGGATCACATCGCGAGCGGCCGGCCACTGCCCTCCGAAACAGGCACCTATGTCGCCCGGCTTCTGCCGGTGATCGAAGCAGGCGCGGTTGACGACGCATCATGGCTCGCCTCGGCGGTGACATCCGGGGCCAAGGCGTCGCTGTTTCCGCCACTCTCAGCAGTGCCGCCGAAGAGCAGCCACGACGCAGCCGAGGCGCCGTCGCAGCCACGCCCAAACGATCCTCGGGCAGTGGATGGGACCGGTCTCGTGCCATCTTCGATGGGGCTTTTTGTCACGCCATCATACCCGGGCCCGTCGTCATGACCGGCAGCATCGGCTTTCATGCTTTGGCGGTCCATGGCGGGCGCTGGCGGGGTTGCGGCGGAGTGCCGCAGAGACCGATCAATCGACGGCAAGGGAAAAGCGCCGCCCTCCGGCGCGCGCAACTTGCTGGTTGGATTGGTGTTTTTTGCCATCAGGCGCCATTGAGATGCTGGCGGTTACTGCGGTTTTCGTGGCGATTTCAACGGCTCAGGCGCCATCCCCCGGTCCCGGCTGGAAGCGCGCGACCATGAACGCCCGGAATGACGACCTGCACATACGCCCGGGCCGCATCCGCCCCGGCACGCGTGGCGCTAGACGGCCCGCGAGTTTCGTCGCCGAGGTCCTGCGCGCCGCGAAGAAGGCGGGGCAGATCGGCGATCGGTTCGGCGCGGGAAAATTCGGCCGCGGCCGCTCGCGCTTCGGTCGCGGCCGGCGAGCCGCCGCCTCCCTGTCGCTCTCGGCAACCGCGCGCCGCGTGGTGACGAAAGCCCGCGTCGTCCGCCATCGCGGCAGCGGCTTCCGCGCGGCGCCCTTGGCCAGGCACATCGGCTATCTCCGCCGGGACGGCGTCACGCGCGACGGCGCGGATGCGCGCATGTTCGATGCCCGCTCGGACGACGCCGACAGCCGCGCCTTCGCCGAGCGCTGCGCCGAGGATCGCCATCATTTCCGTTTCATCGTCTCGCCCGAGGATGCCGCCGCGCTCGCTAGCCTCCGCGATTTTACCCGCGAGCTGATGCAGGATGCCGAGCGCGATCTCGGCACCCGCCTCGACTGGATCGCCGTCGATCACTGGAACACCGACAACCCGCACATCCACCTCCTGATCCGCGGGCGCGCCGATGACGGCCGCGACCTCGTCATCAGCCGTGACTATATCAGCCGCGGCCTGCGCGACCGTGCCGCTGCGCGCATCACCTTGGAGCTCGGCCCGCGCAGCGCTCAGGATATTCGCGCGGGGCTGGAGAAAGAGATCACGGCCGAACGCTGGACCAGTCTCGACCGGGCGCTCCGCGACATCGCCGATGAAAGCGCTGGCATCGCCGACCTGCGCCCAGGCGCCGGCGAAGACCCAGACCTTCGCCGGCGGCTGATCGGTCGCGCCACCAGGCTCGAACGCTTCGGCCTCGCCGAACAGGTCGGCCCGGCGCAGTGGCTCATCAAACCCGGGCTCGAACCCGCGCTCCGCGACCTCGACCGCCGCGGCGACATCATCAAAACCATGCACCGGGCGATGCGCGGCGGCGATCGCGAACCGGATGTCGCCGGCTTCGCCCTCCACGGGGAGCAGCCTTCCGATCCCATCCTCGGCCGCCTCGTCGAACGCGGGCTGCATGATGAGCTCAAGGGCACCGCCTATGCCGTCATCGATGGGATCGACGGCCGCACCCATCACGTGGTGTTTCCCGATCTCGCGCTGACCGGCGATGCAATGCCCGGCGCCATCGTCGAGGCCCGCCTCTATGACGACGCTGCCGGCGAGAGGCGGGTCGTTCTCGCCACCCGCTCCGATCTCAGCCTCGCCGCCCAAGTGACCGCGCCCGGCGCCACCTGGCTCGATCGCCAGCTTCTCACCAAGGAGGCCACGCTCAGCGCCGCGGGCTTCGGCGCTGATGTGCGCGCCGCGATGGAAAAGCGGATCGATCATCTCGCCGATCAGAACCTCGCACGCCGGCACGGCCAGCGGGTGATTTTCGCGCGCGATCTTCTTGCCACACTCCGCCGCCGCGAACTCGACGCCGCCGCCGCCCGGCTCTCGGCCGAGACCGGGCTCCGCCACCGGCCGTCCGCCGAAGGCGAGCACGTCTCCGGCGTCTTCCGTCGGCGCGTCACCCTCGCCTCCGGCCGGTTCGCCATGATCGAGGACGGCCTGGGGTTTCAGCTGGTGCCGTGGCGGCCGGCGCTGGAGAAGGAACTCGGGCATCAGGTCGGCGGGGTGATGGGGCCCGGCGGCAGGGTCGATTGGGGTTTGGGGCGCAAGCAGGGGTTTGGCATGGCGCGGTGATGTCGGCGCAAGATGGCGTCATGACGACCCCGCTCGGCATGCTATGGTCACGGCAGCATTGGTCGGAACCCAGCTGCCAATTTCCGGCCTGGCTGCGACAAAGAACCCGAACGCCGCCAATCATAGACGTTCGACAAGGGGGAACGCCTCATGCGCCTGACACCAGACCAGGAATCTTTGAAAGCCAGAGCCGCCGCTTTCTCTAACGGCCTGGTGCGGCAACGCGCAGCCGAGATCGACCGCAGTGGCGAATACCCCTGGGACATCGTGGATGCGCTGAAAGCCGAGGGCTTTCTCGGCATGACCATCCCCAAGGAACTCGGCGGGCAGGGGCGCAGCTTCCTCGATACCGTCCTGGTGATCGAGCAGATGGCGCGTTCCTGCACCGTCACCGCCCGCATCGTCGTCGAAGCGAACATGGGCGCGATCTCGACGATCATGGCCTATGGCACCGAGGCGCAACGGAGGCTCGCCGCCGATCTCGTGCTGAGTGGCGACAAGCCGGCCATCTGCATCACCGAACCAGACGCCGGCAGCGATGCCTCCGGCATGACCACGCGCGCCGACAAGCGTGGCAACCGCTACGTGCTCAACGGCCGCAAGCATTGGATCACCGGCGCCGGCATCTCGCGCCTGCACCTGATCTTCGCGCGCGTCTTCGACGAAAGCGGCGAGGATCTCGGCGTCGGCGGCTTCCTCGCCATCCGCGGCGAGGCCGAGGGGCTGCGCGTTACCCGGCGTGAGCCGACCATGGGGCTCTGCGGCATGCCCGAGGGGGAGATCACGTTCAGCGATCTCGAGATTACGCCCGACCGGGTGCTGCTGCCGCCATCTGGGTTCAAACGCGGGTTTGCCGACCTGATCAATGCCTATAACAGCCAGCGCGTCGGGGCCGGCACGGTTGCGATGGGCATCGCCGCCGGGGCGCTCGAACATGCCGTCGCCTGGGCCAAATCCCGCGAGCAATTCGGCCGGCCGATCGGCGAGTTCCAGGGCCTGCAATGGATGCTGGCAGACATGCAGACGCAGCTCACCGCCGCACGCCTGATGCTTTACGCGGCGGCGGACTCGCGCGGCCCGAACGGCAGCGCTTTCCCCGATCCCAACCTCGCCGCGCAGGCGAAGATTTTCGCCTCCGAAGCGGCGATCAAAATCGTCAATGATGCGCTGCAGATCTTCGGCGCGCGCGGCTATTCGCGGGATTTCCCGCTCGAGCGGATGGCGCGTGACGTGCGGATGTTCACCATCGGCGGCGGTACGGCGCAAGTTCTGCGCACGCTTGTTGCGAGCAAGGTGCTGGGCTGGAAACTGCCGCAGACGCGCGACGGTTACGTCCGGTAAAACGCACGAAGGGAATGGCCGGCGCCGGGTTTGCCCCAGGCCTGCCGCCTGGAGGAGCGGCCGTGAGACCCGCGTCATTCGCCGGTGCCGGCACCTTCGCACTGTCCGAATTCATCGCCAGGATATCCGCGGCTACGCAGGCCATCACTTTGCGCTTGCCGCCGCGCGAAACATCCATCCTGCTCCGCAATCGCCATGTCCGCAACCAAGATCCTCTGGGGCCAGGTGTTCGCTGTCGGCGCCACCGTGCTCGCCTTCCTCTGGGGGGCGACGGAGTGGGTGGCGTGGCGGCTTCTCTTTCAGCCGCAGCTCGGCCGGCCCTGGTTCGGGGTTCTTGGCTGGCCGGTCTATCCGCCGCCGGCCTTCTTCTGGTGGTGGTTCGCCTTCGATGCCTATGCAAGCGAGATTTTTACCGAGGGCGCCATCATCGCCGCCGCCGGTGGCGTTGCCGCGGTGATCGTTGCGATCGGCATGTCGGTCTGGCGCGCCCGGGAAACCAAGCGCGTCACCACCTATGGCTCGGCGCGCTGGGCGCAGACGGCGGAGATACGCGCAGCAGGCCTCCTCGCCCAAGACGGCGCGGTGCTCGGCCGCTGGCAGGGGCGCTATCTCCGCCATGACGGCCCCGAACATGTGCTCTGCTTCGCACCGACGCGCTCAGGCAAGGGCGTTGGCCTAGTGGTGCCGACGCTGCTGACCTGGTCGGGATCGGCGATCGTCCATGACATCAAGGGCGAGAATTGGACGCTCACCGCCGGCTGGCGGCAACGCTTCGGCCGTGTGCTGCTGTTTGACCCAACCAATGCCGCGAGCGCCGCCTACAACCCGCTGCTCGAGGTCCGCCGCGGCGAAGGCGAGGTGCGTGACGTCCAAAACATCGCCGATGTCCTGGTCGATCCTGAAGGGGCGCTGGAACGCCGCAACCATTGGGAAAAGACCAGTCATTCCCTGCTGGTCGGCGCAATCCTTCACGTGCTCTACGCCGAGCCCGACAAAACGCTCGCGGGTGTTGCGCGCTTTCTGTCCGACCCGCGCCGGCCGATCGAGAAAACGCTCCGCGCGATGATGACGACGCCGCATCTCGGCGCGCGCGGCGTGCATCCGGTGATCGCGAGTTCGGCGCGGGAGCTGCTGAACAAAAGCGAGAACGAGCGCTCCGGCGTGCTCTCAACCGCCATGTCGTTCCTCGGCCTCTATCGCGATCCCGTCGTCGCCACCGTGACGCGGCGATGCGACTGGCGCATCCGCGACCTCGTCGAGGCAAAGGCGCCGACCACCCTCTACCTGGTGGTGCCGCCTTCTGACATCAGCCGCACCAAGCCGCTCGTGCGCCTGATCCTCAACCAGATCGGAAGGCGTCTGACCGAAGAGCTCTCGCCGAAAGCGCCGCGGCATCGGCTGCTGCTGATGCTCGATGAGTTTCCCGCACTCGGGCGGCTGGATTTCTTCGAAAGCGCGCTCGCCTTCATGGCCGGCTACGGGCTGAAAAGCTTCCTGATCGCCCAGTCGCTCAACCAGATCGAGAAAGCCTACGGCCCGAACAACGCGATCCTCGACAACTGCCATGTGCGCGTGAGTTTTGCGACCAACGACGAGCGCACCGCCAAGCGTGTCTCTGACGCCCTCGGCACCGCGACCGAAATGCGCGCGATGAAAAACTATGCCGGCCACCGGCTCAGCCCCTGGCTTGGCCATCTCATGGTCTCGCGCCAGGAAACTGCGCGGCCGCTTCTGACCGCGGGCGAGATCATGCAGCTTGCGCAAGAGGACGAGCTGGTGCTGGTCTCGGCCTGCCCGCCGATCCGCGCGAGGAAAGCCCGCTACTACGAAGACCCGGAGCTTGCAGCACGCATTCTGCCGCCGCCATCTTTGTCCCCGCGGCTTCTGGAACCGGCACCGGACGATGCCCCAGCCGATCAAGGCGACTGGGCCGGCGCCATCCTCGCCGAGCCTTCCTCCGCCAGCGCCGGCGATGCGGCAAATGGCGGCATCCGCCGCGAGCCCGAGTTGCCGGCGCATGAGGACATCGCGCCGCCGCCACGGCGGGCGGTCAATGAGTTCGAGCCGCTCGAGGATGCCGACGATGAGCCGCAACGTGAGCGTGGCGTGCGGCGCGCGATGAGTGCCGTCGCCCGGCAGGCGGCACTCGATCCGGCCGATGAGATGTGGCTCTGAGCGCGATGCGAACCAAGCACACGTTCCGCCTGCCGGCCGATCTGATGACCAAACTCGCCGACCACGCCGGGCGCAAAGGCGTGAGCCAAGCCCTGATCGTCGAGGCAGCACTGGCCTCACATCTCTCCCCCGACGGCGCCGAGCGGCTGGAAGCCGCACTCGCCCGCCGCCTCGATCGCATCGGCCGGCATCTCGAGCGCATCGAGCGGCATGTCGCCATCACGAACGAGGCCCTGGCCGTCTTCGTCCGGTTCTGGCTGACCAGCACACCGCCTCTACCCGACAGCGCCCTTGCCGCAGCGCAAGCCAAGGGCCGCGAGCGCTACCAAGGCTTCGTCGAGGCGCTCGGTCGGCGGCTCGCGCGCGGGCACACACTGGCGGACGAGGTTGTTCGCGATGTGGCCGGGAACGCAACGGAGGCGGATGAGGTCAGAAATGCTGAGGACGGACAACATTGCTGAATGGCCGGGTTCGGCCGTCGCGCAGGGGCTTTCGTCTCGCGGTGACTGCCAGTGGTCGCCTATTTTGGTCGTGGGACGCCGCGGTAGCCCAGCCAAGACGCGCGACGTGGCAACATCGCGTGAAGCCCGAGAAAGGCCGACTATCGCCGATTTCACGAATTACGCGACTTCGGTAGTCGCAACACGAACAAGCCATCTTCTGATTGCCTGTTCCTCGTCCGATGCCAGGGCGTCAATCAGCTCATGCTCTATCTCATGCACTCGAGCACGGCAGGTTGCCAGTAAAGCCTTGCCGCTTTCAGTAAGATCGAGATGCTGGATTCGCCCATGGACCGCATGTCGGCGACGAACTATTGAGCCGGCGCGCTCCAAATTAGCGACGATCACGCTAACTGTTTGCGGAGTGAGCAAAGCCAGGCGCGCAAGATCGGCATTGGAATGGCCGGGATAAGCGGCGAGCATAGTCAACACGGAAAACTGAGGCGGTGTAACGTCGAGGTCCGCCAACGCCAGTTCTACCCGGTGCCGATACGCACCAGCCGCCTGCCGTAACAGATATCCGATATAGCCCTTCTCTCCACGTTTACCCTCGCCTGGCTTGGGCAAACGGCCCCTCTGCGGCGACTTGACCATGTTGTAAGAACTCTGATATGTTGTTAGGAGCCTGACTATCTATGATCACTTGAAAGGAGTATTTATGTCAACTGGGCACCCGCGCGTGGATTATCAAACATTCCTAAAGTCCGCCCCAGACGCGTATGCGGCGCTCTTGGCCTTGGGGAAAGTGGTAGGTGATTCCGGTCTGGACAAGCATCTGACGGAACTGGTCAAGATCCGGGTCTCGCAAATCAATGGTTGCGCCTTCTGCATCCAACATCATCTGAACGTTGCCCGAAAGGCGGGCGTTGAGAGCGCGAAACTTGATTTGGTCGCTGCCTGGCAGGATGCCGGGGTCTTTTCGGAGCGGGAGTCCGCCGCTCTTGCCTGGGCCGAGTCTCTGACTGCGGTGGCTACACAAGGCGCATCTGACAAATCCTACGAAGCTCTACGCGAACATTTCACGGAGACGGAAGTGATATTTTTGACCGTCGCAATTGGGACCATCAATAATTGGAATCGCATTGGTGTTGCACTGCGATTCTCGCCACAACTCCCTCACCGCCCGGCGAGAACATGACCACGGCGAAGTCAACGCGAGAGGGAAGCATGGCGTGGCCAGCCCCACCTGACATGCGCTATGTGGATAAGGAATCCGAGGTTGTGGCCTGCTACGGATTGATGCGACAACTTCGGCCGCACCTCGCCTCTGAGCGTGAATTTCTGATACGATGGCAGAGGCAAGTTACCGTAGGTTACCGTTTACTTGCCCTCTGGCAAGGAGCAAAGCCCGTCGCCCTGGCCGGTTTCCGCGTTCAGGAGAACCTAGTGCATGGCGTGCATTTCTATGTCGATGATCTTGTGACCGATGAGGAATCTCGTAGCAGCGGTCACGGCCGAGTCCTGATGGAACGGTTGAAGGCGGAGGCACGGGCGCTCGGCTGCGCAAAGCTTGTATTGGACACGCCTCTGACCAATACGCTCGGCCATCGTTTCTACTACCGTCAAGGTCTCCTTGCGACAGCCCTGCGTTTCACCGCGCTTCTCATCTAATGCGAGAATAACAACGTGCCCGTGCTACTTCATGTCAGTGCCAGCCCGAGCGGCTCGGCCTCGCATAGCCGAAAGGCCGGTCAGGCGTTCATTGCGAAATTTAGGGAAATCGCGGACATCATAATAACAGAGCGTGACCTTTCGCGGCGGCCCCCACCATATCCCGATCAAACATTCGTCGAAGCAAGCCTTATGGCAGCGAAGGAACGTGGCACTCGGGAGTTGGCTGCACTCGCCTACTCTGAAACATTAATCGCCGAACTGGAAGCCGCCGATCTCGTCGTGATCGACACACCAATGCACAACTTTATCGTGCCGTCTGTGCTCAAAACCTGGGTTGATTATGTAGTGAGACCGGGACGCACATTCCGCAATACACCCGAAGGCAAGAGGGGCCTCCTAAGTAACCGACCTGTCTTTATCATAATCGCCTGTGGCGGTTCTTTCTCCGCCCCCATCGGCAGAGAACAGACTGATTTTCTCACACCCTACCTTCACTATGTACTTGCGACGGTGGGCCTTCACGATGTTTTCACTCTGCGGCTAGAGAATCTACGCCGGGGAACCGCAGCCATAGAACAGGCGGAGGCACAAGCCACTGCCTGGATCATAGATCAAGCAACGAGATGGCAAAAACGGCAACACGGAGGCTGTCGCATACTTTAGGGCAAATCCGGCCACCTTTGTGGTCGCACGACCGGTCTGACTGCTCCAAAGCATGCCGACGGCAATCCCATCCATGACCGCTCTCGTGTCACCGCCAATCGCGAACCTCGCGGCCCATCCTTGGCGCCTGTCTTTCTATCCGGCTGCCCTCCCACCTCATCAGCGTTGTTGCGCCGCCTCACTTCCGGCTCTTTCTAATTGACGCCGCTGATGCAACGGCCTCGGCATCGAGGCGATCCGGTGGGGGTTTTTGTGACGACGCTTTCCTTGCGATCGGAAGCCTTTGCCCGTGGCGCGCGCATGCTGCGCACGGCGCTGGGACCGGCGATTGCGGGCCATCTCGAAGACCCGGGCGTGGTCGAGGTGATGCTCAACCCCGACGGGCGGCTGTGGATCGACCGGCTCTCCGGCGGGCTGGAAGACACCGGTGTTCGCATTCCCGCGGCTGACGCTGAACGCATCCTTCGCCTCGTTGCGCACCATGTCGGCGTCGAGGTCCATGCGGGCGCGCCGCGCGTTTCGGCCGAACTTCCGGAGACCGGCGAGCGGTTCGAGGGGTTGGTGCCGCCGGTCGTCGCCGCGCCCTGCTTTGCGATCCGCCGTCCAGCGGTCGCCATATTCACGCTCAGCGATTACGTCGATGCCGGCATCATGTCTGCCGATCAGGCGGACTTGCTGCGCGCCGGGGTTCTGGCCCGGAAAAATATCCTGGTTGCCGGCGGCACAGCGACCGGCAAGACGACCCTGGTCAACGCGCTCCTCGCCGAAGTCGCCAAAACCGGCGATCGCGTGGTGCTGATCGAGGATACGCGCGAGCTGCAATGCGCCGCGCCCAATTTGGTGGCGCTGCGCACCAAGGATGGCGCCGCCTCGCTCTCGGACCTGGTGCGCGCCTCGCTCCGGCTGCGCCCGGATCGCATTCCGATCGGCGAGGTGCGTGGGGCCGAAGCGCTCGATCTCCTCAAAGCCTGGGGCACTGGCCATCCCGGCGGCATCGGCACGCTGCACGCGGGCTCGGCGCTGGGTGCGCTGCGCCGGCTCGAACAACTGATCCAGGAAGCCGTCGTCACCGTCCCGCGCGCGCTGATCGCGGAAACCATCGATCTGATCGCCGTGCTTGCGGGCCGTGGTGCCGCCCGCCGTCTCGCCGAACTCGCTTTGGTGTGCGGGATCGGCCCCGGCGGCGATTACGCCCTTACGGAAGCAGGAGAGACGTGATGCGGTTGAACCGCGCCCTCACGGGCTTTGCCACCACCCTTCTGGCGCTGACCAGCGCCCCGGCCTTTGCCGCCGGCACCAACATGCCGTGGGAGTTGCCGCTACAGCAGATCCTCGATTCGGTTCAGGGGCCGGTCGCCAAGGTCGTCTCGGTCATCATCATCGTCATCACCGGCCTGACACTGGCCTTCGGCGAGACCTCGGGCGGGTTTCGCCGGCTGATCCAGATCGTCTTCGGGCTCTCGATCGCCTTCGCCGCCTCGAGCTTCTTCCTCGCCTTCTTTCAGTTCGGCGGCGGGGTGCTGGTGTGATGGAACCGGCCGACGCCATCGCCGGATTCTACGCGCCGGTGCATCGCGCCCTGACCGAGCCGATCCTGCTCGGCGGCGCGCCGCGCGCGGTGGTGATCATCAACGGCACGATCGCCGCCGCGATCGGCCTCGGCCTGCGGCTCTGGCTCGCCGGCGCAGCACTCTGGCTCATCGGCCATCTCGCTTCGGTCTGGGCGGCCAAGCGCGATCCAGCGTTCGTCGACGTGGTGCGCCGGCATCTGCGCTACCCACAGCACCTGGTCGCGTGAGAGCGGCCATGATGCCTCTCGCCGAATATAGCCGCCGCGCGCAGAGCCTCGCCGATTTTCTCCCCTGGGCGGCGCTGGTGCGCGAAGGCGTCATCCTCAACAAGGACGGCTCGTTTCAGCGGAGTGCGAAGTTCCGCGGGCCCGACCTCGATTCCGCGACTGAGGCGGAGCTGGTCGCCATTACCGCACGGCTCAACAACGCGCTCCGCCGCCTCGGCTCCGGCTGGGCGATTTTCGTCGAGGCGCAGCGCGACTTTGCCCGCGGCTACCCCGAGAGCCGCTTGCCCGACCCGGTTTCGGCGCTGGTCGATGCCGAGCGCCGCGCGCAATTCGAAGAAGAAGGGGCGCATTTCGAAAGCCGCTATTACCTGACGCTACTCTGGCTGCCCCCAGCCGATGACGCTGCCCGCGCCGAGGCCTGGCTTTATGAAAACCGCGCCCAGTCCGGCGCCGATTGGCGCGCGGCGCTCGCTTCCTTCATCGACCGCAGCGATCGCGTGCTTGCGCTTATCGAAGGCTTCATGCCCGAGGCCGCGTGGCTTGATGACGGCGAGACGCTGACCTATCTGCACGCCTGCATCTCGACCCGGCGCCAGCGCGTCCGCGTGCCCGAGACGCCAATGTATCTCGACGCCATCCTCGTCGATGAGGATCTCACCGGCGGGCTCGAACCACGACTCGGTGGGGCGCATTTGCGCACGCTTACCGTGATGGGATTTCCGTCGCAGACCTGGCCGGGGCTGCTCGACGACCTCAACCGCCTCGCGTTCCCCTATCGCTGGATGACGCGCGCCATCTGCCTCGACAAGACCGACGCCACCAAGCTGCTCGGCAAGATCCGCCGACAATGGTTCGCCAAACGCAAATCGATCCTGGCGATGCTGAAGGAGGTGATGACCAACGAGGCCTCGGCGCTGATGGATACCGATGCTGCCAACAAGGCGCTCGACGCCGACGCCGCGCTGCAGGAACTCGGCGCCGATCTCGTCGGGGAGGCCTATGTCACCGCGACGGTGACGGTGTGGGACGAGGAGGCCCGCATCGCCGAGGAGCGCCTCAGCCTCGTGGAAAAGGCGATCCAGGGCCGTGATTTCACGTGCCTCCGCGAGACGGTCAACGCGGTCGAGGCGTGGCTCGGCTCGCTCCCCGGCCATGTCTACGCCAATGTGCGCCAGCCACCGCTTTCCACGATGAACCTCGCGCATATGATGCCGTTTTCGGCGGTGTGGGCGGGCGCGGCGCGGGATGAGCATTTGCAGGCGCCGCCGCTGTTCTTTGCCCGCACCGGAGGTGCGACCCCGTTCCGCTTCTCGCTCCATGTCGGCGATGTCGGCCATACCCTGATCGTCGGGCCGACCGGCGCCGGCAAATCCGTGCTGCTCGCGCTGATGGCGCTGCAATTTCGCCGCTATGCGCGCGCCCAGGTCTTTGCCTTCGATTTCGGCGGATCGATCCGCGCCGCCGCCGTGGCGATGGGCGGCGACTGGCACGATCTCGGTGGCGCACTCGCCGATGAGGCGGCCGAAGCCGTCGCACTTCAGCCACTGGCGCGCGTCGATGACAGCGGCGAGCGCGCCTGGGCCGCCGAATGGATCGCGGCCCTCCTCGGCCGGGAATCCGTTGCGATCACGCCCGATCTCAAAGAACATTTGTGGTCGGCGCTCACCGCGCTCGCCTCCGCGCCGATGGCGGAGCGGACGATCACGGGGCTTGCCGTCCTGCTGCAGTCGACGGCGCTCAAGCAGGCCCTTCAGCCTTATACGGTGGCGGGGCCCTGGGGCCGGCTTCTGGATGCTGAAAGCGAGCGGCTCGGCGCGGCGGATGTTCAGGCCGTCGAGACCGAAGGGCTGATCGGCACCGGCGCCGCGCCCGCCGCTCTCGCCTATCTCTTTCACCGCATCGCGGACCGGCTCGACGGCCGCCCGAGCCTGGTCATCATCGATGAAGGCTGGCTCGCCCTCGGTGATCCCGGCTTTGCCGGCCAGTTGCGCGAATGGCTGAAGACGCTGCGCAAGAAGAACGCGAGCGTCGTCTTCGCCACCCAATCGCTCGCCGATATCGCCGGCTCCGCGATTGCGCCGGCGATCATCGAAAGCTGCCCGACACGCCTCTTCCTGCCCAACGAGCGCGCGCTCGAGCCGCAAATCGCCGCCATCTATCGCCGCTTTGGCCTGAACGACCGCCAGATCGAGATCCTGAGCCGGGCAACGCCCAAGCGGGAATATTACTGCCAGTCGCGACGCGGCAACCGGCTCTTCGAGCTTGGGCTCTCGGAAGTCGCCCTCGCTTTCACCGCCGCCTCGTCGAAGAGCGACCAGGCGATGATCTCACGCCTGCTCGCCGAGCACGGCAGCGACGGCTTCGCCGCCGCTTGGCTGCGCGCCAAGGGGCTCGACTGGGCAGCCGAGATGCTGAGCCAGGAGCCCCCGCCATGATCCGCACCGCGCTTGCCGCTGCCCTCGTCCTCATCGTGGCCATCCCGCCTGCCAAAGCACAGTGGATCGTTTTCGATCCGACCAATTACGCCCAGAACGCGCTCACCGCAGCGCGTGAATTGCAGCAGGTCGATAATGGAATCCTCAGCCTGCAAAACCAGGCCGCGATGCTGGTCAATCAGGCGCGCAACCTCGCGAGCCTGCCATATTCCTCGCTCGGCGTGCTCGCGCAATCGAGCAGCGAGACAGAGCTTCTGCTCTCGGAGGCACAGCAAATCGGCTACAACACCGGTGCCATCGATCAGGCGTTTACCGAGACCTACCCGCAGACCTATGCGAGCGGCGTTCCCTCGCCGCAGATGATCGCCGATGCCCAAACCCGCTGGCAGAATGCGCGCGCCGGTTTCCAGGACGCGATGCGCGTCCAGGCCGGTGCCGTGCAAAATCTCAGCGCCGTCAGCACGCAAACCGACGCCCTGCTCTCCTCGAGCCAGGCGGCAGCTGGCGCCTTGCAGGCGGCGCAATCGGGCAACCAGCTGATCGCCGTCCAGGCGACCGAGCTTGCCGATCTCACCGCGGTGATGGCTTCGCTCGCGCGGGCGCAGAGCCTCGATGGCGCAAAGCGGCTCGAAAGCCAGGCGCAGGCACAACAGCAGCTGCAGAGTTTCCTCAATTACGGCGCCGGCTATCAGCCTGGTGCTGCGCAGATGTTCCATTGATGCCGAGGCGGGTTTTCACTGACCGCGCTGCCGCGTTGCAACCGACGCCGAAGCGCGAGACCCGGGAACGGTCACGCTGATGAGCGGCACCGGCGTCATCGACGGGTTCCTCGCAACCTTCACGCAATATATCGATTCCGGCTTCGGCCTTGTGCGAAGCGATGTGCACTGGCTGGCGAGCACGCTGATCGCGATCGATGTCACCCTTGCCGCGCTGTTCTGGGCGCTGGCACCGGATGAGGACATCCTCGCCCGGCTGATCAGAAAGACGCTCTATGTCGGCGTCTTCGCCTTCATCCTCGGCAATTTCAACAATCTCGCGCAGATCATCTATAATTCCTTCTCGAGCCTCGGCCTCGAGGCCGGCGGCGGCACCATCACCGCCCAGCAGCTTCTGCAGCCGGGGCAGCTCGCCGAGATCGGCATCGATGCCGGCAAGCCGATCCTGAGCGCGATCTCCGGGCTGGTCGGGTTCACCAGCTTCTTCGACAATTTCGTCGAGATCGCGATCCTGCTGATCGCCTGGCTGATCGTCATCATCAGCTTCTTCGTCATGGCGATCCAGCTCTTCGTCAGCCTGATCGAGTTCAAGCTGACGACGCTCGCCGGCTTCGTGCTGGTGCCGTTCGGGCTTTTTGGCCGCACCGCCTTCCTCGCTGAAAAAGTGCTCGGCAATGTGGTGGCGAGCGGCGTCAAGATCCTCGTCCTTGCCGTCATCGTCGGCATCGGTGCGACGATCTTCGGCGAATTCACCACTGTGCTGAACACGCCACCGACGATCGCCGACGCGCTGACGCTGATCCTCGCCTCGCTCACCCTCCTTGGCCTGACAATCTTTGGCCCCGGCATCGCCAACGGCCTCATCGCCGGCGGGCCACAGCTTGGCGCAGGGGCGGCGATCGGCACCGGCCTTGCCGTGGCCGGGATCGGCGGCGCTGGCATCGGTCTCGCCGGCGTGGGCATCGGTGCGGTTGGCGCGGCAGGCGGCGCCATCGCCGGCGCCTCGCGCGGTGGCGCCTGGCTCGCGGGCGCGGCGAGCACCGCCTATCGCACTGGTGGCATGTCGGGGGTCGCGGAAGCCGCCGGGGCGGCGGTGACCAGCCCGCTCCGCCGCGCCGGCGCCAGCCTCCGGTCGAGCTTCAGCGCCGGCGAGGATGCCGTCACCGGCAACTCCGCCCCCACCAACGGGGCCAGCGCGGCCGCAGGGGCGCCGGCCTGGGCACGCCGCATGCAGCGCCAGCAGCGCATCCGCCAGGGCATCGGCGCCGCCCATCACGCCATCCGCGCGGGCGACCACCCCGCGAGCGGCAGCGGCGTCAACCTCTCCGAGGGGGAATGACCATGTTCCGCCGCCCTACGGTCCGCTACGGCAAAACCCCGGCGCCTGAGACACCCTATCAGCGCGCCGGCCAGGTCTGGGACGAGCGCATCGGCGCGGCCCGCGTGCAGGCCAGGAACTGGCGGCTTGCCTTCTTCGGGGCGCTGGCATTGAGCGGCGCTCTCACCGGCGGTCTGCTCTGGCAATCGGCGCGCGGCACCATCACGCCCTGGGTGGTCGAGATCGATGCGCTCGGCCAGGCGCAGGCCATCGCCCCGGCAACCGCCGGCTACACGCCCACCGATCCGCAAATCGCCTGGTATCTCGCCCGCTTCATCAGCGAAATCCGCGCCATTCCCGCCGATCCCGTGGTACTGCGGCAGAACTGGCTCGATGCCTACAACTACGTCACCGACAAGGGCGCGCTGGCCCTCAACGCGTATGCGCGCACGAGCGATCCCTTTTCCAAGGTCGGCAAGGTGCAGGTCACGGTCGAGATCGTGAGCGTCATCCGCGCCTCCGCCGACAGTTTTCGCATCACCTGGATCGAACGCCGCTATGCCGATGACGCCCTGGCCGCAACCGAGCGCTGGAGCGCAATCCTCACCATCGCCGTGCGGACGCCGACCGACGCCGATCGCCTCAAGAAGAACCCGCTCGGGGTCTATGTCCACGCTTTCGACTGGGCAAAGGAGCTCGGCTGATGCGGCCGCCCACGACGCTTCTCCTCGCCGTGCTGGCCCTCGGCGCCTGCACCAACACCGACATTCCGCCGGTCATCTCCTATGACGAGGCGCCGCACGCAAAAGCGGCGGCGCTGACGCCGGATCCGCCCCAGCCGGTGCAGATCGTCGCGGTGCCGACGCCGCTGCCGCTTCCGGGGCAGATGAAGCCGCTTGCCAGCGGCAAAAGCGCGCCGCCTGAACCCGCTGATCCGCAGGCCCGCATCGATCGCGCCAATGGTGCCGCCCGCATCCAGCCGACGCGCGCCGGCTATCTCAACGCAATCCAGGTCTATCCGTGGTCGGACGGCGCGCTCTACCAGGTCTATGCCGCACCGGGACAGATCACCGATATCGTGCTCGAGCCCGGCGAGCAGCTCGTCGGCACCGGCCCCGTCGCCGCGGGCGATACGGTGCGCTGGATCATCGGCGATAGCGAAAGCGGCGCCGGCGCCGGAAAGAGCCTTCACATCCTGGTCAAGCCGACGCGGCCGGACCTGACCACCAACCTGATCATCAACACCGACCGCCGGACCTATCACCTCGAGCTGCACTCCGAGGAGAAAACCTACATGGCCGCGGTCTCCTGGATCTATCCGCAGGATCAGCTGATCGCACTCCGCCAGCAGAACGCCGCCGCCGAGGCCGCGGCGCCGCTCGCCACCGGGGTTGATATCAGCGCGCTCAATTTCCGCTACCGTATCGCGGGTGACAGCCCCGCCTGGCGGCCGACGCGCGCCTTCGATGATGGCCGCCAGGTGTTCATCGAATTTCCGCGCGGTATCGCCCATGGCGAGATGCCGCCGCTCTGGGTAATCGGCGCCGAGGGTGACGGGCAATTGGTGAATTACCGCGTGCGCGGCAATTACATGATCGTCGACCGTCTGTTTGCCGCAGCCGAACTCAAGCTCGGCGGCGCGCATCAGGAGATCGTGCGCATCGTCCGCACCGATGCGGTAAACAGCGGCGCGCTTCCGGAAAACCCTGGCACGCATGCGTCGCAAGCGGTGATGCCCCGGACGAACAGCCGAGGGCCGGCCTCATGACCGAGGCGCCGCGCGATGAAGAACGGGCGCTGCCACGGCCGCCGCAGGAGATGCGTCTTCGCGCACAGAGGGCGCCGGTCACCCGGCTCTCGCGCAAGGTGCTGCTCGGCCTTGCCGGGCTGGTCGGCCTCGGCATCGGCGGGGCGGCGTTCCTTGCCTTGCGGCCACGCCCTGCGCCGCCGGCGCCGGAGCTTTTCAGCACCAGCCATCGCACGACCCCGGAAGGGCTCGCCGCCTTGCCGCCTGACTACACCGCCCGGGCGAAACCACCGCCCCGCCTCGGCCCACCGCTTCCCGGCGATCTCGGCCGGCCGCTGGTTGACGCCGGCGTGCCGGGCACGCTCGCCGCTCCTGATATCGACCGCCTCGCCCAGGAGCGGGAAGCCGCCCGCGTGAGCCGTCTGTTCGTCGCCGGCAGCACCAGCGCGCCGGTTGCCGCGATCGCCGCCAGCACCCCGGCGGCGGCGCCAGCGGCTGTGGCGGCCGCCGGCGCAGCGCCCCAGGATCACAAACTCGCCTTCCTCAACCGTCCCGCCGATCAGCGCACCGTGAGCAAGGAGCGGCTGCAGCCGGCAGCAAGCCCCTATGTTCTGCAAGCCGGCTCGGTCATTCCGGCGGCGCTCATCACCGGGCTGCGTTCCGATCTTCCCGGGCCGGTCACGGCGCAGGTCACCGAGGATGTCTATGACAGCGTTGCCGGCAACATCCTGCTCATCCCGCAGGGCGCGCGGCTGATCGGGCAATACGACGCGCAGGTTGCCTTCGGCCAGTCGCGGGCGCTGCTCGTCTGGACCCGGCTCATCATGCCGAACGGGCGCTCGATCATTCTCGAGCGCCAGCCCGGCGCGGATACCGAAGGCTACGCCGGCCTCGAAGATCAGGTCGACAATCATTGGGGCACGCTCTTCAAGGCGGCCATCCTCTCGACGATCCTGAGCGTCGGCTCCGAGGCCGGCATGAGCGCCAATAATTACGGCTCGCTCGCCGATGCCCTCCAGCAAGGCGTGTCGCAAAGCATCAATCAGACCGGCCAGCAGGTCGTCAGCCGCTCGCTCAGCGTGCAGCCCACCATCACCATCCGCCCCGGTTTCCCGGTGCGGGTCATGGTCACCGCCGATCTCGTTTTGGAGCCTTATCGTGGGTGAGGACAAAGGAATGACAAAACTCAAGCTCGGCACTATCCCCGATGACACGCCGGTCAAGCTCTCGCTGGCGCTGCCGGCAGCGCTTTACCGCGATCTCATCGCCTATGCCGAGGCGCTGAGCCGCGAGAGCGGCGCGCCGGTCACCGACCCGGCGAGGCTTATCGTGCCGATGATCGCGCACTTCATGGCCGGCGACCGCGCTTTCGCGGCGTTGCGCCGCGCCGCGCACTCACCGCCGCCCGCGCCGCCTGCGCGCGGGTCGGCGCCATCGCGCGAGCCAGGCTGAGCAGGCGCCGCAGCGCCGGATTGTCGTTCCCCGGCAGCCACACCGCGCTGTAGGGCAGCGCGTCCTGCGCGGAAGAAAGCGGATGGACGGCGACGCCGGGATAGCGCGTGCCGGTTGCCGCCTCGCTCACCACGCTGATGCCGAACCCGAGCGCGACCAAATGCATGAGCGTCTCGCGGCCCACTGGATAGCGCTCGACCGTCGGGCTGAAGCCGAGCGAGGCGAGGCGCTGGATCACAAAATCATGGATCTCCGGCCCCGGCGCCTGGCGGCTCAGGATGAACCGCTCGCCCTTGATCTGGTCCCAGGTGATCTCGGTCGCGCCAGCCAGAGCGTGGGTCTCCGGCAGCACGACGAATACCCGCGCCCGCCAGAGCAGCGCGATGTCGCAGCGCGGGGCCTCGGGCCGGCCGGTGACAAAGGCGATGTCGAGCACGCGGTCGTGCAGGCGCGCGATATGATCGCACGTCGACCCTTCCGCGATCTCGATCATCACCGCGGGGTGGGTCACGCGAAACCGCACCAGAAGATCGCGCACGAACCCCGCCGACAGCGACGACAGAATGCCGATCCGCACCGAGCCTTCGCCACCAGCGCCGGCGTTCGCGGCATTTCGGACGGCGAAGTCGATATCCGCCAACGCGCAGCGACAGCGATCGAGAAATGCCCGCCCCGCCTCGGTCAGCCGCACGCCGCCGGTCTCGCGCTCGAACAGCGAGACACCGATCTCGTCCTCAAGTGCGCGGATGCGCCGGCTGACCGCCGATTGCTGGATCCTGAGAACCTTCGCCGCGCGGCTGAAACTCCGGTGCTCCGCCACCACCAGCGCCTGCGAAATCGAAACGAGGTTGATCACCCGATCACCTGCCGCCGATCAAGCGCCGATCCCAGCCACGCCCCGCGCCGACACCGGAGGATCGAAGACCCGGTCATGCCAGCGAAAGACGCCGTCGCGGCGCTCTCATCACGGAAGAGTGAGTCTAAATTTATGAGGAAATGGTTAACGCGCGCCGCGGGATTTCGCGCCCTGAACGCCGGGCAGCATCGGGCACGACGCTGAGCGTGTGTTCGCGAGGCGCGGCTTTATTTGAATTGCGTCCCCATCACCGAGCCTTTTGAGAGCGCGGTGATATAGGTTTCGAGCGCCACCAGATCGGCGCTGCCCGGGGCCGGCGGCGTGCCCTTGAGGGCGTTGTGGATGCAGCCGCCGATCTGCTGCGAAAGCGTGATCACCGCCTGCGCACGCGGGGAATAGCGCGGAAACCCGGCCGCCGCGCCGACCAGGCTCGGGATCGCTTTGCCGTTCGGAAGCTTGCCAGGATCGCGCCCGCCATTGAGATGGCATGTCTCGCAAGTGCCAGCGCCGCCGAAACTCTCATGCGCGAAGAGATCCGCACCTTTCTGAACCGCTTGCTGGAGCGCCGCCTGCGCCGCTGGGGCATCGGCCGCGCGCGCGGCAATCGGGATGGCGAGCACAGCCACCATGAGGGCAATGTTCAATCCCGGGCCTTTTCCTCGCGTCATGATTTCTCTCCTTGTTATGATTTTATCGGTGCGGTTCACTCTCCGGCTCGCGCCCGGGAAGATCGGCCCCGAGGATAGGCGCTGAGCACGGCTGCGGCAACCGTCGTGCGCCGATCGCGCCGCCGATGACGCGGGAAGTCGCGGTGATTACTCAGACCGCCCGGGATCACCCATTGCCCACTCCTGCGAGCAAAGGCGTGTTCATAGTGATCGGATTTCCCGCGTTGATCGGCGGTGCCGTAATGATAATCTTCGGAGAATACCGTGCGTCATGACCGAGCTAAGCCACAGCGTATTCCGCCTGATATCGAGAAGAACGCGAGTGAGCGATTGATCTCACCTGCCCGTACGGTTCCGTGCGGGGGAGGGGGCGCTCAGAAATGAGTTACCCCTTGCAGGGGCCGTTCTCATGTCCATCACGTCAAAAACCAGTGGGTGGTTTTTACGCCGCCGCGCCGGCCTGGTTTTGATCCGCCGTTGACAGCCATGCGGGCATGGTTCAGAAACCTGCTACCCGCATTGGTGAGCTTCACACCGCCGGGATGGCGAATGAACAAGGCAACGCCAATCTCATCTTCCAAATCGCGGACCCATCGGCTGATCGTCGATTCCCAAACACCGAGTTCGGCGGCAGCTTGGGTCGTGTCTTGGATGATGTGGAAATTGCTGTTGCGGCGTCTCCGGTTTGGGGGACATGACGAGGTCAGGCGACGAGATCAAGAGGCAATGAGGCGGGTGGCTCTCCGAGGCTCTGCCAGCCGTCGACTTTCCGCATGGTGATCTGGCCGCAAGCGAGCAACGCCCAGAACAGCATGGCGGCGGTTTCGGCTGAAGGCAGCACGGTCTGGGTTTTGATCCGGCGTTTGAACTCCTCATGCAGGCGTTCAATGGAATTTGTGGTCCGCGCTGATTTCCACTGGCTAGTCGGCAATCGGGTGAAGGTGAACAGGCGATCGCCGGCTTCTTCCAGGCTGTCTGCCACGGCACGGCACTTCAGCCGCCATTTGGCGAGGAACAGCTTGCGCCGGCGCATCACCTCGGCGGCGTTCTCGGCGTAGATCATGTCGTTATAGTCGGCGGTGATTTCCTCATGCAGGGCGTCCGGCGCATGGGCCAGCAGGTTGCGATGCTTGTGGACGTTATGCCGACGTCGGCATAACGTCCATTATGCCGATGTCCGGATTATGCCGACCTCCGGCGCGGAACCAGCCTGGACGGCGGCGATCGCTGCGTAGGACGCGGCATAATCAGAGCGCATCAAGGAACGCGAGCAGCTTGTCGGTCGGATGGAAACGCCCGGGCCTGCTTTCGGCCGGCGTCGTCCGGGCCAACGCGCGCTCTTTGATCGTCAGATCAGCGTGCAAATATATTTGGGTGGTCTCCACGCTCTCATGTCCGAGCCACAGGGCGATCACCGAGGTGTCGACGCCGGCTTGCAGCAATAGCATCGCTGCGGAATGCCGCAAGACATGCATGGTGACCGACTTCTGTGCCAACGTCCGACAGGCTTTGCTGGCGATTTGCATGTATTTGGCGAGCCGGTGTTCCAGCGCATCGCGGCTGAGCGCCTTGCCGGAGCACGTCACAAAGAGAGGCGCCGAGGCCGAGGCGCGCTACTATGAACAACTGAACGAGCTGACCATGGTGGCCTGACTCAAACAAAACAGCCTCCGGGATTCCCGGTGCGGTTCAGTGCGCCATGGATCAAGTTCTTGCGCAAATACCGATTGCCGCGTTTGCTGATGCCGAGCAGGCGCGGTTTTCCACCCGTTGTCATTTGCCGTGGAACGAGCCCCAGCCACGCCGCCATGTCCCGCCCACGTTTGAATGCCTGCGCCTCGCCGACCGCCGCCACCAGCGCCGTAGCGTTTATCGTTCCAATTCCCGGGATTTTGGTCAAACGTCGCATAGCCACGTCATCACGCGCCAACTGAACGAACTCGGCATCGAAGTCGGCGATCCTCTGGTCGAGTGAACGCCATTCCGCCCGAAGATCTTCGATCAACGTCCGGATGCGCGGGCTCAACGCGGCGAAACCGTCCTCTTCGGCCAATGTCTCCAGCGCGGCTTCCAGTTTCCTCCGGCCTTGCGGAACGACGATCCCTCGTTCCAGCAGCAACGCCCGCAAGTGATTGATCAGCGCCGTCCGTTCCGAGACGAGGCGCTCACGGGCTCGGTGCAAAGCCTGGAGATCGGATTGGTCCTGGCTCTTCACCGGCACGAAACGCATCGTTGGCCGCGTCGCGGCCTCCGCGATCGCCTCCGCGTCGAGATCATCGTTCTTCTGCGCCTTCACGTACGGACGGACATATTCCGGCGACATCAGCCGCACCTCGTGGCCCCGCGCGGCGAAAATCCGCCCGAGGTGATGAGCGCCGCAACAAGCTTCCATTGCCACAATGCACGGCCCAAGCTCGCCGACGAAACTTTCCAACGTTCCCCGGCGAACTCTCCGCCTCAAAACAACCCGGCCGGCGGCGTCCATCCCCACCAGGCTGCAAGAGTTCTTGCCAAGATCGATGCCGAGAATCACGATATCCATCGGTCTGCTCCTCTCTCCAAACCAGCGGCGATCCTACCCGATCGCCACGAGAGGGGCGGGCCATCCCATAATCAAAGGCCACGAGGCCGGTCAACCAATTTTAGGTCAGGCTCTCAGAATGAGGGGAGGCATGAGGTTTGCGCCATCATTCGCTGCCGCATCGCCATCGGCCCACGGCCCTGATCCATCATCTTCTTGCCCATAGCCATGCCCAACCCCATCGGGCCGGCTTCCTCGGCGCTACCCGCGGCGGCCGGCTTTCGCCCGTCGTTCCGTTTGCAGTGAGGCATTATCCTCTCCTTTGATTACGAGCCCATCATATGGTCGATTTTTCGAAGATCGCGCCGTAGTGGTAGGGCGGCAGTTCGACGACGTGCGCCGGGCGTAGCCCGGCCGGCGCGACCTCGGATGCCACACTCTCCGGCGTCATTCGCATTTCGGTCCGCGGTCCACGTGGCTGGCCGAGAACGGTCGTTTCTTCGCGCGGGCGCCGGTGCCAGTTGACCACGATGAACCGACCGCCGGGGCTCAAAATGCCGGCGACAGCCCGAGCGAGCCGTGCCTTGTCCGGAACGCCGTGGAAGGTGTTCGCGATCAACACAAGATCCACGGGCCTGGGTACGAGTCGGGCGATCTCATAGGCGTCACCGGCGATGAAATCGCAATTCGTCATCCCTGCCGCGGACATCCGCGCGCTGGCGACGTCAAGCATGCCTGGGTCGAGGTCGACCGCGAACACATACCGCGCCATGTCGCACAAGGCGGCGGTGAAAAGCCCGTCGCCGCAACAGAGATCGACCACCTCCATCCTGGGATCAATGCCGAATCTGGCAAGGACTTCGCGTGGCCGCGGCCAGAGAATTTCCCACCATTCCGGATCAGGCATTGCCGTTGCTGGAAAAATTCCTTCGCTCATATCGACAATCTCCGCCTCCCGGCCAAATATTGTGCTGGTTCGGCGGTGCGGTCCTTGCGCTGGATCAAGGAAATACGCAAAGAGGACACCCCATGATGACCAGAATTCCGCAACGCCTGCTCCTCCAACATGATTGTTGTTGCGAGCCGGCGATGCCGAACTTGCTCTGTTCGCCAGCTATAAGACGGTGCTGGCCACGATGGAGGTAACTTTCTGCGCTCGCCCGGCGCGCGTTCCGCGGCGAGCCGGTCATCGGGCGAAGCCGCAGCCGCGCGCGGCCGCCGCGATGATGGCAATCGCGTCACCCGCGCCGTCCTCGTCGCCTTTCTCAAAATCGCCTTCGATCCGCGCCATTTGGTTGGTCACATGCGCGAAGCACAGAACCGGCTTGCCGCGTGCTTTGGCGAAGGCATAGAGCGCGGCGGCTTCCATCTCGACTGCGAGTGCGCCATGTTCGGCCGCAGCGGCGATCGCGTCCTCGGTCTCGCGGTAGGGCGCGTCGGTCGTCCAGCTCGTGCCGCGATGCATCGGCACCGGCAGGTCGGCCACTGCCCGGAAGGCGCGTTCGGCAAGCGCGGCGTCGGCTTCGGCGTAAGGCGAAGGCGGCAGATAGTGATGGCTGGTGCCTTCATCGCGCAGCGCGCGGTCGATCAGCACGAAATAGGGCGTCGGCCCACACGGCACGATCTGCCCCGCCGAGGTGACGCTGAGCAGCAGCCGGCAGCCGGAAACAAAAAGCTGTTCGGCGACCAGCACGGCAAAGGGCGCGCCGACCGCTAGGCCAACGACACCGATCTCGATCCCCTGATGTTCGGTCAGCAGCATCTCGGTGTGATAGCAGGCCCAACCCGCCGCCGGGCGCCCCTGTCCGGTACGCCGCAGCGTGCGCACCAGATCGCCGTCTGGGTCCAGGGCACAGACCGCGGGGACGTCTTGCTCTGCCAAGCCGCGTTGCCGCCGCGCCTCGCGTAGCAGGTTCTCTGGCTGGAATACCGAAGGAGCGCTGTACCGCTTGGTGGCCAGGATATTGGGAATGGCCGGTCTGTCGTGCATGTGTGTTCAGGCCATACGCGGAACGGTACAGGACGCACCAGCCAACCGCCTTGCCCGGAATGAGAAAAAATTGCCTACAAGCATGGAAGTGAAACCCACCCCTTCGATAACAAGCGCTTCAGCTTTTCGGTTTGGAGGAAGGAATTTGCTGCCAGCAATCAAGATGAACCCGGCCAGACCGAGAACGACAGCCGCGCGGCTATGGTGCCGCTTGTAGGAGCCAAGCAGACCGGCTGCCGCTATTGCGGAAAACAAAATAATGATCGGCGCCCGAAATGGCAGCGCCACACTGATCCCTATTAGGGACAAGAGACCGATCACCGCGGTCACGCCGTAGCATGCAAGCATCGCCATGGCCGTGCCCGCAGGAGCAAGCCATTTACCACGGCCGACACTGACAATTTGCTCCAACTGTGTGCTGGCTTTCATCATCATGAGACTCCCGATAATGCTACTGGTTGCTACCCACAATACCCAGACTTGGTCTGTTCGATAAAGTTCGACAAAGGCAGCGGCTCGATCGATTTCCTGATATGCATACGCGCACCCCTCATCCTTGAGAAATCAGGCGCCGCTTTGCCTCGTATTCGGCTTGGTCGATCTCGCCGCGAGCGAAGCGCTCATTGAGGATGTCAAGCGCCGTCCGGTTCGGCGGCAAATGGGGCAGTGCCCCAGCTCCCTGCCAAGGGCTGGCAAGCCACCGGATGGCTAAGACCGCGACCACGATCACCGCGGCGAGCATCAGGATCATGAACAAGGGTCCGAAAATCATGCCAGACCACCCCCACATCATCGGCATGCCATACCGGTAGGGTTCGCCCAGTGTCTGCGACCAAGCCCAAGCCGGCGCCAATGCGGCGGCTGCGCCCATCATGGCGACGAATGACAACGAAGCTTTCACTCTCATATCCTCCATTCGTACCACAGCATCTTGACGAACAGCTTGCGCCATCCGTCGCTGCGAATGGCGCAATTAACCGGGGTCCGGCGGGCGGCCGACACGCTCAGCCAGAGAGCGGACCATAGAGTTGGCACCAACCCATCGGGTTGATACGCCCCTCCACGAGTTGGCAGGTTCCTCCTGACATCATGCCAGGACCCATGGTCCCACCCATCATGCCAGATCCCGGCTTGCCGCCGGGTGGAATGAAGAACTTGCACATCCCGCACATCTGGCCGGCGTTCGGGGAGTCCTGATAATGTGCCGCGGCTTTCGTGGTCTGTGTAGTCGTGGCCGCCGCGCCGCGTTTGGTCAGGAGCACCAGCCCGGCCAGCGTCGAAAGCCTTCCAATCCATGCCCGGCGCGACAGCATTGGTCGTTCCTGGCCCTTCATCTTCTTGGCCATGGCCATCCCCATTCCCATTCCCATTGGGCTGCCTTCGGGGATACCGCGGTCACGCCGTAGCATGCAAGCATCGCCATGGCCGTGCCCGCAGGAGCAAGCCAATTTGCTGGAGGGTCGTTAGCGCCATGAGAAGACCGCATGTCTGCATCTATCATGTTGTTTCTCCATTTCTCGGCATCATTCCGCGATGGAAAGCCATTGCTATGTCAAGCAACCGCTGAGGTAACCGGCCGTTGTGCAGCCCACCATTGCGGGTAGCCGTCGGCCAGCCGGCGGGCGTCGTAGCCCTGGGCACGTAGTGCTGCGACAGCCTCGAACGCGAAGACACAGTATGGACCACGGCAATAGGCGATGATAGTGCGGTCGGCAGGCAACTCGCTAAGCCGTCGCGGCAGCTCGTCGAGCGGGATGTTCACGGCGCCAGGAATGTGCCCGGCAACAAATTCCTCGCCTGGCCGCACGTCAATCAGCGTTACCACGCCATCGCGCAGCCGGTTGGCCAGCTCGTCATGTGACACTGGCTCAAGCTTATCCCGCGCGTGGAAATAGCTTTCTACGATCTTGTCGATCTCAGCGATGCCCCGCTCGGCGGTGCGGCGCACCGCCATCAGCAGATCCACCACGTCGCGCTCCCCGACCCGATACAGGACGTGCTTGCCGGCGCGCCGCGCAACCACAAGCCCCGCCCGACGCAAGAGATGCAGGTGCTGCGAGGCGTTCGTGACTGTCAGGCCCGAGAGCCGGGCCAAATCCTCCACGCTTCGCTCGCCTTGCGCCACGAGCTCGATCAATTCCACCCGGTGCGGGTTCGCGAGGGCCCGCGCGACCACAGCGAACTGCTCGAAGACGGCGCGTTTTGGATTGGCGCTTGACATCATCCATCATTCCATTAATTAATGGATTATATAGGCCGACGCCCGCACCTGTCAAGCAACGCGCCGCCGCGAACGGGTGGGCCCGGCCGATCGGTCAGCAAGGAGGGTTCCATGATCCTGCGCCAATTTCTCCATACCGACCCGGTTGCCGCCTCTTACCTGTTTGGCTGCGGCGGCAAGGGGGTCGGCGTCGTGGTGGACCCGGTCGGCAAGCCGGACGCCTATCTGCGGGAAGCCGAGGCGCTCGGGCTACAAATCCGCTACGTGATTGACACGCACCTGCACGCCGACCACCTCTCCGCCGGACGCGCGCTGGCCGAGGCCGTCGGCGCGCCGTACGTGCTTGGCCCCGGCGCCGACGTAACCTACCACTACAAGGAGACGTCCGACGGCGAAGTGCTGCCGCTCGGCAATGTCGAGATCGAGGTGATCCATACGCCTGGCCACACGCCCGAGCATATCTGCCTGCTGGTGTGCGACCGCACGCGCGGGGAGGAGCCGTGGTTCGCCCTCACCGGGCACACGCTGATGGTGGGCGATCTCGGCCGCACGGAACTGGCCACCAGCGCTGAGGACGGCGCGCGGGCGCTGTTTACTAGCGTCCAGCGGCTGCGGGCACTGCCGGACTACGTGGAGGTTCTGCCAGGCGCCTTCTCCGGCTCGGTCTGCGGGCGCGGACTTTCCGGCAAGCCGAGCTCGACCATCGGCTTCGAGAAGCGCTTCAACCTGGCCTTCAGGATCGACGACCAGGACGCGTTCGTGCGTGCCATGCTGGCCGACATCCCGCCGCCACCGCCGCAGGCTGCCGCCATCCGTGCCGCCAACGCCGGCCTCCTGTCCGTGCAAGACCTTTCAGCCGCAGCGCAGGAGAAGCACGCATGAACGTTCTGTTCATCCTGAACGATTTCTGGAAGACAGCGCATTTCCGCAACGCAAACGAATTGCGCGCCCTCGCCGAACGCGCCGGGCTTACCGTGAGCGTACCCCGCGGCGTCGTTTTCTATCCGCCGGTCGGCATGTTTGCCCGTGTCCTGGCGCCACTCGACCCTTGGCTCGGGCGCCTCACAACCTTCGGTGCCGCCTTCATAGCACTCAGCGCCGTCTCGCGCGCCGATCACGCGCGGCAATGATCGTGTCCGCAGAACCATCCGCGCCGGCGGCCACGGATGTCAGCCATCCACGTGGAATCCGCGTCAATCTGGCGCAGTTCACGTTGCAGACCGTGCAGGTTTTCTTCGTCGGGCTGACACTCGGCATGGAACGCACGGTGCTGCCGCCGCTCAGTGGGGAGTTCGGCGTGGCGAAGGGCGCCTATCTGTTTCTTGTCTCCTCCGTCTTTTCCTTCGGCCTGGTGAAAGGCGCGCTGAATGTCGTCGCCGGCGGGCTTGCGGATCGGATCGGCCGCAAGAAGGTTCTATTGCTGGGATGGCTGGCGGGATTGCCGATCCCGCTCTTGATTTTCTTCGCCGCGAACTGGTGGTGGATTGTTGCCGCCAATGTTTTTCTCGGCATCAATCAGGCGTGTGCCTGGACGATGACCGTGACCATGCATGTGGATGTCGCCGGCAGCCACCAGCGCGGACTGGCGATTGGCATCGACGAAGCGGCGGGATATGCCGCGGTGGGCATGGGAGGGCTTGGGGCCAGCTATTTGGCGGCGCAGTATGGGCCGCGCTGGGCATTGCTGGCGTTCGGGTTTCTGGTGCTGGCGCTGGCGCTGACGGTGCTGATCTGGGTGCGCGATACCCTCGCCTGGGTGCAGGTCGAACACAAGCAAATGAACCCGGTCCAGCCATCCCCTGACGATGACGGCGCGCGCTGGCATGACATTTTCCTGCGAGTGTCGTTCCGCGACCCCACCTACAGGGCGTTGTGCCAAGGCGGGGTCGCGAACAAGATCGCCGATACCCTGGTCTGGGTACTGTTTCCGGTCTATTTCCGTGCCCGGCATCTTGGCTTGGTCGAGATCGGCTGGATTACTGGTTTTTACGCCATGGTTTGGGGCGGCTCGCAGCTCTGGACCGGGCATTTGGCCGACCGGATAGGCCGCAAGCCGCCAATCGTGACCGGCTTCGCATTGCTGGCTGTCGGCATCGCCGTCACCGCGATGGGACATGACCTCGCGTGGTGGCTGACCGCCGCCGCTATCATGGGTCTTGGCATGGCGCTGCTTTATCCGAACCTGATCGCGGCGATGGCAGATTTGGCGCCGCCGCTATGGCGTGGTCGCGCGCTCGGCACCTATCGCTATTGGCGAGACACCGGCTATGCCATTGGCGCCTTGCTGCTGGGTGTGGTCGCGCAAGGGAGCGGCGGCGTGGTGCCGGCGATGTGGGTCACCGCCGCGCTGGTAGCTGGATCGGGGCTGTGGATTGCCCTCGTTGTGAGGGAAAGTCACCGGCATCGGCGCGGCGTTCCTCGTGCTGCGGGCGGAGAAGCCGACGGCGGCTGAGCCCGCCATGCCGCGAGTTGATTCGTCAATCACATGTAAAATCTCGTAATTTTGGCTTTTTACACCATAATTTTGGGGTCCGGTAGCAGTGGAACCGAAAGTTCGATTGAGCGCGGTTGATGACTTTGGGATTCCGGTCCATAGCCGGTGATGGATCAAAGCCGTGATCCCGCCCCCCCTTTCCCCGGGCATAGCGGGCTTGACTCGGGCCCGCGTCGATGAGAACAATAGGCGAACATTTTTCCCATTTGCAAGAGGTCAACGTCACCCGTGCGGCCGTTTTCCGCCATCGAGTCTCTGCGCGCGCGGATCGAGACGCTTGAGGGGCGCCGGCCTGGGCGGGCTGTGTTGCCGTTCGGGATCGCGGCGATCGATGCCCATTTGCGCGGCGGTGGCCTTGCGCGTGGGGCGGTGCATGAGATCGCCGGCGGCGGCCATGCGGCGATCGATGCTGCCGCTGCGGCCCTGTTTGCCGCCGGCATCGCCGCCCGCGCCGGCGGCATGGTGCTGTGGTGTCTCGCGCGGCCGGATCTGTTTGCGCCGGCGCTGGCCGAGGCTGGGCTCGGCCCCGATCGGGTGATTTATCTCGAAGCGGGTGACGACAAAACAGCGCTCGCCTGCGCCGAGGAGGGGCTGCGCCATGGCGGGCTTGGCGCTGTCGTCGCCGAAGTCGCACGGCTTTCGATGACCGCCTCGCGCCGGCTGCAGATCGCCGCCGAAGGCACCGGCACCCTCGGCCTCGTGCTGCGCCGCTGGCGGCGCCAGAGCGAGGCGGCGACGTTCGAGCCGAGCGCGGCCGAGACACGTTGGCGGGTCTCCGTGCTGGCATCGACGCCGCTGCCGGTGCCGGGGGTTGGCCGGCCGCGCTGGCTGGTCGCGCTGATCCGCGCGCGGGCGGGAGAAACTGCCGAATTCGAGCTGGAGGCGTGCGATGACGCGGGTCGTCTCGCTGTTCCTGCCGCGCTGGCCGACCGACCGCTGGCGGCGGCGGGCGGGCGGCGCGGCGCCGCCGGGTGAGCGGCCGCTGGCCCTCATCGGCCAGGATGGCGGCCGGCGGGTGGTGCTGGCCACCGATGCGGCGGCCGCGGCGGCGGGGCTGCGGCCGGGCATGGCGGTGGCCAAGGCGCGGGCGCTGATCCCCGGCCTCATGACCGCGCGCGCCGATCCGGCGGCCGATGCCGCCGCACTCGAGCGGCTCGCGCTCTGGGCGCTTCGCCATTACGCGCCGCTCGCCGCCGCCGATCCGCCGGATGGCATCGTCATCGACACCACCGGCGCCGATCATCTCCATGGCGGCGAAGAGGCCATGCTTGCCGCCATGCGCGCGCGTCTCGCCGCTGCCGGGATCCGTGCCCGCGCCGCCTGTGCCGACACCTGGGGGGCGGCGCACGCGCTGGCGCGTCATGCGGCGCGGCCGATCACGGTGGCGCCCATCGGTGACACGGCTGCCGCCATCGCGCCCCTGCCGCTCGCGGCCCTCCGCCTCTCGCCGGCGCTGGTCGCCGCTTTGCGAACGCTCGGCTTTCTTCGCATCCGCGATCTCATGGCTCAGCCGCGCGCCCCCCTCGCGCGCCGCTTCGGGCCGGAGCTTCTGCAAAGGCTCGATCAAGCACTCGGGCGGCTCACCGAACCGATCACCCCGGTCCGCGCGCCCGAGCTGATCGAGGTCCGCCGCCATTTCGCCGAACCGATCGCCACCGCCGAGACCATCGCCGCCGCCATCGCCGCTCTGGCCCGGCCGCTTGCCGTGGCGTTGGAAGCCAAGGGGCTCGGCGCCCGCCGGCTCGACCTCCTCTGCCATCGCGTCGATCGCGCCGCCCAGGCGATCCGCATCGGCACTGCCCGGCCGCTCCGCGAGCCTAAACATTTGTCCCGGCTTTTCTGCGAGAAAATCGAGACTATCGACCCCGGCTTCGGGATCGAGACCCTGGCGCTGGCCGCTTCGCTGACCGAGCCGCTGGCCGCAACCCAACGCGCATCCGCGCTGATCGCGGCGCCGGCGCCGGATATCGCCGATCTGATCGACGTGCTCGCCAACCGCATCGGCGCCGAGCGGGTCTATCGCGCCGCCCCGGTGATGAGCGACGTGCCGGAGCGGAGCGTGCGCCGCATCCCGCCCCTCGCTCCCGCGACCGGTGCCACCTGGCCGGCCGGATGGCCACGCCCGGCGCGGCTTTTCACCCCGCCGGAGCGGATCGAAACCGTTGCCCTGCTCCCCGATCATCCGCCGCTCGCCTTCACCTGGCGCGGCCAGCGGCGGCGGGTTGCGCGCGCCGACGGGCCAGAGCGGATATTCGGCGAATGGTGGAAGCGTGACGCCGAACTGGCGGCGGTGCGGGATTATTTCCGCATCGAGGACGAGGCCGGCGCGCGGTTCTGGATTTTCCGCGCCGGCGACGGTGAAGATGCCGCGAGCGGCGCGCAAGCATGGTTCCTGCACGGGATTTTCGCATGACCGCGGGCTATGCCGAGCTGCAGGTGACCTCGCCGTTCAGTTTCCTGCGCGGCGCCTCATCGTGCGAGGATTTATTCGCGACCGCCGCAACCCTTGGCCTTGCTGCGCTCGCGATCACCGATCGCAACACGCTCGCTGGGATCGTGCGCGCCCACGAAGCGGCGAAAGCGAGCGGTGTTCGCCTGATCGTCGGCTGCCGGCTCGATCTTAGCGATGGCGCCGCGGTGCTCGTCTATCCGACCGACCGCGCCGCCTATGCCCGGCTCTGCCGCTTGCTCTCCTCGGGCAAGCGCCGCGGCGGCAAGGGGCGATGCCATCTCACCTGGGACGATCTCGCCGCCCATGCCGCGGGGCTGATCGCCGTCCTTGTCCCCGATCGCGCCGATGACACGCTGCGGGCACGTTTGCGAAGACTGCGTGAGCTCTTCGGCGCTCGCGCCCATCTCGCGCTCACGCTTCAGCGGCGGCCCAATGATCAGCTTCGGCTGTGGGAACTTTCCACCTGCGCGGCGGCGCTGCGGGTCGCGACCGTCGTCACCAATGACGTGCTGTTTCACGAACCCGGGCGGCGGCGCTTGCAGGATGTCCTCACCTGCATCCGCCATCATGTCACCATCGACGATCTCGGCGACCGGCGCGAGCGCCACGCTGATCGCTATCTCAAACCGCCGGCGGAGATGCACCGGCTGTTTGCCCGCTATCCCGAAGCGCTCGCCCGCACACTCGCGATCATGCAAGACTGCCGCTTCACGCTTGACGAACTCGCCTATCAATACCCCGAGGAGCGTGACGATCCCAGGCTCACGCCGCAGGAGACGCTCGCCGATCTCACCTGGAAGGGTGCTGCTGCGCGTTATCCGGAAGGGGTTCCGGCAAAGGTGCAGGCAATTCTGCGGCATGAATTGGCGCTGATCGAAAAACTCGCCTACGCGCCTTATTTCCTCACTGTCCACAGCATCGTGCGTTTTGCCAAATCACAAGGCATTCTCTGCCAAGGGCGCGGCTCGGCGGCCAATTCCGCGGTCTGTTATTGTCTTGGCATCACCGCGATCGACCCTGAGCGCAACGATCTCCTGTTTGAGCGCTTCATCTCCGAGGAGCGGCGCGAGCCCCCCGATATCGACGTCGATTTCGAGCATGAACGGCGTGAGCAGGTTATCCAATGGGTGTTCGATACCTATGGCCGCGATCACGCCGCGCTTTGCGCGACCGTCATCCGCTATCGCGCGCGTGCGGCGCTGCGCGACGTCGGCAAAGCCCTGGGGCTTTCCGAAGATATCATCACGCTGCTCGCAACCCAGCTGTCACGATGGTCGGATGCCGAGATCAGCGACGAGCAGATCGCGGCATTGGGCCTCAATCCTCGAGATCGGCGCTTGCGTCTGACGCTCGCTCTCGCTCGCCAGCTCATCGGCGCCCCGCGCCATCTGAGCCAGCACCCCGGCGGGTTTGTGCTCACGCATGACCGGCTCGACGATCTCGTCCCGATCGAGCCCGCGGCGATGGCCGACCGTCAGGTCATCGAGTGGGACAAAGACGATATCGATGCGCTGCGTTTCATGAAAGTCGACGTCCTGGCGCTTGGCATGCTGAGCTGTCTCCGCCGCGGGCTCGATCTGCTTGCCGCCCACAAAGGGATCACGCTCGATCTCGCCAGCATCCCCGCCGAAGAGCCGCGCACCTATGCGATGATCCGCCGCGCCGACACGCTCGGCACTTTTCAGATCGAAAGCCGGGCGCAAATGGCGATGCTGCCCCGCCTCAAGCCACGCACCTATTATGACCTCGTCATCCAGGTCGCGATCGTGCGGCCGGGGCCCATTCAGGGCGACATGGTCCATCCCTATCTCCGCCGCCGCGAAGGGCGCGAGCCGGTTGCCTATCCAACGCCGGAACTCGCGCGGGTTCTTGGCAAAACCCTCGGTGTGCCGTTGTTTCAGGAGCAGGCGATGCGGGTTGCCATCGTCTGCGCCGGCTTCACGCCGGGGGAGGCGGATCAATTGCGGAAATCGATGGCAACTTTCAAACAGCGCGGCGGCGTCTCGGTATTTCGCGACAGGCTGATCGCCGGAATGATCGCCAACGGCTATGAGCAGGCATTCGCCGAGCGCACCTTCCGCCAGCTCGAAGGCTTCGGTGCCTATGGTTTTCCCGAGAGCCATGCGGCCTCCTTCGCACTCATCGCCTATGCCTCGGCGTGGCTGAAATGCTGGCATCCCGACGTGTTTTGCGCCGCCCTCCTCAACGCCCAGCCGCTGGGGTTTTACGCCCCGGCGCAAATTGTGCGCGACGCCATCGCTCATGGCGTCGAGGTGCGCCCGGTTTCCCTCAACGCCTCGCGCTGGGATTGCACCTTGGAGCCGACGGGGAATAAGGCGCGTCTTGCGGTGCGGCTTGGCTTGCGCATGGTCAAGGGCCTCGCCAATGCCCATGCCGCCGCGATCATCGCCGCGCGCGCCGACACGCCGTTTGCCTCGGTCGAGGATCTCTGGCGCCGCGCGCATATCCCGCATGCGGCATTGCTGGCGCTGGCCGCCGCCGATGCCTTCCGCCCGGCATTTGGCCTCGCGCGGCGTGAGGCGCTCTGGGCGATCAAGGCTTTGGGCGCGGCGCCGCTGCCGCTGTTTGCCGCCGCCGACGCCAGCATTGGCGAGATTGTGCCCGAAATCGCCGAACCTGACATCACCCTCCGCCCGATGACCGAAGGCGGCGAGGTGGTGGCGGATTATGATCATCTCGGCCTGTCGCTGCGCGCCCATCCGGTTCAGTTTCTGCGCGCCGATCTCCGCCGGCGCGGCCTCGTCACCTGCGCCGAGGCGATGGCCGCGCGCGATGGCCAATGGTGCGAAACCGCTGGCCTCATCCTGGTGCGCCAGCGCCCGGGCAGCGCCAAGGGGGTGCTATTCGTCACGCTGGAGGATGAAACCGCGATCGCCAATCTGGTGATCTGGCCGAAGCTGTTTGAGGCCAACCGGCGCGTGATCCTGTCGGCAACGATGCTTGCGGCACGCGGGGTCGTTCAGCGCGAAGGCGAGGTCGTGCACCTCATCGTTCATAAAATCGCCGATCTTTCCAACGCTCTCGCCGCGGTCGGCGCCGGTGATATCGCCATGGGGTGCGAGCCCCCCGGCGAGCTTCGCATCAAAAGCCGGAATTTCCACTGATCCAAGCCGCTTCCTTCATCCGCCGCCGCCGAGATCGCTGGCTGGCGCGGCATCTGGCGTCGTCCCGTGCCGCGCGGTCAGCGCCGCAACGAGGCCGGCGATGTCTTTGTCGTCGACCGGCGCGCCAAAGATTTTTTTCATTTTCAGAACCTCTGCCCGCCAGGTGGCGGCGGGAAGCGCGGGTTGTTCATCGACGAACATTGCCGAGTGGCAGATCAGGCAGTCTTGATTGAGGAGAGCAGCGCCCGATCCCTGAAACAGCGCCCCGCGGCTCGGGAGATCAAAAGATTTTGTGGTCCAATCGAAAGTTGGGGGCGCGACGGGCGCGGGTTCTTCCGCCCAAACCAGCGTCACCGCCGCGAGGAGGGCCAACGCGATTGCAAACATACGAAACATGGCGGCTCTCCCTCATACCACCGAAAGCGTAAGCTGTTCGACCGGGTTGTACATGAAGCCGCCCGGGTTCCAGTTCACCGCGAGCGGCTGCTGCTCGCCCTTGGCGTTGATGGCTTGCACAAGAAGGCGGCATGGCCCGCGTGCTGTCGGCGTCAGCACAAAGCGCCAGGCGCGAAAGCTGTAGCTGCCATAATCCTCCCCGAGTTCCGCCGGGCGCCAGGTTCGCCCATGGTCGAGCGAGAGAGTGACGGAGCGAAGGCCGCTGCTGCCGCCGAACGCAAACCCTTGGATCAGCGTCGGCCGGCCATAAGGAATTTCTGCGCCCGCCGCGGGGGTGGTGAAGAAGCTGCGCGGCGTCATAGTCGAGATCGGCACCATCGGAACATTGGCCTCGCCCGGCTGCATCGCGCCGTTGGGTCTCGCCGGTACTTTATAGGCGGTAGCCATCCAGAAGCCGGTGCCGGGGTGATCCATCACCACGATCTCGCTCAGCATCTTCACCCAATATGTCGCATACCAGCCCGGCACCACGAGGCGGAGCGGATAGCCGTTGAGCAAGGGCAGCGGTTCGCCGTTCATCGCATAGGCGACCATGACGTCGCCGTCTCTGGCATGATCCAGTTCCAGTGTTTTTTCGAAATGGAGTGGCGGCGGGAACGGGCTCTCTTTATCCTCGAGGCTGCGAAAAGCGACATGCGTGGCCGATGGCTTGAGCCCCGCCCGCGCCAACAGATCGCGCAGCCGCACCCCGGTCCAGCGGGCATTCCCCATCGCCCCATGTCCCCATTGCGCGCCGGGCACACGTGGCGTCACAAAGCCGCGGCTATTGCCCGAGCACTGATTGACGGCGGCGATTTCGACCGGCTCGAACTCATGCACCAGATCGATGAGCGAAATCTCGAGCGGGCGGCTCACGTCGCCGGAAATCCGCAAGCGGAATTTATCCGGCGAAACCTCGACGCGATTGGGAAAATCGGCGAAATGCCAGCGTACGTAAAACTGATCATTGGGCGTAAAAATGTGACTGGTGAGCGACTCCCAAGGAGTTTCGAGAACCGGCGCGCGCGTGCGCTGTAAAATCATCGGACCTTTCTCGGGAAAAGCGCCTGCGGGGACGATCTCGCGCTGGCCATTGGCGAACGGGAACGTCATCGTCGCGCGATCGTCGGCACGGGCGCGCCCGATGATCAGCCCGGCGGTCGCGCCGGCAGCCATGCGGAGCATCTCCCGCCGCCCGGCGCGGATCACGCCCGGCAAGGCAACCCTCTCCATCATCGCCATGTCTCCTTTACCTGAACCGCTGCTTTCAGCCGTGATCAGCAGGCTTGCGCCTCTCCTGGCGGACGCGCGGCGGCGAGGTCGATGGCGGTTGCCGCGTGCGGTGGTGTTGCGCTGGCCAGTTCTGTTTGCGTCGCGAGATTGGGGATGAAGCCTTCGGCCCAGACATGCTCTGGCTGAGCTTTAGCCGCCGTTGCCAGTGTGATGGCAAGCATGCCGCCGGCGGCGAGAAGAGTGAGACGCATGAGAGAAACCTCCGCTGGGATCAGATCGACGTCGCCAGACCCTCTGGCTGACAGCACGCAAAATGGCGCGGCCATTCCGTTCGATCAAACGAATTAAATTGCTAGCTTCAATCTAGAATACAGAACATTGCCTGATGACAATCCCCGAGGCGCTCGGGAAGGCATCGCAGCTGGTGATAACCGTGTCCAATCGGAAAAATTGATTAAAATCATATAAACAATCTTATTTTAATATCAAATGCCTCGGCATACATCCGTTCTCGTGACAACCGCAACGCCTCGGAACGATGAAAGGGTTTCGTGTGATGACCAATGCTGATCAATCTCTCGCTCTTCGAGCGTACGAAGATAACGGGGTCGCTCTCGGCACGTATGCAAGTGCGTGGCTGGCCGAGTATTTCCTCTCCCGCCATCCCGCCCGCGCGGCCTTGGACCGCAGTGTCCATGGCGGCGCGATTGCGATCGCTATGGCGGGTGTGATCTGGTTTCTCGTCGCCGCTTGGGTGGGTTTCGCGTTCGGCGAAGCGCCGCTCTCAATCGCCGTTGTTTGGGTCACGGTGCTGGTTTATTTCGCTGGCATTGTCGGTGGTGGCGCGGTCGCGGCTCGCCATCAGGGTGAGGGACCGCATCGCAGTTTTCGTGATTTCCTCGGCGGCGAGGTTGAAACCGGCGGCGGCACGATCAGCGGTCGGGCGGCTCTGGTGCAAATTGTCATGCTGCCTTTGCTGCTCAGCGGAATGATGACGGTTCTGGCCAGTTTTTGGCTCTTCATCCGCTGATGCGTCGCACCTCGAACCCCGCTCGGGACGGCGAGATCGTGAGTCTCGTGCCCAGGCCTGCCGGCGGTGCAGCCTTTCCGATCGTCGCGCGTCTCATCCCGGGCACGATGCTTTGTCTTGCCGTCAGCCTCGTCGCGACCGCGCTCGCCAGCCTGGAGGCTCGAGTCTTCGGACGCTCCTGGCTCGAAGCCCTGGTGCTGGCGATCCTTGTCGGCACGGTGGTCCGCACAGTCTGGATGCCGGGCGCGCTTTGGATCGGCGGCATTCGCTTCAGCGCCAAAATCCTGCTCGAGCTTGCCATCCTATTGCTCGGCGCTACCCTCAGCGCGCAGGCGCTCGCGGCCGTCGGCCCCGGGTTATTGGTCGGGATCGTCGGCGTGGTCGGTGTTGCCATCGCCATGAGCTATGGCATCGGGCGCCTGCTCGGGCTGCGGCCGCGGATGGCGCTGCTCGTTGCCTGTGGCAACGCGATTTGCGGCAACTCGGCCATCGCGGCCGTCGCGCCGGCGATTGGCGCCAAAGCCGAGGATGTCGCGACCGCTATCGCCTTCACCGCGGTGCTCGGCGTTGCCACCGTCCTTGGTTTGCCCGGATTGATACCGCTTCTCCATCTCAGCGGCGCGCAATATGGCGTGCTGGCCGGTCTGACGGTCTATGCCGTGCCGCAAGTGCTCGCCGCGACCGTTCCCGCGGGCACGATCGCCGTCCATATCGGCACGCTGGTCAAGCTCGCGCGCGTGCTCATGCTCGGACCGGTGCTCTTGGTCCTGTCATTGATCGCGCACCGGTTGCAAGACGATGGCGAGGATCCGGGACAGGGAGCGGCGGCGGGCGATAGGTTGGCGTACCGGCTGCGGCTTCATCATCTGGTGCCATGGTTTATCGTCGGCTTTCTCGGCCTTGCCGCTCTCCGCTCGTTCGATTATGTCCCGCACTCTCTGCTTTCGCCCATGGCGACGGCGGCGAATTGGCTGACCGTGATCGCGATGGCCGCACTCGGCCTCGGCACCGATCTGCGCCAGATCGCCCGCGCCGGCCTGCCCGTGGCAAGCGCCGTCACGGTCTCGCTCGCACTTATCGTTGCGATCAGCTTCGCCTTGATCCAGTTCCTCGGCTGAGCACGGATGATGGCCCGGGGCGGGCTTTGCGCACAGGCCGGCGGGCTACCTCTCCGTCGATGAGTGCCCTTGCCACCCTCACGCGGGCTACGCGCGCTGCGCGGCGGCGGGGATTGGCCAGTTATCGATCAGCCGGACAGAGCCCAGCCGCACCGCGGCGAGAACCCGAGCCGGGGCATGGCACGTCGTGCAGGGCGCGAGGGTTTCGGCGTCACGGATTTCCAGATATTCGACCTTGAGCCCGGCCGCGGTGAGGGCCGCGTGGCCTTCCGCGAGGAGCGGCGCGATGGCGTCTGGGGTTGCGGTCGCCCGTGTTGCGATCTCATGCAACACCGCGGCAAGACGCGGCGCGATGGCGCGTTCGCCGGGGGAGAGGAAGCGGTTGCGTGACGAGAGCGCAAGCCCGTCCGCCTCGCGCGCCGTCGGCACCGCGCAAAGCCGCACCGGGATGTCGAGATCGGCGACCAGGCGGCACACCACCAGCCATTGCTGATAATCCTTCTCGCCGAACCAGGCGCTATCAGCCCCTGCTTGCAGTAAAAGCTTGGTTACCACTGTCGCCATGCCGTCGAAATGCCCAGGCCGCTGGGCGCCGCACAGCCCCTCGCTCAGCCCGGTAACGCTAACCGTGGTGGCATAGCCGGATGGGTACATGGCGCTGATGGCTGGCGCATAAACCAGATCGGCGCCAGCCCGGGCGGCGGCAGTGACATCGGCCGCCTCGTCGCGCGGGTAGCGGTCGAAATCCTCATTCGGGCCGAATTGACGCGGGTTGACGAAAATCGAGACCACGACCCGTTCGGCCTCGGCCCGCGCGGCGCGGATCAACGCCGCATGGCCGTCATGCAGCGCCCCCATGGTCGGCACCAGCGCCACTCGCGCGCCATCGGCACGCCAGGCCGCGACCATGGCATGGAGCCCGGTTGGCGATCGTTCAATCGGCAACATCTACGCCGTCTTCCCCATGGCCGCGGGAGAATAGGGCAGGGACTTGCCGTTGGGGTTTATCCCTCCATGACAAAGGTTTGCACATCGCCCCGCTCATTAGCGCAGCGCCCATCCGGCGTCACCCGCCCTCGTGGGAGGGACGCCTGTGCGCCCGCGCGTCTGCGGGTTGGGTCAAAAAAAATCTCTTGGGCGGTCGAATTGGCTTCGCACGGCAAATGACCGACAGCGGCGACTCGAGGAGACCAGTCAGCCGGAAGCCCCGAGTGGCCCACGCTGGTTCTCGGTGTTGACCAGGTGTTGACCATGGCCAAAAAGCGAAGAGGCCGCCTCTGCGGCCCCATCATAACTCTATGAAATATATGGAAAAGTTGGAGCGGGCGATGGGATTCGAACCCACGACCCCAACCTTGGCAAGACGCGGCAGGTCTACGCCGAGCCCCTATCTACCCCGATGCAGCAGAATTTACTAAGTTAAAACAGTCTAATAACTACGCCTGCCTTGCCGGATTTACGCTGCATTTTTCTCCCTTCGGCTTACCCAGCGCTTACCCGTGTGCTATGGTGGCTTCCGGGTAAGCAAACGGCACGCTACAGAGGGAGGCTTGAGATGGCAAGGATTACGAAGCGGCTCGTAGAGGCCCTCCGCCCGAAGAAGGCGAACGGCGACGACCCCCAAGCCCCAGGGGCGGCCGATGAGGCGCGGTCGAAGAAAGACGTTGTCGCCTGGGATGACGAATTGCGTGGCTTCGGTGTTCGGTTCAAACCAAGCGGCGCCGGGGCATACATTATCCAGTACCGGAACGCGGAGGGGCGCAGCAAACGCCTCACACTTAGCTCGGTGGCGGAGTTAACCCCGGAGGAAGCACGCAAGTTAGCCCGCACCAAGCTCAGCGATGTCGCGAAGGGCGCCGATCCGGTTGAAGAAAAGCGTGCGATCCGCACTGCGCCGACGGTCGGAGAGGTTTGCGACTGGTATCTCGAAAGGGCGGAGAGCGGAGAACTGCTCGGCCGCCGTCGCCGGCCGATCGCCAAAAAAACACTCGTACTCGATCGCAGCCGGATCGAGACGCATATTCGCCCGCTTCTCGGCGACCGTAAGGTTCAGAGTCTCAAGCTTATCGATATTGAACGCTTCCAGGCGGATGTCGTCGCTGGCAAGACGGCCAAACCCCGATCAGGTCGCGGCGGTGTGGCCACCGGCGGCGCCGGTGTCGCGGGCCGCACGGTTGGCATGTTGCACACGATCTTCGAGCACGCCGCGCGGTTGAACGTCATCGCGGACAATCCTGCCCGAGGGGTTCGCAAGGTCAGTACGGACAATAAGATCGAGCGTCGCCTGTCTCTGGGAGAGATCGATGCGCTCGGCAGGGCAATGCGTGAGGCGACTGAAGAAAGCCCGGTCGCTCTTGCGGCAATTCGTTCCATACTCCTGACTGGCTTTCGCCGTATGGAGGTCCTGACGCTGGAGCGTGCCTGGATCGACCCCGAGGCTCCCTGCGTGCGCTTTCCTACGACAAAGAGCGGCGCCCAGCTCCGCGCCATCGGTCGGACCGCGCTCACGTTACTGCTGGCCCAACCTGCTGGCGGAGCTGACAATCCCTATGTCTTCCCCAGTGAGATCGGGGACGGGCATTTTGTAGGTATCGTCCGCGTACTCCAGCGCCTCTGCCTGGCTGCGAAGCTAAAGGACGTCACCCCTCATGTGCTTCGACACACCTTCGCCAGCATCGCAGGCGACCTCGGCTTCTCTGAGCTGACGATCGCGGGCCTGCTCGGACACACGGGTCGGGGCGTTACCCAGCGCTATGTCCACCTGGATAAAGCCCTGGTCCTGGCAGCAGACAAGGTCGCCGAGGAGATCGCGACGGCGCTGGATGCGGGTTCAAAGAGGGTTCACGACAAGCGCTTGGCCACAGTCCCCGAGGGCGAACCGCGTCATGCCCTTGTTGCTTGAAAAATATAGCTCTAAGAGCTATATTCCGTTTGTCCCCGGTGGGCTCCACCGGGGATGAGCGTCTACGTTACGAAGGAGTTTGCCCGGTTCGCACGAAAAGCGGGGTTGGCGGACGCAAAGCTGCTCCAGGCGGCCATGGATGTGGCGAAGGGGAGTTACGACGCGGATCTTGGCGGCGGTGTGTTCAAGCAGCGCGTGGCGAGGGACGGCGGCGGTAAATCAGGTGGCTTTCGGATAATTATTCTGTTCCGAATTGGCGGCCACAGCTTCTTCGCCCATGGCTTTGCCAAGAGTGATAAGGCGAACGTGACGGCCAAGGAGCTGAAGGCCCTGAAGCGTTTGGCCGACGTGTTGCTGGGGTTTTCGGAGAAGCAGCTTGAAGGGGCTCAGGCAGCGGGTGAGTTGATCGAGGTAACAAGCGATGGCGGCGATAAAGAAAAAGGTTGAGAGCGGTATCCTGGCGTCGGTCCATAAGACCGCAGCCGGCCTCCACACGGCTGGGCTCGTCGACAAGGCGACGATGCGCGAATTCGACGCCCTGTGCCTGACGCCAGTCGAGCCTCTGACGCCTGATGAAATCCGGGCTCTGCGGGAGCGCGAGCAAGTCTCGCAACCCGTCTTTGCCCATTACCTGAATGTGCGGAAAGACGCCGTCAGCAAGTGGGAGCGTGGAGAGAAGCGACCAGACGGGCCGTCGCTCAAGCTGCTCAACCTAGTGAAGGTAAAGGGCTTGCGCGCGATCGCATGAAAGATTTGAAGGGACCCACGTAGTGCTTCAGATTACATCGGGGAAGCTCTATCCCAACGGGGCTGGCCGCAAAAACAAACTGCGTGGTGTCTTATATTCGAATCTGGTGCTCGCGGGATTGGACGATACACCTATTGTCACAGCCGCCGGAACATTGCTTCAAGTAGACCCATTTGGAGTACCAAGACCGCTTGTCTATGAGCTAACTGAACAGATGGAAGATGGCGAGATCGCGGCTGGCGTACTGGTTTCTCATGGTGTCCAGCCCTACCTGCACGATTTCGCCGCCGTCGTTTCATTCGTTCTTCGTGCCACTTGCACGCCCGATCCTGATCTATGCGCGCGGCTCCTGAGTGGAAAGCGAAGTCTCGGCGTCTCCACCTCTCCAGACAAGCTGCTTAGACGTGTATTCGATAAAGAGATTTGGGTTCGTTCCAATGATGCTGAGGTCTTGATAGCATTCGTCGCGAATCTAATCGCTCTAAAACGGAAATGCTTCCTCGCCGCAATGCAGGCGATACGCACCTATGTCACAGGTCTGCATAGGATCGCAGATGATCTTGAACTTGCTTATACCTTGCTGGTTGCATCCATCGAATCTCTGGCGCAGGACTTCGATGGTCACGAGGGGCAGTGGAGCGATTACGAAGAGTCAAAGCGCCGTCGTATCGACGCCGCACTAGCCGATGCAGATCCAATTACTGCTGAAAGGGTGCGGGGCGCTCTCGTGAAAATCGAGCATCTCGCCCTTTCGCGCAGATTTCGTGATTTTGCGCTCGACCATATTCCGCAGCATGCCCTCCGAGAAACGGGCCGCGTAGGCGCACCTGGGCGTCTTGATCTCCGCGACGGGCTCAAAGAGGCTTACAGCCTCCGCTCGCGTTACGTTCATAGCCTGCGAGACCTGCCACGGCTTTTAGATTCTGATTTTTCCTATACAGAGACTATTCAAAGTGGCCATGCAACCTACCTTACTCTTGAGGGCCTATCCCGTGTTGCCCGAACAGTCATCCTGGAATTCGTGTCACGGCAGCCAAAGGTCGAGACCGAAGTTTATGATTTTCGCTTAGAGAGACACGGCGTTATGCAGGCGCCGCTTGCGCCTCAGTACTGGATTGGAAGACCAGAGCTACTGAGCCCTGACGCGGGCCGGCAATGGCTTGAAGGTTTTCTGCAACAGTTTGCTGCTCACCTCCTCTCGAAAACCACCATGACCGATTTAGGCGCAATCTCGACCAGGATCGAAGAGATGCTTCCGGGCCTGACCGCCGGTCAGCGCACGCCTTTATCTGCTCTTTATTGTATCTACAACAAGATTGTCCCCCCGGAAAACCGCTCGCCTAACTTCACGGAGACTATCAATCGCAACCACGATGTTCTCGCGGCTCCGTCAGTTGAGGCTCTCGTCGTCCATCTCATTCTTGAAAAGGTGCCGAGCTGGACCTTAGATGACCATAAGACCTTGCTCGATCGCTACTTCAATCAACGTAATCAGAAAACTGGATTCCGAGCGCCTGAGCTATTCGAGGCCGGCCTCGTCCTTGCGCTAGCAGAGCGTTATCGTGCGGCGGGCGCACCTGAAGAGGCGAAGAGCCTCTTGTCATTCGCCGCCGACAATGCCCAAAACTTTCGGATTCTTCATTCGATTGAGCGTGAATTTGACCCTGAAATCGCTATAGATTGGGGCGTGTTGATACCTGACAGTACGCCGAAACAGACAGAAACGAATATAGACGCGAATCCAGCCCTGCACCCCGAAGGGCGGCATGATCCTCCTGACCCCGGAGCTGCGCGAGTGGCTGCTCGCCAACAGCGGCCGTCGGCACTTTGAAAAGCGTAATACCGCTTTTCAGGATTGCAGCTTTTGTGCTCTATACCTCTGAAAGGCAGCCGCGAGGTCCTCGTGGTGACCTGCCCCCCGGTCGCCCCTCAGTCATAACGAGAGTCCTTGGGGTTGATAATGGTTGGCTTCGGGTTGGGCAAGCGCGCCGGGCGCGGAGCCCTCAGATTGCTCAAGCGCCCGGCGCGCGTCGGCGGGGGTCTGGTTGGCGAGCGATGAGTGTGGCCTGACGTTGTTGTAGTCGTAGCGCCACAGGGCCAGCTTGCGGCGGGCATCGTCCAGGCTGTCGAAGATCTCTTCGTTGAGGCATTCATCGCGCAGGCTTGCGTTGAAGCTCTCGATGTAGCCGTTCTGCTGCGGCTTGCCGGGATCGATGTAATGCCACTCGACACCGTTCTCATTGGCCCATTTCAGAATGGCCTTGCTGGTGAACTCGGTTCCGTTGTCGGAGACGATGCAGGCGGGCTTCCCATAGATCCGGACGAGGGCATCGAGTTCCCGGGCCACCCGGGCGCCCGGGATGCTGGTGTCGGCCATCAGGCCGAGATTTTCTCGGCAGCAATCGTCATTCACCGCCAGGATGCGGAACTTGCGGCCGGCCCCGAAGGTATCCAACAGGAAATCGAGCGACCAACGCTGGTTCGGGCGCAGCGGCACAGGCATCGGCGTCCGGCTGCCACGCGCCCGTTTGCGGCCACGGCGGCGGCGGACAGACAGCCCCTCTTCGCGGTAAAGGCGGTAGAGTGCAGATTCCGACGGAAGCCGGCCGGGGATTCCGATTTGATGTCGGCCAGCGTTCCGATTTGAAGCCGGCCACCATTCCGATTTAATTCCGGCCACCTGGCGGGGATTTTTCAGCGTTTTCGGCTGGGTCAGCAACTCGGGCAACTGTCCTCTCGTTACCATCAACGAGGAGGGCTGGATGCCGGCGAAGAGAGAGCTGACGATGCGGCAGATACGACAAACCTTACGGCTGGCCAGTGACGGCATCAGCGCCAGGGCGATGGGGCGGATGCTGGGCGTGGCGCGGAGCACGATCCAGGACAATCTGAAGCGGGCGCAGGCAGCGGGGCTGGCGTGGCCGTTGCCGGCCGACCTCAGTGATGCGGTTTTGGAGGAGCGGCTGTTTGCCCGCAGCGGCGCGCCGCGGGGGGTGCGCCGGCGCGCCGAGCCGGTCTGGAGCGAGCTGGTCTGCGAGTTCAAGCGCCCGGGCGTGAACCTGATGGTGCTGTGGGAGGAATATCGCGCCGGGCATCCGGAAGGGTACAGCTACAGCCGGTTCTGCGATTTGTTCAGGGAGTTCGAGGCACGGCTGTCACCGGTCATGCGCCAGGAGCACCGGGCGGGCGACAAGGTGTTCGTCGATTATTCCGGCAAAAAGTTGGGCATCACCGATCCCGCAACTGGCATCGTGCGCATGGCGGAGATTTTTGTCGCGGTGCTGGGCGCGTCGAACTACACCTACGCGGAGGCGAGCTGGACCCAGACGCTGCCGGATTGGATCGGCGCGCATAGCCGCATGTTCCGGTTTTTTGGCGGCGTGCCGCGGCTGATCGTGCCGGATAATCTGAAGTCCGGCGTCAACAAGGCGTCGTTCTACGATCCAGAGATCAACCTGAGCTATGGCCGGATGGCCTCGCATTACGGTGTTGGTGTTTTGCCGGCCCGGCCGCGGCGCCCGAAGGACAAGGCGAAGGTGGAAGCCGGTGTCCGCTTTGCCCAGAGCTACATTCTGGGCCGGTTGCGCCAGCAGACTTTCTTCTCTCTGGCTGAAGCCAACCAGGCGATTGCCGGCATGGTGGAGCGGATCAACGCGCATGTCATGCGCAGGCTCGGCGTCAGCCGGCGGCATTTGTTCGAGACGATCGAACGCCAGGCTTTGGCGGCATTGCCAGAGACCGACCATGAGTTTGCGGAGTGGGGTTTTGCCCGCGTCTCGCTGGATTATCATGTCGAGGTCTGCGGCTTTTTCTACTCGGTGCCGCATCAGCTGATCCGCCAGCAAGTCGATACCCGCGCCACCGAGCGGATGGTTGAGATCTTCCACCAAGGCAAGCGGGTCGCGGTGCATCAGCGCCGCTATGGCGGTCCAAGGCACGGCACTGCCCCTGAGCATATGCCGAGCGCGCACCGGCGCTACGCCGCATGGACGCCGGAGCGGTTCCGCTCATGGGGCGCATCGATCGGCCCGCAGACCGAGGGGCTGATCATCGCCATCCTCGCCAACCGGCCGCATCCGGAACAGGGGTTTCGGACATGCCTTGGCATCCTGCGGCTGTTCAAGGAGTTGGACCGTCCGCGCGCCGAGGCGGTGGCGGCCCGAGCGGTCGCCTTTGGCGCGTTCAACTACAAGAGCATTGCCTCGATCATCGCCAGCAAGCTCGACCAGACGGCCAGCCCGCCAGATGAGGCGCAGGCGGTGCTGACCCACGGCAATCTGCGCGGCGCCGAATATTTTCACTGATTTCCACTGAAAGGAACAAGCATGCTCACCCACCCGACCCTCGACCTGCTGCTCAAACTCGGCCTGCACGGCATGGCCAAAGCCTTCAAGGACCTCGACGCCCGGCCGGAGGTTGCCGGTTTGGCCCATGCCGAATGGCTGGCTTTATTGCTCGAGCACGAGGCCACGTTGCGACAGCAGAAACGCTTCGAGAGCCGCGCCCGCGCGGCCAAATTGCGCCAGTCCGCCAGCGTCGAGGATGTCGATTACCGCGCCCCGCGCGGCCTCGACCGGGCACAGTTCCTGAAACTCGCCAGCTGTGACTGGGTGCGCGCCCGGCATAATCTGCTCATTACCGGCCCCTGCGGGGTCGGCAAAAGCTGGCTGGCCTGCGCGCTGGGCCAGAAGGCTTGCCGCGAGGATCTCTCGACCGCCTATCACCGGGTGCCGCGGCTGTTCTCTGCCCTGGCGCTGGCCCGCGCCGATGGCCGTTACGCCAGAACACTGCGCCAGATCGCCAGGCTCGACCTGTTGATTTTGGACGATTGGGGCCCCGAGACCCTGAACGCGGACCAACGCCGCGATCTGCTGGAAATTATCGATGACCGCCACGAGATGCGCTCCGTCATCATCACCAGCCAAGTGCCGGTCGAGCGCTGGTACGAAATCATCGGCGATCCCACCATCGCCGACGCCATCCTCGACCGCCTCGTCCACAACGCCTACCGCATCGAACTCACCGGCGAGAGCCTCCGTAAAAAGCGCGATCCGGCACCGGCCCACGCCCGAACTTGACCCAAAACAAGGACACGATAATCATTCAACCAGACCCAACCGAAGACGCTCAGGTGGCCGGCTTCAAATCGGAACCCCGGCCGGCTTCAGTTCGGAAGCAGTGGCCGGCTTCAAGTTGGAATGCATGGCCGACTTCATCGGAATCCGCAGTAGAGCTTCTTTTCGTTCATCACCATGCCCTTGCGCGCCAGCAGGATCCCGATGCGCCGGTAGCCAAAGCGGCGACGCTTTTCGGCGATCTTGTGCATTTCCTCACGGATCTCCGGATTGTCGGGCGAGCGCTCGCGCCGCACCGTCTTCGGATCGACGCCGACCAGGACACAGGCCCGGCGTTGAGAGATCGCATGACCTCGCATCGCCCGCTGCACCGCCTCCCGCCGTTGCATCGGCGTCGTCAGGATTTTCCCAGCAAATCCTTCAGCACGACGTTATCCAGCATCGCATCGGCCAGAAGACGCTTCAGCTTGGTATTCTCGTCCTCGACCTGCTTCAGCCGTTTGGCATCAGATAACTCCATCCCGCCATACTTGGCCTTCAGCTTGTAGAACGTCGCCGGGCTCAGCCCATGCTTCCGACAAAGCTCGGAGGTCGGCAGGCCAGCCTCTTGTTCCTTGATCATCCCGATAATCTGCGCCTCGGTGAAACGGCTTTTCCTCATCTCGTCTGCTCCTTCAGGGTGGGCAGACTCTACATCACGGCGAGGGCGCTTTCGGGGGGCAGGTCAGCCCGACCCCACTGAAACAATACGCATCAAGTCTGTATCGGCTTCTTTAACTCGCTGCTCGTTCGTGAGCGTTCCATCAAAAAAAGAGCCAACGAGAATATATTCGTCGTCGTAGTGATCATTATGTAGCGATTGTTCCTTAGCATTATCGAGGCCGCTATTCTGAAGCCACCGAATCCCACGCCAACTCTTCAAAATGAAAAATCTGGCGCTTATAGAGCCGGGCCAAAGAAGCGGAGCATGTCCTCGTGCTTCACAATCAGCGTTGTACGCTTCGTAAGCGATATGGTCGATTAGCCAGAGTTTGGCATCTCCCGATAACCGACCCGCTCGCAGATCGGACAAGCCGTCTTCTCCCAAGCAGCGACGTAGCTTGCCTACAATTTTTTCCGTTTGGGATTTCGGTCCAGTGGTAGGAGGCTGCTCGGCCTTCAGGTCTTCCAGAGATTCCTCAATCTTTGCCATCTCGCGCACGTACTGCTCACCTCCATTCGACGTTGCGTCAAATAGATGATCGAGAACCATTTGAAGATCGGAAGAAAACCACCCTTCGCGGGTGATAGCTCTTCCGGTATCTATCTCGATCCGCAGCGCTTCGGAAACGGAGACCGCCATTCGCGTCCGGGCACGTACCGGCATCAACGCCTCAAGATCACGACGAAGCGTCTCCCGCCAACCATCTGAATTCTTGACGGCCTCAACGAAGAGCGTGTCCGTCAAGATGAACCTCGCGTCTGGATTGCTTTTGTACGGAGAAAAATCCGATCGGCGAATCATATTCCGATCTACCACCCATTCCTTCATCTCTTTTCTCCGCGCTCCGCATTGGCTCCCATCGAGACCTGACCACTGCATATCTGGGGCTTACTCTTAGGGCGCGGTCATCCCTTCAGCAACGGAGTTCCAAGACAGAGATCCTATGGGGATGAGCGCAGCGCGGCCATACCGGGCTACGTGGGGGGTTCATCTATGGAAGGATTCAACATGTTTACCGAGAAGGAAGTCGCTGCCCCAGCTCCGTCCATCAATACCGATCCGATCTTCGTCGCGATCGAGATGAGCCGGTCGAAGTGGGTCGTGGGTACTCACATTCCCACGTCGAGCAAGGTGGGCATTCATACCGTCGAATGGGGCGACGCGGCCGCCTTGCTGGCTCTCGTCGAGCGGCTTCGATCTCGTGCCGCCGACGTCGTCGGCATCGCGGACGTGCCGGTCCTGTGCTGTTACGAAGCCGGGTACGAAGGCTTCTGGCTTTACCGCCGGCTCGCCGCCGCCGGGCTCCGTGTCTTGGTGATCGACCCTTCCAGCCTGCTGGTCAACCGACGCGCCAAGCGCGCGAAGACGGATCGGATCGACGCGAAGGCGATGATCCGTGCGCTGATGGCCTACAACAGGGGCGAGGACCAGGTGCTCAGCGCCGTCAACGTTCCTAGTGTGGAGCAGGAGGACCACCGTCGGCTCGTACGGGAACGACAGAGCTTGGTTTACGACTGCACCGCGCATACCAACCGCATTCGGGGACTCCTGCTGACACAAGGGATCGTCGGCTTCGACCCGCGCGCCAGCGGCGCTGAACGGCAGCTCGACGAACTTGTCACCGGTGATGGTCGCTCCCTCGGACCGCGGCTGAAAGACGAGATGCGACGCGAGATCGGCCGCCTTCGTGTTGTCCTCGAGCAGCTGAAGGACGTGAGTGCGGAGCGCGACGCCATCGCTCTCGGGAAGACGATCGAGACCCCGCACCGCGATCAGGGCTCGGCCGATGCCGATGCTGCGATGATCGCGTCGCTCGCCCGGATCAAAGGCGTCGGCCCGAACGACGCATCGGTGCTCGTGCGCGAGGCCTTCTGGCGCAAGTTCAACAACCGACGTGAGCTTGCCGCATGGAGCGGACTGGCGCCGATGCCCTGGGCGAGCGGAACAGTCAGCCGGGACCAAGGCATCGCAAAGACCGGTCCCGCCATCTTCCGCTCGCACATGCTGCAGATCGCCTGGCGCTGGCTTCATCATCAGCCGCAAAGCAGGCTGTCCCAGTGGTTCAACGAGCGGACGAACGGCGCGGCCGGTCGAGTCCGGCGGGTCATGATCGTGGCGCTCGCACGCAAGCTCCTCGTTGCGCTCTGGCGTTATGCGACGGCCGGCCTGGTGCCGACCGGCGCCATCGTCGCCTGAGTTCTCCAGATCCCCTGCCCGACAGGGGAGAACCGGGAGGATGTGTGACCGGCCCTCTGACTGGCTGAAAAACGCCGTCATTAGAGATGGGTCCCATCCCCTGGAGCGTCGAGCCCGCAGCAAACGGGATTATGGTCGCGAGGCCTGCCGACCGCAGGAACTCGAACCGGATAAAAGGTGAGTTGGCCAGACGCCAGCTTTGTGCAGGACGCTCTGCCCCGGTCGGTTGCCAACGCCATCACGCCGGCTTCGCCGGCGCCGATCGTGCGCGCCTTGGATACAGGCGGGGGTCGTTCAGCCGTCGTCCTTCCCCGGAAACGCGGTTCTTGACCGTAAGCGAAATCCCGAGGCCCTTCTTCTCATGAGTGGGTGACTTGTGCTCGTTGGATGCGGAGTTTGGGGATTGAGCGGTCGCTATGGACGTAATTGACGACGACGCGAAGGCGGGATTTCGGCGGATCGAGGTTCTGACGGGGCCTGGCCGGCGCCGGCGGTGGTCTGATGAGGAAAAGGCGCGGATTGTCGCCGAGACGTTGCAGCCGGGAGCGACGGTGACGGCGGTTGCGCGGCGCTGGGATGTTTGTCCGCAGCAGGTGTGGGGTTGGCGTCGGCAGGCCCGCGAGGGTCACCTGGCGCTGGTCGGGAACGGGCGAGTACCGCCTTTCGTGCCGATTGTGCCGGCGTCTTCCTTGTTTGTGTCGAGCAAGGGGGATGAAGCGGCCCGGCAAACGACAGAGTCCGCGACGTCGACGCCGTGCATCGAGATTCAACTCGCCGGAGCGATGGTGCGGGTGGCTGCGGGCATGGACGGCGCGCTGCTGACCGAAGTGCTGCGGGCGATCCGGGCGTCAGCGGCGTGATTGCGATCCCGCCGGGCGTGCGCGTGCTGGTAGCGACGCGTCCTGTGGATTTTCGCAGGGGCGCGCACGGGCTGGCGGCACTGGCCGCTGAGGTATTGGGTGAGGATCCGTTCTCCGGGACGGTGCTGGTGTTCCGAGCGAAGCGGGCGGATCGGGTCAAGCTTCTGATCTGGGATGGCAGCGGCCTGGTGCTGGTGTGGAAGCAGCTGTCGCAAGGGAGTTTCCGCTGGCCACCGGTGATGGATGGCGTGATGCGCCTGTCGGCGGTGGAATTCGCGACGTTGTTCGACGGACTGGATTGGTCGCGCGTGCAGACGACGCGAAGGATTCCCACACCGACGAAGGTCGCGTAGAATTGCGGCGTGACGCACGCCGCACCGACCCAGCCGGACCTGCCGACCGACGCCGAGGCGCTGCGCGCGCTGGTGCTGGCGATGATGGCCGAGCGCGATGCCATTGCCGCCGAGCGGGATGCCGTTGTCGTTGAACGCGACACGCTGACGGTCCGTAACGCGCAGTTGGAACATCTGCTGCGCACGCTGCGCCGCCTGCACTATGGCGCGAAGTCCGAACGCCTTCCCGAAGGACAGTTGCAACTCGGTCTCGAGGACACGGAAGCGGCGATCGCCAAAGTGGAAGCTGAAGCGGAGCGAGCCGATCCCGGACTTCATCGCGAGCGCACGGCGAAGCGTCGGGCCAATCGCGGCAAACTGCCAGCCCATTTGCCGCGGATCGAGATCGAACTCGCACCCGAGCAGACGGCCTGCCCATGCTGCCAGTCTGCCATGGTCGTGATCGGCGAGGACCGCTCCGAGCGGCTCGACGTCATTCCGGCACAGTTCCGGGTGCTGGTGACACGCCGGCCGAAACTCGCCTGCCGCGCCTGTTCGGGCGTCGTCGTGCAGCAACCGGCACCGGAGCGGCTGATTGCGGGCGGCATTCCGACCGAGGCGACCGTCGCGCACGTGCTTGTCGCCCGCTACGCCGATCATCTTCCCCTCTACCGCCAGGCGCAGATCTGGACCCGTCAGGGTGTGGCGATCGATCGTTCGACGCTGGCCTCCTGGGTCGGCACGGCGGCCGCCGAACTGGCCCCTGTGGCAGATCGATTGAAGCAGATCGTGCTGGCATCGGCGAGGATCTTTGCCGACGAGACCACGGTGCCGGTGCTTGATCCCGGCCGAGGGCGCACCAGGATGGGCTACTTCTGGGCAATCGCGCGGGATGACCGACCCTGGGGCGGAACGGATCCACCCGCGGTGGTCTACACCTACGCGCCTGGGCGCGGACACGCGCATGGTTGTGCCCTGCTCGGCGGCTATCGCGGTATTCTGCAGGTCGACGGCTATGCCGGCTACAAGAAGCTCACCGACCCGACCGGCAGGACAGGACCGAGCGCGCTGGCGTTCTGTTGGTCGCATGTCAGGCGTGGCTTCTATGATCTTGCCAAAGGCGGCTCTGCGCCGATTGCCGCGGAAGCATTGGAACGCATTGCCGCGCTCTATCGCATCGAGGCAGATATCCGCGGGCTGAACGCCGCCCAGCGCCGTGCACACCGACAGTACCACAGCGCCCCTCTGGTCTCGGATCTCGGCACCTGGTTCCAGGCGCAGCATACGAAACTCTTCGCCCGTGGCCCGACCGCGGAGGCGATCGGCTATGCCCTGAACCATTGGGACGGGCTGGTTCGCTTCCTTGACGACGGCCGTATCGAGATCGACTCGAATACGGTGGAACGAAGCATGCGCCCGGTCGCCCTGAGCCGGAAGAACGCATTGTTTGCCGGCAGCGATGACGGCGCTGCAAACTGGGCTGCGGTGGCTTCACTGATCGAAACCGCCTTATGCCGTGCGCGGCATAAGCAGGTTTATGCCGCCCGCCGAACTATGCCGAACGGTTCTGGAAGCAACCCGTCACTTGTCGCGCGCTTTCGGCCCGAAGAGCGGACGTCGTCCCAGTTCCATTCGGCATAGTTTGGGCTCTTATAGCGCCTCGAGGAAGGCGAGCAGGCGGTCGCTCGGCCGGAAACGGATCCGCTTGCCACGCTCGTACGGCTTGAGCTTCGCCAGAGCTGCTTCCTTGAGTGCGAGATGGGCATGCAAGTAGGTCTGCGTCGTTTCAATCGACTCATGACCGAGCCACAGCGCGATCACGGAGCAATCGACGCCCGCTTGCAACAGCTCCATCGCAGCGCTGTGCCTCAGCACGTGCGGCGACACCCGTTTGGACGCCAATGATGGACACCTCTCGCTGGCGACACGCGCATGCTTGGCCAGGAGCGACTGGACACTGTCGGCGCTCAGCCGGCCGCCGTGCACGTTGGGAAACAACGCGCTCGCGGCGCGGCGCGCCGGTTCCTTGAGCCATGCCTGGAGGGCGCCTCGCGCGTGCGAGGTGAGCGGCGTGCATCGCTCCTTTCGCCCTTTGCCGACGCATCGCACATGCGCGCCGGCGCCGAGATGGATGGCATCCCTGTCGAGGCTGATCAGCTCGGAGAGGCGCAAGCCTGTCTGGGCCGCGAGCAGCAGCAGGGTATAATCGCGGCGTCCGAGCCATGTCGTGCGGTTAGGAGCGGCAAGGATCGCCTCGATCTCGGGCCGCGTCAGGAAATGCACCTGACGCTTGTCGTGGCGTTTGCTCGGTATCCCAAGGACTCGCTGGATAAGGGCGCTGTGGGCCGGCTCCTCGAAGGAGACGAACCGGAAGAACGAGCGAATGGCCGTCAGACGCAGGTTGCGGGTCCTGACGCTGGTGCCCCGCTTCATCTCGAGATCAGCGAGGAACGCGCTGATAAAAGGCACATCGAGATCGTCGAGGGCCAGCGCCGAGGGAGGCTTGTGGAGCCGCGCCTGTGCAAACGTGAACAACAGCCGGAACGTGTCCCTGTAGGATGCGATCGTGTTGGCGCTGACATTGCGCTGACGCATGAGCCGCTCGGTGAAGTAACGCTCGATGAGCGTGGCGACGTTGCCGCTCGGCTTCATGGCATGGCCTCCCACCGCCGATCGAGGCGCCGTGCCGCCTCTTCCATCAACTCCGGACAGGCCGAGAGGTACCAATAGGTATCGCGCACGCAGGCGTGACCGAGGTAGGTGGAGAGCGCCGGGAGTTGCTGTTCGACATCGATCCCCTTGCGATACCAGCCGAGAAGTGTCCGGATGGCGAAGCGATGCCGGAGGTCATGTACGCGAGGCCCGGTGTGATCGCCCGGCCGTCGCAGGCCGATCTCGCGGGACAAGCGCCAGAAAACACGATGAACGTACTGGTGCAGCAATCGACCGCCGCGCTCGGCCACGAAGAAGTGCGGGCCGCAGCGCGATCCAAGGTGAGCGTCACGCCGATGGGCGTAGCTGAGCAGAGCGTCGCGGGTCGTCCGATGCAAGGGTACGAGGCGCGACTTGCCGAACTTGCTCTGTCGAACCGTCAGCATGCCCTCGTCGAGGTCGACATCGCTGCGCTGAAGCCCGATCACCTCGGACAGACGCATGCCCGTCGCCGCGATCAAGCCGAACAGATAATGGTAGGTCCATCGCCGCAGTCCGTTTGTAGGCGGCAAGGTCAGCGCCGCCGTCAGCAATGCACCGATCTCCGCATCGCTGTAAACGTAGGGCTTGGCGCGCTTCAGGGCTGGCAAGATTCCGGCGGGCGGCACCTCCGTCGCCGGATCGATGTTCGCCACATGGCGCGCGAACCCGCGCACGTCGGTCAACCGCAACGCCCAGGAGGCGTGTCGATCGGGTGGCAATGTCGCCCAGGCCACAGCCAGCTTCGTGGTGATGGTCGTGGCTTTGCGCGTCTCCATGAAGGAGACGAAGTCGGAGAGCCGCCGCGCCTGATGGAGGTACTTATATCCAAGCCCCTGGCGCATGCTCAGATACCGCTCGAGCCTGGACCGCAGACTGGTCATTGCACGCCTCCCGGCCACGGCAGGCTCAACGTCCGGAGTGCCTCGATATCGACCTTCGCATAGATGCGCGTGGTATCGAGGCTCTCGTGTCGCAGTAGCTGGCCAATCTCCGACAAGGTCGCGCCGGACCTGAGAAGCTCGGTGGCAAGGCTGTGTCGGAAGATGTGGGCCCCTTGGTGTGCGTGGCCACGGATGCCGGCGCGCTCCAGAGCGGTCTTGGCGACCATCGTAATCGCGCATCCGGATGCAAAGCCGACGTGAGGCGCCAGCGTGCGCAGAAACAGCCGGCGACACGAGGATATCGGGCGGCCATCACGCAGGTACGCGACAACAGCTGCGCCGACGTCTACAGGCATCGGCATCCGCGCTCGCTGCCGACCCTTGGCGGGAATGAACATCTCGCCGGATCGCCAGTCGATATCATCCAGGGTGAGGGTGGCGACCTCGTTGGCCCGCAATCCCAGCTTGGCCAGCATCATGAGGATGGCGTAGTCCCGCCGCCCCAACGCCATCGTTCGATCGCAGCGGTCGAGGATCTGCTGGACCTGCGCGGCGGACAGATAGGTCGGGAGGCTTGCGAGCTTCCATCGCCTGATGGAGGGCACGCAGCCGGCCAGAGCGAGCGGGCTCAGCCCTCTATGATGGAGGTAGCGGAGAAATGCGCGCAGCGACCAGCACATTGCCTTCCCGGAGTCTGCACTCCAATCCCGGGCGTGGCGTTCGATATAGCGGGTGACGTCTTCCTGGCTGATCTTGCCGAGGTCGCTGGCACCGGCAGGGCACACCTCACGCAGGAACCGGCGGATGACCGGCAGGTGACGGATGATGGTCCTCGACGCCAGACCTCGTTCCCTTTGCAGATAATCGCCGAACTCCTCGAATATCTGGTCCTGCGGACTGATCGGCGGCACTGCCGCCGGCGCGATCACGTCCGCGCCACGCAGCACGGACAGCAACCGCTTCAGCGCCGCCCGATCGCCCGGCTGAATGGATTGCTTCCGTGCTCGGTGCTTGAGGTACCGCTCGACCATGCGTTCATCGAGATTGGTCAGCTTCGAGCGGCTTCTCGTGATCCAACTCAGGAGATCACCGACCAGATTCAGGCATCGCCAAGTGCCGTGGCGAGCGAGCCCGTCTTTGACGAGACGCGCCGCGTAGAGTTCAACGAACTGTCCGTGGGGTCCGCTCTTCAGGCGCCGGAACAACCGGCTCCTATCAAAGTACTCTTCCGCAACCATGATCCTGTTCTCCGCTATTGCAAGCGGAAGCACAGGACCAACTATGCCGAGCCAATCATATGCCCGTTACGAAGAATCCTCGGGAAAACGACCCGGTTCGGCATAGTTCGGCGGGCGGCATAAACCTGCAAGCTGAACGCCGTCGATCCGCAGTGTTATCTCGCAGAAACCATCACCCGCCTCGTCAACGGCTGGCGAAACTCCCGCATCGACGAACTCATGCCCTGGAAAGCCAAGTCCAAATATCAGGCCGCCTGAACGTCAAGAACCCAATACAAGGGCCTCGGGACTTCGCTTACTCTTGACCCACCCCATAAAAGGAAGAGGGCCGCGCCGCTCTTCGCGGCGGGTTGGAGGTCGAGAGAGAGGCTCTCGGCCGCCCGCCACGGAGAAACCCCGATGGCCACTGCCATTCAGAAGATCACCCTGTCGTCCTCGCGCGACATTCCCTTCAACAAGCTGGTGCTGTCCCAGTCGAACGTCCGCCGCGTGAAGGCCGGCGTCTCGATCGAAGAGCTGGCCGAGGATGTCCATCGTCGAATGATTTGAGACAATTGGCAGCGTGATTTAACGGAGGTTTTGGCTCATCTCTTGGGTTAAAAGTTTAAGCGGCTATTTGGTTATGGCGCAAGCGTCTTTGCTGGATGGTTTGACGCTTGATTTGTTCCCGCTCACGCAGGATGTCCTGGGCCCTGCCATGATAGGCATCGGCTGGCGTAACGTTGCAGAGGCTCTCATGGTAGCGGCGGTGGTTGTAATGCTCGATGAAGGCGGCGATCTGGCGTTCAAGATCACCCGGCAGGTAATAGTTTTCGAGCAAGATGCGGTTTTTCAACGTCTGATTCCAGCGCTCGATCTTGCCCTGGGTTTGCGGATGACACGGCGCACCACGGATGTGCTCGATATTTCGCCGCCCCAGCCATTTGGCCAGATCGCCCGCGATGTAACACGGCCCGTTATCGGACAGCAGGCGCGGCCTTTGCGCGACTTTAGCTGAGGCACAGCCTGAGGCTTCGAGGGCCAGGTTCAGCGTGTCGGTGACATCCTCGGCCTGCACGGTGGTGCATAGCTTCCAGGCGATGACGTAACGGGAATAATCATCGAGGATGGTTGAGAGATACATCCACCCCCAGCCGATGACTTTCAAATACGTGAAGTCTGTCTGCCAGAGCTGGTTCGGCGCCGTGGTTTTGGTTTTGAATTCATTAGCCGCTTTGACGACGATGAAGGCTGGCGAGGTGATCAGATCGTGCGCCTTGGGCAGCCGGTAGACCGATGCTTCGGAGACGAAATAGCTTTCTGTATCCGTGAACGTCACTGCCAGTTCCCGCGGGCTGAGTTCAGGCTTGTCCAAGGCCAGATCGATGATTTTATCGCGTACGTCATCGCCTATGCGGTTCCACACGCGGTCTGGCTTTGAGGGGCGGTCGTGCAACGCCTCAGGCCCGCCGGCACGATAGTGCTCGTACCAGCGATAGAATGTCGGGCGGGGGATGCCGAGCTGCTCCAGCGTCCGGCGCACCGGCAGGTGCGATTGTTCAACCAGCCGGATGATCTCCAGCTTCTCGGGGGCGCAATACCTCATTCGCGGCCGTCCCCAGCCCCGATCATGTTTTTTTTAAGCAGGCGCAGCTCGAGCGCCTGCTCGGCTACCACCTCCTTGAGGGCCTGGGCTTCATGGCGCAGCGCCTTTACCTCGCCTGAGGTCGCTTCCCGCGCTGTATCGCCCGCCAGGCGGCGCTTGCCCGCTTCAAGGAATTCCTTGGACCAGGAATAATACATACTCTCGGCAATGCCCTCGCGCCGGCATAGCTCGGAGATGCTGTGCTCACCCCGCAGCCCCTCCAGCACAATGCGGATTTTATCTTCCGCCGAATAATGCCGCCGCGTCGCACGGCGAATGTCACGCACCACCGCCTCGGCAGGCGGTTTTGAAGTCGAGGATTTCTGGCTCATCTACGCTCCTTCGTCGCTACGATGAGCCAGAAATCCTCCTTTATTCAAGATGCCAAGTTTGTCTCATGGGCGCTGACGGGGGACAGTACGCGATAAAATCATCGATCTGGCCTTGGACAAGCCTGAACTCAGCCCGCGGGAACTGGCAGTGACGTTCACGGATACAGAAAGCTATTTCGTCTCCGAAGCATCGGTCTACCGGCTGCTCAAGGCGCACGATCTGATCACCTCGCCAGCCTTCATCGTCGTCAAAGCGGCTAATGAATTCAAAACCAAAACCACGGCGCCGAACCAGCTCTGGCAGACAGACTTCACGTATTTGAAAGTCATCGGCTGGGGGTGGATGTATCTCTCAACCATCCTCGATGATTATTCCCGTTACGTCATCGCCTGGAAGCTATGCACCACCATGCAGGCCGAGGATGTCACCGACACGCTGAACCTGGCCCTCGAAGCCTCAGGCTGTGCCTCAGCTAAAGTCGCGCAAAGGCCGCGCCTGCTGTCCGATAACGGGCCGTGTTACATCGCGGGCGATCTGGCCAAATGGCTGGGGCGGCGAAATATCGAGCACATCCGTGGTGCGCCGTGTCATCCGCAAACCCAGGGCAAGATCGAGCGCTGGAATCAGACGTTGAAAAACCGCATCTTGCTCGAAAACTATTACCTGCCGGGTGATCTTGAACGCCAGATCGCCGCCTTCATCGAGCATTACAACCACCGCCGCTACCATGAGAGCCTCTGCAACGTTACGCCAGCCGATGCCTATCATGGCAGGGGCCAGGACATCCTGCGTGAGCGGGAACAAATCAAGCGTCAAACCATCCAGCAAAGACGCTTGCGCCATAACCAAATAGCCGCTTAAACTTTTAACCCAAGAGGTGAGCCAAAACCTCCGTTAAATCACGCTGCCAATTGTCTCAAATCATTCGACGATGGACATGGTAGAAGAGGACAGATACTGCGTGGACACCTTGACCCAGATCAGTGCCGTGCGATCCGCGCTTCTCAAAGTCGAGGAGGAAATCCTGCGGGATCATGTGTCGCACTGCGTCGCGGGTGCTTTCACATCTGGCAACGTCGTCGATCAGCGCCACAAGGTCGATGAACTCGTCGAGGCGATCGGCCGCATGACCCGGTAATAGCGAGGGATTTTATCATGAGCATGCTCTTCTCCCGCCGGCAGGTCCTGGCTTCTGGTGTGGCGGCAACAATGCTGGCAGGCCTGCCCAGAGCCCGTGCGGCAACTGGCTCAAAGCGGCTGACGGCCGGAACCCGTGTCATCGACGTCAACGGCAAGCCTGCGAAGGTCTTTCATCTGACCGGCCCGGACGGCAGGCCAGGTTTACGCGTTGCCGCTGGCGAGCGGTTCCAGGCACAGCTTGTTAACGAGACCGGCGTGCCGACGATCGTTCACTGGCACGGCCAGCTTCCGCCGTGGACGCAGGATGGCTTTCCCTGGCCGCAGACACCCTCGCTCGGGCCTGGCGTAACCCACGAATATGATTTTGCCCCTATCCCCGGGACGTACTGGATGCATTCGCATCACGGGTTGCAAGAGCAGAGCTTGATGACCGCTCCGCTCATTGTCCGCGACGTGGCCGAGGCACAGGAGGATCGGCAGGAAATCGTGCTGATGCTGCACGATTTCAGCTTCCGCGCGCCGGATGAACTGCTCGCTGGCCTCACCAGAACGAGTGTCGCCGCGGCGGGCGGCATGGCCGGGATGACGGAGAATGTGCCGGCGGCCATGGCCGGCACCACGATGCCTCATGCGACGATGAGCATGTCCTCCGGCATGGGCGGAATGCAAATGTCGGGATCGTCGATGATGTCGGGTTCGACCTCGATGCAGGGCATGGGTAGCATGCACATGGACCTCAACGACATCAATTACGATGCCTTTCTGGCGAACGATCGGACGCTCACCGATCCGGAGATCGTGCGTGTCGAACGCGCAGGTCGGGTACGGTTGCGTGTCATCAACGGCGCATCGTCAAGCCAGTTCTGGCTCGACCTCGGTGCGCTGACAGGGCGCGTCGTTGCGGTGGACGGCCATGGGGTGATCCCAGTGAGCGGCCGGCGTTTCCCGATCGCCATTGCGCAACGCCTCGACATTTTGGTCGACTTGCCGGATGCCGGTGCATTCCCGGTGACGGCGGAACTTGAAGGCACAGGTCACCGGACAGGGATCATTCTGGCAACATCTGGCGCCTCCATCATTAGGCTGCCAGGAATGGTATCCGACATGGCGAAGCCGGTAGACAACTCACTCGAAGCTCAGTTGCGCGCCACGGCCCCGCTGGCGTCCCGTAAGCCGGATGTCGTTCAGCAGATCGCGCTTGCAGGTGGCATGCAGCCCTATGCCTGGTCGCTCAACGGTGAGTTCTGGCCGAAGATCACGCCGCTGATGCTGAGCAAAGGTCAGCGCGTTGAAATCGAGTTGATCAATCATTCGCCTATGGCGCATCCGATGCACCTGCACGGCCACAGTTTTCAGGTCGTCGCGGTCAACGGGCGGTCGGTCAATGGAGCCGTGCGCGACACCGTGCTTGTCGAACCGATGCCGGGAAGCGTGCGGATTGCTTTTGATGCCAACAACCCGGGCCGTTGGGCATTCCACTGCCATAACCTCTACCACATGGCGACCGGTATGATGACCGAGTTCCGCTACGAGGGAATTGCTGTCTAGATATCACCACCGGGTTGATGATCTGGAATTTCCGTTCAAACCACTCCTTCAGACAGTCTGCCTCTCGTGGGGCAGACCTTTCGGGGTGAACTTGGAGGGCGCCGCAATGCGTCCGCTCAGGATCAGCTGCATATCACGGACGGGCCAGCCCTTATGCTGCTGCACCTGGCAAGCGACGGAGGGTGCTGAACTGAAATGCCTGGGTCCGTCCCTCGGGGGTCACGTGTGCATGCCGTAGCGTATTAACTAGCCGAAACGAAGGTCCGAGCAGAAAACCGAGGCTTTCGGCATCATAGCGCATGACGGGTAACCCACTGCACGAGTCCGGGCCATCGGGGCCGAATGTCGCGATAATTGCATGACCGCCCGGCCTGAGGGCCTGGGCCAACCGCAACAGATAGGCCGCGCGGTCCGGTTCGGCCACGAGGAAGTGGAACGCCGCACGGTCGTGCCACACGTCATAGGTTCGCGGTGGTGCCCAGGTCACGACGTCGGCAACGATCCACTGCACACGCTCAGCATCGCGGCCCATGCGCCTTTGGGCAGCCGTCAAAGCTGACGACGAAATATCCAATACCGATACGTCCCGAAAGGCGCGCTCCAGCAAGCCATCCACCAAGTGTGCGGCACCACCGCCTATATCGATAACGGAGGATGATGGTGTGCAGACCGTCTCAATAAGGTCCAGTGATGGCTGCGCGCTTTCCTGAAACCAACTGACCTCGCGTTCGCTCTTCGCGACATAGGTCGAGTCCCAATGCGCCTGGCGATCATCGGCTCCCACGGCGGCTATCTCCTTCGATCTAACCTTCTTCGCCAATCGAACGAAGAGCGGGCTTGGGGCATGATGTATGCGCAGACGCTTGAATCTGACATAACATTCAATTAATACGGTGAATGTTTGTATAATGCTGAAGTGGATGTCAAGGTGGGACCCAAGCAGGCAATCTTCACGAGCCTCGCCGAGATCGCGCGCGCGATGGGCCATGCGCATCGGCTGGAACTGCTGGAGCATCTCGCCCAGGGGGAGCGAAGCGTCGACGAATTGGCCGCGCGGGCCAGTCTGACCTTCGCCAATGCGTCTCGGCATCTGCAGATCCTGCGACGAGCGTCGCTTGTGGAGACGCGCCGGGAAGGCAAACGTGTCTTCTACAGCCTCGCGGGCGAGAACGAGACAGTCGGGCTGCTCCGTGCTCTTGCTTCCGTCGGCGAGCGCAACATGGCCGAGGTCGAGCAGGTGATGAGGACCTACTTCCGTAGTCGTGACACCATGGAGCCCATTTCCAGAGCTGAATTGGTGGCGCGCCTGCGGGACGACCTCGTGACGGTTCTGGATGTACGTCCTGAGGACGAGTTTCGGTTGGGCCATCTACCGCGGGCGCTCAACATTCCACTGTCAGAACTCGAACGCCGCCTGACCGAAATAGCACCCGGTCGCGAGGTGGTTGCCTATTGCCGTGGACCCTTTTGTATCCTCTCGTTCGAGGCTGTCGCCCTCTTGAGGACCCGTGGCTACTCAGTTCATCGGCTGGAAGACGGCTACCCAGAGTGGAAAGCCGCCGGACTGCCAGTTGAGGTCGTCACGGACGGTTAAAACAAGCTCCGAAAGGGCCTTGTGGCGATATGTTTGACGATGTCGATATCACAGTTATTGGATGGCCGATTATGCCGCCAATTGAGGAATAGCCTGCTCGATCAATCGCAAGAATCGGGTGTTGCGTGCCCTCGCAGCAGAAATTGCTCGCCTGGTGGCGAACACCTATGCCCAGGTTGGTGTCAGGCTGCCGATCTGTTGCGAGGGCAGGATTTGAACTTGCCCGCTTAGCAGGCGGTGCCCCCTGATTCAAAGGTCTCCGGGCTTGGCGAATGGCCACAGCGGAAAGCGCCGGACGGCCCGCCCGAAGCGCTTACCCGAATCGCTTACCCTGCTTCTTGAGGGCATGGGTAAGCACGATTCTTGCGCTGCGCGCAGCTATGGCGTTCACGCGCCGGCGAGACCAGAACCGATCTTCTTCAGCGCCTCGGGGGTGAATCTCGCGGTAATGGACGATGGGCTGCGGGTTTGACGCAGAAATTGGTCTTCGGATGCTTACCTCTCGCTTACCTGGCCGTCAGAAGGAGGGCAGGTAAGCAGAAGTGGCCCCGAAGGGCCGCTTCTAATGCTTTGATTTTCCAGTGGAAAATTGGAGCGGGCGAAGGGATTCGAACCCTCGACCCCAACCTTGGCAAGATCGCTATCCGACCGCCTGTACCCTTTTTTCCGCCCAACGAGGCGGCTGGCAGGAACCAACACTCTGATCCCTATACCTTGCTGATACCTTGCTACCGATTCTTACGGAATAATTATACATGTTATAACATTGTGTTATAGTGATAGACACCGTGACTGAAAACCGTTGAACCCTCGCACCGTCCCAAGAGTCTTTGTGTTTATTTAACAACCGCCGCAACAACCGTGCGCGAGGCCGGGATCTTCAACTCATCAAGATAGTCAGCCCAACACTGCATCATCGACACGCGTTCGTCCCAATGCTCGCCACGGGCATAGGCCGCGCGGACGCTATTGCCTTCGACATGGGCAAGTTGGCGCTCGATGGCGTCTGGATGCCACTTGCCGGATTCATTCAGGAGGCTTGATGCCGTCGCGCGAAAGCCGTGGCCGGTCGCCTCGTCCTTGGCATATCCCAGCCGCCTGAGCGCGGCGTTCAGGGTGCCATCGGAGATCGGGCGCGACGGCGAACGGACGCCAGCGAACAGGAAATTGCCCCTCGAGATCGCACGAAGCGCGCCGAGCAATTCCACGGCTTGGCGAGATAGCGGCATCTGGTGTGGCCGCCGCATCTTCATTCGGGACGCGGGGATCGACCACACCGCTCGTTCTAAGTCGAACTCTGTCCATTCAGCCAAGCGCAATTCGCCGGGTCGGGGAAACAAGAGCGCGAGCAATTGCAATGCGATCCGCGTGCTTGGCTGCCCATCGAATGCGTCGATGGCGCGCAGCAAGGCACCAAATTTCCTGGCGTCCGTGATCGCCGCCCGCGGCGTTGCCTTGACTTGCGTCAAAGCGCCCCGGAGGGCGTAGGTCGGGTCGATTTCGGCACGGGCGGTGGCGATCGCGTATCTGAATACGCTGCCGATCGTTGACCGAAGCCGGCGAGCCGAATCGAATCTCTCGCGAGCTTCGAGAGACTGCAGGACTTTCAGGATAGCCGGCGCCGCGATCTGACGGATTGGTTCGTCTCCAAACTCCGCGTTGGCGAAGCCAAGGAGCCACTCAACCTTTGCCATGGTCGCCTCTGACCGCTTCTCCCGCCGGAGTTTCGCGACATACTCAGCGGCGATGTGGCGGAACGTCGGGGCGTTCGCCCGAGCCTGAGCCTGTCGCTTTTTTTCGAGTGCCGGATCCAGGCCATCCGCCAGTATGCGCTTCGCGTCCTCTCGCGCCTGGCGGGCACGCGCCAACGGAACCGTGGGGTAGACCCCGAGCGCGAGGAGCTTTTGCTTGCCGTCGAACCGGTAGGCGAGCCGCCACAATCGGGCGCCGGTCGGCTGCAGCCATAGCTGGAGCCCGCCACCGTCGGTCAGTTTTTGGAGCCTGGGTCCGGGTTGTGCTGACCGGCACTTTGCATCCGTCAAAGGCATCGGCTTGTCCTCCTGGGAGGCACGATACCAACAAGGGGGTCGGATACCAACATGGATACCAGCAGACGAAGGGGCATACCGGCGGCACGCTATGGTATCCGCGGCTACGCTACCGCGCGCTAAACCCCCGCATTATACCGATTTATCAGTGGCATAAGAGGGCTATAGCGTAGTCCTGGCGGTGAAAAGAAACAATGGCGAAGAAGGGGATGGTGCCCAGGGGCGGAATCGAACCACCGACACTGCGATTTTCAGTCGCATGCTCTACCAACTGAGCTACCTGGGCAAGCTGGTCGCGACAGCATAGCCGATGCGCGGGATGTGATCAACCCGTGCCATCGGCCGCCCCGGCCCGCTGACAACGCCGCAGGCGCTAATCGCGGCGGGTGATGCGAATGGCGGCGCCGTTGCGGCTTTGTGGCAGGCAGGCGATGTGGGTGCCGGTGCGTTCGAAGCGCAGGTCTATCGTGTCCCCGCCGAGCGAAAGACCGCGCAGATCGAGGCGATCGATGCCCTCCGGCAGCGCCGGGTGGTCGAGCAGGATGTCGCCCTGCCAGCCATCGATGGTGATGCCGAGGCACGATTGCAGCAGCATGAACACCGATCCCGCCGACCAGGCCTGCGGCAGGCAGGCGACCGGGTAGGCAATCGGCGCTTCGCCCGGCGCGCGCGGAAAGCCGCAAAAAAGCTCGGGCAGACGCATGTCGAAATGAACGGCGGCTTCGAACATCTGCCCCGTAAAGTGTAACACCGCCGCTTGCCGGCCATAGCGCGCAAGGCCGGCGACCACGAGCGCGGTGTCATGCGGCCAGACCGAGCCGTTATGGTAAGACATCGGGTTGAACCGCGCCGCCCCCCGCACGAGCGTGCGGATGCCCCAGCCGCTATCGAACCCCGGCGCCTGGAGATGGCGGGCGACGCGGGCGGCGCGCTCGGGCGCCGGCAGGCCGGAGAACAGAAGCTGCCCGGCATTGGAGGTCAACACCCGGCAAAGCTCGCCCGCGCCATCGATCGCGATGCCGTAGCCGCCGGCCTCCGGCATCCAGAATTTCGCCTCGACCGCTTGCTGCAAGGCCTTCGCGCGGGCCAGCCAGTGCGCGGCATCGCCGCTCTCGCCGCGCCGGGTGGCGAGATCGGCCATCGCGTGCAGTGCCGCGAAGACATAGCCCTGCACTTCGACGAGGGCGATCGGCCCCTCGGGAAAGCGGCCATCGGCGTGGAACACCGAATCCTCGCTGTCCTTCCACCCCTGATTGGCCAATCCGCTCGCCGCCCCCCGGGCATAGGCGAGAAACCCGTCGGCATGGCGATCGGCGCTGCGTTCGATCCAGCCGAGGGCAGCGCGCAGCGCCGGCCACAGGGTTTTGATGAAGCCGAGATCGCCGGTCCGCGCGGCATAGGCGCCGGCGAGGATGAGAAACAGCGGCGTGGTATCGACGCCGCCGTAATAATGGCCGAACGGCAATTCGCCGAGCGCCGTCATCTCCCCCTTGCGGGCCTCGTGCATGATCTTGCCGGGCTCGGCATCGCGAAAGGCCGAGGTCTCGGTCGCCTGGTTCTTGGCGAGGAAGGCGAGCACGCCGCGGGCAAGCCGCGGGTCGAGCCAGAGCGTCTGCAAAGCGGTGACGATGGCGTCGCGCCCGAAGGTCGTCGAAAACCAGGGAATGCCGGCGTAAGGGTAGGGGCCGGTCGGCAATTCGGTGGTCAGCAGCGCGAGATCGGCGGCGGAACGGTCGATCCAGGCGTTAAAGAGGCGGGTCGGCGTTGCGAGCCGTGCGGCGCGGCGGCGTTCGCGCCACATGCTGGCGCGGGCTTGGGCGGCGGCGGCGCGAAACCGCGCGGGCGACGGCGCCGGCACGTCCCCCGGCCCGACCACGAGATGGAGGGCGGCGCTCCCGGCCGGCGCGAGATCGACATGAAACTCCGCCCGCCCGGCCGCGAGCGCGTTCGGCCGCGCCGAAAAGGCGATCAGGCACTGCCGTTCCACCCCATCGAGGCCGTGATAGGCAAAACGCACCGCGCTCTCGCGGCGTTCCGGGGCGAGGAGTTCGCCGCGCGCCGCGCGATGGCTGCCGCGGACCTCGAACATGTCGCGGAAATCCGCCTCGAACAACAGAACCAGCGGCACCACCGCCGGGGTCTCGCCGTAATTGGTGAACAGCAATTGCTCATGGAGATGGCGCTGCCAGAGAAACCGGCGGCGTTCGACGTGAATGACCCCTTCGGGCAGCGGATGCCCGCCGAGCGGCGGCAGCGGCCGGTTTGAGATGTTGGCGGTGAAGAACACATTGTCATGGGAAATCGCGGTGCTGAGGAGCGACGGCGTGGTCTCCCCGAGCAGCAGCCGAAAGCGCGAGAGGAGCCGCGTGTCGTCATCGAACAACCCGTCGCCGTCGCCGAGAATGTCGCCGAGCGGGTCGCAGACGATGAAGGTATCGCCGCGCTTGAGGGCATGCAGGCGAAGCGGCTCGCGCGCCGGCGGCGGCGCGGCGGCACCGCTCACGCGCCCCCCCGGCGATGGCGCATCGCACCCTGATCCTCGATCGTCCGCATCGCATTCCTGCTCCCGCTCTCGGCGCGTGAGTTTCGCATGGGTTTCGCCCGCTTGTCACGGCGGCGATGGCGGCCCTTGGCCGCGCGATCGCGGCGTTGCGGCGGCGGGCATGCGCGCATGAGTAGAGAGCGGGGGGATGCCGCCGCCGCCAATTGTCCACCGCCGGGGGAATTGCCTGGATTCTGAAGGCGATGGCGGGCGACGTTAAAAACATCCCCCGGGCGCGAGGGAAAAATGCAGTAAAATCATTATGTTAAAAATTAGCGCGGCGGCGCGGCAGGTTAATCCGCAATCCGCAGGGCGCCGCGCCGCGCTGCACCCGCACACTCTGCCCACAAACTTATCCACAAGGGGCGCGGCGCGGGTCTGTCAACGCCTCACAACCTGCGGCGGTAGGTTCGGCGCGGGTCTTGAGCGCGCGCGCCGCAGCGCCTAATCGACAAAGGATGCCAGAGCCCCCCCCGCCCAGCCTCCCCCTCACCCACGCGCCCGGCCCGGGCGGGGCGGCGGTGATCGCGGCCGCGATCGCGACGCTGCCGGAGGCGCCCGGGGTTTATCGCATGCTCGATGGCCGTGGCAACGCGCTTTATATCGGCAAGGCGCGCAGCCTCAAAAAGCGGGTGCCGGCCTATCTCCAGCCGGCGCGTCTCCCGGAGCGGCTGCGGCGGATGGTTTCCGAAACCGTTTCGCTCGAAATCATCGTCACCCATAGCGAGGCCGAGGCGTTGCTTTTGGAGGCGACGCTGATCAAGCGGCTCAAGCCGCGCTATAACATCGTGCTGCGTGACGACAAATCCTATCCCTGGCTGTTGCTGACCGAAGATCACCCGTTTCCCCAGATCACCAAGCATCGCGGCGCCCAGACCCGGCGCGGGAGTTATTGGGGGCCGTTTGCCTCGGCCTGGTCGGTCGATCAGACGCTCACCGAATTGCAGCGCGTCTTTTTGCTCAGAAGCTGCGCCGATACCGTCTTCGCCCATCGCGCCCGGCCCTGTCTCCTTTATCAGATCAAGCGCTGCAGCGCGCCGTGCGTCGGGCGGATCAGCGCTGAGGACTATGCCGCGCTGGTCGAACAGGCGAAGGCGTTTCTCGGCGGCGCTGGCCTTCAAATCCAGCGCCAGCTCGCCGCCGAGATGGAAGCGGCCTCGGCGGCGCTCGATTTCGAGCGCGCGGCGATGCTGCGCGATCGCATCCGCGGCCTCACCCAGGTGCAGGGCCACGGCGCGATCAACCCCGAGGCGCTCGGCGACGCCGATGTGATCGGCGCCTGGCAGACCGCCGGCCAGACCGCGATCCAGGTGTTTTTCATCCGCGGTGGCCATAATAACGGCAATCGCGCGTTTTTCCCGAACCATGCGCAAAACGAGGCGATCGGCGCCGTGCTCGCCGCCTTCATCGCGCAATTTTATGACGACAAGCCGCCGCCGCCGCAGATCCTGCTCAGCGATGCCGTCCCCGAGCCGGCGCTGATCGCCGAGGCGCTCAGCCTGAAAGCCGGGCGGAAGGTCGCGCTCGCGTTGCCGCAGCGCGGCGAAAAGCGCGCGATCCTCGATCTCGCCCGCATGAACGCGCGCGAGGCGCTGGAGCGCCGGCTCGCCGAAGCGGCGGGGCAAGCGGCGCTGCTCACCGCGCTCGCCGAGACCTTCGCCCTGCCGGCGCCGCCAAGCCGGATCGAGGTGTTCGACAATAGCCATATCATGGGCACCAGCCCCTATGGGGTGATGATCGTCGCCGGGCCGGCGGGGTTCGAGAAAGCCGCCTATCGCAAATTCGCGATCCGCGGCCCGATCACCCCCGGCGATGATTTCGCCATGCTGCGCGAGATGCTGGCGCGCCGCTTCGCCCGTCTCGCCGCCGCCGACGCCGAGAGCGCCCCCCGCCCCGATCTTTTGCTGATCGATGGCGGCGCCGGGCAGCTTTCGAGCGCGCTTGCGGTGCTCGCCGAATTCGGCCTTGGCGATCTCCCGGTGATCGCCATCGCCAAGGGGCCGGATCGCGATGCCGGGCGGGAATGGTTCCATCAGGCCGGCCAGCCGCCACGGCAATTGCCGCCGCGCGACCCGGTGCTCTATTACCTCCAGCGGCTGCGTGACGAGGCGCATCGTTTCGCGATCACGACGCACCGCGCCGGGCGCGGCAAACGCCTGATCCAGAGCGAACTCGACGAGATCAGCGGCATTGGCGCGGCCCGCAAGCGGGCGCTGCTCCATCATTTCGGCTCGGTGCGCGGCGTCAAACAGGCGGGGCTCGCCGATCTCGAGGCGGCGCCGGGGATCAACCGCGCCACCGCGCGCCGGCTTTATGCGCATTTTAATCCCGGCGCGCGCCTTGCGGACATTCCCCCGCCGCGCCGAAAAGGCTAGTTTCGCCCTCCCATGCTGACCGATCTGCCCAATCTCCTGACGCTTTCGCGGATCGCCGCGATCCCGCTGCTCGTCGTGCTGCTCGCCTTGCGGCTGCCATGGGCCGATCTCGCCGCGACGATCGTCTTCGCCGCCGCCGCCATCACCGATTATTTCGATGGCTGGCTCGCGCGCCACTGGCGGCAAATGTCGGATTTCGGGCGCATGCTCGACCCGATCGCCGACAAGCTCCTGGTCGGCGCGGCGCTGATGATGCTGGTCGGCACCACGCGCCTCAGCCGTTTCGGCCTCTATCCCGCGATCGTCATCATGCTGCGCGAGATTCTGGTCAGCGGGCTCCGCGAATATCTCGCGGAGACCCATGTCGGCCTGCCGGTGACGCGGCTCGCCAAATGGAAGACCGGCCTGCAGCTCGCCGCCCTCGGGGCGCTGATCGCCGGCGACGATAGCGCGCGGCTGCTCGGCTTTGGGTTCGTGCCGGTCGCGGTGATCGGCGAGACGCTGCTCTGGCTCGCCGCGGTGCTGACGCTGTTTACCGGCTGGGATTATCTCACGGCGGGCCTCCGCCACGCCGCCGGGCCCGAGACGCCGGCCCCGGGCGGCGAGCGGCGATGAAGGCGCTCGGCCTCGCCGGCTGGTCGGGGAGCGGCAAGACGACGCTGCTGGTCGCGCTATTGCCGCTGTTTCGCGCCCAGGGCCTCTCCGTCTCGACGATCAAGCACGCGCATCACGGCTTTGACCTCGACCGCCCGGGCAAAGACAGTTTCCGCCATCGCGCCGCCGGCGCCCATGAGGTGCTGGTGGCGAGTGCGGCGCGCTGGGCGCTGTTGCACGAGAACGCCGGCGAGGAGATGGATTTTGCCGCCCTGCTCGCCCGCCTCTCGCCGGTCGATCTGGTGCTGGTCGAGGGGTTCAAACGCGCCCCCTATCCGAAAATCGAGGTTTTCCGCCCCGCCCTCGGCAAGCCGCCGCTCTGGCCGGAGGCGCCCGAGATCATCGCCGTTGCCAGCGACGCCGCCTTGCCCGGCTGTGACCGGCCGGTCTTGCCGCTTGACGCGCCGGCGGAGATCGCGGGCTGGGTCGCGCGGCGCCTTCATCTTGCCGCGCCTGCGCAATCCGCTTGAGAAGCGGGCGCGCACGGGCCACATTGCGCCTCGCACGTTTCATCCCATCGACGAGAACCGCCGCATGCCCTGTTTTCCGCTCCCCTCCCTCTCGCGCCCGCGCGGCTGGTTGCTCGGCCTTGCGCTGCTTTTGCCCGGCTGCTCCGGGTTTGGCACCTTCCTCGGCGACACCTATGGCTTTCACGGCGATGAGCATCTGCCGATCGGGGATGCGGAGAATGTCCGCCGGGTCGAGGGGCAGCCGGCCAATGAGCCGCCGCTGACCACCGAGCCCGGCAATGTCTGGCCCGGCCCGGTCCCGACCGAGCCGACGCTCTCTGATCTCGAACGCGCGCAGGATCAGGAGATCAAGCAATATCGCCCGAGCACGCCGCCGCCGAGCACCACCGCGCCCAGCAAATCGCCGCCGGCGCCGATCAGCGGCGGCAACACCTCTGAAACCGGCGGCAATATCGTGATCCCGAATGGCGATGGCACCAGCACGGTGATCATGCCGGATGGCAGTGTCCGCACCATCCCGACGCCGAAATGAAGCGAGAGCGCGCATGAGCGGGTTTCGCCTCCATCTTCTCTATTTCGCCTGGCTGCGCGAGCGCATCGGGCGCGGCGAGGAGGAGATCGAGGTGCCGGGCGAGGTTCGCACCCTCGGCGCGCTCAGCGCCTGGCTCGCCGCCCGCGGCCCGGGCTACGCGAGCGCCTTCGCCGCCGGCAAATCGGTTCGCGCCGCCGTCAACCAGCGTTTCGCCGGCCCCGAGACGGCGCTGGCGCCGGGCGACGAAGTGGCCTTCTTTCCGCCGGTGACCGGGGGCTGAATGCTCACCGTCCGCCTCCAGGAGGGGCCGTTCGATATCGGCGCCGAATTCGCGGCACTCACCGCCGGGCGCAGCGATATCGGCGGGATCGGCTGTTTCGTCGGCACGGTGCGCGGCGATGTCGACGGCCGGGCGCTCGCGGCGATGACGCTCGAGCATTACCCGGCGATGACCGAGCGCGCGCTCGCCGCCATCGCCGCCGAGGCCGAGACGCGCTGGGCGCTGCTCGGCGGCACCATCATCCATCGCGTCGGGCGCTTGGCGCCGGGGACGCCGATCGTCCTGGTCCTCGCCGCCGCCCGCCATCGCGACGCCGCCTTGGCCGCGACCGGCTTTCTGATCGACTGGCTGAAGACCCGCGCGCCGTTCTGGAAAAAAGAATCGTTTGCCGATGGCAGCGAAGCCTGGGTCGAGGCCCGCGCCGAAGACGAGGCCGCCGCCGAACGCTGGACACACCCCGGCGCCTGACGCCCGCCCCGGCCGCGCGCGGGGACAGGGTGTCATCTCCTACATTCCGCCGCCACGATCTCGCGCAGACGGCCCAAGGCGCGGGTGAGAGAGGGCGCGACGCCGGATTTCGCCACGCGTACGGGATCCCATTCCGACCTCGCGAAGTCCGCGTGCCATTCGCCGAGGCTTTGCCAATCCGGAACGCCCCGACCGCGGGCCTCCTTCATGTGGCGGCTCAGCTTTTTCGCCTGTCCCGTCTTTACCCAACCCAGGATGAGAGTTTTTAGCCGCGGTTTTTTCTCGGGCTGGCCCGGGAGCGCCGCAACGCTTACGCCACAAAACGCAGCGTAGGCGTCGCGATCCGCCATCAGCCAGGACTCCGCCGAGGGAACGGCAATACGGATCATGCAGCGCGGATGGCGCTTGGCGACGAGCTTTCCGACCAGCGCGCCGGCACATGGCGCATCCTGATCGAGATCGCGCAAAATCAGCACCGGAGAGCCAAAGACAACCCCGGCGTTCAAGCCCTGCACGCGTTGGGCGAGCGCGGCTTTGCCGGTCTTTTTCGGATGAAAATAATCCCTTCCGGGCATTGCGCCGGCAGCGGCGATCAACGCCCGCGCGATTGCGGCGTCAGACCCGCCTTCGCCGCAATAATCGATCTCAACCGATGACATCGAGATCAGCCAAGGCTTCGATCCCTTCCGGGCGGAGCAATGGCAAAACCGCCTCGGCGATCGTCATCCCGCCTTCCACCTGGGCTTTGACCTGCGACAAATCGCTCAGCGTCGTCACCTCACTGCCATTATTGCCGACCGTCAGGAGATGAACTTCGCGCAGGCCGATCTTGGGGCTTTCGAGCAATGCCGGGGCGTGGGTGCTTGCCAAAATCTGCCGCCCGGAAAATCGCGCGACGTGCCGAAACATCGCCGGCAATTCGCCGACAACCGCGTCATTGAGCGAAAGCTCGGGCTCTTCCAGCAGCAGCGGCCCGCCTTTCTCCCCGATTGACCACAAAACGCCGATCAGGCGCAGCGTGCCATCCGAGAACGCCACTTCCGATTGCTTCGTCGCGTAAGGCCGCCAGTTGCGATATTTGGCGCAGAGATGCGGCACGCCTTCGCTGTCATCCTGGAGGTCAAGGCTTTCGAATTGCGGCACCGCGATTTGCAGTGCGCGTGCGATGCGTTTGAGGCGCGCATCGCGGGATTTTTTCGGCATCTCTTTGATGCGGCGCAGCAGATCGCCACCGAAGGGATCATCGCCTTCCGCGCTCTGACGCCTGCGGTCGCGGACAATTTGCGGCACGACGTGGAGATAGCGGCAGGAGGCAAGGAAGGTGACGAATTCCGAAAAATCCTTGTTTTTGGAAACCTGCTCGAGATGGGTCTGGGTCAGTTCGAGATCGCTTTCGCCGTGATCTTTTGTGCGGCGCACACATTCGGTGTCATTATGCACGAGACGTTCAACGACTATCGCCGGTTCTTGGCCCTTTTTCGCACTAAATGTCAGCTCGTAGCGCCAAATTTCCGGCGTATCATTGTCGCCCACCGTGACCACGAGCGACACGTCTGAAAATTTCCGCGCATGCAGGCAGCGGATGGCGGAAACACCGCCGCGGCGTGCAATCGCACCTCGCAGCCCGCCACTACCGGGCGCGGCGACGTCGTGCAGGAACCGGAACGCATCGAGCAGATTCGATTTGCCCGAGGCATTGGCGCCGATAAAAAAGGCAAGGTTAAGAAGATCAATTTTTACCTTTCGAAAATTCCGCCAGTTTTCAAGCCAAAGCCCGGTGAATCGCAGCGCCGTTTTCCTAGCTCCGGCTGGTGTCGTCTCACGTCTCACGGCACGCCCTTTCGCTCAGATGCCGCGTCTCTGGCGTAAGAGATTCGCCAGCGGGAACGCGGTTCGTTGTGTCTTCCCTCTCTCTTGCAGCGCCGGTGGTTTGTGCATGGCGGAGGTGATCATGGGGATTTCTCTGTTGCCTTGCATGCACTCTCCGATTGAGTGGATTCGAAACACTGGTACAAAGGAATCATGCAGAGCGAAAAAATCAGCCAGCACCCATAAATCGCGTCGGCTCCGTATGCGGTGCCATCGCTGATCAATCCATGGGCAAGTTCGTGACGAAGCGCTGGGCCCGGACGCGTCAGAAACAGATATTCGATGTCGGTCGTAATTGCGGTTGTGAATACGGCGTCGAGTTCGGCTCGCATCTGAGAGAAAAGACTGGAGAGCGTCCGGTCTTGCTGCGTCTGCGTGGCGTCATCGAACGTCGAGACATCATAACCATGCAATTTCAGAATATGGCGCAGGGAATTTTCGAGAAGTGGCGTCAAGATATATATTGCGCTGATGAAATCACCCTGGAAAAAACGCAAAAATCCTCGGGAAAACGTTGCTATCAGATTTTCCGGGACGAAAGGGCTATACCGCAGCAACAAGATGAAGGTATCGTCCGATAGAAAATGTTCGGCCATGATCGTCTGGCGGGCCGCTTCGATGGCTCCGTTGGCGACAATCCCCCTGCGGATCCCAATTATGTCGGCGACTTGCCGCTGAATCGCAGGCTCGTTGGCTTCCCCGAAACCGCCGCCTCGCGTCTGGTGAACGGTCTTGCCTTCCCGATCCATATGTACACTGGAAAACCGGGACGCCAAGGGTGCCCGGCTGACAGCTTCAACAGCCTGCCGGCGAAGTTCTTCCGGATCAGGGGATTGGCACAGGCCTGCAAAGATAAACAGACTCTCGAGCCAGCTGCGCCCGCTGACCGCCTGCTCTCCGTACTTAATAAATTCCTCGAGGTTTACAGATTGCGAAAACGTGGAGAGTTCTTCGGGGATTCTGGATTGAATTTCTACCAGCCGGTGCCTCAGCTCATTACGTCGATCTTTCTTGTCTCGAAGCCCACTCAATTTAGCAATGGCGTTGCTCATCGCATGCGCTGCCGATAGCGGATGCGGCGATCTCTCGGCTTGCTGCACCCAGACCTCCGCTGCCTCGGCGCGACAGCGATCTCGCTCGGTATCCTTCTCCGCCTTGTGGTAGGCCTCTGCCGCCAAGCTCCAGAGATCGGATACTTTGTCGGCGACTACTCCGTGATTTGGGGCGGCGAGAACGCGCTCGATATCGCTTGCAATCTCGGCCGGAGCAGATGCGGCAAGGCGCAAATCCATTTGGCTGAACCAGTCGGTGAGAGCTTGATCGCGCGCGCATACCGCCTTCTTGCGGAGGATTTTCACCAATTCGACACAATCTTTGAATTCCTTTTTGTCCTTTCCCAATGCCCAAGCGATGTCGCATGCACGCAAAATATAGCGATAAGCGTGATAAAGCGTGTCAAAATTGTCCCGGAACTCAAGCTCTGACTGATCGCTCATCATACTGTTTACGATATCGAGATAGGCCCGCACCGCGAGAACGCCGAGATTTGCCCGGCTGCGGTCTAAAAGCCAACAAAGATCGGCAAGCCTGGCTTTTAGCATGGGACTTTCGGCGCGTTTGGCCATTTCGGCCACGACGTCGAGCACGCCACGAAAATCCGACGGCGCGGCGCTCCGGTCTCCATTCGCCAGGATTAACATCGGGCCAAAAGGTTCGTTTTTCTCCTCTGGCTTGAAGTGGAGCCCGGTAATGGACGCAAGCATGGCAAAAACACGGCCGGCCGAGTCAGCCGGCGGGGCCAGCTTCCCATCCTCTGTCGGCAACCTACCTTTGAATTTCGCTGATAAAACGTGACATTCCACCGTTTTTACGCCCGTAATTGGGGCCTCGAAATCGAGATCGCGCAAATCGTCGCTAGTGGCGAGCAAATAGGGCAACTGCGGCCGCGAATCGTTTGCGTCGTTCGTACCCTCGGATCGGTTTGTCATCCTGGTCACTCCCCGCGCTAATTTTCTTGCGGCTGGCGGCGGCGTTGTATCGCCACATAGCCGGCATAGGCGCCAAATTTCGACGAAGCTTCCCGATAGTCCTCCCGCGCCCCGACGTTGATGTCAGCCTCGCCGTCGAGAGCCTGGATCAGTTCGCCGGCGGTGCGCAGTGTCCAGTTGCCGGGCGCGGCGAGGTTGCGCGAGACCCAGGCGGGATCGCGCCCGATGCGCGCGGCGAGTTCCTTTTGTGTCAGCCCCTCCGCCTTGCGCCGGCGCCAGAGCGCGGTGACGGCGTCAAACATCTGATCGCGCAGGCGGGCAAAGCCGTAATCGGCGCGGTCACGGCTGGCGCGGTTTTCGGCGTCTTGGCGGGTTGACGGCAAAGTCATCGCAATTTTCCCGTTGCGGCGTTCTCCGCGGGAGAGCCTATATCGCCCAGTAAAATTGACATATAAGTCAATTGTTCTCTGGCTGCAAGAAATGCCGCATCCCATGCCCCTACCCGCCGCGGGCGAGCCGCCGGGCCGTCGTCAGCAGCATTGCCCGGTCTTCGGGGGAGAGTTCGCGGTAAAGGCGCAGAAGCGCGAGTTCGTCGCCGGTCGCGGCTTGTGCGGGGGCGCGTTTGTCGTCGCCGTGCAGCAGATATTCGAGCGAGACGCCGAGCACTTCGGCGATGCGCAGGAGATTGCCGCGGATCTGGCCGGCGCGGTCGGTCTCCCACTGCGCGACCGCCGAGCGCGAGACGCCGAGTTCGGCGGCCAAAGCGTCCTGGGTCAGGCCGCGTTCGAGGCGGGCGGCGCGCAGGCGCGCGCCCGGCGTGGTGGTGGGCGTGGTGGTGAGGGGGGGATGACGTGCCATCGGCGCGGCATACGTCATTTTTTCTAACAAAGCCAGTTAGAATTGTTGACTGCAATCGTTAGATCAAATAACAGAGCCGCTCCCCGCCACAGGAGGCCCGCCATGCCGCAAAAACTGATCTGGAGCCCGCCCCGCGATGCCGAATTGAAGCGTCTGCGCGCCGAGGGCGAAACCTGGGACGAGATCGCGCGCCTTTTCGGCATCAGCCGCAACGCCGCGATCGAGCGCGGCCGGCGGATCGGCGCGCGTCTCCCGGTCCGTCCGGCGCCGCCGCCCGCGGCGCGCGACCCCGAGCGCCCGCCGCTGCCTGCCGGCCACCCGATCACCTGGGGCGCCATCACCGCCGCAACCCTGCTCGCCGAAACCGCGTATCCCCTGCCGGTCTTCGCGTGAACCAAGACCCGGCCCTCGCGCCTGGCTTCGAATTCTGGCCGGCGCTGCCGGCGCCGCCGCTCCGCGCCACCCCGGCGCTGCTGCCGCCGCCCGCCGCCATCGCGCCGCGGCCCTGGCTTTATGGCACGGCGCTGGTCGCGGGCTTCGTCTCGCTCCTCGTCGCGCCGGGCGGGGTCGGGAAATCGGCGCTCGCGATCGGCGAGGCCTTGGCGCTCGCCTCCGGCCGGGCGTTGCTTGGCGAGCGCGTCCATCACCCGGTCGGCGTCTGGCTTCTCAATCTCGAAGACCCGCTCGATGAGATCGAGCGCCGGGTGGCGGCTGCGATGCTTCAGCATGGCTTGACCCGCGCTGATCTCGGCGGGCGGCTCTTTCTTCATTCCGGGCGCGACCGGCGCATCGTGATGGCCGAGGAAAGCCATGATGGCGGCATCGTCTTTCCTGACCAGGAGGCGATCTGCCGGGCCGCGCAAGAGGCCGATATCGGCTGCCTGATCGTCGATCCCTTCGTGCGGTCGCACCATCTCGAGGAGAATTCCAACCCGCACATGGACGCCGCGGCGACCGCCTGGGCGGAAGTGGCGCACGCGAGCGGGGCGGCGGTGTTGCTCGTCCATCACGTGCGCAAGGGCGCGGCGCCGGATGCCGAGGCGGCGCGCGGCGCCAAGGCGCTGACCGATGCCGCCCGCATCGCGCGCATCCTCTCGCCGATGAGCGACCAGGAGGGCGAGGAGATGGGCATTCCTGCCGCAGAGCGCGCGCGCCTCGTGCGGCTCGATGACGTCAAGGCCAATCTCGCGCCGCGCGCCGGCCGGGCGGCTTGGTATCGGCTGGAAAGTGTCGCCCTCGGCAACGCGACAGAGGCCTATCCGCGCGGCGATCATGTCCAAGCGATCACCCGCTTTCGCCCGCCGACGGTGTGGGCCAAGCTCTCGCCGGCCGATTGCAACGAAGCCCTCGATGCGATTGCCGCGGGGCCGGGCCTCGGCCTCCTCTATGCCGCCCATCGCCGCGGCCGCGGCAGCGAGCGCTGGGCCGGGCGCGTCCTCATCGAGCGGTTTCGCCTGACGGAGGCCGAAGCGGCGCGGGTGATCGGCGCCTGGCTCGAAAACGGGCTGCTCGTCGAGTGCGAATATCGCGACCGCGAGCAACGCAAACAACGCCAAGGGGTGCGGGTGATCGATGCCCGCCGCCCGCTCGTTCCCCATCAGCAAGGAGATCACGCATGAGCAAAACCACTGGGTTTGGCGCGGATTTGGCGCGAGCGGCGGGGAGCGGCGGCGCCGCGCCATTCCCCCCGTCGGAGACGGGGGGGAATGGCGCGCGCGGGGCCCGCCGCCTGCGCCAAACCGGGGGAGAGAGAGGGGGCGAGAATGGCGCGCGGTTTGGCGCGCCGGGGCTGGATGCCGAGGCGGTGATCGCAAGGCTCGAGGAAGCCGGGGCGACGCTGCTTGCGCTCCCCCAGCGCGGCTATTCGACGCGGCTCCGGATGGGCGCGCTCGAGATCGTGCGCGCAGCCAGCGAGGCCTATGGCTGGGAGGGCAATACAAGGCTCCGCCCGCCGGTGCCCTCGGCGGCGCAGATCACCCGCATGGACGAGGCGTTCGCCTGGCTCGGCCTGATCCCCGATGAGCGCTACGTGCTACGCCGGATTCTGGCCGCCCGCGCCCTCACCCACCCGCTAACCGGCCGCCACCTCTACCCCTGGCGCCGCCTCGGCACGGCGCTTGGCGCCGACCACAAGGCGATCCAGCGCTGGCACCGCGAGGCCGTGGGGTTGCTGGTCGCGGCGCTGGCCGGGCGGTGAAGCAAGGGCGGGGCTTCGCCCCACACCCCACCAGGGGCCGAGCCCCTGGACCTCCCATCTGGGGGAGTTTGCTATTGGCGGGCGCAGAATGGGGCATGATAGCATCCGGTGGCGAGTCGTCACCGTGCCGGCAACCTGAGCGCGCTTTCCGGAGGTCCGAGATGGATACAGAGCCTTCCCCCAACCCCGACGGCGCCCCCGCATCGCAGACGCCTCTTCCGCCCCTGACGATCAAGATCGGCGGCTCGCAGCCCTATAAGTCAATCGATAATGTAGAATGGAACGATATTCCGCCATTCGCTATCCTGACGGGCCTCAACGGCTCGGGAAAAACGCAACTGCTTGAGTTGATTTATTATCATTATCTAAAACAGACGGGTTCACCCAATCCCCCAAATACCGGAGATATAAAAATTGATATTCAAAACCACACGTTCGCAGAAGGGGATTTAGCCTATCTGCCGGCCAACGATAGCAAAATCACCAATGCTGCTATCGGACCGCAATCATTTCATTATACAATCCAACAAATAAAATCCGGCGGAAATACAGACGATAAGAAAATATTAAGAGCAAGAGACTATATTACAAAAAATACAAAAAAACAATTAACCTACTTATCCGACGAAGAAATCATTAAAAGTCTTGAAGATTTTTCTATTTCTCTTGACGAAATAGATATTATAAGTGGTCTTTCTCATGTTTTTTATAACTATAAAATAAATTATGACGATTTATCTGGAAGATATATATCGCAGTATGAAACTTTAAGTGGAGCAAACATAAAGGAAGAAATAAAAAATAAAATCGGAACTCCTCCATGGATCCTGGTCAACGACATACTTAAAGCTGCCGAATTTCCATATGAGGTATCAGAACCTGAAAATATAACTGCAAATTATTCATTTAATATGAAAGACAAGAATAATTCTGACAAAATAATTAGACCAACAGATCTTTCTTCTGGCGAACAAATGCTTCTTCGCCTATCTCTTTGGCTATATAATTATGATTATGCCTCAAAAAAATTCCACCATCCAGCAAAAATTCTTCTTCTCGATGAACCGGACGCCTTCCTGCATCCTTCCATGACGCGTCAATTCTTGAACGTCATCAATGAGGTCTTGGTTCGAAAACACCGAATCCGCGTGATCATGACGACCCATTCCCCCTCCACCGTAGCCCTCGCGCCGGAGGGCTCTGTCTTCGTCATGTCCCGTGGCCAACCCCGCATTCAACGCGAAAAATCGAGAGACCACACCATCGGCCTGCTGACCGCCGGCCTGGTCGTGGTCTCACCAGCCACGCGCTTCGTTTTGGTCGAAGGCAAAGATGACGTCGCATTTTACGAGGCCATCCGGGAAATCCTCTCCGAGCAAGGTCCAAGCAGAGATCCGATGGCGATCGCTCCGGCGCCAAGCATCGTGTTTCTTCCGGCCTCAACAAAGACGGAGGGAGGGGGGAAAAGAGTTGTCGAAGGATGGGTTAACAAACTGCAGGATCCGCCTTTCAACCAGCTTTTCCGAGGTATTGTCGATGGCGAAGCAAGAAAAATCGCAACTGATAGAATATTAGCTATTGAACGGCATAGTATTGAAAATTACCTTTGCGATCCGTTAATTATATATGCACGCCTCAATGGAGAAGGGAAGGCGCCGGCCATCGAGGGTGTTAACATAAGCCGAGGAGAAGAATATAGAATTCGCGATCTCGGAGAAGAAGATTTGCAGAAAATTATCAATAAAATTCTTAATGATATGAAGTCAAAAATTTGTAGAGTCGATGACGGTGAGCGCCAAGTCAAGTTCACGAATGGAAAAACTCTATCGTATCCCGTCTGGTTTCTTGAAAAGCGTGGCCATGATCTGCTGAACCTGTGTCAAATCTGTTTCTGTGCAAATCTTATTATACCTCGCGAACTGATAAGCAAATTGCACGTTATACGCATGATCCCCAAAGAACTCGCCGAGATCATGCACAAAATTCAGAGCCTGACCTAAAATTGGTTGACCGGCCTCGCGGCCTTTGATTCCCTTGGTTTGCGACAACTTTGGGAGATTCGCGATGCCTTGGAACGAGGCCGATCGGGCGAAGTATGAAGTCATTCGGGCGCGCTATTCAAGCGATATGTCGGAGGCCGAGTTGGCGCTGATCGCGCCGCTGCTGCCGCCGGCCAAACGGCGCGGACGCAAGCCGACGGATGCCCAGGTCATTCTCAACGCTTTGTTTTATTTGATCCGCTGCGGATGCCCGTGGCGATATCTGCCAAAGGATTTTCCGCCGTTCACGACCGTGCAAAACCGCTTCTACGCATGGCGCGACAGCGGCTTGTGGGCGCAAATCATCAGCGTTCTGGTGATGGACGCCCGCGAGGCGGAAGGCCGTCAAGCCGCGCCGACGGCGGTTGTCGTCGACAGCCAGTCGGTCAAGACGACGGAAGCCGGCGGCCCTCGTGGTTTCGATGCGGGCAAGAAGGTCAAGGGCCGCAAGCGCCATCTCGCCGTCGACACGATCGGTCTGCCCATCGAATGCCAGATCACGACCGCCGACGTGCAGGACCGCGACGCTCTCGCGCCGCTGCTGAAAGCCGTGCATCGCAAGAGCCCGTGGGTGAAAATGTCCTTCGTCGACGGGGGTTATCAGGGTGATGAAGCCCAGCGCGCAGCCTTCGAGGCGAGCCGTATTTCCATCACCGTCGTCAAGCGAACCGATAAAGAGGTGAAAGGATTTGTCGTGCTGCCGAAACGATGGGTCGTCGAGCGGACGCTCGGCTGGATCAATCGCTCGCGCCGTCTGTCAAAAGACTTCGAGGCGACTATCGAATCCGCTCTCGCGTGGTTGCAATTGGCCTTGGCTTTCCTTCTCATGCGAAGGCTGGCGAGGGCGAAAGCCGGTCAGATTTAAAATTCGAGTCGGGCTCTCAGAAGACAATCGGCAGCACCACGCCCGACGCCAGCTGAAATCCAGCTTCGGGCGCCGACCACAAGGCGGTGCAGCGCTGGCACCCCGAAGCGGTGGGGGTTGCTGGTCGCGGCGCTTGCCGGGCGGTGAGGGGAAGTCATCGTCAAAGACGCGTATCCCAACATTCCGCGAGGCTTGTCAAAATCTGGCCTGATTATCGCGCCCAAGGGAAAACCACGCCTCGCCCTCTTTCTGCTGTGACTTTGCAGCCTGAGTAAGGCAGCGGCGTCCGGCGATGAAACCCGCCGCCCGTTCCTCACGGTTCGGCGGGTTTGGGCGGGTTGGGTGGGGTGAGATTGTCTTTGCGGTGGAGGATCGCAAAGACGGTGGGGACGAAGAGCAGGGTTGAGACGGTGGCGAACAGCAGGCCGCCGATCACGGCGCGGCCGAGCGGGGCGTTTTGTTCGCCGCCATCGCCGAGGCCGAGCGACATCGGGATCATGCCGATCACCATCGCCGACGCCGTCATCAAGACCGGGCGCAGCCGCACGAAGCCGGCTTCGAGCGCCGCCTTGGTCGAATTCATCCCCTCCGCCAGCTGCTCGCGGGCAAACGCCACGACGAGGATGGAGTTGGCGGTCGCGACCCCCATGCACATGATCGCGCCAGTCAGCGCCGGCACCGAAAGGGGCGTGTGCGTGACAAACAACATCCAGACGATGCCGGCGATCGCCGCCGGCAGCGCGGTGATGATGATGAAGGGATCGAGCCAGGACTGAAAATTGACGACAAGCAAGAGATAGATCAGCACCACCGAACCGACCAGGCCGGCAAAGAGCTGGGCATAGGCGGTGTTCATCGTATCCACCTGCCCGCGCACGGCGACCGCGACGCCTGGCGGGCGGTATCGCATGTTGGCGGCGATGGCACGATAAATATCGCGCGACACGCCGCCGAGATCACGCCCTTGCACGGAGGCAAAAATCTCTTCCATCGGCTGAACATTGTAGTGCGAGACCAGACCGGGGCGGCCGAGGGCTTTGATCGAGGCGAGTGCTCCAAGAATCTGCACGGTTTTGCTCGATGTTTTGAACGTGCCGGGCTTTGAGATCGGCATGTTCATGAGATCGTTGATGCTACTGATGCGATATTGCGGCGTCTGGCCGACCAGGAAATAGGTGATGCCGGTTTTATAGTCGAGATAAAAATTCGGGCTGACCTGCATGTTGGAATAAAGCGAGGTCAGCATCGAATTGGTGACATCGGCTTCGGTCAGGCCGACCAGCATCGCGTAGCTGCGATCGACATCGACTTGAAACGTCGGATAATTGAAGGGCTGCGCGAGATGGGCATCAACGAGGCCCGGCACCCGCACCAGGTCGCGATAGAGCCGCAAGGCAAACTTATAGTCATTCTCGAGATCGGGGCCGGTGACCTGGACATCGATCGGCGATGGGCGGCCGAAATTGAGGATCTGCGTGTTCATATCAGCGGGCATGAAATAAAACGTCGTACCCGGGAAACGGAGCGGCAATTCGCGCCGCAAATAGGCGACATAATCGGCGGTCGGGCCGTGATGATCGCGATCGAGGGTGATCAGGACGTCGGCGTCCTCGGGGCCGAAGGAGCCGGTGTCGAGATAAGCGATCGGGATGCCGTTGACCGGCAAATCGATATTGTCGATGAAGCTCTGCAATTCATCCTTGGGGATGACGGTGCGGATATAATCCTCAACCTCTTGTGTCAGCCGCGCGGTTTCCTCGATGCGCGTTCCGGTCTGCGCCATGATGTGCAAATACATCGCCCCGGCATCGACACCGGGGAAGAAAATCTGCCCGAGCCAAGGGCCGAGCGCCGCGACCGAGGCCACGGTGAAGGCGAGAAAGACGCCGACAAACACATAACGGACGCCAAGAATATCCGCCAGCACCGCGCGATAGCCGTGCCGCAGGCGGGCAAAGCCGCGCTCGAAGCCTTGCTGGAAGCGCACGAAAGGATTGCGCGACTTAATGCCCTCGTGATGCGCGCCGCCATGTTCGAGGGCTTTTTTGTGGGCTTCGGCAACGCCGCGCAGCATGAACACCGCCATCGTCGGCACCAGCGTGCGCGAGAGGATGAAGGAGGCGACCATGGCGAAGATCACCGCTTCCGCGAGCGGCGTGAAGAGATAATAGGAAACGCCGGTGAGCAGCCACATCGGCGCGAACACGATGCTGATCGAAAGCAAAGAGAGCAGCGCCGGGATGACGATCTGCTGCGCGCCATCGAGGATCGCGGTCTCGATGTCTTTGCCCATTTCCATGTGATAGTTGAAATTCTCGATCGTCACCGTCGCTTCATCGACCAGCATGCCGACAGCGAGCGCGAGCCCGCCGAGCGTCAGCGTGTTGATGGTCTGGCCGATCGCCGAGAGCACGACGATCGAAGACAAAACCGAAAGCGGGATCGAGACCGCGATGATGATCGTCGAACGCACCGAGCCCAGGAACAAGAGGATCATCAGCGCCGTCAGCACCGCGGCGATGATCGCCTCACGCACCACCCCCTCGATCGCCGCGCGCACGAACACCGACTGATCACCGACCAGGCTCAGTTTCATGCCCTTGGGCAGGGTTTCCTCGATCAGCGGCATGCGATCCTTCACGCCCTGGACGATCTCCGGCGTGGAAACCGACCCCGCTTTGATCACCGGCATCAAAACCGCGCGGCGGCCGTTCACGCGCACCATGTTGGTTTGCGGAATGGCGCCGTCATGGACGTAGGCGATGTCCTTCATATAGATGACGGTGCCGTTGGCTTTCTTGATCGGGAAGTGGTTCATCTCGGGGATGCTGCGCGGCTGATCCGTCAGCATCACGTCCCACTCATATTTGCCGATCTTCTGCGTCCCGGTGGGCAGAATGAGGTTTTGCTGATTGAGCTGATTGGTGACGTCTTGCGGCGATAGCCCGTTCGCCTGCATCTCCTCTGGGTTGAGATCGGCGATCACCATGCGGTATTTGCCGCCATAGGGGGTGAAGACCGCCGCCCCCTCATCGGAGGCCAGGGCCGGCGCGATGACATTGTCCATATAGTCGAAAAGAATGGTCTCCGGCACATCGGTGCCGGTTGCGATCATTTGGATGACGGGGATCGCGGTTGCGCTATAAAATAACACGTAGGGCGGCACCGAGCCGCGCGGGAAGTATTTTAGCACCACCTGCGCCGTCGCCGTCACTTCCGAGAGCGCGGAGGATACGTTGACGTGGCTGTCGAAGAAGATTTTGACGATGCCGTAATCGATCATCGAATTGGATTCGATATGATCGATATCGACCGTGGTCGCGGTTACCGTGCGCTCAAAGAAATAGACGAAGCGGCCGGAGACGTCGCTCGGCATCATGCCATAATATTGAAACACCACCGCGACGACGGGGATATTGATCGAGGGGAACACGTCTTTCGGGGTGCGAACCGCGGCCATCGTGCCAAATAAGAGAATCAAAATGGCTAAGACAACGAATGTATAGGGTCTCCTGAGCGCAATTTGAACAATCCACATAGCATTCTATGCCCGTTATTATTCATAACGTGCACACCTTCACTTATCTTGCACCGATATATCGAGATATTGTTGTCGATTCATATGGCAGGTGATGGTATTCGTAAATTAATTAGTCTTTTATAAATGCGGAATTATAAATATAAATTTATAAAACGCGATTTTGGGCGGCGGCGGCGCGGCTTTCCCGCGCCGGGCTTTCCCAACGCCGCGACGGTGCGGGGGGCATCCGCCGCTCTTGACGGCGCCGCTCTGTCGCGCTCACGTTTTTGTTATCATCGTTAAAATGTGATGAATGTCACGATTTTGCGTGCTACCGTTCCGTAACGTTCAGGTGCACGCGGCACGGGGCGGGGAACAAGGCAAGAGCACGGAAGAAGGACGCAAGACGATGAGACATTTCGTTCACGCCGCCCTTGCAACGATGTTGCTCGGCGGCTTGGCAGCGAGCCCGGCGCTGGCGGGGCCGTGGGACATTGGCGGCACCATCGCCATCACCGGCATCAACGCGCCCAATAATTTCTCCCAGAACGTGACATTGGGTGCCGGCGCGACCTCGCTCGACGGTGGCGCGCTGACCCTGACGCAAACGCTCGTCAATGAGCCGGGCGGCGCGCAATGGCTGGTGCTCGATTATCAGGTCACCGGCAGCGGGCCGATCGCCGGCAACACGAGCAATCCTTGGGAATTGGCGGCGGAGGTGCCGCTCTCGGGGCAGCCGAACAGCCTTGGGTTCTACTTTGACTGGGGGGTCAATGGCGTGCTCGATACCGCATCCGGCACGCTTTTTACGCCGGGCCTCAACCCGATCACCGGCACGGGCGAAGTGTTTGCCAATTCGACTTTGTGCCTTTATGCCAGTTGCGGCTATATCAACACAAGCAACAACACGCTTAATTTCTTTGCCTATATTTCACCATACTCCGACTTGAATGCCGATGGCATCAATACCGCGACCGCGAACGAGTTTCAGATCGGCGTCGAGACGCAAACGGTGCCCGAGCCGGCTTCGCTCGCGCTCCTCGGCGCTGGGGTGGTCGGGCTTCTTGGGGTGAGGCGGCGCCCGCGCGGCTGAGGGCGGGCCACGGCCTAAAGACGATAAAGGACCAACAAACACGCAACAACGCAAAAGCGCGCCGAGGAGGGTTCCCCGGCGCGCTTGGGTGCGGGCGGCGCCGGTGCGGCTGACGATAGGAGATGAGGGATGGGACTGCTCGTGCTCGGGTTGCTTGCGTTCCTCGGCATGCATTCGGTGAAGATGCTGGCGCCGGCATGGCGGGCGGGGATGATCGCCCGGCTCGGGCCATTCGGTTGGCGAGCGGGATATTCGGTGGTCTCGCTCGTCGGATTGGGGCTGATCATTCTCGGGTTCGCGCAGGCCGGGCCAGAGGCGCCGCTCTATGCGCCGCCGCTCTTTTTGCGCCATCTCAACGCGCTTTTCACGCTTGCGGCATTCATTTTGATCGCCGCTTCCTATGTGCCGGCGAATCATCTGAAAGCGGCGATCGGGCATCCGATGCTCGCGGGCGTAAAGCTCTGGGCTTTCGGCCATTTATTGGCCAACGGCACGCCGCGCGACATTCTGCTGTTCGGCGCGTTTCTTTTCTGGGCGATCGCGGATTTCGCCGTCTCGCGCCGGCGCGACCGGGCCGCTTGCGTGGTCTATCCGCCGGGCACGGCCCTTGGCGACGTTATCGCCGCGATCGCGGGCGGGGGCTTCTGGGCCCTCTTCGCCTTTTCCCTCCACCAGCGCTGGATCGGCGTCGCGCCGTTCGGCTGAGGCTCAGGCCCTCTCGACCGCGAGCGCGATGTCGATATTGCCGCGCGTCGCGTTGCTGTAGGGGCAGATTTTCTCGTGGGTTTCCTGGACCAGAGCGCTTTCGTCGCCTGGTGGCTGATGAGCGCGACGGGGCTGGCGTATGCGGCGGCGGGGCGCTTGCGGTGCTGGTTGGAATGACGTCGACGTTACCCCGCGCGAGATAATGTTCGATCACTGCCCGGCCGACCAACCCGCCGGCGCCGGCGACGAGAACAGTGCGCTCGCTCGCCATCGGCTTCTCCTTGTCTCTTCGCCCGTTGCGGCGAATACTAGAGAGGCCCCGGGCTGGGGCAAGCGATAAATCGTCGCCGGTGGCGGCCAACATCATCGTCTCGCCGGGGCAACGGCGGGGCGGTCAGGGGAGGGATGAATGCTATCACGGCGAACCGTCATCGGTGGCTTGGCAGCGGGATCGTTGCTGGCGCGGCGGGCTCGGGCGGCGGCGCCGATCACCATCGGCGTCATCATTCCGCTCAGCGGCGGCGCCGGCCGTCAGGGGCAAGACGTCGCCAATGCGGTGCAGGCGATGGCGACGCTGATCAACGACGATGGCAGCGTGCTCGGCCGGCCGATCGAATTGCTGGTGCGTGATGACGAAAGCACGCCGGCGATCGGCGTCGCCAAGGCCAATGAACTCGCCTCCGCCGGCGTCGCCGCTGTGCTCGAGGGCTGGAACAGCCCGGTGACGCTGGCGATGCAGCCGATCCTCGCGCGCGCCAATGTGCTCGACATCACCATGATCTCGAAAGCCGACGCCATCCTCGCCAGCCCCGCGAATCCGCTCGCGATCCGCCTCAACAGCGCCAACGCGCAGGATGCGACGATCATCGCGGCCTATCTGAAACGCCGCCAGCCATCGGGTGGCAATGGCCGGCGGCTGGTTTTCGTCACCGAAAACGATGCCTACGGCAACGGCGCGCAACACGGCATCGAGGCGGAGATCGCGCGCGCCGGCCTTGACTACGAGACCGTGAAAACCCTGAAATTCCCCTTCCCGCAAACCGATTTCCGGGTCGAGGTGACCGCCATTCGTGACGCCAAGCCCGATGTCGTGGTGGCCATCAACGCCAATGAAGGGGCGGGATTGCCGGCCTTCCTGCAGCAATATGCGCAAGCGGCGGTTCCAGCACCCCTCATTTGCACCGTGGGGACGGTGAGCCCGAGCGTGATCGAAACCGCGGGGCCGGCCGCCAATGGCTTGATCAGCGCCGATATCTATTTTCCCGATGCCGAACCGTTCGCGGGCTATCGGGAAAATCAGCGTTTCATCGCCGAGATGCAAAAACAGTTCAAAACCACCCCCGACAAATACATGGCCCTCGGCGCCGCCGCGCTCGAGGTCTGGGCCAAGGCGGCAGCCGCGGTCGGCAGCCTCGATCGCGAGCCGGTTGCCGAAGCGATCCGCGGCCATACCATCGCCGGCACCGTTTTCGGTGATGTCGCGTTCAGCGCGAACGGCCAGATGGCACACCATTACAGGATCTTTACCGTCGCCGATGGAAAAATTGTCGTCGAGCGCTGACCCCGCGCCGGCCTTCGCGGTCGAGCGGCTTTCGGTCAGGTTCGGGGGCTTCCAGGCGCTCCGCGACGTTTCCTGGTCGGTCCGATCGGGGCAGATCCTCAGCATCATCGGCCCCAACGGCGCCGGCAAGAGCACCTGTTTTCTCGCCGCGACCAACATGGTCGCGCATGACGGCAGGCTTTTTCTGCAGGGCGCCGATGTCACCACGCTCCGCGCCCATCGGCTGCCGCTGCGTGGCCTGCGCCGCACCTTCCAGCAGAATGCGTTTTTCGCCGGCATGACGGTGATCGAGAACATGGCCGGCGCTTTGCTCGAAAACCGCCCGAGTTCGCTCGCCGGCGCGGTTTTCCTCCCCTGGCGGGAACGTCGGCGGCGCCGCGCGATCCTTGCCGAGGCGGCGCGGCATCTCGAGTCCTATCACGTGCCGGCGGCATGGCATCATCATTTCCCCGGCGAACTTTCCTATGGCACGCAACGGATGCTCTCGATCGCGCTGGCGGCATCGCCGGGCGCGCGTGTCATCTTGCTCGATGAGCCGGCGGCGGGATTGGGCGGGGAGGATATGCGGGCGTTGCGCGCCCTTCTTCTGCGCTTGCGCGCCGAGGGCCTCGCCGTCGTGCTGATCGAGCATCACATGGATCTGGTGATGGACATCGCCGATGAGGTGGTGGTGATCGATCTCGGCGCCGTCATCGCGCGGGGGGCGCCGGCTTTGGTCCAGGCGGATGCGCGGGTGCGCGATGCCTATCTCGGCCGCGCGGCATGAGCGGGCGGCTCGAGATCCGTGATCTCCGCGTCGCCTATGATCGCGCCATTGCTGTCAGCGTCGATCATCTTGGCGTTGCGCCGGGAACGCTGGCGACGGTGATCGGGGCCAATGGCGCCGGTAAATCGACGCTGATCAATGCGATCGCCAACTGGTCGCGCGCGGCGCCGCGCCTCTCTGGCGTGATCACCGTCGATGGCGAGGATTTTTCCCGCGTCTCGGCCTGCGATCGCGCCCGCCGCGGCGTGGTCCTGGTGCCGGAGGGGCGGGGCGTGTTCATGGGGCTCACGGTCGAGGAAAATTTGCGGGCCGGGGTTGGGGCGGCGCGTGGCGCCGGCGGCAGGGCCTATGCGCTCGCCGAAATCTATGATTTGTTCCCGCGTCTTTATGAACGACGGCGCAATGTCGGCGCGGCGCTGAGCGGCGGCGAACGGCAGATGCTGGCGATCGCGCGGGCGTTGCGGATGGCGCCGCGGCTGCTGTTGCTCGATGAGCCCTCGATCGGCCTCGCCCCGCGTCTCGTCGCCCTCTTGCTCGCGACGATCCGCACCCTCGTCGATGGCGGGCTCACCGTGCTGCTGGTCGAGCAGAATGTTGTCGCGGCGCTGGAAGTCACCGATGTCCTCTATCTCCTCGAGCGCGGGCGGTTGATCGCCGGCGGCAGTGTCGCCGCGATGAGGGACGATCCCCGCATCATCGCGGCCTATCTCGGAGGCGGCCACGGATGAACGTCGCGCAGCAATTCGCCAACGGGATCATCATCGGCCACGCCTATGCGTTGGTCGCGGTCGGCTGGACGTTGCTTCTCGGTGCGGCGCGGCTGGTCAATTTCGGCCACGGCCAAATGTATATGATGGGCGCTTTCGTCGCCTGGTGGCTGATGAGCGCAACGGGGCTGCCGTATGCGGCGGCGGTGCCGCTTGCGGTGCTGGTTGGGGCGCTGCTCGGGGCCCTGATGCAGCGGCTCTTTCTTCGCCTTACCCTGTCGCAGGATCTGGTCAATCTGATGATCGCGACGCTGGGCTTCGGACAGATCCTGCAAGGCGCCGCCGGCCTTGCCTTCGGCGCCAAGCCCGAGCGTCTGACGAGCCCGCTGCAAGCGATCACCCTCGGCGGCGCGAGGGTTTCCTGCTCGGCCCAGGACGTGCTTCTGGTTGGCGCGACCATCGTCGTTTTTCTTGGCCTGCATTGGGTTTTACGCCGCAGCCGGTTCGGCGCCGCGGTGCGGATGGTCGCGGAAGACCCGCCGCTCGCCGCTCTCTATGGCTTGCGCGTCGCGCCGGTCTATCTCGCCATCTTCGCCTTCGAGGGCGCCGCCGTCGCCTTTGCCGCGACCCTGGTTGCGCCGCGCACGCCGATTCTCACGTCGATCGGGTTCGAGCAGGTGGTGATGACCTTCGTCGTCGTCGTGCTGGGCGGCATCGGGAGTGTCGGCGGCAGCTATGTCGCGGGCTTGCTGCTCGGCCTCTATACCGCTTTTTTCAGCGCCTTGGTCTCGCCGGCCTACACCACGGCGTCGGTCTTCGCGCTGCTCATCGTGGTGATGGTGGTGCGCCCGGGTAAGCTCGCGGCGTCGGGCGGATTCGCGCGATGAGCCGCTTTCCCGCGGCGCGCCTGGCCGGCGTTGCCGCCCTGGCGCTGCTCGGCTTCTTGCTGCCGCGCCTTCTCGGCGGCTCGGCGCATGTCTATGACACGCTGACCACGATCGCGATTTTCAGCGCGATGTCCTACGGGCTCGACATCATTCTTTCCGATCTCGGCGAAATCAGCCTGGCGCACACGGCGTTTTTCGCAACCGGGGCCTATGCCGCGGCGATTCTGGTGGTGAATTATGGCGAGAGCGCCTGGGTCGGCCTCGCCGGTGCGGTTATCGCCGCCCTCGCGCTCGCCCTAGTGCTCGGGCTGATCACGCTCCGCACCCGCGAATTCGCGTTTTCGCTGGTCACCTACGCCGCCGCCGTGGTCTGCATGAACATTGCCGCCAACTGGGATTTTCTCGGCGGCTCGGATGGGATCGTCGGCATTCCGCCGCTTGCCCTGACGCTCGGGCGGTTCTCGTTCGTCGCCGGCCGGCCGGCGCAATTCTGGCCGGTTGCCTATCTGCTGCTGCTTTTCGTGCTCTACGTCGTCGCCCGGTTCCGCCGCTCGCGTCTCGGGCAGGCGGCGCTGATGGTGCATATGAACCCGCGGCTCGCGGCGATGTGCGGGTTGGACGCCAATCAGGTGCGGCTCCACGTCTTCCTCGTCTCGGCGCCGATCAGTGCGCTGGCCGGGTGGCTTTATGCGTTCCAGCGCGCCTATGTCGGCACCGATCTGTTCGATACCTATTTTCTCGTCCTGATGCTGACCGGCGTCATCCTGGCCGGGCGGCGGCTATTGCTCGGGCCACTGTTCGGCACCGCGCTGTTGCTTGGGCAAAAAAATTTCGCCTCACTCGGCGCCTATGGCGACGCGCTGGTCTTGGGCACGGTTCTGGTCGGGGTGCTCTGCCTTTGCCCGCGGGGCCTTGCGAGCCTGTGGCGCAGACGCGCCATCACCGGCCCGGAGGCCCCGTCTTTGCCCGGAGGCCCTGTCTCTGGATGAGCCAACCTTGGGGGAAAAATCCGGGCACGATCGATTGCCGTCCGAAACATAAGCGATGTCGCTTTCCGGCACGCCATGATGGGACGGGATGGCACCGCGCGCCGCTTGCGTGCGCGCCGCGAGGTCGCTATCAGCGCCGCCGGAAGGGGAGTTAGGCATTCATGGACGAGAAACGCCGCCAACAGCGCCACGTCGTCGCGGCGTGTTATCTCGGATGGACGCTCGATGCCTTCGATTTCTTCATCATGGTGTTCGTGCTGCGCGATATCGCCCGCGCCTTCACCACCTCGCTCACCGCCGTCACCTGGGCGATCACGCTGACGCTGGCGATGCGCCCGGTGGGCGCGTTCATCTTCGGCCGCATCGCCGATCGCGTCGGCCGCCGGCCGACCCTGATGGCCAATGTGCTCACCTATTCGGTCCTGGAATTCGCCTCCGGCTTCGCGCCCGATCTCACCGTGTTCATCCTGCTCCGCGCCCTTTACGGCATCGCCATGGGCGGCGAATGGGGGGTCGGCGCCTCGCTGACCATGGAAAGCGTGCCGACCCGCTGGCGCGGCACCGTCTCTGGGATCCTGCAGGCGGGCTATCCGTCCGGCTATCTGCTCGCCTCCGTGCTCTATCTCGCGATGCCGGTGCTCGGCTGGCGGGGGATGTTCATGGTCGGCGCGCTGCCGGCGCTGCTGGTTTTCTATATCCGCCGCAACGTCCCCGAGAGCCCGGACTGGACGGCGCGGCAGACCCGGCCGCGGATCGGCTTCGGAGCGGCGATCGGCCGCCATCTGCCGCTGGCGCTCTATGCCATCGTCACCATGACGGCGTTCAATTTCTTCAGCCACGGGACGCAGGATCTCTATCCCAGCGCCTTCCTCGGCGGCCAGCACAAATTCTCGGTCGCGACGATCTCGACCATCGCCATCATCTATAATCTCGGCGCCATGGCCGGCGGATTGCTGTTCGGCACGCTTTCCCAGCGGATCGGCCGGCGCGCCGCCATCGTCATCGCCGCTCTGCTGTCGCTGCCGGTCCTGCCGCTCTGGGCGTTCGGCACGACCCCGGTTGTGCTCGCCATCGGCGCTTTTCTCATGCAGGTCTGTGTGCAGGGCGCCTGGGGCGTCATCCCCGCTCACCTCAACGAGATTTCGCCGCCGGAAATCCGCGCGACCTTCCCCGGCGTCGTCTATCAGCTCGGCAACCTGCTCGCCTCCGCCAACGCCACCATCCAGTCGACGATCGCTGACCATATGGACCATAATTACAGTTATGCCCTGGCGGGCGTTGCCGGCATCGTCGCGATCACGATCGCGATCCTGATCGGCTTCGGCGGCGAGGCCCGGCATCAGGACATGGGCGGCGGCTAAAACCGCCGGCGGGACGCGTTTTTACGCCAAGCGGGCGGCGAATTGCTTGCGGAATTTCGCGACCTTGGGCGCGACCACCGCCGCGCAATAACCGGCGTTGGGATTTTTCGTAAAATAATCCTGGTGATAGTCCTCGGCGGGGTAAAACACCGCAAGCGGCGCGATTTCGGTGACCAAAGGCGCGCCCCAGAGGCCAGCTTCGTCGATTTCCGCCATGATCCGCCGCGCTGTCGCCTCCTGCGCCGGCGCATGGGTCAGAATGATCGAGCGATACTGCGTGCCGACATCGTGCCCCTGGCGGTTCGGCGTCGTCGGGTCGTGGATCGCGAAAAATATCCGCAACACGTCATCGTAGCTGAGTTCGGCGGGATCGAAGGTGAGTTGCACGACCTCGGCATGGCCGGTGCGGCCGGTGCAGACCTGCTCATAGCTCGGCTCCGCGACGGTGCCACCGGCATAGCCGGAAACGACGCTGCCAACCCCACGCAACCGGCGGAAAACCGCGTCGAGACACCAGAAACATCCGCCACCAAGTGTCGCCTGTTCCATGCCGATCTCCTTTCCGCGCTTTTCTAGTTCCAGCTCAGCGGTAACGTATCAAGGAAAGGCTTCTTTTGACTTCAGAAAAAGAAGCAAAAAGACTTTTGTCCCGTTTTCTCGGTGTGGCAACTGCCTCGGCGCGGGCAGTGCCTACGGCACTGCCCAACGGGATAAAAGTTTTTTGGTTCTTTTTTTCAAAAAAGAACTGTCTTGTGATTAGCCGGTGATTTCGCTACCGGCAAAGAAAAACGCGATCTCGTTCGCCGCGTTTTCGGCGCTATCAGAGCCGTGCACGGAATTGGCCTCGATGTCTTCCGCGAATTCGGCGCGGATGGTGCCGGGGGCGGCCTTTTTCGGATCGGTCGCGCCCATGATCTCGCGGTTACGGGCGATCGCGTTTTCGCCCTCGAGAACCTGCACCACCACGGGCCCCGAGGTCATGAAGGCGACGAGACCCGCGAAGAACGGGCGTTCGCGGTGGACGGCGTAGAACGCCTCGGCCTGCTCGCGGCTGAGGCGAAGGCGCTTTTGCGCGACGATGCGGAGCCCGTTCGCCTCGAACACGGCGTTGATCCGCCCGGTGAGGTTGCGGCGGGTCGCGTCCGGCTTGATGATCGAGAGCGTGCGCTCGACGGGCATGGCGTCATCCTTTGTGGCTAGCGTGTGAGATAGGGCGGGCTTTATCCCGCCAGCCCCGGGACAGCAAGCCTCGCCGACGATCGCGAGCGCAGCCTTGAGCGCGGCCGGCGGGGGCCGGCAAGGCGGGTATAAATCCGAGAAAGAAACGAAGCGATAAGAACAAAATGAGAATAGTGAGTCAGGGGCCGAAAGGCCTCGACTCGGGCGGGCATTGTCTTGGCTGAAAAAGTAAACAACTGATTAATATAAAAAAACGCCAGACGCCAGCCAGTCAAAAGCTGGATTCCCTTTGACGCCCATGTTTTCCCATGATATCCCATCAATTCCCAAAACGGGGCGTCATGCAGCCAAGCAGGCTGGATGGGCTCCGGCCCGTGAACAAACCTGGCGCCGGCGTGGCGCTGAACCGAGCGAGAAGAGGCGCATCTGGCCGGATGACCCACTTTCTGGGCACCCACCAGAACAGATTGGACGCCAAGGGACGGGTCTCCATCCCGGCGCCGTTTCGGGCTGCGCTGCGTGCGCTCAAGGGTGACGGCGGTGGTCTGATCCTGCGCCCGGCGCACACCCATGCCTGCATCGAGGGCTGGCCGGAGGCGATTTTTCACACCCTCGCCAGCTCGCTCGATAGCCTCGATCTGTTCAGCGAAGCGCATGACGATCTCGCCGCGGCTCTCTATGCCGATGCCTATCCGGTCGAGCCCGACAAGGAGGGGCGGATCGTGCTCCCGGAGGCGCTGGTTTCCCATGCCGGGCTCGAGGACGGGGTGGTGTTCATGGGGCTCGGGCGAACTTTTCAGATCTGGCAGCCGGAAGCGGCGGCGCGGCGGCGGGCCGAGGCGCGCGAGCGGGCGCGGGCGCACTCCATTACCTTGCCGGCGGCCACCTTGCCGGCGGCGGGGGCGGCGCCATGACCGCCGCGGGCCATATCCCGGTGATGCGGGCGGAGATGCTGGCGCTTCTCGCGCCGCGCGCCGGCGGGCGTTATCTCGATGCCACGTTCGGCGGCGGCGGCTATGCCGAGGCCATTCTCGCCGCCGCCCCCTGCGCGCTCTGGGCGATCGACCGCGACCCCGAGGCGATCGCCCGCGGCGCGCGCTTGGCGCAGCGTTTCCCGGGGCGGCTTGCGCTGCTCGAAGGGTGTTTCGGGGACATGCTGGCGCTGCTCACCGCGGCCGGTGTCGCGCGGCTCGATGGCGTGGTGATGGATCTCGGCCTCTCCTCCTATCAGATCGACGATCCTGGGCGCGGGTTTTCCTTCCGCGCTGACGGGCCGCTCGATATGCGCATGGGCCGCGCCGGGCCTTCCGCCGCCGATCTCGTCAACACGCTGCCCGAGCGCGAACTCGCCGACATTTTGTTCGAGTTTGGCGAAGAGCGGCATGCCCGCCGCATCGCCCGCGCGATCGTCGCCCAGCGCCGCAGCGCGCCAATCACCACGACGGCGGCGCTGGCGGCGCTGGTGCGCGCCGAGGTGCCGGCGAGCGCCGACGGCATCGATCCCGCGACGCGGAGTTTTCAGGCGCTGCGCATCCGGGTCAACGACGAGCTTGGCGAGATCACGCGCGGGCTGGAAGCGGCGGCCAGCCTGCTGGCGCCGGGGGGTCGGCTGATCGTGGTCGCGTTCCATTCGCTCGAGGACAGGATCGTCAAGCGCTTCATGCGTCATGCCGCCGGGCGCGCCGGTGGCCCCTCGCGCCATGAGCCGCGCCGATGGGTTGGCGCTCATGCGCCGGATTTCACCTTGCTGACCCCGCGCCCGCTCCGCCCTGGCGCTGGCGAGATCCGCGTCAATCCGCGCGCGAGAAGCGCCCGGCTGCGCGCCCTCGCACGCCTTTCAGCGGTCGCGGCGCGGACCGACGAGGAGACCACGACGCCATGATCCGCCCCCTGACTTCGATCACGCTGCTGCTTTTCGCCGGCGCCGGGATTTATCTTTACCATGTCAAGCACCGCACCCTGCTGCTCGACCGCCAGATCGCGGCGACCCTGCGCGAAACCGAGGGGCTGCGCGCCAAGAAAGAAATGCTGCAGGCGGAGTGGGCGCTGCTCAACCAGCCCGATCGGCTTGCCGATTTCGCGGCCCGGCATCTCGCGCTGAAGCCGCTCGCGCCGGTGCAATTCGTGCCGCTCGCCGAGCTTGATCGTCATCTGCCGGCGGTGGTGCTGACCAGCGCGGCGCCGGACGGGGAGGTGGCTTACGGCACGGATGGCGACGTCGCCCCGGCCATTGCGTCCGCCCCATCGGCGTCCGCCCCATCGGCGTCCGTCCCGTTGGGGGGCGCGTCGGGGAGCATTGCGGCCGAAACCCGGCCGCCGCCGGTCGCAGCGCTTGCGCCGCCGCTGCCGGCAGCCCTCGCCCATGAGGGCGCCAGCCGTCCGGCGCCGCTCCACAAACCCGCGCCGGCGCCGGCCAGCGAGGCCGCTGCCCCGGCGTTGCGCGTCGCCACCAACGCCGCCAATGCTGCCCCGCACCGCCCGACCCCGCCGGCGATCGCGCCGCGCCCGGTCGCGGTCTCGGTAGTGCGCCCGGTCGCGGCTTTCATCGCGCCGCCGCGCGCGGCGGCGGCGCCGCAAAGCGCTACCGCGGTGCCGGTGACGCGTTCGGCGCTCGGTGGCCCGCATGCCGCCTTGCCGCCGCCGGTGCCGCCGCAAAGCCGGGCCGACGGGCCGTGAGCGAGCCGCGCAAACCCGCCCCGCCCAAGGATGCGCCGCCACCCTATGCCGCGGCCCGCGCCTATGGCGCGCCGCGCGCGGCCGCGGTGCCGCGCATGGAGGATGTCCGCGTCACCGCGCCCGATCTCGCCCGCCGCGCCCTGATCGAGAAAACCCATGCCCGGCTGGTGCTCGCCGCGGCCGGGTTCGCGACCTTGTTCGGTGCCGTCGCGGTCAAGCTCGCGCTCGCGACGGTATTGATGCCGCTTCGCCCGCCGCCGGAAAAACCGCTGATCGTCGCCCCGCCGCCGGCCTCGCCAGATCTCCCCGATCCCGCCGCGCCGCGGGTCGCGCGCGCCAGGATCGTTGATCGCAATGGCCAAGTGCTCGCGCTGTCGCTGCCCATCGCCGAGCTTTATGCCAACCCGCGCGAGGTCATCGACCCGGCCAAGATCGCCGACCAATTGGTTCGCGTCGTGCCCCGGCTCGATCGCGCGACCATCACCCAGCGCCTCACGGCCAACAAAGCCTTCGTCTATCTCGCCCGCGAATTGTCCCCGAGCGAGGAGCTGGCGATCAACGATCTCGGGATTCCGGGGCTCTATTTTCAGATCTCGGAGCGCCGCCATTACCCGCTCGGCCGGGTCGCGGCGCAGGTTTTGGGCGGCGTCGATGTCGATGAGCGTGGCGTCGCCGGGGCGGAGCGCGCTTTTGACGCGCGGCTGCGCACCGATCCGGCGCCGCTTCGGCTCTCCCTCGATGTCCGCGTCCAAGCGGTGGTGCGCGAGGAATTGCTCGCGGCGATGACCGAATTCCAAGCGATCGGCGCCTCGGGCATCGTCATGGATGTGCGCACCGGCGAGGTGCTGGCGATGGTGAGCCTGCCCGATTATGACGCCAACGCCTTCGGCAGCACCCCGCCCGACGATCGCTTCAACCGCGCGATCACCGGCCTGTTCGAGCCCGGCTCCACGTTCAAGCTGCAAACCGCGGCGATGGCGCTCGATTCGGGGGCCGCCCACCTCTGGGATCAGTTTGACGCCTCCCAGCCGATCCATATCGGGCGCTTCACCATCACCGATTTCGAGGGCAAGCATCGCTGGCTCTATCTGCCCGAGGTGCTCGCCTATTCCTCCAATCTCGGCGCCGCCCATATCGCGCTCACGGTGGGCGCGGAGCGCCAACGCGCCTGGCTGCGCGCCATGGGGTTCTTCGAGCGCGTCGGCATCGAGCTGCCCGAGGCCGCGCGGCCGCTGGTGCCGGCGGTGACGAATTGGCGCGAGGTGGCGACGATGACCATCGGCTTCGGCCACGGGATCGCGGTCTCGCCGCTCCATGTCGTGCGCGGGACGGCGGCGATCGCCAATGGCGGCGTCGTTCTCCGCCCGACCATCCTCGCTTTGCCCGACGGCGCGGCGCCGGCAGGGACGCGGGTGATGCAGGAGAGCACATCGGCGGTGATGCGCCGGCTGATGCGTCTCGTGGTCACCGAGGGCTATGGCAAGAAGGCCGACGTGCCGGGCTATTTCGTCGGCGGCAAGACCGGGACGGCGGAGAAGGTCGGCTTGCACGGCTATCGCAAGCACACCAACGTCTCGGCGTTCGTCAGCGTCTTTCCGATGAACGCGCCGCGTTATGCGGTTTACATGATGCTCGACGAGCCCCACGGCAACGCTGCGACCGGGTTCTTCTCGACCGCAGGGCAGGTGAGCGCGCCCGCCGCCGGGCGGGTGATCGCGCGCATCGGGCCGATGCTCGGCCTGTTCCCGGAAACCGAGAACGCCGCCGCCATCGAGGCGTCGCTCGCGATCCCGCTGCAGCCGAGCCGCGGCATGCCAAGCGCCCGCCCGCCGATCGCAACGCTCGCGCCGCCGGCGCTGCCGGCTGCCGCGACCGGCGCCAATGCGCCGCCGCGCGCCGCGCCCCCGCGCGATGGGCGCCATGAGGCGGCCCTCCCGGCGGCGCCCTCGCTGCTCGCCGCGTTTTCGCCCGGCGTCGCGGAGGCTGGCCTTGCGCCTCGCTGATCTCATCGCCGGGCTCGCGACGCCGCTTGCGCTCGACGATGACGCGGCGGGGGTCGAGATCGGCGCGATCACCGCCGATAGCCGCGCGGTGACGCCGGGGGCGATTTTTGCCGCACTCCCCGGCGCCCGCGTCGATGGCCGGGCCTTCATCGCCGAGGCGCTGGCGCGCGGCGCCGTCGCCGTGCTGGCGCCGCGCGATATGACGTGGCCGGAGGGGGTGGCGCCGGTGCCGCTGCTCCGCGCCGCAACGCCGCGCCGCGCGCTTGCCCTGATCGCCGCGCGTCTTGCCGGCGGCGCGCAGCCGGAGACCGTTGCCGCCGTCACCGGCACCAATGGCAAGACCAGCGTCGTGAGTTTTCTGCGCGAGATTTGGGCGCGCGCCGGCCTCGCCGCGGCATCGCTCGGCACGCTCGGCCTCGTCGCCGCCGGCTTTCCGCCCGGCCCGAGCCTTACCACCCCCGATCCGGTGGCGCTGGCGGCAACGCTCAAAGCCCTGGCGGCGGCCGGGATCAGCCATCTCGCGATGGAGGCCTCCTCGCACGGGCTCGATCAATACCGGCTCGATGGCGTGCGCCTCGCCGCTGGCGCTTTCACCAATCTGACGCGCGATCACCTCGATTACCATGGCGCCATGGCGGCCTACCGCGCCGCCAAGCTGCGTCTGTTCGCCGATTTGCTGCCAACCGGCGCGCCGGCGGTTTATGCCTCCGGGCTCGAGCGCGAAACCCGCGAGGCGCTCGCCGCCATCGCGGCGCGGCGCCGGCTGCGGCTCCTCTCCGTCGGCGAAGGCGGCGACGTGATCGCGCTCGAGCGGGTCACACCGCTTCCCGACGGCCAGGAAATCGCGATCCGCGCCGAGGGCGCGCGCCATACCCTTCGCCTTGCGCTCGCCGGGCGGTTTCAGGCCGAAAACGCGTTGCTCGCGGCGGCGCTGGCGCTGGCGCTCGGGGTGGATGACGCGCTTGCCGCTCTCCCCCATCTCGCTGGCGTGCGCGGGCGGATGGAGCGGGTCGCGGCACTCGCCAATGGCGCCGCGATCTATGTCGATTACGCCCACACCCCCGATGCCCTGGCGCGGGTTCTCGAGGCGTTGCGCCCGCATGCCGGCGGCCGGCTCGTCGTTGTGTTCGGCGCCGGCGGCGATCGTGATCGCGGCAAGCGCCCGCTGATGGGCGAGGTCGCGGGCCGCCTCGCCGATCGCGTCATCATCACCGACGATAATCCGCGCAGCGAAAATCCGGCGCTGATTCGCGCAGCGATCCGCGCCGCCTGTCCGAACGCGGCCGAGATCGGCGATCGCCGGTCCGCGATCGCCGCCGCGATCGAGGGGCTCGGCGCCGGCGATCTCCTGGTCGTTGCCGGCAAGGGGCACGAACAAGGCCAGATCGTCGGCACGGAGACCATTCCGTTCGATGACGCCGCGGTGGTTCGCGATCTCGTCGGGGGCGCGGCATGAGCCCGCTTTGGAGCGCGGACGATCTCGTGCTCGCGACCGCGGGCGTGATGCGGGCGCCATTTGCCGCCGAGGGGGTTGCGATCGACAGCCGCCGCATCACCCCGGGCGATCTCTTCATCGCCCTTCGCGACCAGCGCGACGGCCATGATTTCGTGCGCGATGCCTTGCAGCGTGGCGCCGCCGGCGCGCTGGTCGATCACCTGCCGCCGCATTTGCCCGAGGACGCGCCGCTCCTGGTTGTCGAGGACACGTTGCGTGGCCTTACCGCGCTCGGCGCCTATGGCCGGGTGCGGGCGCGGGCGAAAATCGTTGCCGTCACCGGCAGCGTCGGCAAGACCAGCACGAAGGAGATGCTGCGCCTGATCCTTGCCGGCCAAACCAGCGTCCACGCCGCCGAGGCCTCTTATAACAATCATTGGGGCGTGCCGCTGACGCTCGCGCGCTTGCCGCCCGATGCCGGGGCGGCGGTGATCGAGATCGGCATGAACCATGCCGGCGAGATCGCGCCGCTGGCGCGCATCACCCGCCCGCATGCCGCGATCATCACCGCGATCGCGCCCGCCCATCTCGGCCATCTCGGCAGCCTGGACGCCATCGCGCGCGAAAAAGCCTCGATCCTCGAGGGCTTGCCGCCCGAGGGGGTTGCGATCCTGCCGGCCGAAAGCGCATTTTTGCCGCTGCTCCGAGACGTCGCCGGGGCGCGGCGGGTGATCACCTTCGCCGGCGCCGGCGATGTGCCGCTGCTCGCCTTCGCCGGCGATGCCGCGGGGAGTGACGTGAAAACCACGCTCGGCGGCCGGGAAATCAGCTTCCGGCTCGGCGCGCCGGGGCGGCATATGGCGGAAAATGCCCTCGCCGCCCTCGCCGCCGTCGCCGCGCTCGGCTTCGATCCCATCGCCGCGGCGGCGGCGCTCGCCGGGTTCGCGGGCCTTGCCGGGCGCGGCGCGCGCACCCGGCTTTCGCTCCCGCAGGGCGAGATCACGCTGCTCGATGAGAGCTACAACGCCTCGCCGGCCTCGGTGCGCGCGGCGCTCGCGGTGCTCGGGATGCAGGCGGGGCGGCGGCTTGCGGTGCTCGGCGATATGCGCGAACTCGGCGCCGCCGGTCCCGCCGAGCACGTCGCGCTGGCCCGCGATATCGCCGGCAACGCGGATCAGGTCTTCACCGCCGGGCCATTGATGGCCGGGCTTTTCGCTGCCATCCCCGCCGCCTTGCGTGGCGCGCACGCCGATTCCGCGGCGGCGCTGGCGCCGCTCGTGCTCGCGTCGCTGCAAGAGGGCGACGTGGTTTTGGTGAAAGGGAGCTTCGGCAGCCGCATGTCCTTGGTGATCGACGCCATTCTGCGTGAGGCGCGCTGATGCTGTACACGCTGACGCGGCCTTATGCCGAGCATTTCATTCTTTTCAATCTGCTGCGCTATCTCACCTTCCGCTCGGGGGCGGCGTGTCTCACGGCTTTGGTGGTGAGCTTCATCATCGGCCCCCGCCTCATTCGCTGGCTGAAAGCGGTGCAGGGACAAGGCCAGCCGATCCGCGATGACGGGCCGGCGAGCCATCTGGTCGCGAAAAAAGGCACGCCGACGATGGGCGGCGTTCTCATTCTCGTCGCCCTCCTTACCTCGACGCTGCTTTGGGCCGATCTCGGCGATCCCTATGTCTGGGTGGTGATGGGGCTGACGCTCGGCTATGGCGCGCTCGGCTTCGCGGATGATTATCTCAAGCTCAGCAAACGCAATGTGCGCGGCCTGCCGGGGCGGTGGAAGCTGCTCGGCCAGGCCGGGTTCGGGCTTTTGGCGGCGAGCGCTTTCATGCTGCTCACCCACGAGCCGCTCGGGAGTGGCGTCACCCTGCCGCTGTTTAAGGATGTTTTGATCCCGCTTGGGATTTTCTTTCCGCTGTTTGGCGCTTTGGTGATGATGGGCGCCTCGAACGCGGTCAATCTCACCGATGGCCTCGATGGGCTTGCGATCGTGCCGACGATCATCACCGCCGGCGTCTTCGGGCTCATTGCCTATCTCGTCGGCAACCGCGTCTTTGCCGATTATCTGCAGCTTCACCATGTGTTTGGTGTCGGCGAACTCGCGGTTTTCTGCTCGGCGCTGATTGGGGCGGGGCTCGGCTTTCTCTGGTTCAACGCGCCGCCGGCGGCGGTGTTCATGGGCGATACCGGCAGCCTCGCTTTGGGGGGGGCGCTCGGCGCGGTCGCGGTTGCGGCCAAGCACGAGGTCGTGCTCGCGATCGTCGGCGGGCTGTTCGTCGTCGAAACGCTTTCGGTGATCGTGCAGGTGTTTTGGTTCAAGCGCACCGGCCGGCGCGTCTTCCTGATGGCGCCGCTCCACCATCATTTCGAGAAAAAGGGCTGGGCGGAGGCGACCATCGTCATTCGGTTCTGGATCATTTCGATGATTCTCGCCCTCGTCGGCTTGGCGACGTTGAAGATCAGATGAGCGCGTTTGGCAAAATCTTTGTGGGCCAGCGGATCGCCGTCCTCGGGCTCGGGCGAAACGGCTTGCCGGCATCGCGCGCGCTTGCGGCGATGGGTGCTGAGGTGCTGGCGTGGGACGATCGCGATGCCGCCCGCGCCGAGGCCGCCGCGGCAGGGGTTGCCGTCGCGCCGCTTGCGCCGCGCGGGATGGACGCGCTGTTGCTTTCGCCCGGCATTCCCCATCGCCTGCCGGCGCCGCATCCGGTCGCCGCGGCGTTTCTTGCCGCCGGCGTCCCCATTCTCTCGGACGTCGAATTTCTCTATCGCGCCGCCCGCGCGGCGGGCTCGTCGGTGAAATTCGTCGGCATCACCGGCACCAACGGCAAATCGACGACGACGGCGCTGCTCGCCCATATCCTCGCGGGCGCCGGCATCCCGGTCGCCGCGGGCGGCAATCTCGGCCCGGCGGCGCTGGCTTTGCCGCGATTGCCCGATCACGGCGTTTACGTCCTCGAAATGTCATCTTATCTCTTGGAGCGACTCGCGCGCCTCCGCTTCGATGCGGCGGCAATGCTCAATCTCTCCCCCGATCATCTCGACCGGCACGGCGACATGGCTGGCTATATCGCCGCCAAGCGGGCGATTTTCGCGCGCCAGACGGCGGCGGATTGCGCCGTGATCGGCATCGATGACGAGGATAGCCGGGCGCTCGCCGCGCAGATCAGCGGGCCGCGACTCGTGCTGATCTCGGGCGCCGATCAGAGCGACGCCGAGATCCGCGCCGTCGGCGGCCTGCTACGCGATGGCAACGGTGTGCTCGCCGATCTCGGCCGGGCGCGGGCCTTGCCGGGGGCGCATAACGCTCAGAACGCCGCCGCGGCTGCCGCCTTGGCCTTGGCGCTCGGCGTCTCGCGCGCGGCGATCGCCGCTGGGGTTGCGGATTTCCCCGGGCTTCCTCATCGCGCCGAGCGTATCGCCGAGATCGCGGGCGTTGCCTTCATCAATGACAGCAAGGCGACCAACGCCGATTCCGCGGCCCGCGCGCTCGCTTGTCACGAGCGGATCGTCTGGATCGCCGGCGGCATCGCCAAGGCCGGCGGCATCGAGAGCTTGGCGCCGTTTTTCCCGCGCGTCGTCGAGGCGTTGCTGATCGGGCGCGATGCGCCGCTCTTTGCCGAGACGCTGGCGCGCAACGGCGTTGCCCATCGCGCCGTCGAAACCCTCGCGCAAGCGGTGCCGGCGGCGTTCGCCGCGGCGCGCGCGGCCGGCGCCGTGGTGCTGCTCTCGCCGGCGTGTGCGAGTTTTGACCAATTCGCGAATTTCGAAGCGCGCGGCGAGGCGTTTCGTCGCCTCGTCGCGCAGCTCGCGGGCGGGGAGGGGCGCTGATGCCGGCCCTGTCGCGCGCCGATACGTCGCTGCTCGGTCGCTGGTGGTGGACCATCGATCGCTGGACGCTGCTTGCTCTCGGCGTCCTCATCGGCACCGGCTATGTGATGATGCTGGCGGCGAGCCCGGCGGTTGCCGAGCGCATCGGCGAGGGGCATGACGCGCTGATCGTCAAACAGGTGGTGTTTCTCGCCCTCGCCGCGACGATCGTCGTGTTGGTCTCGCTGTTTTCGCCGCGCGGGGTGCGGCGCCTCGCGCTGATCGGCGGGGTCATCGCGGTTTTCCTCACCGCGCTCACCCTCGTCAAAGGGGTTGAGATCAAGGGCGCGCGGCGCTGGATCGCCTTGCCGGGGATGTCGCTCCAGCCAAGCGAGTTTCTAAAACCCTGTTTCGTCGTGATGGCCGCCTGGCTGATCGCCGAGAGCAAGCGCCGGCCGCGTTTTCCGGGGGTTTGGATTGCCGCCTCGGTTTATGCGGTGATTGCGCTGCTGCTCAAATCGCAGCCCGATATCGGCATGCTCGCGGTGATCACCGCGGTCTTTCTCGCCCAGCTCTATCTCGGCGGGCTCAATCTGTTCATGGTCGCGGTCGGGTTCGCCGCGATGAGCGGCGCCGGCGTTGCCGCCTATCTTCTGTTTCCGCATGTTCACAGCCGGGTCGCGCGCTTTCTCGATCCCGGCAAGGGCGATCATTATCAGGTCACGACGGCGCTCGAGGCGTTCGGCAATGGCGGGCTCTGGGGCCGTGGCCCTGGCGAGGGGCGGATCAAGGACATTCTGCCCGACGCCCATGCCGATTTCGTTTTCGCGGTCGTCGGCGAGGAATTCGGTTTTGCCGTTTGTCTCGTCCTGCTCGGGGTCTTTGCGTTCATCGTCGTGCGCGGCCTGCTGCGCCTCATCGGCGAACGCGATCTCTTCACCATCCTCGCCGCCGCCGGGCTGCTCGCGAGTTTTGGGCTGCAGGCCTTCGTCAACATGGCCTCCTCGCTGCATCTCATCCCGACCAAGGGCATGACGCTGCCGTTCATTTCCTATGGTGGCTCCTCGGTGCTTGCGGTCGCGCTCGGGATGGGGATGCTGCTCGCGCTGACCCGCCGGCGCCATCATGGCGAGGCGTTATGAGCGGGCGGGCGTCTTCTCCGATCGTGCTGGCGGCTGGCGGCACGGGCGGGCATTTCTTTCCCGCCGAGGCGCTGGCGGCGGCGCTGATCGGGCGCGGCCGGCGGGTCGTGCTGTTTGCCGATGCGCGCACCAAGATCGGCGCGGATAGCGTGTTCGCGGCGCGTGAGCGTTTCGTCATTCCCGGCGGCGGCATCGCCGGGCGCGGTGTGGGCCGCGCCATCGCCGGGGCGCTCAAGCTGCTCGCCGGGTTTTTCGTCGCGCGGCGGGCGCTGCGTGATCTGCGCCCGGCGGCTCTGGTCGCCTTCGGCGGCTATCCGGCGATCGCGCCGGTGCTCGCGAGCCGAAGTCTCGCGCGGCGTGTTCCGGTCATTCTGCATGAACAGAACGCGGTGCTCGGGCGTGCCAACCGGTTTCTCGCCCGCTTCAGTGCGCGGCTGGCGCTGAGCGTCCCCGACACGCGATCGATCCCGGCGGGGACGGCGACGATCGTGGTCGGCAATCCGGTGCGCCCGGCGATCGCCGCTTGCGCCGCGATCCCTTATGCGCCGCCGACCGAAAGCGGCGCGATCCGGCTGCTGGTGCTTGGCGGCTCGCTCGGCGCGCGGGTGATGAGCGATGTCGTGCCGGCTGCCCTCGCCGCGTTGCCGACGACGCTCCGCGCCCGCCTCGCGCTTGCCCAGCAATGCCGGGCCGAGGATCTCGCCCGCGTCGCCGCCTTCTACCGCGAGGCCGCGATCAGCGCCGAATGCGCGGCGTTCTTCGCCGATGTTCCCGAACGGCTGGCCGCCGCCCACCTCGTCATCGCCCGCGCCGGCGCCTCGACGCTTGCCGAACTCGCGGTGATCGGCCGGCCGGCGATCCTGGTGCCGCTGCCGGGCGCGATCGACGATCACCAGAGCGCCAATGCCCGCGCTTTCGGGGACGCCGCGGTGACGATCGCCGAGCGCCAATTCACCCCGGCGCGGCTTGCCGCCGTGGTCTGTGACCTTCTCGCCGCCCCCGCGCGCCTTAGCGCGATGGCGGCGGCGGCAAAGCACGGGCCGGCCGATGCCGCCGAGCGCCTCGCCGATCTCGCCGAGGGTGTGCGGCCATGAGGGCGCTGCCGCTCGCCATCGGGACGCTGCATTTCGTCGGCATCGGCGGCATCGGCATGTCGGGCATCGCCGAGGTGCTGCATAATCTCGGCTATCGCGTCCAGGGCAGCGACGTTGCCGAGAGCGCCAATGTCTTGCGTCTGCGCGCCGCCGGCATTCCGGTCGCGATCGGGCATGCGGCGGACAATCTCGGGGAAGCGCGCGTCGTCGTGGTTTCGAGCGCGATCCGGCGCGACAATCCGGAAGTGCTCGCCGCCCGTCAGCGCTTCATCCCGGTGGTGCGCCGGGCCGAGATGCTGGCCGAATTGATGCGCCTCAAATGGTCGATCGCGGTTGGCGGCACGCATGGCAAGACGACGACGACGAGCCTGATCGCCGCCGTTCTCGAAGCCGCGAAGCTCGACCCCACCGTGATCAATGGCGGCATCATCAACGCTTACGGCACCAACACGCGGCTCGGCGCCGGCGATTGGATGGTGGTCGAAGCCGATGAGAGCGACGGCAGTTTTCTCCGCTTGCCGGCGGTGGTCGCGGTGGTCACCAACATGGACCCCGAGCATCTCGACCATTGGGGCACGCCGGAGGCGATGGTCGCGGGCTTTGACCAGTTCGTCGGCAATATCCCGTTTTATGGCTTCGCGGTGCTCTGCGTCGATCATCCGGCGGTGCAGCAGATGATCCCGCGTCTCGGCGATCATCGGGTCATCACCTACGGATTTTCGCCGCAGGCCGATATCCGCGCCGAGCGCATGGTCGCCGACAAGCTTGGCGCGACCTTCGAAGTCGTTGCGACCGATCGTGTCCGTGATCGCGCCCGCCGTCTCGGCCCCTTCCGTCTCCCGATGCTCGGCCGCCACAATGTCCAGAACGCGCTCGCCGCCCTTGCCATCGGGATCGAGATGGCGATCCCGGAGGCGACGCTGAAAAGCGCGCTCGCCGCCTTCCGTGGCGTCAAGCGCCGCTTCACCCGCGTCGGCGAGGCCGGCGGGATCACCATCATCGATGATTACGGCCATCATCCGGTCGAGATCGCGGCGGTTTTGAAAGCGGCGCGCCAGGCTGGGGCGAGGGATGTCGTCGCGGTGGTGCAGCCGCACCGGTTTTCGCGGCTGCAGGCTTTGTTCGACGATTTCTGCACCTCGCTCAACGATGCCGGGACGGTGATCGTCGCCGATGTCTATGCCGCCGGTGAGGCGCCGATCGCCGGCATCGACCGTGACGCGCTGGTCGAGGGCCTGCGCGCCAGCGGCCATCGCAGCGTCGTGCCGCTGCCCGCGCCTGCGCATCTCGCCGAGATGGTCAATGCCATCGCGCGGCCGGGGGATTTCGTGGTTTGCCTCGGCGCGGGCACCATCACCGCCTGGGCGAACGCGCTGCCGGCGCAGCTTGCGGCGTTGCAGGCGGCACAAAATCGCCGGCCGGGCGGCGAGGGGGCGGCATGATGGCGGCCGACATCGCCCCCGCCTTCGCCCCGCCGCCGGGGTTTCGCGGCCGCCTCCTGCGCGACTCCGTGCTCGCGCCGCAGACCTGGTTTCGCGTCGGCGGCGTGGCCGAATGGCTCGCGCGGCCGGTGGATGCCGAGGATCTCGCCGCTCTGCTCGCCGCGCTCCCGGCGACGATGTCCTTTTGCGTGCTCGGCGCCGCCTCCAACGTCATCATCCGCGATGGCGGGATCCCGGGCATGGTCATTCGGCTCGGGCGCGGCTTTGGCGGCATCGCCTTCGATGATGGCGGTGTCGTCGCGGGGGCCGCGGTTTTGGACGCGACGCTGGCCGAGGCGGCGCTCGCGGCCGGGCGCGGCGGGCTCGAATTTCTCGCCGGCATTCCCGGCACCCTCGGTGGCGCCGTCGCGATGAACGCTGGCTGCTACGGGAGCGAGATCGCGAGCGTGCTCGATTGGGCCGATATCGCGCTCGCCGGCGGCGAAACCCGCCGCTTGCAGGCGGCCGATCTCGCGTTCGCCTATCGCCATGCGGCGCTGCCGGCGGGCGCGGTGGTGATGGCGGCGCGGCTTCGCACGCGCGCCGATGCGCCGGCGGCGATCGCCGCCCGCATGGCCGAGATCCGCGCCCAGCGGGCGGCGACGCAGCCGCTCAGGGCGCGCACCGGCGGCTCGACGTTTCGCAATCCGCCCCCCGCCGAAAGCACGCTCAAGGCCTGGGAGTTGATCGAGGCCGCCGGGTGCCGCGGCCTCCGCCTGGGGGCGGCGCAGGTTTCCGAGCAGCACTGCAATTTCCTGATCAATACCGGCGGCGCGCGCGCGGCCGAGATCGAAGGCCTCGGCGAGAGGGTGCGGGCGCGGGTGCTGGCCGCGACCGGGGTTTCGCTCGCGTGGGAAATCCGCCGCCTCGGGGTGCCGGAGGGGCGGCGATGAGGCGGGTTGCGGTGCTTTATGGCGGGATATCGGCCGAGCGCGAGGTCAGTCTCGCCTCCGGCCGCCAAGTGATTGCCGCCCTCGGCGCGGCCGGGTTTGCGGTGACGCCCGTCGAGGTCGGGGGCGATCTCGGCGCCGTCATCGCCGCGCTGACCCCGGCGCCAGACGTCGTCTTCAACGCCTTGCACGGGCGTTTCGGCGAGGATGGCGCGATCCAGGGCGTGCTCGAATGGCTCGGCATCCCCTATACCCATTCCGGCGTGCTCGCCTCGGCGCTCGCCATGGATAAGGAAGCGGCGCGGCGGGTGTTTGCCGCGGCCAACCTGCCGATCGCCGCCGGGCGGGTGGTCTCGCGCGCCGACCTCGCCGCCGGCGACCCGCTGCCCGCGCCCTATGTCGTGAAACCGCTCGCGGAGGGATCTTCGGTCGGGGTCACGATCATCACCCAAGGCGATAATCGCCGCGCCGAGATCGCCGCGAACTGGCGTTTCGGCCCCCGCGCCCTGGTCGAGGAATTCATCCCCGGGCGCGAGATCACCGTCGGCGTGCTCGGCGAGCGGGCGCTGACCGTGACCGAAATCCTGCCTGCCGCCGGATTCTACGATTACCAGGCGAAATACGCCGCCGGCGGCTCGCGCCACGTGCTGCCGGCGGCGATCCACCCGGCGGCGTTCGAGGCGGCGCTGGCGACAGCGCTCGCCGCCCATCGCGCGCTCGGCTGCCGGGGCGCGAGCCGGGCCGATTTCCGCTATGACGACACGGCCGGCGAGCCCGGCCGCCTCGTCCTGCTCGAGGTCAATACCCAGCCCGGCCTCACCGCGACCTCACTTTTGCCCGAGCAAGCCGCCTGCATGGGCATGGATTTCCCGGCGCTCTGCGCTTGGATGGTGGAGCAAGCGGCATGCCGCGTCTGACGCGCAGCAAAGGGCGGGCGGCCGGCGAGCGGCCGGCGCGCTGGCGGCTCCTGCTCCGCCGCTGGCGGCGGGCGCTGATCCGGCTCGGGCTTGCGGGCCTTGCGTTCGGCGCACTGGTTGTGCTCGTCGCCGTGCTGCGCGGGCATGGCGCCGCCGAGGACAGCCTCGCCCCGCGCACCGCCTGGGCTGATGCGCTGACCGCGCGGCTCGGTTTGCGGGTGCGCGCGGTGGTGGTCGAGGGGCGCGGCAATACGCCGGAGCCGCTGCTGCATGCCGCGATCGGCGTCGAGCCCGGCGATCCCATCCTCGGCGTTTCCCTGGGGGCCATGCGCGCCCGGCTCGAAAGCCTCGCCTGGGTGCAGCAGGCGGTGGTGGAGCGGCATCTGCCGGGGACGATCGTCATTCATCTGACCGAGCGGCGGCCGTTCGCGGTCTGGCAGAATCAGGGGCGCTTTACGTTGATCGACCGCGCCGGGCGCGAGGTCGCCGATGAGGGGGTCGCCAATTTCAAGACGCTGCCGCTGGTGGTGGGGGCGGACGCGCCGGCGCATGCCGCCGCCATCCTCGATCTCATCGACCGCTATCCCGAGATCCGCGCGCGGCTCGCGGCTTTGGTCAGGATCGGCGGGCGGCGCTGGAATCTCCGCCTCGTCAATGGCGCCGATGTTTTGCTGCCGGAAGGGCATGAGGCGCAAGCGCTGGCGCGGCTCGCGGTGTTGCAGAGCGACCATGCGCTGCTCGATCGCCCCTTCGCGGCCGTCGATCTCCGCGCCCCCGATCGGCTGATCCTGCGGCCACGCCCGGAGAGCGCGCCGCCGGAGGGCGAGGCCGGAAAAGCGCCGCCCGGGCCGCATGGCGAAGCGGCGGCGCCAGGAAAGCCGACATGAGGGGGGAGAAAGGATGAACGAGATTTCCGGGCGTTTCCTTGGCTCCGGCCGGCCACCGACGCCGCCCACGCTCACCCCGGAGCCGCCGCCGCGGGCGCGGCCGTTCCGCGCCGGGCCCTTCGGCGTCCTCGATATCGGCTCGACCAAGATCGTCTGCCTGATCGGCCGGGTGGAGAGCGATGGCACGCTCCGCGTGCTTGGCGCGGCCCACCTCCAGGCGCGCGGGGTGAGGAATGGCGGGATCGTCGATCTCGACGCGACCGAGCGGGCGATCCGCAAATGCGTCGCCGAAGCCGAGGACATGGCGGACACCCATCTTCGCGACGTCACCGTCAATCTCTCGTGCGGCGCGCCGGAGAGCCGGCTTTTCAACGTGCAATGGCCGATCGGCGGCCGGGCGGTGACCGCCGCCGATATCCGCCGCATCGTCGCCGAGGGGCGCGCCCGCGCGGCGTCGGAGGGGCGCGAAACCATCCACGCTTTGCCGCTCGCCTTCGCCGCCGATGAAACCGGCGGCATCAACGATCCCCGCGGCATGCATTGCGAGACGTTGGGGGCGCGCCTGCATGTGATCGACGCGACGGTGACGGCGCTCCGCAATCTCACCGCGTGTCTCGCCCGCGTCGATCTCGCCATCGCCGAGCTGGTTGCGGCGCCGCTCGCGGCCGGGCTTGCGACGCTGGTCGCCGATGAGCGCGAACTCGGCGCGACCCTGATCGACATGGGCGGCGGCACCACCGGGCTTGCCGTGTTCGTCGAAAACCAGGTGCTGCACACGGCGCTGCTGCCGATCGGCGGGATGCATGTGACGAACGACATCGCCCGCCTGCTCTCGACCCCGATCAGCCACGCCGAGCGGCTCAAGACGCTTTACGGCAATGTCGAGGCGAGCCCGGACGATGAGCGCGAATTCCTGCCGGTGCCGTTGGTCGGCGAGGATGAGCGCCATATCGTCAAGGTGCCGCGCAGCATGGTGATTTCGATCATCCGCCCGCGCCTTGAGGAGACTTTCGAACTCGTCAAGGAACGCCTCGACGGCGCCGGGCTCGCCCGCGATGCCGGCCATCGCGTGGTGCTGACCGGCGGCGCTTGCCAGCTTCCCGGCGCGCGCGAGATGGCGGCGCGGATTCTCGGCCGCCAGGTGCGGCTCGGCCGGCCGCTCAAGCTGCGCGGCCTGCCCGACCTGATGAGCGGCCCCAGCATCGCCACCGCCGCCGGCCTGCTCGCCTTCGCGGGCGGGCTCGGGCGGGGGCTTCCGGATCTCGATCTCGATGCCGGCCGGCCGGCCGGCCTGTTCCGCCGCCTGGTCGATTTTCTTCGCGAGCGCGTCTGATGTCAGGCGCGCTTTTCACCCACCGTTCCTGCATCCAGCCTTGAAGGGGGAGATGTCCCAATGACCCTGAACCTTACCGTTCCGCAGCATCTGCACACCGACTTTACCCCCCGGATCACCGTCATCGGGGTCGGCGGCGGTGGCACCAACGCGGTCGACAACATGATTTCGCTCAACCTCCAGGGGGTCGATTTCGTGGTCGCCAACACCGACGCGCAGCAGCTTTTGCATTCGCGCGCCGACCGCCGGGTGCAGCTCGGCCCGCACATCACCCAGGGGCTCGGCGCCGGCGCCAAGCCCGAGATCGGCCGCGCCGCGGCGGAAGAGGCGGCGGAAGAGCTCTATCGCCATCTCGACGGCGCGCACATGGTGTTCATCACCGCCGGCATGGGCGGCGGCACCGGCACGGGTGCGGCGCCGGTGATCGCGCGCATGGCGCGTGAGCGCAACATCCTCACCGTCGGCGTGGTGACCAAGCCGTTTTCCTTCGAGGGGCCGCGCCGGGCACGCGCCGCCGAACTCGGGATCGAGGAATTGCAGGAATATGTCGATACCCTGATCGTCATTCCCAATCAGAATCTGTTCCGTCTCGCCAATGAGCGCACCAGCTTCCGCGAAGCCTTCAAAATGGCCGATCATGTGCTCTACATGGGGGTGCGCGGGGTCACCGATCTGATGGTGGTCCCTGGCCTCGTCAATCTCGATTTCGCCGATATCCGGACGGTGATGGCCGAGATGGGCAAGGCGATGATGGGCACCGGCGAGGCGGACGGCGAAAACCGCGCCGTGCGCGCCGCCGAAGCGGCGATCAACAACCCGCTGCTCGAGGATACCAGCATGGCCGGGGCGCGCGGCCTGTTGATCAACATCACCGGCGGCGACGATATGACGCTGTTTGAGGTCGATCACGCCGCCAACCGCATCCGCGAAGAGGTGGACGAGGATGCGAACATCATCTTCGGCTCGGCGGTGGACGAGTCGCTGAACGGGCGCATCCGCGTCTCGGTGGTCGCGACCGGGATCGACACGCCGCGCGAGGCGGCTTCGGAGCGGCCGCGGCTGGTCGCGCTCGGCGGTGGTTATAACCCGACCGAGGCGGCTTCTGGCGCCGCTCTCGATGCCGCGCCGCCGCGTGGGGGCGCCGCGCAGACGGCTGCGGCCCAAACTCCCGTGACGCAGACTCCTATGGCTCAGACTCCTATGACCCAGACTGGCGCGCCAGCGCACGCGGGCGCGGTGACACGGGTCATGCCGCTCTACCCGCGCGCCTCTCAGGACGAGGCGGCGCCGCGCCCGCCCTTCGCCGCCCATCCCGAGGATGTCGGGCATGGGCAGGAGGCGCCACGTTTCGAGCCGGTGCCGCAGGCGATGCCGGCGCGCGCGCCGGAGGCACGTCCGGCCGAGGCGACGGCGCCCGAGGCCCGTGATGCCGCGGCCCGAGACGCATCGCGCGGCGAACCGCGCCTCACCACGGCTGCGGCCGAGGGGCGCGGCCTATTCGCCACAGCAGCGCGCCGGCCCCCGGCCGCGCCGGCGCCGCAAGCCGCCCCGGCGCCCCGCCCGAGCCTTTTCGGCACCGTCACCGGCCTGTTGCGGGGCAATTTTTCCTCCGCCCGCGCCGCCGAAGCCGGCCCTGAGAGCGGCGCCCGGCGCGAGCGTTATGCCGAGGAGGCGCCCAGAGAGACGCCACGGCCGAGCGTGCGCCCGGCCGCGGAGGAGGATGTCGGCCTCGAGATCCCGACCTTCCTGCGCCGGCAGACCTCGTGAATTGTGCCGATTCGGTGGCAAAAATACTGCAAGAATAGGGCGTTATCGCGAAACAATCAGAAATAATGATTGACTGGCGCCATCCCCTGAAGCGACTTAGCTTGAGGGGGTGGAACGAGCGTTGGGCGTTCCGTGCCGGCGGCTTGGCCGGGGGTGCCGCTCCTGTTGGCGGCGCGTGAACGAGATTGAATGGGAATGATGGATTTATTGACCGACATCCGGCCGTCTTCCGCTCTGGCGCCCCATGCTGTTGCGCCCCACGCCGTTGCGCAAAACCCGTTGCCGCGCGGCCGTGCTGCGGGTGCCGGTGGCCGGCGTTCCGTGTCCCGGCCGGCGGTGTTGGCGCGGCAGCGGACGCTCAAGGAAGCGATCGGCTGTGTCGGTGTCGGGCTGCATGGCGGGCGCGAGGTGTCGCTCACCCTTCATCCGGCGGCGCCGGGAACCGGCATCCGCTTTCGCCGGGGCGATCTCGGGGTTGAGATTCCGGCGCGTTTCGATGCGGTCGCCGATACGCGTCTTTGCACCGAACTCGCCGCCGCCGATCGGCCGGAGGTGACCATCGGCACCATTGAGCATGTCATGGCGGCGCTCGCCGGCTGCGGCATCGACAATGTGGTGGTTGAGGTCGATGGGCCGGAAGTTCCGATTCTCGATGGCTCCGCCGCGCCTTTCGTCTTTCTCATCGATTGCGCCGGCGTGGTGACGCAGGAAGCGCCGCGGCGGGTCATTGAAATCCTCCGCCCGGTCGAGGTCCGTGCCGGCGATGCCTTTGCGAGGCTTCTTCCCCGTGATCCCGATGGGGCCGAGGCGGCGGGCGAGCTTGATATGGCGTTCTCGATTGCGTTCGACGCGCCGGCGATCGGGCGCCAGTCGCTCAGTTTGCGCCTGACCGACGACAGTTTCCGCCAGGAATTGGCGCATGCCCGCACCTTCACCCTCGCCGCCGAGATCGAGGGGCTGCGGGCCAGCGGCCGGGCGCGCGGCGGCAGCCTCGAGAACGCGGTGGTGGTCGATGGCGCGCAGGTCTTGAACCCCGGGGGCTTGCGCGCGCCGGATGAATTCGTCCGCCACAAACTGTTGGACGCGGTCGGCGATCTCGCGCTGGCGGGGGCGGTGCTGCGCGGGCGGTTCGTTGCGCATTGTTCCGGCCATGCCCTCAATAACCGCCTGCTTCGCGCCCTGTTTGCCGCCGAAGGCGCCTGGCGCGAGGTCGCACCCGCGGCATCGGCGCGCCTTTCCGCCGCCGCCTGAGGCCGCTCTTCTCCAGACAAAAGTTTTTTGGTTCTTTTTTTCAAAAAAGAACCCCTTTCTACCCTCTTTTCTTCCCCACCAGCTTGAGTAGCCCGCCCCCGCCATGACAAAAGGGCGGGGGAGGGGCGTGCATGTCGCCGGGATGGCTATTGCTGATGCTGCTCCTCGTCGGGTTTGCCGCCGGGGTGCAGAATGCGTTGGCGGGGGGCGGGTCGTTTCTCACGTTTCCGGCGCTTCTGCTCGCCGGGATCGATGCGCGGGCAGCCAACATCACCTCGACCGTCGCACTTTTCCCCGGCCAGGTGACGACCGGGCTTGCCGGGCGGCGTGATGTCGCCGGCGGCGCCGGGCTTTCATTCGCGGCGCTGGTCGGGATCAGCCTCGCCGGCGGGGTGGTCGGCGCGCTCTTGCTGCTTGCGACGCCGCCGCGGTTTTTCGCGCGCCTGGTGCCGTTTCTCGTCCTGTTCGCGACCGCGGTCTTCGCCTGGGGGAGTTTTCGCCGCCGCGCGCCGGAAAGCATTCGCATCGGCCGCCTCGGCGCCGCTGCCGCGCAGTTCGTGATCGCGATTTATGGCGGCTATTTCGGCGGCGGCATCGGGTTTCTCATGCTCGCCGTGCTGACCTTCGCCGGGCTTGGCCTGCGCCAGGCGGGGGCGACGAAAAACGCGCTGGCGGCGGCGATGAACGCGGCTGCCGTCGTGGTTTTCGCCGGCGGCGGTGAGGTCCATTGGCTGGCGGCGTTTAGCCTCGGCGCCGGGGCGATCGCCGGCGGTCAGGTCGGGGCGTGGCTGTTGCGCCGGGTCGATGACCGCAAGCTCCGGATCGGCGTGGTTGCGATCGGCCTCGCGCTGACCGTCGGGCTTTTCCTGCGCCAGCCGTGATCTCGTGAAAAAGCATGACGGAGGGGGCGGATTCGGCTATAGGGCGCCTTGATGACACCGTGCGACCGTCGCGACCGAACCGCAGCCTTTCGCCGCCCGCCACGCCGCGCGGCGTGGCTGCTCATTGCCGCCTTGCTCGCTGCCTGTTCGTCCTCGAGCAATGACGAAAATATCGCCAAGATCCCGGTCGAGCAGCTCTATAACCAAGGGCTCGATGCGCTGAATGCCGGCCGCTACAAGCTCGCGACCAAGCGTTTCGATCAGCTCCAATCGAATTATCCCTATTCCGCTTGGGCGGCGAGCGCGCAGCTGATGGACGCCTATGCGCAATATGCGAGCGGCAAGTTCAGCGATTCCGCGGCGACGCTCGACCGCTTCATCCAGCTCCATCCGACCAGCAAGGACATCGCTTACGCCTATTATCTCCGCGCCCTCGATTTTTATGAACAGATCGTCGATGTCCAGCGTGACCAGAAGAACACCCAGCTCGCGCTCGCCGCGCTCAAGGAAGTGGTCAACCGCTTCCCCGACAGCGCCTATGCCCGCGATGCGCGCTTCAAGATCGATCTCTGCCTCGATCACCTCGCCGGGCAGGAGATGTCGATCGGGCGTTGGTACGAAAGCCAGCACCTCTACGCCGCCGCCATCAACCGCTATCAGCGGGTGGTGCAAGACTACCAGATGACCAACATGGCGCCGGAAGCGCTTTATCGGCTGACCGAAATCTACATGCTGATCGGCATGCCCGATCAGGCGAAAAAGACCGCGAGCGTCTTGCAGCATAATTATCCGAACAGCGAATGGTATCGCGATAGCTGGAATCTGCTCGTCGATGATCATCAGGTGTCTGGCAAGCCGGTCGGGGAGGCGGATAATGCCGGTTTCTTCTCCCGCGCCTTTGGCTGGATCTTCTGAGCGCGCGCCGTCGTCCCGCCCCGCATGCTGAGCGCTCTTTCGATCCGCGACGTGGTGCTGATCGAGCGGCTCGACCTCGATTTCGACGCCGGCCTCACTGTGCTGACCGGCGAGACCGGCGCCGGCAAGTCGATCCTGCTCGATAGTCTCGGCCTCGCCCTCGGGGTCCGTGCCGAGGGCGCGATGGTCCGCACCGGCGCCGAGCAGGCGAGCGTCGTCGCCCTGTTCACGCCGCCGCCCGCGCATCCGGCGTGGGCTTTTCTCGCCGAGCAAGGGATCGCGAGCGGCGCCGAAATCATGCTCCGCCGCGTCATCTCGCGCGAGGGCCGCTCGCGCGCCTTCATCGACGATCAGCCGGTCGCGGTCGGCGTCTTGCGCGGCCTCGGCGCGCTGCTGGTCGAGGTGCAGGGCCAGCATGAGCAGATGGCGCTCGCCGATCCCGCCGCCCACGCCGCCCTGCTCGATGAGTTTGGCGGCGCGCATGATCTTGCCGCGGCGGTCGCGGCCGGCTGGCGGCGCTGGCGGGCGGCTTTGGCGGCGCTCGAAGAGGTGAAAGCGGCGCAAGCGGCGGCGGCGCGGGATGCGGACTGGCTCGCCCATGCCGAGGCGGAACTCTCGGCGCTTGCGCCGGCGCCGGATGAGGAGACGCATCTCGCCGGCGCGCGCCAGCGTTTGCAGCAAAAAACCCGCGAGGCCGAGGCCCTGGCGCAAGCGCTCGCCGAACTCGTGCCGCGCGATCGCCGGCAAGGCGGGCCGGCGGCGAGCTTGCGCGCCTGCGCCCGCTTGATCGAGCGCGCGACACCGCGCCGCGCGCCGGAGGAGACGCCCGATGCCGCCGAGGCCGCGGTCGCTGGCCTGCGGGCCGAGCTGCTCGCTGCGATCGGCCGCGCCGAGGATGCGCTGGCGGAGGCGGAGCGGCTTTTGGAAACGGCGCTGACGACGCTCGCGATCGATCCGCAGCACTTGGAAACCGCCGAGGAGCGGCTGTTCGCGCTGCGTGCCGCGGCGCGCAAATATCAGGTGCCGGTCGCCGAACTCCCCGCGTTGCTCGAGGATCTCCGCCGCCGCCGCGCCATGCTCGACGAGGGTGCGGCGCGTCTCGAGGCGCGGGCGGCCGAGGCCGCCTCGGCGCGGGCCGCCTATCTCGAGGCGGCGGCGCGGCTGGCGGCGCGCCGGGCGGAGGCGGCGGGGCGGCTGGAGCGGGCGATCATGCGCGAACTCGCGCCGCTCAAATTCGCCGCCGCCCGCGTCAAGGTCGAGATCACCCCGCTCGACGAGGCGGCGTTCGGCGCCTCTGGCACGGAGACGGTGCGGTTCCTGATCGCAACCAACCCCGGCGAGGCGCCGGGGCCGCTCGGCCGCATCGCCTCGGGCGGCGAATTGTCGCGGCTGATGCTGGCTTTGAAAGTGGTGCTGGCGCGGTTTTCGCCGGCGCAGACGCTGATTTTCGACGAGGTCGATGCCGGGATCGGCGGCGCGACGGCGGCCGCCGTCGGCGAGCGCCTGGCCCGCGTCGCGGATGGGCGGCAAGTCCTGGTGGTCACGCACAGCCCGCAGGTCGCAGCGCGCGGGACGCGGCATTTGCGGGTGGCGAAGACACTGAAGGGCGGCCGCGCGAGCACGATGATCGAGCCGCTCACCGGCCGCGCCCGGCGCGAGGAGATCGCCCGCATGCTGGCCGGTGAAACCATCACCGAGGCCGCCCGCGCCGCCGCCGACGACCTCCTGGGCGCGGCATGAAAGCGCGCCCGCCGGTCGAGACGCTGTCACGCACAGAAGCCGCGGCGGAACTCGCCGATCTCGCGGCCGAGATCGCGCGGCTCGATGCCGCCTATTACCGCGACGATGCGCCCGAGGTGACGGACGCCGAGTACGACGCGCTGCGCGCGCGCAACGCCGCGCTCGAGGCGCGCTTTCCCGATCTCATTCGCGCCGATAGCCCCGCCCGCCGGCTCGGCGCGGCGCCGGCCGCGGGATTCGCCAAGCGCCGGCATCTGCAGCCGATGCTCTCGCTCGGCAATGTTTTCTCAGACGCCGAGTTCGCCGAATTCTGCGCCCGCGTGCGCCGCTTTCTCGGCCTTGCCGAAGATGCCGCACTCATTTTCGTCGGCGAGCCGAAGATCGATGGGCTCTCGATTTCGCTGACCTACGAGCATGGCAGGCTGGTCCACGGCGCGACCCGCGGCGATGGTATCGTGGGTGAGGACGTCACCGCCAATCTCCAAACGCTCGCCAGCATTCCGCCGCGATTGGCGGGGGCGGCGCCGGCGCTGATCGAGATTCGCGGCGAGGTGTTCATGACCAAGGCGGATTTTCTCGCGCTGAATGCCGAGCAAGCGCGCGAGGGGCGCAAACCCTTCGCCAATCCGCGCAACGCGGCGGCGGGATCGCTCCGCCAGCTCGACGCGCGCATCACCGCCGGGCGCAAACTCTCTTTTTTCGCCTACGCGATGGGCGAGGCCAGCGAGAGCGTCGCCGAAACCCATAGCGGCTATCTCGATCGGCTGCGCGCCTTTGGGTTTGCCGTCAATCCGCTCTCGCGCGTGCTCGCGGGCGAGGCGCAGGTGTGCGCGTTTCAAGCCGAGATGGCGGCGCTCCGCGCCGGGCTCGATTACGACATCGATGGCGTGGTCTATAAGATCGACGATCTTGCTTGGCAGCGCCGGCTGGGCTTTGCCGGGCGCGATCCGCGCTGGGCGATCGCTTGGAAATTCCCTGCCGAGCGCGCCGAAACCCGGCTTGAGGAGATTCGCATCCAGGTCGGGCGCACCGGCGCGCTGACGCCGGTCGCGCAGCTGCAGCCGGTCAATGTCGGGGGCGTTCTCGTCACCCGCGCGAGCCTGCACAACGAGGACGAGATCGCGCGCAAGGATATCCGCATCGGTGATACCGTGGTGATCGAGCGGGCCGGCGACGTCATCCCGCAGATCATCGCCGTGGTGCTCGCAAAGCGCCCGCCGGCGGCAGCGCCATTCGAGTTCCCGACGCATTGCCCGGCCTGCGGCAGTCTTGCCGTGCGGGTCGCGGATGAGGTGGTGCGGCGTTGCACCGGCGGGCTGGTCTGCCCGGCGCAAGCGGTCGAGCGGCTGGTGCATTTTTGCGCCCGCGGCGCCTTCGATATCGAGGGGATGGGGGAAAAAACCGTCGCCGAATTCTACGCGGACGGGCTGATCCGGGGGCCGGCCGATATTTTCCGCCTGGCGGCGCACGAGGCCGAGATCGCGGCGCGGGAGGGCTGGGGCGAGGTTTCGGCGCGGAAATTGATCGCGGCGATCGCGGCGCGGCGGCGCATTCCGCTGGAGCGCTTCATTTTCGCGCTCGGTATTCGTCGCGTCGGTGAGACCACGGCAAAGCTCCTCGCCCGCCATTACGGCAGTTTCGCGCACTGGCGGGCGGAAATGCAGGCCGCGCAAATGGTGGGCTCGGAGGCCCGCTCGGCGCTCGGTAATATTCTCGGCATCGGCCCGGCGATCGCCGAGGAGCTGGTCGATTTCTTCGCGGAAGCGCGCAACCGCGCGGTGCTCGATGATCTCGCATCCCTCCTCGAGATCGAGGACGTCGACGCCCCTGGCGCGGCGTCCTCGCCGATTGCCGGCAAGGTGATGGTCTTCACCGGCACCCTCACCACGATGAGCCGCGCCGAGGCCAAGGCGCGCGCCGAAGCCCTGGGCGCGCGGGTGACGGACAGTGTTTCGCGCCGCACCGATTATGTCGTGCTCGGCGCCGAAGCGGGCTCGAAAGCCCGCCGCGCCGCCGAACTCGGCGTTGCGACCCTGAGCGAAGAGGAATGGCGCCGGCTCGCCGGGCTCGAGGCGGTCGACGCCCCGCGCGACGCCCTCGACAATGCGGGAAGCGACCATGAGCCGGCCCCTATCGCGAGGACCCACGACCGCAAAAACGCGTGACCCGGCGGAACCCTCGCGGGTAAGGCGATGGCCTACTCGGCGGCGTCGAGCAGGCTCTCCTTGCCGCTATGGATCGCCTCCATCGCCTTCTCGACATGGTTGCTGAAGACATATTGCGCCGGGCGCTGGCGATCGAGCGGAATTTCCGGCGCCATGGGCCCCTCGGTGCGCGGCCCGCGCAGCGCGACGGCGGCGACCTTCAGGGGATGGCGCACGGCATCCATCACCGCGGTCGCCTCATAGCCGGAATGGACCATGCAGTCGGCGCATTTTTCGTATTGGCCGGTGCCGTAGCTGTCCCAATCCGTCGTCTCCATCAATTCCTTGAAGCTTTTGGCATAGCCCTCGCCGAGCAGGTAGCACGGCCGCTGCCAGCCGAAGACGTTGCGCGTCGGCTTGCCCCACGGCGTGCAGCGGTAAGTCTGATTGCCGGCCAGGAAATCAAGGAACAGCGAGGATTGATTGAACTTCCATTTCTTGCCCTTGCCGCGCGCGAAAATGCCGCGAAACAGCTCTTTCGCTTTCTGGCGATTGAGGAAATGTTGCTGGTCCGGGGCGCGCTCATAGGCATAGCCTGGGGAAATCATCACGCCATCGACGCCAACCTTGGTCACGTCGTCGAGAAAGGCCGCGACCCGGGCGGGATCGGCGCCGTCAAACAGCGTCGTATTGATGCAGACCCGAAAGCCGCGCGCCTTGGCGGCGCGGATGGCCGCGACGGCGCGCTCGAAAACGCCCTCCTGGCTCACCGCGTGATCATGCATCGCGCGGTCGCCATCGAGATGCACATCCCAGGCGAAATTACGATGCGGCTTGAAGAGATCGAGCTTTTTCTCGAGCAGCAGGGCGTTGGTGCAGAGATAGACGAACTTGCCGCGCGCCAACATGCCGTCCACGATCTCGGGCATTTCCTTGTGCAGCAAAGGCTCGCCGCCGGCGATCGCAACCACCGGGGCGCCGCATTCATCGGCCGCCGCGAGACAGTCAGCGACCGAGAGCCGCTGATTGAGGATCGGCGCCGGATAATCGATCTTGCCACAGCCCGAGCAGGCGAGATTGCAGCGAAACAACGGCTCCAGCATCAGAACCAGCGGATAGCGCTTGCGCCCGGCGAGGTGTTGTTTGACGACATAAGCGCCGACACGGATCATCTGGTTCAAGGGGACGGGCATGGTGTCGGCCTTTCAGAAAGAGGAGGCTTCGGCGGGCTCGCTGTCGGCGAGCTCGGGCGGGAAACGAAAGCGCACGTTTTCCGCAACCCCTTCGAGCGTGGTGACTTCGATGGCGCCGAAGCGGCGCAACCCTTCGATCACTTCCTGGACCAGGGTTTCCGGGGCGGAGGCGCCAGCGGTAAGCCCGACCGAGCCGATGCCGGCGAACCAGTCCGGGCGCAAGGCGCTGGCATCGTCGATCAGATAGCTCGGCTTGCCGAGTTCGGCGCCGATTTCGCGCAGACGATTGGAGTTGGAGCTATTCTGGCTGCCGACGACGAGGATGACATCGACCGCCTTGGCGAGTTCGTGAACGGCGGTCTGGCGATTCTGCGTCGCATAGCAGATATCGCGCACGTCCGGGCCCTTGATCGCCGGGAATCGCTCGGTGAGGGCGGCGATGATCTGGCGGGTATCATCCACCGAGAGGGTGGTCTGCGTAATATAGGCGAGTTTCTCGGGGTCGGCGACGGTGAGGGCGGCGACATCGGCAACGGTCTGCACGAGATGGACCTTGCCGGGGATCTGGCCGATCGTCCCTTCCACCTCGGCATGGCCGGCATGCCCGATGAGCACGATCTCGCGCCCGGCGGCGGCATAGCGGCGCCCCTCATTATGCACTTTGGCGACGAGCGGGCAGGTCGCGTCGATCACCGCGAGGCCGCGGCGGGAGGCGGTCTCCTCGACCACGCGGGCAACGCCATGGGCGCTGAAAATGGTGGTCGCGCCGGTCGGGATCTCGTCGAGTTCATCGACGAAAATGGCGCCGCGGGTGCGCAGATCCTCGACCACATGGCGGTTATGGACGATTTCGTGGCGGACATAGATCGGTGGGCCATATTTCACGAGCGCTCGCTCGACGATCTCGATGGCCCGCTCGACGCCGGCACAGAAGCCGCGAGGCTGGGCCAGGACGACACGTAACATTCGCTCGCTCCCGCAAAAATCCATACCCGATGAAAAACAAGACATTGGCCGGCGCGACGAAACCATCAGGCTCCCTCGTGCCTCACGAATTCCACGATCAAGAGGGGTATATGGTATCGCGGCGTCACTCGGCAATGCCTATCAACCACCGGCACAGAGCCCGCGCGGCGATCATTCACCTCCGGGTTTCATGTCTGGGCTTGACTTGCGGCGCGCAAAAGAAAATCTCTAGGCTGGAGTGATGTTGAGGTCCCCCCGCCCGAGTCCCGCGGCGCCATCCGTGCGCGGCGGGCGGTGAGGGGACGGAGCAAGCCTTATGATCTGGACGAAGGCGGCGGCCGCGCCGGCCGTGCCGGTTCCGTGTGGCGTGACCGGTCTGGTGGCGCCGAGAGAGACGACAAAAAGAGGTGATCGATGGTTAGGCCCCGGACGCCGACTCTGGATCGCGTGGATGAGCCGCGCGATCTGCGCAATTTCTCCATCGATCAACTGCGTGATCTGGCGGGCGAACTCCGCGCCGAGCTGGTGGATGCCGTCTCGGTCACGGGCGGGCATCTCGGCGCCTCGCTCGGCGTCGTTGAGCTCACGGTCGCGCTGCACGCGGTGTTCGAGACGCCGCATGATCGGCTGATTTGGGATGTCGGGCACCAGGCCTATCCGCACAAAATTTTGACCGGCCGGCGCGGGCGCATCCGCACGCTGCGCCAGGGCGGCGGGCTTGCCGGCTTCACCCGCCGCTCAGAAAGCGTCTATGACCCGTTCGGCGCCGCCCATTCCTCGACCTCGATTTCCGCCGGCCTCGGCATGGCCGTCGCGCGCGACCTCAAGGGCGAGGACCGGCACGTCGTCTGTGTCATCGGCGATGGCGCGATGAGCGCCGGCATGGCCTATGAGGCGATGAACAATGCCGGGGCGTTGCGCTCGCGCCTCCTCGTCGTGCTCAACGACAACGACATGTCGATCGCGCCGCCGGTCGGCGCCATGAGCGCCTATCTCTCGCGCCTGATCTCCTCGCGCCGCTTCCTCTCGCTGCGGGAGCTGGCGGCGCGCATGGCGCGGCATTTCCCGCGCGGCATCGAGCGCACCGCGCGCCGCGCCGAGGAATTCGCCCGCGGCATCCTCACCGGCGGCACCTTGTTCGAGGAGATGGGCTTTTATTACGTCGGCCCGGTGGACGGGCATAATCTCGACCATCTCTTGCCGGTTCTGCGCAATCTCCGCGACGCCGAGGAGAGCGGGCCGATCCTGCTGCACGTCGTCACGCAAAAGGGCAAGGGCTATGCCCCGGCGGAAGCGGCGCCGGACAAATATCATGGCGTTGCCAAATTCAACGTCATCACCGGCGAGCAGGCGAAGGCGCCGGCGGGCCCGCCCTCCTATACCAAAGTCTTTGCCGACGCCCTGATCCAGGAGGCGGAGAAAGACCCGCGCATCGTTGCGATCACCGCGGCGATGCCGTCTGGCACCGGCCTTGACCGTTTCGCCAAACGCTTCCCCGAGCGTTGCTTCGATGTCGGCATCGCCGAGCAGCACGCGGTGACCTTCGCCGCCGGCCTCGCCGCCGAAGGCATGGCGCCGTTTTGCGCGATCTATTCGACCTTCCTGCAGCGCGCCTATGACCAGGTGGTGCATGACGTCGCCATCCAGTCTTTGCCGGTGCGCTTTGCCATCGACCGCGCCGGCCTGGTCGGCGCCGATGGCGCGACCCATGCCGGGAGCTTCGACCTCGCCTATCTCGGCTGCCTGCCGGGGATGGTGCTGATGGCGCCGGCCGACGAGGCGGAGCTGGTGCACATGGTGGCGACCGCGGCCGCGATCGGCGATCGTCCCTCCGCTTTCCGCTATCCGCGTGGCGAGGGGGTTGGCGTCGCGCTGCCCGAGACCGGGGTGCCGCTTGCGCTCGGGCGCGGGCGGGTGTTGCGCGAAGGCAGCAAGGTCGCCCTGCTCTCGCTCGGCACGCGGCTCCCCGAGGCGCTGGCGGCGGCCGAGGATCTCGCCGCGCGCGGGCTTTCGGCGACGGTTGCCGATGCCCGCTTCGCCAAGCCGATCGACGCCGAGCTGATCGAACGCTTGGCCCGCGAGCACGAGGTGATGGTGGTGATCGAGGAAGGCGCGATCGGCGGTTTCGCATCGCACGTGATGCAGCATCTGGCGCGCAAGGGCTTGCTCGATGGCGGGCTCAAATTCCGTCCGCTGACGCTGCCCGACATTTTCATTGACCATGACAGCCCGCGTGCCCAAATCGAGGTCGCTGGTCTCGATGCCGCCCATATCGTGCAGACGGTGCTGGGGGCGCTCGGGGCCGCGCGTCCAAAAATCGTTCCCGTTCGTTCATGAGATAATTCCGATGCCAAATTCTTTGCCCCGTCGGGCGCTGATCCGGGGTTTGCTGGCCGCCGCCGCGATCCCGCTCGCCGCCCGGCACTCGCTGGCGGCGGTGCCCGAAGCTGCTGGGCCCGATGCCGCGGCGCCGATCGTTGCGCTCAATGACGCTCTCAGCGCGATCATGAAAGCAGGCGCAGCAACGCCGTTTCCGGCGCGCTATCAGAGTCTCGCGCCGGTGGTTGCGCGCAGTTTCGATCTTGAAGGGATTCTCCGTCTCGTCGTCGGGCCGCGTTGGGCGGACATGCCGCGCGAGATGCAGACGGCGCTGCTTGGCGAATTTCACCGCTTCACGGTCGCGAGCTATGTCGCCAATTTCGATGACGATCATGGCACGCGGCTCGAAATTCTGCCCGCGACCCGCGCGATTGGCGGCGATGTCGTGGTCGAGACCCGGATCGTTTCCCCGAAAGCCGATCCGGTGCGGCTCGATTACGTGATGCATCAGACTGACGGCCAGTGGCAGGCGAGGGATGTGCTGCTCGACGGGACGATCAGCCGGGTTGCGGTGCAGCGCTCCGATTTCCGCCATATCCTCGAAAATGGCGGGCCGCTGGCGCTGATCGCCAGCCTCCGCAAGAAGGTTTCGGCGCTCTCTGGCGGCACGCTGAGCTAGGCGCGCCGTTCATGGATATCCCCCCGGCCGATGCGCTGCCCCTGGTCGATCTCGCCATTTTCGCGCATGGGCTGCGCGGCGTCGCCTCCGGGCTGGCGCTGGCCGCGGTCGCGCTTGCGGCGTTCGGCTTGCTGCAAGGCGTGCTGGGCCTTGCCTTCCTCGCGCGCTTCCTGCGCCGGGCGCGGCGCGAGCGCGCGTCGGCGCAAACCAGGGCCTTCCCGCCGATCACCGTGCTCAAGCCGTTGCATGGCGACGAGCCGCTGCTCGAGGAGGCGTTGGCCTCGTTTTTCGCGCAAGACTATCCCGCGTTTCAGCTCGTGTTCGGCGTGCAACGCCCGGATGACCCGGCGATCGCCGTGGTCGAGCGTTTGCGCGCGCGCTTTCCCGCCTGCGATGCGAGCCTCGTGATCGATGGCACGCAGCACGGCGCTAACCGGAAGGTCAGTAATCTCATCAATATGATGGCGAATGCCCGCCACGATGTTCTGGTGGTCGCCGATTCCGATATCCACGCCGCGCCCGACTATCTCCGGGCGGTTCAGGCGTCGCTGGCTATGCCGGGGACGGGGATGGTGACGACGCTTTACACGGGCCTTCCCGCCGATCATTCGCTTGCCGCGCGTCTCGGTGCGAGCCAGATCAACCACGCGTTCATTCCCGGCGTTTTGATCGGGCGCGCGCTTGGCCGCGAGGATGGGCTTGGCGCGACGATGGCGCTGACCCGCGCGACGCTTGAGCGCGTCGGCGGCTTTGCCTCGCTCGCCAATCACATCGCCGATGATGCCGTGCTCGCCGCCAAGGTGAGGAAGCTCGGGCACGCGGTGCGGCTTGCGCCGACGATTCCGGCGACCACCGTCGCCGAGCACCGGTTTGGCGATCTCTGCCGGCGGGAGTTGCGCTGGGCGCGGGTCAATCGTTCGCTCGCCCCGCTCGGCTATGGGGCGTCCGTGGTGCAGTATCCGCTCGCCTTCGCCCTCGTGACCCTGGCCTTGGCCCCGGGCGCGGCGGCGGCGTGGGGATGGCTTGCGTTCTGCTGGCTGTTGCGTGGCGCGACCGCGCGGGGCATTGATCGCGCGCTGAGGCTGGCGCCGCGCGCGCCGCTCGCGTTGCTGCCGCTGCGTGATCTGCTCTCGGTGGTCGCGGTGATGATGAGTTTCGCCGGCGACAAGGTTTATTGGCGAGGCCAGGTGGTGGTGGTCGAGCCGCCGCCGCTGTTGCCGAAACTGTGACGAAGGATTTCGTGTCGATGAAAAAGACCCTGTTTTTGCATCCGCCATCCTTCGATGGCTTCGATGGCGGCGCCGGCTCGCGCTATCAGGCGCGGCGCGAAATCCGCTCGTTCTGGTTCCCGACCTGGCTCGCCCAGCCGGCGGCGCTGGTCCCTGAAAGCCGGCTGATCGACGCGCCGCCGGCCGGGATCGGCCTCGATGCCGTGCTGCGCGCCGCCGGCGATTACGAGCAGGTGGTGATGCACACGTCGTCGCCGTCATTCGCCTCTGATGCCAAGGTTGCCGCGGCCCTGAAAGACGCCCATCCCCATCTCTCGATCGGCTTCGTCGGCGCCAAGGTCGCGGTGCAGCCGGAAGAGAGTTTGCGCGATGCGCTGGCGGTGGATTGGGTTGCGCGCAACGAGTTCGATTTCACCGTGAAAGAGGTCGCCGAGGGGCGCGCCTTCGATGCCATCGACGGGTTGAGCTTTCGTGATGGCGCTGGCCGCATCGTCCATAACCGTGACCGCGCCATTCTCGAAGACATGGACCGGCTGCCCTTCGTCACCGAGGTTTACAAGCGTGACTTGCGGATCGAGGATTACTTCATCGGCTATCTGAAGCATCCCTATATTTCGCTTTATACCGGGCGCGGTTGCAAATCGCGCTGCACCTTCTGCCTCTGGCCGCAGACCGTTGGCGGGCATCGCTATCGGGTGCGCAGCACCGCGCATGTGATCGAGGAAATTCGCCTCGCCAAATCCTATTTTCCGCAGGTCCGCGAGTTCTTTTTCGACGACGACACCTTCACCGACAATCTGCCGCGTGCGGAAGCGATCGCGCGCGAATTGGGCAAGCTCGGCGTCACCTGGTCGTGCAACGCCAAGGCCAATGTGCCGCGCGAGACCCTGAAAGTGCTCAAGGATAACGGGCTTCGCCTGCTGCTCGTCGGCTATGAGAGCGGCAACCAGCAGATTCTGCACAACATCAAGAAGGGCATGCGGATCGAGGTTGCCAAGCGCTTCTCGCGCGATTGCCGCGAACTCGGCATCACCATCCACGGCACGTTCATCCTGGGTCTTCCCGGGGAGACCAAGGAGACCATCGAGGAGACCGTTCGTTTCGCCCTTGAGGTCAATCCGCACACCTTGCAGGTTTCGCTCGCGGCGCCCTATCCTGGCACCGAGCTTTATGCCCAGGCCGTAGAGAATGGCTGGCTCGATACCGCCCATGCCGAGCTGGTCGACGAACATGGCATCCAGATCGCGCCGCTCCATTATCCGCATCTCTCGCACACCGAGATGTTCGACAATGTCGAGGCGTTCTATCGCCGCTTTTATTTCCGCGCCCCGAAAATCGCCGCGATCGTCGGCGAGATGCTGACCAGCCCGCAGATGATGATGCGCCGGCTGCGCGAAGGACGTGAATTCTTCCAGTTCCTACGCGAAAGGCGGGCGCAGAAAGCCGCATAGACCGCGAGGAGCGCGGGCGGTGCCAGCGAAAGAGAGCGGAGGAGAAGTCTTTTTGCTTCTTTTTCTTCAGAAAAAGAAGACTTTCCTGATATACGCCCCTTCATGACCATCGCGGATCTCTTCTGGATTTTTTTCATTGTCAGCGCGCTGCAGCCGCTGCTCCGTCAACGCCTGCTGGAACGCCTGCGCGCGCGCAAGCTTGGGCAGATCGAGCGCCGGCGCGGCTCGCGGGTGATCGCCCTCGTCCATCGCCAGGAAACCATGCGCCTGCTCGGCTTTCCGCTCATGCGCTACATCGACATCCACGATTCCGAGGAGGTTTTGCGGGCGATCCATATGACCGGCGATGAGGTGCCGCTCGACATCATCCTGCACACGCCGGGCGGGTTGGTGCTGGCGGCGGTGCAGATCGCGCGGGCGATCCGCGACCGCCGCGGGCCGGTGACCGTCTTCGTGCCCCATTATGCGATGTCCGGCGGCACGCTGATCGCGCTCGCCGCCGATGCCATCGTGATGTGTCGCCATTCGGTGCTCGGCCCGATTGATCCCCAGCTCGGCAAGTTTCCCGCAGCGTCCTTGCTCCGCGTCATCGAGCAGAAGCCGATCGCCGAGATCGACGATGAAACTCTGGTTCTCGCCGATGTCGGGCGCAAGGCGATCGCCCAGGTGAAAGCCACCGCCGAGGAGCTGCTCGCCCATCGCCTGCCGGCGGCGGACGCGAAGCGGATCGCCGAGACCCTTGCCACCGGCACTTGGACCCATGATTACCCGCTTTCCGCCGCGGAAGCGAAAGCGCTCGGTCTTCCGGTCAGCACCGATATGCCCGAGGATGTGCTGCAACTGATGGATCTCTACCCGCAGCCGATGCGCGCCCAGGGCGGCAATGTCGAGTATTTGCCGGTGCCACGACAAAAACCTTGAGCCGGCGGCGAACGTCGCAAGAGGGGAGGAAAAAATGACATTGCGGCTGGAACGTCATTATGGCGACCGTGTCATGCGCTGTTTTGACCCGCGCCCGGAAAGCCTGGCCGCGCTGCTCAGGGGCGCGGTTGCGCGCAATCCGGAGGGCGAGGCGCTGATCGATGGCCCGACCCGGCTTACCTATCGCGCGCTTGCGACGCGGGTCGGCGCGGTTGCGGCCGGGCTTGCGGCGCGCGGCGTCGGCGCCGGCGATCGGGTGGCGATGTTGCTCGGCAACCGCGCCGAGTTCGTCATTCTGCTGTTCGCGATCACCCGGCTTGGCGCCATCGCGGTGCCGCTTTCGATCCGCGAGCAGCGCCCCGGCCTTCTCTATCTGCTCGGCCATTGCGGCGCTGTGCTCTGCGTGTTCGAGGATTTTCTGGCGCCCCTCCTGCCGGCGCCGGAGGCGGTGCCGGCGCTTCGTCACCGCCTGCCGGTGAGCGCCTTCGCCGATCTCGCCGGCCCCGGCGCGATCGAGGCCGATGCGCCGGTCGGCGAAGAGGATGTCGCTTTGCTGCTTTATACCTCAGGCACCACCGGCCGGCCGAAAGGGGCGATGCTCACCCATCTCGGGCTCGTCCATTCGGTGCTGCATTGCATGATGGCGCTCGAACTCGGCGCCGGCGAGCGGGTCATGGCGGCGGTGCCGATGGCGCATGTCACCGGCATCGTGCCGGTGATCGCGACCACCATCCATGCCGCCGGCGCCCTGCTCGTGCTGCCCGAATTCAAGGCGCGTGCTTTTCTCGACCTCGCCGAGCGCGAGCGCCTGACCTACACCATCATCGTGCCGGCGATGTATGCGCTGTTGCTGCTCGAGCCCGATTTCGCCACCCGCGATCTCTCCGCCTGGCGCATCGGGGCGTTTGGTGGCGCGCCGATGCCCGAAGCGGTGATCGCGCGACTGGCGGCGACCCTGCCGCATCTTCGCCTGATCAACGGCTATGGCGCGACCGAGACCACGTCGCCGGCGACGTTTCTGCCGGCGCACGCGATCGCCGATCATGCCGCGAGCGTCGGCCTCTCCGTTCCCTGCGGCGAGATCGTGGTGATGGATGAGGCGGGGCGCGAAGTGCCGCGCGGCGAAATCGGTGAGATCTGGATCCGTGGCCCGATGGTGGTTCCGGGATATTGGCAGGACGAGGCGGCGACGGCGGAGAATTTCACCGCCGGCTTCTGGCATTCCGGCGATCTCGGGATGATCGATGCGGCGGGATACGTCTTCATCCGCGATCGTGGCAAGGACATGATCAACCGTGGCGGCCACAAGGTGTTTTCGGTCGAGGTGGAAAACGCCCTCGTCGCCCATCCGGCGGTGATCGAAGCGGCGGCGGTGGCGCGGCCCTGCCCGGTGCTCGGCGAGCGGGTCCATGCGTTCGTTCGCCTGCGCGACGATGTCGCTGCCAGCGCCGCCGATCTCATCGCCCATTGCGCCCCCTTGCTCGCCGATTACAAACGGCCCGAGAGCATCAGCTTCGTCGCCGAGCCCTTGCCGCGCAACGCCAATGGCAAGCTGCTCAAACGGGCGCTGCGCGAGGCGATTGCCAGATCACCCGCGGCTGGCTAAAGTTTTGTATCGAACAATTCCGGGAGGAAAAGAAACGTGAGCAAATTTCCCATCATGGCGGCGACCCTGGCGGCATCTCTCGGCATCGCGGCAGCGGCGCGGGCCGATGGGTTTACCCTCACGAGCCCCGATATCCCCGAAGGCGGAACGATCCAGAACGAGCAGGTGTTCAACAGCTTCGGCTGCACCGGCCAGAACATTTCGCCGCGCCTTTCCTGGTCGGGCGCGCCGGCCAACACCAAGAGCTACGCGCTCACCATTTACGACCCTGACGCGCCGACCGGCAGCGGCTTCTGGCACTGGGTGGTGTTCAACATCCCGGCCAAAACCACGCAGCTCGCCAAGAATGCCGGTGACGCGCATCACAACCGCTTGCCGCGCGGGGCCACCCAAAGCCGCACCGATTACGGCATCGCCGGCTATGGCGGCCCCTGCCCGCCGCCGGGCGACAAGCCGCATCATTACATCATCACGCTGCACGCGCTCGATGTCGATAAATTGCCGCTGAACAAGGACACGACGGCGGCGGTGGTCGGCTTCAACCTGCATTTCCACACCATCGCCTCGGCAACCCTCACCGGGCTTTACGGGCGCTGATCTCTCCTCTGAGTCCAGGGAGATGATCCCTGGACTCAGATGATCCCTGGACTCAGGGGTCGGATGCTCGCTGCGGCGAAAATATCAGCCCGGCGGTCTGGTGTCGGTAATTTCCAGAATGGCGAATAGCTTGGCCAGCGCCGTCGGCTTGTCGGTCTTGTCCAGCGCCGCGAGTTCCGCTGCCAGGCGATCGAGCGCCGCCTCGAAAATCTGTCGCTCGCTGAAGCTCTGATCCGGCTGGCCAGCATTGCGGCGCAAATCCCGCACCACTTCGGCCACCGCCAGCGGATCGCCGGAATTGATTTTCGCCTCATATTCCTGCGCCCGGCGCGACCACATCGTGCGCTTGATGCGCGCCCGCCCTTTGAGCATCGCCAAAGCTTCGTCGAACAGCTTGCGTGTCGCGAGCTTGCGCAGCCCGGCACTCCGCGCCTTCGCGACCGGCACGCGAAGCGTCATGCGGTTTTCCTCGAAGGTGATATGGATCAGCTCGAGCTTGTGCCCGGCGATCTCCTCGACCGCGATCCGCTCCACCTTGCCGACGCCATGGGTCGGGTAGACGACATGATCGCCGGGGGCGAATTTTTCCGCCTTGGCCGGCGCGCGAACCGTCGGCAGCGGCTTGCCGCCGCCATCGTGTCGCGGCGGCGGCGCTGATTTCACGGGGGTGGCCTTGGCGTCCGCCGTCTCCGCCTCATGCGCCACCGGGTCGACGCTATCGAGAGAAGCAGCCATCGCTGCAGCAGGTTTCATTCACGCAACCTCTTCATTGTGGGGACGCCCGCCCGCGACGGCCAAACCGCACCGCCGCAACCACGCCGACGCCCAATCATCGGACCACGCCATCCCACCCCCCTCTCTTTGCGACGGGGGCATAAAAACCTGGTCCCTACCGTGATACCCTTGAACGCCCGATGAACACACCCGGATCAGAGGCCCCTCGATCGGTGCATGCCAAACCGTGGCCGTGGCGTGGCAACCTCACCCCGGGAAAGCGATCACCGCGGACATTCCTGGCAACAAGGTGCCACCTTAGCACAAATCGCGCCGGCGGTCACGCCCCGCGCCGCGTGCTCGGCGAGGTCAGGGCTGGCCGGGCTCGGGGGAGAATAGCTCGGCTTTGCCGGGCTTGTCCTTCCACTCATCGGCATCCTCGGGCGGGGTGCCTTTGCGGGTGATGTTCGGCCATTGTCCGGCATAGGTGCGATTGGTCTCGAGCCACGCATTGGCGCGATCGTCGCTGTCGGGAACGATCGCCTCGGCCGGGCATTCCGGCTCGCACACCCCGCAATCGATGCATTCGTCAGGATGAATGACCAGCATATTCGCGCCGACATAAAAACAATCGACCGGGCAGACTTCCACACAGTCCATAAATTTGCAGCGAATGCAGTTTTCCGTGACCACGTAGGTCATCGCGTTCTCCTCGATCGATCGGCGGTTGCCACCCGCGCGCAAGCAGGGTCAAGGCTCGCGATATGCCGCCTTATCCCGCTCGGCGCAAGAGAGTGGCGGCGCCTCGCCGATCTCCTCATAGAGCGCCCGTGCCGGCGCCGGCCCGAGCCGCCGCTGCGCGAAGGCGACCACCCGCAACACCCGAACCTCCTGCCCGGTGGCAAAGGTCAGCACATCCCCGATGCGCAGGCGAAAATCGGGTTTTTCCACGACCCGGCGATTGACGCGGACCCATCCGTCCGCGACCAGCCGCGCGCAATCGCTGCGGCTGCGGCGCACGCGCGCGCAAAACAGCCATTTATCGAGCCGCTGCCAGGAAGGCGCGGCGGGATCAGCCATGGCGGAGCACGGCCAGCGCCGCGAACGGGCCGGCGGCGGGGCGCGGGCGCGCCGCTGGCCGCGGCGGGCGTGGCCTGCGGGCGGCGACGAGACTGGGGGCTGGCGGGCCGGCATGATCGGCCGGCAGGCTGGCCGCGGGGATGAGACGAAACCCGAGCGCGCGCACCACCGCCGGCAGCATCGCCGCCTTGACGCCGAGCCGGCCGGCAAGGCCGGCGGGCAGCGGGCACCGCCCGCGCCGGGTTGCGCGATGGAGATCGGCGATGGCGGCCTCGGCGATATCGAGCCGCAGCAAAACCGGCCCCGCCGGCAGCCAGCCGAGCGCGAGCGAAAGCGCCTCCGGCCAGGGCGCCGGGGCCGGGATCGCAATCGCCCCCGGCGGCGGCAAAGGCGGCGTCTCGATCCCGCGCGCGAGCGCCAAAAGCTGCGCCCGGAGCGCCATCGCGCGCGGCTTCAGCATGGCCGGGAGCCACACCGCGAACCGCCCGGCGCACACACCATTGCGGGCGAGCCGTGCTCGCACCGCGGCCGTGATCTCTCCCTCCGGCATGTGTTCGATCGGCACGATCCCGAGCCCCTCACCCAGGAGATGGGCGATGCCGCGGAGCATCGGCGCCTCGGCGGCGGCGGCGAGCGCGGGCAAAGGCGCGAGATCGGCGGCGATCCGCCGCTCGATATAAAGGGCGGCGCGCTCGCGCACGCGAAGGGCGAGGCCGCCCGCGACGAAATCATTCTCCACCGCCATAACACGCGGCCGGGCGAGATTGGCCCCGGCGAGCAGCCGCGCCAGCGGCGCCCCTTCCCAGGTCACGTGATGATCGGCGGTGAGGGCAAAGGCGCTGTCGGGCAATGCCGTGAGCCGGGCGACGCGCCGGCCGATCTCGGTCGCGAGCGAACGCCGCGCGGCGCGCTCGACCAGCCGCCGCTGCTCGCCGAGGGCGCGCGGGTCGGGCACGAAGCGTAGCCCCGCCATGCGCCCGACCGCATGCCCCTCGACCACCACCTCGCCAGCCGCGGTCACCGCCGAGAGCAGGGCCTCACCGCCGCCGGCATCGAGCCGGCGCAAGAGCTGCGTTGCCCGGCGGTCGACGAAGCGCGCCGTCAGCCGCTCATGCAACGCGTCCGAAAGCAGATCCTCGACCGCGCGGGCACGCGCTTGCCATTGCGCCGCATCGGCCAGCCAATCCGGGCGCGCCGCGATATAGGCCCAGATGCGGATGCCGGCGAGGCGCTGCATGAGGGTGTCGATATCCCCCTCGGGGCGGCTCAGCGCCTCGATTTGCCCGGCGATCCAAGCGGCCGGCAGGCGCTCGCCGCGCACCAGATGGGCAAATACGCGGGCCGCGAAGCGGGCATGGGTGTCATCGCCGAGCTTGCGAAAATCCGGGATCGATGCCGCCTCCCAGAGCAGGGCGACCCGCGCAGGCCGGTCGGCGAGGGCGCGCAATGCCGGGTCGCGCGCCAGGGCAGCGAGCGTCGTGACATCGCTCGCCTCATGGCCGCGGGCAAGGCCGGGCCCCGGCGGCGGTGCCTGCAAGCTCGCCAAAAGCGCCGCCGGGCTGGTGAAATCGAGCGCGGTATTGCGCCAGTAAAGCTGCGCCAGCGGCTCGAAGCGATGCCCCTCGATCGCCGTGATCAGCGCCTCGTCGAGCGGCGGGCAGCGGGCGGTGGTGCCGAACCCGCCATCGCGCAGCCCGCGCCCGGCGCGCCCGGCGATCTGCGCCAATTCCGGCGCGCTGAGGCGGCGCGGCCGGCTGCCATCGAATTTGCCGAGCCCGGCGAAAGCGACATGGTCGACATCCATGTTGAGCCCCATGCCGATCGCATCGGTTGCCACCAGGAAATCGACCTCGCGATTCTGATAGAGCGCGACCTGGGCGTTGCGGGTGCGCGGCGCCATCCGCCCCATCACCACGGCGCAGCCGCCGCGCCGGCGGCGGATCGCTTCGGCGATGGCGTAAACCTCCTCGGCGCTGAACGCGACGATGGCCGAGCGCGGCGCGAGATGGGAGAGCTTCACCGCCCCTTCATAGAGGAGACGCGAAAGACGCGGGCGGGTTTCGATCTCGGCTTCCGGCACCAGCCGGCGCACCAGCGGGCGGATGGTTTCGGCGCCGAGAAACATCGTCTCAACGAGACCACGCGCGGCGAGCAGACGCGCGGTGAAGATATGGCCGCGATCGGGATCGGCGCAGAGCTGGATCTCGTCAACCGCGAGAAATTCGACCTTCCGGTCGAGCGGCATCGCCTCCACGGTGCAGGAAAACCACCGCGCGGCGGGCGGGGCGATTTTTTCCTCGCCGGTGATCAGGGCGACGTGATTGGCCCCCTTGATCGCCACCATGCGCTCGTAATTCTCGCGCGCGAGCAGCCGGAGCGGAAAGCCGATGATGCCCGAGCCATGCGCGAGCATCCGCTCCATCGCCAAATGTGTCTTGCCCGTATTGGTCGGGCCAAGCACGCATTTCACGCGCGACGCAAAATCCGCCATCGCCCGAGTCAAAGCCACCGCGCCGCGAATTGCAAGCCCGCGCGCCTTTGCGCGCTAAGCGCAAGCCGCGATGGTCGCGCGCAGCAAGGGGTAGATTTCATTGCGCCAGCGCTTGCCGCTGAACACGCCATAATGGCCGATGCCCTGCTGCAGGTGATAGGTTTTGCGGCTGTCGGGAAGATTTTCGCAAAGCGTGAGCGCCGCCCGGGTCTGGCCGAGGCCGCAAATATCGTCGCGCTCCGCCTCGATCGCGAGAAGATGGGTGGTTTCGATCGCGGCGAGGTCGATATTATGGCCATGCCAGGTAAGAAGGCCCCGCGGCAAATGGTGTTCCTGGAACACGTTGCGCACGGTTTCGAGATAGAATTCCGCCGGCAAATCCATGATCGCGAGATATTCGCTATAGAATTCGCGATGCGCCTCGGCCTTGGCGAGATCGCCGAGGGTGACATTGCGCCATTGCCGCCAATGGGCGGTGACGTGGCGGTCGAAATTCATCGAAACGAAGGCCGAAAGCTGCACGAAGCCGGGATAGACGCGCCGCCCGGCGCCGCGATGGCGCCAGGGGACGCGGGCGATGAGGTTCTGCTCGAACCAAGCGAGCGGGCGCGAGCGCGCGAGATCGTTGACCCTTGTCGGGTTGATGCGGGTATCGATCGGCCCGGCCATCATCGTGAGCGAGCGCGGCAGCGCCGGGTGGCGCTCCTCGGCCATCACCGCGACCGCGGCGAGCGCCGGCACGGCGGGCTGACAGACCGCGACGACATGCGCGCCCGGGCCGATCGCGATCAGAAAATCGATGATGTGATCGATGAAATCGGAAAGATCGAAGCCACCGGCGGCGACCGGCACGTCACGCGCGTTGATCCAATCGGTGATGAAGACGTCATGATCGGGGAGCAGGGTCTCGACGGTGTTGCGGAGCAGGGTCGAAAAATGGCCGGACATCGGCGCGATCAGCAACACCCGCGGCTGGCTGCGGCCCATTTCCTTGCGAAAATGGAGCAGGGTCGCGAACGGCGTGCGGAGAATCTCCTCCTCGATGACGGTGACTTCCTCCCCCTCCATGATCGTCGAGACGATATCGAAATGTGGCCGGGCGTGGGTGGTCTCGCTATGGCCGAGCACGTCGAGGGCGCCGGCGAGAACGCCGAGCGGCAAGGTCGCGGGCCCGATTCCGGCGAGCGGGCGCAAAAGCGTGCTGGCGCCGCGCGAGAGCATGCGCCACGCCGCGAGGGTATCGGCGTGAAGATGGTAAAGCGGATACAAAAACGGATGAAACCCCTCCCCGAGCGGCCGCAGGACATGGGCATCGCGCACATCTTTGTCCCAGGGGACGAAATGGGCGGCCTGGGCGAAAATCTCATCCGGGGAGAAGAAGGCGAACATGGGTCGGCTTATCCTTGACATCTCGAGGACGGGAGCGGGCCGGGCGTAGCGGCGAAACTCTGCCCGAGGCGAAGGCGCGCGGGAAGGGGAAAAAATCCCAATCGCCTCAAAGACCCACCAGCCCGGCGGCGAAAGCCTGGGCATCGAAGGGGCGGAGATCGCCCGCCTGCTCGCCGACGCCGACCGCAAACACCGGCAAGCCGAAATTTTCGGCGAGCGCAACGACGACGCCGCCGCGCGCGCTGCCATCGAGCTTGGTGACGATCAGGCCGCTGACATCGACCATCTCCTTGAACACCCGCACCTGTTCGATGGCGTTCTGGCCGGTGGTGGCGTCAAGCACCAGCACCACGGCGTGCGGCGCGGTTTCGTCCTGCTTGCGCAAAACCCGAATGATCTTGCGCAATTCCTCCATCAGCGCCGATTTATTATGCAGCCGCCCGGCGGTATCGATCAGCAAGACGTCGCTGCCCTCGCGCTGCGCCCGGGTCAGGGCATCGAAGGCAAGACCGGCGGCATCGGCGTTCGCTGATCCCGCGATCACCGGCGCGCCGGTGCGTTCGCCCCAGATCTGCAACTGCTCGACGGCGGCGGCGCGGAATGTGTCGCCCGCGACCAGCATCGGCCGCAAGCCGCTCTCGCGCCAACTGAGCGCCAATTTGCCGATCGTCGTCGTCTTGCCGGTGCCGTTGACGCCGACCACCAGCACGACATAGGGGCGATGCTTGGGATCAGGCGCGAGCGGGCGCGCGATCGGGGCGAGGATGGCGGCGATTTCCTCCGCCAGCGCCGCTTTGATCTCGGCCTCGGTGATGTCTTTGCCGAAGCGGGTGCGGCGGAAGGCGGCGATCACCCGGCGCGCCGCTTGCGGCCCGAGGTCGGCTGCGATCAGCAAATCCTCGAGTTCGGCCAGCGCCTCGTCATCGAGCTTGCGCCGCGTCAGCACCCCGGCGAGGCCACCGGTGAGTTTTTGCGTGCTGCGCGCCAGGCCCTCCTTGAGGCGCGAGAAAAAACCGAGCGCCATCAGAGCGCCTCGGCCAGGAGATGATCGGCGCCGGCCCCGGTGATCCGCGCCGTGAGCGTGATCCGTGGCGCGGCCGGGCGATTGAGGCGGACGCGGGCGAAATGCTCGGACAGACCTTCGGTTGCGGTTTCCATCAAAACCCGCGCCGCGGTGCCGGTTTGGGCGGCGAGAAACTGCGCGAGCGCTGCCTCACCCGCGGCGCGGAGCCGCGCTGCGCGTTCGCGCCGGAGCGGCTTTGGCACCATCGGCATGCGCGATGCCGGCGTGCCGGCGCGGGCGCTATAGGGAAAAACATGGAGGAACGGGATCGCCATCGCCTCGACGAAGGCCAGGGTTTCGGCGAACAGGGCCTCGTCCTCGGTCGGAAAGCCGGCGATGAGATCGGCGCCGATCGCAATCCCGGGGCGGAGCGCGCGCGCGCGCGCGATCACCGCTTCGGCCCCGGCGCGCGAGTGGCGGCGCTTCATGCGTTTTAGGATCAGATCGCTCGCCGCTTGCAGCGAGAGATGGAGATGCGGCATCAGCCGCGGCTCCTCGGCGAGGAGGCGCCAGAGATCGTCATCGATCGCCGCCGGATCGAGCGAGGAAAGCCGCAGCCGCGGCAATTCCGGCACCAGCGCGAGCAGCCGGCGCACCGCTTGGCCGAGGCTGGGCCGGCCCGGCAGATCGCCGCCGAAGCTCGCGAGATCGACCCCGGTCAAGACGATTTCCTGAAACCCCGCCGCGACCTGCGCCCGCGCCTGCGCGACCAGGTCGCCGAGGGCCACACTCCGGCTCGGCCCGCGGCCAAACGGGATGATGCAAAACGTGCAGCGGTGATCGCAGCCTTGCTGCATCTGGAGGAAAGCGCGGGTGCGGCCGGCGAAATCGGTGATGAGGTGCGCCGCCGTCTCGCGCGCCGCCATGATGTCCGAGACCGCGCTCGGCGCCGCCTCGGCGAAGCTCTCCGGGCGCAGCTTTTCGAGATTGCCGAGCACCCGGGTCACGCCCGGCAGGGCAGACCAGGCGGCGGGATCGGTCTGCACCGCGCAGCCGGTGACGATGATGCGTGCGGCGGGCCGGGTGCGCGCGAGGCGCCGGATCGCTTGCCGCGCCTGGCGCTCGGCCTCGGCGGTGACGGCGCAGGTATTGACGATGACGGTGTTTTCCAGCGCAGCACTATGGCCGCGCATCACCTCGCTCTCATAGGCATTGAGGCGACAGCCGAAGGTGACGATGTCTGCGCTCATGCGGCGGCGAGATCGATCGTGCCGTGGAAGGCGATGGCGGCGGGGCCGGTCATCAGCACGTGATCGTCGTCTTCGCGCCAGGTGATCTCGATCTCGCCGCCATCGAGGAGAAGTGTCGCGCGCCGCCCCGCCAACCCCCGGCGATGGGCGTTGACCAAAGCGGCGCAGGCGCCCGAGCCGCAGGCGAGCGTGCGCCCGGCGCCACGCTCCCAAACGATCAGGCGCAGGCGATCGGGCGCCAGGATCTCGGCAAAGCCGATATTGGCGCGCTCGGGAAACAGCGGATCATGCTCCAGCCTCGGGCCGAGTTCGGCGATCGGGAGATGTTCCACCGCCGGCGCGAAAAACGTTGCGTGCGGGTTGCCCATGCTGCACGCGGCGGGATCGGCGAGCGGCGCGCGCGCCAGCGGCAGATGCAAGGTATCGAGCGGGCGGGCGAGCGGGATTTGGTCCCATGCCAGCGCCGGCCGACCCATATCGACGGTGATCCGGCCATCGGCCTCGCGCCGGGTCGGGAGATCGCCGGCACGTGTGCGGATCAGCGGCGCCGGATTGCCGGTTTCGCGAAACAGGAGTTCCGCGACGCAGCGGGTCGCGTTGCCACAGGCGCCGGCCTCACTGCCATCGGCATTGAGGATGCGCATGAAGAGATCGGCGCCCGCGGCGCGATCGAGCAAGATGATCTGGTCGCAGCCAACGCCGCGATGGCGGTCGGCGATCCGCCGCGCCTCGCCCGGGCCAAGGGCGCAATCCTGGTCACGCCGGTCGATGACGACGAAATCATTCCCAAGCCCGTGCATTTTGAGGAAAGGCGTCTGCATCCCGGCTATATAGGCCGCGTCGCGCCAGGGCGGAAGGCAGGCGCGAGACAATGGCGGCGATGCTGCTCATTCGTTGGCCTCGGCGAATTCCGAGAGCAATTCGTCGATCAGCGAGGAATCGTTTTGCTCCATCACCCGCCGCGCGAAGCGGGCGCAGGCCTCAGCACTCACCGCCCGCACCGCCTGCTTGACGCGCGGCACCGCGCTCGAATTCATGCTGAAGCTGCGCAGACCAAGGCCGAGCAAAAGCGGCGTGAATTTCGGGTTCGCCGCCAGCTCGCCACAGACCGAGACCGGCCTGCGGAGCAATAAGGCCGCCTCGATCGCGAATTGCATCAGCCGCAGCACCGCCGGGTGCAGCGGATCATAGAGCGGCGCGACGATCGCCTCGCCGCGATCGACGGCGAGGGTGTACATGGTGAGGTCATTGCTGCCGATCGCGAAGAAATCCGCCTCCAGCGCCAGCGCGTCCGCCGACAGCGCCGCCGCCGGGGTCTCGATCATGATGCCGAACGGCGGCAACGGCTCGGGCAGCCGCTCGCCGCGCCGGCGCAAACGCCGCACCACGCGCTCGAACACCTCGCGGGCGGCGCGAAGCTCGGCGATCGTCGTCACCATCGGCAAAAGAATCCGCACCGGCCCGGCCGTGGCGGCGCGCAGGATGGCGGCGAGCTGGGTTTCAAACAGGTCCGGCTGGCGCAGCAAAAGCCTGAGCCCACGCACCGAGAGCGCCGGGTTCTCGGGCGGCAGATCGGGCACCAGCCCCTCGGCGATCAGCGCGTCGATCTCCTTCTCGCCGCTCCAGTCGAGCACCCGGATGGTCACCGGATCCCCGCCCATCGCCTCGATGATGCCGCGATAGATCTCGGCTTGCTGGTCTTCGTTGGGCATGCGCTCGCGGTTCATGAACAGGAATTCCGAGCGCAAAAGCCCGATCCCGGCGGCGCCGGCCTGGGCGATCAGCGGCAATTCGGCGGGGAGTTCGAGATTGGCCTGGAGTTCCACCACTTGGTGATCGGTGGTGATGGCCGGCAGCCGCTTGAGCCGCGCCCATTGCTGGCGCTGGCGGGCAAAGCCGGTGACGGCGCGGCGCGCCTCGGCCAGCGTCGCCGGGGTCGGGTCGAGGATCACCTCGCCCTTGCCGCCATCGACGATCGCGAGCGTGCCCGGCGGCGCTGCTGCGGTCAGATCGGCAACGCCGAGCACCGCCGGCACGCCGAGCGCCCGCAGCATGATCGCGGTGTGGCCATCCGAGCCGCCTTCGTCGGCCGCAACGCCGGCGAGACGCGCGGGATCGAGCAGCGCGACATCGGCGGGGCGGAGATATTCGCACACCAAGATCGCGCCCGCCGGCAAGGCGGCGAAACTGCGAAACGGCTGGCGGGTGAGATTGCGGATCAGGCGACGGCTGATCTCGCGCACCTCGTCGGCGTGGCGGCGCGCGCTCGCGCGCTGCTCGCTCCCTTCGCTGCCCGCCTCGGCCATCGCCATGATCGCCGCCACCATCGCCTCACCAGTGTCGTGCACCGCGGTCTCGGCCGCGACCAGCCCCTCCTCGATACGCTGGCGCATCGTTCTGGTCAGCCGCGAGGGGCCGAGCATCTGGAGATAGGCATCGATCAGCGGCGCGATTTCCGCCTGGCTCTCCTCGGGCAGCATGTCGAGGCGGGCGCGGAGTTTGACCAGCTGCTTCTTCGATTGCGTGATCGCGGCGTCCAGCCGGCTGCGCTCGGCCTCGATGTCGGCGGCCTGGATCCGCCGCCGTGCCGGCTCGATTTCCGGCTCGACGGCGCCGAAGACCGGGCCGATCGCGACCCCTTCGGTAATGGCGATGCCGCGGAGCCGCCGCTCGGTGGGGGCGGTCTTGGCGCCCGCCGCTTTGCTCGCGCGCGGATTGGGCCGGCGCTTGGCTTTGGCCGGCGGCGCGGATGGCGGCGCAGGGGAACGGCCGGCGCCGGCGCTTGGCTTGGCGGGCGGGGGCGCGGAAGGGGGGTCAGTCCTGCTCATCAAATCCGGCTTCGATCAGGGCGGCCAAAGCGTCAAGCGCTTCTTTGGCGTCCCACCCCTCAGCGCGCAACTCGAGCGACGCGCCAATCCCGGCGCCGAGCATCATCAGCCCCATGATCGAGCGCGCCGACACCGCCTGGTCGTTCTTCACGACCTCGACCGAGGCGCCGAAACGTTCGGCGAGGGTGACGAAGCGGGCGGCGGCGCGGGCATGGAGGCCGCGACGGTTGCGGATCGTGACGCTGCGGGCCAGCACCGGCGCCCCCGACGGCGTCTCATTCTTGCCGTCGCGCGCCGCGTCCTCGCGCGCGGGATCGGGGTCGTCAGCCGATATGGTCATTGCCGTTGAGCGAGGCCGTGCCATGGCCATTGGGCGCGGCTGGTGCTGCCGGCGCCGGCACGGCGGCGGCCAGCGCGCTATGCGGCGCGGCCGTGATATATTTTCGGCCGGCTTCCTGGGCGCCGGCGACCAGCTCGGCGAGCGGCTTTTGGTCGCGGAATTGCGCGAGTTTCACCAGCATCGGCAGATTCATGCCGGAAAGCACCTCGAGATGCTGGCGGTCGAGCATCGAGAGGGCGAGGTTGCAGGGCGTCGAGCCGAACATGTCGGTCAGCATGACGACGCCGTCGCCCTGATCGACGCTTTCGATCGCGTGCCGGATATCGCCGCGACAATGCTCCATGTCATCGTCGGGGCCGATACAGATGGTCGCGACGTTTTTCTGCGGCCCGACCACGTGCTCCATGGCGGCGCGAAACTCCTCGGCCAGACGGCCATGCGTGACCAGCACCAAGCCGATCATAACACTCTACCCATGATCGCGTTCAGGCCTCCTGCGCCTGGAAAAATCGGCCCGTCCGGCCTTGCCGGCCGGGGGTCGGGTGGTCTGGCCATCATTGGTTTCGCTTCGCACCAACTCCCGGTGCGTGCGGGTGACGCGCCAACCCTGTTCACCAAGATAGGCGGCAAGTCTCTCGATTAGATGAACCGAGCGGTGCCGTCCACCCGTGCACCCGACGGCGATGGTCGCATACTTCTTTCCTTCCGCGACGAAGCGGGGCAACAGCAGCGCGAGCATCGCGTTCACCTGTTGCAGGAATGTGGCATGGTCGGGGTCCGCTTCAATATAGGCCCTGACTGCCGGGTCGAGCCCGGTGAGCGGGCGTAACGCCGGGTCGTAATGCGGATTGCGGAGAAACCGGGCATCGAACACGAGATCGGCCTCGCGCGGCAGGCCGGCGGGATAGGCAAATGAAATCAGCGAAATCACCAGCCCGCGCTCGCCCTCTATGCCTGCGCCGAAACGTTCCTCGATCAAAGCGCGGAGGGCGCCGGGCGGGAGATCGCTGGTATCGATCAGCAAATCGGCGCGGGCGCGCAACGGCGCGAGAAGCGCGGTTTCGGCGGCGATGCCGTCGCTGACCCGGCCTTGCGGGGCAAGCGGATGGCGCCGGCGGGTTTCGGTATAGCGGCGGAGCAGGACGGCTTCCTCGGCGGTCGCGAACACCAACTCGACCCGCAGGGCAGGGTTGCGCTGGAGGGTTGCCAGCGTGCGCAGAACCGACGCCGCGCGAAAGCCGCTGGTGCGGGCATGGACGCCGATGGCGAGCGGGCGTTCGCCGCGCGCCACCAGATCGGCGAGCATCGAAAGCGGCGGATTATCCACCACCTCGTAGCCGAGATCCTCAAGCGTGTGCAGGATCGAGGATTTGCCCGCCCCGGAGAGGCCGCTGACCAGCACCACCCGGCGCGGCGCGGGCCGATCGCCGGCGGCGGGCGAGGCGAGCGGCGGCGAGGGGGCAGCGGCGGGCGGGCTCATGGCGGCGCGGCGCCTTGTACGGCGGCGGCGAAGGCACCGGCGACGAACCCCACCCGCGCGCACGCGGCCGCGAGCGCGAGGGCGACACGCTGTGCCGCCGAGGCGGCGCGCGCATCCAGCGTGATCCGCGGCAGGGCGAAACGGGGATCAACGGCCGGCGCCGGCAAGCGCTCGGGCACGCCGAGTTCGACGACCAGCGCGAGCGGCGCCTCCGGCGTGTGGGCAAGCTGGGCGATGCCGAGACCACGGATTTCGATCAGCCCGGCCAATTCCGCCGGCGCGCGCGCGATCCCGGCGGCGATGTCCACCCGGTCATCGGCGACGAGTGCGAAGCCGCGGTCGATGAGGCGCAAGGCGAGGTCGGATTTGCCGGCGCCGCTCGGCCCAAGGAGCAGCACGCCGGCGCCATCCCGCGCCACACAACTGCCATGAATTTGTCCGACGAAGGCCATAGCCAAACAGTTTGGCGCTTTTTCGCGGCCGCGTGAAGCGACTTGCCGTTGCAGGCCGCGCCAGGCTATTTTCTTCCCAAGCGAAAAGGGGGTTGGGATTATGACCATGGCGCCGCCCGAGCTTGTGGCCCCCGTGCTGTTGGCGATCGACCCGCGTGGCGTCGCGACGGTGACGTTGAACCGCCCTGAACGCGGCAATGCCTATGACGAGGCTCTGCTCGCCGCGTTGATCGACGGGCTCGCCTCGCTCGCCGCCCGTCCCGATCTGCGCGCGGTGGTGATCCGCGGCGCTGGCAAACATTTTCAGGCCGGCGCCGATATCGACTGGCTGGCCCGCGCCAGCGCCTATCCGCCCGAACAGGCTTTCGCCGCCTCGATGGCGACGACGCGGGCGATGCAGATGTTGAACGAATTTCCTCACCCGACGCTGGCGGTGGTGCATGGCGCCTGTTTCGGCGGCGGCTGCGGCCTGGTCTGCTGCGTCGATGTCGCCTTGGCGACGGAAGCGGCGGTGTTTGGCTTGACCGAGGTCAGGGTCGGCGTCGCGCCGAGCCCGATCTCGACCCACATGGTCCACGCGATGGGGCTTCGCCACACCAGGCGCTATGCCCTGACCGGCGAGCGCTTCGACGCCGCGGAAGCGCTTCGCATCGGCCTCGTCCACGAAATCGTCGCGGACGCGGCGCTGGACGCGCGCGTCGAGACCATTCTGGACGCTATTCTGCTCGGCGCGCCGGGGGCGATCACCGCGACCAAACGCTCCTTCCTCGGCGCCAATGGCCTTACCCTCGATGCCCGCGCGATGGCGCTGCTTGCCCATGAAAGCTGGATGCAGCGCAATTCCGCCGAGGGGCGCGAAGGCACGGCGGCGTTTCGCGCCCGCCGCAAACCAGCTTGGTATCCCGGCGCATAGCGGCAGAGCCAAAGCAGCCGCCGCAAAACCGAGCGCGACCTCTTAACATCGCCCCGCGAGACGTGCAGAATTGCCCGGAAGGGTCCGGTCTCCGGCCCAGGACGGGAGAAACACGCAATGTCCGAAACCATCCCGGTGAAACCGGAAATCGCCCGCGCGGCACATCTCGACAGAGACGGCTATCGCGCCCATTACGCGCGCGCGGGCGCCGATCCCGATGCCTATTGGGCCGAGGAGGCGCGGCGGATCGCCTGGATCAAACCGCCGAGCAAGATCAAGAACACGCGGTTTACCGGCGATGTTGCCATCCGTTGGTTCGAGGACGGCGTGCTCAACGCCTCCGCCTGCTGCCTCGATGCCCATCTCGCGACCCGCGGCGACCAGACCGCGATCATTTGGGAGGGCGACGATCCCGCGCAATCACGCCGCATCACCTATCGCGCCTTGCATGAAGAGGTCTGCCGCCTCGCCAACGTGCTGAAAGGGTTCGGGGTCAAGAAGGGCGACCGGGTCACGATCTATCTGCCGATGGTGATCGAGGCGGCCGTCGCGATGCTCGCCTGCGCGCGCATCGGCGCCATCCATTCGGTCGTCTTCGGCGGATTTTCGCCCGATAGCCTCGCCGGGCGCATCCAGGATTGCGCCTCGCGGGTTCTCATCACCGCCGATGAGGGGCGGCGCGGCGGGCGGCGCGTCGCGCTCAAGGCCCATGCCGATGCGGCGCTGAAAGCCTGCCCCGGCGTTGAGTGCGTCATCGTCGTTCCGGTCACCGGCGCTGCGGTGCCGATGGCGGCGGGACGCGACCACGCGTATCGCGATCTGCTCGCCAAGGCCTCGCCAGACTGCCCGCCCGAGCCGATGGCGGCGGAGGATCCGCTTTTCATCCTTTATACCTCGGGCAGCACCGGGCGGCCGAAAGGCGTGCTCCACACCACCGGCGGCTATATGGTGTGGGCGGCCTACACCCATGACCTGGTGTTCGATTATCGCCCCGGCGAAATCTATTGGTGCACCGCCGATATCGGCTGGGTGACCGGCCACACCTATATCGTCTATGGCCCGCTCGCCAATGGCGCGGTGACGCTGATGTTCGAGGGGGTGCCGAGCTATCCCGATGCCGGGCGGTTCTGGCAGATCGTCGACAAGCATCAGGTCAATATTTTCTACACCGCGCCGACCGCGATCCGCGCCCTGATGCGCGAGGGGGAAGCGCCGGTGCGGCGGGCTCAGCGCACCAGTTTGCGCATCCTCGGTAGCGTCGGCGAGCCGATCAACCCCGAGGCCTGGCTTTGGTATTACCGCGTCGTCGGCGAGGAACGCTGCCCGATCGTTGATACTTGGTGGCAGACCGAGACCGGCGGCATCCTGATCAGCCCGCTGCCCGGGGCGACGCCGCTCAAGCCGGGCTCGGCAACGCTGCCGCTGCCGGGTGTCAGGCCGGTTCTGGTCAATAGCGCGGGGCAGGTGTTGGAGGGCGCGGCGGAGGGCAATCTCTGCCTTGCCGACAGTTGGCCCGGCCAGATGCGCACCGTCTATGGCGACCATGAACGCTTCGTGCAAACCTATTTCAGCACCTATCCCGGCTATTATTTCACCGGCGACGGGGCGCGGCGCGACGCCGACGGGTATTACTGGATCACCGGCCGTGTCGATGACGTGATCAACGTCTCCGGCCATCGCATGGGCACCGCCGAAGTCGAAAGCGCGCTCGTCGCGCATGCCCATGTCGCGGAAGCGGCCGTGGTCGGTTTTCCGCATGACATCAAGGGGCAGGGGATCTACGCCTATGTCACGCTGAAGGTCGGGGTCGAGCCGAGCGAGGCGTTGCGGCGGGAGTTGATTGCCTGGGTGCGCCAGGAAATCGGCCCGATCGCGGCACCCGATGTGATCCAATGGGCGCCGGCCCTGCCCAAGACGCGGAGCGGCAAGATCATGCGCCGGATTTTGCGCAAGATCGCCGCGAACGAGGTGGACGCGCTCGGCGATACCTCGACCCTGGCGGATCCGGCGGTGGTCGAGGATTTGGTGCGTGATCGACCGGTCTGAGCGCGCACGCCGGGCGCTCGTCCTGTTCGCCGCGGCGTGGCTGGTCGGCGCCCAGACTCAGGCGCCATCATCCCCCCCGCCAACGTCCCCGGCGCCAACGTCTCCGGCGCCGACCCCCGCCGCGCCAACGCCCGATCATGGGGCGGCCATCCATCACCTTGCGCCCGGCGAGGCCGCCGGGGTCATCGGCGCCGAGGTGGTGAGTGCCAAGGGCGAGACGATGGGCCGGATCGTCGATGTCGTCGTCGATCAGGCCGGCCACCCGCGCGCGGCGGTGATCGATTTCGGCGGCTTTATCGGCATCGGCAACCGCAAAATCGCCGTCGATTGGAAAAGCCTGCATTTTTCCGCCGGCAAGCCCGACAGCCCGGTGATGTGTGACTTAACGCCGGACCAGATCAAGGCGACGCCGGAATACCACGAAAACCCGGACAAGCCGGCCTCGGTCGCGGCGCCGAGCCAACCCCCGCAAGCCGCCCCGACTGTCAAACCGCCGCCTTCGTGACCCATCGCGAGATGGCAGCGGCGCGCCCGTTTTCCCGCCATGGGGCCGCAGCACGCGGGCGCGCGCTCGATCTGATCAATTTTCTCCAAGCGGCGGTGCAATCCGGCTTCGGCCCTTTCATCTCGGTCTATCTCACCGCCGCGCATTGGACGCAGAAGGATATCGGGTTCGCGCTTTCGGTCGGCACCATCGCGCTGATGGCAAGCCAGGTGCCGGCGGGGGCGCTGATCGATGCCATGCGCAGCCGGCGCTTTGCGCTGGCGCTGGCGACGGTCGGGCTGTTGCTGGGGGCGGCGATGATGGCGGTTGCGCCGACATTGCCGATGGTTTTGGCCTCGCAGATCCTGCACAGCTTCGCGACCAGCATGAGCGTGCCGGCGATCGCCGCGCTCAGCCTCGCCGTCGTCGGGCGGCGCGAGATCGGCGAGCGGATGGGGCGCAACGCCCGCTGGGGCTCGATCGGCAATGCGCTCGCGGCGGCGGCGATGGGCTGGATTGGCTACACCCTTTCCTATCGCGCGGTGTTCGTGCTTGCCGCCGTGCTTGCGGTGCCGGCGATTGCCGCCCTTCGTTTCTTGCCGCCGGCAACGCCACGCCATGAGCATCACGCCCATCGCGCCCAACGCCTGCCGCTTGGCGCGCTGTTCCGCCATCGCGGACTGATCGTGTATGCCGGCTGTGCGCTGTTTTTTCAGCTCGCCAATGCCGCCATGCTGCCCCTGGTTGCGGCCGAGATGACCAAGCGGAGCGGCACCAGGGCGACCCTGATCATCGCGGTCGCGATCGTCGTGCCGCAGGTTGTCGTCGCCGTATTTTCGCCGCTGATCGGGCGGCTGGCCGGCGTCACCGGGCGCAGGATTCTGTTGGTGGTCGGTTTTCTCGCCTTGCCGGCACGCGCCCTCGCGTTCGCCGTGACCGCGACGCCGGCCCTAGTCTTGGTCCTGCAAGTCTTGGATGGCGTGGCGGGCGCGGTGTTTGGCGTGCTGACGCCGCTGATTGCCGCCGATATCAGCGGCGATTCGGGGCGGTTCAACCTTGCGCTGGGGATCATCGGTCTTGCCGGCGGGATTGGCGCTGCGATCAGCACGACGTTGGCCGGGGTGATGAGCGACCAATGGGGCACGGCTTATGCGTTTTTCGGCCTTGCTGGCGCCGGCGCGGCGGCGACGCTGACGGCAGCCCTCGCCATGCCCGAAACCTCACCCAAGCCCACCAAATAAAAGTTTTTTGGTTCTTTTTTTCAAAAAAGAACATTCTTTCTTGCCTCTGGGCTTTCGAGCCCGACCGGGCCAGAATGAGCGCGACAATCTGCTGCGAAGGGAGAGGGTACATGTCGGGACGAAAGGTCATCATCACGTGCGCGGTTACCGGGGCGATCCACACGCCCTCGATGTCGCCGCATTTGCCGGTGACGCCGGACGAGATCGCGTCCGCCGCGATCGCCGCCGCCGAAGCCGGGGCCGCGATCGTTCATCTCCATGCCCGCGATCCCAAAACCGGCAAGCCTGACCAGAGCCCCGAAGCCTTCGCCGCTTTTTTGCCGCGGATCAAACAGGCGACCGATGCGGTGATCAATCTCACCAGCGGCGGCGCGCCCAACATGCTGATCAAGGAGCGCATCCAGCCCTCGTTGACTTTCAAGCCGGAGGTCGCCTCGCTCAACATGGGCTCGATGAATTTCGGGCTGTTTCCGATGCTCGAGCGGTTCAAGACGTTCAAGCATGACTGGGAGCGCCAGCATCTTGAGGGTTCGCGCGATCTGATCTTCCGCAACACCTTCGCCGATATCGAGTTCGCGCTCAAAAGCCTGTCCGAAAGCGGCACGCGATTCGAGTTCGAATGCTACGATGTCGGGCATCTCTATAATCTCGCGCATTTTCTCGACCGCAAGCTGGTGACGCCGCCTTTGTTCGTGCAAACCGTGTTCGGCATCTTGGGCGGCATCGGCCCGCACCCGGAAGACGTCATGCACATGAAGCGCACCGCCGACCGGCTGTTCGGCTCGCATTATCGCTGGTCGGTGCTCGGCGCCGGGCGCAACCAGTTGCCGATCGCGGCGATGGCGGCGGCGATGGGGGCGAATGTGCGTGTTGGGCTCGAGGATAGTCTCTGGATCGGGCCCGGCCAGCTCGCCGAAAGCAACGCCCAGCAGGTCAAACGGGCGCGCCAGATCCTCGAGGGGCTGGGTCTCGCGATCGCGACCCCGGCGGAAGCGCGGGAAATCCTCGCCCTCAAAGGCGGCGACAAAGTCGCTTTTTGAGGGGCGATGACGCGCGGCGCCCGGCGCCATGGATTGACGTTGGGGCGGCAACCGCGCACATCTCGCGGGCCAGACGGTCGGACGGCCGCCGGCGGTGACGCTGGAGGAAAGTCCGGGCTCCACGGGAATACGGTGCCGGCTAACGGCCGGCGGGGGCGACCCCAGGGAAAGTGCCACAGAAAGGAAACCGTCCGGCTTTGGCGTTCGCGCCCGCCGGACAAGGGTGAAAGGGTGCGGCAAGAGCGCACCGCGCCCGCGGCAACGCGGGTGGCAGGGTAAACCCCACCGGGAGCAAGACCGAATAGGGGCGGCCGGCGGCGGCGGCAACGCCGCATGCCAGGGGCATTCCCGCCCCGCTGCCCGGGTTGGTCGCACGAGGCGCAACGCGAGTTGCGTCCCAGAGGAATGGCCGTCCCGCGCCGCTCGGCGCGGACAGAACCCGGCTTATAGACCGTCTGGCGCTTTTATTTTTTCTCGACGCTAGAGCGCGATCGGTTTAAGTCGATCACGCTCTAGACCTATTTTGGCGAGCAAGTTGGCCGGTTTTGATTGAACAGGATGGTTCAGTCAAAACCTACCTTGCTCTAGGCGCGGCGTGATAGGATTTCCCGAGAAAGAGCGGGATCGCCGCCGCCGCCCGCCCGGCATGGCGCAGCACCAGCGGCGCGAGCGGGGTGATCGTTGCGAAATCTGCGCCGATCTGCGCTTCGATCCGCGCGAGATCCATCCCGGGCGCGACGATCAGCACATCCGTCCCGGCGGCGGCGGTGGTTGCGCCATTGATGCCATATTGCCTGGGGTCGGGGCCGAGACAAATCACCCGCGCAGCGCCCGCCAGGGCGTAATCGAGCTTGCCGGCATCCTGCCAGCGCAGCACCGCGATCACCGGCGGCGGCGGGCCGAGCAGGCGGCGTTGCGCGAGATCGTCGCGGAGCGAGGTCCAATCGACCGCTTGCAGATCGGGATCGGCGCCACGCTCGAGCGCGGGAAACACATGTGGCAGCCAGTCAAACCGCACCTCGCTCCCGACCAGCGTAAGCCCGATCAGCATCACACCGGCCGAGAGCGCAAGCCAGACCCTGACCCCGCGTTCGCCCGCCCGCAGGCGTCTCGCGACCGCGCGGCCGAGCAAGGGCAGCAAAAACAGGTAGCCCGGCGCCACCCAGTGGAACAAAACCTTCTGCCGTGCCCAAAGCGCGACCGCCGCGAACAGCAGGATCGGCGGCGCGGCGAGCGCAAGCAGCAGCCAGCCGCGCCATTCGCGCGGGCCGCGCCGCGCCGCGCCGGCGGCGCACACCAGCAAGGGGAGCCAAATCCAGGGCAGCAAAAACAGCGCCTCGCCGCCGAGCACCGTAAGCGGCGCCAGCGGATGCCAGACGCCGCCGAGCGCCCGCCCCCCCTGGAACGCGAATGACGCCCAGCCATGCGCCGCGTTCCAGAGCAGCACCGGGGAAAACACGAGGAGGGCGAGGGCGAGGGCGGCATAGACCGGCCAGCGCCGGAGCGCCGCCCGCCCCGGCGCGGTGGTTGCGAGAAAAAACGCCGCCCCCGTGAGGGTGAGCACGGCGGAATATTTGGCATCGAGCGCAAGGCCGGCGGCGGCGCCGCTCGCCAGCCACCAGCGGGCGCGGCCGTCCTCCCAGGCGCGCACCAAGGCAAGGGCTGCGGCGAGAAGAGCGGCATCGAGCGGACCATCAGGCAGCACCCAGCCGCCGCTGGCGACGCCGAATACCGGCGCGAGGTTGAACAGCACCGCCGTCCAGAACGCCGCCTCGGCGTCGAAAAGCCGGGTCGTGAGCCGGATCAGGAGCCAAGTCGAGACCGCGAACAGGAGAATGAACGGCAGGCGGAGCAAAACCGGGCTCGCGCCCGCGCCGAAGATCTGCTCGGTGCCCCAGGTCAGCCACCAGGCGAGCGGCGGATGATCGAAATAGCCGAGCCGCCATTGCCGCCCGGCGGCAACCATATAGCTTTCATCGACACCAAGCCCGAGCGCCCAGCCGAAGGCGAGGCGAAGCAAACATGTCACGAGAATGAGGAGAAGCGCGGCCGGCACGGGCGCCATCACGGCATGCAGAGGGCTGGCCCACACCTTGCGGCCAATCCCCACCTCGACACCACTCATGCCCTGTTTCCCAAAAGCTTCCCTAAACGGAACGAGGCATGCGCCAAGCCCCGCATCGGCGTCAAGGCCGCCGCGCCCCGGCTTTCATTGCCCGTGCCGGGTCGCCGGCCAGGAGATGATGTGGCCGGGCGGGACCAGCGGGGCCAAGCGGGCGATCGCCGTCGCGGCGGCATCGGGGTCTGCAAAAAACTCGATCACCTCGGGCAGATCGACGGTCAGACGCAGCAGGTCGGCGGCATGCACCTCGCCGCTGGCCCCGAACCCGGCAACGCCACGCAACACGATGGCGCCCGGCAATGTCAGCTCGTCATGCAGGATCGCGAGCATTTCCTTGAGCAGGGAATGCCGCTTGCCGTGGTCTTTTTCGCTGAGATAGACCCGTGTCACCCGCACCTCGTCGTCCATGGCATCGCTCCTACAGGTTTCTTGCGAGATAGGCACCGAGAAAGGCGCCGAGAAACCCAAGGCCGACCGAGAGCAGGATATAAAGCCCCATTCTCAGCATTTCGCCGCGTTCGACGAGTTGCAACGCCTCCATCTCGAAGGTCGAGAAGGTGGTGAAGCCGCCGAGGACGCCGGTGAGGATGCCGGTGCGCAATGCCGGGGCGATGGTGAGCCGCTCCAGGGTCGCGATGAACAGAAATCCCATGAGGAAACTGCCGATCAGATTGATGCTGAGCGTCGCATACGGGAAATCCGAGCCCCAGGCCCCCTGGATCAACACCGTCATCGCATAGCGCGCCCAGCAGCCGAACGTCCCGCCCACCGCGATCGCGACATAAGTCCATGGGAGTCCCGTCATGCTTCCTTTTCCAACGTCAACGTCACGGCATCGTGCGGGTCAGCGCGTCATGCGCCCAACGGTTGAGACCAGTTCCTCGACCTTGCGCCGCTGCTCCGCCACCCCACCGGAGGCGAAAGCATCGGCGACGCAGTGTTCGATGTGATCGAGCAGGATCTGTTCCTCGACCTTGTGCAGCGCCGCCCGCACGGCGGCGATCTGGGTCAGCACGTCGATGCAATAGCGGTCGCCCGCCACCATCCGCTGCAAGCCGCTGATCTGGCCGGCGATGCGGTTAAGGCGCGCCTGCACCCCGGCCTTGGTGTCATCATGCATGAATGCCCCCGAGTCTATACCGGTAATGGGTATCTTGACGCGCATATGAGAGCGGGGCGGAACGCCGGCAAGCCCGTGCCGGAGAAGATCCCGGCCTTTCAACACCCTCCCCGACGCCCCGCGTTATTCCGCCGCGCCGAAGGCCGAAAGGCCGGTCTGGGCGCGGCCGAGGATGAGGGCGTGGACGTCATGCGTGCCCTCATAGGTGTTGACCGCCTCGAGATTCATCACGTGGCGGATGACGTGGTATTCGTCGGCGACGCCGTTGCCGCCATGCATGTCGCGGGCGGCGCGCGCGATATCGAGCGCCTTGCCGCAGGAATTGCGCTTGCAGAGCGAGATCATCTCCGGCGCCGCGCGCCCCTCATCGAGCAGCCGGCCGAGCCGCAGCACAGCTTGCAGCGCGATGGTGATTTCGGTCTGCATGTCGGCGAGCTTTTTCTGGATCAATTGCGTCGCCGCCAGCGGCCGGCCGAACATCATCCGCCCGAGCGTGTAGTCGCGCGCCGCATGCCAGCAGAATTCGGCGGCGCCGAGCGCCCCCCAGCTAATCCCATAGCGGGCATTGTTGAGGCAGGAAAACGGCCCGCGCAGACCTTTGACGCCGGGGAGCTGATTTTCCGCCGGCACGAACACGTCCTGCATCATGATCATGCCGGTCATCGAGGCGCGCAGGCTGAATTTGCCCTCGATCTTGGGGGCGGAGAGCCCGGCCATGCCGCGCTCGAGCACGAAGCCGCGAATGTCACCGGCATCATCCTTGGCCCAGACCACGAAAACATCGGCGATCGGCGAATTGGTGATCCAGGTTTTCGACCCGTTCAGCACGAAACCGCCCTCGACCGCTTTCGCGCGCGTGCGCATCGCGGCCGGATCGGAGCCGGCATCGGGCTCGGTCAGGCCAAAGCAGCCGACTTTTTCGCCGGAACGGAGCCCGGGGAGGTATTTTTCCCGCAAGAATTCCGAGCCAAACGCGTGGATCGGATACATCACCAGCGAGGATTGCACCGAAAACGCGCTGCGATAGCCGGAATCGACGCGCTCCACCTCGCGCGCGATCAGCCCGTAGGAGACGTAATTGACGCCGGCGCAGCCATACCCCTCGAGCGTCGCGCCAAGAAAGCCCATCGCGCCCATTTCGTTCATGATCTCGCGATCGAAACGCTCCTGGCGGTTGGCCATCAGCACGCGCGGGAAAAGCTTTTCCTGGCAATAGTCGCGGGCGGCGTCGCGGATGGCGCGCTCATCCTCGCTGAGCTGGTCATCGAGCCGGAGCGCGTCATCCCATTGGAAGGCGGCGAACTTGCCTTTTTTGGCGACAGTGGTGACGTTCATGGCTCGGACTCTTCCTCGGTTGCTGGGATGGGCGCCGCGCTGGGGGGCGCTTTGCGCGTCGGCAGCAGCATGAAGGCGGGGATATCGGCGCCGAAGCCGCGCACCGAACCCCGCTCCTCGTCACCGCGCTCCCCCCTGGCCACGCGCCCGCCGCCCGGCCCCTGCGGCGGGCGGGCCGGACGATCGGCTGGCTTTTGCGGCCGCGCCGCGGTTGCGTGTTCCTCTTCGTGCCGCAGCGCCGGCGCTGCGGCGGGCAAAGTCTCGGTGGCTTTGCGCGCCGGGCGGCGTGGCGGCCGGCCGCCCGCTTGCGGGCTTGGCTTGCTTCCCGACGAACCGCCGCGCCGCCCCCGGCGCTTGCCGCCGGTCCCTTCCGCCCAAGCGACGGGATCGAGCCCTTCGACGGCGATGCGCGGGATCGGCGCGCCGGTCAGCTTCTCGATCGCCTCCACCATCGCCCGATCCTCGGGCTCGGCGATCATGAAGGCGCGGCCCTCGCGCCCGGCGCGGCCGGTGCGGCCGATGCGGTGGACATAATCCTCGGCATGCACCGGCACGTCGAAATTGAAGACATGCGAGAGCCCGCCGATATCGAGCCCGCGCGCGGCGACATCGCTGCACACCAAAAGCCGTATCTCGCCGGCTTTGAATTTCTCCAAGGTCGCAAAGCGCACCGACTGGGTCATATCGCCATGCAGCGCGCCGACGCTAAAGCCATGGCGCGCGAGCGAGCGATAGAGAATATCGACATCGCGCTTGCGGTTGCAGAAGATCAACGCGTTCTGCACATCCTCCTTGCGGATCAGCCGGCGCAGGGCCTCGCGCTTGTCATGCTCGGCGACGAGGGCGAGGCCAGTCGTGATGGTGGTCGCGACCGAGGCCGGCGGCGCGACGGTGATTTCCTTCGGGTTTTGCAAGAAGGCATCGGCGAGGCGGCGAATCTCGGGCGCCATGGTGGCGCTGAAGAACAAGGTCTGGCGATTGGCCGGCAGCATCGCGACGATGCGTTCGACATCGGGGATGAACCCCATATCGAGCATGCGGTCGGCCTCGTCGATCACCAAAAGCCGGGCATTGGTGAGCAGGACGCCGCCGCGCTCGAACATGTCGATGAGGCGGCCCGGGGTTGCGATCAGCACATCAACGCCGCGGTCGAGCGCCTCGCGCTGGTCGGTCATGCTCTCGCCGCCGATGATCAAGGCGTGGCTCAGCTTCAGATATTTGCCGTAAAGCACGAAATTTTCCGCGACCTGCAGGGCGAGTTCGCGGGTCGGCTCGAGGATCAGGCTGCGCGGCATGCGCGCGCGGGCGCGCGAGCCGGCGAGGATGTCGAGCATGGGGAGGGTGAAGCCGGCGGTTTTGCCGGTGCCGGTCTGGGCACAGCCGAGCACGTCGCGCCCCATCAGAACCGTTGGGATCGCCTGCGCCTGGATCGGCGTGGGCTGGGTGTAGCCCATTTCGGCGACCGCGCGCAGCACCGGCTCGGAGAGGCCGAGTTCGGCAAAGCCGGGCGCGGCGGGCGCGGGCTCGGCGGACGCAGGCGCGGGGGCGGTCGTGGTGGCGGGCGTTTCCTCGGACACGGCGGGGGTCGAGGTGGCGGCGGGCTCGGCGGAGTGTAGGATCTCGGACACCAGATACTTTCGGATAAAAGCGGCATCGCTCCATGCGGAGACGTGCCGGGGGCGACGGGCGCCTCGGCGATGCGGGTTCGTCTCACCTATTCGGGAAAACTTGCGTGAAGTCAAGGCCACCGCCGGTCTTGCGCGGCCAGCGGGGTTGGCATTAACCCTCCGGCGACATAATTCGCGTATCAGTATCAGGCTTGACGAAACCATGGCGGCATTTCGTCCGCCATTCCGGAAGGCGCCACGATGATTGCGATGTTCCGCCGCCTCACGCGGCTGCTGGCGGCACTCCCCGCTGCGTTTCTCGGGTTTGGCTTGGCGACGCCGGCGATGGCCTGGTGGCATGGCGGCGTGTTCATCGGCGGCTATGTGCCGCCGGTGGTGGTTGGCCCGCCGGTCGTTTATGCGCCGCCGCCGCCGGTTTATGGCTATCCCTATTATCCGCCGCCGGCGGTCGCCTATCCGCCGCCGGCACCGCCGCCCGCCACCGCGAGCGGCACCTGCTATGCCGGCGCTTATGTCTGCCCGCTCGATCGCCCGCCGACCCCGGACGGCTCCTGCTCTTGCCCGACGGACGCCAATGGCGGACGCGCCTATGGCCATCTCGGCTGAGGCGCGGCCGGTGCCGGACACGCGCCCCGCAGGCGAGAGGCGCTGATGGCTGACACCGCCGCGGCGCAACCCCGCATCGAGGACTACGCCCTGATCGGTGACGGCCACAGCGCCGCGCTGATCAACCGCACCGGCGCGCTGGAGTGGCTCTGTTGGCCACGTTTCGATAGCCCGGCCTGCTTTGCCGCCCTCCTCGGCGGGCGCAATCACGGGCGCTGGCTGATCGCCCCGCGCGGCGCCGTGCATAGCATCAGCCGCGCCTATCGCGGCTTTTCGCTGGTGCTCGAGACGATTTTTACGACCGACGAGGGCGAGGTCGCGGTCATCGATTTCATGCCCCCGAACGGCGCCTCCTCCTCGGTCATCCGGCTCGTCGCCGGGCGCGCCGGGCGGGTTCCGATGCGTCTCGACCTCACGCTCCGCTTCGATTACGGCACCACCATCCCGTGGGTCACCCGCCTCGTCGATGGCAACGGCATCCGCGCCGTCGCCGGGCCGGACATGGTGGTCTTACGCACCCCGGTCACGCTGCTTGGCCAAAATCTCGCAACGATTGCCGAGTTCGAGATCGCCGCCGGCGAAACCATCCCCTTCATGCTCACCCATTCGCCGTCGCATGTGCCGCCCGAGGCGCCGCACGACCCGCTCAAGGCACTCGCCGAGACCGAGCATTTCTGGGCGGAATGGTCGTCGCGCTGCCTCTGTCACCCGCGCTACCGCGAGCCGGTGCTGCGTTCGCTGATCACCCTGAAGGCGCTGATCTACGCGCCGACCGGCGGCATCGTCGCCGCGCCCACCACCTCGCTCCCCGAACAATGGGGCGGGTCGCGCAACTGGGATTATCGCTATTGCTGGCTGCGGGATGCGACGCTGACGCTCGATGCGATGATGGCGGCGGGCTATTACGAAGAGGCGGAAGCCTGGCGCAACTGGCTGCATCGCGCCATCGCCGGCAGCCCGGCGCAGGTGCAGATCATGTATGGCCTCGCCGGCGAGCGCCGGCTGATGGAATGGGAAGCGACCTGGCTTCCGGGCTTCGCCGGCTCGCGCCCGGTTCGGATCGGCAATGCCGCGTCTGACCAGTTGCAGCTCGATGTCTATGGCGAGGTCATGGATTCGGCGCATACCGCGCGCCGTGGCGGCCTCGGGGCGGCGCGCGAATCCTGGCCGATGCAACGCAAATTGCTCGAGCATCTCGCGCGCATTTGGGATCGCCCCGACGAGGGGCTTTGGGAGGTGCGTGGCGGGCGGCGGCAGTTCACTTTTTCCAAGGTGATGGCCTGGGTCGCTTTCGACCGCGCCGTCAAGGATGCCGAAACCTATCATCTCGCCGCCCCGATCGAGCGCTGGACGGCGCTCCGCGATCACATCCACGCGACCGTCTGCCGCGATGGCGTCGATCCCGAACGCCAATGTTTCGTGCAAAGCTTCGGCTCGCGCGAACTCGATGCGAGTCTTCTGCTGATCCCGCTGGTCGGCTTCCTGCCGCCCGAGGATCCGCGCGTGCGGGCAACCGTCGCCGCCATCGAGCAGGATCTGATGGAGGATGGGCTGGTGCTGCGCTATCGCACGGAAGCCGGCGCCGATGGCCTGCCGCCGGGCGAGGGCGCCTTTCTCGCCTGTAGCTTCTGGCTGGTGGATAATCTCGTGCTGCAAGGCCGCCGCGATGAGGCGCAGGCGATGTTCGACCGGCTGCTCGATCTCCGCAACGATGTCGGTCTCCTCGCTGAGGAGTATGACCCGCACATGAAGCGCCAGCTCGGCAATTTTCCGCAAGCCTTTTCCCATCTCGCCCTGGTCCGCTCGGCGCTGATGCTCGCCGAGGGCGAACGCGGCGCGAGCTGAGCCTCACGGGTGCGGCGGCAGCGGGAAGCTCTGCACCAGGCTGCCCGAAACCAGCCGCCAGCCATCGACGAGCACGAAGAAAATCAACTTGAAGGGCAGTGAGATCGAACTCGGCGGCATCATCATCATGCCCATGCTCATCAGCACGCTCGAGACCACGAGATCGATCACCAGGAAGGGCAAAAAGAGCAGAAATCCCATCTCGAAAGCGCGTCGCAATTCCCCGACCATGAACGCCGGAATCAGCGCCCGCCACGGGGTCTCGCCGGCGCGGGCGGGGATGGGAAGATGCGCGAGATCGAGAAATAGCTTGAGATCGCTCGGCCGCGCATTCGCCGCCATGAACTGCCGGAACGGCTCGCCGGCCAGGCGCAGCCCCTCGAGTTCGGAGACCTTTCCCGCCGTCATCGGCGCGATGCCGTCATCCCAGGCCTGATCGATGACCGGCTGCATGACGAAATAGGTCAGAAACAACGACAAGCCAATCACCACCGTATTCGGCGGGATCGTCGCGTTGCCGATGGCGCTCCTGAGCAGCGAGATGACGATGACGATGCGGGTGAAGGCGGTAACCATCACGAGGAGGCTCGGCGCGAGCGACAGCAGCGTGATCAGCGCGGTGAGCTGCACCAGCCGGCTGGTCGCCCCGGCTTGCCCGGCGGCGCCGAGATCGATCGCCACCGACTGCGCGAGTGCCGCGGCGGGGCGGAGCAGCAGCAGAAGCAGGAATAACAGGAGGATCGGCGCCGCCCGCCGCGCCGTCATGGCCGCGCCTCCGGTCCCGAAAGCCAGCCGATCACCTGATCCCGGCCGCCGCCGGTCAGTAGCAGAACCTGCCGGCCATCGCAGGCAATGAGATGGAGCCGCCGGCGCGGATCGAGCGCCAGCGTTTCCTCGAGCCGCAGCCGCCCGCCGCCTTTCGGGGCAAGGCCGGTGATGCGCGCAAGACGCTGGGCGAGCAGGATCAGCCCGAGCACCACCGCGAGCGCGAGCAGCGTGATCAACAGGGAGGTGAGGGAGGGGAGCATGGTACGGCCTTTTGCCGAGAGAACAACCGCATGATCATCCGTCACCCGCGGCGGTGGCGAGCTGGGCGGCGAGGGCTTCGATACCGGCGAGCAGGCCGGCGAGACGCGGACGCAGCGCCCGCCCCTCCGCCGGCGGCAGATCGAGCGCTTGGGCGCAGACGCGGCCGACGCGCTGATCGAGCCCGGCGAGATCGATCGGCCGCGCCGCCTGCGCCAGCGCCAACGCCACCCGCAGCATGCCCTCCAACGCCGCGATGCCAGCGTCGAGCGACGCCGGGAAGGGCGCAAGCGGCGCCGGATTGAGCGGCGCTGGGGGGGGCGTATCGGGCTGGTTCATGCCCGGGCATTAAACCGCGAAGGGATTACGGAAGTCTTATCTCGCCGGCGATTTACCAAATCTTTAGCGACCGCGGCGATGATGGCGGCCGGGTTCAGAGGTTTCGCGGGAGAGCGTGGCGATGGCGGGCAATGGCGGCAGTGGCATCGGTCTCTTCGACTTGGCCGACAAGCGCTTGGCCTGGATCGATCAGCGTCAGCAACTGCTCTCCCAGAACATCGCCAACGCCGATACGCCCGGCTGGCAGGCGAAGGATCTGACCCCTTTCGCGGCCACCCTCGCCAAGACGGCACCCGCTGGCCTTGCCGTCACCAACCCGTTGCATCTCGCCGGCTCGCAAGGCGGGGCGCTGGCGCCCGACCCCAAAGCGCGCCCCGAGGAGCGGGCGCCAGACGGCAACGCCGTCGCCATCGACGCAGAATTAACCAAGGTCGCGCAGACCAATGACACCCATGCGCTGGTGGTCAATCTCTACCAGACCTATCTCGGCATGTTCCGCACCGCGCTCGACCGCTAACCGCCGGGGCGGCGAACCAAGGACGATAGCAGGATGGATCTCAGCAAAGCCCTCGACATCTCGGCACGCGGCATGGACGCGCAAACCACGCGGCTCCGCGTCATCGCGGAAAACCTCGCCAACCAGGACACCAGCAGCACCGGCGCCAAGGGCGCGCCCTATCGCCGCAAGACCGTCACCTTCGAGAACCGCCTTGACCGCAATCTCGGGGTCGAGACGGTGCGGGTCAAGCAGATCGGCGAGGACAAGGCGCCGCTGCCGCAACGCTATGATCCGTCCAATCCCAACGCCAACGCCCAGGGCTACGTCACGGCGCCGAACGTCAACGCCTTCGTCGAACTCATGGACATGCGTGAGTCCGAACGCTCCTATTCCGCCAATCTTTCGGTGCTGCAAGCGACACGCGGGATGCTCGCGCGCACCATCGCGCTGCTGAAATGACCCCGCTTTCCCTCACCGTCACCCCCTCGCAGGCGGCGGACGCCTATCGCGCCGCCGAGGGCGCGGGCAACAGCACTGATGCCAGCGCTGGTTTCAGCGCGACCCTGTCCCGCGCCATCGGCGGCGTGATCGATGCCAATCACGCCGCCGAGGATCAGGCGATGCAGGCGATCGCCGGCGGCGGCAACCTGACCGAGGTCGTGACCGCGGTGTCGAAGGCGCAACTCGCCCTGCAAACCGCGACCACCATCCGCGACCGCATGGTCCAGGCCTATCAGCAAATCATGCAAATGCCGATTTGATGTTTCGCAGAGTGCGGGGCGAAAGAAGGAAAAAAGCGGTTCTTTTTTGAAAAAAAGAACCAAAAAACTTTTGTCGGTTGGCATCGTGCCTTGGCGGTGCCCCTTCGGGAGAGTGGGAAAAAGTCTTTTTGCTTCTTTTTCTTCAGAAAAAGAAGGTAACGCACAAAAAGTGAGGTGGCATGACGGAAGGTGAAATCGGCGCGGTCCTGCGTGATGCGATGCTGGTCACAATGAAGATCGGCGGCCCGCCACTTCTTATCGGCCTCGTCGTCGGGCTGGTGATTTCCATCGTGCAAGCGGTGACGCAGATCAATGATCAGGCGCTCTCGTTTCTGCCGCGGGTGGTGGCGCTGACCCTGACCCTGGTGCTGCTCGGCCCATTCATGCTTGCGACCCTCTCATCCTTCACCGTCGCGCTGTTTGACCGGCTGGTGGCGATCGGCGGTTCATGAACGCCGACGACGCGGCATTCCTGGCCGCGCTGCCGGGCTCGGCCTTCGCCTTCGTCGCCGTTCTCGCCCGGGTCTCGGCGGCGGTGATGGCGATGCCCGGTTTCGGCCAGGCCGATCTCCCGATGACGGTTCGCGCCGGCCTCGCTTTGGTGCTGACGCTGCTCTTGCTGCCCCTGCTCGCGCCGCTGCTGCCAGCCGAGCCGGCCAGCATCGCCGCGGTCGCGGCCTTGCTCGCTGGCGAACTGGTCGCCGGGATCTGGCTCGGCTGGCTCGCGCGGCTGCTTACGCTGGCGCTCCCGCTCGCAGGCCAGATCATCGCGCTGATGACCGGGCTTTCGAGCGTGCTGATCGCCGACCCCGATATCGGCGGCCAGGGGCCGGGCCTCAGCCGGCTCTTTGATCTCCTGGTGCCGGTGGTGATTTTCGGCTTTGGCTTGCATGCCGAATTGCTCGCCGCCTTCGTCGGCAGCTATCATCTCATCCCGCCGGGCACCTGGTTTCCCGCCGGCGATACCGCGCGCACCATCCTCGCCGGCGTTGCCGCGAGTTTCGCGCTGGCGCTCCGCCTTGCGGCGCCGTTCGTGCTCGCCGGCACCCTCTGGCAGATCGGGCTTGCGCTGTTCGGCCGCCTGGTGCCGCGCATTCAGATCTATTTCATCGCCATGCCGGCGCAGATCCTGGGCGGCATCGTGCTCCTCGCGGTGCTGTTGCGCATGGTCGTCGCGGCGTGGATCGGTGATCTCGGCCCGGGCTTCGTGCACTTGCCTGGCTTCGGCTGACCCCGCCGCCGCGCGATGGCCGAGGAGACCGCCTCCCCCGAAGACCGCACGGAAGCGGCGACCCCGCACCGGCTGCAGCAAGCGCGCGAGCAGGGACAAGTCGCGCTCTCGCATGAGGCGCCGGCGCTGGTTGCGCTCGCGATGCTGGCGCTGGTGCTTTGGCTGCTCGCGCCGATGCTGGCGCATGGCCTGGTCCGGAGGCTCGCCTTTTTCCTCGGCGCGGTCGGGCAGCTCGACGCCGCCGGCCGCCCCGGTTTCGTGATCGGCGCCGCGATCGGTGCCGGGGCTTTCGCCGCTTTGCCGATCATCGCGCTGACCGCCGGCGTCGGCGCTCTGGTGACGCTGCTGCAGACCGGGTTCGTCCTCAAGCCGACCGCGCTGCTTCCCGATCTCACCCGTCTCAGCCCGATGGCCGGGTTTGGCCGCTTGTTCAGCCTCGCGACCCTTCAGCGCGCCGGGAAGGATCTGGTCAAGCTGGCGGCGATCGGATTTGCCCTTTGGCACGTGCTGCGCAGCGCCGTGCCGCTTCTCGGCAACGCCCCCTATTGGGATGCGGCGACGCTGACCGCCCATCTCCTCGATGAGGTCTGGCGGGTGCTGATGACCTTGCTGTTGGTGCAGACCGCGGTCACCGGGGCCGACATCCTGTTCGAGCGGACGCGGCATCTGCGCAACCTTCGCATGAGCCGCGACGAAATACGCCGGGAAACCAAGGATAGCGAGGGCGACCCCCACGTCAAAAACCGCTTGCGCCTGCTGCGCCGCCAGCGCGCGAAGAAGCGCATGCTGGCGGCGGTTCGCCAGGCGACGGTGGTGGTCACCAATCCGACGCATTTCGCGGTCGCTTTGCGCTATGATCGCGGCATGAACACCGCCCCGACGGTGGTGGCGAAGGGCATGGATGAGATGGCAGCACGGATCCGCGCCGTGGCAAAGGAGCATAAGGTGCCGGTGGTGGCCAATCCGCCGCTCGCGCGGGCGCTGCACGAGGTGCCGCTGGATGCCGAAATTCCCGCCGAACATTACAAAGCGGTCGCCGAGTTGATCGCCTATGTCTGGCGTCTGCAAGGCCGGCTGCAGCGCCGCGGCGCCGCGGGAGGGCGGTTTTGAGGCGGCGCTTGGCGCGCCTTTGGGCCCGGCTGTTGCCGCCGCGTTGGCTGCTCGGGCGCTTGGTGGCGCCGCGCGGCGAAGCGGCGGCGCTGCTCGGCGTGATGTTCGAGATCGAGACCGTCGCCCTCGCCGTTCTCGATCGCGAGGGGCATATTCTGCGCGCCAGTGCCGGGTTCCGCCGCCTCGTCGCCGCGACCGGCGCCGATCTTCCCGCAACCGCCCTGGCCCTGTTCGCGCCCGCCGAGCGCGAGACGCTCGGGCGTGATGTCTTGGCGGCCCTCAACGGCGCCGATCTCGCGACGATCGGGCACCGGCGCGCAACCCTGCTCGGCCCGACCCCGCGCCGCGTCGAGATCGGCTGCGCCCCCGTCCGCGAAGCGGACGGCACGGTGAGCGGGCTGATCCTCTCGCTCTTTGATCTGTCTTCGCTCCAAGGGCTGGAGGAAGAGGTCTCGCATGCCCGCAAGCTTCAGGCGGTTGGCCTCCTTGCCGGCGGTATCGCGCATGATTTCAACAATCTCCTGACGGCGATCGGCGGCGCGGCGGAGGCGGCGGCGGACGAAGGCGCGGCGGGTCGTGCGGCGCTCGGCGAAATCGCGAGTGCGGTGGCGCGCGGCGCCGCCTTGGTGCGGCAATTGCTCGCCTTTGCGCGCCAACAGACGTTGCAACCCGAAACCGTCGCGCTGAATGACGCGGTGCGCAACATCGCGACGATGCTGGGCCGCCTGCTTGGGCGCAACATCGTCCTCACCCTCGATCTCGAGGAGCCTGGGCGGCATGTGCGGGTCGATCCTTCGCAGCTCGATCAGGTGCTGGTCAATCTCGCGATCAACGCCCGTGACGCCATGTCAGACGGCGGGCGCCTGACGCTCGCGACCGGGCATCTCACGCTGCTCGCCCAAAAAACCATCGGGGCCGAGACGATCCCGCCGGGGCGCTATGTCACCCTCACCGTCGCCGATACCGGGCACGGGATCGCACCCGAGCAGCTCGAGCGGATTTTCGAGCCCTTCTTCACCACCAAGCGCGACGCCGGCGGGAGCGGTCTCGGGCTCGCGACGGTGCACGGCATCGTGCGGCAATCGGGGGGGTTTCTCATCGTCGAAAGCGCCCCCGGCGCCGGCACCCGCGTCCATATCCACCTCCCGCGCGTTGCCGCCCCCAAGGACATCACCGCGCCGGGCGCGGCGGTCGCGCCCACGACGCCGGTCATGCCCGCCGCCACACCGGCCCCGGCGGAAGAAGCGGCAACGGTGCTGCTCGTCGAGGATGAGGCGCCGGTGCGGCGTTTGGCGGAACGGGCCTTGCGCCGGCGCGGTTTCGCGGTGCGCGCCGCCGACTCGGCGGAGGCGGCGCTGGCGCTGCTCGAAGACGGCGGGCGGCCGGATCTGGTGGTGAGCGACGTCATGATGCCGGGCATGGACGGCCCAGCCCTGCTCGCGATCTTGCGCCGCCGCTGGCCGGACCTGCCGGCAATCCTGGTCTCCGGCTACGCGGCACAAGGGGCGCGGCGGGCCCTGGCCGAGGAGGAAGCGCTCTTTCTCGCCAAACCCTATACGCTTGCGGCATTGACCGAGGCGGTCAGCAAAAGTCTGACGCGGCGGGCGACGGTGTAATACCGGTCAGCGAAATTGCTGACCGGTATGCGCGCAGGGTTGGTGTGGCGGCTGCGCGCAACATCAAAAAGATACCAGCCAACCGTCTTCAAGCGACGTGTCATTCTTTCGGCTGGCTGGTGTAAATCCGCCGAGACGCCGGGGCGCCGGCGCTCGGGGATCCTTCTTTGTTCTTATAGAACAAAATAGGCACGATTTATTAACGACGGACAAACCAATGGTGTTGTTTTCCTGTTCTCTAAAAAACTTATCAATTTGCCCAATTCTCTCATCGTGATCCAAATCATACTCGTTATGGTTGCAGTATAGATCAGCCCCGGCGCCGCGGGCCGCGAAGGCCGAGAGCGCGGCGCTCAGGTGTGAACGAGCGGGCAGCCGCCCTCGCTCATCGGGCGGAAGGCCTGATCGGCCGGGGTGGTCGCGACCATTTTCAGCCCGTCCCATGGCCCGCTGCTTTCCGCCGGGGTTTTCGCTTGAAAGAGATAGGAGGGGTGGATTTTGCGCCCGTCCTCGCGGATTTGACCGGGGCCGAAGCAATCATCGTCGGTCGGCATCGCCTTCATGCGCGCGACCGCCGCCCGCCCATCGGCCTTCGCCGCCGCAACCCCCATGTCCTGGACGGCTTTGAGGTAATGCAGGGTCGCCGCGTAATCCCCGGCCTGGACCATGTTCGGCCATTGGTTCGGGGTTTTCGGCCGGATACGGTCCATGAAGGCCCGGGTGCGGTCGTTGAGATTCCAGTAGAAGCTTTCGGTAAGCAGCAGACCTTGCGCGGTCTCGAGGCCAAGCGCGTGGACATTGCTGTTATACATCAGCATCGCCGCCACTTTCATCGATTGCATCAGGCCGAACTCGCGCGCCTGCTTGATGCAGTTGATGGTATCGGCGCCGGAATTGCAGAGCCCGAGCACCTTGGCGCCGGAAGACTGCGCCTGCAGCAGAAAAGAGGAAAAATCGGTGGTGCCGGGGAAGGGATAGGTCGCGCTGCCCATCACCGTGCCGCCGGCTTCGCGCACGAAAGCGGCGGTATCGCGCTGCAATTGCTGACCGAAGACATAATCGGCGGTGATGAAGAACCAGCTATCGCCGCCCGCCTTGACCATCGCGCCGCCGGTCGATTTCGCCAGCATATAGGTGTCATAGGTCCAATGGACGGTGTTCGGGCTGCATTGCTTGCCGGTGAGATCCGCCGACGCCGCCCCGGAATTCAGCATCACCTTGTTCTTCTCACGGCAGACGCTATTGACCGCGAGCGCGACCGAGGAGGTGGGCACATCGACGATCGCATCCACCCCGTCCTGGTCGAACCATTGCCGGGCGATGGCGGCGCCGATATCGGGCTTGTTTTGGTGATCGGCGGAGAGCACTTCGACCACCATGTCGCGACCGGCGGTGAATTCCTGCACCGCTTGGCGCGCGCAGGCAACGCCGGTCGGGCCGGTATCGTCGCGATAGGGGCCGGATTGGTCGTTGAGAACGCCGATGCGCAGCACCGGGCCCTTCGTCTGGGCGAAGGCCGCGCGCTGCATCAGGCTGGTGGTCGCGGCGCCGGCGATCAGGCCCCGTCGTGTCAGACTCATTGTGTTTTTCTCCCTCAGAATCGCGCCGCGGAGCTTGGCCGCCCGCCGCCGGCGGCGCAAGCGGTCTATTCAGGCGGCGGAATAGCCGCCATCGGCGACATAGGCGGCGCCGGTGACGAAAGACGCGCGATCGGACAACAGCCAAAGCACCAGCTCGGCGATCTCCTCGGGTGTGCCGAGGCGCGCGAAGGGCACGGCGCGCAGAATGTCTTCGCCGCGTGTCGGCATGTGCGGCGCGACCATCGGCGTGTCGATATAGCCCGGGCAGACGGCGTTCACCCGGATCCCGAGCGGCGCGCATTCGAGGGCGGCGGTGCGGGTGAGGCCGATCACCCCGTGCTTGCTCGCGACATAAGCGCTCGAACCGCGCAGCCCGACGAGCCCGGCGACGGACGCGGTATTGACGATCGCGCCGCCGCCGGCCCGCGCCAGCGCCGCGATTTCGTGCTTCATGGCGAGGAACACGCCGGTAAGATTGACCGCGATCACCCGCGCGAAGGCGTCCTCGCGCCATTCGGTGATCGGCGTTGCGGCGCAGCCGACCGCGGCCGGGCTGATCCCGGCATTGTTGAAGGCGCCGTCGAGCTTGCCGAATTTCGCGACCGTCGCGGTGACGAAGCGCGCGACATCGGCTTCGTTGCTCACGTCGCCGGCGAGCGCCAGCGCCCTGCCGCCGGCCGCGGTGATGTCGCCGGCGGTCGCTTCCGCCGCGGCTGCGCTCAGATCGGCGAGAGCGACCGCCGCCCCCGCGCGGGCGAGCAAAAGCGCTGACGCGCGCCCGATCCCCGAGCCGCCGCCGCTCACCAAAACCACCTTGCCGGCCATTTCGTCTGTCATGGTTTCCTCCCGTTTATGGTTTCATCAAGCCCGCGCTGCCGGCCGCGCCGGCAGATCGCCTCAGTTATGGTAGATCACATAATGAATGGTGAGATCGATGGTCACCCGCTCCTCCTCGGTGCCGATCGGGAACGGCGGCAAATCCGCATCCCGGAACAGCCCGACGGCGGCGCTGTCGAGGCGCTGCGAGCCGGATTGGCGCTCGAGTTCAACGGATTCGACATGGCCATCGCGGTTGACCACCACGCGGACTTCGTTGATCCCCTGCTCGCCGCGCTTGGCGGCGTCTTCGGGGTAGTATTTATGCTGCTCGATCCAGTCGGCGAGTTCGTTGCGCCAATCGGCGCCGAGTTCTTTTGCCGAAATCTTGGCAAACGGCGTGATCGAGGTCGGGCCGAGCGCGGCCGGGCCGAGCGCGAATTTGCTCAGGGAGGGCAAGCTCTTGGCAAAAACATGCATCGGCGCGTAGGCGCTGCCTTTGCGCGCGGTCTCGGCGCGCGGCGCCGGGGTGCTCGGCGCGGTGGGCGGTGAGGGCGTCAGCGGCCGTGCGTTGGGCGGCGGCATGACCATCGCCTGTTCGATCGGTTTTTGCGTATTTGGTGCGGCGGTTTGGGCTGCCGGCGGCGGTGGGACGGATTCGGCGAGCGGCGATGGCGATGCGATCAGAGGTGGCGCCGGGGAAGCGGCGGTCGCTTGCGACGGCGGCGGCGGGCTCGCGGTGGCTGCCGGCGCCGCCTCCTGCGCCGCCTCCTGCGGTGGCACGGGTGGCACCGGCAAGGCCGGCGCGTTGCGCGCCGCGGCGGACGGCGGCGGTGACGGCGCGAGAGCTTCGGGGACCGCGGCCGGGCGCGGCGGCAAATCGGCCTCTTTGCTCGGGTTGGGCAGCTTCGGCCCCGCCGAACTGCCCGACTCGAACACCATCGCGATGCCCGGCGGCGGCAGCGGCTCGATGGTGGTGCGGTGATAGACGCCAAGGGTCAGCAGCACCAAAATGGCGAGATGCGCGGCTCCTGACCAGATCAGCGGCGGCGCGATCCGGGCCTTGCGGCGGCTTTGCCGGCGCGCCGGAAGATCGAGCCCAGCCATCGTCGTCGCGTCCCACACGCGCGAACGCCAAGGCATGCGTTGGGTTACCGGAAAGGCACGAAATTCACGCGGCATGGCGAACAACCGGGCACAAAGCTAAAGGGTCGTGCGCTGAGCGCCGTCCGCGACCCGTCCTTTCAGCATGCGATATAAGCGATCGCCCGGAAAAAAGCGAACCCGCCGCGCGCCGGATGTGCGTTGCTCAGTGAATTTCCCCCGAGCGGCGCAGCGCCTCGCGCAGCTTCGCCGGCGAAAAATCCGCGGTCCGGCAGACATCGAGGATCACCTTCTCGCGGCGGGAGACGAGGTCGATCGCGGCGGGCAATTGGGTCACCGCCGCCGCCGGGATCACCACCGCGCCGTGGCGATCGGCGTGGATCACGTCGTCATGGCCGGCCTGCATGCCGAAAATATTCACCGGCCCGCCGAAATCGACGAGATGGACATGCGCATGGCTCGGCCCGACGCGGCCGCCGATGATCTGAAATCCCGGCGCCAGCGCATCGAGGTCACGAAACGACCCGTTGGTGACGCAGCCGAGAACCCCGAGCGCCTTGTGAATGGTGGAATTGACCTCGCCCCAAAAGGCGCCATAGCCCGGCCGATCGTCGAGATCCTGCAAGAGCGCGATGGTCGGCAAATCCCCGGCCGCGACATACTCATACCACGCCGCCCGTTCGGCAACCCGCCCGCGCGGCGGCTCCTTGGCGCGCAGCGTGCCGGTGCGGGCAAGGCCAACGATCGGCGGCAGTTTCTCATCGGCGACGGCCATCGGCTCGACCGTGAAACCAATCGCGCGGCGCTCGGGGACGATCAATTCGAGACCATTGCAGATCGTCGGCGTGTCCCATTGCGCCAATTTTTCGAGATCGGCGCGGGTGAACGGAAAATCGGCCATGCGAGGCTCCCATGTGTGACGGGGAAGAAGGGGAAGGCCAGGGCGCTGCCCTGGACCCGCTGGGGGCAGTGCCCCCAGACCCACATCCCGGGAGGATTTTTCTGGAGGGGCGCAACGGAGGGCCAGCCAGCGCCTTGTCGCGCCCCTCCAGAAAAATCCTTAAGGAATCGGGTCCAGGGACTCTGTCCCTGGTGGGGTCCAGGGGCAAAGCCCCTGGCCTTCTCCCCTTCTTCCCCGTCGTTGACGTTCAGGCGGCGGCGGACACGGCGCGGCGTGCCATCACGGTGATCAGATGGGCGCGATAAGCGGCGCTGCCGTGAATATCGCTGTTCAGCCCGTCCGGTGAGACCTTGATCGCGGCGATTGCGTCCGGCGACCAGGATTTGGCGAGCGCCGCTTCCATCTCCGGCACCCGGAACACGCCGCCCTGCCCCGCGCCGGTGACGGCGACACGCACCCCGGCCGGCCCCTTGGCAACGAACACGCCGACCATGGCGTAACGCGAGGCGGGCTGGCGGAATTTCTCATAGGCCGATTTCTCGACCGGCAGCGGGAACTCGACGGCGGTGATCAGTTCGTCGGGTTCGAGCGCGGTCGTGAACATGCCCTGGAAGAAATCATCGGCCTTGATCGCCCGCTTATTGGTTTTGATGACGGCGCCCAGCGCCAAGACCGCCGCCGGATAGCAGGCGGAAGGGTCGTTATTGGCGAGCGAGCCGCCGATGGTGCCGCGATGGCGAACCTGATTGTCGCCGATCCAGGAGGCGAGATTGGCAAGGCCCGGGATCGCCTTCCTCACCTCCGCCGAGCGGGCGACGGTCGCGTGCGTCGTCATCGCGCCGATGGTCAGCGCCTGGCCGGTAACGCTGATGCCGCTCAAGCCGAGGCCGGCGAGATCGATCACCGATGTGGGCTTGTTGAGCCGCTGCTTGAGCACCGGGATGAAGGTCTGGCCGCCGGCGATCGCCTTGGCCTCCGGCTCGGTGGCGAGGAGCTTCACCGCCTCGGCGACGCTGGCCGGTTTCTGATAAGCGAAATCGTACATGTTTGGCTCCTATTCCGCGGCCATCTTCGGCCGGTTGGCCGCTATGATCGACCAGATCTTTTCCGCCGTCGCCGGCATGTCGATATGCCTGACGCCGTAATCCTTGAGGGCATCGACGACGGCGTTGATCACCGCCGGCGGGCTGCCGATGGCGCCGACCTCGCCGCATCCTTTCGAGCCCAGCGGGTTGTGGGTGCAGAGCGTGATTTCGGTGCCGACGGTGATGTTAGGGAGATTGTCTGCGCGCGGCATGGTGTAGTCCATGAACGAGCCGGAGAGAAGCTGGCCGCTCGCGTCATAAGCGGCGCCCTCGAGCAGCGCCTGGCCAATCCCTTGCGCGACCCCGCCTTGCACCTGCCCTTCGACGATCATCGGGTTGATCACCCGCCCGACATCATCGACGGCGGCGAAATTGACCACCGTGGTGACGCCGGTTTCGGGGTCGATCTCGACTTCGCAAACATGGCAGCCGCCGGGATAGGTGAAGTTCTTCGGGTCGTAAAACGCGGTTTCCTCGAGCCCCGGCTCCAATTCCTCGATCGGATAATTATGCGGGACATAGGCCGCGAGCGAAATTTCGGCCAACGCCTTCGCCTTGTCGGTGCCGGCGACGCGAAAGACGCCGTCCTTGAACTCGATATCCTCGACGGAGGCTTCCAGCAAATGGGCGGCGATGCGCTTGCCCTTGGCGATGATCTTGTCCATTGCCTTGACCATCGCCGAGCCGCCGACGGCGAGCGAACGGCTGCCATAGGTGCCCATGCCGAAGGGGATTTCCCCGGTATCGCCATGCACCACGTCGACCTGATCGAGCGGCACACCGAGCTGGTCGGCGACCAATTGCGCCATCGTCGTCTCGTGGCCCTGGCCGTGGCTATGGGCGCCGGTGAAGACGGTGACGCTGCCGGTCGGGTGGACGCGGATATTGGCGACCTCGTAAAGCCCGGCGCGGGCGCCGAGGGCGCCGGCGACTTGGCTCGGCGCGATGCCGCAGGCTTCGAGATAGGTGGAAATCCCGATGCCGCGCAGCTTGCCGCGCCGCGCCGCCTCTGCCCGGCGCGCCGGAAAGCCCGCATAATCGGCGGCTTTCAGCGCCTCGGCGAGCGTCATTTCGTGATTGCCGCTGTCATATTGCAGGGCGACCGGGGTTTGATAGGGATAGGCGTCGGCGGGGATGAAATTCTTCCGCCGCAGCTCGACCCGGTCGATCCCGGTCTCCTGCGCGACGACATCGACCAGGCGTTCGAGCAGGAACGCCGCCTCCGGCCTTCCTGCGCCACGATAGGCATCGACCGGGACGGTGTTGGTGAAGATCGCCTTGACCTCGGCATAGATCGCCGGGGTTTTATAGACGCCGGCGAGCAGCGTCGCATAGAGATAGGTCGGGACGGAGGGCGCGAAGGTCGAGAGATAAGCGCCCATATTGGCCAGCGTCGCGACCCGCAGCGCAAGGAAATGGCCTTCCGCATCGACCGCCATTTCGGCGTGGGTGACATGGTCGCGGCCATGCGCGTCCGACATGAAGCTTTCCGAGCGCTCGGCGGTCCATTTCACCGGCCGGCGCAATTTGCCCGCGGCCCAGGTGACGATCGCCTCCTCGGCGTAGTGATAGATTTTTGACCCGAACCCGCCGCCGACATCGGGGGCGATGACGCGGAGCTTGTGTTCGGGGATGTGCAGCACGAAGGCGCCCATCAGGAGGCGGATGACATGCGGGTTCTGGCTGGTGGTGGAGAGCGTGTAATGGCCCGCGACATCGCATTCGCCGAGGGCCGCGCGTGGCTCCATCGCGTTCGGGATCAGCCGGTTATTGACGAGGTCGAGTTTGACCACGTGCTTGGCGCGCGCGAACGCGGCATCGACGGCGTCTTTGTCGCCGATATGCCAGTCATAGCAGACATTGCCGGCGACCTCGTCATGCACCAAGGGGGCGCCAGGGGCGCTGGCCGCGCGGATATCGGCAACGCCGGGCAAATCCTCGAAATCGATCACCAGCAATTCCGCCGCGTCCTTGGCCTGCGCCTTGGTTTCGGCGATCACCACGGCGATCGGGTCGCCGACATGCCGCACCTTGCCGATGGCGAGCACCGGGTGCGGCGGCTCGGCCATCGGGCTGCCATCCTTGCTGTGGATCTGCCAGCCGCAGGGCAGCCCGCCGATGCCATCGGCCGCCATGTCGGCGCCGGTATAGATCGCGATCACCCCGGGCGCGGCGGCGGCGGCGCTGGTATCGATGCCGCGGATGCGCGCATGCGGCCGATCAGAGCGGCGGATCGCGGCGTAAACCTGGCCGGGGCGGTTCATGTCATCGACATAGCGGCCCCGCCCGGCCAGGAACCGGCCATCTTCACGGCGCTTGACGGAAGCGCCAATCCCTTCGAAAGCCATGCAACCCTCCCTCGGGGTGTGTCGCGCGGATTAATCTTGTCTTTGCCGCGTCGCGTTACAAAAATCCCAGTTGCTGATTGATCTCTGTCGCGAACGTCGCGTCAGGCCGCCTGTTTCTGATGCATCAGGGGGACGGCCGCGGCGATCGCCTTGACGATGTTGTGATAGCCGGTGCAGCGGCAGAGATTGCCCTCGAGTTCCTCGCGGATTTGCGCCTCGCTCAGCCCCTCGGGGTGTTTTTGCACGATGTCGATCGCGCTCATCACCATCCCCGGGGTGCAGAAGCCGCATTGCAAGGCGTGATGCTCGCGAAACATCGCTTGCATGGGATGGAGCGTGCCATCGGCGTGCGCCAAGCCTTCGATGGTGGTGACCCGCGCCCCGTCCGCCTGGAGCGCGAGCATGGTGCAGGATTTCACCGAATCCCCGTTCACATGCACGACGCACGCGCCGCACTGGCTGGTGTCGCAGCCGACATGCGTGCCCGTGAGGCCAAGCTTCTCGCGCAACAGCTCGACCAGCAGCGTGCGCCCTTCGACCTCGACCGATACGGCCTTGCCATTCACCGTCAGCGAAATTTTCGGCATCCTGTTTCCCCTTCGCGCCCTCTGGCGCCCGCTGCTGGCGGGCGATCTTAACGATGAGTGTGCCGGCGAGGCCACGCAGGGTCAAGGGGAGCCACAAATCGGCCAATCGCGTGTCCGACGGGGTCCCGATCCCGCGTTGCGCAAGCCGTCTGGTCGCGGCGGAAGGGACGCGCCCATCGTCATCTTGACATGAATCATCGATGGCGGCGGCCCGCTGGCGCATACGTCTTGGGCCGTGGGCGGACGGGGACGGATTTCCCGCTCGGATCGGTGTTGGCAGGAGAGAAGACGCATGGAAAAAGCCGCAAGCATTGACGTCATGGTGCTCGGCGCTGGCGGCGGCGGCTATCCCGCCGCCTTCCGCCTTGCCGGCGCGGGACGCGCGGTCGTCATGGTCGATCCGTTCGGCAATCTCGGCGGCGATTGCCTGGCCGAAGGCTGCGTGCCCTCGAAGGCGGTGCGCGAGGCGGCGCTCGTGCGCACCTGGCCGGCGAAATACCCGCTATTCGGGTTGCGTGGTGAGACGCCAGAGGTCGATTGGCGTGGCGTGTTGGCGCACAAGGACCGTGTGCAGTCCCTCCGCTATGCCCAGCATCGTGAGGAGATCGCGGCCTCGACGCTTACGCTGCTCAAGGGCAGCGGCCGGATCGTCGATGACCACACCGTCGAGGTCACGACCGAGGGCGGCGACATTCTGCGCTATCACGCCCAGCACCTGATCATTGCGACCGGATCGCGTCCGCATCGGCTGCCGATCCCGGGCGCCGAACTCGCCGTGACTTCGCATGATATTTTCCGCCTCGGCGCCGATCTGCCGTTCCCGCGCCGGCTGGTTGCGATCGGCGGCGGCTATATCGGGCTCGAAACCGCCTCGATGCTGCAAAATCTCGGCGCTGAGGTGACGGTTTTGGAAGCGACCGAGGCGATTTTGCCAGGCGTCGATCCCGCTCTTGCGGGCTATCTGCACCGGGCACTGGCGCGGCGGTTGACCCTGGTCACCGGCGCCAAGGTGACGGCGATTGCGCAAGGCGCCAACGGCGGTCTTCAGGTTCGCTATGAGAGCGCGGGCGAGATGCGCGACTTGGCCGCGGATTGCGTGCTGATGGCGACCGGGCGCGAGCCGGTTGTGCCGGAGGGGATCGCGGCGCTCGGCCTGCCGGCGGGGCGGATCGGCGTTGATGATCGGCTGCGCACCGCGCTCGCGCATGTCTATGCGCCGGGTGACGTGAATGGGCGCAGCATGCTGTTTCACTCTGCCGTCTGCCAAAGCGTGATCGTTGCGGAGGCTATTTTGAGCGAGGGCCAGGCGCCGGCGCGGATGAATTTCGCGTCCGTCCCCTTCACCGTCTTTACCGAACCGGAAGTCGCCTGGGTGGGTGTGACGGAGGCGCAAGCGGCGCGGCAGGGGATCGCGGTGGTAACCTCGACCTACGATTTCCGCACCGATTCGCGGGCGCAAATTTTCGACGAGCGAGAGGGTTTTCTGACGCTCGTCTTCGCCAAGCGCACCGGCAGTCTCATCGGCGCCCAGGTCGCCGGGCTCGACGCGGCCCATGTCATCGCGCCGCTCGCGCTCGCCGTCCACACCGGCACGACCGCCTCGACCCTGAGCGTTATGGCCTTCCCGCACCCGATGGTCACAGAGGGTATCAACAAGGCGGCGCGGGCGGTGCGGCTCTGAGCGGGCGGCGCCATGTGTGAGTTGCTCGGCATCGCTGCCTCGGTTCCGATCAGCGCCCGCTTCTCGCTGCGGCGGCTGGCGCGGCATGGCCGGGGGGCGGGCGCGCCGATCGATGGCTGGGGCGTCGTTTTTCATGACGGCACCGATGCGCGTTGCTATCGCGAGCCAGAGCCCGCCGGGAAAAGCGCTTGGCTCCGCTTTCTCGAACGCCATCAGCCGCCGGCGCGCATCGTGATTTCCCATATCCGGCTGGCAACCGCCGGGACGGTTGCGCTGCGGAACACCCATCCTTTCGTGCGCGAACTCGGCGGGCGCATGCATAGTTTTGCCCATAACGGCCGTCTGCCCGGGATCGAGACGCTCGCCGGCGGCGAGACGAGCTGTTTCCATCCCGTGGGAGAGTCAGATTCCGAGCGCGCGTTTTGCCTTCTCCTTGACCGGCTTGCGGCGTTATGGCGCGGCGCGGTGCCGTCTGCCGCGGCGCGGCTTGCGGTGATCCAGCGTTTCGCGTCTGATCTCCGCGCGTTGGGGCCGGCCAATTTCCTCTATTCCGACGGCGACTATCTCTTCGCGCACGCGCATCGCCGGCATCAGCGGAGCGGGCGGATCGAGCCGCCGGGCCTCTGGCATCTCGCCTGCCCCTGTGCTGATGCCGGAATGGCGGTGCGCGAGGCCGGCGTCGCCCTGGTCGCGGGCGCGACGCCAGCACCCGTCGATGTCTTTGCGAGTGTGCCGCTCTCGCCCGCGCCCTGGCGCCCGCTCGCCGAAGGCGACGTGGTGATGGTGCCGGCCGAGGCGCCGGCCAACGTCTCGATCAGCGGGCAGCCCGGCTGACCGTCGGCCGCGCCGCGGGCGTCACATTGCCCGATCAAGGCGCTCAGCGCCGTCTGCATTGCTCGCAGCGCGGCGATCTTGCGCCTGACCGCGGCGAGATGGGTGCTCGCGAGCGCTTTCGCCTCGGCGCAGGGCATGGCGCTGGCCTCGGCGAGGCCGAGCAGCGCGCGCACCTCATCGAGGGTGAAGCCGAGGTCACGACCACGCAGGATGAAACGCAGGCGTTGTTCATGCGCGGGGCCATAGAGGCGGTAGCCATTGGCGGCGCGCGGCGGCGCGGCCAGCAGACCGGCTTTCTCGTAATAGCGGACGGTTTCGAGATGGCAGCCGGTGCGCTCGGCGAGTTCGCCGCGTGTCAGGAGCGGCGCCAGGGTCATCACCGGCGCGTGATTTCGCGGCATGAAAAAACCTCTTGAGCCTGTAGTCACTACAAGGACTAGGGTACCGCCCGAGCAGACGCGCGGCAAGCGATCAAACCGGCTTTGCGCTCGCCGCGCCCATCGGGAGAGTGTGATGAAGACAGCAAAGCGTGCGACGATGGCCCTTGGTGTTGGCGCGATCATGGCGAGCGTGGCCGCCGCCTTTTCGCCCGCTTGGGCGCAACCGGCCCAGCCCAAGGGCACGATGGCGCCGATGAATGGCGCGGCGCCGGCGAACGCGCGCGCCGTGGACGCGCCGCTCCTCGTCGCTGGCAAAACCGTCCCGCTCGCGACGTTCAAGGGCCAGCCGGTCATGGTCTGGCAGGTCGCGACCTGGTGCGGAAGCTGCGCCGTCGGTCTCAAGACGATGGCGCAAAACCTCGCCCTGATCGACGCCTCTCATCTCAAAATCATTATCCTCAGAGATTACCAGAATGGCGGCTATCCCGGCGAGACCATGGAAAAATTCGTCGCGGCCAACGCCCCGGCGCTGCTTCACGATCCCCATATCGTCATCGGCGAGGACACGGAGGCATTCTTCAACCAATACAACCCGCATCATTACGTCGATGTCTATCATCTGATCGGCGCGAACGGCGAAATCGTCGCCATCTCCTCAGCACCCTCGATGACCTTCGACAAGATCAAGCAGTTCATCACCGCCGAGGGAAACTCATGAGTGCGGCGCTGTCTGAGCGGGCGCTCAGCGTGCCGCGCGCGCTCGCGATCGTGCTCGCCTCCCGGCGCGCCAAGATCGCAACCGGCGCCGTGTTCGTGCTCTTCTCCGTCTTTTACGCGATGCTGTTGCCGGCGACCTATACCAGCGGCGTCATCGGGCTGGTTTCGCTCCGCTATCTGACGCCGGGGATGCTCGAGCTTGCGCTCGTGATGGCAGCGCTCTTGGCGCTCACCCTCAGTCTCGGGGTCTATGGGTTTCAGCAGGGGGCGGGTGCGAAGCCAGCGGGGAGCGTGGTGGGCGCCATTCTCGCGGCGCTGCCGCCGTTGCTGTGCTGCTCGCCGGTCTTGCCGCTCGCGATCGCCATGGTCGCCGCGGTATTGCCGGCCGCCGGCGCCTTCGGTGTGCCGATCCAGGGCTTCATCGCAACCCACGAAGGGATGCTCTACGCCATCGCGACGGGCCTGATGGCCTGGGGCCTCTATGGCAACGCGCGGCGCGTGCTCGCTTGCCCGCATTGCCTGCTCCCCCGCGGCACAGCCGATGCCGGCTGCGCCATTCCGACGACAAAATAAGGAAACAAATCCGATGTCTAACTGTTGTGCGGCGCCCGGCGCGGGCGCATCGACCCCTGACCTCGTGGTGGTTGGCGCCGGCTCGGCGGGATTTTCGGCGGCGATCCGGGCGAGCGAACTCGGCGCGCGCGTCGCCTTGATCGGGTCGGGGACGATCGGCGGCACCTGCGTCAATATCGGCTGCGTGCCGTCCAAAACGCTGATCCGCGCCGCCGAGACGCTGCACCAGGCGAAGGCGGCGGCGCGTTTCGCCGGGATCGCGGCGGAGGCGCGGCTTGCCGATTGGTCGGCGCTGCTCGCCCAGAAAGACGCCTTGGTCGCCGACATGCGCGACGCGAAATATGCCGCCCTGCTGCCCGACTATGAGGGGATCCGCTACGTCGCGGGCGCTGCCCGCTTCACCGCGGGCGGCCTCGTCGCCGGCGATGAGCACTTTCCCGCCGCGCGCGTCGTCATCGCGACCGGCGCCGCACCGGCGATCCCAGCGATTCCGGGCATCAACGAGGTGCCCTATCTCACCAGCACCTCGGCGCTCGCGCTCGCGCGGCTGCCGCGCTCGCTGCTGGTGATTGGTGGCGGCGTGATCGGCTGCGAATTGGGCCAGATGTTCGCGCGCTTCGGCGTTGCCGTCACCCTCGTCTGCCGCTCGCATCTCCTGCCCGGCTTCGCGCCGGAGGTGGTCGCGGCGCTGACCGGCTATTTGCGCGAGGAAGGGATCACCGTCCGCTGCGGCGTTGCTTATCAGCGCATCGCGCGCGATGCGGCCGGCATCGCGCTCGCCGTGACGGCCGATGGCCGACCGGAAACGATCCGCGCCGAGCAGGTTCTGGTCGCGACCGGGCGGGCGCCGAACAGCGCTGGGCTCGACCTCGCTTCCGCCGGCATCGCGACCGACGCGCGCGGCGCCATCACCGTCGATGACTTCCTCGCAACCTCCCGCCCCGGCGTTTATGCCGCCGGCGACGTCACCGGCCGTGACCAGTTCGTCTATATGGCGGCCTATGGCGCGAAGCTCGCGGCCGAGAATGCGCTGAACGGCAATGCCCGCCGCTACGATGCCCGCGCCATGCCAGAGGTGGTGTTCACCGACCCGCAAGCGGCGCGCGTCGGCCTCACCGAAGAGCAAGCCCGCGCCGAGGGGCACGCGGTGCGCACGGTGACGCTCGCGCTCGATCAGGTGCCGCGGGCGCTCGCCGCGCGCGATACGCGCGGGCTGATCACGCTGGTCGCCGAAGAGGGCAGCCTGCGCTTGCTCGGGGCGCAGATCCTGGCGCCGGAAGGGGCGGATGCGATCCAGACGGCGGTGCTCGCGATCAAGCACCGGCTGACCGTCACCGATCTCGCCGAAACCCTGTTCCCCTATCTCACCACCGTCGAGGGGCTGAAACTCGCGGCGCTCGGGTTCCAGAAGGACATCGCCAAACTCTCCTGCTGCGCCGGATAGGGTTTTTCCCCCGCGCGGGTCGCTATCGGGCAGCGGCGGGAGCAGGTGGCGGCGAATTCGCTATTCCATGGCCGCGCACCGCGTGACGGTGGCGCCGGCGACCCAGCGGATCGGCCGCGCAAACGGGAACAGGAACGGGCCGAACCGATACCCAATAGCGCACGAAAAGGGAGAAATTCGATGATTTTTCGGGGATAAGAAAGCGTTCTTTTTTGAAAAAAAGAACCAAAAAACTTTTGCTGGTTTTACGCCGCGTCCGGCAGGGGATGCGCGGGGTGGGTTTGGTCTCCGAGGCCGGCGAGGAGGCCGGCGATGGAAATATCCTCGTCGAGCTGATCCCAATGCAGGCCGCGCGGGCTGATCTCGAAGGCCATGCGTTCTTCCGGGCGGGCGCGGAGCAGCCGGGGAAACCATGCCAGCGGCACGCCGAGAACGCGCCCGTCCCGCAAGGTGACCCAGAGGGAACAGTCATCGAACCGGACGGCAACGGCCTCAGGCGAAGAATTCATCCCACTTCCTCATGATCAGGTTCCTGTTGGCCTCGATCATCGCCACTAGCACACGCTGAGTTCGGGCGTCGAAACCATCACTATACGCGATCCTGATCTCGGGCGTGAGCCAAAATTTTGCTTCCCTGCCACCCGCGCGGACGTGAACATGCACGGATTCCCGCGGATTGCCTTCATTGGCATAGAAGAAAAACTTGAACCCATCCTGGTGGAAAATCACCGGCATTGAGGCCCCCTTGGCTGCGGAAGCCGCCTTTATCGCTCACGCCCTTGCCCCCTGCATCCATTCATTTTCAGAGAAGCGTAACTAAGATTGCGGCGGCGCGAGAAGGCGGGCCATTTTGTGCTTGCGCGGGGCGGCGATACCGGCCTTAAGCTTGCGCCCGGCGCCGTCGAATGGCGGCCCCGTCGCGGGCGCCTCGACGGGCGGGAAATTTCAGCACAAGGACCAAGCGACATGGGCAAGGGCGACAAACAACGCGGCAACCGCGAGGCCAAGAAGCCGAAGGCGAACAAGAAGGTCGCGCCGGTGAGTTCGACGTTCCTGAAACCGCGGCCGGAGGCTCCGAAGCCGGGCGCCAAGCCGGCGCCAAAATAGGCGGGGCGGCGAAGCCGGGAAGGATTGGCTATTCAGTGGCCGTTAACCGCGTGTAGAGTGACGCGGTGCGCGCATTATTGATCTGCCCCGATACCCCGCCAGATGCGGTAAACCAAGCCGGCGGGACGCGGCGGCTTGGCCTTTTCGTGGAGGCCATCGGCCGGATCGCCGATGAGATCGAGATGCTCTTTCTCGTCCCGGAAAATTTCATTCGGGAGGCACCGGACGAGGCAACGCTGTCCCGCCAGCAATCGGCCTTCTGGGGGCGTGCCATCCGGGCGATGCTCGCGCCGCTCGAACGGCGGCAGGAAAATAACCTCAACCATTATGTGCTGCCGACCATTTCGATCCGCCACCATCCGTTTTTCCATGCCTATTCCGGCGATCGTCAGGTTGCGGCGGTGGCCGAGCGGCTGAGACAAAAATACGATCTCGTCTTCGTGCAGCGGCTCGCTGCCATGTCTCCGGTCTTGCGGACAAACATGGCGCTACCGCCGACTTTCCTCGATCTTGACGACGTCGAACACAAGGCGCGGCTGCGCGCGGCGCTGGCGCCACCGCGCTATCCCGGGAAATATGCCCATGTTGCGCAGATTCCGGCGATCCATCTGGCGGAACGGCGCGCGGCGCGGTTGGCGCGGGCGACATTCGTGTGTTCGGAGCTGGATGATCGCTATCTCACCCGGCTTGGCCTCAGACGGCTGCATGTGGTGCCAAACGCCGTGCCGCTTCCCGAGCGAAAATACCGCGCCGTTGTCGAGAAAACGATCCTCTATCTCGGCAATTACGGCCATGCGCCGAATATCGGCGCCGCCGAGCGGCTGATCCGCCGCATTTTCCCGGCGGTGCGCGACGCGGTGCCGGACGCGCGGCTGCTGATTGCGGGGAGCCCGCCGGCGGCGTTGCCGTCTTCAAAAAATCCGCCGGACGGAGTCGATTTTCTCGGCTTCGTCCACGATCTCGACGCACTTTACGCCGCCGCGCGCGTCGTGTGCTGCCCGATCACCGAAGGCGGCGGCACGCGGGTCAAGATCATCGAAGCCGGCGCCTATGGCCGGCCGGTGGCCTCAACGCGCGTCGGCGCCGAGGGGCTGAATTTCGTTGCCGGCCGAGAAATCATCCTGGCCGACAGCGACGAAGACCTCAGCCGCGCCTGCGTCGCGCTGTTGAACGATGCGGAACGCTGCGAGCGGATCGGCGCGGCTATCCAAGAAAAAGTGTATCAGGCATACAACCCTGAGCGGGTCGTCGAGTCGATCACGAACTTAATTAAGCGCGACCTATAGCCTGCTCTTGTTGATCATATAGAGATCGAATTCGATCAGGCGTGGAAAATGCCCTTCGTTGTTCGGAAAAATCCCGCTCATGACAAAATCTCTGGCTTCGAGATAGTCGATAATGTCTTTGTAGACGGGCGCATTTTGATATATCGGCACCACAGACACCTCCACTTGCAAGGCGGGAATGGCGGCAAGGCTGCGGGAGGCGCCTTTCAGAACTTCTAGATCAAATCCTTGAGTATCTATCTTTAGGTAGGCGTTCTTCTTATGGTATTTCCGGGTGATCTCATCATAAACTTCGTCAACAGTGCGGGTTTTCACCATAACTTTTTCTCGCACGACGTTGAGATCGACAAACAGTTTGGTGTCGTCGTGTTTTGGATCTCGAAATGAATTGAGTTCTGTGTTCTCCATCACGTTGAATTCGAATTCGCCGTTTTCCGAGCCCAACGCGATGTCTTCGATTACCCAGGATTTTTCACGTGAGGCCTTTTCCTTCAACACGCGAGCGAGATTGGGAGTTGGCTCAAAAGAAACAACCAGCCCCTCGTAGCCGACTTCGTTGCGCAGGAACTGATAGTATTGTCCGACATTCGCGCCGACGTCGAAGACCACATCGACGTCCAGAAATTTGAAAAGTTTCTGGAGATATTCCGATGCCGTATAGGAGTGCAGGCGCCAATTTGGTATGATTGTATAACCAAATTTCTTGGCGGCTCCAAAGACTCGTTTCTTCAATCCGCTGGCGCTGCTCATGGTCTCTGTTGGTCCTTCGATCATGCCTGGGCGGCAGGAAAAAATCTTTTTGCGGCGGCGACGATGGCGCTGCCGCTCAAGCGCGTCATTCCGCTGGGCGCCTGGTAAGCCCCGCCTTTCCCCCGCAGCCCGTCCCAGAGGCCGGCGCGCACCGCGTCCACATGGGCTTGGCTGTCGCGCATGCGGTCGATCTGGCGCGCCTGGCGCAGAATCGTCCAGAGCAGGGCGCGCAGATATTTTTTCGTCGGGCAGAATTTCCGCCACATCAGAATTTCGTTGCGGGTCATGAAGTAGAAATAATACGGTTTCACATCCCGAGGCGAGAGGATCGTCGGCTTGGCTGCGTGAAAAATCACCGCATCGAACACCATGACATTGCGGAAGCCGGCCAGAGCACTGCGGATCGAATAGTCGATATCCTCCCAATAGGCGAAAATCCGCTCATCGAGCAGCCCGATTTTTTCGACCAGTGCGCGCCGCGCCAGCATCGCCGTGCCCCAGAGCGCCATGTGGCCGGGCTCGGCCGCTTGCCAGAGGCGGGCTTTTTCCAGATCTTCGGTCGGCTCATAGGTGGGCGCCGCGAGGTCGAAGCGGCCGCCGGCGAAGTGGATGGTGGCGTGGTCCTGATCGTCGCAGACCAGCGGGCTTGCGAGGCCGATGGCGGGATCCGCCTCGCAGGTGGCGATCAGCCGGGCCAGGGTGTCGGGCGCGGCGGTGGCGTCGTTGTTGAACAGCCAGAGATAATCCGCCCCGTCCGCCAGCGCGCGCCGCATGCCGAGATTGTTGCCGCCGGTGTAGCCGAGATTTTCGGGGCTCTCGATCAGCGTGATGCGCTCGCCGAGGGCGCGCAACGCCGCAAGCGAGCCATCGGTCGAGCCATTATCGACGACCAGGAGGCGGACATTTGGATAGGTCTGCCGCTCCAGTGACTCAAGACAGCGCAGCGTGTCCTCCGCGCCATTCCAGTTGAGGACAATGATGGCGACAGCCGGCGGCATGGGGCGTTCCTGGTGTCTAAGAAAAAAACTTTACTGGCCCGCCATCGCCGCCGCAAGCCGCGCCCGGCGGGCGTTGATCAGGCGGCGGCCGAGGGCGATCATCGGCCGCTCGATCACGTGATAGGTGCAGAAGGCGCAGAGACAGGTCGCGCCGGTGACCGCAAGCCAGCCGGCGGCATAGGCCAGGATCGCCGCGAGACCGCTGGCCCCGGTGTGGAACAGAAGCGGGAAGCGCCCAGGGAGAAGCTCGATCGCGGCATAGTGGATCAGATAGGCGCTGAAGCTGATTTTCCCGACCCAGGCGACGAGCGGATTGACGAAGAGGCCGCCCGGCGCGGCGCGCGAGAGGGCCAGGACGAAGAGCGCAAGCGGCAGGCTGGCGGCTTGCGCGTGTCCGATCGGCCAGCCCGCCTCGCCCGCCCATTGCGGCACCGCGGCCCAGGCGAGCGCGAAAAATCCCACCAGCGCGAGGCCGGCGATGGCGCCGGCAAAGCGCTGCGGGATGATCGCCGCCGGCCGCAAGAGGAAGAACACCATTGTGCCGAGCGCGAAGACCGGCAATTGGTTGGGAAACCAGAAATAGAGAATGTCCTCGACGGCGCGCGTCGAATAGCGCTCGCCCCACAGGGCGAAACCCACCCGGTTGGCGAGAATGGCAAAGAGCAAGGCCGCGAGCGTGAAGACGATGGCGCGCCGGAGCGAGGTAATGAATGAGGCGATGAGCGGGAACAGGGCGTAGAAGGTGAATTCCACGCTGACGCTCCAGCCGCCCGGGATCACCGACCATTGGCCCATCACGGTCGGCGCGGTCAGCGGGTGCCAGAGATTGACGAAACCATAGGCGGTGAGGAATTGCGCGAGGTCGAACCCATGCGCCGGCGGGTCGAGCCACCAATAAAACAGGCCGCCGAGATAATAGGCCGGCAGAATGCGAAAGACGCGGCGGAGGAAAAACGCGCCGATATCGGCGCGCCCGCGCCGCGCGACTTCGCCATGCCAGGAAAGCAGAAGCGTGACACAGCTCGCGAGAAAGAACAGCTGCACCCCGTGCCAGCCGAGGACGGTCAGGCGATGGACGGGATAGGGCAGTTCGGGATAGCTGAACGTGAGATGGCAGGTGATGACGAGCAGGATGGCATAGCCACGAACCGCGTCGATATAGGCGAAAACCGGATGCTCGGCCCCGCCCGTTTCCTCCGCCATGCGTTCATTCCCCCTTCACGTTGCGCGAGGATAAGCGATAAACCGACTGTCTTCCAATGTCGCGCGAGTGTTTCGTGATCCTGATTTTCGAGATGACCTGGCGCGCGCGCGCGCATGTCCCCGGCAACGCCGCGACCATCGACACCATCGCCCGGGCTTTTCCAGAGCAGGAGATCCGGGTTTTCGCCGAGGCCGAGCATCTCAGCGGGCTCAGGGCGCTGCTCGGGGGGGGTGCGAAAAAAATCGCGTTCTTTCCCGCCGCCGACCCCGCCTATCTTCAGGGCAAGACGCATATCGTCTCCGCCCGCCGTTTCGCGCGGGAGTTCGCAACATTGCGCCAGGCGCTGGCCGGCGCGCCGGCGGGGGAAAACCTGTTCCTGTTTCTGCTTTCCGCGACCTCGACCGCGATTTTCGCCGTCGCGCTGCTGGTCCGGCGCGCGCGCCGGATCAAGGGCGTTCATATCGGGCTGCACGGCAATCTCAACGAAATCACCGGCTGGCGCTCACGCAACCCGCTCGTCCGCGCCTTCGATCTCCGCGCGGCGCTGGCGGCGCCGCTGGGGAAAAAGCTCCGCTTTCTGGTCCTCGAAGAGGCGATCCGGCGGGAACTCGCGCGGATTTTGCCGCGTGCCGGGGCGCGCGCCGATGTTTTGTCGCTCCCGGTCAATCTCGGCGAGGTGGCAAGTGCGCCGCCGCCCTTTGCCCCGCCTTGGCGCTTCGGCCTGATCGGCCAGGCGACGCGCGACAAGGGGATCGAGGTGTTTCTCGAAATCGCGCGGCGGATGAAGGCGCGGTTTGGCGAGCGCGTCGAATTCTACGTCATCGGCATGATCCGCCATGACGCCGATCAGGCGCCGTTCGCGGTGCTGGCCCATCCGCCCGATCATGGCGGTCTCTCGCGCGCCGATTTCACCGCCCGGCTGGCCGCGATGCATTACATTCTGATGCCGCTCGCGCCGAGCTATTACGCGCTTTCGGCGAGCGGCGCGGTGATCGATGCCGTCACCTGGCGCAAACCGATGATCGGCTTTCGCCTGCCCATCCTCGCCGATCTCTTCGCCCGCTTCGGCGATCTCGGCAGGCTGGTGGACAGCACCGATGCGATGGCGGACGCGGTTGCGGATCTCGTCGAAACCCCCGATCAGGCAGGCTATGCCGCATGGCAAGCCGCCCTCAGTGAGGCGCGCGCAAGCCGCGATCCCGCCGCCCTCGCCGCCGGCTACGCCGCATTGGTCGCGGAAAAATTCCCTGACTTCGGGTAGAAAATTTTTTGCTTCTTTTTTATAAAAAAGAAGCGCTTTCTTGTTCTTTTTTGAAAAAAAACCAAAAAACGTTTCCCCCTACGCGATCCAGGATTCGGCGCCGCCCTGCGTGAAATGCACGCCGCCCGCCTCGCCGCCGGCGGCGCGGAGGGCGCGCAGCACCGCCATGCGGCGCGCCGGCGGCACGATGAACATCATGAACCCGCCACCGCCGGCGCCGGAAACCTTGCCACCGATGGCGCCGGCGGCGAAGGCTTCATCCAGCAGACGGTCGATCGCGCCGGTGCTGACCCCGGCGGCGGTGGCCTTTTTCGCGCGCCAGGAGCGGTTCAGAATCTCCGCCATGTGCGCAATCTCGCCGCGCAGCAGGGCGAGCTTCATCTCGATCGCATCGCGCTTGAGACGATGCAGGTTTTCGAGCGCGGCGCCATCGGGCAGGGCCATGTTGCGCTGCTGCTCGGCGATGATTTTTTCCGACGCGCGCGAGACGCCGGTGAAACAGACCACCATCGAGGTCTCAAGCTCGTTCAGCATCGCCGGCGTCACCCGCAGCGGGTTGACGATCACCCGGTCACCGGGAAGAAATTCGATGAAATTGGCGCCGCCGAAGGTCGCCGCGTATTGATCCTGCTTGCCGCCGGCAAGACCGAGATCGATCCGCTCGATCTCATAGGCGAGATGGGCGATGTCATAGGGCCCGAGCGGGGCGGCAAGCCGCGCAACGAACGCCTCGACCAGGGCGACGACCAGCGCCGAGGAGGAACCAAGGCCCGAGCCTGGCGGCGCATCGACGAAGGAGGTGAGGCGGAACGGCGCCATCCGCCCGCCGGCGTGCTCTGCGATCATCCGCCGCGCGACCCCGGCATGGAGGGCGAGACGGGCGCCGGCGAAGGTCACGTCATCGGCCGCGAAATCCTCCTCGATGCCGAGATCGGGGGCGATGAAATGGCTGCGCCCGTCCGTCGAGGGTTCGATGAAGGCATAGGCAAAGCGATTGATGGTGACGTTGAGCACGGCGCCGCCATGCGCCTCGCTATACGGGTTGAGATCGGTGCCGCCGCCGGCAAGCCCGAGGCGAAGCGGGACGCGCGCGCGCACCGTGGCGCCGGGGGCGGGTTGCGAGGTCGCGAGCATGGTCAAAACTCCGCGATGGGGGTGAGAGAGGCAAGATGGGGGGCAAGGAAGGCGAACAGATCGCCGCCCGGAAACAAAAGCCCGCGCACGCCGGCCGCGGCGGCCGCCGCGAGATCGCTTTCCTTGTCGCCGACGAGAAGCGCCCGGGCGGGATCGACCTCCCAGGCGCGCATCAGATCGAGGATCATCCCCGGCCCGGGCTTGCGCCAGTCGCTTTCGCGGCGATAGGCGGCAACAGACCCCTCCGGGTGGGTCGGGCAGAAGCGGATATCGTCGATCGTGCCGCCGGCGCGCCGCACCTCCGCGACCATCCAGGCGTGCAGATCAGTGACCGCCGCCTCGTCATAGAATCCGCGCGCAACGCCGGCCTGATTGGTGACGACGAAAACGTGCAAGCCGGCCTCGGTCGCCGCCCGGATCGCCGCCTTCGCGCCCGGCATCCATTCGAACCGCGCGCGCGTGCCGACATAGCCGTGATCGACATTGATCACCCCGTCGCGGTCGAGAAAGAGGGCAGGGCGGTGCAATTGGCGCGGGATTTCGGCGGCGGCGCGGGCGAGATCGGCGGGGATGCCGATATCGCGGAAATAGCCGCTCGCGACCATCCCGCGCACCGCGCCGCGCGCCGCGAGCGCCGGCAGCACGTCGCGCTCCAGCGAACAACGCGGCGCGAGATGCGCAACGATCTCGCGTGACATCAGATAGAGGCCGGCATTGATCAGCCCCGGACCCGCCTGCGCCGGCCGCTCGGCGAAGGCGATGACGCGCTCGCCCTCCAAGGTCACGACGCCATAGCGGCTGGCATCGGGGATGGCGCGCAGCACCATGCGCGCGAGCCCCGCCGGCGGTGCGCCGAGCAGGGGGGCGAGGTTGCAGTCAAACAAAGAATCGCCGTTGCACAGCAGAAACCGCGGCGCCAGCAGGTCGCGCGCGTGAAACACCGCGCCGCCGGTGCCGGCGCGCTCGGGCTCTTCCGAGACCGTGATGCCGACCGCGGCGGGGAGGGTGCGGCGGATCGCCGGGATGGCGTCGCGCAGCCGCTCGGCGAGATGGCCGGCGAGGAGAACGAAATCATCGATGCCGAAGCGGATCATCTCGCGCATCAGCCAGGCGAGGAACGGCCGGTCGCCGATCGGAAGGATCGGCTTCGGGGTGGTTTCGGCGAGCGCGCCAAGACGGCTCGCCATCCCGCCGGCGAGGATCACGCATTGCCGGATCGCGGGTTCGCCCACGGCGCGGCCTAGCGGCTGATGGCGGCGCGAAAAAGCCGCGCGGGAAAGAAATAATTGATTGAGATCAAGACGCAGTCGTTTCCGGGCGGTATAAGGGCGCGTGCCGATATTTTTCCAGACGAGCCTGCTTTGTCGCAAGTATTTGAAGGGGACATCGCGGCGTTGGGCGTTGGCATTACCTTGATTTGCCTTCTCATGGTATTACGTCTCTTGTCGAGAGAATGCGAAATCCACGGTCCACGCGGGGCGCGGACCGCAAGCGGGGGGTGATCGTAACCGGAGATTAACCATTGACCATGTATACACGCTTGCACATGTTCAAATTCCCTTCGCTGTCTGGGGTGTTCATGCCGTTTGCCGCCCGCGGCGAGCCGGGCCGGAAGCGGGAACGGCGCGCCCTCAGCGAAATGGGTCGGCGCGAGGCGCCGCTGCCGTGGAAATTCGCTCTGCCGCTGATCGTCGCGCTCTCGCTCGTTCTTTGGGCGGTGATCATCGTCGCCGCCGAACGGCTGCTGAGCGCGATCATCTGACCGCAACCGTCTCCAGCCAGTTCAGCGTCGCGGCGAGCCCCTGGCGCAGCGGCACCGGCTCGCCGAGCCCGAGCGCCGTCCGCAATGCCTCCGGCGCGCCGAGGGAGTGGCGGATTTCGCCCTTACGCGCCGGCGCGGGACGAATGTCGGCCGCGCGCCCGCAGAGACCGGCGATACTCTCGGCGAGATCGCGCACCGAGGTCGCGCACCCGGTGCAGACATTGAAGACCGCGCCTGGCGCGACCCGTTCGCCCCGCAATTGCCGCATCGCGGCGGCAAGGGCGGCGACGACATCGGCGACATAGACGAAATCGCGCGTCTGCCCGCCATCGCCGAACACCGCCACCGGTTGCCCGGCGCGGAGGCGATCGCAAAAAATCGAAATTACCCCCGAATAGGGCGAGCGCGGATCCTGGCGCGGGCCATAGACGTTGAAAAAGCGCAGGCCAAGGGTCGGGATACCGTGCACGTGGCTCGCCACCCGCGCATGGTGCTCGCACCCGAGCTTGTCGGCGCCATAGGCCGAAAGCGGCCGCGTCGCGGTCTGCTCGGTGATCGGCAAGGCCGCCGCATCGCCATAAACCGCGGCCGAGGAGGCATAAACCACCGGCACCGGCGCCGGCAGGGTGCGGAGCACCTCAAACAGCGTGATCAAGCCACCGAGATTGACCTGATGCGTCGCAAGCCAGGCCTCGATCCCGCGCTCGACGGAGGCGATGGCGGCGAGATGAAAGCAGCCGGCGATGCCCTGGGCGGCGCTTCGCATCAGCGCGGGGTCGGTGATCGAGCCTTCGATGAAGGTGACCCCCTCGGGCACATTCTCACGCCGCCCGGTGGAAAGATCATCGACCACCCGCACCCGGTGCCCGTCGGCGAGCAGGGCGGCGACGAGGTGCGAGCCGATGAACCCGGCGCCGCCGGTAACCAGATAGGTCTCGCTCATATCCCCTCCTTTACCGCGCGCGCCGCGGCACCGCCGAATAAATCGTCATAGGCGGAAAACATCGCCTGTTGGTCGAAAACCTGCTCGGCCCGCGCCCGGTTCGCCGCCCCGATCGCCGCCCGCGCCGCCGGCTCGGCAAGCAAGCGCGCGATCGCCCCGGCCAGCGCGTCCGCGGCCAGCGGCACGACATAGGGCGCGTTCTCCGGCGCCAGCATCGTCCGCACATCGCCGACATCGGTCGCCGCGACCGCCAGCCCGCTCGCCATCGCCTCCAGAACCGAAAGCGGCATCTGCTCGGTATCCGATGACAACGCAAAAACATCAAAAAACCGATAAAGTGCTGCGGGTTCGGCGACCGCGCCGGTGAAATGGGCGCGCACGCCGCGCCGTGCCGCCTCCGCTTCCAAGGCTGCCCGCGCCGGCCCGTCGCCGACGATGACGAGCAGCGGCATCGGCGCCGGCAAAGCGGCGCAGGCGGCGATCAGGCGGGAGAGATTTTTCTCCGCCCGCAACGCCGCGACGGTGCCGACCACCGGCGCGCCATGCGCCTCCCAGGGCGGCATCCCGCGCGGGCCGGGCGCGAAGCGGGCGAGATCGACCCCGTTCGGCACATAGCGCAGCCGCCGCCGCGGCAGCCGCCAAATGTCGGTCGCGATGCGATAAAGATTTTCCGAGGGCAGCATCACCGTCGCACGGCGGAGAACGAGGCGCCGCAGCCAAACCCTGCGCCGGAGCTGCCGCGCCCGCTCCTCGGGGCCAAACCCGTCCTCCATGTGGAGATGCGCAACGCCCGCGAAGAGATTGGCCATCGCCCACTCGATCGTGCCCCAGTTGCTGGTGACCAGAAGATCGGGGCGGAGCGCGCCGAGCAGCGCCCGGATGCGGCGGAGATTGGCGAGCGTTTCGCCCTTTTGCAGCGGATTGTCGACGAACGTGACGTCGAGCCCGGGCGCCAGCCGGGCGCGGCACTCGGTATTGCCGTCCATCGCGAAGATCATATGGCGATAGCGGGTGCCGAAATGATTGGCGAGCATCGCAAAGCGCATCTGCGGCCCACCGACCGCGAAGGTCGAGAACACATGCAAAAGACGCGGCGGCGTCATCGCGCCGCCGCGCCAAACGCCTCGGCGAGGAAGGTCGCGCGATCGGCGACCGGCTGCCAGCCGAGCGCTTCCTTCGCATCCGTGCAGTCAAACCGCGCGCGCAGGCCGCGGGAAAGCAGATCATGAAAGCTCGGCGCCGCAGCCTTGCGCCCGCCGAGCCGCTTGATCAGCCATTTCCCCCGCTCGATGAGCAGGAGGCGAAGCGGCGATTGCGGATGAAAGCGAAGCGGCCGGCCGAGCGCGGCGGCGAGGGCTTCGGTATAGTCGCGGGCGCTGAGCCGAACATCGCCGACCAGGTTGAAAGCGCGCCCGCCGATCCCCGGCGCCGCGCAGGCGCTGGCGATCGCCGCCGCGACGTCGCCGGCGAGCACGAAAGGGAGCGGGTTGCGCCCGTCATTCCAGCCGAGACAGTGCTGTTCGTTGTTATAGACGCCGAGCCCGCTATGAAACGGCGAGGTGCCGGCCCCGACCACGAGGCCGGGGCGGAGAATGACGATCTCCAACCCTTGGCGCCCGTTTTCGGCGAGCAAAGCGCGATCGCAGATCGCCTTGGCGCGGGCGTAATCGGCGCGCTTCTCGGCCTTGGGGTCGGGCGGGGTCGCGCCGGTGACTGGCGCTGCTTGCGGGCCGAGATAGAGCCCGGCGATCGAGCCGATATGAATGAGCCGCCGCACGCCATGGGCACGGCAGACCGCGGCCACCGTCTCGGCGCCGCCGACCATTGCCTGGCGGATCTCCGCGAAACTGCCGCCGCCGCCGCCATGGGCGAGATTGACGACCACCGGCGCCGCGCCGATCGCTTCTGCCACCGCCGCGGCGTCATTGATGTCGCCGCCATGAAGCGACACCGCCGGGTCGTGAAAAATCGCCGGCAGATTGCGGATCGAGCGCGCCATGACGGCGACCCGCTTGCCGTCTGCGACCAAGCGCGCGACCAGATGCCGGCCAATGAACCCGGTGCCGCCGAGCACCGCGACGTCAGCCCCGCCGTCACCCGCGGGCTCGAGCGCCGGCGCCGGCGAAGCCGGCGGGAAAACCGCCGCGATCCGCTCGCAGGTCGCAACCAGCGCGGCACCGAAAGCGCCATCCAGCGGCGGTTGCGCGCCACTCGCCAGCGCCGCGTGAAAGGCGGCGATGCTGCCTTGCATGCTGAGAAAGAACGGGTCGCTCGGCGGGCGGAGCCGCAGCATCGCAAGCCCATAGGCCGCGAGATTGCCGAGACTGTCGCGGGCGGTCTCTGCCGCGAGATGCGTCCCCGACAGCGCATGATCGAGCGCGTCGAGCCAGCGCGTCCGCCCCTCGCGGGTGTAGCGATTGGTGAGGATATCGGCGGTGAGCACGCCATCATCGCCAACGACGCTGATCCGCCATACCGGATAGGACTGCCCGACCGCGAAATGGAGCTGCGCCGGAAGCCGCGCGCCGGCGAGCGAGACCTCGAGGGTGGGGAAGAAATCCACCCCCGGCGCGAGTTCGAGGCTGGCCCCGGCGAGCGCCCGCACCTCACCGATCGGGCCGGCGAGCGTGGCGATCTGCGAAAGCGGATGCACTGCCTGCTCGAGCAGGATGTTGCCCGGCGCCTGGAACATCCAATGGCCGAATTGTCCCGCCGCGAGTTGGCGGAGCGGCACATGATAAAGGCAGCTCAGGAAGCGCGGCCGCCCGATCGCGCCGGCGGAAAGCGCCTGGCGGAGACGAACAAAGGCGGGGTGGTGGACGAAATTCTGATTGACGCCGAGCACGACCCCGCACGCCGCCGCGCGTTCGACCAAGCGCTGCGCGTCAGACGCCGTGGTGGCGAGCGGCTTTTCGAGCAGCACCGGAATGCCGGCCGCGATCAGCGGTTCCGCGACCACGTGATGAAGCGGCGGCGGCACCAGGACATGGGCGGCATCGATCCCACCCGCCGCCAGCGCTGCCTCGACCGAGGGAAACACCGCCTCGGTCGCGCAGGCGCGCGCAAGCCGCCGCGCCGCCGCCTCGTTCGGATCGATGACGGCGGCAATCGTGAAACCTTGGAGGGATTTCAGGGCATCCGCATGGACGCGGGCGATATAGCCGGCGCCAACCAGGGCAATGCGTTTCACCGTTTGCGGGCTCGTTTCATGTCGTTACGTCGGTTCGTCGCGTCGGTTACCGCGCCGCGCCGGGCGGCGCGACGGTGAGACCATTATTCCATGCCGATAGCAAATTCGGCATTAATGGCATCAGGCGGCCGGCGCAATCGCGGCCAAATGGCGGAGGCATGACGATGCGGGGCGAAACCGGCTGGCGGGGGGCGTTCATTGTCGGGATTTTCTGTCTCATCGCCTCGGGCGCGGCCCAAGCGCGCACGCTCCTCGTCGGGCCGGGGCGTCTCCTGCATCTCCCAAGCGGGGCCGCCGCCATCGCCGCGCCCGGCGACCGGATCGAAATCGACCCCGGGGTTTACGAGGATTGCGCCGTCTGGCGCGCCGATCACCTCACCATCACCGGCGCCGGGCCGGGCGTCGTCATCGAGAACCGCATCTGTCAGGGCAAGGCGATTTTCGTGACCGAAGGCGCCTCGATCACCATCGCCCGCCTCACCCTCCGCCACGCCCGCGCGCCCGAACATAATGGCGCCGGCATCCGCGCCGAGGGCGGCGATCTCACCCTCCGCGCCGTCCGTTTCCTCGATAACGAGGACGGCATCCTCGCCGCCGCCGCCCCGCGCGCGACGATCCGCATCGAGGACAGCGTGTTCGAGGGCAACGGCGTCTGCGCCCCGGTCTGCGCGCATGGCATCTATGTCAACGACCTCGCCAAACTTTCCGTCATCCGCTCGCGCTTTTTCGAAACCCATGACGGCCATCACATCAAATCGCGCGCCCGCGTGACCGAATTGATTGGCAATACCCTCACCGACGGGCCACGCGGCACATCGAGCTACCTCGTCGATCTGCCCAATGGCGGGGCGCTCCTGATGCAGGACAACACGCTGGAAAAAGGCCCGAAAACCGAAAACACCGGCACCGCGATCGCGATCGGCGAAGAAGGCGTGACCCACCCCAACGGCACCATCACCCTCACCGCCAACCACTTCACCAATGACGGCCCGACGGAGACGGTGTTCGTACGCAATCTCTCCCCGATCCCGGCCCGGCTTCGGGGCAATGTCTTCGCCGGCAAGGTCATCCCCCTGATCGGGCCCGGGGAAAGCGAATAACGGGGAAAAAAGTTCTTTTTTGAAAAAAAGAACCAAAAAACTTTCCCCGTTGGGCGGTGCCTACGGCGTCGCCGCGCCCTGGGTTTCGACATAGAGGCTATAGACCGAGGTGCTGGCGCAAATGAACAGCCGGTTCCGCTTGGCGCCGCCGAAGGTGAGGTTGGCGGCGGATTCGGGGAGGTGGATCTTGCCGATCAGATCGCCGTTCGGGGCATAGCAGCGCACGCCGTGCTCGCTCGCCGCCGCCCACCCCATGCTGCACCAGACATTGCCGTCGCAATCGGTGCGCAGGCCATCGGTGAAGCCGGGGGCGAAATCCTCGGCGAAAACCCGGCTCTTGCGGAGCTTGCCGCTGGCTGCGTCGGCGTCGAAGACGCGGATATGGGCGGGGCCGCCCTCGGTCGCGCCGCTATCGACGATGTAGAGCCGCTTTTCATCGGGCGAAAAGGCGAGGCCGTTCGGCTGCACGAAATCATCGGCGACCACTTTGGCGCGCCCGGTCGCGGGGTCGAGGCGATAGACATTGTGCGGCAGTTCGTCTTCCCCCTTATTGCCCTCGTAATGGCCTTTGATGCCGTAATTGGGATCGGTGAACCAGATGCCGCCGTCGGACGCGACGATGACATCGTTCGGGGAATTGAGCCGCTTGCCCTCGAACCGGTCGATGAGCACGGTGATCGAGCCGTCATGCTCGGTGCGGGTCACGCGCCGTGTGCCATGCTCGCAGGAAATCAGACGCCCCTCGCGATCGACGGTGTTGCCGTTGCTGTTGTTCGAGGGGGCGCGAAAGACGCTGACATGGCCGTCGTCTTCCAGCCAGCGGAGTTGGCGGTTATTGGGGATGTCGCTCCACACGAGATAGCGCCCGGCGCGGAAATAGGCCGGCCCTTCGGCCCAGCGGCAGCCGGTCGCGATGCGCTCGATATAGCCATTGCCGATGAGCGCCGAAAAACGCCGCTCCAGCCGTTCCACGCGGGGGTCGGGATAGACCCAGTCCGCAAGCGGGCCGAGCGGGGCGAAGCCGCGTGTATCGATCATGTTTTCCTCCCAGGTTTGACGAGATCATGGCAGAACTATACCGGAATGGTGCCTGAAGTCAGGATCGCGGCAAAGCCCGGAAGGAAAGCAACCATGACGCCGACACAACCGACACTGGAAGCCGTTTTCACCGCCGAGGTCACGGTCGGCGCCGCGATCGATGTCGGCGCCGGGAGTGTCCCCGGCACGCGGCGGCGCATCGTCCCGATCCTCGGCGGCACGGTGCGTGGGCCGCGCATGGTCGGCGAGATATTGACGATGGGGGCGGATTGGCAGCTGATCGAGGAAGAAGGCGCCATCACGCGGCTGGTCGCGCGCTACGCCATGCGGGCGAGCGACGGCACGATCATCACCATCGTCAACCGCGCCATCCGGCGCGCCCCGGCGGCGATCATCGCGCGGCTCGCGGCGGGGGACGCGGTCGATCCGGCGCATTATTATTTCCGCGGCGCGCCGAGCTTTGAGGCGCCACCGGGGCCGCATCGCTGGCTCAGCGAAAGCCTCTTCGTCTGCTCTGGCGCCCGCGCGCCGCGCGCGGTGGTGATCGATGTCTACCGCGTCGCTTAAAGCGGGGGCAGGCGAGGGAGAAAATTTCTAGAGCAAGGTAGGTTTTGATTGAACCATCCTGTTCAATCAAAACCGGCCAACGTGCTCGCCAAAATAGGGCTAGAGCGCGATCGACTTAAACCGATCGCGCTCTAGTCTTCGGCGCGAAACGCATCGCTGATCCGCCGCAGGCGCCCGGCGCGGTCAACCACGATCACATCGAAGCGCACCCCGGCGCGGCCCCAGCCGGGCTGCGCTGCGAGCACGATTTCGGCCGCGGCGAGCAGGCGGCGGCGCTGGCGGAGCGAAAGCGAGGCCGCGGCCTCGGCAAGGCTCGCGCGGGTCTTGACCTCGACGAAGGCGAGCACGCCGGCGCGCTCGGCGATCAGGTCGATTTCGCCGGCGTCGGTCCGCAGCCGGCGCGCGAGCAACGTCCAGCCTTCGGCGAGGAGGGCCGCCGACGCGGCGTCCTCGGCGGCGCGGCCGCGGCGCTCGGCGCGCGCGCCGCGCTCAGCCCGCGGTGACGCGGGGGGGTTCATGGACCGGCGGCGGCGGCACCGGCATGGCATTCGGATAGGGCTTGCCGCCTTTGGCGAATTCCTTGAGCAGGGAAAGCCCGACGCCGAGCAGCACCGGTCCGAGGAAAACCCCGAGCAGGCCAAACCCGATGGCGCCGCCAAGCACCCCGAGCACGGTCGGCAAGAACGGCAGCTGCGCGCCGCGGGCGATGAAATAAGGGCGGATGACGTGATCCAGCCCAGCCACCACGATCACCCCATAAAGCCCAAGAAAAATTGCATGCCCGGTCTCGCCGATACCGATCTGCCAAAGCATCACCGGGATCCAGACTAGCGGCGCGCCGATCGGCAAGGTCGCGAGAAAGCCGGCGATCAGGCCGAGCAGCGGCGCCCGCGGCACCGCGGTAAGCCAGAGGCCGCAAAATACCAACAACCCCTGCACGATGGCGTTGCCGAGAATGCCATAGACGGTGCCGCGCACGGTCTTGCCGATGACGGCGCGCAGCCGCGCCGCTTGCGGCCCGAACACCCGCTCCAGCGCCGCGACCAGCCAGACCCCGATCTTCTCGCCATGCAGATAGAAGAAAAAGCTGATGAAAAGCGCGAAACCGAAGCCCGCGACGCCATTGGCGATGCCGAGCAGAAGCCGCAAGCCCTCCTCGATGATGGTGCCGAAATAAGGGCGGAAAAACGCCACCATGACGTTGATGTCATCCGCCCAGCTATTCCAGAGATCGCGAAGCAGCGTCCCCGCGATGGGCAGCCGCGCGACCCAGGGCGGCGCCGCCGGCAATCCGTTTTGGAGCCCGGCCTGGATCGCAAGACGCAAATGCATGACGTCCTTGCCGCCGCCCGGCAAGGCGATGGCGAGCGGCAGTAACACCAGCACCGTCGCCGCCAACACCATGGTCAGCGCGGCGAGCCACGGCGGCAGCCCGAAACGGCGCAGGCGCAGATGGACCGGCCAGCTCGCGAACACCAGGATCGCCGCCCAAAGAATGGCCGAAAAAAACGGCGAGAGCACATAAAGGCAGCCCAACAGCAGGATGCCGAGCAGCGCCACCATCAAAATTCGTTCGGCCACCCTGCCTCTCCTTTCGGGGCGCCTTGGCTTATGCCGCCTGCGACGTCCCGATCGCGAGCACGGCGCGGAGTGCGGCGATGAGATCATCCATCATCGCATCGGTATGGAACGGGCCGGGGGTGAAGCGAAGGCGCTCGGTGCCGCGCGGCACCGTCGGATAGTTGATCGGCGTCACGTAAATGCCGAATTCGTCGAGCAGCCGCCGGCTCACCGCCTTGCAGCGCGCGGCATCGCCGATTTCCACCGGCACGATATGGCTCACCGAGGGGAGGCGCGGGATCCCGGCCTCATCGAAACGGCGTTTCAGGGTCTCGGCGCGCTCGAAAAGCTTTGCCCGCCGCTCGGGATGGGCGCGGACATAGCGGATCGAAGCGAGGGCAGCGGCGGCGATGACCGGCGGCAGCGAGGTCGTGAAAATGAACCCGGCGGCGGTCGAGCGGATGAAATCGATCACCTCGGCGCGGCCGGTGATATAGCCGCCATGGGTGCCGAACCCCTTGGCCAACGTCCCTTCGATGATGTCGATCTCACCGGCGACGCCGTCGCGCTCGGCAACCCCGCCGCCTTGCGGGCCATAGAGGCCGACGGCGTGGACCTCGTCGAGATAGGTCATGGCGCCGTATTTGCGCGCCAGCGCCGCGATCGCGCCGATCGGCGCGATATCGGCGTCCATCGAATAGACGCTCTCGAAGGCGATCAGCTTCGGCGCCGCCGCCGGCGCGGCGCGCAACAGATCCTCGAGATGGTCGAGATCATTGTGGCGGAAAATATGCCGCTTGGCCGGGCTGTGGCGCATGCCGGCGATCATCGAGGCGTGGTTTTTCGCGTCCGAAAACACTTCCCAGCCCGGCAGGCTGCCGAGAATGGTGGTCAGCGCGGCGTCGTTCGAGACGTAGCCTGAGGTGAACAAAAGCGCCGCCTCCTTGCCGTGGAGATCGGCGAGTTCGGCCTCGAGCGCGTCGTGCAGCGGGCTGGTGCCGGCGATGTTGCGGGTGCCACCCGCGCCGACGCCGTGGCTCCGCGCCGCAGCGCACGCGGCTTCCATCGTGACTTCGGCAATGCCCATCCCGAGATAATCGTTGGCGGACCAGACCGTGACATCGCGCTTGCGCCCATCCTGCTCCCATTCATAGACCGGGAAGCGTTCGGCGTTGCGGCCGAGCGGGGTGAAGCTGCGATAGCGGCCCTGGGCGCGGATATCGGCGAGGGCCTGATGGCAAAGCGCGTGAAAAGCGTGCATGATGTTCGTCGGTTACCCCGATTTGCCCCCCGGCCCTGGTCCTCTGGCCCATCCTCACCGAACGCATTTCTCAGCGAACCGATTTCCGGCGGGCGGGCCTTGCGCCCTTCGGCCCCGCGCGGCGGGGCCCTGGCGTCTCGCCCCTATATTCCCTTGCGGCCAGCGGGGGCAAGAGCGGCGCGGGATCGAGGGGCGGGATTAATCGGGTCTTTACCTTGCGGTGATGAAATCGCCTTCCCGCAAGCCGCAGGTGGCCCATGACCCTTGATGAGATGCTCGAAAACGCCTCCACGCTGCAGCAATCCGGCGCCGTGGAGGCGGCGGAGCGGGCCTATCTCCTCGCCATCAGCCATTTTCCCGATAGCGCCGAGGCGCGTTATCGGCGGGGGCTTTTGCATCTCGCAGAGAGCCGCGCGGCAACCGCGGCGATCCTGTTCCGCCAGGCGCTGGCTTTGGCCCCGTCGCCGCGGTTTTATCTTTCCCTCGGCGCCGCCCTTGAGCTCGATGGGCAGGCCCAGGCCGCTGCCGCCGCGTATCGCGTGGCGGTCACCGCCACCCCTGATTTCGTCGAGGCCAAATTCGGCCTTGGCCGCTGCCAGCAGATGATGGGCCAGATCGAGGCCGCCATCGTCACCTATCAGGACGTGTTGGCGGCGCGGCCAGATTCGTCGGCGGTCTGGTTCAATCTCGGCATGGCGCTTTATGCGCTCCATCGCCCGGCCGACGCCGCCCGCGCTTTCCGCGCCGCCGTCACCAGCGCGCCCGACAATGCCGAAGCCTGGGTCAATCTCGCTTTCATGCTCGAACGCGCCGATCAGCCGGAGGCGGCGCTGGCCGCCTGCGAGGAGGCCCGCGCCGCCGGCGTCAATCGCCCCACGCTCCTCGTCAATCAGGCGAGCGCGCTCCGCGCGCTTGGGCGTTTCGAGGCGGCGCTCGCGGTCTGCAGCGAGGCTTTGCGCGAAGCCCCGGGCGAGGCCGCTGCCTACGCGACCTTGACCGCGACGCTCAGCGACATGGGTCACCATGACCGCGCGATCGCCGCCGCCGATCTCGCCCTCGAACACCATCCCGACCCTGCCCCCGCCGATCGCGCCGGCCTGGCCCGCATCGTCGGCAACAAGGGCCTTGCCCTGCTCTATCTCGGCCGGCTCGAAGAGGCGATCGTGACGCTGCGCGAGGCCGTTGCCGCCAATCCGGCGGACGCCGATATCGCGGTCAATCTCGGCCTCGCCCTCCTTTCCAGCGGCACCCACATGCGGGAGGGCTTCGCCCTGTTCGAGCGCCGCCGCGAGCAGGGGGCGACGGCGCCGCGCGGATTTTCCGAAGCCTTCTGGCAGGGCGAGGATATCGCCGGGCGCACGATCCTCCTCCATGCCGAGGAGGGGTTCGGCGACACGCTGCAATTCGTCCGTTATGCGCCGCTGGTCGCGGCCCGCGGGGCGCGCGTCATCCTCGAAGTGCCGCCGCCGCTGGTCCGGCTCTGCGCCGGGCTGCCGGGGGTAACACAGGTGGTCGCGACCGGTGCGGCGTTGCCGGCGTTTGACTGCCATTGCCCGCTGCTCAGCCTGCCGCATGTTTTTGGGACCACGCTCGAAACCATTCCCGCCGCCATTCCCTATCTCGCCGCCGATCCCGCCCTCGTCAGGGAGTGGGCGACCCGTCTGCCACCCGGCCCGGGCTTGCGCGTCGGCCTGGTTTGGGCCGGGCATGCGCAAGCGCAGCGCGCCTATGCCCACCGGGTCGATCCGCGTCGCTCGCTGCCGCTCGCCGCTCTCGCCCCGCTCGGCGCGGTGCCGGGGATTGCTTTCGTCAGCCTCCAGAAGGGGCCACCGGCGAACGAGCTTGCCCATCCGCCCTTCACGATCAACGACCCGATGGCGGAGGTGCGGGATTTCGCCGATACCGCCGCCCTCATCGCCGGGCTCGATCTGGTGATCTCGGTCGACACCGCGGTCGCGCATCTCGCCGGCGCGCTCGGCAAGCCGGTCTGGATGCTGTCGCGCTTTGACGCCTGTTGGCGCTGGCTCCGCGCGCGGAGCGACAGCCCGTGGTATCCGACGCTCCGCGTCTATCGCCAGCCGAGCCCCGGCGAGTGGGCACCGGCGATCGCCACCCTCACCGCCGATCTCGCGCGGCTCGCCCGCCAGAGCGCGGATGCCACCGCGCGCGCCGCCTGACCCCGCGCCCCCTGATCTCGCGCTCCCTGATCTCTGCCGTTGTGACTATCCCAGCGCCTGCCTGACCCACTCCGCCCAGGTGAGCGTCGCCGCGTCGTCATCGAAGCGGCCGACGATCTGCGCGCCGAGCGGCATGCCGTTCGGCCCCTTGCCGGCAGGGACGGTGACGCACGGAACATGGAGGCTGGTCCAAAGATAATTGAACGCCGGATCGCCGGTGAAATCGAGGCCGAGCGGCGCCTCGCCGGGGGCGGCGGGGGTGACGAGAATGTCGAGCCCCTCGATCGCCGCCGGGAAGGCGGCACGGCAGCGGCGCAGCGTCGCCCGCGCGGCAAACAGGCTCTCGGGCGCCGCCGCCATGCCGGCGGTGAGCCGCTCGGTGAGCGCGCGGCTGAGTTTCGCGGGATGGGTGAACAACTCCCAGGCCAGCGCCCGCGCCGCCTCGGCGTTCATCACCAAAGGATGCGCCTCCGCCAATGCTGCGAACTCGGCCGGCAATTCACGCGCTTCGACGTGGGCTCCGGCACGCCGGAGGCGGGTTTCGGCCTCGGCGAGGAGGGCGACGGTCTCGGGCGCCGCGAGCGGCCAGGAGGGCGAGCGGCAGATCCCGATGCGCGGCGCGCGCTCCGGCTTGCGCTCGGGATCGCCAAGGGCGCGCCCGCCCAGCGTTCCCGCGAGCAGCGCGCCATCGGCGACGCTGCGGGCAAAGACGCCGATCGTATCGAGGCTTTCGGCGAGCGGCTTGAGCCCGGCGCGGTTGATGGTGCCGAAGCTCGGCTTGAAGCCGACGACGCCGCAATAGGCCGCCGGGCGGATGACGCTGCCGGCGGTTTGCGTCCCGAGCGCGAAGGGGAAATACCCGGCCGCAACCCCGGCCGCCGAGCCGCTGCTCGAGCCGCCGGGGGTGCGCGCCGGGTCATGCGGGTTGGCGGTGGGGCCGGGATGGCGATAGGCAAATTCGGTCGTCACGGTTTTGCCGATCACCACAGCGCCACTCGCCCGCGCCCAAGCGATGGCGGCGGCATCGGCGCGCGGGCGATGGCCGTGCCAAATCGGCGAGCCATAGGCGCTTGGCATGTCGGCGGTGTCGAAGACATCCTTGACCCCGAGCGGCAGGCCATGGAGCGGCCCCGGCATTGGCCGCCGGGAGGGTAGCGCGGGGTCGAGATAGGCATAGATGTGCAGCCGCGCCTCGTGCTGCGCCGCGCGCGCGAGGCAGGCATCAAGCAGCGCCGCCGGGGTCAGGCTTCCGGCATTGATGCGGTGGCGCGCTTGGCTTGCGGTGAGATCGGCGGGATCGGACATCGGGGACTCCTTCCGCGGCGAGGCGTGCGCCGCATTCTTGGGGACACGGCATCATCGGGCTGGCGGAACGACGCGCCAAGGTCCATTTTGCACGCATGGGCAGGGGCGTATCCCTCGGAGATCTTCACATCATGGTCACTTCGCTGCGCGTGATGGCGCCTTTTCTTCTCCTACTCGGGCTCGGCGGCTGCGCCACCCAGAAGCAAAGTCCCGCCGAGCAGGCGGCGATCGAGGAATGTCGCCAGCAGGTCGATAAGGCCTATATGCAGCAAAATCCCGATGCTCTTTACAAACAGGACATGTATGCCAACAGCACGCGGGATGCGCCGAACGCGACCTATGGCCTGATGGGGGTTTCCGGTGCTGGTCTCGGCGCGGTTTATGACCGCAATCAGGCGCTGGAGAATTGCTTGATCCAGAAAGGCGTGCCGCCGCAGGCGCCGAGCGTCCAGCCCTGGCTGCCGGTGGCGCCGTAACGCGAACAGACAAAAGTCTTTTTGCTTCTTTTTCTTCAGAAAAAGAAGTCTTTTCTAACGCCCCCTCTGTCTCCCTCACGGCGTGAGGGTAAGGCGCGCGGTGACGCTGTCTGGCGTCGCGGGCAGGGTGATCGCGGCACCGTCGCGCCAAAGCGTGAGCAGATCGGCGGCATGGCGGCTGAGGAGATTGCCGCTCTCGCCGGGGGCGATGATGAAGCGGCTATTGTCCGGGTTCGCGAGGTCATAGACGCCGCGATAGGAGGGGCCGTGGACGGCATCGAGACTCTCCGGCGCCATCGCCGCGCGGTCGATGGTTGCATCATCGCCGCCATCGGCGATGCGAAAGGTCGCAAGCCGCCCGAGCCCGGGCATGCGCGAGAGCAGCGGGTGGGCGAAAACCGCCTGATGCGCGACCCCCCAGCGCCAGGCGCGCGGATCGGGCCCATAGGCGCGGGCGAGATCGCCGGTCGCGTCTTCGAGAGCGCGCAGCAGGAGCGGCGTGCAATCGCCGTCGCACCAGGTCGCAGCCCCTGCCGGCGTGAACAAGGAGGCGGTGAATTCGAGGAAAGGCGCCGCCGGATCGCCTTGCCTGACGCCCGCCGCGCTGAGCACCAAGGCGGCGAAGCGCCGCATCCAGGCGTTGAAGATCAGGGGCTCCGGCCGCGCCAGGTCCATCTGCCCCTGCCAGCCGGCAAGCAGCCCAAGCGCGGTTGCGGCAAGGCCCGGCGGCGGTGCCAGCGCCCGCAGCGCCGGCAGAATTTCGGCGGCGAAAGCGCTGGTGGTGTCAGCCTGGATTGCCGAGACGTCGGCGACCGACAGCGTTCCCTTGGCGGCGAGCAGGGCGCGGATGCGCCGGGCCCGCCAATCGCCTGGCCAATCCTCGCCGAGGAAAGCGCCACCGGGCAGTGGCGCGATCTCCTCATTGGCATTGACGAGGTGCCCGCTCGGGGGCGCGATGCTATGCGGCAGTGCCGCGCCCGAAGCCCAGCCGATCCAGTCATGGGCGGTATCGGCGCCGTTTTGCGGCGGGAAATCCTCGGGGTGGCGGCGGATCGGGACGCGGCCGGTGACGAAAAGGGCGATCCGGGTGCGATCGGCGACCATCAAATTCTGCACCGGGGCACTGATTTGCGGCGCCGCTTCGCCCGCTTCCTCGACTGATTGCGCGTGATCGAGGGCGTAGAGCCCGCTGGCTGCGGTCCCGAGGCCGGCGAGATTGGCCATCGCGACGGCGAGAAGGCGGGTCTCGCCGGGAATAAGATCGCTGATCACCGGGCCGTGGCGGGTCGCGCGCACCGTCAGCACCACGTCTGGCGCGCCGCGCACCTTGATCCGCTCCTCGCGCAGGCCGAACGCGAGCGGGCCGGTCGGGCCGAGATAATGGCCGGGATCGATCGGGGTTTCGACGAACACATCCTCGGTATCGGCGCTGTTGGAGGTGAAGCTCCAGGCGATATGGCCGTTCTGGCCGAGGACGAGGAACGGCACGCCGGGAACCGTCGCCCCCGTCCAGACACCTGCCGGGGTTGCGATGCGCGCGAGATACCAGAGGCCCGGGAAACTGAACCCGAGATGCGGATCGCCGGCGAGCAGCGGCGCCCCGGTCGCGCTATGGGCGCCATCGACCGCCCAGGCGTTCGATTCTTCGGCCGGCGCATTGAACGGCGCTGGAAGCAGCGGCATCGCCGCGAGCAGCCGGCCGGCAAGCGCGGCGAAACGCACGTCGCGCGCGGCCGCATCGGGTCTCCCGGCGGTCGCTTGCGCCGGCCATAGCGCCCGGATGCGCGCGGGCGTCAGCTTGGGATTGGCGGCGAGCGCGATCCGGGCCAGCTCCACCCGCTCATTGGCGGCGAGATACCAGCCCATGAGATGGCCCCACAGCAGCGAATCGACCGGGGTCCAGGGATCGAGATGGCGGAAGAAAATACATTCGAGACAGGCATAGCGCCCGCGCGCATCGAGCCAGGCATTGACGCCGGCGGCATAGGCGTCGAGATCGGCGCGCACCGCCGGCGGCAGCGTGCGATATTCCACCTCCGCGTCCTGACGCAGACCAAGGGTGCGCATCAGGCGATCGCTGCCGAGGCCGGCGGGGCCGACCCATTCCGCAAGCCGCCCGGAAACCGTGCGCCGCATCAGCTCCATCTGAAACAGCCGGTCACGGGCATGGGCATAGCCGAGGGCGAGCGCGGCGTCGGCCTCGCTCGCGGCCTCGATGCGCGCGATACCGTGGCTGTCGAAGCTCACCGCGACCGGCGCGCTGAGTGCCGGGATGCGCAGCGTTTCGCGCGCCGGCGGCAAGGTATGCCACGCCATCCCGCCGGCGATGACGAGCGCGAAAAGCAGCACGCTCGCGCCCCCGCCGATCAGCCGCCGCGTCAGCCGCAGTGCCTTCTTCATCGTCCCTCGCGCAGCGGTTTCAAATAAAGATAAAAAACTTCTTTTTCTGGAAGAAAAAGAAGCAAAAAGACTTCTGTCCCGGTTTCTCGGAGCGGCCAATACCCCAGAAAGGGCAGTGCCTACGGCACTGCCCAACAGGTAAAAGTTTTTTGGTTCTTTTTTTCAAAAAAGAACGATTTTTGTCTTAATGCTGAGATTATCCGTAATTCACCATGATCGTCTTCTTGTGGGTGAAGTGTTCTTGCATCGCTTCCAGCGACGCTTCCTTGCCCAACCCCGAGCTTTTCACCCCGCCATAGGAAAGATTGGCCTGGACGACGAGGTTCTGGTTGATTTGCACGAGGCCGGCCTCCAGCCGATGGGCGAGATCGAGGCCGCGTTTGAGGTTATTGGTCCAAAGCGAGGCGGCGAGGCCGTATTCGCTGTCATTGGCCTCGGCGAGCACCGCTTCCGCGTCATCGAAGGGAAACACGCAGGTGACCGGGCCGAAAATCTCCTCGCGCACCAGGCGGCTCTCGCGGGTGAGACCGGTGAAGATATGCGGCTGCAGGAAAAGCCCTTTTTTCAGCGCGGGGTCGGTGGGCAGGGCGCTGCAGACCAGCGCCTTGGCGCCCGGCGTTGCCGCCCCCTCGGCGACGAAGCCCTTGACCTTCTCGAACTGCCCCTCGCTGATGATGGTGCCGATATCGGTTTTCTCATCGAGCGGATCGCCCATCACCATGGCGTTCACCTTCTCGGCGAGTGCGGCGACGAAGCGGTCGAAGATCGGCCGCTCGACATAGATCCGGCTCGCCGCGGTGCAGCTCTGGCCCTGGCGGGTGAAGCGCATCGAGGTGATCGCGCCCATCACGGTCTTCTCGAAATCGCAGTCGGCGAAGACCAGCATCGGGCTTTTGCCGCCGAGTTCGAGCGTCACCGGGATCAGCTTCTCGGCGGCGGCGACGGCGACGATGCGCCCGACCTCGACACTGCCGGTGAAGGTGACTTTCCGCACCTTGGGATGGGCGACCAGCGGCGCGCCGCATTCCGGGCCGAAGCCCGAGAGCATGTTAAAGCAGCCCGGCGGCAGGATGCGGTTCATGAGTTCACAAATGCGCAAGACGGCGAGCGGCGCTTCCTCCGCCGATTTCACCACCACCGTGTTCCCGGCGACCAGGGCCGGGGCGATCTTGAGCGCCATCAGGAGCATCGGCACGTTCCACGGAATGATCGCGCCGACCACGCCGAGCGGCTCACGCACCGTGACCGAAAGCACATCCGGCGCGAACGGCACGCTCTCGCCCTTCAGCTCGCTGCCGAGGCCGCCGAAGAAGCTGAAAATATCGGCGACCACATTCGCCTCGACCCGGCTTTCGGTGCGGAGCGCCTTGCCGGTCTCGAGCGCGATCAGGCGCGCGAGTTCCTCCGCATGCGCGCCGATCAAGGCGGCGCATTGGCTGACGAGCGCGCCGCGTTTGCGCGCCGGCAGTTTCGCCCAGTCCTTTTGCGCGGCCGCCGCGTTCACCACCGCGGCGTCGACATCGGCGGCATCGCCCTCGGCGGCGCGGGCGATCTCGGCTCCGGTCGCGGGATTGTGCACCGCGAAACTGCGCCCGGAGCGGGCCGGGACGAACCGCCCGCCGATGAAATGATGGCCCGAAAGGGCGCGCGCCAACGCGTTCTGGTCGAGCGTCGGGGCCGACGGGGTGGGCATGGGCTGGTCGAGCATCGGGTTTTCCTCCCGTGATTGGGTCTCTATAAACGGTGGCCGAAGATGAACCGAGTGCCGGCGCCCTGCAAGGGCGAGCGCCACGGGGCGGCCGGTTTGCAGGCGGAGAAACGAGGATGGCGACCATGGCGGCGAGCGGTCCCTTGGCGGGTTTGCGCGTGTTCGATTTGACCCGGGTCCTCGCCGGGCCGACGGCAACGCAAATGCTCGGTGATCTCGGCGCCGAGGTCATCAAGATCGAAAAACCCGGGAGCGGGGATGATACGCGCGGCTTCGCCCCGCCCTTCATGCCCGGCAGTCGCGAAAGCGCCTATTTCACCGGCGTCAACCGCAACAAGCGCTCCGTCACCCTCGATATCGCGACCCCGAAAGGCCAGGAACTGGCGCTCGCCCTGATCGCGCGCTGCGATATTCTGGTGGAGAACTTCAAGGTCGGCGCGCTCGCCAAATATGGCCTCGGCTATGCCCAGCTCCACGAGCGATTCCCCCGCCTGATCTATTGCTCGATCACCGGCTTCGGCCAGACCGGCCCCTACGCGCCGCGCCCCGGGTATGACAGCCTGATCCAGGCGATGGGCGGGGTCATGAGCCTGACCGGCGAGCCCGAGGGGTTGCCGCAGAAGGTCGGCGTGCCGGTTGCCGATCTTTTCGCCGGGCTCTATGGCTGCATCGGCATCCTCGCCGCGCTTCGCCATCGCGAGCAGACCGGGATCGGCCAGCAGATCGATATCGGCATGCTCGACACCCATGTCGCCTGGCTCGCCAATCAGGGCATGAACTATCTCGCGACCGGCGAGAACCCGCCGCGCCTCGGCAACCAGCATCCCAACATCGTCCCCTACCAGGTGTTCGCGACCGAGGATGGCCACATCGTCCTCTCGATCGGCAATGACCCGACCTTCCAGCGCTTTTGCCAGGCGTTCGGGCTCGCGCCGCTGCTGGCCGATCCGCGTTTCGCAACCAACGCCGCGCGGGTCGAAAACCGCGCTTTGGTTACGGAGACTCTCGCCCCGGTGCTCGCCGCGCACCCGACCGCGTGGTGGGTTGAGAAGCTGGAAGCGCTCAAGATCGGCTGCGGGCCGATCAACCGGCTTTCCGAGGTGTTCGCCGACCCGCAGGTGATCGCGCGCGGCGCCGTCGTCGAAATGGCGCGTCCGGGCGCCGAAAACGATCGCGTCAAGGTGATCGCCAACCCGGTGCGGCTTGACGTCACACCGGTCGATTACCGCTTACCGCCGCCGCTGCTCGGCGAGCATACCACGGCGGTGCTCGGCGAACTGCTCGGCCTCGATGACGCGGCGATCGCCGGGCTGCGCGCCGAAGGGGTGGTTTAATGCGGCCCCTTTTGGGGGAAATCCGCTATTTTCTCGCCGGCAGCTTTTATCGCATGCGCTATCACGAGCTTGGCAGCCGCAAGCACCCGACAGTGGTCTGTGTCCATGGTCTGACCCGCAGCGGGCGCGATTTCGATGCGCTGGCCGCCGGCCTTGCCGACCGGTTTCATGTGCTCAGCCCCGACCTTCCCGGCCGCGGCGCTTCCGACTGGCTGCCGGATGCGAGCCTTTATCAGCCGCAATCCTATGTCATCGCGCTCACCCATCTGCTCGCAACGCTTGGCGAGCGGGTGATGTGGGTCGGAACCTCTCTGGGCGGCATTTGCGGCATGATGATCGCGTCCTCGCCGGGGGCGCCGATCTCGCGCATGGTGCTCAATGACGTCGGGCCGATGGTGCCGGGACGCGCGATCGCGCGCATTCGTGATTACATGAGCGTGCGCCCGGAATTCCCCGATCTGCTCGCGCTCGAGGCCCATCTCCGTCATGTCCATGCCGGCTTCGGCCCGCTTTCGGACGCGCACTGGGAGCATTTGACCAAGACCTCAGCTCGGCATTTGCCGGATGGGCGGGTCGCGCTGCACTATGATCCCGGCATCGCCAAACCGATCCGCACCTCGCTTGCGATCGATACCGAGCTCTGGCCATGGTGGGAGAAGATTAACATCCCGGTGCTTGCCATACGCGGCGAAAACAGCGATCTCCTGCTGCCGAAAACCTTCGAGCGGATGGTCCAATCCGGGGCCATGCCGCATGTGGTGAAAGATACCGGGCATGCGCCGGCGCTGATGGATGCCGAAACCATTGGCGTGGTGCGGTCTTTTTTGCTGGAACAGGATAAGAGCTAGATCCAACAGGGCTTGCTTCAGGGGTTCAATCGACAATGATCAAAATTTTTTCCCGCCTTCTCGGGGCCACCACGGTTCTTGGGCTGGCACTTGCCGCTCACCCGGTTTCCTCGGCGAGCCAGCCGCTGGCCCTCGAAGCGACGATTCCGCTTCCCAACACCCTCGGGCGGATTGATCATCTTGCTCTCGATTCGAAACGGCAGCTGCTCTATATCGCCGAATTCGGCAATAACACGGTCGATGTCGTCGATTGGCAGAAGCGCCACGTCGTCCGCCGCATCAGTGGGCTCGACCGGCCGCAGGGGGTCGGATTTTCCGCCGCCACCGATACGCTCTATGTCGCCAATGGCGGCGATGGCAGCGTGCGCCTCTATCGCGGCGACAACACCAAGGAAATCAGCCGCCTCAAGCTCGCGGGGGATGCCGACAATATCCTGATTGACCCGCGCAACGATCACGTCGTCGTCGGCTATGGCAGTGGCGGCCTGGCAATCATCGACGCGCGCACGCGAAAGCAGGTCGCCGATGTCCATCTCCCCGCCCACCCCGAGGGCTTCGCGCTCGACCCCGCCAACGGGCATATTTTCGTCAATATCCCGGATGCGCAGGAGATCGACGTCGTCGATATCGATGGCGGCAAGATCCTCGGCCGCTGGCGCAATCTGCGCGGCGCCGATAATTATTCCCTCGCCATCGACCCCAAGGGGCCGCTGCTTGCGACGATCTTTCGCAATCCGCCGCTGATGGTGCTCTATGACCGCAACAAGGGCGAGGTGCTCGGCACCTCACCCGCCTGCCGCGACGCCGATGGCGTGTTCTTCGACCCCAACCATCAGCGCATCTATGCCTCCTGCGGCTCGGGCGAAATCTCGGTGTTCACCATCCAAGACGGCCAGCCCGGCGGCTATTTCGCGGCGCCGCCGGTCGCCTCCCTCCCTGGCGCCCGCACCGGGCTTTTCGTCCCCGACCGCGATCGCCTGTTCATCGTCGCTCCCGCCGGCACTTTTCCCGGCACGCTGCCGCATGACATCGCCGGCTACGTCCTCAGCCAGTCACTGCCTGGCCCCAACGGCATGTCCAACACCGCGACCGCCGCCCTCCTGGTCTATCGGCCGGAGAATTGATAGAACCGCGCGACTTGGTTTCAGAGCGGGGGAAGGGTCATGACGCTCGGGCAGTTTCCGGCGCGGCGCATGCGGCGCAACCGGTTGGATGCGGGAACGCGACGGCTGGTTGCGGAAAACCGCCTCGCGGTCGATGATCTGATCTGGCCGGTCTTCGTGATCGAGGGGCGCGGCGAGACCACGGCGGTCGCCTCCATGCCGGGGGTTGCGCGGGTCAGCCTCGATCGCCTCATTGCCCATGTCGCCCCTGCGGTCGATCTCGGCATCCCGGCGGTCGCGCTGTTTCCGGCGACCCCGCCCGAGAAAAAAGACGCCGAAGGGACCGAGGCGACCAACCCCGACAATCTGATGTGCCGGGCGGCGCGGCTCTTGAAGCGCGAATTCCCGGCCCTCGTCCTGGTCGGCGATGTCGCGCTCGACCCCTACACCGATCACGGCCATGACGGCGTGATCCGCGAGGGTTACGTCGCCAATGACGCCTCGCTCGCCGTCCTCACCCGCCAGGCGGTGGTGCAGGCCGCGGCCGGGATCGACATCATCGCGCCCTCTGACATGATGGATGGCCGGATCGGCGCGATCCGCGCCGCCCTCGACGCCGACGGCCTGATCCACACCCGGATCATGAGCTACGCCGCGAAATACGCCTCGGCGTTCTATGGCCCGTTCCGCGACGCCGTCGGCTCCGCCGGCGCCCTGATCGGGGACAAGAAAACCTACCAGATGGACCCCGCCAACAGCGACGAGGCGTTGTCCGAGGTCGCGCTCGACCTTGTCGAGGGCGCGGACATGGTGATGGTCAAGCCCGGCCTCCCCTATCTCGACATCGTGCGGCGGGTGAAGGACCGCTTCGGGGTGCCGACCTTCGCCTATCAGGTCTCGGGCGAATACGCGATGATCATGGCGGCGGTCGGCCATGGCTGGCTCGATCATGACCGCGCCATGATGGAAAGCCTGCTCGCCTTCAAACGCGCCGGCGCCAACGGGGTCCTGACCTATTTTGCGCCGGCCGCGGCCCGCCTCCTCAAGGCGGGATAGGCGCCGGTCGCGGGATTGCCGCCGGCGCCGGCGGCCATTACAACGCCCCCGAACGAACGAACGGAGCCCCGATGTCCGCCGAAACCGACGCCTTGGTCCAGCAGATCCAGCAGTCGCTCGCGCTGCTGAGGAGGCATCTTTGACTGGGATGCCGCCCTCGCCCGCCTCGACGAACTAAACGCCCGCGCTGAAGACCCGGCGCTCTGGGAAAACGCCGCCGCCGCGCAAAGCCTGATGCGCGCGCGCAACCATCTCGCCGCCGGGGTCGATAGCGTCCGCCGCATCGAGCGCGAAACCAACGACGCGCGCGAATTGCTCGAACTCGCCGAAGCGGAACAAGATGCCGCGATGATCGCCGAGGCCGAAGGCACGCTCCGCGCCCTCGCCGAAGACGCGAAACGGCGCGAGATCGAGAGCCTGCTCTCCGGCGAAGCCGACGGCAATGACGCCTATGTCGAGATCAATGCCGGCGCCGGCGGCACCGAGGCCCAGGACTGGGCCGAGATGCTGCTTCGCATGTATCTCCGCTGGGCGGAAAAGCGCGGCTACAAGGTGGACATCATCGATCGCAACGACGGCGAACAGGCCGGCATCAAATCGGCGACCATCCAGGTCTCCGGCGCCAATGCCTATGGCTGGCTGAAAACCGAGGCCGGCGTTCACCGCCTGGTGCGGATCAGCCCGTTCGACGCCAATGCGCGCCGCCAAACCAGCTTCGCCAGCGTCTGGGTCTATCCGGTGATCGACGACACCATCACCGTCGAGATCAACGAGGCCGATCTCAAGGTCGATACCTATCGCTCCTCCGGCGCCGGCGGCCAGCACGTCAACAAAACCGAGAGTGCCATCCGCATCACCCATATCCCGAGCGGCATCATCGTCGCCTGCCAGACCGACCGCAGCCAGCACCGCAACCGCGCCAAAGCGATGGATATGCTGCGCGCCCGGCTCTACGAGGCGGAGTTGCAGAAGCGTGAGGCGCAATCGGCGCTGGTGGAGAGCGCGAAAACCGATATCGGCTGGGGCCACCAGATCCGGAGCTACGTGCTCGCGCCGTATCAGATGGTCAAAGATCTCCGCACCGGGGTCGAGAAATCGAACCCCGACGCGGTGCTCGACGGCGATCTCGATGCCTTCATGGCCGGGGCGCTCGCCGCCCGCGTCGGCGCGACACGCAGCGAGGCGAGTGCGCAGGCGTCTTAAAGGAAGTGGTTCTTTTTTGGAAAAAAGAACCAAAAAACTTTTATCTGTTGGGCACTGCCCGCCTCGATCACCCCTGATACCGGTCAGCGAAATCGCTGACCGGTATGCGCGCAGAGTTGGTGTGGCGGCTGCGCGCAACATCAAAAAGATACCAGCCAACCGTCTTCAAGCGACGTGTCATTCTTTCGGCTGGCTGGTATGAGACGCCTTGTCAGCCCAGTCGCGGAGCCAGGTCGCGCGGGCATTGAGGCTCGAGACCCCGCCGGCGAGCTTGTCGAGTTCGCTCTGATAGGTCGTAACCCGGCCGCCAAGCCCGGCCATCGCCGCGCGCAAATCCCCGAGCGCGCCACGCCAGGTGGAAACCGCCTGCCGCTGATCGGCCAAGGCCCGGTCGAGCGCCGCCAACGCGCGCCGCAACCGCTCGGCCTCCGCCGCCGGCCGCGCCGGGAAGGGAATGACCGCCGCCGATCCGTCTTGCCGCTGTTCGGCTTCGTTGGTTGAGAGGTCCATTCCCCGCTCCTTGCGTTCGCTGATTGCCGTTTGGTTAATTAATCAGAAATTTTTCGCGAAAACAAGAAAAATCTTATAAAATGCTAACTGGCCGCGACGCCTATTCTGCGGCCAGCCGCGGCGGATCGACCAACGCGCTGGCGCGCACGAGATCGACCGAAAGCAGGCGCGAGACGCCGCGCTCCTGCATGGTGACGCCAAACAGCCGGTCCATCCGCGCCATGGTGAGATGATGGTGGGTGACCACCAGGAAGCGCGTTGCGGTTTCGCGCACCATGTCCTCGAGGAGGGTGCAAAAACGCTCGACATTGGCGTCATCGAGCGGCGCATCGACCTCATCAAGGACGCAAATCGGCGCCGGGTTGCAGCGGAAGACCGCGAAAATCAGCGACAGCGCGGTCAGCGCCTGCTCGCCGCCCGAGAGCAGTGACAGGGTCGCGAGCTTCTTGCCCGGCGGCTGCGCATAGATCTCGAGCCCGGCGAGCAGCGGATCATCCGAGCCGACCAGCGCGAGATGCGCCCGTCCGCCGCCGAACAGGCGCGCGAACAGCGCTTGGAAATGGCGATCGATCTCGGCGAACACGGCACCGAGGCGCTCGCGCCCCTCGCGGTTGAGATGGCCGATCGAGCCGCGGAGCTTGGCGATCGCCGTGGTGATTTCGTCGCATTCGCGCATGATGGTGGCGATCTGCGCTTCGATCTCGCCGGCTTCGATCTCGGCGCGGAGATTGACCGGGCCCATTTCGTCGCGCTCGCGGGTCAGGCGCTCGAAGCGCTTGCGTGCTTTCTCCTCGGCCTCCGCGTCGAGCGGGTCGGGGAGGGGGGGAAATTCGGGCGTGGCGCCGAGCCGCGTCAAAACCCGCTCGGCGATCACCCCCCAGGCGTGATCGGCGGTCGCGACCTCGCCTTCTCCGCGCACCATCGCTTCGCGGGCCTGCGCCAACGCCGCCTCGGCCTCGCGCGCGCCACGCGTGGCGGCGGCTTCCTCGCTCTCGGCGGTGGCGAGCGCGGCGGCGGCCTGGCGATGCCGCGCTTCCGCTGCCGCCAGAGCCTCGGCGAAACCGTCTCGCGTCGCGGCAAGGCGCGCCGGCTCTGCCTCCGCGGCCGCCAGCGCCGTCGCGCTTTCGGCCATACGCGCGGCATAATCGGCGCCGCGCGCCTCGGCGTCGCGTGCCCGCGCCTGCGCGTTGTCCCGTTCGGTCGCGATCGCGGCGAGGCGGCTCGTGCGCAACGCCGCCGCGCGTTCCAGCCCGTCATGCGCGCGCCGCGCCGCGTTTTCCGCCTCGCGCGCCGCGGCCAGCGTCGCCCGCGCCGCGTCACGCGCGGCGGTGGCGGCGGCGACGTCGGGAAGGGCGGCGGCGGCCTCGGCCAGGCGCGTCAGTGCCGCTTGTGCTTCCTCCGCCTCGCTGCCGGCGCGGGTCAGTTGCTCATCGAGAGCCTTGGCGCGTGCCGCCGCGGTCGCCGCCTCGGCGCTGAGCCGGGCGGCGGCGGCACGCGCTTGCTCGGCCGCCTGCTCCGCGACACGGGCCGCATCGCGGGCGGTTTTCTCAGCCTCGCGGGCGGATTTTTCCGCGGCTTCCGCTGCCATCCGGCGCGAGCGCGCCGCCTCGGCCGCCGCCGTTGCCTCGGCCAGCCGGGCGCGCAGGGCCGCGAGCCGGTTCCGCTGCGCGAGCCGCACCGCGGCCGCGGTCGGCGTGCCGGCGTGAACGCCATGGCCATCCCAGCGCCAGACCGCGCCGGCCCGCGACACCAATATCTGTCCCGGGGCGAGTTGCGGCTGCAAAGCGTCTCCCGCCGCATCCCCCTCGACCAGCCCAACCGCCGCGAGCGCGCGGGCGAGCGCCGCCGGGGCGCGGACCAGGCCAGCGAGCGGTTCGGCGCCGGCGGGCAACGGCGCGGGATCGAGCGGCGCCAATTCCCGCCAATAACGCGGCGCCTGCGGGTCGGCAGCCGAGTCGAGATCCTCGCCGAACGCCGCGCCGAGGGCTGTTTCCAGCCCCTCCGGCACCTCCAGCGCATCCTCGATGCGCGGCCAGCGCGCGTCATTCTTGACGGCGAGCAGTTCCGCCAGCGCCTCCGCCTCGGCCGCGAACTTCGCCCGCGCCACCTCGCGCTCGCTTTGCGCGTCGCGGGCGGCGGCGAAGGCGGCTTCGGCGGCCTGGCGGGCGGTCTCGCTCTCGGCGCGCTGACGTCGCGCCGCCTCCAGCGCCGCGTCCGCCGCGGCGCTCGCCGCCCGCGCCGCCGCCAGCCGCTCGGGCGCGATCTGGGGCAGGCGTGCCGCTTCCTCACGCAGCCGCGCCAGCGCTGTGCTCGCCCGCCGCGCCCGCGCCTCGGCCTCGCCGCGCGCCGCCGCCAGGGCGCGGCTCCCGGCCTCGGCCTCGGCCGCGATTTCGAGAGCGCGATTGGCCTCCGCCTCAGCCGCGCGTGCCGCGTCGGTGGCGGCGGCGAGGGCGGCGGCGGCGGCCTCGGCCTGGGCCGGGTGCGCTTGCGCCTCGGCGGTGAGCCGGGCGGTTTCCTCCTCCAGCCGGGAAAGCGCCGCTGCCGCCTCGGCGCGCGATTGCTCGGCATGCGCCCGGTCGCGCTCGAGCCGCTGGCGTGCCGCCCGCGCCTCGGCCAGCGCCGAAGCGGCACGCCGTTCCTCGGCGGCGATCTGTTCGAGCGCGACCCGCGCCCGCTCGAGCGCGGTTCGCGCCTCGCCCTCGGCGCCGCGCAGCGCCGGCAGCGCGAGCGACGCCTGCTCCGCCCGCGCCGCCGCCGCCCGCGCGTCCTCGCCCCGCGCCGCGACCAAAGCTTGCGCCGCCGCCAGCGCCGCCCCGGCCGCGTCCCGCGCGGCGCTGGCGCGCTGGTGCTGGATCGCAAGCCACTCGGCCTCGGCGGTGCGGATGGCGCCCGAGAGGTTGCGGTAGCGATGGGCCTGGCGCGCCTGGCGCTTCAACCCCTGCAACTGGGTCTCGAGGGTCGCGCGTAATTCCTCGGCGCGGCTGAGATTGGCCTCGGTTGCGCGCAGTTTCAGCTCCGCCTCGTGGCGGCGGGCATGCAGCCCGCTGATGCCGGCGGCTTCCTCGAGGATCGCGCGACGTTCATCGGGGCGGGCATTGACCAGGGACGCGACCCGCCCCTGGCTCACCATCGCCGAGGTGCGCGCGCCGGAGGCGAGATCGGCAAACAGGGTTTGGACGTCGCGGGCCCGCGCCTCGCGGCCGTTGATGCGATAGGAACTGCCCGCTTCGCGCTCGATGCGGCGGCTGATTTCGAGCTCCGCTTGGGCATGCCAGGGCGGCGGCGCGCGGCCGGCGGCGTCCTCCAGCATCAGCGCCACCTCGGCGAAATTGCGCGACGGGCGATGGGTCGTGCCGGCGAAGATGACATCGTCCATCTCGCCGCCGCGAAGGCTGCGGGCCGAGCTTTCGCCCATCACCCAACGCAGCGCCTCGACGACGTTCGACTTGCCGCAGCCATTCGGCCCGACAATGCCGGTAAGGCCGGGGAGAATGTCGAGCGCGGTCGGTTCGGCGAAGCTTTTGAAGCCCGCGATCCGGAGTTTGGCAAAGCTCGCCGGCACGAAGCGGCCCCGCCTAACCGCTGGCGGCGCCGATGAAAGCGCTGAAGGCGGCGTAGGTCATTTCGCCGGCATGGGTCTGGCCATTGGCGGCGAAGGTCGGCGTCGAATCGACATGGTATTCGTCCTCCGCCTTTTGCTGGCCGGCGAGCACGAACTGCTCGAGCGCCTTATCGGCGATCGCGGCGTCAAAGGCCGGGCGTGAGAGGCCGGCGAGCCCGGCCATTTTGGCAAGCTCCTCGCGCGGGTCGCTCTGGCGGTTGAAGGCCCAGTGATCCTGGCTCGCGAACAGCGCGGTGATGAACGGCTCATAGCGGTCGGGCGGCAGCGTGCGCGCGACCATCGCCGCCATCAGGGCGACCCGGTCGAGCGGGAAATCGCGATAGATCATCTGCACCTTGCCAGTCTCGATCAGCTTCGCCTTCACCTCCGGCATGGTCTCGCGCGAAAACGCCGCGCAATGGGTGCAGGTGAGCGAGAAGAATTCCATCACTTTGATCGGCGCCTGATCGGAGCCCAGCGTGCGCGGCGCGAAGCGGGGATCGCCACCGGCATCGGCGGCGCGCGCCGCGCGGGGGGCGAGAAAGGGCAGCGCGACTATCTGGCCGGCCACAAGAGCTAGTAGGGGGCGACGCTGGATCAGCATGATTTCCTCAACATGTTGTAGATTACCGTATCGGCGGGGAAAAAGTCGAGACCTTTATCTACCGTTGTCCCGCGGCATGGATGGCGCGGCCAAGGGCGGCAAGCGCACTCCGTAGCTCGGAGGCGGGAAGCCCGTCGAGGCGCGCCTCGACAGCGGCCGCGATCGCCGGATCGCCGGCGGGGAGCGTGCGCGCGAGCGGCGGCAGCAGATTTTGCGCGAAACGCAGCCGCTTGATCGCATCGCGGCCGAGATGGGTGTTGATCCGCTCGATCAGCGCCGGCCCGCTATGCTGCAATTCCAGCGCGACCGTGCCGGCGCAGGCGAGTGTCAACGTCCCCGCGGCGAGCCGGCGCGGCGTGGTCTGCGCGGCCAGGTGCGGGCCGACGATCGCCGGCCAGTCGGCCGCGAGTTGCGCAATCGCCGGGGCGCGCTTGCTGAACGCCGGGCGCAGGAGGGGGGCGAGCAGAACGCCGAGCGGGCGCGGGCCGGCGCCGCGCCGCGCCATCTCCGTGCTCGCTGGGGCGGCGGCGCTTGCCTTGCCGTCAGCGTGCCGCCCATGCATAGACGTCTTCGTGCCCGCCATCATGCCCTCTCCCGCCGCCCTCACCCGGCTCGCTCTCGACTGGCCGGCGCTGCTCGCCTTTTACGACCGCGCGCGGCGGGTTTTGCCCTGGCGCGCGGGGGCCGGCGAGACCGCCGATCCCTATCGGGTCTGGCTCAGCGAAATCATGCTGCAACAGACCACGGTCGCGGCAGTGATACCCTATTTCGCGCGGTTTACCCAGCGCTTCCCAACCCTCGCAAGCCTCGCCGCGGCGCCCGAGAGCGAGGTTCTGCGGCTCTGGGCTGGGCTCGGCTATTATGCCCGCGCCCGCAACCTCCATCGCGCGGCGCGGATGATTGCCGCGGCGGGTGGCTTTCCGCGCACGCCGGCGGATTTACGGCAATTGCCGGGGATTGGCGCCTATAGCGCCGCCGCCATCGCCGCGATCGCCTTCGGGGTGCCGGCGCTCGCGGTCGATGGCAATGTCGCGCGGGTGCTGGCGCGGCTTCTTGCGATCACGACGCCGCTGCCGCAGGCGCTGGCGGAAATCGCCGACGCGGCCGAAACCCTCGCCGCCGCGCCGGCGTTTCGCGCAAGGCCCGGGGACGCGACGCAGGCCTTGTTTGATCTCGGCGCCGGGATCTGCGTCAAAGCCGCGCCGCGCTGCCCGGAATGCCCGCTCCGCGCCGGCTGCCGGGCCGAGCGCCTCGGCATTGCCGCGCAATTGCCGCGCCGCGCCGCGAAACCGCCACGGCCGGAGCGTTTCGGGGCGCAATTCTGGCTCACCGACGCGAGCGGCGCGGTGCTGCTCCGCCGTCGGCCGGGGCGCGGCCTGCTCGCCGGCATGGTCGAGCTGCCCGGCACCGCTTGGCGCGAAGGGGCGCCGTGGGCGGAGGCGGAAGCGCTCGCGGCGGCGCCGATCGCGGCGGAGTGGCGCAAACTCGGCGCGGTGCGGCATGTTTTCACCCATTTCGCGCTCTCGCTCGATGTCTATGCCGGCTCTGTTGCGGCGTTTCCCGCCGCCGATCTCGGCGGTTTTGCGCGCCCGGTGGCGGCTTTGGCCGATGAGGCGCTGCCCTCGGTGATGCGCAAATGCGTCCGCCTCGCCGCCGCGGCGAGGCCGGCGTGAGCGGCGGGCGGGCGCCGGCGATCGGCTTCGCGCTTGCCTTGCTCGCGATCGATGCGCTCGGCATCGGGCTCGTGATCCCGATCGTGCCGCAACTGGTGCTCGAACTCTCGGGCGGCGATGCGAGCCATGCCGCCGCCTGGGTCGGCCTGCTCGCCACCAGTTTCGCGGCCATGCAATTCATCTTCTCGCCGATCATCGGCGGCTTGTCGGACCGTTTCGGCCGCCGCCCGGTGATGCTGCTCTCGGTCCTCGGCCTCGGGATCGACTATCTCATCCTCGCCGCTGCCCCCTCGCTCGGCTTCGTCTTGTTCGCGCGCCTGCTCGCCGGCGTGACCACCGCCAATATCTCGGCGGTGACCGCCTATATCTCGGACGTGACCCCGCCCGAGCGGCGCGGCCAGCGTTTCGGGCTGGTCGGGGCGATGTTCGGGCTCGGCTTCGTGCTCGGCCCGGTGGTCGGCGGCGTGCTCGGCGGGATCTGGCTGCGGCTGCCCTTTCTCGCCGCCGCCGGGCTTTCGCTCTGCAACGCGCTTTATGGTTTTTTCGTGCTGCCGGAATCTCTGGCGAAAGAACACCGGCGGAATTTTTCCTGGCGTCGGGCCAACCCGATCGCGGCCCTCTCTGCCCTGCGCGCCAATCCCCGCGCGCGCCGCCTCGCCTGCGCCTGGAGCGCCACCTGGTTCGGCCTCGGCGCGCTGCAAAGCGCTTTCGTGCTTTCGACCGGACTTCGCTTTGGCTGGCACACGACGCAAAACGGCTTCGCGCTGGCGTTGGCCGGGCTTTCCCAGGCCCTGGTGCAGAGCTTTCTCATGCGCCGCATCCTCGGCCGTTTCGGCGAGACACGAACGGCGCTGCTCGGCTGCCTGGTCGCCGCCCTCGCCCAAAGCACCTACGCCTTCGCCGCCGCCGGCTGGATGATCTATGCCGGCGTCATGATTTCGGCGCTGGGCGCGATCAACACGCCGGCGATCCGCGCCCTGTTCGCCGCCGAGGCCGGCGCCGACCGCCAGGGCGAGGCGCAGGGGGTGCTCGCCTCGCTGCAAAGTCTCACGGCGATCTTCGCCCCGCTCCTGGGCGCGGCGCTTTTTGCGCATTTCACCGCGCCGGGTGCGGCGATCTTCTTCCCCGGCGCGCCGTTCCTGCTCGCCGCCTTCGCCTATCTGCTCGCCGGCGCCCTGCTCGCCGGGCTGGTTTATGGCGCAAGGCCGTAAAGCGCCTGCCGCTGGTGGCTGACGTGATCAGGCGGCGTCAGCCCAGCGCCGCGACCCCGGGCAGGGTTTTCCCCTCCAGCCATTCGAGAAAGGCGCCGCCGGCGGTCGAAAGATAGGAAAACTGCTCGGCGACCCCGGCGTGATGCAGTGCGGCGAGGGTATCGCCGCCGCCAGCGACGCTGAGGAGCTGACCCGCCGCGGTGCGCTCCGCGACGGCGCGGGCGAGCGCCGTGGTGGCGGCATCGAAAGGCGGCGTCTCGAAGGCGCCGAGTGGGCCATTCCAGACCAGCGTCTTCCAGCCGGCGAGCTTTTCGACGAGCCGCGCGACACTCGCCGGGCCGAGATCGAGAATGAGGGTGCCGGGGGCAACGGCGTCGATCGCGACCATTTGGGTCGGCGGGTTGGCGCGGAATTCCGTCGCCGTCACCGCATCGATCGGGAGAATGATCTCGCAACCCGCTGCTTTGGCCGCCGCCGCGATCTGCCGCGCGGCATCGTGCATGCTCGGCTCCTCGAGCGAGGATCCGATGGCGATGCCGTTTGCGGCGAGAAACGTATTGGCCATGGCGCCGGCGATCACCAGCGCGTTGACCCGCGTGATGAGATTGCCGAGCAGAGCGAGCTTGGTGGACACTTTCGCGCCGCCGACGATGGCCGCGAGCGGGCGCGCCGGATGGTCGAGGGCGGCAGCCAGCGCCTCCAACTCGCGCTGCATCAGCCGCCCGGCATAGGCGGGCAGCAGATGGGCGACGGCCGCGGTGCTGGCATGGGCGCGGTGGGCAGCGGAAAACGCGTCATTGACGTAAAGATCGGCGAGATCGGCGAGCGCTTGCGCGAAGGCCGGATCGTTCGCCTCCTCGCCGGCGTGAAACCGGGTGTTCTCCAAAACCAGCACCCCGCCCGGCGCTAACGCCGCGACCGCCGCCTGTGCCGCGGGCCCGATGCAGTCAGCCGCGAACGCGACCGGACGACCCAGCACCTCGCCGAGCGCGGCGGCGACCGGCGCGAGGGAGAAGGCCGGATCCGGCTTGCCCTTGGGGCGGCCGAAATGCGAACAGACGATGACCCGCGCCCCCTTCGCCGCGAGTTCACGAATGGTCGGGGTCAGGCGTTCGAGCCGGGTGCGATCGGTGATGCGCCCGTCATGCAGCGGCACGTTGAGATCGGCGCGGAGCAGCACCCGCTTTCCCGCAAGCGTCAGACCATCGAGGGTGCGAAAGGACATCGTGCGAAACTCTCCTCAACGCGGCGCCGGCATATCGAGGAAATCCTGCACGACGCGGAACAATTGCAGGCGGTTTTTTTCCATGATGATCGTGTGCGTCCCCTCCCCGAGCATCGCATATTCCTTCCACGGCGCATGGGTGATCAGTGGAAACACGGTATGGGACATGTAGGGAGGTGTGTCGTGATCCCATTCCGCCTGCACCATCAGCACCGGCATGGTGAGCTTGGCCGGATCCCAGGTCGGGTGCCCCTTCTGCCAATAGCGCACGACATCGTAGATCACCCCCTCCGGGGCGCGCAGCACCGGCGGGTTTTGCGCCGCCCCCTTGGGGTCGGTCGCGAAGGTCGCGTCCGCCCATTGCGCGAACCAGCCGGGTGGGATCAGCCCCGCCTGCTGCTCGGGCGTGAGGCCCGAAAGCCAGCGTTTTTCCGCGTCCGCCCGCGTCACCTGGCGATAGGCGCCGAGATGGTCGGGGTCGATCTTGAGGGTGGTGGAGGGCTGATCCATCACCCAAAGCGTCGCATAAAGCACCAGGCGATGCACCTTGGCCGGGTGCTCGGCGGCGAAGCCAGCGGCGATCGCCGTCCCCCACGACCAGCCCATGACGTCGAGGCTTTGGAGACCACGCCGCTGCAGCACGTCATCGACCACGGCGCCGAGGGCCGCGACCGCCTGGTCAGTGGTCTCGAGCGGCGGATTGGCCGATGCCGGCGCATCCATCTCTGGCGGCCGCGTCGAGCGGCCATAGCCAGGAAGGTCAAGGAGATAGACGTCATAGCCATGGCGGGCGAGGTAATCCATCCAGGAAAACCCGCCGAGCGGAAGATCGAAGGCGGTGCTCGCCGGATAGGTCGCGCCATGGACGAAAACCAAGGTTTTTTCCGGCCCGAACGTCGACACCCCGGCGAGATGCTTGTTGCGGACGTAAATCTCGAGGCCCTTTTGCGGCGCCGGCACCATGTGTTCGGAGACCGCGATCTCCCCGCCCATCGGGTCAGCCGCCTGATCCGCGAACGCGCGCAGCGGAGCCATCGCGGCGAGCAGCAAAAGCCCCGCCGCCAGACCAAGACCATGATTTCTCGTCACCGCATCCTCCCGCTTTGCCTTATCTCACGGGCGCGAGATGACAGGCTGGGCGGCGAAAAGGCAAGCCCCGAGGCTCATTGCGCCGCCGCCTCGCGCAGCGCCGCGATCGCCCGCGCATAGGGCGGGGCGCGGAACACCGCCGAGCCCGCGACCAGCACATCGGCGCCGGCGGCGAGAACCGCGGGCGCGGATTGCGTGGTGATGCCGCCATCGACCTCGATATGGATCGGCCGCGTCCCGATAAGGGCGCGCACGCGGCGGATTTTCTCGAGAACCGCGGGCAGAAATGCCTGGCCGCCGAAGCCGGGATTGACGCTCATCACCAGGATGAGATCGACACGGTCGAGCACGTAGGCGACGGCGCTTTCCGGTGTCGCCGGGTTGAGCGCGACCCCCGCCGCTTTGCCGAGCGCGCCGATCGCGGCAAGGGTGCGTTCGAGATGCACGCCGGCCTCGGCATGGACGATGATGCGGTCCGCCCCGGCTTTGGCGAAGGCTTCGAGATAGGGATCGACCGGCGCGATCATCAGATGCGTATCGAAGCATTTTTTGCTGAACGGGCGGATCGCGCGGATGATATCCGGGCCGAAGCTGATATTCGGCACGAAGTGCCCGTCCATGATATCGAGATGCAGCCAATCCGCCCCCGCCGCGTCGATCGCCTGCACCTCCTCGCCGAGGCGGGCGAAATCGGCGGCGAGCAGCGAGGGCGCGATCAGCGGCGTTGCGGTCATGGCTTTTCCTCTGCTGGGCTGGTTTGGTCGAAGACTCGGCTGCGCAGAATGTCATCGGCGACGAGGGTGATCAAATCGCCGACCGCAAGCGGCCGCGCACGGTCCTCAAACAAGCGCACCGCTTGGCGCAGCCGCGCGCGATCGAGGGCGTTGCGGATCGACCGCGCATTGGCGAAATGCGGCTGGCGCCGGCGCGCTGCGATATAGTCGCGAAACGCCGCCGCTGCCCCCGCATCGAAGCGGTCATGCTGGCTTGCCAGCATTTTCTCGGCGATCGCGAACAGTTCTTCGTCAGCGTAATCGGGAAAATCGATGTGGTGGGCGACACGCGAGCGAAATCCCGGATTGGCGGTGAAAAACCGGTCCATCCGGTCTCCGTAGCCCGCGAGAATGACGACGAGATCGCGACGCTGCGCTTCCATTACTTGAAGCAGGATCTCGATCGCCTCCTGCCCATAATCGCGCTCGTTTTCCGGGCGATAGAGGTAATAGGCTTCGTCGATGAACAACACGCCGCCCATCGCTTTCTTGAGGATTTCCTTGGTCTTCGGCGCGGTGTGCCCGATATATTGGCCGACGAGATCGTCACGCGTGACCGAGACGAGCTGATTGGTGCGGATATAACCCAGCCGATGGAGAATATCCGCCATGCGCAGCGCGACCGTGGTTTTGCCGGTGCCGGGATTGCCGGTGAAAGACATGTGGAGCGTCGGCGCCTGGCCGCCCGCGCCAAATTCCTGGCGCAGCCGATCGATCAAAAGCCGCGCCGCGATCTCCCTGATCCGCCGCTTGACCGGCTGCAGGCCAACCAATTCGCGATCGAGTTCATCGAGGATTTCGCCGACCCCCGAACGCAGATAGGCCGCCTCGAGGTCGATTGTCGCATCCGCCGTCGCATCCATGGCTTTTCCCTTGGAAAAAAATGCCGGCCCTCCTCGCGGCGGGCCGGCAGTCGGGGGGAAGGGTCAATAACGCGCGCCGGCCGGGCGATCGGTGGCATAGGCGCGCATGGTATAGCCGATCATGCGGCCGGCCCGCTCCTCGCGCACCACCATGAAGCCGGGTTCCTCGGCCGGTCGATCGCTGATGAAGGAAAGCCGGAGCGATTCCCAACCCGGCGTCGCATCGAACGCCGAAACCCGGATATAGCCGCGCCCGGCATGGACTTTTCGACACTCGGCCAATTCATACATGAACCCCGCCGGGTCTTTGAGATCGAACATCGGCGTCCCCCACATCTCCCAATAGGTGTTGCGGGGATGCGGATCGTCGGTGAACTCGATATTGAGGGCCCAGCCTTTCGCCAGGCAATATCTCACCTGGGCGCCGATCTGCGCGTCGGTCAGAGGGGGGAGGAAGCTGAAGGTTCCCTGGGTGATAGGCATCATCGTCTCCTTTCGCGCGGCGTTTCTCAGGCCGGCGTCAATGTCGGAACGAAATCCGGGGTATCGGTCGAGGTGTAATTGAAACTGACGTCTTTCCAGACTTCGAGCGCTTGGGCGAGCGGCGTGCAACCTCGCGCCGCGTCTTGCAAGATCGCCGGCCCTTCCGCCAGAATGTCTCGCCCCTCGTTGCGCGCAAGCACCATCGCCTCGAGCGCAACCCGGTTCGCGGTCGCGCCGGCGGCGATGCCCATCGGATGGCCGATGGTGCCGCCGCCGAATTGCAGGACGCAGTCTTCACCGAGCAGATCGAGCAGTTGATGCATCTGTCCGGCATGGATGCCGCCAGAAGCGACGGGCATCATGCGCCGCAGGCTCGCCCAGTCCTGGTCGAAGAAAATCCCGTGCTCGAGCCGCATGGGATTGTACATCTCGCGGCAAATGTCATAATAGCCGCGCGTCGTCGCCGGATCGCCCTCGAGCTTGCCAACCACGGTGCCGGCATGGATGTGATCGACGCCGGCGAGGCGCATCCATTTGGCGATGACGCGAAAACTGACGCCATGCGATTTCTGCCGCGTGTAGGTCGAATGGCCGGCGCGATGGAGATGAAGGATCATATCGTTCCGGCGCGCCCATTTCGCCATCGACTGGATGGCGGTATAGCCGATGACGAGATCGATCATGATGATCGCCGAGCCGAGTTCCTTGGCGAATTCGGCGCGCTCATACATGTCCTCCATGGTGGCGGCGGAGACATTGAGATACGTGCCCTTGACTTCGCCGGTCATCGCCTGCGCGCGGTTGACCGCTTCCATGCAATAGAGAAAGCGGTCGCGCCAGTGCATGAAGGGCTGGCTGTTGATGTTCTCGTCGTCTTTGGTGAAATCGAGACCACCTTTCAGAGCCTCGTACACCACCCGTCCGTAATTGCGCCCGGAAAGTCCGAGCTTCGGCTTCACCGTCGCGCCGAGTAGCGGCCGGCCGAACTTGTCGAGCCGCTCGCGTTCGACGACGATCCCGGTGGCTGGCCCATCGAAAGTTTTCACATAGGCGACCGGCAGACGCATATCCTCGAGCCGGAGTGCCTTCAGCGGCTTGAAGCCGAAGACATTGCCGATGATCGAGGCCGAGAGATTAACGATCGAGCCTGGCTCAAAGAGATCGAGATCATAGGCGATATAAGCGAAATACTGCCCTTCTTGCCCAGGCACCGGATCGACGCGATAGCATTTCGCGCGATATTTCTCGCAAGCGGTGAGGCGGTCGGTCCACACCACCGTCCAGGTTGCGGTCGAACTTTCCCCGGCGACCGCCGCGGCGGCCTCCTCGGGATCGACACCCTCTTGCGGCGTGATGCGAAAGAGCGCGAGGATATCGGTATCCTTGGGCTGATAGTCGAGATCGAAATAGCCCATTTCCTTGTATTTCATCACTCCGGCATCGTAGCGGCCCTTGCGTGCCGTCGCCGTGACTTTGTTCATGGTGAGCTCCTGTGACTGAAACGAACGTCAGGCGGCTTGTGCGGTCTGGTTGGTCGTGTTGCGTTTGGCATCATCGGCATAACGCCGCGCCATCGCTGCCAGTGGGAGTGGTGCGATCTTCGGCGCCATGCCGGCGGCGCCGAACGCCTCGAAACGGCTGAGACAAAGCGCTTCGAGTGCGGCCATGGCCGGTTTGAGAAACGCCCTCGGGTCAAACTCCGCCGCGTGCTCGGTGGCCATTTTGCGAAACTGCCCAGCCATCGCGAGACGGCAATCGGTATCGATATTGATCTTGCGCACGCCGAAGCGAATCCCCTCGACGATCTCCGCGACCGGCACCCCCCAGGTCTGCGGCATCGCGCCACCGAAGCGGTTGAAAATGTCCTGCAGCTCCTGCGGCACCGAAGACGAGCCATGCATGACGAGATGCGTGTTCGGCAAACGCGCATGGATCGCCTTGACAATTTCCATCGCGAGAATGTCACCGCTCGGCGCGCGGTTGAATTTATAGGCGCCATGGCTGGTGCCGATCGCAACCGCCAACGCGTCAACACCGGTGCGCGTGACGAAATCGAAGGCCTGATCAGGATCGGTGAGCAATTGCGCACGATCGAGCACACCCTCGGCGCCATGTCCGTCCTCGGCCTCGCCATGGCCGCTCTCGAGCGAGCCGAGGCAGCCGAGTTCGCCCTCGACCGAGACCCCGACGCTGTGCGCAAGTCGCACCACTTCCGCCGTCACGTTGACATTATAGGCATAGTCAGCGGGTGTTTTGCCGTCGGCAAGCAACGAACCGTCCATCATCACCGAGGTAAAACCGTTCTGGATGGCGGAAAGACACGTCGCAACCCGCTCGCCATGATCTTGGTGCAAGCAAAGCGGAATTTCGGGATAGGTCTCAACCACCGCCGCCACCATGTGGCGCAGCATCGCATCGCCGGCATAGGCGCGGGCGCCGCGGCTCGCCTGGATAATGACGGGCGCGGCGGCTTTGCGCGCCGCGTTCATGATGGCGAGCAACTGCTCCATGTTATTGATGTTGAATGCCGGTACGCCATAACGATACTCAGCGGCGTGGTCGAGCAATTGGCGAAGAGTGATAAGAGACATGGGCTTTCTCTCCGAGTTTAACGGAAGGACGCGATATCCGCTCAGGGTGCGGCGTCAGCGAGGCCGAGCAGTGTCCGGCCGCGCGCCGCGATCGCTGCCGCCGTCAGGCCGAAATGCGCATAAAGCTCGCCCGCCGGGGCGGACGCGCCAAAACCCCGCAAGCCAACGACATTCGCCTCGCTTCCGACATAACGCGCCCAACCGAAGGGCGATGCCGCCTCGATCGCAAGACGCGGCACCCCGCCGAGCACATGGGCGCGGTAGGCTGCGCTCTGTTCATCGAACAGCGTAAAGCACGGCATCGAAATCACCGCGGTGGGAACGCCACTTTTTTCGAGACTTTTGCGTGCATCAAGTGCGATCGCGACTTCCGAGCCGGAGGCGATCAAGGTCAGGCGCCGCGCCCCGCTCGCCTCCGCCAACACATAGGCACCGCGCGCGGCAAGTGGCTCGGTGGCGTCGCCCTCGCGGAGCAATGGCAGCGCCTGGCGCGAGAGCGCGAGCAGCGAAGGCCGCGCCGTCTCGCGCAGCGCCGCCTCCCAGCATTCCGCCGTTTCGATCGCATCGGCGGGACGAAAGACCAAAAGATTAGGCATGGCGCGCAAGGCCGCGAGATGCTCGATGGGCTGATGTGTCGGCCCGTCCTCGCCAAGGCCGATACTGTCATGCGTCATCACGTAGATCACCCGCAATCCCATCAGCGCCGAGAGCCGGATGGCGCCGCGCGCGTAATCGGAAAAGGCGAGGAAGGTGCCGCCATACGGGATGAACCCGCGATGGAGCGCAATCCCGTTCATCGCCGCCGCCATGGCATGTTCGCGTACGCCATAATGAAGATAGCGCCCGGAAAAATCACCCGGCCGCACCGGGGTCATGCCGCGCGCGAGGGTATTGTTGGAGTGCGTGAGATCCGCCGAGCCGCCAAGCAATTCGGGCAGATGAGACGCAATCACGTCCAGCACCGCTTCACTCGCCTTGCGCGTTGCAACGTTGGGGCGCGACGCCAGCAGCGATTGCCGGTACTCTGCCAAAGCCGGCGCCAGAGTCTCAGGGAGCGCAAGGCTTTCCGCGCGGGCGAAAAATTCGCGGCAATCGGCCGGGGCCTCGGCAAAACTCTTCTCCCACGCCCGCCGGAGCGGACGCGAGCGCCGGCCGGCGGCACGCCAGGCCGCGAGAATGTCGGGCGGGATCTCGAAAGGAGGCGCCTCCCAAGGCAAGGTGGCGCGCGCCTTGGCGATTTCGTCGGCGCCGAGCGGCGCCCCATGAACGCCCGCCGTGCCCTGTTTTCCCGGCGCGCCGAAACCGATCACCGTGCGGCAGGCGATCAGCGACGGACGGGGATCACGCCGCGCGGCGGCGATCGCCCGCGCCACCGCCTCCGGATCATGCCCGTCCACCGCCTGCGCCTGCCAGCCATAAGCGGTGAAGCGAAGCAGCGTGTCATCGGACATCGCAAGCGAGGTCGGGCCGTCAATCGAGATGTGATTGTCATCATAAAGCACGATCAGGCGGCCAAGGCCGAGATGGCCAGCGAGCGAGGCCGCCTCATGCGAAATTCCCTCCATCAGACAGCCATCACCGGCGATCACGTAGGTCCAGTGATCGACGTATTGTCGCCCCCAACGCGTGGCGAGCATCGCTTCCGCGAGCGCCATGCCGACGGCGTTGGCAAAGCCTTGACCGAGCGGGCCGGTCGTCGTCTCGACGCCGGCGGTGTGGCCGTATTCGGGATGGCCCGGGGTTTTCGCGCCGAGCGTGCGAAAGCGCATCAGCTCATCGCGTGTCATCGCGGGAAAGCCGGTGAGATAAAGCAGAGCGTAGAGCAGCATCGAACCATGCCCGGCAGAGAGCACGAAGCGGTCGCGATCCGGCCAGTCCGGCGCTTGCGGGTCAAATTTCAAAAATTGCGTCCAGAGCACCGTCGCGACATCGGCCATGCCCATCGGCATGCCGGGATGGCCCGATTGCGCGCGCTCAACGGCATCCATCGCGAGCGCGCGAATGGCGTTGGCGAGATCGCGGTCGGTTGTCGTGCCGGGCATGGCTTTTGCGGAATGGTTCACGTGCGGTGTCCTCAACGCGCGCGGCGGCGGCGTTCCATCAGTTGCAGGATGAGCGGCGTCAGAATGAGCTGCATCGCGAGATCGAGCTTGCCGCCCGGAATGACGATGGAATTGGCGCGCGACATGAAGCTGTCATGGATCATCGAGACCAGATAAGGAAAATCGATGCCGCGCGGATTGGCAAAGCGGATGACGACGAGCGATTCGTCGGCGGTCGGGATCCAGCGCGCGATGAACGGGTTCGAGGTATCGACCGTCGGCACGCGCTGGAAATTGATGTCGGTGACAGCGAATTGGGGAATGATGTAATGCACGTAATCCGGCATCCGGCGGAGGATGGTGTCCATCACGGCTTCCGTCGAATAGCCGCGTGTCGCGCGATCGCGATGGATTTTTTGGATCCATTCGAGATTGAGCACCGGCACGACGCCGATCTTGAGATCAGCGTGGCGCGCGACATTAACCTCGTCGGTGATCACCGCGCCATGCAGGCCTTCATAGAACAGAACATCACTGCCTTCCGGCAGGTCACGCCACGCGGTGAAGGTGCCGGGTGCGGCGCCATAACGCTCGGCTTCGATCGCGTCATGAACATAATGGCGATAGCGCCCGACGCCGCTTTCGCCATAGCGTGCGAATAAAGCCTCGAGTTCGGCAAAAAGATTGGAGTCCGGCCCGAAATGGCTGAAATGATGGTTGCCGCGCGCGGTTTCTTCTTCCATCCGGGCCTTCATCGCGGTGCGGTCGTAGCGATGGAAGGCGTCACCCTCGATATAGGCGGCTTCGATCTTTTCACGGCGAAAAATCTGCTCGAACGTGTGCTTGACCGTCGTCGTGCCAGCGCCCGAGGAGCCGGTGACGGAAATGATCGGATGGCTCAGCGACATGGCGCAAGCTCCCGATCGGTGCGAAACAAGCCGCGCCGGCCGAACAGCGGCGCGCGCTCGGCGATCGCGAGTTCGCCGGCGTAATAGGCGCGCACGCGGGCGACCTTGTCGTCGGCGCCGAAAATCAGTGGTGTGCGCTGATGCAAACTGGTTGGCGTGCGCGAAAGAATGGGGGCAACCCCGTCGCTCGCCGCGCCGCCCGCCTGCTCGATCAGAAACGCGAGCGGGGCGGCTTCGTAAACCAGGCGAAGACGCCCCTCGCGATAGCCCGGGCGGGCGTCGCCGGGGTAGAGATAGATGCCGCCCCGGAGCAGAATCCGATACGCTTCCGCGACCACCGAGGCGAGCCAGCGGGTGTTGAAATCGGCCCGTCGCGGCCCCTCGGCGCCGGCCAGGCAGTCATCGATATAGGCGCGAATCGGCGGCTCCCAATGGCGATAATTGGAGGCGTTGATCGCGTATTCGTTGGTCCCACGCGGCAAGCTGAGGCCGGCGCGGGTGAGCAAGAAGGCGCCGCTCGGCCGGTGCAGCGTGAAGATGTCGGTGCCGCTGCCAAGGCTCAGCACCAGTGCAGTCTCGGGCCCGTAGATCAGAAATCCGGCGGCGAGTTGCGCGCTCCCGGGGCGCAGCCATTGCTGCGCTGGCGGGAGGGCGGGATCGATTGGCAGGATCGAGAAAATGCTGCCGAGCGGGGCATTGACGGCGATGTTGGAAGACCCGTCGAGCGGGTCTATGGCGACGGCGAGATGCCCGTCGGCGCGTAGCACAAGCGGCGCCTCGGCCTCTTCTGAGCCGAGCACCGCAACCGGGGCGTGGCGAAGGGCGGCGACGAACAGATCATGAGCGCGGCGGTCGAGTTCCTTTTGCGCATCGCCGCTCGGGCTTGCGTCAAGGCCGGCGGCGAGATCGCCGGCGAGGGGGCCGAGGGCGCAAAGCTCGGCGAGTTTCCGCCCGGCTTGCGCACAAGCGAGGACCGTCGTGGCGATGGCCTCGCGCGCCGGGTCATGCGCTGCCCAGTGGCTGAGATGGTCTTCCAGGGTCTGTTTCATCGCTTCCTCCTCCAAGGGATCAAAATTTCCGTGATCCGGGCGGCGGCGCAATGATCGTTCGCGCTCATTCTCTTGGAAGACATGAATAGTCGCTCTTGTCGATGAAAGCGATTTTAATTAACTTTGTCGCAATGAAAAATTTATTGAATAGGGCGCGCCGACGCCTCACCCTGAAGCAGATGCGCGGCTTTGCCGCCATCGTCGAGCACGGCACCATCACCGGCGCCGCCGCCGCCATCGGGGTGAGCCCGCCGGCGATTTTGCATCAACTCCGCGAGATCGAGGACAGTCTTGGCCTGCCGCTTTTGGAGCGCAGCAACGGCAAAGCGATCCCGACCGAGGCCGGGCGCGAACTCCTCGCCACCACCGCGCGCATCGAAAGCGAAATCGCCGATTGTCTCGAAGCCATCGCCGCCCTCGCCGGCATGCAGCGCGGCCACGTTGCGATCGGGTTGATCAGCACCGCGAAATATTTCGCGCCGAGCGCGCTCGCCGCTTTCAAACGCGTCCATCCCGAGATCGATCTTCGCCTTCTGGTCGGCAATCGCGGCGAGACGGTGGCGGCGCTCGAGCGTTTCGAAATCGATCTCGCCATCATGGGCCGCCCGCCGGAGCATTTCGAGGTTACCGAAATCGCCATCGGCGCCCATCCCCACGTCATCATCGCCGCCCCCGATCATCCGCTCGCCGGACGCGTGGCGATTCCGCCCGCAGCCCTTCTCGATCAGCCCTTCGTGCTGCGTGAGCCGGGCTCGGGCACGCGCGCTCTCGTGCAGCGCTTCTTTGAGAGCGCCGGTCTCGCCCCCGCCGGCGGGATGGAGTTCGGCAGCAATGAGACGATCAAGCAAGCGGTGATCGCCGGCATGGGCATCGCGCTGATTTCCGCCCACACCATCGCCGCCGAATGGGCCGACCGGCGAATTGCCATTCTCGACGTTGTCGGCTTGCCGATTTTGCGACAATGGTATCTCGTGCGGCGGCGGGAAAAGCGGCTTTTGCCGGCCGCGCGCGCCTTGTGGGAGCATCTCGTGCGGGAAGGGAGCGCGTTCCTGCCGAGGCTCGATCTCCCCGGCGAGAGCCGTGACGCCTAGAGCGCGATCGGTTTAAGTCGATCACGCTCTACCCCTATTTTGGCGAGCAAGTTGGCCGGTTTTGATTGAACAGGATGGTTCAATCAAAACCTACCTTGCTCTAAGGGCGGCGCGCCCGGCGATCAGTGCGAGATCGTAAAATTGAGCGGCACCTCGGCGGTTGCCGGCACCGGGGTTCCGCCACGCGTCGCCGGGACGAAGCGCCATTGCTGCACCGCGTCGATGGCGGCGCGGTCGAGGGCCGAAAATCCGCTGCTCGTTGCCACCTGCACGGTGTCGGCGCGGCCATCGGCGGTGACATTGACCAACAGCACGACCCGCCCTTGCTCGCGCCGCCTGAGGGACAAGACCGGATAAATCGGCGCGTGGTTACCCTCGGCCGCGGCGAGCGGGTGGGGCGGCACCAGCGCCGCCGTGGCAAGCGTGGGGCCGGAAGGCGCGGGCGGGGCGGCGGATGACGGGGACGCCGCCGATGCGGAAGCCTGCTCGCGTTCCGCCGTTTTTGCCATCTGTGTCGGGGGGGCATGCGCTTGGTGCGGGCGCGGCGCCGGTTTCGCTGGTGCCTCTGGCGGCGCCATCGCCTGCACGCGCTCGGGGGTTGGCGCTGGCCGGGCCGGCGGCGGCTCTTGGGTGGTGGCGATCGCGGGTTCGGGGGGCGGCATCGGCGGCGCGAGGGCTGCCGTTTCCGTCTGGGTATTCGCCGCGTCGGGTGGCGGCGCGGCAACCGGCATCGGCGCCGCCGCAGGCGGCGTCGGGACCGCCGGGGGTAGGGCGGAGTGCGGCGCCGCCGGCTCGTTCGGCGCGAAGACCATGGCGACCGCGCCGCCGATGGCGATCGGCTCGGGGGGCACGAGATATTCGGCCCAGAGCAGGACCGCCGCCAGCGCCAGCGCGTGGAAAACCGTCGAAATCCCGCCGCAGCGGCCGATCCGCGCCGCTGCCGGCGACAAGGCAGCCCAGCGCTCACGCTCCCCTGGGGCCGGCGCCGGCTGCCACCCGAGCACCGGCTCCGGCCGCGCCGGCTCGGACGTGGCGGCCTCGCGCGAGAGAAAAAACGGCGGATACGGCTCAGGCGGCATCGCGGCGAAAATCTTTCCCTCCCCTCTCATCCGGTCTCGCCGAAGGCTTCGCGATAGGGTTCCGCAAAGCCGCCGCCAAGGCAAGCCCCGATCGTCATCGCCGCAAAGATCACGCCATCAACAGCACCGGCTTGATCGCGTCGCCGCGTTCGCTCGCCGCCAGCGCCGCGTTGATCTCGGCGAAGGGATAATGCCGGATCATGCGCGCGAAGAGGAAGCGGCCCTCGCGATGGAGCGCGATCAGACGCGGCAGGAAATCGTCCGGGCGGCTTTCGCCCTCGATCACGCCGCGCACCGTGAGCCCTTCCGTCATCACCTTGATGGCATCGAAGCGATATTCCGCGCCCGCCGGCATCGCACCGACCAGGGCGGCGGTGCCGCGCGGGGCGAGGCTATGGACGGCCGCCGTCGCGACCGCCGGGATCCCGGTGCATTCGATGCTGTAATCGGCGCCAGCAGCGCCGAGGGCATCGCGCAGGGCGGCGGGAACATCCGCGACCGCACGGGGATCGATGGTGTCGGTCGCGCCGAATTCCCGCGCCAATTCCCGCCGCGCCGGATTGGGCTCGATCGCGATGATACGCCCGCAACCGGCGATGTTCGCGCCCAGCACGGCGGCGAGCCCGACTGTCCCGGCGCCGAAAATCGCGATCGTCGCCCCGGCTTCGGGGCGCAGCGCATTCAAGACCGTGCCGGCGCCGGTCTGGATGCCGCAGCCGAGCGGCGCCAGGAGTTCGAGTGGCGCCTCCGCCGCGACCCTGACCAGATTGCGCTCACGCGCGAGGCAATGGCTCGCGAAGGCCGACTGGCCGAAAAACCGCCCGCCGACGACGGCGCCGCCCTCGGCGCTGAGCGCGGCCGAGCCATCGGGGCGGCGGGCCGAGAAATTATAAGCGCCGAACTGATGACAATAAAACGGCTTTGCCGCGCGGCAGCTTGGGCATGTCGCGCAACTGTCATAGCTCAGCAGCACATGATCGCCGGGCGCAACCTTGCGCACCATTGCCCCGACCCGCTCGACGATACCCGCCCCCTCATGGCCGAGCACCGCCGGCAACGGCACCGGCAACGCCTGGTCGCGGCACGCGATATCGGTATGGCAGACGCCGCAGGCGAGCACGCGGACCAGCACCTCGTCGTCGCGCGGGTCATCGATCTCGAGTTCGGTGAGGGTGAGCGGCGCGTGCGGCGCGGTGGCCATGGCGGCGGTGATACGCATGGTTGTCTCCCCCGGTTGCGGTCAGCGATCGAACGGCAAGCCCACGTAATTTTCCGCCAGAGCCGTCGCGGCGGCGCGCGAGGTGCGCACGAAATCGAGATCGGCGAAATGGATCCGACGCTCGAACTCGCCCTCCGTCGGATTGCGGTGCAACATCGTCGTCATGTACCAGGAAAACCGCTCGCCCTTCCAGACCCGCCGCAGCGCGGTCTCGCTGTAGCGGGCGAGTTTCTCCCCGTCATTGTGCTGCACGCGCGCGATCAGCGCTTCGGCCAGCACGACGACGTCGGCGACCGCGAGATTGAGCCCCTTGGCCCCGGTCGGCGGCACGATATGGGCGGCATCGCCGGCGAGGAACAGGCGGCCATACTGCATCGTCTCGCAGACGAAACTGCGCAGCGGAATGATCCCCTTTTGGAAAATCGGCCCCTCGATCAGGGTGAAGCCGGGGGCTGAGAGGCGCGCCTGCAATTCGTCCCAGATCCGCCGATCCGGCCAGAGCGCCAAATCATCGGCGGGATCGCATTGGAGATAGAGCCGCTGCACCTCCGGCGAGCGGGTGCTGAGGAGCGCGAAGCCCTCGGCCTGGTTTGCATAGATCAGCTCATGCCAGGAGCGCGGTGCGCGGGCGAGGATGCCGAGCCAGCCGAAGGGGTAGATTTTGTGAAACTCCCGCCGCGCGGCCTCCGGGATCGCTTGCCGGCTGGGCCCGTGATAGCCGTCGGCGCCGACGATATAGGCGCAGTCGAGCCGGGTCTCGGGCCCGGTTTTGTCGGGGCGGAAGGTGATGAACGGGCGCTCGCCGGTGATGTCGTGCAAAGCCGTCTCGCCGACCCCAAAGCGGATGTCGCCGCCGGCGGCGAGCAGGCCGGCGATGAGATCGCGCAGCACCTCATGCTGGGGATAGACCGTCACCTGCTTGCCGCCGGTCAATTCCCGCATGTCGAGATGGAGGCGCTCGCCCTGCCATTGCAGGGTGATGCCGGTGTGAAAATCGGCGTTTTGGTCGAGCCGGGCGGCAAGACCGAGGTCGCGCATGAGATCGACTACCCATTGCTCGAGCACGCCGGCGCGGATCGTCCCCTCCACCTCCTCGCGGGTGCGGCTTTCGAGGATCACCGCCTCGATGCCGGCGCGGCGAAGCAGATGGGCGAGAAACAGGCCCGCCGGCCCGGCGCCGATGATGCCGATTTCAGTTCTCATGGCGCTTTTCCCTCTTTCGCCGGCGCGGCGACCAGCGTTCGCGCTAGCACGACGTGATAGCCGAGCGGCAGCAGGCGCGGCGCAAACCGCGCCGTGAACCCGCCCCAGAGGCCGCGCGGCGCAAACAGCGCAAAGCCCAGCGCCGCCGCCCCGAGGCCAACGAGATACCACACCCCGCTCGCACCGAACGCGGTCTCGATGACGAAAAACAGCAAAGCCCCGAGCACCGGCCCCTCGAACGTGCCGAGGCCGCCGACCAGGGTCATGAAAATCATGTAGGCGGTCCATTGCACGCTGAAATAGGCGTGCGGCTGAAAGGTGATCGCGGTCGCGAGCCAGAGCGCGCCGGCGAGGGCGGCGCCGGCGGCGGCGAGCACGAACACCACCCGCTTGGTCGCGAGCACCCGCACCCCGACCGAGGCCGCCGCGACATCGTCGTCGCGGATCGCCTGCAAGGCGGTGCCGAGCCGCCCGCGCAGCATCAGGAAAACCAGCGCGAGCGCGAGCGCCATGGCCGCGAGTGAAGCCCAATAGGTATCGGCGCGGCGCGCGGCGACAGCGAAGGCATCGAGCGCGATCAGCGAGGTGCCGGTCTCGCCCTGCACCAAGGGGTCGAGATTGACCAGGAGATGGGCGAGTTCGGCGACCACCCACATGCCGATCGCGAATTCGCCGCCAGAGAGCCGCAGCATCACCTCGCCGATCGGCACTGCCAACCCACCGACCACGAGAGCGGCGAGCAGCAGCGCCGGATAGACGGCAACGCCGGCGGCGGAAAGCCGGATCGCGGCATAGGCGCCCAAGCCAAAAAACGCCTGCTGCCCGACCGAAACCAAACCGCCATAGCCGGCGAGGAGATTCCACATCACGGCGAGAATGACATAGATGAAGAGCGCGCTCAGCCGTTCGGTCGCGCCCGGCGAAAACACCATCGGCCCGAACGCGAGCGCGCCGAGCGTGATCAGCGCGATGAGGACGAAGATCCCCGCGCGCTTGGTCCAGCGCTCCACCCGGAGACCGTCTGACACCTGAAGGCCGTCCGCGAACCTCATGCCGCCGACACCCGACGACGCCCGTAACGCACGCGCTCGGCGATCGGCCCGGCATAGAGGCGGGCGATCAGGACCACGAGAAAAAATCCGTGCCCGGCGATGAGAAAGCCATGCGGGTTGATGAAGGCGCCGAGATTTTGCGCAATCCCAAGCATGATGCCGCCGATCAGCGTGCCCCAGAGCGAGCCGAACCCGCCGATCACCACCGCTTCGAAGGCGAACAGAAGCTGCATGCCGCCGCTATAGGGATTGAACGTCGCCCGGAGCGCGAGAAACGCCCCGGCGATCGCCGCGAGCGCCAAGGCGATCGCCGTCGCCAGCGCATAGACCGCGCGTGCATCGATGCCGATCAGGCCAACGATATCCGGCGCCTCGGCGGTTGCGCGTATCGTTCGCCCGAGCCTTGTCCGGGCGAGAAATAGCTGCAATCCCCCGAGCGTTGCGATCGCGGCAGCAAGAATGATGACGTCGAGCTGCCCGATACTGACATCATCGCTCAGCACCCAGCTCGCGAAGGAAAGATCGCCGATCGCCGGCGCGAGCGAGCGGGTATCGGCGCCGAAACCCTGAAACAGAAGATTATCGATCACGATCGCAAGGCCGAAGGTGCTGAGCAGCGGCACCAGGAGCCCGCCTTTGAGGCTCCGCTCCAGCACCAGAACCTGCAAAGCCCAGCCCAGCGCCGCCATCACCGGCACGACGAGGATCAGGCCGAGCCAGGGTGAGAGGCCGAAGCGATCGGCGAGCACGAACAAAAGAAAGGCGGCGAGCACGGCGAGGCTGCCATGGGCGAGGTTGATGATCCGCATGACCCCGAACAGAAACGAGAGCGAGCACGCGATCAGCGCGTAATAGGCGCCGAGAAACACCCCTTGCAGGATCTGATTGAGGAAGATCATCGCCCGCCTGCCATGCCGAAATAGGCCTCCATCACCTGCTCGCGCGTGGTTGTTTGCGCCGCGCCCTCATAAGTCACCCGCCCCTCGAGAAGGCAGACGACGCGGCTTGCGACCCGCAGCGCGCGGCCGAGATCCTGCTCGACGAGAATGACCGTCGCCCCCCCCGCGAGTAGCGCCTGGAGCGAGACATAGAGCTGATCGACGGCGACCGGCGAGAGCCCGAGCGAGACCTCGTCGAGCAGCAGGAGACGCGGATTGCTCATCAAGGCGCGCGCGATCGCCGCCGCCTGCTGCTGGCCGCCGGAGAGATCGCCGGCGCGGGCTTTGAGTTTGGGGCGAAGCTGCGGAAACGCCTCCAGCACCGTCGCCAGCGTCCATCGCCCGGTGCGCCCGCGCCCCTCGGCGACGCGCAGATTTTCCTCGACCGTCATGCCCGTGAAAAGCTGCCGCCCTTCCGGCACCAGCGCGATGCCGCGCTGCAAGCGCCGATGCGCGGGCAGCGTGGTGATCTCGGCGCCATCGAGACAAATGCGCCCGGCGGCGGCGCGATGGGCGCCGGCGATGGTGCGGAGCAGCGTCGTCTTGCCGGCGCCATTGGCCCCGACCAGCGCCAATGTCTCGCCCTCGCCGAGCGCGAGATCGACGCCGCGCACGGCGCGCAAAAGCCCATGCCGCGCCTCGAGACCTTCAACCGTGAGCAGGGACATGCGCCGCCGCTCCAAGATAGGCGTCGATCACCGCGGCATCGCGCAGCACCGAAGCGGGCTCGCCGTCAGCGATCACCCGCCCGGCATCCATGCAAACCAACCGCCCGACCACCTGCACCAGAACATGCACGATATGTTCGATCCAGACGATGGCGATGCCGCGCGCATGGATTGCGCGGATGATTTCGACCAGCCCCTGCGCTTCGCCATCGGTGAGCCCGGCGCCGATTTCATCGAGCAAAAGCAGCGCCGGGTTCGTTGCCAGGGCGCGCGCGAGTTCGAGGCGCTTGCGATCGAGCAGGCCGAGGGCTTCGCCGCGGCGATTGGCGAGCGCCATCATGCCGCAGAGCGAGAGCGTCTCGAGCCCGCGCCACTCGGCCGCGCGCCCGCGCAAGCCGGCGCCGGCTTCTGCCGCCACCAGCAGACTCTCAAACACCGTCATGCCGCCAAAAGGGCGCGGGATCTGATGCGAGCGGGCAAGGCCGCGCCGGCAGCGGGAAGCGACGTCGAGCGCGGTCACATCCTCGCCGCGAAAGGTGATCCGCCCCGCTTCCGGCGCATAGCGGCCGGAGAGAACGTTGAGCAGCGTCGTTTTGCCCGCCCCATTGGGGCCGACGATGCCGACCGCCTCCCCGGCCGCGACGGTGAAATCGACGGCATCGAGCACCACCAGCGCGCCAAACCGCTTGCCGAGACCAGCCGCCGCGAGAAGAGGTCCCGGTTGCGTCATCCCCGGCTCAGGAATAGGGGATGAGCTTCGCCGTGACCGGCACGTTGTGGTCGGTCGCGTTCTCGGTGATGACGTAATCGAGCTTGAAGCGGCTGCCGGGCTTGGCCTTCACCCATTGCGCGCCGATGATCGGGGTTGCGAAAACATTGGGCACCGGGCCGCGGGTGAAATCGACCTCGCCGACCATGGTTTTGGTTTTGAGCCGGCTGAGCGCGGCGGCAACGGCCTTCTTGTCCTTGGGATCGCCGCTTGCCGCAAGCGCCGCGAAGCCGGCATCGAGCAGCGACATCGAGGCGCCGAGTTCCTGCGTCCATTGCTTGCCGGACGCCTGCTCATAGCCGTCGGCGAGCGCTGTGCCGCTGACCCCGGTGAGCGGCGACGAATACGGGAAATCGCGGTGCCAGTAGGTGGCGCTGGCGATGTTGTAGCCGAGCGTCCCGAGCGCCTCGATCGAGGAGGGAAAAAGCCCAGTTTTCGCGGTTTGGACGATCTTCACCATGCGGGCATAGCCCTGCTGTGCCGCCTGGCGCCAGAAGGTCGCGAAATCGGGCGGGATCGGGAAGGTGTTGAAGATCTCGCAGCGGTTTTTCTTGAACACCGCGATCTGGGCGGAATAATCGGTGGTGCCGTCCTCATAGGGGCCGGGATCGACGATGGTGAACCCGGCCTTGGCGAGCTTGGGCGCGAGATGGGCGCGGATGGCGTTGCCGTCGGCATCGTTGGGATAGAGCACGCCGACCTTCTTGTTGGTCTGCACACTGCTGTTCCATTGCGAGATGTAGCACTCGGCGAACTGATCGACGCCGAAGGAAAAGAGATAGGTCCAGCGGAACGGCGAGGGCTGGCCGGGCTTGGCGCCGCGGCCGAAATACCACGCCTCCCACGGCATCACCGTCGCAAGGCAGGGCATGCCGGCGGCTTCGCAGGCGTCCGAGACCGGGTTGACCACTTCCGGCGTCGAGGTGGTGAGCATCATATCGATGCCGGTATCGTTGATCAGGCTACGGGCGAGCTGGCCGGCGCGCGCCGGGTCCGATTGCGTGTCGCGATCGATGATTTCGACGGGATAGGTTTTGCCGTTGACGGTGAGACCGCCGGCGAGCGCCTTGCGGGCGAGCGTGAGCACGTAGCCATCGGTTTCGCCGAAACTCGCGAGCGCGCCCGAGCGCGGGCTGATGAAGCCGATTTTCAGGCCGCCGCCGGCCTGCGCGAAGCCCTGCGAAGAGGCCGCCATGACGGCGCCGGCCCCGGCCCCGGCGAGCAGGGTGCGGCGGGTCAGTGCCGGCGTGACCGCATCCTTATGGCCATGGCGCGCGGGGCGCGAAACGGACGCAATGGCGGACCAATCCTGACTGTCTTGAGGCATCGCAAAACCCTCCCAAAACGTTGTTTTTGTTGACCGAAACCAACCCACGCCGCGATCGGCCGCGATGGCGGCGACGCGCGGCGATATGGTTATGGGCAAGCATCTTTTGCCCGATCCATGGCGGCTTGGCAACCGCTTCGCCGTTGAAGTATCGCGCCCTGTTCTCTACTCCTCGCTCAGAGCCGGCGCCGGCGGGCCCCAGTGCAAATGCTGGCCGCCATCGAGCGCCAGCATCTGGCCGGTGAAAGCGGGAAGGGCGAGGATCGCGAGGGCGGCGCGGGCGATTTCCGCCGGCGCGGCGGCGCGGCCGAGCGGGGTTGCGGCGGCTTGGCGGGCGAATTGCGCCGCGCTCTGGCGCGCGCTCGGCAGCGTCGGGCCGGGGCCGATCGCGGCAACACGGATGCGCGGCGCGAGCGCCAGCGCCATGCTTCGCGTCAGCGCCCAGAGCCCGGCCTTGGAGACCGTATAAGAAACGAAATGCGGGGTCAGCGACAGCACCCGTTGATCGAGGAGATTGATCACCACCCCCTCCGCCGCCGCCGGCAAATCGCGCGCGAAATGCTGCATGAGCACGAAGGGCGCGCGGAGATTGGGCTCGAGATGGGCATCCCAGCTCGCCCGCGTCGCCGTATCCCACTCATCGCGCTCGAAAACGCTGGCGTTGTTGAGCAGAACCCCGACTGGGCCGAGCGCGTCTCGCGCCCGACCGACGAGGGCCGCGACCGCGTCCTCGTTTGCGAGATCGGCGGGCAGGATCGCCGCTTCGACGCCGCGCGCACGGATTTCGGCCGCGGTTTTTGCTGCCGTCTCCTGGCTCCGGTGGCAATGGAGCGCGATCCGAAAGCCGGCGCCGGCGAGGGCGAGGGCGATTTCGCGCCCAAGACGCCGCGCCCCGCCGGTGATGAGGGCGACGCGGGGGATGCTGGCGGCGATCGGCCAAGTATTCATCGTTTGGGGCCTCCTCGCCGGCCTGGGCGCCCGCCCCGCTTTTCCGGCTCATAGCCGCCGCCGCCGGGCCCGAGCGGCTTTGGCGCGCCACTTTGGCGCGCCGGCGGGCGCACGGGTGCCGGGGGTGCGAGGCCGAGCTGCTCCGCCTCCAAGCGACGGATTTCATCGCGGAGCCTTGCCGCCACCTCGAATTCGAGGTCGGCGGCGGCGGCGCGCATCTGCTTTTCGAGGCTCGCGATCGCCGCCTCGAGATCCTTCCCAACGAAGTCGCCGACGCTCTCGCCAGCGAGCGGGGCGACCGTCACGTAATCCTGCTCGAACACGCTTTCCAAGGCCTTGCCGATCTCGCGGCGCACGGTTTGCGGCGTGATCCCGTGCGCTTGGTTCCAGGCTTCTTGCTTGGCGCGGCGGCGGCTGGTTTCATCGAGGGCGGCGCGGAGACTTTCGGTGATGGTGTCGGCGTACAAGATCACCCGGCCGTCGATATTGCGGGCAGCCCGCCCGATGGTCTGGATCAGTGCCGTCCGCGAGCGCAAAAACCCCTCCTTGTCGGCGTCCAGAATGGCGACCAGCGCGCATTCGGGAATGTCCAAACCCTCGCGCAGCAGATTGATGCCGATCAGCACATCGCAGACGCCAAGCCGAAGATCGCGGATGATCTCAACCCGCTCGAGCGTGTCGATATCGGAGTGGAGATAGCGCACCTTGACGCCGTGCTCGCCGAGATAGTCGGTCAGATCCTCGGCCATGCGCTTGGTCAGCGTCGTCACCAGAACCCGCCCGCCGCGCGCCGCCACCGCCTTGCATTCGCCGAGCAGGTCATCGACCTGATGTTCGACCGGGCGGATTTCGGTGATGGGATCGATGAGCCCGGTCGGGCGGATCACCTGTTCGGCGAAGACACCGCCGGTCCGCGCCATTTCCCACGGGCCCGGCGTTGCCGAGACGAAAATCGTTTGCGGACGATAGGCTTCCCACTCCTCGAATTTCAGCGGCCGGTTATCGACGCACGAGGGCAGACGAAACCCGTATTCGGCGAGCACCGATTTGCGGTTGAAATCGCCCCTCGCCATGCCGCCGATCTGCGGCACCGTGACATGGCTTTCATCGACGATGAGGAGCGCGTTCTCGGGCAGATATTCGAACAAAGTCGGCGGCGGCTCGCCGGGATTGCGGCCGGTGAGATAGCGGGAATAATTCTCGATCCCTTTGCAGGCGCCGGTGGTTTCCATCATCTCGATATCGAAGGTCGTGCGCTGCTGCAGCCGCTCGGCCTCCAAGGGTTTGCCCGCGGCGACGAAATGGTCGAGCCTTTCCTGCAATTCGCGCTTGATGTCGCGGATCGCCTGGGTCAGCGTCGGGCGTGGCGTTACGTAATGGCTGTTGGCATAGACGGTGACGGCGGCGAGATCGGCGGTTTTTTCCCCCGTGAGCGGATCAAACTCGGCGATCGCCTCGATCTCGTCGCCGAACAGCGTGACGCGCCAGGCGCGATCTTCGTAATGAGAGGGGAAGATGTCGACGGTATCGCCGCGCAGGCGAAAGCTGCCGCGCTGAAACGCGACATCGTTGCGGCGATATTGCAGCTCAACCAAAGCGCGCGCCAGCGTGTCGCGCGCGATCGCGCCGCCGACCTCGAGCCGCACCACCATGCGCGCATAGGTCTCGACCGAGCCGATACCATAAATGCAGGAGACCGAAGCGACGATGACGACATCGTTGCGTTCGAGCAAAGCCTGGGTCGCGGCGTGGCGGAGGCGGTCGATGGTCTCGTTGATCTGCGCGTCTTTCTCGATATAGGTGTCGGTGCGTGGGACATAGGCTTCGGGTTGGTAATAATCATAGTAGCTGACGAAATATTCGACCGCGTTGTCGGGGAAAAACGCCTTCATCTCGCTATAGAGCTGCGCCGCCAGCGTCTTGTTGGGGGCGAGGATCAGGGTCGGGCGCTGCACCGCCTCGATGATCTTGGCCATGGTGAAGGTCTTGCCCGAGCCGGTGACGCCGAGCAGCACCTGATCGCGCGCCTCGGCCGCCAGCCCCTCGACCAGCGTCGCGATCGCCGCCGGCTGATCGCCGGCCGGCTCGTAGGGCGAAACCACCCGGAGCTTCTTGCCGGCTGGACGCCGTGGCTGTTTTTCCGGGATAAAGAGCAGCGGCGCGGGCGGGGCGAGGGTCACGGACATCGATCATCGGCCTCACATTCAGGGCACGGGCGCCGGCGGCGCGGCGGGGCTTTGTCGAGCGGCGCGGCTTTCGCTATGTAGGGCGTCAAGGCAATCGAGGGGAGAGGCACGATGGCGGTCAATAAGGTCTATCCGGATGCGAAGGCGGCGCTCGCCGGGCTTTTGCATGACGACATGACGATCATGGCCGGCGGTTTCGGCCTTTGCGGCATTCCCGCCGCCCTGATCGAGGCGATCCGGGAGTCCGGCGTCAAAGGCCTCACGGTGATTTCCAACAATGCCGGCATCGATGGCGCAGGCCTCGGCATTCTTCTCGAAACCCGCCAGATCCGCAAGATGATCAGCTCCTATGTCGGCGAAAACGCGACCTTCGCCCGCCAATATCTCGCCGGCGAATTGGAGATCGAGTTCAACCCCCAAGGCACGCTCGCCGAGCGTATCCGCGCCGGCGGCGCCGGCATTCCCGCCTTCTTCACCCCGACCGGCGTCGGCACCGAGATCGCCAAGGGCAAGGAAGTGCGCGAATTCGACGGCAAGACCTATCTCATGGAGCGCGGTCTCTTCGCCGATCTCGCCATCATTCATGCCTGGAAGGGCGATAGCGAAGGCAATCTCGTCTATCGCCTGACGGCGCGCAATTTCAACCCGGTGATGGCGACGGCGGCGCGTGTGACGGTCGCCGAGGTCGAGCATCTGGTGGCGCCGGGCGAAATCGCGGCGGACGCCATCGTGACGCCGGGGATTTTCGTCAAACGCATGATCAAGCTCGACAAAGTGCACAAACACATCGAGCAACGCACCACCCGCAAGCGCGCCGCCTGACCCCATTCGAGGAGACGACCCATGCCCTGGACCCGTGACGACATGGCGGCCCGCGCCGCCCGCGAACTCGAGGACGGATTTTACGTCAATCTCGGCATCGGCATCCCGACCCTGGTTGCGAACCACATCCCGGAAGGGCTTTCGATCCATCTCCACAGCGAAAACGGGCTTTTCGGCATCGGGCCGTTCCCCTACGAGGGCGAGGAGGACGCCGATCTCATCAACGCCGGCAAGCAGACCGTGACCCTGCTCCCGACCTCGAGCATTTTCGATAGCGCGACCTCGTTCGCCATGGTGCGCGGCGGCCATATCGACATCTCCATCCTCGGCGCGCTGCAAGTCGCCGAAAATGGCGATCTCGCCAACTGGATGATCCCGGGCAAGATGGTCAAGGGCATGGGGGGTGCCATGGATCTCGTCGCTGGGGTGCCGCGCGTCGTCATTCTGATGGAGCATACCGCCCGCGGCGAGCCGAAAATCTTGCGGGAATGCACGCTGCCGCTCACCGGCAAGGGCGTCGTCGATACCATCATCACCGAACTCGGCGCGTTCAAGGTCGATCGCGAAGCCGGCGGCGGCCTGATCCTCACCGATCTCGCCCCCGGCGTCAGCATGGACGAAATCCGCGCCCAGACCGCCGCCGCTTTCCGGCCAGCGCCCAGCGTGAAAACCTGGTAGCGGCGTGCCCAGACGCGCGGCGTGGTAAAAAACGGGGAGGAAAAATGTCGGCCTATGCCTATCCGCTGCTGATCAAGCAGCTTCTCACCACACCGATCCAGCAGGCGAGCGGCGCCGAGATCGTCTATCGCGATCTTCGCCGGCATTCCTACCCGGAATTCATTACCCGTATCGCCCGGCTCGGCAGCGCGCTCACGCGGCTCGGCGCGCGCCCTGGGATGCGGATCGCGGTGCTCGATTGGGACAGCCACCGCTATCTCGAGTGCTATTTCGCGGTGCCGATGCTGGGCGCCGTCTTGATGACCGCCAATCCTCGCCTCGCGCCCGAGCAGCTCGCCTATACGCTCGATCACAGCGGCGCTGAGATCCTGCTCGTCCATTCCGATTTCGTCCCGCTGGTCGCGCAAATCCGTGACCGCCTGCCGAAACTGCGGACGCTGATCGCGCTCCCCGATGACGGGGGGATGCCGGCGGGGCTTTCGTTCGCCGGCGAATACGAGGCGCTGCTCGCCGACGCTGATCCCGGCTTCGACTTTCCCGAGTTCGACGAAAACACCACCGCGACCCAGTTTTACACCACCGGCACCACCGGGCTTCCCAAAGGGGTCTCGTTCACGCATCGCCAGATCGTGCTGCACACGCTTTCGCTGATGGCGACCATCATGCTCGCGAGCCAGCAGGGGCGGCTTTCGCGCGAGACCGTCTATCTGCCGCTCACGCCGATGTTTCATGTCCATGCCTGGGGCATTCCCTATCTCGCGACGCTCGCCGGGATGAAGCAGGTCTATCCTGGCCGCTATGCGCCGGCGAGCATCGCCGCCCTTTATCAACGGGAAGGCGTGACATTTTCCCATTGCGTGCCGACCATTCTCAACATGCTGCTGGCGGCGCCGGAATTTCGCGACCTCGATCTTGCGCGCTGGCAGGTCATCATCGGCGGCTCGGCGCTGCCGCGTGGTCTCGCCGAGCAGGCGCTCGCGCGCGGCATCGACGTCTATGCCGGCTATGGGATGTCCGAGACCTGCCCGGTGCTCTCTATTGCCCAGGTCAAGCCCGGCCTTGCCGGCGAGGAGGCGGTGCGGGCCCGCACCAGCGCCGGCATGCCGAGCGTGCTGGTCGAATTGCGCATCGTCGACGAAGAAATGAACGATCTCCCGCATGATGGCGCCCACCAAGGCGAGGTGGTGGCGCGGGCGCCGCATCTGACCGCGGGCTATGTCGGCAATGCGGCGGCGAGCGAGACGCTCTGGGCCGGCGGTTGGCTTCATACCGGCGATATCGGGGTGATCGGCGCGGACGGGTATCTGCGCATCACCGATCGCGCCAAGGACGTGATCAAAACCGGCGGCGAATGGGTCTCCTCGCTCGATCTCGAGGATCTGATTTCGCGCCATCCGGATGTCGGCGAGGTCGCGGTGATCGGTGTCGTCGATGCGAAATGGGGCGAGCGGCCGGTTGCGCTCATCGTTCCCAAGGCCGGGCGGACGCTTGACCCCGAGAGTGTGCGCGCGCATCTGTTCGATGCCGCCGGGCGCGGCGAAATTTCGCGCTTTGCGGTGCCCGAGCGTATCGAAATCGTCGAGGCGCTCGATAAAACCAGTGTCGGCAAGCTCGACAAAAAGCGTCTTCGCGCGCGCTTCGGGTGAATGCCCGGCGCGCCGCCGGTTTACGCCTGCTGCTTGGTTTCGCTCGCCACTCTGCGCTCGTTGTCGACCATGTAATCGCGCGCGATCGGCAAGGCGTAGGGCGAGCGGGTCATTTGGATCTGAAAATTCATGTGATCCTGGCGGCGGAAAGCGAGTTCTGAGCCGGCGAGATAGAATTCGAACATGCGGCAGAAACGCTCGTCATAGAGCGAGGCGATGGCATCGCGATTGGCGGCGAAACGGCGGCGCCAATGGCGCAGCGTCTCGGCATAATGCAGGCGCAGGATTTCGATATCGGTGATCCAGAGCCCGGTGCGTTCGATGTGCGGCACGACTTCGCTCAAAGCCGGCGAATAACCGCCCGGGAAAATATATTTGGCGAGCCAGGGATTGGTGCTGCCCGGGCCCGCCGCGCGGCCGATCGCGTGCAGGAGCGCAACCCCATCCGGCGCCAGACAACGTTTCACCGTCGCAAAAAACTGCCGATAATGATCGACGCCGACATGTTCGAACATGCCGACCGAGACGATGCGGTCGAACGGTTCAGAGAGCGCGCGATAATCCTGCAATTCGAACCGCACCCGATCCGAAAGCCCCTCGGCTTCGGCGCGGGCGCGCGATTCGTGCAATTGTTCGGAAGAGAGCGTGATGCCGGTGACGCGGGCGCCATAGTCGCGCGCCAGCGTGAGCGCGAGCCCGCCCCAGCCGCTGCCGATATCGAGCACCGAAAGCCCCTCGCGATCGAGCTTGAGCTTCGCCGCGATATGGCGCTTCTTCAAGGTCTGCGCCTCTTCCAGGGTTTCGCCGCCGGTTGGAAAATAGGCACAGGAATATTGCCGGTCGCGATCGAGAAAGAGGCTGTAGAGCCGGCCATTGAGGTCGTAATGATGGGCGACGTTGCGCCGGGCGCGCGACGCCGGATTGAACTGGCGCCAACGCCGCATCAGCCAGCCGCCCACGGTATGAAGATGCATCATGGGATGGGCGGAAAGATTGGTCTCGGAATTGCGCACCAGCACGTCGAGCATGGTGAAAAGCGAGCAATCGAGTGGTTCGACCTGTCGCTCCATATAGGCTTCGCCGAGCGCGAGCGAGGGATTGAGAACCAGGCGCCGGACCGCCGCCGGATGGTTGATCGCAAGACCCGCGGCCGGGCCGTCATGCTTGCCTTGATAGCGGCTCCGGGAGCCATCGGGCCAGCGCACCGTAAGCTGCCCCGCCGTGATCATTCGCCGTAAAAAACCATCCATAACAGCGCGCATGCCATTACCCGTGCTTCTTCGGTCGGTCGCTCTTCCCCACGCCCGCCAGCATGGCGCAGAAATGGGGGGCACGTCAAAATTTTTCACTAACGCGCGAGTAGCCCCGCCTTGATTTCTTCCCGCCAGGCAGGAACAGTGGCGGCGGGCACTTCAGGGAGAGACATCGCGATGGCTAGCATCAGACGCTTCGCGCTGGCGGGGTTGGCGATCGCCGTGGCGCTGCTCGCGCCAGGGCTTGCGCGAGCCGAGGATCACGTCACCTTCGGCCTCGATTGGAAGGCGGAAGCCGAATATGGCGGCTATTACCAGGCGCTGGCGAGCGGGATCTATCGCCGCCACGGGCTCGACGTCACCATCCGCCAAGGCGGGCCGCAGGTGAACCAGACCCAGCTCCTGCTCGCCGGGCGGCTCGATTTCACCATCTCCTCGAACAGCTTCCTCGCCCTCAATTTCGTCCAGCAGAAGCTGCCTTTCGTCGCCGTCGCCGCGATGTTCCAGAAAGATCCCTCGGTGCTCATCGCCCATCGCGGTCAGGGCCATGACAGTTTCGCAGCACTCCGCGGCCAGCCGATCATGATCGGCGCCGATACCCGCGCGGGCTGGTGGAATTTCCTGCGCGCCAAATTCGGCTATAGCGACAGCCAGATCCGCCCCTACACCTTCAATCTCGCGCCCTTCCTGCATGATAAAGCGGCCGTCCAGGAGGGCTATCTCGGCTCTGAGCCGTTTTCGATCGAGGAAGCGACGGGGGAAAAGCCGGTGGTGCTTTTGGTCGCCGATGCCGGGTTCGCGGGCTACGCCAGCCTGATCGCGACCAGCCGCAAGCTTACCGAGGACAAGCCCGAACTCGTCCAGCGCTTCCTCGATGCCTCGATCGAGGGCTGGTATGCCTATCTCTACAATGACCCGACGCCGGGCAATGCCTTGATGAAGAAGGAAAACCCGGAAATGACCCAGCCCCTGCTCGACTATGGGCGGAGGGTGCTGAAACAACATGGCATCGTCGATTCGGGCGATACCGAAAAACTCGGGATCGGCGCCATGACCGCCGCACGCTGGCTCGAATTCTTCCAAAGCATGCAGCAGGCCGGGCTCTATCCGCAGGACATGGACTGGCGCAGCGCCTATACGCTGCGCTTCGTCGACAAGGGGGTTGGCCTGCAGATGCGACCGAAAACGCCCTGAGCGTCTCGCCGGCCTTGCTCTCCCTTGACGCGGTGGGCCGCCGCTTTGCGAGCGGCACCGAAGCTTTGCGCGGGGTTTCGCTCACGATCGCGGCGGGTGATTTCATCACCCTGCTCGGCCCTTCGGGCTGCGGCAAATCGACGCTGCTGCGGCTGCTGGCCGGGCTCGACCGTCCCGATCAGGGCCGGCTTTCCTGGCAGGGGGAGGCGCCGGCGCCGGGGGAGATCGGGTTCGTCTTTCAGGACCCGACCCTGCTACCCTGGGCGAGCGCGGCGGAGAATGTCTATCTGCCGCTCCGCTTGCGCGGGGTTGCGCGGGCGGAGGCGATGCCGCGCGTGGCCGCGGCGCTGGCTTCGGTTGGGCTCGCGGGGTTCGCGCAGGCGCGCCCGGCGCAGCTTTCCGGCGGGATGCGGATGCGGGTCTCGATCGCCCGCGCGCTCCTCACCCGGCCGAAGCTCTTGCTGATGGACGAGCCTTTCGCGGCGCTTGACGAATTCACCCGCCACAGACTGCAGGCGGATCTCCTCGCCTGGTGGCAGGAGGCCGGCTGCACCATCGTCTTCGTCACCCACTCGATCTATGAGGCGGCGTTCCTCGCCCGCCGCATCGTCCTGATGAGCCCGCGCCCGGGGCGGATCGCGGGCGACATCGCGGTCGATCTCCCGGCAGGGCCTGCGCGCCGGCTCGATCCCGCCTACGCAACCCTGGTCGCTGCCATCACGCGGCGGCTCGAAGAAACGCTCAACCCCGCCGCGGCGCCGGCATGACGCGCCTCGCCCCGCTGCTGTTCGGCCTCGCCGCCCTCGCGCTTTGGGAAGGCTTGGTGCGCGCGCTCGCCGTTCCTGCCTATCTCGTGCCCGGCCCGCTCGCGATCGCCGCCGCCTTTCTCGGGGATCCCGCCGGGCTGATGGCGGCGCTGGCGGCGACGCTGACCGTCACCCTCGCCGCGCTGATCGCGGCGACCGCGCTCGGCGTTGCCCTCGCGCTCCTGGTCGCGGCGAGCCCGCTGCTCCGCGCCGCAATCCAGCCCTGGGCGGTTGCCCTCCAAGTAACGCCGATCGTCGCCATCGCGCCGCTGATCATCGTCTGGGTCGGCGATCCCTTCGCCGCCCTCGTCGTCTGCGCCACCATCATCGCGTTTTTTCCGGTTTTCTCGGCGACCGCCGCCGGGCTCGCCGCCGTCGCGCCGGACTATCTCGATCTCTTCCGCCTCAACGGCGCGAGCGGCTGGCAGACGCTCTGGCTTTTGCGGCTGCCTTCGGCGCTGCCCTATTTCCTCGCCGGGCTTCGGATTTCCGGCGGCCTTGCGCTGGTCGGCGCGGTGGTCGCGGAATTCGTCGCCGGCTCCGGCGGCTTCGCGACCGGGCTCGCCTACCGCCTGATCGAAGCCGGCTACCGCCTGCAAATCCCGCGCATGTTCGCCTGCCTCGTCCTGCTCGGCGCCACCGGGCTTGCGATCAACGCCACCCTCGGGGCGCTCGAGCGTTGGTTTCTGGCGCGGCGGTAGAGGGAAGGTGTTCTTTTTCGGAAGTCAAAAGACGTTTTTTGGTGATGGTCTTTCCCCTTCGCCCAGGCGCGTGCCCCCTTGTTCGCCGGCCGCCAACGCCGTATCGGGCAAGGGCGTCAGAACCGCAGGGAGAACACGCCATGGCCGCGATCGCCGATATCACCGCCCGGGAAATCCTCGACAGCCGCGGCACCCCGACCATCGAGGTCGATGTCGTCCTCGATGACGGGATTTTGGGCCGCGCTGCCGTGCCCTCCGGCGCCTCGACCGGCGTGCATGAAGCGGTGGAACTGCGTGACGGCGACCCCGCGCGCTTCGGCGGCAAGGGCGTGCGCCAGGCGGTCTCCAATGTCGAGGGCGAGATTTTCGACGCCATCGCCGGCATGGACCCCGCCGCGCAGATCCTCATCGACGAGACCCTGATCGATCTCGACGGCACCCCCAACAAATCGCGCCTCGGCGCCAACGCGATGCTCGCGGTTTCGCTGGCAACCGCCAAGGCGGCGGCGGCGGCACACGGGTTGCCGCTCTGGCGCTATCTCGGCGGCAGCTTTGCGCGGACGCTGCCGGTGCCGATGATGAACATCGTCAATGGCGGTAAACATGCCGACAATCCGATCGACATCCAGGAATTCATGATCCAGCCGCTTGCCGCGCCTTCGCTCGCCGACGCGGTGCGCATGGGCGCCGAAGTCTTCGCCGCCCTCAAGAAAATTCTCGCCGAGGCCGGCCACAACACCAATGTCGGCGACGAGGGCGGCTTCGCGCCCAATCTCCGCTCCGCTGACGAGGCGCTTTCCTTCATCAGCCGGGCGATCGAAAAAGCCGGCTACCGTCCCGGCGATGACATCGCGCTGGCGCTCGACTGTGCCGCCAGCGAATTCTTCAAGGACGGGCGCTATCATCTCGCCGGCGAGGGCAAGACCCTCGATACCGCCGGGATGATCGCCTACTTGGAAGATCTGATGGCGCGCTATCCCATCACCTCGATCGAGGATCCCTTCGCCGAGGATGACTGGGCGGGCTGGAAACAGGGGAGCGATGCCCTCGGCAAGCGGGTGCAACTGGTCGGCGACGATCTCTTCGTCACCAACCCCGAGCGGCTGCGGCGCGGCATCCAGGGCGGCATCTGCAATGCGATCCTGGTCAAGCTCAACCAGATCGGCACCCTGACCGAGACGCTGGAGACCATCGAAATCGCCCAGCACGCCGGCTATAACGCTGTGATCAGCCATCGCTCGGGCGAGACCGAGGATACCACCATCGCCGATCTCGCGGTCGCAACCAACGCCGGCCAGATCAAGACCGGCAGCCTCTCGCGCTCAGACCGGCTGGCGAAATATAACCAGTTGATCCGCATCGAAGCCGAACTCGGCCGCGCCGGCCGCTATGCCGGGCGCACCATCCTGCGCGGGTGAGAAAATCGCCGGGCGGCGGCGAAATGACCAATTTGACATGCGATGGAGACGATTTGGTTACTCTTTCTGGTCTTCAATGCGCGGGATCGACGCGCACCGGAGGATCGGAATGCTCTCTGTCCATTTTCGTCGCATCGCCCTCGCCCAGGGGCTGCTTGCCACCAGCGCGGAAAAATCACCGTCTGCCGACGCCAAACACGCGCCACCGCACCGCGAGCACGAGGATGCCGCGGGCGAGGCAGCAGCGCTCCCTCACCCCGAATCCCGCGAAACCTCCTGATCGCTTGCCCAGCGTGATGACGCGGGCGTGACCGGCCCGGCATCGTCGCGCGTCACGCAAATGCCCGTTCGCTCAGGGTTCGTCGACGACCGGGGCGGTGACGACGAGGAAAACGAGGTTGCCGGTGCCGGTATTTTCCAACCCATGCGGCACGCCGGGAGGGAGAAAAATCACGTCGTGACGGCGCACCACGCGGCGCTCGCCGGCGATTTCCATCAGCCCCTCGCCCTCCAGCACGTGATAGACCTGCTCCTGAACCTTATGGGCATGCACCGCAACGCGCGCCATCGGCGCGTAGCACGAGATGCGGTGATCGATCTGGCGCGCGCCCGTGGTCTCGGGGTGGACAAGCAGCTTCGAGAGCGCGCCGCCATGATGGCCGGGCAGTTCCCGCCAGGGCGTCTCGGCGATGTTGCGGATGCTGGCGTGACGTTCCATGGTCTTTTCCCCTCTGGTTTTTCGAAAACATCAATCCTCGCCGGCGTGCCGCGCGGCGATCCAGGCGGCCAAGCCGGCGCGCATGTCAAAGCGCGGCGCATAGCCGAGATCGTCACGGGCGCGACCGATCGCGAGCGCGCCCTTTTGCACCACTGAGACGCCGGGGGCGAAGTCATAATCCCCGGGGGCGGCCGAGATCTCGGCGCCGGGGACGAGATCGCGGACGATGGCGACGATCTCGCCGAGCGTCGGCGCGGCGCCGCTTGCGATGTGATAGGCATCGAAGCGCGGCCGCGGCGCATCGAGGGCGCAAAGAAGGCCGGCGACGAGATCATCGATATAGACGTGATCGACCCGGAAATCGGCGCCTTTGGCGAGATGCAGGGGACGGCCGGCGAGTGCTGCGTCAAGCAGGGTTTTGGGGACGCGCGGGCGCGGCAGGCCGGGGCCATAGACCCAGCAGGTGCGGAGATGGAGGATCGGCAGACCGTGCCGGCGTACGTCATCGCGGGCCAATTGCTCGACCGCGAATTTCGAAATCCCGTAGGCGCCGACCGGAGCGCAAGGGTGCGTCTCGTCGATTTCCGGCGCCTGGAAGGGGCCGTAGATTTCCTCGGTCGAGAGATTGATCACCCGGCGCGCGCCAAACAGGCGGCTCGCGGCAAAAACCGAGAGTGCGCCTTCGACATTGACCCGAAACGTCGCCGCCGGGCTCGCCTGCGCGGCGACGACACCAACGATCGCCGCGCAATGCACCACCGCTTCTGGACGATGGCCGAGGAACGCGGCAACGAGATGCGGCCATTCGGTGATTTCGCCGGGGAGGAAAGTGATCTCTGGGAAGCACGCGCGATTGCGGGCAAGCGCCGGACTGTCGCTCCGGTCGAAGGCGATGACCTGATCGCCGCGGGCGGCCAGCGCGGCAGAGAGGGCGGCGCCGATGAACCCGGCGCCGCCGGTGACCAGAATGCGTGCCATGATCGCGCCTCCTCCGTTGGGCGAGAAAACCTGCGGCATTGACAAATGTCAACCGATATTACGAGATACGGGCTGAGAGAGCAGCAGGGATGGAGGGCGCGTGAGCGAGGAACGGGTCGATGTGGTCGTTGTCGGGGGCGGCAATGCGGCACTCTGCGCGGCGTTAGCGGCGGCGGAGAGCGGCGCCCGGGTTGTGGTGCTGGAGCGCGCGCCAGCGGCCGAGGCCGGCGGCAACAGCGCCTTCACCGCCGGTGCCATTCGCTTTGCCTATCGCGGCATCGAGGATCTCCGCGCCGTCATGCCCGATCTCACCGAGGAGGAGATCGCCCGCACCGATTTCGGCACCTATACCGAGGATCAATTCTTCGACGACATGTTCCGCGTGACGCAAAACCGCACCGACCCCGCGCTTTGTGAGACGCTGGTGCGGTCGAGCTTTCCGACGCTCCGCTGGATGCGCGACAAAGGCGTGCGGTTTCAGCCGATCTATGGCCGCCAGGCGTTCAAGGTGGATGGAAAATTCAAATTCTGGGGTGGCCTCACGGTGGAGGCCTGGGGCGGTGGGCCGGGGTTGGTCGCGGCGCTGACCAAAGCGTGTCAGGCCCAGGGGATCGATATCCGCTATGAGAGCCGCGCCGTCCGGCTGCTCTCGGACGGCCGCGCGGTGCGCGGCGTCGAGGTCAAGACGCCGGAGCGGCGCTACCCGCTCGGCGGCACGACCGTCATCCTCGCCAGCGGCGGCTTCGAGGCCGATCCCGAGATGCGCACGCGCTATCTCGGCCCGGGCTGGGAATTGGCCAAGGTGCGTGGCTCGCGCTTCAACAGCGGCGACGGCATCAAAATGGCGCTCGCGATCGGCGCGTCGCCAGCCGGCAACTGGTCGGGCTGCCACGCCGTGGGCTGGGATTTCAACGCCCCGGAATTCGGCGATCTCGCGGTCGGGGACGGGTTTCAGAAACACTCCTACCCGTTCGGGGTGATGGTGAATGCCGACGGCAAGCGCTTCGTCGATGAGGGCGCCGATTTCCGCAACTACACCTATGCCAAATATGGCCGCGTCATTCTCGCCCAACCGGGCAATTTCGCCTGGCAGATTTTTGACTCCAAGGTTTTGCACCTGTTGCGCGACGAATACCGCATCCGCCAAGTGACGAAGCGCCGCGCCGAGACGCTGGAGGCGCTCGCCCGCCAGCTCGATGGCGTCGATGAGGCGGCGTTTCTGGCCGAAATCCGCGCCTATAACGCCGCCGTGCGCCGCGATATTCCGTTCAATCCCAACGTCAAGGACGGGCGCCGCACCGAGGGATTGGCGGTGCCCAAGAGCAACTGGGCCAATCCGCTCGAAGACCCGCCGTTCGAGGCCTATCAGGTCGGCTGCGGCATTACCTTCACCTTCGGCGGCCTGCGCATCGATGCCGGGGCGCGTGTGCTCGATCAGGATCTGCGGCCGATTCCGGGGCTTTATGCGGCGGGCGAGCTGGTCGGCGGTCTCTTTTATTTCAATTATCCGGGCGGCACTGGGCTCATGAGCGGCGCCGTGTTCGGCAAGCTCGCCGGCAGCACTGCGGGCGCCGATCTGCCCACACTCCGCCACAACGAACCGGCCGCCGCCTGGCTCCCGACGCCCAGCCTCGCCTGATGCCGGGGGGCGCCCCCGATCGCGTTGACGTCGCGGTGATCGGCGCCGGCGCCGCCGGCATGGCGACGGCCGCCTTGTGCGCGGCCGAAGGACTTTCCGTGGTCCTGCTCGAAAAGACGGAAGCGGTCGGCGGCACCACCGCGACCTCGGGTGGCATGGTCTGGGCGCCGGAGGATATCGCCGCTGCCCGGACCTATCTCGATCACGTCATCGGCGCCGAGGAGACGGACGCGCGGCGCGAAAGCTTCCTCGCCCACGCCGCCGCCGCCATCGCCGCGTTTGCGGCGCGCACCGAGCTTCGTTTTCAGCCGGTCGCACGCTATCCCGATTACTATCCCGATCTCCCGGGGGCGACGCTGGGCGGGCGGGTGTTCGAGCCGGTGCCCTTCGATGGCCGGGCGTTGGGGCGGCATTTCGCGCGGCTCCGCCCGCCCATTCCCGAGTTCACGCCGTTCGGCGGCATGATGATCGGGCGCGGCGATCTCGTGCATTTCCGCGGCATTACCCGCTCGCCGCGCTCGGCGCTGGTGGTCGCGCGTCGGCTCGCGGCCTATGCCGGGCAGCGTCTGGTCTGGCCGCGCGGCACCATGCTCGTGCTCGGCAACGCGCTCGCCGGGCGGCTGCTTTTGTCTCTGCTCCGCCTTGGCGTCGATCTCCGCCTCGATACTTCGGCAACAAAGCTGATTTTCGCCGAAGGACGGGTGCAAGGCGTGGTTGCCGGCGGGAAGACGCTTTCTGTCCGGCGCGGTGTGGTGCTCGCGAGCGGCGGGTTTTCGCATGATCCGGCGCTGCGGGCGGCGTTCCTGCCGGCGCCAGCGCAGCATTTTTCCGCGGCTTTCGCCGGTGATAGCGGCGATGGCATTCGTCTGGCGCGCGCGGTCGGCGCGGCGTTGGCGCGGCGTGGCGCCGATGCGGCGTTCTGGACCCCGGTTTCGACCTTTACCCGCGATGACGCCAGCACCGCGATTTTCCCCCACACCGTCACCGATCGCGGCAAGCCCGGCAGCCTCGTCGTCGATGAGCACGGCCGGCGTTTCGTCAACGAAGCACTTTCTTATCACGAATTCGTCCGCGCCATGCTGCGCGCCGGCCTCGCGCGGGCGTTCCTGATTTGCGATCACGCGTTTCTCCGCCGCTACGGGCTCGGCCCGATCGCGCCGGTGTTTCCCCGCCCGCGGCGCTGGATCCGGCGCGGCTATCTCACCGCGTCACCTGATATCGCCGGGCTCGCGCGGGCGCTCGGCCTCGCTCCGGCGGCGCTTGCGGCGACCCTCGCCCGCTTCAACGCAGACGCGGCGCGCGGCGAGGATGGAGATTTCGGGCGCGGCAATGACGCCTATCAGCGCCATCTCGGCGACCCCGACCGGCGCCCCAACCCCTGCCTCGCGCCGCTCGCGACCCCGCCATTCTACGCGATCACCCTCTACCCCGCTGATCTCGGCACCAGCGCCGGGCTCGCGACCGACGCCGCGGCGCGGGTGCTCGATGACGCCGGCAAACCGATCGCTGGGCTCTATGCCTGCGGCAACGACATGGCCTCGGTGATGGACGGCGCCTATCCCGGCCCCGGCATCACCCTCGGCCCAGCGCTCACCTTCGCCTATCTCGTCGCGCGGGCGCTTTGCGAGAGCGAGGTCAGAAAAGAGTAAAACACTTCTTTTGACTTTCGAAAAAGAAGCAAAAAGACTTTTGTCCCGTTATCTCGGCGCGGGGAGTGCCGCAGGCACTGCCCAACGGACAAAAGTTTTTTGGTTCTTTTTTTCAAAAAAGAACGATTTTTCTCACTTCGACGCCCCGATGGCGTGCGCGAGGCTGGCGGCGGCTTCTTTGACCGCCTGGCTGTGGCGCTGGAGCACCGGCAGCGAAAGCCGCCAGAGCGGGCCGGAGACGCCGATGGCGCCGATCACGCTGCCGGTGAAATCATGCACCGCGGCGGCGAGGCAGCGGATTTCGGCATCTAATTCGCCATCGTCGAAGGCTATTCCGTCTTCGCGGATGCGCTCGATTTCGCGCCGTAGCCATTCCGGGTCGGTGATCGTTTTGGGTGAGAGCGCGGTGAGCTTGGCCTGGGCGAGATAGCGCTCGAACCGCGCCGGCGGCAGGGCCGCGAGCAGGGCCTTGCCGAGCGCTGTCGCATGCGCCGGGCGCACCACGCCGACCCGGTCGGTGAGTTGGAAGGCGCCGGCGCCCGGCGTTTTGGCGACGACGACGATTTCGCCGCCGCCGGAGCGGACGGCGAAATGCGCGGTTTCGCCGGTGGCGGCCGAAAGCGCTTCGAGCACTGGCGTTGCGAGGGTGGTGAGTTCGATATCATCGAGACAGGCGCTGGCGAGGGCGAAAATCGGCCGACCGATGCGATAGCGCCGGCTGTCTGGCATTTGGCGCACATAGCCGAGCCCGACCATGGTCTGGACGAGATGAAACGCGGTGGAGCTGTGAAGGCCGAGCCGCTTGCTCAATTCGGCGAGGCTGACGCCGGCGCGGTTGCGGGCGATTTCCTCGAGGATTGCGAAAGCGCGCTCGATCGACTGAATGCCGTTGCGCTCGGCTTTCTCTTCGGCGGGCGGGGCGGGATCGGCCATTCTGTCCTCACGGGGTCGGCGGAGTTTAATCACATCTCACCATCTTGCAAAGATTCCAATAATGCCGGATGATCCGCCGCGCCGCTAACCGCAGCCGAGGGGAGGGACAGCCGTGCCACGCAGGAAGGGCGGTGATCTGATCGCCGAATTTCTCGTTCGCGAGAAGATCGAACATGTTTTCGGGATTTGCGGGCATGGCAATGTCGGCATGCTCGATGCGCTGCACGGCGTGCGCGACAAGGTGGCGCTGATCTCGCCGCGCCATGAGCAAACCGCCGGCCACATGGCGGACGCCTATTTCCGCGTCAAACACCACCCGGCCGCGACGCTCACCTCCTGCGGCCCCGGTTCGGCCAATCTGGTCATGGCGCTCGCCAATGCCTTCGCCGATTCTTCGGCCTTTCTCGCGATCACCGGCGACGTCCCGACCCAGCAATTCAACCGCGGCCCGTTCCAGGAACTCTATCGCCATAAGGAAGCCGATTTCCCCTCGGTCTGCCGGCCGGTGGTCAAGCGCAGCTTCCAGCCGACGCGGGTCGATATGCTGCCGCACACGCTCCGCCTCGCCATGGATACCATGCTCGGCGGCAGGCCGGGGCCGGTGCAGGTCGATGTGCCGTTCAACGTCTTTCAGGAAGAGGCCGACATCACGCCCGAGCCGGACCCGGCGCCGCGCGCACGCCGCGCCGGCGCCGATCCCGAGGATGTCGCGCGGGCTGTCGCGATGCTGGCTCAGGCGCGGCGGCCGGCGCTGTTCATCGGCCATGGCGTGACGCTTGCCGAGGCGTCCGGCGAACTCACGGCGCTCGCCGAGCGTCTTGCCATTCCGGTGATCGCCTCCCCCAACGGCATGGGCTGTCTTGCGATGGGCCATCCGCTTTCGCTCGGCTTCATCGGCCGCAACGGCGCCTATCCCGCCAATCAGGCCGGCCGCCACGCCGATCTCGTGCTCGCGGTCGGCGCCCGCTTCGATGATCGCTCGGCATCGTCGTGGATGGAAGGATATTCGTGGAATTTCCCGGCGACCAAGCTCATCCATGTCGATGTCGATGTCAGCGAGATCGGCCGCAACTATCCCGCCGATCTCGGCATCATCGCCGATGCCAAGGTGTTTCTTCGCCAGATGCTGGCCGAGTGCGAGCGGCGCGGCGAGGCGCGGCCCGAGCGGCGCGAATGGCTCGCCGAGATCGACCATTGGCGGGCGGAATGGGAGGCCTTCACCCGCCCCAATTTCGCGCTCGACACGACGCCGCTCCGCCCCGAGCCGGTGGTCGCCGCGATCCGCGCGGTGTTGCCCGATGACGCCATCATTTCGCTCGACTCGGGGGTTCATCACAATTGGTTCATGCAGTTCTGGGAAGCCCGCCAGCCGCAGACGATGCTCAATGCCTGGGGATTTTCCGGGATGGGGTTTGGCGTCTCCGGCATTCTCGGCGCGAAACTCGCGGCTCCCGAGCGGGTCTGCGTCTCAGTGTGCGGCGATGGCGGCTTCACCATGACGCCGCATGTGCTCTGCACCGCGGTCGAATATGATATTCCCTGCATCTGGGTGATCTGGAACAATTTCGCCTGGGGCGCTATCCGCGACATCCAATACGGCCTGTTTGGCGGGCGCGAAATCGGCACCGCGTTTTATGCCGGCGAGAACCGCGCCCCCTACAACCCCGATTTCGCAGCCCTCGCCCGCGCCCATGGCGTCGCCGGTGTCACCATCACCAAGATCGGCGATCTCGCGCCGGCGCTGGCGGCGGCGATCGCGTCCGGAAAGCCCGCAGTGCTCGATGTTCATGTCGATGCCGAGGTGCGCCCGCCGGCGACCGGCGCCTGGGCGCTGCCGCCGATCCCGCACAAGGAGCCGGCGTTCGGCCGGCGCCAACGCGGGGCGGAGATTGTCTCGACCGCCGGCGGCGCGTGAGCGATGCCGCCATCATCATGATCGCCGGACGAAACCGGCGCGAACCAAGGGAGGGTTGAAAATGACGAGGCAAGGACGCGTTCGAACGGGCGCCGCTTTTCTCGCCGCCGCGTGTCTCGCGCTCGCAGCCCCGGCGGCGCGGGCAGAAGACGGGCCGATCCGGGTCGGCTGCTCGATCACCGAGACCGGCCCCTATTCCCCGCCCGCGGTTTTCGAATTGCAAGGCTACCGGCTCGCCGCCGAGGAGATCAACAAAGCTGGCGGCCTGCTCGGGCGCAAGGTCGAGATCGTGAATTATGACGATCAGGGCAATCCCTCGACCGCGGTGCAGCTCTACCAGAAACTGATCTCTTCCGACCGCGTCGATCTGCTGCTCAGCCCGTACGAGACCGATCTGATGTCGGCGGTGGCGCCCCTGGTGACACGGGCGAAGAAAGTGATGCCGTCGCTCGGCGCCAATGTCGATGCGTTTCAGGGGCAATTCCCCTATCTCGTGCAGGCGATCACGCAGACCCCGCGCTATATGGGCCCGGCGATCGATCTCGCCGCGAGCCGTGGCTACAAGACCATCGCGCTTCTCATCCAGAACACGCAATTTCCGCAACAGCTCGCCCGCGGCATCGAGCAAGAGGCGGCGGCGAAGGGTATGCGCGTCGTCTTCAAGGAAAGCTTCCCGCCAACCACTACCGATTTCAGCGCCCTCGTTCTCAAAGCCGCCGAGACCCATCCCGACGTGATCGTCGGCGCGACCTATCTTGCGGATTCCGAAGGCATCGTGCGCGCGGCCAAGGCGCAAAACATCAACGCCAAGATGTTTGCCTTCAGCATCGGCCCGGTCGAGCCGGAATTCGGCCGCGGTCTCGGGAACGCGGCGAACGGCGTGTTTGGCACGACCCTCTATTTCCCGAGCCTGCACACCGCCGGCAATGCCGAATTCGTCGCCGGTTTTCAGGAGAAATTCGGCCGCGCGCCGGATTATCACGCTGCCGTCGCCTATGCGAGCCTCAAGGTGCTGGCGGACGCGGTGCGCAAGGTCGGCAGTCTCGATCAGGATAAAATCCGCGAGGCCCTGCTCGCGACCTCGACCGATACCGTCGCCGGGCATTTTCAGTTGAGCCCGACCGGTCTTCAAATCGGCTATACCAGCTACGTCCTGCAATGGCAGAACGGCCAGCAGGCGCTGGTCTGGCCCGCCGATCAGGCCACCGCCGCGCCGGAATTGCCGCATGGCGCCTGGTAGCGGCGCGCCGTGGCCAGCATCACAGCACTCGTCATTCTTGGCCTGCTCTGGGGCGGCGTCTATCTGCTGATGGCGGAAGGGCTGAACCTGATCTATGGCGTGATGAAAGTGGTCAATCTCGCGCATGGCGATCTGATCGTGTTCGGCGGCCTGCTCGCTTACACGCTGTTCGCCCATGCCGGGCTGACACCGATCACCGCCCTGCTGCCGGTCGCCCTTGCCCTGTTCGCGCTGGGCGCCGTGATCCAGTGGGGCGTTCTCGAGCGCATTCCGCTTGGCGGCGCCGCGGGTGAATTGCGCACCCTGCTTGCGACCTTCGGGCTTTCCTACGTGGTTTCGAACACGAGTTTCCTGCTCTGGGGCGGGCAGTTTCAATCGATCCCGTTTTTGCAGGGAGCGCTCCGCCTCGGCCCGCTCGCGATCCCGGAGGGGCTGCTCGCCTGCTCGCTCGCGGCTTTCGTTGCGGCCCTTCTCGTTCATTTCTGGCTGCATCGGACGATGGCCGGCAAGGCGCTCCGCGCGACCGCGGAATCGCCCCTCGGGGCCGCGAGTTGCGGGCTCGAGATCGGGCGCATCCGCATCATTGCTTTCGCCCTCGGGGCGGCGATGGCGGGCGCGGCCGGGGCGTTGGTGATTGCGCTGGTGCCGTTTCAGATTGCGAGCGGCGGCGATCTCACCGTGCAATCCTTCACGCTGATCGCGCTCGGCGGCCTCGGCAATTATCTTGGCGCCTGGATCGCGGCCGAGATTCTCGGTCTCACCGAAGTCATGTCGCAATATTATCTCGGCCCCGACATCGCGAGCGCGGTGATTTATCTCTTGTTCATCGCCGTTCTGCTGTTTCGCCCGCAAGGCCTGCTCGGCCGCGTCGGGCGGATATGAGCGCGCCATGACACGGTTGCTGATCGAGAGCGCGGCCCTTGCCGGGCTTGCGCTCGCCGGCTTCCTGATTGCCGCCGGTGCCAATGCCTATATCGTGCAGGTGCTGTTCTCGACCGCGCTCGCGGTGACGCTGGCGGTGGGCTGGAACCTGATCGGCGGCATGGCGGGCTATGTCTCGTTCGGGCAGGTCGCGTTCTTTGGGCTCGGCGCCTATACCGCCGCGCTCGCGATGTTGAACTGGGCGCTGCCTTGGCCGCTCGCCATTCTCTTCGCGGCCCTGATTGCCGCCCTCCTCGCCTGGCCGCTTGGGCGGATCATGCTGCGGCTCTCGGGCATCTTCTTCGCGCTCGGCATGTTCGGCCTGGCGCGCGTTCTACAGATCATCGTCAACGCGCTCGCGATCACCGGCGGGCCGATGGGCACCGCGATCCCGGCCGCGGAGGGGCCGGCGGCGACGGCGATGGCGATGGTGGCGCTGGCGGCCGGCGCCATCGCGCTGACGATGGCGATCAGCCGCGCGCGTTTCGGGCTGCGGCTTGCGGCTCTCCGCGACGACGCGATCGCCGCCGCCGCCGCCGGGGTCGATACCGGACGGGTCAAGGTCGCGGCGTTTTGTCTCAGCGCCGGCCTCGCCGCCGCCGCTGGCGCGCTTTATGCCCGCAATGTCGGCTATATCGATCCCGCCAGCGGGTTTGCCGGCACGATCGAATTGCAGACCGTGCTGATGGTGCTCGCCGGCGGCATCGGCACGGTGTGGGGGCCGGTTTTGGGTGGGGTCGTGATCTCGCTGCTCAGCACCGCGCTCTGGGCAAGATTTCCGACCGAGCAGCAGATCATCCTCGGTGCGCTCACCCTTTTGCTTGCGGTCGCGATGCCGGGTGGCCTCGCTTCTCTCCCGCCGCTCAGTTGCTGGCTCCGCCGGCCGAGGCTCGGCGCGTTCGCGCCGGTGGCCGCGCCGCCGGCGCCCGTCGCCGCGGCCAGCGACGGCGCCGGCGCGGTTCTCGCTTGCCGCGCGCTCGGCAAGCGCTTCGGCGGCGTCGTCGCCGTCACTGGCGTCGATCTCGCGGTCGCGCCGGGGGAGATCCTCGCCGTGATCGGCCCGAACGGCGCCGGCAAAAGCACGCTCTTTGACATGATCTCGGCATTTTCCGCGCCGAGCAGTGGCGAGATCCGCTTTCGCGGCGAGCTTTGCGCGATGCCGCCGCATCTCCTGGCGCGCGCCGGCCTTGCGCGGACATTTCAGACCAGCCGGCTCTTTCCCCATCTCACCGTGTTCGAGACGGTTCTGCTCGCCGCCTGCTCGCGCCATCGCCGCTGGCGGGACGCCGTGTCCGCGGCGAGCGCGCTGCTGGTTGCGATCGGCCTCGCGGAGGATGCCGAGCAGTTTCCCGATGCGTTGCCGCCGGGGCGCCAGCGTTTGCTCGAGATCGCGCGGGCGCTGGCTCTCGCGCCGGCGGTCTTGCTGCTCGATGAGGCGATGGCGGGGATGACGGCGGCGGAAATCGCGCGGGTGCAGGCGGTGTTGCGCGCGGCGGCGCAGCGCGGCACCGCGATCGTTGCGATCGAGCACGTGCTGCCGGCGATCGCGACGCTGGCTTCGCGGGCGCAGGTGCTCGACAATGGCGAGACTATCGCCGAAGGTCTGCCGGCCGCGGTGCTCAGCGACCCGGTGGTCATCGCCGCCTATCTCGGCAGCGACGACATGGCGGTTGCGTGATGAACGCGGGCGCGCTGCTCGAGGTCGCGGCGATTTCGGCGGGATATCGTCGGGTCACGATCCTACATGCGATCAGCTTCGCGCTCGCGCCCGGTGAGCGTCTTGCCGTGGTCGGGGCCAATGGCGCCGGCAAAACCACGTTGCTGCGCGCCATCATGGGCCAGATTCCGCTGAGCGCGGGGCGGATCCGCTTTGCCGGCGCGGCGCTCGACGGCACCTCGATCGCCGCGCGCGCGCGTGCCGGTCTCGGCTATTGCCCGGAGGGACGCCAGCTCTTTCCGCTGATGAGTGTTGCGGAAAATCTCGAACTCGGGGCGGCGCGCGTCGCGGCGGCGGAGCGGCGGCGGCGGCGTGAGGAGGTGCTGGCGATTTTTCCGCGTCTTGGCAATCTGCTCGGCCGCGATGCCGGGCTTCTTTCGGGGGGCGAGCAGCAGATGGTTGCGATCGGCCGCGCCCTGATGGGCAGGCCACGGCTGTTGCTGCTCGATGAGCCCTCGACCGGGCTTGCGCCACGGATCGTCCATGAACTCTATGCGGCGCTGGCCGGTCTGGCTGCGGTCGGCGTCTTGGTCGTCGAACAGAATGCGCGCGCTGCCTTGCGCTTTGCCGATCGCGCCATCGTGCTCGCGGACGGCGCGATCGTCGCCGCGGCGCCGGCGGCGGAATTGCGCGACGATCCGCGCGTGGTCGCGGCCTATGTCGGCGCCGGGCGCGTGGCCGCGGCTTGACGGAAAAGGGCGCGAAAACCTACGCTCATGACGAGAAGAAAAGGGAGGGGCGATGATGCAGGCGGGGGACGCGGATGCGGAAGCCTTGGCGCGGCGCTTTGCGGCATTGCCCGCATTGCTCACGGAAGACGATGATCTTCGCCGGCGGGGCGCGGAATTTTGCACGACCTGCCTGATCGGCATCGCCGCGATCCCGTTTCTCCTGACCGTCGCGCCGGGGATGACAGTGCATCTCGCCCGTGGGCCGCATCTGATGCGTTCGTTCGATTTTTCAGTGCGCGGTACAGCGGCGGCGTGGACGCGATTTTGGCAGGCGGTGCCGCCGCCGGGCTGGCACGATCTTTTTGCCCTCACCAAACGCGGCGAGATGACCATCGAGGGCGATTTGCATCCGTTCATGGCGCATCTGCAGGTGATGAAGGATCTTCTCGCCCTGCCGCGCCGGCGCGCGGGAGCCTGACATGGCGGAGAGCGCGACGATCGAGCCGATCATCGGCCGCTATCTCAACCTCAGCATCGCCGGGCGCCGGCAGCGGCTTTATTTCGAGGAGGCGGGCAGCGGCATTCCCCTGCTCTGCCTGCACACCGCCGGCGCAGATGGCCGGCAATGGCGCCATCTCATGGCCGATGAGGCGATATCCCGGCATTTCCGTGTCCTTGCCTTTGATCTTCCCTGGCACGGCAAATCGAACCCGCCGGAGGGCTATGAGCGCGAGACCTACCGCCTGACCACGGCGGATTATGTTGCGACCATTCGGGCATTTTGCGCCGCCCTCGCCCTCGATCGCCCGGTTGTGATGGGATGCTCGATCGGCGGGCGCATCGTGCTCGAACTCGCGATCGCGCATGCGCGCGAATTCCGCGCTCTTATCGGCCTCGAAGCGGCGGATTTTCAGACGGCGTGGTACGATACCGCGTGGCTCAACCGGCCGGATGTGCATGGCGGCGCGGTGTGCGCGGCATTGGTGTCCGGCCTGATCGCGCCGACCAGCCCGGAGGCCGCGCGCCACGAGACACTCTGGCATTATCTCCAGAGCGGGCCGGGGATTTTTCAGGGCGATCTCTATTTCTACCGTGTCGATGGCGATCTGCGCGGCCGGGTTGCCGGCATCGATACCCGAACATGCCCGCTCTATCTCCTCACCGGCGACTATGATTTTTCCTGCACGCCCGAAGATACCAAGCGCACCGCGGCGCAAATTCCCGGCGCCGAGATCACCATCATGAGCGAACTGGGGCATTTCCCGATGAGCGAGAACCCGGCGCAGTTCCGCCGCTATATCCTCCCCGTGCTCGAGCGCATCCGCGCCCAGCCGGAGGCCGGGCAATGAGCGCTTTCGGACGGCGCACATTGCTTGCTGGCGCCGCGATGATGGCCGCGCCGCGTGTCGCGCGCGCGGCCGAAGAACGCCCGATCAGGATCGGCGTTTTGAACGATCCCAATGGTGTTTATGCCGATAATGGCGGTCTTGGTTCGGTGATCGCAGCACAATTGGCGGCGGAGGATTTCGGCGGCGCCGTGCTCGGGCGGAAAATCGAGGTGATTTCTGGCGATCATCAGAACAAGCCCGATCTCGCCGCCGGCATCGCCCGCGAATGGATCGATCGCCAGGGCGTTGATGTCATCGCCGATGGCGCGTCATCGGCCGCCGGGCTCGCGATCCAGCAGGTCACCCGCGAAAAGCAACGCATCTTCATCATCACCGGCCCCGCGACATCCGATCTCACGGGGAAAGCCTGCTCGCCGTTCGGCTTTCATTTCAGCTATGACACCTACGCCCAGGCCAAGGGCACCGCGACGGCGTTGACGCAGAATGGCGGCGAGAGCTGGTTCTTCATCACCGCCGATTACGCGTTCGGCGCCGCGATGGAACGCGATGCGCGGCGCTTCGTCGAGCAAAGCGGCGGCAAGGTGCTCGGCAGTATTCGCCACCCGCTCGGCGCCACCGATTTTTCCTCCTATCTGCTCGCCGCCCAAAGCTCGGGCGCCAAAGTCATCGGCCTTTGCAATGCCGGCACCGATACGCAAAACACCGTGAAGCAGGCATCGGAATTCGGCATCGTCCGCGGCGGCCAGCGCCTCGCGGCGCTGGTGATGTTCATCACCGACGTGATTGCGATCGGTCTGCCGACGGCGCAAGGCCTGGTGTTGACGACGGCGTTCTATTGGGACCGCACGCCCGCGACACGGGCCTGGTCACAGCGCTTCATGGCCCATAAGCCGAAACCGCCGAGCATGCTGCAAGCCGGCGTCTATAGCGGCGTTCGCCATTATCTGCAGGCGGTCAAGGATGGCGGCACCAGCGATCCGGTTGCCGTCGCCGCGCGCATGCACCAGACCCCGGTCAATGACATGAACAATACCAACGTCACCATTCGCGCCGATGGCCGGCTGATGTGCGCGATGTATTTGATGCAGGTGAAATCGCCCGCCGAGTCGAAGGCGCCGTTCGATGTCTATCGTGAGATCGCGGCGATGGCGGATGGCGCCGCGTTTCGCCCCGCGAGCGAGGGCGGTTGCCCCCTGGTTGCATCGCGGGGCACGCCATGAGCGCCGCCGGGATGATCGGCTGCATTGGGCTTGGCGTCATGGGCGAGCCGATTTGCCGCAATCTCGTGCAGAAATCCGGGCGGAGGGTAATCGGCTTCGATACCCGGGAGGCGCCGCTCGCGCGTCTTGCCGCCCAGGGTGTGTGCGCCGCCGCCGGGGTTGCCGAGGTGATGCGCGAGGCCGATTTCGTGTTTCTCTCGCTTCCCAGCGGGCGCGAGGTCGCGGCGCTGTGCGCGGGCGCCGAGGGATTGCCGGCGCAGGCCCGGCGCGGGCAGATCATCGTCGATCTCGGCACCTCGCCGCCGGCGCTGGCGCGCGATCTCACCGAGCGGTTCGCAGCGCGCGGCGCCGGGTTCGCCGATGCCCCGGTCGCGCGCACCCGGGCCGCCGCCGAGCGGGGTGAGCTCAGCGTCATGGTCGGCGCGGCGCCGGAGATTTTCGCGGCCTTGCGACCGCTCCTCGAAAATTTCGCGACCGACATCACCCATTGCGGCCCGCCCGGCGCCGGCCAGGTGGTGAAGATCCTCAACAACATGGTGCTCGCCGAAACCGTCGTCGCGCTTTCGGAGGCGCTCGCCATCGCGCGCGGCGAGGGTGTCGATGGCGCGTTGCTGTTTGAGGCTCTGGCGCGGGGTTCGGCGGATAGTTTCGCGCTCCGCAATCACGGGATGAAGGCGCTGCTGCCGGGCGAGTTTCCTGAACGCGCGTTTTCGGCGGTCTATGCGCGCAAGGATCTCGGCTACGCGCTCGATCTCGCGCGAGCGCAGGGTCTCCCCGTCGCCGGCGCGGAAAACGCGGCGCAGCTTCTCGAGCGCGCCATCGCGGCGGGGGACGGCGAACGCTACTGGCCGGTTTTGAGCCGCGCTTTCACGCGCAGCCGATGATGGCCCGCGCCGTGATATTGCCCACGCGGCCTGATAAATTCCCCGATCAGCGCGGCAGCAGCAGATATTCCGCCCCGCGCGCGTTCATCCGCCCGGCGCGATCGGCGGCGTCTTTGTCCCAGCCGAAAAAGATATCGGCGCGCAGCGGCCCGGTGATGGCGCCGCCGAGATCCTGTGCGACCATCAGCCGCGCGAGTGGCGCCTGTTTCAGCGGGTCGGTGGTCGCGATGAAGACGGGCGCGCCGAGCGGGATAAATTCGCGGTCGATGGCGAGCGAGCGCCCCGGCGTCAGCGGTGCGCCGAGCGTGCCGGGCGGGCCGAGATCGGCGGGATAATCGCGCAATTCACGAAAAAAGACGTAGTTCGGGTTCTCCTCCATCACCGCTTGCGCCGCTTTGGGGTGCGCGGTCAGCCAGGCGCGGATGGTCTGCTCGGAGATCTGATCGGCGCTGATCTCACCGCGCGCAGCAAGCAGGCGGCCGATCGGCACGTAGGGCCGGCCATTCTGTCCGGCATAGGCCACCCGCACCAGCGTGCCATCCGGCAGAGCGATGCGGCCGGCGCCTTGGATTTGCAGGAAAAACGCATCGATCGGGCTATTGACCCAAAGGAGCGCGAGGCGCTGGCTGACAAGCGCCCCGGCATCGATTTCGGCGCGCGTCGGGTAGGGGGCGAGGCGACCATTGACGACCCGCCCGACGATATGGTGGCCCTTGAGATCAGCGGCGAACTCGCCGAGATCGGCGGTGACGAGATCGAGCGGACGGCCGAGCAACGGCGTCTGGAACGCGCCGCCCGGGCTGCGCGCGCCGTGCAAGGTCGGCTCATAATAGCCGGTATAGAGGGCATCACCCTGGCTTGCGTCACCAATTTGGTAAGGCTGAAACCCGGTTTCGAAGAAATGCCGGGCCGCGTTCTGATCCCCCGCGGGGACGTGGCGGGCTTGTTCGCAGAGCCCGCGCCACGCTTCTGCCCGACCGCCGCGCGTCGCCGCGAGCCCTTCGCCGCCGAGCCGCTGATCCGCCGGCATCACCGCCAGCCGCGCGCAGCTCCGCATGAAGGTGCTCAGGGCGGCGGCGCTGTCATCCTGCGCCCAGCCCGGGAGATCGGTGAAGGCGACTGGCGCCAGCGTCATAGACGGCGATGATGACGACGGCGCGGGCGGCGCGACGCAAGCAGCCAGCATGAGCGACAGGGTCAGCCCCGCCGCCAGCAGCCAGGATCGGCGCCGCAAGATCTCGCCTTCACGCATCGAAATTCCTCGGGACTCAGTGGCTTTGCGCCGCCGCCAGCCGCCAGGTCGGATCGGCGCTGGTGAGGTCGCGCTCGAAAACCCAGAGATCGGTGATCTCGGTCACCGCCTCGTTGCCGTGGACGATTTCGCCGTTTGGTCCGCGGGTCAGGCTCACCTGATCCGAGACGAAGCGGACAGTGATGCTGGCGCGCGTGCCGGCGAGGGCGGCATCGGTGATGGTTGCGGCGAGCAGCGCCTTGATCTCGGTCTCGAGGGTTTCGCCGGCGGCTTCGCGGGCGCTGATCGCGGCCTCGAAAACCTGCCGAGTTTCCGGGCCGAGCAGCGGCGCCAGCGTGGCGCGATCGCCTTTCGCATAGGCGGTGACGATGAGGCGAAAGGCGCCCTCGGCGCCGATCAGGAACGCCATCGGGTCGAAGCCGCGATCGATGCCGCGCATCTGCGCGAGCGTTTGCGCGGCCGGGCTGTCGGGCGGGGGAAAGCCGCGGGTCGGCGCCGGCGGCGCGGTGACGGGTTCGGCATGGCCCTCGATCACGGTGCCGCCCTCGGCGAGGCTCGGCGGCGAGGCCGGGCGCTCGAAGCCGGTGCGCCGGCCAAGCACGCTGCGCAGCCGGAGCACCAGAAACAACGCGATCATCCCGAATAGGATCAGATCAATCGGAAATCCGCTCGCGCCCATACCGCATCCTTTCCCGCCATCTGTCTCGCCGCCGCCAATGACCTTCGTCCATCGTCTAGTGGCTGGCGTCTAGTGGCTGGCCTGCGCGAGGCCGGCGAGGTCGATCCGCGGGCGGGCGCCGTAATGGCCGATCACCGCCGCCGCGGCGCGGCTGCCGAGCCAGCCGCTGGCGGCAAGGCCGCGCCCTTGGCTCAGGCCGGTCAGAAAGCCCGCCGCATAGGCGTCGCCAGCGCCGGTGGTATCGACGACCTTCGCCGGCGCCGCCGGCACCATCGCCTGCTCCGCGCCCTGGACGATCAGGCTGCCGCGTTCGCTGCGTGTCAGGACCGCGAGCGGCACCGCCTGCCGTGCTGCCGCCGCGGCGCGGTCGAAATCATCGGTCTCGAACAGGCTGGTGATCTCCGCCTCATTGGCAAAAAGGATATCGATCGTCGGCAGCAGCGCCCGGAAGGCGTCGCGATGGCGGGCGACGCAAAACGGATCGGAGAGCGAGAGCGCGACCTGATTGCCGGCCGCGCGCGCAAGGCTGGCGGCGGCGCGGAAGGCGGCCTGGGCCGGCGCCGGGTCGAACAAAAACCCCTCAAGATAGAGAGTTTTCGCCGCCTTGATCAGAGCATGGTCGAGATCAGACTCGCTGAACGTCACCGAGGCGCCGAGAAAGGTGTTCATCGTCCGCTGCCCGTCTGGGGTCACGAGGATGAGGCAACGCGCCGTCGGCGCGCCGTCGGCGAGCGGCGGCGTCGGATAGTGCACGCCGGCGGCGACGATATCGTGGCGGAACACCGCGCCGAGCTGATCGGCGGCGACCTTGCCGAGAAACCCGACGCGCGCCCCAAGCCCGGCCGCGACCGCCGCGGTATTGGCGGCCGAGCCACCGCTGCTTTCGATCCCCGGCGGCATCGCGCCGTAGAGAGTTTCGGCGGCGGTGGCGTCGATCAACTGCATGACGCCTTTGGTCATGCCGTGCTGGCCGAGAAAATCTTCCGCGACGGGGGCCACGACATCGACGATGGCGTTACCGATGCACAGGAGATCAAGAGACGGGGAGGGGGCGGCGACAGGCGTCGCGGAAGACATGGCAGGCTCCGATCGAGAGGACGGGCCGGCACGAAAGCCGGCGAAGTTCGGCGGTAGCATCGCCTCGGCGAGGGCACAACCCGGGTTGCCGTGCGCGACGGGTCCATGATAGCCATGAGATCTCGCATGGCCAACCAGAGGGGCTCAATAGGAGCCCCAGGGGGGAGCTACCGTGTTCAAACGCCGCAAGCCCGAGGATGTGCCGACGGCCACTGTCGCCAAGCGCGATTCCCGTCAAACGGAGTCCCATGCCGCGACCCAAGCCGGCTCTCTTCTGCCAGGGCAGACCCCTGGGCAAACCGCGCCGCCTGCCGGCCGGGCTGAGCCGGGCTCCGGCCCGCTCGCTGCCCTCACCGGCCAGCCATCCGACCCCGGCATCGGTGTGCCGCCATTCCGCCCCGCCCCCTCGAAGGAGACGCCCATGAGCCGTACCCCCCTCACGCCACCGCCAACGACCATGCCTCCGGCGGGAGGCCAGGGTGCGCTTGCTGGCGGGCTTGCCGCTGGCGCGATGACGCGGCCGGCCGGTCGGCTCGGCCGCGACGATAGCGGTGAACGCCGCACGCTCGTCGTCGGCCGTGGGATCAGCGTCCAGGGCACGGTGCAGGACGCCGAGCGCCTGGTGGTCGAGGGCACGGTGGAAGCGAGCATGATCCACGCGACCGAGCTCGCGATCGCGCCCGGCGGCGTGTTCAAGGGCGAGGTTGAGGTCGAGGAAGCGGAAATCGCGGGCACCATCGACGGCACTCTGACCGCGCGCGGCAGCCTGATCATTCGCGCCTCCGGGCGGGTGCTCGGTACCGCTCGCTGCCGGCGCTTGCAGGTCGAAGATGGCGGACAGATCACCGGCCGGATCGAGATGCTCGGCGATACCGTCCGTCCGGAGATTCCGAGAGGCGAGATCCCGCGAGGTGAACTCGCCCGCGGCGAAGGACCACGCCCGAGCGCACCCGAATCGGCGGCCTGAGATCAGGATCTGGCGGCTTCTCTGAGGTCGCGCGCGGCGCACCGAGCCCCTGCCGCGTCGCACCGGAAAGGCCTCTTCGCCGGCAAATCCGCAGGCGGCTCGGTGCCGCCGCTTTGTTCGGGAATCTCGGGCGTGGCCGGCCTTGACTTCGCTGGGGTGGGTCGGCATTGTCCGGCCGCCGTCGCGGCGTGGGGCTGTAGCTCAGCTGGGAGAGCGCCTCGTTCGCAATGAGGAGGTCAGGGGTTCGATCCCCCTCAGCTCCACCACCCGCCACGAAACCGCCGATCCCGGGGTCATACCCCGGGCCGGTGCACGCGACGGATTTTAGGAAACCTTTGGGAAATCTTGAGGAAATCGCCGGGCGCTCGGCCATTTCGCGCGGGCGTGTGCGCCCGAGAGCGGCCCCGAGAGCGGTCCCGAGAGCGGCCATGTCAGCCGCCGATCACAAATTCGTGATCATAGGAGAATCTTATTTTAAGACGGTGTGTCGTTAACTAGATAGTAACTCATGTACAGCACCATCTTTTCCATGTTGAATAACGCTTCCCTCTCAGCTTTCTCGATCACCCCCGGGGCCCCGCAGAACCTGCGCCCCGGTGCTATCCTGCCGGTGCGTGATCTCACCAACAGCATGGTGAATGGCCAGCCCAACACCAGCCAGCAGGCGAGCCCGCAAGCCCAGCCGAGCAGCCAGCCAGGCCAGCCTTTCTCGCTCCCCCCCCTGCCGCCAGGGCAGGTTCTGCCACGTGGCTCGCTGCTCAATCTTTCGGTCTGACGCCGGCGGTGTGATCAGGATAGCCTGACGGTCTCAGCGTTCGCGCCGCACTCGCTTGCGCCGGGCGAGCGCGGGCAGACGGCGCCGCTCTTCCGATCTCAGTCTCCCAACTCTCTCAGGCGGCCTTCTCCGCCATCGCGGCGTGATCGGACGTGGTGACGCGGCGGAGATCGCGGCGTTCCTCGGCGGGAAACGGCCGGCCGCGATGCAGCGTGCAGCGATTGTCCCAGATCACCAGATCGCCCGCTTGCCAGCGATGGACGAAGACGAACTCGCGGCGGGTCGCGAACTCGATGAGATCGCGGAGCAGCAGCCGACCCTCTGGCACCGGCCAGCCGATGATGTGCGAGGCGTGGGAGGCGAGATAAAGCGTCTTTCGCCCAGACCCCTGATGAACCCGCACCACCCGCTGCATGACCGGCGGTAACGCGGCCTTTTCGCTCTCGGAAAATTCGCTGAAGCCAAGGCTTGCGCGCGAGTGCATGATCGAATGCTCGGCGCGGAGATCCGCGATCACCGCCTTGGTCTCGTCATCGAGCGCGTCATACGCGGCGCGAAGGTCGGCGAATTCGGTCTCACCACCGCGCGAGGGCACCGCATGGGCATAAAGCAATGACAACCCGCCCGGCGGGTCGCGGAAGGAGCTGTCGGTGTGCCAGAGCATATTGCCGAGATTGAACATCCGCCGCGCATCATCGCGGCGGTGGACCTCGTTCTGGGGGTTGATGTTCGAGACATCCGCCATTTCCGGCCGCGCGAGGCGGCGCTGGTTGGCGGCGCGATGGACGCCGATATTGATCTCGGGTGGCCCGAACAGGCTCGCGAAGGCGATTTGTTGCTCATCCGTCAGCGTCTGCCGGCGTAACACCAAAACGGCGTAGCGGCCGATCGCCTCGGTCAGTTCGGCAACCAGCGGTGCTGCGAGCGGCGCCGAGGCATCGACGCCGCTCACCTCGGCGGCGAAAAGCGGGTGCAGCGGCGTGATCGTGAGAGCCATGGCTGTTTCCTCCGCGACGACGTCGTTCGTTTTGTGGGCCAAGCCAAGCGCGGCCGGGCGTGATATGTCAAGCCGCCGCGCCTTGCCCTATTCGACATAGATGCGGATTTCGCGCGCGGTGACGCCTTTCTCGGTGCGTGCCGAGGTGCTGATGTCATCGCCGGGGATGCCGTCATTGGTCATCGCGTCCTCGAGCCGGCGGACGTCATAGCGGCCGTTTTCGATCGCACGGCTGTCTTTCTCGGGATCGCCGGAGGCGGGCACCACCGTGACGACGTGGTATTTCGCGTCCGGGCGGCGGGTTTGCGCCAGCTCCAGCACCGATTTGAGCTGCGTGTCATAGTTGAACGGGGTGCCGTCGAAACGCACCGTCATCAGCGGCAGCTTGCTTCCGGGTTTCAGCGCCTCGGCGACGAAATCCGGCGCCGGCGCCACTGGCTTCGCGCCAAACGTGGTCTGGTCGATGATCTTGCAGCCACCGAGCATGATGAGCGCGGCAACGGCAACGGCAACGGGGCAAGCGCGGCGCGTGGTGGGCAGCATCGGCGGCTATGATTTCTGGGCGCGGGGAGAAGTTGCGGAAAACGGGTGACAAGCGCTACCGTCGTGGGTCTCTATACCCTATATAAAGGTTGCCTTTTGCCAACGTCAACGACACAGCTTAGGGTAGAGACCATTTAGTTAATTTATCGTCAAAGTTTTATTGCGTTTCTGATGAATTTAGCGTAATCTTAGACTGAGTTAGGGTTTTTATGGAAAAGGAGGGTGGAATGGGTTATACAAGGCCGATTTTTGGAGGGCTAATTGCGGCGGCTCTCGCATGCGGGACGGCGCTTGCCGCGCCAATCACGGTAACGTGGGATCCTGCAGCTTCTGGTCTCAACGCGACTGTTTCGTCGATCACACAAAACAACCAAGTGGTCAGTGATTTTTCGACCACCGTCATCAATGCGACTACGGGGGCGTTCACTGACACTGGTTACCTTCCGATCACGCAATTTCAGCTCAACGGCGCAGGTGTTTCAAACGGCGGGCTGACGAGTTCGTACTCCCTCTATTATGAATTTACCGCCACCGGAACGTTTTCATATAACGGATCGCCTGGGTTTAACCCCGGTGGAACAGACAATGCTACGTTCACTGGTCTCACTTACTCGCTCATCGGGGCCAATGGTGGTGCATCCTTTACTTTTGCCAACCCCACGGCGAATCCGACGATATCCGGGACGACGGGGGCGGTGACTCTGGCGGGTGGTAGCTTGAGCCCTTCCGGAGGGTCATCGGGAAGTGTTACAGGTGGATTACCGTCAGCGCAGGTTTTTGCCACATTTGTTCCAAACAGCTCAGAGAGTGGCTTCTTCATCGCGCCGCCAATCACCGGTTATGTGGGGCTTAATCTCGATTCGGCATTTACGAATACGACTTCTGTCGTCTCCCTGTCATCTTCTGGAGGCGATTACTACCTTCAGGTTAACGGCGGCGGCGGTGATGCCAATTTCGCAGTCCCAGAGCCGAGTTCCCTGGCCCTCCTTGGCTTCGGCCTTTTGGGTCTTGGTTTGATGTTCCGGCCAAAAACGGCCTGACGGCGGCTAAGCGGCATTGACGACCTCGTCAATGCCGCTCAACTATTGCCGACACTTCGAATGTGGCTTTTTCATGACAATGCTTCGGCGAAAGGCGGTATGGTTTCTGCTCTGCTGAGATGGGTTGCAACGGGTTCAGTATGACGCTCGCCATCGGTCATTACTTCCCAAATCTGTGGATGTGTCGAGCGCACTTCCGCCAGCATCGTAGCCGTTTCGATGAAAGCCGGTTGGCGACAACCGTGATATTCGACCGTGGGACCAAGCTTATGAAAGTTGATCCCATTCATTCGAAATAGGCGGAGCAGACGAGGATCAAGAATGGCGAGAATGTGGGTATGGCCTGCTTTCAAGCTCATGCGCACCACTCCTTGAATTAGCCAGAGCCGAAGAACATGCGGGATTGATCGCATGAAGCTGAGGCGGTGGCGCGAGATCGCAAAACGTGACCCCTCACCGCAACGCGCGAGGTGGAGTTCTTTTGATAGAGAAATGTTATAAAATCGTAATATAGGGAAGCTTTCTTCTGATCTATCTGCCTTAGGCAAAACTAGCCGCACGGTGCCAACGATTGTGCCACTCTGACGATGGCAAAGTATCATGTGTTGGGCATGAGCGTCGTATTCATCCATTTCTAGACCGTTTATGCCGCTAAGAAAGTTGTTCTCGACGCAATATACTTGGTAGCGGAGCCGGTAGGCTTCATGACGTAGAATGTCGTTATCGGCCGGAATGATCTCGAACTCAGACTTGGTGATCGCGATATCATCAGCCAGGGATGTCGTAACCATGTCAGTTTTTCTCCTAGGTTAGTTTGCCTTTTCAATGAATGTCGTGAAAGCTGCCCGGTCATTAGTGATATCGGGAACGGTCATCTTCTTAACTTGCTTGCCTCCAAAAGCGGCGGCGCCCTGCGTTACGATTAGGGTCTCTATGCTATGTCGGGTCGCTCGTGCTGATAGCGAAGTACGGGGCGCGCCTATGCGCCCTATGAACGCCACCCCTTGCGGATCGCCAAGCCCGAGACGGAAAGCAGCCATGAAGTCTGCCCGCACAGGGTCAGTTGGATTTTTTTCCTCCCATGCAAGGCGCAACGGACGCTGCAGAGGCTGCATGGCGAGGCCGAGCTGCGCCGCGGTCAGCCAGAAACGTTGCACTGCCATGCCTCCCTTGATTATAACCTCATCGCTTTGATCTCCAGGCTTTATCGGATGGATCGCAAAGCATGCGGCGCTTGCTAGGATGGGTAGAGTTTCGAGCCGCCAAGCGATGAATCTGGCAACGCCAGGTATAGCGCCAAGAGATGGGTGCGCGCGCGCAATTCGGCTAAATTTTTGCGCAAGCCAACCAAGACCGAGTGTAGCGGATGGGATGGCGGTTGAACTGCGGGGGTTGTCCCAATCAAGCTTGGCAAGGTTTGCACGAAGACGCTCTTGGCGGCCAAGCATCTGCCGGCTTGCGCGAGTTGCAAGCGCGGAGATTTTCCTGCGCGCCGGCAGAGCTTCATGCCAGGTGAGCGTAAATTCCAATCCCAACGCAGAGGTAAGCGCGGATTTTTCTTCGACGGAAAGTGGACGGACATCATAGGGGTGACGATCAACGCTTCGGGTCGGCAGATGGGAAAAGAGTGGGTCAAGCGAAACGCTGGCATCGCGGTGAAACTGCACCAACAACTGATTTCCTAGTTCCGCGTCGGCTTTCCGCCATTCCATGCGGAGGCCGAAAGCAGACGCCGCAATGCGTAAGCTCTCAAGCAGCATTCCAGCCGCAAACAGCGTTTCACGACGGGCTGTGGCGTTGAAGCAGAGATCGACAACGAAATTTGTAGCGCCGGTTAAATTAAACCGCCATGGTTGGGTATTGCCCGGACTTGGTGTCCAACGGGCGTAATTGATAATTTCCTCTAGCACCGTATGCGGCGTCTCTGGCTGTGTGGAAGTGGCGTGCTTGCGTGCGGCATTGTATATGCGCTGAGCTAGAGCAATTTTTACTCGCTGCCAGGGACCGTCGAGCCCACGTGGGAGATGAGAGACTACCAATTTGTTGCGATAGGCGTCGTAATGATGGTGGTATGGCGCTGCCTGGACTTCGCCACGACGAAGCAATAATTTGATAGCATTCACTGCGGTAATGCCGGCGCAAATTTGGCATGCAGCTCCTGTAGAGGGGCCTTTGTGAGCCGGCAGATCAATCGCTTTCGGCTCGACAAGGTAGGCCCGATGCAGACCACGTGGGGCGAGGCCGACTAGAAATCTTAGAAATCGGTCATTATTCGATTTATTCTTAAAACCGAAATATTGCTCAAAGCTCATTTTTCCTGGTAGAAAAGCTAGGCAGCCTGCACCCATCCCGATTGGCGCCGCACACAACGCTGGAATCCCAAGCTCATAGCAGCGCGCATAGACCAAATTTCTTATTTCTATTTCAAAGAAATCGAATCCATCTACAAAAACATCCACTCCATCAAGAAATTTATCAATATTTTCTGATGTCACTCCAAATTCAAATCGATTTAATTTAATTTCTGGATTTATTGAGAGCGCCATTTCAGAGAGCACGTCAATTTTTGGCCGACCTACGGTCTCGACATTGGCGCCAATTTGCCGATTAAAATTAACAATATCGAAACGATCAAAATCCGCGATATTAAAAGCGCCAATGCCAAAACGTGCCAATGTGAGCAAATGCACGCCGCCAACGCCCCCCATCCCTGCAATGGCGATACGCTTGCCACGCAAAGCCAATTGCTCCCATTCAGTAAGCCAGCCAATATTGCGGTCGAAAGCTGCGCTGTAGGAAAATTTCATGGTCACACATGGCCTCCAGAGTTAGTTGAAACAATTAGACGATGAGGTTTAGGCGCCTCCCTAGCATAGATAAATATCTCTCATTAGAAGATAAACAAATATTAATATATAAAATTTACTGTCTGATTTACTGAACAAAGTTTTTATACATTTATATATTTGTTCATTGCCCATAATTTTTATAAATTACTGATCTAATTTGCATACATTTCAAATTACTTCGGGATAGAAAAAATATTATATTATGATCATAAATTTTCCGCACGCCTCACGGTTGCATATTTTTGCTAAAAATTGGTTACTGATTGCGGCGGAGTAGAAATTTATCCGACCAGCGGCTATGCCGCGCTGGGGCCTGGCCACGCATAAGTTTCGTGTTTGAACGCCCTATTGCTTCTCTGACTCTATCGCCGAGCCAAGTGACGCCAGGGGAGGAATCCTGAGCATGATCTGAGCGCATACAAAAAATCTTGATGAGCCATCGATAATTTAATAAATTTTAGCGTGACATTTTTTAAGATTTGGATTATTTAAATTGTCTGTCTGGGCAGGTAGCATTGCTGAGGCTTGTTTTTCGGGACTTAGGTTGTCGACATCCATCTCGGCTTAGATTCCGAAGAGGTAAGATAAAAATGATCGCGCCCAAAATCAGCCATTTAGCAGATATGATGATCGAGAAATTCGGAAACGAAGCTAGCGGTCACGCAATGCAGCGTGCGCTAGAAATGCATAAAAGCGGGGACGCAGACGGAGAAAGTCTTTGGCTAAAGATCTTTGAAAAGATCCGCGAAATACAAGATGATTCTAATAATATTAAAATAAACTGAAATTTAGGTGCATTATTCAAGCTGGAAGTTTCTGAGTTAAATTACATAAGTTACTTGAGAAAAGCGCATGAATGCACTGCTCAACGCACGCCGCTCGCTTGCTTTCCTTCAAATCCACCAAAGCGTTTCGGCACTCCCATAGCATGAGCAAAATGAGACCAAATGTTTCCAATTCATTATCAACCTTTGATTGCATTATAACCCCCATCTATCAACTCCCTGCCGTAAAACACGACCTTGTCAGCAAATCAAGAGAAATCTGCGTAGAACGCAAAATTTTAATTCGAGGCAGGTGCTATGCCAGCCGGTCGAAAGAGGGACTCGTCAATCGAGAGCGGCCATCTGGTATTTGCTTGATTTTGCGCGCAGCCGCCATGCCAACCCGATGCGCATACCAGTCAGCGGTGCCATTGATCGGTATTACGCCTCACTCGCCGGAGAGATCGCGCCGCCGCCGGTCAAGCTCCTCGCTATAGCGGCGCAGCGCGTATTGCTCGGTGAGCAGGCCGATGACACGGCGGTTTTCCAGACTGTCGATCACCGCCAGCGCGTCGCTTTCCGCCCGCTCGAAGGCGCTGATCGCGTCTTTGACGCTCATTTGTGGCAAAAGCGCCTGGTCGGCGTGATGGAGGATGTCGGCGAGCGTGCTCGCGCCGTCCACGGCGTGGGCCTCGGCGACCGGGATGATGCCGGCATAGCGGCCCGACTGATCGACGATGATCACGCGTTGCTCCGAGCCGAGCGGAAAATCGCGGCGGAAATTGGCGAGCGGCGTGTCGATGCGGACCGTCCGCACCTCGCGGCGCATCATCCGCCCGACCGTGAGATTGCGGATCCAGCCGACATCGACGGCACTGCGGATCGCTTCCCCGCGCAGATGGAAGCGCCAGGTCGCGAAGGAGTAGCCAAAGGTGCGGCGCACGGTGAGCGCCGAGACCACGGAGGCGGCGAGCACGGCGATGGTGAGCGGCAGGCTGCCGGTGCTCTCGAGCGCGAGAAAGCCCATGGTCAGCGGCCCCCCGACGATCGCCGTCGCGAGCCCGCTCATGCCGACGACGGCGCAGACCACGCCGGGGAGCAAGGTTTTCACGGTCAGCGCCGCGAGGATTGCGGCGAACAGCTTGCCGAGCATGGCGCCGAGAAAGAGGGAGGCGAAAAACAGGCCGCCGCGAAACCCCGAGCCGATCGAAATCGCCGAGGCGGCGGCCTTGAGCGCGACCAAAAGTGCGAGAAACGGCAGCGAATAGGGGGCGTTGATGCCGAGATGGAGCGCCGCATGGCCCGAGGAGAGCACTTGCGGCGTCACCAGCGCCATGATCCCGACCGCGAGCCCGCCGATCGCCGGGCGCGCCCAAGCCGGCACGCCGCTATGGCGGAACACTTCCTCGGTCAGGGTCACCGCGCGCATGATGGCAACGCCGAACAAGGCGCAGACCATGCCGAGCGCCAGCACCGGGATATAGTCGAACGGCGGGATGGTGCTCGGCAGGATAAGCTCGAAGCCGCCCGGGTCACCGAGCAGCCAGCGATCGACCGCGATCGCCGAAATCGAGGCGACCGCGACCGGCGCCAGCGTCATCAGCGAATAGGTGCCGATCACCAATTCGAACGCATAGAACGCCCCGGTGAGCGGGGCGTTGAAGGCCGCCCCGATCGCGCCCGCCGCGCCGCAGCCGACGAGGAGACGAAGATCGTTGCGCCGCACCCGGAAGCTGCGCCCGAGCCGCGAGCCGAGGGCGGCGCCGATCTGGCTGTAGCCGGCTTCCAACCCCACCGAGGCGCCGACGCCGTTGGAGAAAATCGTCTGCAGCACGACGATCAGGCTGTCATTGAGCGACATGCGCCCGCCATAGAGGGCATTCGCCTCGATCGGGTCCACCGCCCGGCGCGGCCAAAAACGCGCGACCGCAAGGCCGGAGAGCCCGAGCACGAGACCGCCGAGGCTCGGCACCAGCAGGAGACGGCCGCGATCGAGCTTGGCCATGCCGCTCAACCGCTCATGGCCGTAGATCAGGAACAACGCATGATGCATCTCAAGCGTTGCGATATTCATCACGACGACACAGAGCCCGGCGCCGCAGCCGACCAGGGCTGCGAGCACCACCAGCCAGATTTCGTCGGCGCGCACCAGGGCGCGCAGCGTCTGCGGGACATGCAGGACGATTTCGCCGAGTGGCCGCCGGGGACGGAGCGGCAGCGGCCGGTCGCGCCGCGCTGCTGCCCCCGAGGGGAAGGGAAAAACGCTCATCCCGGCGCCGCCCGGCCGGTGCCGGCGATGTGATGGGCAGAGGGGGGGCGTGACAAAAAACTTTTCCCGTCCCAAAACCCTGACAAAGCCGGCTGCATCTTACGGAAATCTCTGGATGGAGGTCATCGACGCCAGACAGTCTAGAGTCAATATGGTGAATCAGGCGTTTTGATGACCAGTTTTTTCACCAAATTGTGGCGAGGCGCGAGCGATCCAGAGGCGTTCCTACCCTATTCGGCGGGCGCTATTCGGCGGGTGCTGGCGGCGCCTCCTCCAACGCGCGGTCATGCGGCAAAAGCAGAACGATGATCAACGCGACGACGGTCGCGCCGGCGATGACGAAAAGCCCGCTGGTGAAGGTGCCGGTATAATCCCGAAGCGCCCCCATGACATAAGGGCCGGCGAAGCCGGAGAGATTGCCGATCGAATTGATCACCGCGATCCCGCTCGCCGCGGCGGTGCCGGAGAGGAAAGCGGTGGGGAAGGTCCAGAACACCGAGATCGCGGCAAAAATGCCGAAGCCGGCGACGGAAAGCAGAACCATCTTGGCGAGCGGATCGCTGAGGACGGCGGAAGCGGCGAGACCGACGGCGGCGGCGATCAGGGCGATCGCCATATGCCCCTTGCGCTCGCCCAGGCGATCCGAACGCCGCCCCCAATAGACCATGCCGAGCGTGCCGATGACATAAGGAATGGCAGTGACGAAGCCGGTTTGCGCGTTGTTCAGCCCGAATGCCTTGACGATCTGCGGCAGCCAGAAGGTGAAGCCGTAATTGGCCGCGACCGCGCCGAAATAGATCAAGGCGATCGCCAGCACGCGCGGGTCGATCAGCGATTCGAGAATGGTATAGCGGCGCGCCCGCTCGCGCGCGGCTTGTTCGGCGGCCATACGCTCGGTCAACCATTGGCGTTCCTCGGGCGCGAGCCAGGCGGCGTGATCGGGGCGGTCGGTGAGATAGAACCAGCAGACGAAACCGAGCACGATCGCCGGCACCGCCTCGAGGATGAAAAGCCATTGCCAGCCGCGCAGACCAAGCATGCCGTCGGTATAGAGAATGAGCCCGGAAACCGGCGCGCCGATCACCGAGGAGAGCGGGATCGCGGCCATGAAATAGGCGACGACGCGGGCGCGATAGACGCCGGGAAACCAGAGCGTGAGATAGAAGATGATGCCGGGGAAGAACCCGGCCTCGGCGGCGCCGAGCAGGGTGCGGACGACATAGAAGCTGGTCTCGCCCGAAATCAGTGCCATCGCCCCCGAGAGGATGCCCCAAGAGATCATGATGCGGGCGATCCAGCGGCTCGCCCCGAACCGGTCGAGCGCGAGATTCGATGGCACCTCGAACACGAAATAGGCGAGAAAGAAGATGCCGGCGCCGAAACCGAAAGCGGTCTTGGACAAATGCAGATCGGGGATCATGGTCAGCGCCGCAAACCCGACATTCACCCGGTCGAGATAGGCCGCGAAGTAACAGAGGATCAGGAACGGCACCAGGCGGCGCATGACTTTGGCCATGGTCCGGGTTTCGATCTCGTTCACGCCGTTATCCTCCCTGGTTTCTTCGCCCCGCCACAACGCCATAATTTTACTGCCCGAGCAAGCGGATCAGGGGCGGCGGGCGGCGAAAAAGGCGCGTAACAGCGCCGCGCATTCGCCCTCGCGCACGCCCCCCACCACGTCTGGGCGATGATGGCAGGAGGTTGCCGCGAACACCCGCGCGCCATGCTCGACGCCGCCGCCCTTGGGGTCGTAGGCTCCGAAGATCAGGCGGCGGATGCGAAAGAAACTCGCTGCCTGGGCGCACATCGGGCAGGGTTCGAGCGTCACCACGAGATCGCAGTCGGGAAGCCGCGCAACACCGAGCGATGCTGCCGCCGCCCGCAGCGCCAGCATCTCGGCATGGGCGGAGGGATCGGCGCGCGCCTCGGTTTCATTGCCGGCCACCGCAAGGAGGGTGCCGTCTGCCGCGATCACGGCGGCGCCGACCGGCACCTCGCCGCGCGCCCCCGCTGCCCGCGCCGCTGCCAGCGCCGCGTCCAGCGCCGCGCCGGCGGCGCGCATCACTTGCCCCGTCCGCGCCGGGCGTCTAGATCTCCGCTCCGGCGCTGGACACTGCCCAACGGACAAAAGTTTTTTGGTTCTTTTTTTCCAAAAAAGAACAATTCTTCTTCCCCTTTCCTCACCTGCGTGGACCCGTTCGCCATGGCCTTTCGCCGTCCCGTCATTGGTCTTACCCTCGATGCCGAGCCACCCGGCGGCTATTCGCGCTGGCCGTGGTATGCGCTGCGCGCCAACTATGCCAGCGCCATCGAAGCGGCGGGCGGCCTGCCGCTGGCGCTGCCGCATCTCGCCGCTCTCGCCGAGGAGATGCTGGCGCGGCTTGACGGGCTGATCGTCACCGGTGGCGCTTTCGATGTCGATCCGGCGATTTACGGTGAAGCCGCGGCGCATCCCAGTGTCACCCTCAAATCCGCTCGCACCGAGGCGGAAATGGCGCTGCTCGCCGGCGCGCTCGCCGCCGACAAGCCGGTGCTTGGCATTTGCGGCGGCGAGCAATTGCTCGCCGTCATGCTCGGCGGCACCCTGGTCCAGCATATCCCGGACGAGATCCCGAACGCCCTCCCCCATGAGGGGCACGAGCCCGGCCATCCCATCAGTATCGTTGCGGACACGCGGCTCGCCCGCGCGACGGGCGCTGGCGCGATGCACGTCAATTCCTCGCACCATCAGGCGGTGCGGACGCCGGGTCGGGAGGCGATCGTCAATGCGTATGCCCCGGACGGCGTGATCGAGGGGATCGAGGCGCCGGGGCGGCGGTTTTGTCTTGGCGTGCAATGGCATCCCGAGTTTTTGACCGACCCTGGCGACGGCCGCCTGCTCGCCGCCTTCGTTGCGGCTTGCCGATGAGCGAGGAGACGAGGCCGGCGAGCGAACGACCAGTGGGCGAACGTATCGCGAAATTCCTCGCCCGCGCCGGCGTCAGCAGCCGGCGCGACGCCGAGGCGATGATCGCCGCCGGCCGGGTTGCCCTCAACGGCCAGGCGGTTTCCCATCCGGCGACCTTCGTTGCCGCCGACGATATCGTTCTGGTGGACGGCAAGCCGGTCGCGACCCCCGCGCGCACCCGGCTTTGGCGCTATCACAAGCCCTCCGGCCTCGTCACCACCCATCGCGACCCGGAAGGCCGGCCGACGGTGTTCGAGAAGCTGCCCTCGGCTCTCCCGCGGGTGATCAGCGTCGGCCGGCTCGATCTCACCAGCGAGGGGCTGCTTTTGCTCACCAATGACGGCGCTCTCGCCCGCCTGCTCGAATTGCCGGCGACCGGCTGGATCCGCCGCTACCGGGTGCGTGTTCATGGCGCCGTCGATCCGGCGCGGCTTGCGGCGCTGGCGCGCGGGGCGACCATCGCGGGGGTGCGGTATGGCCCGATCGAGGCCGGGCTCGATTCGCGGAAAGGCGAGAATGCCTGGCTTTCGGTCGCGCTGCGCGAGGGCAGAAACCGCGAAATCCGCAAGGTGATGGCGTCCCTCGACCTGGTCGTCACGCGGCTGATCCGGATCAGCTACGGCCCGTTCCAGCTCGGCCTCTTGCCGCGCGGCGCGGTCGAGGAAATCCCCGCCCGCGTATTGCGCGAGCAATTGCCCAAACCCGCCGTGTGATGCGGATCATCGCCGGCAGTCTGCGCGGCCGGCGCCTGCGCGCGCCGAGCGGGGAGGCGACGCGGCCGACCGCCGATCGCGTCCGCCAGGCGCTGTTCGATATGCTCGCGCACGCGCCCTGGGCGGAAAATGTCCTTGCCGACGCGCGGGTGCTCGATGGCTTTGCCGGCAGCGGCGCACTCGGCCTCGAGGCCCTCTCGCGCGGCGCGGCGAGCGCGGTGTTCCTCGAGCAGAGCGGTGCCGCCCGCGCCGCTCTTGCGGCCAATATCGCCGCGTGCCGGATGGAAGCGCGCGCCCGCGTGCTCGCCGCCGACGCGACCCGGCCGCCGCCGGGCACGCCGCAGACGCTCATCCTGCTCGATCCGCCCTATGGTCAGGGGCTGCTCACCCCGACTCTCACCGCCCTCGAGGCCGCCGGCTGGCTCGCGCCCGGCGCCCTGATCGCCGCCGAACTCGGCCGCGCCGAGCCGTTGCCGCCGGGGCTCGGCCCGCCGCTCGCCGAACGCCGCCATGGTGCGGCGCGGCTCGCGATCTGGCGGCGCTGACGCCCCTACGATCGCGCCGCGAGATGGCCGAGCAAGCGGATATGCGCGCGCAGACCATGCTCGAAACAGGCGAGTTCGAATTTCTCGCCGGGGCTGTGGATCTGGTCGTCGTCGAGGCCGAACCCCATCAGCAGGGTCTCCAACCCAAGCACGCGCTTGAGGCTTTCGACCACCGGGATCGAGGCACCACAGCCGATCAGGACTGGTGGTTTGGCATATTCCTCGGCCAAGGCGGCGCGGGCGGCGGTGACGACGGGAAGATCGGTCGCGACCGCGATGCCCGGCGCCGCGCCATAGAGGGCGTAGTCGAGTTTGAGATCGGGATGCACGCGCGCGGCAAGAAACTGCTTGAGCGCGGCGAAGATCGCTTCCGGATCCTGGCCGGGGACGAGGCGGAAGGAAATTTTCGCGCCGGCCTCGGCCGGGATCACGGTTTTTGCCCCCGGGCCGGCATAGCCGCCCCAGATGCCGTTGAGATCGGCGGTCGGGCGCGCCCAAAGCCGCTCGAGCGCGCCACGCCCGGCCTCGCCCGCTGGCGTTGCGAGCCCGACATCGCCGAGAAACGCCGCCACATCGAAGCCGAGCGCCGCCCAGGCGGCTTCCTGCTCGGCTGAAAGCGGCGCGACACCGTCATAGAACCCAGGGATCTGCACCACCCCCCGGGCATCGCGGAGCGCCCCGAGCGCCTGCACCAATTCATTGATCGGATTGCAGGCGATCCCGCCGAAAAGGCCGGAATGGAGATCGCGGGAGGCGGCGCGGGCGCGGATTTCGACATAGAGGAGACCGCGCAGGCCGGTGGTGATCGCCGGCGTCGTGAAATCCCAGAGATTGGTGTCCGAAATCACCGCCGCATCGGCCACGAGCCGCGCCCGCTCGGCCGCGAGGAACGGCTCGAGATGGGGGCTGCCGATCTCCTCCTCGCCTTCGAGCAAAACGGTGAGCCGGACCGGCATCGTGCCGGTCGCCGCATGCCAGGCGGCGAAAGCGCCGAGCCAGGCGGCGACCTGGCCCTTATCGTCAACCGCGCCGCGCGCGACCATCCGCTTGCCGCGCGGGCCATCGACGAGGGTGGGGGTGAAGGGCGGGCTCGGCCAGAGTTCGAGCGGCTCGGGCGGCTGCACATCGTAATGGCCGTAATAGAGGAGATGCGGGACATCGGCGCCGGTGCTGGGGCCGGGATGGGTTGCGAGCACCACCGGATGGCCTGCGGTCTCATGCAGGCGGGCCGCGAAGCCGAGCCCGGCGAGCCGCGCGCGCGCCCATTCCGCGGCCAGCCTGCAATCACCGGCGTGATCGGGCTGGGCGCTGATCGAGGGGATGCGCAGAAAATCGGACCAGGCGGCGATCGCCTCTGGCATCAGGGCCGCCGCTTTCGCGAGCGCTGCTTCAGTTGCCGCTCCGGTCATGAGTTCACTCCATAGGTGTTGAGAAACATCGCGACGGCGGCCTTGACCACGTCATCGACCCCGGTTTCGGCCGGCGCATCCTGCAGATTGAGCTTGTAGCGCAGCCAAAGGCGGGTCTGACAGAGGCAAAAGAACTGCTCGGCGGCGAATTCCGGATCAGCGACGGCGAGCGCCCCCGCCGCGGTGCGCGCCCGGAGCCAGCGCGCCATCTCGGCGATCGCCCGCGCCGGCCCCGCGTTATAGAAAGCGTTTGCGAGTTCGGGGAATTTCCGTGCCTCCGCCACCACCACGCGATAAATGGTGAGGCCGAGATCAGACAGCATCATCTCGACCATCCGCCGGCCAATCCGCTCGAGTGTCGCAACGGCATCGGTATTCTCGTCAGAGCCGGCGAACACCTGGCAGAGATTGCGCGCGCAGGCCGCCTCGACATAGGCCGCGAAAAGCTGCGCCTTGCTCTCGAAATGGTTGTAAAGCGTGCCCTTGGAGACATTGGCGGCCGCCGCGATGCGCGACATGCTGGCGCCTTCATAGCCGTCACGCGCGAAGACGTCGGCCGCGCCCGCGAGGATGCGTGCCCGTTTTTCCGGCGACAGAGCATCGGCAACCAGCATCGAGACTTTCCTTCTTGACATTGGCGTGAGTTTGCGGATTGACGATGCGGCGAGATCGGTGCATTTGTCAAAAGTGACTGAACCGATCGGTCAGGCGAGGGTGCGCCGCGGCGCGCAGAAGATTTCGGTTCTTCGGATCGGGTTTGGAGGATTGGACCATGCGGGGCTCGGGACGCGATCTGGCGCGGCGACGGTGGGGCCGCGTCGCGGTTCTGACCATTCCCATGCTCGGCGCCTGCACCGTCGGGCCCGATTTCACCCCTGAAAAACCCTGGTGGCAGCCCTCCTCCTGGTCGAGCACGAAACCGACGGCGCCGGTCGAGAGGGCAAGCCTGGTCGACAACAAGCCGATCGACCCGAAATGGTGGGATCAGTTCCAGGATCCCGAGCTGTCCCGTCTGGAACAAAGGGTTGCCTCGGAAAATCTCGATATGCGGATCGCCGATATGCGCCTTGGGGAATCGCGGAGCCAGCTCGGCATCACCCAGGCCAATCAATATCCGATCCTCAATGCCGACGGCTCCTATTCGCACCAATATCTGAGCCCGAACGGCGTCATCGGGCTGTTCCCGCCGGCCGGGGCGACCAGCAGCGGCGGCGGCTTCGGCGGTATCGCGCCGGGAACGACAGGCACCAGCTTCGGCTCGCTCGGCAGCTCGGCAGGCGGCACCGCCGGCACGCTTGGCGCTATTCCCGTGCAAGGCACCACGATCCCGCCCTTCAACCTTTATCAGTATGGCTTCGATGCCGCCTGGGAGATCGATTTCTGGGGCCAGGTCCGCCGTCAGGTGGAAGCGGCCAAAGCCATGGTGCAGGCGACCGAGGATCAGCGGCGCGACGCCCTGGTCTCGATCGAGGCGGAACTCGCGCGCGATTACATCAATCTCCGCGGCACCCAGCGCACCCTCGCGATCACCGAGGAAAACCTCGCGAGCGCCAATCAGAGCCTCGACCTGACCCGCCAGCGCGCCAGCGGCGGCCTGACGACCGACCTCGACGTCGCCAACGCCGAAGCCCAGGCCGACAACATCGCCGCGCAATTGCCGCCACTCCGCCAGCAGGAAGCGGAGCTGATCAACGCCATCAGCGAATTGCTTGGGCGTGAGCCCGGCGCGCTCAAGGCAGAACTGGCCGAGGCCAAGCCGATCCCGCCGGTGCCGCCGAGCGTGCCGATGGGCCTCCCCTCCGAACTCGCGCGCCGCCGCCCCGATATTCGCGCCGCCGAAGCGAGCCTCCACGCCGCGACCGCGCAAATCGGCGTCGCGGTCGCCGATTTCTTCCCCAATGTCTCGCTCACCGGCAGCTTCGGCATCGCGGCCCTCAATGCCTCCCAGCTCGGCAGCTTGCGCTCGGAGCAATATGGCGTCGGGCCGACCGTGAGCCTGCCGATTTTCCGCGGCGGACAGCTCGTCTCCACCTTGGCGCTGCGCAAGCAGCAGCAAAAAGAGGCGGCGCTGACCTATCAGAAAACCGTCTTGCAGGCGCTCCACGACGTCGATAACGCGCTCACCGCCTATAATACTGAGCAAAAGCGCGAGGAAGAGCTGACCAAGACCGTCACCGCCGCGCGGCGCGCCCTCGATCTCGCGCGTCAGCGCTACGTGCAGGGGGTCGCGACCTTCCTCGACGTCTTGACCGCGCAAAGCGTGCTGCTCGGCGCCGAACTCCAGCTCGCCCAGAGCACGACCCTGGTCTCGACCAATCTCGTCCTGCTTTATAAGGCGCTCGGCGGCGGCTGGGAGCAGAGCTATCCTCTGCCGCCCGAGCAACAAACCGCCGAAAAAGCGCATCAGCCGAGCCTTTGACCGCCTTTGACCGCCTTTGACCGGGTCTTCTGGGTTGGTTAGGCTGATTTAAGCAGGTGGGTTCTTTTTTGAAAAAAAGAACCAAAAAACTTTTGCCTTTTTGGTATGCGCTGCGTCTCCTTTCCGGGGGACGGCTGTTTTTCGATGCTTCTCTGAGAAACTAGGGATTATCTGATGTCATTTCGCATCGCCGCGCCGTGGCTCGCCGCTATTCTTCTTCTCACCGGGGCACCGGCTTGGGCACAATTCGGCCCTGGCGGGCCGCCGGCGGTCGGCGTCGTGCGCGCCGAGCCGCACGCGGTGACCGAAACCTCCGAATTCGTTGGCCGCATCCAGGCGACCGACCGCGTCAATCTCGTCGCCCGTGTCACCGCCTATCTCGAACAGATGACCTTCGTCGAAGGGGCGGAAGTCAAGAAAGGCGATCTCCTCTATCGCCTGGAACAGCCGCCGTTCGAAGCCGATGTCGAGGCTAAGGCGGCGACCATCGCGCAGATGCAAGCGCAGTTGCAAAACGCCGCGATCACCCTCCACCGCGCCGAAGCCCTCCTCCATACGCCGGCCGGCCAGCAATCGACGGTGGATGATGCGCGCGCCAATCAGCTCTCCTATCAGGCGCAATTGATGCAAGCGGAGGCCAATCTGCGGATTTCGCGGATCAATCTCGATTACACCGAAATCCGCGCGCCGATCGATGGCAAGATCGGCCGCACCGCGGTCACCATCGGCAATGTCGTGAGCCCCTCATCGGGGACGTTGGCGACGATCGTGAGCCAGGATCCGATGTATGTGGTGTTTCCGATCTCGGTGCGCGCCGCCCTCGATCTCCGCCAGCGCTATCACGACAAAGGCGGCTTGAATGCCGTCGTCATTCGCGTCCGCCTCCCCGATGGCCGGATCTATGACCAGGTCGGCAAGGTCGATTTCGTCGACAATACGATCTCCGCCAATACAGACACGATCACGCTCCGCGGCGTGATCGCCAATCCACGCCTGCCGGGTATCGATGCCAGCGGCGCCAAAACCAACGTCGCGGCGCGCGAATTGACCGATGGCGAATTCGTCAGAGTTCTCCTCGAAGGGGTCGAGCCGATCACCGCGCTGACCGTTCCTCGCGCCGCCATTCTCTCCGACCAGTCCGGGGATTATGTCTATGTCGTTGGCGCCGGCAACAAAATCGAGCAGCGGCGCTTGCAACTCGGCCAGTCGACGCCGACCGAGGCGGTGGTGTTGAAGGGGCTCGATGCCGGCGCGATGGTGGTGGTCGACGGTGTGCAGCGCGTCCGCCCCGGCCTCGTCGTTGCGCCCGGCCCCGCCTCGCCGCCGCCGAGCGCCAAGACGGCGGCGAGCAGTTCCGACACGAAGCGGGAGTGAGCCGATGATCTCCGCGATTTTCGTCGATCGCCCGCGGCTTGCGGTGGTGATCGCGATCGTCACCACGCTCGCCGGCATCCTCGCCATGCTGCGCATTCCGGTTGCGCAATTCCCCGATATCGTGCCGCCGCAGGTGACGGTGACGGCAAGCTATCCCGGCGCCTCGGCCGATGTCGTCGAAACCAACATCGCCCAGCCGATCGAAAGCCAGGTGGTCGGCGTCGATCGCATGCTCTACATGAAATCGAACAGCGGCAATGATGGCAGCTACACGCTGAACACCAGCTTCTCGCTCGACACCAACCCCGATATCGACGTCGTCAACGTCAATAACCGGGTGCAGACGGCGATGTCGCAACTCCCGGCCGAGGTGCAGCAGGAAGGCTTGGTGGTGCAAAAGAAATCCGCCGCCGTCCTGCAATTCATCATTCTCTATAGCGAGAACGGCAAGCAAGATCCGTTGTTCATCACCAATTATGTGATCATCAACGTTCTCGACAAGATCTCCCGCACGCCCGGCGTCGGGCAGGCGTCGCTGTTTGCCAAGATGAACTACTCGATGCGGATTTGGTTCGACGTCCAACGCCTCGTCAGCCTCAATCTTTCGCCCTCCGATGTCATTGCCGCCATCCAAGCGCAGAACATTCAGGCGCCGGTCGGGCGCGTCGGCGCGCGGCCGATCGGCCCCGATCAGCAATTCCAGCTCAACGTCCAGACCCAGGGCCAGCTCAAGACCGCGAAGCAATTCGGCGAGATCGTGCTGCGCGCCTTTCCCGATGGCTCGGTGTTGCGGGTGCGCGATGTCGCGCGGGTCGAGATGGGGGCGCAGAACGAGGACAGCGAAAGCCGCATCGATGGTCGCCCCGGCGTTCCGATCGGCATCTATCTCTCGCCCGGCGCCAATGCCGTTGCCACCGCCGCAGCGGTGAACCAAACTCTCGCCGATCTCAGCAAGCGCTTTCCCGACGGGCTGAAGGCGCGGGTGATGTATGACAGCACCACTTTCGTCTCGGACACGATCCACGAGGTGATCCGCACCCTCACCGAAGCGTTTCTGCTGGTTGTGCTCGTCGTCTATCTTTTCCTCGGCAATGCGCGTGCGACCATCATTCCGACGGTCGCGGTGCCGGTGAGCCTGGTTGGCACGTTTGCCGCGCTTCTTGCGCTCGGCTATTCCGCCAATACCGTCTCGTTGCTCGCGATGGTGCTCGCGATCGGTATCGTCGTCGATGACGCGATCGTCGTCGTCGAGAATGTCGAGCGGGTGATGGAGGAGGAGCCAGAGATTTCCCCCGCCGCGGCAACCAAGAAGGCGATGCGCCAGATCACCGCGCCGATCATCGCGATCACCCTGGTCCTGCTTTCGGTGTTCGTGCCGATCGCGTTCATCCCGGGGCTTTCGGGGACGCTGTTTCGTCAGTTCGCCGTCACCATCAGTGCCGCGATGCTGATTTCGGCGATCAACGCGCTGACCCTCTCGCCCGCGCTCTGCGCCGTCTTTCTTCGCCATACCGGCAAAAGACGCGGGCCGATCGGCCAGGTGCTGCGCGGCATCGATTTCCTGCGCGACGGCTACGCCGCGATCGTGCGCCGGCTGCTGCGCTTCTCCGTTCTCGCCGTGCTGCTGATCGCAATCTTCGGTGTTGGCATCTGGGAATTGTCGCGCCACACGCCGACCGGGTTTTTGCCCGAGGAAGATCAGGGGGCGTTTTTCATCGCCGTGCAATTGCCCGATGGCGCCTCGGTCGCGCGCACCTCGGAGACGACGCGCCAGGTCGAGGGCATTCTCGCGAAGATGCCCGAGGTCGAACACACGCTCTCGATCATTGGTTTTTCGCTGCTCGATTACGTCTCCGAACCCAATGCCGCGTTCATGGTCGCCCGCCTCAAACCCTTCGCCGACCGCAAGGGGGCGGCGAGTTCGGCGCAAATGCTGATCAGGAAAACCTTTGGTGCCGCCCAGGGCATCCGCTCGGCGATCGTCTTCCCCTTCAACTTGCCGCCGATCATCGGGCTCTCCACCTCCGGCGGCTTTGAATACGAACTCGAGGGGCTGGAGGGGCAGGATCCGGTGACGATGGGCAGCGTCATGAACGGATTGCTCGCGGCCGCCAACCGCGATCCGCATCTCGCCCGCGTCTTCTCCACCTTCACCGCGACCAACCCCTCGATCTATCTCGATATCGACCGCGAAAAGGCGCAAGCGCTCGGCCTCAATATCAGCGACGTCTTCACCGCGCTGCAAGCGACGCTCGGCGGCATCTATATCAATAATTTCAGCCTCTATGGCCGCACCTGGCAGGTCAATATCGAGGGCGAGGCGGCGAACCGGCGCGATCTCTCCGATATCTGGCAGATCTATGTGCGCAACAATGTCGGGGCGATGGTGCCGCTCCGCTCGATCGCTGACCTGCGCATCATCCAGGGGCCGCAGGTGATCATCCGCTACAATAATTACCGCGCGATCTCGATCCTCGGCAGCCCCGCGCCCGGCGTTTCCTCGGGCGATGCGTTGGCGGCGATGGCCGCGGTCTCCGCCAACACGTTGCCGCCGGGCTACGCGTTCGAGTGGACCGGCACCGCCTATCAGGAGCAGCTCGCCTCCGGGCGCACTGGCTTCATTCTCGCGCTCGCGGTGTTGTTCGCCTATCTCTTCCTGGTCGGGCTTTATGAGAGCTGGGTGATCCCGATTCCGGTCCTCTTGTCGGTGACGGTCGGCGTGGTCGGCTCGTTCATCGCCCTTCTGGTCTCGGGCCTGTCGCTTGATCTCTATGCTCAGATCGGCCTCGTCGTCCTGATCGCGCTGGCGGCGAAAAACGGTATCCTGATCGTCGAGTTCGCGAAAGAGCGACGCGAGGAGGGGCTTCCCATCCACGAGGCGGCAGCCCTCGGGGCCAAGATGCGGTTTCGTGCCGTGATGATGACCTCGGTCGCCTTCATCCTCGGCCTCGTGCCGCTGGTGTGGGCGGAGGGCGCGGCGATGTTGAGCCGGCGTGGCATCGGCACGGCGGTGTTCGGCGGCATGATCGCGGCGAGCGCTATCGGCATTTTTCTGATCCCGATGCTCTATGTCACCTTCCAGACCCTCCGCGAGCGGGTGAAAGCGCGGTTTTCACGCAAGCGTGCGCACACCCATGCCGAAACGGTGGGAGAATAGCGGGCGGCGCGGCGGGGGGCTTGGCCTCGGGCGCCGGGCGCGCCAATCTGTCTTGAAGATGCCCATGGGACGTGGAGAGCGAGAGCAATGACCAAATTCGGCTTGGCCCAACCGGTGCGGCGGGTGGAAGACCCGCGCCTTCTCAAAGGCGAAGGTCGCTATACCGACGATATCACCCCGCCCGGCACGCTGATCGGGGTGGTATTGAGGAGCCCGCACGCCCATGCCGCCATCACCCGGATCGATGTCGCGCAAGCGCGCACGCGCCCCGGCGTGGTCGCGGTCTATACCCATGCCGACCTTGCCGAGGACGGGCTCGGGACGCTGCCTTGCGCGATCCCGCTCAGCAACCGTGATGGCAGCCCGCGTTTCGATCCGCCGCATCCCGTGCTCGCCGACGGCACCGTGCGCCATGTCGGCGACCCGGTTGCCTTCATCGTCGCCGAAACCGTCCAAGCGGCGCGCGACGGCGCCGAGGCGGTCGAGATCGAGTATGACATTCTGCCCGCGGTGACCGATCTCGCGCACGCGACCGAAGCGGGACAGCCGCGGGTCTGGGCGGGGGCGGCGGGCAATGTCTGCTTTGACTGGGAAACCGGCGATCGCGCCAAGACCGAGGCGCTGTTCGCCAAGGCAGCGCACGTCACCCGCCTCACGGTCGTCAACAACCGCGTCGTCGTCAACAGCATGGAGGCACGCGCCGCACTCGCCGAATTCGACTCGACAGCCGGGCGCTGGACGCTGACCACCAACACCCAGGGCGGCTGGGTGATCAAGCAGTTGCTCGCGGACGCCATCTTCAAGGTCGGCGCCGACAAATTCCGCATCATCACCCCCGACGTCGGCGGCGGTTTCGGCATGAAGCTCTTTCTCTACGCCGAGCATGTCCTCACCTGCTATGCCGCGCGCAAGCTCGGCCGGCCGGTGAAGTGGCGCTCCGAACGCAGCGAGGCCTTTCTCTCCGACACGCAAGGCCGCGCCAATGTCACCCTCGGCGAAATCGCGCTCGACGCCGATCACAAATTCCTCGCGCTGCGGACCAAGAACTACGCCGATATGGGCGCCTATCTCTCGACCTTCGCGCCCTTCATCCCGACCGGCGCCGGCACCAAGGTGCTCGCGAGCGTCTATGGGTTCCAGGCGATCTACGCCAATGTCATCGGCGTTTTCACCAATACCGTGCCGGTCGATGCCTATCGCGGCGCGGGAAGGCCGGAGAGCAATTATCTCGTCGAGCGCTTGATCGATGCCGCGGCGCGTGAACTCAAGCTCGACGCCATCGAGCTGCGCAAGCGAAACATCGTCCAGCCTGCGGCCATGCCCTACACCTCGGCGATGGGCCAGACCTATGACAGCGGCGATTTCGCCCGGGTGATGGAGGCAGCGCTCGGCAAGATCGATTACGCCGGCTTCCCCGCCCGCCGCGCCGAGGCGCGCCGGCGCGGCCGGCTGCGCGGCATCGGCCTCGCCTATTACCTCGAAGCGACCGGCGGCGCGCCGAGCGAACGCGCCGAGATTCGCTTCGCCGAGGATGGCGGCGTCGATCTCTATGTCGGCACCCAATCGACCGGCCAGGGGCATGAAACCGCTTACGTCATGCTGACCGCCAACCGCCTCGGCATCGACCCCGAGAAAATCCGCGTCCGCCAGGGCGATACCGACGAAATCCCGACCGGCGGCGGCACCGGCGGCGCGCGCAGCCTCTATTCCGAAGGCCAGGCGATCCTCGCGACGGTTTCGACGGTGATCGAAAAGGGCAAAGCCGCGGCCGCCGAGATGCTCGAGGCGAGCGTCGCCGACATCGTCTTCGACGATGGCCAGTTCTCGATCGTCGGCACCGATCGCGGCGTCGATATCCTGGCGCTGGCGCAGCGGCTGCGCGAAAACCGGGCGGCGGGGCGCGAGGTTGAACTGCTCGATACCGCCGAGGTCGCGCGCATCGACAGCCACACCTTTCCCAATGGCTGCCACATGGCGGAGGTCGAGGTCGATCCCGAGACCGGTGTCACCCATGTCGTGCGTTATATCGTCTGCGACGATGTCGGCCGCGCGATCAACCCGATGATCGTGCGGGGCCAGGTGCATGGCGGCGTCGCCCAGGGAATCGGCCAGGCGCTGCTCGAAAACACCGCCTATGATCCGCAATCCGGCCAGTTGCTGGCCGGGAGTTTCATGGATTACGCGGTGCCGCGCGCCGATGATCTGCCTGATATCGAGGTCGACCTGATCGAGGTGCCGTGCGGCACCAACCCGCTCGGCGTCAAGGGCGCCGGCGAGGCCGGTGCGGTCGGCAGCCCGCCGGCGGTGATCAACGCTCTCCTCAACGCGCTCGCCGAACGCGGGGTCACCGCGATTGACATGCCGGCAACGCCTGAACGCGTCTGGCAGGCGCTGCACCAGAGCCGCGCCGCCGCCTGAGGGCGCAAGGCGCGGGCCTGGGGCAAATCCGGCCCGCGCCTTAGAGCAAGGTAGGTTTTGATTGAACCATCCTGTTCAATCAAAACCGGCCAACTTGCTCGCCAAAATAGGTGTAGAGCGTGATCGACTTAAACCGATCGCGCTCTAGAGCAAGGTAGGTTTTGATTGAACCACTCTGTTCAATCAAAACTGGCCAACTTGCTCGCCAAAATAGGACTAGAGCGTGATCGATTTAAATCGATCGCGCTCTAGTCGGGAAAGCCGATGAAGGTTGCGACTTCGTCGAGTGGCGCGCGGTCGGTGCGCAGCGCATTGGCCGGCGCCGCTTTGTCTTCATGGCCGATGGCGATCGCGGCGAAGAGCACGTGCTCCGTGGGGATGGGGAGAAAGCGGCGGACGATCCCGGGATAGCGCGACCAGCATTCCTGGGCGCAGCTTTGCAGCCCTTCTTCGAGCAAAAGCAGCATGACGCTTTGCATCCACATGCCGAGATCGGCCCATTGCGGCGGCCCCATGAAGCGCGGCGTATGGATGAAAAGTGCCGCCGGGGCGCCGAAAAACTGGTAGTTTTGCCCGAGCCAGCGCAGCCGCGCGGCCTTGTCGGCGCGCGGGATGCCGAGGGAAGCGTATAATTGCTCGCCATTGGCGAAGCGGCGGCTGCGGTAAGGCTCGGGGAGATGCGGCGGATAGATCGCGTATTCCGGCTCCGGCTCGACCGCGCCGTAGCTTTCCGCCATCGCCCGCTTGAGGGCGGCGAGCGGCGCGCCGGTGGCGGCGGTGATGTGCCAGGGCTGGACATTGCCGCCGGAAGGCGCGCGGTTTGCCGCAGCCATCACCCGCCGCACGATCGCGGGATCGACCGGCTGCGAAAGAAAGCCACGCACCGAACGGCGCCGCATCACCGCCTCTTTGACGTCCATCGCGCCCTTACCCCAATACGCTCTGCGCCCTTTATCGCGTCGAGCCGAGTGTCCTGCCCCTGACACGCGGTGGCATGTCAGGGATCCGCAGGCCACTGACAACAAAGAGCGGATGTCTGAAACGGGACACTAGCCGATCGCGCGCGGGCAAGACAAAGGCCGCCGCCCGAGAGAGGGCTATTGCCCTGATCCGGTGTCTTCGGCCGCGAGCGGCAACGCCGGGTGCTGTGGCCGATCGGCGACGTGTTGCGGCGCGGGCGCCGGCGGCACCCAGGGACGGATGCCACGCCATGCCCGCTCGCTCAAGACGCGCGCGCCGCTGGCCTCGAGCCAGACGGCGACCGCCCCTTCGCGCCAGACGGTGAAACGGTCGATATGCAAAGCGCCGCGGCACGCGTCTCTCAGCGGCACCGGCGAGACGACCAGCGCCACCCCCTCGCAGGCGGCGGGCACGGCCTTGTCCGCGCTGAGCCAAAGCGCTGCCGCCCGGCCCGGCGCCGGGCGAAGCCGACAGGCGCCGACATCGTCGCAGGCAACCGCCGCCGCCGGCGCCGCGCTCGCGGGAAGGAGTGGCCCGCGCGCCCAATATTCCGCCCAGGCATCGCGGGTGAAGCGCGACGCGCCGGGTTGCGCGAGAACGAAAACGCCGGCCTCGGTCCTGAGACCGATCAGCTTGGCATCGGGCGAGACCAAGAGATCGGGCGGCGGCGCGGCGAGCGGCGAGAGCAAGCCGAGCAGCAGGATCGGCGCGCCCCAGAGCCGCAAACGGCTCCGCCATAAGCCGAGCCAGGCCATGCCGAGCGCGATCAGGAGCAGCCCGAAGCCCGGGATATGCGCGACCGGGATGGTTGCCGCCGGCAGGGCGGCAATCGTGCGCGCGATCGCGAGAATGAGGCTGATCCCCCAGCCCATCGGCACCAGCGCCAACGCCGCGAGCCCGAGCGGCATGAGCGCGAGCGCGACCAACCCGCACGGCATCACCCAGAACGCGGTGATCGGCACCGCGATCAGATTGGCGAGCACGAAATAGAGCTGCACCCGGCCGAAATGCGCGGCCCCGAACGGCGCCGAGGCGGTGCCGGCAAGCAGGCTGGTGAGCGCCAACATCACGAGATGGCGCCGCCAACGCGCGGTGATGCGAAACAACGCCGGCCACAGCGCCTCATAGCCGGAAATGAGGGCGAGAACGGCGGAAAAACTCATCTGGAAGCTGACGCCGACGATCTCCTCCGGGGCGCCGAGCAGCACCGCGCCAGCGGCAAGCGCCAAGCCCCTGAGCGACAGCGCCCGCCGGCCGGCGAGGAGACCGAGCGTTACCAAACACGCCATCGCGAAGCTGCGGCGGATCGGCACATGCGCGCCGGTCAGCAGAAGATAGGCGCCGCCGGCGGCGAGCGCCGCCAGGGCGGCGATCTGGCGCGCCGGCCAGTAAAGCGCCGGCCATTCGAGGGCGGCGAGCAAAAGCCGGGCAAAGCCGAGCACGAGCCCCATGACGATGCCGATATGAAGCCCGGCGATGGCGAGGAGATGGGCAAGCCCGGCATCGCGGAAGGCGGCGCGGTCGGCCTCGGGGATGGCGGCGGAGAAGCCAGACAGCAGCGTCGCCGCGATCGCACCGCGGGAATCTGGCAAAACCGCCATCACCCGCGCGGCGATCGCGGCACGGATCGCCTCGATCGCGGCCTCGAATTTCGGCGCCGGCGCCGGTGCGAGACGCCGGATCGGCCCGAGCGCCGTGCCATAACCGCCAAGGCCATGGAAAAAATCGTCGCGCTGCAAATCCCACGCCCCCGGATAGGCGGGCTCGGGCGGCGGCATCAGGAGCGCGCGCAATGACACCGTCTCACCAATGGTGAACAAGGCGGCATCGTCATGGCGAAGACGAAGACGCAAACGCCGTGGCAAAACCGCGCCGTCATCGATCCGCGCCTCGGTGAGCAAAAGCCGGCTTCCTTCGGGCAACCCCTCGATCGCATCGACCCGCCCGCTCAAGCTCACGGCATGGCGCGGCAAAGCGAGCAGCGGCGGGGCGCGCCAGGTTGCGCATTGCGCCGCCGTGAACCCGAGCGCGACGACGAACGCGAGCCCCGGGACGAGGCGCGCGAGCGGATAGCGATAGAGAGCCCCGAACCCCGCCGCGCCGAGCGCCATCCAAGCGATGCCGAGCCAGAGCGGCGGCTCACTGTTGCGGGCAAAATAGGCGATGTCGCCAGCGCCGAGAAACACCGGCAGCCAGAGCGCGAAACGGCCGCGCTCGGCTTCGAGCAGGGTATAAAACGCGAGCGCGATGCGGGCCGCGGCCAGCTTGAGTTCGCCCCCGATCTCCGCCCGCCAAACCCGCTCCACCCGCGACCACCTCCCTCGTGGCTGGCCATGCACGCGGGACTGTACCGCACGCGGGGCGGAAAAGATAAGAGATCGTGCGCCCGCCCGCACCGACGCGCGGGAAGCGCGATGTCTCAGCCGGCGACGAGCCGCGCGAGCGTCGGCGCGGCGTCCGGCGCCGCCCAGTTGATCGCGCCTTCGAGCCGGCCCGCGATGCGCCCGGCGCGATCGATGATCAGCGTCGTTGGAATCCCCTCGACATGCAGCGCCTGCAACACTTCGCCGCCAGGGTCGAGCCAGACCGGGAGATTGTCGATGCCGTGGCTGGCATAGAAAGCGCGCACCGTGGCGGCGCCGCCGCGATCGGACGAGAGTGGCACAACCTCGATGCCATGCGCCTTGACCCGCGCCGCCAACTCGTCGAGCGCCGGCATCTCGGCGACACAGGGCGCGCACCACGTCGCCCAGAGATTGAGCACGACGCCCCGGCCGATGAATTCGGCAAGCTTATGCGCCCGCCCGTCACCATCATGCAAAATGAGCGTCGGCGCCGGCAGCGGCGGCACCACCAGCGTCATCGTGCGGATCGCGGCAAGGCTTTCCTCGGCCAGCGATTTGCCGATCAGCGCCGCCGTCGCTACCGTGCCGGCGAGCGCGAGCGCCATGCGGCGTGTCAGAACTGCCATGCGGGAATCCCTTTCGTGACCGACCAGCCTGAAACCATCACCTCCGGGGTTGCCAATCTCGGCCCGGATGTCAACCGCCCCACCCCCGATCAGCCGTCTGCCAATCAGCAATGGGGCGGACGCTTCGCCGCCGGGCCGGCGGCGATCATGCAGGAGATCAACGCCTCGATCGATTTCGACCGCGCCCTCTGGCGCCAAGATATAAGGGGCTCGCTCGCCCATGCCGCGATGCTGGCCAAGGTCGGGATCATCAGCGGCGAGGACGAAGCGGCGATCCGCGCCGGGCTCGCCGCGATTGCCGCCGAGATCGAGGCCGGCACGTTTCCCTTCGCCGCCGCGCTCGAAGACATTCACATGAATATCGAGGCGCGGCTTACCGAGCGGATCGGCGAGGCCGGCAAGCGTCTCCATACCGCGCGTTCGAGGAACGACCAGGTGGCGACCGATTTCCGCCTCTGGGTGCGCGATGCGATCGACGGGCTGGAGACGCAGATGGCCGATCTGATGCGCGCGCTGGCGACGCGCGCCGCCAAGCACGCCGCCGACCCGATGCCCGGCTTCACCCATCTCCAGACCGCGCAGCCGGTGACCTTCGGCCATCATCTGCTCGCTTATGTCGAGATGCTGGCGCGTGATCGCGGCCGGCTGGCCGATGCCAGGCGCCGGCTTAACGAATGCCCGCTCGGGGCGGCGGCGCTGGCCGGCACCTCGTTTCCGATCGACCGCGCCATGGTCGCAGCCGCCCTCGACTTCGACCGGCCGATGGCGAATTCGCTGGACGCGGTCTCGGACCGCGATTTCGCGCTCGAATTCCTCGCCGCCGCCGCGATCGCGGCGATGCATCTCTCGCGCCTCGCCGAGGAGATCATCATCTGGTGCAGCGCGCCGTATCGTTTTGTCACGCTTTCGGACGCCTTCACCACCGGCAGCTCGATCATGCCGCAAAAGCGCAATCCCGACGCCGCCGAATTGGTGCGCGCCAAGACCGGGCGCATCACCGGCGCGCTGGTGGGGCTGCTTACGGTGATGAAGGGCCTCCCGCTCGCTTATGCCAAGGACATGCAGGAAGACAAGGAGCCGGTGTTCGACGCCGCCCGGGCGCTCTCGCTCGCGCTCGCGGCGATGGCCGGGATGGTGCGCGATCTCCGCCCCGAGACGGCGCGCCTGCGCGAGGCCGCCGGCGCCGGCTTTGCGACCGCGACCGATCTCGCCGACTGGCTGGTCCGCGCCCTTCACCTCCCGTTCCGCGAGGCCCATCACATCACCGGGCGGCTGGTCGCGCGCGCCGAGGCCAAGGGCGTCGATCTCGCCGATTTGACGCTCGCGGAGATGCAAGCGGTCGAGCCACGCATCACCGCGGAAGTGTTTTCGGTGCTCAGCGTCGAGGCCTCGCTCGCCTCGCGGGTGAGCTTCGGCGGCACTGCGCCGGACAATGTCGCGCGCGCCGCGCAAGCGTGGCTGGAGCGGCTGGCATGACGGCGCGGCCGTGGCGGCGGGCGCTACTGCTCGGCCTCGCCTTGGCCTTGGGTCTCGCCGCCTGCGGCAAAAAAGGCGCGCCGCAAGCGCCGGGGCCGAAAGACCAGATCACCTACCCCCGCGTCTATCCGCCCTATTGAGAAAATGAGCCGCGCCATGCTGTCCGATGAACAACTGCGCAAGCTTCTGAGAAACGGCGAAGCGGATCACGTCGAGCGCACGCGCCAACTTGCGGACAAGGCCAAAATCGGCGAGGCGATTTGCGCTCTCGCCAATGATCTTTCCGATCGCCGCGAGATGGGTGTCATTTTCATTGGCGTGAACGACGACGGAAGCTGCGCCAATCAGGACATTTCCGAGAATATGCTGCAAACCCTGATGGGGTTTCGCACCGATGGCAACATTCTTCCCCCGCCCGTCATCGCCGTGCGGCGGCATATCCTCGATGGCTGTACGATGGCGATCGTTGAAGTGACACCTTCGGACAATCCGCCGCTCAAGTATAATGGTCGGGTTTGCGTGCGTATCGGTCCGCGGCGCGGCTATGCGACCGCGGAGGAAGAACGGCGACTGACCGAGAAGCGCCGCTGGGGGAATTTGCCGTTCGACCAGCAGCCGGTCCCTGGCGCCACCACGGCGGATCTCGATACGCTTCGCTTCCGTGAGGAATATCTGCCGTCCGCCGTGGCCCCCGATGTTCTGGCCGAAAATCAGCGGCCCTTGGCGCAGCAGCTGCGCGCGGCTGGATTTATTGGCCCCAATGACGTGCCGACGGCGGTTGGCCTCCTCGTCTGCGGCAAAAATCCGCGCGCGTTTTTTCCTGGCGCCTATGTTCAATTCGTTCGCTATCCGGGAACCGAGATCGGCGATCTCGTGCGCGACCAGAAGGAAATCAGCGGCCCGCTTTCTGAACTCTTTCGCCAACTCGATGAGATCATCGATCTCAACATCACCGCGCCGGCCGATTTGCGCGGCATGACGCAGGCAACACGACCATCCTATCCGGCGCTTGCCTTGCGCGAACTCATTCGCAACGCCGTCATTCATCGCAATTATGAAAATTCTAGCGCGCCGGTGACGATGACATGGTACGATGACCGGGTGGAAATCCTCAGTCCCGGCGGGCCCTATGGCGAAGTAACGAAGGAAAATTTTGGACAGCCGAATTTGACCAGCGCTCGCAACCCGGCGCTTGCCGCCGCCGCGAAAGAGATGGGGTTTGTCCAGCGCTTCGGCTCCGGCATTCCGCGCGCACGAAAAGCGCTCACGGATAACGGCAATCCGCCGCCGGAATTCAACATCGAAGCCAGCTTCGTGCATGTGACGGTGCGAGCACGGCCATGAAAATCATAGGTTTTTTCAATAACAAGGGCGGGGTCGGCAAGACATCTCTAGTCTATCACGTCGCCTGGATGCTTTCCTTGATGAACCACCGGGTGATCGCCGTTGATCTCGATCCGCAAGCGAATCTCACCAGTATGTTTCTCTCCGAGGAGAGATTGGAAGAGATTTGGGATAAACCGGATCATGAAATCACGATTTACGACGTAATTTCCCCACAATTTCGAGGAACGGGAGACATACGACCGCCTCACGTTCAGATGGTATTCGATCCTATTGATCCAATTTCCGAGTCAATCGGATTATTGATTGGAGATCTCAAGCTTTCTCTTATTGAAGATACGTTATCGGACGCATGGCCTCGTTGTCAGAATCGTGAGGAGAGAGCCTTTCGTGTTATGAGTGCTTTCGCGCGTACCATTGCGGCAGCCGGCCACGCACATCATGCGGAAATCGCCGTTGTGGACGTCGGCCCCAATCTCGGCGCCCTCAATCGCGCTGCATTGTTGGCTTGTGATTATGTCGTCGTGCCGCTCGGCGCTGATCTCTTTTCCCTTCAAGGTTTACGCAACATGGGGCCGACCATGCGCGACTGGCGCAATACATGGGGCGAGGCGCAAACAAAAAATCCTGATAAAAATCTGGTTCTGCCTGAAGGCCGAATGCTGCCCATCGGCTATGTCGTGATGCGTTTCTCGACCACCGAGAGCCGTCCAGCGCGGGCCTACGCGAAATGGATCACTCGTATGCCCAAGCAATACAGAGAATTTATTCTTGACGAGAAAGACGCTCCCGAGAGCGACCCCGAGAGTGACCCTAATCGCCTTGCCACCCTCAAGGATTATCGCTCTCTCATGCCGATGGCGCAGGAAGCGCGCAAACCGATGTTCCGTCTCCGCCCCGCCGATGGCGCCTTCGGCGGGCATCAGCAAGCCGTGACAGGGTGCTACGACGATTTTCAGTCGCTCACCCGGAAAATCCTGGAAAGATCTGGGGGAGACGAGGGTTAAGGCCATGGCTGCCGACAACGATTTCTCCGGACCCGACCCCACGCCCGCCGACCTCATCGCCGCGCGGCCGCCATTTTCTTACCATGCGATGGATGGGTTGCTGCTCGAAGGGGTGGCGCTCAATGCGATCGCCGATAGCCTCGGAACGCCGACCTGGGTCTATGCCGCCGGCGTGATGCGGGCGCGCTATCGGGCCCTGGCGGCGGCGCTCGCGGGGCTCGCGGCCATTCATTACGCGGTCAAGGCCAATGACCATCTCGCCGTGCTGCGCCTGTTCGCGTCGCTTGGCGCCGGCGCCGATGTCGTCAGCGGCGGCGAATTGGCGCGCGCACGCCGCGCCGGTATCGCGCCCGGGCGGATCATTTTTTCCGGCGTCGGCAAGACCGCGGCCGAACTCCGCTGCGCGCTCGCCGCAGGCATCGGGCAGATCAACGTCGAAAGCGCCGAGGAACTCGCGATGCTCTCGGCGATCGCCAGCGACATGGGGCGGGAGGCACCGGTTGTACTCCGCGTCAATCCCGATATCGACGCGAAAACCCATCCCAAAATCACCACCGGGCTCCGCGGCAATAAATTCGGCATCCCGTTCGACGCCGTCCCGGCGCTTTATGCCGAGGCGGCGCGGCTTCCCGGTCTTCGTCCGCTCGGCCTTGCGGTTCATATCGGCAGCCAGATCACCGAGGCCGGCCCCTATCGCGCCGCGCTCACGCGCCTCGCCGGGCTGGTGCGCGATCTTCGCGCCACCGGCTTGCCTGTCACCCGGCTTGATTGCGGCGGTGGTCTCGGCATCGCCTATCGCGATGAGGCCGCGCTCGCGCCCGCGGTTCTCGCTGGAGTCTTGCGCGCGACCCTCGGCGGGCTCGATCTCGATCTCGTGATCGAGCCCGGGCGCTGGCTGGTCGGGCCGGCCGGTGTCTTGCTCGCCAGCGTGGTCCTGGTCAAGAACGCGGCGCCGCGCCCCTTCGTGGTGTTGGATGCGGCGATGAATGATCTGCTGCGCCCGGCGCTCTATGAGGCCTGGCATGGCATCGTGCCGCTTGCGGCAAAAGACGCGAAAGCGCCGCCGATCGCGGTCGATATCGTCGGCCCGGTCTGCGAGAGCGGCGATAGTTTCGCGACTGATCGCCCGCTCCCCCCCCTTGTTCCGGGATCGCGCGTCGCCATTCTGGAGGCAGGAGCCTATGGAGCGGTGATGAGTTCCACCTATAACGCGCGCCCGCTCGCCGCCGCGGCGATGATCGACGGCGCGCAGTGGGCGGTGATCCGGCCGCGCCAGCGCGAGGACGACCTCTGGCGGGGCGAAAGCGTGCCGCCTTTCATCGAGGCGTCGGGGTGACGGCGCCGCGCCGCAAGCCAGCTGCGCCCGCGATTCCCGGGCTGCGCCGGGCCAGGGCCCGCGCGCGCGTCGTGATTGTCCTCGAACAACTCGGGCCGGCGCTGTGGCCGGCATTCGGCGTGCTCGGGCTCGCGCTGGTCGCGGCCCTTCTCGATCTTCCGGCGCATGTGCCGCCGATGCTGCATGCGGCGCTGCTCGCGGCGCTGGCCCTCGGGCTTGGGTTTCTGCTCTGGCGTGGTGGCCGCGGTCTCGTCTGGCCCGATCGTGAGGCGTTGGAGCGGCGGCTGGAGCGCGCCTCCGGCCTCGCCCATCGCCCGCTCGCCGCCCTCGCCGATCAGCCCGCGCCACTCGGCGCGGCGAGCGAGGCGCTGTGGCGCGCCCATCGCGACGCCGTGCGCGCGCGGATCGGGCGGCCTCGGAGCGGCTGGCCGCATCCTGGGCTCGCGCGGCACGACCGCTTTGCGCTGCGCGCCGCCCTTCTCGTCGCCCTTGCCGCCGCTTTGGTCATCGCCGGGCCAGAGGCGCCTTCGCGACTTCGCCGCGCCGTGACCCCGGATCTCGTCTTCGCCGCGGGGCGGCCGGCGCCGCTTCTCGAGGCCTGGATCACGCCGCCGGCCTATACCGGCCTGCCGCCGCTTTTTCTGCATCCGCCGGGTAGCGCCGTGAGCGTGCCCGCGGGTTCGCGCCTCTCGGTCACGTTGAGTGGCCGCAAAGCGGTGCCGCGGCTCCTGATCGGCGGCCAGAGCGTTGCTTTCACGGCGCTCGACGCCGATAGTTTTCAGATCGAGGCGGCGCTCCCAGAGAGCGGGCGGGTTGCGGTGCGCCAAGGCTGGACGGAGCGTGGCGCGTGGACGGTGACGCTGATTCCGCCAACGCCCCCCGATGTCGCCTTCACCGCCGCGCCGGGGCCTGTCCTGGCCAGTGCGCGTTCTTCCGGGCCGGCGCACCCCGAACTGCGCGTGCCGTGGCAGGCGCATGACCAATACGGCATCAAGACGCTCGACCTCCGTCTTTCGCTCACCGCGCGGGCGGAGGCGCCAGCATCCGACATCGCCCTACCGCTTCCTGGCGCCGACCCGAAATCCGCCCACGCGACCGCCATCCTCGATCTCACCGCGCATCCTTGGGCGGGCTTGCCGGTCACGGCGCGGCTGGTCGCGCGCAATGAGGCCGGGCTCGAAGCCCAGAGCGAACCCGCCTCCGTCACCCTTCCGGAGCGCCATTTCAACAATCCCATCGCGCAGACGCTCATCGCCGCGCGAAAATTTCTTAGCCTCGATCCCGACGCGCGGCTCGGCGCCATCGCACTCCTCGAACATTCGGCGCAGCGCACGGCGCTGTTTGGCGCCGACTATGGCGGCTGGGTCAATTATCGCGCGATCGAGGCGCTGTTGCGCCTGAATCCGGCGCCGGGCGCGGTCGCGGAGGCGCAGATGCGGATGTGGCAGCTCGCGTTGCATTTCGAGGAGGGCCACGCCGGCGAGACCGAGCGGGCGCTGGAGGCCGCGCGTCAGAAACTGCACGATGCGCTTGAGCGTCGCGCCGCCGGTGAGAAGGTCAGCCCCGAGGAGATCAACCGCCTGATGCAGCGGTTTCAGGAGGCGCTCGCCGACCATCTCCAGGCGCTTGCCGAGGAGGCCAAAAACGCCCCGCCCGTCACCGCGCCGGCACAGCGGATCGATGGCGACAAACTCCGGCAAATGGCCGAGCAAATGCGCAAAGACGCCGAGGCCGGCCGGATGGACGCGGCGCGCGCCGAGATGCAGGCGATCGAGCACCGGCTGGCGGCGCTTCGCAACGCCCGCGCCCATCCCCGCGATGCCGCCCGTGAGGCGGCCCGTGAGGCCGCCCGCAAACAGCAGCGCGCGGAACAGGACGCGCTCCGCGATCTCATCCGCCGACAAGGCGCGCTGCTCGATCGTGCCCAGGCGCGCGCCGAGGCGGAGGATGACAATGCCGGCGGGCCGCTTCGCCAACCCGGTGGGCTGCCGCTCGGCCTGATGCCCGTCCCGCGCGCGCCGACGCCCTCCAACCCCGCGCGCGCCAGCGCCGAGCAGCAGGCCGATCAACATGGCGAGGCGGCGCTCCGCCAGGCGCTAGAGGCCCTTCGCCGCAAGCTTGGCCAGAATGGCGGTGCGCCTGCCGCCGACGCGGCTGGGCTGCATCAGCAAAACGCCGCCGCCAATTTCAATGAAGCCGATATGGCGATGCGCCAAGCCGGCACCGAACTCGGCCAAGGCGAGGACGCGGCGGCGGCGGCGGCCGAGCAGCAAGCGTTGAGTGCGCTCGCCAAGGGCGGCCAGGCGCTGGCGCGCGCCGAGGCGGAAACGCGCGACGATAGCGGCCAAAGCGCCGATGAGGAGGGCGAAGGCGAAAACCAGCTCGGCCAAAGCGGCGGCGAGGCCCAGGGCGGCGACGACGGCAGCGATCCCAACGGCACCGGCCATTCCCGCAGGCTGCGCCACGACCCGCTCGGCCGCGCCATCGAGCAAGGGAGCGCCGGCGCCGATGAAGCGAACGATGTCGCGGTGCCGGACACCATGGAACAGGCGCGGAGCCGCAGCATCGAGGACGAACTCCGCCGTCGTGGCGGCGAACGCGAACGCCCGGCGGAAGAGCTGCGCTATATCGACCGCCTGCTGCAGCCGTTTTGACCGGCGCCCGTCATTTCATCGTCACGCATGCCGGCCGCGAACCGATCACGCCCCGGCCAATGTGTGCCCCCTCAAGCCTATGGCCCAGACCCTGTCCCGGCGTTGCGGCTGGCTTGACTTTTCCCTGATCCTGGGCCAACTCCGGCGCGAGAGAGGTATCGCATGGCCAAGTCCAACGTCGTTCAGATCAAGCTCGTCTCTACCGCCGAGACCGGGTATTTCTATGTCACGAAGAAAAATGCCCGCAATCAGACCGGCAAGCTCGAGCTGAAAAAATATGATCCGGTCGTGCGCAAGCACGTTCCGTTCCGCGAAGCGAAAATCAAGTAGGCGGCGGCGCCGTTTTGGCGCCGTTGTCCCGTCTGTTTTCGTAAGCCTCACCGCCAGCCGTTCTGCTGGCGTTGTTCGCGGCGTTTTGCCGCGATCCGGGAACGGGCTTTTGCCCGCTCAAGCGCGCGCCGAAAGCGCGACCGCCGGCATGCGGCGCGCCGCCGCCAACGATCCATCGGGGCTGTAGCGGCTGTTTTTAGCCGCCAGCGCTTGCGGCGCGGCGCGCGCCACGACCCCGATCACGCGCTGCTGCACCCCGATCGCGCGCTCCAGCAGACGGCGGTTTTCCGCCACGAGCTCGCGCAGCCGCGCCGCCATCTCGACCACCGCCTCGCGCTGCGTCGAACTGATCGTTTTGCTGCGATCCTGCTTTGCCTGCGCCGAGATGAAAGCCTCGATGGCGCGCGCCTTGCTGTCGGTGAGCGAGGCGGCGTGGCGGAGATCAAAGCTGCGCAGGGCGTCGTTCTCTTGCGCGATGATCTCGACCAGCGAGACGGTGGCGTCGATCAGATCTGGGTTCATGGGCTCTTCTCCATTCTGGATGACGAGGATCGGGATGACGCGGGTGGCGGCGCATCTAGGGCCGCGTGGGTCGCGGCCTCCTGCATGCGCAGCATTTCGGCGAAGACCGGCCGGGCGAGGCCAAGCCCGCCGGCGGCGCTGATTTGCTTGCCGATGGCATCGATCAGCATCGGTTTCCAGCTCTCTTCCGCGCTGCCGCCGCCGAAGGCGGAATGGCTGAGATCGACGGTATCGAACATCGGGGCGAGAAAGCGGCCGAGCGCCATCGCCTCGAAATCATGCGCCGCCGTCCACGCCTTGTTGATCACCTCGGGCGAAAGCCCCGCCGCTTCGGGGGGTATCGCGCTCACCGGCGGCAGGAGGGCGCCGGCCATCAGTGCACCTCGAGGTCGGCTTGCAGGGCGCCGGCCGATTTGATCGCCTCGAGAATGGTGATCATGTCGCGCGGGCCGATGCCGAGGGAATTGAGCGCCGAAACCACCTCCTGCAGCGTCGTCCCTGATTGCAGGATACCGAGCTTGCGGTTTCTCTGGTCGTCCACCTGGATGTTGGTGCGCGGCACGACGACGGTCTGGCCACCGGAGAAGGCGCCGGGCTGGCTCACCTGTGGCGTTTCGGTGATGCGGATGGTGAGGTTGCCCTGGGCGATGGCGACGGTGCTGATGCGCACATCGGCGCCCATGACGATGGTGCCGGTCGCCTCGTCCACCACCACGGTGGCTGGCTGATCGGGTTCGACATGCAGATTCTCGATCCGCGCCAGTGTCGAAACGACGTCGCGGCCATGGAGATCGACGGCGATGGTGCGCGGGTCGGTGACGGAGGCGAGCTGGCTGCCGAGCGCCTTGTTGACCACACTCGCCATCCGCTCGGCGGTGGTGAGATCGGGGTTGCGCAGACCGAGATGCAGAATCTGCAGGCTCGCGAGCGAGAACGGCACCTCACGCTCGACCATCGCGCCGTTGGGGATGCGTCCGGTGGTCGGCACCCCGCGTGTCACTGTCTGCGCTGAGCCTTTCGCCGAGATCGCACCGGTCGAAATCGCCCCCTGGGCGACGGCATAGACCTCGCCATCGGCGCCGAGCAGCGGGGTTACCATCAACGTCCCGCCCATCAGGTCGGTTGCGTCACCGAGCGAGGAGACGGTGACGTCGATGCGGTTGCCATTGCGCGCAAAAGCCGGGAGTTCGGCGGTCACCATCACCGCGGCGATGTTCTTGGTGGAAAGATTCTGGGCCTGGTCCATGGTGTTGACGCCGAGCCGCTCCAACATGCCGATCAGCGATTGGCGGGTGAAGATCGCGCTCATCAGCCGGTCACCGGTGCCGTTCAGCCCGACGACGAGGCCATAGCCGACGAGCTGGTTCTGGCGCACGCCCTCGACATCGGCGATGTCCTTGATGCGGATCTGCGCCATCGCCGGGGCGAGCGCCGGGCCGAACAAAACGCCGAAGGCAAACAGGCAACAGACGAAAGGGCGCAACACGACCGGTCCCCGAAAGTAGCGAGACGTCAAGAATTCCCTGCCATTCTTTTCTCCGCTAGACGTATACCGGGCGGCAACGCTGGCCGGAGACGGGATGGCGGACGGGATATCGCAAGTCCCGTGCCAGGGCGGGGGGTGGACAAATCCGCCCGCCGCCGGGGCTTGGGCGGTCGAACCCGCCGGCAGGATTTGCCGGGCGGCAGAGTTGTCCGGGAAAAAGGAGCCGCGACGATGATCGGCATTATTGGTCCCTTCGGCCCCGGCGGGGTACGCGAGACGGCGCCGCGCAAGGCTTCGAGCAAGCTTCGCTTCGCGGTCTCGAGTGACGCCGCCGCGGAAACCGCGGCCCCGGCGGCCAGTGCCGCGATCGGCGGCCTCGAGGCGATTTTGCTGTTGCAGGAGGCGGGCGATGAGGGCGCCGCCGACCAAAAGGCGCGCCGCCACGGCCGCGACCTCCTCGAAGAACTCGCGGCCTTGCAGCGCGCCTTGCTTGCGCCCCCTGGCGAGAACGGCGGCGAAAAGACCGCGGTGCTCGCCCGCCTTGCCGCTTTGGCGGAGATGAACCCAGGAGAGGCGCGCGATCCCGCGCTTCGCGCCGCCGTCGCGGCGGTGGTTCTGCGCGCCAGGGTGGAATTGGCGCGCCATGCTCGCAGCGCCCGCGTGTTGCCCGACAGGGATCGTCGGGCGCCGTGATTGTCGTTTTATGTCAATTCGTTGAAGAAACGCGTCGGATGCCGGCGGCGGCCACGCTTTCCCCTTGGCGCGCCCATCCGACGCGGCTATAAGCCGTTTGCCTCGCCAAGGGCAGGCCGGCATTCTTTTCCGGCCTGGAGAAGAAACGAGAGCAGGACGGCGAAGATGATGGTGACGTTGCCACCCGATTACCGCCCGTCGGAGGATGAACCGTTCATGAATCCTCTGCAGGTGGAGTATTTCCGCCAAAAATTGATCCGTTGGCGCGCTGATTTATTACGCGAAGCCGATGGTACTTTGGTCAGCTTGTCGCAGGGCGGGATTCACGAACCCGATATTACGGATCGCGCCAGCGTCGAGACCGATCGGGCGCTTGAGCTTCGCACCCGTGACCGGGCCCGCAAGCTCATCGCCAAGATCGACCAGGCCCTCGCCCGCATCGATAGTGGCACCTATGGCTATTGCGAGGAAACCGACGAGCCGATCGGGCTGAAACGCCTCGAAGCACGACCGATCGCGACCCTTTCGATCGAAGCTCAGGAACGCCACGAACGGATGGAGCGCGTCTATCGCGACGATTAAGCGGGTCATCGTCTCGGCGGATGATTTCGGCCTTTCGGAGGCCGTCAACGAGGCCGTCGAGGCGGCGCACCGCGATGGCATTCTGACCAGCGCCAGTCTGATGGTGGCGGCGCCGGCGGCAGCGGATGCGGTGCGGCGGGCGCGGCGCCTTCCCGATCTCGCGGTTGGCCTGCATCTGGTGCTCGTCGATGGGCCGGCGGTGCTGCCGCGCGCCGCCATTCCCGATCTTCTCGATGCCACTGGCCGGTTTGGCGCAGACCAGGCGCGGCGGGGCTTCGCTTATAGTTTCCGCCCCGTTCTCTACCGTCAGCTCGCTGACGAGATCGCGGCGCAATTCGCCGCTTTTGCTGCGACCGGGCTCGCGCTCGATCATGCGAACGCGCATAAGCACATGCATCTTCATCCCGGCGTCGCCCGAATGATGATCGAGATCGGAGGCCGCTTCGGCCTCCGTGCGCTGCGCGTCCCGGCCGAGCCGCCCGCCGTGCTCGCCGCCGCCGGCACGCCGCTTGGGATCGGCGGTCACGCGCTTTATGCCTGGAGCCGGGTTCTGCGCCGAATGGCGCGCCGCGCCGGGCTCATGGTCAATGACCATGCTTTCGGTATCGCGTGGAGCGGTCACATGACCGCATCGCGTCTCCAGCGGCTGGCGCCGCATCTGCCTGAGGGCCTAAGCGAGATATATTTCCATCCGGCGGCGTGGCGTGATCCCGCGCTGGTTGCTCTGATGCCAGAGTATGAGCATGAGGCGGAATTTCAGGCGCTTCGGGATCCCGAACTCGCCGCCGCCCTGCCCGTGCGCACGACCTATAGCGCTGCGGCGCGGGATCTCTAAAAGACTTTCTTTCCGTTGTCTCAGAGCGGGCAGTGCCGCAGGCACTGCCCCACGGACAAACGTTTTTTGGTTCTTTTTTTCAAAAAAGAACACCTTTTTTTTCTGATCAAATCGGCAGCGAAATCCGTGCCCGCAGCCCGCCTTGGGGGCTGGTATCGAGGGAGATATCGCCGCCATGGGCGCGGGCGATGTCGCGGGCGATGGTGAGGCCGAGGCCGGTGCCACCGGCGGCGCCGCTTTCGAACGGGCGGAAGACGCTCTCACGCCGCTCGGGTGGGATGCCGGGGCCATCGTCATCGACGGCGATGGCGGCGATGCGGCTGCTCGGGGTGCTCAGGGTGACGGTGACGTGGCGGGCGTGGCGGCGGGCATTGTCGATCAGGTTGGTGATCGCGCGGCGCATGGCGTCGGGCCGCAGTGGCAGCGTCAAGGTCGGCGGCGTGATCAGCGTGATCGCAGCGCCGGCGCGGCGGGTGCTCGCGGCAATGTCCTCGAGCATCGCCGCGAGATCGGTCGGCTGCGCCTGCTCGGTGCCCTCGCCGCGGGCGAAGGCGAGATAGCCGCCGATCATGCGATCCATTTCCTCGACATCGGTGGTCATTTCGGCGATGTCCTGGCCGAGGGCGGCGCCGGCCGGCAGCATGGCGAGCGCGAGGCGGAGCCGGGTCAGCGGCGTGCGCAGATCATGCGAGACGCCGGCGAGCATTTCGGTGCGCTGGGCGAGAAAGCGGCGGATGCGCTCCTGCATGCGGTTGAAGGCCGCCGCCGCCTGGCGCACCTCGGCGGCGCCCTCGGGCTTGATCGGCCCGACATCGCGCCCCATGCCGAAGGCCTCGGCGGCGCGCGCGAGGCGGCGGATGGCGCGGACCTGATTGCGCATGAACAGGGCTGCGATGGAAAACAGCAGAATCGCCGAGCCCACCAGCCAGAGCACGAAAAGATAGATGGTGCTGGTGTAAAGCCGCTTGCGCGGGGCCTCGACCTCGAGCACGCCATCCCAGAACTGCACCTCGACCAGCACCGATTGCGGATCGGACGTCCAGTCCATGCGGAAGGGGAGGCCGATTTTCTCGCGCAAGGCTTCGGCGAGATCGTCATCCATCGGCCCCGGGATGTTACGGCTCTTGTTGGTGGTGAGCCGGGCGCCTGGGTGGATGCGCATGGCGAATTCGAATTCCGCGCGCGCTTCGTCCAGAATCCATTGCCGCTCGGCGGGGTCGGGGGTGCGGCGGAGGAGATCGAGGGTGAAGCCGATCTCGCCGGCTACCGCGCCGGCGAAGCGGCGGGAGATCAGCTCGAGGTGGTTGCCGTAAAAAATCTGCAGCGCCACCACCTGAACGAGCACGAGCGGCAACAGGATGATGAGAAGGCTGCGCCCGAGCAGCGAACGGGGCAGGACGCGCTTGAGGAAACGGCCGGGAAACCGGGTCGCGAAACGCATGTCACGGCCCGGGTTTCAGCACATAGCCACGGCCGCGCACGGTATGGAGAAAGCGCGGCTCACGCGGGTCGGCCTCGATCTTGCGCCGCAGCCGTGTCACCTGGACGTCGATCGCGCGTTCGCTGGTATCGTCCATGGCGAGGGCGGCGGCGATTTCTTCCCGTGACAGGACGGCGCCGGGACGTTGGGCGAGGGCGGTGAGGAGGGCGAGTTCGCCGCCAGTGAGGCGCCGGATCCCGTCGGGGCCGCGCAATTCGCCGCGTTCGGGATCGAAAACGGCGCTGCCGAGGGGCACCGGCCCCGGTGGCGGCGCGGGCGCCGCGGCGCGGCGGAGGATCGCGCGAATCCTGAGCACCAATTCGTCGGGGGCGAAGGGCTTGGGCAGATAATCATCGGCGCCGGCCTCGAAGCCGGCGATACGGTCCTCCGGCGCGCCGCGGGCGGTGAGGAGAAGCACGGGCGTTGTGAGACCCTCCTTCCGCAAGCGGGTGATCAACGCGATCCCCGACTCGCCCGACATCATGACATCGAGCACGATCAGATCGGGCTGCATGAAGCGTAAGCGGTCGCGCGCTTCGGCGGCGGTTTCGGCAACGGTGACACGAAAGCCGCGCTCGCTCAAGAATCGTGACAGGAGAGCGCGCAGCCGAACATCGTCATCGACGATCAGGATGTGATTATCCTCGCTCACCCCAGCTCGCCTCCGCTCAAGGCTTGCCCGCGCCCGCATCCTCGCGCGCCGCTTCCGCCCGCGCGCTGCGCCCGGAAACCGCTTTGCCGCGCGTGATATAGTTCCGCGCCGTCTCGTTCATGATGCCGCGCAGCACCCGCCGGAAGCCCTCGACCGCAGCGCTGCCGGCTTCACGATAGGCGGCGACCAGGCGCTCGCGCTGGCGTTCAAACAGGCTGCGCTCGAGGGCACTGCCCTGCTCGGTGAGGAACAAAAGTCGCTGGCGGCGGTCACTATGGCCGGCTTCCTGGCGCACATAGCCACCGGCGATCAGCGGCGTCAGCACGCGGGCCAGACTTTGTTTGGTGATTTGCAGGATCGCCAGCAGATCGCCGACGCTGATCCCGGGATTGCGGCCGATGAAAAGCAGGGCGCGGTGATGGGCGCGGCCGAGATTGAGTTCGGCGAGGATCGCATCCGCCGCGGCGGTGATGTCGCGATAGGCGAAGAACAGCATCTCCTGCGTCACCCGGATCTGCTCCTCGCGCAGGAACAAGAGATCGGCACCAGCGCCCGGCCGCGGATCCGAGGGCGAGGGGGCGGCCGGCTTGGCCTCGGCGAATGTGCTCAACGGATCTGGCATGAGCGGCGTTCCTGTGATGACGGCGGGCGGCGCGGCCCGACCTCCAGGCGCTGACCACCCAGGCGGCACTATGGCATTTTCCACCGATGAAGGCGAACCCTGGCCGGGCGGCACGGCTTTCGCGCCCCGCGCGCCATTGCTATACCCTGATTTCTGGCAGAGTGTGGCGGCGAGTGCCCGCCTTGCTGTCGCGGCGTTTGAGGGATGGGGACAATGAATTTCAAGGCTGACCGGGCGACACTCCTCAAGGCGCTCGCCCATGTCCAGAGCGTGGTCGAAAAGCGCAATACGCTGCCTATTCTCGCCAATGTCCTGATCGTTGCGCGCGAGGGTAGGCTTTCGCTGACCGCGACCGACATGGAGATCGCGGTGGTTCAGGAGGTTGCGGCGACGGTATTGCAGGACGGCGCCGCGACCGCGCCGGCGGCGACGCTTTACGAAATCGTCCGCAAGCTCCCCGACGGGCTCGAGGTCGAAATCAGCCATCCTGGCGGCGAGACCGCGCTGCAGCTCCGCGCCGGGCGTTTCGCGACCAGCCTCAATGCCCTCCCCGTCGAGGATTTCCCGGCGATGACGGCGGGCAGTCTCGCGCATCGTTTCGCGCTGCCGGCCGGGGTCTTGCGGGCGATGATCGATCGCTCGCGTTTTGCGATCAGCACCGAGGAAACCCGCTATTATCTCAACGGCATCTATCTGCACGCGACCGAGAGCGAGGGCGCGCCGGTGTTGCGCGCGGTGGCGACCGACGGCCATCGCCTCGCCCGCGTCGAGGAGCCGCTGCCGGCGGGGGCCGAGGGGATGCCGGGCGTCATCGTGCCGCGTAAGACCGTCGCCGAACTCCGCAAGCTGATCGAGGAGACCAGCGATCAGGTGACGGTAGCCCTTTCCGATACCCGCATTCAATTCACCCTCGGCCCGGTGATGCTGACCAGCAAGCTGATCGATGGCACCTTTCCCGAATATGATCGCGTCATCCCGCGCGGCAACGACAAGGTGCTGCGCGTCGTGAAAAAGGATTTCGCCGAGGCGGTTGCGCGCGTGGCGGCGATCTCGCTCGAGCGGACGCGGCCGGTCAAGCTCTCGCTCGCGCGCGATCTGCTGGTGCTGTCTGCCGCCAATCCCGAGCACGGCACGGCGACCGAGGAACTCGATGGCACCCGCGTCCATTACGATAACGGGCCGCTCGAAATCGGCTTTCAGGCGCGTTACATCACCGACATCACCGACCAGATCGAGGGCGAGGTGGAATTTCTCCTCGCCGATGGCGGCGCGCCGACGATCGTCCGCGATGCCAGTGACGCGAGCGCGCTTTACGTGCTGATGCCGATGCGGGTTTGATATCGCGGGGCCTGAAAAGGGCTGGATGTTGCGCCTCAGCGGCGTCGGTCTGCGGCTGACCCGCCTCACGCTCAGTGATTTCCGCAATTATCCCCATCTCGCCTGGCATCCGGGGGGGGCGGCGGGGGCCCGCATCGCGGCGATTTTCGGCCCCAATGGCGGCGGCAAGACCAATCTTCTGGAAGCGATTTCGCTGCTCGGCGCGGGGCGTGGTTTGCGCCGGGCGCGCCGCGCCGATCTCGCCCGCCGCGAGGGCGCGGGCGGCTTCGCGGTCGCGGGGCGCTTTGTCGGGAGCGAGGGCGAGTTTTCTGTCGCAACCGGCGTTCCGGCGCCCGCAACCCCGGCCGCCGAGCCACGGCGGATTTTTCGCCTCGATGGCGCGGCGCTACAAAGCCAGGGCGACATCGCCGCCCGTGTCGCCCTGGCCTGGCTCACCCCGCCGATGGAGCGCCTGTTTCAGGAGACGGCGGGCGGGCGGCGGCGCTTTCTCGATCGGCTGGTCGCCGCCCTCGAAGCGGCGCATGGCGGTGAACTCGCCGCCCATGAACGAGCGCTCGCGGCGCGTATGCGCCTCCTGCGCACGCACGGCGCCGATCCCGCCTGGCTCGCCGCGATCGAGGACGCGATCGCCCGCCACGCGGTTGCCGTCAGCGCGGCACGTGGCGCCGTCCTGCGGCGGCTCAATCAGGCCTTGGCGACCGTGACCCCGGACGGCTTTCCGCCGGCGCGCGCCGATCTTTTGTGCCCGATCGCTGCGCGGCTCGCGCAAGCGCCGGCGCTCGCGGTCGAAGAGTGGCTGCGCGCGCGGCTGCGCGAGGGGCGCAGCGCCGATCGGGCGAGCGGGCAGAATGGGGTTGGCGCCCATCGCGCCGATTTCACCCTGCACGACGCCGCCCGCAACCTGCCGGCAGCGCAAGCCAGCACCGGCGAGCAGAAGGCGTTGCTGATCGGCGTCATCCTCGGCCACGCCGCCCTGGTCGCGCGGGTGCGCGGCTTCGCGCCTATCCTGTTGCTTGACGAGCCGATGGTGCATCTCGATGCCCGGCGCCGCGCGGCACTGGTCGCGGCGTTGGCGGCACTTCCGGCGCAAATTATTCTGACCGGGACCGATCGCGAGCCGTTCTTGCCGCTCGCGGACGCTGCGACCGGCTGGCATTGCGGCGGCGGCGGGCTGATCGCCGATCCCGGCTTCCTGCCCGCTGCCGACGCCAGGGGTGCTGCCGCGCCACTGCCGCTCTGAGGCCGCCCGCCGCCGCCCTTTTTCAACCGCCTCTGGGTTTTACACGCCCGCCGGTCTATAAAGACGGCCCTATCATCCGATTTTTCTGGAGAATTTTGCCGGCATGACCAAACCCGCCGCGTCCCTGCCTGAAGCCGAGCTTTATGACGCTTCCTCGATTTCGGTGCTCCGGGGGCTGGAGGCCGTGCGCAAGCGCCCGGGCATGTATATCGGCGATACCGATGATGGCTCGGGCCTGCATCACACCGCCTCCGAAATCATCGACAACGCCATGGACGAGGCCCAAGCCGGCTTTGCCCATGCGGTGCGGGTGACGCTGAACGGTGACGGCAGCCTTACCGTCCGCGATGACGGCCGCGGCATCCCGATCGACATCCATCCCGAGGAAGGCATCTCGGCGGCCGAGGTGGTGCTGACGCGGCTCCATGCCGGCGGCAAGTTCAACCAGAACTCCTATAAGGTCTCAGGCGGGCTGCATGGCGTCGGCGCCGCCGTTGTCAATGCGCTTTCGGAATGGATGGAGGTCCGCATTTGGCGTGACGGGCGCGAATATTTCATCCGCTTTCGCCGTGGCGAGGCGGAGGCGCCGCTTGCGGAAGTTGGCCCGTCGGATGCGCCGACCGGGACCGAGGTCACCTATAAGCCGGACCCCGAGGTCTTCACCAAGACCGAGTTCGATTATGCGGTGCTTGAGCGGCGTCTGCGCGAACTCGCCTTTCTCAATTCCGGGATCGCGATCGAATTGCACGACGAGCGCCATTCGCCGCCGCAAACCACGCGCTTTCATTACGAGGGCGGCCTCAATGCTTTCGTCACCTGGCTCGATCGCGCCAAGGCTCCGGTCTTCACCCCGCCGATCAGCCATCACGCGAATGACGGCGCGCATGGCATCAAGGTCGAATTCGCGCTCTCCTGGAACGATAGTTTCCATGAGACCATGCTCTGTTTCACGAACAACATCCCCCAGCGCGATGGTGGCACCCATCTCGCCGGATTTCGGGCGGCACTCACCCGGGTCGTCACCAAATACGCCGAATCCATGGGCAAGAAAGACAATCTCGCGCTGGTCGGCGAGGATATGCGCGAAGGGTTGACGGCGGTGCTTTCGGTCAAGGTGCCGGACCCGAAATTCTCCTCCCAGACCAAGGACAAGCTGGTCAGCTCCGAAGTCCAGCCGGTGGTGCAAGCGGTGACGGCGGAGGCGATCGCGCATTGGTTCGAGACGCATCCGAAAGAAGCGCGCGGCATCATCCAGAAGGTGATGGATGCGGCGGCGGCGCGCGAGGCGGCGCGCAAGGCACGCGATCTGACCCGGCGCAAGGGCGTGCTCGACGTCTCGACGCTGCCCGGGAAGCTCGCCGATTGCCAGGAGCGCGATCCCGCGAAAGCGGAGATCTTCATCGTCGAGGGCGATAGCGCCGGCGGCTCGGCCAAGCAGGGGCGCGATCGCAAATATCAGGCGATTCTGCCGCTCAAAGGCAAAATCCTCAATGTCGAGCGCGCGCGTTTCGATCGCATGCTGTCCTCGGCGGAAGTGGGGACGCTGATCACAGCACTCGGCACCGGCATCGGGCGCAGCGATCCCGAGCAGGGCGGCTTCGATATCAACCGGCTGCGGTATCATCGCATCATCATCATGACCGACGCCGATGTCGACGGTTCGCATATCCGCACGCTTTTGCTCACGTTTTTCTTCCGCCAGATGCCGGAGCTGATTGCGCGCGGCCATCTCTATATCGCCCAGCCGCCGCTCTATCGCGCGAAACGCGGCAATGACGAGCGCTATTTGAAGGATGACGCGGCCCTCGAACAGTTTCTCGTCGGCAAGGCGCTCGCCGAAGCGCGACTGACTTATGCCGACGGCCGGGTGTTCAGGGATGCGGAACTGGCGGAGGAAACGGCGTTTCTTCGCGAGGCGAGTCACCGATTGGCCCGCCTCGCTGAGGCGACGGCGCCGGTTGCGTTCCTTGAACAAGCGGCGATCGCCGGCGTCCTTTCCCCGGAAGCCGTCCATGACGCGGCGCGGGCGCAGGATTTTGCCGCCCGTCTCGATGCGGTCTCGCTTGCGAACGAGCGCGGCTGGGTGGTCGCGCCCGATGGCGACGGTCTGGTGTTTGGTCGCACCGTGCGCGGTGTCACCGAACGCTATCGCCTCGATGCGACGGCGCTCAAAAGCGCCGAGGCGCGTTGGCTCGCCGCGCGCGCTGCGCGTCTTTTCGGCGGTTTCGCGGCGCCGGCGCGGCTCGATCTCGAAAAGGAAGGCGGCACAGTCTTTGGCCCCCACAGCGCCTTCGAGCGTATTTTGGCGGAGGGGCGGCGCGGGCTTTCGATCCAGCGTTTCAAAGGGCTCGGCGAGATGAATCCCGAGCAATTGTGGAAAACCACCCTCGATCCCGCGACGCGGACGCTGTTGCAGGTGCGGATCAGCAGCGATGAGGAAGCGGCCGAGGTGTTCAGCACGCTGATGGGCGATGTCGTCGAGCCGCGACGCGATTTCATCGTCGGCAATGCGCTGAGGGTCGCCAATCTCGACGTCTAGAGTGGGGCAAAGCATGACGGGACAAATGTTTTTTGGTTCTTTTTTACAAAAAAGAACGATTTTCCTATGTCTGACCATAGTTGCGCTGACCTGTTCTCCCTTGATGACCCCGTCTGCGCGCGCCGAGGGGCTGGCGTTCGTGATCGATTCCGGGGCGGCGGCGATCAGCCTCGTCGATGTCACGACATTGCAGGAAATCCGTCGCGTTCCCGTGCTGCGCGAGCCGCATCACATGGCGCTGACCCCCGATCATCGTTTTCTCCTGATCGGCGACACGGTCGGCAATCAGTTGATCTTTTGCGATCCCATCAGCGGCGAGATCGTGCGGCGCGTCGCGATGCCCGATCCCTATCAGCTTCAATTCAGCCCCGACGGCAAGACGCTGGTGGTGACGGAGCTGGCGCGCAACCGCGTCGATATTTATGACGCTGACAGCTATCATTTGCGCTTTCGTCTCGCGCTCGCGTCACTCCCGAGCCACATCAATTTCTCACCCGATTCGAAAACCGCGTTCGTGAGCGTTCAGCAATCGAACCGGCTGGTGGCGATCGCGCTCGCGAGCGGTGATGTGCGTTGGAACGTCGCTACCGAAGACACGCCGGCCGGGGTGCTTTGGCTCAATGGGCGGGTGCTGGTTGCGGTGATGGGCGGCAATGGTCTCGCCGTCGTCAATCCCGCGACGGGCGCGATCGAACGCCGCGTCATGACCGGGCGGGGCGCGCATAATCTCTTTCTTTCGCCCGATGGCAAAACGCTTTACGTCACCAACCGTGTCGATGGCACGATCGCTGTGCTCGACGCTAAAACCCTGGTGGTGGCGCGCGAGATCACCCTGCCGGGCGGGCCGGATGATCTCGATTTCGCGCCCGATGGCAAGCTCTGGGTGACGCGGCGCTTTGCCCATAGTGTTGCCGTGCTCGATCCCGAAAGCGGCAAATATGCGATCATCGAGGTCGGGCGTTCGCCGCATGGGATTTGGCTCAACACGCACGATCATCTGCCGCGGGCTATCGCTGCGCGTGAGACGCAGCCGTGAGCGACCCGCTCGACACCGTCGCGGGCTGGATCGCGGAGAACGTGGCGATCCCGCTGCTTTGGCATCTTCATCTCATGCAATGGGAAGATCTTGCCTATGGATGGGCGCTTTTCGCCATCTACGGCGCGGTGCAGGTTCTTCTGATGTATCTGATTTGTCTCCCGCTCGAGCGGTTTTATCCGATCGAACACTGGCCCGATCATCGCGTCGAATGGACGGACATGTTCTATACCATCCTTGCACGCGTTGGCATTTTGCCGTTTTTCACCTTCGTTCTGTTTTTTCGTGTCCAGGCGGCGTTTTCCGGCATGCTCGCCGATCATGGTGTGGTTGCGCCGACGCTCGAGGGCGTGTTCCCGGCGCTTTATGGCCACCCGGTGGTGACGTTCCTCCTTTATGCCCTCATTCTCGATTTCGCCGATTATTGGCGTCATCGCCTCTCGCATCGCTTTCGCTGGTGGTACGCGCTGCATGCGCTTCATCACGCGCAGCGGCAGATGACGTTCTGGTCTGATGATCGCAATCATCTGCTCGATGATCTCGTCGCCGCGCTGTGGTTTGGGGTGATCGCGCTCGCGATCGGGGTTGCGCCGCTGCAATTTCCTGTGCTGGTGCTGGTGCTCCGTTTTCTCGAAAGCCTCTCGCACGCCAACACCAGGCTTTCGTTCGGCTGGCTTGGCGATCGGCTGCTGATTTCACCGATTTTCCATCGCACCCATCATGCCATCCGCGCCGCGGGCACGAAAAGCTGCAATTATGGCGCCGTGTTCCCGTTCTGGGACATGCTGTTCGGGACGGCCGATTTCACCCGCGCGCCCGGCCCGACGGGGGATCCGAAAGCGCCGGAAGCGCTTGCCTCCGGCTCCTATCTCGCGCAGCAATGGGCGGGCCTGCGCGGCTTGTTTCGCGCCCTCACCATTATGGAACACTCCCGATGAGCTATGCCCTTCCCGCGCTGGCGGTGTTTTCTCTCGCGCTCGTCGCCGGGTGCACTGGCCCGCAGCAAGTGGTGCATTACAGCTGCAACCGCGGCATGCGCCTCGATGTCACCTACGAGGAAGCGACGGAGATCGCGCGGGTTCATGACATGATCGGCCAGGTGCGTGTCCTGCGCGAGATTTCCGCCGATGCCACCGGCACCGTTTATGGCGACGCGGCGGTACAACTCATCCGCAACAATGACGGCACCATCGTCTATGCCGCGCGCGACAGCCATCATGACAGTGTCACCTGCGCGCCGCCGAAGCTGAGCGCGGCCTTGGCGTCAGCGTTCGAGTGACCCGGCCCGGGCCGCGTCGGTCAACCCAGCCGCCAGCCTTCCAGCGGCAAGCTCGGATCGCTGGTGAGGGCGAGGGCGTGGCCGGTGCGGCGGGTGAAATCCTCGCTGGCAACGCGATCAGCCGCGAGTGCCGCGGCCACCGCCGGGGACGCGATCAGGCGCTGACTGTGCCCCGGAGCCGCGCTGATCGCGGCGAGCAGCGCTCGCAGTGCGGCCAAACCCGCGGCGTGTGGGCCGCGCAACAGCTCATGGAGCGGCGGGCGGACACGCGGGCGAAGGATTTCGGCAAAGCCGAGTGACGTGAAGCCGAGCAGGCGCGGTTTCAGCGGATCCTCGGCAAGCGCGGCGGCGAGCAGGGGCGCGAGGCTTGCCCGGCTGCGCGCTTTCATTCCGGCGAAATCAACGAGAATGGCGCCCGCGAGGTTGCGCAGACGCATTTGCCGCGCCAGCGCCGGCACCAGGGCGCGGTTCAGCGCCGCTTGGACGGTTTGTTTCTCGCCCCGCCCGGCGGTTGCCGCGCCGGCGTCGAGATCGATCGCGGTCAAGGCGGGCGTCGGGCAAAAATGCGCCCGCACGCCGTTGGCCAGCGTCACGACCGGCTCGGCCAGCGCTGCCACCTGCTCCTCGAGCGCGGCATCGAAAGCTTTCGCGACCCGCGCAATACGCGCCCCGAAAGCGCCCCTGAGAGCGGCGGCGAGAGCCGGGTCATCGGTCAAAATCGGTGCGTCCGGGTAACGCTGCGCGAGTTCGGCAAGCGGACTCGGGCCGGGTTGCCAGAGGCCGACACGGGTGAGCCCGGCCGGCGCCGGGTCGAGCCGCGCAAGACGCGGCCCCTTGCCGCCTTGCGCCGCGCGCGTGATCCGCACCGCGATCAGGGCGCCGGCCTCGAGCCCGGCGCCGCCGGCGGTATCGGGCAAAAACCCCTCCACCCCGGCGGCGAGAGCGACGAACACCCCCGCCATTGTCGAAACCCGCGCGATGACCCGCCCGCCATGCACATCGCCGATCCCGTCCGGCGCGCCAGGGCGCCAGAGGGCGTAATCGCGCAAGGCGCCGCCGGCCGCGGTGAGCGCGATGCGCACTTCTCCCGGGGAAGCAGCGGCGCGGAGGCTGAGCGTCACCCGAAACGCCGCCCGCCAAGGCCGCGCAGCAATTGCCGTGTTTCAAACAGCGGCAAACCGACGACGTTGCTGTAGCTTCCCGAGAGAAACCGCACGAAGCCGCCGGCGCGACCCTGAATGGCATAGCCGCCGGCGCAGCCCTGCCACTCGCCGCTTTCGATGTAAGCCGCGATCTCGGCGGCATCGAGCCGGGCGAAGGCGACCCGGCTCTCGACCAGGCGCTCGCCCCAGCGCCCATCCGGCGCCCGCAGCGCGACCGCCCCGAACACGCGATGCCGCCGGCCCGAAAGCCGCGCGAGCGTCAGCCGCGCCGCCTCGCCATCCGTGGGTTTGCCGAGGATGCGCCGCCCGGCGACGACGACCGTGTCGGCGGCAAGCACGAACGCCTGCGGAAAATCCGCCGCAACCGCCGCCGCTTTGGCGCGCGCGAGCCGCGCCGCAAGTTGGCGCGGCGATTCGTCGTCACGCGGCGTCTCGTCGAGGTCGGCTGCGACGATGCGCGCCGGTGTTACGCCAATCTGGGCGAGCAACGCTGCCCGCCGCGCACTTGCCGACGCGAGAATCAGCTCTGTTTCGCTCTCACCGGTAGACTGGCTCATGAGCCGGGCGAGGGAGACCGGTAGGTTATTTGAATCGGAACGTGATCCGCCCCTTGGTGAGGTCATAGGGGGTCATCTCCACGTTCACCCGGTCGCCGGCCAGCACGCGGATGCGGTTCTTGCGCATCTTGCCGCTGGTATGGGCGAGGATCACGTGCTCGTTGTCGAGCTTCACCCGAAACATCGCGTTCGGCAGGAGTTCGGTGACCGTCCCGCTGAATTCGATCATATCCTCTTTTGACATCAGGCCTCTGCAAAACTGGCGTTGGCGCGGAAGATGATCTCGCCGGGCGGGAAGGTCAAGCGCTGCCGGCGATGGGTCGTTGCCGCGGCGCAAATTCATGCCATCCTGCGGCGATGCCAGTCCTCCCGACCACGCCGACGCGCCGCGCCCTGCTCGCCCTCCCGTTTGCTGCCGGCCGATCTGCCGCCGCGATCGCAGCGTCGCTCGCTGCGCCGCCGCTCGGCCCGTCTTCGGGCGATAGGCTGCGGATCGACCCCGGGGCGCCGCCGACACCGTTTCAGGCCAGCATCGCGGGCGAGCATCTCCGCCTTGATTTCGCCGGCCGGCCGACGCCGATCCTGCTCCCCGCTCGGCGCGCCCGCCTCATCGTCGTCTTGGCGCTGGCCGGGCGGGAGATGTTGCTCGCGGCGTTCGCCGGCGAGCCCGACGAGGCGGCTTCGCGCGCGCGCGGCCCGCTCGATCTCGTCGCGGTGATTGGCTCCGATGGCGCCCGGCTCGGCATTCTCGGGGTCGAAATGCTGTCCTGGAAGGGCAGCGCCGGGGCGGGGTTCGATACGATTCTCGACGCGCCCGGGCGCGGCACCGTGCTCCGCCTCGCCCGTGTCGCGTCGCCGCCGCAAGCGAGCACCTTGTCTCGCCATCTGATCTGGACCGACTATCTCGCCTGGCGCCAGGGGGGACCGCTCGCCGACGCCGCGCCGCGCCCGCCCCGCCCCGGCACCTGGCAGGCGGCTTTGGCCGCCGTGCGCGCCAAGGTTGCCGCCCGCCTCAGCCCCGTCCCGACCACCCTCACATTGAATTTACTCGCCCCGACCGGCCTCCTCGATCCCGCCGCCGAGATCCCGGCGCGCTCAGGCTAACCGCCGCCAATTTGCCGCGCCGCCGCCCCGCTTGCGCCATAAGGCCGCCGCAATCGGAGACTTGGATAGACCATGAAGAGTGAAGTCAGGGGTTGTCCGATGCGCCCGCGCTGCTTAGCTAACAGAGTGTTCATTCGGCGTTCAGGTCGAGCCGCCGCGCGTGATGCCGGCCTCTCGTCTCTGATCGGGGCGTCCGCGCCCTTCCGGCCAGCCTGCCGCGCCCCCGTCCGGGGGGTTCGCGGCCGTGATGGGGAACCGGCTCGCCCAGACCGGGCGCGTTTCCCCGTCCCGTTCATCGGTGGGCTGTCTGCGGTCATGCTCCCTGCGCCTGGCGCGCGCAAGGGGAGGGTCGCGTGAGCGGAGCCATGGCAATGAGAGGGGAAAAAATGAATAGGCTCTTCGTCGTCTCGAACCGTGTGCCGCTCCCGGAAAAAGGGGCGCAGGCAGGCGGGCTCGCGACCGCGCTGCAGCCCTTGCTCGAGCGCGAGGGCGGGGTATGGTTCGGCTGGAGCGGGGCGACCGCCGCGAAAGCGGCGGAGCAGCCGGCGCGCATCAGCCATGCCGGCCGCGTCACCTACGCCACCATCGATCTCAGCAAAGCCGAGCATGACGGGTATTACGCCAATTTCGCCAATGGCGTGCTGTGGCCGCTGCTCCACTCGCTCCCCGAGATGATGCGGTTCGACCGTGGCGATGCCGAGACCTATTTCGCGACCAACGCCCGCTTCGCCGACACGCTCGTGCCCCTGCTCCAGGATGAGGATCTGGTCTGGGTGCATGACTATCATTTCCTGCCGCTGCCGGGGCTGCTGCGCGCCCGCGGTGTTGCCAACCCGATCGGTTTCTTCCTCCATATCCCGTTCCCAAGCGCGGAAATCCTTGCTCTCGCCCCGCCGGCGGGGAAATTGATCGCCGCCCTCCTGCAAGCGGATGTCATCGGCTTTCAGACCAGCGCCGATCTCCGCAATTTCGCGGCCGCCGCGACGACCCTCACCGGCGCCCGCCAGATCGCCGCCGAACGCCTCGAAATCGACGGCCGGCGCGTCCAGCTCGGGGTGTTCCCTGCGGAAATCGACGCCGAGGAGTTTGCCGCCGCCGCCCTCCGCGCCGCGCGCAGCCCGACCGTCGAGCGGCTGCGGCGCAGCCTCGGCGGGCAGTGTCTGATCCTGGGCGTCGATCGGCTCGACCCGACCAAGGGGCTGGTGCAGCGCCTTGCCGGCTATCGCCGCTTCCTGGAGACCGAGGCGACCTGGCACCGGCGGGTAACCTTCCTGCAGATCGCGCCGGTCTCGCGCCAGGATGTCGCGAGCTATCAGGCGCTCCGCGCCGAGCTTTCGCAACTGGCCGGCGAGATCAATAGCGAATGCGGCGATCCCGACTGGTCTCCGCTCCGGCTGATCACCAAAGGCGGGCCACGCACTACGCTCGCCGGCTATATGCGTGCCGCCCGGGTCGGGCTGGTGACCCCGCTCCGTGACGGCATGAACCTGGTCGCCAAGGAGTATGTCGCGGCGCAAGACCCGGAGGATCCGGGTGTCCTCGTCCTCTCGCGCTTTGCTGGGGCTGCGCAGCAGCTCGACGCGGCGCTGCTCGTCAACCCCAACGATCCCGACGCGATCGCCGAGGCGATCGCCCGGGCGCTGGCCATGGATCTTCGCGAGCGGCAAACGCGTTGGCGCGCCATGTGGCAGGCGGTCACCGAAAACTCGCCGCTCGACTGGGGTTTGGGCTTTCTTCGCGTGCTCGTGCAAAGCGCCAGCAAGCCGACGGCGCAGGTGGCGCCGCCCCACGCCAAGCCGCTCGCCCCGCGTCATACGCCGGCGCTTCACACGCCCTCGAACGCCATCAATTGAATGGCGGTCGGGCCAGCGCCGGAGCGCCGGCCCGATAGTCCGCCTAGAGCGCGATCGCTTTAAGAGTCCCTTTCAAAACCTTCCCTCCAGAGCCCGGAGGGCGATGAGGGAGCAAGCGATGCTTGTAAACGCGCTGTGGATATCGATGCGCCGCTCGTAGCGGATGGTGAGACGCCGGAAGCGATTGAGCCAGGCGAAGGTGCGTTCGATGACCCAGCGATAGCGGCCGAGACGCTCGCTGGTCTCGACGCCGCGCCGGGCGATGCGCGGCGTGATGCCTCGCTGCCGGCAGGCGCGGCGGCAGCGGCGATGATCATAGGCCTTGTCCGCGTGCAGCTTTCTCGGCCTGCGCCGCGGCCGGCCGCGCTTGCCGCGGATCGCTGGGATCGCATCGAGCATCTGCTCGAAGGGCACGCTGTCATGCACATTGGCCCCGGTCAGGGCGAACGTGAGCGGGATACCGTGACGGTCCGTGACGAGGTGGCGTTTCGTGCCGGGACGGCCCCGATCGGTCGGGTTCGGCCCGGTCGCGGCACCCCCTTTTTTGCCGCGATGGCGGAACTGTCCAGCGCGGCCCGGCTCCAGTCGATGCGGTTGGCGTCTTGCAAGCGGCGCAGCAACTCGCGGTGCAACCGCTCCCAAACGCCGGCCGCTTGCCAGTCGCGCAGGCGCCGCCAGCAGGTTACCCCAGAGCCGCAGCCCATCTCGCGAGGCAACATCTCCCAGGGAATGCCGCTGCGTAGCACAAACAGAATGCCCGTCAGCGCGGCGCGTGCCGAGATCGGCGGCCGGCCACCCTTTGGCCGCGGGCGCGGCGGAGGGAGCAAGGGTTCGAGGATCGACCACAGGCTGTCGGAGAGTTGGGGCGCGGGCATGCCCCTTCATGAATCAAATTGAATCAAGGTACAAGCGGTTTTGAAAGGGGCTCTAAGAGTCCCTTTCAAAACCTTCCCTCCAGAGCCCGGAGGGCGATGAGGGAGCAAGCGATGCTTGTAAACGCGCTGTGGATATCGATGCGCCGCTCGTAGCGGATGGTGAGACGCCGGAAGCGATTGAGCCAGGCGAAGGTGCGTTCGATGACCCAGCGATAGCGGCCGAGACGCTCGCTGGTCTCGACGCCGCGCCGGGCGATGCGCGGCGTGATGCCTCGCTGCCGGCAGGCGCGGCGGCAGCGGCGATGATCATAGGCCTTGTCCGCGTGCAGCTTTCTCGGCCTGCGCCGCGGCCGGCCGCGCTTGCCGCGGATCGCTGGGATCGCATCGAGCATCTGCTCGAAGGGCACGCTGTCATGCACATTGGCCCCGGTCAGGGCGAACGTGAGCGGGATACCGTGACGGTCCGTGACGAGGTGGCGTTTCGTGCCGGGACGGCCCCGATCGGTCGGGTTCGGCCCGGTCGCGGCACCCCCTTTTTTGCCGCGATGGCGGAACTGTCCAGCGCGGCCCGGCTCCAGTCGATGCGGTTGGCGTCTTGCAAGCGGCGCAGCAACTCGCGGTGCAACCGCTCCCAAACGCCGGCCGCTTGCCAGTCGCGCAGGCGCCGCCAGCAGGTTACCCCAGAGCCGCAGCCCATCTCGCGAGGCAACATCTCCCAGGGAATGCCGCTGCGTAGCACAAACAGAATGCCCGTCAGCGCGGCGCGTGCCGAGATCGGCGGCCGGCCACCCTTTGGCCGCGGGCGCGGCGGAGGGAGCAAGGGTTCGAGGATCGACCACAGGCTGTCGGAGAGTTGGGGCGCGGGCATGCCCCTTCATGAATCAAATTGAATCAAGGTACAAGCGGTTTTGAAAGGGGCTCTAAGTCGATCACGCTCTACGCCTATTTTGGCGAGCAAGTTGGCCGGTTTTGATTGAACAGGATGGTTCAATCAAAACCTACCTTGCTCTAGCGCCCGAACGCGAGCGCGAGACCGGGCTCCGGCCAGGTCATGGTGGCCAACTGGCCGGTGCCGGAGAGGGTGATATAGGCGGTGCGAAGATCGGGGCCGCCGAAGCAGATATTGGTCGGATAGGCTTCCGGCATTTTCACCTGCCGCACCACCGCGCCATCCGGGGCGATTTCGGTGATGTAGCCGGTATTGAGGGTCGCGACGCAGACATTGCCGGACGCCATCACCGCGAGGCTATCGAAGCGCTGAAAGCCGGGGAGACCGGCGACCAGCCGCCCGCCATGCGGCGACAGCGGGAAACGCACCTTGCGCGCCATCCCGGGGGCTTCGAGGTCGAACGCCCAGAGCCGCGCCGTCTCGGTTTCCGCGACATAGACGGTCTTGCCATCCGGCGAAAGCCCGATGCCATTCGGCGTCAGCACCGGATAAGCGATCTCGGTGATGAAGCTGCCATCGGCGCGGGCGTAATAGACCCCACCATGATCGCGGTCGGCCGCGCGCACCTTGCCGAGATCGGTAAAATAAAACCCGCCCTCGCGATCGAACACGATGTCGTTCGGCCCGCGCAGGCGACGCTCGCCGCAGCTCTCATAGAGCGTCGTCACCGCACCGCTCGCGGGATCGACGCGCTCGATGCGCCCGCCGGTGTAATTTTTGGCTTGCGCCACCGGAAGCGTCAGCCCCTCGCGCTCGACCCATTCGAAGCCGCCATTATTGCAGAGGTAATAGGCCCCGTCCGGCCCGACCGCGAGGCCGTTCGGCCCGCCGCCGGTCTCGGCGATGACCGTGATGCTGCCATCCGGTGCGACGCGGCTCACCGTGCCGCGGGCGATCTCGACCAGCGCCACCGACCCATCGGCGAGCGCGACCGGCCCTTCCGGAAAGCGCAAGCCCCGCGCCATGATCTCGATCTGCTCCATCAGCGTTTTCTCCCCCAGAGTGATAGTCACGAGCGATGATTGATTGACGGGGGAGAGAGTATCCGATTTGTTGGGCGGGGAAAGAGGCGCCACCCACGGCGTTCGCCACAGCAGGGGGAAACACACGAAAATGAACCGGATCACACGCCGCACGCTGCTCGCCGCGAGTGCCGCGCCGCTCGCGGGAAGCCTGCTTGCGCAGCACCGCGCCCGCGCCGAGGAGGCCTATGTCCTCGGCACATTGTTCCCGATGGCCGGGGCGAATGCCGAATACGGCACGATTTTCACCGCTGGGGCGGCGATGGCGGTCAAGCACGTCACCGCCGACAAGATGCTGTCGCGGCCGCTGCTGCTGCGCGCCGAGGATAGCGAGGGCACGCCGCAAGGTGGCGCCGTCGGGATGAACAAGCTCGTCAATGTCGATCACGCGCTCTATGTCCTGGTTGGCTTTACCGGGGTTTCCAAGGCAGCGGCGCCGATCGGCACGCGCGCCAAGGTGGTGATGGTCAATGGCGGCGGCGTCGGCCCCGACCTCGCCGGGCTTTCACCCTATTATTGGAACGTGATCCCGCTGGTGCCCGATGAGATCAAGGTGCTGGTGCCGTTCCTCGTGGCGCACCAGCTTCGCCGCGTCGCCCTCATCTATGTCAACGACCCTTTCGGCAACGGGCTTTACAAGGCACTGAAAACCGATCTCACCGCCGCTGGCGGCGAGATCGTCGCCGCCGATACGATCTCTCCCACCGATCAGCAATTCTCGGCGATCGCGGCGCGGATCAGGACGCTCGCGCCGGATGCGGTCTATTTCGCCTCCTATGGCGCGCAGCAGGCGCAGATCATCAAGCAATTGCGCGATGCCGGCATCGGCCAGCCCTTATTGACCTATTCCGGCGCCGCCATTCCCTCGGTGCGCAACCTCGCGGAGGCGGAGGGGTTGATCCTCACCGCGCAAGCCGCCGACTGGACGCTGGATGACCCCATCACCAAGCGTTTCGTCACCGATTGGCGCGCGCAATATGGCAGCGATCCCACCCCCTATAACCAGAATTACTACAACGCGGTGCGGCTGTTCGCGCTTCTCGCGCAACAGCTGGAGAAAGCGGGGAAACCGGTGGGCGGCGATACGCTGCGCGCCGCACTGCTCGCGACACGCCGCTTCGCGCTCGTCGGCGGCGAGGGCGTGTTCGACGATCTCGGTGATATTTCGATGAAGATCGTCGTCAACACACTCAAGGGCGGCAAATTGGTGCCGACCGGCTGATCGCGCATGCTGTATGTGCAATTGCTGGTCTCTGGGGTTGAGACCGGGGCGCTCTATGCTTTGACCGCGGCCGGGTTCGCGCTGATCTTTGGCGCAACGCGTATCTTCCATTTTGCCCATGGCGCGACCTATGCCTTGGCCGGCTATGCCTTCGTCTTCGCAAGCCGCCTCGGCCTTGCCTGGCCGCTCGGCGGCCTGTTCGCGCTCCTGGTTGCGATCGGTTTCGGCCTCTTTCTCGAAAGCGCCGTCTATCGCCCGATCCAGCGCCATCACGGCGCCTTCTTCACGGTTTTCGTCGCCGCCTTCGGCGTCGTCATCGTGGTCCAGAGCTTGATCGAACTTTCCTTCGGCCGCGCTTTCGTCGTGATTTCGACGCCGCTGACGCGCGCGCATGAAATTCTCCCGGGGCTCTATATCGCGCGGGTCTTTTGGGTCGCGATCGCGGTCGCGATCGTGCTTTTCGCATTGCTCGGAAGCTTTCTTGCCCGCGCGCGGACCGGGATCGGGCTTCGGGCATTGTCGGAAAATCCTGATCTTCTGCGCGCTTTCGGCCTTTCGGCGCGCCGGCTCTCGGCACTCGCCTTCGCGCTCGGCTCGGCGCTCGCGGTGCCGGGCGCGGTTTTGGGCGCCGCGACCACCGGCCTTTCGCCGGGCGTCGGCGCGCATGTCATGCTGATCAGCCTGGCTGCCTCCGTCGTCGGCGGCATCGGCAGCTTGCGCGGCGCGGCGCTGGCCGGGCTTTTGCTCGGCATCGTTGAAACCATGGTCGTCGCCTTTCTCGACACGCAGTGGAGCGAAGCCGCCGGTTTCGTCGTGCTGTTCGTCTTCATCCTGGTGCGTCCGAGCGGCCTATTCGGCGCGGCGGTGGCGCGATGATCGCCTATCTGCTCAATCTCGCGCAGCTCGCCGCGATCTTTGGCCTGCTCAGCGTGAGCCTCAACATTCTGATCGGCTATGGCGGGATTTTCAGTGTCGCGCACGCGGTATTTTTCGGCCTCGGCGCCTATGCCGGCGCGCATGTCGCGCTCGATCTCGCGCCCGATATCCTGCTTGCCGCGCTCGCCGCCGCCACGATCGCGGGCGCGCTTTCGGCGTTGCTGGCGCTGCCGGCGTTGCGCGTGCGGGGCGAGTATTTCGTTATCGCGAGTCTCGGCCTGCAAATGATGGCAACGACGGTTTTCACCGAGGCAAGCGGCATCACCGGTGGACTCGGCGGTCTGGTCGGGATTCCGCCAGCGACGCTGTTTGGCGTCTCCCTCGCCGATCCTTTGGTATTTCTCATCGTCTGCCTTGGTTTTTTGGTTTTTGCGATGGTCGTCGTGCGCAGCCTGATGCGCGGCAGTTTCGGCCGCGCTTTGATGGCGCTGCGTGACTCGGAAAGTGCCGCGGAGGCGCTCGGCAAAAACGTGCCGCTGCTCAAGACGCTTGCGGTGCTGCTCGGCGGCGCCTTTGCTGGCATCGCCGGCGCGCTGTTTGCGTTTCAGGAAGCCTTCGTCAATGTCGAAAGCTTCACCCTCGACCAATCGGTGCTGATCATGGCGATGGTGATCATCGGCGGCGCCGGGACGCTCGCCGGGCCGCTCTTTGGAACCTTGCTCCTGCTCGCCCTTCCTGCCGCGCTGACTTTCATCCCCGGCCTGCCGCCAACCGATATCGGCGCCGTGCAGCAGCTCATTTACGGTCTCGCGATGACCTTGCTGATGATCTTTCGCCCCGCCGGCCTTGCCGGGCGGGCGGGTGGGCGGCGATGAGCGCGCTGCTTGCGGTGCGCGGCCTGACGCGGCGCTTCGGCGGCATCGCCGCGGTGGACGGGGTCGATCTCGATCTCGCGCCCGGGATCATCACCGCCCTGGTCGGCCCCAATGGCGCCGGCAAGACGACCTTGTTCAACCTCATCACCGGCCACCTCGCGCCCGACGCCGGCCATGTCACGCTTTCGGGGCAGGCGATCGGCCGGCGCGCGCCGCACACCATCGCCCGCCTCGGCATCGCGCGGAGCTTTCAGGATCTCCGGCTTTTCACGCGCATGTCGGTTGCGGACAATGTGCTCGCGGCAACCGAGCCGGCCTCCTGGTTCTGGCAGCCGGGCGGCAAGGCGGCGCGGCAAGCGCGGGCGGCGGAGGCGCTGGCGGCGACCGGGCTTTCGCCGCTCGCGCACGCCGATGCTGCCGATCTCGCCTATGCCGAGCGCAAATTTCTCTCGCTTGCCCGCATCCTCGCGACCGGCGCGCGCATCTGGCTGCTCGACGAGCCGGCCTCCGGCCTTGACCCCGCCTCGCGGACGCGGTTTTCGGCGCTGCTCCGTCGCGCCGTCGCGAGCGGCGTCACCATCTGCCTCATCGAGCATAATCTCGACATCGTCATCGAACTCGCCGATCGCATCGTGTTTCTCGATCAGGGCCGCAAACTCGCCGAGGGGGCACCGGAGACGATCCTCGCCGACCCGCAGCTCGCCGCGATCTATTTCGGCGAACGGGCATGAGCATGGCGGCAAGCGCGACGCCGGCGCTCGCGGCACGCGGCATCACCGCAGGCTATGGCGGGCGGGCGGTGCTCGCGGGCGTTGATCTTGCGCTCGGCGCCGGCGAGGTTCTCTCGCTCATCGGCCATAACGGGGCGGGAAAATCGACGCTGCTCAGGGTGTTGTTTGGCCTTCATCGGGCGACGGCGGGGGAAATCCGGCTCGACGATCGCCCGATCCCTCCCGATCCGGCAGCGATGGCCGCCGCCGGCGTCGCCTTTGTCCCCGAAGGGCGCGGTGTTTTTCCCGGGCTCACGGTCGCTGAAAATTTTACCCTCGCGTTGTGGTCGGCGCGGCTTGAGGGGCGCGAGGCCAAGGCACGGATTGAGGAAGTGCTCGGCGTCTTGCCGGCGATCGCCGGATTTTACGGCCGCCGCGCCGGCACATTGTCGGGCGGGCAGCAGCAAATGGTCTCGATCGGCCGCGCGCTCCTCTCACGTCCGCGCATTTTGCTCCTCGACGAGCCTTCGATCGGGCTGGCCCCGAAGACGTTTCAGGAATTGCTGCGCCCGCTCCGCGCCTTGCAGCGCGAGCGCGGGATGGCGCTCCTGCTGGTCGAACAGAATATCGCCGAGGCCTTCGCGGTTTCCGATCGCGTCGCGGTGCTCAAATCCGGGCGCATCGTGTTTGCCGGCGTGCCTGCCGATCTCGCCGATCACGCCCGCTTGATGGCGCTGTTCTGACGATCGAAAGGCTTCTTTTTCTGAAGAAAAAGAAGCAAAAAGACGTTTGTCCGGCTTTCTGCGCGGCCAATCGGCCATTCATCACACAAACGCATTCTTGGGAATCCCAAGCCATACCCGAAAATCAAACCCTGGTTGATCACAGGCTCTAGAGCGCGATCGGTTTAATACCGGTCAGCGAAATCGCTGACCGGTATGCGCGCAGGGTTGGTGTGGCGGCTGCGCGCAACATCAAAAAGATACCAGCCAACCGTCTTCAAGCGACGTGTCATTCTTTCGGCTGGCTGGTATAAGTCGATCACGCTCTACACCTATTTTGGCGAGCACGTTGGCCGGCTTTGATTGAACAGGATGGTTCAATCAAAACCTACCTTGCTCTAGGTTAACGGGTCGCGTGGGTGACGAATTTGGTGTTGAAATAGGCGTCGATCGCGTCGGTGCCGCCTTCCGAGCCGAAGCCCGAGTCTTTGATGCCGCCGAACGGCACTTCGGGGAGGGCGAGACCGTGATGGTTGATCGACATCATGCCCGCTTCCACGCGCTCGCCGATCATCGCCGCGGTGCGCGCCGAGCTGGTATAGGCGTAGGAGGCAAGCCCATAGGGCAGCCGGTTCGCTTCCGCGACCGCCTCCTCAGCGTCACGGAACGGGCGGATGATGGCGACTGGGCCAAAGGGTTCCTCGTTCATGATGCGTGCTTCCATCGGCACGTCGGTGAGGATGGTCGGCGCAAAGAAATACCCTTTGTTCCCGACGCGCTCGCCGCCGGTCACAACCCGCGCCCCTTTCTGCGCCGCGTCCTGGACGAAGCCTTCCATCGCCTGCACGCGGCGCGCGTGCGCGAGCGGGCCCATGCGGGTGTCCTTCTCCATCCCGTCGCCGAGCTTGAGCGCCTTGGCCGCGGCGACGAATCCTTCGACGAAACGGTCATAGACCTTTTCCTGGATCAGAAACCGCGTCGGGGAGACGCAGACCTGGCCGGCATTGCGGAATTTATTGGCGCTCAGGATCGAGACCGCGCGGTCGAGATCGGCGTCCTCGAACACGATCGCCGGGGCGTGCCCGCCCAGTTCCATGGTGATCCGCTTCATGTGCTGGCCGGCGAGTGCCGCAAGCTGCTTGCCGACCGCGGTCGAGCCGGTGAAGGAGACTTTGCGGATCACCGGATGCGGGATGAGATATTCCGAAATCTCCGCCGGCACCCCGAAGACCAGGTTGACGACGCCCGCCGGCACCCCGGCATCGGCGAAAGCGCGGATCAGCGCGGCGCAGGAAGCGGGGGTTTCCTCCGGCCCCTTGACGATGATCGAGCAGCCGGCGGCGAGCGCGAGCGAGATCTTCCGCACCGCCTGATTGATCGGGAAGTTCCACGGCGTGAAGGCGGCGACCGGCCCCACCGGCTCCTTGAAGGTGAGCTGATAGACCCCCTCGGCGCGGCCGGGGATGACCTGGCCGAAGCTCCGTCTTCCCTGTTCGGCGAACCATTCGATGAGATCGCCGGCGAGGAGCGTCTCACCGCGTGCCTCGGCGAGCGGCTTGCCTTGCTCCATGGTCATGATCGGGGCGATGGTGTCGGCGCGTTCGCGCATCAAGGCGGCGGCCTTGCGCATAACATTCGCGCGATCATAAGGGCTCTTGCGACGCCAGACGGCGAAACCCTGTTCGGCGGCGGTCAGCGCCGCGTCGAGATCGGCGCGCCCGGCATGGGCGACCTCGCCGATCGGCTCGGCGGTGGCCGGGTTGAGAACGGCGATGCGTCGGCCATCGGCGCTCGCGCGCCATTCGCCGGCAATGAAAAGCTCGGTCAGCTGCGGATACATTGTCGTCTCCTTCGGATCATGTCGCGAGGTCAGGCGATCGGCGGGTGCGCCGCGGCGTTTGCCCGGGCGCGCAGGCTGCCCACGATGCCGGCGGGAAAGAACGTGACCACCAGCACGAAGATCAGCCCGAGCCAAAGCAGCCAGCGCTCGGGATCGAACAGCGCCGGCGCGAGCGGGATCCCGCGTGCCGCCGCCGCGAGCAGCGAAAGTCCCGGCTGCAGATAATATTGCGCGAGCACCATCACCGTCGCCCCTATCGCCGCGCCATAGAGCGTCCCCATTCCGCCGATCACCACCATCAGCAGAATATCGATCATCAGCGAAAAGGAAAGCGTCGTATCTGGATTGGTATAACGAAGCTGCATCGCCAGCATCGCCCCGGCCAGGGCTGCGAACCCGGCGGCGAGCGCGCTCGCCAGCGCACGATGGAAAATCGTTCGAAAGCCGAGCGCCTCGGCGCGGAACGGGTTTTCCCTGATCGCCTGCAAAACCCGCCCGAACGGCGAATTGACGATGCGAAGCAGCACGAGAAAAGAGACCAGCGTGAGCGCAAAAATCAAATAATAGGCAATCACCGTGCCGCTGATGCGCAAGCCGAGGATGGGCGACGCGAAAGGGTGAAACCCCGGCGCGATCAGGCGCGGGACGGAGAAGGTGAGGCCATCTTCGCCGCCGGTGAGGCCGCGCCACTCGCTCGCCAGCACCTGCGCGAAGCGGGCCAGCGCGAGCGTGATCATCGAGAAGAAAATCGCCCGCACGCGGAGCGAGAGCAGCGCCATCGCCAGCGCCAAGCCGACCGAAACCGCAATCCCCGCCGCCGCCCCGAGAATGAGCGCAAGCCAGCCGCCGCCGCCGCTTAAGGCGATCGCGACGCCATAGGCGCCGAGACCAAAAAACGTCGTCTGCGCGAAGGAGACGATGCCTGTATAGCCGAGCAGGAGATCATAGCTCGCCGCCAGCACGATGAAGATCAGAATCCGCGCGGCCACCGCGAGCGCCTTGGTGCCGGGAAGCAGAAACGGCGCGAAGGCGAGCACGAGCAGGAGTGCGACAAGGAGGGCTGCAAGCAGCCAATGGCCGGGGCGATCCTCAGAGAGAAGCCGCATCACGCGCCATCCATCGGCAGCAAACCGCGCGGCCGCCACAACAGAACGATCAGCATCAGCGCGATATCGGTGCCGAGCGCGAGCTTGGGGGCAAGAAATCCGACATAATTATTGGCGAGCCCAAGCAGGAGAGAGGCAAGAAAACAGCCATTGACCGAGCCGAGACCGCCGATGATGACGACGATGAAAACGAGGATGATGATTTCCCCGCCGAGATCGGCGGTCACCATCCCGGCATAGAGCGCGAAGACCACGCCGCCCACGGCGGCGAGCGCGGTGCCGGCGGCAAACACCAGGCGAAACAGCGTGCTCGCGCGAAACCCGAGCGCCTCCACCATCTCGCGGTTCTCCACCGCTGCCCGGATCAGCAATCCGAGCCGCGTGCGGTTGAGCGCAAGCTGAGTTGCGGCGTAAATGACGAGGCCGAGCACACAGACCATGAGCCGATAGCGTTCGAGCGGGGCGCCGGCGATGATGACACTGCCGCGCAACGCCAGCGGTCGCGGCAAAGGCAAAGGCTCAGCGCCAAACACGATGATCAGGAGTTGCTGCAAAATGATGCCACCGCCGACGGTGATCAGAATTTGGCGGAGCGGGGCGCCGGCGACGCGGCGAATGAGAAGGCGCTCGAACACCAGCCCCACCCCGGCCCCAGCCCCCGCGGCCAGCGCGATCGCCAGTGCCACCACGCCGAGCGCCGCCGCGATCCCCAAGCCCGCCAACGATCCAGTGCCGAGAACGGCAACAACGATGAAGGCGCCAAGGGTCACGAACCCGCCATGAGCGAAATTGAGCACATCCATCAGGCCGAAAATCAAGGTGAGGCCAATGGCGGCGAGAAACAGCATGCAACCCATGGCGAGGCCGGCGACGGTGAGGGTGAGCCAGGTCGAGAAACTCATCCCCAAAAGCGCCACAAGGACAAGCAGCGGCAGCACGAGATAGGGCAGAGACTCACGGGGGATGAGAGCGATCGGGGTCATTGATGGCTCGCGAGGCTGAGGCCGAGAAGCCGGGTCTGCAAGGCAATATCGGCGGCGAGCGCTGCCATTTCGCCGCGATGGACGATGCGCCCATCCTCCATGACCGCGACATGATCGCCGAGCGCGCGCGCCATGGCGAAATTCTGCTCGACCAGCAGGATGGTGGTGTGGCTTTCCTTGAGCCGGGCGAGCGCTTCGGTGAGTTGCGCAACCATCACCGGCGCGAGGCCCTTGCTCGGTTCGTCGATGATCAGCAAGCGGTGTTCGGCGGCCATCGCGCGCCCGATCGCGAGCATCTGCTTTTGTCCCCCGGACAAGGTTCCGGCACGCGCCCGCCATTTCTCGGCGAGCACCGGAAACGCCGCCATCACCGCCTCGAGCCGCGCCGGAGCCGGATCGCCGCGCCAATCCGCGAGGCGAAAATTTTCGGCGACCGTGAGCGCCGTGAACACGCCCATGCTCTCTGGCACATAGGCGATCCCGAGGCGCGCGATGGCGGGCGTCGGCAGCGCCGCGATCTCGCGCCCGGCAAAACGGATCGCGCCTTGCGAGGCCCGCCACAGCCCCATGATGGTGCGCAGAGCCGTGGTTTTGCCGGCGCCGTTTCGCCCCAGCAACACGCTGACATAGCCCTCGGGAACCGCGAGATCGACGCCATGCAGAATGTGATAGCGGCCGATATGCGTGTGCACAGAGGCGAGTTCGAGAAGCGGCACCGGCGCGGCCATCGCTCAGCCCTCGCTGCCCGTGCTGCCGAGATAGGCCTCTTGCACGACCGCAAGCGCCATCACCGCCTCTGGCACGCCATCGGCGACCAGGCGCCCCTGATGCAAAACGATCACCCGATCGGCGAGCGCGCGGATGACATCCATCTTGTGCTCGACGAGCAAGATCGTCTTCTCGCGATCGCGTTTGATGGCGGCGATGAGGTCGAGCACCGGCGGCACTTCATCAACGCTCATCCCCGCCGTCGGCTCATCGAACATGAAGACATCCGGCCGCCCCGCGAGCAAGAGCGCGACCTCGAGCTTGCGCTGATCGCCGTGGCTGAGGGCGCTCGCCGGGGCGCTGGCGCGCTTGCTCAAACCCACGGTTTCGAGCAGTTCGGCGCTTCGCGCGTTGAGATCGTGATGGTCGGAGGCGAGGCTGAGAAGGCGGAAATCACGCCGTGCCTCGGCCTGCACCGCGAGGCGGATATTCTCGAAAACCGATAACCCCGGGAACAGATTGGTGAGCTGAAATGCGCGGCCGAGACCGCGCCGCGCCCGCTGCGGGACCGAGAGGCGGGTGATGCGCTCACCTTTGAGCCAGACCTCACCGGCGCTCGCCCGGATCTGACCCGAGATCAGGTTGAAGAATGTCGTCTTGCCGGCACCGTTCGGGCCGACGATCGCGGTCAGCGTGCCGGGATAAAACGCCGCCGAGACGTGATCGACCGCAACCTCGCCGCCGAAGCGCACCGAGAGCGCCTCGGTGCGGAGAAGTGCCACGGCGTTCGCCATCTCAGCGGCCGTTTTGGATCGGAACCGACATCTCCTCGATGGTGAATTCATGGGTGAGCTTCGGCACCGCCCAGGCGACATTGGGTTCGACCGCGATGCGGAAGCCATACATCGATTGCAGCGCCTGGTGATCCTGTGGCCGGAAGATCATTTTTCCCTTGGGGGTCGCGAAGGAAAGACCCTCCATCGCCGCGATCAGGGTTTCGCTATCGGTCTTGCCGTGGGTTTTCTCGACGGCGGTGACCACCGCCATTGCCGCCGCCATGCCGCCGCAGGTGAAGAAATCCGGCGGCTGATGGAAGCGCTTTTCATGTTCGGCAACGAGCCAGTCATTTTCTGGGTTTTTCGGAATGTCGTAATAATAATAGGTAGCCCCTTCGAGCCCCGGAAACGCCTTGTAGGCGACGAGGGCGGGGAGAATGTTGCCGCCGGTCGCGACCCGGATGCCGAGCCGCGCCGGGTCCATCGCCTTGATCGCGCTCAGCGGATCGCCGCCGCCGGCCCAGATTACCCAGATCACCTTGTCGCCTTTTTCGTTGGCGAGACTGTCGAAAATCCGCTGCAAGGGCGCGGTGAAATCGGTGGTGGTGGGGGGCGCGTATTCCTCATGCACGAGATGCGCGCCCGTCGCGGCGAGGGCGGTGCGGAACGCCGCAACCCCATCGTGGCCGAAGGCGTAATCCTGCGCGAGCGTCGCGACGATCACCCCCGGCTTGCCGATCGCGAGGGCGTTGGCGATGGCGTCTTGCGAGGAATTGCGGCCGGTGCGGAAAATATAGCGGTTCCATTTCGCGCCGGTGATGCTGTCGGCGACAGCGGGCTCGATGATCAGAATCTTCTTGTAATCCTGTGCAACCGGCAGCATCGCCAGCGCGACCGCCGAGCTGGTGCCGCCGACCGCGAGATCGACATCGTCATCGCCATAGGCCTCGGCAAGCAGGTTGCGCGCGACATCGGCCTTGGTTTGGCTATCTTTTTTGACCAATTCGATCTTGCGCCCGGCGACCATCATGGTGCCGTGGGTTGCGTATTCGAGGCCGAGTTCAAACCCGGTTTCCGATTGCTTGGCATAGGCTTCGAGAGGGCCGGTGCGGTCCTCGATCAGCGCGATGCGAAGCGGCTTGTCCTCGGCGCGGGCCGCGACAAAAACCTGGGTTGCGCAAAGCAACACGGCCAAACCGAGCAAAACCCGTCTCATCATGATATCCTCCGAAAAATCATCCCGCGCAGGCAGGATTGGCCGGCAGAAACGCGCTATCGCCGGGGATGGTCGCGAGTGCCTGATAGTAATCCCAGGGGGCGCGGCTTTCTTTCGGCGTTTTGACGCGATAAAGGGTGAGATCGTAAATCACCCGCCCGTCTTCGCGCACGCGCGCCGGATGGCCGAAATAATCGAGCGGCTGCGCCCGCATGGCGCGATTGACGGCGAGCGCCTCGCTGGTTTTGGCGGCGTCACAAGCGCGGAGATAGTGCATCGTTGCGGTGTAGATCGCGGCTTGGTTCTTGGTCGGCATGGCGCCCCGCGCCGCTTTGAAACGTGCGCCGAATTGGCGCGCGGGCTCGCTCTGATCCCAGTAGAATCCCGCGGAAAATGTCAGCCCCTCGGTCATCTCGAGGCCGAGCGCGTTGATATCGGTGATATAGGTGAGGAATCCGACGATCACCGGCCCGCCCGCTTGCAGCAGGCCGAATTCGCGCGCCTGTTTGATGAGATTGATGAGATCGCCGCCGACGGAGGCAAGGCCGATCGCTTGCGCGCCGGAACTTCGTGCCTGAAGCAGGAACGGCGCGAAATCACTGGCGCCGATCGCATGGCGCGCAGCGCCCAGCACGCGCCCGCCATTGGCCTCGATCACCGCGCTCGCATCGCGCTGCATGGCGCGGCCGAAGGCGTGATCGACGGTGATGAAAAACCAGCTTTTGGCCCCGCCATCGAGCACCGCGCGGGCGGTGCCGGCGGTCAGGGCATGGGTGTCATCGGCCCAATGGGTGCTCACGGGCGAGCAGGATTTTGCGGTGAGATCGGCGGTTGCGGCAGCGGTGATCATTACCGTTTTGCGCCGCTGCTTTGCCACTTCCTGCACCGCGAGCGCGATGGCCGTCACCGGCAGATCGATGATCGCCTCGACCCCGTTCTCGTCATACCAGCGTCTGGCGATGGCGGCGGCGATGTCGGGTTTGTTCTGGTGATCGGCATGCACGATCTCGATCGGGCGGCCGAGCACGCGGCCGCCGAAATCGGCTGCGGCCATCTGCGCGGCGAGCACCGAACCCGGCCCACCACTATCGGCATAGGGGCCGGTCTCATCGGTGAGGACGCCGATGCGAAGCGGCGCGTCCGCGGCGCGGGCACGACCGCCGAGCAGCGGCAACGCCGCGAGTGCCGCGAGCGATCGGCGGGTCAGGGGCGATGGCATCATGTCAGCGTCACCGGGAGCGAGAGAAAGCCGCGAAATCGCGCCCGCCCGCCACGCACCGGCGGTGCTGCGAGATCATAGCGCGGGAAGCGTTCGAGAAAGCGGCCGATCGCGATGCGGGCTTCGAGCCGCGCGACAGTGAGCCCGGCGCATTGATGAATGCCGAAACCGAACGCGATATGACGATTGGGCGTGCGCGCGAGATCAAGCCGGTCGGGGTCGGGAAATTGCGCCGGATCGCGATTGGCGGCACCGATGCCAAGCGTGATCAGCGCGCCTTCGGGGATAGTGATCCCGCCAATCTCGCAGGCGGCGAGGGCGCGGCGGTTGCCGAGCTGGTTCGAACTCTCGAAGCGGAGAAATTCCTCGATCGCGCTCGCCATGAGGGTGGGATCGGCGAGGAGGCGCGCGCGCTCGGCCGGAAATGTGATGAGGGCGTGGAGCGCGTTGCCGATGAGATTGGTCGTCGTCTCATGCCCGGCATTGAGGAGAAAAATGCAGTTATGAAGAAGCTCTTTCTCGGTGAGACGGGAGCCGTCGGCCTCACCCGCGATCAGCCGGGTCAGGATGTCGCGCGCTGGATCGCCGGGAAGCCGCCGGCGTGCCGCGATGGGATCACGGAGATAGGCGAGAAATTCCTCGACCGCGCGGTTGCCGCGCGCCAGCATCGCCGCATCCGGCGCCGGCTCCAGCGCGCCGAGAATGGCAAGTGACCAGCCGCGCAACGGGCCGCGTTCCTCATGCGGAACGGCGAGCAAATTGCCGATCACCTCGACCGGAATGAGGGCGGCGAAATCCTCGATCAGATCGATGTTTCCGCGCTCGGCGGCGCGATCGAGGAGGGTGGCGACGAGATGCTCGATCCCCGGCTCCATCTCGGCGATGACACGCGCGGAAAGCGCGCCGGCGATCAGGCGGCGCACATTGGTATGGAGCGGCGGGTCATTGAAGACGAGGCTGGTGGTGTGGTGCTCGTAAAGCGGGCTTGCGCCAAATTTCGGGCGAAATTCCGCTTTCTTGTCGGAGGAAAACCGCCGTGCGTCACGATAAACGGCAACCACGTCGGCGTGCCGCGTGAGAAAATAGGTCTGATCGGGCATGCGCCGGACCGGATCATGCTGGCGCAAGGCATGATAGAAAGGATAGGGGTTTTCGTAAAATGCCGGCGGCAGGGCGCGAAGGTCGAACGTGGCGAGCCAAGTTGTATCCCCCGCTTGAGCGGCCGCCACCGTTTCGTCCACGTTCCCCTCTCCCTCGCGACGCACGCTACAAGCGGGGTATCACCGCGTCAATCGCCATGGCGCCGCCGCCGCCGGCGCGTCAGGCACGGTGGATGGGATCGATCCAGGGGATGGTTTCCGGCTTTTCGACCGGTTCGATATCGAGATTGACGACGACCGCTTCGTTATCGCTTCGCACCAGGACGCATTCCAGGGTCTCGTCGCTGCTGGCGTTGATCTCCTGATGCGGCACATAGGGCGGAACAAAGATGAAATCCCCGGGTCCGGCCTCGGCGGTGAATTCGAGATGCTCGCCCCAGCGCATGCGCGCGCGGCCTCGGATGACGTAGATCACGCTTTCCAGGGCGCCGTGGTGATGGGCGCCGGTTTTGGCGTTGGGGTGGATGCTGACCGTGCCGGCCCAGATTTTTTGCGCCCCGACGCGGGCGAAATTGATCGCCGCCCTGCGGTCCATCCCCGGCGTCTGCGCGGTGTTGGGGTCGAGGCTGTGGCCGGGGATGACCCGCACGCCCTCGGTTTTCCAATCCGGCGTATGGTGATGCCCGTGCGGGCCTTCGGCATGGCTCATGATTTGACGACGCTCCCCACTGCATTGGTGAGCGCCATTTTGGCGCCAAACAGGGCGTCTATCCAGCCCCGATCGCGGCGCGGCCGCGGGCCGGTCTCGGGCACCAGGGCGGCGCACCCGATCACCGCGGCAAGGCCCGCGCCACTGAGCACGAGAAACGCGAGATCATAGCCGCAATATTGCGCAATCAGGCCGCCCGCGAGATTGGAGGCGCTGGCGCCGAGGCTGACGGCGAGCGCGACCGCGCCCTGGACGAGGTTGACGCGCCCGGTGCCCTGCATGAGATCGGCGGCGATCAGGGCGCTCGCGACCCCGAAGATCCCCGAGCCGATGCCATCGAGGGCCTGCACCGCGACCACCGCGAGCGGGTCGTGGAAGATCATCAGCAAGAGGCCGCGCAGCGGCAGCACGGCGAGCGCGACGAGAAATATCGTCTTTCGCCCAACCCCGGCGACGACCGCACGGCCGACCGCGGCCGACGCCAACGTCATCACCAATTGCGCCGCCATGATGCAGCCGCTCGCGGCGAACAGGCCGCTCGCATGATGCGCGGCCAAAGCCTCGCTCGCCAGCGGCAGCATGGCGCCGTTGCCGAGATAGAAAAGCAGGCAGACGGCGAGAAAGGCGATCAAATCGCGCCGGCGGAGAAGGGCTGCGAGCGGCGTCGCGCTGGCGCCAGGCAAGGCATCGCCACGCGCCGCCCGATGATCGATCTCATGCGCCGGGATCACCGCCGCCATCGCCGCGCTGGCGAGCGCGAAAATGCTCGCGAGGATGAAAATCCAGGTCAGACCAAAGAGCCAGCCAGTGACGCCGATCAAGAGGGCGGCCAGGAAATTACCGGCATGATTGAAGGTCTCGTTGCGGCTGACGCGCGCTGCCAAACCGCGCCGGCCGACGATGCCGAGACTCAAGCCGATGGTGATGGGGTGAAACACGGCAAGGGCGATGCCGAGAATGACGGAGGCGGTGAACACCGCGGCCTTGCCCGGAACGAGCGCGATCAGCAGAACGCCGAGCGCCACCATCGCACCCGAGATCGCGAACATCAGGCGCTTGCGTGTCGTGCCGTCAACCAGCACGCCGGCCGGAACCTGGCTCACCGCGCTCGCGATATTGCTGAGCGCGAAGGCGAGCCCGACCGCGCCCGGCGACCAATGGCGAACGCTCCCAAGGAACATCGCGAAAAACGGGCTCAACCCGTCGCGGACATCAGCGAGAAAGAACAGCATCAAGTCGAGGCCGAGATGGCTGCGCGCTGATGGGATGGGCGCCGCCAATGTCGGCGCGGCGAGCGGGGTGCGTGTCGTTGTCATGGCCAGACCCTGGCCAGCGGCGGTGGCGACACTATGACCGGGTTAGCCCCATTCTCGCCGCATTTTGGCTGGTCTTGCCACGATCTCCGGCCGGGTCTCGGGAACGGCCGCTGAAAATAGCGCGAGGGCGACCAGCGCTGCGGCAGAAAGGGCAAGAAAACCAGCGCGATAGCCAAAAACCTCGACGATCACGCCAGCACCCAGATTGGAAGCGGCGCCGCCAATCCCGGTCGCCAGCGCGACCAGACCTTGCGCAAAGTTGATCCGCCCGCTGCCCCGCATCAGATCGGCCGCGATCAAGGTTGCGATCACGCCGAAGATGCCGGCGCCGATGCCATCGAGCATCTGCACGAAGACGATCCCGAGTGGGCTGGTCACGAACGCGAATAACACGCCGCGCACCGGCAATACCGCGAGCCCGACCAGAAAAATCGGCTTTCGCCCGAAGCCCGCAGCACTCGCCCGCCCGACGACGAAGGCCACGCCGACCATCACCGCTTGCGCGACGATGATGCAGGCGCTCATCGCCGCCGCGTCGCTGCCGGGGTGGGTGATCGCCAGCACCTGCCCGGCGAGCGGCAGCATCGCGGCATTGCCGAGATGAAACAGCGTGACGGCGAGCAAGAACATGGCAAATCCCGGCCGCCGCAAGGTCTCTCCGAGTGAAATCGCTGGTGCGCCGTGTTCACGGCGACCGCGCGCGACATCGTGATCGATCGCCGCTCGCGGGATCAGCGCCACCACCGCGGCACTTGCCAGCGCGTAGCCACAAGCGAGATAAAAAATCCAGGCGAGCCCGGCGACATGCGTCACCGCGATGATGACGAGCGCGCCGCAGAGATTGCCGGCGTGATTGAACCCCTCGTTGCGGGCAATGCGCGCCGGCAAGCGTTGCGGCCCGACCAGGCCGAGGCTGAGACCGATCATCCCTGGCCCGAGAAAAGCGGCGGCGGCGCCCAAAATCACCTGGACCGGCAAAACCGCCGCCGGGCGCGGCGCGAGGACGACGAGCAACGTCCCGAAGCCAATGATGAGGCCGGCCCCTGCCAGCAGCAAACGCTTGCAGCGGAGCGCATCGACGAGAAGCCCCGCCGGGATCAGGGCGAGCGCCGTCGCGATATTGTTCACCGCCAGCGCCGTCCCGATCATCGAGGGCTGCCAATGCGCCGCGCCCTTGAGATACACCGCGAGATAGGGGCCGATCCCGTCGCGCATATCCGCCATGAGGAAGGCGAGCCAGTCGAGGGCGCGGCGCACGCGCGGCGGCGCGACGGCCTCGGCCGTCGCCCCCGCCGCGTCGAGCGTGGGCGTGATGTCGCTCGTGGCCGGCGTCATGGTCGCGGCGCGGGGAAGAGCTGTTGCGCTTCGATCACTCGGCCATATGGGGTTGCGAGCCCAAACCCGCTCGCCGAGACCATCGCCCCCGGGGCGAGCATGGCGGCCTCGGCGGCGGCCTCGGGCGGCGGCAGATGGAGCTGCGTGCCATCCTCCAGCATCGCGCCGTTGAGATCGCCGCGCGGGCCATAAAGCGCAAACCGCACCCGCCCCGCCGCCGTCATCGGCGCCGCCGGGCCGGGGAATGGCGGAAACGGCGCCATGCCGGGGCCGGGCGGGCCGGTATCGATGACGGTCTGGCCGGTGGCGTTATCGGTGATCGAAACCGCTTGCACCACCGGAACCGCGTAGGCGCGCAGGCCGCGGATGGCAACCTGATCGCCGACCCGCACCGCGCGCAGCAGCGCCGGGCCGAGATGCGGCGGCAGATGCGCCTCGGTGCCATCGGCGAGGATAACGCCATCGACATCGCCGCGTGGGGTAAGGCCAAAGGCGATGACCTGACCCGAGAGCAGCGGCCACTGATCGGGCGCCGCCCCCGGCGCCTCGGCGATCGGCGGCGGCGGTGCCGGCGGCGGCTGTGCCGCGGCGCTGCCGAGGCCGAGCGCCACACCAGCGAGGAGGGAAAGACCAAGCCGGGATCGTGTCATGTTATGTCTCCTCTCGTTGTGGATCCGGCGATGCCAGATCGACAGAGAGGTCTAGGCAAGCCGCGGGCCAAAGCTTTTTTATTGAAAAATATAGATATTTTCTATGCCGGCGACGGCGCGCTGTCCGCCTATCAGTCAGCCTTTGTCCGCTTTTCTGACACGCCATCGTCGCCGCTGGCCTCGCCGAGGCGATAGCGGCGCAGCTTGGCATAGAGGAGCTGGCGGTGAATGCCGAGCCGCCGCGCCGCCTCGACGCGGTTCTGGCGGGTCGCCGCCAGGGCGTTTTGGATCATCGCCGCCTCGAGCCAGGCGATGGCGCCGGGAAGATCGCTGCCAGCGGCGATGCGGGCGGAAAGGCGGCTGGCGATCCCGTCGTCGGTGGCCTCGTCCTGCCCCATCGTGAGAAAATCGAAGGCGCTGGCGGCAATCACCGGCTCTGACGTCAGCACCGCCGCCCGCTCCATGGCGTTGCGCAATTCGCGGACATTGCCGGGCCAGGGATAGGCGAGCAGTCTTGCCGCCGCCGCTGCCGCCAGCCGTTGGCCGCCGGCAAGGGCAAGGAAATGCTCGGCCAGCGGCACGATATCGGCGAGCCGTTCGCGGAGCGGCGGCACGGCGAGCGGCACGACGCCGATCCGGTAGTAGAGATCTTCACGAAACCGCCCGCGCGCGATTTCGGCGCGGAGATCGCGATGGGTCGCGGCGAGAATGCGGACATCGATCGGCACCGGCCGCCCGCCAAGCGGCGTCACCTCGCGGGTCTCGAGCACGCGCAGCAGCTTGGCCTGCAACAGCGGCGCCATGTCACCGATTTCATCGAGCAGGAGGGTGCCGCCATGGGCGGCCCGGAATGCGCCCTCGCGGTCGGCGTGGGCGCCCGTGAAGGCGCCACGGACATGGCCGAACAGCTCGCTCTCCAGCAGATCGGCCGGGATCGCCGCGCAGTTGATGGCAAGAAATGGCCCCTCGGCGCGCTTGCCGTAACGGTGGATCGCGCGCGCGACGACTTCCTTGCCGCTACCGGTCTCGCCGGTGATCAGCACCGTGGTCTCCTGATCGGCGAGCCGGCCGATGGTCTTCTGCACCTCGCGCATCGCCGCACTCGCGCCAATGAACGTCTCGCCCGGCGGCGGCTGGCGGGGGAGTGGGGCGGCGCTGGCGAGCATCCGTTCGAGCAGGGCGGCGAGATCGGCGCGGCCGATGGGCTTGGCGAGATGGTCAACGGCGCCGAGCCGCATCGCCTCGATGGTGTTGGCGCTGGTTGGGACGGCGGTGAGCACGGCAACCGGCGGCGGCGTCGGCCGCGCGCGGATGCGGCGCAGCACCTCGATCCCGTCCATCCCGGGCATGCGGAGATCGAGCAGCACCGCGTCACAAAGCTGCCGCGTCAAGACCGCCAGCGCTGCCTCGCCATGCTCGGCGAGCGCCGGTTCATGGCCGAGATCGCGGATGGTCTCGGCGAGGCTCTCGCGCAAGCCGGCATCATCGTCGACGATCAGGATCCGCGCCATGATCCGCGATCCTGCCAGACCAGGACGAGCGCGAACACCGCGCCGCCGCGGCCTTCGCCGCCGGGATCGAGAAGCTCGACCGATCCGCCTTGCGCTGCCGCCATTTCGCGCGCGATGGCAAGGCCAAGACCGGTGCCATCGGCGCGACCGGTGACGAAGGGCTCGAAAATCCGCGCGCGCAGGGGCGCGGCGATGCCGGGGCCGGTATCGGCGACGCGGATGACCAGTTTTTCCCCCTCGCGATCGGCGCGCAGGCTGACCGCACCGCCCGAAGGGGTGTGGCGGAGGGCATTGTCGATCAGCGCCGCCAAGACGCGCCGGGTCAGCCGCGGATCGAGGATCGCGGTCACAGCAGGGCCCTGGTGCGCAAGGCGCACCCCGACGCGGCTGGCGAGTTCGCCATGTTCGGCAACCAGGGCGGCGAGCAGACGCGGCACATCGACCGGCTCGGGGCACGGCTCTGGCCGCTGGGTGAGGCTCAGGATTTCGCCGACGAGATGATCGAGCCGGGCGATTTGGCCGATAATGGCGGCGAGCGCCGGCTGCGCCCGGTCCGCCCCGCGCTCATTTTCGCTGGCGGCCATGGCGGCGAGCGCGTTTTCCGCCTTGAGACGCATCGCCGCCAAAGGATTGCGGATTTCATGGGCGATGCCGGCGGCGACCCGCCCGAGTGCGGCCAGGCGCTCGGCCTCGGCAGCTTTGCGGGAGAGTGTTTCGGCCTCGCGGCGGGCGCGCGCAAGCCGGGCGCCGGCCTCGTTGAGGGCGGCGAGGATGCGGTCGAGATCGCGCTCGCCAGTGGCGGCGAGCGTCGGGAGATCGGCGATGTCATGGGCGCCGAGCGCCGCCTCGATCGCGCCGATATGTCGCCCCCAGCCGCGCGCGAGCCGCCAGAGCCAAAGCGAGAGCAGCAAAACCAACGCAAGCAACGCGGCAAGCCCCGCTTGCAGATGGGCCACCGCCGGGATCGCATCGACCCGCGTCATCACCCAGACGCTCGCCCCCGGAATGGCGGCGGGGCCGTTCAGCGGGCGGGCATAGAGCAAAAGAGTTTGCCGCCGCCCGCGCTGCTCGCGCGCGACCGGGGCCCGCTCCTGCCGCGCCGCGGCGTTGATCGCGGCAATGCTCGCGCTTTCGGCCGCCGGCAGATCGGTTTTGACGCCGCTGCCTTCATAGGTCGGGAAGGCATAGGCGAGCGAGCCGCGCCCCTCCTGCCAAATCCCGCCCTCGACACCCTCGGCGCCGGCCAGCGCCGCGCGCACGACAGCGGCGAGACCTTGCACGAAAGACGCGTCATCGGGCGGGCGCGCGAGACCGGTGGCATAAAAATCATAGGCGCCGGCGAGACGCTCGGCGGCACGCGCCAGTGTCACCTCGGCTTGCGCGATGTGGGCGGCGGTGGAGGCCCGTTCGAGGGCGAAGATCAGCCCTGCGATCGCCGCCGCCGCCGCCAGCGAGAGCAGCCACAGCAGCGTCAACCGCGCCCCAAGCGAACGCAAGCCCCGCGAACGCAAGCCCCGTGAACGCAAGCCCCGTGTGATCGTCATGCGCGCCGGCGCGGTGCCGCCTACCAGGGAAGCGTCTCGCCCTGATAATCGAGATAGGCGATCCCGCCCTTGCCATGATGGCCGTTGATGGTCGCGGCGAGGCCCTTGGTCGCGGTTTCGACATCGAGCGGCGCGCGCGGCCCGCCCATATCGGTCCGCACCCAGCCGGGATGGAGCAAAAGCACGGTCCGCGCTTTATTGGCGTCATGGGTCGCAAAACAGACTGCGGCCATGTTCAGCGCTGCCTTGCTTACCCGGTAGAGTTCATAGCCGCCGGTGCAGCGCGCGATGCTGCCGAGGATCGAGGTCATGAAAGCGATCGTTCCGGTCGGCGTGACGAGCCCGGAAAGCGCCTCGGCGGCGCGGATCGGGCTGATCGCGTTGGTAAACAGGACGCGGGTGATTTCCGCGTCGGCGACCTTGGCGAGCGGCACCTCCGGCGGGCTCGACACCCCGGCATTGACGAGGAGGAGATCGAACGCCTCGCCGGTGAGCCGCTCGGCCAGCGCCGTGACCTCGGCCGGGTGATCGATATCGACCTTTTGCAGCCGCAGCGCCTGCGGATAGGCGCGATGGACCTCCTCGAGCCCCGCCGCTTCGCCACGTCTCGTTGCGACGACATCAAAGCCGCGCGCGAGCCATTGCCGCGTGAGGCCGAGCCCGAGCCCGCGCGAGGCCCCCAAGATCAAGGCTTTCATGATCAATCCCTATGCCATTCCCGTCGCATCACCGAACCGGGCTTGGATCGGTCTCCGGCCGGGGATTGAAATCCAAAGGCGGCGCAATGTCGATGCCGCTCGCGGCAAAGCCGGGTTGAAGATCGACCGGAACGATGCCGCTCGCGCGGCAGCCGGCGCCGCCATCGAGAGGGAGGGACGCGAAACGCGCGGGTGCGATGGTGGCATAGTCCGGCGGCAGCGGCGGCACCGTGCCGGCAACGCGGCCGGGATCGAACGCCGAAAGCAGGTCACCCTCCTCGGGCACGCCGTCATCTTTCGGGCCGAGCCAGGGCTGGCCGAGTTTTTCTGCCCCCGCCTGCCGCGCCGCTGCCTCCTCGGGGAGGGTTGCCAGTGGCGGCAGGCCGAAAAGCTGGTCGAGAAACTTGATCACGGCATTGTGATCACCGATCTCATGCGAGACGACATGGGCGCGGGCGTAGGGCGAAATCAGCACCAGCGGCACCCGCGGCCCGCGCGCGAGCGGCGCGCCATCCGGCCCGTTCTCGAGAAACCGCGGCGGCACATGGTCATAGGCGCCGCCGCCTTCATCGAAGGTAATGACGATCACGCTCTCGCGCCAATAAGGGCTCGCGGCGATGGCGTTGACCTCGCGCGCGAGCAGCGCGTCGCTGATTTCCGAATCGGCGTAACCGGGATGGTCGTCATCGCCGCGGAATTTTTTTTGCACCGCGGGATCAGGATCGGCCGGTGTGAGGCCGGCGATGTTGAGGAAACCACCACGAACATAAAAAACGCCACCGGCGCGGGGCAGGCGCTTTGCCGCGACATCGCCGAAGAAATCGCCGAGCCCATGCAAATGCGCCGCCATTTGCGGATTATTCGCGATATAGCCGAAATATTGCGGCCCATTATGATGCCAGACATAGGAAAGATGGCTACCCCCCGGCGGGGCATCGGCGGCATCGGTCACTTCGTGGCCGTAGCCCTCCTGATACCAACCCCAGGGGAGCCGCGGCTGGCCGCGCGCCGCGATCGCTGGGATATCGCCGCCGAGATCGGCGAGATCGTGCTCTTTGTCACGATCGGCGCGAACGATCGTCGTGATGTCGTGGCCGGCGAACGTGAGCGGCAGCGTCGCGTAGGTCTGATTGATCCCGGGTCCGGTTTTATAGCGCGGGTTGCCGGGCGTTCCGCTCTGATGATCCTCGGCCGACCCCCAAAATGGCGGCGGATTGCCGGTCATCGGCACGCCGGGGCTCGCATAGCCGCCGCCATGGGAGGCTTCCTCCGGATGCTTCACCCATTGCGTTTCGCCGCTTTGCCCGGCGATCAAGGCGATGGCGTTGGGGGCGGACGGGGTCAGGCTATGTTGGAAAAAGGCGTCGAACAGCGCGAAGCGGACGGCATAGGTCCAGAGGAAGGGGATAGTGTCGCAATCGACATGGGCCATCGGCAAAAGCCCATGCTGGCGGGCGCGACGCGACGGTTTTTCCCCCGCTTTGACATATTTCATCTCCTCGGCGAGCGCGAAACGGTCCATCGCCGCGGCGCCGCCGGTGATGTGGAGTTTTTGCAAGAGAATGGCGTGGCTGTGATCCATGTCGTCGAGATCGGCGGCGAAATCGCGCGGGCCGATGCGGAAGGGATGGATGCGTGTCGTCGTCCCGTCAGTATTGATGATCGGCTGATAAAACCCCGGGGTTGCCGATGGCGCTTGGCTATAGAGCCCATTGGCGCCGGGAAAACTGCCGAAATAGGAATCGAAGGAGCGGTTTTCCTGATAGAGGATGAAAACATATTTCACCCGCCGGCGGAGCGCTGCCCACATCGCCGCCGGCTCGCCGAGTGGGGTATGGGTGAGATAGGGGATGATGGCGGGCGCGGGATCGGGTTGGGGGGTGAGCGCCTCGCCGCCCGCGGCGAGGGCCGCCCTGCCCAACAGCGTATGGATGACCAGCCCAGCCAGGATTGCCCGACGCATCCCACCACTCCCCGTCCGATGGCCTGCAAGCGACACCGTTATGCCAGCCGCCAACGGCCGCGGCATGTGACGATTTCGTGTCAGCCAACGCCCCCTCAGAGGACAAAGCCGGGCGCACCCAGGCTCATTTTGCCCCGCCCGCCGCGGGGGACGCCGCGATCCCTTTGGCGCCGCGCAGATCGGCGCCGGCGAAGGTCGCGCCGTCGAGATGAGCGCCAGTGAAGTCAGCGCCGGCGAGATAGGCTCCGGAAAAATCGGCAGCGGTGAGGTCGGCGCCGGCGAAGGACGCGCCTTCGAGATGGGCGAAACGGAACAGGACATGCGCAAGCCCAGCGCCGGCGAAATTCGCGCCGCGCAAATCGGCGCTGGCGAATTCGGTGCGCAATAGGCCCATGGATTGGTTGCGCATGTCGGCGCTCATCATCGCATGGCTGAAATTCGCCCCGGCCATCTTATCGAAGCTGAAATGCACCGTCATCGAAGCGCCCGAGAGATCGGCGCCGGTAAAATTCGCGGCCTCCGCTGGGCTGTTGTCCATCGCCGTCGAGGTGACCATGGTTTGCAGCGTCGCATTGCGCAGGGTGGCGCGCGAAAAATTGGCGCGGATGATCCAGGCGAACGTGAGATCGGCGCCCGCGAGATCCGCCCCTGTGAGATCGGCGCCGACCAGCTTGACACCGTGCAGATTGGCGCGCGCGAGTTTGGCGCCACGCAAGTCAGCACCCGAGAGATCAAGGCCGGTGAGGTCATCGCCTGCCATGTCTCGCCCGGCGAGCAAGATTTTGCCAGCCGTCCGCCCGCTTGCAACGATCGCCTTGACCTCGGCGGCGGCGAGATGCGTTTCCGCCCCAGAGACCGCCGGCGCGGCAAGGAGACTCAAAATCACGGCCGCGCCCAGGCGCGAGGCTTTCGTCATGGCGCCGCGCCCGAACGCGCGTTCACTCATTTGAAGGCACACCCCGCCTTGACCCCGAGCAGGCGAAAAAACATCGCCGCCGGGCAGAGTCCCGTGAAGCTCGATTGCAGTAGATTGAGGCCGATGAAAGCCGTAAACAACAGGAAATACTGACTGACATAATAGGTCAGTACGACGCTGAGCAGAACCATAACGCCCGCAAAGCGGAACACGGCACGATCGATCGACATGATACCCTCTCCTTATAACACGAAAATGTCAGGCATTTTCCTTGAGCTTGTGAAGATTGAGCTGCTTCATGAGGAAGCGCTCATAGAACGGTTCGCTGGTGCCGCCGCGTATCTTGCGCAGGAAGTATTTTTCGAATCCGACTTTCGCGAGATGGACCCAGGCCCCCTTGGCCGCCCAGTTGGTATTGCGCGGCGGAATCTGCGGCTTGGCAACGAAGGCGACGCCGCCATCGCCGAAATCGGCAAGACAAATCGCGTTCCACGTCGCGCGCGCCGTCGGCTCACGCCCACGCAGCAGGGCGCCGATATTTTCCGCCGTCGCCGTCACCATCGATTCGATCATGAACCCGGTTTTCGGCACACCCACCGGCACCGGCGTCGGCCCGGTTGGCGGAATCGCGACACAGACGCCAATGGCAAAAACATTGCGGAAATGCGGATTACGCTGATGCTCGTCGATCAGCACGAAGCCGCGCGGATTGACCAGCTTTTCAACGCCGCGCAACGCCGCCACACCGCGGAACGCCGGCAGCATCATGGCATATTTATAGGGCAAATCGTGGGTCTTTTTGAGGCTGCCATCTTCGGCCAATTCCTCGACATGCAAGATTTCCGCTTCCGCCGCGCTGAGTTTGGCGTTGGTGATCCATTTGATGTGCCGGTCGCGGAATTCGCTTTCCAAAAGCCCTTTGGTATCGCCGACCCCATCGAGCCCGAGATGACCGACATAAGGCTCGGCGGTGACATAGGTCATCGGCACCCGATCGCGGATCTTGCGTTTGCGGAGTTCGGTGTCGAGAATCAGCGCGAATTCATAGGCCGGGCCGTAGCAGGACGCCCCTTGCACCGCGCCGACCACGATCGGCCCGGGGTTTTTGCAAAACGTCTCGAAGGCGGTATGCGCGCGCTCGGCGTGATCGACATGGCAGATCGATTGCGTGAACCCTTCGGGGCCGAAGCCGGGAATTTCATCGAAGGCGAGATCGGGGCCGGTCGCGATCACCAGATAATCGTAGGAGACGCTGCTGCCGTCCGCAAGCTCTATCCGGTTTGCCGCCGGATCGACGCGCTTGGCACCCTGGTCGAGCAGGCGGATTTTTTTGCGTGCCATGACCGGCGCGAGGTCGATCTCGATGTCGCGCCGCCCGCGCCAGCCGACCGCGACCCAAGGGTTGGAGGGCACGAAATGGTAATTCCGCCCCTGTCCGATCAGGGTAAGGCGGTCTTCCTTGCGCATCTGCGGCAGCAATTCAAAGGCCATCAAGGTCCCGCCGAGCCCAGCGCCCAGAACCACGATCTCCGCCATGACGTTCCCCTTTTTCCAATCGATGATTTGACAATATATTCGCATCATCGTATATACGCAAGCACGAAAATATATGGTGACGGAAAAAACACGCGATGACGGCGAGCCTAGAAGCCATGCACCGGGCGGCGGACCAAGCGAGCGAGCTGTTGAAAGCCCTGGCGAGCCGCCATCGCCTGCTCATTCTCTGCCATCTCGCGGAAAGCAAATGTTCGGTCGGCGAGCTTGCGAGCGCGCTCGATCTTCGGGACTCGACGGTCTCGCAGCATCTCGCCCTGCTGCGCCGCGACGGTCTTGTCGCTGCCGAGCGTGACGGGCAGACGGTCTGGTACTCGCTCGCGAGCGGCCCGGCGCGCGACGTTCTCGACACCTTGTTTGCGATTTACTGTCCCCGTGACGTGGCGCGGAAGCCGCGCGCAAAGGCCCTGCAGACACGATATTGATCGGTTTCCTATTTTCGCAAACCCGAAGGCACTCCCATGCGCATCCCTTTCCTGCTCGCCATCGGACTTCCCGGGCTCATCACGCCGGCTCTGGCGGCAGAGAGCTTCACCGTTCAATCCACCAACCTGACCGATGAGAAAGCGGTGTTCGCGACCGTCGAAAGCCGCGACGTGGTGCCGGCGAGGACGCGCATCGGCGGCACCATCGCGACGCTGACCGTGCGCGAGGGCGACGAAGTGCATGAGGGCCAGGTGATCGGCGTTGTCGCCGACCAGAAACTCGGCTTGCGCATCCAGGCGCTCGATGCCGAGATCAATGGTCTCAAATCCCAGCTCGCCCAGGCCAAGGTCGATCTCGGGCGCGCCCAGGCGCTCGCCAAAGGGGGTGCGGTATCACGCCAGACTCTCGATCAGGCGGCAACCGCGGCGCAGGTCGCGGCAAGCTCGCTGAAGGCGCGTCAGGCCGAACGCGCGCTCGCCGAGCAGCAGCTCGACGAAGGGCAGATCCAGGCCCCGACCAGTGGCCGCGTGCTCGCGGTGCCGCTCACCATCGGCTCGGTGGTGATGCCGGGCGATGCCGTCGCGACCGTTGCCGCCAAGAATTATGTCTTGCGGCTGCGCGTGCCCGAGCGCGCCACCGGCTTTCTCAAGGCCGGTGAGACGGTGCGGGTCGATGGCCGCGATCTCGGCGCCGAGGGCGCGAAATTCGGCACCGTCACCCTGGTTTACCCGCGCATCGATGATGGCAACGTCGTCGCCGATGCCGATATCAAGGGGCTCGGCGATTATTTCGTCGGCCAGCGTATCGAGGTTTGGATCCCAGCCGGCGAACGCGATAGCTTCGTCATCCCGAGCCATCTGATCGAAACCCGTTTTGGCATCGATTACGTCCGTCGCCGCGCGTCCGATGGCACGATCGACGCCATTCCCATTCAGCGCGGGCGCGATTTTCCGACACCCGACATGCCTGATGGGATCGAGGTTCTTTCCGGCCTCAGCGCCGGAGATGTGCTGGTGAGACCATGAGTCTCGGTCTTTCCGGGCGGCTCGCGCAGGCGACGATCCGCTCGCCGCTGACCCCGCTCTTTCTTCTCGCGGCCCTTGCCGCCGGGCTGATCGCGCTGCTTACCATCCCGCGCGAGGAGGATCCGCAAATCCACGTGCCGATGGTCGATATCATGGTCACCGCCAACGGCCTGGCTGCCGCCGACGTCGTCGAATTGGTGACCAAGCCGCTCGAGACCATCGTCAAGGCGATCCCCGGGGTCGAGCATGTCTATAGCCAGAGTCTCGATGACCGCGCCGTGGTGACGGCACGCTTCGTCGTCGGCACGGGTGAGGATGACGCGGTGCTCAGGGTCAATGACAAGATCCGCGCCAATCTCGATCGGATTCCGATCGGCATTCCGCAGCCGATGATCGTCGGGCGCGGGATCAACGATGTCGGCATCGTCGTCTTGACGCTCTCGCCAACGCCGCAAGCCGCCGCGCGCTGGTCGCAAGCCGATCTGTCGCAGCTCGCGAGCAAGCTGCAATCAGAGCTGATCAAGGTCGATGATATCGGCCTCAGCTATATCGCCGGCAGCGATCCCGAGGAAATCCGCGTCGAGCCCGATCCCGAGAAACTCTCGCTTTATGGCGTGACCTTGCAGCAGCTTTTGGCAAAGGTGCGCGATGCCAACCGCTCGTTCGTCGCCGGGATGGTGCGCGAGGGTGGCCAAATGAATACCGTGACCGCCGGGCAGACATTGTTTGGCGTCCCCGATATCGGCCTTCTGCTCATCACCACGCGCGACGGCCGCCCGGTCTATGTGCGCGATCTCGCGCGGATCGTGGTTGGCGGGGCAGTGGTCGAGAATCATGTTTTCAACCTCGCCCCAGTCGCGCATGAGGGCTGGCGCGAGACGCCGGCGGTCAGTCTCGCGCTCGCCAAGCGCTCCGGCGCCAATGCCGTTGTCGTCGCAAACGCCATCGTCGCGCGCGTCAAATCCCTCGAAGGACAACTCATCCCATCCGACATCAAGGTCGAGGTGACACGCAATTACGGCGACACCGCGAATGAAAAGGCCAATGAGCTTTTGTTTCATCTTGGTCTTGCGACGGTTTCGATCGTGGTCCTCATCGCCTTCGCGATCGGCTGGCGCGAAGGGGTGGTGACGCTCGTCGTCATTCCGACGACGATTTTGCTCACCTTGTTCGCCGCCGAGATGATGGGCTACACGATCAACCGCGTCTCACTGTTCGCGCTGATTTTCTCGATCGGCATTCTCGTCGATGATGCCATCGTCGTGGTCGAAAACATTGCTCGCCATTGGGCGATGGACGATGGCCGGCCACGCATCCAGGCGGCGATCGAAGGCGTCGCCGAGGTTGGCAACCCGACCGTCGTCGCGACCTTGACGGTGATCACCGCCTTGTTGCCGATGCTGTTCGTCTCTGGCCTGATGGGGCCCTACATGGCGCCGATCCCGGCCAATGCGTCGGCGGCGATGCTGTTCTCCTTCTTCATCGCCATGGTGATCGCGCCGTGGCTGATGCTCAAGCTGTCGCCGGAGCGCAAAGGGCGGAAGGCCACGGGCCATGAGACCCACGGGCATGAAACCCACGCGCATGGCCAGGACCGGCTCGGCAGACTCTATCGCCGCGTTGCCGGGCCGCTGATCCGCTCGCGCCGGCTTTCACTCGTCTTTCTGGTGCTGGTCGGCGTCGCGACGCTCGCGGTCTGCGTTCTCTTTTACACCGAGAACGTGACGGTGAAACTTTTGCCGTTCGACAATAAATCCGAGCTTTCGGTGCTGCTCGATCTTCCCGCCGGCGCGAGCCTCGAAGAAACCGAACAACGCCTGTCCGCCGCCGCCCGCATTGTCGAAACCTTGCCCGAGGTGCGATCGATCCAGCTCTACGCCGGAACGCCGGAGCCATTCGATTTCAATGGTCTTGTGCGCCACTATTATGCGCGTGAGACCCCGTGGCTCGGTGATTTGCACATCGTTCTCGCGCCGAAAGCCGACCGCAAGCGGCCGAGCCACACCATCGCGCTCGATCTGCGGCGCCGGCTCGCGCAATTAGCGTTGCCGCCAGGGGCGGTCTTGAAAGTGGTGGAAATGCCGCCCGGCCCACCGGTGCTTGCGACCCTGCTCGCCGAAATTTACGGCCCCGACGCCGCGACGCGTCGCGATGTTGCCGAAGAGGTCAAAAAGATCTTCAAATCGGTGCCGTTCGTCGTCGACGTCGATGATTCCTACGGCCATCGCGCGCCGCGCCTGCACATCGCCATCAATCAGCCGGAAATCGATTATTTCCACGTCAACCAGAGCGATGTCTACGATACCATTCAAGCATTGTTTGGTGGTCTGCCGGTGGGCTATTCCTATCGCGGCGCCGAGCGTTTGCCGATCGAGATCGCGATCGGGCTTCCCAAACGCGACTTGAGTTGGAATGAACGGTTGGCCGCAACGCCAGTGCCCGCCAACACCCTGCCTGGCGCGCGCGGCGTCGTCGAACTCGGCCAATTGGTGAGCGTGACGCGCGAGCGCGGCTCGCGAACGATTTTCCGCCGCGACGGGCACGCCGCCGATATGGTGACCGGCGAACTCGCCGGCAGTTTCGAGGCGCCGATCTACGGCATGCTCGCGGTCGATAAGCTGATCGCGGCGCATGATTGGGGAAAAATTCCGAAACCGACCGTGAGCTTTCGCGGCCAGCCGGAAAACGAGGCAACGCCGACCCTGCTTTGGGATGGTGAGTGGGAGATCACCTATGTCACGTTCCGTGACATGGGGGCTGCTTTCATGGTCGCGATCCTCGGGATCTACATCCTCGTCGTCGCGCAGTTCCAGAGTTTCAAGATACCGCTGATGATCCTAACGCCGATCCCGCTGACCTTGATCGGCATCATGCTCGGCCACTGGCTGCTGGCCGCGCCCTTCACCGCGACCTCGATGATCGGCTTCATCGCGCTCGCCGGCATCATCGTGCGCAATTCCATCCTGCTCGTCGATTTCATTCGCCATGGCCGCGGCGAAAAGCCGCTGCACGAGGTCTTGGTCGATGCCGGCGCCATCCGCTTCAAGCCGATCCTGCTGACTGCGCTTTCGGCGATGATCGGCGCTGCGACCATCCTCCCCGACCCGATCTTCCAAGGCCTTGCGATCTCGCTCTTGTTCGGCCTCGCCTCCTCGACGCTCCTGACCGTCCTCGTGATTCCGGCGATCTATGTCGTGCTGCGCGATCCGCTCGGGCGGTAAAAGAAAGCCGTTCTTTTTTGAAAAAAAGAACCAAAAAACTTTTATCTTGAGATGGCGGAGTCGAGGCGGGCTTCGCTGTCGGGATCGTGCGCGGGTAGATAAATGAAGGGGCGTGCCGCGGCGGCTGACGCCTCGGCGAAAGCGGCGATGGTGGCAAGGGTTTTGCGCGCCGAGCGCGGGTTGGGGCAAACGCCGTCGATGGCGCGCGCAGCCAGCGCCGCTTCGGTGTAGGAGGCATCGCCGGCGATCAGAAAGCGCTGCGCCGGTGTCGTCACCAGAACCGAAACATGGCCCGAACTATGGCCCGGCGTCGGCACGATCATCACCGCGCCATCCGAGGTCAGCGCCATTGCGCGCGGGAAGGGCGCGGGCGGGTTGGCATCGAAGCGGATGAATTCGGGGCGGAAACCAGGGGGCAAATGGTCGAGAAAATAGCCGCGCACCTGCCCCGCCACCCCTTGCGCGAGTTGCCATTCGATGCGGCTGACGAGCGTGCGGAGCGGCGGCAGATGCGCAAGGCCGCCGGCGTGATCGGTGTGGAAATGCGTGAGCACGACCGCACGAAGATCGGACGGCGCAACGCCGAGGGTTCGAAGTTGGACATCGATTGCCTGCTCGTCCGCGATCGCGAAACGCACGGCAAGGCGGAAATAAGGGTGCCAGGGCGGGAAATAGCCGCGCGTCATCGCGCGCGGGCTCTCGCCGCTATCAACCAGGAACAGCCCTTCCGGATGCTCGATCAGAAAAGCGAGGATCGGCAACGCAGCACTCCAGCCGCGTTCGAGGAACGGGCGCAGGCGGCGGAACGGCGCGCGCCCGATGATCTGGCTTGGGCGCACGAAGACCGAGCCGGTGCGCAAAGCATGCACGCGGATCATGCGGTGTCCTCCGCCTGCAAGGCGAGTGCCCGCGCATAGACCTCGCCGCGCGGCCGGCCGGTCAGCGCGCTCGCCCGCGCCACCGCCGCCTTGAGCGTGCCTTCCGCCAGGGCCGCCCGCAGAATCGTATCGAGGGCGGCGGCGTCGGATGGCGGCGCGTCCTCGGCCGGGGCGACGACGAGGGTGATTTCACCCCGTGCCGGGTGATCGGCGTAGTGGGCAGCAAGGGCGGGAAGGGGGCCGCGCCGCATTTCCTCGAAACGCTTGGTCAGTTCGCGCCCGACCGCAGCCGTGCGCGGGCCGAAAACGTCGGCGAGGTCGGCCAAGGTCGCGGCCAGGCGATGCGGCGCCTCATGCCAGATCAGCGTCGCCCGCAGCCCGGCATGTTCGGCGCTGCGCAAGGTCGCGAAGGCCCGTTTCCGAGCGGTTGCGCGGGGTGGCGGAAAGCCGAGGAAAAGAAAGGGCTGCGGCGGCAGGCCCGAGAGGGTGAGCGCGAGCAGCGCCGCATTCGCGCCGGGAATCGCCGCAACCGGCAGCCCCGCCGCGATCGCCGCGCGCACCAGCCGGTAGCCGGGATCGGAGACCAAGGGCGTGCCGGCATCCGAGACCAGGGCAATCCGCTCCCCCCGGCCGAGGCGTTCGAGCAATTCGGGGATGCGTGCCTCTTCGTTATGCTCGTGCAGCGGCGACAGCGGTCGATGGATCGCGAAGGCGCGGCAGAGCCCGGCGGTAACCCTGGTATCCTCGCATAAAATGAGGTCGGCGGCGCGCAAGACCGCAAGCGCGCGGGCACTGATATCGCCGAGGTTGCCGAGTGGCGTGGAAACCAGCACTAATCCCTCCGGCGCCGGGGATAAGGCCGGCGCGTTGTCGCGGGGAGATGGGTCGCATGCGGCTTCAGACATTCGCTCTCCTGATCAGCGGTCTGACGACCGCCGGCCTGGCCTTGGCGGGCTGCGCAGGTGGGGGATATTCCCCCGCCCTGGGTGGAGGCAAGCCCCAGGCGCTGGCGGGCGGTGCCGGCGGCGCGATCGGCGGGATCACCGGCGATGCCGGCAAGGTCGCCCTGTTGCTGCCGCTGAGCGGCGCCGATGCCGGGCTCGGCGGCGCGATGCGCGATGCCGCGGCCCTCGCACTGGCCCCGGCAGGCTCCCCCGAACTCGACGTCCGCGACACTGCCGGCGTTCCGGCGGACGCGGCGCGCGCGGCGGCGCAAGCGATCGCCGCCGGCGATGCCATGATCCTCGGTCCGCTCACCGCCGGCGAAACCCTCGCGGTCGCAACGCCGGCGCGTGCCGCCCGGGTGCCGGTGCTCGCTTTCACCTCTGATCCCAAGGCGGCGCAACCCGGTGTCTGGACGCTTGGCCTGACCCCGGAGGCGCAGGTGCGCCGCCTCGTCGCCGCCGCCCGCGCCGAGGGGCGGTCACGCTTCGTCGCCCTCTTGCCCGAGAGCGGCTATGGGCATCTCATGGCGCAGGCGCTGGAGCGGGCCTGCGCCGAGGCCGGTCTTGCGGCGCCGGGGATCCATTTCCACGGCACCAGCATGGCCTCGATGAACGCCCTGGTGCGCGAGGTCTCCGATTACGCCAATCGCCGCGGCCCGATCGAGAAACAGATCCGCGAGGCCCGCGCCAAGGGCGATCGCAAGACCGCAAACGACCTCGCAAAGCAGCCGATCCCGCCGCCGCCCTTCGATGCCGTGCTGCTCGCCGATACCGGGGAACAGCTCGCGGAACTCTCCTCCCTGCTGCCCTATTACGATGTCGATGCGCCCGCCGTTCGCCTGCTCGGCCCAGCCCTCTGGGCGCAGCCTTCGGCGCGCGCCGGGGCCGCTCTCAAGGGCGCCTGGTATGCCGCGCCCGATCCCGCCGCGCGCGCCGCCTTCGTTGCCGCGTATAGCGCGAAATATGGCAACGCGCCGCCGCCGCTCGCCGATCTCGCCTACGACGCCGCTTCCCTCGCCCGGGTCGTCGCTCATGAGGGCGGGGCACGCGGCGGCGCGCTCACCGCCGGCTCGGGATTTGTCGGCGCGGACGGGCTTTTGGTCTTGCAACCCGATGGCCGGGTGCGCCGTGGCCTCGCCGTATTCAGCCTCGATGGCAAGATCGTCGCACCGGCGCCGACCCATGTCGGCGAGGCTGGCAGCTGACACCGGTCAGCGCCCTGCTGCTGGCCATCGCGGGCCTTTTCGGGCTCGTCTGGCTATCGCTCTGGCGTGATGTCAGGCGGCTGGAGGCGGCGCTTGGCGCGGCGTTGGGCGAAGGCAAGCGGCCGCTTCGGCCATGGTGGCCGTGGTTTCGCCGCCTTGCCGATGACATCGAGCGCTTAGCGCGCGGGCGCAGCGAGCAGGCGGCAACCCGGGCGCGCCTTGCCCAAGCCGGGGCGTTGATCGTCGAGCGTCTGCCCGACCCGCTGATCGTGCTCGGCGCCGATCGCGGCGTTCGCCAGGCCAATGGCGCGGCGCGTGCGGCGTTCGGCGAGGATATTGCCGCCGTCTTGCGCCATCCGACGCTGCGCGCCGCGATCGATCGTGCCTATGCCGAGCGCGCGACGCAGTCGGTCGCTTTCTCGCTGCCGGTGCCGGTGCAGCGTGAGGTCCGCGCGAGCGTCGTGCATCTGCTGCAGGAACTGCCCGATGGTGGCGCGGCGATCGTGGTGCTCGCCGACCGTTCGCGCGAGCAGGCGGTGGAGCGGATGCGGGCCGATTTCGTCGCCAATGCCAGCCACGAACTCCGCACCCCGCTCGCGAGCCTGATCGGCTTCATCGACACCCTGCGCGGCCCCGCCGCCGATGACCCGGCGGCGCAGGCCCGCTTCCTCGGCATCATGGCCGAGCAGGCGGCGCGGATGAACCGGCTGATCGACGATCTCCTGCGCCTCTCGCGGATCGAGGTCGATGAGCATCTGCCGCCAACCAGCCGGGTCGATCTCCGCGCTTTGCTGCTGCGCCTTGCCGCCGCTTTCGAGGTGCGGCTCGCCGAGCGCGGGATGCGGCTCGAGCTTGCGCTCCCCGAAACGCTGCCCGAGATCCCTGGCGATCATGACCAGATCGTCCAGGTCGGGCAGAATCTGCTCGACAACGCCCTCAAATATGGCCGCGACGGCGGCATCGTGCGGCTGGCCGCGCAGGCGACAGGGGCGCCGGGTCGCCCCGGTGTCGCGATCGTCGTCGAGGATGACGGGCCGGGAATACCGCGCGACCATCTGCCGCGCCTCACCGAGCGCTTTTACCGCGTCGACAAGGGCCGCTCGCGCGCCGCCGGCGGCACCGGGCTCGGTCTTGCCATCGTCAAACACGTGGTCAACCGCCATCGCGGCCAGCTGACCATCGAGAGCGAGGAGGGCCACTTCGCCCGCTTCACCGTCTGGCTGCCGGCCGGCGAGCCGGCCGCGTCAGATGGAGATAAGAAATAACTATTTCGTTGACGCTGTCCGCCGCCCCGGCTAAACCCGCGAGGAACGTCCATGCCACCGATCAAGAACCCGGAAGTCAGGGGCAGCCCGATGCCGCCAGAGGCCGAAACATCGTCATCCGCTTTCCTCAGCGTCGAAAGGCGCGGCGCCGTTGCGCTGCTCCATCTCGCGCGGCCGGAAAAACGGAACGCCCTCAATGATGCGCTCATCACCGCGCTCGGCGCCTTCTTCGCCGCACCGCCCGAGGGCGTGCGTGTCGCGATTGTGGCCGGGCACGGCGCGCATTTCTCCGCCGGGCTCGATCTTTCCGACATCACGGAAAAGGATGCGACCGCCGGGATGTTCCACAGCCGCCTCTGGCATCGGGCCTTCCGCCAGATTGCCGAGGGGACGCTCCCGGTGATCGCGGTGCTGCATGGCGCAGTGATCGGCGGCGGGCTCGAACTCGCCAGCGCCTGCCATGTGCGGGTTGCCGAACGCTCTGCCTATTACGCGCTGCCTGAGGGGCAGAGAGGGATTTTCGTCGGTGGCGGCGGCTCGGTGCGGCTGCCGCGTCTGATCGGGCTCTCCCGCATGACCGACATGATGCTGACCGGCCGCGTGTTCAGCGCCGAGGAAGGCCAGACGATTGGCCTTAGCAATTATCTCGTGGAGGACGGCGCCGGGCTCGCGCTCGCCCTCGATCTCGCGGCGAAGGTGGCGGCGAACGCGCCGCTCACCAATTTCGCGGTGCTGCACGCGCTGCCGCGCATCGCCGAAGCCGACCGCGAAGGCGGCTTCCTCGCCGAGACCCTGATGGCGGGGATCTCGGTCGCCGATCAGGAGGCCAAAGCGCGCTTGCACGCGTTTCTTGAAGGACGGGCGGCGAAGATCGCGCCGTAGGCGAACGCCGGCGGTCCCGGCCGCAAGGGGCAATATCCCCCGCGGCGACACGCCGGGGCGAGGAGGGAACATGACGACAAATGAGGTGGTCCCGGTCCGGCTCGCGGTGCCTGAGATGGCGATCACGCGGGACGCCGATGGCACCATCCGGGCGCGGGCGAAAACGCCGCTCGGGGCTTATCCGGCGCGGCTGACGGCGCGGCTCGAACACTGGGCGGGGCTCGCGCCTGATCGCGTCTTTCTTGCCGAGCGCACACAAGACGGCACCGGCTGGCGGCGCATCACCTATGCCGAGACACTGGCGGCGGTCACGGCGCTCGGCCAGGCGCTGCTCGATCGCGATCTCTCGCCCGATCGGCCGATCGCCATTCTTTCTGGCAACGGCATCGATCACGCGCTTCTCGGCCTTGCAGCACAGCATGTCGGCGTGCCGTACGCGCCGATTTCGGTCGCCTATTCGACCTCCGGCGGGGATTTCGCGCGGCTTCGCCACATCCTCGCGCTGCTCACCCCGGGTCTCGTCTTTGCTGAGGACGGCGCCCGCTTTGCCCCAGCCTTGGCGATCGCGGCGGCGGGCAGCGAGATCGTCGTCTCGCGCAACCCGCCGCCCGGGCGGGCGATCTCGCTCTTTGCCGATCTCCTCGCAACTCGCTCTGGCGCGGCGGTCGCGGCGGCGGCCGAACGCGTCGGGCCAGAGACGATCGCGAAATTTCTGTTCACCTCGGGCTCGACCGATCTTCCCAAAGGGGTCATCAACACCCAGCGCATGCTGTGCAGCAATCAGGCGATGATCCTCTCGGTGATGCGCTTTCTTGGCGATGAACCGCCAATGCTGCTCGACTGGCTGCCGTGGAACCACACCTTTGGCGGCAACCATAATTTCGGTATCGCGCTTTATAATGGCGGCACGCTTTACATCGATGACGGCCGGCCGGTGGCGGGCGGGATCGCCGCCACGTTGCGCAATCTCCGCGAGATCGCCCCCAACGTTTATTTCAACGTCCCCAAGGGCTGGGAGGAAATCGCGCTCGCCTGCCGCGACGATGCGGCGCTGCGGGCGCGATTCTTCAGCCGGGCAGCGTTGTTTTTCTATGCCGGGGCGTCGCTTGCGCAGCATGTCTGGGATTTGCTCGATGACCTCGCGATCGCAACGATTGGCCGGCGTGTCACCATGCTGACCGGGCTTGGCGCGACCGAAACCGCGCCCTTCGCGCTTTGCTGTCATCCCTCGCACGCACGTTCGGGGATGGTCGGCGTGCCGGCGCCGGGTGTCGAACTAAAACTCGCCAAGGTCGAAGGAAAATGGGAAGCGCGCCTGCGCGGGCCGAGCATCACGCCGGGCTATTGGCGGGATGCGGCGAAAACCCGTGCGGCGTTCGACGAGGAGGGATTTTATCGCACCGGTGATGCGCTCGACTGGATCGATCCCGAAACGCCCGCGTACGGGTTTCGTTTCGACGGCCGGATCGCCGAGGATTTCAAGCTCTCGAGCGGCACCTGGGTGCATGTCGGGCGGCTCCGGGCGCTGTTGCTCGAACGTCTCGCGCCGCATGTCCGCGATGTCGTGATCGCCGCCCCCGATCGTGATGCGATCGCGGTGCTCGCGCTTCCCGAACGCGCCGAATACGCAGACGACGCGGCCATCCGCGCCGAGATCGCGCGTCGGCTTGCCGCGTTTGCGCGCGACTATCCGGGAAGCTCGATGCGGGTCGCGCGGCTTGCGTTTCTCACCGATCCGCTCTCCGTCGATGCCGGCGAGATCACCGATAAAGGCTCGCTCAATCAGCGCGCGATCCTGCGCAACCGCCCCGCGCTGATCGATCGCCTCTATGCCGAGCCCGCATCCCTGGACATCATCACCGTTGAGGAATTCGCTTCATGAGCCAAGGTCTTTTCGCATCCTGGCCGGATGTCTGGCTGTTCGATGGTGTGCGCACGCCCTTCGTCGATTACAATGGCGCGCTTGCTTTGGTCTCGCCGACCGATCTCGGGATCAAGGTGGCGCGTGAGGCGATCGCGCGCGCCGGGATTACGCCTGAGGCGATCGGCAGCGTGGTCGCGGGTTCGGTCGCGCAGGCGAGTTTCGATGCCTATATGCTGCCCCGTCATATCGGGCTCTATGCCGGCTTGCCGCAGGCGACACCGGCGCATCTCGTCCAGCGTGTCTGCGGCACCGGGATCGAAGCTCTGATGCAAGGGGCGGACGCCATCACCCATCGCGGCCTGGATGCGGCGCTTTGCGTCGGCTCTGAAAGCATGAGCCGCAACCCCATCGCCGCCTACACCCATCGCGGCGGGTTTCGCATGGGGCAAGTCGAATTCAAGGATTTTCTTTGGGAGGCACTGCTCGATCCGGCGCCGGGCAAGACCATGGGCGAAACCGCCGAGGCCCTAGCGCTGCGCTATGACATTCCGCGTGCCGAGGTTGATCGTTTCGCCGCCCAAAGTTTTGCACGCGCGATCGCGGCTGCGGAATTTCGCGCCGGCGAGATCGTTCCCGTGGTGAGCGAAAGTTTTGCCCGCGACGGTCTTCATGATCGCGGCATTCGGCTCGCGCGCGGGGTTGCCGAGGTGAGCCTCGACACCCATGTGCGGCCATCGCCACGCGCCGTGCTCGAAAAATTGCCGCCGGCGTTCGGGGGTGTGCAGACCGGCGGCAATAGTTCGGCGATCGTCGATGGCGCAGCGGCGGCGGTGATCGGTCGGAAATCGCTTGCCGTGCGACGGCCGCTTGCGCGCCTGGTCGCCGGGGTTGCGATCGGCTGTGCGCCCGAGATCATGGGGATCGGCCCGGTGCCGGCGATCGAGACGCTGCTTGCGCGCACGGGGCTTTCGCTCGATGCGATCGGCCGCGTTGAGATCAATGAGGCGTTCGGCGCGCAGGTGCTCGCTTGCGCCCGCGCGCTCGAACTCGATGAAGCGCGGCTCAACGTCAATGGCGGCGCGATCGCGATCGGCCATCCGCTGGCCGCGACCGGGCTGCGCCTGACGCTGACGCTGGCGCGCGAAATGCAGCGCGCGGGGGTGCGCTTCGGCATCGCCTCGGCCTGCATCGGCGGCGGCCAAGGTATCGCCCTTTTGGTCGAAAATGCCGAGGTTTGAGCCGGCATGTTCGTCAATACCATGACCCGTCTCATCGAATGGGGCGATTGCGACCCGGCCGGCATCGTGTTCTACCCGCGCTATTTCGCGATGTTCGATACCGCGACCGCATTGTTGTTTCAGGCGGCGCTAGGGATCGACAAGGCGGCGATGCTGGCGCGCTTTGGCATTGCTGGTTTCCCGATGGTCGACACGCGCGCGCGGTTTCTTACCGCGCTGAGTTTCGGCGCCACCGTTCGTATCGAGTCGTCCGTCACCGCCCTCGGCCGCTCGAGTTTCGGCATTCGTCACGCGCTGTTCGACGGGGAGGCGTGTGCCGTCGAAGGCGAGGAGACGCGGGTCTGGACCCGGCGCGATCCCGAGGGGCCGAAGCCCCTCCGGGCCGCGCCTATTCCTGATGAGGTGAGGGCGTGCCTCGCGCGGTCGCGGTGAGCTGCGCCAGAAGCGCGAGCAGGGTTGGCTTGCCGGCCTCGCCGAGCGCGAGGGCAAGCCGCTGCTCATGGTGCGCGATCGCCGCCTCGGCCCGCGCGAGCAGGGTCGTGCCGTTTGCGGTCAGGAAGAGGGCGAAGGCGCGCCGATCGCTCTCCATCCGGTCGCGGGTGACGAGGCCGCGCGCTTCCAGCCCGTCGAGCAGGGGGACGAAATTGGTGCGCTTGATCCCGAGCGCCTCGGCCACTTGGCTCGCGCGGATGCCGGGATTTTCCCGCAGCATCAGCAGCACCGAATATTGCCCGGGACGAAGATCGAGATCGGCGACGGCGCGATGGAAATCCTGGAAAACCGCGATCTGCGCCAGTCTCAGGGCAAAGCCGATATGCCCGGGCAATGTGCCGAGGGAAACCTCGATTTTGGTGGGGCTGCGTTTGCCTTTGGCGGTCGGGGTCTTGCCCGATCCTGGCGTTTCCATCACGTCTGACATGCTGTCATTCTATAAGCGCCTTCGTCGAAAGGCGACAGGCGGAAAACACTGTCGCGCAAGGGAGGCGCGGTCGTCATGAAAAAACATTTTTACGTCCTCTTGGCCCTTCTGGTGTTGCCGGTCCTCGCCGAAGCCGCCGAGCCGCTCAAGCTTGGTGTCCTCAATGATCTTTCCGGCGTCTATGCGGATTATCAGGGGCGCGGCTCGGTGATCGCGGCCGAGATGGCGGCCGAGGATTATGGCGGCAGCGTCATGGGGCGCAAAATCGAGATCATCGCCGGCGATCATCAGAACAAGCCCGATATTGGCCTTGCGATCGCGCGCCGCTGGTTCGACACCGAAGGGGTGGATGCGGTGCTCGACGTGCCGAATTCGGCGATCGCGCTCGCGGTGGCTGATCTCGCGCGCGAGAAGAACAAGGTCTTCATCGGCTCGGGCGCCGGCACCGCGCTATTGACCGGCGCCAAATGCTCACCCAACACCATCCATTGGACGTTCGATACCTGGGAGGTCGGGCACGCGTTGGGGCGCGCGGTCGTTGCCGAAGGCGGCAAGAAATGGTTTTTTCTCACCGCCGATTATACCTTCGGCTATGATCTCGAGACCTCGATGACGGAGGCGGTGCGTGCCGCCGGGGGCGAGGTGATGGGTTCCGTCCGGCATCCGCTCGGCACCAGCGATTTTTCGAGCTATCTCCTGAAGGCGCAGGATTCCGGGGCGGATGTGCTCGGCCTTGCCAATGCCGGCGGCGATACCGCGACCGCGATCAAGGAGGCGCAGGAGTTTGGCCTCACGCAAAAGATGAAAATGGCCGGACCGATCGTCAACATCAACATCATCGAGGCGATCGGCCTTCCCAGCGCTCAGGGCTTGCTCGCGGTGACGCCCTTCTATTGGGACATGACGCCGGCAACCCGCGCCTTCGCCCAGCGCTTCAGCGCCCGCCATCCTCAGCACATCATGCCGAATGATATGCAGGCCGGGGTTTATGCCGCGACGCTCGCTTATCTCAAGGCGGTTGCGGCCCGCGCTGGCGACAGCAGCGATGGCCGCGCGGTGGTTGCCGAGATGAAGAAGAAGCCCGCCGAGGATCCGTTGTTCGGGGAAAGCGTGATCCGCGCTGATGGGAGGGTTATGCACCCGGTCTATCTCATGGCGACGAAAACGCCGGCCGAAAGCCACGGCAACTGGGATTTCTTCAAACTGGTGACAACCGTGCCGGCGGATCAAGCCTTCCGACCGCTCGCCGACGGCCATTGTCCATTGGTACCTTAAGGATCTTCCTCGGCGCGGGCAGTGCCGCAGGCACTGCCCCACGGACAAAAGTTTTTTGGTTCTTTTTTACAAAAAAGAACTTCCCTTACCCTTATCCGAGCGGCGCGCAGGCGCGCGCGAGCCAGGCGCGTGTCGGCGGCGGCAGGTCGGGGCCGAGTTCGGCGAGCACGCGGGCGTGATAGGCATCGAGCCAGCCTCGTTCCTCGGCGGCCAGCAGGGCGGGGTCGATGAGGGCGCGCTCGAAGGGGGCCAGCGTCAGTGTCTCGAACCCAAGGAACGGGCGATTTTCGCTGATTTCCGGCGCACGCTGCACGAGTAGGAGATTTTCCAGCCTGATCCCGTAGTCGCCGGCGGCATAAAATCCGGGCTCATTGGAGAGGATCATTCCCGGCGCGAGCGGAACCGGCCGCGCCGCGCGGGAAATGCCGGCCGGGCCCTCATGCACCGAGAGGTAACTCCCGACGCCGTGGCCGGTGCCGTGGTCGTAATCAAGGCCAGCCTCCCAGAGCGCGCGGCGGGCGAAGGCGTCGAGATGGGGGCCGGCGACCCCTTGCGGGAAGCGCGCGGTTGCGAGCGCGATATGGCCGCGCAGCACGCGGGTGAAGCGATCGCGGAGCGCGGCCGGCGGCGCGCCTGGCCCGATCCAGAGGGTGCGGGTGACGTCGGTCGTCCCGTCGAGATATTGCGCGCCGGAATCGATCAGATAGACGGTATCGGCGCCGATCGGGCGGTCGCTCGCGGCGCTGACGCGGTAATGGATGATCGCGCCGTGCGGGCCGGCAGCGGAAATCGCGGGGAAGCTTTCGCCGCGGAAATGTTGGCCTTCGGCGCGGAGGGTGCGAAGCCGCTCGGCCGCCGAGATTTCGGTCTCGGCCGCGCCGGCGGCGCTCATATGATGGAGAAACCGGCAGAGGGCGAGACCGTCGCGCTTATGGGCGGCGCGGGCGCCGGCTTGTTCGGTCGGGTTTTTGCACGCTTTGGGCAAAAGGCAGGGGTCGGCGGCGAAGCTGACGCTGGCACCCGCCGCGCACAGACGCTCGGCAAACCAGACCGGGCTCGCGCCGGGATCGAGGCGCACGCGGCGCCCGCCGAGGGCGGCAAGCGCGGCGGGGAGGGCTTCGGGGGGCGCGAGGCTCACCGTATCGCCAAGGACGTCGCGGGTTTGCGGCGGGATTTTCTCCGCCGCCATGAAAAGTTCGCTGCGGCCATCGGCGTGCTGGAGGGCGAAGCCGAGTGCGATCGGGGTGAACGGCACGTCGTCGCCGCGGAGGTTAAAAAGCCAGTTGATCGACGCCGGATCGCTGAGCACGGCGGCATCTTCCCCGGCCCCGCGCAGAAGAGACGCAATTTCCGCGCGCTTTTCCGCGGCACTGCGCCCAGCGAAGGCGAGATCGTGGGGCAGCGCCGGGGCGCGCGGCGGTGCCGGGCGGTCGTGCCAGAGCGCATCGATCGGGTTGGCGATCGCAACCAGGGTGAGGCCCGCGGCGCGAAACCGCTCACGCTGCTCATGGCTGATCAGCCAGGGGTCATAGCCTATCCGCCCGCCCGCCGGCACGTGCGCCGCGAGCCAGGCTGGCGGCGGCGCTTCGGTGATGTGATGGCGCTCCCAGAGCGCGGGATCGGTCTCGGCGGCGGCTTGCAACGTGTAGCGGCCATCGGTGAACAAAGCGGCGCGTTCGGCGAGTATGCAGGCGAACCCGGCGCTGCCGGTGAAGCCTGAGATCCAGGCGAGGCGTTCGGCGGCGGGCGGGACATATTCGCCGAGATGCTCATCGGCGCGCGGCTGGAGGAAGCCGGCAAGGCCCTGGGCAGCAAGAGCGGCGCGCAGGGCGGCAAGGCGCGTCTTAAAAATTTCATAACTCACGCTATTATCATGCGCGGAGATCATGACTGATCCGCCTTCTTCGCACCTGCACAATAACCCTCATGGGCGCATATAGACCGGCGTGAGAGGCCAGCGTGACCGGCCCTCCCCGTTCTTCGGAACGGCTCCCGACGCAAGGTGAACGTATCATGACCATCGATTTTGCCCATCTCGAAATCTTCTCTCCCGGCCATTCCGAGGCCAGCGCGCCGCGGCATGAGGCGCAACGCTTGCCGCTGGCGGCGCGCGTTTTGGCGGCGCTCGGGGGCGGCATGGCGGCGCTCGCGCGCAAGATCGCCGAGCGCGCCGAGCGCCGCGCGGTGCTCGATGAGCTGTCGCGGCTTTCGGATCGCGAACTCGCCGATATCGGCCTGACCCGCAGCGATCTCATGCTGGTGTTCGATCCCGGCTTCGCCGCCCAGCGCGAGGCCGCCCGCACCGCGCGCTGCCTCGCGCTGCGCGCCGCCTGAGGCGTCATCGCGCATGGCAGGGGCGGCGCAGGATCAGCGTCGTCCATGCGTGCGCGCGGACGCGCCCGGTTAATATCAGCCCGGCGCGGCGATGGGCGGCGAGCACCATCGTTTCCTGGCTACTGAGGAGGCCGGCAAGGATCGCGGTGCCACCCGGCGCGAGGTGCTGCGCGAGCGCTCCCGCCATGGCGCAAAGCGGCCGGGCGAGGATGTTCGCGAAGACAAGGTCGAACGGCGCGGCATGGCGGAGCGGGCGTTTCCGCCAGCCATCGCCGGCAACCACCGTGATCCTTCGCGCCAAAAAATTTCGCCGCGCATTTTCGGCCGCGACCCGTACCGACCACGGGTCGATATCGCTCGCCAGCACCCGGCGATGAAAGAGCCGTGCCGCCGCCATCGCCAAAATGCCTGACCCCGTGCCGAGATCGAGGATGCGGCGCGGATGATGGCGCCGCGCCAGCCGTTCGAGCGCGATAAGACAGCCCCGCGTCGAGCCGTGCTCGCCCGAGCCGAAGGCGAGCCCAGCGTCCAGCATGAGCGTGATTCGCCCGGCCGTTCGACCGGGCGGCAGATGGGTTCCGCGCAACGCGAAGCGTTCGCCGATGACTTGCTCGGGAAAATCCGCGCGGTTGCGCGCAAGCCATCCCGATGCCGGGGTTGGGATGCGGCGGAGTTCGGGTTGCTCGCCGCTGACGGCGGCGGCAAGCGCGAGGGCGAGCGCCAGCTTCTCTTCTCCCGCGCCGACCGCGCGGATCCCCTCGATCCGCCAGCGCTCGCCGGGCTCCTCGCGAAAGCGGCCGACGCTGCGGCAAATTTCCGCCATGGCCGCCTCGAACAGCGGGGCGGCGGCGGCGCTGACGACGAGCTCTAGGGTTTCGAGTTCGCGCACACGTTCGCTCATGTCAATTCTACGAAGCGGCCGAGGACATGCTTGGTGCCGGCTTTATCGAAGGCAATCTCGAGGCTGTCATCGTCGGCGGCGACGACCGTCCCATGGCCGAATTTTTGGTGAAAAATCCGGCTGCCGACACTGATGCCGCGCGCTTTCGCGGTGGGTGCGCGGGCATGGAGGGGAAACGCCGTCACCACCCCGCTGCGGGCGCCGGGTGGCGTGCGCGGGGTCGCTAATGCCGAGCCGCCGCGCGCGAGCCACTCCTCGGGAATCTCGTCGAGAAAACGGCTCGGGATACTGTCTTGCCAATTGGCGTAGATGCGGCGCTGGGCGGCATGGAGAATGATCACCCGCTTTCGCGCCCGGGTGATGCCGACATAGGCGAGGCGGCGCTCCTCCTCCAAAGCCTTGACGCCGCCCTCCTCGAGCGCGCGCGGGTTGGGGAACACCCCTTCCTCCCAGCCGGGCAGGAAAACCGTATCGAATTCCAAGCCCTTGGCGGCATGGAGCGTCATCAGGCTGACCTTGTCGCGGTCGGTGTTGTCCTCATTCTCGGTCACCAAGGCGACATGATCGAGAAAGCCGCCCAAGCTTTCGAAATCGGCGAGCGCGCGGACGAATTCCTTCAAATTCTCGAGCCGCCCCGGCGCCTCCGGCGATGTGTCGGCCCGCAGCATGTCGGTATAACCACTCTCATCGAGCAGTGCGCGCAGCGTCACGACATGGCCGTCGTGCGCCAGCATCTCGCGCCATCGCGCGAGATCGGCGAGCAGGCGTCGAACCCCCTCACCCGCCCGGCCGCGCAAGGCGCCGCCTGCGAGCAGCGCCGCGGCGGCGGCCGTGAGCGGCACATGCGCCGCCTGCGCCCGCTCGTGCAGCGCCCTGAGGGCGACCGCGCCGACGCCGCGGCGCGGCACGTTGACGATGCGCTCGAAAGCGAGATCGTCGCTGGGCTGGACCAGGAGCCGGGCATAGGCGATGGCGTCGCGGATTTCGGCGCGCTCGTAAAACCGCAGCCCGCCCACGACACGATAGGGAATCCCGAGCGTGATCAGTCTTTCTTCGAAGGCGCGGGTCTGGAATCCGGCGCGGACCAAAACCGCGATTTCGGCGAGACTTTCGCCGGATCGCCGTAGCGACTCGATCCGCTCGCCGACGGCGCGCGCCTCCTCCTCCGAATCCCAGAGGCTAAGCACGCTGACGCTTTCGCCCGCCGCGGCATGCGTGCCGCCCGGGCGCAAGGTTTTGCCGAGGCGGCCGGCGTTATGGGCGATGAGGGCGCTGGCGGCGGCGAGGATGGGGGCGGTCGAGCGATAATTGCGTTCGAGCCGGATCACCGTGGCGCCGGGAAAATCCTTCTCGAAGCGGAGGATGTTTTCAACCTCGGCGCCGCGCCAGGAATAGATGCTCTGGTCGTCATCGCCGACGCAGCAGATATTCCGCCCCGCCTGGGCCAGGAGCCGGAGCCAAAGATACTGCGCGACATTGGTGTCTTGATATTCATCGACCAGGAGATAGCGGAATTGCCGATGGTATTGGGCGAGAATATCGGGATTTTCGCGCAGGAGATCGGTCATGTGCAGCAAAAGATCGCCGAAATCGGCGGCATTCAGCGCCCGAAGCCGGGCCTGATAGGCGCCGTAAAGCGCGAGCATGCGCCCGCCGGCGAGGTCGCCTGCCGCCTCCGGCCGCACCCGCGCCGGCCCCTCGCCGCGATCCTTCCAGCGCTGGATCTGGTGCATGAGCAGCGGCGGCGGCCAGCGCTTGGCATCGATCCGCTCGGCTTCCATCACTTGTTTGAGAAGACGAAGCTGATCGTCGGTATCGAGGATGGTGAAATTAGCGCCGAGCCCGACGAGCGCGGCATGCCGGCGCAACAGACGGGCGGCGAGGGCGTGGAAGGTGCCGAGCCACAGCCCCTCGACCGGGCAGCCGAGAATCGCTGCCACCCGCTCACGCATCTCGCGCGCCGCCTTGTTGGTGAAGGTGACGGCAAGGATCTGCCCCGGGCTTGCCCGGCCGGTGAGCAGGAGATGGGCGAAGCGGGTGGTCAGAACCCGCGTCTTGCCGGTGCCAGCGCCAGCCAGCACCAGGACCGGACCCTCCAGCGTCTCGACAGCCATGCGCTGCTCGGGGTTCAGCCGCGCGAGATGCTCGGCCATCATCGGGCGTTTCTATGGGCCCGCCGCGGTGGCGGGAGGGTTGCGGAATGGGTCACGAAGGAGGGTATAGAACGCATGATGACGGCATCCAACCCGCCGGCCGCGCCGGCGGCGTGCCTGGCATGAAACTTCTTGGGACGCTGCTCGAAGCCTCGGCGCGACAGGGGCGGCCATTCCTTGCCATCGCCATATTCGGCGGCATTCTGATCCCGCCGCTCGCGCACGCCCTGCATCCGGTGATCCTTCCCGAGGTCTTGGGGTTGACGACCCTGGTTCTGCTCAGGATCGACATTCCCGCGGCCTTCGCCCATCTCCGCCGGCCCGGGCGGCTTGCCGTGATCATCGGGTTTCATCTTTTGATTTGCCCGCTGATCGCGTTCATCGCCGTGCGCGGGTTGCCGATCGACCACGGCATCGCCGCCGGCGTCGTGGTGTTCGCGACCGGCTGCGGCGCGCTGTCGGCGCCGGCGTTCGCGCGTCTCGTCGGGCTCGATCCCGAATTATCGCTCTTGATGACGCTCGGCACCACGTTTCTCGTGCCACTCACCGCGCCGCCGATCGTCTTCGCGCTGACCGGGATTGATCTCGCGATAGGACCGGCTTCGTTCATGCTGCGGCTTGCACTCACCATCGGGCTGCCGCTGCTCGCCGCCCTCGGCTTGCGCCGGGCGATCGGCCCCGCGCGGCTCACCGAGTTGGGGGGGGTCGTCGATGGCGGGGTGGTGTGGCTCCTCGTGCTTTACGGCTTTGGCGTGATGGATGGGCTCACGGCACGGCTCGGCGCCGATCCGCTCTGGGTGGTGGCCGCCGCACTCGCCGCTTTTGCCGCTGACTTTGGCCTCAACCTCGTCACCGCGCTGGCGTTTTTTCCGCTCGGCCGGGCCGGCGCGGCCTCGGTCGGCTTGGTTTCGGGCAATCGCAACATGGCGCTCTATCTCGCCGTCTTGCCGGCCGGCGCCGACCCGCGCCTCGGCCTCTTTTTCGCGCTTTGCCAGTTCCCGCTCTATCTCAGCCCGTTCCTGCTGCGCCCGCTTTATCGCCGGCTGATGGCGCGTCCGGCCGCGGCCTGACGCCGAGGATATGGGCGATGGCGTAGGTGAGATCGGGGCGGTTCAGGGTGTAGAAATGGAATTCATCGACGCCGTTGGCTTGCAGGAGACGCACCTGCTCGGCGGCGATCAATGCGCCGACGATGCGGCGGAGTTCGGCGTCATCCTCGGTGCCGGCGAAGAGATGGCCGAGCCAGGCAGGGACGCTCGCGCCGCAGAGCGCGCTGAACCGCGCCGCCTGGGCATAGTTCGAGACCGGCATGATGCCAGGGACGATGGGCGCGGTGATACCGGCGGCCAGCGCCCGGTCGAGAAAGCGGAGATAGGTTTCGGTTTCGAAGAAATACTGGGTGATGGCGCGGGTCGCGCCAGCGTCGAGCTTGCGCTTGAGATTGTCGAGATCGGCTTCGGGACTAAGCGCCTGGGGGTGGGTTTCGGGGTAAGCGGCGACCGAAATCTCGAACGGCGCGATGCGGCGGAGGCCAGCGACGAGATCGGCGGCATAAGCATAGCCCTCGGGGTGCGGCCGATAGGGCTCGCCGGGCGGCGGATCGCCACGCAGCGCAACGATATGGCGCACGCCCGCCGCCCAATAGTGCCGGGCGACGGCATCGATCTCGGCGCGGGGGGCGCCGACGCAGGTCAAATGAGCGGCCGGGGTCAGGCTGGTTTCCTCGACGATGCGCGCAACGGTCGCATGGGTGCGGGCCTGGGTGGTGCCGCCGGCGCCGTAGGTGACCGAGACGAAGCGGGGCGCGAGCCGCTCAAGGCGGCGGATGCAGTGCCAGAGTTGGGCCTCCAGGGCGGCGTTGCGCGGCGGAAAAAATTCGAAGGAAAGCAGCGGCGGTGGCTGCGCGGCATCGCGCGCCGGAATGCCCGCGATGCGCGGGCCGGTCAGCCAGCGCTCAAGGGTCGCCGGCGGCGAGGCAGGACCGTTCGGCGGGGGGGCGGCGGCATGCATGGCACCAACTCCTCGAAAAGCGCAGACGAAAGGCGCTGGTTTTGTTCACCAAATCGGCCGCCGCCGCAAGCGCGCGATGCGGCACGGCTTTACGCCGGGCCTCGGCGCCCCTATTTGACCGAGATCAAGCCAGGCGGCGGCGCGCCGATGCCCGGCTCCCTGGGTTGGCCCCCGGCCCCACGACAAGGATGACCGCATGAGCCGCCGGCTTTCCCCCGCTCTGCTGCCGCTCACTCTATCGCTTCTCGCTCTTCTCGTCACCGCCTGCGCCACGCCCCCGCCGGCCGATGACAAGGAGGCGCTCGCCGATTACCGGCAGACCAATGACCCGCTGGAACCGACCAATCGGTTTTTCTACAAGGTCAATGATCAGCTCGACGCGGTAACGCTGAAACCGGCGGCGGAAGCCTATCGTTACGTGCTCCCCGATGGCGCGCGTGAGAGCGTGCACAACATGCTCGTCAATCTCAACGACCCGACGGTGTTCTTCAACGATGTCGTCGAGGCCGAGCCACGGCGCGCCGGTGACACATTGATGCGCTTCCTGATCAACTCGACCTTTGGGATCGGCGGGTTTTTCGATGTCGCGAAGCATTGGGGCTATCCCAATCACGACGCCGATTTCGGCATGACGCTGGGGCTCTATGGCGTGCCACCGGGACCCTATTTGTTCATTCCCGTCCTCGGCCCGTCCAATCCGCGCGATCTCGCCGGCTTCGGCGTCGATATCGCCGATTGGCCGTTCACCTGGATGGTGAATGGTACCACGGTTTACGCGCTGGAATGGGCCTATTATGGCCTCAACGCCGTCGATGTGCGCTCACGCGTGCTCGATTCGCTCGATCAGGTGCAAAAAACCGCGCTCGACCCCTATGCGACCATTCGCAGCCTCTATCGCCAGCGCCGCGAGAGCCAGATCGAGGCGATCCGCAATGACCACCGCGCCACCGTCCCCGCCTGGTTCCCGGCGCCGGCGACGCAAACCGAGTAACGCCTTTTGATGAGTCCGCGAAAAGAGAGATCATGCTGAAAAGACGCGAAATTCTTCCGGCCATCGGCCTCGTCCCGGCACTGCTCTGGGGCCGGCGCGCGCGTGCCGCCGATCCCGCCGGCTTCGTCCGCCAAGTGGGTGATCAACTCGTCGGCGTGATCAACGGCCCCGGCTCGATGACCGACAAGCGCGGCCAGATTCGCCAAATCATCGACCGCTTCGTCGATGTCGACGGCATTGGCCGCTTCTGCCTCGGCCGCTTCTGGCGCCTCGCGACGCCGGCGCAGCAGCATGACTATCTCACCCTCTTCCATCAGGTGCTGGTGACCAGCATTTCCGGCCATCTCGGGGAATATAAAGGGGTGCGCTACACGCTCGGCCGCGTCGCCCCGCATGACGATACGGTCTGGGTCGATACCACGATCTTTCGTCCCAACAACCCAGAGGCCAAGGTCCAATGGGTGATCGCAACCATCAATGGCAGCCTAAAGATCGAGGATTTGGTGGTTGAGGGCACCAGCCTGCGTCTCACCCAGCGCAGCGATTACGCGAGCTTCCTCCAGCATAACGGCGATAATGTTCAGGCTCTGATCGACGCCATGCAGCGGACGCTGACGAAGGGATCGTAAAACTAGAAAGAAAGCGGTTCTTTTTTGAAAAAAAGAACCAAAAAACTCTGTCTTGTTTTCCGAGAGTGAGCAACGCCATACGCGTTGCTCACTAAAGGAAAGTCTTTTTGCTTCTTTTTCTTCAGAAAAAGAAGATTTTTTGCTTACGCCCGCGCTCGTTCGCTGCGATAGACCAGCATCTCGTAGCCGTCGCGGGTGAAGCTCTCGGCGAGCCGCATGCCGATACTGCCGAGCACCATGCGCGAGGCGAAATTCTCAGCGCGCGCCACCGCGACGATCAGGGGCAGCCCGGCTTCTTCATGGCCAAACCGCAGCACTGCCCCCGCCGCTTCGCGCGCCAAACCCTGGCCACGCGCCTCTGGCCAGAGCGCAAAGCGGAGCGCGGGGCTGAGCCCGTCGCGCCGCGCCATGATCCCGGCGATGCCGACGAAGCGGCCATCCGCCCGGGTGCGCGCCGACCACATGCCAACCCCGGCGCGCGCCCAGAAGGCGATATCCTCGGCGAGTTCGGCCATCGTCTGCTGCGGCAAACGGACGCCGCCGAGCATCACCGCGAACACTCTAGGGTCGGCCTTGAGCGCGATCAGATCGGCGAGGTCACTCCCCGCGACCGGGCGCAACATCAGCCGGCCGGTGCCGAGCGTAAGCCGGCCGTTCATGCCGGCGCGCCCGCTTGGGTGTTCGGATCAGCGGGTGAGGGGGCGGTATTTGATGCGATGCGGCTCGGTCGCTTCGGCGCCGAGGCGCGCGCGCTTGTCGTCCTCGTAAGCCTGGAAATTGCCTTCGAACCATTCGACATGGCTGTCGCCCTCGAATGCCAGGATATGGGTCGCGAGCCGATCGAGGAACCAGCGATCATGGCTGATGATCACCGCGCAGCCGGGAAACTCCGCCAGCGCCTCTTCCAGGGCGCGCAGCGTATCGACGTCGAGATCGTTGGTCGGTTCGTCGAGGAGGATGACATTGGCCTCCGATTTCAACATCTTGGCGAGATGGACGCGATTGCGCTCGCCGCCCGAGAGCACGCCGACCTTCTTTTGCTGATCGGCGCCCTTGAAGTTGAAGGCGCCGACATAGGCGCGTGACGGCACGGCGCGTTTGCCGAGATAGATCACATCGGTGCCGCCGCTGATCTCCTCCCAGACGGTTTTGTTGGCATCGAGACTGTCACGACTCTGATCGACATAGCCGAGCTTGACGGTGTCGCCGATGCGCAAACTGCCGGAATCGGGCGTCTCCTGGCCGGTGATCATGCGAAACAGCGTCGTCTTGCCGGCGCCGTTCGGGCCGATCACGCCGACGATGCCGCCGGGCGGCAATTTGAAGCTCAAGCCATCGATCAGCAGCCGGTCGCCATAGCCCTTGGTAAGATTTTCTGCCTCGATCACCGTCGCCCCCAGGCGCGGCCCGGGCGGGATGACGATCTCGGCAACGCCGGTCGCGAGTTCCTGCGATTTCGCCAGCATGTCCTCGTAGCGGGCGATGCGGGCGCGGTTCTTCGCCTGGCGCGCGCGCGGGCTCGCGCCGATCCATTCCTCCTCGGCGGCGAGCGCCCGCTGGCGGGCGCTTTCCTCTTTCTCCTCTTGCGCGAGACGCTTGCGCTTTTGCGCGAGCCACGAGGAATAATTTCCCTCGAAGGGATAGCCCCGGCCGCGCTCGATTTCGAGGATCCAGTTGGTGACGTTGTCGAGAAAATAGCGGTCATGGGTGACGACGATCACCGTCCCGGCATAGTCGCGGAGCGTGCGTTCGAGCCAGGCGACGCTCTCGGCGTCGAGATGGTTGGTCGGCTCGTCGAGCAAAAGGAGATCGGGCTTTTCGAGCAACAGCCGGCAGAGCGCGACCCGGCGCTTTTCGCCCCCCGAGAGCGGGCCGACGAGCGCATCCGCCGGCGGGCAGCGCAGGGCATCGAGGGCGATTTCGACTTGGCGCTGCAAATCCCAGCCATCGCCAGCGTCGATCACCGCTTGCAATTCGGCCTGCTCGGCGAGCAGCGCCTCCATCTGCGCGTCATCCATCGGTTCGGCGAAGGCTTGGGAAATCTCGTTGAAGCGCGCCAGCGCGGCGGTGAGGGGGGCGAACGCCGCCTCGACATTTTCGCCGACGGTTTTCTCGGGGTCGAGCCGCGGCTCCTGGGCGAGATAGCCGACGCGAACGCCGTCTGCGGCCCAGGCCTCGCCGCCGAACTCGGTCTCGACCCCGGCCATGATGCGCAGAAGCGTCGATTTGCCGGCGCCATTGACGCCGAGCACGCCGATCTTCACCCCCGGCAGGAAGGAGAGGGTAATGCCCTTGAAGACCTCGCGCCCGCCTGGGTAGGCCTTGGTGAGGTCTTTCATCACATAGACGTATTGGTAACTCGCCATAATCGGGCTCCGGCAGGGAAGGAGGGGTTTTAGGGGGCTCCGCGCGGCGGGGCAACGGCCGCTATGGGTTCGGCCCAATCCGATCTGCGCCCGGCAGGACTTGAACCCGCAACCAAGCCGTTATGAGCGGCCCGCTCTAACCAGTTGAGCTACAGGCGCATATCTTCGACCATGCCGGCAAGAGGCGGGATTTGGCAAGAGGCGGAAAGTCGTTATTCTTGACCGAAGCCAGCCGCCATTTCTCTCACATTGTAAGATCAAGGTCGGAGGTTGTCGCCATGAATGACAGAGTTGTTGCCGTAGTTGCGGCCGAGGCTCCCCCGCGGAGCAAGCCGAGCAACTATCCCGAACCCTTTGCGTCACGGATGGCAGGGCGGATGAAACGGCCGCTCGGTGACCTGTTCGGCCTGAAAAATTTTGGCGTGAACCTCACACGTCTTTCGCCGGGCGCCATGTCCGCCCTGCATCATCGGCACACGCGCCAGGATGAGTTCATCTACGTCATTGAAGGCGAACCAACTCTTTTCACCGATTCCGGAGCAACGCTTCTCAAGCCCGGCATGGTCGCCGGATTCGCGGCAAACGGTACGGCGCACCACCTCGGGAATCGCACGGATAGGGATTGCGTCATCTTGGAGATCGGCGATCGCTCGGAAGGCGACGAGGTGAATTACCCGGAGGATGACCTCGAGCTGACAATGGGCGAGGATGGCAAACGGCGGTTTGCCCACAAAGACGGGACACCCTATTGAGCGTGATGGCTTGGCCGCCATAGACGAAGCCGGTTGGCCGCTAGCCACCCGATACCGACATGCAAACTTTGACACTACATTAAGGGCGCTCCGGCACTGCCTTGGGGGCTTTTCCCGGGGCGGCCATTCTGTCATGTTCGTGATCGCATCGCCGGCGACGACGCCGCGCGGGGCAGGGGTGTTGTGCTCATCGTCTCCGATCAGATCGCCCGGATCAGAAAACTAAGGAAGATAAGGAACCGTCCCGGATGCTTTTGGCCGAAATCGTCACCATCGTCTGTGGCGCCGTCGCTCTTGCCTATGGCTGGGCAACGGCTCGCGAGGTTCTCGCCGCCAATCCCGGCACCGCCCGCATGCAAGAGATCGCCGGCGCGGTGCAGGAAGGCGCGCGGGCCTATCTCAACCGCCAATACACCACCGTCGCCATCGCCGGCATCGTCATTCTGGTGCTGCTCGGCGCCCTGCTCGGGCTTCGGGTCGCGATCGGGTTTCTGATCGGCGCCGTGCTGTCGGCGACGGCGGGTTATGTCGGCATGAACGTCTCGGTGCGCGCCAATGTCCGCACCGCCGAGGCCTCGAAAAGCGGGCTTGCCGCCGGGCTGTCGCTCGCCTTCAAATCGGGCGCGATCACCGGGCTGCTGGTGGTCGGCCTCGGTCTTCTCGGTGTCACCATCTATTATCTCATTCTCCGCGCGATGATGCCGAGCGATAATCTCCGGCCCGTGCTGGAGGCGATGGTCGGGCTTTCCTTCGGCGCCTCCTTGATTTCGATCTTCGCGCGCCTCGGCGGCGGAATTTTCACCAAGGGCGCCGATGTCGGCGCCGATCTGGTCGGCAAGGTCGAGGCCGGCATCCCCGAGGATGATCCTCGCAACCCCGCCGTGATCGCCGACAATGTCGGCGACAATGTCGGTGACTGCGCCGGCATGGCCGCCGACTTGTTCGAAACCTACGTGGTGACGGTGGTCGCGACGATGCTGCTGACGGCGATCAATTTCACCGGCCAGATTCGCGACGGCCTGATGTTTTTGCCGCTTTTGATCGGCGGCGTCTGCATCGTGACCTCGATCGTCGGCACCTATTTCGTCAAGCTCGGGCATGACGGCAACATCATGCGCGCGCTCTATAAGGGCCTCGTCGTCACCGGCGCGCTCTCGGTGGTCGCGATCGCGCTGGTGATCGCCGCCCTCACCGGGTTCTCGACCCCGATCGCGACCGCGTCGGGCGGCGCCGTGACCGGTGGCGGGCTCTTCGTGTGCGCCCTGATCGGCCTCGTCGTCACCGGGCTGATCGTCTGGATCACGGAATACTATACCTCGACCGCCTATCGCCCGGTGCGCAGCATCGCGCGGAGTTCGACCACCGGCCACGGCACCAATGTCATCCAGGGGCTCGCGGTCTCGATGGAGGCAACGGCGCTGCCGGTGATCGTGATTTCGGCCGGGATCATCGCCGCCTCCCTTACCGCTGGCCTCTATGGCATTTCCATCGCCGCGACGACGATGCTGGCGCTCGCCGGCATGATCGTCGCCCTCGACGCTTACGGGCCGGTGACCGACAATGCCGGCGGCATCGCCGAAATGGCGGATCTGCCGAAAGAGGTGCGGGTGACGACGGATGCGTTGGATGCCGTCGGCAACACGACGAAGGCGGTCACCAAGGGCTATGCCATCGGCTCCGCCGGGCTCGCCTCGCTGGTGCTCTTCGCCGCCTATTCCGAGGATCTCAAGCACTACTTCCCGCGCCTTGACGTGCATTTCAATCTCCAGGATCCCTACGTGGTGATCGGGCTCTTCATCGGCGGTTTGCTGCCCTATCTGTTCGGCGCGCTCGGCATGACCGCGGTCGGCCGCGCCGCCGGCTCGGTGGTGGTCGAGGTGCGGCGTCAGTTCCGCGAGATCCCTGGCATCATGGAAGGGACTGGCCGGCCGGAATATGGCCGCGCCGTCGATCTGCTGACGCGGGCGGCGATTCGCGAGATGATCGCCCCCTCGCTCTTGCCGGTGCTGGCGCCGATCGTGCTGTTTTTCGTGGTGGATGCGATCGGTGGCGCCGCCGCCGGCTTCAGCGCGCTCGGCGCGATGCTGCTCGGCACCATCGTCACCGGTCTCTTCGTCGCGATTTCCATGACCTCAGGCGGCGGCGCATGGGACAACGCCAAAAAATACATCGAGGAGGGGAATTATGGCGGCAAGGGCTCGGAGGCGCACAAGGCGGCGGTGACCGGCGATACCGTCGGCGATCCCTACAAGGACACCGCCGGGCCCGCGGTCAATCCGATGATCAAGATCACCAATATCGTCGCCCTGTTGCTGCTCGCCATTCTCGCCAAATGGATCGGCGGCTGAGCTAGAGCGCGATCGGTTTAAGTCGATCACGCTCTACACCTATCTTGGCGAGCAAGTTGGCCGGTTTTGATTGAACAGGATGGTTCAATCAAAACCTACCTTGCTCTAGGGCCTCTGACCAAAGCGAAGCGGGGGCAAGCGCCAACGCGTGCCCCCCGAAGTGCGCAATCGTGCCATTCGCAAGGGGTTCTTGGAAGTGGCAGGTAACTAATATAGCCTGCTCAGGTTATCGTCTCGGGAGCAGAGAATGGCCAAGGTGGAAACGCGGCAATTGGCGCTGATCAATCTGGCGCATTGTTTGACGCATTACTCGCTGCTCATCCTGCCCACCGCGGTTTTGGTAATGGCGCGGCCCGGGGGGGCGTTCGGGCCAAGCTATGGGCCGATCCTGAAACTCTCGACCGGCATGTTCGTGCTTTACGGGCTGTTTTCCCTGCCGCAGGGCTGGCTTGCCGCGCGCCTGGGCAGGAAGGCGTTGCTGGGAGCGTTTTTTTTCGGGACCGGCGCCTCGCTCGCCGCGGCCGGCGCGGTCTCCTCGCCCTGGCCGCTGGCCCTGGCGCTCGCGGCCGCCGGGCTGTTCGCCGCGATCTACCACCCGATCGGCACCGCCATGCTGGTGGATGCCGCCGGTGATCGACCCGGTCGCGCGGTGGGGGTCAATGGCGTCTTCGGCAATTTCGGCGTCGCCCTGGCGCCGATCGTGACCGGCCTGCTCGCCGCCCATTTCAGCTGGCGCCTGGCGTTCATCGTCCCCGGCCTGATCTGCATCGCGCTCGGCATCATATGGGCGCGGACGCCGGCCATGGAGCATCATCTGGCGCACCGCAACCGCCGCCCGTTTCCCGCCATCCCCCCCGCTTTGGTGCGCCGCGCCGTCATCGTCCTGCTGCTGATCGCCGCGGTTTCGGGCCTGGTGTTCAACGCCTTCACCATTCTGCTGCCAAAGCTGCTCGCCGATCGGCTCGGCGATAACCTCCTGCCGCTGGTCGGCGCTAGCGCCTTTGTCGCGACGCTCTGCGGCGCCGTGACCCAGTTCAGCGTCGGTCGGATGATCGACCGCACGACCTTGAAGCGCGTTTTTCTGCCGCTCAGCCTGGTGCTGGTGCCGGCGCTCGCGGCCTTGGCCGTCGCCCATGGTATCGCCGTGGTCATCGTCGCCGGGCTGGTCGCGGCTGCGGTGTTCGGGCAGGTGACGGTGAACGAAACCATGACCGCGCGCTATATCGCGCCGGCGGTGCGGGCGCGGATGTATTCGGTGCGGTTTTTCGTCGGCTTTCTCGGCAGCGCCGCCGCCGCCCCGCTGGTCGCAACCTTATACGAGCGCACCGGGAGCCTGGTTGCGGTAACCTTGGTGCTCGCCGCCTTCGCCGTCGTCACCCTGGGTTGCGCGGTGTTCTTCCCCGATCGGCGCGAAGAACTCAACCCGGCCCTGTGGGAGGAAGTCAGCGGCGCGGCGGCCATTGCGGCGGAGTAGAGAAGAAAGACGTTCTTTTTTGAAAAAAAGAACCAAAAAACTTTTTCCCCGTTGCAGCGGTGCCGCAGGCACCGCTGCTCTGAGAAAGTGGGACAAAAATCTTTTTGCTTCCTATACTGAGAAATACTTGGCGTGCGCGTTGAAGATGACGAGCGCGCTCGTCGATTGCTCGGGATCGAGCTGAAATTCGTCGGAAAGCGTGACGCCGATGCGCTGAGCCTCGAGCAGGCGAAGCAGCGGGGCCTGATCCTCGAGTCGCGGGCAAGCGGGATAGCCGAACGAGTAGCGTGAGCCGCGATAGCCCTGCGCCAGCATTTTTTCCATGTCGCGATCATCTTCGGCAGCGAAGCCGAGTTCGGCGCGCATGCGTTTGTGGGTGTATTCGGCCATCGCTTCCGCCATCTCGACCGAGAGACCGTGGAGATAGAGATAATCCTGGTAGCGATTTTCCGCGAACCAGGCGCGCGCGACGTCCGACGCACGGGCGCCCATCGTCACGACTTGCAACCCGATGACATCGCGGGCGCCGTCATCGATGTCGCGCACGAAATCGGCGATGCACTCGCCATCCTCGCGCGGCTGGCGGGGCAGCGCGAAGCGGCAAAGTTCGGTCTCGCCATCCTCGGCGAAGAGAACGAGATCGTTGCCGGTGCCGGCGGCTTTCCAATATCCGTAGATCGCTTGCGGCGCGAGGATGTTTTCGGTCTCGCAAAGCGTCAGCATCCGCCGCAGCGTCGGGCGCAGCTCCTGCTTCGCCCAGCCGAGAAAATCATCGAGTGAGCGGCCCTGTTTGCGAAATCCCCATTGCAGTTGATAGAGGCTGCGCTCATTGAGGAAGGGGACGATGGCGCGCGGCGCCGCCTCGATCATGCGCGCACCCCAGAAGGGCGGCGCAAGCGGCGGCTGATCGGCGGTCAAGCGCTGGCGGCGCGCGCGGGTCGCGGCGATATCGGCGGGCTGGAAGGCGCGCTGATCGGCCTCGCCAAGCTTGCGCGCGGTGTTGCGCGCCCGCCCCTGGCGCTTGGCCTGAAGGGCGGCGAGATAATCGTCGAAATCATTGCCGGCGACTTTCTCCATCAAATGCAGGCCATCGAAGGCATCGCGGGCATAGGCGACGCGCCCGCAAGCATAAGAACGCACGCATTCGTCCTCGACATACCCCCGGGTGAGCGCTGCCCCCCCGAGCAGAACCGGAATATCGACCCCGATGCGTGACATCTCCTCGAGATTTTCCCGCATCACGACGGTCGATTTGACCAGAAGGCCGGACATGCCGATGGCATTGGCGCGATGCTCGCGAGCCGCAGCCAGCATGTCGGCGAGCGGCACCTTGATGCCGAGATTGATAACCCGGTATCCGTTATTGGTGAGAATGATATCGACCAGATTCTTGCCGATATCATGGACATCGCCCTTGACGGTCGCGAGCACGATGGTGCCCTTCTCTTGGCCTTCGATCCGCTCCATCATCGGCTCGAGATAGGCAACGGCGGCCTTCATCGTCTCGGCACTTTGCAAAACGAAGGGGAGCTGCATCTTGCCGGCGCCGAACAAATCACCGACGGTTTTCATCCCGTCGAGCAGAATCGAATTTATGATGTCAAGCGGCGCATGTTTGACCAGAGCTTCATCGAGTTCGGCCTCCAGCCCCTTGCGGTCGCCCTCGACGATGCGAAGGCTGAGCCGCTCCTCCACCGTTTCCGGGCGCTTGCGCTGCACGGCATCCGCCGCGCGGCGTTCGGCGAAAACCTCGAGCAGCCGGGCGAGCGGATCGTAGCCCTCGCGCCTGCGGTCGAAAATCAGATCCTCGGCGATCGCCACTTCTTCGGGCGCGATCTGGTGCAGCGGGCGGATCTTGCTCACATGCACGATCGCCCCGGTCATGCCGGCGCGGACGGCGTGGTCGAGAAAAACGCTGTTGAGCACGGCGCGCGCCGCCGGATTGAGACCGAAGCTGATATTGGAGAGACCGAGAATGATCTGGATTTCGGGAAATTCGGCGCGGATCGCGGCAATGCCCTCGAGCGTCCAGAGCCCGAGCTTGCGATCATCCTCGTTGCCGGTCGCGATGGTGAAGGTCAGCGGGTCGATCAGCAGATCCGCTTGTCGCAAGCCGTGCTTTTCGCAGGCGAAAGCAACGAGGCGGCGGGCGACGGCGAGCTTGCGCTCCGGCGTTTTCGCCATCCCCTCCTCGTCGATGGTAAGCGCGATCACGGCCGCGCCGAAGCGGCGCGCAAGCCGCATGCGGGCCTCGGCCGGCGCCTCGCCATCCTCGAAATTGATCGAATTGATGATCGGCTTGCCGCCATGAAGCTTGAGCGCGCGTTCGATCACGATGAGTTCGGTGCTGTCGATCACCAGCGGCGCATTCACCGACGAGGTGAATCGCGTGATGACTTCCGCCATCTCGCCGCCCTCATCGCGTCCGACGAAGGCGGTGCAGACATCGAGGGCATTGGAGCCTTCGCCGATCTGCTCGCGCCCCATCGCGACGCAGCCGTCCCAATCATGGCGTTCCTGTAATTCACGCCATTTTTTCGAACCATTGGCGTTGCAGCGTTCGCCGATCGAGAAATAGCTGTTTTCCTGGCGCAGCGTCACGTGTGAATAAAGGCTCGCGACCGCCGGCATGAAAACGGCGTGACGCGGAACCGGGCGCGGGCGCGCCGCGCCGTGCGGCGCGTGACGAGCGAGCATCGCGTCCAGTTCCGCGATATGGTGCGTATCGGTGCCGCAGCAGCCGCCGATGATATTGACCCCATCCTCGGTCACGAAGCGCTCGAGCCAACTCGCCATTTCGCTCGCATGGAGCGGATAGCAGGTATGCCCGTCGACCAGTTCAGGAAGCCCGGCATTGGGCTGGACCGAAATCAGGCGTGGCCAGTTCTGCGCGAGATAGCGCACATGCTCGGCCATTTCCTGTGGCCCGGTCGCGCAGTTGATCCCGAGCAGATCGATGTCGAGCGCCTCGATAACGGTGGTCGCGGCAGCGATGTCGGGGCCGACGAGGAGGGTGCCGGTGGTTTCCACCGTCACCTGGACGAAAATCGGGATCGGTTTGCCTGCCTCGGCACGCGCGATCTTGGCGCCGTTCACCGCCGCCTTGATTTGCAACGTATCTTGGCAGGTCTCGATCAGAATGGCATCGACGCCGCCGGCGATCAGCCCGCGGCATTGCACGCTGAGCGCCGCTTCCAGCGTGTCGTAATCGACATTGCCGAGGCTCGGCAGTTTGGTTCCCGGCCCGACGCTGCCGAGGACGAAGCGTGGCCGGCCATCGCTGAATTCGGCTGCCGCTTCGCGCGCCAATTCGCCGGCGACGCGGTTGATCTCGAAAGCGCGTTCGCTGAGGCCAAATTCGCCCAGCGTTATCGGGCTTCCGCCAAAACTATTGGTCTCGACCATGTCGGCGCCGGCGGCGAAATAGCCGCGATGGAGTTCGCGCACGAGATCGGGGCGCGAAAGATTGAGGATATCGGTGCAGTTTTCACGGCCCCAGTAATCGCGCTCGACATCGAGGGAAAGCGCCTGCACGCGCGAGCCGACGCCGCCATCACAAAGCAGGACGCGATCGCGGAGATAGTCGAGAAGATGCGGGGCGGTCATGATGTTTCCTCAGACGGCGAGAGCGGATTCGACGTGGGCGGCGGCGCACGGCCGGGCGGTCCAGAGCCGCACGCCGAGCGCGAGATCAAGGCCCCGCGCGGCCTCGGGCGTAAGCCCGGCGGCGGCCAGCATGTTTGCCATCGCATCTTCCGCGAAGCCCGGCCAGCGATGGGCAAGGCGCGTCAGCAGATCGGCGCGACCGTGCGCGGCGAGATCGATGAGCAGAAAACGCCCGCCCGGGCGCAGCATCCGCGCGGCTTCGGCGAGCGCCGCGACCGGGTCTTCGGCGTAGTGCAGCACCATCTGCATCACGACGAGATCGAAGCCGCCATCGGCAAGCGGCAGGCGATACATATCGGCGCGCCGCACCCGGCAATGGGCGATGCCGGCGCGGGCGAGACGGGCGCGGGCAAGCGCCAGCATCGCCGCACTGGCATCGATCCCGAGACCGGCGCTGATGCGCGGCGCGAGCAGTTCGAGAAGCCGCCCGGTGCCGGTGCCGATATCGAGCAGGCGGCCGAGATCGCCAGGCGGCAAGGCATCGAGCAAGGCCGCCTCCAGCGCCGCGGCGGGGAGGCCAAGCGCGCTGGTCTCATCCCATTCGACACCCTTGCGGCGGAAATTCTCGGAAGCGGCGCGGGCCCGCTCGGCGAGCACGCGGGCGGCGCGGCGGCGATCACCGGCGAGTTCGGGCTCATCAGCCGGCAGGCGCGCGAGAATGTCACGCGCAAGGCTGGCGCCCGCCCCCTCGGCGAGGGCAAACCAGACATTCGCCCCTTCGCGCGAGCGGACGAGCAAGCCGCAATCGCAGAGCAGGCGCAAATGCCGCGACAGACGCGGCTGCGACTGGCCGAGAATCTCCGTCAGTTCCGTGACGCAAAACGGCCCGCCGGCGATGAGCGCGAGAAGACGAAGCCGGGTCGGCTCGGCGGCGGCGCGAAGCAGGGCGAGAAGGGACTGCATGTGTGCGTCTGCATATAAACATATCTTTATATCTTGGCAAGAGAGGGTGGCTTGCCCGGCGGAGGGGGGCGCGCGAAGATGGTGATCTCAATGACCGCGGCAGACCCCATGCGCCCCCACCGCAACCGCGCCGCATCGCGGCAGCCGGGCCATCGAAGTCAAACCTACTGCTCACATCCCCGTGAATGCCGCCAAAAGCGAAGCCGGTTTGGCGATCACCCTATCCCGTCGAGGGGCAGCGCCTCTCGCTGTCCTGCCCGATCCCGGCATGCCTGAGCGGCGCGCCTTTATCGTCATGACCGCTTATGGCTTCGCCTGCGGTTTGCCGCTACCGCTGACCGGCTTCACGCTTCGCCAATGGCTGAGCGAGAGTGGGCTTTCGCTCGGCGCGATTGGACTGTCGGCGGTTATCGGCTTTGCGTATGCGCTGAAATTCCTCTGGGCGCCGCTGTTTGACCGCGCCGTGCCGGGCTTGGGGCGAAGGCGCGGCTGGCTTTTGGTGGTCCAGCCGCTGTTGATCGCGGCGATGTTTCTGCTCGCCCTCTCCGATCCCGCCCGCGCCCCGCTCGCGACCATCGCTGCCGCTATTTTGCTCGCCTTTTGCTCGGCGAGCCAGGATATCGTCGTCGATGCTTGGCGGATCGAGAGTTTTTCCGCGTCCCTGCAGGGCGCGGCCTTGGCGTGCTATGTCTGGGGCTATCGTCTGGCGCTGCTGATCTCGGGGGCGGCGGCGATCAAGCTCGCCGATCTCTGGGGCTGGCACGGCGCGCTCGCGGCGATGGCCGGGCTCGCCGTGGCCGGGCCGGTCGCGACCCTTCTTGCGCCCGAGCCGGCGGCGCCTTGGCGCGCGGCGGCGGCGGGAGGGGTGTTTCGGCGCATGGTGCTTGCGCCGCTTGGCGAATTTCTCGCACGACGCGGCGCGGTTTGGGCGCTGCTCTTCATTGCGCTCTTCAAGCTCGGCGAGGCGCTGGCCGGCGTCATGCTGGCGCCGTTTTATCGCGCGCTCGGCTTCGATCGTGGCGCGGTGGCGCTGGCCAACGGGCCGATTTCGCTCGCCGCGACGCTCGTTGGGATTTCTCTCGGCGGCTGGTTGGTGGCGCGTAAGGGCGCGGCGCGGGCGCTGATTTGGACGGGGTTTGCCCAAATGGCGGCGATGGTCATGTATCTCGCGCTCGCCGTTTCGGCCGGCCGGCCGAGCGTGCTCTATGCCACGACCTTGATCGAGGCCTTCGCCGAGGGATTGGCGGATGCGGCGTTTCTCGCGTTCCTCTCGGCGCTCTGCCATCAGGCCTATTCGGCGACGCAATATGCCTTGCTTTCCTCACTTGCCGCCTTGCCGCTGCGCACGCTCGGCGGGCTCTCCGGCTTTCTTGCCGCCGGGCTCGGCTGGACCCGGTTTTATGCGTTCTGCCTCCTCTCGGCGCTGCCGGCGATGCTGGTGATGCTGCATATTTTGCGCCGCTATCCCGGCATTCTCGCGCCGGCCGGCGAAATCCCGCTTGCCAGCGTCGGCGCGGACAGGTAGCGAAAGCGTGATGGATGAACCCGCCCCGAGAGCGGCGACAGCGCCCGCTGACGATGCCCGCCTGACCCCGGCGGAGATGGTGCAGCGTCTGTCGCGCGCCAATGTGCTGGTGGTCGGGGATGCCATGCTCGATCGCTATATCCATGGCCATGTCGAGCGCCTGAGCCCGGAGGCGCCGGTGCCGGTGCTGACCATCGCGCGCGAGGTGGCGCTGCCTGGAGGCGCGGCCAATGTCGTGCGCAATCTCACCGCACTCGGGGCTGCCTGCGCCTTTGTCTCGGTGGTCGGCGATGACCAGACCGGCTCTGATCTCACCGGGCTGATTGGCGGCCAGCCGGGGATCGAACCCTGGCTGCTGGTGCAAGGCGGGCGGACGACGACCCGCAAAACGCGGTTTCTCGCCGATGGCCAGCATCTCCTCCGCGCCGATCGCGAGCAAACCGATCCGATCGAGGCGCGGCTGGGCGAGAGGCTGCTCCGCATCGCGCGCGATGCCATGGCGGCAACCTCGCTCATGGTGCTGTCCGATTACGGCAAGGGGGTGTTGAGCGGCGATTTGGCGACGGCGCTGGTGCGGATCGCGGGTGAGCTGGGCCGCAAGGTCGTGGTCGATCCCGCGAGCGGCGATTGCGCCCGCTTTGCCGGCGCCGATGTGATTTTACCGACGGCGGGAGAGCTGGCGCTGGCGACCGGCATGCCCACCGCGCGTGATGACGAAGTCGACGCGGCGGCCGCGGTTTTGATGGCGCGGTATCGTTTCGGCGCGGTGATGGTGCTGCGCGGCGCGGCGGGGATCAGCGTGTTTGGCGCCGGGCCGGCGCTGCACATGGCGTTGCCGCGTGACCAGAAATTGGATCTGTTTGGTGTCACTGACGCGGCGCTGGCGACATTGGCGGCTGGCCTTGCCGTTGCGATGCCGCTTTCCTGCGCCGCGCGGCTCGCCGGTGCCGCCGCCGGCATCGTTGCGACACGCCCTGGGACTGTCGTTGCGCGCCCGGCCGATTTGCAGGCGGTCTTGAGCGAGGGCTGAAAAAAACCCCGGCCAGGTTGCCCGGGCCGGGGTTGCGGGGATCACATCGTTAGTCGTGCAGGGTTTCGAGATAGGCGATGACGGCGTGGCGGTTCCATTTGCGCTTGAGGCCGGCGAAATGCATCGCAACGCCTGGGATCCAGGCCTGCGGATCCCAGAGATAATGCGTCAATTCGTCGGTGGTCCACACCTTGCCGAAATTCTTCATCGCCTCGGAATAGGCAAAGCCGGGTTCGGTCCCCGCCTTGCGGCCAACGACGCCGAAGAGACTCGGCCCGGTGCGGTTGACGCCCTTCTTGTCGGAATGGCAAGCCGCGCAGATGTGATTGAACACCTCGTGCCCGTGGGCGATCATTGCCGGCTTGTTGTTTTCGTCTTCCTCGTCGGGGACTTGTGCTTTTGCCATCATGCCGGTGGCGACCACGAGGCTGAAGGCAAAGGCGCCGAGCCCGAGCGTAAGGCCGCGTTTCCAGCCGCTATACCGGGTGTTCGCGTCAGGGGTTTGGGTCAACACGTCACTGCTCCCTCTGTCTGTTTTCTGCTGCATAACATGCCCCATTCCTAGAAAGCCATCCAGACATAGAGATAAAGCGTGTTCATGCCGCTGGCATTGTGGCCAAAGCCGTCGAAATTGTTGGTGCCGCCGTTGAATTCGAGATAGTCGGTGTATTGCAGGCCGACCTTGAGGTTCTTCTCGAAATCCCAGACGGTATCAGCCGATTTGCCGAACGGCACCCAATCCGCCTCCCAGATGAGCGACTGCGTGTTGGGGCTGCCGTTGGCGCTGCCGACCACCGACGCCGGCGCATACAAAGTCTTGTCGGAGGTGCCCCAGATGCCGTTATAAGCCATCGTGAAGCCGTAGGTGTTTTTGTAGTAATAATCTGCTGCTATCCGGAAGTTTTCCATCTCGTTATAGGATTTGTCGGCGAGGCCAGCGTTGTGCATGGCATCGAGCTGTGCCTGCTGCTGCAATATATTCGTATCTATCGCAAAAAGATGATTGCCGTTGCTGTACTGATAGTTCGCATCGAGACCATAGTCCAAGTAGGTGTTGGTCCCCGGCATCGCGATGACGTTCGCGGCCATCGGCGCATAGAAGGCAACGCCACCGACTTCGAGGAAGTTATTACCCCACTGCTTTTGGTAGGCGACGCGGAGATACGGTGCTCCTCCTTCGACCTCGCCAAGCGAGGGGACCGAACCTTCACCAAGCGCCGAGAACCAGGTCGGGCTCAGCGATTTATAGGCGCCGCCCTCGATGTACCAGGTCTGGTTGATCCACCAGTAATTGGTGAGGCCGATCGTGTTGGCGCCGCCCAAAGCCTGGATCGCGAACGGCGCCGTGACCGGGCCGGGCGAAACCGCCGAACTCGCGTAAGGATAAGCGTAATGATAAAGCGTGTTGTAGGGATCCTGCACCGTCGGCCCGTCGTTCAGGTCGAGACCGATGCGGACATCCTGGCTTGAGATCGAGAATTCATGGGTCAGACGAAGGTCGCTGTCGTCGAGCGCGACCGAACTCCCATCCTGCGCGGCGGTGATTTGGATCATGCCGCCGGCATAATCGGAGAGCCGCCCGGCGAGAAACAGCGATATCTGATCGAGGTTGAAATTGTTGTTGGCCCGATAATCATTGGCCGGTGAGCCGCCTTCCACGGGGTCGGCGGTGTTGTTGAACGACGCGAAGGCCATCGCCGAAATCGGGATATAGGGATAAGGGGTATCGCCGGCGGTCAGCGTGTAGCCGCCCATCTTGAAAGCGATTCCAAACGGCGTGAGCTGCGGCCCGAACGCACCGATATGGCAGGAGGTGCAGGGCTGATCGGTCTGGCGGGCAAAGGCCGGCACCGCTTCGGCGCGGTCGACCGAAAATAGTACCGTGAGCGCCGCCACCAACCCCCAAAGCCATTTCGCCGGCCATTTCCCTGGAGAATGGCGGGAAAACAAACCTCTCATCTCGATCTCCTCTTTCACATAACGAGCACGTGAAGGATCGGCACTATATTAGATGAACTCTTTGATCTCGATCAATTTTGCGGCGCGGCAAGAAAAGATCGCTGGGCCGTTGCCGCTTTGCCACAAAAGCCGCCGGATCAGAGCCGGCTTGGCAGGCAAAACGCCTCTTTCCGCTCGCTATAGCGGTCGGTGAGATAATCGGCGCGGTCGCGGAGCAGCCAGGTAAAGCGGACCAGCTCTTCCATCACGTCCACCAAGCGGTCGTAATAGGGCGAGGGCAGCATCCGCCCGGCCTCGTCGAACTGCTCATAGGCCTTGGCGACGCTGGACTGGTTGGGGATGGTGACCATCCGCATCCAGCGCCCGAGCAAGCGAAGCGTGTTGACCGCGTTGAAACTTTGTGACCCGCCCGAGACCTGCATGACGGCGAGCGTGCGCCCCTGGGTCGGGCGCAGCGCACCGAGCGAGAGCGGCAGCCAGTCGATCTGGTTCTTCAAGACCGCGGTGATCGCGCCATGCCGCTCTGGGCTGCACCAGACCTGTCCCTCCGACCAGAGTGAGAGCGCCCGAAACGCCGCGACCTGCGGATGATCGGCGGGCACGCTATCGGCCAGCGGCAAGCCATGAGGGTCAAAGACGCGCGCCTCGGCGCCGAGATGACGCAGGATGCGCGCCGCCTCCAGTGTCAGAAGCCGGCTGTAGGAGCGCTCGCGCAAGGAGCCGTAGAGCAGCAGGATGCGCGGCGGATGGGTCGCGCGGACCGCCGGCTCCAGCCGCGGCTGATCGGGCGGGGCGAGGAGATCGGCAACAAGCGCGGGGAGGGTTGCGTCCTCGTCCGGCGTCTCGTCAGCCACGGCGCGCCCCCGCGTGCCGGGCAATGCCGGCCTCGTACCAGGGGCGGGTGCGGCGGACCAGGGCTACGACGCTCAGCATCACCGGCACCTCCACCAAAACCCCGACCACCGTCGCCAACGCCGCGCCCGATTGAAACCCGAACAGAGCGATCGCGGCGGCGACCGCGAGTTCGAAGAAATTCGACGCGCCGATCAGCGCCGAGGGGGCGGCGACACACCATTCGCTGCCGATCGCGCGATTGATGACATAGGCGAGGCCGGCATTGAAATAAACCTGCACGATGATCGGCACCGCGAGCAGAAGGATGATGAGCGGTTGCGCGACGATCGCCTCGCCCTGGAGCCCGAACAGCAACACCAGGGTTGCGAGCAGGGCAACGATCGAAACCGGGCCGAGGCGCGCGAGAAGGCGCGCGAGAGCCGCGTCCCCGCCGGCCGCAAGCAGTCCCCGGCGCCAGATTTGCGCGGCGATCAGCGGGATCACGATGTAGAGCACGACCGAAAGGAATAGCGTGTTCCACGGCACGGTGATCGCGGAAAGCCCGAGCAGCAGCCCGACGATCGGCGCGAAGGCGAAAACCATGATGGCATCGTTGAGTGCGATCTGGCTCAGCGTGAAATAGGGCTCGCCCTCCACTAAACTCGACCACACGAACACCATCGCCGTGCAGGGGGCCGCGGCGAGCAGGATCAGCCCGGCGATGTAGCTTTCGATCTCTCCCTCCGGCAGGAAGGGGCGAAAGAGATGGGCGATGAACAGCCAGCCGAGCAACGCCATCGAAAACGGCTTGACTAGCCAGTTCACGCCCACCGTCGCCGCCATACCGCGCCAATGCCGCCCGACCTCAGCGAGCGCTGCGAGGTCGATTTTCAGCAGCATCGGCACGATCATCAGCCAGATCAGCGCCGCCACCGGCAGATTGACCTCGGCGATGGTCGCAGCACCCAGCCAATGAAACGGCGCCGGCACGACTTGGCCGAGAACGATCCCGGCGACAATGCAAAGCGCGACCCAAAGGGTCAGGTAACGCGCGAAAAAGCCGATCCGCGCCGCCGCCGGCTTTGCTGTCGCCAACGCCGTCAGGGTGTTATCCGATGTCACGACATGCTCCCTTAGCGGACCCGCCGGCCCGCTTCATCCACCACCACCTCGCCATCCTCCTTGCGGAACGCGCCTTGCTGTGGCGTGGGCAAGAGATCGAGCACCGTCTCCGACGGGCGGCAGAGCCGGACACCGAGCGGGGTCACAACGATCGGCCGATTGATCAGAATCGGTTGCGACAGCATCGCGGTGATGAGCTGATCATCGGTCAGCGCCGGATCGTCGAGGCCAAGCTCGTCATAAGGTGTGCCCTTTCGGCGGAGCAGCGCCCGCACCGGAATGCCCATCCGCCGGATCAGGTCAGAGAGCACCTCACGGCTCGGCGGGGTCTTGAGATATTCGACGATATGCGGGGCGATCCCCGCATTGCGGATAAGGCCGAGGACATTGCGCGAGGTGCCGCAGGCGGGATTGTGATAGATGGTGACGGTCATGCTTGCCCGTTCCCCGGCTTGCCGTGTTCGGCTGCGCTCATCCGCAGCACGCGCCTGGCGCCGGCGGTATCGCCTTGCCTTCATGAGGCTTGCGGGCCTCGATGATCGCCGCGGCGACGCATGTCTCGATCCCGCGCCCGGGCGCCCAGGCGGCGATTATTTCTCGGCTGCCCGGCTTGACCGTGATCGCGATCTCGGTAAATCGGGCGGCGCGGAGCAGCGTCTCAACACGCTCCGCCGGGATGGCGCCGGCAACGCAGCCGCAGAGCAGGGCCGGATCGGCGCGCAAATCCTCCGGCAGCGGCGCGATGTTCACGACATCGGAAATCGCCACCCGCCCGCCCGGCTTCAGCACCCGGAACGCCTCGCGGAACACCTGCGCTTTATCGGGCACCAGATTGACCACGCAATTGGAGATGATGACATCGGCGACCTGATCGGCGACTGGCAGATGCTCGATCTCGCCGAGGCGGAATTCGACATTTTTCGCCCCGACGCGCGCCGCGTTGGCGCGCGCTTTCGCTAGCATCTCATGCGTCATGTCGACGCCGATCACCCGCCCTTCGGGCCCGACCGCAGCCGCCGCGAGCAGACAATCGAATCCGGCGCCGCTGCCGAGATCAATGACCGTCTCTCCCGCCTTGAGTGCTGCGATTGCTTGCGGGTTGCCGCAGCCAAGGCCGAGATTGGCGCCTTCAGGCACGGCGGCGATCTCGGCCGCCGAATATCCCATCTCGCGCGCTTTCGCATCGAGCAGGGTCTTCTCCGCATCGGCGCAACAGGAGGAGGCAGGGGCTTCGCAACCGCTCGGCGCGCCGGCGGCGATGCTGCCATAGCGCGCGCGTACGAGTTCCTTTACGTCCACACTCGGTGTCATCGGTAGGTCCTCTCCTCGGATGGTGCGGCGTTGCATCCCGGCTCGGTGAAGCAGGCGGTGGTGCCGGCGGCGGCCGATCCGGCGCAGCAATTCTCAGTAAGATAGGCGAGCAGCGCGTTCATCGCCGCATATTCGGCCGCGTAGATCAGCGATCGGCCTTCGCGCCGGAAGGTGATCAACCCCGCCTGCCTGAGCTGCGTGAGATGAAACGACAGGGTTGCCGTGGGCACGCCGAGCTGTTCGGCGATCTGACCGGCCGGCAGACCCTCCGGCCCGGCTTGGACGAGGCGGCGAAAGACATCGAGCCTAGTATCCTGCGCCAATGCCCCCAAGGCCAAAACGGCGTCTGACTTTTCCATATCTCCAATAATATAAAAATTTTTGCCGACGTCAATACCCAGGCAGGCCGGCGCGCGGCGTCGGCCATGCCGTTCCGGAATGGCTTGACCGCAAGGCCGGTTTCGGCCACACAGCCTCCGCTCCGGCGCCGCCTGTGCCGGCGCGGCTGCCGGCATTCTCCGGTCCCTGCGCGACAAGAGGACGAATTGCGCCATGCGCGATAAGGGCGATTTTCTGTTCACTTCCGAGTCGGTTTCCGAGGGTCATCCGGACAAAGTGGCCGACCGCATCAGCGACACCGTGCTCGATGCCTTCCTCGCCGCCGACCCCTATGCGCGCGTCGCCTGTGAGACATTGGTGACCACCAACCGCATCGTGCTCGCCGGCGAAACCCGCGGCCCGGATACCATCACCGCCGAATATCTCGCCCATCTCGCACGCCTTGCGGTGCATGATATCGGCTATGACCAGGAGGGGTTTAGCTGGCGCAACGCGCATGTCGAATGCCACCTCCATGCCCAGTCGCAAGACATCGCGCAGGGCGTCGATTCCGCCGGCAACAAGGATGAGGGCGCCGGCGATCAGGGCATCATGTTCGGCTATGCCTGCCGCGAGACCGAGGCGCTGATGCCGGCGCCGATCTATTATGCCCATCTCATTCTGCGCCGGATCAGCGAATTGCGCCGCGCCCGCGACGTCACCGCCGCCGGCCTGCTGCCCGACGCCAAAAGCCAGGTGACGCTCCGCTATCGCGACGGCAAGCCCGTCGGGGCGACCAGCATCGTCGTCTCGATCCAGCACGTCGCCGAACTGGAGCGCGAGGAAATCAAGCGCCGGCTGTGGCCGATCGTCGAAAGCTCGCTCCCCGCTGGCTGGATGTGCCCGGAGGCGCAGTTTTACGTCAACCCGACCGGAAAATTCGTCATTGGTGGCCCGGACGGCGATTGCGGCCTGACCGGGCGCAAGATCATCGTCGATACCTATGGCGGCGCGGCTCCCCATGGCGGCGGCGCGTTTTCCGGCAAGGATCCGACCAAGGTCGATCGCTCGGCCGCCTATGCCTGCCGCTATCTCGCCAAAAACGTCGTTGCCGCCGAGCTTGCCGAGCGCTGCACGATTCAGCTCAGCTACGCGATCGGGGTTTCGCACCCGCTTTCGGTCTATGTCGATCTGCATGGCACCGGGAAGGACGTGGACGAGGCGCGGCTCGAGGCGACACTGCGCGATCTCGTCAATCTCTCGCCGCGCGGCATTCGCGAGCATCTCCACCTCAACCGCCCGATCTATGTGCCGACCTCGGCCTATGGCCATTTCGGCCGCGAGCCTGACCCCGAACTCGGCAGCTTCACCTGGGAGCGGACCGATCTCGTGCCTGCGCTCCGCGCCGCGTTCGGGCGCTGAGGGGCTGGGCGCGCTCAGGGTCAAAAAACCGCCCGAGCGGCTTTATGGCCGCCAGCACGGCCACGCCTTGCGCCCGCGCCAGGTGCGGCTGCTCGCCGAGACCCTGCCGCGGCTTCGCTTCGATCCCGCCGCCCCGCTCGCCGGGCTCGACGGGTTCGAAGCTGTCGCGTTCGAGATCGGCTTTGGCGGCGGGGAGCACGCGCTCGCCGAAATCACCGCCCATCCCGAGACGGCGCTGATCGCCTGCGAGGTCTATGCCAACGGCCTTGCCTCGCTGCTCGGCCGGCTGGTGCCGGAAGGGGGGGAGGCGAGCGCGCCGCTCCCGGCCAATCTCCGGATTTGGGGCGATGATGCGCGGATCGCGTTGCGCGCCATGCCGGCCGCGTCGCTTTCGCGCGTGTTTCTCCTGTTCCCCGACCCTTGGCCGAAAGCGCGCCACGCCAAGCGCCGCTTCGTCCATCCCGAGAACCTGCCGCTCGTCGCCCGCGCGCTTCGCCCCGGCGGCGAGTGGCGGATCGCGACCGATGATCCGACCTATCAGGCCTGGGTCGGCGAAGTCCTGGCCGCGCAGCGCTTTTTCGCGCCCGCGACGCCGATGACGACACGCCCGCCGGATTGGGCGCCGACGCGCTATGAGGCGAAGGCGCTGGCCGTCGGGCGAACGCCGCTTTACTGGTCGCTGCGGCGGGTTTGAACTGTAGGCGGTGAAATGCGGGGCTGGGGCAACTGAAAGAAAAGCGCCCTCTCGTACCGCCTAATGGCGATTTTGTTGCTGAGCCTCTATCTTGTCATATGCGCGAGCGTAATCATGGAGTCGGGTTATGACGGTCCAGGCAATTAAAGAGTGTAGACCAAGTAACATTCAAGAGGCATTCTCAAAATTAGAAGAATTGGCTTTTTCTAAGCAAGAAATCATATTCAGGGGGCATTCTTCATCGAAATTCCGTTTAACCTCCACTTTTTCCCGTTATCTTGCCAAAAATAATTGGAGGGTTTGGTCTGGAAAAATAGTAGATGATTTAGTGGCAGACTTTATTGCCAGAAGCCGGTCAAACGAGCCGACTGCATGGCTGCCGGCTGACATAAAAAATCGTCGGGCGGCAATGGAATTCGCCCGGCATTATGGCGTTCCTTCCCCCCTCATCGATTTTACATTTTCGCCGTACGTTGCAATATTTTTTGCGTATGATGGGGCTCAATTTGGCTCCGTATGCAACAAGGATGACGATTGCGTTGTTATTTATGCATTGAACACCCATGTTTTGGGCGCTTCATGGGTTCATAGAAAATTCAGCAACACGGAATGCAAAAAAAATGAAAAATACGAAGAATATAGAAAATTTATAGGAGCAGAATACGATATATTTGACGAATCATGCCCGAGTGGAATTTTAAAACTTATTTATTCTCCAGCAAGCTGGAACAAAAGAATGCAATCTCAGATGGGAAGTTTTTTATATGATTCTATTGATCACAATCAATATAATTCATGTGAATCTAAAGAAAGAAGAGTCCTTGAAGATTTTATCCAAGAAATGGAGGTCAATTCGTGTGAACGGGAATGCGGAGATCAGCCCATTATAACAAAATTGTTCATGAAGATATCGTGGTCCGAGGAAGTGTTTTGGCGTTTGGAACTAATGGGCGTCACAGGAGCCCATTTGCTTGGCTGGGACGGAGCCGCAAGGGATACCTGGAACCGACCCATTAGGCAAACGGGTCGGAACTTGCGGGCCAGAATAACCGGGCACGCCTGGGATCTGGATTTTTTGCGCGATAAGTCGGATTCCTGACCAATGGTTCTTTGGGTGAAGCGCGAGCACCGGGCCAATTGAACGGCGCCGATATCTATGAATAATAACCATGAGGCGGCGCCGCGCGGTGTCGCCGGGGGAGGAAAAATGACAAAATCCATCAGAAACCGCCAGAAATCTCGCTTGCGCTGGATCGCCGGGATGGCGGCCGGCGTGCTCGCGGCGCTGAGCCTCCCCGGCCTCGCCCGGGCCGAGGACCAGAAGGTCGAGCTGAAACTCGCGCACTGGCTGCCGCCAGCGCATCCGCTGCAAAAATCGGTGGAGGCATGGGCGGCGTCGATCCAGGCCGACTCGCATGGCTCACTGACCTCGGTGATCTTTCCCGCCGAGCAGCTCGGCAAGGCGTTCGATCATTACGATCTCGCGCGCGATGGCATCGCCGATGTGAGCTTCGTCAATCCCGGCTATCAGCCCGGGCGGTTTCCCATTCTCGCCCTCAGCGATCTGCCGTTTCAGTATCACGACGCGAAAACCGGCTCCGCCGCCCTCGATGACTGGTATCGCGCCTATGCCGCGCGCGAGATGAAAGACGTGCATTACTGCTTCGCCTTCATGCACGACCCCGGCACGCTGCACACGCGGCGGCAGGTGCTGATGCCGGCCGATATTCGCGGCCTCAAGCTGCGCCCGGCGGATGCGACGATCGGTAATTTCGTCACCCTGCTCGGTGGCACCAACGTCCAGGCCTCGGCGCCGGCGGCGCGCGACCTGCTGGAACGCCGCGTCGCGGACGGGATTTTCTTCCCCTGGGGCTCGCTCGTGCTGTTCGGCATCGACAAGGTGGTGAAATACCATATCGATGCCAATTTCTATGTCACCACCTTCGTCTGGGTCATCAACAAGGCGCGCTATGAGGGGCTCGCGCCCGACCAGAAAGCGGTGATCGATGCCCATTGCAACGCCGATTGGGCGGTGCGTTTCGCCAGCCCCTGGGCGGATTTCGAGGTTGCCGGCCGCGCCAAGGTTGCCGCCGAGCCGGGTCAGACCATTTTGACCTTGAGCCCCGAACAGCTCAAAGCCTGGCGTGATGCGGCAGCGCCGCTGCATCAGGATTGGGCGGCGGCGGTCAAACGCGCCGGCGCCGACCCAGACGCCATCGCCAAGGCGTTCGACGCCAGCCTCGTCGCCCACCACGCGCAATATTGAGCGCGGCAATGGCCGGTTTCCGCCTGATCGGCGCGATCGAGCGGGCGGCGGGCGGGCTGCTCGCGCTCGTCGCCGCGCTCACCTTCGTTTCGGTGGTGCTGCGCTATGTCTTCAACTGGTCGATCCCGGATAGCTACGATCTCGGGCGCAACCTGCTCGGTATTCTGATTTTCTGGGGCATCGCGGTTACTGGCTATCGCGGCGAGCACATCACCGTCGATCTCCTCTGGAACGCCGTGCCGGTGCCGGCCCGGCGGTGGCTCGCGCGCTTTGATGATCTCGTGCTCGCGCTGGCCATGGCGGCGCTCGCCGGGACGATGGCGATGAAAACGCTCGATACCAAAGCGAGCGGCGAGGCGAGCTACGACCTCAACCTGCCGCTCTGGCCGTTTCAGGCGCTCGCCTGGCTCGGCTTTGCCTGCGGTTTTCTGCTCGCGGTGCTGCGTTTGCTGCGGCCGGCAGAGGAAGGCCTAAGGCCGATGAAGAGCGGCAGCCCAGGCCAAGACATTACTCGCTGATCGCGGCCATCTCGCCACGCGCCACCATCGCCACCGCGTCGATGATCGCCTGATAGCCGGTGCAGCGGCAGTAATTGCCGGAAAGATGCGCGCGGATGCTGGCACGATCAGGGTTTTTCTCGCGCAGGAGCAAATCCCGCGCGGTGATCAGCATCCCCGGCGTGCAAAAGCCGCATTGCAGCGCATTGACCGCAACAAACGCTGCCTGCAAATCGGCGATCGCGCCGCTCGCGCTCAAGCCTTCGATGGTTTCCACCGCCGCGCCATCGGCTTGGACGGCGAGCATGAGGCAGCCGCGCACCGGCGCGCCGTCAACCACAACGGTGCAGGCGCCGCACACGCCCTGCTCGCAACCGACATGGGTGCCGGTGAGGCCGAGCGTATCGCGGAGGAAATCGGCGAGATGGAGGCGCGGCGACACGCGCGCCGCGATCCGCTCGCCATTGACCGAGAGCGTAACGGCAACGGCGTCACTCATGCGGCGGGCGTGCCGCGGCGATGGCGAACGAGGCCGAGCGCACCGAGCCCCGCCAAAAGCAGGGCGAGCGAGCCCGGCTCCGGCACTTCCGCAAACGCCGCGTCGGCGATGATCTGCTGCCCCGCCGCGGTCGGATGCACCTGATCCCAGAACAGATATTGATCCTGCCCGGCGATGGTGCTCGCGCAGCGCGTGCCGCTGCTGGCGTTGGTATCATTGCCGGTCCAGCACGGGGTGGTGACGTTGCTGAATCCGAACGCGGCCGGATCGGCGATTGCGTCATCAAGCAGGCCGAAACTGTCGAGAATCGAAAGATGCATTCCCGCGCCCGCCGCCTCGCCGCCAACGGCGCTGACCAGGGCCTGGTCGAAATAGGCGGAGAGATCGGTCGCCTCGGTCTCCGCGGCCGATCCAAGCTTGGTGATCGCGGGCACCACGCCGAGATTGGGGACAGTAACGAGGAGCAAATTCTTCGCGCCATCGGCCGCGAGGCCGGCGACGAAGGTCACCACATTGCTGACCGCGGCAGTGGCATCCGCCATCGCCGTCGCCGTGCTGATGCCGGGTGTGCCGAGGATGCTGAAGAGATCATTGGCGCCGATCCAGAGCGTATAAAGCGCGCCTGAGGCGGGGGTTGGCACGGTGGCTTGGAACGCCGTGAGCTGCGCCGGTAGATCGGAGAGATTGGCGGTGTGAACCGGAGTCGTCCCGGTCTGTGCGCCGCCAACCGCGAAATCGGTGCCGCCGGCGAGGCTCGCCGTGAGCGCCGGCAATCCGAGCTGGTTCGCCAGATCCTGCACCCAGACCGGGCCATTGCTGAACCGGCCATCGGAATAGGGCGGGCTGACCGGCTCGGTGCCGCCTGTCGCGATAAAGGCGTTGCCGGCATCAGAAAGACTATCGCCGAACGCGTAAAGCGCCGCATAGTCACCGGCCAACGCTGGGGCGGAAACAATCCCCGCGCCCAAAACCATCCCGCCCGCCAACAGCCAAGCGTAAAGCCCTTGCGGCATCGCCAGCCTCCCATTTTATGCGTTTTCACGCTTACGTTAGCGCCGTGGCCGGCGGCGAGGCAAGCGCGGCGATGGCGCAAGGTTGGCGCGAGAAGGGAGAAAAAAAACTTCTTTTTCTGAAGAAAAAGAAGCAAAAAGACGTTTGTCCGTTTTGGCTGAAGCGGGATTTTGCGGATGCCGAACGACGAGATCAACGAACACGGACGCTTCTTGCGCCGTCATGCCGCGCGGCGGCGGGCTATCCCGGCTGTCCCGGATCACCCATCGCCCAGCCGGAGATCTGCCGCCCGTTCGGTCCCGCCTCCTTGGCGAGATCGGGCTCTTGTGCTGCGAATGACGGGCCGGCAAGGCGCGTCGGGTCGTCGGCGCCGGGCTCCTCCTGATTGTGCGCCGCCGCTGCCACCCCGCGTTGGAGGCGGCCGAACAAATGGCGGAAGCGCTGGCGCAGCGTGCGCGCGCCGTCCGCCAAACTGAGCGCGATGTCGCGGCCGCCTTCATGGCGCCGCAGCAGGGTTTCACCGATTTCATCAAATAGGGCCATCGATGCGATCCTTTCCCGGGCAGCAGCGATCCTGCCACCAAAAAGGACATTTCCGCCCCGTCAGGCGCAACGCACGGATCCCGGCGACGGGGCCAGGATCGGGGTCATAGCGTCTTTGTGCAATGCAACATGGTGTGGCCAAGCGGCGATGTCAATGCGCCGGGGGGGGGTAGCTCGCGAACGGGTTTTCGTGACGATGGCGGGGATTTTGGCTCCCGGAGTAGGACTCGAACCTACGACCCAGCGGTTAACAGCCGCTTGCTCTACCGACTGAGCTATCCGGGAACGGCTCGGCTCCTATAGCCGAGGGGAGGGCGGGTGCAAACCCCCTTTTGTGCGGTGGCCGCATCCGCGATGCCTCTTTATCGTCTGGTAAGATCTCGCCGGCATGATCGCCGTATGCGCAGTGATTTCCTTGCTTCCCTCGGGCAAATCAACGAAATGCTGGCCGACCTGCCGGTTGCGATGGTTGCCGGCCAGGTGCGCGGGGTTTCCGGCCTTGCGGTCGAGATCGCCGGGCTCTCCCACCACGCCGCCATTGGCCAGCGCGTCACCATCCACGGCGCCGGCGAGCGCCCCATCCCCGCCGAGATTCTGGGGTTTTCCGACACCAGCCAGACAGCGATGACGCTCGGCCATACCGAGCGCATCCGCGCCGGGATGGAAGCGCGGATCGAGGCCAGCGCGCGGGCGCTCGCCAGCGGCGAGGCGGAGCCGTTCGCTGATCGCGGCGGGCTTTTCGTCTCCGATGGCTGGCTCGGGCGGGTGATCGATCCGTTCGGCGCGCCGCTCGACGGCAAAGGCTACCTTCCCGCCGGCCCGCGTCGCCGGTTGCTCCGCGCGTCGCCACCGCCGGCGACCGCGCGGGCGCGGCTCGGCGGCCGGCTCGATCTCGGGGTGCGCGTTCTCAACAGCTTCGCCACCGCCTCCCTCGGCCAGCGCCTCGGCCTGTTTGCCGCGAGCGGCGTCGGCAAATCGACGCTGCTTTCGATGATCGCCCGCCATACCGAATGCGATGTCGTGGTGCTGGCGCTGATCGGCGAGCGCGGGCGGGAAGTGCGCGAATTCATCGAAGAGCATCTCGGCGCCGAAAAAATGCGCCAAAGCGTCGTCGTCGTCGCGACCTCCGACGCGCCACCGCTGGCGCGCCGCGAATCCGCTCATGCCGCGATGGCGATCGCCGAGCATTTCCGCGACGAGGGGCGATCGGTGCTGCTGGTGATGGACAGCGTCACCCGCTATTGCCAGTCGTTACGCGAGATTGCGCTCTCCTCGGGCGAATTTCCAGCGGCGCGCGGCTATCCGGCGAGCGTGTTCACCGAACTGCCGCGGCTGCTCGAACGCGCCGGCCCGGGCGTCGAGACTGAAGCGGGCGAGGCCGGCTTCATCACCGGAATTTTCACCGTCCTTGTTGATGGTGACGATCATGACGAGCCGATCGCCGACGCGGTGCGCGGCATTCTCGATGGCCATATCGTGCTCGACCGGCGGATCGCCGAGGGCGGGCGCTATCCGCCGGTCGACGTCGCGCGCTCACTCTCGCGCACCATGGCGCAAGCGACGCCGCCCGCCGACATGGCGTTGGCGCAACGCGGCCGCGCCATCCTCGCCCGCTATGCCGAGCTGACCCGGCTTTTGGAAATGGGCGTCTACGAGGCCGGGCGCAACGGCGAATTCGACCGCATCCTGGAGAAGGGCCGCGCGATCGAAACCCTCCTCGCCCAGACGCGCGAGGAGCGGGTGACGATTGAGGAGGGCTTCCGCGACCTCGCGGCGATCCTCAGCGACTAGAGCGCGATCGGTTTACGTCGATCACGCTCAACCCCTATTTTGGCGAGCAAGTTGGCCGGTTTTGATTGAACAGGATGGTTCAAGCAAACCCTACCTTGCTCTAACGGCGTCGTCCAAGGCTGCCTCTTCGCCGGCGGCATGCCGGCCGAGCTGGCGGAGCAGGGTTCCGAGCAGCTCCAGCTCGCAGGGCGAAAGCCCGCTCATGGCGCGGGTGATGTCTTGGGCATGACGCGGGAAGACGGCGGCGATGAGATCGCGCCCGCATCCCGTGAGTTCCACCCGCACATGCCGCCGATCGGCAAGGTCGCGCACCCGCCGCACCAGACCACGGTTTGAGAGCTTATCGACGACGTCGGTCATATTGCCGGCGCTAGTCAGCACCTTGCGGCCAAGCTCGCCTTGAGTCAGCGGCCCCTGATGCCAAATCACCTCGAGCACGCCGAGCTGGGTCGCGGTCAGGCCGTGCGCCGCCAAGCCGGGTTCGACACGGGCGAGAATGGCGCGACTGGCGCGAAACAGCTTGACATAGGCGCGCAGTGCCGCCGCCGTCGCGGCATCATTCATGGCAGCGGTCTCGGTCTGGTTCATGGCGCGGTTTAGCGGTTCATCATCACCGGTAGCTCGGCGTGTTCGAGGACGTGGCGGGTGACGCCACCGAGAATGAGCTGGCGCAGCCGCGAATGCGAGTAAGCCCCCATCACCAGGAGGTCGGCGGCAAAGGCGCGGCAGGCGGCGAGGATGCCAGCGCCGACGTCGCGCTCGACCGGCTGGAAGGTCGCGAGATCGGCTTTGATGTTATGGAGGGCGAGATACTCGGCGAGATCGGAGGCGCCCGGCCCACGCCGCTGATATTCCTGCGCCGAGAGGATACGCACGGCGGCGGCGCGTTGCAGCCAGGGCAGCGCCGCTTGCACGGCGGCAGCGCTTTCGGCGGTACCGTTCCAGGCGAGGCAGATCCGCTGCCCGATCGCGGTCGGCGCGGTTTGCGGCGCGATCAGCACCGGCCGGCCGCTGTCGAATAAGACCGCATGCAGCGCGTCCGACGACGAGGCATCGCCATCCGGGCGCGGCGACGGCACCACGGTGAGATCGGCGAGCCGCGCCTGCTGCGCCACCAGATCCTCCTCGCGCCCGGTGATCGCGGCGAAATGGGCCGTCGCCGTCTCCGCGCCGGCGCGCGCCTCGGCAACCGCAACGCCGTGCGCGCTGACGAAGCGATCGAACATGGCGTGGATCTTGCGCGCCCGTTCGGTCGCCTCGCGCTCGGTCGCTGTCATCATCTCCTCGATCATCGCCCCCGACAGCCCCTCGCCGGCGAGCGGCGCGACGTCGCGGCTATCGACCCGAACATGCAGCGCCAGCACATGCGCCCGCCAGAGCTGTGCCACCAGAAGCGCCGTGGCAAGCGCGGCCTCGCCCGCGCCGGAATCGGTGCTGGTCAGGGGCAGCAGGATTTTACGAATGGCCATCGCCGAAGCCTCCCATACTCACGCATCGCAACCATGATAACAGCAGCCGAGCCGGATGGGAAAAAAGCACGGCGGCGGAGGTTAGAGGGGCCGGCTGGCTGGACGCCGCCGGCGAGGCTCGCGAACAGCGTCGCCTCTCCGCACGCCGCGGCGGACCCGCACCCATGATCGCCCCCACAAAGCAGAACCGCGGAACTCACAGCCGCCTCAAAAATGCGAGGGTTTTGGGAGATGTCCGACTATACTGCCATCGCTCCGCCATCCCCGAACTCTTCCCGGATCGCCGCAGAGTGCGCGCCGAGCGCCGGAACCGGACCGAGGGCGCGTGGCCCATCGCTAAAGAGGGCGGGTGGCGCGGCAAGGGCCACATCGCCGTTCGGCGTCGCGACGGTGACGCGGCGCAAGGCCGGGTGCGCTTGCAGGCCGGCGCAATCATTGACGAAACCGAAGGCGATATTGGCAGCCCGCAGCCGCACTGACGCCTCCTCGCGCGAAAGCGTCGCGAACACGGCGGCGATATGCGCGTCTACCCTCGCTCGCTCGCTCACCCGGATGGTGTTGGTCTCGAACCCGGGCTTTTGCGGCAAATCCGGCTCCCGCAGGAAATCGCGGCAGAAATTCGCCCATTCGCGCTCGTTCTGGATCGCGATCAGGATCAGCGCCTGATCGCGGGTCGCGAACGCGCCGTAGGGGCAGATCGAGGGGTGGGCGAGGCCCATGCGCGGCGGGGTTTTGCCGGTGCCCTCATAGAACAGCAGCGGCACGTTCATCCAATCGGCCATGCCATCGAACAGGCTGACGGCGATGCCTTTTCCCTGGCCGGTGCGGCCGCGCTCGATCAGCGCCTCGAGCACGGCGGCGTGGGCGGCCATACCGCAAGCGATATCGCAGGCCGAAACCCCAACCCGGCCCGGTCCCGCGGGATGGCCGGTGATCATCGCAAGGCCCGATTCCGCCTGCACCAGGAGATCATAGGCTTTCATCGACGCATAATCGCCGCTTTCGCCGTAGCCGGAGATATCGACGGTGATCAGGCGGGGGTGGCGGCGGCGGAGTTCAGCCGCGCCGAATCCGGCCCGCGCCGCCGCGCCCGGGGCGAGGTTTTGTATGAACACATCAGCCCGTGCGGCGATGCGATGGAGCAGTGCCGCGTCGTCGGGGTTCTTGAGATCGGCGACCAGGCTCTCCTTGCCGCGATTGAGCCAGACGAAGTAGCTCGACTGCCCTTTCGCGACCGCGTCATAGCCGCGCGCGAAATCGCCGTCTGGGCGTTCGACCTTGATCACCCGCGCCCCGGCATCGGCAAGGCGCGAGGCGCAATAGGGTGCGGCGACGGCTTGCTCGAGCGAGAGCACGAGCAGCCCGGCGAGCGGTTTTCCCATCCTCGCCCCCTCAGTAGCTACGCGGCAGGCCGAGCACATGCTCGGCGATGTAGGAGAGGATGAGGTTGGTCGAGATCGGCGCCACCTGATAGAGGCGGGTTTCGCGGAATTTGCGTTCGATGTCGTATTCCTCGGCGAAACCGAAGCCGCCATGGGTTTGAACGCAGGTCTCGGCGGCGGCCCAAGCGGCGTCGGCGGCCAGCAGCTTTGCCATGTTCGCCTCCTCGCCACAGGGGAGCCCAGCCTCGAACTTCTCGCAACCGCGATGGACCATCAGTTCCGCCGCGCGCCACTGCGCATAGGCGCGCGCGATCGGGAACTGCACGCCCTGGTTCTGGCCGATCGGGCGGTCAAACACCCGCCGCTCATTGGCATAGGCGACCGAGCGCGCGGTGAACCATTTGGCATCACCGATCGATTCGGAGGCGATCAGCAGCCGTTCGGCATTCATGCCGTCAAGAATGTAGCGGAACCCTTTGCCCTCGACGCCGATCAGGCTGTCGGCGGGGATTTCCATGTTGTCGAAAAACACCTCGCAGGAATTATGGTTCATCATCGTGCGGATCGGGCGGATGGTGAGGCCGCGGCCGAGCACTTCGCGCATATCGACGAGAAAGACCGAAAGCCCGTCGGTTTTCTTGCGGCCTTCCTCGCGCTTTTGGGTTCTCGCGAGCAGCAGCATGAGGTCGGAATGCTCGGCGCGGCTGGTCCAGACTTTTTGGCCGTTGACGATGTAGCGATCGCCTTCCCGTCGCGCCGTGGTGCGGAGTGCTCCGGTATCGGTGCCGCTGGTCGGCTCGGTGACACCAAAAGCCTGAAGCCGCAGGCGCCCGGCGGCGATTTCGGGGAGATAACGGCGCTTCTGCGCTTCCGTGCCGTGGCGCAGCACGGTGCCCATGGTGTACATCTGGGCGTGACAGGCGGCGCCGTTGGCGCCCTCGGCATGGATGGTCTCGAGAATTGCCGAGGCAGCGCCGAGGCCGAGGCCGGCACCGCCATATTCCTCGGGGATCAGCACCGAGAGATAGCCGGCCTCGGTGAGCGCGGCGACGAATTCGCTCGGATAGGCGCGCGCGGTGTCAAGCTTGCGCCAGTATTCGCCGGGGAAGCGGGCGCAGAGCTTTTTCACTTCTTCGCGAATTTCGGCATGCGGCAAGGCGGCGTCGCTCAGCGTCATGATTTCTCCCGGTCTCGATGGCAATCAACAAAAAACACAGCATCTATCACAAGAAAAACTTCTTTTGACTTCAGAAAAAAAGCAAAAAGACTTTTCTCCGTTGGAGCAATGCCAGCAGCATCGCCCCTCAAACACAATGACAAAAGTTTTTTGGTTCTTTTTTTCAAAAAAGAACATCTCTTCTTTTTATGCCGCCCATGGCCAAGGCGCAAGCTTGCCGCACGCCGGCCACGGGGGCAAATTCACGCCAGTGGGGAGACGTCATGTCATGAACACGCCAGACTGGCCCGATCAAGTTTTCGCAGCCCTCAAGCGCGCCGCGGTGCGCCAGATCGCCTATGTCCCGGATGCCGGGCATGCTCGGCTGATCACCCGCGCGCATGAAGACCCGTCACTCAACACCATCGTTTTGACGACGGAGGAGGAAGGGATCGCGCTCGCGGCTGGCGCTTGGCTCGGCGGGGTTCGCGCTGTGCTTCTCATGCAATCCTCGGGGGTGGGCAACTGCATCAACATGCTTTCCCTGCCGACGAATTGTCGGGCGCCGCTGTTGATGCTGGTGACGATGCGCGGCGAATGGGGGGAGTTCAATCCCTGGCAAGTGCCGATGGGGCAGGCGACGGAAGCGGTGCTGCGTGCCGCCGGCGTCATCACTCATCGCGCCAGCACGGCCGGGGAGGTGGCGCCGATGGTCGCCGCTGCCGCCAATCTCGCTTACGATAGCCGGGTCAGCGTCGCCGTGTTGTTCTCCCAACGCCTGATCGGGGCCAAGCAATTTGTTGCGACGGAGGCGGCGCCATGAGCGAAGGTTTGGACCGGCGGGCGGTGGTGGCCGCCCTCCTCGCCGGGCGGCGCGATCTTCTCGTCGTCACCGGGCTCGGCTCGGCGTCTTATGATGTCGCGGCGTGCGGCGATCGGGTGGAGAATTTCTATCTCTGGGGGGCGATGGGCGGGGCGGCGATGGTCGGCCTTGGTCTTGCGCTCGCGCAGCCGGAGCGGCGTGTCCTGGTGGTCACTGGCGATGGCGAGATGCTGATGGGCCTCGGCGCCTTGGCAACGATCGCCGTTGCCGGCGCCCGCAATCTCGCGATCGTCGTGCTCGATAACCGGCGCTACGGCGAAACTGGCGCGCAATTGAGCCACACCGCGCATGGCGTCAACCTCGCCGCCATCGCCAAAGGCTGCGGCTGGGAAAATACCTCGACCATCGCCGACGAGGCCGGCCTCGATCAGCTCGCCCGCGCGATCCACCGGGACGGGCCGCTTTTCGCCGTCGTCCGCATCGCGCCAGGTGAGAAGCCGCGTGTTCTCCCGCCGCGCGACGGCGCGTTCCTTACGCAACGGTTTCGCGCCGGGCTCGGCCTCGCCGAACCCTGAGATGAGGCGCGTTCAGCGCTGACGCGCAAGGTCGCCGAACGCTTTATCAGACGTGGAAACTCTCGCCGCAGCCGCAGCGGCCCTTTTCGTTCGGGTTGACGAACGTGAACCCGGATTCGAGCGCGCTTTCGCGATAATCCATCGTCGTGCCGATGAGAAAGAGAGTGGCTTGGCGGTCGATCAGCACGGTGACGCCATCCTGGGTGATGGTCTCGTCGCCGGGGCCAGGCGCGTCCACCCAGCTCATCTGATAGGAAAGGCCGGAACACCCCTTGGTGCCAACGGCAACGCGGAGCAGGCGGCCTTCCTCGCCGCTCTCGTAAAGCCGGCGCAGGCGTGCGACCGCGGCCTCGCTCAGGGTCAGCAGCGGCGGCAGGCCGCGACGTGGCGTGGTGCCGGCGGGGCGGAGCGTCATGGTCATCGTATCATCCCTCCGTATCAAAACATGTTGAGCGCGAGCCGCGCTTCTTCGCTCATCCGGCTCGGATCCCACGGCGGATCCCAAACGGTCTCCACCGAGACGCCGCGCACGCCGGGCAGGGCGGCCACCGCGTCTTCGACCTGGGCGGGCAATTCCTGTGCGCTCGGGCAGGCCGGCGCGGTCAGCGTCATCTCGATCTTGACGAGACCATCATCGCCGATCTCGATCGCGTAGATCAGGCCGAGTTCGTAGATATTCACGGGAATTTCGGGATCATAGACGGTGGCGATGGCGGCGATCACGGCGTCTTCGCTGGGCGGCGGCACGGTTTCTCCGGCCGGCGTCCAGGCGCCATGCGCGGCACGCTGCGGATCGCTGTTCGGTTGGTCATTCACTGGAAGCATCCTCCGTGCCGGCGAGGGCGGCGAGCAGCGCGTGCCATGGCAGGGTCGCGCACTTTACGCGCGAGGGAAATTCATGCACCCCCGCGAGCGGTAAAAGCCGTTCGAGGCGTTCGGCAAGCGCCGCGTCGAGAGGCGGCGCTTGCCCGGTCTTGGCAAGGGTCTGCATGGCGCCGGCAAGCGTGCGTGCCGCCTCGGCATCGAGCCCGGCGATGGTTTCGGCCATGAGATCGGCGGAGGCGATGCTGATCGCGCAGCCTTTGGCCTCGAACCCGGCGCGCGCGATCGCGCCGGTCGGCGCGTATTGCAGCCAGAGCGTAATCCGATCGCCGCAGAGCGGATTGTCGCCGCGCGCGCTCGCATCATAGGCGGCAAGTTTGCCGCTATGGCGCGGCCTGCGGCCGTGATCGAGAATGACGTCTTGATAAAGATCGCGGAGATCCTCGAACATCAGGCAAAAAACTCCGAGACGCGCAAAAGCCCTTCGGCGAGAGCATCGATTTCCGCCGGCGTCGTGTAAAGCGCGAAGCTCGCCCGCGCGGTGCTTTCCACTCCCAAACGATGCATCAAGGGCTCGGCGCAATGATGGCCGGCGCGGACGGCGATTCCTTGGCGGTCGAGGAGGGTTGCGACATCATGCGGATGCGCGCCATCGAGGGTGAAACTCACGACGCCGCCGCGATCTTGTGCTGCGCCAAAAATCCGCAGGCCCGGGATCGCGGCGAGGCGCGCGAGCGCATGGTCGGTGAGTGCCGCCTCATGCGCCGCGATCGCCGGATAGCCGATCGCCTCGACATAGGCGATGGCGGCGGCGAGGCCGATCGCCTCCAAAATCGCCGGTGTGCCGGCCTCGAATTTATGCGGCACCTGCGCCCATTCGCTGCGCGCAAAACTGACCGAGGCGATCATGTCGCCGCCGCCAAGAAATGGCGGCATGCGTTCGAGCAGCTCGCGCCGCGCCCAGAGCGCGCCGATCCCGGTCGGGCCATAGAGCTTGTGGCCGGTGAAGACATAGAAATCGCAATCGATCTCCTGCACGTCGACCTTGCGGTGGACGATCGCTTGCGAGCCATCGAGCAGCAGCTTCGCGCCATGCGCATGCGCGAGGCGGGCGAGCCGCGCCGCCGGCGCATAGGTTCCGAGCACGTTCGACATATGGGTGAGCGCGACGAGGCCGACCTTGCCATCCTCGAGCAAGCGGCTCAGGCTTTCGAGATCAAATTCTCCGGCCTCGGTGATCGGCGCGATGCGCAGCTCGACGCCATGCGCATCGCGCAGCATCTGCCACGGCACGATGTTGGAATGATGCTCCATCTCCGAAATCACCACCGCCTGGCCGGGGCGAAGCACACCGTGGCCATAGCTGTGGGCGACGAGATTGATCGCCTCCGTGCTGTTGCGGGTGAAAACGATTTCGTGGCGATCACGCGCGTTCAAAAGCCGGGCGACGGCGTCACGCGCCGCCTCATAGGCTTCGGTGGTGCGCTCGCTCATCCAATGGAGACCGCGATGGACATTGGCGTATTGCGTCTCCATCGCCGCTGTCATCGCCGCGATCACCGCGCGCGGCTTCTGCGCCGATGCCGCGCTATCGAGAAACACCAAATCCCGCCCATGCACTTTCTGCGCGAGAATGGGAAAATCGGCGCGCACCCGCGCGACATCGAGCGTAACCGGATCGCGTCCGGCGTTCATTGCGCGCCCTCCCACCAGCCGCCGATCGCGCTTTCGAGCAGGGCGCGAGCGGCGCCATCGGCAACGCCCTCGATCGCCTCATCGAGAAACGCGCGCACCAGCATCGCCCGCGCTGTCGCCTCGGGAATGCCGCGCGCGCGGAGGTAAAAGAGTTGCTCGGGATCGAGGGCGCCGATCGTCGCGCCATGGCTGCATTTGACGTCGTCGGCGAAAATTTCCAGCTCCGGCTTGCAGTCGATCTCCGCCTCCGGCGACAATAGCAAGGCTTGGCTCATCTGATAGCCATCGGTTTTTTGCGCGGCGCGCGCGACCTCGATGCGCCCCTGAAACACCGCACGGGCGCGGCCGTCGAGGACGTTTTTCACCGTCTGGCGCGAGGTACCGCCGGGCGCGTCATGGGCGACGACGCTGGTGATGTCGCCATGCTGATTGCCGCGCAGCAATTGCACGCCGCTGAGCGCCGCGTGCGCGCCGGTACCACCGAGCCGGGCGTGGGTTTCACTGCGCGCGAGCCGTGCGCCGACGCCAAGGGTGAAGGCGTCATAGCGGGCGCCGGCGAGAAGATCGACGAAAAGGGTCGCGGTGTGAAAGCTTTCGTGGTCCTCGGCCTGGATGCGGACGTGGCGCAAGGTCGCGCCGGGCGCGAGCGTGATTTCGAAGACCGGATTATGCCAGTAAACGCCATGGCCGGTGGCGTATTCGATCACGGTGAGCGTCGCCCCGGCCGCAAGCGTGATACGATGCCGGGGATGGACGAAGACCGGCGTCGCGTCTTCGGCGAGGGTGAGATGGACGAGTGCCAGGGTGCCAGCATCAACCCCCGCGGGCACGTGGATTGCGGCACCCAAGGCGGCGAAGCGGGCATTGAGGGCGGCGAGCGGCGCCGGCTCGGGATGTGCGCGGCCAGTTTCGTGCGCGCACTCGTCGCTCACGCTCACCGGCGGCGAGACCGAGAGCGAGGCCGCGCGTCGACCATTGATGAAGACGAGACGCGGGCCGGCAAGCGGCGGCAGATCGGCGGCAAGCGCGGCGGTCTCGGCAATCGCCGGCGCTGGCACCGGCGCCAGGGCAGCGAGCGCGCGAAGATCGGTATATTTCCAGGCCTCCAGCTTGCGGCTTGGCAAGTCGGTTGCCGCAAAGGCCGCCGTTTTTGCCATCGCGACGGTCATAGCGCGCCCTCGCTGACCGCCTCCAGGCCGAGCCCGGCATAGCCGCTTTCCTCGAGCGCCTGCGCAAGCTCCGGCCCGCCCGAGCGGAGAATGCGCCCGCCGGCGAGAACATGCACACGATCGGGGACGATGTGATCGAGCAGACGCTGATAATGAGTGATGACGAGCGCGGAAAACCCGGGCCCGCGCAACGCATTGACGCCATTGGCGACAATTTTGAGGGCGTCGATGTCGAGCCCGGAATCGGTCTCGTCGAGGATCGCGAATTTCGGCCGCAAAATCGCCATCTGCAGCACTTCGTTGCGCTTTTTCTCGCCGCCCGAGAAGCCGACATTGACGTTGCGCTTCAGCATGTCATCCGCCATCGCGAGATCACGAAGTGCCGCGCGAGCGAGTTTGAGAAACTGCACGGCATCGAGTTCGCTTTCGCCGCGGGCGCGACGGATGGCGTTGAGCGCGGTGCGGAGAAAATTGGCGTTGCCGACGCCGGGCAGCTCGACCGGATATTGAAAGGCGAGAAAAAGCCCGGCGGTCGCGCGCTCTTCCGGCGCCAGCGCCAGAAGATCGACACCGTCGAGCCGCACCTCGCCACCGGTCACCCGATAGCCGTCACGCCCGGAGAGGACGTAGGAAAGCGTCGACTTGCCCGAGCCGTTCGGCCCCATGATGGCATGCACCTCGCCGGTCGGGACTACGAGATCGATGCCGTTCAGGATCGGCTTGCCGTCGATCTCAGCGGTGAGGCCACGAATTTCCAGCATCTCAGCCCACCGAGCCTTCGAGACTGACGGCCAGCAATTTCTGCGCCTCGACGGCGAATTCCATCGGCAACTCCTTCAGAACATCCTTGCAGAATCCATTGACGATCAGATTGACCGCGTCTTCCTGCGAAAGCCCCCGCGAGCGGCAGTAGAAAAGCTGATCGTCGGCGATTTTCGAGGTGGTGGCCTCGTGTTCCACCCGGGCGCTCGGATTGCGGCTTTCGATATAGGGGATGGTATGGGCGCCGCAGCGATCACCGATCAAGAGACTGTCGCACTGGGTGAAGTTGCGCGCCCCATGCGCGCGCGGCATCATGCGCACGAGACCGCGATAGGTGTTGTTCGAACGCCCGGCGCTGATCCCCTTCGAGATGATCGTGCTTTTGGTATTGGCGCCGAGATGGATCATCTTGGTGCCGGTATCGGCCTGCTGATGATGGTTGGTGAGGGCGACGGAATAAAATTCGCCGACGCTCTCTTCGCCTTGGAGGATGCAGGAGGGATATTTCCAGGTGATCGCCGAACCGGTTTCAACCTGCGTCCAGCTGATCTTGCTGCGGGCGCCGCGGCAGGCGCCGCGCTTGGTGACGAAATTATAGATCCCGCCGCGGCCTTCGGCGTCGCCGGGATACCAGTTCTGCACGGTGGAATATTTGATTGTCGCATCATCGAGGGCGACGAGTTCGACCACCGCCGCATGGAGTTGGTTCTCGTCGCGCTGGGGGGCGGTGCAGCCTTCGAGATAGCTGACATAAGCCCCCTCTTCGGCGATGATCAGCGTGCGTTCGAATTGCCCGGTGTTGCGGGCATTGATGCGGAAATAGGTGGAAAGCTCCATCGGGCAGCGCACGCCCTTGGGGATGAAAACGAAGCTGCCATCGGTGAACACCGCCGAATTGAGGGCGGCGAAGAAATTATCACCTGGCGGCACCACGCTGCCGAGATAGCGGCGGACGAGTTCGGGATGCTCGCGCACCGCCTCGCTGATCGGGCAGAAAATCACCCCCGCCTTGGCGAGCGTTTCGCGAAAGGTGGTGGCGACCGAGACGCTGTCGAACACCGCGTCGATTGCGACATCGGGCGCGACATCGGGCCGCGCCTCGCCCGCGCCCTCGACGCCGGCAAGGATCGCGCGCTCGCGCAGCGGAATGCCAAGCTTTTCATAGGTCGCGAGCAATTCCGGATCGACCTCGGCGAGGCTTTTCGGCCCCGGCTTGCGCTTGGGCGCCGCGTAATAGTGGAGATCCTGATAATCGATCGGCGGGTGCTTGATCTTGGCCCACTCCGGCTCGCGGGTCTCGCGCCAAGCGGCGAACGCCTTGAGACGCCAGGCGAGCAGCCATTCCGGCTCTTCCTTCTTCGCCGAGATCAGGCGAATCGTGTCCTCGCTCAGGCCCTTCGGCGCGATCTCCATGTCGATCGCGGTCTCGAACCCCCATTTATAGCCGCTTTCGGTCGCGGCTTGGATCGGATCGCGTGGTTCGATACGGGCCGACATCAGAGCGTTTCCTCGACGGTGATCGACGGACGCGGCGCCGGCTGGGCGATGGGGGGCGCTGCAATGCCCGGCTCTCCGATCATCTCGGCCAGGGTGATATCGGCCAGCGCCTCGCGGATCGCCTCATTGACGCGCAGCCACCGCCCCGACATCGGGCAGCTTCCTTGCTGCTCGCAGACGGTCGGGCTGCCCTCGACGCACGCCGTGAGCGCGATCGGCCCGTCGATCGCGGCGATCACCTCCGCGACCGGCAGGGTGGCGAGCGGGCGCGACAGCCGATAGCCGCCGCGGGCGCCGCGGAGCGAGGTGACAAGGCCGTTCGCCGCGAGGATTTTCAGGACCTTAGCCACCGTCGGCTCAGGCACCAGGGTCGCGCAAGCGATGCCGGGCGCGGTCTGCACTGCCGCACCCCGCGCCAGTTGCACCAGCACCAGCACGGCATAATCGGTCAGCTTGGAAAGACGCAACATGATCCATCCCATCGTGAGACGTAAGAGGACCGAATAGGTCCTGATAGCTTGGAAGTGGCGTATCCCACCGCGAGCGTCAAGGGCTGGCGTCAAGCGATCGCGCGTCTCTTACGCGTTTTCACGCCGTTACGGCGGAACTGGAACCGCGGGAGCAAGAGGGTCGCCGGCACGTCGCGAAACCCGGCGGGGTTCATCGACCTTCGTCGTCGCCACGATCAGCGGGACAGTGCCGGCTCGGTCTTGCTGCAGTCGGGGATGCGGAGCACGAATTCGCGCGCGACTTCCTCTTCGGCGCGGCGGAGGCGGACGTCGCGGAGCTTGAGCGCGCTGAGCCCGGAATCGATATAGAGATCGATCGGCACCAACGCGAGCTGCACGGCAACGGCATAGCGCCCGCCGGAAATATCCATCAAAGCGTTATCGTTATCGGTCGCGCGCAGCATGTCCATCCGCAACCCGACCCGCCAGCCGGCGACGAGGAAGGCGTAAATGCCCTCATAGGCGGTGACGTCGCCGCGAACCAGCGTATCGGCGCCGAGCCAGGCGCCGAGTTGCGCCGGCGAGACCGCTTCCAAGGCGCCGATGGTGGTGATGCCATGCTGGATCAGCGCGGCGTCGATCTCGGGGAGCGGGACGACGGTAAATTCGCGTTGCGCGAGAAAGGCGGTGAAGGTCGCGCGTACCCGGTTGGCGTAGGTCCAGCGCCAGCGCGCCCGCTCCGCCTCGCTGCGCATCGTCACCGGGACACCGTTGAGGATGAGATTGCCGCTACCCTCATAGGCAAAGGGCAGCACTGCGATCCGGCGCGGCGCCTTGGCGCAGTAATCGGGTGCGATATGCGGCTTGAAGCTCTCGGGATCGGTTTCCAGCAGGCGATCGAAGATGCTTTTGCGCCCATGCTCGGTGAGATCGTGCTCGGGCAGAAAAAATGTCTCGATCGGTGCGCTGTCCTGGCTGTAGCCGGTCTCGCGCGAGATGGGGGTAACCGGCGCCGCAAGCGAGGGCGGCGACTCGTTCGACGTGGCGGGGGGTTGCGACACCGACTCGCGGCTCGCGGTGAGGGCAATTTGCAATGTCGTGGGGCTGCGCGGGATGCGCAAAATCAACTCCCGGCTCACCTCCTCCTCGTCGCGGCGCAAATCGACGTCGCGAAGATCGGTGAGATCAAGGAGCGAGTTGATGCCGATATCGCGCCCGGCGACCGCCGGACGCACTTCCATTTTGTATTCCGTCCCCTCGCCATGCAGCAGGGTCTCGCCGCTGCTCCCCGACGCCATGGCGAGTTTCAGCGTGACCTCCCAGCCCGCCAGCAGGAACAGGTAATAGACCTCGTAATGCTCGACCTCGCCATAGACCACGGCATCGACGCCGAGCCAGCGCGCGAGATCTTGCGGCGCAACGCGGGCGAGCTTGGCATCATTGTCGATGCCGTGGCGGGCAAGCACGGCATCGACATCCGGGACCGGGATGGTGATGAATTCGCGCGCGCTCAAAAACCCATCGACCACCCGCCGCAAGCGATTGGCGTCGGTCCAGCGCCAGTCAGCGAGGCTTTTCTGGTCGCGCAGCGTGAGCGCGACTTTATCGAGGACGTAATTGCCGCTGCCGCGATCAACGAACGGCAACACCGCGATCCGGCGCGGCGGCGCGAGCCTGAAAGCGGGCGAGATCTCCATCGCGATATGACCGGGATTGGTCTCGGCGACACGATCGTACCAGCGCTTGCGGCCATGCGCGTCAACCCCATGCTCGGCGAGGAAAAGCGGCTCGGCGGCGCGCTGGTCGGGGGTGATGCCGGTGCAGCCGGCGAGCGCCACCGCCAGCATGAGCCAGTATCGCGCGCGCCAAAGGCCGGAAACCCGCGCGCATGCGGCGGCGAGCGATGACAGGCAAGGCCAAGACACTGTTTGCTATTTCCCCTCGGCAATGGCGAGCACGGCGTTCCGGCTTGGTGGGCTGGCGCGGCGAAGCTGCGGCAGGGAACATCCGAGCAGGTTTTCCACCGCCTGAATCTCTGGCTCGAAAATCTCCGCCAGCCAATCGCGCGCGCGCGGGTCCATCGGCGGTGGCGGCGTTGTGTGCTCGATGAAAAACCGCTCAAAGATCAAGGCACCGAGGCGATGCGGCACCAGCGTATTGCCGATCCAGCGCGCCCAGTGCGCGCCGGCCAGTCGTCGCGCCCATTCGGCGCGTGGTGTCGCAAAGCCATTTTCGACCCGCGTCGTGTCGATCCGCGCCAACGCCCCGACATCGACCGCGAGAAAACGGAGGACATCGGCAAGCACTTGGCGATCGCCCTGGGCGAGGCGGCGAAGATCGTCATGGAACAGGATGTGGACGCGATCCTCGCCGAAAAGGCGGAGATAGCGCTCGATCTGGCGGGCGTAAAACCCTAGTTCGACATAGAGATTGGAAACCGCCCAGCCTTTCTCCGGGCTGTGCCAATCCTGCCGCAGCGCCTCGAAAAACGGCAGATGCTGCGCGCCCTCGCGGTAATCCATCAGGTAATGCGAATAGGCGCGCTCGATAGGGTCGCGGAGCGCGATGATGATGCGGGCTTCGGGCGCCACGGCATGGATGCGGGCCGGCGCCTCCTCGCACCAGAGATAAGAGGGGCTTGCCTCGCCAATCGCGGGATAATTCTTGCCAGCGCGAAACAGGCGAAGATAGGCCTCGCGATCGGAGATAAATACCGGGGAGGCAAAACGCTGGGCGCGGGAGGGGCGCACTTGCGCAAAATAATGCGGCTCCTTGACATCCTCGGGCATGAAGATCTCCGGATGCTGGCGGAGATAGGAATAAAGCGAGGTGGTGCCCGCCTTGGCGGCGCCGACGATGAAGAAATTAGGCCAGATCTCCGAACGCCGAACGCGAAATTTATTTTGGTCAATGCCACTCATAGGATAATCTTCCTTCCGCCACGTTTCGATCCGCTGCTTGATAAAGCGACATGATTTAACCGCCAGGGGCGGACGGTATTTTCGTCTTCACAATGACGGGATAACGTGCGATTCGGTCTCCGTAACGCCGACACTATGCCCGCTGATCGGCGCGCGGAACAGATGGCGAAGGGGAGAAAACGCCGGCATTCGGCCAAGCCGGAGGGGGCGACGTGAACGACGCGCGGGGCGTGTTTTTTCTTGACACCGGCGAGTGTGGCGGCTGCGCTTTGGAGATGCGCCTGGCGCGGGCGGCGCTCGCTCGCGCTGGATTAGCGCTCGTTGCAACGCCTGCCGAGGCGCATATCCTGCTGGTCGCCGGCCCACTCACCCGCGCCATGGCCTATGCGTTCGGCGCGGCATGGGAGGCGATGGCGGCGCCGAAGCACCTCGTGGCACTCGGCGATTGTGCGATCACGGGCGGGGTTTTCGCGGGCAGCTATGCCTGTCTCGACGGCGTCTCGGCGTTTGCCCCGCGCCTTCTGCTGCGCGGCTGCCCGCCGGCGCCAGACGCCATTGCCGCGGCTCTCGCCGAACTCGGGCGGGGCGAGACGGTACCCCGCGCCGCTTCGTGACCGCGTTCAGTGATGGCCGCCGAACCCGCCACCGCCACCGCCGCCATGAAAGCCACCGAAACCGCCGCCATGGAAGCCGCCGAAGCCCGAATGCGCGCCGGCGAAGCCGCCGAGACCGCCGCCCGGCCCGCCATAGGCATGCGCCCAGTTGCCATGGAAACCGCCGCCATAGCCGTGGCCAAAGCCGCCATGATCGAAGTAGCCGCCGTTATGATAAAACCCCTCATAGCCGCCGAAGGCGAGGGCGCCGAAACCGAGAAAGCCGAGCCCCCATCCCCAATAGGGGTCGATGCCGTAACCATACCCGTAGCCGCCATAGCCGCCATAGCCATAATACGGGTCACCGCCATAGCCGCCGTAATAGGGATCGCCGCCATAGCCGCCATAGCCGTAATCATTGCCGTAGCCGGCGGTGTAATAGCTTGCGTCACCGCCGCAACCGCCGAGCCAGGCGAGGAGGCCAAGGGCAGCAAGTAAGCGGCGCGGGATTCGCCTCGCACGCATCACGGAACGTTCTCCTTTTGCCCGCGCGGGATACGCGGACGATCATAGCATACATGGCAAGGCTTGCCGTGGGGAGAAGCGCCCCGGCGCGATCATTTCGGCGTCAACGCCGCGCCTCACTATCCCGATTTTCCTACCTTGCGCCGGTCCGCCCTTTTCATCGCCGGAGAGCCGGCGCATCTCAAGGGTCATGCGCGCGCAGTGGCGAAATCTCATAGCGCCTTTCCTGGCCGTGGCCCTCATTCTCTCGGCCTGGCTCCAAGGCGGGACGGCCAGCGCACAGCCGGCCGCGCCGCTGCAAGGCGCGGATGCCGAGGCGGCGCCATCCCCGTCGCTTTCGCCGCCGGCGCGGGTCGGGCGGGTTGCTGCGCTGCGCGGCGCGGTCGCGCTCCGCCAGGGCGAGGCGCAAGGCGAGTGGCGTGCTGCACGGCGCAACGATCCTCTAACCACGGCGAGCGCCTTGATCACCGGCGCTGGCGCCATGGTCAAGCTCGAAATCGGCCCGTCTCGGCTCTGGCTCGGCGAAACGGCGCGCTTTGCGATCATTCGCCTCGATGACCATCGCTTCGTCGGTCGGCTCTCCGCTGGCGCCATGTTTCTCGATATTCGTGACCCCGATCCCGGTGAGACCTGGTATATTGTGACCGCGCGCGCGACCCTGCGCGCCGAGCGCACCGGCCGCTTCGTCATCGAAGCCGGCGACGGCGCGGGCAAAACTCCGCACGCGACTCGGTTTTCCGCGCTCGATGCGCCGGCGGAAATCGTCAGTGGTCTTCGTTCCTATCGCCTCGGCGTTGAGCGGAGCGCGGTTTTCGTCGGCGCGGCAAGCCCCTATCGCGGCGCCGTCGGCGATTTGCAGGTCGATGATTTCACCCTCACGATGGGGGCGCATGATCCGGCGGAATATGCCTCGTCGCCGCCGGTCTTCGCGCTGCCGCCGCAAGTGGCCCGCATGACCGGGGGCGAGAACCTGCTCTCGGTGGGATCGTGGCGCAATAGCACCGCGTTCGGCCCACTCTGGTCGCCGCCCGAGAGCGGCGGCTACACGCCCTATACCGCCGGCACCTGGACCTATGTCGCGCCCTGGGGCTGGACCTGGGTGGACAGTACCAGTTGGGGCTTCGCGCCGTTTCATTACGGGCGCTGGGTGCCGGTCGATGGCAGTTGGGCGTGGGCGCCGACGCTGCCCAATGCGCCGCTCAACGCGCCGCCGGTCTATGCCCCGGCGTTGGTCGCCTTCGTCGGGCAGAATGCCGGGCTCGGGCTGGGGAGCGGTTTCGGCTTCGACCTCGGCACGCCATCGCTCTACCCCTTCGGTTCGCTGGCCTGGACGCCGCTTTGGCCGGGGGAATTCTATATCCCGCCTTACCCGGTCGACCGCACCTATCTGCGCGCGGTCAACCGGCTCGCCGTCGCCGATCCCGACCACCCGACCGCGCCCGACCCGGCAGCGCTCGCGCAGCGTGCGGCCTTGAGTGTCACGGCGCTGAGCCATGCCGCCGCGGCGGCGCGCGTGACATCGACGTCTGCGCCTGCCGCCGCGAAGACGTCCGAAGTCATCGATGAAATCCACACCAATGCCGAGCGGATCATGACCCATATCCGCCCGCGCTTCGCCCGCGCCATGGCCGCACGCAGCGCGACCCCCTCGCCGGGCGGTTTCGCGGCCCGCGCCACCGGGACCATGCCTCTCGCGGCGACGCGTTCGCACGCCTCATCACATCATTGATGCCGGCCAAGCGGCGGGCGGCCTTCTTGGCTTCGGTACCGGGGAATTGACAGGGGATCCGGATCTGCGCGCTAATCGGGCACTCACGCTTGGCGAGGGCGTCATCATCTGCCATCTCATCCAGCCATCTCATCCCGCGGCCTGGCGCCTTCGCGCTGATCCTGGCGCGCTTTGGCCGGTGCCGGTGATCGTCTGCGACCTGGCTGGGCTTGCCACTTGCCGCAAGGAATGACCGTTCTGGACAAAAATCATCCTCCTTCTCCGTTCGATGCGCTGTCGGAGGCGCCGTGGCGGCGGTTTCATACCGTCGCCGTGCTGCTGTTTGGCGTCGGCTGGGCGATGGACGCGTTCGAGGTGACTTTGGTTGGCAATGTCATGGGCGCGCTCGGGACGCGGTTTCACCTCGGCGGGCAAGCGATGTCGGTGCTGCTCGCCGCCTGGTTTTGCGGGCTGATGCTGGGGGCGGCTTGGTTTGGCGCCTTGTCTGACCGCTATGGCAGGCGGCGGGTTTTTCTCGCGAGTCTCACGCTCTACGGTCTCGCGACCCTGGCCGCCGCCGTTGCGCCCAATCTCACCGCCTTGCTCGTGCTGAGGGCCCTCGCCGGGGTCGGGGTCGGCGCCGAATATGCCGCGATCAACGCGGCGATCACCGAATTGGTGCCGCGTCGCGCGCGCGGGCGGGCTTCGGCGATCGTGCTCAATTTCTGGCCGCTCGGCAGCTTGCTTGCCGCTCTTCTCGCCTGGCCGCTGCTCGCGGCACTCCCGCCCGATCTCGGCTGGCGGATGGTGTTCGCGGCTGGCGGGCTGATCGCGCTCTCCACTGCCTGGCTGCGGCGCTATCTGCCCGAAAGCCCGCGCTGGCTGCTCGCGCAAGGCCGCAGCGCGGAAGCCGCCGCCATCCTCGCGCGGGTGACCGGCGAGGCGCCGGGATGGCTCGCGCTGCCCGCCGCGCCGGCTGCGAAAGCCTCGTTGATCACGCTGCTGCGCCAGGCGCCGGGGCGGCTTGCGCTCGGTGCCGCGCTCGATTTCGCCGAGGCCGCCGGCTATTACGGCTTGTTCGCCTTCCTCCCGCTCGTGGTATTGCCTGCCTTGCATCTTGCGCCGCACGCCTTGCCGCTCTTTTATCTCGCCGGCAGTTTCGGCGCGCTGGCCGGCGGGTTGGCCGCGGCGCTGACGCTCGATCGCTTCGGCCGGTTCTGGAGCGTGAGCCTGTTTTATGGCGCAACCGGGCTCGCGACCATCGCCTTGGCGCTCGCGTCCGGCCTTGGCGCCGGCGTCATCATGGCCGGGTTCGCGCTCACCAATCTTTTGGCGACGGCGAGCTGGATCGCCGCCTATCCGACATTTTCGGAACTGTTTCCGACCCATTTGCGCGCGACCGGCATCGGCGCCAGCGTCGCGGTCGGGCGGATCGGGGCGATGATCGCGCCATTCCTGGTCGCCGCCCTCGGGGCTCGCAGCATGGCCGCGGCGTTGTTTCTGCTCGCCGGGTTCTGGCTGTTCGGGGCGCTGGTGATGGTTGTCTGGCGGATCGCGGGTGGGATCGAAGGAAGCGGGCTGGCGCTCGAGCGGATCGCGCCCGCGGCACCAGCATCGGCAATGACGTCGGGGGCGTCGCGTGCCTGACGGCGGCGCGCGGCAGGACATGGCGGCGCCCGTGCCGCTGCTCGTCGCGGAGGGGCCGGTTCTGGTCTTCGGCGGCGGCTATAGTAACCGCGAGGCGACCGAGGCGCTGCTCGCCGAGGCCGAACGGCTCGGCATCCCGCCCGCCCGCATGATCTGCACTGGCGATGTCGTCGCCTATGGCGCCGATCCGCAGGCGGTGGTCGATCTCATCCGCGCCGCCGGGATCGCGACGGTGATGGGCAATTGTGAGGAGCAATTGGCCGCCGGCGCCGAGGATTGCGGCTGCGGCTTCACCCCGGGATCGCGCTGCGAGCGGCTTTCCGCGGCCTGGTTCACCTATGCCAGCGCCCATGTCGATGACGCGGCGCGGCGTTGGATGGCGGGGCTGCCGCGCCGGCTCGATCTCGTCATCGGCGAGCATCGCCTCGCCGTCGTCCATGGCGCGCCGAGCCGGATCAACCGCTTCGTTTTTGCCTCTCACCCGGACGCCGATCTTGCGCGCGAAATCGCCGCGACCGGCACCGAGGGCGTGATCGGCGGCCATTGCGGCGTGCCCTTCACCCGCGTCATCGCTGATCGGCTTTGGCACAATGCCGGGGTGATCGGCCTTCCCGCCAATGACGGAACCCCGCGCGGCTGGTTCAGCCTACTCACGCCCGGGCGCGACGGTCTTGAAATCCGCCATCTGCCGCTCGCCTATGATCACCGCCGGGCGGCGGCGGCGATGCGGCGGGCTGGGCTGCCGGAGGACTATGCCGAGACGCTGGAAAGCGGCATCTGGCCGAATGTCGATATCCTGCCGCCCGCCGAGCAAGCGCTGAGCGGCGCGGCACTCGCGGCCGAGACGCACCATTGGCCACAAACCGGCGCAATCGCATCGGCGCCGCGGCCGGCCTTCGCCGACCCAATGCGGACCGCGCGCGGCGAGCCGCATGCGACGGTGGCGCCGACCGGCCTCGAAACCCTCTGGTTCAACACCGGCACCCTCTGCAACATCGCCTGCACCGATTGCTATATCGAAAGCAGCCCGCGCAACGATCGCCTGATCTATCTCGCCCGCGCCGATTTCGACCGGCTTCTCGACGAGGCGGCCGCACACCATCCCGAGCTTGGCGAAATCGGATTCACCGGCGGCGAGCCGTTTCTGAACCCGGACACGCCGGGCATGATCGCCGCCGCGCTCGAACGTGGCTATCGCGCTTTGGTGCTGACCAACGCCATGCGCCCGCTGCAGCGCCACGGGGCTTTTCTCTGCGCGCTGGCCGCAGCCCACGGCGCGCGGCTGGCGATCCGGGTGTCGCTCGATCACTACACCGAGGCGGGCCATGAGCGCCTGCGCGGCGCCGGGAGTTTCGCGCCGACACTCGCCGGGCTTGGCATGCTTGCTGGGAGTGGCGCAGCACTTTCGATCGCCGCCCGCTTTCCCGCCGGCGAGGATGAAAGCGCATGGCGCGCCGGCTTCGCCGCCTTGTTCGCCGAGCGCGGCCTTGCGCTTGACGCCTTCGACCCCGCGCGCTTGGTGCTGTTTCCCGAACTCGCGAACCAGCCCGACCCGCCGGAGGTGAGTGCGACCTGCTGGCAGACCTTGGCGCGGCGCGGGCGGCGGGTGATGTGCGAGACCTCACGCATGGTCGTCCATCGCCGCGGCGAGGCGGTGCCGCGCCTCGTCGCCTGCACCTTGCAGCCTTATGCGCCGGACTTCGATCTCGGCACCGATCTTGCCGCGGCCATGCGCCCGGTGACCCTCAATCACCCGCATTGCGCGCGGTTTTGCGTCTTCGGCGCCGCGTCCTGCTCGGCGCCGGCGGGATAGGGCGCCAAGCATAAAAAAATAATAACTCGGGTTACGATGAGAGCGTGGAATCCGCCTTGCGCTCACGTAATGTTTATATAAACATAGCGCGATCACCGAAGGGAACCTCCCGGCAGGTTTCCCCGATTTCCAGAGAGCGGAGGAAATACCTTGTTATCAAAAGCGTGGATCTGGCCACTGGTGGCCGGGATGGGGATTTGCGCGCTCATCGCCCCGGATCTCGCGGCGGCGGAGGATAGCGTCGGGCCGGTCATCCCGGCGCCAGCGCCGGCGGTCGTCAATCCGACCTATGACCCCGGTTATGACAATATGTCCGACTATTTCTCGCATTGGTTCGACCGCGTCGACCGCGCGCAAGCCGAGCAGCCGCATTGGATGACGCCGATCATCACCGTGACCCCGCGTCTCGAGGAGGAATTCCGCTGGGACCAGTATTGGGAGCACGCGCCCAACGGCGCCAATATCGACGTCTATGATTCCGGCAAGGGGCTGGAACTGATCCCGACCGAAACCGAGGAACTCATCCTCAACACCCCGCCCTATGTCACCACCGGCAACATCCCGCGCGGCGCCAGCGGCTTCGCCGACTGGCCGGTGTTTCTGTTCAAGCAGCGCCTGGCCTCGGCCAACGAGCAGAACGGCAATTATATCCTGACCCTGTTCTTCTCCGGCCAGGCGCCGATCGGCATCCCGCGCTATAGCGAAAACGCCTATGTCCTCACCCCGACCATCGCCGGCGGCTTCGGCATCGGCGATTTCGACCTCCAGGCGACGTTCGGCACCCCGTACCCGACCGATCATCTCAGTACCATCGGGGCGCAGCTCGCGACCAATGTCACGCTGCAATATCATTTTCTGGACTATTTATGGCCGGAATTCAGCATCACCGATCTCGATTTTCTGAGCGGCGCGCGTGGCGGCAAGAACGAGATCTTCCTGTTTCCCGGCATTCTTTTCGGCCGCTTTCAGCTCTATGGACGCCTGCGTATGACCTTCGGTTTCGGCTATCAGTTCGCGGTCTCGCCGCATGCCGAATATGACCCGCTGACGCCGACCTACACCCATGCCTGGATTTTCTCGGTGCGGTTTCCGTTCTGATCCGTTCACGGTTGTGTGACCGCGACACTGCATCCATTCCGCTGCCCCGCGCGTAAGTCAGGGCAAAGCAGCGAGTGGTTGGGGTCTCATGTCTGAAAAGCCGTTGGAGAGCTTCGTCGGCGTGGTCGGCAAGGAAACCTGGTGGTCACGTATCGCGGCGCTGGAAGCGGCGGCTGCGGAGGGGCGGCGCTGTGGCCGGGCGGCGCGGCAGCGGCATGCGATCGAGCTGACCATCGCCCGGCTGCTGCGCGCGCCGGCGCGCGCGCCGAATGCCGCGGAAAGCGAAATCGTCCATCTCGCCGGCTTGCTTGCGGCGTCGTTTCGCGGCCTCGCCGCGAAGGGAAAGGCGGCGCTGCACGCCAGCCTCCACGCCGCGCTCAGTGGCGATGGCGCGCTCACCCCGATTTTTCACCAGATGCGGGTCGCCGAGCGGCATCGGCGGCGGGGATTTTCGGTCAGTTTCGCCGGGCTCGAGACCGGCGCCGCGTTCGATCTCGCGATCAGCCGCAATGGTGCCCGCGCCGAAATCGTCTGCGATGTCCTCTCCGCCGAGGATGGACGCGAGGTTTCGCGGCAGGCCTGGCGGCAGCTCGCCGACCGCGTCGATCCCGATCTGCACGCCTGGCTTGCCGCTCACCCCGGCCGCTATCTCCTCAAGATGACGCTGCCGCAGGGGTTGCGGGCTGATGGGGGCGGAGAGACTGCGAGCCCCGCGCACCTGCAGGCGCGCATCCGCACGCTTTTGGCGGGTGATGGTCGGGCGCAGCAGGATGAGACGGCGGTGCTGCGGCTCGATCCGCTCGTCCTCGCCGGGACGGACACCAGTCAACACGGCCTACTCGCGCAATTGCGCGGCGATTTTGGTCCCGAAGCGCATCTTTCGGTCACCGTCGCCGGCCAGGGCGTGTTCGTCATGGCAGCGCGCGCGGCGCGCGAGGACGATGTCGGGACGGCGCTCAGGCGGCGCCTCGCGGCGCTCAGCGGCAGCCGTCTGAGCGGCGCCGCGCCTGGCGTTCTGGCGATGTTTCTCGAGGATACCGATCTCGCCGAATGGCGTGGCTTGCGCGAGACGCTTCGCCTCGAGGGCGCGGCGCGGGGCTTCCTCGCCGGCGCCGAGGCGCGTCCGGTGGCCGCGGTGAGCTGCGCGACGCGGGCCGAACTCGTCGGCCTGCCGGTGCCGCAAGCCGCGGCGGGCGGCGAAGTGCGCTTTGCCAACCCCGCTCACCCGGCCGCGCGTTCCCCCGAACTCGCGGCGGCGATCCGCTCGGCGGAGTGAGCGCTCGAACCGGGCGGCGCGGCGTCAGGCCGATCGCGCTCTAGCGACGAGGTCGCGGAGCTTGGCGGCGGCGGCGGTGCCTTTGAGGACGTCACGCCAATTGGCTTCGGCGACGCGCTGATGCGCGCCGACGGCGTCATCGGCGCTGGTCACCATCGCAACGCCGGGCTGGCCATTCGGCGCGGTATCGGGTGGGAACGGGTTGACGGCGAGGCTGGCGCGATCGCGGGTGCGGAGAATCTCGAATGTGCTGCTCGGCTCACCCGATTGCAGGAGGCCGAATTGCAGGCCCATCGGCTCGGTTTCCATCAGACTTGCGGTATGTTCGATTTCGGTGGCGGCGATGTCGCGGCAGACGCGGCGCATCCGTTCCGAAAGCGGCAGCGCGCTCGCGATCCCGCCTTCGAGGAAGCGGGCGATCGAGGAGGCCGAGACCATGGCGATGATGCTCGGGCGTCGCGCTTGGTAGGATTTCTTGCGGGCGGCAAGGAGGCCGAGCAATTGCTCCGCTGCCGAGCGCATGGCGCCGCGCTCCGCCCCGGCGGCGTCGGCGGCTTCGAAAAAGGCTTCGGCGAGCGCCGAATCATAGTTGGCGGAGGTGGTGAGATAACAGATCGGCTGGTGCACGAGCAGGATCTGATCGGCGGTTTCCTCGATCTGGCGGAGGCGCTCGAAATAGCCGGCAGGACGATTATAATATTCGACCCCGATCCCAAGTAGGGATAAGGGCGAAATTTTGAGCAATTCAGCCAAACGCTGAATGGTGTCGAGCTTGATGACTTCGCCTTTTTCATAGCGATAGAGCGCTGCCCGGGAGACGCCGAGACGAGCGGCGATTTCCTCGGCGCGAAGGCCGGTTTCCATGCGATAAGCGCGCAGTTGCTGGCCGATCTCAGTGAAGCGCATGAGCGGTATCCCTCCAGAGCTCGAATCACCCGAATCCTGATCCGCATTCCGATTCGGACAAAATTTAATAGGTGATTATCGCATGTCTCGGAATCAGAGTCATGGGCTTAATTTCATATCAGCGATAATATTTCGGCGCTGATGGCCGCGATCTTCATATGACGTGAATAAAAAGTAATGGAATCCCGCTCCGCGTGTCTTCACCCCGGCGCGTGCACCTTATGCGCGGCCAGCTCTTCGAGTGCTTCCAGCATCGCCGCATGGTCGCGGTCGGCGCCACCATGCGCCACCACCGCCGAGAAAAGCTGCTGCGCACTCGCCGTATTGGGGAGGGCAAGGCCGAGCTGACGCGCCGCCGAGAGCGCGAGGTTGAGATCCTTCTGATGCAGGCGGACGCGAAAGCCCGGAGCGAAGCTGTGATCGAGCATCCTCTGGCCATGCACTTCGAGCACCCGCGAGGCCGCGAAACCGCCGAGCAGGGCGGCGCGGACGCGCGCGGGATCGGCGCCGGCACGCGAGGCGAAGAGCAACGCCTCCGCCACCGCCTCGATATTGAGCGCGACCACGATCTGGTTGGCGACCTTGCAGATCTGGCCCGCGCCATTCTCGGCCCCGATATGGGTGATACTCTTGCCCATGGCGGCAAATAGGGGCTCTGCGCGCCGGAAAGCCGCCTCCGGCCCGCCGACCATGATGGTGAGCGTTGCTTGCTTGGCGCCGACCTCGCCGCCCGAGACCGGCGCGTCGAGATAGTGGCAGCCAAGGCCCGCGATGCGTTCGGCGAAGCGCTTGGTCGCGAGCGGGTCGATCGAGGACATGTCGATCACCAGCTTGCCCGCCGATAGCCCATCCGCGACGCCGTTTGCGCCAAACAGCACCTGCTCGACATCGGGGGTGTCGGGCAGCATCAGGATCACCACCTCGGCGGCGCGCGCGACCGCCGTCGCATCGGCGAGCACGGTTGCCGCCGCGCGGATTTCCGCCGTCAGGCTCGCGCGTTCGGGAACCAGGATCTCGTGGCCGGCCTTCTTGAGATTGAGCGCCATCGGGCGCCCCATGATGCCAAGGCCGATGAAACCGATCTGCATGGTCTTTTCCTTCCGTTACGTGCCGCGCTCAAACGCCATAGCGCCGGCGCCAGGCGAGCCCGGCATTGGTGTCGCCGGCCGGGCGGTATTCGCAGCCGACCCAGCCCTGATAGCCGAGCGCGTCGATGCGCGCGAAAACATACTCCCAGCCGATTTCACCGCTTCCCGGCTCATGGCGGTCAGGGACGTCGGCGATCTGCATATGCGCGATCAGCGGCATGAGACGCGCCATCCGCCGTGTCACGTCACCCTCGGTGATCTGGCAGTGATAGAGGTCGAATTGCAGGCCGAGGCGCTCGCGCCCGAGCGCTTCGATGAGGTCGGCGGCTTGGTCGGTGGTATTGAGGAAATAGCCCGGCATGTCGCGGTGATTGATCGGCTCGATCAGCAATCTGACCCCGGCTGCCTGCGCCTCTTCTGCCGCCCAGGCAAGGTTGGTCGCATAGACCGCAGCCAGCGTCACCGGCGAAAGCCCAGCGGGCGCGAGTCCGGCCATGCAATGCACCTGTCGGCAGCCGAGCGCTTGCGCATAGGCGAGGGCGCGGCGGATCCCGGCGCGGAATTCCGCTTCGCGGCCGGGAAGGCAGGCGATGCCGCGCTCCCCCGCCGACCAATCCCCAGGCGGGGCGTTGAACAGCACCTGGGTCAGGCCCGCCGCGTCGAGGGCGGCGCGCAGCGTCGCCGGATCGTGGTCATAGGGAAACAGATATTCGACGGCGGTGAAGCCGGCGGCGGCGGCGGCGGCGAAACGTTCGAGGAACGGCACCTCGTTGAACATCATCGAGAGATTGGCGCAGAAACGCGGCATGTTTTCCTCCCCTCGGCGTGCTGGTCGGCGCGCCGGTCTCTCATCTTCATGGCCGCGAGGTTAACCGGGCGCGGCGGCGTTGACCAGATGGCCGCCGCCGCGCGCCCTCAGTGATCGGCCTCGTCGCCGTCGGGCTCGACCTCGATATCGGCGTCGAGCGTGTCGGCATCGTCTTCGAGATCGGCGGTGTCTTCGATCACGTCCGCGTCCTCGACCACCTCGATATCGACGAGATCGGCATCCTCGAGCTCCGGCGCCACTGCTTTCTTCGGCCGCTTATCCTCGACCACGGCGGTGGGCGGGCGGCGGAGACGGGGCTGCTCGGGCGGCTGCTCGGCGCCGCATTTCGGGCAGATCGCCGGCTGTTTCAGGAGATCATAGAACCGGGTGCCGCATTGGACGCAGGTGCGCTTGCTGCCGAGTTCGGGCTTCGCCATCGGGGGCCTCGTTAAAACGCCAATTGGCAAACAACACCGCCAATTGGAACATGCCAGTCGGGCGCGCCCCATGCCATTCCCCCGCGCCTCTGTCAAACCCCTGAGCGCCGTGCTATCGCGCCGGCGGCGATGGCGGTGTCGGCAGGGAGAAAAGGCAGTGGGCGAGCGGCCTGAGGCGGGAATGGTATCGCGGCGCCCGGCGCGCGGGCTCGCCGGGGTGGCGCGCGTGCCGGGGGACAAATCGATCAGCCATCGGGCGCTGATGCTCGGCGCGCTCGCGCTCGGCGAGAGCCGGATCACCGGCCTGCTCGAAGGGGAAGACGTGCTGCGGACGGCGGCGGCGATGCGGGCGTTGGGCGCTGCCGTGACGCGCGAGGGGGATGGCGACTGGCGCGTCGCCGGGCGCGGGGTTGGCGGCATCGTCGAGCCCGAAGATGTGCTGGACATGGGCAATTCCGGCACCGCGGCGCGGCTCCTCGCCGGCATTCTCGCAAGCCACCCGATTTTTTCGGTGCTCACCGGCGATGCCAGCCTCCGCCGCCGGCCGATGCGCCGGGTGATGACACCGCTCGCCGCCTCTGGTGCGACATTTTCCGCCCGCGCCGGCGGCAGGATGCCGCTCGCGATCGCCGGCACCGGCGCGGCGCTGCCGATCACCTACCGCCTGCCGGTGGCCTCGGCGCAGGTGAAATCGGCGATTTTGCTCGCCGGCCTCAACGCCCGCGGGATCACCCGCGTCGAGGAGCCGGTGGCAACACGCGATCACTCGGAAAACATGCTGCGCCATTTCGGGGCCAGCGTTTCGGTGAGCGATGACGGGGAGGGGCGGGTGATCGAACTCGCCGGCCTGCCGGAATTGCGTTGCGCCGACATCGCCGTGCCGGGCGATCCTTCCTCGGCGGCATTCCCGCTGGTTGCCGCGCTTCTCGTGCCCGATTCGGCGATCACGCTGCCGGGGATCGGCCTCAATCCGCTGCGCACTGGCCTTTTTGCGACGCTCGCGGAAATGGGGGCGGGCATCGTGATCGAAAATCGCCGGATCAGCGGCGGTGAGCCGGTCGGCGATCTCGCCGTCCGCCACGCGGCGCTCCGGGGCGTCGATGTGCCGGCGGCGCGCGCCCCGAGCATGATCGACGAATATCCTATCCTCGCCGTCGCCGCCGCGTGCGCGCGCGGCACGACGCGGCTCCGTGGGCTCGCTGAATTGCGCGTGAAAGAGAGCGACCGGCTTGCCGCAACGGCGGCACTGCTCGCTGGCAATGGCGTTCGGGTCGCGATCGAGGATGACGATCTCATCATCCACGGCGCCGGCGCGCCGACGCCGGGGGGCGGGATGGTCGCGACCGGGATGGATCACCGCATCGCGATGAGCGCGCTGGTGCTCGGGCTCGCGAGCGTCGCGCCGGTTGCGATCGACGATGCCCGTTTCATCGAAACCAGCTTCCCCGGGTTTGCCCACCTGATGAACGGGCTCGGGGCGGCGATGGCGCCGGCATGATGGCGCCACCGCTCACCATTGCGATCGACGGGCCGGCGGCGGCGGGGAAGGGGACGCTCGCCCGCCGCCTCGCCGCCCATTTCAACCTTCCCTATCTCGATACCGGGCTGCTTTATCGCGCCGTCGGCCGGCGCGTGCTCGACCATGGCGGCGATCCCGCCGATCCGGCGCAAGCAGCGCAGGCGGCGCGCGCGCTCACCCCCGCCGACCTCACGCGCGACGATCTCCGCACCCAAGCGGTCGACCGCGCGGCGAGCGCGGTTGCCGGCCAGGCCGCGGTGCGCGCAGCCCTCCTCGACTTTCAGCGCCAGTTTGCGCGCACCCAAGGGGCGGTGCTGGATGGGCGCGATATCGGCACGGTGGTTCTGCCCGACGCGACGGCGAAGCTGTTCGTCACCGCCTCGCTCGCCGCGCGCGCTGAGCGGCGTTGGCGCGAGCGTGGCGCCGTGCTCGGCGCGCTCGCGCAGGTGACGGCGGATTTGGCGGCGCGCGATGCCGAAGACGCGGCGCGCACGATCGCCCCGCTTCGCCCGGCGGCGGATGCGGTCACGCTCGATACCACCGCCCTTGACGCCGAGGCCGCGTTTCAGGCGGCGCTCGCCCTGGTCGCTGCCGCCATCGGCGCGCGCGCATCGCCTTCGTGACCGACGATCACGAGGAAAACCGGCTTGCCGGCGCGGGTTTTACTTGACTCGCGAAGGGTATGGCGTATCTGTCCGCAACGCCACGCGGCCGGTCCCCCGGCGGCGTGGCGCGCTGCCGCTTCCGTTCATTCAGGTGTTTCATCGGCCCCTGCGACCTGCACGGGCAAGACGTGTCCGCGACCCGGACGCGCAAACCAGGACCGGGTGGCTTTGGCCAGCCCGCGCCACATAAGGATCGACCCATTCCGATGGCTGCCACTGCGTCTGCTACCGCCGCGCCCGGCCGCGATGCCGGGGGCGAGGATTTCGCCGCCATGCTCGACCAAACCCTCGGCCGCGATGCCGGCTTCGAGGGGTCGGTCATCACCGGCCACGTGCTGCGCCTGACCGATGAATTCGCGATCGTCGATGTCGGCCTCAAAAGCGAAGGCCGGGTGCCGCTCAAGGAATTCGCCCCGCCCGGGATGGCCCCGGAGGTCAAACCCGGCGACAGCGTCGAGCTGTTCGTCGAGCGCTACGAGGATCGCGACGGCGCCATCGTGCTCTCGCGCGAGAAGGCGCGGCGCGAGGAATCCTGGACCAATATCGAAAAGGCCTTCGCCGCCAACCAGCGCGTGACCGGCACCATCTATGGCCGTGTCAAGGGCGGCTTTACCGTCGATCTCGGCGGCGCCGTCGCCTTCCTGCCGGGAAGCCAGGTCGATATCCGCCCGGTGCGTGACGTAACGCCGCTGATGGGAACGCCGCAGCCCTTCCAAATCCTGAAAATGGACCGCGCGCGCGGCAATATCGTCGTCTCGCGCCGCGCCGTGCTCGAGGAGACCCGCGCCGAGCAGCGGACCGAGCTGATCCAGGGCCTCAAGGAAGGCATGATCATCGACGGCGTGGTGAAAAACATCACCGATTACGGCGCCTTCGTCGATTTGGGCGGCGTCGATGGCCTGCTCCATGTCACCGACATCGCCTGGCGGCGGATCAACCATCCCGCCGAGGCGCTGCAGATCGGCCAGCCGGTGCGCGTGCAGGTGATCCGCTTCAACCCCGAAACCCAGCGCATCAGCCTTGGCATGAAGCAGCTCGAGGCCGACCCGTGGGAGGGGATTGCGGCGAAATACCCGCCGGGGACGAAATTCACCGGCCGTGTCACCAACATCACCGATTATGGTGCGTTCGTCGAACTCGAGCCCGGGGTCGAGGGATTGGTGCATGTCTCGGAAATGTCGTGGACGAAAAAGAACGTCCATCCCGGCAAGATCGTCGCGACCAGCCAGGAAGTCGAGGTCATGGTGCTCGACGTCGATGCCGGCAAGCGGCGCATTTCGCTCGGCCTGAAGCAGGTCCAGGGCAATCCCTGGGAGGTCTTCCTCGATCAGCATCCGATCGGCTCGACGATCGAGGGCGAGATCCGCAACATCACCGAATTCGGCCTCTTCATCGGTCTCACCGCCGATCTCGATGGCATGGTGCACATGTCCGACATCTCCTGGGACGAGCCCGGCGAGGTCGCGATCACGAAATATAACAAGGGCGACATCGTGCGCGCCAAGGTGCTCGACGTCGATGTCGAGAAGGAACGCATCAGCCTCGGGATCAAGCAGTTGCAGGTCGATCCGGCGGCGGATGTGCTCGATCGCATCCACAAGGGCGACATCGTCACCTGCGTCGTGACGGCGGTGCAGTCGAACGGCATCGAGGTCAAGGTCGACGACGTTCTCGGCGGTTTCATCCGCCGCGCCGAACTCGCCCGCGACAAGGCCGATCAGCGCGCCGAGCGCTTCGCGGTCGGCGAAAAGCTCGACGCCAAGGTGACGGCGGTCGATCGCGCCGCGCGCAAGCTCAGCCTCACCATCAAGGGCAAGGAAGTGGACGAGGAGAAGCAGGCGATGGCCGATTTCGGCTCCTCCGATTCCGGCGCGTCCCTCGGTGACATCCTGGGTGCGGCGATCCGCCGGCGTAACCAGCAGGCGCAGCAGGAGACCGAGTAAGCGAAGCGCGGCGCGCGGCGATGAGCCTCGAGGCCGATCTTCTGCTCGATCGGCGGCGCCTCAAGCGCCGCCTCGCGGTGTGGCGGATCGTCGCGGTGCTCGCGCTTGTCGCAGCACTCGCCGCGGGGTTGGGCGGGAGCGGTGGCGTCGTGCCCGGCCGCCCCCACGTCGCCCGGCTGCTGGTGCGTGGGCTGATCACCGAGGATCGCACCTTGACCCGCGCCGTCAGCGCGCTGGCCACCGATCCATCGGTCGCGGCGCTGGTGGTCGAGATCGACAGCCCCGGCGGCTCGGTCGCCGGTGGCGAGAGCCTGCACGACGCCATCGCCCGGGTTGCGGCAAAAAAGCCGGTGGTCGCGGTGATGGACGGGGTCGCCGCCTCGGCGGGCTACATGATCGCGGTGCCGGCGGCGCGGATTTTCTGCAGCCCGGCGACGCTCACCGGCTCGATCGGCGTCTTGCTCGAAACCGGTGACGTTTCCGGCCTGCTCGCCAAGCTCGGGGTCAATGCCGATGCCATCGTCTCCGGCCCGCTCAAGGACCAGCCGAGCTTCACCAAGCCGCTCTCGCCAGAGGGGCGGGTTGCGATGCAATCGCTGGTGATGGATATGTATGAGCAGTTCGTCGCCATGGTTGCCGAGGGGCGGCATATGGACGTGGCGCGGGTGCGCGCTCTTGCCGATGGCCGCGCCTATACCGGGCATCAGGCGCTGCCGCTCGGCCTCGTCGATGAATTTGGCGGCGAGAGCGAGGCGCGGGCGTGGCTCGCGAAAAGCCGCGCGGTGCCGGAAACCCTCCCGGTGAGTGACATCGAAACCCGCAGCCTGGCCGAGCGGGTGCTCGGCGGCAATTTCGGCGGGATGCTCTCCATTCCACTGAAAATCTTGTTTTCACAACAGGTTATGCTTGACGGCGGATGGGCACTCTGGCAGCCTTCCGGCGAGTGAGGGGCCGCGTGGCATCCTTGGCTGGCGTGGTATCTGGGGGTGAGGATAGAGACCATGACGAAATCCGAACTGATCGCTGAGCTCGCGGCCGCCAATCCGCATCTTTACGCGAGCGATGTCGAGAAAATCGTCAACACGATTTTCGCGGAAATCGCCAATGCTTTGGCGCAGGGCGCGCGCGTTGAGCTGCGTGGCTTCGGCGCTTTCACCGTCAAGCATCGCGAGGCCCGCACCGGGCGCAATCCGCGCACCGGCACGTTGGTCGAGGTCGAGGAGAAGGGCGTTCCTTTCTTCAAGGCCGGCAAGGAGCTGCGCGAGCGCGTCAATCAGGGCAGTGCGGCGGCGGCTTCCTGATCGGGCTGCCGATGCTCCGTTTTTTCCTCCTTCTGCCGCTTTTGCTGCTCATTGTGTTGTTCGTGCTCTCGAACACCGCGCCGGTGGCGCTGCGCCTGTGGCCGACGGGATGGAGCCTGCAAGCGCCGCTGGCGCTTGCCGTGCTTGGCGCGATGGCGATCGCGTTTTTGCTCGGGGCGTTGTTCACCTGGCTGCCGGCGCTCGGCGCGCGGCGCCGGGCGCGGCGGGCGGAAGCGCGGGTTGCGGCGCTCGAGCAGGAGATCGCGACGCTCAAGGCGCGGCCCGGCGACAGCCCGACCCTGCTGCCGCCTGCCGGCTGATCGCGATGGCCGGCGCCGTGCGGGTCAAAATTTGCGGCATCAATTGCGAAGCCGCTTTCGATGCCGCGGTTGCCGCCGGCGCCGATTGGCTCGGCTTCGTTTTCTTCCCACCCTCGCCGCGCGCGGTCAGCGCCGAGCGCGCAGCGAAACTCTCGGCGCGGGAGAAAGCCGGGCCGCCACGGGTCGGGTTGTTCGTCAACCCTTCTTTTGCCGAGATCGCCGCGGTGCTCGCCGTGATCCCGCTCGATATCCTGCAAATCCACGGCCCGGCGGCGATGGCGGCGGCGATCCGCGCGGAATTCGGCCGCCCGGTCTGGCGCGCGGTCGGCATCGCGACGGCGGCCGATCTCCCCTCCGATCCCGAAAGCGCCGATGCCCTGCTGTTGGATGCGAGCCCGCCGCGCGGCGCGACCCGCCCGGGCGGCAATGCGGTTGCTTTCGACTGGCGTTTGCTGCGGGATTGGCACCCGCCGGCGCCCTGGCTGCTCGCCGGTGGCCTGACCCCGGAGAATGTCGCCGCGGCGATCGCGATGACCGGCGCGCCGGCGGTTGATGTCTCCTCCGGCGTCGAACGACGGCCGGGCGAGAAGGATCCAGCCTTGATCCGCGCCTTCATCGCCGCCGCGCATGGCGAAAGTCGCAGGTAAAGCCTTCTTTTAACTTCCGAAAAAGAAGCAAAAAGACTTTTTCCCCGTTCTCTTGCGGAAGCGGCGCCGATGGCACTGCGTCACGGGATAAAAGTTTTTTGGTTCTTTTTTTTCAAAAAAGAACGAAACTTTCTTTCACTCTCGAAACTCGCTGAGCCGATACCCCTGCGCGAACAGGGCGGCGCGGAGGGTGCCGTGGGTGATGCGCGCGCGCGCCGCGTCCGCCACCACGGGTTTGGCGCGAAACGCGATGCCGAGCCCGGCGGTTGCCAGCATGGCGAGATCGTTGGCGCCGTCGCCGATCGCCATCGTCTCGGCGAGCGGGATGGCGTGACGCTGCGCGAGTTCGCGGAGGATGCGCTCCTTCGCGTTGCGGTCGAGCACCGGCTCGGCGACCGTGCCGGTGAGCACCTGTCCGTCGTCTTGGAGGCGGTTGGCGAAATGGGCGGCAAATCCGAGATCCGCGGCGATGCGGGCGGTGAAGAAGGTGAACCCACCGGAGATGAGCGCGGTGACGGCGCCGTGGGCGCGCATCGTCGCGATCAGTTCGCGCGCGCCCTCGGTCGCGCGAAGCCGGGCGGCGACGCGATCGAGGGCGGTGAGCCTGGTATCGCGCAGCCGCGCGACGCGGTCGCGGAGCGCGGTCGCGAAATCGATCTCGCCTGCCATGCTGCGCGCGGTGATGGCGGCGATTTCGGCGCCGATTCCGGCTTCGGCCGCGAGTTCGTCGATCACCTCGGCGGTGATGATGGTGCTGTCCATGTCGGCGGCCAGCAGACGCTTGCGCCGGCCGGTGCTGGGGAGGCAAAACACATCGATCGGCCGGGCGCCGAGGAGGGCCGCGATCGCCGCCGGCGGCGGTGGCGCGGGGCAGGGGAGATCGACCGCCTCGCCGGGCGAGAGGATTTCCGCCGGCCCGGCGCGGATGGCATCGGCGATTTCGGCGACGGTGGCGGCATCGAGGGTGGTCGCCGCGCGGTCGGCGACGAGGGTGAGGACGTAATTCATGGCGGGCGGACCATGCGGGCGGAATGGCGCCGAGGCAAGGGGCGGGGTGGCGCTGATCGTTGCCGGGCCGACGGCCTCGGGCAAATCGGCGCTGGCTTTGGCGCTCGCTGAGCGGCTCGGTGGTGTTGTCATCAATGCCGATGCGATGCAGCTCTATCGCGATCTCAGGGTTCTGACGGCGCGGCCGTCGGATGCCGACCTCGCCCGCGCGCCGCATGATCTCTATGGCGTGCTCCCGCCTAGTCCGCCGGCGACTGCCGCTTGGTGGCGGGAGGCGGCGCTCTCTGCGCTCGATCACGCGCGCGGAGAGCGGCGCGTTCCCATTCTCTGCGGCGGGAGTGGCCTTTATCTGCAGGCGCTGGTCGGGGGGTTGGCTGCGATCCCGCCGGTCTCCGACGCCGCGCGGGAAGAAGCGCGCGCGCGGCTTGCCGCACTCGGGCCGGCGGCACTCCATGCTGAACTCGCCGCGCGTGACCCCGAAACCGCCGCGCGCCTCCGCCCGCAGGATTCCCAGCGCATCGCGCGCGCGATGGAGGTTTTTCTCGCCACCGGGCGCGGGCTTGCCGCCTGGCAGGCGCAAGCCGCGCCGGCGCCGGCGGGCTGGCGGTTCGCGGCCATTCTGCTCGACCCGCCACGCGAGGGGTTGCGCGAGGCGATCGCGCGGCGGTTTGTGGCGATGCTCGAGGCCGGCGCGCTCGCGGAGGTGCGGGCGTTGCTCGCGCAAAACCTCGATCCCGCCTTGCCGCTGCTTCGTGCGCATGGTGTGCCGGAACTCTCGGCCTATCTTCGCGGCGACATCTCGCTCGCCGAGGCCAGGCGGCGGGCCGAGCTGGTGACCGGGCAATACACCAAGCGCCAGGCGACATGGTTTCGTCACCATCGCTTGAGCCCGGAGATTTATACGATTGATGCGAGAATCGATGATTTCACGCAATTTTCGCAAAGAAGCATGGCTGATCTGCTCAATTTTCTAACCTCCGCCGGGTTGACGCCACAAGCCTCCCCGGCCTAGTGAACCCGCGAGCTGAGAGGTGATGGGCGATGACGACGAATGAGATGCGGCCGGGGGCGGAAGTTTTGTTGCGCGCGCTCAAGGAACAGGGCGTCGAGGTGATTTTCGGCTATCCCGGCGGCGCGGTTTTGCCGATCTATGACGCGATTTTTCAGCAGAACGCCATCCGCCATATCCTCGTCCGCCACGAGCAGGCGGCGGTGCATGCGGCGGAAGGCTATGCGCGCTCGACCGGCAAGGTCGGCGTCGTGCTGGTGACCAGCGGGCCGGGCGCGACCAATGCCGTCACCGGTCTCGTCGACGCGCTGATGGACAGTATCCCGATCGTTTGCCTCACCGGCCAGGTGCCGACCCATCTGATCGGCAACGATGCTTTCCAGGAAGCCGACACCACCGGGATCACCCGGCCGGCGACCAAGCATAACTATCTCGTCAAGAAATCCGAGGATCTCGCGCGTATCGTCCATGAAGCCTTCTATGTCGCGCGCTCGGGCCGGCCGGGGCCGGTGGTGATCGATCTGCCGAAGGATATCGTCATCAACCCCGCCCCTTATGCGCCGGCATCAACCGCGCCGCACCGCAGCTATCGCCCGCGTCTCGACCCCGATATGCGGCAGATCGAGGCGGCGGTTCAGCTTCTCAAAAGCGCGAAACGGCCGATCATCTATACCGGCGGCGGCGTGATCAATGCCGGGCCGGAGGCGGCGGAGATGCTGACCCGGCTGGTGCGCGAAACCGGGTTTCCCTGCACCTCGACGCTGATGGGGCTCGGGGCGTTTCCCGCCTCTGACCCGCTTTTCCTCGGCATGCTCGGGATGCATGGGACGGTTGAGGCTAATCTCGCGATGCATGGCTGCGACGTCATGCTCGCGGTCGGTGCGCGCTTCGATGACCGCGTCACCGGCCGGCTCAACGCCTTCAGCCCGAACGCGCGGAAAATCCATATCGACATCGATCCCGCCAGCATCAACAAGAACGTCGCGGTCGAGGTTGCCATCGTCGCTGATGCCGGGCGCGCGCTCGCCGCTCTGCTCGCCGCTTGGAAACAGGATAAGACGCCGCCCGATCGCGCCGCGCTCGCCGCCTGGTGGCGCGAGATCGAGACCTGGCGAGAGCGCGATTGCCTGCGTTACACCCAGGCGACGGCGCCGGGGGCGATCATCAAGCCGCAACACGCGATCCGCAGGCTCTACGAAATCACCAAGGAGTCGGGGCGCGAGACCTTCATCACGACCGAGGTCGGCCAGCATCAGATGTGGGCGGCGCAGCATTTCCGCTTCGAGCGCCCCAATCACTGGATGACCTCGGGCGGGCTCGGCACCATGGGCTATGGCCTGCCGGCGGCAATGGGCGTCCAAATCGCGCATCCCGACGCGCTGGTGATCGATATCGCCGGCGAGGCGTCGATTCTGATGAATATCCAGGAGATGAGCACGCTCGCGCAGTATCGCCTGCCGGTAAAAATCTTCATTCTCAACAATCAATACATGGGCATGGTGCGGCAATGGCAGGAATTGCTGCATGGCGGCCGCTATGCCGAGAGCTATACCGCGGCGTTGCCGGATTTCGTTCGTCTCGCCGAGAGTTTTCATGCCGTCGGCCTCCGCGCCCGGACGATCGAGGAGCTTGACCCGGTCATCCACGAGATGCTCGCCAGCGATCGCGCGGTGATCGCCGATATCGCCGTCGATCAGGCGGAAAATTGCTTTCCGATGATCCCCTCGGGGGCGGCGCATAATGAAATGATCCTCGGCCCCGAGCATGAGAGCGAGGCGGCCGGCATCACCGATGAAGGGCTGGTGCTGGTGTGATGGCGAACGGCAATGGCATGCGCACCGCGACGATCTCGGTCCTGGTCGATAACGAGGCCGGGGTGCTCGCCCGCGTGATTGGGCTTTTTTCCGGCCGTGGCTATAATATCGACAGCCTGACGGTGGCGCCGGTCGAGGATGGGCGCGGGCGTTCGCGCATCAATGTCGTGACCTCGGGGACTGAAATGGTGATCGAGCAGATCAAGGCGCAGCTCGACCGCTTGGTGCCGGTCCATCGTGTCGCCGATCTCTCGAAGGAGGGGCCGCATCTCGCGCGCGAAATGGCGCTGATCAAGATCCTCTGCGCTGGCGAGAAGCGGGCCGAGGCGCTGCGCCTTGCCGATGCGTTCCGGGCCCGCGTCGTCGATGCGACGACCGAGAGCTTCGTGTTCGAAATGACCGGCAATCCCGACAAACTCGATGCGTTTCTCGAGCTGATGCGCCCGCTGGGCTTGGCCGAGGTTTCACGCACCGGGGTCGCCGCGATCGCGCGCGGGGCGCACGTGATTTGATGGCGATGCCTCCCGCGCCTCGCCTGCCGACGCCGGCACAAAATCACGTTCTCGATGTCTATTTTCGTCTCTACCAGAGCCATACGACCATGATGATGCACCAAGAACGCTCGCAATATGTCTTGATGCGGGCGTTTTTCCAAATCATCACCGTGGTTTTCGTTGTCGAGCATTTGCCGCTTCAGATGATCAGAGACCAGAGCATCGTCATGCTCTTGAGTTTTTTCATCAAGATGTCGCTGTTTCTGACCAGCTACACGATGTTACGCAAGGCGCATCGCGCCAATTTTCACGAAACGATCGCCGGGGTTTACCTCCGAAAAATCACGGAATTTTTGAAAAGCGAGGATAACGAGATCGATCCCTACGTGACAGAGCGTAAAACAGAAGATAAATACCGGCTAATCAACTATCTGATTTTTCCGCAGATCAATCGCATGGCGGTCGGCATCACGTTCCTGCTGTTCAGCTTTGCTATCGCCGCTTTCGTGACCATAAAATAGGGGTAAGACATGCGCGTTTACTACGACCGCGATGCGGACGTGAATTTGATCAAGGCGAAGAAGGTCGCCGTGATCGGCTATGGCAGCCAGGGCCATGCCCACGCCAACAATCTCAAGGATTCTGGTGTAAAGGACATCGTCGTCGGGCTTCGCGCCGGCTCGGCGGGGGTCGCCAAGGCGGAAACGGCGGGGCTTCGCGTCCTTGCCCCGGCGGAGGCGGCGAAATGGGCCGACGTGGTGATGGTGCTGACCCCGGATGAGGGGCAGGGCGATCTCTACCGCGATCATCTCGCGGCCAATATGAAGCCGGGGGCGGCGATCGCCTTCGCCCATGGCCTCAACATCCATTTCAACCTGATCGAGCCGCGCGCCGATATCGACGTTTTCATGATCGCGCCGAAAGGCCCCGGCCATACCGTGCGTTCGGAGTATCAGCGCGGCGGCGGGGTGCCGTGCCTGGTCGCGGTCGCGCAGAACCCTTCCGGCAACGCGCTCGAGATCGCGCTTTCTTACGCCTCGGCGATCGGCGGTGGTCGCGCCGGGATCATCGAGACGACGTTCAAGGAAGAATGCGAGACCGATCTCTTCGGCGAGCAGGTGGTGCTGTGCGGCGGTCTCGTCGAACTCATCAAGGGCGGCTTCGAGACCCTGGTCGAGGCTGGATATGCGCCGGAAATGGCGTATTTCGAGTGTCTCCATGAGGTCAAGCTGATCGTCGATCTGATCTATGAGGGCGGCATCGCCAACATGAACTATTCGATCAGCAACACCGCCGAATATGGCGAATATGTCAGCGGCCCGCGCATCATCACCGCCGAGACCAAGGCGGAGATGAAGCGGGTTCTGGGCGATATCCAATCCGGCAAGTTCACCCGCGATTGGATGCTGGAAAACCGCGTCAATCAGACCAGCTTCAAGGCGATGCGCCGGCGCGTGGGCGAGCACCCGGTGGAACAGGTCGGCGAGAAGCTCCGGGCGATGATGCCGTGGATCGCGAAAAACGCGCTGGTCGATAAGACCCGGAACTGAACGAACGCCCGGCTTTAGCGCGCGATCGGTTTAAGTCGATCACGCTCTACCCCTATTTTGGCGAGCAAGTTGGCCGGTTTTGATTGAACAGGATGGTTCAATCAAAACCTACCTTGCTCTAGCGCGCGGCACGCGTCGCACAGAGTTCGGCGATGGCGGCGGCGTCGGCGCGGAGGGCGGCGGATTTTTGCTCCTTGGCAAAGGTCTCGGCGAGGTTTTCGGCGACGTTGAGGTCTTTCTGGGTCGCGCGTAGCCTGGCCTCGGCGTGAGCGAGGGCGGCATCGGTCTCGCTTGCGAGCTGCGTGAGCCGCGCCGCCGCTTCCTTCAGCATCTCCCGCCAACCCGGGCTCGCCGGCGCCGAGGCCGCGGCCGCGCTTGCCTTCCGCTCCGCGAGGTAGCGGGCGAGATCCGCGACCTGCCTTCGCCGATGGCGTTGCCACTCGGCCTCGCGCGCTGCCGTCTGCTGCGCCATTTCGCGCGCCAGCGTCAAGGTTTCGATGGTGCCGCGGTTCAGGATGCCGTGTCGGGTCATTCCGTTCTCTCGCCTGGTCTTGCGCGCAGCATCGCCGAAAATAGTTAACCGAAGATGGCCGCTTGTCGCGCCGCCGGAGAGCGCTTATTGCATCGCCGCATGCGCCGTATTCTTCCGATCGCCGTCCTTCTTCTCCCGCTCGCCGCCGCCGCCGCCGAACCGGCAGCCAAGCGCCCGCCGGACCGCGCCGATACGCCGCAACCGCTCGGCACCTTCGAGGCGTGGACGGCAGCGACCCATCACGAAGCCGATCAGCTCGTCTGCTACGCCTTCACCCGGGTGCGCAGCTCGTCGACGAAGATCGCCGGCCGCGGCGATGTTATCCTTTCGGTGACCGAGCGCCCCTCCGGGCGTGACGCGGTCGCGCTCAGCGCGGGCTACACCTACCCCCCCGGCGCCGAGGTTCGCCTGCAAGTGGAGAAGGCGAGTTTTCCCCTCTATACCGCGCAGCGCTCGGCGTTCGCGCGTGACGGTCATGCCGTCGTCGCCGCCCTTCTCAAAACCCATGCGCGCGAGATCCAGACCCATGCGCCGGCGCTGCGCCATTTGCAGGTGACCGATCAGTTTAGCCTGCGTGGCTTCGCGCAGGCTTATGCTGCGATCACCAAGGCGTGTCCGGCAAAATGAGCGTGGGCGCCGATCTTGCTCTGCGTGAGGATGAGCGGGCGCGCATCCTCGCCAAGGCGGCGCTTTTTTCCCCGCCCAGCGCCGAGCTTGCCGACGGACGGCGCGATCTGATCGGGCTTTCGCGCGAGGATCTGGCGGCGGCGTTGACCGAGCTCGATCTGCCGGCGTTTCGGGTCAAGCAGGTCTGGCATTGGATCTATCATCAAGGGGTGCGCGATTTTTCGCGGATGTCGTCGATCGCGCGCCCGCTGCAGGAGCGGCTGGCCGAGCGCTTCGTGATCGCGCGGCCCGAGGTCGCGCGGCGCCACAAGAGCAATGATGATTCGGAGAAATTCCTCTTTCGTCTGCGCGATGCGGCTTCGGTGGAGACGGTCTATATTCCCGATCCTGTCGAGGATCGCGGCGCCGTCTGTCTCTCGTCGCAGGTCGGCTGCACACTCTCCTGCCGATTTTGCCACACCGGGACGCAGCGGCTCGAGCGCAATCTTTCGGCAGCCGAGATCGTCGGCCAGTTCATGGCGCTGCGCGACGCCTATGGCGAATGGCCGAGCCCGAAAGGGGAGACGCCGCGCCTGCTCTCCACCATCGTGCTGATGGGGATGGGCGAGCCGCTCTACAATTATGAGAACGTCGCGCGCGCCATGACCATCATCATGGACAATGAGGGCATCGCGCTCTCGCGCCGGCGGATCACGCTGTCGACCTCGGGCGTGGTGCCGATGATGGACCGCGCCGGGGCCGAACTCGGGGTCAATCTCGCGGTCTCGCTGCACGCCGTGCGCGACGATCTGCGTGATGAATTGGTGCCGCTCAACCGCAAATACCCGATCGCCGAGCTGATCGCCGCCTGCCGGCGTTATCCCGGTGCCTCGAATGCGCGGCGGATCACCTTCGAATATGTCATGCTGCGCGGCGTCAATGACAGCGAGGCCGACGCGCGTGAACTCGTCCGCCTGATCGCCGGGCTTCCCGCCAAGGTCAATCTCATCCCCTTCAATCCGTGGCCGGGGAGCGCGTTCGCGCCGAGCACGCCGGTCGCGATCCGTCGTTTCGCCGAAATCGTGATGGACGCCGGCTATGCGGCGCCGGTGCGCACGCCGCGCGGGCGCGACATCCTCGCCGCTTGCGGGCAATTGCGGACCGAGGCCGCCGACTAGAGCGCGATCGGTGTAAGTCGATCACGCTCTACACCTATTTTGGCGAGCACGTTGGCCGGTTTTGATGGAACAGGATGGTTCAATCAAAACCTACCTTGCTCTAGCGCGCCGCGATCATTCCCATTTTCCGGCGCTGGCGCCGCGGCGGCGGGCAACCCCGCTCGCGTTTTCGGGCAGTGGGCCGGCGCGACCAAACAGCCAGCCCTGGCCGTAGGTGATGCCGAGGCCGTGCAGGATCTCGGCTTCGGATTCGCTTTCGATCCGCTCGGCGACCATCGCGCAGCCGGCGGCGCGGGCGATTTCGGCCATCGCGGCGACGAAATCGCGCTCTCGCCCGGGCTGCGCGACGCCAGGGACGTAGGAGCCGTCGAGCTTGACATAATCGGCCGGCACCGCGCGCAGAATGCGCATATCGGCCGAGCCCGCGCCAAAATCATCGAGACAGAACGGAATGCCGAGCCCGCGCAGCGCCTCGGCGCCTTGGCGTACTTGCTCGAGATCCTCGATCTCGGCGGTTTCGGTCATCTCGACGATGACACGGCCTTTCGCGGCCCCTGCGAGTTGCGCGAGCAGACCGGCGCGAAATCCGCCATCCTGGAGCGAAAGGCTGGAAATATTGAAAGCGATCGGCGCCGGCGCGTGGCTCGCGACGGCAGCGGCCCGTTTCGCGACCGCGAGATCGAGTTCGTGGGCAAGGCCGACCGTCTCGATCAGGGTGACGAAATCCTGCGTCCCGCCGATCTCGACCCCGTTGATCGCTTGTGGGCGAAGCAACGCCTCGTAATGATGCAGGCCGCGATCGCCGAGGCGGACGATTGGCTGATAGAGCAATTGATAGCGTTCTTCACGGATCGCCCGGCGCAGCGCCGCGGCGTGCTTGCCCGCCTGGCGGACATAATCGGCGAGCCCACCAGCGAACCCGGCTTTGGCCAGCCCTTCGATCCCGCCGCGGGCGAACACGCCAAGGGCGTGACGAAGCGCCCGCGCCATCTGATCCGGGGTGAGCGCGTCGGCAGCCAAACTGAGCCGCTGTGCGGCGACAGTGCCGGTGACGCCATGGGTTCGCAGGGCGGCTTCCAGCTCGGCGACGACGGCGACGATGCTCTGTGATGGCCCCGACTCCGCCAGAAAGCTGATCCGGCCCGGCGCCGCCTCGCCGACCAGGGCGCCGGGGATGATCTCCTCCAACACTGCGCCGATCGCAACACCCTGATGTCGGGTCGGATCCGAGGCGGAGATTTCGAGGAGATTGAGTTCGCCGCCCTCGCCTTGGCGAACGCGTGCCTGTGCCGCCTCCAAAACCGGCCGCATCGCGGCGCCGCTCGCCGGTTTGCCGAGCGGCAGCGGCAAGGCCGCGAATGTCAGGCAAAGCTTGGCGGGGCGGCCGGCTTCGGCGAACAACAGGCCGGCGAGGGCGCGCGGCGTGCGCGCCTTGTCGGCGAGACGCAGCGTCATCGGCACTTGCCGCCCGCGCATCGGAAGGAGGGTGAGCGCCTGGTCGAGCGCCTCGCGATCACCCGGCGCCACCAAGTCACGCACCTTCTGGCCGACGAAACTTTCTGACGGGCGACCAAGCAGCGAGTGGAAAGCGCCAATCGCGAAGGTGATGGTGCCCTCCGTCGTCGCTTCGACCAGGAGATCGGCGGCGGCAAAGGAGAAGGTGACGAAACGCTCGCGCGGGGGGTGCGGGGCTGCGGTCATGGCGTGGCGCTATGCGGCGCGGATCGAGGTGACGAAGCTGTCCACTTCCTTGCGTAGCGTCTCCGAGAGCGAGGAAAGGCCGGTCGCGGCGACAAGGGTCCGTTCCGCCGCCGCGCCGATTTCGCTCGAGGTTTGCGTAATGCCGCCGAGATTACGGTTGACATTGTCGGTGCCTTGCGCCGCGCGCTGGATGCTGTCGGCGATCTCGCCGGTTGCGGCGCCCTGCTGCTCGACGGCCGCGGCGATGGCGTTGGCGATCTCGTTAATGCGGCCGATGGTGCCGTCGATCCCCCGGATTGCCGACACCGCCTCGCCGGTGGCGCTCTGGATGCCCTGGATCTGGGTGGCGATTTCCTCGGTCGCGCGGGCGGTTTGGTTGGCGAGGGCCTTGACCTCGCTCGCGACAACCGCGAACCCCTTGCCGTGTTCGCCGGCCCGCGCCGCCTCGATCGTCGCGTTCAGCGCAAGAAGATTGGTCTGGCCGGCGATATCCTGAATCATGCTCACGACCTCGCCGATTTTTTGCGCTGCCTGGGCAAGGCCGGTTACCTTGTCATTGGTGCGCCGCGCTTCCTCGGCGGCTTGGCCCGCAACCCCCGCCGAACTCGCAACCTGCTGACTGATTTCGCGGATCGAGGCGGTCAGTTGCTCGGTCGCCCCAGCGACGCTTTGCACATTGGCCGAGGCGCTGTCCGAAGCCGTGGCCACGAGGCCGACGCGCTCGGTCGCGTCATTGGCGGCCTGGCTCATCGCCGCTGAGGTTGCCCGCATCTCGATCGCGGCGGTGGCGACGTTTTGCACGAGATCGCCGACCCGCTCCTCGAACCCGGCGGCGAGACGGCGCAATTGCGCTGCCGCCGCCTCCTGAAGCCGGCGCTCGGCGGCCTCGCGTTCGACGACGGCGGCACTTTCCGCCGCCCGCGCCGCTTCGAGCTCGGCCATTTGGCGGGCGGATCGCGCGATCAGCCGAGCGAGCGCGTCGGCAAGCCACATCAACACGCCGGCCTCCGACACCAGGATCACCGCATGCATGACGACGCGGCCGAAATCCGCGCCGCCGGGGTAGATCGCCGCCGGGAGCAGGAAATTCAGCACGAGATGATGCACCGCGACCGCGACCGCGCCGGCGAGGATCGCGCCAGCGTCGCAATAAACCACGAGGCCGGCGAGGGTCGCGAAGAAATACATATGCATGTCGATCTGCCAGGGATGGCCCGCCATCGCGAACACCGCCAACGCCACCATCGCCATTGCCGCCACCGCGACGACGAGGCGGGTCGAGGCGCCATTCCCCGCCATCCGCCACGACAGCGTTGCCGCCCCGGCGAACACCACGGCAAGCAACGCGGGTATCAGCATCGGGAGGCCGCGGGCAGCGGCGATGGCGACGATCAGCGCGACATTGGCCCAGAGAAAGGCGATCAATCCCCGGCTCGCGCTCTCGCGAAGCCGCGTCAGCGTGGCATCGCCGGCCATCATCGCGGCCGGACGGGTCTCAGAGGGGCTCATGATGAAATTTTCCCAGTGCAGCCACCAAGGGCTTGTGGATCGAGGAGCAACCACGCCCCGGCTTGGCGCAGCCGGGCGAGGCTATCAGCGTGCTCGAGACGAACGATCAGGATTGCCGGGATGGCGCCGGTGCGAATGATCGTGACCCCGGCCGCGGACGCGGCGAGAAAGCTGCGTGTCGCATGCCACCACGGGGGAAAAACGGCGGCACGGACGGCGCCTGTCGACACCCCACCCGGCGCGCCAATCCCGGGCGTGGTCGGCGGCGGCGCCAGCGTCAGCATGGCGAGCGCGAGCGTGCTGACGATGAGCAGCAGCGCCGCATTCGCCGCCACTGGCCAAGGCCGAATGCTGCGCGCTGAGGGGCTATTGGTGGAGCGAAACATGCTCCGACCCTAGCCGCTCTTGGTCAAGATTGGCTTAACGCTCGTGCCTCTGGCCTGGGTTCGCGGTCCAGATCAGCGGCCCCGCCGTTTCCGCCAGCAGGCGATGGATGAAGACGCGCAAGCCGGCACGCGCAATTGAGTGGCGGGCGCGATCAGGCTAGGGTCGGCGCCGCATGCGTGCGATCGTCCCAGCTTTGGTCTTTGCTCTCTCGTTGGCGTTGGCGCTGGCGCTGGCGCTGCCGGCGGCGGCGCAGGTGACCGTCAATCCCGGCGCGCTCGACCAAAACCCGGCCGCGCCCCCGGCCTCGGCAACCACCCCGCCCGCCGCGCCGGCACCGCCGCAAACCGGCGCGACACCAAGCGAAACGCCGAAATCGCCGGCAAAACCGAAGCCGAAGCCCAAACCCAAAGTCCAGAGCAAACCGGCGGCCAAGGCCAAGCCGCCCGCCGCAGCCCCCGCCGCGCCGCCTGCCGCCGCGGCCACGCCGCCCGCCGAAGCGCCGCCCGCCGTGCGCTTGGGGACGGCGCCGGAAAACCTGACCGTCCCCGCCGCGCCACCGGCCTCGCCGCTGCTCCCGCCGGCGGCGGCGGCGCCACCCGAGCATCCCAATGTCACGCCGCCGCCGCCGCCGGTGGTCGCCGCGGCGGCCGGCGAGGTGATCGAGGTTCCCGGCGGCACGCGGATCACCTTCGCTCCCGAAAGCGCCGATCTCAACCCCGCAACCGATGCCGCCTTGCGCCAGATCGGCAGCGAAGCGGCGAAAAATCCCGCCGCCGTGGTCAATGTCATCGCCTATGCCAGCGGCGCCAAGGAAGATCCCTCGACGCCGCGGCGCCTCTCCCTCGATCGCGCGCTCGCCGCCCGGGCGGTGCTGATGGCCGCCGGCGTGCCCTCGACGCGGATTTATCTCCGGGCGCTCGGGACCGCGTCACGCGATGGCCCGCCCGATCGTGTCGATCTCGTGGTCGTCACTTCCCAGGCGGCGGTGGCGGCGACGCCGCCACCCCCCGGCCCACCCCAGCCGGCGGTGCCCAATGCCGCACCCAATGATCCTCCCTCAGAGGGGAAACCCCCACCGCCATGACCCGGCCAACCTTGTACCTGCTCCGGATGCTGGTTTTTCTTCTCATCGCCGGCGGGGTGGTGGCGCTTCTCGCCCCGACGCTGGAAGCCGTCTTTCACAACAACCCGATCCTCAACAGCCTGATTTTCCTGGTGCTGCTTGCCGGTATCATCTGGAATCTGCACCAGGTGACGCGGCTTTCCCCGGAAGTGACCTGGGTTGAAACCTTTCGCACGGCGCGGCCGCGGCTTTCCACCCTACCGATGCCGCGCCTTCTCGCGCCGATGGCGAACATGCTCGCCGCCCAACGCAACAAGAACCGCGAGGCCAGCGAGCGTTTCACGCTGTCTGCGGCGGCGATGCGGAGCCTGCTCGATTCGATCGCGAGCCGGCTCGACGAAAGCCGGGAATTGTCGCGCTACATGATCGGGCTTTTGATTTTTCTCGGCCTGCTCGGCACGTTCTGGGGGCTTTTGCGCACCGTGAGCGCGGTCGGCGATGTCATCGGCGCGATGGCGATCGGCAATGGCGATGTCACGGTGATGTTCGAGCAGCTCAAATCCGGCCTGCAAAAACCGCTGCACGGCATGGGCATGGCATTTTCGGCGTCGATGTTCGGCCTTGCCGGCTCGCTCATTCTCGGGTTTCTCGATCTCACCGCCGGACAAGCGCAAAACCGCTTCTTCAACGAGTTGGAGGAATGGCTCGCCGGCATCACCCGCATCGGCACCAGCCCGCTCGGCGGCGAGGGGGAGGGATCGATCCCGGTCTATGTCCAAGCGCTGCTCGAGCAAACCGCCGAGAACATGGAAAATCTCCAACGCATCCTGGCGCGCGGCGAGGAGGGGCGCATTCAGGCCAACCACGCGGTGCAAACCCTAACCGAGCGTGTCGGCCTGCTTTCGGACACGATGCGCACCAGCCAGCAACTCATGCTGCGCATCGCCGAAGCCCAGGCGGCGCTGGCGCCCGCCTTGCAACGCCTCGCCGAAGCCAAATTCGAGCCGGGGGACGAGGTCGCGCGCGCCCATCTGCGCAATATCGAAGTGGCGCTGCAGCGCATGCTGACCGAAATCGAACAAGGTCGCGCGCAAAGCACCAGCGATCTGCGCAATGATATCCGCCTTTTGACCCGCACCATCGCCGCCCTCGCCGAAGAGCCGCAGAAATAGCCGCGACATCGCCGACATCGCTGTTTCAGGAGCCGCCCCATGGCGCTTTCCCGCCGCCGCAGCCACCAGGAAGGGCTCAACCCGTGGCCGGGCTATGTCGATGCCCTGTCGACGCTGCTGATGACGACGATTTTCGTGTTGCTGGTGTTCGTGCTCGCGCAGGCGTTTCTCTCGGTGGTGCTCTCCAACCGTAACAAGGCGCTCGATCAGCTCAACGGCAAGGTCTCGCAGCTCGCCGACCTGCTGGCCCTCGAAAAAAGCCGGACGACCGATCTCAGCGCCCGTGTCGCGACCCTGAGCGCGAGCCTCGCGCAAGCCAACGCCGCCCGCGCCGATCTCGCCGAGAAGCTTGCGGCAAGCCAGCAACAGGCCGCCGCCGCGCAAAGCGCCATGGCGGCAGCGGAAGCAGAATGGCAGCGCACGATCAAGGCGGACAAGGCGACCCTCGAGGCCCGGCTCGCCGATCTTGCCCGCCTCAACGAACAGGTCGCGGCCTTGAGCGCGCTGCGCGACGAGTTGGAAAAAAAGGCCGAGGATGCCGCCGCCCGCGCCACCACCGAGGCCGAGCGCCGCGCCGCGGTTGCCGCGCAATTGGCCGAGGCGCAGAATTTCTCCGACAGCGCGCGGGCCGAAATCGCCCTCCTCAATCAGCAGATGGCGGAATTGCGCAAGCAATTGCAGGGGCTTTCCACGGCGCTCGCGGCGTCCGAAGAGGCGTCAAAAGCGAAAGACGTGCAAATCAGCAATCTCGGTCAGCGCCTCAACGCGGCGCTGGCCGCCAAGGTCGAGGAGCTGCAGCGCTATCGCTCGGAATTCTTCGGCCGGCTGCGCGAGGTTCTCGCCAACCGGCCGGGCATCCAGATCGTCGGCGACCGCTTCGTCTTCCAAAGCGAGGTCTTGTTCCCGGTCGGCAGCGCCGATCTCTCCGCCACCGGCACCGAGGAAATCCGCAAGCTCGCGGCGACGCTGAGGGACATCGCCAAAGAGATCCCGCCCGATGTCAACTGGATCCTCCGGGTCGATGGCCACGCCGATCACCAGCCGATCAGCGGCACCGGCGCCTTCGCTTCGAACTGGGAATTATCCGCCCAGCGCGCCATCAACGTCGTCAAACTGTTGATCGCTGAGGGGATTCCGCCCAATCACCTCGCCGCCACCGGGTTTGCCGATTATCAACCGCTCGCTCCCGGCGATACGCCCGAGGATTATGCCCGCAACCGGCGGATCGAGCTGCGCCTGACCGATCGCTGATGGCGGCCGCTGGCGGGTATGATTTTCCCTCTTTGCGTGCCGCCGCTCTCTGCCTAGGCTAGGCTTCGAACCGAAGCACCCAGGCCGGGAGGAAAACCGTGGATTTTGCTTACACAGACAAGGTCAACGCCTTGCGCGAACGCCTGCTCGCCTTCATGGACGAGCATATCTATCCCCATGAGGAGACCTATCACCAGCAAATCAACGGCGCCGCCGATCGCTGGCAGCCGGTGCCGATCATCGAGCAGCTCAAGCCGGTCGCGCGGGCGGCGGGGTTATGGAATCTGTTTTTACCCCAATCCTCGCATGGCGCCGGCCTCACCAATCTCGAATATGCGCCGCTCGCCGAAATCATGGGGCGGGTGCAATGGTGCTCGGAGGTGTTCAACTGTTCGGCGCCCGACACCGGCAATATGGAAACCATCGAGCGCTATGGCAGCGCCGAGCACAAGGAGCGCTGGCTGAAGCCGCTGCTCGCGGGCGAAATCCGCTCCTGTTTCTCGATGACCGAGCCGGAAGTGGCCTCGTCGGATGCAACCAACATCCAGACCAGCATCATGCGCGACGGCGATCATTACGTCATCAATGGGCGCAAATGGTGGTCGTCGGGCGCCGGCGATCCGCGCTGCGCGATCTTCATCGTCATGGGCAAGAGCGACCCGCACAACCCCGACAAATACCGCCAGCAATCGATGATCCTGGTGCCGCGCGACACCCCGGGCCTTACCATCAAACGCATGCTGCCGGTGTTCGGCTATGACGATGCGCCGCACGGCCATGGCGAGATATTGTTCGAAAATGTCCGGGTGCCGGCCTCCAACATTCTACTTGGCGAGGGCCGTGGTTTCGAGATCGCGCAAGGCAGGCTCGGCCCCGGGCGCATCCATCACTGCATGCGCACGATCGGCCTTGCTGAGCGCGCGCTCGAGAAAATGTGCCAGCGTGTGACGCAGCGCATCGCCTTCGGCCGGCCGCTTGCCGAGCAAGGGGTGATCATCGAACGCATCGCCAATGCCCGCATCATGATCGACCAATCGCGCCTGCAAGTGCTGCACGCGGCGTGGAAGATGGACACCGTCGGCAACAAGGAAGCGCGGCGCGAGATCGCGGCGATCAAGGTCGGCGTGCCGAACATGGCGTGTCAGGTGATCGACTGGGCGCTACAGGCGCATGGCGGCGGCGGCGTCACCAGCGATTTCGGCATCGCGCGGATGTATGCGACGGCGCGCACGATGCGCATCGTCGATGGCCCGGACGAGGTGCATCGCTTCCAGCTCGGCCGCCTCGAACTCGCCAAATACCGCCCGGCGCGGCCGAACGCGTGAGGAGCGGGTGATGAAAAATCTCTTTGATCTCACCGGCAAGGTCGCCGTCGTCACTGGCTCGAGCCGCGGCATCGGGCGCGCCATCGCCGAAGCGATGGCAGCGCACGGCGCGAAAGTCGTGATTTCGAGTCGCAAGCCTGATGCCTGCGCGCCGGTCGCAGACGCGATCACCAAGGCGGGTGGCGAGGCGATCGTCATCCCCTGCCATATCGGCCATAAGGAGCAGCTGCAGGCGCTGGTCGACAAAACCACCGCGCATTGGGGGGGCATCGACATCCTGGTGTGCAACGCCGCCGTCAATCCTTATTTCGGCCCGTCGGCGGGTATCCCGGATGATGCGTATGATCGCATCATGGGCGCCAATGTGCGGAGCAATTTCTGGCTCTGCAACATGGCGCTCCCTGGCATGGCGGCGCGCGGCGGTGGCGCGATCATCGTCGTCTCCTCGATCGCCGGTCTGCGCGGCACGCCGCTGCTCGCCGTCTATGGCCTCTCCAAAGCCGCCGATATGCAGCTTGTGCGCAATATCGCGGTCGAATGGGGGCCGAAGAATATCCGCGCCAATTGTATTGCTCCCGGCCTGATCCGCACCGAATTCGCCCGGGCGCTCTGGGAAAATCCGGAGATCGGCGAAAAACGGTCGAAAGACACGCCCTTGATGCGAATCGGTGAGCCCGATGAGATCGCCGGTGCGGCGGTGTTTCTCGCCGCCCCCTCGGGCAGCTTCACCACCGGCCAGACGATCGTCATCGATGGTGGCGTTACCATCGGCTCGCCGGTGCAGGCGGCGGGCTGACGATGGCGGACGGCACGCCGGAACTGGTTCCGGTTCTTCCCAACCATCGCTTCGACGAGGCAGCGCTCGCGCGCTACCTCGCCGCGCATCTGCCCGGCTTCGGCGGCGATCTCGTGGTGCGGCAATTCCAGGGCGGGCAGTCCAACCCGACCTTTCATTTGCAAACCAGCAGCGGCGTCTATGTCATGCGCAAAAAGCCGCCGGGTAAGCTGCTCCCGTCGGCGCATGCCGTCGATCGCGAGTTCACCGTGCTCAAGGCACTGGCGGCAAGCCCGGTGCCGGTGCCGCGTGTCCATCTTCTCTGCCGCGATGAGAGCGTCATCGGGCAAATGTTTTACATCATGGATCACGTGCCGGGCCGGGTTTTCGCCGATCGCACCCTGCCCGGCGCGACCCCTGGCGAGCGCGCGGCGATGTATGACGATATGAACCGCGTCCTCGCCCTGCTCCATGGCTGCGATTACCAGGCCCTCGGTCTTGCCGATTTCGGCCGCCCGGAGGGGTATGTGGCGCGGCAGGTGGCGCGCTGGTCGAAACAATACGAGGCCTCGCGCACCATCGACGTGCCAGCGATGGACGCCCTCATGCGCTGGCTGCCGGAACATCTGCCGGCGACCGAGGAAGCGGCGATCGCCCATGGCGATTTCCGCCTCGGCAATCTGATCTTCCACCCGACCGAGCCACGCGTCGTCGCGGTGCTGGATTGGGAGTTGGCGACCATTGGCCACCCGCTCGCCGATCTCGCCTATAATCTCCTCACCTATCGCTTGCCCGAAAGCGCCGGTGGCGGCGCCGAGGCGGAGCTGGTGGCGCTCGGCATCCCGAGCGAGAAGGACTATATCGCCCGCTATTGCGCGCGCAGCGGCCGCGCTGGCGTCCCTGATCTCGAATTTATGATCATTTTTTCGATGTTTAGACTGGCGTCGATCGTTGCTGGCGTGTATCGTCGCGCCGTCGAGGGCAATGCCGCGGATGCCCGCGCGTTGGAGCGCGGCCAGATGTTTCAGGATATCGCCGAGCGTGCTTGGCAATTTGCCCGGAGGCTCGGCGTCTGAAGCTGCGAAAGGGTGACGCGATGCGATCGCTCCCAGGAACGGTGGTCGAAACCCGCATTCAGGATCGGGAGATTCGTTTTTTCGTCCGCAATCCCGACGACCATATCCAAAGCCATCACCTCCAGGGCATTTTCTATGAGCGTGAGGAATTGGCGATCATCGCACGCTATTTCCACGAGGGCGGGGTATTCGTCGATATCGGCACCAATGTCGGCAACCACTCGATTTTCATCGAAAAATTCTGCAACCCGCGCCGGATCATCAATTTTGAAATCAACCCCGAGGCAATCGGAATTTTTACCCTCAACCGCTACCTGAACGAACTCAAATCCTGCGATATCGGCTTTCTTGGCGTTGCGCTCGGCCAGCATGAGGGGCGGGTGAGCTTAGTGCAGCCGGATCCCGATAATCTCGGCTGCACCGCGATCCAGCCCTCGCCGGAGGGCGTATTGCGCTGCCTGCCGGGCGATGCGGTGCTCGCGGCACGGCCGGTCGATCTCGTGAAAATCGATGTCGAGGGCACCGAAATGGACGTCTTGGCGGGTTTGGCGCGGACCATCGCGCGCTGGCGCCCGGCGCTGTTCATCGAGGTCGATGGCACGAACGAGGCGGCTTTCACAGAATGGTGCGACGAACAGGCCTATCGCCGCGCCGACGCTTTTCAGCGCTATGAAGGCAAAACCAATTTCATGGTGCTCCCGGCCGAGCGCCTTTGACACCGCGCCATCGCCGGCGTCCGTTTGGTCATTCTCTTTGCCCGTCATTGCGGCGGGCGCGGCGCTCGGGCGCGGTTTCCACCGCGAATTTCACCAATGCGGCCTGGCTGCGCAGAGCGAGCTTGGTGCGCAGCTGTGCCGCGATGTGAGCCGCGCTGCGGTAGCTGAGCCCGAGTGCCGCGGCGATGTCGGCGAGCCCGGCGCCGCTGCCGAGGAGATCGAGCACGTCCAACTCGCGTGCTGTCAGGCCGCGGAGTGGATCATCAGCCGGTTGCAAGCTGAGGAGCGCCAATTTCTGCGCGACGCGATGGCCGAGATAGCGTTCGCCGCGCAGCAATGCATCCACCGCGGCAAGCAACGCCTCGGGGTCGTCATGCTTGGTGAGATAGCCGCGCGCACCGGCCTCGAGCGCCCGGGCAACGAACGCCGCCTCCTCATACATGCTGAACACCAGCACCCGCGCCGACGGCGTCTCGCCATGCAGGCGGCGCAGGAATTCAAGGCCGTTGCCGTCCGGTAGGTTGAGATCAAGGATGATGAGATCAGGGCCATGGCGGCGGTTCATCGCCAGCCCCTCGGTGCCGGTGCCGGCTTCGAGGATGGTGAAATCCGGGCGCGTCTCAAGCAGGCGGCGACAGCCGTCGCGAACGATCGGATGATCGTCGATCAGCAGGATGGCGGCTTGCATGTCATATCCTCGGGTGCCTCCTTGGCGGGCGCGAGCGGCACCGTCAACCGCAGCAAAGCCCCCCCTTCGGCGGCGCGCCCGGTCTCGATCCGCCCGCCGAGGGCGCGGACGCGTTCGGCAATGCCGAGCAGCCCGAAGCCGAAGCGCTGCTCGGGCGCGAAGCCACGCCCATCATCGGCGATCGTGAGTTCGAGCCGCCGCCCGCCGCCGGCTTGCGCGCCGTCGGTCCGCAGCTCGATCCGAACCGCGCGCGCGCCGGCGTGGCGCACGACATTGGTCAGGCCCTCCTGCACCGCGCGATAGAGCGCGAGCGCAAGCCGCTCGTCGATGCGGCCGATCGCCTCCGGCGCGATCGCCCCCGGCTCGATCGCCAAGGTGCAGCGCAAGGCGGGATAGCGGTCTTGCCAGGCGGCGAAAACCTGATCGAGCGCCGCCTCCAGCCCGAGTTCATCGAGCACCAGCGGGCGCAGCCGCTCGAGAAGCCGCGTGGTGACACCTTGGATACCATCGGTGAGGCCGGCGATCGCCCGCGCCCGCTCGGCGATCGCCGGCAGCGGCGGGGGGCTTTCGCGGAGCGCCCGCACAATGCCAGCGACATCGGCGCGAATGGCAAAAAGCGCCGGGCCGAACGCGTCATGCAGCTCATGGGCGAGTTCCTTGCGCTCCTCCTCCTGGAGCGACATCAGCTTGTCGATCAGCCGATGATTATCCTCGCGCAGACGCCCGAGCGAGCGCGCCAGACTGTCGAAGCGGGCGCCGATGCGGCGCAATTCGCGCACCCGGATCGGCGCCAGGGCGATATCGAAGCGGCCATGCTCGAGCTGGTCGAGCGCCTCGGCGAGATCGCCGATCGGCGCGAGCGAAACATGGACGAGCGCGACGAGAATAGCGGTGATGATCAGCGCGAGGGCGGCAAGCAGGGCTGCGAGAAAGCGCAACTCACCCCAGATTTCCCGCATCTCGTCGAGCGGATTGGGCATCAGGATCACGCTGCCATAGACGTTGCCGGCGCGGAGGATGGGAAAACTCACAGCGGCGCTGGGGGAGGCGAGCAAACGGACGAAAAACCGCGGCACGGTCGCCGCGTCCCCCTTCAAGAACAGCGCCTCGCCGAAAGGCAGCAGATCGGGCGCCGGCATGATCACGAGATCGACGTGGCGGACACTGGGCAGCGCTGCCACCAGCCGGGCGAAAACCGGCCCGGATCTCGCCTCATCGGCGACGGCGGCGAGTTCGGCGCGCACCAGAACCGTCGCAAGACGCATCCCCGACGCGGTTTCCGCCTGCACGCGCAGACGCCCAAGCCAGACGGAAAAGCCGATCGTCGTGATCAGCCCGAGCAGGAGCACGGCGGTGGGGAGAACGATCAAGCGGGTGCGGAGCGAGGCCATGGCTGCCAAAGGGGTCGGGTCTCGCCAAAATGGCGCCTTTATCGCGGCGCCGGCAAGCCCCGCCGATGGCCGGCGGCGAGCGCCTCGCATAATTTGCCACGCACTCGTCATTTTTTGCAATAACGGGGGAAATTTCAGAGGTTTAAGCGCAATCATTGCGATTGACGCGAAGGCATCGCCGTCCTACCCGATAAGGGCAAAAACACGGGTGCGTGAGGGAGGACAAGGATGCGGAGCTTCGCTTCGGCGGCGCTGGCGGCGCTGCTTGCGATCGGCGGGGCGGATCACGCGGCGGCGCAACAGGCGCCGGCACCAGCGTCCCCGGTCACCACCCTGCCTGACATCACTGCGCTGCCCGATACCAACGTCATCGGCTCGACGCCGCTGCTCGGCTCCGATGTCGAGCGCGACAAGGTGCCCGACGAGACCCAGGTTTTGGACAGCCACGATCTCTCGTTCGACGGCACGCCCAATCTGCTCGGCAGTTTGAGCCAACAGGCGCAGGGGGTTTCGATCGGCAGCGAGTCGGGCAACTCGTTCGCCCCCAATATTTTCTATCATGGCTTTCAGGCCTCGCCGATCGCCGGCAATTCCCAAGACATCGCGGTCTATGTCAACGGCGTGCGCTTCAATCAGCCGTTCGGCGATGTCGTGAACTGGGATTTGCTGCCGAGTGTCGCAATCGACCGCGTCGAATTCCAGGGCACCAACCCGGTGTTCGGCCTGAACGCGCTCGGCGGCGCGATGGCCGTCGAGATGAAGAATGGTTTTACTTTTCAGGGCATGGACGCGACCGTGCTCGGCGGCTCCTATAACCGGCTGCAGGGCTATGGCGAATACGGCGCGCAATTCGGTAACACGGCGGTCTATGCCGCGGTCGATGGGCTTTACTCCGGCGGCTGGCGCCAAGACGAATCCTCGCATCTCAACAAGCTCTACGCTGATTTCGGCTGGCGCGGCGCCGCCGCCGAGCTGCACATCAACGTCACCGCCGCCGACAATGAACTGAACGAGCCGGCGACGGTGCCGGTGCAGGAGCTGGACGCCGATCGCTCGGCGGTGTTCACCGCGCCCAATTTTCTCGGCAACAAATACGCGCAAATTTCGGCGAACGGCTCCTATCAGGTCAGCGACACGACCTCGGTCCAGACCGTCGCCTATTTTCAGAATTTTCTGCAAAGCGTCGTCAACGGCAATGTCCCCGATGCCACGCCCTGCGGCAATTTTCTTTGCACCGGGCCGGGACAGTTCCTGACCACGACCGGGTTCGTGCCGATCCCGAATTTTCTCAATGGCGGTCCCTATTCGCAGCTCAACGTGCAGGACACCAACACCAACGGTTACGGATTATCCCTCCAAGCGACCAACACCGGCACCCTGTTCGGCCACGCCAATCATTTCACCGCCGGCGCGAGCTATGACGGCAGCCAGAACACCTTCACCGGCAACACGCTGCTCGGCGGCCTCAACCCCAATGACCAGATGAGCTTCGTCGGGCCGGGCGTCACCATCGATCAGGCCGATCAGTCGATCATGCCGGTCCGGCTCAATGACATGACGAATTACTATGGCCTCTATTTCATCAATATGTTCGATATCACGCCGGCGCTCACGCTCACCGTCGCCGGGCGCTTCAATTATGCGCAAACCGATCTCGTCGGCGTCGATCCCAATAATGGCTCGCTCTCGGGCAATCACGATTATGCACATTTTAACCCGCAGATCGGCCTCACCTACAAAATCAATCCGCATGTGACGTCTTATGCCGATTTCGCCGAGTCGAATCGCGCGCCGACGCCCGAGGAATTGTCCTGCTCTGACCCCGCGAGCCCCTGCACTCTCTCCAATTTCTTCGCCGGCGATCCCAACCTCAAACAGGTGATCGCGCATACCCTCGAGGCGGGCCTGCGTGGCCAGTTCACGCCCTACGGCAACGCCAAATTCGATTGGAATCTGAGCGCCTATCGCACCGATACGATGAACGACATTCAATTCATCTATAGCCCAGTCCAGGGCTCGGCCTATTATCAGAATATCGGCGATACCCGCCGCCAAGGCGTCGATCTCGGCGGCACGCTGACGCAAGGAAAATTCGAATTTTTCGCCAATGCCTCCTATATCAACGCAACCTATCAGAATGGCCTGACCATTTCGAGCCCGAACAATCCCGGCGCCGACGCCAACGGCAACATCCATATCCGCCCCGGCGACACGCTTCCCGGCATCCCGAACTGGATCGCAAAAATCGGGTTTTCCTATAACATCACCGATGCTTGGCAAGTCGGGGCCGATGGCACCTATCAATCCGGCCAATATCTGTTCGGCGACGAGGCCAATCTTCTTCCGACCACCGGCGCCTATTTCGTCACCAACCTCAACACCAGCTACCAGCTCACCAAACACATAAAATTGTTCGCGATGCTCGATAACGCCTTCAACGCCGATTATTACACCTACGGCACGCTCAGCCCGACCAACCTCGTGCCGATCCCGAGCGCCCCTGGCGCTTCCAACCCGCGCGCGCTGGCCCCGGCCAACCCGATCGAGGCCTATGGCGGCATCACGGTCTCGTTCTGACGGCTCAGTGATCCCTCGCCTCGACAAGCTTGCGGGAGTGTTCCTATACTCGCGCCGCGCCCACGAACGAGGCGTATGGCTTTGATAAACAGTCCCAATTTAGTCTTCTATCGAAGGAGAACTCCATGCATCGGTTAATCGCGGCCGCAACCCTCGCCCTTGGCTCGCTGGCCTTGGTCTCCGCCGCTCATGCGGATGGCGATGCCGCCGCCGGCAAGACCTTGTTTCAGCAGAAATGCGCGCTCTGCCATTCGCCGGACAAGGGCGTGAACAAGCTCGGGCCGAGTCTCTGGAACGTCGCCGGCCAACCCGCCGCGGAAGTGCCGAATTACACGTTTTCCGCCGGCATGAAGGATTCGCACATCACCTGGGATGATGCCTCGCTCGACAAATGGCTCACCAATCCGCGCGCGATGGTCGCCGGCACCAAGATGATTTTCCCTGGCCTTCCCAACGCGGCTGATCGCCAAAACGTCATCGCTTATCTCAAGAGCTTGAAATAGCCCTTTTTTCCTGAATATCGCGCAAGCGTGCGGCAAGCTGCGCGGTGGTCGCGCGATCGCCGCGCCGCTCGCTTGCGGGGATGGTGACGTCAGCGATGATGCGCGCCGGCCTTTCGGCCAGCATCAGCACGCGATCGGCGAGGGCGGCGGCATCGGTCAGATCGTGCGTCACCAAAAGCGCTGCGGTCGGCCGCTCTGCCCAGGCGTCGCGCAACACGGCGCGCCCAAGTTCAGCGTTGCCCGCATCGAGCGAGGCGAACGGTTCATCGAGCAGCACCAAAGCCGGCGCGATCGCGAAGGCGCGGGCGATGGCGACCCGGCGCGCCATGCCGAGCGAAATCCGGCTGGGATAGGCATCGCGCGCCTCCCAAAGGCCGAGACGCTTGAGCAGCTCTGCCGCCGCCGCCTCTTGCCCGGGAGGCAAAACCAGCGCCAGATTCTGCCAGACGGTTCGCCACGGCAGCAGCCGCGGCTCTTGAAACACCATGCCAAGGCGCGGCGGGGCGACGCCCGCCGGCTCCGATCCTTCCCCTCGCACCCAGGTGATCTTCCCGTCGAACACCGGGTCGAGGCCGGATATCAGCCGCAGCAGCGTCGTTTTGCCGCAGCCCGAAGGGCCGACCAGGGCAACGATCTCGTCCGCGCCGAGCGAAAAGGCGAGGTCGGCGAGCACCGGCTCGCGCGCGCCGGGAAACAGCTTCCGCCGGATCGTGACCTCGAGACTCACCGCCGCCATCGATTGGCCCAATGCTCCAAAGGCTGCCATCCCCCCCATTCGATGGCCTGCACAACCAGGATGAAGGCGAGGGTATAGGCGAGGATGTCGGTGACGTCGAAGAGCTGAAAATATTGCTCGATCGCGAAGCCGACGCCGTCGCTCCGGCCAAGCAATTCCACCACCAGCACGATCTTCCAGATGATGGCGAGGCCCGAGCGCGCGGCGGCGAAGAAATACGGTGTCAGTTGCGGCAAGATGACATGGCGCAGCACCGCCCAGCGCCCCATCCGGTAACAACGCGCCATCTCGAGCAGGCTGCGGTCGAGCGCCCGCGCCCCCTCGCGCAGCGTCACCGCGGTCGATGGCAGCTTATTGAGCGCAACGGCGATGATCGCGGTCGGCTCATTCAAGCCGAACCACACATACATCAGCATGATCGAGACCAGCGCCGGCAGGTTGAGCAGAACCGTGAGCCAGCTATCGAACGCGAGATCGAGCCGACGCCATATCCCGAGCGCGATGCCGAGCGCCGAACCCACCACCATGGCGAGCGCGAACGCGCCGGCGACGCGGAGCAGGGTGATGCCGAGATTGGCGAGGAGATCGCCATGCAGCGCGAGATCGACCATCGCCCGCAGCACCCGCGAGGCGGGCGGCAGCAAGCGGCTCTCGGCCAGCCACGCCGCCGCTTCCCAAGCCAGCAGGAAAACGACGATCGAGGCGAGGCGCGCGCTGGCCGAAGCCCGGTTCAGGAGAGCCCCGCCTGCCAGAACGTCCCCGGCGCCAGCGCCTTCGCATCGCCGACAAGGGCCGCGCCACCGGTCGCGGCGAGCACGTGAAACAAGGCGCTCGCCGCCGCCTCGGTGGCCGCCGGGGAAAGCCGCGGGATGCCGGCGCGGTAGGCGTCGCGCAACTTCTCGAGTTCGGCGGCGTTCGCAGCCCCCGTCAGCGGCGCAATGGCGTCCCATTCGGCGTCCGAGGTCGCGAGCAGCGCCTGCGCCTTGGCGGCGGCGGCGACGAAGCCATCGAGCAGCCCGCGATGGGCCTCGGCCCAGCGCGCCGAGAAAACATAGCCGACGAACGGCACCTCTGGCGCGATGCCAAGCCCCGCGACGGCGGCTTCCATCGCCAGCACGCGGCGCATGCCGGCGGCCTCGGCGCGGGCGGCGAAGGGCCAGAAGGTGAGTTCGGCATCGAGCCGGCCGGCCCGCAGCTCTTCTCCGAGCAGCGCCGGGGCGCCAAAACTCGGCCGCGTCGCGTGGGCGAGGTCGAGATGGTCGTGGCGCTCGGCATAGGCGCGCAGAATGAGCCAGCTTTTGTCGAGCGCGCTGCCGGCGACACCGAGCCGCTGGCCGGCGAGATCAGAGAGTGTGCGGATCGGCGAGGTTGCCGGCACGATCACGCTGCCGAGCGCGCTGGAAAACGGAATAAAACTCCAATCCGCGCCGCCGCCGCGCTGGCGTGCGACCCAGAGCCAATCCTGCACGATGAGATCGACTTCGCAGGCCTGAAGCGCGACTTGCGCCGCTGGCGAGCCGGCATAGGGGCGCATGTCGAGCGCGACCCCGGCTGCGGCATCAAAGCCGTGGCGACGCATGACATCGAGCGCCCAAGAGAAGGAGCCAAACCGCAAGACACCGATGCGCAGCGGCGGCCCGGCTTGCGCAAGGCGCGGTACGGTTGCCCCCAGCGCTCCGGCAAACGCGGTTTTCAGAACGGCACGGCGGCGCAGCATGCGGCTTCCTCCCACCCTCGCCTGATGATTCCGATGGCGAGCCGCGACTATGGTCGCGCAAAGCCGGCTTCTGTCAACGGCCGCGCGCAACTGAGACGCGGCGCCCATCACGGTGCCGGGAGGATGCGTTCCTCAAGCAGATAATCAAGGCCGCGCCGCCAGCTTTCATCGGTGTTGCCACGAATATCGACGCTGCCGGTGGCAAGCTTGCGGCCGCTATCGGCGTCTTCGATCACCAGATTGATGTTGAGGATCAAATCGCTCACTTTCTGCACCCAGCCATAGGCGACCTCGCTGGCGCCGAGGCGGCGCGCCAGCGGAAGCTCACAGCCATTGCAACGCATGATGTCCGGAAGCGTGGCGAGGGCGGCGCGGGCCGGGGCGGTGTCGAGCACCTGATAGCGGCCCGATTGCGCAAGGCGCGCGCGCAAGTCGCTGCCGAGCGCTGCGAGGCGAGCGCGCTCGGCGTCACTCGGTGGCGCCGGCGAGGTGTCGATCAGGGTAAAATCGAACACCGCGATCGTCGGCGGCGCCGCCATGGCCGGAAACCCAAAGACCAGGAGCGGAAAAATCAGCCCAAGCCGCGAAAATTTGTCCACAACGTCTCCCTCTGTTATGCCATGCCATAAGCCGGCAGCATGATGATGAACGCTCGCCCGCCCTGCGCACAAGAGCCCGCGCACAAGAGGAGGAGACGAATGGTTTTCCGCGCCCTGCGGATCGCGCTGGTTTTCGCCGCCGCCCTCGCCGGCACCGCCCGCGCCGAGGATCAGCCGGCGGCCAGCCCAGCGGCGCCGACGGCAGCCCCTTCGGGACAGATCGCGATCGTCTATCTCGCGCTCACGGTCAAGCGCAGCTTTCCCGAAAGCTATCTCGACCAGCCGCCCGCCGACGAAGGTCTCGCCGGCGCCAGCGTCGCGCTCGCCGACAACAACACCACCGGCCGCTTCACCGGCCAGGAATTCACCCTCGAGCCGGTGAGCGCGCCCGACGAGGCCGGGGTGATCGCGGCGTTTCGCGATCGGCTCGGCAAAGGGGCCCGCGCTTTCGTGACCGACGTGCCGGCGCCGCTTCTGCTCAAGCTCGCCGATTTGCAGGAAGCCCGCACCGCAACCCTGATCGATGCCACCGACAGCGATGACATGCTGCGCGCCGAAGGCTGCCGGCGGAATGTCCTGCATGTGTTGCCGAGCCGCGCCATGCTTGCCGATGCGCTGATGCAGTATCTCGTGGTCAAGAACTGGCGGCGGGTCATGCTGCTTTCCGGCCAGACCGAGGCCGATAAGCGCTATGCCGAGGCGATGCGGCGGGCTGCGAAAAAATTCCAGATCAAGATCGTCGCGGACAAGGCCTGGACCTTCAACCCCGCCGAACAACGCGCCGATACCGGGCATTTCGAGGTCAATACCGAAGTCGCCAACATCACCCAGGGCGTCGATTACGATCTCCTCGTGGTTGCTGATGAGGAAGACAATTTCGGCGACGAACTCGGCTATCGCGCGACGTTGGCGCGCCCGGTCGCCGGCACGCAGGGGCTGGTCGCGACGGCGTGGACGCGGGTTTACGATGAAACCGGCGCGACCCAGTTGCAAAACCGCTTTCTCCGCGCCGCCCATCGCTGGATGACCGAGCGCGATTACGGCGCCTGGATGGCGGTGCGCGCCTTCGGCGAGGCCGCCATCCGCACCCATAGCAGCGATCCCGCGGTGATCGGCGCTTATTTGCGCTCCCCGAAATTTGAGTTGGCGGCGTTCAAGGGCGAACGTCTCAGCTTCCGCGCCTGGGATGGGCAATTGCGCCAGCCGGTCTTGCTCGCCGATCCCCGCTCGCTGGTGTCGATTTCGCCGCAGCCCGGGTTTTTACACGAATTTTTCGAAACCGACACGCTCGGTGTCGATCAGCCGGAGAGCACATGCCATCTCAATTGACCCGCGGCTTCGCCGCGCTTTGCTGCCTGATTTTCGCCGCCGGTGCGGCGCGGGCGGATCATCTCTATGTGTCCAACGAGAAGGATAACACCGTCACGGTGGTCGACGCGGCAACCCTTGCGATCGTCAAGACGATCCCGGTCGGCGCGCGCCCGCGTGGCTTGCTGCTCGCGAAAGACCGCAAAAGCCTTTATGTCTGCACCTCGGATGCCGATCACATCGAGGAACTCGACCTCGCAACCCTCGCGGTGACCCGTACCCTCCAAAGCGGGCCCGATCCGGAAACCTTCGCGCTCAGCCCGGATGGCAAGACGCTTTATGTTTCCAACGAAGATGACAACGAGGTGTCGATCGTCGATGTCGCGACCGGAAGGATCAGCGGGGAAATTCCAACCGGCGTCGAGCCCGAAGGCATGGTGGTGAGCCCGGACGGCAAAACCATCGTCAACACCTCCGAGACCACCAGCATGGCGCATTTCATCGATGCCGCCTCCCATAAAATGATCGCGAGCGTGCTCGTCGGCTCACGCCCCCGCTTTGCCGCCTTCACCAAGGATGGTGATAAGGTCTGGGTTTCCTCCGAAGTCGGCGGCAATGTCTCGATCATCGATGTCGCCAGCCATAAAGTGATCCACACCATCACCTTTGCGATCCCGGGTGTGCCGGCGGAAACCATCCAAGCGGTCGGGATCAATTTGTCCCCGGATGGGAAATGGGGCTTCGTCGCCCTTGGCCCGGCCAATCGCATCGCTGTCGTCGATGCCGCGAGCTTTGCCGTGAAAAAATACCTGCTCGTTGGTCAACGCGTCTGGCACATGGATTTTTCCTTCGACGGCAAGACGCTCTATACCGCGAACGGGGTCAGCAACGATATGTCGGTGATCGATGTCGGGGAACTCAAGGTAACGAAATCGGTGCCGGTCGGCCATCTGCCCTGGGGCGTGGTTTATGGCCCGTGAGCACGGCGCGGAGTCGCCGGCGGCGCCACTGGTCGTTGAACGGCTGAGCCATGCTTTCGGCGCCCGCCAGGCGCTGAGCGACGTTTCGCTCTCTGTCGGCCAAGGCGACTTCACCGTTTTGCTCGGCCTCAACGGCGCTGGCAAAACGACTTTGTTCGCCTTGATCACTGGGCTTTATCACAGCCGCAAAGGCGCGATCCGTGTCTTCGGCCATGATCTCCAGAACGACGCACAAGCCGCGCTCCGGCGCATGGGTGTCGTGTTTCAGCAAGCGACTCTCGATCTCGATCTCACCATCGAGCAGAATTTATTCTATCATGCGGCGCTGCACGGCATGCCGCGCAGCACCGCGATGGCGCGCATCGACGAGGAGCTGGAGCGTGTCGGCCTTGCCGCGCGCCGGCGCGAGCGGGTGCGGCTGCTCTCCGGCGGCCAGCGCCGGCGCGTCGAACTCGCCCGCGCGCTGATCCATAATCCCTCGCTGCTGCTGCTCGATGAGCCGACGGTCGGCCTCGACATGGCGAGCCGGCAATTCCTGCTCGATCATGTGCGTGGGCTTTGCGCGAAAGAGGGGCTCGGCGTTTTGTGGGCGACCCATCTCATCGACGAAGCCGGGGCGGATGCGCGCATCGTCATTCTCCATCAAGGCCGGGTGCGTGCCGCCGGCGAACGCGCCGAGATCCTCGCCCGCGCCGGCGAAACCTCGCTCAAGGCGGCGTTCGACCGGCTGATCGCCGAGGACGCCACGGCGAGAGACGGGGCACGGCCATGAACGCGCGACATTATGGGCGGTGTCTCGCCGGCATCGTGCGGCGCGAGGCGCTGCGCTGGCTCAATCAGCGCGGGCGCTTCGTCTCCGCTTTGGTGCGGCCGTTGGTATGGCTTGCGATTTTTGCCGCGGGCTTTCATTTCGTGCTCGGCGTTTCGATCATTCCTCCTTACGAAACCTACATCCCCTACGAGGTCTATATCGCGCCCGGCCTTCTCGCGATGATCCAGCTGTTCAATGGCATGCAAAGCTCGCTCTCGATGGTCTATGATCGCGAGATGGGCAGCATGAAAACGCTGATGATCAGCCCGTTTCCGCGCTGGTTCCTGCTGGTCGCGAAATTGCTCGCCGGGGTCGCGGTCTCGGTGGTGCAGGCCTATATTTTCCTTGCCATCGCCTGGTTTTGGGACATCACGCCGCCGCTCAGCGGCTATGTCGCGGTGTTGCCGGCTCTCATCCTCGCCGGGCTGATGCTGGGGGCGCTCGGGCTCGTCTTGTCCTCCTTCATTCGCCAGTTGGAGAATTTTGCCGGCGTGATGAATTTCGTGATTTTCCCGATGTTCTTCACCTCCTCTGCGCTCTATCCGTTATGGCGCGTTCAGGAGGCGAGCCCGGCGATTTATTGGCTCTCCGAAATCAACCCCTTCACGCATGCGACAGAACTGATCCGCTTTGCGCTCTATGATCGTTTCAACGCCCTGTCGGCGCTGGTGGTTTGCGGCTATCTCGTGGTTTTCGTCGCGCTCGCGGTGTGGGGCTATGATCCGGGGCGCGGCCTGATGGCGCGCCGGGCTGGTGCGGAATGAGAGGAGTTTCGATGGTTTGCCGCAGCTTCTTGGTTTTCGTCCTGACCCTCGCGCTTGCTGCGAACGCAGTGGCCGCACCGCCCGCCGCTGACCCTGATTGGCCATGCCAGCAGCGCCTCGTGCCGCATCTCTCGCCTGCCACCTATTGGACCGGCCCGGCGCCGCCCGCAGGCGTTGACTGGCACGCCGATCCAAAGCTTTCGGCGCTGATCGAGGCGATCTCGCCGCGCGACGTTCCGACCGAAGACGGGATCGCCAAGCTCACCGCTTTTGCCCAAAGCCTCCCCGCGGCCGAACGCGCCAAGAGTGTGTCGCTGGCGTTCACCGCTCTCGTCGAGCAGACCAACGAAGAACGCGATGCGGTGATTGCGCGTCTCAAATCGCTCGGCGCTCGTCAGCGGTCGCTCGCCACGCGGATCGAGAGCGATGAGGCTGCGTTGCAGGCGATCCCGGCCGATGCTAGCGGCGATCAGGCGGCGGAGCGCGCCGGCATCACCGAGCGCCATGACCTTCTGGTGCGCAGCTACCATGATATCGGCGAGACCATCCGCTATGCCTGCCAGGTGCCGAGCGATCTCGATGCCCGCCTCGGTGCCTATGCCCGTGCGCTGCAAGCCCTGCTCGGCGCGCCGTGACGCGCCGGATCACAGCCACCAGATGCCAACCAGCAAGGTCAGGACGGTGAGTGGCGCGCCGATGACGAAATACTCCCAAAACCCGACGCGGATCCCCGCCGATGCCGCGCCCTGCACGACGATCAGATTGGCAACCGAGCCGAGCAGGGTGAAATTGCCAGCCAGCGTCGCCGCCATGGCGGTGATCAGCCAGGCGTGCTGCGGGTCGGCGAGCGGATCGATGAACGGCCGCAGCACCAAAACCGCCGGCACGTTGCTCACGATGTTGGAGAGCACGGCGACGACGATGGCAAGCGGCGCGGTGCGGTCGAGATGCCACGTCGCGACCATCGCGAGCGCGCGCGGGCCGATGAAGGCTGCCTGCAATCCGGCAACGACGATGAATAATCCCGCGAACATCAGCAAGAGCGGCCAATCGATCTCGGCGTAAAAACGCCTCGGCTTGAGCCCGCCGGTGAGCAGCATGATCCCGCCCGCGACCACCGCCGCCTCCGCCGGTGGCACGCCGGCAAAGAGGGCTGCAATCAGCCCGAGCAAAACGATCAGCGTCTTGCCGACCAGTGGCATGATGACGGCGCCGCGCGGGCCTTCGGCATGCAAATGCACGCGGACGAAAAATTCCCTGCGCCAGACAAGGGCGATCAACAGCATGGTCAGTAAAAGCCCGATCGCTGCGACCGGCGCCAAGGCGGACGCGAACGCGCGATAGGAAATCTGCGAGACGCTGCCGATGATCATGTTCTGCGGGTTGCCGGTGATGGTCGCGACGCTGCCGATATTGGAGGCGGTCGCGATGGCGATGAGATAAGGTTGCGGCCGGCGACCGAGACGGCGCGCGACATCAAGAACGAGCGGCGTCATCACCAGACAGATCGTGTCATTGACCATGAACGCCGAAAGCACGCCGGCAACCAGAACCACGACCGCAAGCAACAGCAAGGGGTGATGCGCACGCGCCACCGCCCAGCCGGCGATCAGCCGAAAGCCGCCGCCAAGGCGCAAGGACGCGACGACGATCATCATGCCGAGCAATAGCGCGATGGTGTCGAGATCGATCGCGCGATAGGCGGCTTCGCGCGAGAGCACACCGCAGGCCAGCATCAAGGCGGCGCCGAGAAACGCCGCCCCGGTGCGATCGATGCGAAAAAACGGCAAGCGTCCGAACGCCACGACGCCATAGGTCGCAGTGAAAATCAGCAATGCCGCGAGATGTGAAAAATCCATGGTTTCGGCTTAGCATCCGGCGCGGCCGCGCAACAACCCCGCCGAGCCGCTGACATCACACAACGAAACGGGGCTCGGAGAGATCGCTCCGAGCCCCGCGAAACCGTCAGATCGTCGCAGAGAGGCTACTTGATGATGATCTCGACCCGGCGGTTCTGTGGCTCGCGCACGCCATCGGCGGTCTGCACCAACGGATGGGTTTCGCCGAAGCCCTGGATATCGATGACGTTCTTCGGCACCCCGTCGCTGACCAGCTCGGCGGCGACGTTGTTCGCCCGCTCCAACGAGAGCTTCTGGTTGTATTTCGGCGTGCCGGAACGATCGGTATAGCCGTTGACCTCGATCCGCGTGTATTGCACCCGGGTCGATGCCTGCGCTGCCTCGGCGACGATCTGCTTGGCGCGATCGGTCAGGTCGGCCTTATCCCAGTCGAAGAACACGAGGTAGGTGCGGGCAGGGGCGGGAGCCGGCGCTGGGGTCGCGACCGGTGCCGGCGCGGGCGGCGGCGGCGGCGGCGCGGCGCCGAACGCATAGCGCACGCCGACGATGAATTCATGGTTGAATTCATTGCCGAAGTCGAGATTACCGCGGGCCACCGTCGCACCGCCGCTGGTCGTCGAGGCATGATAAGCCCCTTGCGGGTCCATCACGGCCAGCATCCGGTATTCGGTGGTCAGCGAGAGCCCAGGCACGGAGGCGATCGGGAAGGAAAGACCGACGATGCCCTGATAGGCAAAGCCACCGACGCTATTGCCGCCGCCCGACGTCACCGCGGGGTGATTGAGGTAGCTCTGGCTGAAGCCGCTCAGATTCATCATCTGGTAGCCGGCGCCGACACCGACATAAGGATAGACGAAATGCTCGTTGAAGCCGAGCAAGCTCGGGTCGATGTCGTAGAGGACATTGGCCATCATGCCGTAATTATCCTGCGCGCCCTTGAGGGCGGCGGGATTGCCGGGCCCGGTGCCCATGGATTGCAGCGAGTTGGAGCCGTAATCCCCCTCCAGCTCGACCCGGAAGCCCTTGAGCGCGCTATTCAGCGCCCCGAGGCCATAGCCGACATTGACCTCCCCGAGATAGCCCGGGTTGAACGCCGCCATGGCGTTACCGGTGCCGAGCGCCGTGGAATGATTGACGGTTTCATCCTGCATCAGGTTGAGACCGACACCACCGCCGACATAAAGCCCGTTGACGGGCTGGGCATGGGCGACAAAGGGAAATGCCAGCACCGATGCAGCCATTAGAGCAATGCGCAGCTTCATGTATCCTCTCCTCCGATAATTCCCACGCGAGCCGCGGGAAGAGGCTCATCCGCGCGATCGCGGTCTTGGGCCCAAGCGGTTAGATAGCCCTCTCATCCCGAAGTAGGAAGAGCGCGGCGCAGCATTCGCCTCTCTTGTGGTAAAAATGTCACAGCAGCACCACCCGACAGCGCCACCCTGAGGGGCCGCCGCGGGTAAAATAAAGCAAGGCCAATCAATGCCTTCCAGGCAATTTCGAGGCCAGCGGGGCGGGTGGCGCGATCATCATTCTGACGGAAATTTGCGGGGTTCGCCCTTTGTCACGCGCTTTTGGTTCACGCCACTGGCAGCGACCACGGCAAGGCATCGCGGCCCGGCGCGTAGCGGAGATTGCTCTGCGCCGGATTGCGGTTGACGAGATCGCGCGCATAAAGCGGGTGGCGAAGGCTGCGAACCTCGTGCTCGAGGGTGAAAAGCGGCGCGGTACTCTGCGGATCGACCAAAGTTTCGAAGCGATATTGATGCTGATCGCTCTCCTCGGTGATCAGCCCGCGCTCCCGAAGCCGCTGGTAGGGTGTCCCGAAATCATTGATATAGATCTGGATATGGTGGCCATCGAAGGGATCGAGCGGCTGGTCGGTCTCGCGGAACAACAGCGTCTGCTCGGCGCCGACGCGAACCCGCGCGAATACCCCCTCCTCGTCATCGCCGCTCTGCGCGAGGGCGCCTATGATGTCGCGATAGAAGGCGGCGATCCCGGCGGTTGTGCCTTGCGGCACCAGCAACGCGACATAAGCCATCCCGAGCTGGACCGCGCCGAAGGCCGGGCTCGGCTCATGACAGCGGATCCGGTTGCCCCAGGGGGAGACCGCCTCGAGATAGGTCGCGGTCTCCTGCACCGCAAAGGCGGTCCCGGCAAGATGGCTGGCAACCGCCTCAAGCCGCGCGCGAAGCGCCGCGCGATCGGGAATGACGAGCCCCGTCACCCCGCGCAGGCGCTGTGGCGCGCCGGACGGGAGGTGAAACTGGCTCCGCCCGACATTGACCCACATATTCTCAACCCCGGTCATCAGATAAGGGTCGCGGGTGAGGCCGAGGCCGGAGACGTAAAACAACGTCGCCAAACGCTGATCCGGCACTCTGGTATTGACGTGTTCGAGATGGACGATATTGCCGAGCGTCTCGGCCGCGCGATCATACGCCATGGCGTCGCATCCCCTTTTCCGCTTCCTCTCCGCGTCCTCCGGCGTTACCGATCCGGTTCCATCCGCGCCTAAGCCAAGCGCGATGCGCCCGCGCCGTCAATCATTTTCGGTGGTTCGGTTTTTGTGACGAAAGCGCGCGGATTGCCGCCGCCGCATTTCGCGCGCCGGCGCTGCGGGCGCGGGCGCCGTCGCCATCCGGCTTGGCGGGGGCAACCAGCGCATGCCAAGCGGCGCGCCGGCGCGGCGCTTGGACGCTGAGCGTTGCCGTGGCGAGGTAAGCCGCATGCGCCGCATGCGCCAGGCGCGCGGCGAGCGCCGGGTCGCGGATCAGGCGAGCGACCGCCTGATACCAGGCTTCCTCGGCATTCTCGACCAGCCATCCCCCCTGACCATCGGCGAGCGAGCCGCGATAGGCGGGCACGTCGGAGGCGAGAACGGCAAGGCCGAGTGCCGCGTAATCAAACGCCTTGATCGCCGATTTGGCGTCATTGAAGCGGCTGGCGGCGAGCGGGGCGAGGCCGAGATGCCAGCCCGGCCGGCCAGCGAGCCAGGCGATGAAGCCGGGATAGCTCTCGCCTCGTCCCGGCGGCGGTGCGATGCGTTGAATCCCCGCCGGCAGATCGTCATGCGTCATGCCGCAGACCTCGATCTCGACGCGTTCGCCGAAATCCTCCGCAAGACGGGCGAGCGCCCCGGCGATGAGGCGAAAATCCGCGTCATGGGTCGTGGTCCCCATCACCAGGATGCGCAATGCCCCGCCAGTGCGCGCCGCCGGCCGCGCCTGCCAGAGCCGCTCATCGAGCCCGTTCGCAACCACCGCCACCCCCCCGCGCCGCACCCCCCGGTGCTCGGCCAGGCGGTCGCGCAAAACCGCGGTGGAGACCGTCACATGATCGGCCTCGCCCACCATGCGCGCGACCGCGGCGCCGCGCGGCGCGAGCACATCCGCTTCGGGGTGCTCGCGCGGGATCGCCAGCAGATCATCGTCGAGATCATAGACGAGACGCATGCCAAACCGCCGGCAATGCGCGCCGAGCGCCGCCGCCATATCGAGATCGGTGACGGCGTAACGATGGGTCGCGAGCACATCCGCGCGGAGATGGAGCGCTTCCTCGGGGCTCGCGTGGGTCACTTCGATCGCGGCGGCGATCTCGGGGTGGTCGAGCGGGAGCGCAAGACGGATATAGGCGCAGGGGCTCAGCACCCCGCCGGCGAGGCGCTCGGGCACCAGGATGACGGTGAGCTTGCCCGGCCGCCGCAAATCGCGCGGCGCGCTGTCGGGTGGCGTCTCGCGCCTCGCCGGGGCCGGGCGCGGCGCGGCGAGCAGCGGCGCGAGATAATCGGCCTCGTAAAAATCTGCCTCCTGGCGCCGCGGCCCGGCGCGCGGCACCTGCCCGCTGGCGATTTGGTCGCGAAGGGCGGCGAACGCCGCGCGCCAGGCCTCGGGTGGCGCATCCGGCGGCACCAGCCAGGTGAGCGGTCGGCCGGCGAGGCGCTCGGGAAACGCCCCGATTTTCGAGGCGACGATCGGCAGACCGCTCGCGATCGCAGCACTCAGGGTATAGCTCCAGGTCTCCGGCCACTGCGCCGGGAACCACAGCGCATGCGGGCGGAGCTTGGCGATGAGCCCCGGCAGGTCGGCCTCGGCGTATTCCCCGCTCACCGTCAGCCGCTCGGCGAGCGGCGCCGGCAGCGGCGCCTCGGGATAACCGATCAGATGCAGCTCGATCTCCGTCGCCATCGTCGCCGCCAGCGCGGCCACCGCCGGCAGCCCCTTTTGGTTCGCGAGCACGCCGAGGAGCGCAACACGCAGCGCCCGCCGGCGCGCCCGCGCCGGCGGCAGGGGATTGATGCGGAGCGGCCAATGCGGCCCGGCCACCCGTTCATGCGGCGCCACCACCGCACGCCCGGCGAGGCCATAACGCGCAAGCCGCGACCGCACATCCTCGCTCGGACACAAAACCCGGTCGGCTTCGGCGAACAGGAACCGATAGCGCGCCCGCCACGCCAAAATGTCGCGCGCGCCGTGCGCCGGGCGGGCGGCGATGCAGGCGTTGCAAACCGCCGGCCCCGGCTCGCCGCAATAATGGGCATCGAGCCAGGGCAGCAAATTCACCTGCGGACAGATCGTGTAATAATCATGCACCGTGAAATCGAACGGCACATCGAGGCGGCGCAGCAAGGGCGCGAGATCGGCGTCATAAAACCGCATCAGATGATGCACATGCACCCGGCGCACGGCGAAGTTTTTGAGCAGGACGACGAGATCGTCGATCTGGTCGGCGGTCATGGCAAGTTTGGGATGGCCGGGAAAGCCCGGGATACTGAGCTTGAAACCGCCCGCTTCGGGGTGCAGCAGCAGCAGGTTGGCACGCCCCTCGAGGCGCTCCGCGAGCGTCTCGAGGTGGCGCTCGATGCCGCCGCCGAGATCGTGGCTTATCATCAGGATGGTCGGCGACCCCGAGCGGCGGAACAGTTCCGCACTCAGGGCAAAGCGCGCCGAATCGGCAACGCCGAAGCGCACCCAAAGGCTGATCGTGCGGGAAAAATGCGGATAGCGCTCGTTGATGCGGCGCACGCCCTCGTCGCGCGCCTCCGAGCCGCTGCCAAAACTCACCTCGCCGGCGTGATAGATGAAAACATCGCAGGCGAGCAGATGGCGCCAGCCGCGGGCGCTGGCGCGCAGACAGAAATCGACCTCCTCGCCATAGCCATGGCCGAAATAATCGCGGTCGAAATCGCCGATCTCCTCGATCGCGGCGCGGCGGACATACATGCAAGAGCCGACGGTGACCGGAATATCCACCGCGCGCCCGACATTGACGGCGCGCGTTGCGGCATCGATCGCGGCGAAATCGAGAGGCGGGGGGAGTTCGCCGCCGTCGAGATTGGGATAGGAGCAAATCGTCGCGTTGTTGGAAAATGGCGAGACGGTGGCGATCCGCGCCCCGCCGTAAGCGTGCGCGGCGAGACGTTTGAGCCAGCCGCGTGGCACCTCGGTATCGCTGTTGAGCAGGACCACGTCCCGGTCACCGGCCGCTTGGATGCCGCGATTGACGGCGGCGACGAAGCCGAGATTGCGCGGCGGCCGAATGAGGCGGATCGCCCCGGTCTCGTTCAGCCGATCGAGCCAAGCCGAAAGCGCCGGCTCGGGCGAGCAATCATCGATGACGATGACATCGCCGAGTGGCGCCGCAAGGTCGGCAAGCACCGCGGCGAGACAACGCCGCGTCTCCCCCAATCCGCGATAGACCGGGATGACGACATCGACGAGAAGCCCCGGCGGCAGCGCCGGCGCCGGGCCGGGCGATGGCAGATAGGCGGCGAGATCGAAGCCGCGGGCCGTCGGGAAACCTTGCGCCGCGCCATGGGTCGCGTGGAAAAACAGCGGATTGCCCGCCGCCTCGGGATGAAGAAACACATAATAGGCAGCGTCGAAGCGCGGATGCGGGTTGCGCAACTCACTCGCGCCGAATTGGAGATAATGGAGAAATGGCGGGATGCCGGCGGCGGCGACATCGGGGTAGGTCTGGCGATACCATTGGCTGTCGAAAAACCGGTTCGGATCGCGGCCCTCGGCGAGACCGAAGGAGAGATAATGTGAAAGCGGATCGATCCCGGTATTGGCGATATCCGGATAGTGTGACCGATACCACTCGCCGTCGAAGATCGCCCGAATGATGTCTTCGAAGGTGGTTATTCTGATCACCGGCCGGGCACCACCATCGCTTTCAGAACAAGCCCTGAAATAGCCCAGGATTTTGTGCCTTGAGGATGGGAATGGGACCATCGGTCAGGCTTTTGCCGGACGCTTTCGCCGCCTTGATCCGCGCCGCTTCGGCGGCCGCGTCCAGCGTCTCGGGCACCGGCTGTGCGCGCGGGCGCCAGAAGTCGATCACGTCGGACAAGCCGCGCGCGGTGCTGCGCTCGTCGGCGCTATTGTCGACGAGGACGCGGATGTTTTTTGGCGCGGGCGGACCGGCGGCTTTGAGCAGCGCCTCCTCGCCCGCCGAAGGCTTGGCCGCCGCCGACGCGGCGAGAGCGAGCTGCGGCGCCAGCACCGCCTCCGCCTGCTGGCGCAAGCTCTGCTGCGGCGGGCCGGACGCCTCGGGATTCGGTGGGACGAGATTGTCGGTTTTCGGCATCTCGAGCGGCGTGCGCGTCGTCACCTCGAATTCGAACGGGACATCGACGAGACCGCCAAATGTCTGCGCAACATCGTTGCCGCCATGATCGCAGCCAGCGAGAGCAAAAACAGCGAGAAGAGGAAGAAATATTTTAGTCAATAAAGAAGTAGAGTCTTCTTTTTCTGAAGAAAAAGAAGCAAAAAGACGTTTGTCTGTTAGGCAGCGCCGACGGCGCTGCCCGCTCCGAAGAAACGGGACAAAAGTTTTTTGGTTCTTTTTTTCAAAAAAGAACAATTTCCCTAAATCCCTTATACGGTTGCGTCCACGCTCGCTAAGTTTAGCGCCCATTTTCAATGCCGGCGAGATTTTTAGCATCGGGACGCCGGCGCAGCCCCTCCAGAAGCAGGACAGCGACGCCGCAGACGATGGCGGAGTCGGCGACGTTGAAGACATACCAGGAAAGATGCCCGATATGGGCCTGGATGAAATCGACCACGGCGCCGAAACGCAGCCGATCGATGATATTGCCGACCGCGCCACCGGCGATGGCGCCGAGCGCGCCGGCGACCAGCGCGTTTTCGGCGCGGCTGAGCCAAACGCCAAGCGCGGCGACGATGACGAGGGCGCCGAACACCAGGGCCGGGCTCGCCCAGGCGCCGAGCCCGTTCAGCATCCCGAAAGTGACGCCACGGTTCCACACCAGAACGAAATTCAGCACCGGCAAAAGCACCAGCGGGCCGCGCGCAGCGAGAGCGAGGCCATGCAGCACCCAGAGCTTGCTCGCCTGATCGAGCGCCAGCACGATAAGGGCGACGGCGAGCCCGAGCGCGAGGCGCCGCCCCTTCATGCCGCTGCCGCGCGGCACACCAGCCCCGATTCCACGGCATCGGCGCAGCGGCGGCAGAGTTTCGGGTGTTTTTTGTTCTCGCCGACCTCTTCGAGCACTTTCCAACAACGCGCGCATTTCTGGCCGGGGGCGGAGGTCGCGCCGAAACTCAGCCCGTTGGCCGAGGATGCGAATTGGACTTTTGAGACGATCAGCACATCCGCCCAGGTGTCGGCATCGAGCAGCGTCTCGCGTTCTGTCTCAGAGGGCAGAATGGCTCCGGCTTCGAGCGATGACCGGAGTCTTCCTTCGCTGCGCTCCCTTTCTATCGAGAGCGTTGTCATTCCGCGCCACTCGCGAATTTTTTCCCACCGCGCCGCGAGCACCTCATCGCGCCACTCGGCCGGCATCTCGGGAAAAGTTTCCAGATGCACGCTGTTCTCCTCGCCAAAGCGCGCGCACCACGCTTCCTCCGCGGTGAAGCAGAGCACCGGTGCGAGCCAAGTGCAGAGCGCGCGATGGAGATGATCAAGAACGGTGCGGGCGGCGCGGCGGCGCGGGCTATCGGGCCGGTCGCAATAGAGCGAGTCTTTCCGAATATCGAAATAAAACGCCGAGAGGTCGTTTGCGCAGAAGGTATGGATTTCGGGATAGATTCCAGTCCAGTCATAGGTCTCAACGGCGCGGCGGATGCGGGTGTCGAGTTCGGTCAGGCGATGGAGGATATAGCGCTCGAGTTCCGGCATCTCGGCATACGCGACCCGCTCGTCCTCGGAAAATCCATCGAGACAGCCGAGCAGCCAACGCAGCGTGTTGCGGAGCCGCCGATAAAGCTCGGCCTGCTGCTTCAAGATTTCGCGGCCGATGCGCAAATCCTCGGTGGTGTCTGACATCATCACCCAAAGGCGCAAAATATCGGCGCCATAGTCCTTCATCACCTCCTGCGGGGCGACGACATTGCCGAGCGATTTCGACATTTTCCGCCCCTGCTCGTCGAGCACGAAGCCATGCGTCAGCACCGCCTTGAACGGCGCCCGCCCGCGCGTCCCCACCGACTCGAGGAGCGAGGAATGGAACCAGCCGCGATGCTGATCCGATCCCTCAAGATAAAGATCGGCCGGCCAGGGGAGGTGGCGCGCTTCCAAGACGAACGCATGGGTTGAGCCGCTCTCGAACCAGACATCGACGATGTCCGTGACCTGCTCGTACTCGGCCGGGTCGTAGTTTTTGCCCAAGAATCGTTCGGGCGGCGAAGCATACCAGGCATCGGCGCCTTCGGTCTCGAACGCGGCAACGATGCGCGCCATCACCTCGGGATCACGGAGCGGCTCGCCGCTCGCGCGGTGGACGAAGACGGCAATCGGGACGCCCCAGGCGCGCTGGCGCGAGATGCACCAGTCCGGCCGCGCGGCGACCATCGCGCCGATGCGATTGCGCCCTTGCTCCGGGACAAAATGGGTTTCGGCAATCGCTTGCAGCGCTTTTTCGCGGATTTTTTCCTCGCCATCCATGCGGATGAACCATTGCGGCGTTGCGCGGAAAATCACCGGCGCTTTCGAGCGCCAGGAATGCGGGTAGGAATGGACGAATTCCTCGCGTCCCAGCAACGCGCCGGCCTTCTGTCCGGCCTTCCGTCTGGCCTTCTTTAACTCCTCGCAAACGCGGTCTGCGGCTTTGTAAACGTGCAAGCCAGCAAACAGCGGCACCCATTCGTTGAACGTGCCATCCGGCCCGACGGTATCGGGAATCGTGAGATTCTTATCGCGACCAAGCTCAAAATCATCCGGACCATGCCCGGGCGCGATATGGACGAAGCCGGTGCCTTGCTCGGCGGTGACAAAGCCGGCCGCTATCAACGGTATCAATCCTGCATAACCATAATTGACGGCTTCTTTTCCCGGAGCCGCCCCCAAAGGATATCCGTCTAAAGGATGATCGCATGTGATCGCCGCCATTTCCGGGCCATTACCAGGCATTTCTCGGATAATGTCATAGCCCGTTATGCCAACGGCGCCGCAAAATTGCGCCAGGAGATCCCTGCCCACCAACAGCTTCTCGCCAACGATCGCCAGAGATCCCGGCGCGATACCTGTCACCGTGATCAAGGCGTATGTCATGCGCTCATTGAATGCGATCGCTTCGTTGCCGGGTATCGTCCACGGCGTCGTTGTCCAAATGACGATCGAACTTCCATGCAGGTCCTCATTTGAGCCCCTGGAGGAATGTCCGTCATAGTGGCTGGTTGCTCGTACAATCGGAAACCTGACCCAGATCGCCGTCGATTTATGATCGTGATACTCGATCTCGGCCTCAGCGAGCGCGGTTTTTTCCACCGGCGACCACATCACCGGGCGCAAGCCACGATAGAGCGCGCCGTTCATGAGAAACTTGCCGATTTCGGCAACGATCGCGCTTTCCGCCGCATAATCCATCGTCGCGTAACGATGCGCGAAATCGCCCTCGACGCCGAGGCGTTTGAATTCCTCGCCCTGGACCTGCATCCAATGCGCGGCATAGGCGCGGCACTCGGCGCGGAAATCGAGGATCGGGACGGCATCCTTGTCGCGGCCGGATTTGCGGTATTCCTCCTCGATCTTCCATTCGATCGGCAGACCATGACAATCCCAGCCCGGGATATAATCGGCGTCAAACCCCGCCATTTGACGGGTGCGATTGATGACATCCTTCAGAATCTTGTTGAGTGCCGTCCCGATATGAAGATTGCCGTTGGCATAGGGCGGCCCGTCATGGAGGATGAATTTTTTCCGCCCCGAGGAGGCCGCGCGGATTTTCTCAAAGAGCCCGATCGCTTGCCAGCGGGCGAGGATTTCCGGCTCGCGCCGCGGCAGATCGGCGCGCATCGGAAAGCCGGTGCGGGGCAGGAACACTGTTGCGCGATAATCCATCTCGCGATCGGCTTCGGGGGGGGGATTTTCGGTCATCATCGTCTCCGGGGCGCGAAACTATGCGAATGCGCTGCGATCGCGGTCAAGCGCGGCGCGGGCGGCGGCGGCATCGGCGGCGATCTGCGCCTGCAACGCCGCGAGATCGGGGAATTTGCGCTCCTCGCGGAGATAGGCGATGAGGCTGACGGTGATTGTCTCACCGTAGATATCCTCTGCAAAATCAAAAAGATGCGCTTCCAGCCGGGTTTCCGGATCGCCGCCGAGCGTCGGCCTGCGGCCAAGATTGGCAACCCCCTCGAGACGCCTGCCATCGGCCAGCGTGACACGCACGGCATAGACCCCGCGCGCCGGCTCCAAAACCGGCCCGAGCGGCAGATTGGCGGTCGGGAAGCCGAGCAAGCGGCCGCGCGCATCGCCATGCGCGACCACCCCCTCGATCGCGAAGGGGCGGCCGAGAAGCGCGCCCGCGCGCTCCGGGTAGCCATCGCGCAGCAGGCGGCGGATGCGGCTCGAGGAAATCCGCCCCTCCGCGTCCGCGAGCGGCGGGACGATCGAAAGCCCGATGCCGAGCGCCTCGGCGCGCGCCGCGAGCAGCGCGACATCGCCGCCACGTCGGTGCCCGAAGGCGAAATCCGGCCCGCAGGCGAGATGGCGCGCACCAATCCCCGCCGCCAGCACCTCGCCGATGAACGCGTCGGCCGAGAGATCGCTGAAGGCGCGATCGAAACGGAGTTCGTAGAGCAGGCGAACCCCGTGCTCGCCGAGCAGCCGCGCCCGCAACGCGCTCGGGGTGAGCCGGAACGGCGGATCATCGGGGCGGAAGACCTCGCGCGGATGCGGCTCGAAGGTGAGCACCGCGAGCGGCGCATCGGGGCGGGCGGCGTGGGCGGCGGCGATGACCTGGGCGTGGCCGAGATGGACGCCATCGAAATTGCCGAGCGCGACGCTCGCGCCTCGTGCGTCCGGCGGCAGGTCACGCCAGTCATGAAAAATGCGGATCACGTCGCGTCTCTGTTCCTGAGCCATGCGAGCCTCTAGCCGGCTCGGCCGAGGCGTTTCTCTCGCCCCTTGCGGCGCGCAAGGCAAGGCCCTATTCGCCGGTCGGCGTGCTCGGTCGGAGCAAAACGCCATGGCAATCGGACGATGGCAACCCATATCGAGCGGTTGGACCGCGGCCGATCCGGCCGGAAAGGTAAGGAAGAAGAGAGGATTGGCCGGTATGCGGCGATTTTCGTGGTTGCTTCTCGGGGGTGTTTTGTTGCCGTTTGCGGCCGGCGCCCAGCCCATCGAGGGGCTTTACGTCTCCGGCGGCGCTGGCGCCAATCTTTTGATGAATCAGCCGCTTACCCCGTCGCCCGCGCTCGGCGCGCTCGGCGGCGGCAATCTGCAATATAACGCCGGCGCGGCGTTCGAGGGCAGCGTTGGCTACGGCTTCGGCAACGGTTTCCGCCTCGAACTCGAAGGCGACGAGATGATGAACTCGCTCTCGGCGCGGGCCGGCGCCCTGCTGCCGAGCACGGTTTCCGGCTCGACGCAGGATTATGGCTTCATGGCCAATGCCTTGTTCGATCTCGATATCGGGTCGCGTTACGTTTTCCCCTATTTCGGCGTCGGCCTCGGCTATCAATGGACCAATTTCGGCAATCTCCGGGTCACGACGCCGGCCGCCGGCAGCGACTTCACCGGCAACGGCACGGCGGGGAGCCTCGCCGGGCAGGGTATCGTCGGCCTTTCCTTCCCCGTCCCGCACGTGCCGGGGCTTTCGATCACCACCGAATACCGCTTCCTCGGCCTGATCGGGCCCGAGCATTTCGGCGCGACGCTAGGGCCGATCGGCGGCGCTGGGCGCGCCATCGGCACCCAGGAGGTCTCCGACAACCTCAATCAGATGTTCATGGTGGGGCTGCGTTACGCATTCTCGGTCAAGCCGCCGCCGCCGATCACCCCGGCGGCCGCCAGCCCGCCGCCGGCAGCCCCCGCGCCGGCGCCGGCGCGGACTTATCTCGTGTTCTTCGATTGGGATCGCGCTGACCTCAGCGACCGCGCCCGGCAAATCATCGCCGAAGCCGCCGCCAATGCCGCCCACATCGCCGAGACCCGCATCACCGTGAACGGCTACACCGATCGGAGCGGGAGTGCCACCGCCAATCAAGCGCTATCGCTGCGCCGCGCCAACGCCGTCGCCGCCGAGCTGGTGCGTGACGGGGTCGCGAAGGACACGATCACCATCAAGGGCTTCGGCGAGACCCACCCGCTGGTTGCGACCGCCGCCGGCGTGCGCGAGCCACAAAACCGGCGCGTCGAAATCATCATCGGCAACGAGGCGGAAGACGCGAAAAAGCCTCAGACATAATTGGCGAGCGAGAGGCTCTGGACGCTGGCGATGAGTTTATAAGAGGCCTGAAGCTGCGTTTGCACCATGGTGAGGTTGGAGAGCGTCTGCGCCATGTTGACGTCCTGGACCGAGCTGACCTGGGTTTTCAGCGCGGTGGTGACATTGCCGAGCGTGGTGCTGGTCGCGGTCAGGCTGTCCTGGGTCGCGCCCAGCCCGCCTTCCTCGTTGGCCATGGCGCTGATCGCGCCGGTGAGCGAGGTTTGGATGTCGCTGATCAGGCCGGTAAATCCCGCGGCGCTGGCGCTGGCAGGGGTGAGCGAGCCAACCATCGCCAGCGCATTCATGAGATCGCGCGTGTAGGATCCGGTGGTGTAAGGACCGCTTGACGTGGCATAGGTGTTGGCGCTGGCGAGCAGGCCAACCGAGGTGCTTTGGCCGGGCCCGGTCTCAACGGTCGCCTGGAAATTCGCTGGTGGCGGCGAAAGGGCGGCGGAAAATGGCGAGGTGCCGCCGGCCGTGGGCAAAGTGTTGGAACTCGCGACACTGAGCGAGGTTGCCATGGTGGTGGCGGCGCCATTGGTCGCAAGTCCGGCCACCGCCGCCTGGATCTGGGTGAAAAACGGCGAGGAGAGGATAGCGCCGGGATTGGGCACCGGCGGATTGCTCGCGTCTTGTCCCGCGAAAATATAGTTCGTGCCGTTCTGCGTGTTGAGGAGATTGGCGACCTGCTGGAGATCGTTCTGCGCTTGCTCGGCGAGCGTCGAGATCGAGGTGCCGGTAATGTTGTCGAGCTGCGAGGAAATCCCGGAGGCGATCTTGCTCAACTGGTTCATCACCGTCTGGGTGATGCCGATCGTGGTATTCGCGGACGTGATGTTGGCGACATAGGTGTTGTTCTGCGCGATCTCGGTATTGAGATTGAGATCGGTCAGGGCATTGGCGCCGAGGCCGGAATAGGTCTGCGAGATATTGCCGGTCGATGCCTGCTGCGCCAGGGCATCGAGCTGGGTTTGCACCGTGCTCGCGCCCTGGACCAATTCGCCGAGCATCCCGTAGGATGAAGGCGCAAGCGCATAATTGCTGGAAATCGCGCCGCTCATCGGTCATCCCTCTCCTCAGGCATACATCAGGTCGCTTTGCAGGGTCGACCACATCGATTGGACCGTCGCCATGATTCGCGCATTGGCGCCATAGGCGTTCTGCAACTGCACCATATTCGCCATTTCGGTGTTGATATTGACGCCGGAGGCGGATTTGAAACTCGATTGCAGGCTTGATTGCATCGCCTGGGCGTCGTTGAGATTGGTGCTGGTGGTCGCGATGTCGTTCGATTGCGCGCCGATCAAGGTGGACGCGAAATCGGTGATCGTCGCGGGCGAGGAAAACGGCGCATTGAGCGTGCCGAGCGCGCCGAGCCCGGTGACATTGCTCGCTGGCTGCGCGACACCCGCCTGCACGTCCGCACCAAACGTGTAATTCAGCACCCGATTGATCAGCGTCGTGAAACCGGACGGCCCCGTCGGGGGATTGGGCGTGAACGCGCTGGCGCCGGTTGGGCTGCCGGCGATCGCATTGGTGCCGTTGGTGACCAGGGTCGGGTCGGCAACCACCGCCGGGTTGACCTTGATCTCGGCGGCAAAGCCGACATAGCCCGATTGCACCGGGCCGCCCGTGCTGGTCGGCACCGTGCCGCTGCCATTGGTGAACAATGTCAGGCCCTGCGCCTGAAAGCGGCTCGCGGTGTTTTGCGCAAACTCGTCGAGTTCCGCTTGATAGGTCGGGATCGTGGTATCGCGGAGTTGAATATCGGCGCCGATGCTGCCGCTGGTGATCTGGTTGGTGACATCGACCCCGTTCATCATGATGCCTGGGATCGTGCCGGGATAGGTCGCGCCGGGCGCGATCGTCGCATTCGCCGTGGTCAGCGCCGCGCCCGGCCCGGTCGGCAGCACGAGGCCGTTTTGGGTTGCAACCAGGATGCTGCCATTGGCCTGCGGTATCGCTTGCGCGCCGATCAGTTGCGAGACCGTCTGCATCGCAGCATCACGCTGATTTTGCAGGTCAGCAACGCTTTGCCCCCGCGCGAGGCCGGAGATGATTTCGGTATTGAGCGTGCCGATGTTGGTGAGCGATGCGTTGAGCTGTTTGAGCGAGGAGACGATGTTGTTCTGCGCGGTTTGCCCGGCGCTGGTATAGGCTTGGCTGAGCGCATTGATGCCGGCGGCGAAGCTTTGCGCATCGCTCACCACGCTTTGCTGCAAGGTCGAACTGTCTGGTGTGCCGAGCAAGGTGGAAAAGGCGTTTTGTAGCGCCCCGAGCTGGCTCGCGATATCGCCGCCCTGTCCCGGCGTGCCGAGCGCCGCATTCACCGGCTGCAACACCGTTTGCCTTTCCTGCAAGGCGCTGACTTCGCCGTTCTGCGCCCAGAGATTGGACTGGAGCTGCTGATTGACATAGCGGGTGACGGCGCCGTTGGCGACCCCCATGCCGGTGCCGTCGGCGGTCATACTCTGCTGGGTCTGGGTCTCGGCGGCATAGCCGGTGGTGCCGGCATTGGCGACATTCTGCGACATGACGGCGAAATTGGCGCCGATGTTGGCGATGCCGCTGTTTGCAATCATCAGCGACGTTTCAAGCCCCGTAATGCCGCTCATTGACCGTTACCTCGGCTTCACTGGATCATGTTGATTGCGGTCTGCAGCATTTGCGAGGCGGTGGTGATCGACTTCGCGTTGGCGCTATACGCCTGCTGGGCGACGATCAATTGCGTGAACTGGGTCGCGATATCGGTGTTCGATTGTTCGATCGAGCCGACGACGAGGCCGCCGGCGCCGTTATTGTTCGGTGCCTGGCTGCTCGGGTTGCCAGAGCCGGCGGTGGCGGTGAAGGCCTGGCCATTCTGGCTTTGCAAGGCATCGGCATTGTTGAAGGTGGTGATCGGCACCTGCGCGATGGTGAGCGACTGGCCGTTATTGTAGTTGGCGACGATGTTGCCGGTCGATTGGATGGAAATCCCGGTAAACGCCCCGGCCGGCACGCCGTTTTGGCTGAAATTGATCAGCGAGTAGGTCGAGCCGGCATATTGGGTAACCCCATTGGCCTGGCCGAAATTGCCGAAATTCAAGGTGATCGGCTGCGTGCCGTTGCCGAAATTGGCATTCACGGTGAGCGTCGCCGGCTGCCCGGTGGTATAGGTCGAGGCGGTGGTGCCGGCGCCGGCGGTGATGCCGCTGATGGTGCCGGGCGGTGCCGCCGCATTGCCGGCGGTCGGGCCGAAATCCACCGTCGCGGTGCCGATCGTCGTCGCGGGTGAGTTGTTCGGCGACGAGACGGTCACATTCCATTGTCCCGGTGTTGCCGTCTGCGCCCAGTTGAGCGTCAGGGTCTGCTGCGTCCCGAGCGCGTCATAGATCTGCACCTGGGATGACATCGGCGTCCCCGCCGCCGGGGTCGCGGGCAGGTTGGCAGAAAAATCCGCGCTCGAGGTTGCGACCGGATTGAACTGCGCCTGATTAACCTGGATTGGCGCGAGCTTGTTCTGATCGGCGATGCCGTTCGTCGGATTGACCGTCCAGCCCTGCAGATATTCGCCGGCGCTGTTCACCAGATAACCCTCGTTGTTCATGGTGAAATCGCCGGCGCGGGTATAATATTGCAGCGGGTTGAACGTGGTCTGGCCGTTGGCATTGGTGCCATTGGCCTCGGCCACCGAAAAAAAGCCCTGGCCGGAGATCGCCATCGCCAACGGGTCGCTGCTTTGCGCGATCGTCCCTTGCACCTCGTTCTGATAGCTCGGCAGCGCCACCACCGAGCCGGGCTCGTTCTGGGTTGCCGTGCTGTAGGTGAGGTAATCGACGAAATTGGTATTGACGCCCTTATAGCCGGTGGTCTGGCTATTGGCGATGTTCTGGCTGATATTGCCGAACGCGTCGGACTGGGAGGTGAGGCCGCTGACGGCCGTGTTCAAGGCGCCGAAGATAGACATGGTTTTCCCCTCTCGAATCCCCCGATGGGATTTGCGGTCGGAACGGTCGCGAGGGAGAAAGCAGGAACCATGCCAAAACCCGGCGGCGCCAATTTGCCGGCTGTTCCCCGAAAATCCGCGGGCGTGGCGGCGGAATCCTTCGCCGCCCGGCAGGGTTGACCCGGCACGCTTTGCCGCCCGCAGCGGCGGGGATCGGCGCGCGCCACGGCGGCGCGGCGCTCGCGCGCTATCGCGCCGTCTGGCCCAGAATTTGCGATGTTCGCCGCGGCCCCGCCGTTTCGGCCGGCCGGAGAAATGTTCGCATGCCGCTCGCTGCCTTGCTCGCGCCTTTGTCACCAACGCTTGCGCCCGGGGCCACGCTCTCGCCGACCGCGGGCGCCGCTAACACGTCTCTCGACCCGTCCGCGCCGGCAGCCGCAGCCTCCGGCTTCGCGCAACATCTGCAGCAGGCGCAAGCGCAACGCCCCGCCGCCGCCAGCACCGCGGTGCCAGCATCCGCCGCAACCACCCCCTCGCCGGCAGAGTCGCCGACCAGCGCTACCCCTGCCAAACCCGCCACGCCCACCCCGTCCGCGCCCCCGACCAGCGGGCCCGATGCCGCGAAACCCGCCGCTTCGGCGGCGCCGGCCGCGACACACTCCGGCGTGCCGGCGCCGCCGCTCGTTCTCCCGCCCGCCACCGGCAAAGCCCCGCCGCTCGCGGCAGCGGCGGACGCGCAACCCGGCGGGACGGCATCGGCATCACAGGCGGCGGGCGTGTCAGCACAGACGCCACCATCGCAAGCGGCGTCTCAAGCCGGTCCTTCCGCCGCGATACCCGCCGCGCCGCCGGCACCGCTCCCGACAGCGCCCGCCGCTTCATCAGCGGCTGCGTCAGCGGCTGCATCGGCGGCGCCATCATCGGTCAACGCCCTCTCGATCGCCGCGGCCGAGCGCTCAAGCGCCGCCGCCAGCGCGATTGTCGCCAGAAGGCGACAAAGCTACGGGGCCAAAATGGCCCTTTCGCCGGCGACGAGTGCCCCGGCCGCGGCCAGCGCGCCGCCCACCGTCATCGCCCAGCCACCGCCGAGCCCACCACCGCCGAGCCCACCACCGACGCCCCTCGCCACGCCCTCGTCGGCATCGACGCCGCACGAAATCAACAGTGCCAGTGACATTGCGTCCGGCCGAAAGCCGCGCATCGTCCTTGCCGCCGCCACGGCCGAGACAGAGAGCATCGCCAACACCGCGACGGCCGCGGCGTCGCAAGGCGCGACGATGGACGCGACGCCCACGCCCGCGCCCGCCGCGAACGCCGCGCCCGCCGCAAAACCAGCCCCGCCCGGCGCCAAAGCCGGCTCGGCCACTCTCTCCTCTGCGGCAGAAGCGGCGAGCCAAGAAGCGCCCCCTGCCACGGCCGCCGCTTCATCGGCGGCTGCAACCGCGCCGACCCATGCCGCCGCGAGCCCACCCCAAGCGACCGCCGCGCGGACGAATTCGGCGCCGTTGCCCTCGGCCAATGCCGGCGCCAGCCATGCCGCGACGATGCTCCTTGCCGCCCAGGCCAGCGCCCAGACCAACCCCGCATCCCTCGGCCCGAACCTCGCCGCCGCGAACGGGCCGGCCGCCAACCCGGCGATCACCAATCAGGTGACAAGCCAAATCGCCAATCAGCCCGCGAGCACCCTCGCCGCCTTCACCCAGGACGCGAACGGCGCGGCGCGGCTGACGGTTCAGCTCCACCCCGAGAGCCTCGGGCAGGTGCAGATCGCGCTCGTGCAGCCGAAATCGGGGCCAACCGAGGTGCAGATTCTTGCCGAGCGCCCGGCAACCCTTGCCGCCTTGGTGCAGGATCAGGGGCAGTTGCAGGCCGCGCTCGACCGCGCCGGCGTGCCGGCGAGCGGCGGGCGGGTGCTGAGTTTCCATCTCGCTCCGGCGAGCCCGATCGCGCCGGCGGGCGGGGCCGCGACAAACGCCATATCGTTGAATAACCAAGGGTTTGCTGTGTCGCCGGGGGCAAGCGGGCAAGGCGCCGGCGGATTTGGCACCGGCGCCGGCGCGACGCCGGGCGGCGGCAATCCGTTCGCGAACGCCACCGGCGCGGGCTCCGGATCGGCGCCCGCCGCCGCCAACGGCTCTGGCAGCTTTCTTGCTCAGTCCGGTTTCGGGGCGGGAAGCCAAGCGGGCCCCGGCGATGGGAGGGCCAGCCAGCGCCAGAGCGGCGGCACCAGCCCAGGGCAAGCCACCGCCGCGATCAGCGGCGGCGAGAGGATCGCCCCCGCCGCCCTGCCGTCTTGGCTGCGCGCCGGTCTCGATATCACTGCCTGATCATGCCACCCGTGTCGCCTTCACCCCGTCGATAGGAGTTGTCACCCCCATGAGCGCCAGCGTCTCCTCCCCGCAAAATAGCAACAGCGCCGCCGCCGCTGCCGCTGCCGCGCAAGCGGTCGCCGCCAACGCCAATGCCGCCTCGGCCTCCAGCACGACGAACAGTTCGACGAGCAATCCGCTCGCCTCGCTCTCGAACAATTTCAATGATTTTCTCAACATGCTGATGACCCAGTTGCAAAACCAGGATCCCACCAGCCCGATGAACACCGACCAGTTCACCAGTGAATTGGTGCAGTTCACCGGGGTCGAGCAGCAGATCAACACCAATGGCAGCCTGACCAAGCTGATCCAGCTCACCCAGGGCGGCGAGATGCTGCAATCGTCCTCGATCGTCGGCAAAACCGTCGACGTCAACAGCAACCAGTTGCCGCTGCAAAACGGCAGCGCGACCCTCACCTACACGACGACGACCGCCGAGCCGGTCTCGATCGCGATCTATAATGGCTCGGGCCAAGAGGTGAACAGTTACTCCCTACAATCGACGGCGGGCGCGAATACCTGGACCTGGAACGGCGCGACCAGCAGCGGCACGACCGCGCCCGATGGCGCCTATACGGTTGCGATTTTCGGTGGCGCGAACGGGGCGACGCCAACCGCGGTGCCCTTTACCGTCCAGGGCACCGTCACCGGCGTCTCCTCGCAAACCGCCGGCACCGTCGATCTGCAAATGGGCGGGGTTTCGACCAGCGTCGGCAATATCCAGCAGGTCGTGAACTGAGCGGCGGGCGGCGCGCCTTAGAGCGCGATCGGCACCAGGGTGATGCGTTTGCCCGCGGCGCCGAGCGCAACCCGCCCCGCCTTGAGCGCCAGCGCCGCCTCGCCGAAGACCTCCCGGCGCCAGCCATGGAGGGCTGGGATGTCGGGCGCGTCCTCGGCGGCGAGGCGCTCGATCTCCTCGCTGGAGGCAAGCAAGCGCGGGGCGACACGATGCTCCTCGCTGCGCGCCGCGAGCAGCACTTTCAGCAGCGCGACCAAGCCCGGGGACGGACGCGGCCCTTCGCGCACGCGCGGTGGTTCGGGGAGAGCGGACTCAGGCAGGGCACGGGTCGCGGCGATGACCTCAAGCAGGCTTTGGCCGGTTTTCCCCTCCGCGAACCCTTTGGAGACGCCGCGCGCCCGCGCCAGCGCCTCCGCCGTTTCCGGGGCGGAGGCGGCGATTTCCATCAGCGTCTCGTCTTTCAGAAGGCGCGGGCGCGGGATATTGATGCGCTGCGCCTCCCGCTCGCGCCAGGCCGCGAGGGCGCGCAGCATGGCGAGAAAACGGCGATTGCCGCTCCGCGGACGGAGCCGCTCCCAAGCGGTTTCGGGGTCGGCGCGATAGGCCGCGGGGTCGACGAGCGCCGCCATCTCCTCGGCAACCCACGCCTCCCGCCCCTCGCGGGCGAGCCGCGCCGCAAGGCGCTCATAGACGGTGCGCAAATGGGTGACGTCGGCGGCGGCATAGGCAATCTGCGCCGGCGATAGCGGCCGCACCGACCAATCGCTGAAGCGGTGTGACTTGTCGATCTGGCCATCGCCGAGGGCGGCGACCAGCGCCTCATAGCCGACCTGGTCGCCGAATCCGGCAACCATGGCGGCGATTTGCGTATCGAACAACGGGGTCGGCACGGCGCCGAATTTGAGCACGAAAATCTCGATATCCTGGCGCCCGGCATGCACCACCTTCAACACCGCCGGATCGGCGAGGAGCGCGCCGAGCGGCGCGAGATCGATCCCCTCGGCCTCCGCATCGATGATCGCGACCTCGTGCGTGCCGGCGACCTGAACGATGCAGAGTTCCGGCCAGTAGGTGCGTTCGCGCATGAACTCGGTATCGATCGTCACGAAACGCTCGCCGTGCAAGCGTCTGCAGAACGCGGCGAGGTCTGCCGTCGTCGTGATCAAATGCGGGGCGGGGAAATCGGGGCGAGAGGAGCGCGACATCGCGCCCCCTCTACACGAGCCCGGCGCCCCGGAAAAGCCCGCTTGGCGGCGGGGCTTGACAGGGGCGCGGACGCTGGCTTGTCTGCCGCGCCCATCCGCCCCTTTTCGCCCCGCTCCGCCGGGGCCGAGGATCGCCATCATGCATGTCTATCGCAGCCACCATTGCGCCGAACTCAGCGCGAGCCACATCGGCGAGGTCGCCCGGCTGTCCGGCTGGGTGCATGCCAAGCGCGACCATGGCGGCCTCTTATTCCTCGATCTCCGTGACCATTTCGGCCTGACGCAATGCGTCATCGCGCAAGATAGCCCGGTCTTCGCCGAGGCCGAGCGGCTGCGGGTCGAGAGCGTGATCACCGTCACCGGCGAGGTGGTGGCGCGCGCGCCGGGCACGGTCAACCCGAAGCTCGCGACCGGCGCGATCGAGCTTCGGGTCGAGGCGCTCGAGGTGCAATCGGCGGCCGATGTGCTGCCGATCCAGGTCGCCGGGGATGGGCAATATCCGGATGACCTCCGCCTCAAATATCGGTTCCTCGATCTGCGGCGCGAGCGCGTCCATCGCAACATCTTGCTCAGGAGCCAGGTCATCACCTCGATCCGCCGGCGGATGATCGAACGCGGCTTCACCGAGTTCCAGACCCCGATCCTCACCGCCTCATCGCCCGAGGGCGCGCGCGACTTTTTGGTGCCAGCGCGGCTGCATCCCGGCAAATTCTACGCGCTGCCGCAGGCGCCGCAGCAATTCAAGCAGCTCTGCATGGTTGCCGGCTTCGATCGCTATTTTCAGATCGCGCCCTGTTTCCGCGATGAAGCGTCGCGCGCCGACCGCTCCCCGGGCGAGTTCTATCAGCTCGATTTCGAGATGAGCTTTGTCACGCAAGAGGACGTGTTCGCCGCGATCGAGCCGGTGATCGCTGGCGTCTTCGAAGAATTCGCCGCCGGCCGCGCAGTTACGCCGGCGCCGTTTCCGCGCATCCCCTATGACGAGGCGATGCTCGCGTTTGGCTCCGATAAGCCCGATTTACGCAATCCGCTGCGGATCTGCGACGTCACGGCCGCGTTCGCCGGCTCCGGGTTCGGCTTGTTTGCCAAGATCGCAGCGCAAGGCGGCATCGTGCGCGCCATTGCCGCGCCGGGGGCGGCGGCGCGGCCGCGCTCGTTCTACGATAAATTGAACGAGTGGGCGCGCGCCGAGGGCGCCGGCGGGCTCGGCTATCTCGTTTTCGAGGGTGATGGCGCCAAGGGGCCGATCGCACGCAATCTCGAGCCCGAGCGCGCCGAGGCGATCCGCGCCGCCTGTGGCGCGGCCCCCGGGGATGCGGTGTTTTTTGCCGCGGGCAGCCGGGCGGAGACGGAGAAATTCGCCGGCCAAGTGCGCACGCGCCTCGGCGCCGAACTCGATCTCTGCGAGAAAAGCGCCTTTCGTTTCTGCTGGATCACCGATTTCCCGATGTATGAGCGCAATGAAGAGACCGGCGAGATCGATTTCAGCCACAACCCGTTCAGCATGCCGCAAGGCGGGCTCGCCGCGCTGGAGAACGCGGATCCGCTGACGATCAAGGCCTATCAATACGATATCGTCTGCAACGGCATCGAGCTGTCGTCGGGCGCGATCCGCAACCATCGCGCCGATATCATGCTTAAGGCTTTCGCGATCGCGGGCTACGGCGCGGATGTGGTGGAGGCGCGGTTCGGCGGCATGCTCAACGCCTTCCGCTATGGCGCGCCGCCGCATGGCGGGGCGGCGCCGGGGATCGACCGCATCGTCATGCTGCTCGCCGACGAGCCCAATATCCGCGAGGTCATCCTGTTCCCGCTCAACCAGCAGGGCGAGGATCTGATGATGGGCGCGCCGGCCGAAGTGGCGCCGGCACGGCTGCGCGAATTGTCGCTCCGGCTCGATCTGCCGCCGCGAAAAACGGGCTCGTGAGCGGTGCTGGCAATGCGGTGGCTAGCGAAGGCGCCAAGGCACCCCTAATGTCATCAGACCGTATGCGGAGTGCCACGCGCATGAAACCTTGGCTTCTGGCCATTGCGGCCGCGCTTTGTCTGATCACGCTGCCTTGGGCGGCCTTTGCCGAGCCGCCGATGCCGCTGACGCCGGCCGCCGATAACCCGGCGGCGCATCTCGGCGAGCCGACGGCCGCGAAAATCGCCGCCGGGCTTGCCGCCCATCGCGCCTTTTACAAGCTGACCCTCGATACCAGCCATGGCGGCGACGTGATCGCTGCGACCGGCACGATGAGCTATGAGGTCATGGATGCCTGCGATGGCTGGGCGGTGCAGCAGCGCCTCGACATGACCATCACCAACCGCGACGGCCAGGATGTCCGCATGGTGTCCGATTACGCCACCTGGGAATCGAAAGATGGTCTCAGAATGCGTTTCCGCATGCGCCAGACCACCGACGCCGCGACCACCGAGGTGACCTCCGGCGAGGCGTCCGTCGATCATCCCGGCGGCGCCGGCGAGGTGCGCTATTCGCTGCCCAAGGTGAACGTGCAGAAACTCCCCGCCGGCACGCTGTTCCCGATGTGGCATACCGCGACCATCATCGCCGCCGCCGAACAGGGCAAGAAGGTGCTCGCCCTGCCGCTGTTCGATGGCACCGGCGATACCGGCGCGCAGGATACCTCGGTGGTGATCACCTCATGGCACAAGCCCGAGCCGTTCCGTTTCGCGCCGCTGGCGGCGCTGCCGAGCGGGAATGTGCATGTGGCGTTTTTCGACCGCACCCCGGATGCGTCCGAGCCGGATTATGAGGTCGGCATGCATTATTGGGAAAACGGCGTCGCCGATCAGTTGAACATGGATTTCGGCGATTTCGTGATGCAGGGTAAGCTCGACCAATTCAAGCTTGCGTCCCCGCATCATTGCTGACCGGCGGAAGGGGGCTTGCCGGTCTTGACCGGGCGTGGTTACCTCATCGCCGCAAGACACAAAATCGGGGAGGTCGAGGATGATCAAGGTCAGCGTTCTTTATCCGCATGGCGAAAACAAGCGTTTCGACATGCAGTATTACGCAACCAAGCATATCCCGATGGTGCAAGGAAAGCTTGGCGCCGCGCTCAAGAAAACCGAAATCGATGAGGGCCTCGCCGGTGGCACGCCGGGCGCGCCGCCCGCTTTCGTCGGCGCCGCCCATCTCTATTTCGACAGCGTCGACGCCTTCCAAGCGGCGTTTCATCCCCACGCCAAGGAGATCATGGCCGATATCCCGAACTATACCGACATCGCGCCGACCATCCAGATCAGCGCCGTGCGGTCATAACGCGTCATACGAAACGATTTGCGACGGCGCCGCACCTGACCCACGGATAAAAAGTTTTTGGTTCTTTTTTCAAAAAGAACCGCTTTCTTCTGCTTTGTCCCGGCGCGGCGTGACGCGCGACATCGACGACACCGTCGATGTCGTGCGTGGCCACCAGCAACTCGCCTTATTCAATGCGCAATACGACGAACGCTGCTTTCAGCCGATCCACGTCTACGACACCGCGACCGTGCGCTGGAAATGATTTCCCGTCCGGTGATCCTGCTCGCCCTCCCTACGCCAGCGCGGCTATAGCGCCGTGTCCGCGGCCGCCGCGCGGGTATGGGCGAGGGTGGCGAGGATCGTGCGCAGACCGTCATCGTGATCAAACGCCTCGAGCGGCAGCCGGTGGCGATGTCGCCAATTCGCGGCGGCGGCGGTTCCGGGATGGTTGATCTGCGCCGCCTCGGCGAGCAGATCGCAGAGCGAGGCGAGCACTAGCGCGCTCGGGCTGCGGCCGAGAAAAGCGTGCAACGCCTCGACAAGCTGGGCCAGAGCCGCGGCGTCGAGATCGGTTGTCGCGGCGATGGCGGCGGGGGCGAGGCCACGATCGCGCAAGGCGGCGAGCAGCCATTCCCGCTCCTGCGCGCGTTGCGCGCGCGCCGCCGGCGGCAGCTCGGCCCCGGCCCACCAAGCGCGAAAGCTCGGCAGATCGTGGGTTGCGAAACTGGCGAGCGCGAGGCGTGGATAATCGCCGGGGCGATGGAACAGGCCGCTCGGCCAGCGCTCAAACAGCAGTAACCGGTAAGACAAGACCCCAGCCGCCGCGAGCCTGGCGCGAAACCCCTCCGGCACCGTGCCGAGATCCTCGCCGATCAGGAGACAGCGATGGCGATGGCTTTCGAGTGTCAGAAGGCCGAGGAGATCGGCGCCCGGATAGCGGAGATAGGCCCCCTCCGTCGCCGCCATGCCGGGCGGGATCACATAGAGCCGCTCAATCCCCATCACGTGATCGATGCGCAGCGCCTGCGCATGGCGCATATTGGCGCGGAGCAGCGCGATATAGCCGGCATAGCCCGAAGCCGTGAGGGCGCGCGGGTCGGGCGGCGGCAGACCCCAATCCTGCCCGTCAGGGGTGAAGGCGTCGGGCGGCGCGCCAATCCGCGCTCCGGCGAGGAACTGGTCGGGATCGGCCCAGACCTCCGCCCCATCGGGATCGACACCGACCGCAAGATCGCGATAGAGCCCGGCGCCGGCCTGGCCGGCTCGCGCCATCTGCCCCTCGGCGAGCCATTGCAGCCAGGCGTGATAGGTGATGCGCTCGGCATTTTCGTGGCAAAACGCGGCGATGCCGGGGGACGAGGGGTGGCGCAGCGCGGCTGGCCAGTCCCGCCATGGGCGCGGGGCGAAATGCTCGGCGAGGGTGTTGAAAAGTGCAAAACGCGCCAGGGCGACGCCGCCCGCGGCGCGAAAGGCCGCAAACCCTGCGCCATCCCACGCGCCGGCGCGAAAATGCGCGGCGAGGGCCGCGTGTTTGCGCTGATGGACCACAGCATAATCAACGCCCGCCGCCGGCGCCGGCCATGGGCCGGTTGCTGCGATCCCGAGCGCCGCGAGATCGAGATGCAGCGGATTGAGACAAAGGCGGCTGGAGGGGCGGTATGGGTTGGGATCGGCGTCCGGCCCCGGCATCGGTGCATGCACGGGGTTGATGCCGAGCGTTTCTGCCCCCCATTGCCGCGCCAGCGCCGCGAGCGTCGCGAGATCGCCGTAATCGCCGATCCCCCAGCTCCGCTGTGACCAGAGGCTAAAGAGCGCGGTGCTGATGCCCCATCGCCGCGCCCCTTCGTCGAACCATTCGGGAAGCCAGGCGCGGGCCGGCGGCTGTGCGAGGCGTGTGCTCGCGCAGGCGGCCCCCGCCGTGATCTCAAGGTGATGATAGCCGGGCGGCAGATCGGCCGGCAGTGGCAAGGCCAGCCTGACCCGGCCCATCTCGGCGGCATCTTCGCGGAGAGCGAGATCGGCGAGCGCCACACTTCCCTCGCGCCTTGCGCCATCCTCGAGCGCGATCCGCCAGCGCAGCGTCTCCGAACGCGCACGCGCCGCGACCACCAGAGAGATTTCCGGCGCCGCGCCGGGGGGCGCGAGCACCACCAGCGGCGCCAACATCGCCCGCCAAGGCGCCTGCTCGAGCGCCGCCACCGCATCACGCACCGCGCCGGGCGTATCGGGATCGAAGCCGAGCGCGCGCAAAATGCCGGCGCGATTGGCGGGCGTGAGCGCACGGCATCGCCCCTCGGTATCGCGATAGGAGGGCGCGATGCCCGCAAGCGCCGCCAGCCGCGCCAACATCGCTTCGCCGGCTTGCGTCATTCCCGCCTCACTCCCTTACCAGACCGATGGCGCGGCGCTCACTGGCACGCCTCGCGGCATGCCGCGCTGCTCACCTCGCGAGCAGCCCGCCATCCTCGGCGACTGGCCAAGCAAGGGTTGCCGGATCGAACAGCCGCCAGCAATGCCGGCCGGCGGCTTTGGCATGATAGAGTGCGGCATCGGCGTTGCGCAACAGATCGCCGGCGCCGATCCCATCGCCGCTCAGCGCGCAGCCGACGCTGATCGCAACCGGAACCCGCCGCCCCTCCAGCACATAGGTGCCACACACCGCCGCGATCAGCCGCTCCGCGAGCGTGAGCGCTTGCTCACGGGTGCGGCAATCGGGCAAAAGGATCGCGAATTCATCGCCGCCGAGCCGGGCGACGGTATCGGTCTCGCGGATCTCGGCGTTGATCCTGGTTGCCACCTGTTGCAGCAGGAGATCACCAGCGGCATGGCCGAGTGTGTCATTGACGTCCTTGAAATGGTCGAGATCGAGGCAGAACGCCGCGATCTGCCGCCCCGGTCGCGCGGTCTCGATCGCCGCCGTGAGGCGCTCGTGGAACGAGCGGCGATTGGCGAGGCCGGTGAGCGGATCCTGGCGGGCGAGCAGGGCGATTTCCTCGGTCCGCCGCGTCAGTTCCGAATGGCGCGAGCGGGCTTCGAGCAATTCGATCGCGGTGCCAGCGAGGTGGCTCAGGATATCGGCCTCATGGGCGGTGAAATCATCGCGCGGTTTGGTGTCGAGGACGCAGAGGCTGCCGACCCGCAACCCGCCCGGGGCAATCAACGGCGCGCCGGCATAAAACCGCACGAACGGTGCCTCCGCCACGACCGGGGCGGCGGCGAAGCGGGCATCGACCCGCGCATCCGCGACCACGAACACATGATCACCGCTGATCGTCTCGTTGCAAAACGACATCCGCCGCGGCATCTCGCGCCCTTCGACGCCGACCCGCGCCTTGAACCAGTGACGCTCGGCGTCGGCGAGGCTCAAGGTCGCGATCGGGGTTTTGAATACCCGCGCCGCGATCCACGCCAGCCGATCGAAATTGGGTTCTGGCTCAGTGTCCAGAACCGCGTAGTCATAAAGTTTGCGGAGTCGTTGAAACTCCTCATCGCCCATGGGAATCTTGCCTTTCCTGGCGCCGGCCGCGCACGCAGTATAGGCGATGTAAAGTTAAGATTACACCAAAAAGGAACCTTAACGGCATGAGCGCTGAGACAAGGGCAAACACCGGAGACGCCGCCAACCCCGGCGGGATCGGCGAGGTTTTGCGGGTGTTCCTGCGGCTCGGGTGCACGAGCTTCGGCGGCCCGATCGCCCATCTCGGCTATTTCCGCGCCGAATTCGTCGCGCGCCGCCGCTGGCTCGATGAAGCGCATTATGCCGATCTCGTCGCACTTTGCCAATTCCTCCCGGGCCCGGCGAGCAGCCAGGTCGCGGTCAGCCTTGGCATCCTGCGCGCCGGCCTGCCCGGTGGCATCGCCGCTTGGCTCGGCTTCAGCCTGCCCTCCGCCATCGTCCTGATCGCCTTTGCATTGGGGCTCGGCGCGATCGGCGCGATGCGCGACGCCGCTTGGCTCGCGGGGCTGCGCATCGTCGCGGTCGCGGTGGTCGCGCAAGCGGTCTGGGGGATGGCGCGCACGCTCTGTCCGGACCGGCCGCGCGCGACACTCGCGGTTGCGAGCGCGATCCTGGCGCTCGCCCTGCCCGGCGCGCCGGGACAGATCGGGGCGATCGCGCTGGGCGCTGCGATCGGCTGGGGTGCCTTTCGCGAGCCGCTGGCGGCGCCGACGGGCGAACTTGGCATCGCGCTTTCGCGCGCCTTCGCCGCCCCCGCCCTGGTGGCGTTCGCCGCCCTTTTGCTCGGCTTGCCGTTTCTCGCGCACGAAAGCCATCTCCTCGCCCTGATCGCGGCGTTTTACCGCGCCGGCGCCCTGGTTTTCGGCGGCGGTCATGTCGTCCTGCCGCTTCTGCAAGCGGCGGTGGTATCGCCCGGCTGGGTGGATAATGACGCGTTTCTCGCCGGCTACGGCGCGGCGCAGGCGGTGCCGGGGCCGCTTTTCACCTTTGCCGCCTATCTCGGCGCGGTGATGCGCCCGGCACCGCATGGCCCGCTCGGCGGGATGATCGCGCTGGTTGCGATCTATGCGCCGTCTTTTCTGCTGCTCATCGGGATTCTGCCGTTCTGGGACGAATTGCGGCGAAACATCGCCGTGCGCGCGGCGTTCCGCGGGGTCAACGCCGCCGTCGTCGGGGTTTTGCTCGCGGCCCTCTATACCCCGGTCTGGACCGGCACGATCCAAGGGCCGCGCGACTTTGCGCTCGCGCTCGCCGCCTTCCTCGCCCTCGTCTTCTGGCGCGTCCCGCCCTGGCTCGTCGTGCTCGGCGGCGCGGTTTGCGCTGCAGCACTCGCCGCATTCTGACGGCTCTCATCACCCGTGGTCGGTGCTAGAGCGCGATCGGTTTAAGTCGATCACGCTCTACACCTATTTTGGCGAGCAAGTTAGCCGGTTTTGATTGAACAGGATGGTTCAATCAAAACCTACCTTGCTCTAGGCGACGTCACGGACCCTTCTCGAAGCGGGCGCGATCGGCGGGCAGGAGGCGCACACGGAGCCGGATCGCGCCTTCGCCATCGGTGCGGCCGATCACCTCGCCATGCTGATAGAGCCAGGCGATGCGCGCGCCATCCTCGGGCGGGAGGGCGTATTCCGCCTCCTCCATCCCCGCCGTGATCCGGCGATCGATCGCCACCTCGAGATCGGCGATGCCGGCGCCGGTGATCGCTGAGACGCGGATCGCGCCCGCGCGCGGCGGCACGCTGTCTGCGAGAAGATCGGCCTTGTTCTCGACCTCGATCACCCGGCGTTGCCAGTCCGCCTCCAGCATGCCGTCCGCCGCCATGCCGGCGAGCACCGCGAGCACATCGGCGCGCTGGGCCAGCGTGTCGGGGTGGGCGGCGTCGCGGATATGGAGAATGATTTCGGCCTCGGCCACCTCCTCCAGGGTCGCGCGGAAGGCGGCGACCAGTTCGGTCGGCAATTCGCTGATGAAACCGACGGTATCGGACAAAATCACCCGCCGCCCGGAGGCGAGGCGCAGCGCGCGCATCGTCGGATCGAGGGTCGCGAAGACCTGATCGCGCGCCTCAACCGCCGCCCCGGTCATGGCGTTGAACAGCGTCGATTTGCCGGCATTGGTGTAGCCGACCAGCGCGACGACCGGAAACGGCACCCGCCGGCGCGCCGCGCGATGGAGGCCGCGGGTGCGGCGCACCTGGTCGAGATCACGCTTGAGCCGCACGATGCGCTCGCCGATCAGCCGGCGGTCGGCCTCGATCTGGGTCTCACCGGGGCCGCCCAAGAAGCCGAAGCCACCGCGTTGGCGCTCGAGATGGGTCCAGGAGCGGACGAGGCGGCTGCGTTGATATTCGAGATGGGCGAGTTCGACCTGCAGCGCGCCCTCGCGGGTGGCCGCGCGCTCGCCGAAAATATCGAGGATCAGGCCGGTGCGGTCGATCACCTTGCAGCCCCAGGCGCGCTCGAGATTGCGCTGCTGCACCGGGCTCAGCGCACTATCGACGATGATCACCGTGACCGACTGGCCGGCGATCGCCTGGGCGACGAGTTCGATCTGCCCGGGGCCGAGCAGGGTTGACGGGCGCACGGCGCGGAGCGGCAGGATGGCGGAATGGACGACGACGAGGCCGATCGCGGCGGCAAGATTGGCGGCCTCGGTCAGCCGCGCCTCGGCGGCGCGGGCGGCGCTGGCGCGATCCTCCCGATCCCAGGGGAGGATCACGGCGGCACGAACCGGGCTTCCGCCGCTCACGCCCTGCGCCGCAAGCAGATCATACCAGCGGCAAGGCTGCCCGGCCTGGTGTCAGACGTCACCGGCCGGCGCTGCCTCCCGCCCGATCGCCGCCCCGGCTTCGACCTTGGGGCCGTCAAACAGCTGGATCGGGCCACTCGGCATGACCGTGCTGATCGCATGCTTATACACCAGCTGGGTATGGCCATCGCGGCGGAGGAGGACGGAAAAATTGTCGAACCAGGTGATAATACCCTGGAGCTTCACGCCATTGACCAGAAACACGGTCACCGGCGTCTTGTTCTTGCGCACGTGGTTCAGAAAAACATCCTGAACATTCTGCGATTTCTCGTTGGCCACGATATCATCCTTCTTCGTTTTTTTGGCTCCGACCGCAGGCGATCCACGCCAGCCCGCCGCAGCTCAAGCCCCGCACGCCTTTTATTTAGCATCGCAACCGGCGACGACAACATCCCGCAGACGCCATCGCCGCCGCTAAGCGACGCCTCAAGCGGCCGTCAGATACGCGGCCAGCGCATGGCCGTCCGCGAACTGAAGCTCGGGTGCTGCGCGGGCGATGCCGCCGTCGTGGCTCGCATCGCCGAGCAGCACGGGCCGACAGCCGGCAGCCCGCGCCGCCTGCATATCAAGCGCGGTATCGCCGATATACCACACGTGCGGCCCGACTTCTGCCCCCATCTTGCGCAAGGCGAGATGGAGCGGCGCCGGATCGGGCTTATCGGCCGCCGCGTCGCCCGCGCCGATGACCGCGCGAAAATGCCCATCCCAGCCGAGATGCGCGACCTCGGCGCGGAGGAACGCCCCGGCCTTGTTCGAGACCACCCCTTGCGGCCAGCGTCCACCGGCTGCCAGGAGCGCTTCCACGCCGGGCATCGGGCGCAGATGCGCGAGATGCTCGCCCTTCAGCGTCGCATAGAAAATATCCCGCGCCCGCTCCCACTCCGCGCCGAACATCGCCGGGAAGCTTTCGGCGAGCGAGACCCGCACCCGCGCCCGGGTCTCGTCGGCGCGCCAGAGCGGGCGCCCGAAAGCGGCGAACACCGCGTTCAGCGCCGCGGTGATCCCGGCCCAGCCATCGACCAGCGTATTGTCCCAGTCATAGAGCAGGATTTCTGGAGGGGGTGCGGGCTCAGGGCTCGGCATGGTTGCGCGTCCCCGCGGCATGGGCGGCGAGCAGCGCGAACAGGCGCCGCGTCACCGGGCCCACTTCGCCATCGCCGATCGGCGCGCCATCGAGGCGGAGCAGCGGACGGACGAAGCTCGTGGCACTGGTGAGAAAGGCCTCACGCGCCGCGCGGAGGTCATCGAGCGAGAAGCCACGCTCCTCGAAAACGATGTTTTCTCCGCCCAAAAGCCCGATCAGCGCGGCGCGGGTGCAGCCGGGCAGGATCGCGGGGCCGAGGGCGCGGGTGCGCAGAACGCCGGCGGCATCGACGATCCAGACATTCGCCGCCGCCCCTTCCGTGACGTTCCCGGCGCCATCGATCAGCACCGCCTCATAGGCGCCCTGCTCGCGCGCCGCCTGGCGGGCCAGGACATTGGGGAGGAGGCCGATGGTCTTGATATCGCAGCGCGCCCAGCGCTCGTCCGGCCGGGTGATGGCGGCGATGCCCCAGCCATCGGGCGCGTCCGGAACCCGCGCGCCGCGACGGGCGGTGACGACGAGGGCGGGTTTCACGTCGGGCAGCGGAAACGGATGCTCGCGCCGCGCAACGCCGCGCGTCACCTGAAGATAAACCATCCCGTCCGCGACCCGGTTCCGCCGCACGACCTCGCGCAAAACGACACCAAGCGCCGCGCGCGTCATCGGCGGCGCGATCCTGATCTCGCCAAGGCTGCGCGCCAAGCGATCGAGATGCAGCCCCTCGTCGATCAGCCGCCCGGCCAGCACCGGAATGACCTCATACACCCCATCGGCGAACTGATAGCCGCGATCCTCGATCGAAACCGCCGCCTCACGATGGGGCAGATAATGGCCATTGACATAAGCGATACGGGACATCAGGAGATCACACTAAACCAAGGAAAAAATCTTCTTTTTCTGAAGAAAAAGAAGCAAAAAGACTTTTATCCCGGTTTCTCGGAGCGGCAACTTCCGCGGCGCGGGCAGTGCCGTAGGCACTGCCCAACGGGGAAAAATTCACTGATCGGCGTAGCAATGCGTCTCTGCCGCGCCACCGGGATGGGTCAGGGCGCCGAGATGGGCGGGGCCGACGAGCTGGGCGTATTTCCAGAGTGCCCCGGCGTTGTAATCGGTCGGCCGTGGTTTCCAGGCCTTGCGGCGCTCGGCGAGTTCAGCCTCCGAGAGCGCGACCTCGATGGTGCCGGCGATGGCGTCGATGGTGATGCGATCGCCGTTGCGCAAAAGCGCGATCGGGCCGCCCACCGCCGCCTCCGGCCCGACATGGCCGACGCAGAAGCCGCGTGTGCCGCCGGAGAAGCGGCCATCGGTGATCAGCGCCACCTGCTCGCCCATCCCCTGGCCGTAGATCGCGGAGGTGGTGGAGAGCATCTCGCGCATCCCGGGCCCGCCCTTCGGCCCCTCATAGCGGATGACGATGACATCGCCGGCTTTGTAGGCGCGGGCCTGGACGGCGGCGAAGGCATCTTCCTCGCAATCGAAGCAGAGCGCCGTGCCCTCGAAACGCTGCGCTGCGAGCCCGGCGACCTTCACGATCGCGCCGTCCGGCGCGAGATTGCCGCGCAGACCAACGACGCCGCCGGTCGGCGAAATCGCCCGGCTCACCGGATAGACCACGTCCTGGTCGGTCGGGAAGACCACGTCTTTGAGGTTTTCGGCGAGCGTCTTGCCGGTGACGGTGATGCAGTCGCCATGCAGCAGGCCGGCATCGAGCAGCGCCTTCATGATCACCGGAATGCCGCCGATGCGATGGACATCGAGGGCGACATATTTCCCGCCCGGCTTGAGATCGGCGATATAAGGCGTGCGCCGCATGATCGCGACGACATCATCCATGGTGAAACGAATACCGGCCTCGTGCGCGATCGCCGGCAGATGGAGGCCGGCATTGGTCGAGCCGCCGGTGGCGCCGACGGCAACGGCGGCGTTTTCGAGGGCCTTGCGCGTTACGATGTCGCGCGGGCGGAGATTGCGCTCGAGCAGCGCCATTACCGCGCGGCCGGACTCAAAACCGAAGCGGTCGCGCTCCTCATAGGGCGCCGGCGCGCCGGCCGAGCCGGGAAGCGCGAGCCCCATCACCTCGCTCACCATCGCCATGGTGTTGGCGGTGAACTGCCCGCCGCAGGCCCCGGCCGAGGGGCAGGCGACGCATTCCAGCTCGTGCAGCTCCTCATCCGTCATCTTGCCGGCAGCGTGTTGGCCGACCGCCTCGAAAACATCGACGACGGTGACGTCGCGGCCTTGATAGCGCCCCGGCAGGATCGAGCCGCCATACATGAACACGCTCGGGACATTGAGCCGGAGCATCGCCATCATCATGCCGGGCAGCGATTTGTCGCAGCCGGCGAGGCCGACCAGCGCGTCATAGCAATGCCCGCGCATCGTGACTTCCACCGAGTCGGCGATGATCTCGCGCGAGACCAGCGAGGATTTCATCCCCTGATGGCCCATGGCGATGCCGTCGGTCACGGTGATGGTGGTGAATTCGCGCGGGGTTCCGCGCGCTTCGGCGACCCCGCGCTTGACCGACTGCGCCTGGCGCGAGAGCGCGATGTTGCACGGCGCGGCCTCGTTCCAGCAGGTGGCGACACCGACCAAGGGCTGCTCGATCTCTTCCTCGGTCAGCCCCATGGCGTAATAATAGCTGCGATGCGGGGCGCGATCGGGGCCGACGGACACATGCCGCGACGGCAGGCGGCTCTTGTCCCAGCGTTTTTCGAGCATCTTCAAGTCTCTCCTCGGGCTGCGGGCGGGCGCGCCGATGATGGCGCGGGTCGTGAAAGCGGCGTAGAATGCGCCGCCTGGGCTTGCGCCGCAACTCTCCGCAGCCCCGAAATCGCCCGGAAAACCCCGCGAGGAGGCTTGCGATGGCCGTGCCCCCCACCCGCCGGACGCATGCGGTCAACGGCGTCACGCTCTCGGTTCTCGAAGCGGGCGCCGAGGATGCGCCGCTCGTCATTCTGTGCCACGGCTTTCCCGAACTCGCGCTCTCCTGGCGCCATCAGATCGCGGCCCTGGCCGCGGCCGGCTACCGCGTCGCAGCCCCCGACATGCGCGGCTATGGCGAGAGTTCGGCGCCGGCGGAGAGCGCCGCTTACAGCGTGTTCCACCTCACGGGGGACATGGTGGCGCTGGCGGGCGCCCTGGGCGCCGCGCGGGCCGCGATCATCGGCCATGATTGGGGGGCGCAGATCGCCTGGCAGGCGGCGCTGTTCCGCCCCGATCTGTTTCCCGCGATCGCCGCCCTCAGCGTCCCGTTCCGCGCGCGCGGCCCGGCGCCGCCGCTCGCCATGCTGCGTGAGGCCGGGATGACGCGGTTTTACTGGTTTCATTTTCAGGCCGAGGGGCCGGCCGAGGCCGAATTCGCGCGCGATCCAGAGGCGACCTTCCGCCGCTTGTTCGCAACCGGCGCCCGCGCCGACGCGGCGGCCGCGGCGAGCGCGCTCGACATTCCCGAAGGCGGCGGGTTTCTGACGAAACTGCCCGACCCCGGGGCGCCACCACCCTGGCTGGATGCGGAAACCTTCGCCGCTTTCGTCGCAACCTATCGCCGCACCGGATTTCGCGGCGGCCTCAACTGGTATCGCAACATTGACCGCAATTGGGCGCTGACGGCGCCCTGGCAGGGCGCGAAAATCCACCAGCCGGCGCTCTTCATCGCCGGCGACCACGATGCCGTCATCGCGGGACCGATGGGCGCGCGCGCCTTGGCGACATTGGCGGAAAATGTGCCGGGGCTGACCCGAACCCTCCTCCTCCCCGGCGCCGGGCATTGGGTGCAGCAAGAACGCGCCGCCGAGGTCAGCGCGGCGCTGGTCGATTTTCTCGGGCGCCATTTTCCCGCGCGGCCGGGATGACGGCGGGGTTGCGCGGCAACGCGTTGCGCGCTCAGCAAGGAGCCGTGCCGCGCCTTAGAGCAAGGTAGGTTTTGATTGAACCATCCTGTTCAATCAAAACCGGCCAACTTGCTCGCCAAAATAGGTGTAGAGCGTGATCGACTTAAACCGATCGCGCTCTAGGCGATGACCAATGGGCTCGTATCGAGAATTTGCTTCCGGGACGTGAAGGCACGGTCGGAGTGACCGCGCAGGACAAACGGCTTTTCGTCGAGGCAATGCGGTATCGCTATCGCGCTGGCATGCCCTGGCGCGGCCCGTTGTCTTTCCGACAGCGGGGGCGTGAAGTGCCGTCGCGAGGTGATCGCGATGATCGGAGAGCTGCGAGGGGCTGGGTCAGGCCTGGTTGGCGGCGGCTTCGAAGTGCGGGAAGCGGCCGCCGGCCTGCTTTGCCGCGCCAGTCGCGAGCAGGCCCGAGAAGGTATCGGCGGGGGCAGGGCGGCCGAGCAGATACCCCTGCATCTCGGCGTTGGATTCCTCTTGCAGCAAGCGAAGCTGCGTCTCGGTTTCGACCCCTTCGGCCGTGACGTCGAGGGTCAGGCTATCGGCGAGCGCGACGATCGCCCGCACGATCGCCATCGCCTCGTCATTCTCGCCGAGCGCTTGGATGAAGGAGCGGTCGATCTTCAGCTTGTCGAAGGGGAAACGGCGAAGATAGCTGAGGCTGGAATAGCCGGTGCCGAAATCGTCGAGCACGATGCGAAGCCCGAGCGCCTTGAGTGCGCTGAGCGTCGCGAGCGTCGCCTCGGTATCCTCGATCAGTAGGCTTTCGGTGACTTCGAGTTCGAGACGGCTGGGTGGAAGGCCGGTTCTGGCCAGCACTTCGGTCACCGTCGCGACGAGGTTGCCAGCGCGGAGCTGGGCCGGCGAAATATTGACGGCGATGCGGTGCGGTTGTGACCAAGACGCCGCTTCGGTGCAGGCGGTTTCAAGAACCAAGCGGCCGAGCGGCACGATGAGGCCGCTTTCCTCGGCCAGCGGAATGAAATCGGCGGGTGAGATCGGGCCGAATGCGGGATGCCGCCAGCGCGCCAGCGCCTCGAAACCGGCCAAGGTCTTACCATCGTTCTTGAAGAGCGGTTGGAAATGGATGTCTAGCGTCCGCCGCCGGATGGCGAGGCGGAGATCCTGTTCGAGATGCCGGCGGCGCCGCAATTCGGCATCCATCGCCGGGTCGAACATGCGCTGCGTGCCGCGGCCGGCGCGTTTGGCCGAATAGAGGGCGGTATCGGCGTTTTTCAGCAACTCGTCGGCGTCGGCGCCGTGCTGCGGATAGAGTGAAACTCCGATGCTGGTGTTGATTTGGAGGAATGATGCGCCGACTTCGAACGGCTCGGTCAGGGACGCGATCACGCGCTGTGCGACCTCGGCCGCGCGCGCGGCCTCCGCCCCGGCCTCGGCCGTGAGGAGGATGACGAATTCGTCGCCACCGAGCCGCGCGATGATTTCGGCGCCGCGCGCGGCGGCACGCAGCCGGGCGGCGACGCGGACCAGAACCTGGTCGCCGATGGGATGACCATGGAGATCGTTCACCGCCTTGAAGCGATCGAGATCGAGCAGGAGCAACGCCAGGCTCTCGTCGCTTTTCTCCGCGAGCGCGATCGACGCGCTGATGCGCTCGCGCAGCAGGGAGCGGTTGGCGAGACCGGTGAGCGGATCGTGGTGCGCGAGATATTCGAGCTGCTCAGCGGCTTTTTTCCGCTCCGAAATATCGCGCAGGGCAACGACCTTCGCAGGCTTGCCGCCATATTCGATGTCGCGCGCGAGGACCTCGACCGGCAGAACCGTGCCATTGGCGGCGCGGAACGCACACTCCTCGAGGTCGTTCCGGCTGGTGGCAAGCCGCTCCTTCACATGCGCGATGTCCTGCTGGGCGGCGAAATCAAGCACCGAGCGGCCGATGATCTGATCCTTGGGCAGGCCGACCATCCCGGTGAAGGCGGCATTGACATCGATGATGATCCCGTCACGGTGGATCATCAGCCCCTCGAAGGCGGAATCGGCGATCTGACGGAGCCGCCACGTCTCGGCGAGGTCGCGCCGCTCCATCCGCGCGTCGATGAGGGCGAACATCAGCCCGGCGAGCAATATCAGGCTGCTGATCGCGGCCACCGCGATCGCGAGCAGCGCCGGCGTGAACACCGCATCCCCAGGCGCGATGCCAGGGCCGAGCACCGGCGCTAGCACCACCGCCGTCATGCCGGTGAAATGCATGGCGACGATGGCGAAGGCCAGCAAAAGTCCGCCCAGCAGCCGGCCGGCGGTGGTCTGCCAGCGCCCGGCGACAAAGAGCGCGAGCGCCCCGAATGCGGCGCCGACGATGATCGCGGCGATGACGTAAGAGCGCTGAAATATCACGATGGCGCCAAGGCGCATCGCCATCATGCCGGTGAAATGCATGGCGGTAATGCCGAGGCCGACGATCGTGCCACCGAGCAGGGCGACGAGCGGGCGGCGAGGCGCCGAGAGGAATAGGGCGAAGCCCGGCAGCGTGCCGATGATCGCAACCAGGATCGAAAACACCGTCCATGAGACGTCATAGGCGACAGGCATATGCGCCTGAAAGGCCAGCATGGCGATGAAATGGAGCGCCCAGACGCCGCTGCCGAACGCGAAGGTTGCAGCGATGGTCCAGGCGGCGCGGCCCATGCCGCGGTTTTTCAACGCCCGCGTGAGCATCGCGACCACGGTGATGCAGGCAATGGCGCAGATAAAAACGGCCAGAGCAATCAACCGTGGGTCATGCTGCTGCGTCAGACACGCAAGAACTTTGATCATCAAAATCTCCGCGTCGGACGAAGATGACGTGGACGCGATCACAGAATGGACCGTAAAAATTGATGAGGCGTTAATGAACGACCATCGAAAAGATGTCGCCATGCCGGGGACGCCCACGGCGGCCTGCCGCGGGCGCCCCCTTTTTTCTCAGGCGTGAATATCGACGTCCTTGGTTTCGTGCAGGAACAGCGCCGCGACCACGGCGTTGAGCGCCGCGACGAGGATCGGGAACCAGAGTCCATAATAAATATTGCCCGACCAGGCGACCAAGGCCGTCGCCAACAGCGGCAGGATGCCGCCGAACCAGCCATTGCCGATGTGATAGGGCAGCGACATCGAGGAATAGCGGATCTTTGCCGGGAACAATTCGACGAGATAGGCAGCGATCGGGCCGTAGATCATGCCGACATAAGCGAGCATGATCCAAAGCCAGAGAACTGCGAGCGGCCAGTTGATCTTTGCCGGATCGGCTTTCTCGGGATAGCCGGCGGCCTTGAGGGCCGCCGAAATTTTGGCCGTATCCGCCCCTTCGAGGGTCACCCCGGCAACTGTCGTTACCACGTCCTTGCCGGCGATACCGGGTAGCGACTGAAACGAGAGCCCGGATTTGGTCAATAGGTCCTTGACCTTGTCACAGGCGCTGAAATGCGACCAGGGGCCGACGAAAACATGGAAATTGCAGTTATCCGCGGCGACGGTGATCGGCGTTGCGGCCTGGAAGGCGACCAGATCGGGATTGACCGCGCTACTCAGGGCATGAAACAGCGGCATCAAGGTCAGCGCCGAGAGCACGCAGGACGCGATCATCAGCTTCAGCCGGCCGATGCGATCGGAAAGCCAGCCGAAGAAGACGAGTGTCGGCGTGCCGAGCACGAGTTGCAGGCCAATCATCAGATAGGCGAGCTTGTAATCGAGATGCAGCGTGATGGTGAGGAAGAACAGCGCGTAAAATTGCGCCGTGTACCAGATGACCCCTTCGCCAGAGCAGGTGCCGAAAAGCGCGAGGGCAACGTATTTGTTATTGGGATAATGGAAAAAACTTTCGGTGAGCGGGGCCTCGGAGCGCCGATTTTCTTCCTTGATCCGCAAAAACACCGGGCTTTCATTGAGCTTGAGCCGGATGTAGAGCGAGATGATCAGCAGGATGAGCGACAGCAGGAAGGGGATCCGCCAGCCCCAGGCGGTAAAGTCGGCCGGGGCGAACGTCTCGCGGCAGGTATAGATCACCGCCAGCGAGAGCAAGAGGCCGAGTGAGCCCGTGGTCTGGATCCAGCTCGTCGCGTAGCCGCGCCCATTGGCGGGGGCATGCTCGGCGACATAGGTCGCAGCACCGCCATATTCACCGCCGAGCGCAAGCCCCTGCAGGAGACGGAGAACGATCAAGAGAATAGGCGCCGCCCAGCCGACGGAGGCGAAAGTCGGCATCAGGCCGGTCCCGAACGTGGCAAGGCCCATGACCAGGATGGTGACGAGAAAGGTATATTTGCGTCCCACCAGGTCGCCGATGCGCCCGAACACCAGAGCGCCGAAGGGCCGCACCATGAAGCCGACCGCATAGGCCGCGAAGGCGTTGAGGAGGGCGGCGGTGTCGTTGCCCTTGGGGAAAAAGAGGCCGGCGAAAAACGGCGCCAAGGTCGCGAAGATGAAGAAATCATACCATTCGAACACGGTGCCGAGCGACGATGCAAAGATGACCTTGCGTTCCTCGGCCTTGGTGATCGGGGTTAGGTGGGAAAAGCCGGCGGTCCTCCGCGGGGCTTCGGCGTAACTCATGATGTTCTGTTCCTCCCATATCGCCGGTCGGCATTCGGTGCCGATCGATGGATTGACTGATCGCGTGTCCGGTCGCGGTTGGTCCGCAACCGTCATCCGCGCGTATCTTTATCCGCAACCGAGCCGGAATCCAGATATTTCACCCAGCATCGCCGGCCACGGCATTTCAACCTCGAACTATTGCCGGAGCGGCGCGGCGCGCGCAAGATTGCCGGCAGAGCTGGCGCCAAGACCGGGAGGACGAACATGAACCATCAAGAAAGTCGCTATGGCGAGGTCTATCGGGCTTGGCTGCGCGACCCCGCAGCCTGGTGGGCGGAGGCCGCGAGCGGCATTGCCTGGCACAAGAGCTGGGATCGCGTGTTCGATGCGTCGATCGGCCCCTATGGCGTCTGGTTTCCTGGGGCAGAGCTCAATATCTGCGAGAATTGCCTTGATCGCCACGTCGCCGCCGGCCGCGGCGCGCAGCCGGCGCTGATCTGGGACAGCCCGCTTACCGGCCGGATCGAACGCTTCACCTACGCCGAACTGACCGCGCGGGCCGCACGGGTCGCGGGCGCGCTCAAGGCGCTCGGCGTCGGCCGCGGCGATCGGGTGGTGATCTACATGCCGATGGTCCCGGAAGCGGCGATCACCATGCTCGCCTGCGCCCGGATCGGCGCCATTCATTCGGTGGTTTTCGGTGGATTCGCCGCCGCCGAACTCGCTGCCCGCATCGCCGATGCCAAGCCGCTTGTGATCGTCGCCGCGTCCTGCGGGTTGGAGCCCGGCCGCGTCGTCGCCTATCAGCCCATCCTCGATGCCGCCCTCGCGCTTTCGCCGCATCAGCCGGAGGCCTGCCTGATCCTGCAGCGCGAGATGGCGCCGGCGACACTGACCCCGGGGCGAGATCACGATTTTTTGACCGCGGAAGCAGCCGCGCAGCCGGCCGCGCCGGTGCCGGTGCGCGCCACCGATCCGCTCTATATTCTCTACACCTCCGGCACCACCGGGCGGCCGAAGGGGGTGGTGCGCGATCACGGCGGATACGCCGTCGCCCTCAATCTCTCGATGGGGATGATTTATGGTCTCGGCGCCGGCGATGTGTTCTGGACGGCCTCCGATGTCGGCTGGGTGGTCGGGCACAGTTATATCGTTTATGCGCCGCTGCTCGCCGGCTGTACCACCGTCATGTATGAGGGCAAGCCGGTGGGAACGCCGGATGCCGGCGCGTTCGGGCGGGTGATCGCGTCGCACGGGGTGAAAGTTCTGTTCACTGCGCCGACCGCGCTCCGCGCCATCAAGCAGCAGGACCCCGAGGCCAAATTGCTCACCGCCCATGATCTTTCGCGCTTTGAGGCGCTGTTCCTGGCCGGCGAGCGCTGTGATCCGCCGACCGCCGAATGGGCAGCGGCGAGGCTCGCGCGGCCGGTGATCGATCATTGGTGGCAAACCGAAACCGGCTGGCCGATCACCGCCGGCTTCCGCGGGCTTGGCCTGTTTCCCTTCAAGCCCGGCTCGGGTGGCCGGCCGGCGCCGGGTTATGATCTACAAGCGCTCGACGATGCAGGCGCGGTGCTGGCGCGTGGCGTGAGCGGCAATCTCGCCATTCGTTTGCCGCTGCCGCCGGGGGCCGCGCCGACGCTCTGGCACAATGACGCGGGGTTTCGCACCGCTTATCTCAGCGATTTTCCCGGCTGGTATCGCACCGGTGACGCCGGCATGATCGATGACGACGGCGATGTCTGGGTGATGGGCCGCACCGATGACATCATCAACACCGCCGGCCACCGGCTTTCCACCGGCGCGATCGAAGAAGTGCTGGCCTCGCACCCGGATGTCGCCGAATGCGCCGTTATCGGCGCTCGCGACGCGCTCAAAGGACAGGTGCCGCTCGGCCTTGCGGTGCTCAAAGCGGGGGTCGATCGGGCGCCGGCGGATATCCGCGCCGAGTTGGTGCAACTCGTGCGCGAGCGAATCGGCCCGGTCGCGTCGTTCAAGACCGCGCTGGTCGTGCCACGCTTGCCGAAAACCCGCTCTGGCAAAATTTTGCGCGCCGCCATCCGCCGCCTCGCTGACGGCGAAGCGGCCAATCCGCCGCCCACCATCGAGGATCCCACCGCTCTCGACGATATCGCGACCGCCCTCGATGGGGCCTCACGCTGAGCCCCGGCGGCCCCCTCCGCCCGCGAGAAATTGGCGTAATATCATTATCTTGACCGGGGGCTCCGGCCTTTCGCCGGAGGATGTCCGCACCCCTGCGCGCCGCTCAGAGGATGTCCGAGGCGAAATTTCGCCTCGGAAGATACCCGCCTATAGCGCGGGTCAGCCATGACCACTCGTTTAACGAGAGGTAAATTTTGTTCTTCTCTTTATGAGCGCATTTGGTTAATAAACTTTTGGTTTTGGCGTGATATGTGGGCGCACAATGCAACCAATATGGGAAGCCATCGTCGATTCCCCGCAGGAGTGCGGGTATGGCGCCTGACGATTTCGCCTATGGCGTCGGTTATGGCGTCGGTCAGCTCATCCCCTATTCCGGGCTGACACGGCTCACCCCCGACGAGGCGGCGCTCGCCGGCCGCGACACCGCGCGCGAACTCGACATCCTGCGTTGCTCCGGTCTTTTCGACGCCGCGTTTTATCTCCATGCCAATCCCGATATCGCCAGCAGCGGCGTCGAGCCGCTGACCCATTACCATCTCCATGGCTGGGCGGAGCGCCGACGGCCGAATTTTTACTTCGATCCCGCCTTCTATCTCGACGAGAATCCCGATGTTCGCGCCGCCGAGATAGATCCCCTGCTGCATTATGTCTGGGCGGGCGAGCGGGAGGGGCGGCGGCCGGTGCTATACTTCGACCCGGCCTGGTATCGCGCCCGCTACGCCGTGCCCGAGGATGAAATCTGCCTCGCCCATTTCCTGGCCCGGCGCCTGAGCGGCGAGACCAGCCCGCTCGCCGAATTCGATTCCGCCTGGTATCTCAAGACCTATCCCGACATTGCCGCGGCCGGGATGGATCCTTTCGAACATTTCCTTGTCCAAGGCCATCGGGAGGGGCGCAACCCCTCGCCGGGGTTCGATGTCCGGTTTTATCGCCGGCGCTATCTCCGCGGCGCGCCAGACGAAAACCCGCTCTTGCATTATCTTCGGCATCGCGGTGAGCCCGGGATTCACCCGTCCTGCCCGCCCGATGAGGTCAGTCTGCCGCGGGAAATGCGGCGTAATACTCGCCCCGGCCTGCATTTCGAGACCGTCGAGCCGGTCCCGGCGACGCATCCCAGCGGGGCAAAGGTGCTCGCCTTCTACTTGCCGCAATTCCACCCTTGCCCGGAAAACGACGCCTGGTGGGGCAAGGGGTTCACCGAATGGACCAATCTCGGCCGCGCTTTGCCGCGCTTTGCCGGCCATTATCAGCCGCGCATCCCGCGCGATCTTGGCCATTACCGGCTGGATGGGGCGGAGACGCTGGCGCGGCAGATCGAACTCGCCAAGGGGGCGGCGCTCGGCGGCTTCGTCTTTTATTTCTACTGGTTCAACCGCCGCCGCCTGCTCGATCAGCCGATCGAGACCTTCCTCGCCAATCCGCACCTCGATTTTCCCTTCTGCTTGATGTGGGCCAATGAAAACTGGACCCGGCAATGGGACGGGATGGATCAACAGATCCTCATCGCTCAGGAATATCGGCCCGAGGATGAGGCGGCGCTGATCGCCTGTTTCGCCCGCCATTTCGCCGATCCGCGCTATATCCGCATCGCGGGGCGGCCGCTGCTTTTCATCTATCGCGCCGCCCTGATCCCCGATTCGGGCGCTGCCATCGCCCGCTGGCGCCAGCGTTTCCGCACCGAGCATGGCGAGGATCCGCTCCTCGTCATGGCGCAGAGCTTCACCGATCACGACCCGCGCGCGCACGGGCTCGACGGCGCGGTGGAGTTCCCGCCCCACAAGCTCACCACCGGGCTCGAGATGATCAATGACCGGCTGGAGCCGTTCGATCCCGATTTCTCGGCCGAAGTCTACGATTACGACGATATCGTCATCCGTTCGCTGACCACCGCGCGGCCGGATTACCCGTTGATCAAGACCGCGATTCCGGGGTGGGACAATGATCCGCGGCGCGAAGGCGGCGGGCTTGTTGTCCATGGCGCGACGCCGGCGCGCTATCAGGCCTGGCTCGGCCGGCTGATCGATGAGGCGAGGGCGCGGCCGTTCCACGGCGAGCCCTTAGTCTGCATCAATGCCTGGAACGAATGGGCGGAAGGGGCCTATCTCGAACCCGACGTCCATTTCGGCGCGGCCTTCCTCAACGCCACTGGCCGCGCCATCACCGGCCGGCCGGCCTCTGCCGCCGGGCTCGTGCTCGTCGGCCATGATGCGCTCGCCCATGGCGCGCAACAGCTTCTGCTTCATCTCGGCCGCCATTTGCGGCGCCATGCCGGGCTCGCGGTGACGTTTCTGCTGCGTGACGGCGGGCCCTTGGAGGCGGAATACGCCAAAGTGGCGCCGACCCTGGTGGTGCGCGAGGATGACGCCTTCGCGGCGACGGTGCAGATGCTCTATCACGAAAAAGGGGTGCGAAGCGCGATCGTCAACACCACCGCCGCCGCAGCACTCTGCCCGCATTTCGCGCGCCACGGCATCGCGGTGACGTTGCTCGTGCATGAAATGCCGCGCCTGATCGAGGAGAAGCAGCTTCTCGGCGCGGCCCGCGCCGCCGCCGCACATGTCCGCCACGCGGTGTTTCCGGCAGCCTTGGTGCGCGAGCGTTTCACCGACCTCATCCCGCTCGCGGCGACAAAGACGCATATTCTGCCCCAGGGGCTCTATCAGGCGATCAGCTTCGATGCCGAGGCGCGCCGCACGCTTCGCGCCAGGTTTGCCATCCCGCCGGACGCGGTGCTCGCGATCGCCGTCGGCTACGGGGATCTGCGCAAGGGGTTCGATCTTTTTCTCCAGACCTGGCGCGCGGCGCGGCGGCGGGCCCGCAGCGTGCATTTCGCCTGGGTCGGGCGTATCGACCGCCAGCTCGAAGCCTATCTCGGGCCCGAGATCGAGGCCGCGAAAGCCAGCGGCACCTGCCATTTCCCGGGCTTTTGCGACGATGTCGCGGCCTGGCTCTCGGCGGCGGACGCGTTGCTTTTGCCGTCGCGAGAGGATCCCTATCCGTCGGTGATGCTCGAAGCCGCGGCCGCCGGGATACCGGTGATCGCGTTTGCGGAAAGCGGCGGCGCGGCCGAGTTCATCCGGCGCGAGGCGGCGGGCGAGGTGGTTTCGTTCGCCGAGTGCGAGGCGATGGCGCGCGCTTTGCTCGCCCTCACCAAGACCGTGCCGAGCCCCGAGGAGCGCCAGCGCCGCGGCGCCGCGACGGCCGCGAAAAGCGCCTTCGGCGATTATGCGAGCGGTCTCCTCGCGCTCGCCTTGCCGGATCTCGTCGATATTTCGGTGGTGGTGCCGAATTTCAATTATGCCCGCTTCCTCCGCGCGCGGCTTGCCTCGATTTTTGGCCAGACCTACCCGGTGCGCGAGGTGATCGTCCTCGATGACGCCTCGAGCGATGACAGTATCGCCGTCGCCGAGGCCACCGCCCGCGAGTGGCAGCGCGATATCCGCGTCATCGCCAATGCCCGCCCCTCGGGCTCGGTTTTCGCGCAGTGGCGGCGCGCGGCGGAGGTGGCGCGCGGCGAATTTCTCTGGATCGCCGAGGCCGATGACGCCGCCGAGCCACAATTTCTCGAAAAACTCGCAGCCAGCCTCGCCAGCGCCGCCGATGCGGTTTTCGCCTTCGCCGACAGCCGCGCGATCGATGCCGAGGACCGGACGCTATTTGCGAGCTATCGCGGCTATTATGCCGAAGCCGCGGGTGAAGGCGCGCTCGGCGCCGATGACGTGTTTTCGGCGCGCGGTTTCGCCCGCCGCTTCCTTGCCGAGCGCAATCTGATCCTCAATGCCTCTTCGCTGCTGTGGCGCCGGCAGGCGCTGCTCACGGCGTTCGCCGGGGTTGGCGATGACCTCGGGCGGTTTCGCCTTGCCGGCGATTGGCGGCTCTATCTCGAAGCCTTGACCGGCGCCGGCGAGAAGCAGGCCGGCGGCAGCGTCGCTTACGTCGCAGCCCCGCTCAATCTCCATCGCCGTCACGAGGCGAGCGTCACCGCGCGCCTCGATCCCGCCCGCCATGTTGGCGAGATCCGCGCCATGCACCGTCTCGCCGCGGCCCGCCTCGGCGGCGGCAAACCCCTGCGCGCCCGGCAGGCGGCCTATCTTCACCACGTCATCGCGACGCTGCGAAAACCGCAGAGGCGCTGATGCCACGGGGACAACCTCCCGAGAAAACCGGATGAGAGGTTTTTTTGTGTCTTTTCTGACGTCACAAGAAACATATTCCTGTTCTTTACAGTAAAAACTCAACGGCGCGCGCGCTTTCCTCCTCGAGTCGCTCGAGCAGCGAGCGGTGCGCCCAGGTTTGCGGGTCGATCGGACGCGAGGCGGCGACATCGTCGGAAAACAGCGCCTCCATCCGCTGGGCGAAGGCGCGATCGAGGATCACCGCGTTGATTTCATTATTATAGATTACGCTGCGCCAATCGAGATTGGCCGAACCCACGGTCGCCCAGAGATGATCGATCACCGCCGTCTTGGCGTGGAGGACGACCGCGCGCCGCTCATAGATTTTTACCCCGGCTTTCATGAGCGCCGCGTAATGGGCACGGCCGGCGGCGACTACGGTTGCGCTAGAGCTATGCGCCGGCACCACGATCTCGACATCGACGCCGCGCCGCGCCGCCGCTTCCAGGGCGCGGTCGAGATCGGGGGTCGGCGCAAAATAGCCGGTGGTGAGGTGGATCGAGGTCCGCGCCAGTGAGATCGCCATGAGCAGCGTGCGGTAGATCAGCGTTCGATGCTGCGAGGGCGTGCCATCGATCGCCTGCACCAGGGCGTCGCCGCGCGGCGACGCTGGCGGCGGCGGTGGCGGCGACAGGGCGGGGCCGTGCTGGCCCTGCCAGGTCTGCTCGAAAATCTGCTCGAACTGCGCGACCACCGGCCCCTCGATCCGCACATCGGTATCGCGCCAGGCCAGTTTCGTCGGGTCCACCGGTTGGCCGCGGCGTTTCTGGCGGCGAATGTCATAGACCTGGTTGATATTGACGCCGCCGGTGATCGCGACGGCGTTATCAACGACCAGGAGCTTGCGGTGGTCGCGCCGGTTGAGGTCGAGCGGCAGGCCGGTGAAGAACCCGACCGGGTGATATTCGAGCACCCGCACCCCCCCCTGACGGAGCCGTTCGATCAGGGAAGCCGGGGTATCGAGCGAGCCGAAACTGTCGAAGATGAGGTTGACCTCGACCCCCTCCGCCCGTTTGGCGAGCAGGAGATCGCCGAAGCGCGCCCCTTCGACGGGATCGAACTCATAGCTCTCCATATCGATCCGCCGCCGCGCGCCGGCGATCGCGGCACGGAGCGCCGCGTAGGTCTGCTGGCCATCGGTGAGCAGGGTGACCGCGTTGCCGCCGACGAATTGGGTGTGGGTGATCCGCTCCTCCTGGCGGCGCATGAGGTCGAGGGTGCTGCTCGAATAGGCGTCCGCGCGCGCGGCGGCGGCGATATCGGCGTCAACCACCGGGAGCTGCGCACAACCGGCAAGCGCGAGCACCAGGGCGACGAGCGCGGGGACCAGCGGGCGGCATTGTCGCATGCGAATCATTCCGAAGCGCCGCTTCCTTTACTCTTTCTTTGGACCCAGGCGGCACACTAGGCCGCATCGTGAGGCGTCACACGCCGGATGCCGGGGAAGGAGAAGCTGATGGACGATCTGCTGGTCGACTTTCTGACCGAAACCAATGAGAGCCTCGCCGAACTAGATGTCGCATTGGTGAAGCTCGAACGCGCGCCCGACGACCAGGAGACCTTGTCGCTGATTTTCCGCCTCGTGCATACGATCAAAGGCACGTGCGGCTTTCTCGGTCTGCCGCGGCTCGAACGTGTCGCCCATGCCGGCGAGAACGTACTCGGCAAGGTGCGCGACGGCAAGCTCGCCGCAAGCAGCGATATCGTCAGCGCCGTTCTCGCCTCGCTCGACCGGATCAAGCTGATCCTCGCCGGCCTCGCCGAGACCGGGGCCGAGCCGGCCGGGGATGATAGCGCCTTGATCGCCGCACTCGACGACGCCGCTGCCGGGCGTCTCGCCGCCGCGCCTGCCGCCGAGGCGGCGGCGCCAAGCCTCGCGGCCGAGAGTGCGCCGGTGAGCGCGGCCGACACGCCCGAGCCCGAACCTGCGCCGGGCGAGACGCCAGCCCCGCCGGTCATGACCGCGCCCTCACCCACGCCCGTTCCCCCCGCGCCCGCCCCGATGCCGGCGGCGGAGGCGCCGCGCGAGGGCGGCGAGGCGGTGGTCGCCGGCCAGACCATCCGCGTCGGCGTTGACGTGCTCGAACATCTCATGACCCTGGTGAGCGAGCTGGTGCTGACCCGCAACCAGCTTCTCCAGCTCGCCCGCACCCAGGAAAACAGTGCCTTCGCGGTGCCGCTGCAGCGCTTGTCGCACATCACCTCCGATCTTCAGGAGGGGGTGATGAAAACCCGCATGCAGCCGATCGGCAATGCCTGGAACAAGCTGCCGCGGCTGGTGCGGGATCTCGCCCATGAACTCGGCAAGAAAATCGATCTCGTGATGATCGGTGCCGATACCGAGCTCGACCGCCAGGTCTTGGAACTGATCAAGGATCCCCTCACCCACATGGTGCGCAACAGCGCCGATCACGGCCTCGAGCGACCGGAGGAGCGGCGCGGCGCCGGTAAGCCGGAAACCGGCCACATCACGCTCAACGCCTTCCACGAAGGCGGGCACATCATCATCGAAATCGCCGATGACGGGCGCGGCCTCGATCTCGCGCGCATCCGCGCCAAGGCGCTGGCGCAAGGCCTCGCGAGCGAAGCCGAACTCGCTGCGATGAGCGAGAGCCAGGTGCAGCGGTTCATCTTCCATGCCGGTTTTTCGACCGCCGCCAGCATCACCGCGGTCTCCGGCCGCGGCGTCGGGATGGATGTGGTGAAAACCAATATCGAGCGGATCGGTGGCACCATCGATCTCAAAAGCATCGCCGGCCAGGGCAGCACCTTCACCATCAAAATTCCGCTAACGCTCGCCATCGTCTCGGCGCTGATCGTCGAGGCTGGCGGGGAGCGTTTCGCGATCCCGCAGATCAGCGTCGTCGAACTGGTTCGCGCCAGCAGCGAAGGGAGCGCCGATGGCGATCAGCCGGTGATCGAGCGGATCAACGCAACGCCAGTGCTCCGCCTGCGCGACCGGCTCCTGCCGCTCGTCAATCTTCGCGATCTTCTCGAACTCGGACGCGCGGAGGAGCGCGCGGGCGAGCTTTACATCGTCGTCGCCCAGGTCGGCTCCAGCCTGCTCGGCATCATCGTCGATCGGGTATTCGATACCGAGGAGATCGTGGTCAAGCCGGTCGCGCCGATTCTCCGCCACATCACCATGTTCAGCGGCAATACGATCCTCGGCGATGGTTCGGTGATCATGATCCTCGACCCCAACGGCATCGCCCGCGCGACCGGCAGTGGCAGCGGCGGCGAGCAGCGCAAACCGATCGCCGAGACCGTCGAGGATGCGACGTCCGCATCGAGCACCGCGATGCTGCTGTTTCGCGCCGGCGATGCGGCGCCGAAAGCGGTGCCGCTCGGCCTCGTCGCCCGCCTCGAGGACATTCCTCGCGATCGGATCGAGACTTCGTCGGGGAAGATGGTGACGCAGTATCGCGGCCGGCTGATGCCGCTGGTCGCGTTCGATGGCGTGCGCAGCGAGGGCGAGACCCAGGCGGTGCTGGTGTTCAGCGACGGCGAGCACAGCATGGGGCTGATGGTCGATGAGATCGTCGATGTCGTCGACGAGGTGCTGCGCATCGAACTCGGAACGGAAGCGCCGGGGCTGCTCGGGACGGCGGTGATCGCCGGCCGCGCGACCGACGTCATCAACATCGATTACTGGCTGCGCGCGGCGCAGCAGGACTGGTTCCGTGGCTCGAGCACGGATGCGGCCGCGACGGCGCCGCATATCCTCATCGTCGAGGACAGCGATTTCTTCCGCCAATTGCTGGTGCCCTCGCTCGCCGCCGCGGGCTATCGCGTCACCGCCGCCGCGAGTGCCGCGCAAGCGCTGAAACTGCGCGAGTCGGGCGTCAAGATCGATGCCATCATCTCTGACATCGTGATGCCGGACATGGATGGTCTCGCTTTCGCCCGCCAGATCCGCGATGGCGGCGCCTGGGCGTCGCTGCCGATGATCGCGCTCTCGGGCCGTGTCGAGCCGGCCGACATCGAAGCCGGCCGCGACGCCGGATTCACCGATTACGTCGCCAAATTCCAACGTGAGGCGCTGCTCGACAGCCTGCGGCAATGCCTCGGTCACATGGTGGATCAGTGAGGAAAGAAAACCGATGAGCGCAACCCTGATGGAAAGACCGCGCGCGGATGAGAGCGCCTATGATGGTGACACGAGCGGCGAGCAGGTTTTCGTTACCCTCACCCTCGCCGATCAGCTCTGCGGCATTCCGGTCTTGATGGTGCGTGACGTGTTGTCGGCACAGAACATCACCCGGATTCCGCTGGCGCCGGCGGAGATCGCGGGCAGCCTCAACTTGCGCGGGCGCATCGTCACCGCGATCGACCTTCGTCGCCGCCTCGGCCTGCCGCGGGTCGAGGGGGAGGCGGCACGGATGGCGGTGGTCACCGAGCAGAGCAGCGAACTCTACGCCTTCCTCGTCGATCAGGTGAGCGAGGTTCTCAGTCTCTCGGGGCGCGATTTCGAGCGTAATCCGCCGACATTGCCGCCGGTCTGGGCCAATCACAGCCGCGGCATCTATCGGCTTTCCGGCCGGCTGATGGTGGTGCTCGACGTTGCGCGCATCCTTGCTTTGGCCCCGGTTCAATAAGTGACCAGCGAAGGGAATGCCGATGACCGCTGAAGGGTGCGTCTGTCTCGTCGTCGATGACAGTCGCGTCGTGCGTAAGGTCGCGCGACGCATTCTGGAAACCCAAGGATTCGCCGTCGAAGAAGCCGAGGATGGCCAGCAGGCGCTGGAGGCCTGCCGTCGACATTTGCCCGGCGTCATTCTGCTCGACTGGAACATGCCGGTGATGAACGGCATCGAATTTCTGCGCGCCCTACGCCAGGAGTTCGGCCCTGACCGGCCGACGGTGGTGTTCTGCACCACCGAAACCGAGATGAGTTTCATCGAGCAGGCGATCGAGAGTGGCGCTCAGGAATTCATCATGAAGCCGTTCGACGAGGGGATCCTGCTCGGAAAATTCGCCCAGGTGGGTCTGCTTTGATCGCCGCCAGCACGACGGCAGCGACGCCCCGGCCGGCCACGAACGGCGGCGAGGCGAAGATCCGTGTCGCCATTTGCGACGACTCTCTGGTCATCCGCGGCGCTCTCGCGCGGATGCTGGAGGCGGAACCCGATTTCGCCGTCGTCGCCCGGGTTGGCGATGGGGCGCAGGCGGTGGCGACGATCCGGCGCCTGGCCACGACGACGCCGGTTGACGTCCTGATTCTCGATATCGAAATGCCGGTGCTGGACGGGATGGCAGCACTCCCGCAATTGCTCGAAGCCGACCCCGGATTGCGGGTCATCATGGCGTCGACGCTGACGACGCGGGGGGCGGAGATCGCGCTTCGGGCGCTCCGTCTCGGGGCGGCCGATTACGTGCCCAAACCGTCGACTGCGATGATCGCCGATGACAGCTTCCGCCGCGAACTGATCGCCAAGATCCGCGGCCTCGTCCGCCTGCGCCGGAGCGGGGCACGGCCGGCGCCGTCAGCGTCCGCGCCGCCGGTCGCGCTTCGTCCGGGGCTTGCGCGCCCGCCCCGCTTGCTCGCGATCGGCAGTTCCACCGGCGGCCCGCAAGCCTTGTTCACGCTCATCCCCGCCCTCGGGAAGGCGCTTTCGGTGCCGGTGGTGCTCACCCAGCACATGCCGGCGACATTCACCCCCATCCTTGCCGAGCATCTTGGCCGCCTCGGCGGCATGCCGTGTGCCGAGGCGCGGGATGGCGAGGCGCTGCAGCCCGGGCATATCTATCTCGCGCCCGGCGACCGCCATCTGTTGATCCAGCGCGACGCCACCACCCTGAGGGCGAGACTGAGCACCGATCCACCGGTCAATTTCTGCCGCCCCGCCGTCGATCCCATGCTCCAGAGCGCCGCCAGCGCCTGCGAGGGGCGCGTGCTCGTCGTGATGCTGACCGGTATGGGCCATGACGGGCGCGAGGGCACCAGCGCCGTGGTCGCCGCTGGTGGCGCCGCGATCGCCCAGGACGAGGAGTCGAGCGTCGTCTGGGGCATGCCCGGTGCTATCGCCCAGGCCAAACTCTGCCACGCGGTTTTGCCACTTGCGCGCATCGCGCCAAAGGTTCTGGAGATGATCAGACGATGACACCGGCGGCATTCGAGGTCTTTGCGAGCCTGCTCAAATCCCGCTCCGGTCTCGCCATCGGGCCGGACAAAACCTATCTCCTGGAAACCCGCCTCGCGCCGCTGCTGCGCGCGCACAATCTCGTCGATCTCGAGGCGTTGGCGCTCACTCTGCGCAGCGGTGGCCATGCCGCGCTCGCCGCCGCGGTGGTCGAGGCGATGACCACCAACGAGACGTTCTTTTTCCGCGATGACAAGCCGTTTGCGCATTTTCGCAACCAGGTTCTGCCGCAGCTTGTTTCATCCCGTCCGCCCGGCGCCGGGCTTCGCGTATGGTCGGCAGCGGCGTCGACCGGGCAGGAAGCCTATTCGCTGGCAATGATCGCGGCCGAGAGCCAGGCGCTGCTCGGCGGGCGGCGGGTCGAGATTATCGGCACCGATATCGCGCGCGAGCCGCTCGAGCGCGCGCGCGCCGGCCTATACACCCAGTTCGAGGTCCAGCGCGGCGTGCCCATGACCGCTCTGGTCAAGCATTTCCGCAAGGAGCCGGAGGGCTGGCGGATCGTCGAGCCGCTGCGCGCCATGGTCAGCTTCCGGGAGTGGAATTTGCTCGCCGATCTCCGCCCGCTCGGCCAGTTCGACACCATTTTTTGCCGCAATGTGCTGATCTATTTCGACCAGCCGACCAAGAGCCGGGTTTTGGAGGCGATCGCCGAGCGGCTGGCGCCGGATGGCGTGCTCTATCTCGGTGGCGCGGAGACCATTCTCGGCCTGACCGAGCGCCTCGTCGCCGCGCCCGGCGGCCATGGCGTCTATAGGCGCGCCATGGCCGGCGCCTCTCCTGCCGCCTCGGCTCCCGCCGGCGCAGCCTCGCCGCCGGGCAAGACTTTGGGGGCGATCGCCTCGGCGATGAAGCCGATCAACGCCTCGGCCGCCGCCGTCACCGACAGCCGTCCGGTATCGAGCCTGAGATCAGGCTTGGCGGGCGCTTCATAACTGCCATCGATGCCGGTGAAGCCGGGCAAAACGCCGGCGCGGGCCTTGGCATAGAGCCCTTTCGGGTCGCGCGCCTCGCAGGTCGCGGCGTCGGCGGCGATGTGGATTTCGTGGAACAGATCGCCGCCGATCCGCCGCGCCTCGGCGCGCATCGCCGCTTGCGGTGAGATCAACGCAACGATGACGACGAGCCCGGCATCGGCCATCAGCCGCGCGACCTCGGCGGTGCGGCGGACATTCTCCTCGCGCTCGCGCGGCGAGAAGCCGAGATCGGCGTTGAGGCCGGTGCGCAGCGTGTCGCCATCGAGCACGACGGCATCGATACCGTCGGCGAAAAGCCGCTGCTCGGCCTGGCGGGCAAGCGTCGATTTGCCGGCGCCAGGCAAGCCGGTGAGCCAGAACACAGCGCCGCGATAGCCTTTCGCCGCCGCGCGCGCGGCATGCGAGACCGCGGCGTCGAGCGGGAAGACGTGCTCGCGCCCGGCGGCGATGCCAAGGATGGGCGCGCCGCCGACGATGTGCTGATGCCCGTCGACCAGAACGCCGCGCCCGCCGCCCTCGGGGCGGAAGGGATCAAACAGCACCTCCTCGGCCGCCGTCAGGGTGATGTCGGCGAAGCCCTCCGGCGGCACTTCGGTGCCGGCCTCGGCCGAGAGATCATCGATCCGCACCACCCGCTCGATGGCGCTGACCCGGACCTTGTATTCGGCGGTCGCGAGGCGGAGCTGAAAGCTCTCGCCCAAGCGCAACGGCTCTTGGCGCAGCCAGAAAATCCGTGTCGCCAGGCGCCGGGCGCGCAGCGGGGCAGCGTTCGGGTGATAGAGCAGATCGCCCCGCGCGACCACCACCTCCGGCGCCAGCTCCAGTGCAACCGATTGGCCGGCGCCGGCGCTTTGCGCTGGCGGCGTCGGCCAGCCGGCGAGTGCTGTGATCGTCGCGCGATGGCCGGCGGCGCCGATCGCGACGGTATCGCCGGCGGCGAGCCGGCCGCTATCGATGCGCCCGACGACGAAACGCCGCTCCCCCTGGCGATAGACGTCCTGGACCGAGAGGCGGAGCGGCCCCGCGGTCGCGGGCAGCGGGCGTGGCAGGGCGGCCAGCGCCTCGGTCAAGGTCGGGCCGCGATACCAGGCGAGATGCGGCGAAGGCGCTGCGATATTGTCGCCATGACGCGCCGAGACCGGGATGACGGCGCGCGGCGTGATGTCGAGCGGGGTGAGGAGGGCGGTGAGCTGGCTCGCGACGGCGTCGATGCGGGTGCGGTCGAAATCGAGCAGGTCGGCCTTGTTCAAGACCACGATCACGTCTGCGACACCGATCAGGCGGAGCAGCATGGCGTGGCGCCGCGTCTGGTCGCGCACCCCCTCGGTCACGTCGATGACGAGAACGGCAGCGCTGGCGCCGGCGGCGCCGGTGATCATGTTGCGCAGGAATTGGCGATGGCCAGGGGCATCGACGATGACGAAGCCACGCCCGCCGAGGGTGAAGGGCAGCCGCGTCGCATCGATGGTGACGCCTTGGTCGCGTTCGGCCTGAAGGGAATCGAGCAAGAACGACCATTCGACGCCGAGCCCGCGCTTTTCGGATGATAGCCGGGCGGCGTCGAATTTGCCGGCGAGGAGATTATCGGTGTCGTGCAAAAGCCGGCCGATCAACGTCGATTTGCCGTGATCGACATGGCCGACGATGACGATCGGGGTCGGCATTTCGCCAGCAAATGGCGGGTTGGTGACGGCCGGGGCGGGATCGAATTCGGTGTTCATGGAGGGCTCCTTGCCGTGCACGCTCAGAGATACCCGGCGACGCGCAGCCGCTCGAAGGCGTCCTCTGATTCATGGTCCATGGCGCGGCCGGCGCGCTCGGGCTCACGCGTCGCATGAAGCTCGGCGATGATGTCCTCGACCGTGCCGGCCGTGCTCGCGACCGGGAAGGTGATGTCCTGGTCGCCGAGCGAGCGATAGCGTTTGCCGTCACGAGAAAAATAGAGATCGACGACGGGGATCTTCTCACGCGCGATGTAGCGCCAGATATCGATCTCGCGCCAGGCGAGCAGGGGATGGACGCGAACATGGGCGCCATCCTCGAGCGGGGTTACGAACTGGTCCCAGAATTCCGGCGGCTGGTTGCGGACATCCCAGCGGTGGCTCGCGCCACGCGGGCTGAAGACGCGCTCCTTGGCCCGGGTTGCCTGCTCGTCGCGGCGGATGCCGGCGATCACGCCGGCGAAGCGGTGGCGCTCGATGAGGGCGGCGAGGCCCGCCGTCTTGCGCGCCGCCGAGCGCGCCGCCGGCGGCAGGCTGGGATCGATCTCCTCCACCGGCGGGCAGGTGCCGATGATCAGATCGAGCCCCCATTCTTGGGCGTAGCGTTCGCGGAAGGCGTACATTTCGGGGAATTTCTTGCCGGTATCGACATGCACCACCGGAAACGGCACTTGGCCGAGAAAGGCCTTGCGCGCCAGCCAGACGCAGACATTGGAGTCCTTGCCGAGCGACCACAGCATGGCGAGCGGCTTGAGGCGCTGATAGGCCTCGCGCAGGATAAAGATGCTTTGGCTCTCGAGATGGTCGAGATCGGTCATATCCGGGGTCATTCGGGGTGGTGTCTCTCGCTGGAAGGGCTCATCGACGACGCCGCGGCCCGATCGGATAGCGGGGCGCCGGGGACGTGTATACCGCATTCGGTCTTAATTTGTCCTGACCAACGCCCGGCCCGGGGATCCTCGTCGGGCGCGGTCGCGCGCGTGCAGGGGGCGCAGCCGATCGAGCGATATTGGCGCGCGGCCAGCGGATGCGGGGGCAGGGCGCGGGCGGTGAATTCGGCGGCGATGCGGGCGGCGTCCCAGTCGGCGAGGGGGTTGAGTTTGACCTTGCCCGCCGCGATCTCGATGAACGGCAGGCGCGCGCGGGTTGCCGCCTGAAAACGCTTGCGGCCATTGACCCAGGCATCGAACGGCGCCAACGCGGCGGCGAGGGGTGCGACCTTGCGCCGGGCGCAGCAGGCATCGGGATCGAAATGCCAAAGCGTTCCATCCGGATCGTCGCGCGCCAATGTCTCCCGATCTGGGGAAATATCGCGGACGTCGCGCAAGCCGAGATGGGCCGCAAGCGCGCGGCGATAGGCGAGGGTTGCGGGGAAATGCTGGCCGGTTTCGAGGAACAGGACCGGGGTTGCCGGATCGATTTCGGCGACGAGGGCAAGCAGCACGGCGGATTCGGCGCCAAAGGACGAGACCACGGCGATGCGGCCCACAAAAGCGACGGTGAGCGCGTGGCGCAGCAGGGCAATCCCGTCGAGCGGGGTATCGCGCGCGGCCGCGACGGGCAGCGGGTGAGGCGGGGTGGGGAGAAACGGGGGCATGGCGGTGGCTCGGCGACAGGGAGGCCGGCATTTAGCCCCAATTTCACTAACGCACAAGGTGAAATTTTATAATATATCAAATTAGTGTATGTATTTATAAATAACAGAAATTCATCGCTATTAAGCCGATCCTGCGGCGCTTTTGGTGCGTAAGGCGGCATAGCGCCGTTCGACGGCGCTGCGCGTGACGCGCGCGGTGCCGATCCCGGCGATCGCCACGGCGCCGGCGGCAAGCCCCCAATCGAGCGCATCCTCGGGCGCAGCCCCGCGCGCCAAGGCGAGCACCATGGCGGCGAGAAACGCATCGCCGGCGCCCACCGCGCTGTGGACCTCGGCCGGCGGCGCTTGGCGGCGGAGGACGCCGGCTTCACTCGCCAGGATCGCGCCAGCGTCACCGAGCGTCACCACCACCATCCGCGCCGCGCCATTGCGCACCAGGGCGAGCGCTTCCTTCTCCTGCGCCGCCGGATCGGGAAGGGTGCGGCCGACCAGCGTTTCGAGTTCGCGCAGGCTCGGCTTCAAAAGCGTGATGCCATGCCCGAGCGCGGCGCGCAGAGCCTCGCCGGAGGTATCCAGCACGAAAGCCTGGCCGCGCGCCGCCGCGAGACGCGCGGCTTCGGCATAAATCCCGACCGGCACCGCGCGCGGCAGGCTGCCGCTCGCGACCACATAGTGCTCTGATGCCGCCGGGAGAGCGGCGAGGGCGGCATGCCACTCGGCGTCCGACAGCGTCGGCCCTTCCGGCACGAAGCGATATTCGCGCCCGCTGGTCTCTTCGCGGAAGGTAAACGAAACCCGCGTCCGCCCGGCGATCGGCACGCGATGGCGCGGCACCCCGGCCTCCTCGAGCAATTCGTCGAGAAACCGCCCGGTCACGTCGCCCGCGGTAAAGATCGCCAGCGTCTCGCCGCCGAGCGCATGCACGACGCGCGCGACATTGACGCCGCCGCCACCGGGATCGACATGCTCGTCATGGGTGCGGATTTTGTGGGTCGCGGCGATCACCGGGGCGGTGGAGACGAAATCGACGGCTGGATTGAGGGTCCACGTGACGATGCGGGGTGGCGTCAGGGGCATGGCATCGGCTCAGGGCACGACCCGCATCCGGTCGATCACATTTTCGACCCCGGTGGCCGACCAGGCGGCATTTTCGGCGATGCGACGGGCAGCGAGGCTCCGCACCTCGCCGGCGAGCGTGACTTCGCCACCCTGGGTCACGACCGTGATGCGCGAGGCGTCGATCTCGGCGTGGCGGGCCAGCGCCCGACGCACGGCGTCGTTGATATTGGAGGCGCCTCGGGGCGGGCGGACGACGATCTCGTTCTTGATCGCAACCACGCCGGCGAGCGGCTGCACCCGCGCCTCGACATCCTCTTTCTGGTATCGCCAATCGACCGCGCCGATCAGGGTCACGACCCCGGCCTCGACCTTGACCTGGATCCGCCCCTCGGGAATCCGCGCGTCCCAGCGCAGGATGCTCGCGATGCGGTGGGCGATTTCCTCGTCGGAATGGCGGGCCTCGGGGTTGAGGCGAACCTCGATGTCCTGGGCGAGGCCGAGCACCCCGCGGACATGCCAGACCGCGCGCTCGGCGGCTTTTTTCTCGGCGTAGCTCGCGACGAAGCCGCCCAAGGTGACGATGCCGTCACGGACATGGACGGTGATGTTCGTTGCATCGACGTGCGGCGCCCATTCCAGCTCTTCCCGCACGAGACCGTCGAGAACGAGGTCATCCCTATGATCGGACATGGTCGGAAACTCCACAATCACGTTGCGCTGGCGGTTTGTTCGGCATCATGGACGATGGCGAGGGTGCGGAGCAGGCTCGCCGGATTGACGCTGATCGAGCCGATGCCGAGGCGGGCGAGAAACGCGGCGATTTCGGGGTAATTCGCCGGCGCCTCGCCGCAGATGCCAACCTTGCGGTGATTGCGCGCAGCGCCGGTGACGGCAAGGCGCAGCATCTCCAGCATGCCGGGATCGCGCTCGTCGAAATCGAAGGCGACGATGTCGGAGTCGCGATCGACGCCGAGCGTGAGCTGGGTCAGATCGTTCGAGCCGATCGAGAATCCATCAAAGACTTCAGAAAACGCGTCGATCTGGATGACGTTGTTCGGGATCTCGCACATGACATAGATTTCGAGCCCGTCCTCGCCGCGCCGCAGGCCGTGGCGCGCCATTTCGGCGAGCACGGTTTTCGCCTCGTCGACGCGGCGGCAAAACGGCACCATCACGAGCAGATTGGTGAGACCCATCTCGCGGCGGACGCGCAGCAAGGCCGCGCATTCGAGGGCGAAGCCTTCGGCATAGGCCGGATGCGCATAGCGCGCGGCCCCACGGAAGCCGAGCATGGGATTGGCCTCTTTGGGCTCGAAGGCGCTGCCGCCGAGCAGGGCCGCGTATTCATTGCTCTTGAAATCGGAGAGCCGGACGATCACCGGCCGGGGATGAAACGCCGCCGCGATGGTCCCGATCCCCTCGGCCAGCTCGCGGATGAAGAAGGCTTGCGGCGAGGGATCGTTGCGGCTCAGTTCGCTGATGCGGCTTCGTTCGGCGTCGCTGACCTTCTCCGGATGCACGAGCGCCATCGGATGGACGCCGATATGCTCGTTGATGATGAATTCCATGCGCGCGAGCCCAACCCCGGCGCTCGGCAGCATCGCCGTCTTAATGGCGAGATCGGGATTGCCGAGATTGACCATGATCGGCGTTTTCGGAAGCGGCAGCGCCGCGGCATCGACATGGCTGACCTCGAAGGCGAGCGCGCCGGCATAGACCGTGCCGACCTCGCCATCGGCGCAGGAGACGGTGACGGTATCGCCGGTATGGAGCGCCGCCGTCGCGACCCCGGCGCCGACCACCGCGGGGACGCCGAGTTCGCGCGCGACGATCGCGGCGTGGCAGGTGCGTCCGCCGTGATCGGTGACGATGGCGCCGGCGGTTTTCATCACCGGCTCCCAATCCGGGTTGGTCGCCGCGGCGACGAGAACTTCGCCCGGTCGGAAAATTTCCAGATCCTTGGCCGAGGTGACCACGCGGACAACGCCGGTTGCGATCTTCTCGCCGACCGCCCGCCCGGTGACCAAGACGGGGCCGCGCGTTTGCAGCGTATAGGTGTCGAGCCTCCCCGCCCTCTTGCGCGCGGCGACGGTCTCGGGGCGGGCCTGGACGATGAAGAGCGCGCCGCCTTCGCCATCCTTCGCCCACTCGATGTCCATCGGCTGGGGATGGCCGGCCTGAGCGGAATAATGCGCCTCGATGGCGAGCGCCGCGGCGGCGAGTGCGAGCACTTCCTCATCCTTGAGGCAAAAGCGCAGGCGTTTCGCGGCCTCGGTCGGCAGGTTCCGGGTCGTTGCGCCGAAATGGCCGGGGGCGAGCCCCATGGTGAGCTGCTTGCTGCCGAGCGTCCGGCGCAGCACGGCGCGATGCCCGGCGCGAAAACTCGGCTTGTGGACATAGAATTCGTCGGGATCGACGGCGCCTTGCACGACGTTTTCGCCAAGCCCGTAAGAGCCGGTGATGAACACCACGTCGCGAAAGCCGGATTCGGTGTCGAGCGTGAAGATCACGCCACTCGCGGCGGCATCGGCGCGGATCATTTTCATCACCCCGACCGAAAGCGCGACCTTGAAATGGTCGAAGCCGTTATTGACCCGATAGACGATGGCGCGATCGGTAAACAGGGAGGCGAAACAGCGGCGGCACGCCTCGAAGAGATCCTCCTCGCCGACGATGTTGAGGTAGCTCTCATGCTGGCCGGCGAAGCTGGCTTCGGGCAGATCCTCGGCGGTCGCGGAGCTGCGGACGGCGACCGCGACGTCCGGGCCGTATTCGCGCGCGAGTTCGGCATAAGCATTCGCGATGGCGGCGCGGAGGGTCGCGGTCCCGGTCGCCTCATAGACGATCCGGCGCGCCGCGGCGCCGGCCCGCGCGAGGGCGGCAATGTCGGTGATAGCGAGGCGATCGAGCACTGTGCGCAGCTTGGCCTCGGCGCCGGCGGCGGCGAGCGCCTCGCGATAGGCATAGGCGGTGAGCGCGAAACCGTTCGGCACCCGCACCCCGGCGGTGCTGAGGCGGCTATACATTTCCCCGAGCGAGGCATTCTTGCCGCCGACCTCGGCGACGTCGCTTGCGCGCAAATCGGCGAACCAGCGAACGAGCGGCGTGTTTTCGGACATGGTTCCCTCGCTTTCGCCCGATGGGGTGCGTTTCTTCGCGGCATCGCCGGATTTTGGAAAAATAGCCAATGTTTGCAGGAAGATCGTTGATCTGCATCAAGCCCGCGCGGCGGCGCCGCCGCTCGCTGCCGGTTCGATTGACAAGCCCGGCGCTTTGGCCCTACTCGATCACCGCTGAAAGACCTGGAGGGGTGCCCGAGTGGCTAAAGGGGGCGGACTGTAAATCCGCTGGCGCACGCCTACGTTGGTTCGAATCCAACCCCCTCCACCATGTCTCCGCCGCAACCGGCGGTCGTCACGCGCCAGCAGTTCCGTTTGGCCGGAGAATGCTCTAAGGGCGGGGGATGGCGGTGCGTAATCCTTCGCTGGTCCGGCTTTTGGTCAATGTCGTGCTCGATGGCGCGCTCGGCGCGCTTGCGGTGCCGCTCGCTTTCTGGCTCGCGCGCCCCGAGCAGCCACTGGCCTCCGGCTTCGCGATCGCGGCCGGCGCGATCGCGCTGATCGCCGGTGGGGTGCCGTTCGGCTTGGCGACGCAGTATTGGCGCTTTGCCGGCCTTGGCGATATGCGCGCGATCGCCGGCAGCGCGGTTCTCGGGGCCGGGCTTTATGCGCTGCTCTTCCTGGCCGCCGGCCTCGCGCTGCCGAGCGTGAGCTTCCCCGCCATTCACGCGCTGGCGCTCGCAACCCTGCTCGCCGTCCCCCGTCTTGCCTATCGTCTCTGGCGTGACCGCCGCGATGGCCGCGCCGGTGAGGCGGGTGATGCGGTGCCGATCCTTCTGGTCGGCGATGGCGAGGGGGCCGATCTCTTCCTCCGCGCGCTCGGGCGCGGGCGCGGCGCGCTTTATCGGGTGCTCGGCCTGCTCGCGCCCTCGGCCCGCCAGACCGGGCGGCGGATCCAGGGGCAGCCGATCCTCGGCACCATCGCCGAGACCGAGCAGATTCTCGAAAAACTGGCTGCCGCCGAAACCCCGCCGCGCTTTCTCGTCGTCACCACCGATCTCCCGGGCGAGACCCTCGGCCATCTCCTCGAGTGTGCCGATCGCGCCGGGCTCGCGGTTCGCCGCGCCCCCGACCCCACCCGTCTCGCCGCCGCCTCGACAGCGCGCGCGCAAGCCGGGCTCGATCTCCGCCCCATCGCCATCGAGGATATTCTCAACAGAAAACAGGTGCCGCTTGATCGCGACGGCATGGCCCGGCTGATCGCCGGCCGCCGCGTGCTCATCACCGGCGCCGGCGGCAGCATCGGCGCCGAACTGTCGCGCCAGGTGGCGGGGTTCGGGCCGGCGGAAATCGCCCTCCTCGACAATGGCGAATATGCGCTTTGGCAGATCGATCTCGAACTCGCAACCGCGCATCCGACGCTCGCCCGCAGCACCCTGATCGCCGATATCCGCGACGCGGCGCGGCTTCGTGCCGTCTGCGAACGTTTCCGCCCCGACCTCGTTTTTCATGCCGCCGCCCTCAAGCATGTGCCGATGGTGGAAGCCAATCCGCTCGAGGGGCTGCTCAGCAACGCCGTCGGCACCCGCAACGTCGCCGATGCCGCGCGCGCCGCCGGGGCGACGGTGATGGTGCAGATCTCGACCGACAAGGCGGTCAACCCGACCAGCGTCATGGGCGCCGCAAAGCGGCTCGCCGAGATGTATTGCCAGGCCCTCGATCTCGCCGGGCGCGAAAAAGCCGGCGGCCTGCGCTGCATCACCGTGCGTTTCGGCAATGTGCTCGGCAGCACCGGCTCGGTGGTGCCGCTGTTTCAGCGCCAGCTCGCCGCCGGTGGCCCGCTTACCGTGACCCACCCCGATATGCGGCGCTATTTCATGACCGTGCGCGAAGCGGTCGGGCTGGTATTGCAGGCTGCTGTCGTCGGCACCACCGCGCCGGAGCTGTCGGAAGCGGCGTTGGGCGGGATTTTCGTCCTCGACATGGGCGAGCCGGTGAAAATCGTCGATCTCGCCCGCCAAATGATCCGGCTTGCCGGGCTTCGCCCCGAGACCGATATCGCGATCCGTTTCACCGGCCTCCGCGCCGGCGAAAAACTGTTCGAGGAAATGTTTCATGGCCAGGAGCCCCCCAAACCGACGCGCTATCCCGGCCTTCTGATGGCAGCCCCCCGCACCGCCGATCTCGCTATCATCAGCCGCGCGCTTGACGAGCTTGCCGGCGCCTGTTCGCGCGGCCAGGAGGGGCAGGCGCTGGCGCTGCTTGCGCGCCTGGTGCCGGAATTCTCCCATAACGCCGCCGGCGCCGCGCGCGCCTGATTTCGCGAGGGCCCATGACCGCGCACCCGATCGCTTTCCTCGACCTCAAGGCGCAACAGGCGCGCCTCGGCCCCGATTTGCGCGCCCGCATCGAGGCGGTGCTCGCGCATTGCCAGTTCATTCTCGGCCCCGAGGTCGGTGAATTGGAAACGCAGCTCGCGCAATTTTGCGGCGCCGCCCATTGCGTCGCGGTCAGCTCCGGCACCGACGCCTTGCAGATCGCCCTGATGGCAGAAGGGATCGGGCCGGGGGATGCGGTGTTTCTCCCCGCCTTCACCTATACCGCGACCGCCGAGGTCGCGCTGGTGCTCGGCGCGACGCCGGTTTTCGTCGATATCGATGCGCGGACGTTTCAGATCGATCCGGAAGCGCTCGAGGCACGCATCGCGGCGGTCAAGGCCGCGGGGAAGCTGCGGCCGCGGGCGCTGATCGGCGTCGACCTCTTCGGCCAGCCGGCGGATTGGCCGCGCCTTGCCGCCATCGCCGCGCGCCATGAGCTTTTTACCCTCGATGATTGCGCCCAAAGCTTCGGCGCCCGCCTCGGCGGCGCGCCACTCGGGCGCGCGGCGCACGCGACGGCGATCAGCTTTTTCCCCTCGAAACCCCTCGGCGGCTATGGCGATGGCGGCGCGCTGTTCACGGAAAGCGCCGAACGCGCGGCCCTTTATCGGAGTCTCCGCAGCCATGGTGAGGGCACGACCCGCTACGAGGTGCTGCGCACCGGCATGAATGGCCGCCTCGATACGCTCCAGGCCGCCGTTTTGCTCGCCAAGCTCGCGCATTTTCCGGCCGAGATCAAAGCCCGCCAGCACCTTGCCGGGCTTTATGATCGGGCGCTCGCCGGCCTCGTCGAGACGCCGGCGCGGGTGCCCGAGAGCGAGAGCGCCTGGGCGGTCTATGCCATTCTGCTCGCCGATGGCGCCAAGCGGGAGGCAGCGCAGGCGGCGCTGCGCGCGGCCAATATCGCGAGCGCGATCTATTATCCGAAGCCACTCCACCATCAGCCGGCCTATCGCGCCCATCACGACGGCACGCCGCTCCCCGTCTCAGAGGCGGTCGCCGCGCGCATCCTCGCGCTTCCGATCCATCCCGATCTCAGCGATGACGACGTCGCCCGCGTCGCCGCGACTCTGAGCACGGCACTCGCCCCGCCGGCCAGGTGAGTCTCGCGCGCGTCTGGCATAACGCCCCCGATCCAATCCAGGCGCGGGCCTTGATCGTCGGCGCCAGGCGGGCGATCCATGCCGCATGAGTGTGCTCGAAATCACCGCCGTCAGCTACGCGATCCAGGGCCGGATGCTGCTCGATCGCGCCGATCTCGCCATCGCCGCCGGCCAGCGGGTCGGGCTGATCGGCGCGAATGGCGCCGGGAAATCGACCCTGCTGCGCCTTATCGCCGGCGAACTCGCCGCCGATGGCGGGGAAATCCGCCTCGCCGGCCGCGCCCGCCTCGCCTGGGTGCGCCAGGAGGCGCCAACTGGTGCGGGCAGCGTGCTCGAGACCGTGCTTGCCGCGGATCAGGAACGGCTCACGCTGCTTGCCGAGAGCGCAGGCGCCGCGCCGGCGCGCCTTGCCGAAATCCATGAGCGCCTCCGCGCCATCGGGGCAGAGGCGGCGCCGGCCAGGGCTGCGCGCATTCTCGCCGGGCTCGGCTTCGATGCCGCGGCGCAAGCGCGCCCGATCGCCGATTTCTCGGGCGGCTGGCGGATGCGCGTTGCCCTCGCCTCGGCGCTGTTTCTCGCCCCCGATCTGCTGCTGCTCGACGAACCCACCAACCATCTCGACCTCGAAGCGGCGCTCTGGCTCGAATCCTGGCTCATGCGCTTTTCCGGTGCCGTCCTCGTGGTCTCGCATGATCGCGGCCTCCTGGATCGCGCCGTCCACGCCATCGCCCATCTCGATCGCGGCAAACTCTCGCTGACCCCCGGCGGATTCGAGGCTTTCGCGCGCATCACCGCCGAGCGCCGCGCCCAGGAAGCGCGCGCCGCCGCGCGCGTCGCCGGCGAGCGGGCCCGGATCGAGGCCTTCGTCGCCCGCTTCCGCGCCAAGGCGACCAAGGCGCGCCAGGCGCAATCCCGGCTCAAAGCGCTGGAGCGGCTGCCGCAGACGGTCGCGGTGGTGGAAGCGGCGCCGGCGCGGTTCGATTTCCCCGCGCCACGCCCGATCGCGCCGCCGATGCTGCGGCTCGATGCGGTCAGCGTCGGTTATGACGGGACGCCGGTGCTACGCGGCATTTCGCTCCGCCTCGACATGGAGGACCGGATCGCCCTGCTCGGCGCCAACGGCAACGGCAAATCGACGCTGGCGAAGCTGCTGGTCGGCCGGCTCGCGCCGCTCGCAGGAGAGATTGAGCGCGCGCGCGGGCTCTCCGTCGGCTATTTCGCGCAGCATCAGCTCGAGGATCTCCTGGTCGAGGAGAGCCCGCTCGATCACCTCGCGCGGGTCTTGCCGCGCGCTAACGTCACCGCTCTCCGCGCGCATCTCGCGCGTTTCGGCCTCGATGCCGAGCGGGTAGAGCGCCGGGTCGGCGAGCTTTCCGGCGGCGAGCGGGCGCGCCTTGCGCTCGCGCTCGCAACCCGCGAGGCGCCGCATCTTCTGGTGCTCGATGAGCCGACCAACCATCTCGATATCGACGCGCGGCAGGCGCTGGTGACCGCGCTCGCCGAGTTTCCCGGCGCGGTGGTGCTGATCAGCCATGACGCGCATCTCATCGACCTCATCGCCGACCGGCTATGGCTGGTTGCGAATGGGCGGGTGCAGGCGTTCGACGGCGATCTCGCCGCGTATCGCGCTGGCCTTGCAACGCCCGAGCCGGCCGCGGCCAGCGAGCGGCGCGAAAGCAGCGCCCGCCTCGCGCGGCGCGCCCGGGCGGATGAAAGGGTCGCTTCGGCGCCACTCCGGCGCGCCGCGCAAGCGGCGGAAGCACGGCTCGCCGCCCTCACCGCCGAACGCCAAGCGATCGAAGGGCTGCTCGCCGATCCGGCGCTCTATGCCGCAACCTCGGCGGCCGACATCGTGCGGGCGAATAAGCGCCTCGCCGCCATCGCGGACGCCATCGCCGAAGCCGAGGAAGCCTGGCTTGCCGCCGCCTCGGCGCTGGAGGAGGGGTAGAAAGAGGAGGGCAAGAAAGAACTTCTTTTTTGAAAAGGCGCTTTCGCCCTTCTCCAACCTACTCTGTCAGAGATTATTGCGCCGTTCCCTTGAACTTTTCTCTTCGGCTTCCTTGAGGCAGCGATCCCAGAAAGCGATGGCGTCGCGCAATCGTGGCAGCACCGGCCTACCCATGAAGTCGCGGGCCTTATGAACGTCAAAGGTTGCGACCCGGGAGACGCAGTCCGGCATCGACGGATCAGCGACGACGCCCACGGAGCCGAAGGCGTCGCTCTGCAGTTCGAGCCCGCCCCGGAACTCTTTCAGCAGAGCGTTTCGCTTCGGCTCGATGAAGTTCTTGAAAATCTTCTCCTCTCGCCAGTCCGGCCATTTCGCTCTGAGCCAGTCGCGCGGGCCAGGCTCAACGCAGTCCACCTTTTCGAGGACATGGCCGACGGAGCGCAGGAGGGCAATGATCGCGATATATAGCGATTGGTGGTCGGCGACCGGACGCATCACGCTGTCGTCCCGTTCGAAACGGGCGAGGAGTTCGCGGATCAAGTTTAGTTGGGCGCGCGCGACCAGCATCGGTCATAGCTTCCGAAAGAACGCCTCGATGTCGGCGACGCTATTGGTGTCGTCGACGGCGTACAGCACCCTGCCGGTCTGGGTGCGATCGCGGATTTCGATCTTTTGGGTCTCGTGATTGTAGGCGAAGGCGTAGGTCTTTCCGGCGATGGTCACCCAAAGCATGTTGGCGGGTCTGCCCAAGAACGGACGAGTACGGATGGAATTTGGCTCGCCACGCCAGATGATGCCACCAAGCAGAGCCAGGGCGATGCCTTTGACCTGGCCGGCATGGTGATCGGCGCGCTCCATGACGCCCTTGGCATAGGTGTGAAGTGCTTCGACATCTTTGGCGGTGATGGGCATATGTTGCTCAGGCTTGCACTCTGCAGTGGTCAGGCGCGTAGAAAAAAGAAGCAAAAAGACTTTGACACGGTGGGCAGCGCCGACGGCGCTGCCCTCTTCTCTCTAATCCGCGGCCATCGAAAGATGGCGGCCGACCATTTTCTTGCCGACATGATCCTCCACCGCCGCGGCGATCGCTTCGGCGTGATTGGCCATCACATGGTCGGCGCCGGGGAGAACCCGATAATCGACGCTGACGCCCTTCTGCGTGTTCAGCTTATCAACGAGCTTTCTCACCGCGGGCTCAGGCACCAAATCATCGGCGTCGCCATGGATCATCAGCCCGCCGCACGGGCAGGGCGCGAGAAAGCCGAAATCATAGTGGCTGGCCGGCGGCGCGATGCTGATCCAGCCAGAAACCTCCGGCCGGCGCATCAGCAATTGCATGCTGACGAAAGCGCCGAAGGAATAGCCCGCGATCCAAAGCCCGCCAGCGTTCGGATTGACCGCCTGCAGCCAATCGAGCGCCGCCGCGGCATCGCCGATTTCGCCGATGCCGCCGTCATAGCGCCCCTGGCTTCGCCCGACGCCACGGAAATTAAAGCGCATGGTGGAAAACCCCAGCCGCTGGAACGACTGATAAACCGTATAGGTGATACGGTTATTCATCGTCCCGCCATGCAACGGATGCGGGTGTAGCACCAGCGCCACCGGGGCGCCGGTTTCTTTCGAATGGTGGTAACGGCCTTCCAACCGCCCATCAGGGCCGGCGAACATCACCTCGGGCATGATCTCTGCGTTCCATTTCTACTGACTATGATACTCGGCAACCTTATCGCCTATCAGCACGTCGAGGACATAAGTATTATGATTGCGTTATTGAGCGATCCTAAACGTTTTCGCGAAGCTACCGCAGCGCGCCATCGGCAAATTCGACAATCCCGACGCTTCCGGCGATATCGACCCTTTCGCTGATCCCTTTCGTTGACTAAATCTCGAGAGGGTAGATCGGAAAGTGGGGTGACCATCGATGACCGGCACCTGGGTTGCAGCCACGGCGTTGAACCACAGGATGACCGGCGGGAGAGCGTCTGTGGCGGGACGGTCTTGCGCGCGGGGCTCCTGGCTTACTCCTCCATTTCGTGCGAATCCTTGGCGCGAGCCGAGGATTCGGGGGTTGACGGCGTTCCTGCAGCACCGACGGGGGCTAACCACCCGCGCCAGCGCTGCCATATAAACGCAATATAGGTCGAATTGGTCGCTCAGTGATAACGGAATTGTCGCATGGCATTCATTTTTTTGCGTGAAACCATCCGCGCCTACCGTGAGAAGGATCCCGCGGCCCGGTCCGGCCTTGAAGTGCTGCTCTGTTACCCGGGTCTGCATGCGTTGATGTGGCATGCCCTCGCCCATAATCTGTGGCGCGCGGGATTTCGTATCACCGGTCGGCTGGTCTCCTATCTCAGTCGCTGGCTCACCGGCATCGAAATCCATCCCGGCGCTCGAATCGGCCGCCGCGTGATCATCGATCATGGCATGGGGGTCGTCATCGGTGAGACCGCGGAGGTCGGCGATGACGTCTATATGTATCACCAAGTAACCCTCGGCGGCACCACGTCCGAACGCGGCAAGCGCCACCCGACGATTGGCAACGGCGTCATCATCGGGGCCGGCGCGAAAATTCTCGGGGCCATTACGGTTGGCGACAATGCCCGGGTCGGGGCCAATGCGGTGGTGGTGCAGCCGGTTGCGGCCGGCGTCACCGTCGTCGGTATCCCGGCCCGCCCGATCGACCGCAAGCGCCGCGATCCCTGCTTTGATCCTTACGGCACGCCCGCCGAGGCGGCACTCGACCCCTTATTGCGTGACGTCGAGAGCCTGCGCGCCGAATTGACCGAGGTCGAGGCCAGATTGGCGCGCCTTGCCGCCGAAACCAAAACCAGCGAACAGGCCGGAGATTAGGCAATGCAGCTTTCGACGCGCGGGCGCTATGCGGTGATGGCGCTGGTCGATCTCGCCGCGCGCGAACCTCAAACCCCCGCCCGTCTCGTCAGCCTCTCCGAGATCGCCGCGAGCCAGGGGATCAGCCCGGCCTATCTCGAACAGCTTTTCGCGCGGCTGCGGCGCGCCGGGCTGGTGGTTTCGGCGCGCGGCCCGAATGGCGGCTATGGCCTCGCGCGGCGGGCGGACGAGGTCTCGGTCGCGAGCGTGATCCGCGCCGTCGATGATGCTGGCGCGCCGGGAGAATGCTGCCTTGACGCCGGCGACGCCGGCGGGGCCGCGGGCTGCCCGACCGCGGCGTTGTGGCAAGCGCTCTGCCTTCATATTCATCACTTTCTGGACACCATCACCCTGGCCGATGTCGTGGCCGGACGCCTCGATGGCACGCGCGCGCGACCCCAACCGCGCGAGGCGGCGTGAATGCCTGATCGCGTCTATCTCGACGCCAACGCGACCGAGCCGCTTCGCCCCGCGGCGCGGGCGGCGGCACTCGCGGCGCTCGACCTCACCGGCAACCCGGCCTCGGTCCATGGTTTTGGCCGCGCCGCGCGCGCGCTTTTGGAAACCGCGCGCGAGAGGATCGCCGCCCGCTTCGGCGGCCACCCAGCCGATCTCGTCTTCACCTCGGGCGGGACCGAGGCCAATGCGCTGGCGATCGCCGGCCTCGGCGCCGGGCGACGGCGGATCGTGAGCGCGATCGAGCATGCGGCGGTGCGTGAGGCGGCGCCGGACGCGGCGATTTTGCCGGTCGATCGACAAGGGATCGCCGATCTCGCGCGGCTTGCGGCGCTGCTCGCCGAAGGGCCGCCGGCCTTCGTCGCCCTCATGCTCGCCAATAACGAAACCGGGGTGATCCAGCCGATCGCCGAGGCCGCGGCGCTCTGCCGCCGCTTTGGCGCGCATCTCCATGTCGATGCGGTGCAGGCGGCGGGAAGGATCGCGTGTGATTTCACCGCGCTCGGCGCCGCGAGCCTCGCTCTCTCCGGCCACAAGCTGGGTGGGCCGGCCGGCGCCGGCGCGCTCTTGCTCGACGCCGATGCCGCCAAGCGCCTGGCGCCGCTGATCGTCGGTGGCGGCCAGGAGCGCGGCCGGCGCGGTGGCACGCCGCCGCTTGCCGCGATCGCCGGCTTCGCCGCCGCCGCCACCGCCGATCCCGCCGATCTCGCGCCGTTGCGCGACGCCGCCGAGGCCGCGGCGATCGAGGCCGGCGCCGTCGTCTGCGGTGCTGGCGCCCCACGTCTTCCCAACACCACCTGCCTCGCCCTCCCAGGCATCAAGGCGGAAACCCAGGTGATCGCGCTCGATCTCGCTGGCATCGCCGTCTCCGCCGGGGCTGCCTGCAGTTCCGGCAAAATTGCGCAGAGCCATGTGCTGGCGGCGATGGGGCTCGGTGATCTCGCCGGCCAGGCGATCCGGGTCTCTCTGCCCTGGAGCGCGACCGCCGCCGATATCACCGCGTTCAGCAACGCCTATCGGGCAATGGCGGCCCGTCTTGCCCGCCGCGCCGCCTGAAACGACATCGCCGATGCCGCGCAACCGCCCGATCTATCTCGACAACCAAGCGACAACGCCGTGTGACCCGCGCGTCGTCACCGCGATGCTGCCTTATTTCAGCGAGGCGTTCGGCAACCCGCACAGTGCCGAACACGCGCTCGGCCGCGAGGCGGAAGCGGCGGTGGAGCGGGCGCGCGCCGAGGTTGCGGCGCTGATCGGCGCAAGCCCGCGCGAAATCATCTTCACCTCCGGCGCGACCGAGAGCAACAACCTCGCGATCAAGGGCGCCGCCCGCTTCGCTGCCCGCATGGGAAACCCGAAACGCCGCGTCATCACCGTCGCGACCGAACATAAATGCGTCTTAGAGGCGACGCGCGACCTCGCCGAGGAGGGGTTCGAGCCGGTGTTTCTGCCGGTCGCGCCCGATGGCCGGCTCGATCCCGCCGCGCTTGGCGCGGCCCTTGCGACCCCGACCCTTTTGGTTTCGGTGATGGCGGCGAATAACGAGACCGGGGTTTTGCAGGATATCGCGACCCTCGCCACCCTTGCTCGCGATTGCGGCGCGCTGTTTCACACCGATGCCGCGCAGGCGGCCGGGAAAATCCCCCTCGATGTCGCGGCGCAGGGGATCGATCTGCTCTCGATCAGCGGCCATAAGCTCTACGGCCCGAAGGGGATCGGCGCGCTTTATGTTCGCCATCGGCCGCGGGTGCGTCTCGCGCCGCTCATTTCCGGCGGCGGGCAGGAGCGGGGCTTGCGTTCGGGCACGCTACCGGCGCCGCTCATCGTCGGCTTCGGTGAGGCGTGTCGCATCGCGCGGGCAGAAATGGCGGCCGAGACGGCGCGGCTCGCCGCCCTTCGCGATCGTCTGCTCGCGCGCCTCAGGGCGGCCATCCCGGGCATTGCCCTCAATGGCAGCCGCGAGCATCGTCTCGCCGGCAATCTCAACCTCGCCTTTCCGGGCGCGCGTGCCGAAACCCTGCTCGCCGATCTCCCCGATCTCTGCCTTTCCACCGGCTCGGCCTGTTCCTCGGCGGCGATCGAGCCCTCCTATGTTCTCCGCGCCATGGGGATTGCGCCGGAAATCGCCGCCGCAAGCTTGCGCATCGGGATCGGACGCTTTACCTCGGCGGCCGAGATCGACACTGCGGCGGAGATGCTGATCGCCGCCCATGCCCGGCAAAGCGAACCCCAGAATGCCTAAAATGACCTTCATCGAACGCGACGGCACCAGGCGCGAGGTTGATGCCCCGCTCGGCCTCTCGGTTCTCGAAATCGCCCATCGCCACGGCATTGATATCGAAGGCGCGTGCGAAGGCTCGCTCGCTTGCTCGACCTGCCATGTCATCGTCGATCCCGCCTGGTTCGCCAAACTCGCGCGCCCCACCGAGGACGAGGAAGACATGCTCGACCTCGCCTTCGGCCTCGAAAAAACCTCGCGCCTCGGCTGTCAGATCGTCATGACCGAGGCGCTCGACGGCCTCACCGTCCGCCTCCCCGCCGGCACCCGCAACCTCTTGGACACGTGAATGCCGGCTCGCGCTCCGAGCAAGGCAAGGCGAGGGGCGCTGCCCCTCGACCCCGCCAGGGACAATGTCCCTGGACCCTATCCAGGACGGGGGTCTGGGGCCTCAGGCCCCAGCGGAGTCCAGAGGCGGAGCCTCTGGCCTTGCCCTTCTTTGGAACACCAGCCGGGCATAAGCGTGTCATGAGGGTGGTCGCGGCGATGTCGGGCGGGGTGGATAGTTCGGTGGTGGCCGGGCTGTTGGCCGAAGCCGGGCATGAGGTGATCGGGATCACGCTTCAGCTTTACGATCATGGCGCGGCAGCCGGGCGCAAAGGGGCGTGCTGTGCCGGCCAGGACATTCACGATGCCAAGCGTGTCGCCGATCATCTCGGTATCACGCATTATGTGATCGACGCCGAGGCGCGGTTTCGCGCCGCGGTGATCGCCGATTTCGTCGACTCCTATGCCGGTGGCGAGACGCCGGTGCCGTGTGTGCGCTGCAACCAAAGCGTGAAATTCGGCGATTTGCTGACGCTTGCCCGCGATCTTGGCGCGGAGGCGCTGGCGACCGGGCATTATGTGCAGAGGATCGAGGGCGATTGCGGGGTGGAACTGCACCGCGCCGCTGATCCCGAGCGCGACCAGAGCTGGTTCTTATTCGCGACCACGGCGGAGCAGCTTGCGTTCTGCCGCTTTCCGCTCGGCGCGATGGCGAGCAAGGCTTCGGTGCGGGCCGAGGCGGCGCGGCTTGGCCTGCCGGTTGCGGCCAAGCCCGACAGCCAGGATATCTGCTTCGTGCCCGACGGGCATTATGCCGATTTCGTTGCGCGCCTGCGGCCGGACGCGATGGCGGCGGGTGAGATCGTGGCGGGCGACGGCCGGGTTTTGGGCCAGCATCACGGGGTCGCGCGTTATACGGTCGGCCAGGCCAAGCGCCTCGGCGCTGCGACGCGCGATGGCGGCGAGCGGCAAATGGTGGTGGCGCTGGATGCGGCGCGGCGGCGCGTGGTGGTCGGCCCGCGCGGGAGCGGCGGGACGCGCACGATCCGGCTGCGCGAGGTGAACTGGCTGATCCCGCCTCCCCTCGCGCCGATCCCTTGCACGGTGAAGCTCCGCGCCCGCGAGGCGCCGCAGCCGGCAGAAATCCGGGCGTTGCCGGCCGGCGGGGCGGACGTCAAATTGGCAACGCCGGCGCTGGCGGCGCCTGGGCAGGCCTGCGTTTTTTATCAGGACAGCCGCGTTCTCGGCGGCGGCTTCATCGTTGCGCCGCAGGTTGACGACGAGGCGGCGGCGGCGGTATCTGGGGCCAGCCGTGGCGGCGTAGCTCAGCGGTAGAGCAGGGGAATCATAATCCCTTGGTCGGTGGTTCAAATCCGCCCGCCGCTACCAGCTTTACCCTGATCGCCCCCCTGATCTTGTTGATGTGCTCGGACGCGGCGCTGCGCTCTACACCTATTTTGGCGAGCAAGTTGGCCGGTTTTGATTGAACAGGATGGTTCAATCAAAACCTACCTTGCTCTAGCCGAGCGGCGCGGACGTGGTAAGCTCGCGCTCATAGCGAAGCGCCTCATATCGGGGCGCGCCGGCGGCCGCTCCTCGCCCGCCCGTCCGAGGAATGAACGACATGACGTCACCCCGCGCCAATTCCAACGCCGCTCGCGATATCGCCTCTGTCCTCCACCCTTATACCGATCTCCTGGCCCACGCCGAAACCGGCCCGCTGGTGATCACGCGTGGGGAGGGGGTGCGGGTCTGGGACGAGAACGGCAAGGCTTATATCGAGGCAATGGCCGGGCTCTGGTGCGCCTCGCTTGGCTTTAACAATGAGCGCCTGGTCGAGGCGGCGGCGGCGCAGATGCGCAAGCTTCCCTTCTACCATGCGTTTGCCGCCAAATCGCATGAGCCACTGATCACGCTCGCGGAAATGCTGCTCGCCCGCGCGCCGGTCGCCATGAGCAAGGTGTTTTTCGCCAATTCCGGCTCCGAAGCCAACGATACCGCGATCAAAATGATCTGGTATTTCAACAACGCGCTCGGGCGCCCGCAGAAGAAAAAAATCATCGGCCGGGTCAAGGGATATCACGGCATTACGCTGGCCTCCGCCTCGCTCACCGGGCTGCCCGCCAATCATCGCTCCTTCGATGTGCCGCTGCCTGGGTTTTTGCACACCATCACGCCGCATTTTTATCACGGCGCGCAGCCTGGCGAGAGCGAGCGCGATTTCGCCGCCCGCTGTGCCGCGGAACTCGAAGCCCTGATCCTCGCCGAGGGACCGGAGACCATCGCCGGCATGTTTGCCGAGCCCGTGATGGGCGCCGGCGGCGTGATCGTGCCGCCGGAGGGGTATTTCCCGGCGATCCAAGCGGTGTTGCGCAAATACGACATCCTGCTCGTCGCCGACGAGGTGATCTGCGGCTTCGGGCGCACCGGCAATTACTGGGGCAGCCAGACCCTCGGCGTGACGCCGGACATCCTCACCTGCGCCAAAGCCCTTTCGGCGTCGTTTTTGCCGATCAGCGCGGTGATGGTGAATGCGCGGGTGTTCGCGGCCTTGGCCGAGGAATCGCACAAGATCGGCACGTTCGGCCATGGCTTCACCTATTCCGGCCATCCGGTGCCGGCGGCGGTCGCGATCGAGACGCTGAAAATCTATGACGAGATCGGGATTATCGATCATGTCCGCGCCGTTGTGCCGGCCTTCCAGCGCGCGCTGCATGGCTTTGCTGACCATCCGCTGGTCGGTGAGACGCGCGGTCTTGGCCTTCTTGGCGGGATTGAGCTGGTTGCCGACAAGGGGGCGCGGCAAAATTACGACCCGGCGCTCAAGATCGGCCCGCGCGCCGCGAAACTCCTCGAAAAACACGGCGTCATCGGCCGCGCCGTGCCGGGCGACACGCTGGCCTTCACGCCGCCGCTGATCATCAGCGAAAGCGAGATCGCGGAGATGTTTGCCGCCGTCCGCGGCGCGCTCGATGAGTTGCTGGCCGAGCTGACGCGAGAGGGGCTGGCGCCGCGCCTCTGACGGCGGGACGCCTCAGCCGGGGACACCCTTCGCGAGCCAGGTCTGGCGCGCGGTTGCGGCGCGCGCGGCGCGGAGGATGGCGCCCGTCGTTGCAATCGCCTCGGCGAGCGTTTCGTTGACGATGCAGTAGTCGAATTCGTTGGCGTGGGCGATTTCGTCCTCGGCCGCCGCCATGCGGCGCGTGATTTCCGCCGGCGCATCGCCGCGGGCGCGGAGGCGGGCTTCGAGGTCGGCGAGCGTCGGCGGCATGATGAAAACCCCGACGACATCGCCGGGGAGGGCAGCGCGCAACTGCCGATGACCCTGCCAGTCGATATCGAACAGCACGTCCTCGCCGCGCGCGAGCGCGGCCGCGACCGGCGCGCGGGGCGTGCCATAACGCTGGCCGAAAACGTCCGCCCATTCGAGCAACGCGCCGGCTTCGATCATGGCGTCGAACGCTGGCCGGTCGCGAAAGAAATAATGGATGCCCTCTTGCTCGCCGGCGCGCGGGGCGCGGGTGGTCGCGCTGATCGAGAGGTGAAGGCCGGGTTCGGCGGCGAGAAGGGCGCGGCTGATCGAGGTTTTCCCGGCGCCGGAGGGCGCGGCGAGCACGAGGCAGAGGCCGCGGCGGGGAAAACGCGGGCTCATTCGACGTTTTGCACCTGCTCGCGGAGTTGCTCGATCGCCGCCTTGAGCCGCAGCCCGCAGGCCGAGAGCGCCGTGGTCGCCGCCTTGCTGCAGAGGGTATTGGCCTCGCGCTGGAATTCCTGGACCAGGAAATCGAAGCGCCGCCCGACCGCGCCGGTCTCTTCGAGCAGGGCGCGGGCGGCGACGAGATGGCTTGCGAGGCGGTCGAGTTCTTCGCGGATGTCGGCGCGGGTCGCGAGCAGCGCGACCTCCTGTGCCAGACGCTCGGCGGGGAGGGGGATGTCGCGGCCGCGCAGCAGGGCGTCGAGCTGCTCGGCAAGCCGTGTTCGCAGCGCGTCGGGCTGCGTGTCCGCGAGCGCTGCCGCCTCGGCATGGAGGGCGGCGATCTCGGCGAGGATGGCGCCGAGCAAGCTTGCGAGCCGCGCCCCTTCCGCGCCGCGCATGGCGGTGAGGCCGGCAAGCGCGGTGGCGAAGCCGGCCGTGACCATCTGTGTCTCGGCCTCGTCCGGTGGTTCGCGCTCGCTCGCCCCGCGCAGCACGCCGGGCAGCGCGAGCAGAGCCTCGGCGCGCGGCGGCGACCCGCCGGGGATGCGGTGGGCGAGGGCAAGGGCGAGGGCGAGGACGTGTTCGAGCGCATCGGGATCCGGCTCCAGCCGCGCCCCGCGCGCGCGCCGGATGGTGAGGCTCGCGGTGACAGTGCCGCGCCGCAAAACCTTCACTGCGGCCTCGCGCAGGCCCGGCTCCAGCGCATCGAAGCCGGGCGGCAGACGAAAGCGGAGGTCGAGCCCGCGGCCATTGACCGAGCGCAGCTCCCAAAGGAAGCCAAAGCCGTCCCGCTCGCCCTCGCTCTGGGCGAAACCGGTCATCGAGGCAAGGGTGCTGTTCATCGCCGCCGTCGTCTCCGCCCAATCGCTGTCGCCTTCTAGCCTCTTCGGGAAGTCCGGGGAAGGCGATCCGCGCCGCGCCGGTGCCGGGCGATTGACCGGCCGCCCCCAGCTCCCGCACACTGGTCGAGATTCATGATCACCCGAGGAAACGAGGCAACCGACATGTCGCTCCCCCTTCCCACCGCTCAGATCGCCGGTGTCCATCATTTCCGTCTCGGCGATTTCGTCGTCAGCGCCATCAATGACGGCATTTTCGAGGTCACGCTCGACGTGATGGCGAATATCGATCGCGCCGAGGCCGAGGCGCTGCAAGCCGCCGCCTTCCGCCGCATGCCGCCACGCATCACCATCAACGCCTTCCTGGTCAATGATGGCCAGTCACTCACCTTGATCGATAGCGGCTGCGGCACCATCGGCGGGCCGGCGGCGGGGGCGTTCGGGCGCCGTCTCGCCGCGCTCGGGGTCGCGCCGAGCGCGATCAAGCGGGTGCTGGTGACGCATATGCATATCGATCATGTCTCTGGCCTCGTCGATGGCGAGGGCAGACCTGTGTTTCCCGAGGCGGAGATCGTCGTTCATGAGCAGGAGGCGAAATTCTGGCTGGGCGCCGTGCCGGCCGGCGCGCCGGACGGGCTGCGTGATGCGTTTGGGGTCGCACAGCGTGGCATCGGCCCCTATCGCGAGCGCCTGCGCACGGTTTCCGGCGGCGAGGTCGCGCCCGGCATCACCCTCATCCCCGCGCCCGGCCATACCCCCGGCCATTCCGGCTACGCGCTGCAGTCCGGCCGCGAGCATCTGCTGATCTGGGGCGATATCGTGCATATGCCCGGGGTGCAGTTCGCCGAACCCGAGGCCGGCATGGTGTTCGACATCGACCCCGCCGCGGCGCGCGCGTCGCGCAAGCGGATTTTCGACATGGCGGCGAGCGAGCGCACCCGGGTTGCCGGCATGCATCTCGATTTCCCGACATTTGGCCATGTCACACGCGCCGCGCGCGGTTACGCTTTCGTCCCCGAGGTCTGGTATCCCGATGTTTGAGCGAAATCTCCGCCGTGAGGGCGCTTTGGTGGCTCGCTTTCCTCGCGCTCCCGCTCGCCCGATGCGCGCCCGTCGACCCGATCCAGCAGAAATGCCTCTATCAGGCGGAGGCGGCGGTTCTGCCGGATATGAACGCGGACAACCCGGAGACGCTCTCTCAAATCACCGATCTTCGCGCTGCCTGTGAGCAGGCGAACGGCGAATGACACCAGCGCCGCCCGGTCACGTCGCCCATCACGTCGCGCGCGAGGCGGATTCGACCAAGCGCTCGATCGGGTCCCAGGCGAAGGCGATCTGCGCCAGTGTCTGGCCGGCGACGCGCGTGTGGCTTTCGGCGACCGCGCGGCCGCCGAGATGCTGGTAGAAAAACCGGCTCGGATTGTCGCGCAGCACCCAGAGAAAGACCGAGCGGCAGCCGATCGCCGCGAGCTGTTGGGCGGCGGTTGCGAGCAGAAGCCGGCCGAGCCCGCGTTCGCGCCAGTCATCGAGAACGTAGAGGGTTTCGATTTCGCCATCGGCAAGGTCGCGGCCGCGGTTGGCGGTGACGAAGCCGATGATGCGCGCCCCGGGCACGAGGCTGCTCGGCAGATCGCGGCCCGACGCGGTCAGGACATGCACACTCGCGCCGCCGCGGATGGCGCTGTCATAATGGGCGGCCTGACGCGGCACCGAGAGTCGGGCGAGATAGTCATCGGGGAGGATCCCGGGATAGGCGCTGCGCCAAGCCGCGACATGCACCGCCCCGATCGCCGCCGCATCGGCCGGGCGGGCGCGGCGGATGGCGATCATGGCGCGCGCTCCAGCACGGCGGCGAAGAACCCGTCCGTGCCATGGCGGTGCGGGGTCAGGCTGAGATAGAGGCCGGCGCCGAGCGCCGCCGCGGCGGCACTGCCGAAAGGCCAGATAGCGGCGAGCTCGCGGGGCGCGAAATCGCCGTGATGGGTCAGAAATGCGGACACTTGCGCCTCATTCTCCTCGGCCAGCAATGAGCAGGTAGCGTAGACGAGACGCCCCCCCTTGCGCACCAATTTTGCGGCCTGGGCGAGAATTTCCTGCTGGCGTGTGAGCAGCTCCGAGAGGTCGCTGGGGGTGAGGGTACGCCGCGCGTCGGGGTTGCGCCGCCAGGTGCCGGTGCCGGTGCAGGGCGCATCGACGAAAACGCGGTCGAACCCGCCGAGATGGCGCTTGATCCATTTGTCGCCGGGAACCAGATGATGCCGCTCGACATTATGAACCCCGGCGCGCCGCAGCCGCTTGAGCGCGCCCTCGAGCCGTGGCGCCGAGACGTCGCAGGCGACGAGATGGCCGCGATTGTCCATCATCATCGCCATCGCGAGGGTTTTGCCGCCGGCGCCGGCGCAGAAATCGACCACCCGCATCCCCGGCCGGGCATCGGCCAGCGCCGCCGCGAGCTGGCTGCCCTCGTCCTGGATTTCAACCCAGCCGTCACGAAACGGGGCGGTCGCGGTGATCGGCGGCCGGCCGGCAACGCGCAGCCCCCAGGGCGAATGGGGGGTCGGTTCCGCGATGATGCCGGCTTGCGCGAGGGCCGCCCGTGCGGCCTCTCGCGTCGTTTTGAGCAGATTGACACGGAGATCGAGGGGTGCGGGGCGGGCGAGGGCGGCCAATTCATCGGCGAGATCGGCGCCGAAGCGGGCGGCGAGGAGGGGGTGGAGAAAATCCGGCACTTCGTTGTGCACGGCATCGGGCATGCGGGGATGGGCGAGCGTGTGGCCGGAAAGCCGCGTCAAAATCGCCCGCTCGCGCTCATCGAGCACCATCGGCGCATAACGACCGCCGGAAAACAGCGCGTCCACGGCATCCAACGGAGTGCCGGTGAGCAGCATCAGCGCGCCGAGACGGAGCCGCGGGCTCGCGCCACCCTCCGCGCCGAGCCACCAATCGAGCCGGCGCCAGGCGCGGAGCACCGCCCAGACCTGTTCGGAGACCGCGCGTCGGTCGCTCGCGCCGATGAAGCGGCGGGCACGAAAGAAGTCGCTCGCGATCGCGTCGGCGGGCTTGCGCGGCGTCTCGGTGATGGCGGTGAGCAGCTCGATCGCGCTCGCCAGGCGGGCCGCGGGGGTCACGCGCGGGGGATGCCGGTTGCGGCCATCACTCAGCTCTCTCCATTTCGATTTTCTCCTGATCCTCGCCGCCGGTGGCAAGGCCGTTGAGGCGCGGATCGGCTTGCCAGGCGCAGAATTTCTCCGCCCCCGGCAAACCCGCCGAGCAACCGACGACATTGGCCCGCCCTGGGTCAGGCACCGGGGTGGGCATGAAGCGCAGCGTCTCACCCTTTTTCAATTTTGGCTTCTCGGTCATGCTCAATGTTTCGGCGAGGGCGACGGCGGTCGCCAATGGCGCGCCCTCCTGCCCCGAGCTGGCGACGGCGGCGCGGAAGCCGAAGCGCGCCGGGTTGAAGGCGATCGCGGCGGAGAGCAGCGGCGGCGGCCAGGTTTTGGGCGAGGCGGCAAGGACGAGCCCGGTGCCGCGCGCGATCCGCCCGATGCCGAAGAGATTGCCCATGGTGACGTCACAGGCAACGGCGCCGCCCTTGCGGTCGAGCGCGACGAAGCCCGTCGAGGCCGGAAGCGCGGGCAGGCTGGCGGTGCCGTCGGCTTGGGTTGCGAGCAGGGTTTTCGCATCACCTCCCGATTGTCGGTAGCGCGCCGCAACCGCGCGCGCGATGGCACGGGCGCCGCTCACGTCCTCGCTATTATGGGTGAGGGCCTGGAACGCGGCGGCCGCGGCGATCCCGCCATCGGCCGGGAGCGGCAGGAAGGCGATGTCCGCATGGCTGCCTGGCCAACCCGGAATGATGATTGGCTCGGCGATGCTGGCCCGGGCTTTCGCGAGATCGCCGGCGGTGATCGGGCTGCCGGCATTGGCCGAGGCGCGCTCGAGCCGTGCGGCCAAGGCGCCGCCATAGAGATCGTTGACGCCATTGATGCGGATTTCGGCGAAGGTGGTGCCGAGATCGGGCTGCATCAGCGTCGTCCCCTCGGTCAGCGGGCCGCCGGTGATGGAAGCGAAGGGGCTGGCGCCGGGATCGAGGGTCAACGCCTGGCCGACGACCTTGAGGTCGCGGGCGAGCGCGGTCGAGACCGGGACGCCGAACCGCGCGAGGCCCTCCGCCGGCTGGATCAGATTGGCGATGGTGCGGGTGCCGTGGCGCGCTTGCAGCGTGAGCAAGCCGCGGAGCAGCATCGGCACCGCCGCCGGGCGATCGGTCGCCGTGCTCTCCGCCGGCTGGGGGAGGAACATGATCGCTTCCGGCGTCTTGGCCGGCGGGAAATAGGCGAGACAGGCGCCGCCCGCGCCGAGCCCAGCCCGCGACGGCAGCGTGACGGCCAGCGTCAACGCGATCGTGGTCGCGGCATCGGCGGCGTTGCCGCCTTCCGAAAGCACCTCCCGCGCTTCCAGGGCGGCGCGCGGCTCATCGGCGATCACCGCGCCGAGAAAGCCAATGACATAGCCCGGCGTGCCAAGGGGCGGCCCGCCGAAAAAGAACCGCTGGGTCTGCTTGCAGGCGGCGAGCGGTAACGCCAGCGCCAGCAAGACGGCCGGCAGCGCCCGCGTTATCATGGATCGCATGAGGTCATCGTCTCGTCATGTTTCTCGCCGGCACACGCTGATCGGGCGGCGGTCTCTGCTTACTTGTGGCATTGCTCTGGCGTTGCCCGCAATCTCCTATGCGCAAGAGGCTGCCGAAAGCGCGATGAGCGGCGCCGAGGGGGCGGCCATCCTCGGCCTGCTGCGGCAATCGCCGCCCGCCGACCCGGCGGCATTGCAAGCGGCGCTCTCGCGCATCGAGCGCGAGACTTTGGCACGCGCGCACGCTGCGCGGCGCCAAGCCGTTCTCGCGGCGCTGCCGCGTCTTGCCAATGATGCGCGTGACGCGGTGGCCGGCAATCCCGCCGGAAGCCGGGTTTTGGTCGAATTCTATGATGTCCGCTGCCCTTATTGTCGGGCGATGGTGCCGACGATCGAGACGATGCTGGCCGCCGACCCGGCGCTGCGCCTGGTCTTGAAGGAGTGGCCGATTCTGGGGCCGGTGAGCGAGGTTGCCGCCCGCGCCTTGCTCGCGGCGCGGCCGCAAGGGCGCTATTTTCCGCTGCGGGCGCGGTTGATGGCGGGGCCGGCGCCGCAGAGCGCGGCCGCGGTGATGGCGGCGGTGGCGGCGGTGGGGTTCGACGCGGCTGCCTTCGACCGCGCCATGGCGGACCCGGCGATCACCGCCCAGCTCGATGCGACCCGGGCGCTCGCCGGCGATCTCGGCCTGATCGGCACGCCGAGCTTCATCGCCGGCGGCGAGGTGCTGGCCGGTGCGGTCGGCGAGACCGAACTCAGCGATGCCCTCGCGGGGTCGTAAGCGCGCTTGCTGGCCGGTGCCGGCTTTGCGAAAAGCGTGGGCTTTGCGAAAAGCGGGGGCTTTGTGAAATGCAGGGCGGAGCGGAGGTGGGGCGATGACGAAACGAGTGACTAACACGGTGCCGAAAGCGCAGGATGCAAGCGCGGAGGGTGCGCCAGGGTTGAGCCCCGGCCAACGCGCCTATGAAGCGCGGCGAGCGGCGAAAGCCGGCATGAGTCTCGATAAATGGCTCGCCCATAAGGCACGGGAAGAGGCCATGGCCGCCAAGGCGGAGATGGCCCATGTGACGAAAGCCGGCAAGCCCGCCAAGGCGGCGAAGCAGGGATTTTTCGCCCGGCTGCTGGAACGCGCCCAGCGCCCGCTCGGCTCCTGAGCGCGCCCGCGATCGCCGACGGATGGCTTGCCGCGCACGCCGATTGGAGTGTTGCGGCCGGCAAGCGCTGGCTGTGCCGGGCGCGGCGTGAGGGAGCGGGCTGGCGGGTTTTGGCGCCCGCGCCGGTGGGCGATGCCGCGACCCTGCCGGCCCGACTGCTGGCCGAGAGCGGTGGCGCGCCGGTGGCGCTCGGGGTGGATTTTCCGCTCGGATTGCCGCGCGCTTATGTCGCCCGCCATCTCCTTGGACGGGTACGGGATTTTCCCGATTTTCTCCAGAACATCGGCGAGTTTCCCGAATTTTTCGAGGTCAATCAAAGCCTCGCGACGGTGGCACCGGGGCGGCCGTTCTATCCTGCCCGCGGCCGGCGCGGGATGACGCGCGCGGCGCATGCGGCGGCCCTTGGGCTGGCCTCAGCCGCCGATCTCAGCCGCGCCTGTGACCGCGCGGCCGCCGAACGCCCGGCCGGCGCGCCGCTGTTTTGGACGCTCGGCGCCAATCAGAGCGGCAAGGCGGCGATCGACGCCTGGCGGGCATTGCTGGTCGCGCCCCATCCCGCCTTGCGTCTCTGGCCGTTTGCCGGCCCGCTCTTGCGGCTGCTCGCGCCGGGGCGGGTGGTGATCGCCGAGACCTACCCCGCCGAGGCGCTGCGCCAACTTGGCATCGGGCGGTTTGGCTCGAAGCGCCGCCAGGGTGACCGCGCAGCGCTCGCGGGGGCGCTGCTGCGGGCGCTCGGCGGGCTCGAGGCGTTTGCGACCCCAGCGCTCGCGGCGTCGATCGCCGACGGGTTCGGCGCCGATCCCGCCGGCGAGGACCGTTTCGATTGTCTACTCGGTGTGCTCTCCGTCCTCGGCGTCCTCGCCGGCCGCCGCCCCGACGCGCCACCGCCCGATCCCTGGCTCACCACCTGGGAAGGCTGGGTGCTCGGGCAGACGGCGGCGCCGCGCGCGGTTACGCCGGGCGCGGTGCACGCGGCATGAGGAGCGGCGTGATGAGACCGACGCCGATGCCCCAGAAGCCGTTGATCAGCAACGAATCGACCCAGGGGATCAGGGCGAAGCCAAAGCCGATCGGCAGCCCCTTGATCGCGGTGACGACGAACAGGCCGACCAGGGCGGCAATGATGCCGAGCCCGAGACCGCTGAGCCACAGCGGACGCGGCAGCGAGGGCAGCGCAAGGCCAAACACCGCGCCATAGAGCCCACCCCAGAAACAGAGGCTGATGATTTTTGGCACGCCCAGCGGCGCCGTCGGCGCCATCGGGAAGGGTGGCGGCATCATGTGCGCAACGTGCAGCGCCGCCCACATCGCCTGATGGAAAATGAGGGTCGAAAGCACCGCAGCGATGAAGCCGAGGAGGGCGCGGGCCGGCAAGCCTGGGCTAGTCATGGCGTTTCCTTTCCTGTCATGCCGAAATAGCGCTGGACTTGCGGGCGGGCATTCGATAAGAGCCCGCCTTCATCTGGAACGCGGGAGGCCGGGCGCGTCCGGCCGCTTGTACCGCGGTCCCTTGGTGTTTTGTCCGGGCCGTGCAGCGTCGCGGTATTCGGAGCGTTCGTCTCGACATTTGGCCTCGCTGCGAGGTGCGGAGAACCAGGGATATGGCGAAGAAGATCACCGGCTACATCAAATTGCAAATCCCGGCGGGGAAGGCCAATCCCTCGCCGCCGGTCGGCCCGGCGCTCGGCCAGCGTGGCTTGAACATCATGCAATTCTGCAAGGAATTCAACGCCGCGACCCAGACGATGGAGCCCGGGATGCCGGTGCCGGTGGTGATCACCGCCTATGGCGACCGCACCTTCAGCTTCATCATGAAGTCGCCGCCCAATACCTATTTCCTGAAGCGGGCGGCGAAGATCGAGAAGGGCTCCTCGACGGTCGGCAAGGGCGGCGCGGTCGGGCGGGTGACGATGAGCCAGCTCCGCGAAATCGCCGCGCAGAAGATCCAGGACACCAACGCCAACGACATCGAGGGGTTGGTGCGGATGCTGATCGGCTCGGCCCGCTCGATGGGTCTCACCGTGGTGGAGGGCTGAGCGATGGCGCACAATAAGCGGCTGCGCGCGGCGTACGCGACGATCGAGGCGAACAAGCCTTACCCGCTCGACGAGGCGGTCCGGCTGGTCAAGGCCAATGCCCGCGCCAAGTTCGACGAGACGGTGGAGGTCGCGATGAATCTCGGCATCGACCCGCGCCACGCCGATCAGATGGTGCGTGGCCTGGTCAGCCTCCCGAACGGCACCGGCAAGACGCTCAGGGTCGCGGTGTTCGCGCGCGGCGCCAAGGCCGAGGAAGCGCAGGCGGCTGGCGCCGACGTGGTGGGCGCCGAGGATCTGGCGGAAAAGGTGCAGGCTGGCGAGATCGCTTTCGATCGCTGCATCGCGACCCCGGACATGATGGCGCTGGTCGGGCGGCTCGGCAAAATCCTCGGCCCGCGCGGGCTGATGCCGAACCCCAAGCTCGGCACCGTGACGATGGACGTGAAGGGCGCGGTTTCGGCCGCCAAATCCGGCCAGGTCGAGTTCCGCGCCGAAAAGGCCGGGATCGTGCATGCCGGTGTTGGGAAGGCGAGTTTTCCCGAGGACAAGCTCCTTGAAAACATTCGCGCTTTTGTCGATGCCATTCAGAAAGCGAAGCCGACCGGCGCCAAGGGCACCTATGTCCAGAAGGTCGCGCTGAGTTCGACGATGGGGGCCGGGATCCGGGTCGATATCGCATCCATAGCCCCGTAAGGGGCACGAAATACGCCGGCGTGAGCCGGCGGGCAGGGTGACGGGCTTCGCCCGCCGCCCGAACCTGTCCGAGACCGCACGTGGTTGTCCCTGATCGGGGAAAACCTTAAGGGGCCGAGCGCCCGCGCGCGGGAGACGGGGAAGCCCGGAAAGGCTGACGGCATCGTCCGGCGGCGTCTCCTGGCGGGTCCGTGTGCAAGGGACAGGCGAACCGGATCGCGGGGGAAACGCCGCGGTCCTGAGGGCAACCCGGCTCGGCGCGCTGGCGCCGGGCGAGAACCAGGAGACTTGTGTGGACCGTACGGAGAAGCGGGAATTCGTTGCCTCGCTCGCTGCGGTGTTCGCCGAGACGTCGATGGTGGTGGTCACCCGCAATAGCGGGCTGACGGTCGCCGAAGTGACGGATCTGCGGCGCCGGATGCGAGCGGCGGGGGCGCAATTCAAGGTCGCGAAGAACCGGCTGGCTCTGCGCGCCTTGGATGGGACCCAATTCGACGGCATCGCCAAGCTGCTGAAAGGGCCGACCGCGCTCGCGTGGTCGTCTGATCCGGTGGCAGTGGCGAAGGCGGCCGTCGAGTTCGCCAAGACCAACGAGAAGCTGGTGGTGCTGGGTGGTGCGCTGGGATCGCGGACGCTGGATGCGGCCGGGATACGCGCATTGGCCGAGCTGCCGTCGCTGGAGACGCTGCGGGCGCAATTGCTGGGGCTGATCAATGCCCCGGCGACGCGCCTCGCCGGCGTTCTGCAGGCGCCGGCGGGCCAGCTCGCGCGGGTTTTCGGGGCCTATGCCAAGACCGCCGAGGCGGCTTGATCGCAACGCGACGAGAATGGCCCCTAGTGTCCTGCCCCTGACATGCTTTGGCATGTCAGGGATCAGCAGGCCACTGAAAACAAAGAGCTAGTGCCCGTGGAATTCGCTTGTGAATTTCTAAAACGGGACACTAGGGGCTTGCATGCAACCGAATAGGGCTTATAAAGTAGGAGATTGACGTTATGGCTGAACTGACGAAGTTGGTAGAGGAGCTGTCGAGCCTCACGGTGCTCGAGGCTGCCGAGCTGTCGAAGCTTCTCGAGGAGAAGTGGGGCGTGTCTGCGGCTGCGCCGGTGGCGATGGCCGCGCCAGCGGCGGCGGCGGCTGCCGCGGCTCCGGCCGAGGAGCAGACCGAATTCACCGTCATCCTGGCCAAGGCCGGGGAGAAGAAAATCAACGTCATCAAGGAGATCCGCACGATCACTGGGCTTGGCCTGAAAGAAGCCAAGGATCTCGTCGAGGGCGCCCCGAAGACCGTCAAGGAAGGGGTCAACAAGGACGAGGCGGAGAAGCTGCGGAAGATTCTGGAAGAGCAGGGCGCGACTGTCGAGATCAAGTAGCGCAAAGGGGCGTCGTCCCCGGTGGCTTTGGGGTCAGACGGAGATCGGGTGCGATCTCTGTCTGGTTTCCTGTTGTCGGGGCTGATCGCAGCGATGCAGGGCGCCCGGTGCGGCGTTCGGCCGAGATGAAGGCCCGGGGTGGATCAGCGTCGGGGCGAGACGAAGGCGGACTAGGTTGGGCGCTCTCCGGGCTTATTCCGGGGCGCATGGCGGCGAATTCGCCGCATTGGCGATCTTGAGGATAGAGCATGAACGCGATCACCAAATCATTCAATGGAAAATCCTTCACCGGACGCAAGCGGATTCGCAAGAATTTCGGGCGCATTCCGGAAGTCGCGCCGATGCCCAATCTCATCGATGTGCAGCGGGCGAGCTACGAATCCTTCCTCCAGATGCATGTCGCTCCCGACAGCCGGACGCATTCCGGCCTTCAGGAAGTCTTCAAATCGGTGTTTCCGATCGATGATTTCGCCGGCCGCGGCCGGCTCGAATTCGTTCATTACGAGTTCGAGGAGCCGAAATACGACGTCGAGGAATGCATCCAGCGCGGTATGAACTATGCCGCCCCGCTCAAGGTGGTTCTTCGCCTCATCGTCTGGGACGTCGATGAGGAGACCGGCGCGCGCTCGATTCGCGACATCAAGGAGCAGCCGGTTTATATGGGCGACATGCCGCTGATGACCGATAACGGCACGTTCATCATCAACGGCACCGAGCGCGTCATCGTCAGCCAGATGCATCGCAGCCCGGGCGTGTTTTTCGACCACGACAAGGGCAAGACCCATGCTTCGGGCAAGCTTTTGTTCACCGCCCGCGTCATTCCCTATCGCGGTTCCTGGCTCGATTTCGAGTTCGACGCCAAGGATCTCGTCTATGTGCGCATCGATCGCAAGCGCAAATTGCCGGTCACGACGCTGCTTTACGCCCTCGATAATGCCGCGACCGAAGCGCTCCGCGCGGCGCGGGTGGCGCAGGGGGAGATGGTCGATCTCGGTGAGATCCGCGGCATGGATGCCGAGGAGATCCTCACCTATTTCTATGGCCGGGTGACGTTTGCGCACACCCCCAAGGGCTGGGCGCGTCCGTTCGAGGCGGATGCGTTCCGCGGCATGAAGCTTCTGGAGCCGCTCGTCGATGCCGAGACCGGCGAAGTGGTGGCCAAGGCGGAGGACAAGCTCACCAATCGCCTGGTGCGCAAGATCGCCGAGACCACGCGCGAGGTTCTGGTCGGGCGCGCGGATCTGCTCGGCCGGTTCATCGCCGAGGATCTCGTCAACCCCGAGACCGGCGAAATCTACATCGAGGCCGGCGAGGAGTTGACCGAGGCGCGGCTTGCCGCGCTCGAGGCCGCGGGGGTCGATAAACTGCCGACGCTCGCCATCGATCAATCAAACGGTCCGTGGATTCGCAACACCTTGGCGGTGGACAAGAACGCCAACCGCGATGATGCGCTGATCGATATTTACCGCGTCATGCGCCCGGGCGAGCCGCCGACCCCGGAGACCGCGGAGGCGTTGTTCCGCGGTCTGTTCTTCGACCCCGAGCGGTATGATCTGTCCTCGGTCGGTCGGGTGAAGATGAACATGCGGCTCGGCTTCGAGACCGATGATCAGCTTCGCGTCTTGCGCAAGGAGGACATCCTCCGCACCGTCAAGGTGCTGTGCGACCTCAAAGACGGCCGCGGCAATATCGACGACATCGACAATCTCGGCAATCGCCGGGTGCGGTCGGTTGGCGAGCTGATGGAGAATCAGTATCGCATCGGGCTTCTGCGGATGGAGCGCGCGATCCGCGAGCGCATGGGCAGCGTCGATATCGACACCGTGATGCCGCATGATCTGATCAATGCCAAGCCGGCGGCGGCGGCGGTGCGCGAGTTTTTCGGCTCCTCACAGCTCTCGCAGTTCATGGATCAGACCAATCCGCTCTCGGAAGTGACGCATAAGCGCCGGCTTTCGGCGCTCGGCCCGGGCGGGCTCACGCGTGAGCGGGCTGGCTTTGAGGTGCGCGACGTGCATCCGACGCATTACGGCCGTATCTGCCCGATCGAGACGCCGGAGGGGCCGAATATCGGCCTGATCAACTCGCTCGCGACCTATGCGCGGGTGAACAAATACGGCTTCATCGAGACCCCCTATCGCCTGGTCAAGGACGGCGTCGTGCAGGAGGGGTGGAAATATCTCTCGGCGATGGAGGAGGAGAAGCTCGTCGTCGCCCAGGCCGATGCCGCGACCGATGCGCAGGGGCGTTTCACCAGCGATCTGGTCTCGGTGCGCCAGCAGGGTGATTTCCGCTTGGTGGCGCCCGAGCAGGTCTCGGCGGTGGATGTGTCGCCCAAGCAGTTGGTTTCGGTCGCGGCGGCGCTGATCCCGTTCCTCGAGAACGACGACGCCAACCGCGCCTTGATGGGCTCGAACATGCAGCGCCAGGCGGTGCCGCTGATCCGCGCTGACGCGCCTCTGGTCGGCACCGGGATGGAAGCGGCGGTCGCGCGGGATTCGGGCGCGACCATCGTTGCGCGCCGCGCCGGCGTCGTCGATCAAATCGACGGTGCCCGCATCGTCGTGCGCGCCACCGCCGAGGACGGCACCACCAAGGGCGTCGATATCTACCGGTTGCGCAAATTCATGCGCTCCAATCAATCGACCTGCATCAATCAGCGCCCGCTGGTGAAGGTCGGCGACCAGGTTTCCGAGCGCGACATCATCGCCGACGGTCCTTCGACCGAACTTGGCGAGTTGGCGCTCGGGCGCAACGTTTTGTGCGCCTTCATGCCCTGGAACGGCTATAATTTCGAGGACAGCATCCTGATTTCCGAGCGTATTGCGCGCGACGACATCTTCACCTCGATCCATATCGAGGAATTCGAGGCGATGGCGCGCGATACCAAGCTCGGCCAGGAGGAAATCACCCGCGACATTCCCAATGTCGGCGAGGAGGCGTTGCGCAATCTCGATGAGGCCGGCATCGTCTATGTCGGTGCCGAGGTCAACCCTGGTGACATTCTCGTCGGCAAGGTGACGCCGAAAGGCGAGAGCCCGATGACGCCGGAAGAGAAGCTTTTGCGCGCCATTTTCGGCGAGAAAGCCTCTGACGTGCGTGATACCTCGCTGCGTCTTCCGGCCGGGGTCACGGGCACTGTCGTTGACGTGCGCGTGTTTAGCCGCCGAGGGGTTGACAAGGATGAGCGCGCGATGGCGATCGAGCGCGCCGAAATCGAGCGCCTCGCCAAGGATCGCGACGATGAGCGGGCGATCCAGGAGCGCTCGTTCCTCAACCGGCTGCGCGAAAAGCTGCTCGGCGCCAAGGCGGCGGGCGGCTTCAAGGGGATCAAGGCCGGCACCGTGCTGACCGAGGAGGTGCTGGCCGAGCATCCGCGTAATGCCTGGCGGCATATCGCTGTTCAGGACGATGCGGTAATGGCCGAGATCGAGTTGTTGCGGCGGGAATTCGATGCTGCTGTTGCGCGTTTGCAGCAGCGTTTCGAGAGCAAGGTCGAGAAGCTGCAGCGCGGCGATGAATTGCTGCCGGGCGTGATGAAGATGGTGAAAGTCTTTGTCGCGGTGAAGCGGAAGCTCCAGCCGGGCGACAAGATGGCCGGGCGGCACGGCAACAAGGGCGTGGTCTCGCGCGTGGTGCCGATCGAGGATATGCCGTTTCTCGATGACGGGACGCCGGTCGATCTCGTGCTCAATCCGCTCGGCGTGCCGAGCCGGATGAATGTCGGGCAGATTCTGGAGACGCATCTCGGCTGGGCTTGCGCCAATCTCGGCCGCCAGGTCGGCGAACTGGTCGATGCCTATCGTCGCCACGGCGCCGATCGCGAGGCGGTGCTCGAGCGGTTGCAGGCGATTTACGGGCCGCAATTCGCGGCCGAGCAGGTCGCCGACCTCACCAACGACGAACTGCTCGAACTCTGCGACAATCTGCGCAAGGGAATCCCGATCGCAACGCCGGTGTTCGATGGCGCGCGGATGTCTGATATCGAGGCGATGATGCAGGCGGCCGGCCTCGATACCTCGGGGCAGGTGGTTCTCACCGATGGCCGCACCGGTGAGCCCTTCGAGCGGCGCGTGACGGTTGGCTACATCTACATGCTGAAGCTGCACCATCTCGTCGACGACAAGATCCATGCCCGCTCGATCGGCCCCTATAGTCTGGTGACGCAGCAGCCGCTCGGCGGCAAGGCGCAGTTCGGCGGCCAGCGCTTCGGCGAGATGGAAGTCTGGGCGCTCGAAGCCTATGGCGCGGCGTACACTTTGCAGGAAATGCTGACGGTGAAATCCGACGACGTTTCCGGCCGCACCAAGGTCTATGAAGCGATCGTGCGCGAGCAAGACAATTTCGAGGCGGGGGTTCCCGAAAGCTTCAACGTTTTGGTCAAGGAATTGAAATCCCTTGGCCTCAACGTCGACCTCGGTACCAACGCGGGATGATAGCGGCGTTTCTCAGCGGATTTCCGGAAAAGCTTCCCCTTGGCAACACCCGCGCCGCCGCGCGGGTCGAGCGGAGTGAAATGGCATGAACGAGCTGATGAAGATTCTTGGCCAGACCGGCCAGGCGATGACTTTCGACCAGATCAAGATCCAGATCGCGGCACCCGAGCAGATCCGGAGCTGGTCTTATGGTGAGATCAAGAAGCCCGAGACGATCAATTATCGGACCTTCAAGCCTGAGCGCGATGGCTTGTTCTGCGCCCGCATCTTCGGCCCGATCAAGGATTACGAATGTCTTTGCGGCAAATACAAGCGGATGAAGTTCCGCGGGATCATCTGCGAGAAATGCGGTGTTGAGGTCACGCTCGCCAAGGTGCGGCGCGAACGCATGGGACATATCGAACTTGCGTCACCGGTCGCGCATATCTGGTTTTTGAAGTCCCTGCCGAGCCGGATCGGCCTGATGGTCGATCTCACGCTCAAGGATCTCGAGAAGGTTCTCTATTTCGAGAGCTACGTGGTGCTCGAGCCCGGCACCACCGATCTCAAGCTGCATCAATTGCTGAGCGAGGACCAACTGCTGGCCAAGCAGGACGAGTTCGGCGAGGATGCGTTTCAGGTCGGGATCGGTGCCGAGGCGGCCAAACATATCCTCCAGCAGATCGATCTTGATTCCGAAAAGACGCGGCTCCGCACCGAACTGCGCGAAACGACGAGCGAGGCCAAGCGCAAGAAGCTCGTCAAGCGGCTCAAGCTGGTCGAGGCATTCGCCGAATCCGGCTTGCGTCCGGAGTGGATGATCCTCGACGTGATCCCGGTGATCCCGCCGGAATTGCGCCCGCTGGTGCCGCTCGATGGTGGGCGCTTCGCGACCAGCGATCTCAACGATCTCTATCGTCGCGTGATCAACCGCAACAACCGCTTGAAAAGGCTGATCGAGCTTCGCGCTCCCGATATCATCGTGCGCAACGAAAAGCGCATGCTGCAAGAAAGCGTCGATGCCTTGTTCGATAATGGCCGGCGTGGTCGTGCGATCACCGGGGCGAATAAGCGGCCGTTGAAATCGCTCTCGGACATGCTCAAGGGCAAGCAGGGGCGGTTCCGCCAGAACCTGCTCGGCAAACGCGTCGATTATTCCGGCCGCTCGGTGATTGTCGTCGGACCGGAGCTGAAGCTGCATCAATGCGGCCTGCCGAAGAAGATGGCGCTCGAGCTGTTCAAGCCGTTCATCTACGCTAAACTCGAGAAATATGGCCACGCCACCACCATCAAAGCGGCCAAGCGCATGGTGGAGAAAGAACGGCCGGAAGTGTGGGACATCCTCGAAGAGGTGATCCGCGAGCATCCGGTGCTGCTCAACCGCGCGCCGACGCTGCATCGGCTTGGCATTCAGGCGTTCGAGCCGGTGCTGATCGAGGGCAAGGCGATCCAGCTTCATCCGCTGGTCTGTACCGCCTTCAACGCCGATTTCGACGGCGACCAGATGGCGGTGCACGTGCCGCTCAGCATCGAAGCGCAGCTCGAAGCGCGCGTGCTCATGATGTCGACCAACAACATCCTGAGCCCGGCGAACGGCAAGCCGATCATTGTGCCGAGCCAGGACATCGTGCTCGGGCTCTATTATCTCTCGTTGGAGACGCCGGAATTCCGCGCGACCCCCGATGAGAAAGCGCCCGCCTTCGCCACCATCGGCGAGATCGAGCACGCGCTGCACGCCCGTGTGGTTACGCTCCACAGCAAGATCCGGGCACGTTTCGACGGTGTCGATGCGAACGGCCAGCCGCAACGCCAGACGGTGATCACGACGCCGGGGCGCATGCTGATCGCTCAGATCCTGCCGCGCCATCCGCAAGTGCCCTTCGCGGTGATCAACAAGCAGCTCACCAAGAAAAATGTCTCCGATGTGATCGACATCGTCTATCGTCATTGCGGCCAGAAAGAATGCGTGATCTTCGCCGATCGTCTGATGGGGCTTGGCTTCGGCCAAGCGTGCAAAGCCGGCCTTTCTTTCGGCAAGGATGACATGATCATCCCCGCCGAGAAGGGCGATCTCATCCGCAAGACCCAGGCCGAGGTCAAGGAGTTCGAGCAGCAATACCAGGAGGGGCTGATCACCGCCGGCGAGCGCTACAACAAGGTGGTCGATGCCTGGTCGCGTTGCACCGATGCCGTCGCCAGCGCAATGATGCAGGAGATCAGCAAGCAGGAGATCGGGCGGCCGACCAATTCGGTGTGGATGATGAGCCATTCCGGCGCCCGCGGCTCGCCGGCGCAGATGCGTCAGCTCGCCGGCATGCGCGGCCTGATGGCCAAGCCCTCGGGCGAGATCATCGAGCAGCCGATCATCGCCAATTTCAAGGAAGGGCTCTCGGTTCTCGAATATTTCAACTCGACCCACGGCGCCCGCAAGGGGCTCGCGGATACGGCGTTGAAGACCGCGAACTCCGGCTATCTCACCCGCCGCCTCGTCGATGTCGCGCAGGATTGCATCATCGTCGATGCCGATTGCGGTACCGAGCGGGGCCTGACGGTGCGCGCGGTGATGGATGGCGGCGAGGTGGTGGCCAGTCTCGCCGAGCGCATTCTCGGCCGCACTGCGGCTGAGGACGTGCTCGATCCGGTGAGCAACGCGGTGCTGATGCAGCGGGGGGTGCTGATCAGCGAGGAGGATGCCGATCGCATCGAGCGCGCCGGTGTCGAGGTCATGAAAATCCGCTCGGTGCTGACGTGCGATTCCAAGATCGGCGTGTGTGCGCTCTGCTATGGCCGCGATCTCGCGCGCGGCACGCCGGTCAATGCCGGCGAGGCGGTCGGGGTCATCGCCGCGCAGTCGATCGGCGAGCCGGGCACACAGCTCACCATGCGTACTTTCCACATTGGCGGCGCCGCCCAGCGCGGCGCCGAGCAGTCGAGCGTCGAGGCGAGCCATGACGGCACGGTTGCGATCAAGAACCGCAACGTCGTCATCAACAGCCACAATGTGCCGGTGGTGATGGCGCGTAACTGCGAGATCCTGCTGTTTGACGAGCGTGGGCGCGAGCGGGCGCGGTTTCGCGTCCCCTATGGCGCGCGTCTGTTGACCGATGAAGGGGTGCGGGTGACCCGGGGGCAGAAGCTCGCGGAATGGGATCCCTACACACTACCGATCATCACCGAGCGCGATGGCAAGGTCGAATATCTCGATCTGATCGAGGGTATCACCCTGATCGAGCGGGTTGACGAAGTCACTGGCCTCACCTCGAAAGTGGTGGTGGACTATAAGCAAGGCGCGCGCGGCGCCGATCTCCGACCGCGCTTGCAGTTGAAGGACGCCAAGGGCGAGGTGGTGCGGCTGCCGAGCGGCGCTGACGCGCGTTACTTCCTCGCGCCCGACTCGATCCTTTCGGTGGAGAACGGTGCCGAGGTGCAAGCCGGTGACGTGCTTGCCCGCATTCCGCGCGAGGGCAGCAAGACCCGCGACATCACCGGCGGTCTGCCGCGGGTCGCCGAATTGTTCGAGGCACGGCGGCCGAAGGATCATGCGATCATCGCCGAGACCGATGGCCGCGTCGAATTCGGCAAGGACTACAAAGCGAAGCGCCGGATCATCGTCAAGAACGACGAAACCGGCGAGGAGACCGAATATCTCGTCCCCAAGGGCAAGCATGTTTCGGTGCAAGAGGGCGATTTCGTCCGCCGTGGCGACCCCCTGGTCGATGGGCCCAGGGTGCCGCATGACATTCTCAAGGTGCTCGGCGTCGAGGCGCTGTCGGATTATCTCGTCAATGAGATCCAGGACGTTTACCGTCTGCAAGGGGTGAAGATCAACGACAAGCATATCGAGGTGATCGTCCGCCAGATGCTGCAGAAGGTGGAAATCATCGACCCCGGTGACACCACCTATCTGGTCGGCGAGCAGATTGACCGGCTCGAATTCGAAGCCGAGAACCGCAAGCGTGAAAAGGCCGGCGAACGGGTGGCACAGGCGATGCCGGTTCTGCAAGGCATCACCAAGGCAAGTCTCCAGACCCAGAGCTTCATCAGCGCCGCTTCTTTCCAGGAGACGACGCGGGTGCTGACCGAGGCGGCAACCGCTGGCAAGGTCGACAGCCTCAACGGCCTCAAGGAGAACGTCATCGTCGGGCGGCTGATCCCGGCCGGGACCGGCAGCGTGATGAACCGGCTGCGCAGCATCGCGGCCGGGCGGGACAAGCAGCGTCTGCCGGAGGCGCCGGCGCTCACGGGCGGCGATCTCGCCGCCGAGTGAGGCGAGAGGATGGGCTGGCAATCAGACCGGGGCTTCGTCCCCGGTCTTTTTTTGCCGCATTCTTGGCACCGCTTTTTGCGCGCGTGGGCTTTTGTGCCACTCTCACCGCGTTATGACGTCTTCTCCCCTCATCGCGGCGTTTTTGGGTGGCGCTATCTATATCCTGATCCCGGGGCCGGCGTTTCTTGCCCTGCTTGCGCTCGGCGCCGCGGCCGGACGACGCGCGGCGCTCCGGTTCGCGGCGGGCAATCTCGCCGGTGATCTGGTGTGGAATGGTCTCGCGTTGCTGGCGCTGATCGGGGCGCGGGAGATCGGCGCCGGGGTGTTCGCCGCGCTCGACCTCATCTCCGGGCTTTATCTCGGCTGGCTCGGCGTTCGTGCGCTGAGGGCGGGAGGTATCGCAAGGCAGGCCATGGTGCCGCGGCGAGCGCTGCTGCGCGGCGTTGTCTTTGGCCTGACCAACCCCAAGGGCTACCCGGTTGCCGTTGCGACCTTCGCCGCGCTGCTCTCAGGGCAGCCGGGAGGGCTCGGCATGGCCCATTTGCCGGCGCTTTTTGCGATGGTGGCGGGGGGTATCGCCGGCGCCGATCTGTTGTTGGTGGTAATGGTCGGCTTGCGGCCATTCCGACATTTTTACGCCCGCTATCAGCAATGGCTCACCCGTGGGGCGGGCCTTCTATTTGTTGGATTCGGCGCGCATGCGCTCTATCTCGGCGGCTATGCCGCCCTCACGGGCGGCCGGGCTGGGCGATGAGCCGCATTGGCCGAGCGATGGTGGGTGGCGAGCGATGTTTTTTGCCGGCGCGGCGCTTGACTCAAGGCGACGCGGCTCGTAGGTTCCGCGCCCTCAGCCAACCGCTCTCACGAGGGGGTGGCCGTTATTCGCAGGCAGCAAGGTCCGCGGCGCCGTAGCGGTTGGTTTAACCCCGCTTCTTAGGCCGCAGACACGGGTCTTCCGTAGGCCGGATGTTTTCGGCCAGTGCGGGGGAACGGCGTGAAGGCAATGCTGCGGCGTTTGGCGTGCGTCGTATTGGGGCAGATGGCCGAGGTTCCGGCCGTGGCTCCGTTGTTGGGATTGGAAAAGAGGTCTATGCCGACCATCAACCAGTTGATCGCCAAGGGGCGTGAGCCGCGTGGCAAGCGCAACAAAGTTCCCGCCCTGCAAGGCTGCCCGCAGAAGCGGGGTGTCTGCACGCGTGTCTATACGACGACGCCGAAAAAGCCCAATTCGGCTTTGCGCAAAGTGGCCAAGGTGCGTTTGACCAATGGCTATGAGGTGGTGAGCTACATCCCCGGCGAGGGCCATAATCTGCAGGAGCATAGCGTGGTGTTGATCCGCGGCGGCCGCGTCAAGGATTTGCCCGGCGTGCGTTATCACATTCTGCGCGGCGTGCTCGACACCCAAGGCATCGCCAAGCGCCGCCAGCGCCGCTCGCTTTACGGCGCCAAGCGGCCGAAGTGACGGGGGAACAGCGATGAGTCGCCGCCACCGCGCCGTCAAGCGCGAAACCCTGCCGGACGCGAAGTTCGGCGATGCCGTGATCGCGCGTTTCATGAATGCGCTGATGTATAATGGTAAGAAATCAGTCGCCGAGGGTATCGTTTATGGCGCGCTCGATGTCATGAAGCGGCGCGGCGGCGCGAATGCCGATCCCGTGCGGATGTTTCATGAGGCGCTGGACAATGTGAAGCCGGCGGTGGAAGTGCGTTCGCGCCGGGTTGGCGGCGCCACCTACCAGGTGCCGGTCGAGGTGCGCGCCGAGCGACGCCAAGCGCTGGCGATTCGCTGGATCATCGATGCGGCCCGCAAGCGCGGCGAGCACACCATGGAAGACCGCCTCTCTAACGAACTGATGGATGCCGTGAACAACCGTGGCGCGGCAGTGAAGAAACGTGAAGACACGCATCGGATGGCGGAAGCGAACAAGGCTTTCAGCCATTACCGCTGGTAATCAAGCAACCCTATCCCCGACGAACTTCTGAGCCACACCGGGCACGGAGAACAAGACGATGGCCAAGGCGAAATTCGAGCGCAATAAGCCGCACTGCAACATCGGCACGATCGGCCATGTGGATCATGGCAAGACGTCGCTGACCGCGGCGATCACCAAGATTCTGGCCAAGACGGGCGGGGCGACGTTCACCGCCTATGACCAGATCGACAAGGCCCCGGAGGAGCGCGCTCGCGGGATCACGATCTCGACCGCGCATGTCGAATATGAGACGCAAAAGCGCCACTACGCGCATGTCGATTGCCCGGGTCACGCCGACTACGTCAAGAACATGATCACCGGCGCCGCGCAGATGGACGGGGCGATCCTCGTCGTCTCGGCGGCTGACGGCCCGATGCCCCAGACCCGCGAGCATATCCTGCTCGCCCGTCAGGTGGGTGTGCCGGCGCTCGTCGTGTTCCTCAACAAAGTGGACATGGTCGATGATCCGGAGCTTCTTGAGCTCGTCGAGATGGAAGTGCGCGAGCTGCTCTCGAGCTATCAATTCCCCGGCGATGACATTCCGATCATCAAGGGTTCGGCGCTGTGCGCGCTCGAAGACCGCAACCCGGAGCTTGGTGAGCAGGCTATTCTCAAGCTGATGGAAGCGGTCGATTCCTATATTCCGCAACCCGAGCGCCCGAAGGATCGGCCGTTCCTGATGCCGATCGAGGACGTTTTCTCGATTTCCGGGCGCGGCACGGTGGTGACCGGGCGTATCGAGCGCGGTCTGGTCACGGTCGGCGACGAGGTCGAGATCGTTGGGCTTCGCGCGACACAGAAGACCATCGTCACCGGCGTCGAGATGTTCCGCAAGCTGCTCGACCGAGGCGAGGCTGGCGACAATATCGGCGCGCTGCTCCGCGGCACCAAGCGTGAGGAGGTCGAGCGCGGCCAGGTTCTCGCCAAGCCCGGCTCCATCACGCCGCATACCAAGTTCAAGGCCGAGGCCTATATTCTGACGAAGGAGGAGGGTGGCCGCCATACGCCATTCTTCACCAACTACCGGCCGCAGTTCTACTTCCGCACCACCGATGTCACCGGCATCGTCAAATTGCCGGAAGGGACCGAAATGGTGATGCCGGGCGACAATGTCTCGATGGATGTCGAGCTGATCGCACCAATCGCGATGGATGACGGGCTGCGGTTTGCCATTCGCGAGGGTGGTCGCACGGTTGGTGCCGGCGTTGTCGCCAAGATCGAGGCGTAAGGTCGCGATCGCGCGAAACGTAGAGCTGGAACGAACCCATGGACAACCAGAATATCCGCATCCGCCTGAAAGCGTATGATCACCGCGTGCTCGATAACAGCACGAAGGAGATCGTGAACACGGCCAAGCGCACAGGCGCGCGTGTTCGTGGGCCGATTCCGCTGCCGACTCATATCGAGCGATTCACCGTGAATCGCTCGCCACATGTCGACAAGAAAAGCCGCGAGCAGTTCGAAATCCGAACCCATCGCCGCCTTCTTGATATCGTCGAGCCCACGCCGCAGACGGTCGATGCTTTGATGAAGCTCGATCTCGCTGCCGGCGTGGACGTCGAGATCAAAATCTGAAGCATCTGATCTGAAGAAAACGTCATGCGCACCGGATTATTGGCAAGAAAACTGGGGATGACCCGGTTGTTCAAGGATGATGGCACTCATGTGCCGGTCACCGTTCTGCATCTCGACGAGGTGCAGGTGGTGTCAGTGCGCGACCCCGCGCGGGACGGCTACACGGCGGTGCAACTCGGGTTCGGACGCGCCAAGGTGAAGAATGTCAGCAAGGCCAATCGTGGCCATTTTGCCAAGGCCAAGGTCGAGCCAAAGCGGAAGCTGGTGGAGTTCCGGGTGGCGCCTGATGCCGTGCTGGAGCCGGGGGCGACGCTGTCGGCGGCGCATTTCGCGATCGGGCAGAAGGTCGATGTCTCTGGCACCTCGAAGGGCAAGGGTTTTGCCGGCGCGATGAAGCGGTGGAATTTCCGTGGTTTGGAGGCGAGCCACGGCGTTTCCATCAGCCATCGCAGTCACGGCTCGACCGGTAATCGCCAGGATCCCGGCAAGACGTTCAAGAACAAGAAAATGGCCGGCCATCTCGGCGATGAGCGGGTGACCACACTCAATGTCGAGATTGCGCATGTCGATGCTGAGCGCGGCTTGATCATGGTCAAGGGCGCAGTGCCGGGGGGCAAGGGGTCTTTCGTTCTGGTGCGTGATGCGATCAAGCGTCCGCGCCCGGCGGATGCGCCGTATCCGGCGGATGCGCCGTATCCGGCGGCGCTGGCGGGCTGAGGGGCGGGTGATGGAAATCGAAATCAGAACGCTGGACGATACCGCGGTCGGCAAAACCGAACTCAATGACGCGGTGTTTGGTGCCAGCCCGCGCGAGGACATCATGGCGCGGGTGGTGCATTGGCAGTTGGCCAAGCGCCGCGCCGGCACGCATGCCGTCAAGGGAATGGGCGAGGTCTCGGGCACCACGCGCAAGCCTTATAAACAGAAGGGCACCGGGCGGGCGCGCCAAGGCAGCTTGCGGGCGCCGCAATTCCGCACCGGCGGGGTGGTGCATGGCCCGGTGGTGCGCGACCACGGCTATGATCTGCCGAAGAAGGTGCGCCGCCTCGGGTTGATTTCGGCGCTTTCGAAGAAGTGGGCCGAAGGCAAGTTGGTGGTGTTGGAGAGCGCCGGGGGTGTTGGTAAGACCAGGGATCTCGTGGGGAAGTTGAAGACCCTCGGTTGGCGCTCGGCGCTGATTGTCGATCACGAGGTTGATGGCGAGCTTCTCCGCGCCAGCCGCAATGTGCCGGGGGTCGACGTGCTGCCGTCGCTCGGCGCGAATGTTTACGACATTCTGCGCCATGATGTGCTCGCCATCACCGCAGCCGGGATTGCTTCTTTGACTGAGCGACTGACGCGGGAGATCGTGCGATGACGTCGCCATACAAACTCGGCCAATCGGCGCGCAAACGGGCGGCGCATCTCTCGCGCGAAGAGATGTATCGCATCATTCGGAGCCCGGTGGTGACTGAGAAAGCAACGATGCTCGGCGAGCGCCATCAAATGGCCTTTCGCGTTGTTGCCGAGGCGACCAAGCCGGAGATCAAGGCCGCGATCGAAGGGTTGTTCGGCGTCAAGGTGACGGCGGTGAATACGCTCGTGACCAAGGGTAAGACCAAGCGCTTCCGCGGCCGCCCGGGTCGGCGAAGCGATGTCAAGAAAGCCTATGTGACGCTCGCCGAAGGTCAGACCATCGATCTGACCGTTGGTCTGGCGTGAAGGATCGACCATGGCGCTGAAGAATTTCAATCCGGTTACGGCGAGCCTCCGCGGCACCATTCTCGTCGATCGTGGCGAGCTGTGGAAGGGAAAGCCGGTCAAGGCGCTGACCCGCGGCAAGACGGGGACTGGCGGGCGCAATAATCATGGCCATATCACCTCGCGGTTTCGCGGCGGCGGCCACAAGCGCGCCTATCGCCTGGTGGATTTCCGCCGGCGTAAGTTCGACGTTCCCGCCGTGGTGGAGCGGCTGGAGTATGATCCCAATCGTTCCGCGTTTCTCGCGCTGATCAAGTATCAGGACGGCGAACTCGCCTATATTCTCGCGCCGCAGCGTTTGCGCGTTGGTGATGTCGTGGTTTCCGGCGCGCGCGTCGATATCAAGCCCGGCAACGCGATGCCGATGGCGGCGATCCCGGTTGGCACCATCATTCATAATATCGAGATGAAGCCCGGCGCGGGTGGCAAGATCGCGCGTGCCGCCGGCACGTTCGCCCAGCTCGTTGGCAAGGATGTGGGGTATGCCCAAGTCAAGCTGATGTCGGGTGAGTTGCGCATGGTGCGCGCGGAATGCATGGCGAGCATCGGCGCGGTCTCCAATCCCGATAACGCGAACGCCCATATCGGCAAGGCGGGGCGACAGCGCTGGCTCGGGCGGCGGCCGCATAATCGTGGCGTGGTGATGAACCCCGTCGATCATCCGCATGGTGGCGGCGAGGGTCGTACATCCGGTGGGCGCCATCCGGTGACGCCGTGGGGCAAGCCGACCAAGGGGTATAAGACTCGCGTGAACAAGCGCACGGACAAGCTGATCATTCGCCGGCGCAACAAGGGGAAGGGCTGAACCGATGGCTCGCTCCGTCTGGAAAGGGCCGTTCGTTGACGGCTATCTCCTCAATAAGGCCGAAGCCGTGCGCGCGTCGGGCCGCAACGAGATCATCAAGATCTGGTCGCGCCGCTCGACCATCTTGCCGCAATTCGTCGGGCTTACTTTCGGCGTCTATAACGGCCGCAAGTTTCTGCCGGTGCAGGTGAACGAGAATATGGTCGGGCATAAATTCGGCGAGTTCTCGCCGACCCGCACCTTCACCGGGCATTCGGCCGACAAGAAGGCAAAGCGGGGCTGAGATGAGCAAGCCGAAGCATGAACGCCGACTGGACGCGAGCGAAGCGGAGGCGGTGATGCGCAATTTGCGTGTCAGCCCGCGCAAGCTCAATCTCGTGGCCGGGCTCATCCGCAACCGGCCGGCGGCGCAAGCGGTCGCGACGCTGACGTTTAGCAAGCGGCGCATCGCCGGGGATGTGAAGAAGGTGCTGCAAAGCGCGATCGCCAATGCCGAGAACAACCATTCACTCGATGTCGACCGATTGGTCGTCACCCGTGCCGAGGTGGGGCGCGCGGTGGTGATGCGGCGTTTTCACGCGCGCGGCCGCGGCCGTTCGGCGCGGGTGGAGAAATGGTTCAGCCATCTGCGGATCGTCGTTGCGGAACTCCCCGAGTTCGCGGCGACGAATGCAGCGCAGACTGAGGAAGGGGCAGCGTAGCCGATGGGACACAAGGTCAATCCGATCGGGCTCCGGCTCGGTATCAATCGCACCTGGGATAGCCGTTGGTACGCGGACGCCGATTATGCGCGCTTGCTGCATGATGATATGCGGTTGCGCGAGCGGCTGCGGAGCAAGCTGCACGCCGCTGGTGTGTCGCGTGTGGTGATCGAGCGGCCGGCGAAAAAGCCGCGGGTGACGATTTACGCGGCGCGGCCGGGCGTGGTGATCGGGCGCAAGGGCCAAGACATCGATGCATTGCGCAAAGATCTCTCGGCCATGGCAAAGGCTGAGGTAACGCTCAACATTGTCGAGATCAGGAAGCCTGAGATCGATGCGACTCTGGTTGCGGAAAACATTGCTCAGCAACTCGAGCGGCGTGTTGCCTTCCGGCGCGCCATGAAACGCGCGGTGCAATCGGCGATGCGGCTTGGCGCGCAAGGCATTCGGATCAATTGTGGTGGCCGTCTCGGCGGCGCCGAGATCGCGCGCATGGAGTGGTATCGCGAAGGTCGCGTCCCCTTGCACACGCTGCGCGCGGACATCGACTATGGGATCGCGACCGCCAAGACCACCTATGGCACCTGTGGGGTCAAGGTGTGGATTTTCAAAGGTGAAATTCTGGCTCATGATCCGATGGCGCAAGACCGGCGCGCCGCGGAGCAGGCCCCGCAGCGCTGAGGATCACGAAGGATGCTTTCTCCCAAGCGCACCAATTATCGCAAGGCCCATAAGGGGCGCATCCATGGCCTCGCCAAGGGTGGCACGGCGTTGAATTTCGGCGCCTTTGGTTTGAAGGCCATGGAGCCCGAGCGGATCACCGCGCGCCAGATCGAAGCGGCCCGCCGCGCCATCACTCGCGCCATGAAGCGCGCCGGCCGTGTCTGGATCAGGATTTTTCCCGACGTGCCGGTGTCTCGTAAACCGGCGGAGGTGCGCATGGGCTCGGGAAAGGGCGCGCCGGAATTCTGGGTCTGCCGGGTCAAGCCGGGGCGGATCATGTTCGAGATCGATGGTGTCGCGCCGGATCTCGCGCGCGAGGCGCTTGATCTCGGCGCCGCCAAGCTGCCGATCAAGACCAAGTTTGTCACCCGGATGGGGGATGCCTGAGATGAGCAAGGCGCGTGATATCCGCACCAAGACCCCGGACGAGCTGGCCACCCTGCTGCTCGATCTCAGCAAGGAGCGGTTCAATCTCCGTTTTCAACGCGCGGTCGGCCAGCAGGAAGGTACGGCACGGATGCGCGCGGTGCGGCGCGAGATCGCGCGGGTCAAGACAATCCTGGCGGAGAAGCAGCGTCTTCCCGCCGTGCAATCCTGAGAGGCGATCGCGTATGCCCAAGCGCATCCTGACTGGCCGTGTGGCGAGCGACAAAATGGACAAGACCGTGACGGTGCTTGTCGATCGACGCGTCATGCATCCACTTTATAAGAAGTTCATCCGCCGCTCGAAAAAATACGCGGCGCATGATGAAGAGAATTTGTGCAAGGCCGGGGATCTCGTGCGCATCATCGAGTGTCCGCCGATCAGCAAACGTAAGACCTGGCGGGTGATCGAACGCAACGGCGAGGCCGTCGCGGGCGCCGAGACGCAGGTTTGAGGAGCGGCGAATGATCCATCCCGAAACCAATCTCGAGGTTGCCGATAATTCCGGCGCCCGTCGTGTGCAGTGCATCAAGGTGCTCGGCGGCTCGAAACGCAAGACGGCCTCGGTCGGCGATGTCATCGTCGTTTCCATCAAGGAGGCGATCCCGCGCGGCAAGGTGAAAAAAGGCGACGTGCATCAGGCGGTGATCGTGCGGACCTCGTTTCCGGTGCGTCGTGCCGATGGCAGCGCGATCCGTTTCGATCGCAATGCGGCGGTTCTGATCAACAAGCAACAGGAGCCGATCGGCACGCGCATTTTTGGCCCGGTGGTGCGCGAGTTGCGTGCCAAACGCTTCATGAAAATCATTTCGCTTGCGCCGGAGGTGCTGTGATGGCGGCGCGCATCAAAAAGGGCGACAAGGTCGCGGTGATCAGCGGCGCCGCCAAGGGCGGGCGCGGCGAGGTGTTGCGCGTGTTGCCGCGTGAGAATAGGGCGGTGGTGCAGGGCGTCGCGATGGTCAAACGCCATCTCAAGCCGCGCGGCATGGGCCAGCCGGGTGGTATCGACCGGCGTGAGGCGGCGATCCATTTGTCAAACCTGATGCTCATCGATCCCAAAACCGACAAGCCGACGCGGGTTGGTTTTCGGGTCTTGGAGGACGGGCGTAAGGTCCGGGTCGCGAAAGCCAGCGGCCAGGTTATCGAGAGTTGAGGGGAACGGCATGAGCGAGATGGAAAATCGGCCGCTGCCGCGCCTGCTGCGGCGTTACCGCGAGGAGTTGCGGGCCAAGCTGCAGGCGGAATTCAACTACAAGAATCCGATGCAGGTGCCGCGGCTTGAGAAAATTGTCATCAATATGGGCGTTGGCGAGGCGACCGCCGATCAGAAGAAGCTCGATGCGGCGGTGAACGAATTGACGATGATCGCCGGGCAGAAGGCGGTGAAGACGATTGCCAAGAAGGCGATCGCGGGCTTCAAGATCCGCAAGGGCTTGCCGATCGGCTGCAAGGTGACGCTGCGTCGTGCGCAAATGTATGAGTTCCTCGACCGCCTGACCACGATCGCGTTGCCGAGGGTGCGCGACTTCCGGGGGATTACCGGCAAGGGTTTCGACGGACGCGGGAATTTCGCCATGGGCATGCGCGAACAGATCGTGTTTCCAGAGATCAACTACGACAAGGTCGATGCCGTTCGCGGCATGGACATCGTTTTCGTGACCACGGCGCGCACCGATGCGGAAGCGAAGGCCCTGCTCAAGGGTTTTGACCTTCCGTTTGCGGCGTGAGCGGCCGGGTTTGGGGATTACGGGATTTTGGGGAAAACCATTGGGTGTTTGATCGCCCAACAGGTTCCGGAGGGTAGAGAACGACATGGCCAAGCTTTCCGCGGTCAATCGTAATAAGCGGCGCGAACAGATGGCAGAGCGCGATCGCGCCAAGCGCAAGGCGCTGAAGGCGGCGATCATGGATCGCACGCGCCCGGTTGAGGAACGCTTTGAAGCTTCGCTGAAGCTCGCGCAATTGCCGCGCAATGGCGCAGCCGGGCGGGTGCGGTTGCGCTGCGAGCTGACCGGGCGGTCGCGCGGCAATTATCGTAAGTTCAAACTTTGCCGCATCGCTTTACGCGATCTTGCCAGCGCCGGACAGATTCCGGGCCTGGTCAAGGCGAGCTGGTAGGAGAGGAGCGATCATGGCGCTTACCGATCCGCTCGGCGACATGCTGACCCGTATCCGCAACGCGCAGCGTTCGCGGCACAGTGTTTGCGTCGCGCCAGCGTCACGGCTGCGAGCCAACGTGCTCGAGGTGTTGAAACGCGAAGGTTTTATCCGAGGTTTTTCCGCCGAGGAATTGCGCCCGGGTGTCGCGCGGCTGCGTATCGAGCTGAAATACAATGAGGGGGAGCCGGTGATCAAAGAGATCACTCGTGTCTCTCGCCCTGGCCGGCGGGTTTATTCGAAGATCCGGGAATTGCCCAAGGTCTATGCCGGGCTCGGTATTTCGATTCTGTCAACGCCGCGAGGCGTGCTCAGCGATGCCGAAGCGCGTGCCGCCAATGTTGGCGGCGAAGTTCTTTGTCGCGTGTTCTGAGGGAGGGACGTATGTCGCGTGTAGGCAAATATCCCGTGCCCATTCCAGATGGCGTGCAGGTGGCGATCGCCGGCCGCAGCCTGTCGGCGAAAGGCCGGCTTGGTGAATTGCGACTTGATCTTGCCGACGATGTCGAGGTCAAGGTCGAGGGCAAGCTGGTCACGGTCGCGCCGCGTGATGGTGAGAGGCGCGCCCGCATGATGTGGGGCACCACGCGGGCGCTGGTTGCGAACATGGTGCGTGGCGTCTCGGCCGGCTATGAGCGCAGTATGGAGATCACCGGCACCGGCTTTCGCGCCGCCGTGCAGGGGCAGAATCTGGTCATAAATCTCGGCTTTTCTCACGATGTCGTCTATCCTATCCCGCAGGGGATCAAGATTTCCTGCGAGAAGCCGACATCGATCAAGGTCGAGGGAATCGATAAACGCTTGGTGGGGCAGGTGGCGGCCGAGATTCGCGGCTATCGTCCGCCCGAGCCTTACAAGGGCAAAGGCGTGCGCTATAGCGACGAGGTCATCCGGCGCAAAGAGGGTAAGAAGAAGTAATGAGTGCCAAGCAGGATCTCCAGGCACGCCGGCGCCAGCGTCTGCGTTTCCAACTCCGCAACAAAAGTGGTGGGCGCCCGCGTTTGTCGGTATTTCGCTCCGGCAAGCATATTTATGCGCAAGTCATCGACGACGAGGCGGGCCGCACTTTGGTCGCGGCATCAACGCTTGACGCGGCATTGCGGCGGGAACTTCGGACCGGGGCGGACAAGGCGGCGGCGGCGGCGGTCGGCAAGCTGATCGCAGAGCGCGCCTTGGCGACTGGGGTCAAGGAGGTCGTGTTCGATCGCGGCGCCTATTTCTATCATGGCCGCGTCAAAGCGCTGGCCGAGGCCGCCCGCGAAGGCGGGCTCGCTTTCTGAGGGAACGAAAAATGGCACGGGAACCGAGGGAAGGCCGCGGCCGCGAGCGCAGCCGAGAGCGCGAGAGCGGCGATGACCTGATGGATAAACTGGTCTCCATCAATCGCGTGGCGAAAGTGGTCAAGGGTGGGCGACGTTTTGCCTTTGCCGCTTTGGTCGTGGTTGGTGACCAGAAAGGCCGCGTCGGCTATGGTGCGGGCAAGGCGCGTGAAGTGCCGGAAGCGATCCGCAAGGCGACTGAGCGTGCCAAACGGACCATGATCCGGGTGCCGATGCGCGAGGGCCGCACATTGCATCACGATGTCGAAGGGCGTTTCGGCGCTGGCGCGGTCGTGTTGCGTTCGGCTCCGGCCGGCACCGGGATCATCGCCGGCGGCCCGCTTCGCGCGGTGTTCGAGACGCTCGGTCTTGGCGATGTCGTTGCCAAGAGCCTTGGCAGCCGCAATCCGCATAACATGGTCAAGGCGACATTCGCCGCGCTCCAACGCTGCACCAATCCGCGTGGTGTCGCGTCGCGTCGTGGCAAGAAAGTGTCCGATCTGCTCGGGCGGCGCGAGGCGCCTGCGGCACAGGAGGCTGCTGATGCCTAAGATGTTGCGCGTGACTCAGATCGCCTCGGCGGCCGGCCGCAAGCCGGGCCAGCGCGAGACGTTGATCGGTCTGGGACTGAACAAGCTGCACCGTTCCCGCCTGGTTGCGGATACGCCCGCAACGCGTGGCATGATCCGGAAAGTGGCGCATCTCATCACGGTGGCGGATCTTGCGGAGACGTCGCCTGCGGCCGAGGAGGGCGCGCGGTAATGTTGCTCAATGAATTGCGCGATAACCCCGGTGCGCGTCGGCGCGCGAAGCGGCTTGGTCGCGGTATCGGCTCTGGTAAAGGCAAGACGTCCGGCAAGGGGGTCAAGGGCCAGAAGGCACGCGAAGGTGTCGCGCTGAACGGCTTTGAGGGCGGCCAGTTGCCGATCTATCGGCGTTTGCCCAAACGCGGCTTCGTCAATATTTTCCGCAAATCCTATGCCCCGCTCAATCTCGGCCGGTTGCAAAAGGCGATCAACGAGGGGCGGATCGATGCGACGCAGCCGATCACCGAGGCATTGCTCGCCGCGGCGGGGTTGGTGCGCATGAGCGGCGTCGCCGGGGTTCGGTTACTCGCCGAGGGCGCGATCACCCAGGCCGTCACCATCAAGGTCTCTGGCGCCTCGGCGGCGGCGATCGAGCGCGTGGCGGCAGCCGGCGGCCAAGTCGAGGTCAGCGCTAGCGCGAGCGGCAACGAGGCGCCGGCGCCGCGCTGAGCGCGATGTGGGTGGCGTGCCGGGCCGGCGCTGGCGGCCCTGAAGCTGAAGCCCGGGACAGACGACGGGTTGGGTGGGCCCGACCTCATCAAGGGGCTGCTATGATTGGCGGAGGCTTGCCTTAAAGGGCCGTGACGAGTCACACTTCCCCGTGATCGGCGGTCGGTGACGGGGCGGCGTTGGTCGGGGGCGAAAGCAAAGGGGCGGGCATGATAAGGAAAAGCGCATGGCGTCGGCAGCCGAGCAACTAGCGTCCAGCCTCAATCTTGGCGTTCTCGCCAAGGCGACCGAGCTCAAAAAGCGCATCTGGTTCACCCTCGGCGCGCTGATCGTTTATCGTGTCGGCACATATATTCCGCTGCCCGGGGTTGATACCTCGGTAATGGGCGAACTCATGGCCCAGCATGGCGGCGGCATTCTCGGCATGTTTGACATGTTCACCGGCGGCGCCTTGCGGCGGATGACCGTGTTTGCCTTGAACATCATGCCCTATATCAGCGCGAGCATCATCGTTCAGTTGATGTCGGCGGCGCTGCCGTCGCTCGAAGCCCTGAAGAAGGAGGGGGAGAGCGGGCGCAAGAAGATGAACCAATATACCCGCTATCTCACCGTGGTGATCGCCATGTTTCAGGCCTATGGCATCACTTTAGGGCTGGAGAGCATGCGCGGCAGTTTCGGCCCGGCGGTCATCGACCCTGGCTGGTTCTTCCGTCTCAGCGCGGTGGTGACGCTGGTCGGCGGGACGATGTTCCTGATGTGGATCGGCGAGCAAATCACCGCGCGTGGTATCGGGAACGGCATTAGCCTGATCATTTTCTCAGGGATCGTCGCCAATCTGCCGCATGCGCTGGCAAGTCTGCTCGAACTCGGGCGAACCGGGGCCTTGTCGCCGGTGTTCATCGTTGGTTTCATGATCATCGCGATTTTGGTGATTGGCTTTATCGTGTTCATGGAGCGGGCGCATCGGCGTGTCGTGGTGCAGTACCCGAAGCGTCAAGTGGGTAGCCGGATGTTTGGCGGCGAGTCCACCCACATGCCGCTCAAACTCAATACATCGGGCGTCATTCCGCCGATTTTCGCGAGTTCCATCCTCCTCATTCCGGCAACCATCGCGGGCTTTTCGCATGGCGGGGGGCCGATTTGGGTGAACTGGATCGTGAGCCAACTCGCCCATGGCCAGCCGCTCTATATGGCGCTTTATGCCGCGCTGATCATCTTTTTCGCCTATTTCTACACGGCGGTCGTGTTCAATCCGCAGGAAACGGCGGATAATCTCAAAAAATATGGCGGCTTTATTCCCGGCATCCGTCCTGGCAACGCGACGGCGGAGTATTTCGATTATATTCTAACGCGGCTGACCACCATCGGTGCGATCTACGTTGCGGCGGTTTGTCTGCTGCCGGAAATTCTGATCAGTCATTATGGTGTGCCGTTCTATTTCGGTGGCACGAGCTTGATGATCATCGTCTCCGTGACGATGGACACCATCACCCAGATCCAATCACACCTCCTTGCCCATCAATATGAAGGGCTCATTCGCAAGGCGCGGGTGCGCGGGCGGGTGCGCTGATGGCGGCCAAAGGGGGGCTCAACCTCATCCTGCTCGGCCCTCCAGGCGCCGGGAAAGGCACGCAGGCGAAGCGGCTCGAAGAGCGTTACGGCATTGCGCAAATTTCGACCGGAGACATGTTGCGCGGCGAGGTCGCCGCCGGGAGCGAGATCGGCAAGAAGGCGAAGGCGATCATGGAAGCCGGCGAATTGGTGCCGGATGAGATCATCATCGCCATGCTCTCGGCGCGGATTGCGCGGCCGGATTGCGCGAACGGCTTCATTCTTGACGGTTTCCCGCGCACGGTTCCGCAAGCCGAGGCGCTCGACGTCATGCTCGGCGAACATGGATTGACGTTGAGCGCGGTGATTGAACTCAAGGTTGACGACGCGGCGCTGGTCGAGCGCATCGCCGGGCGTTTCACCTGTGCCACCTGCGGCGCAGGGTATCATGACGTGTTCAAGCCGCCGAAAATTCCGGGCCATTGCGATGTATGTGGTGGCACGACCTTTAGCCGCCGCGCCGATGACAACCGCGACACGGTTGCCGCGAGGCTCGCCGCCTATCATCGCCAGACGGCGCCGATCCTGCCTTATTATGCGGCGCAGGGGCGGCTCTATAGCGTCGATGGCATGGCTGCGATTGACGACGTGACAGTGGCGGTGGAACGGGTTTTGTCTGGCGTTGAGGCGTAAATCACGAAAAAATGATCGCACGAGATTGACAGCTACGCACTGGCTTGTATAGTGCGCGCCTCACACGGCGCCCCAGAAATGGGGTGTGTACGGGTGTGGGGAAAGTTAAGGCGGAAAGTTGGGCGACCTGAGCGCAGTGGCGCTGCGGGGTGTGGTTCTTATTTTTGACAGGCTGGGTTATGTCGGCTGAGTTCGGCCGGCTGGTGAGGAGTGAAGAAGCGTGGCGCGCATCGCTGGGGTGAATATTCCAACCAATAAGCGGGTAACGATTGGTCTTCGCTATATTTATGGCATTGGTCCGGCGAAGGCGGCGGAAATCTGTTCGGCGCTTGGGATTCCGGACGAGCGCCGCGTCAATCAGCTCAGCGATGATGAGGTGCTGCGCATCCGTGAATTGATCGATCGCGAATATCGCGTCGAGGGCGATCTGCGGCGCGAGGTGGCGATGAACATCAAGCGCTTGATGGATCTCGGCTGCTATCGCGGGCTTCGCCATCGTCGTGGCTTGCCGGTCCGTGGCCAGCGCACCCACACCAATGCCCGCACGCGCAAAGGCAAGGCGGTCGCGATCGCCGGCAAGAAGAAAGTGACGAAATAGCGCTTGCCCCGATATTTTGGCGCTTCCGCGCCCTCGCCATCCTCCCGCTCTCGCCATCATCCATAGCCGACCGATAGGACAAAATTCATGGCCAAGCCCGCCCAGGCCGCGCGCCCGCGCAAGAAGGAACGCAAGAATATTATCTCTGGCGTTGCTCATGTCGCGGCAACGTTCAACAATACCATGGTGACCATCACCGACTCTCAAGGCAACGCGATCGCGTGGTCCTCGGCGGGGAGTCAGGGATTCAAGGGCAGCCGTAAATCGACCCCCTATGCCGCGCAGGTGGCTGCGGAAGAGGCGGGTCGGAAGGCGCGCGAGCACGGGATGGAAACCTTGGAGATTGAGGTCAGCGGCCCGGGTTCTGGGCGCGAAAGCGCTCTTCGCGCGTTGCAGGCGGTCGGTTTTGCGATTACCGCCATTCGCGACACCACCGCCATTCCGCATAATGGCTGCCGCCCGCGTAAGCGGCGGCGCGTCTGATCGTCGCCTCCGCTCGGGATCTCGGCTCGGAGATCTGCGGCAGCGAGGTAAAGTTCCGCGCTTTCGTGAGCGCATTCATTGCAGATGAGGCAAGCGTGGTCATCCAGAGAAACTGGCAATCGTTGATCAAGCCGGAAAAGCTGGAAGTTGAGTCCGGCGCGGTTCCGTCCTGCGTTGCAACCATCATCGCCGAGCCGCTCGAGCGTGGTTTCGGCATGACGCTCGGCAACGCGATTCGTCGTGTTCTGCTCTCGTCGTTGCAGGGCGCCGCGGTGACTTCGGTGCAGATCGACGGTGTGTTGCATGAGTTCAGCAGCATTCCCGGCGTGCGCGAAGATGTCACCGATATTGTGCTCAACATCAAGCAGCTTGCGCTTCGCATGCATGGCGAAGGGCCGAAACGCATGGTGCTTTCGGCGACGGGGCCGGGCGAGGTCAAGGCGGGGCAGATCCAGACCGGGCATGACATTGAAATCATGAACCGCGATCTCGTTATCTGCACTCTCGACGACGGCGCGAAGCTCGGCATTGAATTTACGGTCGAACTCGGCAAAGGCTATATCGCGGCCAGTCAAAATCGGCAGGAAGACAGCCCCATCGGCCTCATTCCGGTGGATGCGATCTTCTCGCCGGTGCGGCGGGTTTCTTACAAGGTTGAGCCGACGCGTGTCGGTCAAGTCACGGATTATGATCGGCTGCTTTTGACGGTGGAGACCAATGGTGCCGTCACCCCAGAGGATTCGGTCGCGCTGGCTGCGCGTATTTTGCAGGATCAGCTGCAGCTCTTCATCAATTTCGACGAGCCGCAGCATGTTCGATCTGATGAGCCGCAAGATAATCTGCCGTTCAACCGCAACATGCTGCGCAAGGTCGACGAACTCGAACTCTCCGTCCGCAGCGCGAATTGCTTGAAGAACGACAATATCATCTATATCGGTGATCTTGTGCAGAAAAGCGAGCAGGAAATGCTACGGACGCCGAATTTTGGCCGCAAATCACTAAATGAAATCAAAGAAGTGCTCTCGACCATGGGGCTTTCTCTGGGCATGACGGTGCCGGGTTGGCCACCGGAGAATATCGAAGATATGGCCAAACGGCTCGACGAGCCGTTCTGAGCCTGCGGGGAGAAAGACCATGCGCCACGGGATCGCCGGCCGCAAGCTCGGTGTCACTTCAAGCCATCGCCACGCCATGTTCCGTAATATGGCGGTGGCGCTGCTCAAGCATGAGCAAATTACCACGACCTTGCCGAAGGCGAAGGAACTGCGCCCGGTTGCGGAGAAACTGATAACACTCGGCAAACGCGGTGGCTTGCACGCCCGCCGTCTCGCATTAGCCGAATTGCGCGACCAAAAAATTGTTGCCAAGCTGTTTACTGCGTTGGCGGATCGCTACAAGTCGCGCGCGGGAGGCTATACCCGCGTCTTGAAAGCCGGCATTCGCCATGGCGATGCCGCTGCAATGGCGGTGATCGAGCTGGTTGATCGCGATCCGGCGGCCAAAGGCCAGGATAGCGGCCCGCGGCAAATCGATAATGATGACGCCACATCTGCGACGGAGGCGTGAATACGCTCGAGTATGACGGCCGACGCTGAGTCCAGCGCCGCCGCTTCGTGATGCGCCAAAACGAGCGGTATGAACGGAAGCGGATGCGATAGGGGAAAATCCCTTGCACAGTGTCGGTATGAGACGCGAGAGCGATAGATCACGATTTGATGAGACGGCCGGATGCTTCCGCAATGCGTTCTTCTCTTCTTCTCCCTAGCTAGGGGGAGGATTGGGATGGGTGGCCGAGCGGTTTAAGGCAGCGGTCTTGAAAACCGCCATACGTGAAATGCGTATCGTGGGTTCGAATCCCACCCCATCCGCCAGCGGGTTTGTAAACTTCTCTGTATCCATCGGGTAGATTAACGAATCCGCGTTTCCCGATTATACCCGCCAAGATACATCTCGAAGCCGGACTATGGCGCATAATCTCGGGTCGAACCGAACGAATGACGGGCCGCGTTAGGATAGATAGCGCCCGTGTTAGAGCAAGGTAGATTTTGATTGAACCATCCCGTTCCATCAAAACCGGCCAACTTGCTCGCCAAAATAGGTGTAGAGCGTGATCGATTTAAACCGATCGCGCTCTAGTGGCCTCGCGAAAGCGTGATCCCGCCGGCCACTTTCATGCGATCGTCGACCTGCAAATCGCCATCAGCCGCTATCTCGCCGAACCCAACGCCGCGCCCAAGCCCTTCGTCGGGAAGGCATCGGCCCGCCCCGGGCGCCGCTTCAGACCCCGTGCAGCCAGGTGAGCATCGGGCGCCAGAGGGCGGTTTCGGCGTTGGTGCCGGCGATCATGCCGATATGGCCGACCTGTGGGGTGATCAGGGTGGCGTCAGGAATGAGGGTCGCGAGTGGGCGGGCGCTGGCGGGTGGCACCAGCCGGTCGCGGGTCGGCGCGGCGACGAGGGTGGGCAGGCGGAGGGTCGCGGGATCGACGGGAAGGCCCGCGACGAGCCAATTGCCGCGGGCCGGCGTGTTGTCGCCATACCAACCGCCGAGGGCTTCGCGCGCCACCGGCGCGGCAAGCGGCACGCCGTCGTTCAGCCAGTCCTCGAGCGCGACGAAGCGGCGGGCGCGTGTGCTGTCCGGGTCGAGGGTCGCGAAAGCGCGATATTTGCGGCCGACACCGTAGGGATCGACGAGCGCAAACAGGGTTTGTAGCCAGTCGATCGGAAGCGCGTGGCCGAGGGCGAAGGCCGGCTCCATGAGCGGCAGCAGGCGGGCGAGGGCGGCGGCGCGGGCGGGATTGTCGGCGTGGAAATCCCAGGGGGTGGCAAGCAAAGCGAGGGCGCGCAGGCGGCGCGGCTCGCGCAGTGCCGCCGCGAGGGCGAGCAGCCCGCCCATGCAATAGCCGACCAGGATGGGCTTTTCCGCAACAGCGCCGAGCGCGCGATCCAGCCGCCCGGCGATATAGTCGGTGAGGGTGAAGCGCCGTTCGCGCTCGCCGGGCCAACCCCAATCGAGCAGCAAAGGGTGGAAGCCGGCAGCGGCGAGGAAGCGGACCAGCGAGGCGCCTTCGTCGAGATCGAGGATATGACCGCGATTGATGAGGCTCGGGATAAAGAGGAGGGGTGGCCCCTCGCCGCCGTAATCGAGGAGGCGGGTTTCGCCCTCGCTCCAGATCGCCGGCGGGTCGGGGAGGGTGCGGCGCCAGGGATGGCGGCGATAGGCGGCGATGCCGGCGATGAGGGCGCGATCCTCGGCGAGAGTGGCCGCGAAGACGGTGCGGGCGAAGGCGTCAGGATCGCCGCTTGCGTGCGCGAGGCGGGCGAGATCGGGGTTTCGGCGCGGGTTCCAGCCGGGCCAGGCGCCGTTCGAGAGCGGCAAGCCGGCGATGGAGGCGCTCGATTTCAGCATCGCGAGGGTCAGATGGAGCAGCAGCGGCCGCGGCCCGCGGCGGTGGAGCGGCGCCGGCGACGCCATTGTGGAATGGCTCATGCTGTCGTGGCCCCGGCTCGCGTGGCCCCGGCTCGCGCGGCATCGCCTGAATGGCGCTGGCCAACACGCCGGCCCAGAGGCCAGCGAGGGCTTGCCAGGCTTCCTGCATCTCGCGGTCGGCGACGAGCGCCGAGATCTCGCTTTGCCAAAGCGTGATCCAGTCTTGCGCGAGGGCGGCGAGGTCGGGCGTCTCGTTTCCGGCGCCGCCGGCCGGGCTCTCCCCGTCCGGCGGCGTGCCGGGCGCTCGGGCGGTGCTCATGTCTCATCCATTTACCATTCTCGCCTCGTCATCCGATTCTCCGCCGGCGACCCAAGCCGCGGCGAGAAAATTTGCCTCTCCTCGCGGAGGCGGGCAGAGTGCCGGAAATAACGCGCCGCAACATAAGGAACGATCGATGTCAGAGCCAGAGCCGCCGCGCACCGACGAGACGCCCGCCGCCGCCCTTGTGATCAAGAAATACGCCAATCGGCGCCTCTATAATACCGAGAGTTCGAGCTATATCACGCTCGACACGCTTGCCGACATGGTGCGCGGTGGGCGGGATTTCGTGGTCTATGACGCCAAAACCGGCGACGACATCACCCGCTCGGTGCTCACCCAGATCATCGTCGATGAGGAAAACAAGGGCCGCGCGCTGCTGCCGACCGGGTTTCTGCGGCAGCTCATCGGGCTTTATGGCGAGGGTTTCCAAGGGCTTCTGCCGAATTATCTCGAACAGGCGATGGCAAGCTTCGCCGCCCAGCAGCAGCAGATGCGGCGGGCGATGCAGCAGACGGTCGGCACGCTATTTCCCGGGGTGGAGGAGATGAGCCGGCGCAACCTCGCGATGATGGAGCAGGCGATGAGTTTTTTCTCGCCGTTCCAGAGGGCGCGGGAGCAGCAGGGCGAGGCGGCCGAGGCAGCGGCCGAGCGCGACCATGAAATCGCCGTGCTGCGGGCCGAGATCGCGGCGCTCAGGGCCGAGCTTGCGCGTCGCGGGGCGGGGACGGCCGAAAAAACGCCTAAGGCACCCCAACCAGGGGGCGAAAAATCCGGCGACAAACCCGGCTGAATGGTGGATTTCTGGGAGAAAACCACGGTGATGCAATGGTAGGACGTTAATATATCGTTTTTCCTTTGACGATCTTTCGGAAAAATGCCATATTCGCGTATGGAGAGACGGTCGCAGGGCATGACCCGGTGACCTGAAGATGCGAGAAACCGCAGTTTTCCCGTTTTCGATCGTCGTGGAGGCCGCTATGTCCGACCGTGAAGCCATCCCCCCTCGCTATGACGCGTCAGACGACGAAAGCGAGGAATCGATGCCACTGGTTCGGCTGCGCGCGTCCGATTTCACGGGCGTGGCGCCTCGCGAAGGTCGCGGCGCCAGCCGTGCCAGTCTCGCCGATCGTCATGTCGGGGCGCGCATCCGCGAACGCCGCACCATGCTCGGCCTTTCGCAGCAGCAGCTCGCCCAGATGATCGGCGTCACCTATCAGCAGGCGCATAAATACGAACGCGGCTTCAACCGCATCTCGGCGGGCCGGCTCTATGACATCGCGGTGGTGCTCGGGGTGCCGATCGCGTGGTTCTTCGAGGGGCTGGCGCCGGACGAGGAGACCCAAGCGGCGACCCCGCGCCAGCGCATGTGTCTCGAGCTTGCCCGCAATTTCGCCGCGATCGACAATCTCAAGCATCAAGAAGCGCTGAGTAACATGGCCCGCGCCCTCGCGGCCCAGTCAGCTGCGATGCACGGGCGCTAGAGCAAGGTAGGTTTTGATTGAACCATCCTGTTCAATCAAAACCGGCCAACTTGCTCGCCAAGATAGGTGTAGATAGCTAGCTCTCGTCCCGGTGCGCTTCGACCCACCGGCTGACCTTGACCGAGTGATGCACCCGAAGCCTATCCACGATCAGGAACAGCTTGCCCGACCCGCTCGCGATCAGGCGACGCAGAAACATGATGAACAGCGCGGTTTTGGGCGCCACCGGCGTCTGACCCTTCGGGGCATAGCCGCGTCCGAGCGAGGCCAAGGTTGAGCGGCTGGGGGAGACCGTCACGCCTGCCATGCTGGAGACCTTCGCCGCCGAGGCTCGCCGGCGGCGGGAAATCGGCGGCGTTTGGCGTTCGCAGTTTTATACCGAACTGGCGTCCCGTACGGGATTCGAACCCGTGTTACCAACGTGAAAGGCTGGTGTCCTAGGCCTCTAGACGAACGGGACAGCGAGAGAGTGCCTAAAGAACGATGCTTGGCCGGTCAAGCAGGGTGCTTGCCAGGATCCCCGGACAAAGTGGCGCGGCGTGCCGAGCGGCATTCCGCCTCGGCGGCATTAATCTTCGGCAACACTTTTTCCGCCATCAGCACCATCGAGCGCCGCGCCAGCGCCGGATCCCGCCAGTCATGCCCGGCGTAGAGCAGGGTGCCGAAATCGCCGGTTTCCTCGCGAAAGGCGAGGATTTCATCGGCGACCTGGTCCGGCGTGCCATGGATCACGAGTTGGCGGCAGACGTCATCGAGCGTCACCGCGTCATCCGCCATCGCCGGGTCCGGCTTGAACAGATTGAGCCGCCCGGCGCGACGCATCTTGGTCAGCATCTGCGCGTAATAAAAACGATAGGGGCTGGCGGCCTCGGTCGCGTAGGCGCGGGCGGTCGCGGCGTCATCGGCGACGAAGATGCTTTTCGCGACCCGCCAGGAAGCCGGATCGGCGGTGCGGCCGATGCGGGCGCAGCCCTCGGCGAAGCGTGGCCAGTGTGTCGCGACCCAGCACGGCAGCAGGAAATTCGCCGAAATCATATCCCAGCCGCGCGCCGCCGCCTCGGTCACGCCCTTTGAGTGGGGTGCGACGGCGGTGACGATGATCGGCGGGTGCGGGCGTTGCAGCGGCCGCGGCATGACGCCCTGGCCGATCTCGGCGATTAGCGTGCGCGCGGTCGAGATCGTCCAGTATGTCCCGGCGATCTCATAGGGCGGGTCGCGCTCCCAGATCGCAAGCACGTGGTTGATCGCTTCGAGGAACATCGCGTTACGGTCGGCCGCCAGCGTCCCGAACACCTCCCAGTCGGACGGCAGCCCGCCCGGGCTGATGCCGAAATTGAGCCGCCCGTCGAGCAGATGGTCGAGCATCGCGATCTCGGCCGCGACCGCGGCGGGATGGCGGTTGGGGAGATTGACCGTCCCGGTGCCGAGGCGGATCCGCCGCGTTACCCCAGCGAGGGAGGCGAGAAACAAGGTCGATGACGTGATATTTTCCGCGCGATCGCTCACGTGCTCGCCGACATAGGCCTCCTGGAACCCGAGTTCGTCGGCGAGCATGAAGGCCGCGCGATCCTCGGCGAGGGCCAGGCGCCAGTCCTTGTCCAGCGGATGGATGGGCATGGTGAAAAAGCCGAGCTGCATCGTGTCGTTCCCGAAAAATCGCAAAGGGGGGGGATGGGCTGGCCCTTAACTCTCGCGCGTCTCGCGGCCGTAGAGGAGCAGGAGGACGAGGATGATGACGCCGTAGATGATGCTCCGGCCATATTCGGCCATGTTCATCGCGAGCAGAACGCTGACCAGGGTGACGAGACAGATCGCGCCGGCGACGGCGCCGAGATAATGCCCGCGCCCGCCAAGGATCGAGGCGCCGCCGATCACCACCGCCGCGATCGACTGAAAAAGATAGGGTTCGCCCATGCCGAGCGAGGCCTGGCCGCCGAAACCAACCAGCATGATCCCGGCGAGTGCTGCGGTGAGCCCGGAAAGCCCGTAGAGCCCGATGATGGTTGCGCGGACGCGAAGCCCGGCAAGCATGCTCGCGCGGAGATTGGTGCCGATGGCATAGGTCGCGCGGCCGAACACGGTCGCTTGCAGCAGAAACGAAACCAGCCCGATCACCGCAAGCCAGAGCCAGAGCGGCGCCGGCACACCGAGCAGGCTGCCATGCGCGAGCCCCTGTACCCAGGGCGGCGCGTAGGCGGCGCAGGAGGCGCAGGTCATGCCGCCGCTCAAACCCAGCGTCAGCCCCTCCATGATGCCGTTCATCGCAAGCGTCATCACCACCGCCGGCACCCCGAGCACGGCAACCCCGATCCCGTTTGCAACGCCGACCAGCGCTCCCATCCCGAGCGTCAAGGCCAGGGCGGTGGCGGCATGGGCGTTTTCGCCGCCCGAACTGGTCGCAAGCAAGATTGCCGCGGCATTCAAGACCCAGGGCACGGAGAGATCGATGCCGCCGATGAGGATCACGAAGCTCTGGCCGGCGGCGACGAGGCCGACGAACATCGCGACGGTGAGAATGGTGAGCACATTCGTCGTCTGAATAAAGCCCGGCCGCACCAGCCCGCCGAGGAGAAACAGCAGCACCGCCGCCGCATAGGCGTAAAATACCCGCCGTCCCGTCGGCGAAAGCATGGGCACCCTCCGCCGTCTTTCCCTGCCGCTCATGTTTGTACCCGCCGCCTTCGCACCAGCCGCCCAATGCCTTCGGCGAGCACCACCGCGATCACCAGGAACGCGCCCTCGTAGAAGGATTGATAGAGCGGATCGATATGCGCGAAAAACAGGATATTGACGATCATCGTGGTGACGAAGGCGCCGAGAATGGCGCCGATCCCGCTGCCCCGCCCGCCGAACAGGCTAACGCCGCCGAGCACCACCGCGACGATCGAGGTCAGGGTGTAACCGTTGCCGGTGGTGGCGTCGCCGGCGGTCGCCGAAGCGGCGAGAAACAGCCCGGCGCCAGCGGCGATCAGGCCACTCAGCGTGTAGGCGACAAGCTTGGTTGCCACCGGATCGATGCCGTTCGCCGCCGCCGCCGCTTCGTCATTGCCGATGGCGAGAAGCGCGATACCCGCCTGGCTCCGGCGCAATACGGTCCAGAGCAGCATCAGCGCCAGCACATAGATCAGCGCATAGGGCGCGCCGGTATTGACCAGGAGCGCGGTGTAGCTCTCCGGCACGGCGCCGCCCGGCTGCGGCAGGACGCGGATCGCAAGCCCCTGAAAAATCGCGAGCGTCGCCAGCGTCACCAGAATCGGCTGCAGGCGGCCATAAGCGACGAGAGCGCCGTTGATGAGGCCGAGCCCGGCGCCGGCGAGAAGGATCAGCGCCGACGCCACAATCATCGACGCCGCATTGGTCCCGAGATAGAGCGCGGCGAGGGCATTGCTGAGATCGATGATCCCGCCGATCGAAAGATCGAGCCCGCGGGTGAGAACGACCATGGTCTGGGCCAGGGCGGCGAGCGCCAGCGGCATCGTGTTGTTGACACTGGCGGTGAGTTCGAACCCGCCGGGAAGGCGGCCTTGGGTTACGAGATAGAGCGCGGCATAGACGATCACCGCGATGACGAGGAGGGTCGCGACCAGCGCCAGCCCGAGATGGCGGGCAAGCGCCTGCGAGAGCGGCGCGCGGCGCGGCGGCGTCATCACGCGGCGGCCGGCTCGCGCATCGCCGCGGCGACGATGCGTTCAGCGGTCAGGCTCTCTGCGGGAAGTTCGGCGGCGATCTGCCCTTCGCGCAGCACCAGGACGCGATGGGCGAGATGAGCCAGCTCCTCCGCATCCGAGGAATAATAGAGAATGGCGCGGCCAGCGCCGGCTAGCTCCGTCATCAGCTCATAGATTTCATGCTTGGTCGCGACATCGACGCCGCGCGTGACATCATAAAACAGCAGAACCGCGCAATCGGCGAGCAGCCAGCGCCCGAGCAGGATTTTCTGCTGATTGCCACCCGAGAGTGCGGCGACCGGGCTCGTGATCGCGGGCATGCGCACCTTGAGCCGCGCCACCATCGCCGCCGCCAGCGATCGCAGTCGCCGCCGGCGCAAGACGCCAAAGCGGCTTTCGCGCCCGAGCACCGCGAGCGTCAGATTGTCGCCCACCGACAGTGGCAGCAAAAGCCCCTCGGTCTTGCGGTCCTCGGGCACCAGCGCGATCCCGGCCCGGATCGCCTGGCGCGGCGAGCGCGGGCGAATCTCGCGCCCTTCGCGCAGGATCCGCCCCGCTTTGCGCGCCATCGCGCCAAACAGCATCAGGAACAATTCCCGATGCCCGTGCCCGGCGAGCCCGCCGATCCCGAGAATTTCGCCGCGCCGGAGGCTGAAAGAGGCGGACACGAGCCGCCCGCCGGCAAGCCCCTCGACGGTGAGCGCCGGCGCCGAGGCGGGCGCCGTCGGGCGCGGCGGATAGAGCGTTTCGACACGCTGGCCGGTCATCAGCGTCACCGCCTCGTCCTCGTCAAGCGTCGTGAAGCTCCCGACATCGCGGCCGCCGCGAAAGACGGTGATGCGGTCGGCGATGGCGGCGATCTCGTGCCAGCGATGGGAGGTGAAGACGATCGTCCGCCCGGCGTCACGCAGCCGGCGCACTTCGCCGAACAGCCACGCCGTCTCACGCTCCATCAGCGCCGAGGTCGGCTCGTCGAGCAGCAGGATGTCGGGATCGTGCGAGAGCGCGCGGACGATCTCGATCACCTGGCGATCGGCGAGCGGCAGATCCTCGACCAGCGCGCCGGGATCGATCTCGCGGATGCCAAAGCGCGCGAACAAAGCCTCCGCCGCGGCAATCAGGCGGCGCTGGCTGGTGAGGCCAAAGGCGCCGCGGGGCTCGCGCCGCAGCAGCAGATTTTCGGCGACACTCATCGCGGGCAGCAGCGTCAGCTCCTGAAATACCGTCCAGCAGCCAAGCCGATGCGCGGCGTCAGGGGTTTTCAGGGCAACCGCTGCGCCGCGCAGGCGAATGACGCCGCTATCGGCGCGAAGCCGTCCGCCGAGGAGCTTGATCAGCGTCGATTTGCCGGCGCCGTTTTCGCCGACCAGCGCATGCACCTCGCCGGGAAAGGCGCGGAGCGAGGCTTCGCTCAACGCCCGCACGCCGCCGAAGCTCTTGCTGACCGAGACCGCCTCCAGACTGGCCGCGTCGTCGCGCGCGCTCGCGTCGTTCATGCCGCCGGGAGGTCGACCGCGAGGCGGCCTGCGCAGGCCTTGCCGTCGAGCGCGGCATCGACGCAGATCTTCACGGTCGCGTGCGGGCCGGCATCGGTGAAATCGGCGAAGAAACTGTCGGGAAGATCGGGGAACACCGTCTCGCCGGTTTTCACCGTCTCGCTGGTGACATAGGGGAAGGGGATGGTGATGTCCTTCTTCGGGTAATCGCCCTTGAGCACTCGGCGCGCGAGTTCGAGCGAAATCACCGAGAGAAACGGCGGCTGGCCGATCGAAATGCCATCGACTTGGTGGCCCATGTAGCCGGAGAGAAATTTGCGGAAGCCATTTTCGGCCTCGCCCGCGGTCGGCGGCAGCTTGCGCCCGGCGGCGATGAACGCCTTCAAGACGCCGTCCGTTCCGCCCTGGCACCAGATGCCGTCGATCGGCGGCAGCGAGGGGAGCGCGGCGGCGGTGTTGCGTTCGGCGGTCGCGCTGTCCCACATGCCCGTGTAGCGGCTTACCACCTTGATATCGGGATGCTCCGCCCAAACACTTTCGGCGCCCTTGTTGCGGTCGAGGTCGACATGGGTGCCGGCAACGCCGGTGACCATGATCACATTGCCCTTGCCGCCGATTTTCTTGGCGACGAACTCGGCCCCCATGCGGCCGAACGCGAATTGGTCGGTATTCACTTTCAGCGCGCTCGGCGCGGTGACGACGTTATCGAAGGAAACGACGAGAATGCCGCGGTCGGTGGCCTGCTTGATGATGCCGTTGAGCCCGGTCGGGGAGGCGGCGTTGAGCACGATGGCGTCCACCCGCTCGGCGATCAGGTTGGAGAATTGCTGCGACTGCTTGGAGACGTCATTGCCGGAATTGAACCAGCTCCCTTCGATCTCGCTGGCGAAGGGCTCCATCAGCAGCGCCGATTTGAACAGATTCTCCATCTCGATGCGCCATTTGTTGCCGATATAGGAGTTCGAGAGGGCGATCTTGAATTTTCGCGCAGCCCGCGCCCGGCGGGGCAGCAGGGCCGGCGCTGCGGCGAGGGCAAGACCGGTGCGCAACAGAGCGCGGCGGTGGAGAGCGGACATGGCAATTTCCTCATTATAAGGGCGAGTGCCCGGTTTGTTTCAGTGCCCGGCGGCAGAACAGGCGAGTGGCGCGATAAATCTGCCCGATCCTCCGATGCCTGTCGAGGCTGTGTGGTGGCAAGACTTTATTCACGAAATCGCGCCATTCTGTGACGCTAGAATGAGGGGAATACTGGGATCATGAGTTTCATGGCGCTGCGGCATTGGCTGGGCCGCGCCCGGCAGGCGGCAACGCCACCGGCGCCCTCCGCGCCGCCGCCCGCTGCCCCAGACTCCGCGCGGCAGGTGCCCGATCGCTTGCCCGATCCGCCGCTCAAGCCCGGGCTGACGCCGCTTCTCGCGCTGCGCCATGACCTCTGCGGCGAGGGATTTCTGTTTCCCGACGGCGCCGAGGAGGTGGTGCGGCTTGCACGCCCGCTCGGGCTCTCGGAAGCCTCCAGCGTCGCGCTGCTCGGCGCTGGGAGCGGCGGCCCGGTCACCGCCATCACCGCTGCCTTCGGCGCCTGGGTCAGCGGTTTCGAGGCCGATCCCGCTCTGGTCACGGTCGCGACCGAGCATTGCCGCCATAGCGGCCACGGCAAGCGCGTCTCGATAGCGCCCTGGCAGCCCGACCAGCCCGACTTGCCGCGGGCGCAGTTCCATCATGCGCTCTCGCTGTTCGCGCTCGCCGATGTGGCGCCGAAGCCGGTGCTGGCGGCGTTGGCGCAGGCGCTCCGCCCGCGTGGTCAGCTCGTTTTGCTCGATCTCGTCGCCGCCCCCGATCACCAGCCGGATGCCAGCTTCACCGATTGGGCGCGGCTCGAGGCGCGCTCCTTGCCGCTCCCAACCGAGGCCGAGATCACGCAGGCACTCGGCACGTTGGGCTGCGACGTACGGGTGGCCGAGGACGTCTCCGAACGGCATGTCGAGACGATCATCGAGGCCTGGCGGGCCCTGGTGCGCCCGATGGCCAGCGCGCGGCCGTCGCTGGCCCGGGCCAAGCTCTTGGTCGCCGAGGCGGAACGCTGGCTGCTTCGGGTGCGGTTGCTGCAGGCCGGCCGCATCCGCCTCGTGCGCTGGCATGCCATTGCCAGCGGTAAGACCCAGCAAACGCCCACCCCTCACAAACTCGCCTGACGTCGGCGCGCGGCCGCCGTTTTGTTCAGAGACCAGGCCGCGGGCGGCTTGCCAGAGGTGCGAGCGGCTGCTAGAGCTGCGCCCCTTGATCTCGCGCGCCCGGGCGAAGTAGGGCATGCCCGGCCGCGATTGCGCGCCTTCTCGGCGTGCCCCTTTCGGAAAGGAGAGCGAAATGCCCAAGATGAAGACCAAATCCTCGGTCAAGAAACGATTCAAGATCACCGCGACGGGCAAGGTTCTCGCCGGTCCGGGCAAGAAGCGGCATAATCTTTCGGCACGCAGCCAGAAAGCCAAGCGCAGCAACCGTGGCAGCCAGGTGCTTACCCATGCGGACGGGTTGACCGTCAAGCAATGGGCGCCGTACGGGCTCGGCTGAGGAGACATAACCCATGGCACGTGTGAAACGCGGCGTGACCTCTCACGCTCGGCACAAGAAAGTTCTCGATCAGGCGAAGGGCTATGTCGGCCGCTCTTCGACCAATTACCGCATCGCGCTGGAGCGGCTGGAGAAGGCGCTCCGCTATGCGTATCGCGACCGCCGGGTCAAAAAGCGCGACTTCCGCGCGCTCTGGATCCAGCGCATCAATGCCGCGGTGCGCGAACATGGCCTCACCTATTCGAAATTCATCGCCGGCCTGAAGCGTGCCGGCATCGAGATGGATCGCAAGGTGCTGGCGGCGATCGCCTATGATGACGCGCCCGCCTTCGCCGAAATCGTGCGGAAGGTCCAGGCGGTGCTGAGCTGAACAACACGCGCCGGGCGGGCAACGCCCGGCGCCTTGTCACGGGAACTTCCATGCGGATTTCGCGGTTTTCTACTCTGATGCTGGGCAGCGCGCTCGGCGTTGCCCTGCCTCTCTCCCTCGCTTTTGCGCAAGCGACGACGCCGCCGCCGGGGACGGTGCCGCCGGGCGTCACCGTGCCCAGCGCCAAGCCCGATCCGGTGGTCGCGCGGGTGAACGGGCGCGAGGAGCATCTGAGCGATCTCGAAAACCTCGCCCAGAATCTTCCCGAGCAATTGCGCAACATGCCGCCCAACATGCTCTATCCGATCCTGATCGATCAGATCATCGACCGCGATCTCCTGGTGCAGCGCGCCCGCAAGGAGAAGCTGCAAAACGATCCCATCGTCAAGCGCGAGATGGATGATGCCGCCGACATGGCGCTGCAGAACGCATTGATCAACCGCGCGGTTGCGCCGGCGATCACCGACCAGGCGCTGCAGGCCGCCTATCAGAAAGAGATCGCCGGCAAGCCGGGCGAGGAGGAGGTGCATGCGCGCCACATCCTGGTCCCGACCGAGGCCGCGGCCGACAATGTGATCAAGGAATTGCAAGGTGGCGCCGATTTCGCGGCACTGGCCAAGAAGGACAGCACTGACCCGGCCGGCGCCAATGGCGGCGATCTCGGCTGGTTCAAAAAGAGCGATATGCTGCCCGAATTCAGCGATGCCGCCTTTGCCCTCAAACCCGGGCAGTTCACTACGAAACCCGTTCATACCCGTTATGGCTGGCACGTGATCCAGGTGATCGAGCGCCGCACCGCGCCGCCGCCGACATTCGCCGAGGCACGCGACCAGTTGCGCCAGAAGGCGATCCAGGATGCGGTGCAGAAAGAGATCGAGGAAGCCCGTAAAGGCGCTGAGATCGAGCGTTTCAATCTCGACGGCTCGCCGGTGCGCGCGACCGACCAGGCAGAGCCGCCCGGCTCGCCGCCGGCCGCGGACGGCAAGGCGCAGTAGCCGGCGCGCGCATGGCGGGCTCCGCGCCGGTTTCGCCGCTCGCGGTGGCGCTGCCGGATTTACCGCCGCTGGCCGGCGTCAAGCTCGGCGTCGCGGCGGCCGGCATCCGCTATCAGGGGCGCAATGACCTTTTGGTCGCGGAATTCGCGCCAGGGACCACGGTTGCCGGCGTTTTCACCCGCAATCGCTGCCCTGGGGCGCCGGTCGAGTGGTGCCGCAAGCTCCTCCCGGCGGGGCGTGCGCGCGGCCTCGTCGTCAATGCGGGCAACGCCAATGTTTTCACCGGCCGCGCCGGCAACGATGCCGCCCGCGCGACCGCGGAGGCGGCGGCGAAGCTGATCGGCTGTCCGGCCCGACACGTGTTTCTCGCCTCCACCGGGGTGATCGGCGAAGTGCTGCCGGTTGCACGTCTGACCGCGGCGCTGCCGTCGCTACATGCGGGTCTTCACGAAGATCGTCTGGCGGACGCGGCTCGCGCCATCATGACCACCGACACGTTTCCCAAGGCGGCGACGCGGCTTGCGCGGATCGGCGAGACGGAGGTGCGGATCACCGGGATCGCCAAAGGCAGCGGTATGATCGCGCCGGACATGGCGACGATGCTGTGTTTCGTGTTTACCGATGCCAAGATCCCGGCGCCTGCGCTACAAAAATGTCTCACGCGCGGGATCGGCGGCAGTTTCAATGCGATCACCGTCGATTCCGACACCTCGACCTCGGATACCGTCTTGCTGTTCGCGACCGGCCAAGCCCGCCATGCCCCGGTTCCCGCCACCGGCGGGGTAGCGCTGCGCGATTTCTCGGTGGCCCTCGCCGAGCTGTTGCACGATCTCGCGCTCCAGGTGGTGCGCGATGGCGAAGGGGCGCAGAAACTGATCCGCATCGATGTCACCGGCGCGGTGTCTGCGCGCTCCGCCAAGCGCATTGCCCGCGCGATCGCCGATTCGCCCCTGGTCAAGACCGCGATTGCCGGCGAGGACGCGAATTGGGGGCGGATCGTCATGGCGGTCGGCAAAGCCGGGGAACCGGCGGACCGGGACCGTCTTTCCATCGCCGTTGGCGGCGTTTGGATGGCGCGCGACGGCGCCATTGTTCCCGGCTACGACGAAGCCCCGGTTGTCGCCCATATGCGCGGGCGGGAAATCGCGATCGCCGTCGATCTCGGCCTCGGCCGGGGCAAGGCGACGATGTGGACCTGTGACCTCACCCACGGCTATATCGACATCAACGGCAGCTATCGCAGCTAATCGCCCGCGCCCGCCCGTTCAGGACAAAAGTTTTTTGGTTCTTTTTTTCAAAAAGAACTTTTTTCTCTTCTCTACGTCCTCACCGAAACATCACCAGAGTATGGCTCAAGGTGATGAAAATACCCCAGGCGAGAGGGATGCCGATCGCGAGCCAGGCGAGCAGCGCGCCGGGGGTGAAGCCGCCGCGCCCGATCCCGAACGAGCCGGCGGCGGATACCTTCGCCGCCGGGTGGGCGGCGAGGTCTCGGCGCGCCTCATCTTCTTCCTTCATGAACCATTTTTCGTCCAGCGGGCGGATCAGCAGATTGGCGATGAAGCCGAGAAACAGCAGCCCGGCGAGGATATAGAGCGTGCGGTCATAAACGGCCGAACGCGCGACGCCGGCGCTGATCTGGGTGTCGCGGATATAGGTCACCAGCACCGGGCCGATGACGCCGGCGGTGGACCAGGCGGTGAGGATCAGGCCGTGGATGGCGCCGACGAATTTGGTGCCGAAAATATCGGCGAGATAGGCCGGCACGGTCGCGAAGCCGCCGCCATACATCGAGAGCGCGATGCAGAGGCAAGCGACGAAAAGCGCCTTACTGCCCATATGCGCGGCGGAAGGCGCGCTCGCATAGACGATCATGCCGAGAATGAAGAAGGTGGTGTAGGTGTTCTTGCGGCCGAGCCGATCGGAGAGCGAGGCCCAGAAAAACCGCCCGGCGATGTTGAACAGCGAAAGCAGCCCGGCAAAACCGGCGGCGATCGCGGCAACCGCCGCGCGCTGGTGGGCGTCGAGCGCGGTGAAGCCGACATCGGGCGCGCCAATCAGTTTGCCGGCGAAGATTTCCTGCAGCATCGGCGAGGCCATGGCGAGGATGCCGATGCCGGCACTGACATTGAGACAGAGCACCGCCCAGATCAGCCAGAATTGCGGCGTGCGCGGCGCCATGTGGAGATGGACGTGGCGGGTGGTGATCATCGGCCGGCCGCTCTCCGCCGGCGGCGTCCAGCCCTCCGGCTGCCAGTTCTCGGGCGGCACGCGATAGCCGAAGGCGCCGATCGTCATCACCACGAAGTAAATCACCCCTGTCACCGCGAAGGTGAGCGCAACGTTTTGCCCGGCGGTTGCGGGAAAACTCGCGATCAGGCTATTGGCGAGCGGGGCGCCGATCATCGCGCCGCCGCCAAATCCCATGATCGCCATGCCGGTCGCCATGCCGCGGCGATCGGGGAACCATTTGATCAGCGTCGAGACCGGGGAGATATAGCCAAGTCCCAGACCAACACCGCCGATCAGCCCGAGGCCGAGCCAGATCAGCCAGAGTTGATGCACGAAAACCCCCGCCGCGGCGATGAGATAGCCGCCGCCCCAGCAGAGCGCGGCGACGAACCCGGCCTTGCGCGGCCCGGCGCGCTCCAGCCAGCCGCCCCAGATCGCCGCGGAGGCGCCGAGAAGGACGATCGCGATGGTAAAAGTCAGAACCAGATCGGATACTGCCCAGTCGCAGTTGCTGGCCAAGAGCACCGAGAAGAGTCCGGTTCCGGCGGCGCAGGCGATCGGTTTGGCGCCGCCGAGGGCGCGCGACAGCGGCAGCCAATAGACGCTGAACCCATAGGCCATGCCGATGCAGAGATGGATGGCAACGGCGGCCGGAGGAACCAGCCAGCGGTTGAAGCCGGGGCGCGCAATGATGCGCGCGCGATCAAGGAGTCCAGCCGACGCTGGCATTGCCCCAGTGGGCGCGGTGTCTGCTCGCGACATGGTTTTTTCTTCCTTTGGCCGTTTTCCCGGACGATGTCAGTCTCGACGTACGCAACGATATTACGCTGATATGAAACGCAGACTCAAGAAACCTTGGCGTCTTCCACCAGCAGTCCAACCGCCGTCGCGGCCAGCGGATCGAGCCCGCCGCCGCCCGCCGCGACATGGGCGACGATTTCGCGCCGCATGCGCGGATCCCAGAATTTGCGCAAATGGTCGGCGATTTCCGGCGGCGCGCGCTCGGGGCCGAGATGGGCGAAAAAGCGGCTGATCTGATTCGCCATCATGGTCAGTTTTTCAGGCGACATGGTTTTCAGGCGACATAGGCCTCTCTCTCGATGACGATGCGCGCGGGATGGGTGAAAATCTCGAACCCGTCGGCGCGGGCGATGGCGGCGAGGGTGATGCCGCAACGCTCGGCGCGACGGATGGCAAGCCCGGTCGGGGCGGAAACCGCGAGTACGATGGCGCATCCCATCCGCGCCACTTTCTGCACCATCTCGACCGAGACCCGCGAGGTCAGCAAGACGGCGCCAGACGCCGGCGCGATACCGGCGCGGAGGAGCGCACCGGCGAGCTTGTCGAGCGCGTTGTGCCGCCCGACATCCTCGCGCACCGCGACGATGCCGCGGCCAGGGGCGAAAAATGCCGCGGCGTGGAGCGCGTGCGTTTGCTGGTTCAGCGTCTGACAGGCGCCGAGCCCCGCCATCGCGGCGGCCAACGTCCCGGCGTCGAGCTGGAGGTCGCTTACGATCGCCGGCAGAGGTGCGAGCGCCGCTTCCAAGCTTTCCATGCCACAGAGGCCGCAGCCGGTCGCCCCGAGAAGCCGCCGCTGGCGCCGCCAGAGCGCCTCCTCGCGTACCCCCGCAAGATCGAGGCGGAGTTCGATCGCGGCCTCGCCATCGATCTCACGGGCGACGACGTCGCAGGCGGTGATTTCGTCCGCCGCGGTGATCAGCCCTTCATTGCGGGTAAATCCCCAAGCGAAATCCTCGAGATCAGCCGGGGTTGCCATCATCACCGCGTAGGTCGCGCGGCCATAGGTGAGCGCGACCGCGGTTTCCTCCGGAATCTGGCGCAGGCCGCGCGCCGCACCATGCTCGCGCCAAACGAGTGGCGTGCTCGTCAGGATCGGCGCCGGCAGCGTCATTCCGCGGCCAGGATACGCCGGCTCTGTTCGGCGTGCTGGCGATAGGTTTCCTGCCATTCCGTCGGCCCGTTGGCGCGCGCGACCTGCACTGCCGTGACCTTATATTCCGGGCAGTTGGTCGCCCAGTCGGAAAACTCTGTCGTCACCACATTGGCTTGCGTATCGGGATGGTGGAAGGTGGTGTAGACGACGCCCGGCGCGACGCGGTCGGTGATCAGGGCGCGGAGTGCCGTCGCGCCGGCGCGGCTTTCGAGCTTCACCCAATCGCCGTCGCGGATGCCGCGTTGTTCGGCGTCATGCGGGTGGATTTCCAGCCGATCCTCCTCATGCCAGGCGACATTGGCGGTGCGCCGTGTCTGCGCGCCGACATTGTATTGCGAAAGGATGCGCCCGGTGGTGAGGAGCAGCGGAAAGCGCGGCCCGCTTTTCTCCTCGGTCGCGACATATTCGGTGATCATGAAATGGCCTTGGCCGCGCACGAAGCCGCCGATATGCATGGTCGGTGTGCCCTCCGGTGCTGCCTCGTTGCACGGCCACTGCACCGAGCCGACGCGATCGAGCAGGTCGAAGGAGACGCCGGCGAAGCTCGGCGTGGTGCGGGCGATCTCGTCCATGATTTCGGCGGGATCGCGATAATTCATCGGATAGCCGAGTGCGTTCGCCAGCATCTGGGTGATTTCCCAGTCGGCATAGCCGTTTTTCGGGCGCATCACGCGGCGGACGCGATTGATGCGGCGCTCGGCATTGGTGAAGGTGCCGTCTTTTTCGAGGAAGCTCGACCCCGGCAGGAAAACATGGGCGTAATTCGCGGTCTCGTTGAGGAAGAGATCCTGCACCACGACGCATTCCATCGCCGAGAGGCCGGCGATCATGTGATGCGTGTCGGGATCGGACTGGACGATGTCTTCGCCCTGAATATAGAGCCCCTTGAACGAGCCATCCATCGCCGCGTCGATCATGTTGGGGATGCGCAAGCCGGGCTCGGCGTCGAGCGTAACATTCCAGATCTTCTCATAGATCGCGCGCGTCGCGGGTTCGGAAATGTGGCGATAGCCGGGCAGTTCGTGCGGAAAACTCCCCATGTCGCACGAGCCCTGGACATTGTTCTGGCCACGCAGCGGGTTCACGCCGACGCCACGGCGGCCGATATTGCCCGTCGCCATCGCGAGATTGGCGATCGCGATCACCGTCGTCGTGCCCTGGCTGTGTTCGGTGACGCCAAGGCCGTAATAGATCGCGGCATTGCCGCCGGTCGCGTAAAGCCGCGCCGCCTTCCGGATGAGATCGGCGGGCACGCCGGACACTTGCGCCACCGCCTCGGGGCTGTTCTCCGGGCGCGCGATGAAGTCCGCCCAGTCCTGGAAAGCATCCCAATCGCAATATGCGCGCACGAACGCTTCGTTCACCAACCCCTCGGTGACGATGACATGGGCGAGCGCGTTGACCATCGCGACATTGGTGCCGGGGCGGAGCGGCAGATGAAACGTCGCCTCGACATGCGCCGAGCGGACGAGATCGATGCGGCGCGGATCGATGACGATCAGCTTGGCGCCGGCGCGCAAACGCCGCTTCATGCGGGACGCGAAGACCGGGTGCGCGTCCGTCGGGTTGGCGCCGATCACCAGAATGACGTCGCTGTCATCGACCGAGTCGAAATCCTGCGTCCCCGCCGAGGTGCCGAAGGTCGCTTTCAAGCCATAGCCGGTCGGGGAATGACAGACGCGGGCGCAGGTATCGACATTGTTGTTGCCGAAACCGGCGCGGACCAATTGCTGGACGAGATAGGTCTCCTCGTTGGTGCAACGCGAAGAGGTGATGCCGCCGACCGCGTCTTTGCCGTAGCGCGCCTGAATCCGCTTGAATTCGGCGGCGGTGTGGGCGATCGCTTCCTCCCAGCTCACCTCGCGCCAGGGATCGGTGATTTTTTCGCGAATCATCGGCGTGAGGATCCGCTCGCGGTGGGTCGCATAGCCGAAGGCAAAGCGCCCCTTGACGCAGGAATGCCCGTGATTGGCCTTGCCGTCTTTGTACGGCACCATGCGCACCACCTGCTCGCCGCGCATCTCGGCCTTGAAGTTACAGCCAACCCCGCAATAAGCGCAGGTGGTGACAACGGAATGCTCCGGCTGGCCGATCTCGATCACCGATTTCTCGATCAGCGTCGCGGTCGGGCAGGCCTGCACGCAAGCGCCGCAGGAGACGCATTCTGAGGAGAGGAAGTCCACACTTCCAGTCGCGACCTTGGAGGCGAAGCCGCGCCCGGCGATGGTCAGCGCGAAGGTGCCCTGCACTTCCTCGCAGGCGCGCACACAACGCGAGCAGACGATGCACTTGGCCGGGTCGAAGGCGAAATACGGATTGGAGAGGTCTTTGCTCGCCGCGAAATGATTGGCGCCGTCATAGCCGTAACGCACTTCGCGCAAACCGACGGCGCCGGCCATGTCCTGCAATTCGCAATCGCCGTTGGCAGCACAGGTGAGACAATCGAGGGGATGGTCGGAAATATAGAGTTCCATGACGCCGCGGCGGATTTTCGCCAGCCGCTCGGTCTGCGTCGCAACCGCCATGCCGGCTGCGACCGGCGTCGTGCAGGAGGCCGGGGTGCCAGCGCGGCCCTCGATCTCGACGAGGCAAAGCCGGCACGAGCCGAACGCATTGAGGCTGTCGGTCGCGCAGAGTTTCGGCACCGCGATGCCGGCCATCATCGCCGCCCGCATGATCGAGGTGCCTTCGGGCACGGTCACTTCGTGACCATCGATGGTGAGCGAGACGGTTTTTCCGCTGCTCGGTTGTGGCGTGCCGTAATCGGTTTCCTTGATCAGCGACATGGCGATCTCCTATGCGGCGGCGTGTGCGGCGGCGCGGGTGAAATCGTCCCGGAAATGGGTGAGCGCGCTCATCACCGGATATGGCGTGAAGCCGCCGAGCGCGCAGAGCGAGCCGAATTTCATCGTCTCGCAAAGATCGGTGATCAGAGCGAGATTTTTTTCGACATCCCGCCCCGCGCGGATGCGGTCCATGACCTCGACGCCGCGGGTCGAGCCGAGCCGGCAGGGCGTGCATTTGCCGCAGGATTCGATCGCGCAGAATTCCATCGCGAAGCGTGCCTGCGCCGCCATGTCGACGCTGTCGTCAAACACCACGACGCCGCCATGGCCGATCAGCCCGTCGCGCGCGGCGAAAGCCTCGTAATCGAACGGCGTGTCGAACAAAGCGCGCGGGAAATAGGCGCCGAGCGGGCCGCCGACCTGCACCGCCCGCGCCGGGCGCCCGCTTGCCGTGCCGCCGCCGATCTCTTCGACCAGTTCGCCGAGGGTGACGCCGAACGCCGCCTCGAACAAACCCGGATAGCGGATATTGCCGGCCAATTGGATCGGCATGGTGCCGCGCGAGCGGCCGATGCCGAGTTCCTGATAGGCTTTCGCGCCTTCGGCGAGGATGATCGGTACCGAGGCGAGCGAAATCACGTTGTTGATCACCGTCGGCTGGCCGAAAAGCCCTTCGAGCGCCGGCAGCGGCGGTTTGGCGCGCACCATCCCGCGCTTGCCCTCGAGACTGTCGAGCAGCGCCGTCTCCTCGCCACAGACATAGGCGCCGGCGCCGACCCTGACCTCAAGATCGAAGGAAAATCCCGTCCCCTGAATATTGTCGCCGAGAAAGCCGTCGCGCTTTGCCGCCGCCAGCGCGCGCTCCATGGCGGCGATCGCATGCGGATATTCCGAACGCGTATAGAGATAGGCTTTGCTCGCGCCGACCGCGTAGCCCGCGATCAGCATCCCCTCGATCAGCACGAAAGGATCGCCTTCCATGATCATGCGGTCAGCGAACGTGCCGGAATCGCCTTCATCGGCGTTGCAGACGATGTATTTGCGCGCGGCTTTGGCGCCCGCCGCGGTGCGCCATTTGATCCCGGTCGGAAAACCGGCGCCGCCGCGCCCGCGCAGGCCCGAAGCGACAACTTCCTCAATGGTCGCGGCGGGGCCGAGCGCAAACGCCCGCGCAAGCCCGAGCCAGCCGCCATGCGCGGCATAATCCTCGGCCGAAGCGGGATCGACGATGCCGGTGCGCGCGAAGGTGAGCCGGGTCTGGCGCTTGAGATAAGGAATCTCCTCCGGCCGGCCAAGGCGCTTCGGATGCGCAGCGCCGGCGAGAAACTCCGCCGCGAAGAGCGATGCGACCTCCTCGGCCGCGATCGGGCCATAGGCGATGCGGCCGGACGGGGTCGCGACCTCGAGCATCGGCTCCAGCCAGTAAAGTCCGCGCGAGCCGGTGCGCACGATTTCGAGCGCGATCCCGCGCGCTTGCGCCTCGCGCGCGAGCGCAGCCGCGACGGTATCGGCGCCGAGCGCCAGCGCGCCGGCATCGCGTGGCAGGAAGATCCGGGCGCTCACGCCGGCTGCTCCACGCCGCGCGCCGCAGCGACCAGGGCTGCGAGGCGTTTGGCATCCAGCCTGCCGATCGGGGCGCCGTCGAAAAGCGCCGCCGGCGGCATGGCGCAGAGACCGAGACAATAAACCGGCTCGATGGTGAGCGCGCCATCGCCGGTGGTTTCGCCCCAGGCAAGGCCGAGCCGCGCCAAGAGATCGGCGGCAAGCGTTGCACCCTTCATCGACTGGCACGCCTCGGCGCGGCAGAGCTTCAGCACATGTCGCCCGGCAGGCGCACGCCGAAAATCGTGATAGAAGCCGATCACACCCTTGATCTCGGCGCGCGAAAGATTGAACGCGTCGGCGAGCAGCGGCTCCGCCGCCTCGGGCACGCAGCCGAACGCCGCCATCAAGGCATGCAGCGCCGGCAACAGACCGCCTTCGCGGCGAGCCTCGGCGGCAATCAAGGCGCTCGCCTGCGCTGCGTCCCAATCTGGGTGGGGATGCGTGTCGCGCCGATCGCCATCGGTCATCGCAATATCCATGAAACTCATCATCCTTGGATCGTCGACGATCCCTCGTAAGCCGATTGCTTAGGGATCAGATGCGCATAAGAGGCGGCGTGATCAAGGCACGTATGCCGTGACGCAATAGAACATCACGATTAAGAATTGGTTTTGCGTGGCGATCTTTTTGGGCGCAGCCGGCGATGACTTCCCGAGACCGCCCAGCCGCGAGACCGTCAGGTCTCGAGATGGGGCGCGATGATCTGTGCCTGGGTGACCAGGGCTGCGGTCAGCGGCGTCATCGGTTCGCGATAGGGCACGACGAGGCCGACCATCGGGCTCGGTGGCCCGCCTTCGATCGGGATCGCCCGCACCGCGTCGCTGAGCCCGAGCATGGCGGCGAGCTTGATCGGCATCACGCTCGCCCAATGGCCGGTGCGGACATGCGACCACAGCACCACCATCGAGTTCGATTCCAGCGTCGGCATCGCCGGCCGCCCGGTCAAGCGCAGCATACGGTCGAGAATGCGGCGGTTTTGCATGTCAGGCGTGAGGAGGCAGAGCGGAATCTGCGCGACATCCTCCCAGGTCACTTTCGCGCGATCGCCGAGTGGCGCTTGCGGCGCGGTGATCAAACAGTAGCGCTCGTGATAAAGCGGCACCGTGCGCACCCGCCCGAGCGGCTCATTATCGAGATAGGTGATACCGGCATCGACCTCGAGATTTTCGAGGAGCGCCAGCGTCGCGATCGAGGTCGAGGAGAGGATGGTGAAGGTGACGCCGGGATGGCGCTCGCGATACGGCGTGGTGAGTTGCGCGACCATGGCGAGCGCCGTCGGGATCACGGCGATTTTGAGATTGCCGGCGAGTCCCTGTTTGAGCGCGCGGATTTCCTGGCGCATGGCGCGGGTATCGGCGACGATGCGCCGCGCCCAATCCAGTGTGCGCTCGCCTTCCGGGGTGAAGCCGAGAAAGCGCGAGCCCCGCTGGACCAAAAGCACCCCGAGCGTTTCCTCCAACTGCTTGATCCCGGCCGACAAGGTCGGCTGCGTGACACCGCAAATTTCGGCGGCGTGACCGAAATGCCGCTCACGCGCCAGAGCCAGGAGATATTCCAATTTCTCGATCACGTAGTACGAACCTTTCACCCGCCACTTAGACGCCGGCTCAATTTCTGGCAAGCGTTTGGGATATCGGAATATTTATTTTAATATAGCGAGGCGGCCGCATATGCCCCGTCACGGCGGCTTTTCGATGGGCTTTTCAATGAGGCTGATCGAGAAAATCAGTTTGCGGGGTGGCGGGAAGTCGTTTAGATAGCTCTCTAGGTCGGTGGGGCTGTTCGGGTTCGAGCATCTTTCCGATCTGGTGGTTCAGTCGTCACGGCGAGTTTGAGTGCCTTAGCCAAGCTGAATACTGGCCGCCACAGAACGAAACCCAGAAGATTCTTTGTCATTAGGAGGCAACACCATGGCCTGGAAATCCCCGAAGATCGTCGAAATCGCGCTCGGCGCGGAAATCAACAGCTACGCCTGCGCCGAAGCGAAGTAATTTCGCGAAAACGCCGCCGCGAGGCGTCGCCTCCGGCGGCGTTTTTTATTTGTCCAAGCAATCGAGAACATCATGCGGGCCGTTATTCTTGGGGCCGCGGCGGGAGGTGGGTTCCCGCAATGGAACTCCAACGCTGAAGGGTGCCGGCGGGCTCGGGCAGGTGATCCGGCGGCGAAACCCCGCCATCAGGCGTCGCTCGCCGTCTCCGCCGACGGCGATCATTGGTTCATTCTCAATGCCACCCCTGATCTTCGCGCCCAAATCGAACGGGCGCCGTTTCTGCACCCGCGGCACGGGCTCCGCTCGACCCCGATCGCCGGGGTCGTGCTGACCGACGGCAATGTCGACGCCATCGCCGGCCTGCTCAACCTCCGCGAGCGTGAGGCGTTCACCATCTATGCCACCGGGAGCGTTCTCGGCGTGCTCGATGAAAACCCGATTTTCGAGGTTCTGGCGCGCGATGTCGTGGCACGCGAGGCGGTCACCCTCGATGTGGCGCGGCCGCTCCGGCTCGCGGATGGCCGGCCGAGCGGGCTTACGCTGACCCTGTTTGCGGTCCCCGGCAAGGTGCCGCTCTATCTCGAACGTCCCGGCGAGGCGCCGGCGATCATCGAGGGCGAGGAAACCGTCGGCGCCATGATCAGCGATGGCGCGAAGCGGCTTTTTTTCATCCCCGGCTGCGCCCGCGTCACCCCACCGCTCCTCGCCCGCCTCGATCCCAGCACGCCTGGCGGCGCCGATGCCCTTTTCTTCGACGGCACGCTGTGGCGCGACGATGAAATGATCCGCGCTGGGATCGGCAGCAAGACCGGCCGCCGCATGGGCCATATCAGCGTCGGCGGCGAAGATGGCACCCTCGCCGCCTTTCGCGACTGTCCGATCCCGCACCGCATTCTGGTCCATATCAATAATTCCAACCCGATCCTGCTCGCCGACAGCCCCGAACACGCGGCCGTCCTTGCGGCCGGCTGGCGGGTCGGCGAAGACGGGATGGAGATTACCCTGTGACGACCACCGATATCCTCACCCCGGACGGGCTGGAAGCAGCCCTCCGCGCGATCGGCGCCGAGCGCTACCACAATCTCCACCCCTTCCATAAGCTGCTTCATGGCGGCCAGCTCAGCCGCGGCCAGGTGCAGGCCTGGGCGCTCAACCGCTTTTATTATCAGTCTCGCATCCCGGCCAAAGACGCGTTTCTGCTCGCCCGCCTCCCCACCCCTGACCTCCGCCGCGCCTGGCGTTCGCGTATCCTCGATCATGACGGCGACGGGCCGGGAACCGGCGGCATCGCGCGCTGGATGAAGCTTGCCGAAGGCGTTGGGCTCGATCCCGATTATGTCGCATCGACGCGCGGGATCCTGCCGGCGACCCGCTTCGCCGTTGATGCCTATGTCGATTTCGTCCGCGACCGGACGATCCTCGAAGCCATCGCCTCCTCGCTCACCGAGATGTTCTCGCCGACCATCATCGCCGAGCGGGTGTCCGGCATGCTGCGCAATTACCCGTTCGTCACCGAGGCGACGCTGGCCTATTTCACGCCGCGGCTGACGCAGGCGCCGCGCGACGTCGAATTCGCCCTCGGCTATGTCAAGGCGCACGCCGACAGCGTCGAGAAACAGCAAGCGGTACTGGCGGCGCTCCGCTTCAAATGCGATGTCCTCTGGGCGCAGCTCGATGCGCTGTATTTCGCCTATGTCTCGCCCGGCTTCGTGCCGCCTGGGGCGTTCGTGCCGGAAGCCACATGACCGTCACCCTTGATAGTGTGCCGCGTTTCCGGCCCGGGGTGAAATTCCGCTTCGATCCGGTGCGCTCGGCCTGGGTGGTGCTCGCGCCCGAACGGCTGTTTCTCCCCGATGAGCAGGCCGTCGAGATTCTGAAGCTGATCGATGGCGTGCGTTCGCTCGGCGCCATCGCCGACGACCTCGCGGCGCGGTTTGCCGCCCCGCGCGAGACCATCGCCACCGACGTCGCCGCGATGCTCGGCGATCTCGCGGAAAAAGGAGCGCTCGCGCTATGACCGGGTTCGAACCCCCGATGGGCCTCATCGTCGAACTCACCCATCGCTGTCCGTTGCAATGCCCGTATTGCTCGAACCCGCTCGCTCTGGAGCGCGCCGCCGGCGAGCTTTCCACCGCGGAATGGCAGAGCGTGTTCGACGAAGCAGCGAAAATCGGCGTCCTGCAGCTCCATTTCACCGGCGGCGAGCCAACCGCGCGGCGCGATCTCCCTGACCTCGTCCGCCATGCGGCAAAAGCGGGGCTTTATACCAATATCATCACCTCCGGTGTGCAGCTCGATGACCGGCTGATGGAAGCGCTGATGGCGGCCGGGATCGACCATATTCAGTTGAGCTTCCAGGATGTCGATCCCGACAATGCCGACCGCATCGCCGGCTATCCCGGCGCGCATGCCCGCAAATTGGCCGCCGCCGCGCGCATCCGCGCCGCCGGCTTGCCGCTCACCGTCAATTTCGTCGTCCATCGCCAGAACATCGCGAATGTTCCGCGCATGATCGCGCTCGCCGAGGGGCTGGGCGCGGCGCGGACGGAAATCGCGCAGGTGCAGTATTACGGCTGGGGTTTCAAAAACCGCGCCGCCCTGCTCCCGAGCCGGGCTGAACTCGATGCGACGACGGCGACGGTGGAAGCGGCGCGCGCGCGCCTCAAGGGGCAGATGGTGATCGACTACGTGATCCCGGATTATTACGCCCGGCGGCCGAAATCCTGCATGGGCGGCTGGGCGCGGCGGTTCATCAATATCTCGCCGGCGGGCAAGGCGATGCCGTGTCACGCCGCCGAGACGCTCCCCGGCTTCGTCTTCCCCTCGGTGCGGGAGACCTCGCTTGCCGCGATCTGGCAGCACGATCCCTCGTTTCTGCGCTTTCGCGGCACCGATTGGATGCCTGAACCCTGCCAATCCTGTGACCGGCGCGAGATCGATTGGGGTGGCTGCCGTTGCCAGGCTTTTGCCTTGACGGGCGATGCCGCGCGCACCGATCCGGCCTGCGAACTCGCCCCCGATCACGCGGTCATGGCGGAAGCGGTCGCCGAGCGCGGCGAGACGCCGCCGGATTTCGTCTATCGCCGTTTCGGCAACAATGAGGCGCCGACCACGATCGGTGAGACGGTTTCCTGAATCCTCCCGGCGCTGAAACACTCTCGATCGCGCCGCAATGGGCTGGCGTTTTGGCGGATTTGCCCGTTAATCTCGCCCTGTTGTCGTGATCAGGAGCCCAGGAGACATGATGCGCCGCGCCCTTATTCCCTTCCTTGCCGCAGCAAACCTTCTCGTCCCCTTCGCCCCGGCGCTGGCGCAGAATAGCGAGCCGCCGCAAGCCTGGCTATTCGGCGCTTGGACCGGCGGCACTTTCCCCGCGCCGTCACAGATCACCGCCGCGACCTGCCTCGCGCAGCCGACGGTGATTTTCACCCGCGATATCGTGCTCCGCAGCACGCTGACCGAGGCCACCTATGAGCAGCGTCTGGTCGCGACCGTGCGGGCGACCGAGACCGGCTTTGAGTTCCGCTTCGAGCCCGCGGCGCCGGCGCCGGCGGAGGGCGGTGGCGGCGGCCTGCTTGGGCTCTCCGGTGGCGGCCAGCCGGGGGCCGCCGGGTTCGGTTGCGAAAGCGCCGATCTCCTCCATGTCGAACGCCACGGCGAGAACGAGATCACCTTCCCCGGCTGCGAGGATTTCCCCAATCCGCTGGTGCGCTGCCCGGCATCCTAAAGAGTTATAAAGTCTTCTTTTTCTGAAGAAAAAAGAAGCAAAAAGACTTTTTCTCCGGTTGGTCAGTGCCTACGGCACTGCCCGCTCCGAGAAGACGGGAGAAAAGTTTTTTGGTTCTTTTTTTCAAAAAAGAGCAAACTCATGGGCTTCTCACTGGCCGCCGGTGCGGGCGCTGACCAGACGCTCGGCGAGGACGGCGGCGATGATGATCGCGCCGATCGCCGAGCCCTGCCAGAATGGCGAGACGCCGAGCAGATTGAGGCCGTTTCGGATCATCACCATGATCAGAACGCCGATCAGCGTGCCGATGATCGAGCCGCGCCCGCCGGCGAGACTTGCCCCGCCGATGACGACGGCGGCGATGGCATCGAGTTCCAGCGCCGTCCCCGCGAGCGGGTCGATCGAGAGGATCTGTGCCGAGAGCAGGACGCCGGCGACCGCGGCGAGCGCGCCCGAGACGATATAGGGCAGGATGCTGTAGGCGAGCACGTTGAGGCCGGCGGCCCGCGCCGCCTCACGGTTCGAGCCGATGGCATAGATCGTCCGCCCGCCCTTGGTGAACGTGAGATAGAGCCAGGTCAGCACATAAAGGGCGAGCAGTGTTGCGACATTCGAGGGAATGCCGAGGATCGGGGTGTAGACGAGATCGTTGAACCCCGGCGGCAGGTCGGAGATCGAGTTCTGGCCGGAGAAGATATAGGCGAGGCTGCGCCCGATCGCCATCACGCCGAGGGTTACGACGAATGAGGCGAGGCCGAAGCGGGCCACCAGCACGCCGGAGAAAAGCCCGATCCCGGCTCCCGCCGCCACCGCAACGACAATCCCGCCGAGAATGCCGGCATGCGGCATCGCAAGCCCCATCAAGACCGCGGTCACCCCGAGCACCGAGCCCACCGAGAGATCGATCCCGCCGGTCAGGATCACGAAGGTCATCCCGGCGGAGACGATCCCGGTCACCACCGACTGATCGAGGAGGTTGAGGAGATTATTGGTCTGCAGGAAAAAGGGCGAGGCCAGCGATAGCGCGAGGAAGACGGCCAGAGCGAGGCCGAGCATCCTGATTTCCAGCCTCGCGGCGAGGCGGCGGAGCGAGCCCCGCCGGTTGATGGTCTCTGACATGCCGGTTCGATCTCACATCTGACGGGTCACGAGGTCGCCGACGCGCCGGGCGATGGCCGCGGCGTCGGGCAAGGGCAGGCGGGCAACCGAGACCCCGATCACCCCGAAATCATGGCCGCGATGGCTGCGCAGCGGAACCAGGAGGGTATGGCGGCTGCCATCGGGCTCGGCGATGAAGCGCGCCTGCGCCTCCCCGGCTGCCGCGCCGAGTGCGGCAGCGATTCGGGTTTCGCTGAACAGCGGCGTCGCGCCGGTGGCAAACCCCGGATCGGCCTCGCCGGCGCCGCCGGCGCGCGCGAGGCAGAATAGCCGCCCGCCATCACGCAGCGCCCAGAACGCGGCGCCGCCGGTTTCCTCGGCCAGTTCGCCGAGCAGCCGCGTGGTTGCCGCCATCGAGCTGCGCGGTGCCGCGAACAGGGTGAGCTTGGCTTCATCCAGCACCGCGCTCGCCATCTCGGCGCTGGTGGTGCCGTCGCTGATGACGACGATCCGCGAGCACAGCCCGAGCAATTCCTCGAAATCCGAGGAAACGACGAGGATCGCGGTGCCGGCGTCGGCGGCGTCACGCAGCATGGCGTAAATCGCCGCGCGGGTGCCGATATCGACGCCCTTGGTCGGCTCGTCGAGGAGCAGCACTTTGGGGTCGAGCAAAAGCCAACGCGCGAGAATGATCTTCTGCTGCATGCCGCCCGAGAAATTCAGCATAGTGGCGTCGAGCAGCCGCTCTTGCGGCAGCTCGAGGGTCTCGAGCAGGGCCTTGACCCGCGCCTCGCGGGCGCGATAGCCGAGGCCAAAGCCGCGATGGGCCGAGAGATGGCCGAGGAGGAGGTTTTCGCGCACCGAGAAATCGGGCACGATGCTCTGGCCGCGCCGATCCTCGGGCACGAAGGCGATGCCGGCCCTGATCGCTTGCGCCGGATGGCGGGCGGCAAACGGGCGGCCATGGAGATGGATGTCGCCGGCGGTCTTGGCGCGCAGGCCGAACAGGGTCTCCAGCGTCTCCGACCGCCCGGCCCCGACCAGCCCGCCGAGGCCGAGGATTTCGCCCCGATGAAGCGTGAACGAGACATCGCGCACCAGCGGCGGCGCGCTGAGGCCGCGCACCGTGAGCACGGGCGCGGCGGTGTCCATGGGGGCGCGCGCGTTATGGATGCGCCCGAGTTCCTGCCCGACCATTAGCCGCACGATATCGGCCTGGCTCAGGCGCGCCGTCGCCAGCCCCTGGGCGACCGTTCGCCCCTCGCGCATCACCGTGACACGATCGGTGATCGCGAGCACTTCCTCGAGCCGGTGTGAAACGAAAACCAGGCCACGCCCGTCGGCGCGGAGCCGCGCCATCACGTCAAACAGCCGCTCGACCTCGCTCGGGCTCAAGGACGCGGTGGGCTCGTCGAAAATGATCACCGCGGCATCGACGGCGAGCGCCTTGGCGATCTCGACCAATTGCCGCTGCGCCGCCGAGAGCCGCCGGACCTCGACCGTGAGCGGGAGCGAGGCGGTCTGGCCGAGAATCGCGAGAATGTCCTCTGCCCGCGCCCGCCAAGGGCGGCGGCGGAGCAAGCCCGGGCGCGCGAGGTCGGGGAGAAAAATGTTTTCGAGGACCGAGAGATCAGGGGCGAGGCTGGTCTCCTGCAACACCATGCCGATCCCGGCGGCGATCGCCTCACGCGGGCCGCTCGGGTCGAAAGCGGCGCCGCGCCAGAGCAAGGTGCCGCCATCGCGCCGGATATGGCCGCTGATCACCCGCGACAGGGTGGATTTTCCGGCGCCGTTGGCCCCGAGCAGCCCATGCACCTCGCCGCCGCGCAGGTCGAAGGTCGCGCCGGCGAGGGCACGGGTCTGGCCGAAGCGCTTTTCGATCCCGTGCGCCTCGAGAAGCGGCGACGGCGAAAGCGCCGCCGCCTTCGCCGCCGCGGCGCCTGCCATCAGGGCAGTTCGCCGGCGAACACCGTGCGTTTGATGACCGGCAGCATGCGATCGACATTCTCGCTGGTGATCACCAGGATCGGCACCGTGGTCTGCTTGGGCACGCTCGCGCCGCGGAAATGCATGAGCAGGGCTTCCGCCGATTTCACGCCCATTTCATAGGGCTGCTGCATTCCCGAGCCGACCACCTGGCCGGATTTGATCAGTTGCACCAGCTCAGGCGTGCCATCGAAGGCAGCGACGAGGATCTGCCCCTCGCGCCGCGCCGCCTTGATCGCGCGCAAGGCGCCGGTGGTCGGCTGGTCGGTCTGGATGAAGAGGCCACGGAGATCGGGATGCGCGGTCAGCATGTCCTGGACGAAGCGGAAGGTCTCATCGGTCGTGTAGGACTGCATTTGCTGGAGCGGCACTTCCTTGACGATGCCGGCCTCGCGCATCGCGGTGCGGAAACCAGCGGTGCGCGCTTGGCCGTTCTTGCGCGCTTGGCTGATGGTGACCATGCCGTAGCTGCCATCCTGCCAGCCCTTGGCCTTGATCTTCGCGGCCAGCACTTTGCCGATGCCATAGGCGCCGTCGAAATTATCGGAAATCACGAAGGAAACGTATTCGCCGGAATTGGTGCCGATATCGGAGACGACGACCGGGATATTGGCCTTCTCCGCGAGCCCGAGCACCGCCGGCGCGGTCGAACTGTCGGTCGGCGAGATGCAGATGCCGGCAACGCCACGGGCGATGACGTCTTGCGCGTTCTTCAATTGCGTCGCCGCGTTGTTGTGGCTGTCGAGCGCGGTGAAGCCATAGCCCTGCGCCTTGGCGGTGTCGCCGATACCCTTGGCGAGATAGCGCCAGAACGGCAGATCGAGCCCGGGGGTGAGATAGACGATGGTCTTTTCGCCGGCGCGCGCGGCGAGCGGCAGGGCGCCGAGCGCAACAGCGCCAGCGGCGGCTTGCAATAAGGATCGGCGTTGCATGTTTCCTCCCATTTTCATTGCCCGCCGGGTGCGGGGACACCGCTTTATGGCCGACCCGGGCCCGACCCTCAATCCCCCGCGGCGTCGCCCGCCCGCCATTCCGCGTTTTCGCCATCACGCAGATCCCGGCACATCATCGCGATGGCAGGCAAACCGATGGCTGGCGTCGCCACGCAATTCCGGCACTTCGACCCGACAGCGATCAAACGCATAAGGGCAACGGGTATGAAACCGGCAGCCCGCCGGCGGGTTGCGCGGGCTCGGGATGTCGCCGGCGAGCACGATCCGCCGCCGCTTCGCCGCCGGATCGGGCTGCGGCACCGCCGACAATAGCGCCTCGGTATAAGGGTGCCGGGGCCGGGAAAATACCTCGTCCCGCGGGCCGATCTCGACGATTTTGCCGAGATACATCACAGCGACGCGATGCGTGAGATGCTCGACGATCGCGAGATCGTGGCTGATGAACAATAAGGCGAGGCCGAGTTCCTTCTGCAGATCCACCAGAAGATTGATGATCTGGGCCTTGACCGACACATCGAGGGCCGAGACCGCCTCATCGCAGATGATCAGATCGGGGTGCGGGGCGAGCGCGCGGGCGATGGCGATGCGCTGGCGCTGGCCGCCGGAAAATTCATGCGGCCGGCGATCGAGTGCTGCGCGCGGCAATTGGACTTGATCGAGCAGTTCGAAGATACGCGCATCACGCGCCGCCGTGCCCCGCGCCAGTCCGAAATTCGTGAGTGGCTCGGCCAGGCACGCGCGCACCGAAAGCCGTGGGTTGAGGCTGCTGAACGGATCCTGGAAAACGATCTGCATACGCTGGCGCAATTGGCGCATGCGGCCGCGCGAAAGCTGATCGATCCGCGTGCCATCGAGCCAGATTTCCCCGCTGCTGAGCGGGGTCAGGCCGAGAATTGTGCGCCCGACCGTCGATTTTCCCGAACCCGACTCGCCGACCAGCGCCAACGTCTCGCCCCGCGCGAGCGTGAAGCTCAGATCATCGACGGCGCGCACACGCCCGGTAATCCCCCCCAACAAGCCGCCGCGAATGAGAAAATGCTTGACCAAGCCATTGACTTCGAGGAGCGGCGCGGGGCTCATACCGTGCCCTCCGCGGACGCATAATGGCAGGCGGCGAAATGACCGGGCGCGATTTCCCGCACCATCGGGGTGATCGCGCGACAGGGATCACCGGCGAGGGGACAGCGAGAGGCAAAAGCGCATCCCTCGATCGATTGCAAAAGGCTCGGCACCTGGCCAGGGATTTCGGCAAGACGCGCGCGGTCGCCGGCGCCGAGACGCGGCACCGCGCCAAGCAGGCCACGCGTATAGGGATGCGCCGGATGCGCAAACAGGCGCGCGAGCGGCGCCTCTTCCACCTTGCGCCCGGCATACATGACGATGACCCGCTCGGCCATCTCCGCGACCACCCCGAGATCATGCGTGATCAGTAAAATCGCCGCCCCCACGCGACGCTGCAACTCGCGCATCAGATCAAGAATCTGCGCCTGAATGGTGACGTCGAGCGCGGTCGTCGGTTCATCGGCAATCAGCAGCTTCGGGTTACAGGCGAGCGCCATTGCGATCATCACCCGCTGGCGCATGCCGCCCGAGATCTGATGCGGATATTCGGAAACCCGGCGCTCCGGGTCGCTGATGCCAACCAGCGTCAGCATCTCGATCGCCCGCAGCCAGGCGTCGCGTCTCGAAAGCCCCTGATGCAAACGCAAGCTCTCGCCAATCTGCCAACCAATCGTCAGAACCGGGTTGAGCGAGGTCATCGGCTCCTGAAAAATCATGCTTACGTCATTGCCGCGCAGGGCACGCATCTCGGCCTCCGGCAGTGTCAGAAGATCACGGCCGTCGAAACGGATTTTTCCGGCGAAATAGGCGGGGGGTGACGGCAGAAGCCGCAAAATCGACATTGAGGTCACCGATTTTCCGCACCCCGATTCACCGACCAGGGCCACGGTTTCACCGGAATTGATGGTGAACGAAACCCCGTCCACCGCGCGCGCGGCACCGTTCGGGGTCGCGAAATGCGTCCGCAGCGACTCGACTTCGAGCAAGGCCATCGCCTAGAGCCTCAGCGCGCGGCGCGGATCGAGCGCATCGCGCAAGCCATCGCCAAGGAGATTGACGCCGAGCACGGTCAGCAGCAGGAAAATCGCCGGAAAAAACACGATCGATGGCTTGATCTGCCAGAGCGCCCGGCCCTCTGCCATGATATTGCCCCAGGATGGCACGGTGGGCGGTGTGCCGGCGCCGATGAAAGAGAGAATCGCCTCGGTGATCATCGCGGACGCGCAAATATACGTCGCCTGCACCGAAAGCGGCGCGAGCGTGTTGGGCAGGATATGGCGCAGGATCAGCCGCGGCGTGCGCGCGCCACAGGCGATCGCCGCTTCAATATAGGGTTGTTCACGCAAGGAAAGCACGACGCCGCGGATCAGCCGCGCAACCCGCGGAATCTCCGAAATCGTAATGGCGATCACAACATTGCGCACCGAGCCACGGGTCAACGCCATCAGCGCAATCGCCAGCAGAATGGATGGGATCGACATCAGACCATCCATGAAGCGCATGATGATCGCATCCGACCAGCGCACGAAACCGGCGACGAGGCCGATCGTGAGCCCCGTGGCCGAGGCAAGCAGCGCGACCGCGAAGCCGACGGTGAGCGAAACCCGCGTTCCATAAAGAACGCGCGAATAGACGTCGCGCCCGAGCATATCGGTGCCAAACCAATAGGCCGCGGAGGGCGGACGAAGCCGCCGCGCCGGCGCGAGCGCGGTCGGGTCGGTGGTGCCGAGAAATGGCGCGCAGAGCGCGATCAGCAGCATCACCCCGATCAGCACGAGGCCGGCGAAGATGGTCGGGTGCTGGAGAACGAAGCGGGCGAATTTCCCGCGCCGGGGACGTTGCGGCACGATCTCGGGGAGCGAAGGTGCGGCGATGAAAACAGGTGCTGTCAATAGCGAATCCTCGGGTCGAACACGGTGTAAAGCAGGTCGATCACAAGATTGACCAGGACATAGACGAAACTGAACAGCAAGACGACGCCCTGAATAACCGGATAATCTCGGCGCAAAATCGCATCGACGGTGAGGCGACCAAGGCCCGGAATGGCAAAGACGCTCTCGGTTACCACCGCGCCGCCGATCAAGAGCGCAACCCCGAGCCCGACCACCGTGACGATCGGCACCGCCGCGTTTTTGAGCGCATGCACGAACAGCACCGGGCGCTCGCCGAGCCCCTTGGCGCGTGCGGTGCGCACATAATCCTGCGACAGCACATCGAGCATGCTCGCGCGGGTGATGCGGGCGATCAGCGCGATATAGATCCCCCCCAGCGTAAACGCGGGCAGAACGAGCGTGCGCAGAAAGGGCCAGAAACCTTGCTCGATCGGCACGAACCCCTGGACCGGCAGCCATCGCAATTGGAGCGCGAAGACGAAGGCGAGAACATAGCCGATGACAAAAACCGGGGTCGAGAAGCCGAGCACCGCAAACACCATGATCAGCCGGTCCTGCCACTTTCCCTGCGTCCAGGCGGCAATGACCCCCATCGGAATGGCGATCACCAAGGAGAGGATGAGGGTCACGATCATCAGGCTCAATGTCGGCTCGATGCGTTGGGCGATCATGTGCGAAACCGGCAGATTGGTGAAAATCGAGGTGCCGAGATCACCATGCACGACATGCCACAGCCAGTCACCAAAGCGGACAATGAATGGGCGATCAAGGCCGAGGGAGGCGCGGATATGGGCAATCTGCTCGGGCGAGGCCTGATCGCCCGCGATCACCGCCGCCGGATCGCCGGGGGCGATATAGAGCAGCGAAAACACGAACAATGCGACGATCGCCATCACCGGAATCGTCGCCAACACTCGACGTAGAAAATAAGTCCCCATCAGGCTTTTTTCACATCCCAGAACACCGGGAAGGGCGCCTTGACGATGCCCTCGACGCCGCGCCGCCAGGCCTGATAGCCATAGAAGAAGCCGGTCGGAATGAAGGTGACGAACTCCATGGAAGCACGGTTGATTTTTTCGATCTGCTGTTTTTCGGAGGCGAGATCGGGGGCCGCGTACCAATCGCCGATCATCGCCTCGATCGCCGGGTTATCCGGCCAACCGAACCAAGCTTTCGGCCCGGTGGTGTGGATCGCGATATTTGGGGCGGGATTGATGCAATCGACCCCAGCGAGCCAGGTGTGGAACATGTTCCACCCGCCCTGGCTCGGCGGATCCTTTTTCGCCCGTCGCGCGCCGACCGTGCCCCAATCGGTTGCGACGTAATCAACATTAAAGCCGGCTTTTGCCATGACATCGGCTGAGACGTCGCCCTGACCCTTGGTGATGATGAGATCGGTTGCCACCAGCATCACCACTTTTTCGCCGCCGTAACCAGCCTCGGCGAGCAATTTCTTGGCCCCGGCGAAATCGCGCGGCCCGCTCAGCGCCTCGCCGCCGGCCTCGGTGTAAAGCGGTGTGCCTGGCGTGATGAAACTCGGCATCGGTTTCCACAGCGCATCGTCATTGCCGACGATCGCGCGCATGTAATCGGGCTGGTTGACCACCATTTGCAAGGCGCGGCGCAGCCGCACGTCATTGAACGGCGGATAGAGATGGTTCATGCGCAGAATACCGACATTGCCGAGCGGATCAGCGATATCGACGCGGACGTCTTCATTCTGGCGAAGCAAGGGCACGAGATCGGGGAGCGGGGTCTCCCACCAATCGACCTCGCCGCTTTGCAGCGCCGCCGCCGCCGTCGCGGCATCGGGAATGATCTGCCATTCCACGCGGTCGAAATAGATGCGCTTGCCGCCGGCCATCCAATTCCCCGGTTCATCGCGCGCGGCATAGCCATTAAAACGCGCGAAAACCGCGCGCGAGCCCGGCACCCACTCGTCTTTCTGGAATGTCATCGGGCCGGAGCCGATAAATTCGCTGATCTGCTTGAAGGGATCGGTTTGCGCGATGCGCTCTGGCATGATCGCCGGGAGATTGGGATTGCCCTTGGCCAGTGCGAAGAGAAGTTTCGGGAACGGTGTTTTGAGGCGGATTTCGAAGGTGCGATCATCGCTTGCCGTCATCGCATCGAGGCGCGCGCGAATCAATTGTCCCATAGTGTCGCGCGCCATCCAGCGCCCGAGGCTGGCTGTGGCATCGCGCGCCAATACCCGCGTGCCATCGTGGAATGTGAGGCCGGGGCGCAAGCGAAAGCGCCATGTCAAGCCGTCCGCTGAGGTCTCGAAACTCTCGCACATCTGCGGGCGCGGCGTCAGCGACGCATCGAGCCCGAACAGCGTGTCGAACACGAGGAGGCTCGCATTGCGTACCACGTATTGCGTGCCCCAGACGGGATCGAGATTGGGGAGATTGGCTTGCGGGACGAAGCGCAACACCCTCGCCTCCGCCCCGCGTGCGATCGCGGGCGCGGCGAGCGATGTTGCGGCGGCGAGGGAGCTTGTCAGGAAATCACGACGGCGCATCAGCGTTTTTCCTATGCTTTTTTGACATTCCAGAAGAGCGGCAGACCTTTGAGAAGATCCGTCAGGTCGCGGCGATGCGCGGTTGGCTGATAATAGAGCCCGAGCGGCAGGAACGGGACATCGATGAAGGCCTGGCGTTGGATGTCCTCGCAGATTTTTTTCTGCGCCGCCAAATCGGGGGCAGCGAACCATTGCTCACGCAGTGCCTCAAGTTTCGGCGCCGTCGGCCAGCCGAACCAGGCTTTCTCGCCATTGCCGCGGAGCGCGATATAGCCCGCCGGCGTGAACTGATCGAGGCCCGAAAAGGAGGTGAAAAACACGCTCCAGCCGCCTTTTTCGGGCGAGTCCTTCTTCGCCCGCCGTTGCACCACCGTGCCCCAATCGGTCGCCTGCACATCGACATTCATGCCGGCGCGCTTGAGCATATCGGCGCCGACCACCCCCATCGCGTTGAGAACGGGAAAATCGGTTGCGATCATCGCGACCACGCGTTCGCCTTTATAGCCGGCAGCGGCGAGATCGCGCTTGACCTTCTCGTAATCGCGCGGTGCGCGGAGCACGTCCATCCCCGCCTCACTCGCCATCGGCGATGCTGGGGGAAAATAGCCGAGATCGGCGCGCCAAAGCGTGGTGTCGTTGCCGGCGACGGCGGTCATTTCGTCGGCTTCACTGACCGCGCCGAGGAGTGCCTGGCGGATGGCGGGGTTGTCGAACGGCGGCCAGAGCTGATTAAAGCGCGCCATCGAGGGAAATCCAGTCGGGTCGATCTGCTCGACAACGATATTGTCATCGCCCTTGAGCAGAGAGAGCAGATCGAATGTCGGCTGTTCCCACCAATCGACTTCGCCGCTCTGCAAGGCGCCGGCGGCGGTCGCGGAGTCGGGGACGACATGCCATTCGATGCGATCGAAATGGGTAATTTTCGGCCCCGCGGTCCATTCCGGCGTGCCGCTTTCGCGCGGCTTATAGTCGTTGAAGCGCTCATAGACGACGAGCGATCCCGGCACCCGTTCGCTGGTCTTGAAGCGGTAGGGGCCGCTTCCGACCATGTCGGTGACGGCGGTGAAGGGGTCGGTTTTCGCGAGCCGCTCGGGCATCATCGCCGGCATGCTGCTCGCCGCTTTGCCGAGAGCATCGGGAAGCAGCGGGAAGGGCCGTTTGAGGCGAAAGACGATGGTGCGGTCATCGGCGGCGGCAATGTCGTCGCTTGCCGCGAGCAGCGCGGAGCCGAAGGCATCGCGCGCCCCCCAGCGCTTGATCGAGGCGACGCAATCGCGCGCGAGAACCGGCTCGCCGTCATGGAATTTCAGGCCTTCGCGGAGCCGCAACCGCCAGATCTTGCCGTCGGCCTCGGTGCCGGCGCTCTCCAGCATCTGCAATTGCGGGCGGAACTGGGCATCGATGCCAAAAAGCGTGTCGAAGACCAAAAAACCATGGTTGCGGGTGACGTAGGCAGTGGTCCAGATCGGGTCGAGGATGGCGAGATCGGCTTGCGGGATGAATTTCAGCAGCCGCGCCTCGGCCGCGCCGCCAAGGCGCGGCGCCGCCAGCGGCATCAGCGCCGCGGCCGTCGTCGCTTGCAAAAATGCCCGTCGTTTCATCGTCATTCCCCTATTTATGCCTCCACCGGCAGCATCGCGCCGGTCTGTCCCATAGCCTTGACCAGGACGATGGCAGCCGAAGCCTCACCCGGCAAGATGCTCTGCAAGGCGCGGACCAGAGTTGCCGAGCCCGGCGCAAGGCGGCTATGCGGAGAGGCATGGACATGCCGCCCTCCCGCACGCGCGATGACCGCGGCCATCAGACCGTCATCGCCGAATTTTTCCGCTTCGGCTCTGTCGGTGCGCTCGGGTTTCTGGTCGATACCGCGACGGTCTATGCCCTCGCCGGCGCGCTCGGCCTTTATGGCGCCGGCGTGATCGCCTATCTCGTCGCGGCGAGCACGAATTGGGCCCTAAACCGCATCTGGACCTTTCGCGGCCGCGGCAGTGGTCATGCCGTGTGGCAATGGGCACGGTTTCTCGTGACCAACGCCGGCGGGTTCGTCGTCAATCGCGGGGTCTATGCGGCGTTGATCGCGTTCTCCCCCCTCGTTCACGCCTATCCGGTGCTGGCGGTGGCGGCGGGGGCGATCGCCGGGATGGGGCTCAATTTTTTCTCCGCCCGCCGCTTTGTGTTCCGCTGATCCCTTCCCGCCTGGCCGCGTCATGCCCCATAGTCCATCGCGATGATGGATCATGGGCTCCTCCTCTATGCCGGGTTGTGGCTGAGTTTTGCGCTCGGCCATAGCGCTTTCGCCTCGGTCGGCGGGCGGCGCGTGCTGGAGCGTCTCGCCGGGCGGGGTGATCGGCTGCTTTATAATGTGATCGCCATCCTCCACTTGGCGCTGGTGCTCATCGGCGGCTGGATTGAACTCGGCGGCCGGCCAGGCTTTGCGTTTCCCTGGCCGTTTAACATCCTGCGCGCGGCGGCGGTTCTCGCGGGGATTGCCATTCTGCTGATTGCCGGGCGATCCTATGATCCCGCGCGGTTTTTCGGGTTCGCGCAGCTCCGCGCCGGGGCGCCCGAGCGGGTTTTGCCGGCCGAGGCGCTGGTCACCGGCGGGCTCAACGGCCGCGTCCGCCACCCGCTCTATCTCGGGCTACTTCTTCTCGTCTGGGGCGACGTTCACGCCCCCTTGACCCTGGCGACCGCTCTGTTCGCGACTGCCTATGTCCTGGTCGGCATCCATTTCGAGGAGAGGAAGCTGCGGCGTCTCTATGGCGCCACCTATGATGCCTACCGCGCCGCAGTCCCGATGCTGATCCCGCGCTTGGCGGGCCGGCGCGGCACCGGGAAGTGAGTCTCAGGCGCCGCCGCCCGCCCGCAAGCGCGCGATCGTCGCCGTCGTCGAATGGCCGGGGAGCGTCTCGCAGATCACCACCCGCCCGCCCGCGGCCATCACCAGATCGGCGCCGACCACCGTCTCGACGCGATAATCCCCGCCCTTGAACAGGATATCGGGCAGAATCTCGCGAATCAGGGCCAAGGGCGTATCCTCGGCGAAGGCGACCACACCATCCACCGGGCGCAACGCCGCGATGACCGCGGCCCGCGCCGCGAGCGGATTTACCGGGCGCGTCTCCCCCTTGAGCCGTCGGACGCTGGCATCATCGTTCAGAGCGACGATCAGCCGGTCGCATTGCGCCCGCGCGGCGGTGAGCAGCGCGACATGGCCGGCATGCACGATATCAAAGCAGCCATTGGTGAAGCCGACGCTGAGCCCCTGGCGTTTCCAGCGCGCAACCAGCGCCAGCATCTCCGCCAGCGGGCGGGGCGCCACGGCCGGCGCTATGTCTTCGGCCTCGGTCGCGTCGATCTCGCGGCGCAATTCCGCAATCGAGACCGTCGCCGTGCCGACCTTGCTTACCGCGACGGCGGCCGCCGCGTTCGCGATCCGCATGGCTTGCGGCAAGGCGAATCCCGCCCCTGCGGCGAGCGCCAGGGTCGCGATCACGGTGTCGCCGGCGCCGGAGACATCGAAGACCTCACGGGCATGGGCGGGAACGCTGTGGATGGCGCCGGCGGGCTCGACCAAGATCATCCCTTTTTCCGAGCGGGTGACCAGGATCGCCGCGCCCCCGGCCGCTGCCATCACGTGCCGCGCCGCCGCCACCGCCGCCGCCTCATCGCCAACCGGCAGGCGCGCGGCGGCGGCGAGTTCCTTGAGATTGGGGGTGATGGCGGTCGCGCCGCGGTAGCGGGAAAAATCCTCGCCCTTGGGATCGACGAACACCGCAACGCCCTGCCCCCGCGCGCCTTTGATCGCGCCCGCGAGCACCGCCGGGCTCAAAACCCCCTTGCCGTAGTCCGAAAGCACCACCGCGCGCGCATCCGCGATCGCGCCGGTGATGGCGGCGATCAGCGCCGCTTCCTCCTCGGGTTGCAGGGGAAGGCTGCTTTCCTCGTCGGTGCGCACGATCTGCTGGCGGGAGGCAACGAAGCGGGTCTTGGTGATGGTGGGGCGTGAGGCGCTCACAACCAGGGCCGGGACGATCCCGGGGTGGGCGGCGATTTCGCCCCGCAACGCCCGCCCGGCCTCGTCCTCACCAATCACGCCGACCAGCACGGCGCGGCCGCCGAGGGCGGCGATATTGGCGGCGACATTGCCGGCGCCACCCAGCGCGACGCGGCTTCGCCGCACGCGAATGACCGGCACCGGCGCCTCGGGCGAGATGCGCTCGACATCGCCTTCGATGAAGCGGTCGAGCATGACATCGCCGACGCACAGCACCGTGACCCCGGAAAAATCCATGTCCCCTCCGCGCCCTTGCTGTCGCGCGCCTCTATCCGCACGACAGCCGCTTGTCCATAAGCGGCTTGACCATGGCGCGGTTTTCCCGGCAGGAGAAGATATGAACGAATTGCGCGGCTTTGCCTCCCATCTCGGCGACCTGCTCGGCTTCACCCTGCTCGAATGGCGGGAAGGCTTCGCCCGCGTGCGCTGCGTGATCCACGCCCATCACCTCAACCGCGCCGATATCGTCCATGGCGGCGTTTTGATGTCGCTCCTCGATGAGGCCGGCGCCGCCGCCGGCGTCTATGCCGCCGAACGCGCCGCGCGCCGCCACTCGGTGACGGTCTCGCTCAACTGCCAGTTCACCGGCCGCGCGGCAAACGGGGTGATGATCGCAACCGGCGAGGTGGTGAGCGCCGGGCGCAACATCTATTTCAGCCGCTCCGAGGTCCGACACGAGGAATCGGGTGAGCTGCTCGCCTTTGGCGCCAGCACCCATCGCTGGCGCCGCGCCGCCACGTAAAGAAAGAAAAAAGGCTTCTTTTTCTGAAGAAAAAGAAGCAAAAAGACTTTTGTCCGTTGGGTAGTGCCCGCGGCAAGAAAACGGATAAAGTTTTTTTGGTTCTTTTTTTTTTGTAAAAAAAGAACCGCTTTCTTAAGTCTTATTCCACGACATTCCTTGGCCGCTGGCCCGCCAGAATGGCGGCGATGCCGTCGAGCGCAAGCGCCCCCATGGCATCGCGGGTCTCAACCGTCGCGCTGCCGAGATGAGGCAAAAGGACGACATTTTCGAGGGCGAGATAGCCAGGATCGAGCGCCGGTTCATTATTATAGACGTCGAGCCCAGCGAAGGCGACGTGGCCGCTTTTGAGCGCGGCGATGAGGGCGGCATCGTCGATCAATGTCCCGCGCGCGGCATTCACCACCACCGCGCCGCGGGGCAATTGCGCGATGCGCGCGGCGTTCAGCCAGTGGCGCGTGCCTTCGCCGCCCGGCGCATTCAGCGACAAAACCTGGCACTGGGCGAGAAACGTCGCGTCATTGTCGTGAAAGATCGCGCCTTTTTCGAGATCCGGGGACAGCCGCGCCTGGTCGCGGTAATGGATTTCCATGCTGAACGCGGCCGCCATGCGGGCGACCTCGCGGCCGATGCGGCCCATGCCGAAAATGCCGAGCCGCCGGCCCGAGACCTGGGTGCCGAGGAGCTGGGTCGGCGCCCAGCCATGCCACTTCCCGGCCCGCAGCATCCGCTCCCCCTCGCCGGCGCGGCGCGCTGAGGCGAGGATCAGCAGCATGACGATCTCGGCGGTCGCGACCGAGAGCACGTCCGGTGTGTTGCAGACCGAAATTCCGCGGGCGCGGGCGGCGGCGATGTCGATGTGATCGAAGCCGACGCTAAACGTGCCGATGGCTTTGACGCTCGCCGGCAAGGCGGCAATGGTCGCGGCATCCAGCCGATCACCGGGCGCGGTGAGGATGGCATCGGCGCCCTCGGCATGCCGCACGATTTCGGCGCTCGTATAGATCCGATCCTCCGGGTTGAGCCGCGCCGCGAACAGGCGCGCGGCACGGTCTTCGACGGCGGCGGGCAGGCGGCGGGTGACGAGGAGGGTGGCCTTGGTCATGCGCAACTCCAGAAAATGCCGGCAATCGGATCATGCCCGGAAATCGGGTCATAGAGGGTAGGCCGTGGACCGGTTCCCTTATGGGAGGAGAGACATCGCCTCTCATGCGCGCCATCATGGCTGACCGGCGCCGTTTGGGAAAGGCCCGGCGCGGAAAATTCCCCTCTCACCGCCCTGTTCGGCCAGCACCGATCACATTTTGGCGCGCATCTTAAAAAAGGACATAGTTTCGGGTATCGATGGGGCGCGTTATAAGTCCGCTACTGGTCCGGGCAAGCCTCCGGAGGCGGAGGGTTTGGCGCGGCCGGAGCGGCTGTGCTAACCCCTCTGGCGGCACGATTTCGGATTGGCAAATAAAGGCGAGCACGGTCGATGTGGATTGTTCAAGTCGCTTTGCGACGACCCTATACCTTCGTCGTCCTCGCGATTCTGATTCTGTTATTCGGCACCCTTTCGGCCATCCGCACGCCTAAGGATGTCTTCCCCTCGATCGACATTCCGGTCGTCGCGGTCGTGTTCCAGTACAACGGGATGCTGCCGAACGACATTTCCGGCCGCTTCGTCTATTTCTTCGAACGCACGGTGATGGCGACCACGGTCGATATCGAGCATATCGAATCCAATTCGATGATCGATTACGGCATCGTGAAGATCTTTTTCGACAACCACGTCAATATCTCGGCGGCGTTGTCGGAGGTGACGGCGACGGCGCAGGTGGTATTGAAATTCTTCCCGCGTGGCTCGGTGCCGCCTTTCGTCTTGTTTTACAACGCCGCGTCGATCCCGGTCATCTCGATGACCGCCTCCAGCACGACGGTGCCGGAGACGATCCTGTTCGACTATGCCAATAATGTCATCCGCCCGGCGCTCTCCTCGGTGCAAGGCACCGCGATTCTGACGCCCTATGGCGGCAAATACCGCATGGTGATCGCCGATCTCAACCCAGAGGAGATGCAGGCGAACGCGCTTTCGCCCCAGGACGTCACCAATCAGCTCAACCAGCAAAACCTCATTCTGCCCACGGGAACGCAGAAGATCGGCAAATATGAATGGGACATGATGCTGACGGATCAGCCGCGCAGCATCCCCGAGATGAACAATTTCCCGATCAAGAAAGCCAACGGCACCGTCATCTATATGAAGGACATCGCCTACGTCCATGACGGCGCCATTCCGCAAACCAACATGGTGCGGGTGAATGGCGAGCGCGCGATCCTGATGCCGGTGGTCAAGGCCGGCGCGGTCTCCACCCTCGACATCGTCCAGGGCGTGAAGGATCGCATGCCGCTGATCGAGGAGACCGTGCCCAAGGGCATGGAACTCCATCTCGTCGGCGACCAATCGGTGTTCGTGCGCGCGGCGATCGAGGGGGTGGTGCGTGAGGCGATCATCGCCGCGGTGCTGACGGCGCTGATGATCCTCTTGTTCCTGGGCTCGGTGCGTTCGACGATCATCATCGCGGTCTCGATCCCGCTTTCGGTTTTGTCTTCGATCGTCGTGCTCTCGGCGATCGGCCAGACCATCAACACGCTGACGCTCGGCGGGCTCGCGCTCGCGGTCGGCATGCTGGTCGATGAAGCGACGGTGACGATCGAGAATTTCAACTATCACATGGAAATGGGCAAAGACATCGAGACCGCGATCCTCGATGGCGCGCAGCAGATCGTCATCCCGGCGCTGCTCTCTTTGCTTTCGATCAGCATCGTGTTCGCGCCGATGTGGCTGCTCACCGGCGTTTCCTATTATCTCTTCACGCCGCTCGCGGAAGCGGTGATCTTCGCCATGGTCGCCTCCTTCATCCTCTCGCGCACGCTGGTGCCGACGATGGCGGTGTTCATGCTGCGCGGCGTTGCCGAACATCATCAGCAGGAGCTGAAAAGGAAGGAGGAGGGCGGCGAGCACGCGCATGCGCACCCGAAATCGCGCAATCCCTTCGTGCGCTTCCAGCAAGGCTTCGAGCGCGGTTTCACCCGCATGCGCGATGGCTATCATAGCGTGCTCGCGGGCATCCTTGCCATTCGCTATGTTTTCGTCGGGGTGTTTCTGGCGTTCACGGTTGGCTCGGTGGTGGCGCTCGGCCCCTGGCTCGGGCAGATTTTTTTTCCCGGCGTCGATGCCGGGGTGATGTATCTGCATATCCGTGCCCAGACCGGAACCCGCATCGAGGAAACCGCACGGCTGGCGCAAGAGGTCGAGGACTATATCCGCACGGTGATCCCGAAAGACCAGCTCAAGACCTTCGTCGACAACATCGATCTCCCGGTTGCCGGTATCCCGCTCGCCTATCTCAGCACCGGCTCGTTTGGCCCGGAGGACGCCGACGTTCTGATCACCCTCGATCGCGACCATCACGGCCCGACCGCCGATTATGTCGCCTATTTGCGGCGGCAATTGCCGCTGCATTTCCCGGGCACGACGTTTTATTTCATGCCCGCTGATATGAACACGCAGATTCTCAATTTCGGCCGCCCATCGCCGATCGATATCCAGGTCACCGGCCCCGATCTCGACGACGATTACCGCTTCGCCTTGCGGCTCTATCGCGACCTGGTGCGGGTGCCCGGTCTCGTTGATACCCATCTCGCGCAGCCCTTCAATTATCCGACGTTTCAGGTCGATGTCGATCGCAGCTACGCGATGATGGTCGGCCTGACCGAAGCCGATGTCACCAATTCGATGCTGACCTCGCTCTATTCCAATTATCAGGTCAGCCCGAATTTTTATCTCGACTACAAAACCGGCATCACCTACTTCCTGGTCGGCCAGACGCCGCAATATCGGATCGATACGATGAACGATCTGATCAACATGCCGATCTCGAATCCTGGGAATTTCAAGACCTCTGGCAAGACCACGCAGATTCTCGGCGCGCTGGCCACGGTCAAGGTGGTCGGCCGGCCCGGCATGGTTTCGCATTATAACGTCCAGCCGATGGAGGAGATCTTCGCTGCCGTGCAAGGGCGCGATCTCGGCGGCGTGTCGGGCGATATCAACCGCATCATCGCCGCCAACTTGAAATACCGCCCGCCGGGTGTCGCGGTTGCGGTGCGCGGGCAGGTGGATACGATGAACACCGCCTATGCCCAGCTTTTTGCCGGCCTGATCGGCTCGGTGGTGCTGATCTATCTTTTGCTCGTCGTCAATTTTCAGTCCTGGCTCGATCCCTTCATCATCATCACCGCGTTGCCGGCGGCGATCGCCGGCATCGTCTGGATGTTGTTTGTGACGGGAACACCGCTTTCGGTGCCGGCGCTGACTGGCGCGATCATGTGCATGGGGGTCGCGACCGCCAACTCCATCCTCGTCGTGGCGTTTGCCCGCGAGCAGCTGGCGGAGGGGATGAATTCGACCAAGGCGGCGCTCGAAGCCGGCTTCGTGCGGCTGCGCCCGGTCTTGATGACGGCGTCTGCGATGGTGATCGGCATGATCCCGATGTCGCTCGGGCTCGGCGATGGCGGCGAACAAAACGCCCCGCTCGGCCGCGCCGTGATCGGCGGCCTGCTGTTCGCCACCGTCTCAACCCTGCTCTTCGTCCCCACCGTCTTCGCGATCCTCCACCGCAAAGACAATGCCAACGCGCCAACCCCGGAAGGGCCGCGCGGAGCAGCGGCCGAGCATGGCCAGCATTAGCCCTCTCTCCCGATGATCGGGGCCTGGCCGGCAACGGCCGGGCTCGTCATCTTCGCTTGGGGAATTGGCAGGTCGGTGCCAGAGGCGTACTCTTCCCGCTCTGAAGGAGAGAGCATATGCGCCGCATTCTGCGCTTGGGCTTGTTCTGTGTTGCGTTCGCCGCCGTCGCCTTCGCCGCACACGCGCGCGTGCTGCGGCTTGAACTGACCGCGGTCGAGGCGCCGGCGTTCGGCGGCATGGCGTTTGGCGCAAGCGGCCAATATGAGCGCATCACCGGCATCGCCCATGGTGAACTCGACCCGACCGATCCCGCCAATGCCGGCATCCAGGATCTCGCCCTCGCCCCACGCGGGCCAGATGGCAAGGTCGCCTATGCCACGCCATTCGTGATCCTGATGCCGATCGCCGCCGATCGCGGCAACCACATCCTGCTGTATGACGTGGTCAATCGTGGCCGACCCTTGGCCCCGGGGCTTTATAACCGCGGCGGCAGCGCCTCGGAAATCGGCGATGGCTTCCTCGAACGTCAGGGATTTTCGTTGGTCTGGAGCGGCTGGCAGGGCGATCTCCCGCCCGAGACCCCCTTCGCTTTCCCCGCCCCGATTGCGCACGCGCCCGGCGGCGGGGTCATCACCGGGCCGGTGCGTAAGGATTTCGAACTTTTTGAGCCGCGCTCGACCTTTGCTCTCGGCGCGACCGATCTCGGCCAGGGCGTTGCCTATCCCGCCGCCGATCTCAGCGCGCCCGGTGCGATGCTGACCGAACGCGTCCATCAAGACGATCCGCCACATCTTGTTGCGCGCGAGGATTGGGCCCTCGCTGATTGCACGAAAACCCCGTTTCCTGGCACGCCGAGCCCGACTCATCTCTGCCGCCGCGGCGGCTTCGATACCAATCACATCTATGAATTCACCTATACCGCGCGCGACCCGCGCGTGCTTGGGCTCGGCTTTGCCGCGACCCGCGATTTGGTCGCTTTTCTTCGCCACGAGACCGCCGATGAAAACGGCATCGTCAATCCGCTCGCCGGGCGTATCCGCGTCACGATTGCCCATGGCACCTCGCAAAGCGGGCGGTTTCTGCGGAGCTTTCTCGATCTCGGCTTCAACGCCGCTCCCGGCGGCGGGCGTGTTTTCGACGGCATGGTGGTGCATATCGCCGCTGTCCGCCTCGCCCTCAATCAGCGCTTCGCGCAGCCGAGCGCGGCCTCGATGCAGCATGAGGAACATCTCGCGCCGACCCAGGATTTTCCCTTCACCTGGCAACAAAGCCGCGACCCACTCTCAGGCACTCGCGCCGGCATTCTCGACGCCTGCACAAAAACCCGCACCTGTCCCGAGATTTTTCAGGAGCTGAGTTCGATCGAATACTGGAACAGCCGCGCCGCCCTCGATACCACCGACGGCGCCGGGCATGATCTTCCGCTCCCTGCACAGGTTCATCTCTATCATTTCGCCGGAACCCAGCACGTGCTCGGGCTCAGGGCCGGGCCCTGCGACTATGCGCAAAACCCCAATTCCTATCTCGAGGCGATGCGCGCCCTGCTTTTGCATCTTGCCATGCTGCTTGAGAAAAAGACGCCGCCGCCGGCGAGCCGTTACCCCCGCGTCGCCGACCACACTTTGGTCGAGCCCGCCGAAGCGGCGCGGATTTTCCCGCGTATTCCAGGGGTTGCCGGCAATGCCCTGATCAATGACATGCCGGTCATGCTGCGCGGGCCGGGCTTTGACGCGCGGCGCGAATCCGGCATCCTCGGCGAGCCGCCGGTCGCCAAAAGCAACGCCCGCTATGATGTGCGGGTGCCGGCGGTCGATGGCGATGGCAATGAGACCGATGGCGTGCGCTCGGTCGCGCTCCAGGCGCCGCTCGGCACCTATACCGGCTGGAATCTGCGCAAGCCGGGGTTCGCCGAAGGCGATCTCTGCTATCTCGTCGGCAGCTTCTTCCCCTTTGCCCGCACCCGCGCCGAGCGCGAAGCGAACGGTGACCCGCGCCCCTCGCTCGAGGAGCGTTATCGCGACCATGCCGGCTATGTCGCCGCCGTCACTGCGGCGATCGCGCGCCAGAGCGAGGCGGGGTTTCTGCTTCCCGAAGACGCCGCTCGTCTCCGCGCCGAAGCCGAGGCGAGCGACGTGTTGCGCTGAGGCGCGGCCATGCGCGGCGCTTGACCGCGGGGCGGCGACGGATGAAACAGCCCATGAGCGAACTGGTCAGCAAGGGGCGGGCATGAGCGAGACTTCCGATCGGATGGGTGCGGCGCAGGAACAAGCGCGCATTCTTGCCCACGCGCTTCCCTTCCTTCGCCGCTACGCCGGGGCGACGATCGTCGTCAAATATGGCGGCCACGCGATGGGCGATGACGCGCTGGCCAAGCAGTTCGGCCGCGATATTGCCCTTCTCAAGCAGGTCGGGGTCAATCCCGTCGTGGTCCATGGTGGCGGGCCGCAAATCAACGCCATGCTCGAGCGCCTTGCCATTCAATCGACCTTCGTTAATGGCCTCCGGGTCACCGACGCGGCGATGGTCGAAGTGGTGGAGATGGTGCTCGCCGGGACTGTCAATAAGGAGGTCGCGAGCCTGATCAACGCTGCCGGTGCGCTCGCGGTCGGGATTTCGGGCAAGGATGGTGGCCTGATCCGGGCAAAGAAGCTCACCCGTAGCGCGCGCGACCCCGAGAGTCATATCGAGCGGGTGCTCGATCTCGGCTTCGTCGGCGAGCCGGAGCGGATCGATGTCCGCGTCATCCATGCTCTGACCGGCGCTGGGCTGATCCCGGTGATCGCCCCGGTCGGGATCGGCGGCGATGGCGCGACCTACAACATCAACGCCGATACCGCCGCCGGTGCCATCGCCGCCGCGCTTGGCGCGACCCGTCTTCTGATGCTGACCGACGTCCCCGGCGTGCTCGACGCCGAGCGCCGGACCATCCCGGAGATGACCGTCGCCGAGGTCGCGCAAGCGGTCGCCGATGGTCGGATCACCGGCGGCATGATCCCGAAAGTCGAAACCTGCGCCGCGGCCGTTGTCGGCGGCGTTCAGGGCGCCGTCATTCTCGATGGCCGCGTCCCCCACGCCGCCCTCCTCGAACTCTTCACCGAAGGCGGCGTCGGCACCCTGATCAAGCCCTGAGCGCCGTCCTCGAGGGGGCAAGAATGCCCGCGCCGTCAGCGGCCGACGAAGCGCGGCTTCTGCTTGGCAAGGAAAGCGCGGGCGGCATTTTGGAAATCCTCGGTCTGCGCGAAATCATTGACCGCGCGATCCTCCTCCGGCGTGATCGGCAGTGGCCCGCGCAGCTTGCGGATCGCCGCCTTATGAAAGCGCGCCGAAAGCGGGCTGCCCTCGCTGATCCGTCGTGCCAGCGCCATCGCCTCCTCGGCCACCTTGGCATCAGCAACGACGCGCGAGAGCAGGCCCTTCGCATAGGCCTCATGGCCGTTGAAAATCCGGCCTTCGATCAGGATTTCGGCAACGACGCCGGTCCCGACCATCTGGATGATCGGGTCGATCTCGGCATAGGGATACCAGATGCCGAGATTGCGCGCGGTGATGCCGAAGCGGATAGTTTCGCCGCCGACGCGAAAATCGCACATCGTCGCGATCCCGGCGCCGCCGCCGAGGCAGATGCCCTCGATCTGCGCCACCACCGGATGGCGGCAGAGCCGGATCGACTGCATGCTTTCATGCAGCATGTCGGCGTAGCGATCCTCCGCGTCACGGCTGCCGCGTTCGGTCGCGAAGGCGGAAATGTCGGCGCCGGCCGAAAACGCGCCGCCCGCGCCGCGCAGCACGACGCAGCGCAGGGCCTCGTCCGCCGAAAGCGCCTCCATGATCTCCTTCAGCCGTCGCCACATTGCGAGATTGAAGGCGTTGCGGCGCTCCGGGCGGTTGAAGGTCACGATCGCGATCACATCCTCGCGGGTGACGGTGAGGTGGGTGTCCGTCTGATGGGGTTCGGCCATGGTGATTTTGCTCCTTTATCGCGGCAAAATGTCACGCCAGCGGGAGATCGTCCATGCTCGGCCGGCCCGTCGCGAAGCGCCAGTGATGCCAGAGGAGACGCGCGGCAAGGCTCCGCCAGGGCCGCCACGCCTCGGCGAGCCGACGCAGCGCCGCTTCACGCGGGCGCGAAGCAAGCCCTCTGAGATCGGCCAGTGCCGCGGCCAGGGCGAGATCGCCGGCGGGAAACACATCCTCGCGCTCCAACGCAAACAGGAGATAGATTTCCCCGCTCCAGCGCCCAAGCCCGCGCACCCCGGCGATCGCCGCGATCGCCGCCTCATCCGCCATCGCGGCCAGCCCCGCCTGGCTCAGCCGACCGCTTGCGAACGCCTCGGCAAGCGCCCGGGCGTGGGCGATTTTCGGGCGCGACAATCCCGCCGCGCGCAAATCCTCATCGCCGAGCGCAAGCAGCCCCGCGGGCGTGATCGCGCCGGGAAGTGCGACCAGCCGGCGCCAGATCGCCGCTGCCGCCTGGTTGCTGATCTGCTGGCCGCAAATCGCTTGGAGGAGGCCAGGAAACCCGCCCGCCCGGCGCCGCCAGGGCAGGGGGCCACAGCGCGGCTCGATCGTGGCAAGCAAGGGATCGCGCTGGGCGAGCGCCTGGAGCCCAGCGCGGGCGGCGCGGGGCGGTTCGGGATATCGGTTTTCCACCATCTCTTTTCCTTGCCTGTTCGCTCGCCAGCGCCGCTGCCTGCCGCTCGCCCCATGCCCCGCTTTGCGCGGCGGCGCGCGGCCGGCCACTCGGTTGAAAAACCAGCCGACATCGCTATCCTGCCGGCCATCCCGCGACCAGAGAGGACGGCCATGCCCGCCGGCGATACCCAGTCTTCCGACACCACCACCGCAGCCCCGACCACGATCACCCCCACCGAGATCATCCATGTCGATCAGCGCGTGGTCGCCTGTGACGGCGGCGACGGCCCGCTTGGGCATCCCCGCGTCTATCTTCGCATTCCCGACCGCGAGGTGATGTGCCCTTATTGCTCGCGGCTTTTCGTCGTCAACGAGGGCGTCGGCCCGGCTGACGGACATTGACCGCCCGGCCGCCCGCGCCATGACCGAGACCGCCGCGGCCGCACCGCCGCGCTTGGTGCTGATCGACGGCTCGGGGTTCATATTTCGCGCTTTTCACGCGCTGCCGCCGATGACGCGGCCGGACGGCACGCCGGTGAACGCCGTGTTCGGCTTCGCCAACATGCTCGCGCGGTTTTTACGTGAGCATACCGGCACCCATCTCGCGGTGATTTTCGATGCCGGGCGGCATACGTTTCGCAGCCGCCTCTATCCCGCGTACAAAGCCCAGCGGCCGCCGCCGCCGCCCGAGCTGGTGCCGCAATTCGCGCTGGTGCGCGAGGCGACCGAAGCTTTCGGCGTCCCCGCGATCGACGCGGTTGATTGGGAGGCCGATGATCTGATCGCGGCCTATGCCCGCGCCGCCGAGGCGGAGGGTGGCGAGACGGTGATCGTCTCGTCCGACAAGGATCTGATGCAGCTCATTCGCCCTGGCGTCAGCCTGCTCGATCCGATCAAGCAAAAACCGATCGGCCCGGCCGAAGTGCGCGAAAAATTCGGGGTCCCGCCGGAAAAATTGATCGATCTTCAGGCGCTGATGGGCGATGCCGTCGACAATGTTCCCGGCGTTCCCGGCATCGGGCCGAAAACCGCGGCGCAATTGCTCGGCGAATTCGGCGATCTCGAGGCCGTACTCGCCGCGGCACCGGCGATGAAGCCCTCGAAGCGCCGTGATGCCCTGATCGAGAACGTCGAAATGGCACGCTTGTCGCGGCAATTGGTGACGCTGCGGGAAGACGCGCCGCTTCCCCGGCCGCTCGCCGCCCTCGCTCTCGCCGAGCCGGATCGCGCGCATCTGTCGGCATGGCTTGCTGCGCAGGATTTCCGCAGTCTCCGCCAGCGCCTCGGCCTCGATGCGCCCAGCCCGGCCGCGCCCGCCGCCAGTGCGCAAAGCCCGGCGGATCCGCCGGGCCAGGCCGGCTTCGGCCCCTATGAGACCGTGACCGATGGCGAAACCCTGGCGCGTTGGATCGCCGAGGCCGCGGCGCGGGGCTATCTCGCCCTCGACACCGAGACCGATGGGTTGGATGCGCTGCGGGCGCGGCTCATCGGCGTCTCGCTCGCGACCGCCCCGGGCCGCGCCTGCTATCTGCCGCTCCGCCACGAGGAGGGGAGAACCGCGCTCACCCCGGAGGCGGCTCTGGCCGCGCTGGCGCCGCTTCTGGCCGACGGATCGGTCTTGAAAATCCTGCATAACGCCAAATTCGACCTCGCCGTCCTTGGCCGCGCCGGGATCGCGGTGGACATCGCCCCGATCGACGACACCATGCTGATCTCCTACGCCCAGGCCGCCGGCGCGCATGGCCATGGGATGGATGAGCTGGCGCTGCTCCATCTCGGCCATCGCCCGATCTCCTATGACGAGGTCACCGGCACCGGCCGCGCGCGCCTTACCTTCGCCGCCGTGCCGGTCGAACGCGCGACCGCTTATGCCGCCGAGGACGCCGATGTCACGCTCCGGCTGTGGCATCGTTTGCGCCCCGACTTGCGCACCAACAAGGCGCTGGCGCTCTATGAGCAGATCGAGCGGCGGCTGATCCCTGTGCTGCTGGCGATGGAGAAGGCGGGCGTTTTGGTCGACGCCGCCGAACTCTCACGCATTTCCGTCGAATTCGCGGCGCGCATGGCGGAAATGGAGCGCGAGATCCATGCCCTCGCCGGCCGCCCCTTCAATCTCGCAAGCCCGAAGCAGCTCGGCGAGGTGTTGTTTGACGAACTTCGGCTGCCCGGCGGCAAGCGCATGAAAACCGGCGCCTGGGGCACCGATGCCCAGGTGTTGCAAAGCCTCGCCGAGGAGGGCCACGAAATCCCCGCCCGCATTCTCGCCTGGCGGCAGTTGGCGAAGCTGAAATCGACCTACGCCGATGCCCTGGTCAACCAGATCAACCCCGAAACCGGGCGCGTCCATACCAGCTTTGCCATGGCGGTGGCCAGCACCGGGCGGCTTTCCTCGACCGACCCCAATCTGCAGAACATCCCGGTGCGCAGCGAAGAGGGCGGGCGCATCCGCCGCGCTTTCATCGCCGCGCCAGGACATGTTTTTGTCAGCGCCGATTATTCGCAGATCGAACTCCGCCTCCTTGCCCATGTCGCGGACATCCCCTCGCTCAAGGAGAGCTTCGCGCGCGGCGAGGATATCCACGCCCGCACCGCCTCCGAAGTGTTCGGGGTGCCGATGGCGGGGATGGACGCGCAAACGCGGCGGCGCGCCAAGGCGATCAATTTCGGCATCATTTACGGCATCAGCGCCTTCGGGCTCGCCCGCCAGCTCGGCACCACCCCCGGCGAGGCGCGGCTTTATATCGACACCTACTTCGCCCGCTATCCCGGAATTCGCGCTTACATGGAGCGGATGAAGCGCCTTGCTCGCGAGCAGGGCTATGTGGAAACGCCGTTCGGCCGGCGCTGCTACATCCCGGGTATTGCCGACCGCAACGCCGCCCGCCGCGCCTATGCCGAGCGCCAGGCGATCAACGCGCCGCTGCAAGGGGGGGCGGCTGACATCATCAAGCGCGCGATGGTGCGGCTCGCGCCCGCTCTCGCCGTGTCCGGCCTCGGCGCGCGGCTTCTCCTCCAAGTGCATGACGAATTGCTACTCGAAGCGCCAGAGGCGCAAGCCGAGGCCACCGCCGCCCTCGTTGGGAAAGTGATGCGCGAGGCAGCGCAGCTGAGCGTGCCGCTGGTGGTCGCGACCGGCGTCGGCGCGAATTGGGCGGAAGCGGCGCACTGAAGAACGAGACAAGAAAAATCTTCTTTTTCTGAAGAAAAAGAAGCAAAAAGCGGTCTTATGTAGCAAACACCACCAAAGGCGAGGTGGTGTTATGAGACGAATTTCATGGATAGTCTTCTTCATAGCCTTCATTGGGATTTGTGACGCTATTCCATGGCAGGCCTCCGCGCATTTCCCATTTGTCGAAAGCGATTTTGTCATATCTAAAGGTTTGCCATCGCACATTCCAAAAAACGTCTCTAAATTCTACCCTTCCTACAATGTGATCATGATTTCCGAAATCTGGAACGCTAATTATAATGTATTTCTGTTCAGGCCACATAATAAAACGCTCTTTAATTCGCTTGCAAGTTTTGCTATCATCAAACATATCAACATTCATCTCGGGCGGGAGAATGTCTTTACAATAAATCAAAATATCTTTTATAATAGCAGACGTCCTGCCAATATTTGCTATAAACAAATTTACGTTATTAAGAGGACTGTTGAGAGTGGCATTTTTATCAAAATACAGATAAGGTCTATCAGGGAGATTCATTTTTCTTGTTTGCTCCCGCGCGGCTTCGGCCATGGTTTGATAATGCCACAAGCTTTTTTTCATAATTTCAGAATTGGATCGGGAAATATTAATGGAATCTCTAGAATCGACTACGGCTTTGCGCGTTTCCCACCACAAAAAGGCCGTGAACAGACCCAAGATCAGCGTGCAGATAGACAAGAAAAATGTGAGTGTAGTAATGGGTTGCCAAGTGCTGGGCGACCACAAACTCTCGACTATGGTCATCTTATTCTCTATTCGATTGGTGGGTTAATTGGTATCGCTATTGGCCTACTTATTAGATTGTGGGTATATTTTTATGAAAAATATTTCTACCGTCGCGGATATTAAGGAGGCAGAATTCAGGAATTATGGGTAAAAACTCTACCGAGTATAATCACGAATTTGTGAATAGATTTTTGGTTTTCTGCAAGCTAAGACTTATTATGGAGTCTTGTGCGACTCAATATTGACATTCGTCTCTGCATACTATAAAACCCCCTCCGCTTTGCTCGGTTTTGCAGAGCATAACGGAGGGGTGGCTGAGCGGCTGATAGCACCAGACTGAAAATCTGGAATACGGGGCTGCAACCCCCGTATCGCGGGTTCGAATCCCGCCCCCTCCGCCATTCCTATGGCATCAGAGGCGATTTAACCGCGATGATGGTTTTTAGCATAAATGGCCGAATCTGACAAGTGTTTTTGTATTCCGTCTAATATGAAACGATTGATTCCTAAAGAAAATATCATGGCAAGCATTCATCCAAGATGAAGTGTTTTGCACTCTATGGCATCGAGGCATTGAATCAAAAAAACTGCCGTAAAGCTTCCTCGCGAAAGCTTATTGGAAATGTTCCGTTCGGAGTCATGCACTCCTATAGCGGCCAATTTCTCCGACAAATCCCGGTAGCTCAGGTTGCGCTTTTTCAACTCCCCCTTGAGCAGTCCCTTTACCCGGTCTTGCCATTCCTCATCCGTCATGCCTCGCTCCATATCCGAGAGAAAAATCATCATATATGATGTTTTCCTCATTGACAAGGGGCGCGCAAACCATCATATTCAGTGATGTTCATCATCATATGTGGTGGTTCCAATGTCTCAGCATTTCCTCCTATCGGCAAAGGCGCGGTCGCTCTCTCTTGGGGCTGTCATGCGCATGGATGATGGGCTGGTTGAGCAGACATTCCGGGCAATCCGTTGGCCCGATGGCAAGCCGGTCTGCCCTGGCTGCGAGGGCGAGAAGGTCTATGACTGTGTGAGAAACCGCTTCCGGTGCGCGGCCTGCCGCAAGGATTTCTCTATTACCAGCGGGACTATCTTTGCATCCCATAAGCTGCCTTTGCGCACGTATCTGGCTGCCATCGCCATCTTCGCCAATGAGGTTAAGGGTAAGTCGGCCTTGGCGCTCTCCCGTGATCTGGATGTGCAATATAAGACAGCCTTCGTCCTAGCTCATAAGCTGCGCGAGGCAATGGCGAATGATCTCAAGGGCATGAGGGTTGGCGGGATTGATAAGGTGGTTGAGGTCGATGGCGCTTACTTTGGCGGGTATGTGAAGCCCACGAATCACAAGGAGAACCGCCAAGATCGCAGGAAAGCCTCTAATCAGAATGACAAGAGGCAAGTTGTGGTTGTGGCGAGGGAGCGCAAAGGCAAAACCCTGCCAGCCATCTTTGCCGCCGAGAAGCAATCTCTCCCCTTCATCTCATCGCGAGTTATGAAGGGCAGTCATCTTATGGCCGATGAGGCGCCGTCCTGGAATGATCTGCATGGGCGGTTTGACGTATCCCGGATCGACCACACCAAAGCCTATTCCATGCCTGAGATGGTGCATACCAATGGCGCTGAGGGCTTCTTTTCACGGTTGAGAAGGGGTGAGATGGGCCATCATCATCATATTTCCGGGCCATACCTTTTGCGTTATGCTCAAGAGAGCGCATGGCGCGAGGATCATAGAAGGGTTGACAATGGCTCCCAAGTCAAGGCCATCATAGACCTCGCCATGCACTCCAAGCCATCAGTGGATTTCTCCGGCTATTGGCAGAGGAATAGGAAATAAACGTAATTATATTGACATGCAAAAAAAATTTGCTATAATCTAAGCATGGGAACAAATAAAATACTCAGAATAAAAGCTCTAGAGGCCGCCAGAGATATTAGAGAGCCAGAAAACACGAGGCTTTACGACTTGATATGGGACGCCAATCAAATTTATTTCTGGCTTTTCATGGGCAAAATGCCGCCAAATGACTACGGAGTAGAAAATACTAATCATTGCACGGGGGGGGGAATACTGCTTAATTAAATCACCCTCTATTTCTAAGCGCCGCTTTTCATCATCAACTGCAAGAATGGAAATGCAGTTTGCTCCGTGCTTGACAAAGCATTCCGCTTTGTGATGATTTATCATTCTATTATAGAGATTTTCTGTTTGACCAAAATAAATATAATTATGATAAAATCCACTCTTGTCTTGATTCTCAGTTCTTTTGCTTATAAGATATACAACAGATATTGCTTTTAGCACGCTTTGTTGATCGTAAACATCAAACCGATAAGTTTCTCCAGATAAACCCCTGATATCTATTTTACCAATTTTTTCCATTTAATCTCCCCCATTTGGTTTGTTGCAATCTGAGGAAAGAAACCAAACCGTTGCCGCGCCATCACTCTCATTTGCAAACAGCCGACCCTTCCTCCTATGGAGGTCTTTGCGGACCTTCTCTAAGACGAAATTAACGTCCGCCGTGTCAGATAACTCAATGCCATATTTTGCCAATAACCGATTCGTGATCTCACGAACCGTCAAGGGGCATGAGGCATCCCGCATGACCTCTAAAATTCCTCTGGCAAAGGTGCCGTGAGGGAATATCCGGGATTTGCTCTTGGGCCGAATTGGCGGCAAAAGCCTGTGCTTGTAATTTGGATCAAAGGTCTTGAGGGATAGGGCTATGGCAACCTTTTGCTCAGATAAGGCTCGGAGTTTCTTGTTGAGGGCCATGATCTCGCCCTCGATCTCGGCATGCTTGCGGATTAGGCCAGATATTACGTGCTCATTATCCATGCCTCATTATAGCTTGGGGTAAGGCATGGATGACCGGAAACGTGGTGGCGTTTGCTACATAAGACCGGCAAAAAGACTTTTTTCCCGTTTTCTCGGAATGACAACCGCCTTGGAGCGGGCAGTGCCGGTGGCACTGCCCAACGGATAAAAGTTTTTTGGTTCTTTTTTTCAAAAAAGAACAGTCTCTACCCCTTCATGGGACGAAACGGCTGCAAAAGCGTGCGCCAGAGCGCGAGTTCGGCGGGGTTGGCGAATTCATCGAGGCCGATCCGCATTCCCTCCTGCCCGGCCGCGGGGGCGGCGCGATAGGTGCCGAAGAGGCGATCCCACCAGGGGAGATTGAAGCCGAAATTACTGTCGGTTTCGCGCCGGATCACCGAATGATGCACGCGATGCATGTCGGGCGTGACGAGGATCAGCCGCAGCCAGCGATCAAGACGCGTCGGCAGGCGGACATTGGCGTGGTTGAACAACGATGTCGCGTTGAGGATGATCTCGAACGCGAAGACCGCCCCGGCCGGCGCGCCAAGCAGGATGATGACGGCGAATTTGATCAGCAGCGACAGCACGATTTCGCCGGGGTGAAATCGCACCCCGGTGGTGACATCGAAATCCGGGTCGGCGTGATGCACCCGATGCAAGCGCCAGAGCGGCGGGACGAGATGAAAAACCACGTGCTGCGCATAGATCGCAAGATCGAGCAGCAAGAGGCTCGCGCCAAAGGCCAACCAGCGTGGTGCGGGCAATACGGCAAAAATCCCCCACCCCCGTGATGCCGCCAGCATGGCGACGCCGACGGCCGCGGTCGGGAACAACGCGCGCAAAATCGCGGTATCGAGGACGACGAGGGCGAGATTGCGCGGCCAGCGCCGCGCCCGCCCGATGACCGGGCGTCGCTGCGGCGCCAAGATCTCCCATACCGCCATCACCGCGAACATGGTGGCGAACACGCCAAGGCGCAGCATCGGCTCGAGCGCGGCATTCATGGACGAGATGTGGATCGCGCCCACGCCAGGACAAGCGGGAGGCCGTCGTTACTTCGCGAGCGGCACCTTGGTCCGCGAACTCAGCGTCAGGCGATCGAGACAAGCCGCCCGTTCCTGATCGGCGTTGCCACCCGGCTTGTCCCCGGCGTGGCAGGCGAGAACGTCGTTGATCAGCACCCGCCCGATCGAATCACAGGCAAGTCCCTGCAAATCGAACAGCCGCACCCCGGTTTTCTTTGCGGCCAGCGGGCCGAGATCGAGCGCGATCCGCCGCAGGATCACGCCATCGGTGCCGAACAGGATGAGATCGAGGCGCAATTGCCCGACGGTTTCGGCATCGGGGTTGGTGACCACGAAATAGACCCGGCAGCCGGCTTCCCCTTGGGTGAGGGGTTCGAGCTTGTTGAGTTCGAGCGGCAGCGGCGCGTCCGCGCGCGCGGCGGCGGCACCGCCCAGCACCATCAGGCCGAACAGGGCGACCCCGTATAGGAAAATCGGATTAAAAAAACGCCGCAGCACCTTCCCCTCCCTTGCTCGTCAGTCGTGGCCGCCCTTGCGGCTGGCGCGACCATAACGAAAGCGGCCGACAACGCCTAGAGGGCAGCCGGCCTCGCGCCGCGCCGGATACCCCGCAATGCGGTGGCGCGCCATGACAAATTGATGAAATTTTTAGGATTTACCCGAACCGAAGCGGCGGCCCGGCTCTTGCGCCGGCGGCCGAAACCCATCACCTTCGAAGGCGGCACGCGATCCGTGCCATCCCCGGAGAGTCGAAGAGAACGCGATAGACCGCAAGAGGAGGGATCAAGCGTGACTGATCGGCATGATTGGCGTGATTGGCGCTTCGGCTTTGCGATGTGTGCGATGCTGTGTCTCGCGACGAGTGTTGCGCGCGCCGATGGGAATAGCCCTTTCGTCGGCCATTGGCGCTGGGATCCGGCGCTCTCGAAACTCCCGCCGGGCGAGCCGGCGCCGACCGACATGGCGCTCGATTTCGAGCGTGTCGATGCCGTTCATGTGCGATGGACGGTGACGGTGAAGGACGCGCAAGGGCGGCCCTCGCTCGAATCCCATGACACGCCCGGCAATGGCGAATTCTATCCGATCAGCGAAGACACCACGGCATCCTTTCGGATGCTCGGGCCGGACCGCCTGCAAGCCACCTTCAAGGGGCCGCAGGGAGAGACCGACAGCATGACCTGCACGGTTGCGCCGGACCGGCGGAAAATGACCTGCGAAGGCGCAAAAAGCGTGGGCGGAGGCAAGCCGATAAGCTACGTCGACGTCTATGATCGCGAGTAGTTCCGGGCGCGCGGCCCCAACGCCACCCCCAAGACGCCACAGGTCGATCAGAACCACCACGTTGGCCATCGCGGCGCTTTGCTGTCTCACGCTTGCCGCGTGTGGCGGCGGCTACGGCTATGGCGTGCCGGTCGTTGGCGGCTGGGATGACGGTTGGGGTGGTTGGGGTGGTGGCTGGGGTGGCTGGGGTGGTTGGGGCGGTGGCTGGGGTGGTTGGGATCGCGGCGGTTGGGATCGCGGCGGCTGGGGCCATGGATTCGCCGGCCACGGCTTCGCCGGCGGTGGTCATTGGGCGCACGGTTTTGGCCACGGCTTCGGCGGTCATGGCGGCTTCCACGGCGGCTTCGCCGGGCATCACTGACGAGAGCAAGGTAGGTTTTGATTGAACCATCCTGTTCAATCAAAACCGGCCAACTTGCTCGCCAAAATAGGTGTAGAGCGTGATCGACTTAAACCGATCACGCTCTAGAGCGCGCGAGGCTTAAAACCGCTCTACCCAGGGGCGGAGTTCGACCTCAAAGCTCCAGGCGCTTCGCGGCTGCTGCAACGCGGCGAGATAGGTTGCCGCGATGGCATCGGGATCGAGCAGCGAGTCGGGCGCATCCGCCGGGGTTGGCCGGTGCTCACTTCTGATCCCGCCATCGATGACGAGATGGACGACGTGGACGCCTTGCGGGTGGAGTTCACGCGCCATGCTTTGCGCCAAGCCACGCAAAGCGAATTTGCCCATCGCGAACGGGGCCGAGAGCGCATAGCCCTTGACGCTCGCAGAGGCGCCGGTGAACCCGATCGCGCCGCCCCCGCGCGCCAGCATCCGGCGTGCCGCCTGCTGGCCGACGAGAAACCCGCCATAAGCCGAAATCGCCAGCACCTCAGCCACCGCCGCCGGGTCGAGGTCGGTGATGGCGCCGCGCAGGCGCCGGCTCGGATTGTAGATCACGCAATCGGGCGCGAAGCCCAGCCGGTCGGTCTCGGCGAACAGCGCGGCAACCGCTTCCGGCCGCGCCGCATCGCACGCGAGTGCCATCCCGCCGATCTCGGCCGCCAGCGGCGCGAGCTTTTCCGCATTGCGCGCCGCCAGCGCAACCCGCGTCCCCTGTGCCGCGAGCTGGCGGGCGAGCGAGGCGCTCAGCCCGGCGCCGGCCCCGACGATCAGCGCGGACTGAAACCGCATGCCCGCCCCGCTCACAGGATCTCGCAGGCTTCGTCGAACTCAAAACGCGGGCTGCGCGGGAAAAGCACGCTTGGGTCGCCGTGGCCGAGATTGACCAGGAAATTGCTCCGCCAGCCGCGCCCGGCGAGGAACGCCTGATCGACCTTTTCGCGGTCGAACCCCGACATCGGCCCGCAATCGAGCCCCAGCGCCCGCGCCGCCATGATCAAATAGGCCCCTTGCAGCGTGCCGTTGCGAAAGGCCGTCTCCTCGGCGAGCGCCGGGTTGTTCGCAAACCACGCGCGGGCATCGGCATGCGGGAACAGCCGCGGCAGATGCTCGTAAAATTGCGGATCATGGGCGACGATCACGGTCACCGGCGCGGTCATCGTCTTTTCGACATTGCCCGGCGACAGCGCCGGCTTCAGGCGCTCTTTCGCGCTCGTGCCGCGTATAAAAATAAACCGGGCCGGCGAGCAATTGGCCGAGGTCGGGCCCATACGCAAAAGGCCATGAAGCGCGCGGAGCGTGTCATCGGAAACCGGCTGATCGGTCCATTTGAAATGGGTGCGCGCCTCGGTGAACAATGTCGCCAGTGCGGCCGGATCAAGACTCATGCTTTAGACTCCCACAAGAGATCTTCTTTTTCTGGAAGAAAAAGAAGCAAAAAGACTTTTGCCCTGGTTTCTCGGAGTGGCAACTTCCGCGGCGCGGGCAGGGCCGCAGGCCCTGCCCAACGGGGAAAAAATCCTTCGCTTGCTTAAACCTCGACCTGCTCGACCGCGACGACCTCGGGGATATAATGGCGGAGCATGTTTTCGACGCCGTGCTTGAGGGTCGCGCGTGAGGAGGGGCAGCCGCTGCAAGCGCCCTGCATATGAAGGCGCACGATCCCATCGCGATAGCCACGAAAGACGATATCGCCGCCGTCGCCGGCGACCGCCGGACGCACGCGGGTGTCAAGCAATTCCTTGATCTGGGAGACGATTTCGGCGTCCTCGGGGGCGACGTCCTCAGCTGCGACATCCCCCTCCTCGCCGGCCACCACCGGCCGCCCGGAGGCGAAATGCTCGACGATGACGCCGAGAATCTGCGGCTTGAGCGCCTGCCAGTCCAGCGCCTCGCTTTTGGTCACGGTAATGAAATCATGGCCGAGAAAGACCCGGGCAACGCCGGGGAGATCGAACAACGCCGCCGCCAGCGGGCTGCGTTGCGCGGCTTCGGCGGCAGCGAAATCCGCGGTGCCCTGGGCCATCACCACCCGGCCGGGAAGAAATTTCAAGGTCGCCGGATTCGGCGTGCTTTCGGTTTCGATGAACATTTGCTGACCGCCTACATGCTATCTGCTGATACGTCCGCCCGACAAACCGGACCGAGCGGGTCCGGTTGGCTAGGCAGTAGATCGGTCAGCGTCGCGCAAAAGGCAAGACCCCAAACGAGAAAGCAGGGGGACGCGAAAGCGGGAGGGATCAGTCGGGCAGCTCGGCCTCCTCCTCGCCGGCGGTCGCGAGCATGGCGTTGGCGACCACGCCCGATTGCTCGCGCACCTTCTGCTCGATCGCGGTCGCGAGGTTCGGATGGTCGCGCAGAAACTGCTTGGCGTTCTCGCGCCCCTGGCCGATGCGCTGGCTGTCATAGCTGAACCAGGCGCCGGATTTCTCGACGACATTGGCCTTGACGCCGAGATCGATGAGTTCGCCGACCTTGCTGATGCCTTCGCCATACATGATATCGAACTCGACCTGGCGGAACGGCGGCGCGAGCTTGTTCTTGACCACCTTCACCCGCGTCTGGTTGCCAACCACCGTCTCGCGGTCCTTGATCTGGCCGATGCGGCGGATCTCCATGCGGATCGAGGCGTAGAATTTCAGCGCGTTGCCGCCGGTGGTGGTCTCCGGATTGCCGAACATGACGCCGATCTTGAGGCGGATCTGATTGAGGAAGATCAGCATCGTCTTGCCGCGCGAGACGCTGCCGGTGAGCTTGCGTAGCGCCTGGCTCATCAGGCGGGCATGGAGGCCAACATGCGAATCGCCCATCTCGCCCTCGAGTTCGGCGCGCGGCACCAAAGCGGCGACGCTGTCGATGGCGATGATATCGACGACGCCCGAACGCACCAGGGTATCGGCGATCTCGAGCGCCTGTTCGCCGCTATCGGGCTGGCTGATCAGGAGATTATCGACATCGACTCCGAGCTTGCGGGCATAGGTCGGGTCGAGCGCATGCTCGGCATCGATGAAGGCGCAGGTGCCGCCACGCTTCTGCGCCTCGGCGATGACATGGAGCGCGAGCGTGGTCTTGCCAGAGCTTTCCGGGCCGTAAATCTCGACGATGCGCCCGCGCGGCAAGCCGCCGATGCCGAGCGCGAGATCGAGCCCGAGCGAGCCGGAGGGAATGACCTCGATCTGCTCGTCGCCCGCTTTCGACCCGAGCCGCATCACCGCGCCCTTGCCAAAAGCCCGCTCGATTTGTGTCAGCGCCGCATCCAGCGCCTTAGTTTTGTCCATTGTGCCGCCGCTCCGCGTTGAGAAATGTCACTTAAATCCTTCATCAGGCGCGATTTTTAACCAGATCCACGCCCACCCGCAAGAGCGCGGCGCGGCCCGCGCCTCAGCCCGGCACGGCAGGCAAGGCGAGCGGCGCGAAGGCGGCGGGGGTCATCAATTTGGTCTCCTGCTTGATGAGATAGCCCATCTCCGTCGATTTCGCGAGGAAGGCGATCCATTCCGGATCGGCCTGCATTGCCGCGCGCTTCTTCGCGCGATCGGCGGCATCGGCATAGACCCAGATATGGACGTAGGTGTTCAACTCGCCGCTCTCGGTCACCAGCCAGGCGAGCGGCTTGCCGAGATGGCGTTGCTGGGCCGCGCGGCCGAATTGTTCATAGAGCGCGATCTGCTTGGCGAGCGTGCCGGGGCGGACAGTGTAGGTGCGGTGATCGACGAGCATGGCGAATTCCTCCGTAAATGGTATACCCGCCTCGGGTGCGGGATGAGGATGATAGCGCAGCCCCGCCGCGGAGGGCAGGGGCCCGCCGCCGGCGAGCCGCGCGAGGAACAGGAGCGTAACGTGATGCCGCCACGACCGGTGATGCTGGTCATTCTCGATGGGTGGGGCTGGCGCGAAGAAAGCGCCGACAATGCCGTCCGTCTCGCGCAGACGCCGCATTTCGATCGCTTGTGGGCGAATTTTCCGCACGCCCTGCTCAGCGCCTCGGGCGAGGATGTCGGGCTTCCCGCCGGACAGATGGGCAATTCCGAGGTCGGCCATCTCAATATCGGCGCGGGGCGCATCGTGATGCAGGAATTGCCGCGCATCGATGCTGCGATCCGCGAGGGGGCGCTCGCCGCCAACCCGGCGCTCGGCGATTTCATCGCCGCGCTGCGCCGCTCGGGCGGCGCCTGCCATCTGCTCGGCCTGGTCTCGCCCGGCGGGGTCCATGCGCATGACCGCCACGCCCTCGCCCTCGCCCGCCTGCTCGCCGGCGCCGATATTCCGGTCATGGTCCACGCGATCACCGATGGCCGCGACATGCCGCCGCAATCCGCCGCCGCCATTCTCGCCGAATTTCGGGCAAATCTGCCGGCGAGCGCGAAAATCGCCACCGTCTCCGGCCGCTATTACGCGATGGACCGCGATCAGCGCTGGGAGCGGGTACGCAAAGCCTATCTCGCCATCGCCGAAGCCGAAGGGCCGGCTTTCGCCGATGCCGCCTCGGTCGTCGATGCCGCTTACGCCGAGCACATCACCGACGAATTCATCGTCCCGGCGGTGATCGGCGGCTATCGCGGCATGAAGGATGGCGACGGGCTGCTGTGCTTCAATTTCCGCGCCGACCGCGTGCGCGAGATCCTCAGTGCCTTGGCGGAAGACGATTTTTCCGGCTTTTCCCGCCCGCGCCGGATCGCCTTCGCCGCCCGCGCCGGCATGACGCAATACAGCACCAGCCTCGCCGCCGATTTCGCGGCACTGTTTCCACCGCTTTCGATGGCCAATCTCCTCGGCGGCGTGGTCGCCGAAGCCGGGCGCCGGCAATTGCGCATCGCCGAGACCGAGAAATACGCCCACGTCACCTATTTCTTCAATGGTGGCGAGGAAACCCCGTTCCCCGGTGAGGATCGCATCCTGGTGCCCTCGCCGAAGGTCGCGACCTACGATCTCCAGCCGGCAATGTCGGCCCCGGAAGTGACCGAAAAAGCCGTCGCCGCCATCGCCTCGGGACAATACGATCTGATCGTGCTCAATTTCGCCAATCCCGACATGGTCGGCCATACCGGCTCTCTCGCGGCGGCGATTAGCGCCGTCGAGGCGGTCGATCGTGGCCTCGGCGCGATCATGGCGGCGATCGAGCAGGCCGGCGGGGCGATGATCGTCACCGCCGATCACGGCAATTGCGAGGTGATGCGCGATCCCGAAACCGGCGCGCCCTATACCGCGCACACCACCAACCCGGTGCCGGTGATCCTGTTCGGCGCGCATCCCGAAGCCCTTCCTCGCGCGCTGCACGATGGCCGTCTCGCCGACCTTGCGCCGAGCCTTCTCGTTCTGCTCGGCCTCGCTCAGCCGCGCGAGATGACCGGAAAGCCGCTTTTCGGCTGACTTCGATGCTGGCATGGCGGGTCGCGGGGCGGCGGCGCGCGGCGGTTCTGCTGACATGTCTCGCGACGTGCGTGCAGCCGCTCGCATTGGCGGCGCAGGAGGCGGGGGCACCGGAAAGTGGCGCCGCCGCCGATCTCCGCGACACCCAGCGCAACGAGAGCGAACATCGCGCGGCGGCAGCAGCGGCGGCGGCCCGCGCCGCGGCGGCGGCGGCGCAAGCGGCACGGCTCGAAGACGCGCGCGCGGCCGCGCTGGCACGCGAGCGCCAGGCCGAGGAAGAGAGCGCTGAAGCGATGCAGCGCCTCGCCGCCCTTAAGGCTCGTGCCGCCGCGGCCGAAGCCGCGCGGCAGGCGACGGCGGCGGCATTGCAGCGCCTGCTGCCGCTCGCGGTTCGGCTCTCGCTTTATCCCAGCGAAACCCTGCTCGCGGCACCGGCGCCGCCCGAGACCGCCATCAGCGGCGTTCTGGTGGCAGAGGGGCTTGCCCGCGAGATCGCCGCCGAGGCCGCGTCTCTTCAGCGCGAAACCGCGACCATCGCCGCCCTCAGCGCCGAGATCGCGGCGGCACGGGATAAGCTGCAAGCCGATATCGCGACGCAGACGGCGCTGGCCGCATCGCTTGACCAGCAGATCAGCGCGGCCGCGGCGACCGCGCGCGCCGAAACCGACGCCGCCAGCACCGCCGCCCGCGAAGCCGCCGCCGATGCCGCCCATGCCGCCGATCTCCGCGCCGCTCTCGCCCGCCTCGCCGCCGACCGTGACGCCGCCCGCAAACATGCCCGCGACGCCGCCGAGGCGCTCGCCCGGCGCCATGCCGATGCCGCAGCCACGCGCGCCGCGCACGAGCGGGCGGCCCTGCTCGCCGCGCCAAGCGGCCCAGGCCTCGGGGCGCCGCGCCGCGCCCTCATCGCGCCGGTCGCCGGCGCCCTCATCGGCCATTTCGGCGCGCCGGGCGAGGCGGGCCCGGCGCAAGGCATCTCCTTTCAGCCGCCGCCCGCCGCCCGTGTCGTCTCGCCCTGCGCCGGGCGGGCGGTGTTCGCGGGGCCGTTTCGCAGTTATGGCGTGATCGTGATCGTCGATTGCGGCGAGGGGTACGATTTCGTCCTCGCCGGGATGCAGCGCCCGACCCTGGATGTGGGACAGGTTCTGCGCGCGGGAGATCCGGTCGGGGAAATGGCGCAGGATGACGGATCGCCGCATTTGCTGTATGTCGAGCTGCGCCATCACGGCGAAGCGATCGATCCCGTGCCCTGGCTTCGCGTCGATCACGGCTCACGCGGAGGGTAGTTGCAGGGGGCGGAATTATTGGGCAGGGTGTTGGCTTGCCTTGCCGGGGTCATGCCTCGCCGGGGTCATTCGCGACAAGCGCATAGGCGCAAGAGGATCATGAGGATGAAGCTACGCAACGGTTTGTTGCTCGGCGCCGCGTTTCTGGCCGGCATCACGGTTTCGCCGCAATTGGCGCGGCTTTCGCACCAACTCGGCATCGCCACCGCTTTTGCCGACAATACCGCCGACAGCGCCGATACCTACCGCCTGCTCAGCCTATTCGGCGACGTTTTTGAGCGCGTTCGCGCCGATTACGTCGAGCCGGTGGGCGATCGCGAACTGGTCGAGAATTCGATCAACGGCATGCTCACCGGGCTTGATCCGCATAGCAGCTACATGAACGCCAAGGCGTTCCAGGACATGCAGGTGCAGACCCGTGGCGAGTTCGGCGGTCTCGGCCTCGAGGTGACGCAGGATAATGGCTTCATCAAAGTGATCAGCCCGATCGACGATACGCCGGCGGCGCGCGCCGGCATCAAGGCCGGCGATCTCATCCTCGCGCTCGACGGCAAAAGCGTCCAGGGCCTCAGCTTGAACGACGCTGTCGACAAGATGCGCGGCACGCCGAACAGCAAGATCACGCTGACGATCAAGCGCGAGGGCGTCGAAAAGCCGATCGAGGTCTCGATGAAGCGCGAGATCATCCATATCCAGGTGGTGCGTTCGTCGCTCGAAGGCGATATCGGCTATATCCGCCTCTCGCAATTCACCGAGCAGAGCGACAGCGGCATCCGCCAAGCGGTGCAGAAATTGCAGGCGCAGGCAAACGGCCATATCAAGGGCTATATCCTCGATCTCCGCAACAATCCCGGCGGGCTGCTCGATCAGGCGGTCGCGGTGTCGAATGATTTTCTCAATCATGGCGAGATCGTCTCCACCCGCGCCCGCCACCCCGATGACAGCCAGCGCTGGGATGCCAAATCCGGCGGCGATCTCACCGGCGGCCTGCCGCTCGTCGTGCTGATCAATAACGGTTCGGCCTCGGCGAGCGAAATCGTCTCCGGCGCTTTGCAGGACGACCGCCGCGCGGTGCTGCTCGGCACCCGCAGCTTCGGCAAGGGCTCGGTGCAGACGGTCATCCCGCTGCCCGGCAATAACGGCGCCATCCGCCTCACCACGGCGCGCTATTACACCCCCTCCGGCCGCTCGATCCAGGGGCTCGGGATCACCCCCGATGTCGAGGTGCATGAAAGCCGCGAGACCAATACGGCGCTGCTGCCCGAACGCGAGGCCGATCTCAACCACACCATCACCAATAGCGGCGGGACAGAGCAGCCGCCGCCGGCGCGCAACGATCTGCCGCCGATCGTGAAGGAGATCCCGTCGCGCCCGCCGGCGAACTGGCCGGCCTTCGATCCCACCAAGACGAGCACCGATTTTCAGCTCCAGCAGGGGTTGAAGCTGATCAACGCGATGGCGGCGAGTAACCGCGCTTCTGCTAACTGACGAGACGCCGGCTGGCGGGGATGGCGGCGAGCGAGCGAATGCCGGCGCGGCTATCCTGGCCGGCTTTGGCCCTCGTCGTTTTCTGGGCGGTGGTGCTCGGCGCGGTGAGCGTTGCGGTCATCGTCCTCGCTCTTCTCGGCGCGCCGCCCGCGCCCGTCGCCGGTGGTGCCGCAACGCCGTCCAGAGCGGGCGCGGCGCCGGCGGGCGACAACCCGGCTGCAGCCACGCGTGCGCGCGAAAGCGGGCCTGGCGTTGCGATCGCCGCCCCCGATGCCGCCCTCACGGAACCCGCGCCGGATTATCCCGGCGCCGTTCTTCCCCGCATCGGGCCGGGCGGTGTCGCGCCGCGCACGCTTTACGCCGGCGGCAGCGATCCCAAGGATCGCCGCCCGCGCCTTGGCCTCGTGCTCGGCGGTATCGGCCTCTCGCTGGCGGAAAGCCGTGCCGCGATCGACGATCTCCCCGCCGCGGTGACGCTGGCATTCTCGCCCTATGCCGCCGATCCCGCGCCGCTGCTCGCCGCCGCGCGGGCGCGAGGGCATGAGATTCTGCTCTCGCTCCCGCTCGAGCCGCAGAATTATCCCCTCAATGATGCCGGCCCGGAAACCCTGCTCACCGGCGCGCCGGCGGCGGAGAATGAGCGGCGGCTGGAATGGGTGCTCTCACGCATCACCGGCTATGCCGGCACGATCGGGGCGTTGGACGGGTTGCACGGCGAGCGCTTCGCCGCCCAGACCGTCAATTTCACCCTGTTGCAACGCGATCTCGCGCAGCGCGGCCTGTTTTATATCGATCCGCGGCCAGGCGCGCCGCCGCCGAGCGAGATTCCCGGCCGCGCGATCGATCTCGTCGTCGATGCGCCGCCGAGCGAAGCGGCGATCAGCGCCGCCCTCGACCAGCTCGCCGAGCGGGCGCTCGCTCATGGCAGCGCGCTCGGCCTCGCCGATCTGCCGCGCCCGGTGACGGTCGCGCGCATCGCCGCCTGGGCTGGCACCCTCGCCAGCCACGGTCTCGCCCTGGTGCCGGCAAGCGCGCTGATCGTCATGCCGCCCGCGACGGCCGGAAAACCGGAGATGGTGACCCATGGCGAGTGACTCTGAGCAGATGCCCTATCGCCCGAATGTCGGCGCGATGCTGTTCAACCAGGCGGGGCAGGTGCTGGTCGCGCGCCGCGCCGATGCCCGCCAGCCGCTCCATCTCGCGCAGGCCTGGCAAATGCCGCAAGGCGGGATCGATGCCGAGGAAACGCCGCGCGATGCCGTGCTCCGCGAACTTGCGGAGGAAATCGGCACCGCCCATGCTGAAATCATCGATGAATACCCGGAATGGCTGACCTATGACCTGCCGCCCGAGCTGATCGGCCGGGCGCTCGGCGGGCGTTATCGCGGGCAGAGACAGCGCTGGTTCGCGCTCCGCTTCCTCGGCGCGGATGAGGAGATCCGCCTCGATGCCCATCTTCCGGCGGAATTCGACGCCTGGCGCTGGGCCTCGCTTGCCGAACTGCCCGCTCTCGCGGTGCCGTTCAAGCGCGAGATTTACGAAACGCTAGCCCACGCCTTCGCGCGTCACGCGGTGGTAAAGAACGAAATGTAGTCTCGGCCGGCCAGCGTGGGAAGAAAGGCAAACCGGCGCAAAGAGAACAAAGAAAAGTCTTTTTGCTTCTTTTTCTTCAGAAAAAGAAGTTTTTCTAAAGACCCGCCATCTCGATAATATGCCGGGCGAGATCGGCGGCCCGCTCCATATGCGCCATGTGGCCGGTCTCGGGGAAGCGCGCGACCCGCACCGAAGCCGGCAGCGCATCGGCGTGGGCGGCGGGAATGATGCGATCCGCTTCACCCCAGGCGACGAGCACCGGCACGCGCACCGCCGCCAGGGACTCGCGGAGCGAGATGTTTTGCCGGCCATTGGCGAAATTCGCCGCGGCGATCGCCTCGAGCGCCGCCGCCACCCCGTCGAGCCGCTTATAGCGCAGCACGGCTTCCACCATCTCGCGCCCGATCAGGGTCGGATCGGCAAACAGCATCCCGAGCACCGCCTGCATGTCACGCGCGCGGCGCGCGGCGATGAAGCCGCTGACATAATCCATGTTGATTTCCGGCCCGAGCCCGACGGGCGAAATCAAGGTCAACGAAAGCGATTCGGACGCCAGCATCAGCGCGACCGCACCACCCAGCGAATGGCCGACGAGATGCACGTGGCCGAGGCCGCGGGCGCGGGCGAGCGCCGCAACAGCGCGGGCGAGCGCGGCGATATTCGCGCCGGCGAGGGTTTTGGTCGAGCCACCATGGCCGGGCAAATCGATCGCGATGGTGCGAAAGCGCGCGGCAAGCAGCGGCTGGAGGAACATCCAGTTGCCGAGATCGCCGCCGAACCCGTGGATTAGCAGCAAGGGCGGCGCATCCTCCGGCCCCGCTTCCAGCGCTTGGATCGGCCCGATCTCGGTTTCAACCCGCATTGCCGCCGGTGCCGACGCCGCCTCCGCCGCGGGCACGAAGGCGGCTTGCTGGGCGGCGATGAACGCATCGATCGCGGCGTCATCGGCGGTGCCGTCATCGATGACGCCGATCAGCGCGCCGACCGGCACCATCACGCCGGGGGCCAATACCTGGCGGCGCAACGTGCCGGCGGCGGGGCTTTCATAGGCGGCAGTGATCTTGCTGGTTTCGATATCGGCGATTTCCTCGCCAGCGGCCACCGCCTCTCCCGGCGCCTTGTGCCAGCGCGCGACCATCCCCTCGGTCATCGAGAGGCCCATTTTGGGCATCACCAGGGCGCGCAAGCCGGTCATGTCAGGCCGCCTTGCGCCCGCCCGCCGCCATCACCGCGCGCACGCCCGCAACGATCTTCGCGACATCGGGCACGTAAAGATCCTCGAGCGCCGGCGAGAATGGCACCGGTGTATGCGGCGGCGAGATCATGCGGATCGGCGCGCGGAGCGCATCGAACGCCCCTTCGGCGGCCAGGGCGGCAATGTCGGTCGCCATGTTGCAGCGCGGATTGGCCTCGTCCACCACCACCAGCCGGCCGGTTGCGCGCACTTCCTCGAGAATGGTCTCGCGATCGAGTGGCGAGGTGGTGCGCGGGTCGATCACGGTGCACGAGATCCCCTCCTTGCCGAGCTGATCGGCGGCCTCGTTGGCGAGCGTCACCATCCGCCCGAAAGCGACGATGGTGACATCCTCGCCCTCGCGGGTGAGATTGGCCTCGCCGAAGGGCAGGGTGTAGGGCTCGTCTGGCACCTCTTCCTCGATATCGTAGAGCATTTTGTGCTCGAACAAGATCACCGGATCATCGTCGCGGATCGCCTGGATCATCAGCCCCTTCGCCTCATAGGGCGAAGACGGGAGCGCGACCTTGAGGCCGGGGATATGGGTAAAAAGCGGGTAGAGGCATTGGCTGTGCTGGCTGGCGGCACGGAATCCGGCGCCATACATGGTGCGGATGACGAGCGGCGTGCGCGCCTTGCCGCCGAACATGTATTTGAACTTGGCCGCCTGATTGAAGATCTGATCGAAGCAGACCCCCATGAAATCGACGAACATCAGCTCGGCGATCGGCCGCAGCCCGGTGAGGGCGGCGCCGGCGGCAGCGCCGATGAAGCCGCTTTCGGTGATCGGCGTGTCGAGCACCCGCTCGCGCCCGAACTCAGCGACGAGCCCCTTGGTGACGCCGAGCACACCGCCCCAGGCATCGTCTTCGCCGGGCGCGCCCATGCCGCCGGCATTGTCTTCCCCCATGACGACGACGCGCGGATCGCGCGCCATCTCCTGGCGGATCGCCTCATTGATCGCCTGACGGTAGGATTTTTTGGCCATGCCACGCGCTCCTCATCAATAGCTGACATAGACGTCAGCGAGCAGATCGGCGGGGGTGGGCATGGGCGCGGCCTTGGCCGCGCGCACCGCCCCCTCGATCGCGGCCGCGACCTCGCCCTCGATCGCATCGAGTGCGGCCGGTTCGAGCAGCCCGGCCTCGGTGACCTTGGTACGAAAGAGCTTGAGACAGTCGCGTTCGGCGCGGAGTTTCGCGACCTCGTCGGGCGCCCGATAGGTCATGCCGTCGCCCTCGAAATGGCCGTAATAGCGGGCGAGCTTGAGGTGGAGAAAGCTTGGCCCGTCCCCCGCCCGTGCCCGCGCGATCGCCTCCGCCGCGGCCTCGTGGACGGCGAAGAAATCATGGCCATCGACACGCACGCCCGGCATGCCAAACCCCTTGGCGCGGTCCAGCGGATCACCCGCGACCGACCAGGCGCTTGCTGTCGACTCGGCATAGCCATTATCCTCGAGGACGAAAATCACCGGCAACCGCCAGACCGAGGCGAGATTCATCGCCTCCGCCGTGGTGCCCTGGTTGGAGGCGCCATCGCCGCCGAAGGCGACGGCGACGGCTCCGGTTTTCAGGGTTTTGGCGCTCAACGCGGCGCCGCAAGCGAGCGGCGCGCCGCCGCCGACGATGCCATTGGCGCCGAGCATGCCCTTGTCGAGATCAGCGATGTGCATCGACCCGCCCTTGCCGGCGCAGAGCCCGGTTTTGCGGCCATAAATCTCCGCCATCATGGCCGTCACGTCGCATCCTTTGGCGATGCAATGGCCGTGGCCGCGATGGGTGGAGGCGATGCTGTCATGTTCGGTGAGATGAAGACAGACGCCGACCGCCGAGGCCTCCTCGCCGGCGTAGAGATGAACGAAACCAGGGATATCGCCGGTCGCGAATTCGGTGTGCACCCGCTCCTCGAACTGGCGGATGGTGCACATGCTGCGATAGGCGCGCACCAACTCATCGCGGCTCAACTGCATGTTTGGCTCTCCCGTGCCATGCACTCTGCCGGTGCATAATCAGGAAAGCTTCACATTCCTGCGCCGAAAACGCAAGCGCGCCGGTAAGGACACACGGCGATGTGCGCTCGTTCGAGCGCTCAAAAAGTCTGGGGTTCTGTCGTCAATAAAGCCCGCCCATCGCCTTGTCGGAATCGCTGGCGGCGGGCGGGGGTTGGGCGGCGGCGCTGGCCGCGGGCGCTGCGCCTTCGGCGGGTTGCGGCGTGCCGTTATCACCCGGCGGGGCGTTGGTCGCCGCCGGCGCGCCGGCACTCGTGGGCGCGGCGTTCGCTGTGCCATGCGGCAGGTCACCGAGCGCAAGCGAGGCGCCGGGTTCTTGGCCGTCCTTGAACGCGTCGGTCATGGTCTGGACGGCATCGTGCCACGATGCCAGCGTCACCCCGGGTGGCGCGACGAAGGGCAGCACCGGATGATCCTTGAGCGCGATCGCCATGAAATCATGCCAGATCGGTGCTGCCAGTTCGCCGCCGGTTTGGTTGCGGCCGAGATCGGCCGGCTGATCGAAACCGACCCAGACGACGGTGACGAGATCGGGGGTGAAGCCGGCGAACCAGGCATCGTCGTAATCCTGCGTGGTGCCGGTCTTGCCGGCGATTGGCCGCCCGAGATCCTTGCCGGCGCGGGTGCCGGTGCCGCGCTGGACCACGTCCTGCATCATGGTGACGACCTGAAAGACGCTTTGCGGGTCGGCGATCGCTGGGCGCTGGTCATCGAGGAGGGGCGGCTGGCCTGGGTCGGCGGCGCAGCTTTCGCAGCCGAGGCCGGGTGTGCGCCAGAGAACATGGCCGTCACGATCCTGGACGCTGTCGATCAGGCTCGGGATCACCGCCCGCCCGCCCGCGTCGAGCGAGGCATAGGCGCCGGCGAGGCGGAGCGCCGTGGTCTCGATCGCGCCGATCGCCGCCGGCAAGACGCGCGGCATGTCATCGACGATATGGAACGCCGCCGCGGTCTCCGCCACCGCCTTCATGCCGATCTGATTGGCAACCCGCAGCGTGACCAAGTTGCGCGAATGCTGCAGCGCCTCATGGAGCGGCATCGGGCCGTTGAAATCCATCTCGAAATTATTCGGCCGCCATTTTCCCTTGTCCCCGAGATCGACGACGAAGGGCGCATCGAGGAAGCGCTGGCTCGGCGAGATGCCCTGTTCCATCGCGGCGAGATAGACGAAGGGTTTGAAGGCGCTGCCGGGCTGGCGGTTGGCTTGGGTGGCGCGGTCGAACTGGCTGATCGCATGGCTCCAGCCGCCGACCAGGGCAAGGACGCGGCCGGTGCGCGGGTCGAGCGAGACGAGCGACCCCTCAACCTCGGGGATCTGGCGGAGCTGCAGCCGCGCCGTTTTCGTCGCCGGCGGCTCGATCATCACCACATCGCCGGGGGTGAAGAGATCGCGCAGCCGCTGCGGTGCCGGGCCGAGCGTGCCGGCCGGCGCGTTCGCGATCTTCGGGCGTGCCCAGGCGCAATCGGCGAGCAGGATCGTCCCGGTTTTCGGGGTGGCCGGCGCGTCCGATGCGGGCTCTAGCCAGCCGAGCCGCGCCGCGCCGTCGCTCTCTTCGATCACGATCGCAAGCCGCCAGCGCGGCAGCATGCCAGGCGGCGGCACGACGGCGGCGAGTTTGCCCGCCCAATCGCGGCCCAGCTCGGCGCTAGAGGCCGCGATATGGCTGACGGCGCCGCGCCAGCCGCCATGGGCGCGGTCATAGGCCATCAACCCGGCGCGAAGCGTGTCCTCGGCGGCGGCCTGGAGATGCGGATCGAGGCTCGCGCGCACCATCAGCCCGCCTTCGCTGGTGGTCTCGGCGCCGAAGCGCGAGATCAGCTCCCGCTTGACCTCATCGGCGAAATAGTCTCCGCCCGGGGTGAGATCGGGGTGGTGGTAGCCATGCGGCACCAGCGGCTCGGCCTGTGCCGCGTGGGCTTCGGCCAGCGACACGGCATGGGTTTCGGCCATGCGTTCAAGCACCCAGTCGCGCCGCGCCCGCGCCGCCTCGGGAAACCGGAAGGGGTTGTAATTATTCGGCGCTTTCGGCAGCGCCGCCAGCATCGCCGCCTCGGCCAGGGTCAGCTCATCGAGCGGCTTGTTGAAATAGGCCTCGGCGGCGGCGGCGACACCGTAGGATTGCTGGCCGAGATAGATTTCGTTGAGATAGAGTTCGAGCACCCGCTGCTTGCTGAGGCTCTGGTCGATGCGGAGGGCGAGGATCGCCTCGCGGATTTTGCGCCCGAGCGTCGGCTCGTTGCCGAGCAGCATGTTCTTGGCGAGCTGCTGGGTGATGGTGGAGGCGCCAATCGGCCGCCGCCCCTCATGGAGATGGCCGATATCGGTGACCGCCGCGCGCAGGATGGCGAGCGGATCGACGCCGCGATGGGTCCAGAAATTCTGGTCCTCGGCGGCGATGAAGGCCGCAGTCACGAGGGGCGGGATGGCGGTGAACGGGGTGTAGATGCGCCGTTCATTGGCGAGTTCGGCGAGCAGCGAGCCATCGCCCGCGAACACCCGGCTCATCACCGCCGGCTGGTAGTTTTTGAGCCCATTGATATCGGGGAGATCGGCGACATAGTGGCGATAGGCGCCATAGGCGACGATCACCGCGGCGAGCCCGGCCAACACGACAAGCCCGGCGAGCACGCCGACCAGCCGCCCGAGCCAGCGGGCGAGAAAGCGTCGCACGCCGCCCGCGTCAGGGCGCGGGGCGCGGGGCGGAGATGGCGCCGAAGCGGCGCCGAGCCGCTCGCGTGGGGGAGGGGGGTCGATGGCCATCGCCGCTATATAATCCCCTCGGCCGCTGAAAGCATCCCACCCGGCCCCAAGGAAGCGCTGATCGAAACGCTGATCTAAGCGCTGATCCGCGCTCTCTGTCGCGCGCTATCCGGCCGGGGCAGCGGTCAGCGCCGATGCGATGGAATTCCGCCATCGTTCCCGGCCTAAATCCACGCGGGCGTGACACGCAGCCATCGCCCGCCAAAGAGCGGGATCGCCTGGTGTTCGTCGACAGCGGTTAAGCGTGGCCGGCGGCCGGGATGGCGAGGCTTTCGCTGCCGGTGGCGCGGGCGACGGCGGCGAGCAGGCGCAGCGCCTCCGGCCCGCCGAGATCGCTAAGCCCGCCCTCTTCCATCTCCGCCGCCAGGATTTCGGCCTGGCTGGCGACGGTTTCGACGGCACGGCGCAGCGCCTCGCGCGAGAGGATCAGTTGCAGATCCTCCGATAACAGGTTCCAATCGCACAGCATGCCAAGCAGCCCTCGCTTTTGCCGTTTTGGCGTCTTCGGTTCGGCGCCGCGGAGGCGGACCGCCGGGATCGCGCCAATCTCGTCCGGGCGGGTTAATTCCGCGTTTGCGCCGGGCGGGAAATTTCGTAAAGCGCGATCGCGGCGGCGGCGCTGACATTGAGGCTCGCCATCGGCCCGGGCATCGGCAGGCCGGCGATTTCGTCGCAGGTTTCGCGGGTTAGGCGGCGAAGACCTTCGCCCTCACCGCCGAGCACCAGCGCGACCCGCCGCCCTGCAAGCGCCGGGCCAGAAAGCGCCGAGCCGCCGGCATCGAGCCCGACCACCCAAAACCCCTCCGCCTTGAGCGCGACCAGGGTGCGCGCGATGTTGACGGCGCGGAGCACCGGCACGGTTTCCAGCGCGCCAGCGGCGGCCTTGGCCATGGTTCCGGTCTCGCCTGGGGCATGGCGTTCCTGCACGATCACCCCGCAGGCGGCAAAGGCGGCGGCGGCGCGCAGGATCGCGCCGATATTGCGCGGATCGGCGACCTGATCGAGAACCAGGATCGGGCCGGGCCGCTCCAGCACCCGCGCGAGCGGTGGCGGCGTCAGCGGATCGGCGAGAAGGGCGACCCCCTGGTGCGCGGCATCGGGGCCGAGAAGCTGGTCGAGCCGGGCGCGCTCCACGCGCTCGGGCGCCAGCGGCCAGGGCGGCGGCAAACGCGCGGCGAGCGCAGCTTCGGCCTCCTCGGTGAGCAAAAGGCGGCGAAGGCGCCGTGCCGGGTTGGCGAGCGCCGCCGCGACCGCGTGCCGCCCTGAGAGCCAGACCGTGCCGTGCGTTGGCGCTTCGGGGCGCGGGGCGGGCGAACGCGCGGGGCGGAAGGCGCGCCCAGCGGGGGCCTGACCGGCCGGGCCGGGCCCTGCCTGCGCACCCCGGAAGGGGTGGGAATCGCGGTTTTTTCCCGGATGCGGGCGGTGCGGCGGTTTCATCGCGCCTCTATAGCTTTCCCCGCCCATGACGACAAATTCGTCTCGCGACAAATTCGTCCCAAACCTATCTGGCTTTATCTGGTGACAGGCTTACCCTCGCCAGCCGCCCGCGCCGCGGCCGCTTCGCCACAGTTGCAGGCGAAACGCCGCATAGGCGATCGCCGCGGCGATGATCACCACCGGCAGCAGGGTCATGGCGAGCCAGAAGGCGAAGGCGGCGAGCGCGAGGGTGCCGAGCACCAGCGCGACCAGGGCACCGGCGGCGGCGAGGCGGAAAAGCCACGGCGTTCGCCCGAATTCGGGGGCGCGCGGGCGGCGGAATTCCCCCTCCGGCGTCATGTCGAGGATAATGGTGCGGCGCGCTTTCATATCTCGAGCACGTGGTCGGTCGCCAAGGCTGCGTCAAGACCGTCGTTTCGTTATTCCCCGGGGTCTATTTCCCTCTCGCCGCGATCGTGGCAGTTTCCCGGCAAAGCACGGGAGAGATGACACATGGTGACGGGCGCAAGGCAGGCTTTGCCGGTCGATTTGACGGGGCTGCGGGTGGCGATTTCGGCCGCGGCGGGCGGGATCGGGCGGGTGATGGCGGATAGTTTCGCAGCCTGCGGGGCGCGCGTCTTCATCTCCGATATCGACGCGCAAGCCTTGGCGGCTTCCCCCCATGCCGGCCTGCGCGCCGATGCCGGCCGGCGCGAAGATGTCGAGGCGTTCATGGCGGCAGCCCTCGCGCATCTCGGCGGGCTCGATGTCTTGGTCAACAATGCCGGGATCGCCGGGCCAACCAAGCGGGTCGAAGACATCGCGCCCGAGGAGCTTTCGGAGACGCTGCGGGTTGATCTCGAAAGCTTTTTCCATTGCGCCCGCCTCGCCATTCCGGCGCTGCGCGAGGCCGGTGGCGGCGCGATCATCAATCTCAGCTCCGCCGCCGGGCGCTTCGGCTTTCCGCTCCGCGCCCCTTATGCGGCGGCGAAATGGGGGGTGGTCGGCTTCACCAAGACGCTGGCGATCGAACTCGGCCCGGACGGGATCCGCGCCAACGCCATCCTCCCCGGCCTCGTCGACGGGCCGCGCATCCGCGCCGTCATCAAGGCGAAGGCGGTCGCGGCCGGCATTTCCGAAAACGAGCAGACCGATCGCGCCGTTTCCACCACCAGTCTCCGCTGCTTCGTCACCCAGCAAGACATCGCCAACATGGCGCTCTATCTCGCAAGCCCCTTCGGCGCGACGATCAGCGGCCAGGCGCTGGCGATCGACGGCGATATTCAGATGCTGATCTGAGCGGCGGCCAGCCGGCGAGGAAAAACGAGAAAATCATCGCGGCGATGACGCCGATCGCGACCGTGAGCCCGATGCCATGCAACAGCGGCGTGCGGCAGAAGAGCAAGAGGCCGAAGGTCGAGAGCGTCATGACATGGCAGAGGAGGAGCGTGCGGAGGGTGCGCGCGCGCTCGTCGTCGCTGGGCTGGCGGCGGGCGAAAAAAAGCGCGTAATCGAGCCCGATCCCGACCATCAGCGGCAGCGCGACGATGTGAAACAGCGACAAAGCCTCGCCGAACCACCCGAGCAGCGCCACCGTCACGATGACCGCGCCGCAGAGCGGGGCGAGCACCCGCGGAAGCCGGCGCACGCCGCCGAGCCCGACGATCAGCGCCGCCAGCGCGCCGCCGGCGCCAAGACCGAGCCAGCGCCAGGCTTGCCCGGTATAGGTCGCGACCAGCGCCGTCATCGCGGCCGGAACGTCGAGAACATGCACGTCCGGGGCATCGGCGAAGGCGGCGCGAAACGCCGCCGGATCGGCGAGCCCGCTCGGCGCGATGACGCCGAACCAGCGCCCGCCATAGGCAAATAGCAAGGGTGCGAGCCGGGCGGCGAGAAGCGGCGGAGTGATCGTGGCGAGCGTGAGCGGCGGGTCTTCGCGGGCGGTCGCGGCATCGTCGAGAAAGGGTTTGAAAGCATCGGCGCGAAACCCGAGCCCCGCCGCTGCCCGCGTGACCCGCTCGGCGAGCAGGCTTGGCGGCGGGATCGCCCGCTGCCGGGCACGCTCGGTCGCGACACTGGGCAAGAGGCGGGCGGCGAGATTGACATCGGCGAGGCTGCCGCGCGCGATCAGGCCGTCAAGGCGCGGCAGCAAGGCTTCCTCGCGCGCCAGCACCGCCTCGGCGTCAGGCCCCTCGACCCAGGCGAGAACGGCGACTTCCGGCGCCCCCAATTCGGCGCGCAAAGCGCCGTCGAGATCGCCGGCCTCTTGCGGCACCGGGCTCAGCGCCCGGAGATCGCGCGTGAGCGGCGGCGGTGCCGCGAGCAGGGAAAACCCGGCGAGCGCGATCGGGACGAGCGTCCAGGCGCGATAGCGCCGCAGCCCCTCCCAGCGCGCGAGCCAGGGCGCCGGACGCTCGGCGGGCGCGATCGCCGCCGCAACCACCAGCGGCGCGAGGATCAAGCGCGTCGCGAGCGCCGCCGCGACCAGCCCGCTCGCAGCAAACAGACCGAGTTCGGCAAGGCCCGGAAACGCCGAAAACCCCATCCCGGCAAGCCCCGCGGCGGCGCCGGCGACGGTCACCGCGAGCGTGCGCCCAATCCGGCCGCTGGTCGCGGCAACCGCCTCGCCCGGGCGGCGATGGCCGATCCAGAGCACCGGATAATCGAGGCTGACACCGAGCATCGTCATCCCGAACCCGAAGGTCAGCGCATGCACGCGCCCGAAAACGAGCGTGGTCAGCGCCAAGGCCGCGGCGGTTGCGAACAAAACCGGGATCAGAACGGCGGCGAGCGCCAGCGGGTTTTTCAGCCATGCCGCGAGAATGGCGAGCACCAGGAGGCCAGACAGCACCGAGATGGTCTCGGCATCGCCGCGGATCGCGTGTTCGGCGGCAAGGGCGAAGACCGCCGGCCCGCCTTGCAGCAGCCGTGCTTGGCCGTGGGCGCTGGCCTGAAACGCCGCTGCGACCGCGCGCGCCGCACGGCGCTGGCCGGCGAGATCGACGCCGCTTGCGCGGGTGCGGGCGATGAGGAGGGCGCGATCACGCTCGGGCGCGAACCAGACCCCGTCGATCGTGCGCACCCGGCTCGGCCCCGCCCATAGCGCAAGCAGCGCCGGCGCCGCGCCGGTGGGATCGGCGAGGCCGAATGCGCTCGCGAGCGGGGCGGCGGAGGAGGCGAGAATATCGCGTAGTGCCACGAAATCGGCGTGGAGCGCGGCTTCGGTGAAGGCTTCCGGGCGTGTCGCGGGCGAGAGCAGATAGCGATGGCGAAACAAAAATTCCTGTTCGGCGCCGCCGGCGAGGTTATCGCCGTTCTGGACGAAGCGAAACTGCCCGGACGCGCCGAGCCGGGCTGCAAAATCGCGGCTGATCGCAGCGAGAGCGGCCGGCGGCGCCCCCTCGATCCCGAACAGAAGCAGGCTCGCGGCCGGCCCTTGCCGCACTTGGTCGAGCATGAAGCGGGTGTCTTCATTCCCGCCCTGGGGCAGGAAATCGGCGATGTCGGCACTGAGATCGGCCCGCGCCAGGGCGAGCACGACGAGGCCGATCGCGAGCGCCAGGGTCGCGAGAAGACGCCAGCGCGCGCCGGTCATGATGCGCCGGTCACGGCGTTGGCGTGATGCGCATGACACTGGCATCGCCATTGCTTTGCTCGAAGGCGACGAGGTCGGGCGTCGGCCCGCTGCCTTCGATGCGCGCGACACGCAGGAACCGCGCGACCGCGGGATCGCTCGGCACCAAGGTCAGGCGCCAATGCGCCCGATCGCCTTCGAGCCCGACGCTGTAATCGCGTTCGAGTGCCGCGAGATCGCCGGCCAACGTCGCTCGGATCGCCGTCACGATGCCGGCAATCGGCGGCGCCGCGGCAAGATCGATCTCGCGCGTCGGCTGGTCGCCGAGCGTGAGGCGAAGACGCTCGCCGCTCAGGGACAAACGCTCCGAATGCGGTGGGGCGGTGATTTTTTCGAGCTGGTCCGGCCGCCGCCAGGCGAGCGTGCCATGGGTCTCGATCGGTGCGGCGAGCGCGTGCAGGGTCTTGGTCTCAACGAATGTCGCATGCCGCTCGGGTACCGCGGCGAGGTCAGCCATCAGCCCCACGATGGTCAGCGGCGCGGTTTCCGCCCAGGCCGGCCGCGCGACCATCATCGCGAGCAGGAGGAGAGCGGCGAGGCCGCCCGGGGTTATCGGTGTTTTCCCAGATATCATGAAAATTGAACCAATTATAAGGGTATTCGCGACAGAGGGCGGCGAGACGCTCGGCATAGCGGGTCACATAGGGGCGCAGCGCCGCCCAAGGCTCGGCCGCGCCCGCCGCCTTCCCGGCGTGGTGCGGCGTGATCGTCGCGGCGAGGGGTTCGATATGCACGAGATAGCGCCGGCGCGCGAGACGAAGCGCGAAGCCGAGCAGCACCGGCGCGCCGGTGGCGGCGGCAAGGCGGAACGGGCCGAGCGGAAAGGCCGCCGGTGCGCCGAGAAAATCGGTCACCATCACCGCTTGCCCGGCGGCCGGGCGATCGGCGAGCAAGCCGACCACGCCGCCGCCGGCGAGGGTTTCGCGGAGCGCCAGCGCCAGCGCGATGCCATCGCCATCCGGCCCCGGGAGGGCGATCACGCTCGCGGCAAAACTCGGGTCGAGTTCCTCGAACAAAGCCGTCAGCGCGTCTTGCCCGTTGCGATGCATGACCATGCGGATCGCCGCCGGCGCGCCCGCCCCGGCGGCGAAACGCAGCATCTCGAAGCTGCCGAGATGGGCGCCGAGGAGCACCACGCCCTTTCCTGCCGCCGTCGCGGCGACGAGATGCTCGCGGCCCTCGACGCGAATATCGAACAGCGCCCGCCGGCCTTGCAGCAAGAAAAAGCGATCGAGGAGCGTTTCGGCGAAGGTGAGATAATGGCGGAATATGTCGCGTGTCCCAACCGGCCGGCGCCGCGCCGCGCCGGTCCCCGCCTCGCCGCCGAGGGCACGGGTGAGAAAGCGCCGCGATGCCTGCCGGCCGGCCGCGTCAAAGAGGAAAATGCTGAACGTGATCGGCCATAGCAGCAGCGCCCCGGCCCGCCAGCCGAGCCGCCGGCAGAGCCAGGCCATCAGCCGCAGCCGGCGCTGGCCGTCGCTGGCCGCGCGGGCTTGCCAGGCGGGCACCGCCGGCGCCTCCGTCATGGCATGAAGCGCGGCGCTGGGGCTGCAAGGCCGAGGCGGCCGCGCAGCACCTGCCCCGCCGCCCCCTGCGCGCTGACCGTGATGTGCCCGGAGTCGAGGTGGGCGAGGGTGTAGTCGATCCGCTCGCCGGGGCGCACCGGGCGGAGGAATTTGAGCCGCGTGATCCCGCCGATCGCGGCAATGGCGGCATCGGCGAGGATGAGATCGAGCAGCACCACCCCGGGCAGCAGCGGATCGCCGGGGAAATGCCCGGCGAAAGCGGGGTGGGTTGCGGAGATGGTCAGGGTTCCCGAAATCGGGGCGCAAGGGGCCATCGGCGCTTAGCCGCTGGTCGACGTTCCGGCGAGCGCGGCAAGGTGGGTCGCGTTCAGCTTGCCGAACTCGTTGCGCGGCAGCCGCGGCACGGGGATCACCCGGCGCGGCAGGAAAATCGGGTCGATTTCCCGCCGCAATGCCGCCAGGATCGCCGCCGGCTCGCGTCCTGGTGCGACAACGAAAGCGAGCAGGCGCGCGGTCGGTTCGGCGTCGAGATCGCCGGGGGCGACGAAAACCCCGTCCTCGACCCCTTCGATCGCGGTCAGGATGCGGGTGAGGGCGGCAAGGGAGGCGCGTTTGCCGCCGAGCTTGATGACGTCGCTGCGCCGGCCGAGGAGGCGAAACCGCCCCGGCGCGAGCAGTTCCAACGCATCCGCCAGCGCCACCGTCTCGGCGAACGGGGCGGCGACCGAAACCACGCCCTCGGCGTCGGCCGTCAAATGCAGGCCGGGATAGGCCTCCCAGATCTCGCCCGCCGTCGTTATCCGGCTCGCGATCGAGCCGGCTTCGGTCGCGCCGAAGATTTCCGCGACCCTGGTCTGCCAGCACGCTTCGGCGCGGGCGGCGAGGTCGGCGGCGAGCGGCGCGGTCGCCGAAATCACCAGGGCGAGCGGCGGCAGGGTCAGGCCGGCATCGAGCAAGGCGCGGAGCTGCAACGGCGTCGTGACCAGAAGGCGCGGCGCCGGCATCGCGGCGAGGGCGGCGGCGATGTCATGGGGGAAGAATGTCGGGCCGCACCAGCTCGTCACCGGACAATGAAGGGCGAGCAGAACCGTGGTCTCGAAGCCGTACATGTGTTGCGGCGGCACCGTCCCGACCAGGGAGACTGGCGCCTCGGCCGCGAGCCCGAAGCGCATCGCCGCGGCGTAGCTGCGGGCGTGAAGCGCGCCCCAGCGTTTGCGGTGAGCGACCGGCTCGCCGGTGCTGCCGGAGGTGAATACCGTCGCCGCCGGCATCGCGCCGGCGAATTCGGGGTTTGCCCACTCCCCCGCCGGGTTGGTGCTGGCGAGCAAAGCGCTGGGGTCGACCGTGATCGTCGGGCAGGGCGCGGCGCTCGCCGGGCGCTCGCTGAGGATCGCGGCGGTGCCGAGGCGGGCCGCGAGTTCGCGGACCCGGGCCGGGGAGCGGTCGCTCGACAAGGCGCTCTCACAGCCGGCGATCATCGCCGCGGCGAAGCCGAGCGCGAAGGAAAGCCGATCCTCGCAGAGATTGAGCACCATGCCCCCCGCCGGCAGCGCCGCTGCGAGCCGCGCTGCGGCGGCGAGAAAATCGCGGGCCGTGATCACTCCCTCCGCGCTTTGAAACAGCGCCGCGGTTTTTTTGCGTGCGACAAGCGCAAAGCGCGCGGGGAAGGGCTCCATTGCCGGGTTTATTTGGTGCGGGCGGCGCCGATATGGGCGGCGAGCGCGCGCAAGCTGGCGAAGATCCGACGATTGCGCTCATCGTCGGATTTCAGCTCGATGCCATAGTCGCGCGAGATCGCGAGCGCGAGTTCGAGGGCGTCGATCGAATCGAGGCCGAGCCCCTCGCCGAACAAAGGTGCCGTGGGATTGATCTCTTCGGGCTTGTTCTCGAGATGGAGAACCGTCACGATGAGCCGCGCGATCTCCGCCTCGAGCGCGAGGGCGCGGTCGGAGAGGGAATCGCCAGGCGGAATGCCCGCGGCTTGGGCGTCGTCGGCGGTCCGTGGCGCGGTCGCGATCGGTAGGATGTCAGGCTGGCTCATGGGTTCCCAGGGGCTGGAGCAACAAGGTTCATAGCGTTTCGGCATGATCTCATCCTCATATGTGAAGCTCACCGGCCGATTGTCCAGCCATGCCGATGCCGGCGGCGGGGAAGCGCCGGTTTTCGGCCCGGTCAGCTTCACCGTCGATCTCGAGGATCACGCCCCCCTGGCCGAGGGGCCGGCGCGGGTAAAAGCGCTGACCGAGAGCTTGCTCGAATTTTTCGCGGCCCACCGGATCAGCGCGACTTTTTTCATCACCGACGAGATTGCCCGCCGCGCGCCCCTGCTGGTGCGCGCCATCGCCGCGGGTGGGCATGAAATCGCCTCGCACGGCTATTGCCATGCCCGCTTGCAGGCGCTCGATCCGCAGGATTTCGCCGCCGGGATAACGGCGGCGAAGGCGCGGCTCGAGGATATCGGCGCGGTCGCGGTCGCCGGATTTCGCGCGCCGTTCTTTTCGCTCGTGCCGAGGACGGCGTGGGCGGTGGAGGGGCTGCTCGCGGCGGGTTTCGCCTATTCTTCGAGCGTCATCCCCGGCCCCGCTTGGATCGCTGGCTGGCCGGGGGCGCCGCGCGCGGCGTTTCGCTGGCCGGGCGGCTTGCTCGAATTGCCGGTGCCGGTCGCGCCGCTGGCCGGGCGGCTGCTGCCGGTGCTGGGCGGGATGTATCTCCGCGCCTTGCCGCTCCGCGATCTCCGGCGCCTCTGGCGGCGCCTCGCGGGGCAGACGCTCTGGACCTATTGTCATCCCTATGACATCGAAACCGAGATGAGGGGGCGGTTGCGCGGTCTCGGCGGTGTCGCAAGCCTGGTGCTCGGGCTCAACCGCGGGGCGACGCTACAGCGCTGGCGGCTGCTTGCCGCGGCGGCCGCGCCACCACTCGGGGTGCGCGCCGAAACCCTCGCCGCGGCGCCGTTTTTAGAGCAAGGTAGGTTTTGATTGAACCATCCTGTTCCATCAAAACCGGCCAACTTGCTCGCCAAAATAGCTGTAGAGCGTGATCGACTTAAACCGATCGCGCTCTAGACGGGAAAGGATTGCATGTCAGATAAAATCGCAGAAACGACGTTCCCGGGCGCCGCCGAACTCTTCTCGCTCGCCGGGCGCACGGCGCTGATCACCGGCGCCTCCGGCGGCCTCGGGCTCGCCTTCGCGCACATGCTCCACGGCGCCGGCGCCCATGTCATTCTCGCCGCCCGCAATGAGGCGCGGCTGGCCGCCGCGGCTGCCGCCCTCGGCGAGCGGGCCGAAGCCGCACGGCTCGACGTCACCGATGACGCCTCGATCGAGGCCTGCCTCGCCGGGCTCGCGGCGCGGGGGGTGGTCGCTGACATCATCGTCAACAATGCCGGCATCGCCACGCCTAAGCCCGCCATCGAGCAGAGCGCCGCCGATTGGGATGCGGTGGTCGCGGTCAATCTCCGCGGCGCGTTCCTGGTGGCGCGCGCCGCGGCGCGGCGGCTGATCACGGCCAAGCGGCCGGGATCGATCATCAACATCGCCTCGATCCTCGGGATCCGCGTCGGCTCCCATCTCGCATCCTACACCGCCGCCAAGGCCGGATTGCTGCACCTGACGCGGAGCCTCGCGGTCGAGTTCGCCCGCCACCAGATCCGCGTCAACGCGCTGGCGCCGGGGTATATCGAAACCGATATGAACTCCGCATTTTTCGCGACCGAAGCGGGGCAAGCGATGATCCGCCGCATCCCACAGCGCCGGCTCGGGACGCCGCGCGACCTCGCCGGCCCGCTGCTCCTGCTCGCCTCCGACGCCGGCGCGCACATGACCGGGGCGACGATCGTCGTCGATGGCGGGCACACGGTGAATAGCGTTTGATGTAAAAAATAAAACGTTCTTTTTTGGAAAAAAGAACCAAAAAACTTTTGTCCCGTTTGGTGGTGGGGCAGCGCCGCAGGGGCTCAGATCGTGGGCGCGTGGCGCGTCGGCACGGGGTCGAGATAGCGATCGAAGGCGGCGGCGACGGCGCGGAGAAATGGCCGCGCCGAGGCGGGCACGCTGAGATGGCGGCCGTCCCAGGCGATCAGGCCGATCGCCGCCAGTTCGGCGAGGGCCGGATGGGCGTCGTCGAGCGCATCCGCGGCCGCGCCGTGCGCTGCGCGTAGCGCGTCGAGATCGAGCCGCATCGTGCACATCACCTGCTCGATCGCGGCGCGGCGCAGCCGGTCATCGGCGTCGAGCGCGACCCCGCGCGCGACCGCCAAGCCCCCCGCCGCGATCGCCGCGCGATAGGCCGGCACGCGCGGCGCGTTCTGCGCATAACCCTGCGGCAGGCTGCTGATCGCCGAGGCGCCGAGGCCGATCAAGGCATCGGCGGCATCATCGGTGTAGCCTTGGAAATTCCGGCGCAGCTGACCGCTGGCGGCGGCCTGCGCGAGCCCGTCGCCGGGTTTGGCGAAATGGTCGAGACCGATCGCGAGATAGCCCGCGGCGAGGATTTCGGTCTCGGCGATTTCGCGAAGCAGAAACCGCGCCCGTGCATCCGGCAGCGACGCCTCCGGGATGAGCGCCTGATGCCGCTGCATCCACGGCACATGGGCATAGCCGAACACCGCGATGCGCTCTGGCGCGATGGTCAGCGCCTGGCGCAGGGTCGCGCGCAGCCCGTCCGCGGTCTGGTGCGGCAGACCATAGACCAGATCGAGATTGACCGAGCCGACCCCGATCCCGCGCAAGGCTTCGGCGCAGGCGGCGGTCGCGGCGAAGGATTGCTGGCGCCCAATGGTTTCCTGCACGTCGGGCGCGAAATCCTGCACCCCGAGGCTCACGCGCGTCACCCCCATGTCCCTGAGAGCCGCAAGACGGTCCGCCGGTAGCCGGCGCGGATCGATCTCGATCGCGATTTCGGCGTCGCGCGCGAGGTGGAAATGTCGGCGGATGCTCTCGCTGATCGCGCGTAACTCCGCCGCCGGCAAGATGCTCGGCGTGCCGCCCCCCCAATGGATCTGGCGGACCGTGAGCGGCTTGCCGATGGTTTGCGCGACCAGGGCGATCTCGTCGCGCAGCGCCGCGGCGTAGGTGCGGAGCGGCGCGTCAGTATTCACAGCACTGGTATGGCAGCCGCAAAAACGGCACAGCGTGCGGCAGAACGGAACATGGAGATAAAGCGAGAGCGACGCCGTCTCAGGAAGGGCGGCGAGCCATCCGGCGGCGGTCGCGGCGCCGACCGCGTCCGAGAAATGCGGCGCGGTGGGATAGCTCGTGTAGCGCGGCACCCGCCGGTCATAGCGGGCGATCAGGGCGTCGATGTCCATGACGGCAGCTTAGGGGATTTCAGCCTGTCCGCTTTGAGGCAGATCAAGCGACAATGAGGCATCGGGCGCCCTATTTCGCGCGCCGCGGCAGCGCCTCGAGCGCTTGCACGATGGCCGCCGTCACCTCGCTCCAATCCCCGGCCCGGCTTTGGCGAAAGAGCCGGAGCGAGGGATACCAGGGGCTGTCGCTACGATCGAGCAGCCAGCGCCAGTCAGACGGGGTCGGGAGCATCAGCCAAGCCGGCTTGCCCAGCGCGCCGGCGAGATGGCCGACCGAGGTATCGACGCATATCACGAGATCGAGATTGATGATCGCGGCGGCGGTTTCGGCGAAATTGGTCAGCGCCTCGGAGACATCGAGAAGGCCCGGCAGCACGTTCGGCGTCGCGCGGTCACGCGGCGGGAATTTCTGCTGCAACGAGACGAAGGCGACCCCCGCGACCTTGCCGAGCGGGGCGAGGTCGGCGAGCCGCATCGAGCGGCGGCGATCATTGGGGTGGGTCGTGCGCCCCGCCCAGGCGACGCCGACGCGCAAGGCCCCACGCGGCAGATCGCGCTCGAAACGGGTTTGCCAGGCGCGGATGAGGGGGGGATCGACGCTGAAATAAGGGATCGGCGCTGGGATCGTTGGAAGGTCGGTTGCGAAAATCCCGGGGAGACTCGACATCAGGCAAAAAACCTTATGCGGCGGAATCTGATCCCAGCGGGTATGGCAGGCGGCGACGCCGCGGATCGTGCGCAGCAGCGGCGCGATATCGGGGCTACAGCCCACCACCACCTCCCGGCAGCGCGCCGCGACCTCGGGGATATAGCGGCTGAATTGCAGCGTATCGCCATACCCCTGATCGCCGACGAGAAGGATGCGGTCGTCGGGCAAACGCATGCCGTTCCACGCCGGCGCCGCCATTTTCGGGAGCATCCCCTTGGCCTGTTCGAGCTGGTTGCGCCATTCATACTCCACCCAGCCCGGTTTCATCTCGCCGCGCGCGAGCAGGATCTGGCCGATCGCGAGATGCGCTTCGGGATGGGCGGGCTCTCTCGCGAGCGCGGCGAGAAAGGCATCGATCGCGGCGTCGCGCTCGCCGCGATCCATCAGCGCCTTGCCGAGATTGACCTGAAAGCGCGCAATCGCGGGTTGCAGACGCACCGCTTCGCGGGCGGCGGCAACGGCGTCGTCGAAACGATAGAGCAGGCGATAGAGGCCCGAGAGATTGGTATGCCAGGAGGCGACATTCGGCTGCTTGGCAAGCGCCCGCTCGATCAGCGAGGTCGCCCGCGCGAGATCGCCGCGATGGCCGAGAATGGCGCCGAGCAAGGCGAGCGCCGGCGGGTGGTCGGGCACCGCCTCCAGCACATCCTGGCAGATGCCGGCGGCTTCGCCGAGGCGTTTGGCGAGCATGGCCTGCTCGGCGCGTTGCAATTGCTCGAGAATGGCTTTGCTCCGCTCCGCCGTTGAGGCGGGCGGCGGCGGCTGCGCGGCGAGACCGGGCGGCGCCGGCACCGCGGGCGCGGCGGCGGCCGGCGGCGGCGCGGGAGGGGTGGCGACGGGCGTGGTCGGTGCGCTCATGGCCGAAGGATGCCAAGCTGCGCGGCCAAACAAAAGGGGGCAGCCGGCGGTTTCGCCGCGGGCGCGGCGTTTCGCCAAAAAGCCGCGTCAACCTGCGATCGCGGTCGGCGCGATCCGGCGCGAAACCGCGTTGGCGCAACCAGAGTCCGGCGCCGCGATCGCCGCCAGCACGGTGAAATGCTGGCGCGCGAGCGGGCGGTTGCCGAGGAGGATCACGAATTCCCAGTCGCCGGCGACCATTTCCCAGGGATCGGTAAAGGTGAAGCCGACATAATGCGGCCCGGCGCCAGGGGGAATGTCAAAGCGATCGACGCTGCCGGCGCGGCCATCGGGCCGGCGTAGCGGGGGGTGGGTCACGCGAATGGTGAGCGGCGCTGTCGCTGGCGCGGCGCGGTCGAAGATCACGCCGAAGCTCCGGCAGAGCTTAGCGGGAATGGTCTCGGTCGCCGCGACCAAGCGCGGCAGCCCGGTGCGATCGACGCCGCTCAGAGTCTGGTCGCCAAGGCCGGGCGGAAGGCTGCCGGTGACGGGGGCGGCACGGAAAATTCCGACGGCGAGGATACTGATCTCGGGCGTTTCGGCGTGGCTGGGCAGCGCTGCGACGAACACGCCGATCGCGAAGAGGAAAGCCAGCGGGATTTGACGGGGAAGGGTCGGACTTGTATAAACCGATCTGCAAATGCGAATAACTCTCATCATTACACGCAACAACGATACCAGAATGAGGCGACCCGAACGATGCGTTCCCTGTTCTTTTCCGCGATGGCCGTCGGCCTGTTCACCCTTGGCACTGGCGCGGCGCTCGCGGCTGACGATGTCGAAAGCCGTGACCTCGTGATCAAGGATCATGTCTTTTCTCCCGCCGAAATCACCGTCCCCGCCGGCAAGCGGGTGGCGATCCATATCAAGAACATGGACAAGACGGCAGAAGAGTTCGATTCTTCGGCGCTCAAGGTCGAAAAAGTGATCGCCGGCGGCGGCAGCGGCACCCTCTATCTCCGCCCGCTCGCGCCGGGACGCTATAAATTCGAGGGGGAATATCACGACAAGACCGCCCAAGGGGTCGTCATCGCGCAATAGCGCTGCCCAATCGTGGTTTGATATAACTCGGGAAAGCCAACTCATGGTCGCTGCGTTGCTGATCGTCTTTCGTGAGGTCATCGAGGCCGGGTTGATCGTCGGCATCGTGATGGCGGCGACCAAGGGGGTTCCCGGGCGCGGCCGGATGGTCGGGCTCGGCATCGCCGCGGGGGTCATGGGCGCCTGTCTCCTCGCGGCTGGCGCCGGTCGTCTCGGCGCTCTTTTCGCGGGCAGCGGCCAGGAGGTTTTTCAGGCCGCGGTGCTCGGCATCGCGACCCTGATGCTCGCCTGGCACACGATCTGGATGGCAAGCCACGGCCGCGCCATCGCCCACGAGATGCGCGCCCTCGGCGGCGCGGTGCGCGAGGGCAGCCGGCCACTCGTCGCGCTTGGCATCGTGGTTGCGATCGCGGTGCTGCGCGAAGGCTCGGAAGTGGTGCTGTTTCTTTACGGCATCGCGCTCTCAGGCGGCGTGTCGGGCTGGGGGATGGTGGTCGGCGGGGCGCTTGGCATCGTCGCTGGCGCCCTCGTCGCGGCGTTGCTTTATGGCGGCCTCATCGCGATCCCGGTCGGGCGCATGCTGTCGCTCACCGGCGCGCTGATCACGCTGATGGCCGCCGGCATGGCAGCGCAAGCGGTCGCGTTCTTGCAGCAGGCGGGGTTCGCCGATCTGCTGTCGGCGCCGGTGTGGAACTCGGCGGCGTTGCTCAGCGACGACTCCATCGCCGGCCGGCTCGCCCATAGCCTGGTCGGCTACACCGCCGAGCCCGACGGCTTGCAGCTTTTGGTGTACGCCGCGACCCTGGCGACGATCTCCGGTCTTGCGCGCGCGGTGCGGTCAGGGATGCGCCCGGCGCGTGCCGCGGCGGCGGAATAGAGCGGCGTTTTTTACCCTCTGGTAAGCATCATCGCGGCATGATCGCCCGCTTCCATGGGAACGGGCGTTATGGCGGAAAAATCTGCTGAACATCCTGCGACGCGCGAGGGCGGGCGGGGGGCCGCGGCGCTGATTGGCGGGCGCTATCAGGTCGATTTCGCCTCCCCGCTCGCCGGCGCCGGCGGCGGGATGATGGCGTTCGTCACACGCGATCAGCAAAACGCCGCGGCGGGGTTGATGGCGCTGCAGATCCGGCCGAGCGCGCCGGCCCGCGTCCATGCCATCGAACATCTCAGCAAAAGCGCCATCCCCGGGCTTTTGCTGCCGCTCGCGCACGGCGTCGCCCTCACACCGGAAGGCAGCGAAGCCGGCTTCGTCATCTGCGGCGCGCCGCCCGGCCCCTCGCTCGCCGCAAGCCCGCGGGTCTGGGGCGAGCGTGAGCTGCTGGAGTGCGTGCTGCGCCCGGCGGCGATGGGGCTCGATGCCCTGGCGACGCGCGGCGTCACCCATCGCGCCATTCGCCCCGATAATATCTTCCAGGGCAGCGCCGGCGAGCCGGTGACCCTCGGCGCCGCTTGGGCCGGCCCGCCGGGAAGCTTGCAGCCGGCGCTTTATGAACCGCCTTATGTCGCGATGTGCCATCCCGCCGGCCGCGGTGATGGCGTCATCGCTGACGATATCTATGCCCTCGGCGTCACCTTGCTCACGCTCGCGCTTGGGCGGACGCCGCTCGCCGGGCTGGATGACGCGGCGATCATCCGGCGCAAGCTCGATCTCGGCAGCTATGCCGCCCTGGTCGGCGAGGCGCGTCTGCCGGCGATGATCGCCGATCTGTTGCGTGGCATGCTGGCCGAGGATCCGATCCATCGCCCGCCGCCGCAGCTCTATCTCGACCCTTCGGCGGCGCGGGCGCGGAGACTGGCGGCGCGGCCCGGGCGGCGGGCGCAGCGTGCCTTGAAAATTGCCGACCAGCCGATCTGGGACGCGCGTTCGCTCGCCTATGCCCTCGCCCGCCGGCCCGAGGAGGCGGTGCACTTGGTGCGCAGCCACTATCTCGACCATTGGCTGCGCCGGAGCCTCGGCGATGCGGTGCTGGCCGGGCGGGCGGATGACGTCGTGCGCCAGCGGAGCGAATTTCCCCCCGAGGATTCCCGCGCCGACGCGACGATGACGATGCGCCTGATCGCCGTTCTCGATCCGCTGGCGCCGCTCTGCTGGCGTGGTGTTGCTCTCTGGCCCGACGGGCTCGGCGGCGTGCTCGCCGAGGGCATGCAGGAAAACAGCGAGCTGGCCGCCAAGATCGACGATCTCGTGGCCGCCGAGGCGGTCGCCGGCTGGGCCCTGATGCGCCCCGAACTCTGTGACGCAACGGCGCTCCGCCAGACCGCCCAGCATCACCGCATGTGGCAGCGCATCCGCGGCCTCGGCGGCGGCCTTGCGCGGATCGCCTATGCCCTCAACCCGCTGCAGCCCTGCGCCAGCCCGCTGCTCGCCGGCCGCTGGGTCGCGCGGCTCGCTGATCTCCTGCCGGCGCTGGAGGCGATTTCGCAGCAGCCCGAGCGCCGGCGCGGCGAGCCGGTGGACGGCCACATCGCCGCCTTCATCGCCGCCCATCAGGATGGCCGGCTCAGCGGCGATCTCGGCGCCTTCGCCGGCGATGCGGCGGGCGGCGAGCCGCAGCTCGCGAGCCTGCGCGCGCTGTCGCGGCTGCAGGCGGCGCATCCCGCGCCGCTTCCGGGCCTCGCCGCCTGGCTCGTCGAGCGCGCCGAACCGCTGACCGAGCGTTGGCACAACCGCGCCCGGCGCGCCGACGTTTTGGCGCAGCTCCGCCGCTTGGTCCAAGCCGGGCAATTGCTGCCCATGCTCGCCTTGTTTGACGACCGGAATACGCTGGCGACCGATGCCCAGGGGTTGAAACAGGCCCTTAGCGCGGTCGCCAAGATCGATGCCGAGCGCGCGGCACTGCGAACCGCGTCCGCCGAGCGCCGCCGTCACGCGACCCGTATCGGCCATGAGATCGCGGTCGGCAGCGGCATGCTCGCGCTGGCGTCGAGCGTCGGCTGGCTGGTGTTCGGATGAAGGCCGGCGCGGGCGGCGGCGCGGTGACGACGCGGCCGGCGGCAAAGCCGGGGCGGTCGCTGGTCTGGCTGCAGGGGCTCGCCTGCGGCGCGCTGGCGACGCTTGCGACACCGCTCGCGGTGCTGCTCGGCGTGCTGCTTTTGCCCGGGCTATGCGTCCTGCTGATCGACCGCATGCCGGGCAAGCCGGTCGCGCGCACCATGCTCCTCTGCGGCGCCGCGGCGAGCGTAACGCCGGCTTGGCGGCTCTGGGATCATGGCTTGACGATGGAGAACAGCCTCGACCTGCTTTCCGATGTCTTCACCCTTGGCCTGGCCTGGGCGGCAACCGCGGCGGGCTGGCTGGTGGCCGAAGTGGCGCCGGTTTTCGTGCATCTCCTCCTCGAAGGCACGAGCCGCCGGCGCGATGCGGAATTGCGCGCCGCCCGCGCACGCTACGAAGCGGAATGGGGCATCCCGCCCGCGGACGCCGACATGGCCGAGCCGTGAGGGCGCTCCCGAAACGGGAGGCGTCGCGCGGCGCCCGGACTCAGATCACCTTCTTCTTCCTCAGCGCCGCGATCTCGCTGGCATCGAGGCCGAGTTCGCCCAGCACCGCCTCAGTATGCTCGCCCATCTCCGGGGTTGCGCTCCGCAAGGCCCAATTGGTGCGCGACAGCGAGACCGCCTGACCGACGAGTTCCATCCGCCCGCGCTTGGGGTGCATCACAGGGGCGGCGATGCCGAGATGGCGGACTTGCGGGTCGGCGAAGACTTCGTCGATGCGATAGATCGGCCCGGCCGGCACGCCCGCCGCGTTCAGCGCCTCGATCCAGGCCGCTGCGGGCCGGGTCACGGTGATCGCCTCGATCGCCGCATTCATCTCGTCGCGATGGGCAAGGCGCGCCGCGCCGGTCGCGAATTTGGCGTCGGTCGCGAGATGCGGGGCGCCGAGCGCGTCGCAAAAGCGGCGATAGATCGCGTTGCCGGCCACCGCGATGTTGATATGCCCATCCGCGGTCTTGAAGACGCCGGTCGGCACCGTGGTCGGGTGATTGTTGCCGGCCTGGCCGGGCACGTCGCGCTCGATCAGCCAGCGCGCCGCCTGGAAATCGAGCATGGCGATTTGTGCTGCGAGCAGCGAGCTTTCGACATATTGGCCGATGCCCGATTCCTCGCGTTCGAGCAGCGCGATCAGGATGCCCATGGCGCAGAAGATCCCCGCCGTGAGATCGGCGACCGGGATGCCGACCCGCATCGGCCCCTCGCCCGGGCGGCCGGTGATCGACATCAGCCCGCCCATGCCCTGCGCGATCTGATCGAAGCCGGGCCGCTCGGCATAGGGACCGTCCTGGCCGAAGCCGGAAATGCTGGCATAGACGAGGCGCGGATTGACCTCGCGCAAGACCGGATAATCGATACCGAGGCGGCGCTTGACGTCGGGCCGGTAATTCTCGACCAAGACATCGGCGCGCGCGGCCAGGCGTTTGAGCAGCGCGACCCCCTCCGGCTGCTTGAGATCGAGGGTGATGGCGCGTTTGTTGCGGTGCAGATTTTGGAAATCCGCCCCCTCGCGCCCGCCGCCGAGCCCTTCCTCGGCGGCCGGGGCTTCGATCTTGATGACCTGCGCCCCCCAATCGGCGAGCTGGCGGACCGCGGTCGGGCCGGCGCGGACGCGGGAAAGGTCGAGAACGGTGAAACGGGCGAGGGGGAGGCTCATCGGGGCTCCGTCGGCTTTATCGGCGCTGGCGTCATGCGTGCGGGCGCGCGGGCAAGCTCGTCGCATCGCCGGTCCGAGGCTAGCCGCTTCCGCTCGCCGCCGCCAGGGTACCCGGCACGGCCGCGCCCTGCCGGCTGAGATCAAAAAATCGCGACAAATCGGGCAATAAAACAATCATTAGAGTTTAGTCCTTGAGCGTCGGGAGGGTAGGCGATAGAGACAGGCCTGCCTTGCGACGGGCATTGGCGGTCGGGAAGCGTTTTGTGGCATTATTGCCGCCGTGTCGGCGCGGCAAATGCCTAACGTGCGCGGCCTGCATATCCCTCTCTTGGGCCGGCAACGTGTGAGTGCTTGGAGAAGACATGAACAGCAGCGAAAACCCGTCCCCCCGCAAGAGCCGCGGCCCGCTGATTTTCGGTCTGATCGTGCTTGCCGTTGCCGTGGGGCTCGGCGTCTCCGGCATCATGGACCGCAAAAAAGCCGAAGCCGAGCTGGTCAAGGCGACCGATGCGGCGGCGATCCCGACGGTTGCGGTGATCAAGCCGGTGCCCAACCAGCACGCGGATGAGCTGGTGCTGCCGGGCGATGTCGAATCTTGGTACGAAGCGCCGATCTATGCCCGCGTCAACGGCTACGTGAAGATGTGGTATCGGGATATCGGCGCGCGGGTCAAAACCAACGACCTTCTCGCCGAGATCGACACCCCCGATCTCGATCAGCAATATGCCGAGGCCAAGGCCGCCTATGCCCGCGCGGTCGCCGACCAGAAGCTCGCCGATGTCACCGCCCAGCGCTGGAAGCGGCTGCTTGCCTCTGACTCGGTCTCGCACGAGGACACCGACGTCAAGGTTTATGACGACGAAGCCAAGCACGCGGTGGTGGCGGCGGCGCAAGCCAATGTCAGCCGTCTCGAGGCGCTCGAGACCTTCAAGCGCATCGTCGCCCCGTTCGACGGCGTGGTGACGGCGCGGCGCACCGATATCGGCGCCCTGGTCAACGCCGGCGGCGGCACCGGGCCGGAGCTGTTCACCGTCGCCGATATCCACAAGATGCGCGTCTATGTCCGCATCCCGCAAATCTACATCTCGCGCATCAAGAGCGGGATGGAGGCCGATCTCTATATGCCGGAATACCCGAACGAAGTCTTCCCGGCCAAGCTCAACACGACGGCGAATGCGGTGAGCCCGGATTCCCGCACCCTGCTCGTCGAGCTTTGGGCGGATAACCCGGATGGCAAGCTCCAGCCCGGCACCTATGCCAATGTCCATTTCAAGCTGCCGCCCAATCCGTCGACGGTTCGCGTTCCGGTGAGCGCGCTGATGTTCCAGCAGCACGGATTGCAAGTCGCGGTGGTGGACGCGACCCGCCACGTCAAGATGCATGACGTGACCATCGGGCTCGACATGGGCGCGGATGTCGAAATCATCTCCGGGCTCGCCGCCACCGATCGGGTGATCAACTCCCCGCCCGATTCCCTTTCGCCCGGTGATCTCGTCAATGTCGCCGGCGAGGGAGGCAAGGGCTCGAGCGGCAAAGGCGGCGAGCAGCTTTCAGAGGCTAGCCAGTGAGGCCCGAGAGGCGTTGGCTGGCGGCCGCTTCGCTCGCCGCGCTGCTCGCCGGATGCACTGATTTCGCGCCGAAATACCACGCCCCGATCGTCGCCGTTCCCACCTCGTTCAAGGAGACCGGCGATTGGCAGAAGGCGGACCCGAAAGATACCATCCCGCGCGGGCCATGGTGGTCGATCTATCATGATGCGGTCTTGAATAAGCTCGAGGACCAGCTCAACGCCGCCAACCCCGACATCGCCGCCGCGGTTGCGCATTACGATTCCTCGCGCGCCTTCGTCTCCGAAATCAATTCCGTGCTCTTCCCCTCGGTCGGCACCGGCGGCGCGGCCTCGCAATTCGGCTGGAACGGCACCGGATCGCGGCCGCGCGGGGAACAGGTCCGCGGCTTCAATGCGCCCAGCCAATACCCGATCGCGCCCGGGGTCGGGCGCAATTTCGGCACTTTCAACCAATACCAATACGACGCCGTCGGCGGCAGCGCGAGTTACGAGATCGATCTCTGGAACCAGCTGCACGACATGGTGAAGAACGCCGAATACCAGTCGCAGGCGGCCGCCGCGTTGCTCGCCAACGCCCAACTCAGCCTGCAAGCGCAGCTCGCGAGTGATTACGTCCTGTTGCGCGGCCTCGATGCCGAAATCGACGTCATCGCCCGCGCGGTAAAGGATTATCAGGACGGGGTTCAGATCACCGTCAACCGCTATCAGGGGCAGATCGCCTCCGGCCTCGACATTTCTGAGGCCAAAACCGTGCTCGAGCAGGCGCAGGCGGAGGAATCCGACGTCAAAGCCTCGCGCGCCCTGGTCGAACACGCCATCGCCTCGCTGGTTGGGCAGCCGGCTTCGCAGTTCACGCTGAAGCCGGTGGTGGCGCCGATCGCGCTGCCCAGCATCCCGACCGGGCTGCCCTCTGACCTTCTGCAACGGCGCCCCGATGTCGCGGCGGCGGAGCGGCAGGTGGCGGCGGCGAACGAGGAGATTGGCGTCACCAAAGCCGCGTTCTTCCCGGTCTTCAATCTCGGCCTGGTCGGCGGCGGCCTCGGCGGTGGCTACGGCCAGACGATGATCGCGAGCCCGCTGAGCTATTGGGCGATCGGGCCGCAATTCCTGATGCCGCTGTTTGAGGGCGGCTATCGCCGTGCCGCCGAGGCGCAAGCCTATGCCCGGCTGCGCGAAGCGGTCGCGAATTACCGCGCAACCGTGCTGCTCGCCTATCAGGAGGTCGAGGATGACCTCTCGCTCCTCAATAATCTCGGCACCGAGTTCCAGCAGGTCAGTGAGGCGGTGAACGATTCGGCGCGTTCGCTGCAACTCTCGACCTCCTTGTTCCAAGAAGGCGGGGTCAACTATCTCGATGTCGTGGTCAACGATATCCAATGGCTCGATACCCAGGTCTCGGCGATCCAGGTCCAGACGCGCCGGCTGCAATCCAATGTCGATCTCGTGCGCGCCTTGGGTGGCGGCTGGACGACGCAGGATCTCCCCGGCGCCGAGCAGACGATCATGCTCAACCCGCTAAAGCCGGGCACCGCGAGCCCGAAGCAGGTCGGCCCGACCCAGGCGAGCTTCTATCAGCCGGCGCCCAATGCCGCCGCCGCGCCGCCCGCGTCGAGCCCGCCGCCGTCCGGCCAATGAGCGGCGACGACGCCGAGGGCACGACCCGCGCGCTTTTGGTGGAGCTTGCCGCAAGCCTTTTCGCGCGCGGGTTTTCGGTCGGCAGCGCCGGCAATATCAGCGTCCGGCTCGCGGACGGCTATCTGATCACGCCGACCAATTCTTCGCTCGGGCGGCTGGAGGCGGCGCGCATTTCGCGTCTCGATCCCGAGTTCCGCCATCTTGATGGCGATAAGCCCTCGAAGGAAGTGTTCATGCACCGCGCCTTCTACCGGGCGCGGCCGGAGGCGCGGGCGGTGGTTCATCTCCACTCGCCGATGGCGACCGCGATCGCCTGCCTGGCCGACGCCGACCCGGACAACCCGATCCCGCCGCTCACCCCCTATTTCGTCATGCGGATCGGTGAGCGCCTGCCGCTCGTCCCCTATTTCCGCCCCGGCGACCCGGCGATGGAGCCGGCGATCCATGCCGCGGCCGCCGGCGCGCGGGCGGTGCTGCTCGCCAATCACGGCCCGGTGGTCTCGGCATCCAGCCTGCGCGATGCGGTTTATGCCGCCGAGGAACTGGAAGAGGCCGCCAAACTCGCCCTCTTGCTGCGCGGCGCGCCGGCGCGCCTGCTGACGCCGGCGCAAGTCGAAGATCTTCGCAAGACGTTTGGGTGAGGGGGCGCATGGCGTTCGCGATCGGGTTTCTCGTGTTTCCCAAGGTGCAGCAACTCGATCTCACCGCACCTTATGAAGTGCTGGCGACGCTCAAGGATAGTAAAACCTATCTCGTGTGGAAGACGCTGGCGCCGGTCACGGCCTCGACCGGGCTGATTTTGACGCCGAACGCTACCTTCACCACCTGTCCACCGCTCGATCTGCTGTGCATTCCGGGCGGCGCCGGGATCAACGTGCTTCTGGAGGATGCCGAGACGCTCGCCTTCGTGCGCGAACAGGCAGGGCGGGCGCGCTATGTGACCTCGGTTTGCACCGGTGCCCTGGTTCTCGGCGCGGCCGGGCTTCTCACCGGGCGGCGCGCGACGACGCATTGGAACGCGCATGATCTGCTCGCCCATTTCGGCGCTATTCCGACGGCGGGAAGAGTGGTTCGTGACGGCAATCTGATCACCGCCGGCGGCGTCACCGCGGGGATCGATTTCGGCCTCGCGCTTATCGCTGAATTGACCAGCCAAACGGAGGCGGAGACCGTCCAGCTCGGCATCGAATATGCGCCCGCGCCGCCCTTCGATGCCGGCACGCCGGAAACCGCCTCGTCGGCAGTGCTCGCCGCCGCCCGCGAACGCGGCGCCGCCTCCCGCCTGGAACGCGAAGCCGCGATCGCCCGCATCACCGGGAGGTGAGGCGCTTTCGCACCTCAAGACAAAAGTCTTTTTGCTTCTTTTTCTTCAGAAAAAGAAGAGTCTTTGCCTTGCTCTAACGCCCAATCGCTTTCTGGACTGAAGCGGCAAGCGCCTGGAATGCCGCCGCGGCGGGGTTTTCGGGGGCGCTGATGACGATCGGGGTGCCGGAATCGCTACTTTCGCGCACGCCGGCGAGCAGCGGGATTTCGCCCAAGAAGGGCACGCCGAGCCGCGCCGCCTCGGCGCGGGCGCCGCCGTGGCCGAAGATTTCGGTGCGGTGGCCGCATTCGGGGCAGCAGAAAAAGCTCATGTTTTCGACGAGGCCGAGGATCTTCACCCCCACCGTCTCGAACATTTTGACCCCGCGCCGCGCATCAGCCAGCGCCACGTCCTGGGGCGTCGAGACGATCACCGCGCCGGCGAGGGTGACGCGCTGGGCGAGGGTCAGTTGCGCGTCACCGGTGCCGGGCGGCAGGTCGATCACCATGACGTCGAGCTTGCCCCAGGCGACCTGCTCCATCAATTGCTGCAAGGCGCCCATGACCATCGGGCCGCGCCAGATCATCGCGGTATCGGGGGCGGTGATGAAGCCGATCGAGATGGCTTCCAAGCCCCAGACCTTGATCGGCAGCATTTTGTCGTCCCGCACTTCCGGCCGGCGGGTGACGCCGAGCATGTGCGGAAGACTGGGGCCATAGATATCGGCATCCAGCAGCCCGACCGCGAGGCCGCGCCCGGCAAGCGCCACCGCGAGGTTGGTGGCGACGGTCGATTTGCCAACCCCCCCCTTGCCCGAGGCGATGGCGATCACCGCGCCGACCTCGGCGAGCAGTTTCGGCTGCTGGCGCGGGTCGCCATGCGCATGCCCGCGCGCGTGCCCTTGGGGCGGTGTCGGGGCCGGCGTGTCGCGATGGGCGGTGAGGATGACGGTTGCGTTCCGCACCCCGTCTTGGCCGGCGAGCAGGGCCTCGGCTTGGCGGCGTACCGGCTCCATCGCCGCGGCCTCCTCCCGCCGGACGCGGAGCGCAACCTGCACCAGCCCGTCTTTGACCTGGAGACTGTCGATCCGCCCGGCGCTGACGAGATCGCGCCCCGAGGCGGGGTCGGCGAGGGTCGCGAGGGCGGCGCGGAGCTGTTCTGGCGTGGGTTGGGGCATCGGCTTGCAAACCTTTTTCGTCCGGTCATTATGCGCCGCGGCCTCGCGGCCGCCGGGCCAGCTCGTGTAGCTTATCCTCGACCGCGGTCTGAACGCCAATGACCCACGCGCATGAAATTTCCTGGCCGTAATTTCTCTGGCCGCGGCATTTGAAGGAGCATCTCTGGCATGTCCTGGCATAATGGTGGACAAGGCGGCGGCCCGGGGGGGCAGGGGCCGTGGGGATCGCCGCGGCCCGGCAGGCGGCCAGAGCCGCCCTGGGGCAACGGCTTGCCGCCCGATCTCGCGGCGCTGATCGCGCGCGCGCGGCGCCTGTTCGGGGGCATCACGGGAGGGCGTGGTAACGGCGGGCAGGGTGGCGGGCAGGGTGGCGGACCTGGGGGGGGTGGCGGCGAGGCCTGGCGGGCATCGCGGCTGTGGCTCGCGGCGGCGCTGGTGCTGGTGCTGCTCTGGTTCGCGAGCGGCCTGTTTCGTGTCCAGCCCGACGAGGAAGGGGTGGTGCTGCGCTTCGGTGCCTTCGCCCGCTTGGTCCCGCCGGGCCTCAGCTATCATCTCCCATGGCCGATCGAGAGCGTGCTGCGTCCCGCGGTGACACGCATCAACCGGATCGAGATCGGCTATCGCGCCAATCTCGCCGCCGAGAATGAGGGGCGCGACGTCACCGAGGAGAGCCTGATGCTCACCGGCGACGAAAACATCATCGATATTGATTTCACCGTCTTCTGGCGCATCCGCAGCGCGCCGGATTATCTCTTCAACATCCGCCATCCCGCCGGCACGGTGAAATCCGTCGCCGAAAGCGTCATGCGCGAAGTGATCGGGCGGACACCGATCCAGCCGGCCTTGACCGGCGCGCGCGGCGCCATCGAGGAGGCGGTGCAAAAGGGCGCGCAGGCGATTTTGGACGAGTACGGCTCCGGCATCGAGATCACCCAGGTGCAGTTGCAAAAAGTCGATCCGCCGCCGGCGGTGATCGACAGTTTCCGCGACGTCCAGCGCGCCAATACCGATGCCGAGCGGATGCGCAACGAAGCCGAGGCCTACCACAACGACATCGTCCCGCGCGCCCGCGGCGAGGCGGCGCGAATCGTCGCCGAGGCCGATGGCGCCCGCCAGGCGGCGATCGCCGAGGCGAGTGGCGCGGCACAGCGTTTCGCGAGCGTGCTCGCGGCCTATCGCGCTGCGAAAGACATCACGCTAGCCCGCCTCTATATCGAAACCATGCAGGCGGTGATGGAAAAAGGCCATGTCACGGTGATCGACCCCGCGATCAAGGGCGTCCTGCCATTGCTTTCGCTCGATCGGCACGATGCCGCCAAGGGTGACGCGGCGGCGGGGGAAAAGCCATGAGACCCGGGTTTCTCGCCCTCATCGCCGTGCTGATCGTGCTTGCGATCGGCGCCGATGCGACCTTCTTTACCGTGCCGCAGACGGCGCAGGCGCTGCTTGTCCAGCTCGGCGAGCCGCGCGCGCTGATCACCACCCCCGGGCTGCACGCCCGCCTGCCGCTGGTGCAGACGGTGATCTTGTTTGACCGCCGTTTGCTTGATGACGAAATGGCCGGCGAAGAGGTCATTCTCGGCGATCAGCGCCGCCTCATCGTCGATAGCTTCACGCGCTATCGGATCACCGATCCGCTGCATTACTACCAGGCCGTGGGGCCGAGCGAGGAGGCGATCCGCGCCCGGCTCGATGCCGTGGTTTCCGGCAGTCTCCGCCGGGTGCTGGGCGGCGAGACGCTGCTCGGCGTGCTTTCGGCCGATCGCGATCGGATCATGCGCGAAATCCGCCGCCAAGCGAACGGCGAGATGGCCGGCTTTGGCATCGTCATCGAGGATGTGCGCATCCGCCGCGCCGATTTGCCGGCGGAGAACACGCAGGCGATTCTTTCGCGCATGCAGTCCGAGCGCGAGCGGGTGGCCAAGCAGGCGCGCGCCGAGGGGGCGGAGGCGGCCGCGAAGATCCGCGCCAATGCCGAGCGCGAGCGGACGGTTCTGCTCGCCGATGCCCGCGGCGAGGCCGAGCGCTTGCGCGGCGAGGGCGAGCAGAAAACCATCGCCCTCTATGCCGGCGCCTATCAGCAGGATCCGCAATTTTTTGTCATCTGGCGGACGCTGGCGGCTTACCGCGACGGGCTCGCGGGTGGGCAAAGCCGGTTGATCCTGAGCCCGGAGGCGGATTTCTTCCGTTATCTGCGCCAAGTGCCGCAAGCGCCCTGACGGGGCGCTTGCGCGAATGCCGGTTCGAGACCAATTTTGCCAAGAGCCTCGAGAGGACAGGATTTTCATGACCAACGCCCCCATCCGCCGCCTGCGCGCCGTTGCGTTTGCCAGCGTGCTCGCCGCTTTCGCCACTTTGCCCGCCCTCACCCCGGCTGCGGCGCGTGAGGCGCCGGCGAGCTTCGCCGATCTCGCCGCCGATCTCCTGCCCGGTGTCGTCAATGTTTCGAGCAGCCAGAGCGTGCAGGCGCGGGCCGGCAATCTGCCGGAGATGCCGGTATTCCCGCCAGGCTCGCCGTTCGAGCAGTTTTTCCATGATTTCATGGAAAAGAACCGTCCCGGCGGGCAAGGCGGCGGGCCCGACGACGCGCCGGGGCCGATGCGCAAGATGCAGAGCCTGGGCTCGGGCTTCGTGGTCGACAGCTCCGGCATCATCGTCACCAATAACCACGTGATCGACGGGGCGGACGAAATCACCGTCACCTTGCAAGACGGCACCTCGATGAAGGCCAAGCTGGTCGGGCGCGACGACCGCACCGACATCGCCGTCCTTCAGGTCAAGCCGGAAAAGCCTTTGCACGCGCTCGCTTTCGGCGATTCCTCGGCGATGCGGGTGGGTGACTGGGTGCTCGCGATCGGCAATCCGTTCGGGCTCGGCGGCACGGTGACGGCGGGGATCGTCTCGGCGCGCGGGCGTGATATCCGCCAGGGGCCGTATGACGATTTCATCCAGACCGACGCGCCGATCAATCGCGGCAATTCCGGCGGCCCGCTCTTTAACATGAACGGCGAGGTGATCGGCATCAACACCGCGATCTATTCGCCCTCCGGCGGCTCGATCGGCATCGGCTTTGCCATCCCCTCCAACATGGCGAAAACCGTGGTCGCGCAATTGCTGAAATACGGCAAGCCGCGGCGCGGCTGGCTTGGCGTGCGCATCCAGCAGGTCACCCCCGATATCGCCGAGAGCCTCGGCTTGAAGGAGCCGCGCGGCGTCATGGTCGCCGGCGTCACCGATGGCGGCCCGGCCGACAAGGCGCAGATCAAGAACGGTGATATCATCCTGAAATTCAACAATCAGGACGTGAAGGAATTGCACAATCTGCCGCGCATGGTGGCGGAAACCGCGATCGGGACGGAGGTGCCGCTCGTGCTCTGGCGTGATGGCAAGGAGGTCACGGTCTCGGCGCGGATCGCGGAAATGCCGGAAGATGATAGCAAACCGGCGGCGCTCGCCACGCCGGCGACGCCGCCGGCCGCGGCGCCGGTCGCGATCTCGGGGCTCGGGCTCAAGGTGGCGCCGATCACGCCCGAGATGCGGGAGAAATTCCAGCTCAACGCCGATCAGAAGGGCGTCGTCATCACCGATGTCGGCGCCGACAGCGCGGCGGCCGAACGCGGCCTCCGGCCCGGTGATGTCATCATGCAAGTGCAGCAGGAGGACGTGAACGGCCCCGCCGATATCGAGACCCGGGTGGAGCGGGCACGCAAGCAGAACCGCAAGATGGTGCTGCTGCTGATCCAGGGGCAGGATGGCTTGCGCTGGGTGCCGCTGCCGCTCGCGGCGTCGGCGAAGAGCGGCAAGCAACCCGGGTGAGGCAATCGGCCGCGGGCGCCGGCGTGATCGGCCGGCGCCCGGGCGTGTTCAGGCGTTTTCTTCGCGCGGCTCGCGGATATCCCGCCATTCCTCGGTGAAGGGCTTTTTGAGGAAGGTCGCCCAGAAAAAATTGAGCGAGTAGCGGAGCCCGATGGTCACCACCCCTTCGCCCTTGAGACGCCGGCCGGAGGAATAAGCGGGCAGCGCGAAGGTGAATTTCACCCGCCCGAAGCGGCTCAAACGGCGCGCGAGATCGGTATCCTCGCCATAAAAGCGAAAACGGTCATTGGCGGCGCCGAGCCGTGCCATCGCCGCGCGCCGGACGACGAAATTGCCGCCCTGCAGCATCGCGCCGACCCTGAGCACGTAGTGATTGACGAGATAGGCGGCATAGGCGAGGCGGTAATAGAACCCGACCACGCGCTGCACCCCGGGCGAGAGGTCGCGATAAAGATAAGGGCCGCTGAGGGCGACGAGCCGAGAGTCTTTGGCGAATTCGGCGCGCACACGCGCAAGCCAACCGGCGGGAAGGTGGGTATCGGCATCGATATTGGCGATCAGCGCGCCGGAACTCCTGACGAACCCGGCAAAACGCGCCTGCACCAGGCCCTTGCGCGGCTCCTCCACCACCACGACGCCAGGGATCTTGCGGGCGATGGCGCCGGTTTGATCGGTGCTGGCATTGTCGACGACGATGATTTCCGCCTCTTCCCCGAGGATCAGCCCCTCGCGCGCGATTTCGCCTTGGATCACGGCGAGGGTTTCGGCGAGCAGAGCTTCTTCGTTATAGGCGGGCACGACGAAGCTGATCAGCATGGGACGCTCTCCTTGATACGCGGGGTGGGAACGCGGAGGGGGTGAGGGCGCGCGCCGGGGATTGGCGCCGCGGCGTGCGCAAGCGGCGGCTCGAGCGGCACCAGATTGGCGAGGAATTGCCGCGCCGCGGCGGCCCAGGAAAACGCTTCCGCGAAGCGCCGGCAAGCGCTGCGGTCAAGCGAAAGGGCGGCATGTGCCGCCGCGCCGAGATCACGATCGAGCACCCCGACCGGCGGCGCGGTTCCGCCCCGCGCGGCGTCGCCGAGCACCGCGCGGGGGGCGGCGGCGGGAAGTGCCGCGACCGGCAGCCCCGAGGCCAAGGCTTCGAGGAGCACCAGGCCGAACGTGTCGGTCTCGCTTGGGAAAACGAAGACATCGCTGCTCGCGTAGGCTTGGGCGAGTGCTTCGCCCTGCAGCGCCCCGAGGAAATGCGCCGCGGGATAGGCGCGCTGCAACGCGGCCCGCGCCGGGCCGTCGCCGATCACGAGTTTGCTTCCCGGCAGATCGAGACCGAGGAAGGCGGGAAGGTTTTTCTCGACCGCAAGCCGCCCGACCGAGAGGAAAATCGGCCGCGGATAGGGCAAAGGCGCGGCGTTGCCGGGGTGAAACAGCGCGAGATCGACGCCGCGCGACCACAAAACCGTGTTGTCAAAGCCGCGCGCCGCGAGTTCCGCCGCGAGCCCGCTCGTTGCGACCATCACGCTGACGCCGCGCCCGTGAAAGCGCCGCAGCCAGCGATAGGTGAGGGCGCGCGGCAGCCGCAGGCGCGCGGCGAGATAATCGGGGAAATGCGTGTGATAGGCGGTGGTGAAGGCCCAGCCGGCGCGGCGGGCAAGGGCGGAGGCGGCAAGGCCGAGCGGCCCTTCGGTCGCGATATGGAGCGAATCGGGGGCGAATGCGGCAAGCAGCCCGGCAAGACGCCGGCGCGGCCAGAGGGCGAGCCGGATTTCCGGGTAGAACGGACAAGGCATGGTCCGAAACCGGTCGGGTCCGATCACCAACACCTGATGGCCGGCAGCGCGCAGCTCGGCCGCAACCATGGCGATAGTGCGGACGACGCCGTTGATTTGCGGATGCCAGGCATCGCTGACGATGGCGATCCGTCGCGGCGCCAGAGCGATCTCAGGCGGTGGCGGCATTCAGCGCCGCATCTCGCCGGGCGAGGAAGGAAAGTCCGTTGATCGCCGCCCAATCGAGCAGTTCCAAGCGCCCGTCGCGATGCTCGACGAGGGCGGTGCAGCTTTCCACCCAGTCCCCGGCGTTGAGATAGAGCTTGCCGCCGACCTCGCGCATTTCGGCGTGGTGGATATGGCCGCAGACCACGCCATCGAAGCCGCGCCGCGCGGCATCGGCGGCAAGCGCCACCTCGAAACGGTCGATCGCCTTCACCGCCTCTTTGACCCGGCGCTTGAGATAGGCCGAGAGCGACCAATAGGGATAGCCGAACCGGGCGCGGGCGAGGTTGAAATAGCGGTTGAGCCAGAGCGCGAAGCTGTAAGCGCCATCGCCGAGCAACGCGAGAAAGCGAGCATAGCACACCACCGAATCGAAGTGATCGCCGTGCAAAACCAGCAGACGGCGGCCATCGGCGGTGGTATGCGCGGCCTCGTCGGCGAGCGCGATCCCGACGACCTCAAGCCCGAGCGGCAGGAAGCGCCGCAGCGCCTCGTCGTGATTGCCGGCGATATAGGTGACTTTGGCGCCCGAACGGGCGTGGCGAAGGATTTCCGTCAAGACCGCGTCATGATGCCGGTCCCAGTGCCAGCCGCGCCGCAGCCGCCAGCCATCGATGATGTCTCCCACCAGATAGAAATGCTCGGCGGAGACGCGGCGGAGAAAATCGGCGAGGAAATCGGCGCGGCACTCCTTGGTGCCGAGATGGGTGTCGGAGAGGAAGACGCTGCGATAAGTGGGAAGCGCCATGATGTTTGTCATGGCGCTCTCGTTACGCCATGCCGCAGAGTCTCTGCCAATGAAACTATGATGACTTCAAAGAAACTATGATGACAGAGATCGGAATTTTACCACGCCGTGACACATGTATGACGTGGCGGATCAGAGACCGAGGCGATCGAAGCGGATGATCTCGACCACGCCGCCGGCCGCCAGCGCCGGCGCGAAAGGCGGGCGGAGGATGAGCGCGTCGGCCCGCGCGAGCACCGCCTGCATCGCCGAATCCTGAACCGCGAACGCCTCGGCGACCAGATTTCCGGCCTCGTCCTCGAGGAGGCGGGCGCGGAGAAAGTCGAAACGGCGGTCATTGGCGGCAAGCGGCGTCGCGGTCGTCGCCGTTGCGGTTGCGAGCGGCGCGCCCGCAAGGCCGGCCAGCCGCAGCACCGCCGGGCGCACGAAGAGCAGGCCGCAGACGAACGCCGCGACCGGGTTGCCGGGCAGGCCGAGCACCGGCATCTCACCGAGGCGCCCGAACATCAGCGGCTTGCCCGGCCGCATCGCGATCTTCCAGAAATCGACCGCGAGACCCCGCCGCGCGAGACCCGCTTGCACCAGATCATGCGCGCCGACGCTGGCGCCGCCGGTCGTAAGCAACAGATCGAAGCCGCGGGCGGCATCCGCCGCCTGGGCGATGGCGTCGGGATCGTCCGCCGCGATCGGCAAAACGCTGGCAACAGCACCGAGCGATGTGAGCATCGCCGCCAGCGCATGGGCGTTCGAGCTGACGATCCCGCCTTGGGGGATCGGCTCGCCGGGGAGCGCGATTTCATCCCCGGTCGCGAGCACCGCGACACGCGGGCGGCGATGAACCCGGAGCCAGGGATGATTGGCGGCCGCGGCAAGGCCGATATCGCGCGGCGAAAGCCGCCGCCCGGCGGCGATGATCGGCTCATCGCGCGCGAAATCCTCGCCCATGCGGCGAATATGCCGGCCCGGCAGGACGCTCTCGCGCACCCGCACGGTCTCGCCCATGGCCTCCGCATCTTCTTGCAGCAGCACGGCATCGGCGCCTTCGGGGAGGATGCTGCCGGTGAAAATCCGTACCGTTTCGCCGGCGCCGATGCGCCCGGCGAATGGATGACCGGCCGGGGCACTGCCGATCACGCGAAGGGTAGCGCCGTCGCGCGCGTCCGCGGCGCGGACGGCGTAGCCGTCCATCGCCGAGACATCGGCCGGCGGTTGGGTCCGGCGCGCGATCACTGCGGCCGCGCTGATCCGCCCGCACGCCTCGGCGAGAGCCACCGTCTCGGCGCCGACCGGGGCGAAGGCGGCAAGGATGCGGGCGCGGGCGTCTTCGATGCTGATCATCGCTGCCTCAGCTTTGCGCGAAATCACCAGACTTGCCGCCGGATTTGGCGACGAGGCGCACCGCCTCGATACGCATGCCACGATCGACCGCCTTGCACATGTCATAGACCGTGAGCGCCGCCACACTGGCCGCCGTCAGCGCTTCCATCTCGACCCCGGTGCGCCCGGTGGTGCGCACGGTTGCGGTGATCTCGACCGCATCCGGCGGCACGGCGATCAGATCGACCGTCACCGAATCGAGCGGCAGCGGGTGGCAGAGCGGAATGAGATCGGCGGTACGCTTGGCGGCCATGATGCCGGCGAGCCGCGCAACCCCGAGCACGTCGCCTTTTTTGGCGCCGCCGGCTTCGATCAGGGCGAGGGTTGCGGCGGCCATCACCACCCGGGCGCGGGCGGTCGCACGGCGCGCGGTGATCGGCTTGGCCGAGACATCGACCATCACCGCCTGGCCGCTATCATCGAAATGGCTGAATTCGGCGGTCATGCCGGCGCGCCGAGCAGCGCCCGGGTCGCGGCGGTGACGTCCGCCTCGCGCATCAGGTGTTCGCCGACGAGAAAACAATGAACGCCCGCGTCGCGACAGAGGCCGAGGAGGTCGGCATGGCTCTTGATGCCGCTTTCGGCGATCGGGAAGCGATCCGGCGGAATGCGCGGGGCGAGCGCGCGCGAGGTGTCGAGGGTGGTTGCGAGCGTCTTGAGATTGCGGTTGTTGATGCCGATCAGATTGGTCGCGAGCCCAAGGGCGCGATCGAGTTCGGCCTCATCATGAACCTCGGCGAGGACGTCCATGTCGAGCGAGCGGGCGAGGGCTTCGAGGTCGCGCGCCTCCTGATCGGTGAGCGCCGCCATGATGAGGAGGATGCAATCCGCCCCCATCGCCCGGCTTTCATACACCTGCCAGGGCTCGAGGATGAAATCCTTGCGCAGAACCGGGAGATCGACCGCGGCGCGGGCGGCGATGAGATCGTCCGGCGATCCCTGGAAATAGGGGGCGTCGGTGAGCACCGAGAGGCAGGTCGCCCCCCCCGCGGCATAGGCGCGGGCGAGATCGGCAGGCGAGAAATCGGCGCGGATCAGCCCGCCCGAGGGCGAGGCCCGCTTGATCTCGGCGACCAGGCCGAAGCCGCCGATGGCGATTTTCCCCTTGAGGGCGTGACCGAAGCCGCGCGGCGGCCCAGCCGCGGCAATGCGCGATTTCAGCGCCTCGATCGGGGTTGCCTCACGCCGGCGGGCGGTTTCGGCGCGGGTTTGGGCGCAGATCAGCGCCAGAATGTCGGTGCCATCAAGGGCGGGATCAGCGGTCATGATATCTCCTCGCTCGGCATCCGTCGCAAACCGTCATGCACGGGTCAAGCGCTCTCGTGGCTCGCGCGCCGCAGCCGCAGGAGTGCGGCGGCGGCCCGCCCGTCATCGATCGCCGCGGCGGCGGCGGCGGCCCCGGCCGAGAGCGTGGTTTCCCGCCCGGCGACGATCAGTGCCGCGGCGGCGTTGAACAGCACGGTGTCGCGATAGGCGCCGCCCGCCCCCGCCAGCAACGCCTCCAAGGCGGCGGCGTTGGCGGCGGCATCGCCCCCTCGGATGGCCGCGACCGGGGCCGGGGTGAGACCGGCATCGGCGGCGGTGAGGGTGAAGTCGCGTAATCCGCCGTTTTCGAACGCGGTGACGCGGTTTTCCCCGGCCAGCGTCAATTCGTCGAGCCCGGCGCCATGCGCCACCCAAACCCGTTCGGCGCCGAGCCCGCCGAGGGCTTCCGCCATCGGCCGCGTCCAGATCGGGTCATAGACACCGATCAATTGCCGCCGCACCGAGGCGGGATTGGCCATCGGGCCGAGCAGATTGAAAATGGTGCGGATGCCGAGTTCGACGCGCGGCCCGGCGGCGTGGCGGAGGGCCGCGTGATGGTTCGGCGCGAACAGGAACATGCAGCCGGCCTCGCGCAGAATCGCCGGCAGGCGGCTCGGCGCGACATCGACATTGACCCCGAGCGCCGCGAGCACGTCGGCGCCGCCGCTTTTGGAACTGAGCGCGCGGTTGCCGTGTTTGGCGACCGGAACCCCGATCCCCGCCAGCACCAGCGCCACCGCCGTCGAGACATTGAGCGTGCCGGCGCCATCGCCGCCGGTGCCGCAGACATCGATCGCCTCCTCCGGGGCGGGGACGCGCAGCATCCGCGCCCGCATCGCGCGCGCCGCCCCGCGCAATTCCGCCACCGTCTCGCCGCGCACCCGCATCGCCATGACGAGGCCGGCGATCTGCGCCGGGGTCGCCTCGCCGGCCATGATGATGCCGAACGCGGCCTCCGCTTCGGCTTCCGACAGGGTCTCGCCGCGCGCCAGCCGGGCGAGCACCGGCTTCAGATCGCCGCTCATTCAGGCCTCGGGCATTCAGGCGGGGACATTCAGGCGGCGCGGGCCGGCGCGCCACGGCTGCGGGCGATCGCGAGGAAATTGCCGAGGATCTCGTGTCCGCCTTGGCTTGCGATGCTCTCGGGATGGAACTGCACCCCGAAAACCGGCCGCTCGCGGTGGCGGATTCCCATCAGCACGCCGTCTTCGCTCTGGGCGGTCGCGACCAAGGCGCGCGGCAGGGTTTGTTGCGCGACCATCAGACTGTGATAGCGGGTCGCGGCGAAGGGGTTGGGGAGGCCGGCGAACACGCCGCGCCCGTCATGGGAAATCTGGCTGACTTTGCCATGCATCGGCACCGGCGCGCGCACAACCGTTGCGCCAAATGCCTGCCCGATCGCCTGATGGCCGAGGCAGACGCCGAGAATGGGCAGATCGGCCGGCGCGGCACGGATCAGCTCGACGCAGATCCCGGCCTCATTCGGGGTGCAGGGGCCGGGCGAGATCACCACCGCCTCCGGCGCCAGCGCCAGCGCCGCGGCGACGCTCAAGGTGTCGTTGCGGCGCACATCGCACACCGCCCCGAGATCGCCGAGGAAATGAACGAGGTTGAAGGTGAAGCTGTCGTAATTGTCGATCAGTAGGATCATGGGAGTAGGATCATGGGAGCAGGATCATGACAGGGTTATTTCCGTCTCCTTACTCCCGATCGGCGCCGTTGTCGAAGCCTCTTTCGGCAAGACCACGGCGGCGGAAGATCGTCATCACCCGGAACCGGTGATTGGTCGATTTCACGATGCCGACCACCGCTTCGATGTCCCACTCGGCCTTGCGATACATCGGCAGCACCTGGTCGAGCCACACCACCCGCGCGCCGGACGCGGCGCCAGCGGCGAGCGAGCGCAGGACGACGTTGCGCTTGACCATCGTCGTCCGATAGCGCTCGGCATCCTCGATGCTGTAGGGCGGGTCGGCGAGGATCAAATCATAGTCCGCGAGCGGCACCCGCGAAAGATCATGCGCGTCGGCAACGAAGGTCGGTGACAGCGACGGATTGCAATCGACCGTATCGCCCGGCATCGCGCCAAGATCGACCGCGCCGGAAAACACGTGCAACACCTTGCGGCGATCGGGAAACAGGGCGGCGACGCGCCGCAGATAGCCGGCCGGATAGCCGCCATAATAGCCCGATCGCACGCGATAATCATTGCCCATGATCCAGGTGCCGACGACGCGCCCGTCCTCAGCGATGAAGAGACTGCGCGGAAACTTGGTGAGCCGCACATAGCTCTCGATACGCGCCGGCCAATCCATGCGGGCGAGCGTCCGTCAGCCGAGCGTCGCGTTGAAGGCGCCGCCGTCGATGAGAAGATTTTGGCCGACGATGAACCCCACATGCGCACTGCACAGGAACGCGCAGGCGGCGCCGAATTCGGCGGGATCGCCGACCCGCCCGGTGGGATTGGCCTTGGCCCGCAGCGCGATTTCCTCATCGACGCTGCGCTGCGCGCTCTCGGCAGCGGTGCGCATGTTCTCGCGCAGCCGGTCGGTGAGGAAGGGGCCGGGGAGGAGATTGTTGATGATGACGTTGTCGCGCGCGACTTCCCGTGCGACGCCGGCGATGAAGCCGGTGAGCCCGGCGCGGGCGCCGTTGCTGAGGCCGAGGCTTGCAATGGGTGATTTCACCGAAGCCGAGGTGATGTTGACGATGCGCCCGAAGCGCCGCGCCCGCATCCCCGCGATCACCGCTTGGATCAGCGCAATCGGCGTCAGCATGTTTGCCTCGAGCGCCGCGTGCCACTGCGCCGGCGTCAGCGTATCGAAACGCCCTGCCGGTGGGCCGCCGGCATTGTTGATCAGGATATCGGGCGCCGGTGCCGCCGCGAGCACGGCGGCGCGGCCGGACTCTGTCGTGATGTCGGCGGCGATCGCCTGGACGGCAACGCCGGTCGCAGCCCGGATCTCATCAGCGGTGGCGGCGAGGGCCTCTTTCCCGCGGGCGTTGATGACCAGCGCGACACCCTCGCGCGCCAACGCCAAAGCCACGGCGCGCCCGAGACCTTTGCTTGCTGCACAGACGATGGCGGTCTTGCCGCGCAATCCGAGATCCATTGAAAATTCCTCCGCTTTTCAGGTTTCGACGAGGAGATCGCTGAGCGCCGCGCGCACCGCATCCGGCATCGCAACCGGCCGCATGGTCGCGCGCGCGACATAGACATGGACGAAATGCCCCTCTGCCGCAGCACTTTCGTCGCCGTCGCGAAAAATACCGAGTTCATAGCGCACCGCGCTGGTGCCGAGATGGGCGACGCGGATGCCGACGCTGATTTTTTCCGGAAAACTGATGGACGCATGATAGCGGCAGGAATTTTCCGCAACGATGCCAACGATCGGGCTCTCGCTGAGCGAAAGCAGGCCGCGCCGGACGAGAAACCCATTCACCGCGCTATCGAACCAAGCGTAATAGACGACGTTGTTGACATGACCGTAAATGTCATTGTCGTGCCAGCGCGTGGTGATTTCCTCGAAATGGCGATACTCGGCGCGACGTCCGGGCGGTGTGCGAGGCAAGCGGCGGGACATGCTATACCGCAACCGGCCCGACATGTTCCATCAAACGTGGCATCAGCTCGACGAGATTGCAGGGCCGATGCCGCGCATCGAGCTGCCAGCGCAGGATCTCGTCCCAACCATCCTTGACCGCGCCGGGACTGCCGGGCAGGGCAAAGAGATAGGTACCGCCAGCAACACCGCCGATCGCGCGCGATTGCATGGTCGAGGTGCCGATCTTCTGATAGCTCAGCGTGCGAAACAATTCGCCGAAACCTTCGATGCGTTTCTCGAGCACCCGCTCGAACGCTTCCGGCGTCACATCGCGCCCGGTCAGACCCGTGCCGCCGGTGGTGATGACGACATCGATGGCCGGGTCTGCGATCCAGGCCGCGAGTTTCGCCGCGATCAGTGTGGCATCGTCGCGCACCAGATCGCGCGCGGCGAGATGGTGCCCGGCCTCGGTGATGCGCGCGGCGAGCGTGTCGCCGGAGGTGTCGTTGGCCAGCGTGCGGCTGTCAGAGACGGTGAGGACAGCGATGTTGACGGCAAGGAAGGCACGGGTTTCATCAATACGCGCCATCGTTTTTCTCCACGATCAGAATGGGCCCAACCGCACCGGAAAGTCGCCGCCCGGCCACTGGCCGGCGGCGATCTCGGGCCCGACGCCGTTCAGTGGAGCAAAAGCGGGGGCGTCTCCGACGCGCCTGCCGGCAGGGTATCGAAACTCCGCACGCGAGGAAAGCGGCCTTCGGCGAGGGCCGCAAGACCCGGCGGCGAAACCGCGAGCCGCGCGGCATAAAGCCAGGCATAGGCGAGCGTGCGATGCAAATAGGTGCGCGTCTCACGGCTCGGCACCGCCTCGATGAAGAGCAGGGGATCATCGCCGTCATGCACCGTTCCGGCCCACGCCAAGACATTGCCCGGCCCGGCGTTATAGGCGCACAGCAGGCGCAGGAGATCGCCATCGACGGCGCTCTGGCGCGCGAGATAGAGGAGATAGCGCTGGCCGATATCGAGATTGACGGCGGGATCGTGCAAGCGTTTCTGGCGCGCGCCGGCGAGCGAGGGGTCGTTGACCAAATAGCTTGCTGTCACCGGCATGATCTGCAGCAGCCCGCGCGCCCCGGTCGGCGAAATGGCGGCGGGATCGAAATGCGATTCGATGCGAGCCAGCGCATAGACCAGCGCCGGCGCGACCTGGAACCCGCCGCGCGGCGCGAGATGCGGGAGCGGTTCGGCGCCGAGCCCGTCATCGCCGCGGACGCTCGCTGCGATCTCGTCGGCAAGACGCGAAAGCCCGGCCTCGCGCGCAACCAGGGCAACGGCGCGGCGAAGATCGGGCGCGGTCTCGGATTTTGCCGCGAGCTGGCGTAGTTCCGCTTCCGCCCAGCGCGTCTGCCCGACCTGCAGGAGCGCGAATGCGCGCAACCCTTCGGCGGTGGCCGCGACCGCGGCGATATCGCCCTCGCCGAGAACTTCGTCGGCGAACAGGTCATCGCGGATCAGCGGCAAGCCGAGCCGGCGGCGGGCGAGCAAGCCATAAAACGTGTTGGCCTCGGCGCTGGCGCGCTGCAGCCAGAGATGGCCGCCCTCGGCGTCGCCGGCGGCGAAATGGGCGCGCGCCGCCCAGAACAAGGCCGCGGCGCGCAGGCCCGGCGCGGTGAGCGGCGCCCCCGCGGCGGCCTCGAAAAACCGCGCCGCCTCTGCCATCCGCTCGAGCCGCCAGGAGGCGAGGCCGGCGGTGAAACCGGCGAGCGCGACCCGCCCGCCGCTTTCCTGCAGCGCCGCACTGGCGAGATCACGGGCGGCGTGGTCACGATTGGCAGCGAACAGCGCCTGCGCCACCTCGGCCCGCAGCCAGGCGGCGTAATCCCGGCTGAGCCCGCTGGTATGGGCGATCAGACGCAGCGCGGCATCGAAATGGCCGCTCTCGGCGCGCGCGACGATGTCGCGTTCCAGCGCGGGCGAGCGGCGGAGGTCGGGGAGATTGGGGATGGTGTCCTCGGGCGCGCTGAGGGCGGCGAGGCTGGGCGGCGGGGCAACATGGCGGGCGGCCGGGCAATCGACGGCGCGCTGGCGGCAGAGTGCGGCGATGTCGCTCGCAATAGCGAGGGTGGAGTGGCGGGAAAGCCAGGTCGAGAGGGTTCCGAGCGGGGTGCGGCCGGGGGCGTGGAGATAGAAACTGGCGAGCAGGTAGCCGCGCAGATCGGTGCGCAGCCCGGTCGGCGCCGCGGCCCCGCGCGATGCGTCATCCTCGCCGAACGCCGCCCAGAGGCGCTTGGCGGCGGCGCTATCGCCGGCCGCTTGCGCCGCGAAAATCGCGCGAATTTGCGCCGCCTCGAGCGTCTCGAGCGGTTGCGGCAAAACCACTTCCATGGCACCGAGCGGTGCCAGGCGCGGCACTGCCATCGCGGTTTCGTCGGATTGCGCCACCGCCTTGCTTGCCGCCGCGCTGGCGAACAAGGCTGCCCCGGCGAGCATCGCCCGGGCAGCAGGAAGGCGGGAGAGCGTTGTACCGGTCCCTCGCATGCCCCCGCCCTACACGGGCAATCTATGAGACGCAACCCCTATCTCTGGTATTTATCTCATTAATTTTACCAACGATTAAGATTTCAAGCGCTTACAGGCATTCCTTGTATAAAAAATTCGTGATTCTCTTGCGCTGCACAATCACGAAAACGCCGCCGCAACCGCGGCGGGGTTGGGCAGCAGCGCCGCCATCGCGGCGGTTTCAGTATCCTCCTCGGCGGCCGCGAGCGGATCTCGGGGCAAGAGGTGATGGCGGAGCACGAGGTCGGCGAGGGTCTGGCGCGAGGCGTCGCCGAGGGCTGCGGCCTCGGCGGCGAAGGCACTGGCGGTGGTGACGTGATAGAGCGCGGTTGCGGCGCTTCGCGCGAGATGGGTGCCGTCTGGCGCCATGGCCCGCTCGGCGAGGCGGATCGCGCCGGCGAGCGGCGCGAGAAGCGCGGTCATGCCCGACCGCGCGACCTCCGCCCGGATATGGTTTTGCAAGGCGATGAGGGCGCCCTCGCGCCGCGCCGCGCGCATGACGTCAAGCGCGACGATATTGCTCGTGCCCTCCCAGATCGAGCCGAGATGGGCATCGCGCACCAGCCGCGGCTCTGGCCATTCCTCGATATAGCCGGCGCCGCCGCGCACCTCCATCGCGTCCCCCGTCACCCGCCGCGCATCGCGGCAGGCGCGAAACTTGATCAGCGGCGTCAGGATGCGGAGCAGGGCATAGGCGTCTTGGTCGCCGGCATCGGCACGCGAAAGCGCCGATGCGGTCGCGAACATCATGCTGCGGGCTTGTTCCGTGGGCACGAGAATTTTCAAAAGCTGACGCCGCATCAGGGGAAGTTCGATCAGGCGGCGGCCGAAGGCGCGGCGGTGATGGGCGACGAAGAGGGCCTCGGTCACCGACCGGCGCATCATGCCGGCGGCGCGCACGCCGTTCGAGAGGCGAGAATTGTTGATCATATCGGTCATCTGGCGGAATCCGGCGCCGGGCTCGCCGACCAGAAACGCCTCCGCCCCTTCAAGGCGGATTTCACCGCTCGCCATATCGCGTGTGCCGAGCTTGTCTTTCAACCGCACGATGCGATAGGCGTTGGGGGTGCCATCCGGGCGCTCGCGGGGGAGGAGAAAGAGCGACAGCCCCCTGGTTCCCGCCGCCGCCCCCTCCGGCCGGGCAAGCACCATCGCCAGCGCCGCATCGGCGTTCGAACAGAACCATTTGTCACCGAACAGCCGCCACGAACCATCGTTTTTTGCAACCGCGCGCACCGCCGTCGCGCCGACATCCGAGCCCGCCCCTTGCTCGGTCATGAACATCGCGCCCTGCGCGAGGGTTTCCAGATCCTGGCTCAGCAATCGCGGCAGATAATGTTCGACCAAGGCAGGATCGCCGAATTTACGCAGGGTGCGGGTTAGGCTGTCGGTCATGCTGACCGGGCATAAAAGGCCGAACTCGGCCTGCGCGAAGAGATAGGTCAGCACATATTTCGCCGCCGCCGGCAGCGGCGCAGGCCAGCCGAAAACGCCGGCGCGATGAGAGAGAGCGGCGAGGCCGAATTCGCCAAAGGCGAGCCGCTCCATCTCGCGATAGCTCGGGTGTTTTTCTATGCTTTGGCGATCCTCGCCGGTGCGTGTGCGCGCGAGTAAGCGCGGCGGATGGCGATCGGCGTCGGCCGCGAGTGTATCGAGCCGGCCGCCGGCGAGCGCCCCGAGACGGTCACAATAAGGTGTGAGGTGAGCGCAAAGCGCGGGCGGGAGATGGAGCGTCATCAGCCGCGCGAGCATCGGATCGGCGCGGTAGAGATTGAGCCCGCGCGCATCCGGCACCGCTTCCGCGCCGCTCGGCGGGCCATCCGCTGACGATAGTGCGCGCGTGCGCGGATCTTCGCCCATCCTTGCCTCCCCCGGGTCATGACGCCGCGGTTGCGACGTCTTGCAAGCTTTGCGCGCCGCAAGCCTGGCCGCAAGGGTTAGCCGGCCGGCGGGAGCTTCTCGGCGCCGGGGGCGGGCAGGAATGGCTTGCCAGCCTTGCCGGCGCGGGGGATAACAGCGACCAAAGGAAAAAAACCGCCGTGCCGCGAGAGCGGTTGCGCGCGGCGGCTCAGTCGAAGGAGGAAACCATGGCGGCGATGCAAGACGAAGCGCGGGCGGGCGGCGTGAGGGTGAGGGGGGCACGCTGGCGGCCGCTGGCCGGGCGCTTTGCCGCGATCGTGGCGCTGCTCGCAGGCGTCAACGCTGCCGCCCCGGCGCGCGCCGACGATGCGGCGCCGATCGAAATCGGCATGGTGACGCCGCTCACCGGCGCCGCCGCGGAATCCGGTCGCTATGCCGAATGGGGCGCCGAGATGGCGGTCGCCGAGGTCAATGCCGCGGGCGGCGTGCTCGGCCGGCCGCTGAAGCTCGTCATCGAGGATGACCAAACCACCAATCCCGGCGTCGTTTCCGCCTTCAACCGGCTCGCCAACGATTCCGCGATCGTCGCCTTTCTCGGCTCCATCCGTTCGACGCAGGTGCACGCGATGGACCCTGACGTGCGGCGGGTCGCCAAGCCGGTGTTTTTCGGTGGCACCGATCCCAATCTCACCCATGCCGGCGATCCGTGGCTGTTCCGCTGTCGGCCCAATGACACCTATTCCGCCAAGGTGATCGCGTCGTTCGGGGTGCAGACGCTTAATCTCAAGAAATGGGCGCTGGTGACCTCGACCGATGCCTTCGGTTCGAGCGGCGCGCGGCTGCTCACCGCCGAATTGCAGGCACTTGGCGCGAGCGTCGTGACGGCGCAGGGCTATGCCAATCAGACGCCGGATTTCACCCCGGTCGTGCTCGCGGTCAAGGGATCGGGGGCGGAGGTGATCGGGAGCTATTTCACCTTCGAGCAGGATCTCGCGATTTTCGCGCGTCAATTGCGCCAGCTCGGGGTTCGCAGCCCCTGGGTCGGCTCGCCCTCGATCACCGATACCGCGGCGCTGCATCTCGCCGGACCCGCGCTTTATGGCACCTATGGTGTTGCCGATTTCAATGCCGATTCCAGCCCCGAAGCGAAAGCCTATGCCGAGGCCTATCAGAAATTGCACAAGGCGCCGGCCGATCAATTCTCGGCCTGGACCTATGACGCGATCAAGATCGCAGCACGCGCCATGACCACCGCGAAATCGACCGACCCCGCCGCTTTCCGCACCGCGATCCTCGCCATCCGCGGCTACAAAGGCACGGAGGGCACTTATGATTTCGATGCCAACGGCGACGGACTGCACGGCTATAACGTTGTTCAGAACAAAAGCGGCAAGCTGGTCTTCGTCAAGCGCGTCGATTTCCCGGCACCGTAACGCATATCGTCAGCGCACAACGTCATGGCGATCATCCTGCAATTACTGTTTACCGGCCTTGGCATCGGCGCCGTCTACGCGCTGGTCGCGCTCGGCTTCGTGTTGATTTATCGCGCAACCAACGTCGTCAATTTCGCGCAAGGCCAGTTCGCCATGCTCGGCGGCTATTGCATGGTGATCACCACCGTCGATCTCGGCCTGCCCTATTGGCTCGGGATCATCATCAGCCTGGTGGTGATGGCGTTCTTCGGCGCGATCTTCAATCTCGGCGTTTATTATCCGCTCCGCCATCGTTCGTTCCTGCCGGTCGTGATCTCGACGATCGGCGCCTCGATCCTGATCACCAATCTCGTGCTCGCGATTTATGGCCCGGAGCCGACGACGCTTCCCGGCATGACCGATTATCCCGGGATCAGTTTCGGCGCGGTGTTTCTTGACGCGCAATATCTCGTCATCATCGCGACCACGCTGGCGCTCGTCCTCCTGCAATACGTGTTTTTCGAACACACCATGATCGGCAAGAAGATGCAGGCGGTGTCGCAGGACAAGGAGATGGCGAGCCTGCTTGGCATCAACGTCACCGGCATGATCATGCTCACCTTCACCTATTCGGCGGTGCTCGGCGGCATCGCCGGCATTTTGGTCGCGCCGATCCTATTCGTCTCGGTCGGGCTCGGCGCGCAGATCGCGCTCAAGGCGTTTGCCGCCTCGATCATCGGCGGCTTCGGCGATGTTCCGGGGGCGATCGTCGGCGGGTTGTTGATCGGTGTCGCCGAGACGCTGGGGGCTTTCTATATCTCGGTCCCCTATAAGGATGCCTTCGCGTTTGTCTTGCTGTTCGCCTTCCTGCTGATTAGGCCGCAGGGGATTTTCGGCGAAAAAATCGCCCAGAAAGCGTGAGGCGAACGGTATGAAGAGCGTCACCAACAGTCTGCTTTGGCTCATCGCTCTCGTCATCGCGATGGGCTGCGCGCTTCTTTTGCCGATCAACGGCTATCTGATGAATCTGCTGATGCAGGCGAGCACCTATGCCATCGCGGTGCTCGGCATGACGGTGGTGCTCGGCTATACCGGGCAGATCAACATCGCGCAGGCGGCGTTTTTCGGCATCGGCGCCTATGCCGTCGCGATCGGCACGACGACGCTTGGGCTGGCGTTTTTCGCCGCCCTGCTGCTGGGCGCCGTGGTCGCGCTTCTCTTCGGGATCGTGCTCGGCGGCTCGACGCTGAAGCTCGGCGGCCATTACCTCGCCATGGTGACGATCAGCTTTCAGGAAATCCTCACCCTGGTTTTGACCAACTGGATCGGGGTCAGCCACGGGCCGGACGGCATTTCGAATATCCCACGGCCGCATCTCGGCTTTCTCGCCCTCGATCAATCGCAGCATTATCTCGCGCTTTGCCTGTTCTGCCTGTTCGTGACCGCGGGGCTGGTCGCTTGGCTGAAATCGAGCCGGCTCGGGCTTTCCATGCAGGCGGTGCGCGACAACGAACTCGCCGCCGGTGTCGCCGGGATCGATACCTACCGGATCAAGATCATCGCATTTGCCGCCAGCGCCTGTCTCGGCGGGATCGGCGGCGGCCTCTTTGCCGGCGCGTTTCGTTATATCAGCCCCGATCAATTCGCGTTCGATGATTCGGTGGTTTTGCTCACCATGGCGCTGCTTGGCGGGGTGGACGCCGCGATCGGCGCGGTGATCGGCACAGCCCTTCTCATTCTTCTCCCCGAGTGGTTGCGCTTCCTCAAGCAATTCTACCTCGCGGTTTATGGCCTTGCCGTCATCCTGATCATGGTCTTCATGCCACAAGGGATCTTCGGCTATTTCGCGCGTCTTGTGCGCCGCGCGCCGGATTTGCCGCGCGGGGAGTTCGCGCCACTCGCGCTCGGCGCCGATACCGGCGCGGGCCTGCCGATTTTGGAAGTTTCCGATCTCTCCAAGCATTTCGGCGGCCTGCGTGCGGTTGATGCCGTCGACCTTGTGATTATCGGCGGCTCCGTTCATGCCCTGATCGGCCCCAACGGTTCGGGCAAGACGACGACGCTGAATCTGCTCTCTGGCATCTATCGCCCGACCTCGGGCAACATCCGCCTTGGCGGGCGCGATGTCACGGGGCTTGCGCCGCATCTCCTCGCCGCTGCCGGCATCGGCCGGACATTTCAGAATATTCGGCTGTTTCACTCACTGACGTCATTCGAGAATGTATTGATCGGAAGCTTCCGGGCTGGGAGCGGGCTCGATGCCGCCGCGCGGCGCGAGCGCGCGATGGCGGCGCTCGATTTCGTCGGGATGGCGGCGCGCGCGCATGATCAGGTCGCGAGCCTTCCCTATGGCCATCAGCGTCTCGTCGAAATCGCGCGTGCGCTCGCCGCCAACCCGAGCCTGCTGTTGCTCGATGAGCCGGCGGCCGGCCTCAACCTCACGGAGAAGCAAAATCTCGTCGCGCTGCTGCGCCGTTTGCGCGGCCACGGTTTGACCATTCTCCTGATCGAACACGATATGGATCTCGTCGAACAAGTGTCCGATCGCATCAGCGTGCTCAATTTCGGCCGCCGCATCGCCGATGGCACACCTTCGGAAGTGCTGCGCCATCCTGATGTCGTCGCCGCCTATCTCGGGGAGGTGGCTGAAGATGCCGCTGCTTGAGCTTTCTGGTCTCACCGCCGCATACGGTGCGGTCGCCGCTCTTTCCGGGCTCGATCTCGCCGTCGCGGAAGGCGAGATCGTCACCTTGCTCGGCGCCAATGGCGCCGGAAAATCGACCACGCTTCGCTGTATCTCGGGACTTCTCTCTCCGACGGGTGGCGAAATCCGCTTTGCAGGGCAAGTGATTTCAGGACTGCACGCCGAGCGCGTGGTGCGGCTCGGCATCGCGCACGTGCCGGAGGGAAGGCGGGTTTTTCCCGGCCTCACGGTGCGCGAAAACATCCTGCTCGGCGCTTCCAACCGCCGCAGCGCACGCGCGGCGCTCGCGCGTGACGCCGAGGAGATGTTCGCGTTGTTTCCCGATCTCGAGCGTTTTGCCGACACGCTCGGCTGGATGCTCTCTGGCGGCCAGCAGCAGATGGTGGCCCTGGCGCGAGGCCTGATGGCGCGACCGCGACTTCTGCTGCTCGATGAGCCCTCGCTCGGTCTCGCGCCGTTGATCGTGCAGCAGGTGTTTCGCATCATCGCCCGTATTCGCGAGAGCGGAACAACGGTTTTGCTCGTCGAGCAAAATGCCCGCATCGCACTCGCGATCGCCGATCGCGGTTATGTGCTGGAAACCGGGCGGCTGGTCGTTGCCGGCAAACCCGATGCGTTATGGAATAACGAGGATGTGCGCGCCGCCTATCTCGGCGGCAAGCGCCTGAGCGAGGAAAGCAGAACACGATGAACGAGGTAGTGCGTGGCGATGTCGGGGCTTGGCGTGAGGGGCGGGTCGGCATCGTCGAAATCCGCCGCCCGCCCAATAATTTCTTCGACAACACGCTGATCGCCGATATCGGCGCGAGCTTCGAGGCGTTCGACGCCGATCCCGCCTGCCGCGTCATCGTGCTCGCCGCCGCTGGTAAAAATTTCTGCGCTGGCGCTGATTTCGCCGGCCGCCCGGCAACCGGCCTCGCGGAGGAGGGCGGCGCCAAGCATCTCTACAAAGAGGCGATTCGGCTGTTTCGCACGCGAAAGCCGATCATCGCGACGATCCAAGGCGCGGCGGTGGGCGGCGGGCTCGGTCTCGCTTTGGTCGCGGATTTTCGGATCGCCTGCCCCGAGGCACGGTTTTGCGCCAATTTCACCCGGCTCGGCTTTCACCCCGGCTTCGGCCTCACCGCGACGCTGCCGCGGCTCGTCGGCGCTCAGCGCGCGGCGCTGATGTTCTATACCGGCCGGCGCATTCCCGGCGAGGAGGCGGCCGCGATCGGGCTTGCGGATCTGCTCGTGCCGCAGGCCGAACTCCGCGCGGCGGCGCTTGCGCTCGCGGAGGAGATTGCGATTTCCGCGCCGCTTGCCGTGGCCTCCACGCGCGAGACGCTGCGCCGCGGCCTCATCGACGCGATCGAAGCCGCGACCGAGCGCGAACTCGTCGAGCAGGAATGGCAGCGCCGGACAGCGGATTTTTGCGAAGGCGTGGCGGCGATGGCAGCGCGGCGCGAACCGGTGTTCGAAGGCAAGTAAGCGGTTCTTTTTTGAAAAAAAGAACCAAAAAACGTCTATCTGGTTAGCGATAGCCGCCCGGGTGTGCGAGCCGCCACGCATAGGCGGTGGTGACGATTTCGCGTAGTTCCGGAAAACGCGGCCGCCAGCCAGTCTCTTTCTGGATGCGGGCGGAAGAGGCGACCAGGGTCGGCGGGTCGCCGGCGCGCGGCGGCCCGAGGCGATGGGGCACGCGCCGGCCGCTGACCTCCTCGATCATGGCGATGACTTCGCGTACCGAATGGCCGGCGCCATTGCCGAGATTATAGGCAACAGAGCCGTGATCGAGCCGCGCGAGCGCCGCGAGATGGGCGCTCGCGAGGTCGGTCACGTGGATGTAATCGCGCACACAGGTGCCGTCCGGCGTCGGGTGGTCGGTGCCGAACACCACCAATTCCGGCGCCCGGCCGAGCGCGGCATCGATCGCGCGTGGAATGAGATGCGTCTCGGGGTCATGGTCTTCGCCGAGCCGCCCGCTGGGGTCGGCGCCAGCGGCGTTGAAATAGCGCAGACAGGCGCTTTTCAAGCCATGCACCCGATCGGCCCAGGCAAGCACCCGTTCGAGCATGAATTTGCTCTCGCCATAGGGGGAGGAAGGCAACAGCGCCGCCGTCTCGGTGATCGGGATCTCGACCTCGCCGCCGAACAGGTTGGCGGTCGAGGAGAGCACGAAGCGGTTGACGCCATGGCCGATCGCATCCCCGATCAGGGCGATCCCATTGCCGACATTCTCGCGGAAATAGCGTAGCGGATCGGCCATGCTTTCGCCGACCAAGGAAAGCGCCGCGAAATGGAAGATGGCAGCGAAGGGGCCGCGCGCGAAGGCGGCCGCGCGCGCCGCCGGATCGGCGAGATCACCGACGATCAATTCGGCCGGCGGGGTGATCGCGGCACGATGGCCCTGGCGGAGATCGTCGATCACCACCACCTCGGCGCCTTCCGCGATGAGTGCCGCGACGAGATGGCTTCCGACATAGCCGGCGCCGCCGGTGACGAGGAATCGCTGCGTCATGGGTTTTTCCTGAGCGGGAACAGTGTCATGAGAGTGCGGGCTGGACCGCGGGCATCGGGATCGGTATCAGAGGCGCGCAGAGCAGCGATGGGGCGTAGCCAAGCGGTAAGGCAGCGGATTTTGATTCCGCCATGCGGAGGTTCGAATCCTCCCGCCCCAGCCAGGTGCGGCGTCATGTCGCCGGCTCCGTCTCGGGCCCCTCCGCCTCGGCCCGCAACCGGCGGAAGCTGCGGGCGCTGAACGGCAGCATCGCGAGATAGATCAGCCCGGCGAGCGCGAGCCCCGCCCACGGATCGGCGATCAGGAACGCGGCATAAAGCCCGGTGCCGAGCAGCATCGGCAGCACCATCGCGGTCGGCACCTTGAAATTCTTAAAACTCCAGACCGGCAGCGTCGAAACCAGGAGCAGCGCGGTGCAGACCAGAACGGCGGCGTCAAACAGCGGAAACCGGGCGAGAGCGTCAAGCCATGCCCAACCCATGTCGCGCGCTTCAAGGCCGATGAAGAGCGGCAGCAGCGCGAGCAGCGCGCCGGCCGGCGCCGGGACGCCGGTGAAGAAATTATACGTGTAAGCCGGCGCGACGGAATCGAGATTGGCGTTGAAGCGCGCGAGCCTGAGCGCCATGCACACCGCGAAGATCAGCGCCGGGACGAAGCCGTAGCCGTGCATGGCGCGGAGTGACCAGAGATAAATCACGAAGGCCGGGGCGACGCCGAAGCAGAGAAAATCGGCGAGGCTGTCGAACTCGGCGCCGAAGCGCGTCACCGCCTTGAGGAGGCGCGCAAGACGCCCGTCCAGCCCGTCGATGAAGCCCGCGAGGATGATCGCTTTGGCCGCCCCGCCGAAATGCCCCTCGATCCCGAGCCGGATCGCAGTCAGACCGGCGCAGAGGCCGAGCAGCGTCATCAGGTTGGGAATCAGCCGGTTAAACGAGAGCCCGGTAAAGCGCGGCCGCGCGCGCCGGCGCAAGCGGGGGAGGGGGGGGCGTGCCATCAATCAAGCTCGGCGATGACGGTTTCGCCGCCCACCATCCGCTGCCCCTCGGCGATCAGCGGGCGCACCCCTTCCGGGAGATAGAGGTCGGTGCGGCTGCCGAAACGGATGATGCCGAAGCGCGCGCCGGCGCTGACCGCATCGCCCTCACGCACCGAACAGATGATCCGCCGCGCGATCAGCCCGGCGATCTGCACGACGGCGATCTCGCGCCCATCGGGGAGGCGGATCGCAAGGGCATTGCGTTCGTTTTCGTCGCTCGCCTTATCGAGGCTGGCATTGACGAATTTGCCGTGCCGATAGGCGATGCGGGTGACGGTGCCGGCGGCGGGCACGCGGTTGACATGGACATCGAGCACCGAGAGGAAAATCGCGACCCGCCAGCGCGGCGCCGGGCCAAGGCCGAGTTCGCCCGGCGGGGTCGCGGGCTGGACGGAGACGACGCGGCCATCGGCGGGGGCCACGATGACGCCCGGCCGCGGCGGCGGAACACGGTTCGGGTCGCGAAAAAAATAGAGGCAAAACAGCACGAAGACGACGCCGAGCCAGAACAGCCAGGCACCGAGCGCGAGCCCGAGCACGATCGCCACCGCGCCGCCGGCGAGAAACGGCCGGGCGGCGGGATGCGGTGGGGCGAGAACCATCAAGAACGAATCGAGGGTCATGCCGGGGCGGATTCCGAACCAGAGGAAAGTTTGCGGCGGTTGTCTGCGCGCGGTTTATGAAAGTTTCATCGATCGGGAGCAAGATCGGGTCAACAGAGAGTGACTTTTAGCAGGAACCGCCGCATGCCGATTGATGCCCCGCTCCAGCTCGGTCCGTTCACGATCGACGGCCAAGGCCATATCGCCCCGCGCCATCCCGAGCAGCGGGCGACGTTTTCCTTCTTCTGGCGCGCCCGCGCGCTGCATGCGCGGCTGTCGGGCGGTGAGCTCGAACTCGAAGCGGTCGCCGGCCGGGTGCCGAGTACCGGCCAAGCGGCCGCCGGGAGCCATGAACGCTCGCTGATCCTCGCCTTCCTGCCGCGCCTGCCGGCGTTGTTGCCGGCGGAATGGCGGGCGATCCTGGCGCCCGACCATCGCCTCCTGATGCTCTCGATCATCACCCTCAGCGAGCCGCCGGTGATCACCGATCTGCTCGCCGCGATCACGTGCCGGCTGATCGCGCTCGCCCCTTATCTCGACGTGTTGGAGGAGGCTGGGCTCCGCCCCGGCGCCGCGCCCGCGGGTGCCGCCGGCACGATCAGCGTCTGACCCGGATAGATGATGCCGGGCCGCTGGATATGGGCGCGGTTGGCGGCGTAGATGATGGTGTAGCGGATGCCGCTGCCATAGACCTCGCGCGCGATGCGCCAGAGATTTTGCCCAGGCTGGACCACCACCATGCCGGGTTTCAGACTGCCGGGGGCGAGTTTTTCGCGCAGGAACGGCAGCGTCAGCGTTCCCGTCACCGCGTTGTCGGGGCCGCGCGCAACCAGCGTCAGGCGGTGATGGCCGGGGGTGACCGCGCGCGCCGGCGCCATCGCCCAATGCCCGTCCTGATCGGTTGCCGCCTCGCCGGCGGGCTGGCCGTCGATCGCGAGGCTGACGGTATCGCCGGGCGTTGCGTGGCCGGCGAGGCGGAGATGGCCGGCCTGATCGTAATCCACCACCTCGATCTCGGGTGCCGGCTTCGGGGTCACGCCTGCCGCGGGCGGCTCGGTCGCCGTGGCCGCCGGCGCTTGCAGGCGCTTGGGCATATCGGCGCTTGCCGCCCCGTTTGGCGCGAGGGTTGCGAGCGGGACGGCGGGCGCGCCTGACTGCTCCTTACCCGCGACCACCACCAGGACATCGCTGCTGCTATGCGCCTCGACACCGGTTTCGGTTTTCGCCGCCAGGCCAATCGCGTGCGGGCCGGGCAGAAAAGCGGCGTCTGGGGTGAACACGAATTCCCCAGCCGCGTCAGCGGTGACATGGCCGATGGGCTTGCCGTCTTCGAGGATGGTGACGTCGGCGCCGGGCGCGGCACGGCCGGCGATCACCGCGGTGCCTTCGGCGGTGACGCGGACGATGTCGAAACGCGGCGCCGCTGGCGCTGCGGTTTCGGCGGCCGGCGGCGCGGGCGGGGACGGCGCTGGGGAAGGGGCACCCGGCGGGGTGGCGAGCGGCGCCGGCGCGCCGGGATGCGGCCGGTCACGCCATAACAGGGCCGCGCCGACGCCGGCACCGAGCACGATGAGTGCTGCGATGATGAGGCGCGGCGGGGTCACAATCCCCCGTGATGCCGGCGCCTGCTCGGGCGGGAGAGACGTTTCAACCATGAGAAGATCATGTTGCGGCAAATCCGCATCTGTCGCAATCGTGATCGCGTTGGTGCGCGCGGGCGGGACAGGTTAGCGGAGGCCGGCGATCGCCGCGGCGCTGAACGCGAGTAGGGTGACGAGGGCGAGGGCGAGCAGGCTCGCCAGCGCGCCGCCGCCGAGCCGCCGCGCGAGCGGGCCGGCAAACCGGGGCGCGAGGCGCCGGAAGAGCCAGAGTGTCATGAGCGGCGCGAGCGGGGTGGCCCAGACCGGGGACGGCCTCAGACGGAGGGTGCGGCCATCGGCGAGGAGGGCGGCCGCGACGAGAAGGGCGAGGCCCGCGGCCACGCCGATCGCGGTGGCTTCGGCCTCGTGCTCACGGTTTTGGTCACCGCCGATCCCCGCCCCGAGCGCGACGCCGGCGAGCGTGAGCGCAAACGGGGCGGCGCTGCTGCGCCCGATCGCGACGAAGGCGGCCGCGAGCGCGGCTGCGAGCGCGGCGAGCAGCCAATGGGCGGGCCGGGGCGCGGCGCGGATGCCGGCGAGCAATGGCCATCCCATCGCCGCGGCGGCGAGCATGATCAGCGATTCGGGGCGCCAGGCGGCGATGACGGCGCCAAGGCTCCGCCCGGCCCCGCCAAGCCACCATGCGCCGGCCAGCAGGGCGAGGCCGAGCAGGGCGGTGGGCGGCAGGAACGGCCGCGGCGCAGGCCGCGCACCGCGCTTTTTTCTCGCCGGCGGCGCGGCGAACCCGCCAAGCACCATCGTCGCCGCCGCGATCACCGCGATCGCGAGGCGGGCGCGATTTTGCCCCGCTTCGCTGAACGCCGCGAGCGTGCCGGCCATCAGACCGGCGGCGGCGGCGATGATCGCGAGCGGGCGGAACAGTCGGCGGCCGAGCCAGGCAAGGCTCGCCGCGGCAAAAAACCCTATGGCGAAGCCACGCCATTGGCTGGCAAAAAGCAGCGCGATTGCGGGGCGCCATGCGGTCATGCGGCGCGGCATGGCGATCTCGTCGGGTGGCGTCAAGAAGGGGCGGAGACGCGAATGAGTGGCATCAAGCTTTCGATACGGGTCTGGGATGCGCCGGTGCGGCTGTTTCACTGGCTGTTGGTGGCGCTGGTCGTCGCACTTTATGTCAGCCAGTTCCTCGATCTCATGTGGCTGCATTACCGGCTTGGCGAAGCGACTCTGAGCCTGCTGATTTTTCGCCTTTTATGGGGATTTTTCGGCAGTGAGACGGCGCGCTTCGCGACGTTTCTCGCCTCGCCGCGCGCGGCGCTCGCGCATCTCGCCGGGTTTCGCCGCGGCATCGGCGCGGGCGGTGTCGGGCATAATCCGGCCGGCGGCTGGATGGTGGTGTTCCTTCTTCTGCTCTTGTTCGCGCAGGCGCTGAGCGGTCTCTTCGCCCGCGCCGACCCGCATAGCGCCGGGCCCCTCAATCATTTTCTCAGCAAGCCCGCATCCGATCTCGTTTCCGCCTTCCATGCCTGGAATTTCGATGTCCTGCTTGCCGCGATCATCGTTCATCTGCTGGCGATTATTGCCTACGCCATGATCCGCCGGGAAAATCTGCTGCGGCCGATGATCAGCGGCAAGAAGCGCCTGCCGGCTGCGACCCGGGCGCCGCGGCTCGGCTCCTCGCTGCTCGCGCTCGCCCTTTATCTTCTCTCGGCGCTGTTGGTCGCCGCGATCGTCACGGTTTGGCGCTGAGCGAAAACAGACAAAAGCTTTTGGTTCTTTTCTCGAAAAGAACGCCTTTCTCCCGCTTTTTGCCACCTTCGCGGTGGCGCCCGTTGACCGTGGGGCCGCGATCGGGCGCAATGGCGTCGCCGGGAGCGTCAAGCCCCGGCGATGGTGGAGGAAATCATGGACCAAGCCGGCTTGCGCGCCCGCCAGGCGCCGCTCAAGGAGCGTTACCGTCTCGACCCCGAAGCGGCGCGCAGCGCCTCGCGCGCCGAGGCGCGGCTGGTTCCGGGCGAGGTTGCCTGCCGGGTCGTAACGCATGGCGGCGAAATCCAGGCGGGGCTCCATCCCGCGACCGGTGGCGACGGGTCGGAGGCGTGTTCGGGGGATATGCTGCTCGAGGCTCTGGTTGCTTGTGCCGGCGTTACCCTCTCGGCGGTGGCGATCGCGAGCGGGGTCACGTTTCGCGCCGCGCGGGTGATCGCGGAGGGGAGCTGGGATGCGCGTGGCACCCTCGGCATCGACCGTGCGGCGCCGGTCGGGATCAAGGATATTGCGCTTCGCTTCGAGGTCGATACCGACGCCGATGACCGCACGCTCGCTCGCCTGATCGAGACCACCGAGCGTTATTGCGTGGTGTTTCAGACCCTTCGTCAGCCGCCGGCGCTGAGTTGCACCTATCACCGGAGCGGGGAGGGCGCCTGATGCGGGCGATTCGCTGCGTCGAATGGGGCGGGCCGGAGCGGCTTCGGCTCGAAGACATCCCCGAACCGGTGCCGGGGCCGGGCGAGGTGCGGCTGCGCGTGCATGCCGCCGGGGTCAATTTTCCCGACTATCTCATCATCCAGCGCAAATATCAGGTGCGGCCGGAGCTGCCCTTTACCCCTGGCGCCGAGGTTTCTGGCACTGTGCTCGAGACTGGCCCCGGTGTCACCCGGCTGCGCCGTGGCGAGCGTGTCGCCGCTTTCGTGAGCCTCGGCGGCTTCGCCGAGGAAGTGATCGCCCGCGAGGCCGCCTGTTTTCCGCTTCCCGATCATGTCGATGACGCGGTGGGGGCGGCGTTTCTGCTGACCTATGGCACCACCTGGCACGCCCTCGCCGACCGCGCGGCGCTCAGGCGCGGCGAGCGGCTTTTGGTGCTCGGCGCGGCCGGCGGCGTCGGCCTCGCCGCGTGCGATATCGGCCGCCATCTCGGCGCCGAGGTCATCGCCGCGGCGTCCTCGGCGGAGAAGCTGGCATTGTGCCGCGAATACGGCGCGAGCGAGACGATCGACTATACCGCCGAGGATCTCCGCGCCGGCATCGCGCGGGCGAGCGCCGGCGCCGGCCCCGACGTGATCTATGACCCGGTCGGCGGCGATTTCGCCGAGCCGGCGTTTCGCGCCATCGCCTGGCGCGGGCGCTATCTCGTGATCGGTTTCGCCGCCGGGAAAATCCCGGCGCTGCCGCTCAATCTTCCGTTACTCAAGGGCGCGTCGTTGGTGGGCGTGTTTTGGGGGGATCATATGCGCCGCGAGCCCGCCCTCTATGCCGAAGAAACCGCCTCGCTGCTCGCCGCGATCGCCGCGGGACAGCTCAAGCCACTGGTTTCTCACCGCTATCGGCTGGAGGAGGCGGCCACGGCGCTCACCGACATGGCGGCGCGCACGGTGCGCGGCAAAATCGTCATCGTGCCTTGAGGGGGCGGCGGCGGGCACGTTTGCGGCACGGCGACGTCTTGCCAAAGCCGGGTTCCGGCGTCACATCCTGGCGTATGACGCGCGTGTTCAAGCTGACGTTCATCGGCCTCGCGACGGCCGCCATGCCGCTCGTCGCAGCCCTGCCCGCCGCCGCTCAGACGGCGGCGCAAACCTCGGCGCAAACGTCCGCCCAGGCTACGGTCGACGCCGATTACGCCTTCTATACCGCCGGGCTGAAGACCGGCGCGCTCGGCACCAGCCTCGATCTGCGCCCCGACGGCTATCGGGTGAAATTCGATTTCCATACCGCCGGGTTGTTCAGCGCCTTCGTGCATGGCCAGAGCGAGACTGTCGCCGAAGGGCGCTGGGACGGGGCGGACGCCGTGCCCGAGCGCTACGACTCGCTCGGGCTCTGGAGCGGCGAGAAATGGCAGACCCTGATCAGCTATGCCGATCAAGAGCCCTTCGTGCGCGCGCTCACCCCGCCGCGTGAGCCCGATCGCGATCCGGTGACGCCGGAGGAGGCGCGCCAGAGCATCGATTCGCTGAGCGCCATGGCGCTGCTCGTCCATCGTGTGCAGCAGAGCGGCCGCTGCGACGGTGTCGCGCGGCTTTATGACGGGCGCCGGCTGATGCGTCTGACCGCGCACACCGTCGGCACCGAGCTGGTGCCGCAATCATCGCGCTCGCCCTATTTTGGCAAGGCCGAGCGCTGTGACTTCGAGGGGCTCCTGATCGGCGGCATCGAGCACGATAAGGAGGAGGGCAGCACGCGGCGCGCCAAGCATGGCAGCGCCTGGTTCGCGGTCGCCGCGCCGGGGATGCCGCCCTTGCCGATCCGGATGGATTTCGAGACCATCTGGTTTGGCACTGCCTCGATGTATCTGACCAATATCCGCCCCCGCAAGGCAGCCCTCGCGGCCGGCGCGGCGCCGTGAGCGGTTGCGCGAGGCGGCTGGTCAAGCCGCTTGAAAAGCGCGATAGTATGACCAAAATCGCCGCTTAAGAGGGGCATTCCGCCCACAAGGAGATCGAACCGACCATGGCCTTCAGTCCCAATACCCGGGCCTATTCCGGCGCGTCGGGCGCGGCCGCGAGCGCGGCCGTCCTGGATGCGGGCCTTCGCGCCTACATGCTGCGCGTCTATAATTGGATGGCGTCCGGCCTGTTGCTGACCGGCATCGTCGCCTACGCAATCGCCAACACCACGCTGCTCAACCTTTTCTATCCGGTGGTGATGACGGCCTACGGGCCGCATCGGGTGGCCTCTGGCTTGGCCATTCTCTCGATGTTCGCGCCGCTCGCTTTCGTTCTGGTGCTGAGCTTCGGTGTCAACCGGCTGTCGAAAACCGCGGCGCAGACGCTGTATTGGCTGTTTTGCGTCGCCATGGGGGCGAGCCTCACCAATATTTTTCTGCAATATACCGGCGAATCGGTGACGCGCGTCTTCTTCATCACCGCCGCGACCTTCGCCTTCATGAGCCTCTGGGGCTACACCACGCGGAGTGACCTCTCCCGCATGGGGAGTTTTATGTTCATGGGCCTCGTCGGCATCGTCATCGCGGGCCTGGTGAATATGTTCGTGCGCAGCTCGGCGCTGCAATTCGCGCTGAGCGTCATCGGCGTTGTGGTGTTCACCGGCTTGATTGCCTATGACACCCAGCGCATCAAGGCGAGCTACGTGCAATTCGCCTATGCCGACAGCCCGGACGCCGCCGCCAAACGCAGCGTCTATGATGCGCTCCAGCTCTTCCTCAATTTCATCAACCTGTTCATTCTTTTGCTGCAACTGACCGGCGTGCGCAGCAACAACAACTGAGCTTCGTTGCACGCCGTCGGAGCCACAAAAAAAATCTCCCGGACACGAAGGTGCCCGGGAGTTTTTTTGGCCCGCTTGCGTCGTCACCGGCGGCGCCGATCCGGCCCGCCGGGGCAGACATCAGACCGATTTCTTCAGGGTCGGGGAGGCTTTGAAGCGCACGGTCTTGCCGGCCTTCACCTTGATCTGCTCGCCGGTGCGCGGGTTGAGGCCCTTGCGCGCCTTGGTTTTGCGAACGGTGAAGGTGCCGAAGCTCGGCAGGGTAAACTTGCCGTTCTTCTTCAGCTCCCCAACGATCGCCGCCATGAGGTCGCCGGCAGCACGATTGGCGGCAACGCCCGTGAGTTCAGCGGAGTCCTGGATAACCTGGGCGATGAAAGCTTTGGACATGAGTGTTCCTTGCACATAGAGCCCGCCGGCTTGATGCCGTTTCGCGGGCGGATGAACCGGCCCCCGCATCCGAATCGCGCAAATAACGGTGGCGCGCAGCTTTTAGGTGAGCGCTGGAGATTTGACCAGCCTCTAAATCTTCTTTGTCGCGTTATGAAGGATTGAAAGACCAGGATGCGCCGTCGCAGCGCCTGATGTGCTTGATTTGTTCTTCTCATAGCCGGCCGCCCTTGCTAAACTCTCGCCCGGCATGGCGCAGCGCAGCGAATCTCCCGAGCCTCTTCGCCGCATTCTCCATATCGATATGGATGCGTTTTTCGCGTCCGTCGAGCAGCGCGACGATCCCGCGCTGCGCGGCAAGCCGATCGCCGTCGGCCGCGCGGGGACACGCGGCGTGGTCGCGGCCGCGAGCTATGAAGCGCGCCGCTTCGGCGTCCATTCGGCGATGCCTTCGCAGGTGGCGGCGCGCAAATGCCCGGAACTGATCTTCGTGCCGCCGCGCTTTGAGGTCTATAAAGCGGTTTCGGCCACGATCGGCGCGATTTTCGCGCGTTACACGCCGCTCATCCAGCCGCTCTCACTCGATGAGGCCTATCTCGACGTCACCGCCGAGATCGCCCAACACGGCTCGGCGCGCGCCATCGCCGAGGCGATTCGCGCGGCGATCCGGGCCGAAATCGGGCTCACCGCCTCGGCTGGCGTTTCCTACAACAAATTTCTCGCGAAACTCGCTTCCGATCATCGCAAGCCGGACGGGCTTTTCGTCATCCCGCCGCGCCTTGGCCCGGATTTCGTCGCAACCCTCCCCATCGGCAAGTTCCATGGCATCGGGCCGGTGACGGCGGCGCGGATGAACGCCCTCGGGATCACCACCGGCGCCGATCTCCGCCGCGCCGAACTCGGCTTTTTGGTGGCCCATTTCGGCAAGGCGGGTGCGCTCTATCACCGGCTGGCGCGGGCCGAGGATGATCGCCCGGTGGAGGTTGCGCGGGTGCGGAAATCTATCGGCGCCGAGACCACGTTCGCCCTCGATCTGCACGACTGGGACGCGCTTGCGGTGCCGCTTGCGGCACTGGCGGGCAAGGTCGCGCACGCGGCGACGCGCCATCGTCTCGCCGGGCGCACCGTGACGGTGAAGGTGAAATACGCCGATTTCCAGCAGATCACCCGCGCCCGCAGCCTCACCGCGGCGATCGCCGATGCGGCCACGATCACCGCGACCGGGCAGGAATTGCTGCGCCCGCTCTTGCCGCCGCGGCGCGGGATCCGCCTTCTCGGCGTGACGCTGTCGCACCTGGCGGAGGAGGGCGCGGGCCGGCAACTCGCGCTTGCGCTCGGGTGAGGTTGCGCGCGCTTTGCCGGCGGCGCGCGTCATGTCAGACTGCGCGCGGAAAACTGTGCGGGAGGGCATCGTGGCGCGTGAGATCGATTATTTTTTGTCGCTGAATTCACCCTGGACGCATTTCGGGGCGGCGCGCTTTGCCGCCCTCGCCGCCCGCCATCAGGCCTTGGTGCGGATTTTTCCCGTCGATTTCGGCACGATTTTCGCGGAAACCGGCGGCCTGCCATTGCCCAAGCGCTCACCCCAGCGCCAGGCCTATCGGCTGCAGGAACTGGCGCGCTGGCGCGATCATCTCGGCGTCCCGATCCACCTCAAGCCACGTCATTTTCCGGCCAACGAAACCCTCGCGGCGCAGGCCGTCATCGCGTTGCGCGAGAGCGGGGAGGGGGAGAAGGCGATGGCGCTCGCCCATCGCGTTCTGAAAGCTTTATGGGAGGAGGAGCGCGACACCGCCGATCCCGCGACGCTCGCCGCCCTCGCCGATGAGATCGGCGCCGATGGCGCGGCTTTGTTGCCTCTCGCCGCTGAGCCGCGCTGGGCGGCGCGGCGGGCGCAGGATACCGCGGCGGCGATTGCGCGCGGCGTGTTCGGTGCGCCGTCCTATGTCATCGGCGAGGAGATTTTCTGGGGCCAGGACCGGCTCGACTTCCTTGCCCGGCGCCTCGATGCGGGCTGAGCGATGATGGGGGGGCCGGCTGATCTCGTGCCGCTCGCGCCGGCGGTTTTGCCCGACGGGATCGCCGCCCGCTTCGTCGATACCGGCAACGGCCTTAGGGTGCATCTCCTCGAAGCCGGCGCCGGCGCCGATCGGCCGTTGCTTTTGCTGCTGCACGGGTTTCCCGAACTCGCCTATTCCTGGCGGAAAATCATGATGCCGCTTGCCGCCGCCGGCTACCACGTGGTCGCGCCGGATCAATGCGGCTATGGCCGCACCACCGGGTGGGACGGCGCCGATCCCGCCAATTTCCGGATGCTGCGTCTGGTGCGCGATGTGATCGGGCTCGTGTCGGCGCTCGGCCATCACAGGGCGGCGGCGGTGATCGGGCATGATTTCGGCGCCCCGGTCGCGGCTTGGTGCGCGCTTTTGCGCCCCGATCTGTTTCCCGCCCTGGTCCTGATGAGCGCGCCCTTTGCCGGCCCGCCCTCCCTTGCCGCGAACCCGGCGGCGGCGGCGGCAGAACTCGATGCCGCTCTCGCCGCCCTCACGCCGCCCAGAAAACATTATCAATATTATTATTCCAGCCCGGCGGCGGCAGCCGAGATGGATGCCCCGGCGGCGGGATTGGCGGCATTTCTCCGCGCCTATTACCACATGAAAAGCGCTGACTGGCCGGGCAACCGGCCAACCCGCCTTGCCACATGGGCGGCCGCCGAACTCGCCCGGATGCCGCGCTATTACATCATGGACCGCGAGGCGAGCATGCCGGCGACGGTTGCCGCCGCCCTCCCTTCGCCAGCCGAGATCGCCGCCTGCCGCTGGCTTTCCGAGCCCGAACTCGCGGTCTATGCCGGCGAATTCGCCCGCACCGGGTTTCGCGGCGGTCTGCAATGGTATCATTGCGCGAGTTTCGGCATCGGGCGTGAGGAGATGCAGATTTTCGCCGGCCGCGCGATCACGGCGAAAACGCTCTTTATCGCCGGCGCCGCTGATTGGGGGGTCTATCAGGCGCCGGGGAGCTTCGAGCGCATGCAAGAGACCGCCTGCAGCGATTTTCGTGGCGCGCACCTCATCGCGGGCGCCGGGCACTGGGTGCAGCAGGAGCAGCCGGAGGCGGTGGTTGCGATCCTACAAAGTTTCCTTGGCTGAACGATAAGCCGGCGCCTAGAGCGCGATCGGTTTAAGTCGATCACGCTCTACCCCTATTTTGGCGAGCAAGTTGGCCGGTTTTGATGGAACAGGATGGTTCAATCAAAACCTACCTTGCTCTCGGTGCCGCCCGAACCGAGGGCGTCGCCGGCCTGATCAGAGCCTCTCCGCCGCGGCCTGCCCGAAGCGGCCGAAGCGCCAGGCGAGAATAGGCAGCACCAAGAGATTGAGCGCCATCGAACTGACCAACCCGCCGAGAATGACCAGCGCCATCGGCCCCTCGATCTCGCGCCCGGGATCGCCCATGCCGAACACCAGCGGCGAAAGGCCGAGCGCCGTCACCAGCGAGGTCATGACGATCGGCGCCAGCCGGTCGCCGGCGCCACGCAACGCCACCGCCGCGCCAAAGGGCCGGCGTTCGACGCCGACCAAATACTCGTAATGCGAAATCATCATGATCGCGTTGCGGAGCGTGATACCGAACAGGGTCACGAACCCGACCGTCGCCCCGAGCGTCAAGACCCCGCCCGAGGCGAACACAGCGAGCACGCCGCCGACCAGGGCGAAGGGCAGATTGGCGAGGATGAGAATCAGGTTGCGCGCGTTCGCGGTCACCACCCAGAGCAGGGCGATGACGCCGATCCCGGCAAGCACGGCGCGCAGCACGAGATCGCGCGTCGCCCGTGATTGCTGGACGGCGGTGCCCGCGAATTCGAGATAGGTGCCAGGCGGCAGCGTGACTTCGGCGGCCAGCCGCGCCCGTGCCGCGCGCATGAACCCGGCGACATCGCGGGTAGTGATATTGGCGGTGATGCTTTGCACCCGGCGCGCGCCGATATGCTGGAGCGAGGCCCGCCCCTCGCGCTCGAAAATGTCGGCAACCTCGGCGAGCGTCACCGTGCCGCCGCCCTCGGCGCGGAGCGGCAGCGCCCCGAGGGCGGCGACATCATGGCGGAGCGACGGGGCGAGGAGGGCCACCACCGGCCGCACCCGGTTGCCCTCGGCGACGATGCCCACCGTCTCGCCCTGATAGGCGGTGGCGATGGCGTCGATCACCGCGCCGGCGGTAAGCCCGGTGCGGGCGAGATCGCCGGGGCGAAGGCGAATGGCCAGCTCCGGCGCGCCCGGCGGCGCGGCGATGGTGACATCGGCGGCGCCCGCCATCCCGCCCAAAACGCGCGCAACGGCAGCGCCGGCACGGTCGAGCGCATCGAGATCGGGGCCAAAAATATTGACCACCAGGGGCGCGGTATAGCCCGAAAGCGTCTCCTCGATCCGTTCGGTGAGAAAGGGGGTGATGGCGAAGCTGATCCCGGCAAAGCGCGAGAGAATGGCGCGGAGCGCGGCGCTCGCCTGCGCTGCCTCGGCGCTCGAGAGCCCGGGGCGGAGATCGACGTCGAATTCGCTATATTCCGGCCCCCAGGTATCCTCCGACAATTCCGCCCGCCCGACCCGCTGCGCGACCACCCGCACCACCGGCAGCGCCGCGACGGCGCCGCTGATCAGGCGGCCGAGGCGCAGCGATTCGGCGATCGAGGTGCCGGGCACCGCCGCGACATGGAGCACGAGATGGCCCTCGTTCAGCTCGGGGAGGAAGGCGCCGGCGAAAAACGGCAAGGCCGCGCAGCCGGCGGCGGTCGCGAGCAAGGTCGAGACCATCACCGCCCCGGCATGGCGCATGGCGGCGAGCAGCAGGCGCTCATAGCGGCGGCGGAGAAAGCGGATCACCGGCGGCTCGCGCCGCCCGTCGCGCCGCTGCGCCAGGAGCAGCATGGCGAGTGCCGGCGTCACGGTAAGCGCGATCAGCAGGGAGGCGAGGATCGCGAGGATATAGGCGAGCCCGAGCGGCGCGAAAAACCGCCCGGCAAGCCCGGGCAGCGCCAAAATCGGCAAAAACACCAGCACCACGATGAAGGTTGCGTGCACGACGGCGCCGCGCACCTCAAGCGAGGCCGCGAGCACCACCGAGGCGGCCGGCCGAGGGGCCGCGGCGCGGCGGTTTTCGCGCAGCCGCCGGGTGATGTTCTCGACATCGATGACCGCGTCATCGACGACCTCGCCGATCGCGATCGCGAGCCCGCCGAGCGTCATGGTGTTGAGCGAGACGCCGAGCCGCTGCAAAACCAGCACCGCGGCGAGCAGCGAAAGCGGGATCGCAAGGCAGGAGATCGCGGCGGTGCGGAGATCGAACAGGAACAGGAACAGCACCACGATCACCAGCACGCCGCCGAGCACCAGCGAGGCGCTGACATTGCCGATGGCGGTGCGGATGAAATCCGCCGGGCGGAAGAGATCGTCGTGCAAGACGATGCCGCTTGCCTCGAGATCGGCGCGAAGGCCCGTGATCGCGCGCAACACCCGCTCCGTCACCTCGACGGTATTGGCGCCATATTGCGCCGAAACCACGATGACGACGCCGGGCTCGCCCATGACGCTGCCGGCGCCGAAGGGCGGCAGCGGCGCCAGCCCGATTTCCGCGACATCGCCGAGCGTGACCCGGCCGACCGCGCCGCGCGTGACCAGCCGCCCGGCTAGGAGTGCGGCATTCGTCGTCTGCCCTTCGGCGGCCAGCACCAGCCGCTGGTTCGGGGTCTCGATGAAGCCGGCGCCGCGCAATCCGCTCGCCCGTCGCGCCGCGGCCAGCACGTCATCGAGGCTGAGATCAAAGCGCGCGAGCCGCGCCGGGTCGATCCCGATCCGCAACGCCGCGACATCGCCGCCAAAGACCGCGGCGTTGGCAACCCCGGGGACGGCGAGCAGGCGCGGACGGAGCGTTCCATCGGCGGCGTCGCGGAGAGCGATCTGGCTCACGTCGGCGCGGCCGGCGGTAAGGCCGAGGATGAGCACGGTGCTGGTCGAGGAGGCGAGCGGCGAGAGCGTCGGCGGCGCGATCCCCGGCGGCAGGCGGCGGGCGGCGTTCGCCAGCCGCTCGGCGACGATCTCGCGGTCGCGATAGAGATCGCCGCCCTCGCCGAACAGCACGGTGATCACCGAGAGCCCCTGGATCGAGGTCGAACGCAAGGTCTCCACGCCCGGCGCGCCGCCGAGGGCGTCCTCGATCGGCTGCGTCACCAGGGTTTCCACCTGCTCGGGCGAAAGCCCTGGCGCCTCGGTCTGGATGCCGACCTGGGGTGGGGCGAATTCGGGAAAAACGTCGTAATTGAGACCGGGGAGGGTATAGGCGCCATAAGCGAGCAGCGTCATCGTGAGGGCGGCGATGACGCCACGAAACCGGATCGCGAACCCGATCAGGGCCGCTTGCGGCCCGCGCGGCGCGGGTGGCTCGCTCACGGATCGCTATCCCCTTCGCCGAGCTGGATTTGGCTGCGGAATTCCTCGGAAAAGAGGGAGGCGGCGCCACGCCCGACGATGGTTATCGGCGCTGCCGCCGGCGCCGGGTCGGCGATGATGAAGCCCCCCTCGGGCGAGGGCTGGTCGGTCGCGATCGCGGCGCGGGCAAAGCGCCCGGGCGCGATTTGACGATAGATCCAGGCCCGCCCCTGCCACCACAGCACCGCCTCGGGCGGCACACGCAACGAAGCCGGGCGCGGCGGGCCGGGCAGCGACACGGCAAGCGTCATTCCGGCGAGCAGCCCCTCGGCGTTCGGCGCGACATAAAGAAGAAGCGGCGCCTGCGAACGCGGATCGACGCGCGGCAAGGGGGATACCAGACGCAAATCGCGCCGCCCCGCCGCAGCCCCGCTCGCCAACGTCGCCAGCGCCTGCGCCGGCGCCGCCAGCGAAGCCGCTGCCACCGGCAGGGCAACGCTGACCAGCCATTCCTCGCCGCGCGCGAGGCGCTGGGCGAAGGCGCCACCCGCGACGATATCGGGGCCGAGCGCCGCGCCCCATTGGCTCACGGCGAGATCGCTCAGCGCGCGCAAATCGGCCTCACGCCCCGCGAGCAGTGCTGCGGCGGCGCGGTCATTCGCCGCCGCTGCTTCCAAAGCCTGCGCCGAGACCGTGTGCTGGTCACGAAACAGGGTTTGGTCGCGTTGGTATTCCGCCGCCGCCGCCCGCGCCCGTGCCCGCGCCTCCGCCAGCGCCGCTTGCGCCCCGGCGGCTTTTTGCATCGTCTCGGCAAGCATTGCGGGGTCGAGCACGGTGCCGAAGGTTGCGATCATCACCGGCTGCGGCGCCGCTTTCAGGGTGAGGAGTGCGATGTCGTTTTGCGTCTGTGCCGTGGGATCGAGCGCGATCAGCGGGGTGCCGTCCGGCCCGAGCGCGGCGGCGGCGGTTTTCGGCTTGGCCGCTGGGGCGTCGTCATCATCGGCGTCGTGATTGACGAGATAGAGCGCGACCACGCCACCCGCGAGCGCCAGCACGACAAGCACGGCGAGCCCCAAGGCCCAGCGGCGGCGGCGCCTCATCGGGCCGGGCTTTCGGCGCCGGCGAGTTCGGCGCGCGGCGGCGCCACCAGATCGGGCACACGCGCGCCCGGATCGAATAGCGGCTGGCGCAACGCGTCCTCCAATTCACCGATGGCGGTCAAGGTTGTCAGGTGGGCATCAAGCCGGGCGAGGCGGGCGTGGGCGAGCGCGGCCTCGCTGGCAAGCAAGGCCGGCTGGTCACTGGCGCCCGCGCGAAAGGCACGGGCAACCGCGTCGGCGTGCGCCGCCTCAGCGTCGAGCAGTGCCGCCGCCTCGCGCTCGCTGGCAACGCTCGCGCGGTAATCGGCGCCGGCCTGATCGAGGGCTGCGATGATCCGCGCCTGGAGCGCAAGGAACCGCGCCGCCTCTTGGTTGCGCCGCGCCAGCGCCTCGCCGATCCGCCCTTGATTCTGATTGAGGATGGGAAGATCGAACCCCGGCGCCAAAGCATAGGTGTTGATCCCCTGATACCAGTTATAGCCCGGGCTCAGCACCAGATTGGGATAGCGATTGGCGAGCTGTTCGCGCAGCGCCGCCTGCGCCGCCGCATAACTGGCGAGTTGGGATTTGACATCGCTCCGGCCAATCAGCGCCGCGCGCCGCAGCCGGCCTTCGGCGAGATCGGCGGGAAGCGCCGGCGGCGTGGCGAGGCGGTCGAAATCGAGTGGCACGGCGCGCAGCGCCGCGACCGGGATGCCGATCGCGCTGGCGAGCTTCGCCTCGGCGAGGGCTTCCGCCCGGGCGTTGTCGGCGAGCGCGGTGGTGAGTGTCGTTGCGGCGATTCGTGCGGTGCTGACCTCGACCGCGCTCGCCGCGCCGGCGGCGAGGCGGGCCTCCTCGGCGGCGGCGAGTTTGCGCTGCACCGCTGCTTCCGCGGCAAGCCGGGTGCCGCGCTCGCGCGCCGCCCATAACGCCGCCATTGCATCGCGCACCCCACCGCGCACCTGCCAGCCGGCGGTGATCAAATCCTCCCGCGCCGCCTCGGCGCGTGCCGCGGCATTCGCAAGCCGGGCCGAACGCTTGCCACCGGTCTCGATGACGGCATTGACGACGCCGCCGAAGAGAAATGGCGGCGGCACGAAGGCGAGGCTGGGATTGGGGCGCTCGCCGGCGGTGACCTTGCCGGCTTCGGCGAGCGCGAGCGCGCTCCGCGCGACATCGAGATCGGGATGGAAATAGAGCGCGGCGAGCGTCAGGCGCCGGAGCGTCCATGGCGGCGGCCCGGCCGCCTTATCCCCCCCGCCGGCGGGATCGGCCTGGCCGGGGTCGAGACGTTCGGCGGCATCGATGAAAGCCAGAAGACGCGGATCATCGAGCCTGCGCGCCGCGAGCGCCGCCGCCCCTGCCTCTGGCGACAGCGCCGGCGCCGGCGGCGGCGTTGCGCAGCCGATACAGAACGCAAACAGCACGAAGACGACGGGGCGCGGGCAAATTCGTGCTCGCATGTGCGGTCTTGCGTTTCCTCGACGGTTTCCTGATCGCTGCGAGCAGTGGCAGGAAGCGGGGGAAGCCGTCAAGCGTCGGGATGGCCGCGCGGCGCCGGGCGGTTACATTTTCGCGATGAGCGCGTCGACGACCTGGAGTGCGGTGCTGGTTTGCCCCGAGGCGAGGGCTTGCAAGGCCTTGCTGATCTCGCTGATCGAGGGATCGGTGCTCGGCGCGCCGGCCTGCGAGGGCGCGACATCGCGGGTGAGAAGCCGGCTTTCGGCGCGTTCCAACGCCTCCTGCGCGAGGCCGGTCTTGCCGCCGGCAAGCGCGCTCCGCGCCGCTTTGAGATAGCTCAGCGCACTGTCATCGCTGACGGCGGGGATCGGCAGCTTGCTCGCGAGACCCGACCCAGACGCGCCGCCCATCAGCGCGCCGGTATCTTGCATCAGCGAAGACCCATTGCTTTGCGCCAGCGCCGGCGTGGCAAGAAGGGTTACGGTCAGCAGCGGAAAGACGAGATGAGACGCGCGCATTGAAGAGTCCCCCGATTTTCGGATGAACGATACCGCAGACACCGCGCCACGGACAAAAGTTTTTTGGTTCTTTTTTTCAAAAAAGAATCTCTTTTTTACCCCTTAGCGAAGGCACCGCCCATCGCCTGGCGGATGAAAAACCGCTTGAGCGGCGGCAGGCGATGGACCAGAGCGATGCCGACATCGCGGGCGAGGCGAAGCGGCGGCATGTCGTTGCTGAACAGGCGATCGAGGGCGTCGGTCGCTGCCAGCATGAGGAGATTGGCGCCACGCCGCGCCCGTTGATAGCGGGCGAGCAGCGCCGGCGCGCCGGGATCCTCGCCCCGGCTTGCCGCGTCGATCAGGAGATCGGCGAGGGTGATCGCGTCACGGAAGCCGAGATTGAGGCCTTGGCCGGCGATCGGGTGGATGCCGTGCGCTGCGTCCCCGACCAGGACCAGGCGCTGGTCGTAATAGCGATGGGCGTGCAGCGCCGAGAGCGGATAGAGCCAACGCCGGCCGATCGGGCGGATGGCGCCGAGATGATCGCCGAGCCGGCGGGCGATCTCGGCGCCGAAGGCGGCGTCGTCGAGGGTCATCAAATGCGCGGCCAAGGCCGGCCGCTCGGTCCACACCACCGCCGAAACATGCTCCGCCGCTTCGTTCGCCGCCATCGGCAATTGCGCGAAGGGGCCGGCGGGGAGGAAATGCTCGAGCGCGGTCTGGTGATGCGGGTATTCATGCGCAATCGCGGCGACGATTCCGCTCTGACGATAGGGAAAGCGCGTCACCGGGATGCGCGCCTGCCGCCGCAGAGGGCTTTCGCGCCCCTCGGCGGCGACGACGAGGCGGCATGCAATCCGCTTCCCGCCGTTCAGCGTGATCTCGGCGCCGTGTGCGTTGCGGACGATCTCGGCCTCGGCCGGGGCGAAGAGGTGGAGCGGTCGGCCGGCCAGCCCCCCCTCGGCCAGCGCCGCGTTGAGCGCCCGGCGCAGGCTCCGCGCCTCGACCATCCAGCCGAAGGCGGCGCCGTCCCCGACATCGTGCCCGATCTCGGCGATATCGAAATGCAGGAACAGGGGGGAGGCCGGGCGATCGAGCTTGCCGTCTGAGACCCTGATCGCCGCGATCGGGCCGGGGGGATCGGGAAGCCGCTGCCAGAGCCCAGCCGCTTCGAGCAGGCGGCGCGAGCCGGCGGCGATCGCATAGGCGCGGCCGTCGAAGGCGGGGTGTTCCATCGGCGGCAGCGGCGCGCGGTCGATGACCGCGGTCGTGATGCCGGCGGCGGTGAGCCGAAGCGCGAGCGCGGCGCCGACCGGCCCCGCCCCGATGACCGCAATCTCGACCGCGAGGCTCTCTGACATCCGTCTTCCCATCCGCCCGAGAGCGCCCTGGCTTAGGCGTCCCATGATTGCACAAAAAAAAGGCATCGCGTGTGCCGCACGATGGCAAACCCGATCATGGCCCGCTGCCTGCCATCTAGGCAAGAGCAACCTGCCGCGTAGCATCCAGCACTCGGCAGAGAATTGCTGATCGCGGCACGGTTCTTGAATTCGGTGTTGTCGTGGATGTTATCCCGGCCATTACGGTGGGGCGCGTCCCGGAGAACGACAGTGATACGAAATGAACAAGGAATGGCGCGATGAAACTGATCATGGCGGTCATCAAGCCCTTCAAGCTCGATGACGTGCGCGAGGCGCTGACGCCGCTTGGCGTTCAGGGTCTCACCGTCTCCGAAGTGAAAGGGTTCGGCCGACAAAAAGGGCAGACCGAGATCTACCGGGGTGCCGAGTATCACGTGAGCTTCTTGCCCAAGGTGAAAATCGAGGTGGTGGTCGCGGACTCGCTCGCCGAGCAAGTGGTGGAAGCGATCGCGCGGACCGCCAACACCGGCAAGATCGGCGATGGCAAGATTTTCGTGCTCGATGTCGAACGCGCCGTCCGCATTCGCACCGGCGAGCAGGATGGCGACGCGCTGTGATCGCCGACACCGCCCTCCCTCGGACCCGCCCCGACAATAACACCAAGGACAAAGAGACGATGAAGCAAAACTGGCTTTCCCGAACCCGCGCGCCGCTGATCGCAACCGGCCTGCTCGCCCTGCCGGCGTTCGCCACGTCCGCCTTCGCGGCGGACGCGCCACCGAAAATCGATACCGGCGATACCGCCTGGATGCTCACCAGCACCGCCCTCGTGCTGATGATGACCATCCCCGGCCTCGCCCTCTTCTATGCCGGCATGGTGCGCAAAAAGAACGTGCTCGCCACCATGATGCAGTCCTTCATCATCTGCTGCCTGGTGACGATCACCTGGATGGTCATCGGCTATAGCCTCGCTTTTACCAACGGCAATCCTTACATCGGCGATTTTTCGCGCGTTATGCTGGCTGGCATCGGCGCCCACATCAACCAGGGTAACGATGTCGCCTTCGTGCTCGGCGCCGGCACCGATGGCGCGACGCCGTTCACCATCCCCGAGACCGTCTACATGATGTTTCAGATGACGTTCGCGATCATCACCCCGGGGCTGATCGCCGGCGCTTTCGCCGACCGCATGAAATTCAGCGCGATGTGCGTCTTCATGGTGCTGTGGTCGATCTTCGTCTACAGCCCGATCGCGCACTGGGTGTGGAGCGCCAATGGCTGGCTGGCGACGCTGGGTGCGGCGGATTTCGCCGGTGGCACCGTCGTGCACATCAATGCCGGCATCGCCGGGCTGATGGCGGCGCTGGTGATGGGCAAGCGGGTCGGCTATGGCCGCGACAACATGATGCCGCACAATCTCGCCTACGCGGTGATCGGCGCCTCGCTGCTCTGGGTCGGCTGGTTCGGCTTCAATGCCGGCTCGGCGGTCGGCGCCAATGGCCGCGCCGGCATGGCGATGGCGGTGACACAGATCGCAACCGCCGCCGCCGCCCTCGCCTGGACGTTTGCGGAATGGGCGGCGAAAGGAAAGCCCTCGGTGCTCGGCGCGATCTCGGGCGCGGTCGCCGGTCTCGTCGCCATCACGCCGGCCTCGGGCTTCGTGCTGCCGGGCGGCGGCCTGGTGATCGGCATCGCCGCTGGTGTGATCTGCTTCTGGTCGGCGACCTCGCTCAAACACATGCTCGGCTATGACGACAGTCTCGACGCCTTTGGGGTGCATGGGGTTGGCGGCATCGTCGGCGCGCTGCTCACCGGCATCTTCGCCTACGGCCCGCTTTCCGCGACCGCCGGCACGCCTGCGGGCATCGTCGGTGGCCTGCACCAGCTGATGATCCAGGCCGAGGCGGTGCTTGTTACCCTCATCTGGAGCGGCGTCATCTCCTTCATCATCCTCAAGGTGGTCGATGCGGCGATCGGTCTCCGCGTCTCCCCCGAGCAGGAGATCGAGGGGCTCGACGTGGTGTTGCACGGCGAACAGCTCGGCTGATCCTGGCCAAAGAGGGACCTGGGGGAACTCTCCTCCAGGTCTTTTTGGGTGAATTCAACAAGGAGCGTGCAACTTCCGATATTTTGTGTTAGCATCCCCCGGCAATGACCCGGAATTATACCGTAAGCCGCCGATTGCTGCTTGGCGCTGGGGTGAAGGCAACCTTCCTTCTCCCGACCACCCTGATCGCCGACCTCGCGGCGGCGGCGACCCCGGCGCCCCGCCATGCGCGCCGGGCCCCGGCCGCCCGGCCGCCGCGTCTGGTCGTTCTCGATCCCGGCCATGGCGGCAAGGATCCCGGTGCCATCGGCATTTCCGGCACCTATGAGAAGCATGTCGCGCTGGCCACCGCCTTCGAACTCAAACGGCAATTGGAGGCCTCGGGGCAATACCACGTCGAACTCACCCGCGCGCGGGACATTTTCATCCCGCTCGAGCATCGGGTGGAGATCGCCGAACGCCATCGCGCGATGCTGTTCGTCTCGATGCATGCCGACGCCCTCAGCGACCCCCGCGTGCGCGGCGCCAGCATCTATACGCTCGGCGCCCACGCCTCGGATGCGCAGACGCGCGAACTCGCACGGCGCGAAAACAGCGCCGACCGCTTCGCCGGCCCCGATTTCCAGGGCACTTCGCCCGAAGTCGCAGAGATTCTGGCGAGCCTCGTGCAGCACGAAACCCGCGTCGGCTCGGCGCGCCTCGCCCATGACCTGGTCGGCGCCCTCGGCCCGCGCGTGCCGCTGCTCTCCAATCCCACCCGGCACGCCGGCTTCGTGGTTCTGAAGGCCGCCGACATTCCGAGCGTGCTGGTGGAGATGGGGTTCATGTCCAACCGCCAGGACGAGGCCGCGCTCCGCCGGCCGGCGCATCGTGTGCAAGTCGCGCAGGCGATGAAACACGCTGTCGATGCCTATTTCGCCGCCGCCGACCAGGGGCTCAGGGTCGCCGGGTAGGCATTCCGCAGAAAAATTGTTCTTTTTTGAAAAAAAGAACTTTTCTCCCGTTGGGCAGTGCCTACGGCACTGCCCGTGCTGCGGAAGTTGCCGCTCTGAGAATCCGGAAAAAAATCTTCTTTTTCTTCAGAAAAAGAAGAGTTTTATTGATTGCTATTGAAGAGATTGAAAATATCCCGGGTAAATCCCGGCGTGAGCGCACTCAGCGGGTTGACCGAGACTTTTGGGTCGTCGAATGGCCCGCTCGCCGCGTAGGACGCCGCCAGAACGCCGCCGCCGCGCTCGGGGCTGAACAGGCGCCCGAGCAAAGGGATGCGCCCGAGCAGCGAGTTGAAGAAATAGGCCGGAACGACGGTGCCGGCGAGATCGACGAAGCGGGTCTCGAGATCGATGGTTCCCTTCGCGGTGAACCCGAGCGAGGCGTTGGACATGCGCGCATTGGCGAGAGAAACCAGCCCGTCTTGGTAGGTGAGCGGCGCCACCAGCCGGTCGAAGGCGAGGCTTCGGCCAGGCTGCTGGCCGAGCAGGCCATAGACCGTCATCCCCTGCAGGACACGCATGGTGAGTGGGGCGTCGCGCAGACTGAAGCCGGTGATCTCGAGCGTGCCGTCGAGCGGGTGCCCGGCCTTGTGATCGTCGAACCGCCCGGCAAAGCTGAGCCGCCCGCCGGCGAGCGTCGTGATCCCGGCGATGCTCGCGAATAGAGCGCCGGCATCCTCGGCGTGCGCGCTCACCCGCCGCTCGCCGTTCGCGGCAGGGGTGATCGCGAGCCGAAAATTCCCCCGCGCGCCGCCGCCGCGATCGAACCCCTCGGCGTTTAGGGCGGTGAGCCGACGCCCATCATCTTCGGCGCTGAGATTGAGAAATCCGAGGCGCCGGCCCGGGCCGAGAAGAACGGTATCGAAGGCCGCCGAAACCTGCCATGGGGCCCCCGGCGTATCCGGCGCCGTGACCCTTGTTTCCGCGCGGCGGGCGGCGCGCGCCGGGTGATCGGCGGGCGAGGGCGGCCGCCGGCCGGAGAGATCGAGGCTCGGGCCGCTGAGACGCAGGCGATAGGGCGCATCGCTCGCCGCCGGGAACAGAAGATCGCCATGGACATGGGTCGCGCCGAGATCGCCGCGCGCGATCACCAGATGCCAGGGCGCGCCGTTCGCAGTGTCGGCCGAAGCGAGGATGGCGGCATCCTGGCTTTGCAGCACGATATGATCGATGCCGGCCAAGCGGCCGTGATCGAAGCGGAGATCGGCCGCGAGATGGCCGCTTACCCCGGCCGGCTTGCGCCAGCCAAGCGGCACCGGCGCGAGATCGGCCGGGGTGAGATCGGCGGTGAGCGCGATCAATGCTGCGCCGTCACGCCGTTCGATCCATTCGGCATCGAGCGGGATCGCACCGGACAATCGGCCCCCGGGATCGAGGCCGAGACGCGCAAAATCCGCCGCCCCGAGCCGTGCTCGCAGCGCGACCTCCGTTACTTCCTGGCTCGGTGGGCCGGCGGTGAAATCCAAGCGCACGCCGAGCTTGGTCGGAACGCCGGCGAGTTGCGCCGTGCCATCGCCATGCAGGCCGGCCTGATCGACCGTGAGCGTTGCCTCGCCTTCGGTGAGATCACGTCCGGCGGCGATCCCGCGCAGACGGAGGTCATGCAGGGTCGCATTCGCTGAGACCGTGACATCGTCGCTCTTCACCTCCCGCGCCAGCGGCAGCGCGACCGCGAGGTCGGCCGAAAACGTCCCGCCCGGCTCACTGAACGGCAGCTTCCGAGGGTCGAAGAGATGAAGGCGTTTCTGCCCGAGCAGGGCCAGCGCGTCGGCGACCTGGCCGGCGAGGGTCATATGCATCGCCGCTGTTTGGTCGGCGGCATCGAGCCCGGCGATCTCAAGGTTGCCGGCGGTGAGCTGGATCGCGCCGCCGCCGGGCATCGCGACCTCGCCGGATCGCGCCGCGATACTGAGCGCGTCGGGGGCGGCGATGGTCAGGGTCGCGCTTGCGTGGCGGAGCGGCGGCAGTGGCGCGAGCCAGGTGATGGCGAGATCATCGCCGGCGAGTTGGCCGGAGATCGCCTCGAGGCGCGGCGCTCCGCCGTCGGGATCGGCGCTTGCCGTGAGCGTCAGGTGCCCGTCATGCGCGCTGCCCTCGGTAATGTTGGTGGTCAGCCAGTCGCGCGTGTCGGGCGCGAGGCCGGGCGGCCAGTAGCGCGCGAGATCGGCAAAGGCGACGCGATCGAGTCTCGCATCGAGGGCGAGCGCGACCCGGCCGGCGGCGGCGCGCGACAGCACGCCCTCGGCGTGCAGCGTCGGGCCGGCGCCATGATCGGGCGCGGCCAGTGTCGCCGAGAGCGCGTGCAGCAGCAGATGATCGTGATCGGTCGCGCTGATTGTGCCCTGAGCGGCGAGCAGCGGGATCGCGCCGCCGGCGAGCGCCAGATGGCCGGGGCCGAGGGTGAAGGCGCCGGCAAGCCCACGCCAGGCAAAATCGCGGTCGAGGCGAAGCGTGATATCGGCGCCGAGCGGGGCGGCGATGGCGCGCAGCGGCGCGAACGCCGGCGCCGCATCGGCGAGCGCCGCCGGCGTGATCGGGCCGAGCGTTGCTGCAACCAGGATCGGCGCCGCCCCGCGCTCGGCGAGCGTGATGCGGGCGCGGAGCGGAAGCGTCTGGCCGGCGGCGACGAGCTTGGCCGCGACATCACCGGCGAACCCTTCATCGGCGCGGCGATCGAGCACCGCCTCGGCGCCGTCGATCCGCCAGATGAGGCCGAGCGCCTGGTCGGCGATGGTGATTTCGCGGCTGGCGAGGCGAATGCGGCGGAGATCGGTGAGGTCGATCCCACTCGCGAAAATCAGGGACGCCGCCGGTGTGGTTGCGCGCGGGGCATTGTCGGCGAACAATGATAGCGCGCCGTCTTGCCCGCGCACCAGGCGAAGCCGCTCGATATCGAGATCGGCGGCGCGTGGCGCAAGGCGCCCGAGCAGGAGAGCGTGCAGCGCGAGCGAGACCTCGGCGCGCGGGATCTCGGCGATGGCGTGCCCGGCCCGGTCAGTGGCGACGAGATCGGCGAGACGGAGATCGATCGGGCGATCGACCCCGCCGCGGAACCCCTCCCAGACCAGCGCCGCTTGCCCGATATGCAGCACGATCGGGTGCGCGCCGCGATTGGCAACGGCCTCCAGCTGGCGGGCGAGCCAGGCGAGATTGATTGGCCCCTCGGTCAGCCGCCAAAATCCGGCGCCGAGCGCCAGCGACGCCAGCATCGCGAGCGCGAGCGTGAGCGCCGCCAGCCGGTGCAGTGCCCACCATGCCGGCCGCAGCCAATGCCGCCGGCGCCAAACATAAGCAAGTGAGGCTTGACCGCGCAGGGCTTTCACGGCGACGCTCGCCCAAGATGACGCGCGCGATCGCCCCGATTTGGACCCGCCGGCGCCTGCCGCCGGCCGCCGATCCCGCTGCCGCCGCGCGGCTGATCGAGGAGATCGCCGGCTCGGGCCGGCCCTGGGCACGCTCGCCCGAAGGCGCCGCCCTGCTTGCCGCGATCGGCGGCAACAGCCCGTTTCTCGCCGATCTCGCCAGGGGCGAAACCGCGACGCTTGACGAGATTTTCGCCCATGGTCCGCGCCCGGCGCTGGCGGCGATCAATGCCGGGCTTGCGTCCTGCCCGCCGACCCTCGCCCGTGCCGAGATCGCGCGCCGTCTCAGGGTCGCGAAGCGGCGGGCCGCGCTGATCATCGCGCTTGCCGACATCGCCGGTGTCTTCCGGCTCGAAGACGTGACCGCAGCCCTCAGCCGCTTCGCCGAGAGAGCCCTTCGCCTTGCGACCGACCATCTTCTCGCCGACGCCGCGGCGAGCGGCACCCTCCGTCTTCCCGATCGCGCCCACCCGGCGCGCGGCGCCGGTTTCGTCGTGCTCGCGCTCGGCAAGCTCGGCGGGCGCGAGTTGAATTATTCCAGTGATATCGATCTCGTCTTGCTGCATGATCCGGCCGCCCATCCCTACCACGATGACGCGATCGGCGCACAGTTCACACGCATCGCGCGGGCGCTGGTCGCGCTCATGCAAACGCGCGACGCCGATGGCTATGTGTTTCGCACCGATCTCCGGCTTCGCCCCGATCCCTCGGCGACGCCGCCCTCGGTGAGCCTGCCCGCCGCGATCGCTTATTACGAGGGCCTGGGCCAGAGCTGGGAGCGGGCGGCACTGCTCAAGGCGCGGCCGGTTGCCGGCGATCTCGCGCTCGGGCGGACCTTCCTCGCGGCGATCCGACCCTTCATCTGGCGCCGCGGTGTCGATTTCGCCCTGATCCATGACATCGCCGCGATGCGCCGGCGGATCGAGGCGGAACAGCGGCGGATGGGCGCGGGCGATCCGCTCGCTCGCCTGCTCGGCCATGATCTCAAGCTCGGCCAGGGCGGGATCCGGGAGATCGAATTCCTGGTCCAGGCGCTGCAACTGGTCTGGGGCGGGCGCGATCCCGGGCTGCGCGTGCCGGCGACGCTGCCCGCGCTCCGCCTCCTCTGCCGCGCCGGCCATCTCGCGCCCGAGAGTGCTCGCGCGCTTGCCGCCGCCTATCGTTTTCTTCGCCGCGCCGAGCATCGGCTGCAGATGATCGCCGATCGCCAGACCCAGCGCCTGCCCGAGGACGAGGCGGACCTCCGGCGTTTTGCCCTATTTCTCGGCTTCTCTGCGACTCCGGCGTTTGTCGCGCGGCTTTCGCGCCATCTCGCCGCCGTCGCGCGGCATTACCGGGAGGTGTTCGAGGCCGTGCCGGCGGCGCCGGCGGCGCTCGATTTCAGCGGGCCGGAGCCGGCCCCGGCCACGCTGGCGTCGGTGCGGGAGATGGGGTTTGCGCGGCCGGAGGCGGTCGCGGCGGCGGTCGGCGGCTGGCTTTCCGGCCGGGTGCGGGCGCTGCGCTCGGAGCGGGCGCGGGAATTGCTGAGCGAGATCTTGCCGCAGCTGCTCGCCGCGTTCGGGGCGCAAGCCGATCCCGAAACCGCGTTCGCCCGTCTGCAGGCGTTTCTCGAGCGGCTTCCGGCTGGCGTGCAGCTTTTCTCGCTCTTTCAACACAACCCGGCGCTGATCGCGCGGATCGCGGCGATCCTCGGTGCCGCCCCGGCGCTCGCCGAGCATCTTGCCCGCGCCCCAGGCGCGATCGAAGGCTTGCTCGCCCCCGAGGCGCCGCCGCCGCCCGCGCGCATGTTCGCCGAGCGACTCGCCGATGCCGCTGATCTGGAAGTAGCGATCGCGATCATTCGCACCATCGTGCGGGAGGAGAATTTTCGCCTCTCGGTCGCGCTGATGGAGGGGCGCCTTGACGTCGACGCGGCTGGTGAGGCCCGCAGCGCGCTTGCCGACGCCGCGCTCGCGGCATTGCTCGCGCGGGTTCTCGCCGATCACGCGGCGCGTTTCGGGGCGCTTCCCGGCGGCGCGATGGCGGTGGTGGTGCTCGGCAAGGCCGGTTCACGCGAGATGATGGCAGGGTCGGATCTCGACCTGATGCTGATCTATGACCACCCGGAAAGCGTCAGCGAAAGTGAGGATCTTCCGGGGCGGCGGCGGATTCCGGCGGGGCAATGGTTCCTGCGCGCCGCGCAAAGTTTCATCGCCGCCGTCACCGCGCCGGACGCTGATGGACCGCTCTATGCCGTCGATATGCGGCTCCGCCCCTCGGGCAATAAGGGGCCGGTCGCGGTCGCGCTCGGCGCCTTCATCCGCTACCACGCGGAAACGGCGTGGACCTGGGAGCGCATGGCGCTGACCCGCGCCCGGGTGCTTGCCGCGGCGCCCGACTTCAGCGCGCGCGTGCAAGCGGCGATCGTCGCGGCGATCGCTGGCGCGGCGCCTGCGGCATTGGTGCGGGCGGACGCCGCCGCGATGCGCGCGCGCCTCGCCCGCGAGCATCCGCCGGCTGGGCCATGGGACGTGAAATACCGCGACGGCGGCCTGATCGAGGTCGAATTCATTGCCCAGGCGCTGCAAGTGATCGCGGCGCGCGACGACCCCGCCCTCCTTCACCCGGCGACGCGGATAGCACTGACCCGCCTCGCCGCGCGCGGCTGGCTCACGCCGGCAGAGGCGGAAACCCTGATCGCCGCTGACCGGCTGTTTCGGATCGTCCAGGAAATGCTCCGCATTACCATCGGGCCGCAGCAGGGCGCGGCGTTGGCGGCGGGGGCGTTGCCACCGCTCGCCGCCAGCACCCTGTTGCGCGCCGCCGGCGCACTTGATATCGCGGCGCTTCACGCCACGTTGAACCAAACCATGGCCGATGTCCGAAGGCTTTTCATCCGTCATCTCGGCGCGCCGTGACGTGCCGGTGCTGCCATTGCCCGAAAGGAGAGAGACATGAGCCTCAAGGAGGGGGATAAAGCCCCCGATTTCGCCATGCCGGCTTCCGGCGGCCGCCATGTGAGCAGCAAGGCCCTCAAGGGGCGGCCCTTCGTGCTCTATTTTTATCCCAAGGCCGACACGCCGGGTTGCACCACCGAAGCCTGCGACTTTCAGGCGGGGCTCGGCCGGCTCGGCGCGCTGCCGCTCGACGTCATCGGCGTGTCGCGCGATCCCATCAAGGCGATCGACAAATTTGCGGCCAAATACGGGCTCGCTTTCCCGCTCGCCAGCGACGAGAGCGGCGCCGTCAGCGCGGCCTATGGCACCTGGGTCGAGAAATCGATGTATGGCAAGAAATACATGGGCATGGAGCGTGCGACCTTCCTGGTCGACGCCGACGGCAAAATCGCCCGCATCTGGCGCAAGGTGCGAGTGCCGGGCCATGCCGAGGCGGTGCTCGCCGCGGCGAAAGCGCTTTGAGCAGGGCCCTGGCCGTCGCCGCGCGATCATGCTAGGGCGGGGCCAGCCAGGGCGGGGCGAGAGCATCCCCTGCCCGCCCCGAGAATGGAGAGCACGATGTCCGAGAGGCTACCGCCTGGCCAGCCGAGCGCGAACGCGCCGCTGATCATCAACACGCAATACGTCAAGGATCTCTCCTTCGAGGTGCCGGGTGCGCCGCAGATCTTCGCGACGCTGCGCAGCCAGCCGCAGATCAATCTCGGGCTCGACGTCAAGGTGCAAAAGCTCGCGCCGGCGGAGCAGAATGCTTTCGAGGTCACCCTCCATCTCCGCGCCGAGGCGTTCGATCCCGCGCAGGGCGGCGCGGCGGCGGCAGCAGCAGCCGAGGAGGGCCGCAAGCCGGCGCCGATCTTCATCGCCGAACTCGCCTATGCCGGGGTTTTCACGTTGAACAACGTGCCGGAAAACGCGGTCGAGCCGGTGCTTCTCGTCGAGTGTCCGCGCCTCTTGTTTCCGTTTGCGCGCAACATCCTCGCCGATGTGACCCGCGAGGGCGGGTTTCCGCCGGTCTTGCTGCAACCGATCGATTTCGTCGCTCTCTGGCAATCGCGCCGCGCTCAGACGGCGGCGGCGCAAGGGCCGGCCGGCAACGCGTGAGCGATGGCGCGGCGGCAACGGGCTTGAAACCGCCGCCGCGTGCCCCATCTCGCGGTTGACGTAGAAAAATGGGGCGGGTAGGATAGCGCTCGTCTCAAGCGGGCAGCGGGAAGTTCGCCGCCGCTTTCGCCTGCTCCCATCCCCAGTCTGTGCCGGACATTTCCCCCGATCCGGCGCGCGGTGTGCATAAAGGCGCCCGCGCCCTTTTCCCTCCCGAGATTTCCGAGGCTTCACCGATGCATCTCGCCGAACTCAAGGCAAAATCTCCCGCCGACCTTCTGAGCTTTGCCGAAAGCCTGCAAATCGAGAACGCCTCGTCACTGCGCAAGCAGGACATGATGTTCGCGATCCTCAAAACTCTCGCGGAAAACGATCAGGCGATCAGCGGCGAGGGGACGCTGGAAATCCTCCCCGACGGGTTCGGCTTTCTGCGCAGCCCCGAGGCCAACTACCTTCCCGGCCCGGATGACATCTATGTCAGCCCGACCCAGGTGCGCCGGTTCGGCTTGCGCACCGGCGATTCGGTCGAGGGGCAAATCCGCGCCCCCAAGGAAGGCGAGCGCTATTTCTCGCTGCTCAAGCTCAACACCATCAATTTCGAGCCGCCCGAAGCGGTGCGCCACCGCATCAATTTCGACAATCTGACCCCGCTTTATCCGACCCAGCGCCTCAAGATGGAGACCGAGAATTTCCAGTCCGTCGCCAAGGCACCGGGCAAGGATTTCACGCCGCGGGTGATCGATCTCATCGCCCCGATCGGCAAGGGCCAGCGCGCCTTGATCGTCGCCCCGCCGCGCACCGGCAAGACGGTGATGCTGCAAAACATCGCGACCGCGATCGCCGCCAACCACCCCGAGATCTTCCTCATCGTGCTGCTGATCGACGAGCGCCCCGAGGAAGTGACCGATATGGCGCGGAGCGTCAAAGGCGAAGTCATTAGCTCGACCTTCGACGAACCGGCGACGCGCCACGTGCAGGTCACCGAAATGGTGCTCGAGAAAGCCAAGCGCCTGGTAGAGCACAAGCGCGACGTCGTCATCCTGCTCGATTCGATCACCCGCCTCGCCCGCGCTTACAACACCGTCGTCCCCTCCTCGGGCAAGGTGCTCACCGGCGGCGTCGATGCCAACGCGCTGCAACGGCCCAAGCGCTTCTTCGGTGCGGCGCGCAATATCGAGGAAGGTGGCAGCCTCACCATCATCGCGACCGCGCTCGTCGATACCGGCAGCCGCATGGATGAAGTGATTTTCGAGGAATTCAAAGGTACCGGCAATTCCGAGTTGATCCTCGACCGCAAACTCTCCGACAAGCGCTCCTTCCCGGCGATCGACATCACCAAATCCGGAACGCGCAAGGAGGAATTGCTGGTCGATAAGGGGACACTTTCGAAAATGTGGGTGCTGCGCCGCATCCTCAATCCGATGGGCACCGTCGATGCCATGGAATTCCTGTTGGACAAGCTGAAATACAGCAAGACCAATCAGGATTTCTTCGACGCTATGAACACCTGATCGCCGGCTTCACTGACGCGCCGCAAGAGGAAGATCTTCATGTCCGACTATAAGGTTAAAGACATTGCGCTCGCCGACTGGGGGCGCAAGGAAATCGCCATGGCCGAGGACGAGATGCCCGGCCTGATGGCGATCCGCGCCGAGTTCGGCAAAACGAAACCGCTCGCCGGCGCGCGCATCGTCGGCTGCCTGCACATGACCATCCAGACCGCGGTCCTGATCGAGACGCTGACCGCGCTCGGCGCGAGCGTGCGCTGGTCGTCGTGCAATATCTTCTCGACACAAGACCACGCCGCCGCCGCCATCGCCGCCGCGGGCATTCCCGTATTCGCCTGGAAAGGCATGAACGAGGAGGAATTCTGGTGGTGCATCGAGCAGACGGTGCGCGGCCCCGATGGCTGGACGCCCAACCTCATCCTCGATGACGGCGGCGATCTCACCAAGCTCATGCATGAGAAGCATCGCGACCTGCTCGCCGCCGTGCGCGGGGTTTCGGAGGAAACCACCACCGGCGTGCATCGCCTGCGCGACATGGCGCGCGCCGGCACCCTCCTGGTGCCGGCGATCAATGTCAATGACAGCGTCACCAAGTCGAAATTCGACAATCTCTATGGCTGCCGCGAAAGCCTCGTCGATGGCATCCGCCGCGGCACCGACGTGATGATGGCCGGCAAGATCGCCGTCGTCGCTGGCTTCGGCGATGTCGGCAAGGGCTCGGCCGCTAGTCTCCGCAACGCCGGCTGCCGGGTGATGGTGACGGAGATCGATCCGATCTGCGCGCTTCAGGCGGCGATGGAGGGCTATGAGGTCGTCACCATGGAGGAGGCGGCGCCGCGCGGCGATATCTTCGTCACCGCCACCGGCAATATCGACGTCATCACCATCGATCATATGCGGGCGATGAAACATCGCGCCATCGTCTGCAATATCGGCCATTTCGATTCGGAAATCCAGATCGAGGCGCTGCGCAACTACCGCTGGGAGAACGTCAAGCCGCAGGTCGACGAGGTTGTTTTCCCCGACGGCAAGCGGCTCATCGTTCTCTCGGAGGGCAGGCTGGTCAATCTCGGCAACGCCACCGGCCATCCGAGCTTCGTCATGAGCGCGAGTTTCTCGAACCAAGTGCTCGCCCAGATCGAACTTTTTACCGCACCGAGCGGGCGCTATCAAAAGCAGGTCTATACCCTGCCGAAGCGGCTCGACGAGAAAGTCGCGGCGCTCCATCTCGGCAAGGTCGACGCGCATCTGACGAAACTCTCGCCCGCGCAGGCGAGCTATATCGGCGTCGCCGTCGAAGGGCCGTTCAAACACGACGATTATCGCTACTGAGTGAGGTTTTTCTTGGCCGGCGAGGCCTCGCCTCGCCGGCAAATCACTTGCCGCGGCGAAGGGAAGCGGTTCTTTTTTGAAAAAAAGAACCAAAAAACTTTTGTCAGTTGGGAAGGCGAAAGCAGGGTTTCATGGCATCCTGCTTGGAGACGGAAATCTGCTAGACGTCCATCGGCGGGCGCAGCATGAAGCCGGCGCCGCGGATGCTGTGCAGCATCGGCGCCTCGCCCGCGGCATCGAGCTTGCGGCGGAGCTTGCCGATATGAACATCGACGACATTGGTGTGCGGCAGGAAGCGATAATGCCAGACATCCTCGAGCAGCATGCCCCGCGTCACCACCTGGCCGACATGGCGCATCAGATAGTCGAGCAGCTTGAACTCGGTCGGCAGCAATTCAACCTCGCGCTCGCCGCGCCGCGCGGTGCGGCCGATGAGGTCGAGCACCAGCGGGCCGACCCGCAGCACGGTCTCCAACGAGGGCGGCGGACGGCGGAGCAGCGCCTCGATGCGGGCGGCGAGTTCGACGAACGCGAACGGCTTGACGAGATAATCATCACCGCCCGCTTTCAGCCCGGCGACCCGCTCATCGACCGCCCCGAGTGCGCTCAGAAGCAGGACCGGAGTGCGGATCCCGGCCGAGCGCAGCGCCTCGAGAACGGTGAGCCCATCGCGCTCGGGCAGCATGCGGTCGAGAATCAGCAGGTCGAACCGGCCCTCATGCGCCTGTGCCTGTCCGGCGAGGCCGGTTGCGCCATGGCTTACCGCGTAGCCCCGGGCGCGGAGATCGGCGACGATCTCGGCCGCCAGTTCGAGATCATCCTCGACCAGCAATATGTTCGCCCTGGCCGTTTCTGGTTTGGCCTCGCTATCGGCCGCCATCGCTACCTCGTGCATGAACCCCATCCCTTCCACCGCCGCGACTGGGTGCCGCGCCGCCGCCGGCTCGCCGGTAAAATCGCGCAACTGCGTTCTTTTCTCCATTAAAAGGTGATTTAACCCAATGGCGAGCAACGCCTTGGCAGCCCCCTCTCGGCCACCTTCCTTGCAAACGAACGGTGCACGCCAAGCGCTGCTTCCCGAGATCGCCCGCACCGCCGCCTTCCGCCTCGCACTTGGCTTCGTCGCCGCCTTCGCCGCCTCCATCCTGCTGCTGTTTTTGTTCATCTATTGGCAAACGGCCGTGGTCGAGACCCGCCGGATCGACGGCGTCCTGCTGCACGACGCCGCCGCCGCTGCCGCAACGTCACCGGCAGAGCTCGAACTCATGCTCGGGCCGCGATTGTCGCAAGATCTGCATCGCCTGACCTTCGCCGCCCTGTTCGATGCCGACGGCCATCCGCTCGCTGGCAACCTCGCCAACATACCGCCCGACCTGCCGCGCGACGGCCGGCCTCATCGCACGCGGCTCCGCGTCGATAACGGCAATGGTGGGCAGGATGAGGCGGTGCGCGCCGTCATCCGCACGCTTCCCTCCGGCGAAACCTTCGTGATCGCGCGGAGCGTCGGCGATCTTCAGCAACTGCGCCGCACCGTGCAGCGCGCGCTCGGGCTCAGCGTCATCCCGGCGACGCTGCTTGCGCTCGCCGCCGGGATTTTCCTCAGCCTGCGCGCGCTCCGCCGGGTCAAGGACGTGCATGAAACCATGGCCCGCATCCTCTCCGGCGATCTGCACGAGCGCTTGCCGATCCGCGGCACCGGCGATGATTTCGATCGCCTGAGCGACGGCGTCAACCGCATGCTGGACGAGATCGGGCGGCTGCTCGATCAGCTCAAGGGCATCGGCAACGATATCGCTCACGATTTGCGCACCCCGCTCACCCGGGTGCGGGCGCGGCTGGAGCGGGCGCGCGATGCCGGCTTCGAGACGGTTGGCGCGGCGGCGGACGCCAGCCGCCGCGAGGCGCTGCAGGACGCGATCGACCGCGCCATTGTCGGGCTCGATCAGACGCTCGGCATCATCACCGCCCTCCTCAGGATCGGCGAGATCGAGGCGCGGCGGCGGCGCAGCGGTTTCGCCGCGGTTGACCTCGCCGGCATCGCCCGCGAAATCGAGGAGCTTTACCGGCCGATCGCCGAGGAACAGGAAATCCGCTTCGAGGTCGCGATCGAGGCGGTTGCGCCGGTTTTCGCCGACCGCGATCTCCTGCTCGAGGCGATCGCCAATCTCGTCGGCAACGCCATCAAGTTCACCCCGGCCGGCGGCACCGTGCGGCTTGCGTTGCTCGCAGGGCCGGAGGGGCCGCGGGTCCGGGTCAGCGATACCGGGCCCGGCATCGCGCTTGCCGAGCGCGGCGAGGTGTTCAAGCGCTTTTACCGCGCCGACAAAAGCCGCCATATCGAGGGCAGCGGCCTCGGGCTCAGCCTGGTCGCCGCGATCGTCGATCTGCATGGCTTCACGCTCACCCTCGGCGATGCCTATCCCGGCTGCGTCTTCGAACTCCTCTGCCAGCCGCCGCCGCCGCCCTGAGCGCCGCTCAGCCGGGGCTCAAAGCGGCCAGCAATGCCTTGCCGTAGCGCTGCAATTTGGCGGCGCCGACGCCTCGGACCTGCGCCAGCGCGGCGAGCGTCGCGGGTTTCAGCGTGGCGATCTCGTGCAGCGTCACGTCATGGAAGATGAGATAAGGCGGCAGATTTTGGGCATCGGCCGTTTGCTTGCGCCAGGCGCGTAGCCGTTCGAACAGCGCCCCTTCGCCCTTGCTGCGCGCCGGCGCCAGTGCAAGACCAGCGGGGGCAAGTCCAGCGGGGGCAAGTCCAGCGGGGGCAAGACCAGCGGGGGCCGCTTGCGTCGGCGCATGGATGCGAACGATCCGCTCGCCGCGCAGATAAGGCCGCGCGACGCCGGCATCGAGCGCGAGCGTCGCATAGCCTTCGCCCATCACCAGGGCGCCGGCGGCGATCATCGCCCGCCCGACGCTGTGCCAGAATTCCGCCGATCGCTCGCGGCCGATCGCAAACAGCGCCAGCCGGTCATGGCCATGCCGGCGCACCGCCTCACTCGCCTCACCACGCAGCACCGCGACCACGTGGCGCAGACCAAAGCGCTGACCGGTGCGATAGACCGCCGAGAGCAGTTGCTGCGCCGGAACCGTCGCGTCCAGCGCCGGGCGCGGCGCGAGGCAATTATCGCAATGGCCGCACGGGCCTTCAAGGCGCTCGTCGAAACAGGCGAGCAGCGTTTGCGTCCGGCAGGAGCCGGTCTCGGCGAGGCCGATCATCGTCTCGAGCCGCGCCCTGAGCGCCGGGATCTGGCTCTGCGGCGCTTGCGAGCGGGCGAGAAAATGGCGCGCCCGGGCGATGTCCTCGATCCCGTAAAGCAGCAGCGCCTCGGCCGGCTCGCCATCGCGGCCGGCGCGGCCGATCTGCTGGTAATAGGCCTCGGGGCTGTCGGGCATGTCGAGATGGGCGACGAACCGCACATCCGGCCGGTCGATCCCCATGCCGAAGGCGATGGTCGCCACCATCACCACCGCTTCGCCGGCGCGAAAACGCCGCAGCGCCGCCTCTTTTTCAGCGCGCGCGAGGCCGGCATGAAAGACCACCGCCGGGACGCCATCGGCGCCGAGCCGCGCCGCGACCTGCTCGGTGCGGGCGCGCGAGCCGCAATAGACGATCCCGCTCGCGTCCTGGTGGCGGGCAAGCAGGGCGGCGAGCTGGGCGCGCGGGCGCTCCTTCGGGCGGGCGGCGAGAAAGAGATTGGGGCGATGGAAGCTGGCGACGAAGGTGCGCGCCTCCGGCATCGCGAGGCTGGCGAGAATATCGGCGCGGGTGCGCTGGTCGGCGGTTGCGGTCAGCGCGATCCGGGGCACGCCGGGAAAGCGCGCGGCAAGGCAGGCAAGCGCGCGGTATTCCGGGCGGAAATCATGCCCCCATTGCGAGACGCAATGCGCTTCGTCGATGGCAAACAGCGCGATCCGGCGCGCTTCGAGCCGCTCGATCAGGCCGCCGAGCAGCCGTTCGGGCGACACGTAGAGGAGATCGAGGCCGTCTCGCGCGAGCGCCGCCGCGGTCTCGCGCGCGGCCATCGGGTCACATTCGGAATGCAGCGCCGCGGCGCTGACGCCGAGCTGGCGTAACGCCGCGACCTGGTCATCCATCAGCGCGATCAGCGGCGAGATGACGATCGCGGTGCCGCGGCGGCAAAGCGCCGGCACCTGATAACAGAGACTCTTGCCGCCCCCGGTCGGCATCAGGACCAGGGCATCGCCGCCGGCGATGACATGGCGCACAGCCTCTTCCTGAAGCCCGCGAAACTGCGGAAATCCGAAAATGCTGCGAAGAATCGTGGTCGGCGAATCGGGGGACATCGCGGCAATTTCGCCAGGACGCGGCGCGAAGGGCAAGTCGGGAGATGGGATTGCCGGTGATTGGGCTACAGTGCGAGATAGCGGCTGCGGATCTCGTGGTTTGCATTAAGGCCGGCGACGGTGTCACGGTAGACGATCTGGCCTTTGTCAATGATCAGGGCATCGCTTGCGATCGAGAGGCAGAAATGCAAATTCTGCTCGGCGAGCAGGATCGTTGCGCCTTGCGCGCGAAGATCGCGCAGCAAGTGCGCGATGCTCGCGACGACCAAGGGGGCCAGCCCTTCGCTCGGCTCATCGAGCAGCAGGATTTTCGGATTGCCGATCAAGGCGCGGGCGATCGCGAGCATTTGCTGCTCGCCGCCCGAAAGCCGTCCCGCTGGGCGGCGGCGAAGTGGCACGAGGAGGGGAAAACTCTCCCAAATCCGCGTGAGCGTCCACGCCGTCTCACCCTCGGGGCCGGGCTTCTGAGCGATCAGGAGATTGTCCTCGACCGTGTGGGCCGCGAAAACCTGCCGGTCTTCGGGGACATAGGCAAGGCCGAGGCGCGCCAGACGATAGGGAGGCGCACCGGTGACATCGCGGCCGGCGAGCCGCATGCTCCCCTTGCGGGCCGGCAAGAGCCCTGCCAGCGCCTTCATCGTCGTCGATTTGCCGGCGCCATTGCGGCCAAGGAGGGCCAGCGTCTGGCCCGCGGCGAGGGTGAAGCCGACGCCAAACAGAATCTGGCTTGCGCCATAACGAACATCGAGGTCGCTGACTTCGAGCAGACCCGTCATGGCGTCTGCGCCTCGGTGCCGAGATAGGCCGCGATCACGGCGGGATCGGCGCGAATGGCCGCCGGTGTTCCCGCTGCCAAAAGCCGGCCGTAGCACAGCACGGCCACACGCTCGGCGATACGAAAGACGATGTCCATGTCGTGCTCGATAAAGACCAGCGTCAGCTTCTGCTCGGCCCAGAGATGCTGCACCCGCTCGATCATGCGCGCGCGTTCTTCCGGTCCCATCCCCGCCGTCGGCTCATCGAGGAGAAGGATCTTCGGCTCGAGCGCCAGCGCCAACGCGATATCGAGCAGTTTTTGATCACCATGCGACAAGGTCGCCGCCACGCGATCGGCGCTTTCGACGAGACCGAGCATCGCGGCGATTTCACCGGCGCGCGCCCGCGCGCCGGGTGGGGGAAAGCGCCGCGCGAGGTTGCCCCATTGGCCGCGATGGGCAGCGACCGCGGCCATGAGATTTTCGCGCACCGTCATGGTCGGGAAAAATTGCGCGACCTGAAACGCGCGCCCGAGGCCACGCCGCACGATCCAAGCTTGGCCGCGCCCGGTGATGTCCTCGCCATCGACCAGAACCTCGCCGCCGTCGGGCGTGATCGCGCCGGAGATGAGGTTGAAGAAAGTGCTCTTGCCGGCGCCGTTCGGCCCGATCACCGCCGAAAGTGACCCGGCAGGAAATTCCAGCGTCACATCATCGATGGCGGCGACGCCGCCAAAGCGCTTGGTGAGGTTGCGTACCGCGAGCGTCATGGCGATGCCGCATCGCCACGCGCGCGCAGGAAATCGAGCAGCCCGCGGCGCAGCCCGAGCGCAAAGAGCAAAATCACGCCGCCTTGCACGAGGCCGTGATATTCCGTGAGGCGAGTGAAAACGTCGTTGAGGGCGAGCAGAATTGCGCTTCCCGCCAGCGGGCCGAGAAAGCTCTCGATGCCGCCGAGCATAACGGCGAAGATCGCCTGGCCGGAAATCGGCCAATCGGCAAGTTCGGGATAGGCGCCGGAGACGAAAAGGCTCGCGAGCATACCACCGAGCGCGGCAAACACCGCGGCGAGAACGAAGATAGCAAGTTTGGGGCGCCAAAGCGGAATACCAAGAAACGCCGTGCGCGCTTCATTATCCCTGATCATGCGCAGCGTCATGCCGAACGGGCTCGCGGTGACATGGCGCATGGCAAGGAGGCCGACGATCAGAAGAACCGCGCAAACCTGATAAAGATGGATTTGATGATTGAGATCGAGACCGGCGATGACGCGGCGCGGGATGCCGCCGCGTAACCCTTGATCACCGCCGGTCAGACTCTCCCAGGAGATGATCACGCTGTAAAACAGCATCTGGATCGCCAAGGTCACAAAGGCGAAATAGATGGTTTTGAGACGGATGCAGAGCGCGCCGACGAGAAGGGCTGCCAGCGCGGTGAGCAACAGGGTAAGCAAAGCGGCCGGTAATAGCGACAGCGTCGTCCGCTGCATGAGAAGGGCGAAGGCATAGGCGCCGAAGCCATAAAACATGCCATGGCCGAAGGAGATCATGCCGCTCGCCCCGATCAGGAGATTGAGCGAGGTCGCAAAAAGCGCGAGCGCGCTGAGGCGGATGATGAAATCCTCGAAAGCGGGGCTTGAGAAGACGAACGGTACGAAAAGCAAAAGAAGAAGCACGCCAAGCGCCAGCCCGGCGTCGCGCCAAAATGCCGTCATCTCATACCATCTCGCGGCCAAACAAACCGCTCGGCCGCAGCAAAAGAACGAGAATCATCGCGCCATAGATCAGCCCATCGGTAAAGAGCGGAAAGCCAATCGTTCCAAAGCCGCGCAACAGCCCGATCCCAATCGCGGCAAGCAGGGCGCCGGCGATCGAGCCCATACCGCCGATCACGGTGATGATGAAGCTCTCGATCAAAATCGAAAATCCCATCCCCGGTGAGAGCGAACGCACGGGGGCGGCAAGCGCCCCAGCCAGCCCCGCGAGCCCGCCGCCGAGGCCAAATACCAGAGCGAAAAGCGCCGTCGTGTTGATGCCGAGTGCTGAGACCATCTGCGGGTTGTCGGCGGCCGCGGTGATGATCTTGCCGATCCGGGTGAGCCCGAGACCAAGGCCGAGCAAAGCCGCAAGGCACAAAGAGATCGCGATCAGCCCAGCATAAAACGGCGGCACGACGCCGCCGGCGATGAAGATCGGCGCTCTTTGGAAGGCGTCGGGCATACCCATGGCATGAAAATCCGCGCCCCAAATCATTTTTACCAGATCGTCGAAAATCAACACCACAGCATAACAGATCAGCAACTGCATGAGCACGTTGCCACCATAGACGCGGGCGATCAGAAGACGTTCGAAGGCGATCCCAAACACCGCCATCGCCGCCCCCGCCGCGAGCACCGCAAGCCCATAGCTGCCGCTCGCCCGCACGACGGAATAGGCGATATAGGCGCCGAGCATGTAAAATGTGCCATGCGCAAAATTGACGATTTTCAGAACCCCGAAAATCAGCGTGAGGCCAGCGGCGACGAGAAACAGCAGCAAGCCGACGATTAGGCCACTGGTGGTTTGTGTGACCACACACGCCGAACTTGCAAGACAGGCCGCAAGCGCTTCAAGGTCCATGGCACGAGAGCCGACGCGAGCGCTTCAAATATAACCCTGCTGCTTTTTCCACGCGGTTTCCAGTTCGATGATCTGCCCCCAATCGGCGGGTTTGACGTCGGTGATGAAGGGTGGCTTGGCAATGGTATGGCCCCAGCCGATCGCGTAATTGATGATGGTATGATCGTCGCGCATGGTCACTCGGCTATCAACGCCAAACGGGCAATCGATGGTGAGTCCGGAAAGCACCGGCACCAGCACCTTGCCATCCGCGGTTCCGGCTTTTTTCACCGCAGCCTCGAGGAACATCATGGCGGCGGCGTTCTGCCACGACCAGTTCGTCGGATATTCGCCAAAGCGCGTGCGATACGCCTCACCCCAGGCCTTGTTTGCGGGCAGTGGCGGAAATTCCTCGAAATAGCGCGTGCCGGACTGGATGCCATCGGGGAGATTTTTGATCGCGTTGAGCACCGGATAATCGACATTCGGCGTACAGACGCTCATCGCACCAAACAGCGCATAGACATTGCCCTGATTGATGAACGCGGAGAGATCGCCGGCATAAAGCAGGGTGAACAAGGCTTGTGGTTTGGCCTGGATCAGTTTGGTGATGACCTCGGTGAGGTCGGGCTGGCCGAGTTTCGGCCAGGATTGGGTGATGATCTCGATGTCTGGTTTGAAATGGCGAAAAAAATCGAGGAATTGTGCGGTCGTATCGTGGCCATAGGCGTAATCGGGCGAACAGGTTGCCCATTTGGTGAATTTATGCGCGTTCGCGAATTGCGCGAGATAGGCGCCGCCGGCGATGCTGTCATGAACGCCCTGGCGGGCGCAGCGGAAGGCGGTCGGGGCACGCAGCTTGGGGTCGGCGGTCAGCGATGACGTTTCGCTTCCGGTATGAAAACACAAAACCCCAAGATCGCGCACCACCTCTTGCACAGCGAAGGCGCCCGAGGATGGGGTTGCGTCGATCAGCAGGTCACAGCCGCCGCTGTTGATCATCTCGCGCGCGATACGCGCCGTTTCCTGTGGCTGCGCCTTGCCATCCTGGAACACCAATTCGATCTTGCGTCCAGCAAGCCCGCCGCCAGCGTTGATGCGATCGGCCTCGAGGATCAGAGCATTGCGTGAGGAGGTGCCGAGCAGCGCGATCGGGCCCGAGAGCACAGTGGGCACGCCGATACGCAGCATATTGCCAGCGCCGCGCGCAACAAAGGGCATCGCAAACGTACTTGCAACCGCCGTTGCCAAAACCTTCCGACGGCTCACACCAGATTTTGTCATGTGTCGTCCCCCCTTGCTTTATTCCATTTATTGTTAGGTTACACAAATGTAAGCCAAGCCAACCAAAATGTAAATTCACTATTTGTCAGCTTAGAGTCTATTCCGAATTTCCTCAGCAACGACCGGCCAGCGGCGTGGATATGCGCTTGTGCGAGCGGAAACTGCACGCCTTGAGAAGATCCGATGGGCTGGCCACCAAAGCGCCGCCGTGGTGACGATCGGCTCGGTATTGAGCACATCAAGCAACGCGCGGAATCCGCCATCGAGCTTGCCGAGCAATGCGTCCTTCTCGACAGGCGCCTTGTCGAAAAACAGCATACGCGACGGCAGCGTGTGGGTGCCCATCTTATCGATCTCGCGATGCGACAAACCGGCGCGCGCGATCAATCACAAACAAGCTTATCCCGTCGATCTTTCGTGGAACCGCTTCGGCCCGGCATCAGCGCGGCTCCAGCCGCCATAGCCCGACGTCGACGCGGCCGGCACGGAACCCGGCCTCGCAATAGGCGAGATAATAATCCCACAGCCGGCGGAACCGCGGCGGGAAGCCCATCGCCGCGATCGCCGGCCAGGCGGTATGGAACCGCGCCCGCCAGGCGGCCAAGGTGAGGGCATAGCTGTCGCCGAAGCTTTGGCGCGCCCGCACCGCCAGCCCGTGGCGTTGCGCAAGCGCCGCGATCGTCCCCGGCGAGGGCAGCATCCCGCCTGGAAAAATGGCGTGCTGGATGAAATCGGTGCCGCGGCGATAATCCTCGAACCACGCGTCGGCGATGGTGATCGCCTGCAGCACGGCGACGCCCCTTGGGGCGAGGCGCGCGCGCAGCGTCTCGAAATAGAGGGGCCAGTAGCGCTCACCCACCGCCTCGATCATCTCGACCGAAACGATACGATCGAAGCGGCCATCGACATCGCGATAATCCTGCAATCGCAGATCGGCGCGCGATGCTAAGCCGGCTTGCGCCAAGCGCGCGGTCGCATAGTGCAACTGCGCCGGTGATAGCGTGAGTCCGGTGACGCGCGCGCCGGCGGCGGCGATGCGCTCGGCCAGCCCGCCCCAGCCGCAACCGATCTCGAGCGCATGCTGGCCGGGGCCGAGATCGAGCAACGCCAAGACCCGATCCTGCTTTTCTGTCTGCGCGGCTTCCAGCCCGGCCACCGGATCGACCGCCGGATCGGTGTAGATCCCCGAGGAATAGCTCATTCCCGGATCCAGCCATTGCGCGTAAAAATCGTTGCCGAGATCGTAATGCGCCATGATGTTGCGCCGGCTGCCGGCGCGGCTATTGGCGTGGGTGAGATGGCGCAGCCGGTGCCACAGCCGGGCCGGCCACGGGCCGCCACTGGCGCCGGGGATGCGCGCCATATTGCGCGCGGCGAGGTCGAGCAACGCTACCGGATCTGGGCTCGACCAATCCTGATCGATATAGGCCTCGGCGAAGCCGATGTCCCCGCCGGTCGCCAGCCGGCGCAGTGCGCGCCAGCGATGCAGCACCAATACCGCCTCAGGTCCCGGCTCCGCGCCAACATGGCGCACACGCGCGCCGCCCGGCAGGATCACGGTCAGCGTGCCCGCCGCGATCCTACCCAGCGCGCGCGCAAGCAGCGCCGGGCCGGGAGAGAGGAACCAGGGCGCCGGTCCGGCGAGGGTACGACCGCTCACGCGACCCTCCCCGGCAGGACGATGCTGACAGGCTCAGCCGGTGGCGGCGGGCGCGGGCGCACGCGCATTCCCTTGCCCCAGAGCTTCGCCGCCTCCCAATGGATCGCACCCAACACCTGGGCGGCGAGCAGGGGATGGCGCAGGAAGCCGCGTAGCAGCGCGCCGTCCGTCAGGGGCTCGCGCCGCGCCGCAAGGCCAGCGGTCAGGACCGGGCCGGTTGCGTCGCGGACTTCGATCGCCACACCCAGCCTCTCGCTCGGCGGGATCAGCCGAAAACGGTAGCGCAACGCCATGTCCATGAAGGGAGAAACATAAAAACCCTTCGCGCATTCCTGGCGGATCGGCAGACCGGGCCCCGCGACCGGGATCAGGTAGCTATGGCGCTGGCCGAACGTGTTGTTGACCTCATACAGCACGGCGCAGAGCGCACCCGAGCGCGCGTGGCAGAAGAAGATGCTGAGCGGGTTGAAAACGCTGCCCAACACGCGCGGCATCGCGAGTAGGCGGATCGGCCCGCCATCGGGGGTGATCCCCGCCGCGGTTAGCGCCGCCTCCACTTGCGCGCGCAGACTGCCAGCGCCGGGCACCAGATGATCGCGCTCGGCGAAGCCGAACAGATTGAACCGATCAACGGAAAACAGCCGCAGCCGCCGCGCCAGCGCCGGGATTTCGTCGAGGTCGAGCAGCAGCGTCATCATCCGGTAGCGCAACCGGTGCCGCACCGGGCGCATGCGGGTATGCACCACCGTGCCGGTATAAAGCGCCGAGATGCTCATGCCGCCGACACCTGCGTCTCAGAGGGGAGCGGCAAACGGTCTGACGGGTTGGCGACGCGCCAGGGCCGGCGCACCCCGCCCAACGCCTCGGCAACGGCGAGGCCGGCCTGCACCCCGTCTTCATGGAACCCGGCCCCGAACCAAGCGCCGCAGAACCAGGTGCGGCGCTGCCCCTGCAGCGACCACAGGTCGCGCTGGGCGCGCAAGGCCGCGGCATCAAACAGCGGATGATCGAAATGGGCACGGTGCAGCACGGTTTCGGGCGCCGGCGGGCGCACCGGGTTCAGCGTCACGAACACCGGCCCGGCGCCGGGGATATGCTGCAAACGGTTCATCCAGTAGGTCACGCAGAGCGCATCATTCGCGGCGGCGCCGATATAGTTCCAGCTCGCCCAGACCCGCCGGCGCCGCGGCATCAGCGTCGGATCACGGTGCATCACGGCTTCGTTGCGGGTGCTGCCTACCGCGCCCAGCAGCGCCACCTCCGCGGCCGAGGGATCGGCGAGCAGCGCCAGGGCCTGATCGGCGTGGGTTGCGATGACGACGTGATCGTAGCGGGTTTCCTCGCCGTCGGCGGCACGCAGGGCAACGCCGTCGGGCAAGCGCCGGATGGCGCGGACGGGGCAGTTCAGGCGGATTGCGGCGGCGTAGGGCGCGGTCAGGCGCCGGACATATTCGCCGCTCGCGCCGACCACGCTCCGCCATTGCGGGCGGTCGCGCAGCAGCAACAGCCCGTGATTCTGGCAAAAACGGATGAATGCCAGCGCCGGATAGGCGGCGATGCGCTCGGCCGGCGCCGACCAGATCGCGGCAGCCATCGGCAGGAGGTGATCGCGCGCGAATTCCGGCCCATAGCGACGCGCGGCGAGATAGGCGCCGAGCGTGGTGTCCGGGTCCAAATGCCGCGCATCCGCCGCGGCCTCGCGGTAAAAGCGCAGGATGTCGCGCAGCATCGCCCAGAAACGCGGGCGGACGAGATTGCGCCGCTGCCCGAACAGCCCGGCGAGTTCAGTCCCGGCATATTCCAGCCCGCCACCGCGCAAGGAGACCGCGAATGACATGTCAGACGCGTGCGTCGGCACGTCGAGATGCTGAAACAGCGCGGTCAGGTTCGGGTAGGCCGGCGGATTATAGACGATAAAGCCCATATCCACCGGCACCTGGCCGGCAACGCCCGGCACCGCGACGGTGTAGCTGTGCCCGCCCGGCCGCGAGGCGCTTTCATAGATCGTGACGTCATGGGCGGGATGGAGCAGCCAGGCCGCCGCCATTCCCGAGATGCCCGTTCCCACCACCGCAACCCGCAGCCGCGCCTTGCCCCGCATGTGCCTTGCTACCTGTGCTATCCGGACGCAACTACGATCTGCCCGCCGCGTTGGATCACCGCGCCAGCCGTGATCCAATGCGCCCGGGTCTGCGTAAGAGGGGCATGTATGTTTCACGCCAATCATGGGCGGTGCGACGAACGGCCGAGGCGGGCTCGCTCTGGCCGGGGGCCGACGCCATGACCCATATGTCGGGGGAGACCTCGCACGCGGCCCTGATCCGCGTCGTCGCGATCAGCCGCGACCGCGCGGCGTTCGCCGCGTTGTTCTCGCACTACGCCCCCCGGATAAAATCCTTCCTGCAACGGCGCGGCGCCGATGCCGCAACCGCTGAAGAACTGGCGCAAGAGGCTTTGCTCGCGGTCTGGCGGAAGGCGGCGCAATTCGACCCCGGCCGCGCCACCGCCGGCGCCTGGATCTTCGCGATCGCGCGCAACCTTCATATCGACTGGCAGCGCCGCGCCCGCCGTGCGGTCCCCGCGCCAGACCCTACCGACGATCCGTCGCCGGACGCATCGGCCGATGACGTGTTGGCGGCCGACCAACGCGCCCGCCGCCTGCACGACGCCATCGCCGCCCTGCCGGCAGAGCAGTCGGAGGCCCTGCGCCTTGCCTATTTCGACGAACGTTCGCACAGCGAGGTGGAGACCGCGCTCGCGATCCCGCTCGGCACCGTGAAATCGCGCCTGCGTTTGGCCATGGCCCGGTTGCGCGCGGCGCTGGGAGAGGACACATGATCAACCATCATCCAGCCGAGGCGAGCCTGATCGCCTGCGCCGCCGGCACCATGCCTGTGGCGCATGCGCGGGTGATCGAAGCCCATGCCGCGCTCTGTCCGGTTTGCGCGTCCGGCCTGCGCGCCGCCGAGGCCGCCGGCGGCGCCCTGTTGGAGGCGCTGCCGCCGGCACCGATGGCGCCTGACGCGCTCGCCCGGGCGCTGGCGCGGCTCGACGCGGCGGCGCTCGAATCGGCACCCGCCGCGCCGGCGTTCGACCTCGCCGCCCTTGCCTCCGGGCGCTGGCGCCGTGTCGCGCCCGGCATCGCGATCATGAAGCTGCAGCCGCGCGACGCGACCGACAGCCGGCTCGATTTGATCCGCGTCGCTCCCGGCCGCGCGCTATTGACCCATGGCCATACCGGCCCCGAATCCACCTGCGTTCTGTCTGGCGCCTTTTCCGACGGCATCGGCACTTTCGCGACCGGCGATTTCATGGCGGCCGACGCCGCCCTCGACCATACCCCGCGCGCCTTGCCGGGCGAGGACTGCATCTGCCTGATCGCCACCACGCATCATCTGCGCCCGCATAGCTGGCTCGGCCGGCTGGTGCGCCCATTGCTCGGGATGTAGCGCGATGTCGGCCATCCTCGCGTCACCCGCGCGGGCGCGCGGCGGGTTCGCCGTCGACCTGCTGAACCGGCTGTCGCCGCGGCGTGGCGTCACGATACGGGAGGGCGTGGCGTATGGCCCGGGGCCGCGGCATCGGCTGGATGTCTATAGCCCGGCCCGCGCCGCGGCCGCGGCGCCCGCCCCGGCGGTGGTGTTCTTCTATGGTGGCGGCTGGGAGGAAGGCGATCGCGGCATTTATCGTTTCGTCGGGGCGGCGTTGGCGGCGCGCGGCATCCTGACCCTGGTGCCCGACTATCGCTTGTATCCCGAGGTCCGCTTCCCCGCCTTCATCGAAGATGCTGCCGCCGCCGTCGCCTGGGCGCGGTCGTTCCTCACAACGCTGGGCGGCGATCCGGGACGGTTATTCCTGATGGGACACTCCGCCGGCGCGCAGATCGCGACCCTGCTGGCGCTCGATCCAAGCTATCTGCGCGCGGCGGGGATGGCGGGGGGGCGCCTCGCCGGCGTGATTGGCCTTGCCGGCCCGTATGATTTTCTGCCGCTCCGCAGCCCCACCCTCAAGGCGATCTTCGGCCCCGAGGTGGACTGGCCGGTGAGCCAGCCGATCACCTACGCCTCCGCTGCGGCGCCGCCGATGCTGCTCGCGGCCGGCACGGCGGACCGGGTGGTCGATCCCGGCAACACCGAGCGCCTGGCGGCGCGGCTGCGCGCGGCGGGAGCAACCGTGGAGATGCGGCTCTATCGCGGCCTCGGGCATCGCGTGCTGATCGGCGGTTTCGCCTCGGCGCTCGCGCCATGGCTGCCGGTGCGACGCGAGGCGCTGCGCTTCATCGCGCAGGGCGGGGGCGCGGCATGATCGTGCTCGCGGTTACGGCCGGGTTGTCGCTGGCGATGATGCTGGCTTGGGTGGCGCAACGGCGCACCGGCAACGCCGGTTGGGTGGATGTGATCTGGACCTTCGCCCTCGGGGCTGCCGGGGTCGTTTACGCGCTGGTAGCGGGCGCGGCCGGGCCGCGCGACTGGTTGGTGGCGGCGCTCGCGGCACTCTGGGCGCTGCGGCTCGGTATTTACATCCTCCGTCGCACCCGCCACGGCGCCGAGGATGCCCGCTATGCGAAGCTACGCGCCGAATGGGGGGACGCGTTTCAGCGCCGCATGTTCGGCTTCCTGCAGATCCAGGCGGCGGTGGCGGCGGTGCTGGCGCTCGCCATAGGGCTCGCGGCACGCAATCCCGCCCCGCTCGGCCTGCGCGATGCGGCCGGTGTCGCGGTGTTCCTGATCGCGATCCTGGGTGGCAATGCCGCCGACGAGCAGCTTCTGCGTTTCCGCCGCGACCCGGCCAATCGCGGGCAGGTCTGCGCCGTCGGGCTGTGGCGTTGGTCGCGCCATCCGAATTATTTCTTCGAGTTCCTCGCCTGGTGCGCGTGGCCGCTGCTCGCGATCTCCGCCGCCCATCCCCTGGGCGCGCTGGCGCTGGTCGCGCCGGCGGTGATGTATGGGGTGCTGGTGCATGTCTCGGGCATTCCACCGCTCGAGGAGGCGATGCTGCGCTCGCGCGGCGATGCCTATCGCGCCTATCAGGCCCGCACCCGACCGTTCCTGCCGCTGCCGAAATGGAGCCACAAATGAACCTGGTCGCCGCCGCCACCGGCGCTGTCGAGCGCTTGCCGCTGCCGGATGCCTTGACCCGGGCCGGGATCGCCATGCTGGTAGAGCGGACCAGCCGGCGTCTCGACCGCGCCCCGCCGGAGGCCGAGCGCGCGTTCGCGCGGCGCATGCGCGCCTACCCGATCGCGCGGACGCCCGAGGCCGCCAATGCGCAACATTACGAGCTGCCGGCCGAATTCTTCGCGCAGGTGTTGGGCGCGCGGCGCAAATACTCCTGTTGTCTCTATGACGAGGGGGCCGACACGCTGGACGCGGCCGAGGAGCGCGCGCTCGCCGCAACCGCCGCCCATGCCGAACTCGCCGACGGGCAGCGGATCCTCGAACTCGGCTGCGGCTGGGGATCGCTGACCTTGTGGATGGCCGAACGCTATCCGAACGCGAAGATCGTTGCCGTCTCAAACTCCGCTCCGCAACGGGCGTTCATCGAGGCGGCGGCGAGGGCGCGCGGCATCGCCACTGTCGAGGTCATCACCGCCGACATGAATCACTTCGAGCCCGCCCGCCCGCGGTTCGATCGCGTGGTTTCGGTGGAGATGTGGGAGCATATGAGCAACTGGCGCGCGCTGCTGGCGCGTGTGCATGGGTGGCTTGAACCAAATGGGCGGCTGTTCCTGCACGTCTTCAGCCACCACGCGGTGCCCTATGTTTTCGACCATGAGGACCGGGCCGACTGGATTGCGCGGCATTTCTTCACCGGCGGGATCATGCCGAGCCACCGCCTGATCCGCCAATGGGACGAGCACTTCACGCTGGAAGCCGACTGGCGCTGGAGCGGATTGCACTATCAGCGCACCGCCAATGACTGGCTGGCCCGCTATGACGCGAACGCGGCCGCGATCGACCCGATCCTGCGCGCCGTTTATGGCCGCGAGGCGGGGTTGTGGAAGCGCCGCTGGCGCCTCTTCTTCCTCGCCACCGCCGGCCTGTTCGGGGCGCGCGAGGGCCGCGAGTGGGGCATCAGCCATTATCGGCTGCGGCCACGATGACGCTCCGCGCCGCAATGCGCGCCTATGGCTCGCATCCCGATCCGGTGACGGCGGTCGCGTGTTTCGTCGCGCTGGTTTTGGGGGCGAACGGGCCGTTCTACCCGCTCTATGTCATCGCGCTGGTGGGCTGGGCGCGCGGCCACGCGGCCTTCCTGACCATGGGGGCGATGCCGCTATTCCTCGCCGTCCCGGCGCTGGCGCGCTGGCAGCCGGGCGTGGCACGCGTGGCGCTGTGGTTGGTCGGCACGGTGAACACGGTATGGTGCATGAAGCTGCTGGGGCCGGAGACGGGCGTCGGGCTGTTCCTGCTGCCCTGCATCGCGCTCGCCGCACTGCTTTCCGGGCGGCTATTGACCCTGGCTGCGGCCGGCCTGCCGATCCTGCCGTTGCTGATCCCGGTCGCGGCGTTCGGGCAGCCGATCATGGCGCTGACGCCGGCGGAGGACGCACGGCTCGCCGCGCTGAACGGTTTCAGCGCGGCGTGCCTGATGGGGCTGATCGCATTGCGGCTGGCCGGCGTGCTGCGCGGCTCGGACGCCTAGAGCGCGATCGGTTTACGTCGATCACGCTCTACCCCTATTTTGGCGAGCAAGTTGGCCGGTTTTGATGGAACAGGATGGTTCAATCAAAACCTACCTTGCTCTAACGCCGGCGGGCTGCCACGCGCCGCGATCGCCGCATCACCGGCTGCGGGTGCGAGCGACCGCGTCGCGCCAGCCGTGCCATTTGCGTTCGCGCGCCGCCGGATCGAGATGCGGCGTGAACCGACGATCGAGCGCCCAGGAACGCGCAAACGTCTCCGGCGCCGGCAGAACGCCCGAAGCCAAGCCGGCGAGATAGGCGGCGCCGAGCGCCGTCGTCTCCATGATCTTCGGCCGATCGACGGGCGCGTCGAGAATGTCGGCGAGAAATTGCATCGTCCAGTCAGAGGCGGTCATGCCACCATCGACGCGCAGCACCGTCTGAGCCGCGCCCGGCCAATCCGCCCGCATCGCCTCGATCAGCTCGCGGGTCTGGTAGCCAACGCTTTCGAGTGCGGCGCGCGCGAGTTCCTTGCGCGTGGTGCCCCGCGTCAGGCCGAAAATCGCGCCGCGCGCGCCGGCGTCCCAATGGGGCGCGCCAAGGCCGACGAAGGCGGGCACCAGATAGACGTCCTGCGCGGGATCGGCCGCCGCCGCAAGCTCGCCCGCCTCGCCGGCGGCGGCGATCAGCCGAAGCTCATCGCGCAGCCATTGCACCGAGGCGCCGGCGACAAAGATCGCGCCTTCGAGCGCGTAGGTGCGCCGGCCGTTCAATTGATAGGCGATCGTCGTCAGCAGCCGGTTTTTCGAGGCGACCGGCTGATCGCCGGTATTGAGCAGCGCGAAGCAGCCCGTGCCATAGGTCGATTTCAGCATGCCGGGCGCGAAACAGGCTTGTCCCACGGTCGCCGCCTGCTGGTCGCCGGCGACGCCGCGAATGGGCAAAGCGCGGCCGAAGAGATCAGGCGTCGTCGTCCCGAAATCACCGGCGCTGTCGCGCACCTCGGGCAGTAGCGATAGCGGCACGTCAAAGGCGGCGCAAAGCGCCTCGTCCCAGGCGCCGCGATGGATGTCAAAGAGGAGCGTGCGCGAAGCGTTGGTCGCGTCGGTTGCGTGAACGGCGCCGCCGGTGAGCCGCCAGATCAGAAAACTGTCAACGGTGCCGAAGGCAAGCTCTCCGGCCGCGGCGCGCGCGCGCGCGCCCTCGACGTGATCGAGCAGCCAAGCGATTTTGGTGCCTGAGAAATAGGGATCGAGCAGCAGCCCGGTCTTTTTGGTGATCATCGGCTCGAGACCCTGGGCCTTGAGCGCCGCGCAACGCTCGGCGGTGCGCCGATCCTGCCAGACGATGGCGGGCGCGATCGCCTGGCCGGTCTTGCGGCTCCAGAGGATTGTCGTCTCGCGCTGGTTGGCGATGCCGAGTGCCGCGATTTCGTCGACCGAGACGCCGGCGAGTGCTTCGCGCAGCGTCGCGACGGCGCTCCGCCAGAGATCCTCGGGGTCGTGCTCGACCCAGCCGGGCTCTGGGTAATGCTGCGGAAATTCCTGCTGCGCGACGGCGGCGACGCTGACATCGTGGCGGAACAGGATCGACCGCGTCGAGGTGGTGCCTTGATCGAGTGCAAGCAGATAGGTCATCGCGCATTTCCCCGCTGCGCCTCACGCGGGCGCGTTTGCGCCATGAAGGCGTCGAGTTCGGCCGCCTCGGCGGCGCTCATCCTAAGCCCAAGCTTGGTGCGCCGCCACAATATGTCTTCGGCGTTGCGCGCCCATTCGCGCGCCATGAGATAGCCGACCTCCGCCTCGCTGAGATCGGCGCCAAAGCCACGCCCGAGATCGGCGCGGCTTCGTGCCTCTCCGAGAACGCGCGTCGCCAGAACGCCGTAGGTCGAGACCAGCCGCTCGGCGGCGCGCGCGTCGAGAAAATCATAGCGCGCGGCAAGGTTGCGCGCGAGTTCGGCGCGGCCGGTGACGGGAAAATCGCCGCCTGGCAGCGGCGTGCCCGCCGTCCACGGCGCACCGCACGGCCCAAGATGAGGCGCGAGCTTCTTCAGCGCCGCCTCCGCCAGCCGGCGATAGGTGGTGATCTTGCCGCCGAACACCGACAGCAGCGGCGCCGTCGCGACGCTGGCGTCGAGGTCGAGAACGTAATCGCGGGTCGCGGCTTTCGCTTCGCTCGCGCCATCGTCATAGAGCGCGCGCACGCCGGAAAATGCCCAGATCACGTCATCCGGCGTTATCGCTTGCGCGAAATAATCGTTGGTCGCGGCGCAGAGATAGGCGATCTCGTCGGAGGTTGCGCGCGCTTGCGCGGGATCGCCGTGATAGTCGCGGTCGGTGGTGCCGATCAGCGTGAAATCGCGCTCATAGGGAATGGCGAAAATGACGCGGCCGTCGCCATTCTGGAAGATGTAGCAGCGATCGTGATCGTAGAGGCGGCGCACGACGATGTGCGAGCCCTGCACCAGCCGCGCTTTCGCCTGCGCCGTTGTGCGCAGCGTATCGGCGAGCACGTCGGCGACCCAGGGGCCAGCGGCGTTGATGAGCGCTTTGGCGTGGATCGTGCGCGCCGCGCCGGCGGCGCCAGACCCCCGCACCGCAAGCCGCCAACCATCGCGGCCGCGTTCGGCGCCGATGGCCTGCGTGCGGGTCTCGATCACCGCGCCGCGGTCGGCGGCGTCACGCGCGTTGAGCACGACCAGCCGCGAATCATCGACGCGGCAATCGGAATATTCGAACCCACGATGAAACAGGCCAGGCTTCAGCGGCGCGCCGGCGGCGTCGCGATCGAGATCGAGCACCCGCGTCGGCGGCAACAGGCGCCGGCCGCCGAGGTGATCATAGAGAAACAGCCCGAGCCGCAAGAACCAGGCGGGCCGTAGCCCGGCATGATGCGGCAGCACGAAACGCAATGGCGCAATGATATGGGGGGCGGCGCGCCACAACACTTCGCGTTCGATCAGCGCCTCGCGCACCAGACGGAATTCGTAATATTCGAGATAACGCAAGCCGCCATGCACGAGCTTGGTCGACCATGACGAGGTGCCGCTGGCGAGATCGCCCTGCTCGCACAGATAGACCGACAAGCCGCGCCCGGCGGCGTCGCGAGCGATCCCGCAACCATTGACGCCGCCGCCAATGATCGCGAGATCGTAGGACGGCGCACTCATCGTTGGACGCAAAGACCAGCGCTGTGCCTCACGCCGTCGCCATTTCGCTGAAGAAGGCGCCGACGCGATCGAGAATCAAGGCCTTGTCGTTGTCGAGCGTCGCGACATGATAGGAATTGTTGAGCCAGAGCAGCCTGATGTCGTCGGCGCGGATCATCTCGACGATATCCATCGCGTTGCGCGGCGGCACGACGTGATCCTCGCGCGAATGGATGACGAGCGACGGGCAGACGATGCGGCTCAGCATCCCGCGTGTCATCGAAATCAGCACGGTGACCTCGCGCAGGCAGGCAACAGGCGTTTCCTTATAGGCGAGTTCGACCACGCCCGGCGCCTTGATGTCAGAGCCGATGCCGGGCAGGCGCTTGGGCGCCGGATTGATCGCCAGCGCGTCTGACAAAGCTTCGCTCGCGAGCCCCGCCGCGGCGGCGATCGGCGCGATGGCCGCGACTTCGCTCGGAAAGCGCGCCGCGAGGTTGAGCGTCAACGTGCCGCCCATCGACAGGCCGGTGACGAACACCTTGCGCTTGCGCTGCACGAGATCGTGCAACGCGCGCTCGGCTTCGCCCAGCCAATCGAGATAGCCGGTGGTCTCCATGTCGTCGGGCGAGGTGCCGTGGCCCGGCAGGCGCGGCCCGACCACCGTGAAGCCGAATTTGCGGTGCAGCCCCTCGCCGAGATAGCGCATGCTTTGCGTCGAGCCGGTGAAGCCGTGCACGACCAGCACGCCGACGTCGTTGCCTTCGAACGCGAACGGCTCCGCGCCTGGCATAATGTCAACCATTGTCTTTTCTCCTCAGTGGATGCGCTCTTGCCCGCGCGCGGCATAGGCGATGGCGGCCAGCGCGACGACGGCGCCCTGCGCCATCTGCTTGCCCGGCTCGCCGAGCCCGATGCTTGTCAATACGTTGAAGGTGAACATCAGCATGAAGGCGGCGACCGCCGGCCCGAGCACGCCGCCCTTGCCGGAGCCGAAACCGACGCCGCCGAGAATGACCGCCGCCAGTGAATTGAGCGCGAGATCGGCGCCGATGCTGAGACTGCCGAAGCCGACGAAGCCGACCAGCAGAAAAGCGCTGAGCACCGCGAAAAGGCTGGAAAAGATGTGCGCGACATAGATCGCGCGCACATAGGGCACGCCCGAGGTCAGCGCCGCGCGCGGATTGGCGCCGATCGCATCGACATAGCGCCCGAATACCGAAAGGCGCAGAAACGCCGCCATCGGGATCAGCGCCGCGACCCAGATGATGACGGTGATCGGCAATATGCCAAGCCGCGTCTGGCCGATATAGCGCAGCATCGCCGGCGAATCGCCCGGGGCGCGCAACTGGCTGAAGGCGGTGACGACACCGCTCAGAATAAGCACCATCGCCAGTGTCACGATCACCGAGGAGGCACGCAAGCGGGTGATGAAGAAGGCGTTGATCGCGCCAATGGCAAAGCCGAACAGCAGGCAAAGGGCGATGAGAACGGGTTCGGGGAACGCGAAGATGCCGCTGGTCAGAATGTAGCTGACGACGAGGGCGACGCCGCCGAAGGAAAGGTCGAGCGACAGCAGGCGGATGCAGAGCGATTGCCCGATCACCGCAACGCCGAGCGGCGCCGCCTGACGCAAGATCAGCAGCAGGAGGAACGGCCGCAACAGGGTCGGCCGCGCCACCGCCGCGAACAAAAGCAGGGCGCCCGTGCCGTAATAGGCGATCGGTAGCGAGAGCAGCGTGTCGGCCACTCTCTGCGCCCATCCCGGGCGCGCCCCGTCCATCGCGATGCCGCTCATATGCCGATCACCTTGCGACGTTGCAGGCTGATCGCGGCAAGCAGCAGCACGCCCGTCAATGCCGCGCTGAAGAACGGCGAGACGCCGAGCAGGTTCATGCCATTGGTGATGAGCCCGAGCGTGATCGTGCCCAGCACCGCGCCGGCGACGCTGCCGACACCGCCCGCGAGCTGAACGCCGCCGAGCGCAATCGCCGTCACCGAATCGAGGCTGAACGGCTGGCCCATCGTCGGGTCGCCCGAGACGATGCGGCCGGTTAGATAGATGCCGGCGACGACGCTCGCGAGCGAGCACAGCACATAGCAGGCAAGCCGCGGCCAGAAGGCCCGCACACCGCTGAGCTCGGCGCTCTCGGCATTGCCGCCGATCGCAAATAGGCGCAAGCCGAAACGGGTGAAATAAAGCAGCACGGAGGTGAGCGCGATCGCCGCGATGCACCAGAGGAACGCGGCGGGAAGCCCGAACAGCGATGCCTTGGCCGCGAAAACCAGCGGGGCGGGAACGGTTCCGCCCGAGCCCGCGAGCCACAGCAGCGCCAACCCCTGAAGAAACGTCATCGACGCCAGCGTCATGATGAGCGGATGCACGCCGAAGCCGACGCCGAGCCCATTCGCCAGACCAATCACGACGCCGAGCGTGAGCGCGGCCGGCACGGCGAACGCGGGGGGGGCGGAGACGATCACGACGCTCGTCAGGCTGACCACGGAGCCGACCGATATGTCGATGCCGCCGATCAGCGCGACGAGCAACTGCCCGAGTGCGACGAGCATCAGCGCAGTGATCTGATTGTTGACGTCGACGATGTTCTGCAGCGACAGGAACTCCGGCGCGAACGCTGCCAACAACGCGAAAATCGCGAGCGGCAGGCCGATTGCGACATAGCCGAGCCCGGAGCGGCCGAAGCGGCGAGCACTGCCGCCGATCATGATGGCGCACCGTGCGTTGCGGCGCTCATCAGCGCATGCCGCATGACGATTTCCTCCGTCGCCCGCGCGCCGTCGAGTTCGGCGACGATCGCCCGGTCACGCACCACCAGGATGCGGTCGCAGAGGCCAATATGCTCGGTCAGCTCGCTCGATGTGATGACGACGGCGCCGCCGCGATCGGCAAATTCGCGCAGCAGACGGTAGATCTCCGCCTTGGCGCCGACATCGACGCCGCGGGTCGGCTCCTCGACGATCAACACGTCAGCTTCGGCGGCGAGCCAGCGCCCGATCATCACCTTCTGCTGATTGCCGCCCGACAACGCGCCGACCGGCTGCCTCGCATCGCGCGCCCGCACCTTCATCTCGCCCATCAGCGCTCTCACACGCGCCTTGTCGATCCTCGCTCGCGCCGAGAGGGAGGCACGGCGCAGCATGCCGAGGCCGATATTCTGTTCGATGGAGAGCGGCAGATAGAGCCCCTCTGACTTGCGATCCTCCGGCACGAAGCCAACCCCCGCCCGCACCGAGGCGACGATGGCCTCGCCGATCTTCGTCTCGCCGGCTGCGTCGTGCTTGCGCACCGTTCCCGCCATATGCGGCACGAGACCGACGAGCGCGCGCACAATCTCGCGCTGCCCCTGCCCCTCGAGCCCGGCGAGACCGAGGATTTCGCCGCGCTTGACCTCGAAACTGACTCGCGCCGCTTGCGCCTCGAGCGCGAGATCGGCGACGGTGAGCGCCGGCGATCCTGCGCGTTTGCTGCGCGTCGGATAGAGTTGCCCGAGCTCGCGCCCCACCATCAGCGAAACCAGGCTCTCGCGCGTCAGCTCGCGGGTGGGCCTTGTCGCCACGTGCTGGCCGTCCTTGAGGACGGTCGTCGTGTCGCAGAGCCGGAAAATTTCATCGAGGCGGTGGCTGATGTAGAAAACCAGCTTGCCCGCCGCCTTTTGCGCCTCGATCAGACGCACCAGCTTTTCCACGCCCGGCGCGTCGAGTGCGGCGCTCGGCTCGTCATAGATGACGACGCGCGAGGGCGCTGCCGCGCCCTTGGCGATCTCTATCAGATGCTGCTCGGAGATTGTGAGATCGCCGCACATGTCGTTGACGTCGAGATCGACACCGACGCGCTCGAGAATTGCGCGCGCGCGTCGGCGCATTTCGCCGCGATCGATGAAACCGGCGCGTCGTGGCTCGCGGCCGAGGAACAGATTCTCGGCGACCGTCAGATTGGGCAGAAGCGTCAGCTCCTGAAAAACGGTTGCCACACCTTTGGCGCGCGCATCGGCCGAGCCTTGGAAGCGGATCGGCTGACCGTCACGAAGGATCTCGCCGGCGTCGGGCGAATGGACGCCGGCGAGGATCTTGATCAAAGTCGATTTGCCGGCGCCGTTCTCGCCCGTCACCGCATGCACGCTGCCGCGTCTCGCAACGAAGGACACATCCGTCAGCGCCCGGATTGGGCCGAAGCGCTTTGAGACATTGCGAAACTCGATTTCGCAATCATCGGCTCGCGACGAGGTCACGGGTTCAGCGCCTTCGGGAGGTTCCTATCAGCGCTTGAATTCTTTCGCGATCACGTCCTCGGGCAGCGTCGAGGGGAACCAATAGGCGTCGTTGAGATCAGGCCGGTAATATTTGTCGAAATTGGCCTTTGTGATCGGCTCCGGGTCGGAGAGATAGGCCTTGTGGAGCGCCTCGCCCTTGAGCAGTGCCACGGCAGCGTGCAGCGTCGCGACCCCGAGGCCAGGCGTGAAGATCGGCCCGACGCTGTCGGCGCCGGCGTTCTTCCAGGCGCGCAGGAAGCCGTTATTGGCCTCGCCAGTCATCGGCACCAGCGGCTTGCCGATTTCCTTGAACACGTCAAAACAGGCGCGCGTCATGTCGGCGCCGGAAAACCAGATGCCATCGACCGGCTGGCCGGACGCGACGAGGTTTTCGCACAGGCCCTTGGCCTTGGCATAGTTCCAATCGCCATAGACCTCGGCGCCGATCTTGATGTCGCTGCCTTTGAGGGCCTCGCGCAGGCCGTTGTAGCGCGCCGTCTCCTCGCCCACCCCGGCGACGCCGCGGAACACCCAGATCACACCCTTGCCGTTCAGCGTCTTCCTGAGAAACTCGCCGCCGGTCTTTCCGAACGCCTCGCCGCCGCCTTGCACGGCGACGGTTGCGTCCGGCGCGGGCGTTCCTGCCGTGACGGACAAGATGACGGGAATGCCGGCGGCCGTCGCCGCCTTCACTTGCGCCTTCACCAGATCCGGCGAGATCGGCACGATGATGAGCGCATCGACCTTATGCGCCATCAGATCCTCGATGTCGGCAACCTGCTTGGCCGGCTGCCAGTTCGCCTCTGAGAAGCGAAATTCCTTGATGTCGGGATCGTGGCTGGCGGCGTATTTGATCTCGCCAATCGTCTGCACGATCCAAGTGTTGCCGACGCCCGGCCACGACATGCCAATCACCCACGGCGGCGCCTTCTTGAACTTGCCGGCCGGCACCATGTCCGGGGAGGAGGGCGCCATCAGCCCATTCGGCAGAAGCGCGACGTCGTCAGCCGCGGCCACGAGCGGCGCGAATAAAGCCGTGCCCGCGAGAAGTGCGGCTGCCAGCAACGATTTGTATTTCATCATTCCTCCCTGGAGTCGCTTCCCGCGACGTCGTGTTCGTTCAATGCGCGTACGACACCCTAAGCGAACTTTTTTCGCGGCGCAAGCGGCGCGCTGACAAGGTCCGGGTTTCGCCTCCAGACGGAAAATTCCCGACGGGCGTCGCCTGACATCCCCCCGTCCTCAGGTCCAATGCCCGGGAACCCAGACCCAGGCGCCCAGTTCGCGTTTCCAGTAGCCCTCCATCCACATGGCGCTGTGGCCGTCGCGCGGCACCCATTTCCCGGCGATCCAGTCATAGCCATGGCCGTTCCAGTCCCAATGACCGGGCTGCCAGAGCAGCGCCTGTTCCGAGACCGGCGGCTTGGGCATGGTTTCCTGGCGTGGCGGCGGCACTGGCGGGAAGGGCGGCGTCGCCACCGGCGTGGTCGCGGCGCAGGCGGCGAGCAAAGCAAGCAAAAACCCGGCGATGGCGCCGGCGCGCCATTGTGTCTTTGGCATGTTCATTTTTGACTCCGGTGATTTCCCCATGGCCTCTCGACGGGGGCGCGATTTCGAGATAAAAACCTGCGTTATCTTACGGGAGCGAAGTTTATCCCGTGAGACCTCTCACCCCTCCCTCCGGTTACGAAGGAATTGGTACATGGCAAAAATCCTGGTTCTTTATTACTCGACCTATGGCCATATCGAAAAGATGGCCGAGGCGGTCGCCGAAGGCGCGCGCTCGGTCGCGGGTAGCGCCGTCACCATCAAGCGGGTGCCGGAACTGATGCCGCGCGAGGTCGCCGAGAAGGCGCATGTCAAGCTCGATCAGGCGGCGCCGATTGCGACACCCGACGAACTCGCCGACTATGACGCGGTGATTTTCGGCACCCCGACGCGCTTTGGCAACATGGCGGCGCAGATGCGCAATTTCCTCGACCAAACCGGCGGGCTCTGGGCGCAGGGCAAGCTGATCGGCAAGATCGGCAGTGTTTTCGCCTCCACCGCCTCCCAGCATGGCGGCCAGGAAACCACCATCACCTCGTTTCACACGACGCTTCTCCATCATGGCATGATCATCGTCGGCGTGCCTTATTCCGAGCCCGGGCTCACCATCCTGAGCGAGATGAGCGGCGGCACCCCCTATGGCGCGACCACCATCGCCGCCGGCGACGGCTCGCGTCAGCCCTCCGCGAACGAGCTGAAAATCGCCCGTTTCCAAGGCGCCCATGTCGCGGGGATCGCAGCCAAGCTGTTCGGCTGAGACCCAACCTCCGCTCCCCCGGCCGCGCGGCCGGGGGATGCCGCCGGGACGGTCGCTGGCGCCCGTGGCGCCGCCGCTTTAGTCTCGGCGCATGACAGCGCCGCGGATCATCGAGGTTTTGCCGCCGAGCGAGGCGTTTTCGCCCGCCGCCGCCGGCGCCATCGCGCTGATGGTGGCGCGGCTGTTTGCCCGCAGCGAGGCGTTCGCGCCCTTGGTGCTCGGGCCGGCGCCGCCCGCGCCGGCCTTCCCGGGCGTTGCGTTTCAGCCGGTGCGGCCGGCGTTTCGCCCGCTGCGCCGCGCAACGCGGTATGCGATCGGGGTGCAGCGGGCGGCGCGGGCGCTCTCGCCGGCGCTGATCGCGGTCCATAACCGCCCCGATATCGCCCGTTTTCTCGCCGGCCGCGGCGCAGCCCCGGTGCTTCTTTGCCTGCAGAACGATCCGCAAGCGATGCGCGCAAGCCACACGCCGGCGGCGCGGGAGGGGCTGCTCCGCGTGCTCGGCGGGGTGATCGTCGCCTCCGACTTTCTGCGCCGGCGGTTTCTCGACGGGCTTTCGCCGGACGCGGCGGCGCGGGTTTCCGTGGTGCCAAACTGCCTTGACTTCGCGGCTTTGCCGCCGCCGCTGCCGGCCGCGGCGCGCGAGCCGGAAATCCTTTATGTCGGCCGGGTGGTCGCGGATAAAGGGGTGGACGGGTTCGTCGCCGCCTGCGCTGATGCCTTGCCGCGGCTTGCGGGCTGGCGGGCGAGCATCATCGGCGCCGATCGGTTTGGGGCGGCAAGCCCCGAGACGCCATTTCTGCGCGGCATCCGCGAGCGGGCGGCGCAAGCCGGGATCACGATGCACGGCTATCGCACCCATGATCAGGTGCTGGCGGCGATGGCGCGGGCGGCGATCGTTGCGGTGCCGAGCCGTTGGGATGAACCGTTCGGCCTGACCGCGATCGAGGCGATGGCGAGCGGCGCGGCGCTGATGACGACACGGCGCGGCGCATTACCCCATCTCGCCGGCGCCGCCGCTCTCTATATCGACCCCGATGACGTCGCCGGCATGGCGCAGGCGATCATCGCGCTCGCCGCTGACCCCGAACGCCGCGCGACCCTTGCGCGCGCCGGCCTCGCGCGGGCGCGGGATTTCGATTGCGCCGCCGTGCTCACCACGCTCGATCGCTTGCGCCGCGAGATCGTCGGCCGGGGTTAGGGAAACTCTGAAAACGCGGGTTTGGGGACGCTGTCGCCTTTGGGTCCAGGGTGGAGCCCTGGCCTTGCCTGATGCGTTTCCACCCAGACGATTGATCAACGACGCGCCGGGCGCCAAAAGGCTGCCTGTTTCAGTCTCTCAAGGATGGCCCTCGCGCATGACCGATGATCTCGCCGCCCTGCAGCATGAAGCGGAACATTCTATCGCCGCCGCCCCCGATCTCCGCGCCCTGGAGGCGGTGCGGGTTGCGCTGCTCGGCAAGGCCGGGCGGCTGACGGCGCGGCTCAAAGCGCTCGGGGGGCTGCCGGCAGAGGCGCGGCGTGAGGAGGGCGCGCGCCTGAATGTCGTGAAAGAGGCGCTGGCGGCGGCGCTGGCGGCGCGGCGGGTGGCGCTCGAGGGCGCGGCGCTGGAAGCGCGGCTTGCCGGCGAGCGGATCGATGTCACGCTGCCGGCGCGCCCTTCGGAGAGCGGTGTCATCCACCCGATCAGCCGCAGCATGGATGAAATCGCCGCCCTTTTCGGGGCGATGGGCTTTAGCGTTGCGGAAGGGCCGGACATCGAGACCGATTGGCATAATTTCGGCGCCCTCAACATCCCGCCGCACCATCCCGCCCGCGCCGATCACGACACGTTTTACCTCCCGCCCGAGACGGCGGAGGCCCCGCCACCGGTGCTCCGCACCCATACCTCGCCGGTGCAGGTGCGCACCATGCTCAGCGCGCCGCCGCCGATCCACATCATCGCCATGGGCCGCACCTACCGCGCCGACCATGACGCGACCCATAGCCCGATGTTTCACCAATGCGAGGGGCTGGTCATCGACCGCGCCATCACCCTTGGCCATCTCAAGGGCTGCCTCAGCGATTTTCTTCGCGCCTTTTTCGGCCTCCCCGATCTCCCGGTGCGCTTTCGCGCGAGCTATTTCCCGTTCACCGAACCCTCGATGGAGGTCGATATCGGCTGGAATCGCCGCACCGGCGAACTCGGCCGGGGAGGGGATTGGCTAGAGATTCTGGGCAGCGGCATGGTGCATGCGAAAGTCCTCGCCAATGCCGGGATCGACCCGCGCGAGTGGCAAGGCTTCGCCTTTGGCATGGGAATCGAGCGCATCACCATGCTGAAACACGGCATTTCCGACCTCCGCCCGTTTTTCGAGAGCGATCTCCGCTGGCTCCGCCATTACGGCTTCAGCCCGCTCGCCCCGGCGATGCTGCATGAGGGGGTTTGAGCGATGAAATTCACCCTCTCCTGGCTCCGCGATCATCTCGAGACCGAGGCGCCGCTTGCCCGCCTCACTGAGACCCTGTCTGCGATCGGGCTCGAGGTCGAAAGCATCGATGACCGCGCCGCGGCGCTGGCGCCGTTCCGCATCGCGCAGGTGATCGCGGCGGAGCCGCATCCGGACGCCGATCGCCTGCGCGCATGCCGGGTCGAGACCGGAATGGGGGCGCCGGTTTCGGTGGTTTGCGGTGCGCCAAACGCCCGGGCGGGCATGAAAACCGTCTTCGCGCCGCCCGGCAGCGTCATTCCGGGCACCGGGGTCACGCTGAAAACCGGCAAGATCCGCGGGGTCGAAAGCGCCGGGATGCTGCTTTCGCTCCGCGAGCTTGGGCTTGGCGAGGATCATGCCGGCATCGTCGAGCTGCCCGAAAGCGCGCCGGTCGGGGCGAGCTATGCCGGCTGGGCGGGGCTCGACGATCCGGTGATCGAGATCGCTGTCACCCCCAATCGTGGTGACGCGCTGGCCGTGCGCGGCATCGCCCGCGACCTCGCCGCTGCCGGATTGGGGCGGCTCAAGCCCTGGTCGGCGCCGCAGGTTGCAGCCGCTTTCAAAAGCCCGCTCGCCTGGCGGATCGACTGGCCGGAGGCCTGCCCCTACGTGCTCGGGCGGAGCTTTCGCGGCGTGCGTAATGGCCCGAGCCCGGATTGGCTGGCCGCGCGCCTGCGCGCAATTGGTCTCCGCCCGATCAACGCCCTTGTCGACATCACCAATTTCTTTACCTTCGATCTCGGCCGGCCGCTCCATGTCTTCGATATCAAAAAAATCCGCGGCCATGAGATGGTGATGCGCCGCGGCGCTGGCGAGACGCTGCGCGCGCTCAATAACCGCGAATATCGACTGGAGCGGGAGGATTGCGTGATCGCCGATGCCGCCGGTGTGCGCTCGCTCGCCGGGATCATGGGCGGGGTCGAGAGCGGCTGTGACGACGAGACCAGCGAGGTTTTCCTCGAATGTGCGCTGTTCGATCCGGTGCGGATCGGCCAGAGCGGGCGGCGGCATCAAATTCTTTCCGATGCAAGGAGCCGCTTCGAACGCGGCATCGACCCGGCGCTGCTGCCTGATGCGGTCGCGGCGGCGAGCCGGATGATCCTCGATCTCTGCGGCGGTGAGGCGAGCGAGGTCGTCTCCGCCGGCGCCGAGCCGCGCTGGCAGCGACAAGCGGCGCTGCGGTTTGCCCGGCTGCGTGAGCTCGGCGGGGTCGAGATCGCGCCCGAGACCGCGATCGCGCGGCTCGAAGGGCTCGGCTTCGCGCTTGTGGCGCGTGACACGGAGCGTGCGGTGTTCGCCGTTCCCGCTTGGCGCAACGACATCGCCGCACCCGGCACCCTCGATCTCGCGCCCGGAATCGCCGCCGATCGCGCCGCAAGCCTTGCCGACAGTGTCGCCGCGATCGCCCCCGAGGCCGATCTGATCGAGGAGGTGTTGCGGCTCGGCGGACTGGACGCGGTGCCGGCGGTCTCGCTGCCGCGGCTCGCCCCGCTCCCGCGGGCGAGCCTCAGCCCCGCTGGTGCGCGCGCAGCACTCGCGCGGCGGGTGCTGGCCGCGCGCGGTCTCGCAGAGTGCGTGAGTTTCGCCTTCATGGCGCGGCATGATGCGGCGCGGTTCGGCGAGACACCGGAGCGGCTGCGCCTTCTCAACCCCATCGCCGCTGATCTTGACCAGTTGCGCCCGACCCCGCTCGCGGTGCTCGCGCACGCGGCGGCCCGCAATCTTGCGCGTGGCGCCGAGCACGTCGCGATCTTCGAAATCGGCCCCGGATTCGCCGCCGATGGCGCGCGCGAGATCGCCGCCGGGCTTCGCGCCGGCGCCCCGCCACGCCATTGGGCGGTGCCGGCGCGCGCCTTCGATGCGTTCGATGCCAAGGCCGACGCGCTCGCGGTGCTGGCGGCGCTCGGTGTCGCGCCGGACTCTCTCTCGACCGTCGCCGAAGCGCCGGCGCATTACCATCCCGGCCGTGCCGCGATGCTCCGCCTCGGCCCGCGCGCGGTGCTCGCGGTCTTCGGCGAACTCCACCCCAACGTCACCGCCGCCCTCGACATTACCGGCGCGGCGGTGGCGTTCGAGATTTTTCTCGATGCCATCCCCGCCGCCAAGCGCCGCCGGCGCGCGCCGCCCGCGCTTTCGCCGCTGCAGCCGGTGCGTCGCGATTTCGCCTTCGTCGTCCGCGATGACGTGCCGGCGGACATGGTTTTGCGCGCCGCGCGCGCGGCGGAGCGAGACCTCATCGCCAGCGTCTCGTTGTTTGACGTCTATACTGGCGAGGGGTTGGCGGCGGGCGAGACGTCGCTTGCGATCGAAGTGGTGTGGCAGCCGCGCGAGCGAGCGCTGACGGATGCCGAGATCGAGGCGATGGCAGCACGCATCGTCGCCGCCGTCACCGCCGCGACCGGCGCGCGATTGCGGGGCTGATCCACGGGCGGCGCCGCGACCCGCGCGCCGCGATTGCATGCGTGCTGGCGTGGTGCGATGGTGAGGTGAGGGAGGAAAGCACGATGTTCGTTCGGGTTGGCGATCTTGTGACGCATGTCCAGGTTTCGGGTCCGGCCGGGGCGCCGGCGCTGGTTCTTCTCCACTCGCTCGGCACCTCGCTCCATGTCTGGGATGCGCAGGTGGATGCGCTGGCGCGCCGGTTTCGCGTCATTCGGCCGGATTTGCGCGGCCACGGCCTGACCACGGTCACGCAAGGCCCCTATCACATGGCAACGCTCGCGCGCGACGTGCTCGGCCTGCTCGATGCGCTGTCGGTCGCGAACGCCCATGTCGCCGGGCTCTCGATCGGCGGCCTGATCGCCCAAGCCATGGCCGAGATCGCGCCGCGGCGGGTCAAAACCCTCATTCTCTGCGACACCGCCATGGTCATCCCGCCGCCGTCGAACTGGCACGAGCGGGCGCGGCTGGTGCGCGAGGGCGGTATGGCGGCGAGCGCCGAGGCGGCGATGGCGCGTTGGGTGACGCCGGGTTTTCGCGACCAGCCGGCGGCGCTCGGCCTTCGCCAAATGCTGCTCCGGACCGATCCCGAAGGCTATGCCGGCGCCGCCGAAGCGATCGCGACCGCGGATTTCACCGCGATCACCCCGAAGCTCAAACTCCCCGCCCATGTCATCGTCGGCGCGCAGGACGAGGCAACCCCGGTCGCCAGCGCGAAGGCGCTGCAAGCGGCGCTCGGCGCCTCGCTCGCCATCATCCCCGATGCCGCCCATATCCCGACCATCGAGCACCCGCGCGCGGTCAGCGCCGAAATCGCCGCCTTTCTCCTCGCCAATACCGAAAGCGACACGTATGAAGCCGGGCTCCGCGTTCGCCGCGAGGTGCTCGGCGAGGCGCATGTCACGCGCGCGCTGGCGGCGGCAACCGAGTTCGACCGCGGCTTTCAGGAATTCATCACAAGGAGTGCCTGGGGCGGGGTCTGGGCGCGCGGCGATCTCGACCGGCGCACCCGCAGCCTGATCACCCTCGCCCTCCTCGCCGCCCTCGGCCAGCACGAGGAATTCCGCCTCCATCTCCGCGCGACGCGCAACACCGGCGCGAATGCCGAGGAGATCGCGCAAGCGATGCTGCATGTCGCGGTCTATGCCGGCGTGCCCGCGGCCAATGCCGCGATCCGTGAGGCGAAAACGGTGTTCAAAGAAATGGAGCAAAATCCATGAGCGACCCCGCGCCCTTCCGCCCGGCTGGTGCCGGCGCCCAGCCCGCCTATGACACGCCCTCTTACGCCAGCACCGCCAAACGCCACCCGAAAGCGCCCCTCCTTGCCGTCCCGACGACTCTGACCGAGGCCACCGGCCCGCGCTTCTTGCCCAGCCACTTCCCCGCGCTCGCCGATCTTTCGATGACCGCGGGCAAGCCCGCCCTCGGCGAGCGGATCATCGTCGAAGGAAGGGTTACGGACGAAGATGGGCGGCCGGTGCCCAACACCATGGTCGAAATCTGGCAGGCCAACGCCGCCGGCCGCTACGACCATCCAGGCGATCAGCACGACGCGCCGCTCGATCCTCATTTCCACGGCGAGGGGCGGGTTTTTACCGACGCCGAAGGGCGCTATCGCTTCGTCACCATCAAGCCCGGCGCCTATCCCTGGCGCAACCACCCCAATGCCTGGCGGCCGAACCATATCCATTTCTCGCTCTTTGGCAGCGGCTTCGCCCAGCGCCTGATCACCCAGATGTATTTCCCCGGCGATCCGCTGCTCGAGCTCGATCCGATCTATCACGCGGTCGCCGATCGTTACGCGCGCGAGCGGCTGATCGCGCGTTTTGACATCGCATTGACCGAGCCGGAGCGGGCGCTCGGTTATCGTTTCGACATCGTGCTGCGCGGGCGCGGCGCGACCCCGATGGAGACTGCCTGATGCCGACCGCGACCGCGAACCAGACCATCGGCCCTTACTGGCATCTGATCGAACATCCGGAATGGGCCGATCTCACCCGCTTTGGCGCGAGCGGCGCAGTGATCACGGTCACCGGGCGCGTCGTCGATGGCGACGGCGCGCCGGTGGCCGACGCCGCCATCGAGATCTGGCAGGCCGACCCGCCGGCGGACGCAACCTTCCCCGGCTTCGGCCGCGCGCGCTGCGATGAAGACGGGCGGTTTCAGTTCCGCACCCTCAAACCCGGCCCCGTCCGCGGCCGCGGCAACGCCTGGCAGGCGCCGCATCTGGCGCTCGCGCTGCATGCCCGCGGCGTGCTCAAACCGCTGTTCTCGCGCCTCTATTTCGCCGGCGATCCGCGCAACGAGAGCGACCCGCTGCTCACCGCCATCACCGATCCCGCGCGCCGTGCAACATTGATCGCTCAGGAGGCCGAACCAGGGCATTGGCATCTCGACATCCGCCTCCAGGGCCCCGGCGAGACGGTGTTTCTCGAGCTTTAGGGGGAAAAATGTTCTTTTTTGAAAAAAAGAACCAAAAAACTTTTGTCCGTTGGGTGGTGCCGCAGGCCCCGTCGCCATGGCGGTGAACCCCGCCGACAGCCCGATTTTCGGCACGCTTTATGGCGCCGAGACGATGCGGGCGGTGTTCGATGAGCGCGCACTGCTCCAGCGCATGCTCGATGCCGAGGCGGCGCTGGCCCGCGTCGAAGCGCGGCTCGGGCTGATCCCGGAGGCGGCGGCAGCAGCGATCACCAGCGTCGCGCGCGTCGAAGCGCTCGACCTCTCGGGCTTGCCGGCGAGCACGCGCAATGTCGGCTATCCCGTGGTTGGGCTGGTCGCCGCCCTCTCGCGCGCCGCCGGCGCCGAGGCCGGGCGCTGGACGCATTGGGGCGCGACGACGCAGGACATTCTCGATACTGCCGTCGCCCTTCAGGTCAAGGCGGGGCTCGCCCTGCTGCGGTCCGATCTGCTTCACCTGATCGCAGCCCTCGCCGAGCAGGCGCAAGCGCATCGCGCGACGGTGATGGCCGGGCGCACCCATTTGCAACACGCGCTGCCGATCACCTTCGGGCTCAAATGCGCGGTCTGGCTCGCACCGCTCATCGCCCATGTCGAACGGCTGGACCAGCTCCGCCCGCGTGTCGAGTTGGTGGAACTCGGCGGCGCGGCGGGAACGCTCGCCTCGCTCGGCGGTGAGGGACTCGCGGTGATGGCGGGCCTGGCCGAGGAGCTGGCGCTCGGCGTGCCGCCGCTTCCCTGGCATGTGCGTCGCGAGGGCCTGGCCGAGGCGGTGTCGTTCCTCGGCCTTCTCTGCGGCAGCCTCGGCAAGTTCGCAACCGACATCATCCTGCTCGCGCAAACCGAACTCGCCGAGGTCGCCGAGCCGCATGCGCCGGGGCGTGGCTCGTCTTCCACCATGCCGCAAAAGCGCAACCCGATCGCCGCCGAATATGTGCTCGCCGCGATGCGCGCGGTGCAGGCGCTGGTGCCGCTGATGCAGGGTGCGATGGCGCAGGATTTCGAACGCGCGACCGGCCCCTGGCAGGCTGAGCCGCTGGCGCTGCCGCAGGCTTTCGTTCTCACCCATGGCGCCGTTCGCCATGCGCTCTTCATCGCGGAAGGCATGGTGGTCGATCCCGCCAGGATGCGCGAAAACCTCGATGCCACCGGCGGGATGATCGTCGCGGAAGCGGTGATGATGGGGCTCGCGCCGCTGCTCGGGCGGGACGCCGCCCACCACGCCGTGCAAGCCGCCTGCGATCGCGCGCGCGAGGAAAAAATCCCGCTCGCCAAGGCGCTCGCGACCTTCCCCGAAATCACCGCGCGGCTCGATGCGACGGCGCTCGAAAAATTGACCGATCCCGCGAATTATCTCGGCAGCACCGCAGATTTCATCGACCGCGTGCTGACGGCGGCAAGGGCGCTCGGCACGTCCTCAGCGTCACCGCCGTGACGGGGCACGAGTGTGGCAAAAACGCAACATGTCGAGCGGTATTTTGCTGCATTGCACAAATTTCATTTGAAGCCAGGCCTGGCGGCGTTATATCTCGACCTGCGCGAGGCCATGCCTTGCGCTTTCTTGGACGTTTCCTCCCTAAACTTGGCGGCCTTTCCGGCCGCCATTTTTTTTTTGCGCAATCGCCGCCGCGGCGTAACGCGAGGGCTGGCCGCCGCCGGCGGTCTACAGGCTCATCAGGCTCGCATTGCCGCCGGCGGCGGCGGTGTTGATGCTGATGGCGCGTTCGCTCACCAACAGGTCGAGAGGATAGAGCCCGTCGCGCGGCACGATGATCGGGCGGATGGGGCCCTCCGCCGCCGCGACCGCCGCCGCGAGGCGCCGGAGGGTGTCTCGTGAGCCCTCGAACAGCAACGCATCGCAGTCTGCAATCGCGTCCTCGCCGGCGGGCGCGATCTCGGCGGCGATCGACGCGGGCAGGCCCGGGGGCAACAGCTCCGGGCGCTTGACCCGCGCCCGATTGCCGGTGGCGAGGCAGGCCGCGAGCTGGCGCAAGGCGCCGTCCGGCTCGTCGGCGTCGCAAAACACGCGGCCGCGCGGATCGAGGCGATAACGGTTCTGCTCCCCGACCGGGCCAGGAAGGTCGATCTGCAAACCGAAACGCGCCGGGCGCGCTTGCGCCAAACAAAGCGCCGCCGCCGCCTCTCGCCCCTGGGCGCGGAGCCAGTCGCAAAGCGCGGTGACGGCGGGCGCCGGCGAAGTGGCCGGGAGCCCCGTCTCAAGCGGGCAGGCCGAGAGAAGACGGCGCAGATAAAGCGGCCCGCCCGCCTTCGGCCCGGTGCCGGAGAGGCCGTGGCCGCCAAACGGCTGCACGCCGACAACCGCGCCGATCAGGTTGCGGTTGACGTAAATATTGCCCGCCTTCGCCTGCGCCGAAAGCCGCGCCACCACCTCGTCGAGGCGTGAGTGGACGCCGAACGTGAGGGCGTAGCCGGTGGCGTTGATGTCGCGCATCAAGGCGTCGATCGCATCGCGCCGGAAACGCAGGACATGGAGCACCGGGCCGAAGACCTCGCGCGTGAGCTGCGCCAAGCCGGTGATCTCGATGATCGTTGGAGGAACGAAGGTGCCATGAGAGCACGCATCGGGCAGCGGCAAGGAATGCACCGGCCGGCCGGCGGCGCGCATGGCCGCGATGTGCCGCAGAATGCCATCGCGCGCTTGCTCGGAAATCACCGGGCCGATATCGGTTGCGAGACGATCGGGATTCCCGACCGACACTTCCGCGAGCGCCCCCGTGAGCATGGAAAGGACGCGGTCGGCGATGTCCTCCTGCAGGCAAAGAACGCGCAGCGCCGAGCAACGCTGGCCGGCGCTATCGAAAGCCGAGGCGAGCACGTCCATCACCACCTGCTCGGCGAGGGCGGAGCTGTCGACGACCAAGGCGTTCTGCCCCCCGGTTTCGGCGATCAGCGGAATGGGCTCGCCATGGCCGCCCAGCCGGCCGGCGAGGTCGCGCTGAATGTTCCGTGCGACCTCGGTCGAGCCGGTGAACATCACGCCCTGCGTGCGCGGATCGGCGACAAGCCGCGCGCCAACCGCGCCATCGCCCGGGAGGTAGTGGAGGACGCCGCGCGGCACCCCGGCCGCGTGCAGCAGCCCGACGGCAAGGGAAGCGATCAGCGGCACCTCCTCCGCTGGTTTGGCCAGCACCGGGTTGCCCGCCGCGAGCGCGGCCGCCACTTGGCCGGTGAAGATGGCGAGCGGGAAGTTCCACGGCGAGATGCAGACAACCGGGCCGAGGGGGCGGTGCGCGGCGCCGAGGTCGCGGGCGCCTGCGGCGTAGTAGCGGAGAAAATCCACGGCCTCGCGCACCTCGCCGATCGCGTTGGGCAGGGATTTGCCGGCTTCACGCACAATCGGCGCCATCAGCGCGCCCATGCGCGCTTCCATGAGATCAGCGGCGCGGTCGAGGATCGCGGCGCGCTCGCGGGGGGGTGTTGCGGCCCAGGTACTGGCGGCGGCTTCGGCTTCGGCCAGCGCCGCGGCCATGACCGCCTCCGTCGCGTCCACGACCTCGCCCACCACATCCCGCCGATCGGCGGGATTGCGAACCTCGCGCGCCGGGCCCGCGGCCGCGCCGGCGCCGAGGCGCGGCGCGGCGCGGAGCGGCGCCGCACCCTTCTTCAAGGCGACCGCGAGCGCAGCGAGATGCTGCTCATTCGTAAGGTCGAGCCCCGCCGAGTTTTTGCGCGTTGGCGCAAACAGGTCGGAAGGCGCCGCGATGCGGTCGTGCGGCCGGCCGAGCGGCGCGAGGGCGCGGGCTTCCTCGACCGGGTTGCGCACCAAGGTCTCGACCGGCACCGCGGGGTCGTTGACGCGGTTGACGAAGGACGAATTCGCGCCGTTTTCCAACAGGCGGCGCACGAGATAGGCGAGCAGGGTCTCATAGGTGCCGACCGGCGCATAGATGCGGCATGGCCGGGCGAGGCCCTGCGGGTCGACCACTGTTTCATAGAGCGGCTCGCCCATGCCGTGCAGGCACTGGAACTCGTATTGGCCGGGCCGCCACGCCGCGGGATCCGCCATGGTGTAGATGGCGGCGACGGTTTGCGCATTGTGCGTCGCAAATTGCGGGAACACCGCCTCGGGTGCGGCGAGCAGCTTACGCGCACAGGCGAGATAGGAGACGTCGGTGTGGACCTTGCGCGTAAAGACCGGAAAGCCCTCCAGCCCCTCTTGCTGCGCCCGCTTGATTTCGCTGTCCCAATAGGCCCCCTTGACCAGGCGCACCATCATGCGCCGCCCGGTGCGGCGGGCGAGATCGACCACGAAATCGATCACGAACGGCGCGCGGCGCTGATAGGCCTGAATGACGAAGCCGACGCCGCCCCAGCCATTGAGCCGCTCGTCATGGCAAAGCGTTTCCAAGAGATCGAGCGAAAGGTCGAGACGGTCGGCCTCTTCCGCGTCGATATTGAGGCCGATATCGTAGCGGCGGGCGAGGGCGGCCAGGGTCGCCAGGCGCGCCTGCAACTCCGCCATCACCCGCGCGCGCTGAGCGCGCATATAACGCGGGTGCAAGGCCGAGAGCTTGACCGAGATGCCCGGCCCCGCGAGGAGTCCGCGCCCGGCCGCCGCCTGGCCGATGGCGTGGATGGCGTTCTCATAGTCGCCGAAATAGCGCGCCGCATCCGCCGCCGTGATCGCCGCCTCGCCGAGCATGTCATAGGAATAGCGGAAGCCCTTGGCCTCCAGGGCGCGGCTCCTGGCCAGTGCCTGCGCGATGGTCTGGCCGGTGACGAACTGCTCGCCCATCATGCGCATGGCGAGATCGACCCCGCGCCGGATCACCGGCTCGCCCGCGCGCGCGATCAGCCGGGTCAGCGCGGCGCCGAGGCCGGCCTCGCTGTGGGTGGCCGATAGCCGGCCGCTCACCACCAACCCCCAGGTCGCCGCGTTAACGAAAAGCGAGGGTGAGTGGCCGAGATGCGCACGCCAATCGCCGCCGCCGATCTTGTCGCGGATCAGCGCGTCACGCGTCGCCGTGTCCGGGATACGCAGCAGCGCTTCCGCGAGACACATCAGCGCGACACCCTCCTGTGAGGAGAGCGAAAATTCCTGCACCAGCGCTTCCACCCCGCCGCCGCGGTGATGGGCGCGGAGTTCTGCAACCAGGCGCCGGGCAAGAGCGCTTGCTGCGGCGTCCTGGGCGGGCGTGAGCGCTGCGGCCGCGATGAGCGGCCCAAGGCAGTCCTCCTCGGCGCGGCGGTAGGCTGCGGTGATCGCTGCCCGCAACGGCACTTCCGCGCGCAGATCGGCCGCAAAGGCCGCGAAAGGGGGTGGGGCGATGTTGTCAGCAGACATGGCAGCGTCACGCCTCTCGGCACACGGGAATTGTCTGGTCAAAATCTCCGTCGAAGAAGCATGACGAGGTCGGATCGCGCGTTCAAGAGGCAACGGGATCAGGGGCGCCGGCCAAACCTGCGGCGAGCGGCCTGGTCGTTTGCGGACGACTAACCCGGCGCCGGCGTCTTCGGAGAAAAATGGCACCAGGCGGCGGCAACGCAGCGCCAGCATTCCGGCTTGCGGGCGCGGCAGACATAGCGCCCGTGCAGGATCAGCCAGTGATGGGCGTCGGCCAGCCTCTCCGGCGGCAGGCGCTTGAGCAGTGCGTCCTCGACCGCCCGCGGCGTCTTGCCGGGGGCAAGGCCGGTGCGGTTGCTCACCCGGAAAATATGGGTATCGACCGCCATCGTCGGCTGGCCGAAGGCGACGTTGAGGACGACATTGGCGGTTTTGCGCCCAACCCCGGGCAGCGCCTCGAGGGCGGCGCGATCGGCCGGCACCTGCCCGCCATGGCGCTCGACGAGGAGGCGCGCGAGTTCGGCGAGGTGGCGCGCCTTGGCCTGCCACAGCCCGATCGAGCGGATGAAGCGGCCGATCTCGTCCGCGCCAAGGGCCGCCATCGCGCGCGCATCGGGGGCGGCGGCGAATAGGGCAGGGGTTGCGCGGTTGACGGCGGCGTCCGTCGTCTGCGCCGAGAGCACGACGGCGACCAGGAGGGTGAAGGGATCACGATACTGGAGTTCGGTGCGCGGGTTGGGATTGGCGCTGGCGATGGCGCCGATGAAGTGCCGCACCTCATCGGCGGAAAGCGGTTTGATCGCGCGCGCGGGCGCGGATTTTGGCGGCTTGGGCGTGATCTTCGGCATTCCCTGCTTGTCGCGCGGGCATTGCGGGATGACAAGCGCGGCGGAATGCCTATTCTTGAGGGAGTTTGTGGTTTCGGAGCGGCGAGATGAGTGAGAGGGTCACGGACGCGCCGATGTTCGAAGCGGTGATCGTGCCGCATCGCAGCCTGTCGCGGCGCGGTCTTGCCGGGCTGATCGTCGCCGTCGCCGGCGCCAGCGGGTTGACGGCGTTGCTGTTCTTTCTGCTCGGGGCGTGGCCGGTTGCGGGATTTAGCGGCGCCGAAATTCTCCTCGCCGTCATCCTGATCCGCGCCCATGCCCGGGTTGCGCGCGAGAGCGAGGTGGTGCTGCTCTCCGAGCGTCGGCTGCGCGTGATCCACACCGACCGTAAAGGCGGGCGGCGCGAGATGGCGCTCGATCCCTCCTGGCTCCGCGCCGAGTTGCAGGAACGCCCGGGGCGGGTGCCGGCGCTTTTGCTCGTCGGCGGGCGGCGGCGGCATGAAATCGCGGCACGGCTGGGGGAGGCGGAAAAACGCGACCTCGCCGCGGCGCTGGCCGAAGCGCTGCACGCCTGGCGCAACCCGCGTTTCGACAATCCGCAGCTCCGCGAGCCGGATTTTCGCACCGCGCTGCCGTGATCGGAGCCGCTCAGCCGCCGGTCATGCTCATATGGCGGGCGAGCGCGGGGCGGCGATGATCGCGGTCGATAATGAAATCATGGCCCTTGGGCTTGCGCGCGATCGCCGCCAGGATCGCGTCCGAAAGCGCGTCATCGCTCGTCTCGCGGCGTAAGACGGCGCGGAGATCGGCGGCATCCTCCTGGCCGAGGCACATAAACAGCGTGCCGGTGCAGGTCAGGCGCACGCGGTTGCAGGATTCGCAGAAATTATGCGTAAGCGGCGTGATGAAGCCGATCCGCCGGCCGGTTTCGCCGATCGTCTCATAGCGCGCCGGCCCGCCGGTGCGGTAATCGCTCGGCGTCAGCGTCCAGCGCCGGGCAAGCCGCGCGCGCACCAGCGACAGCGGCAGATATTGCGCCGTGCGGTCGCCCTCGATTTCGCCGAGCGGCATGGTCTCGATCAGGCAGAGGTCGAAGCCATGCTCGCCGCACCAAGCGATCATGGTATCGATTTCGTCCTCGTTCACCCCCTTGAGCGCGACCATGTTGATCTTGACCGCGAGACCGGCGGCCTTGGCGGCGAAGATGCCATCCAGCGTCCGCTCGATCCGGCCCCAGCGGGTGATGGCGGTGAAGGTCGCGGCGTTCAGCGTATCGAGGCTGACATTGATCCGCCGCACCCCGGCGGCGCGGAGCGGCTCGGCAAAGCGCGCGAGCTGGCTTGCGTTGGTGGTGAGGGTCAGCTCCTCGAGGCCGTGGCCGAGCCGTGCGCCGAGCGCGTCGATGAGGCGCATGACATCGCGCCGGACCAGCGGCTCGCCGCCGGTGATGCGGAGTTTGGTGACCCCGAGCGCGATGAAGGCGCCGCACAGCCGCTCCAACTCTTCGAGCGAGAGGATGTCCGCCTTCGGCAGGAAGGTCATGTCCTCCGCCATGCAATAGACGCAGCGAAAGTCGCAGCGGTCGGTGACCGATACGCGGAGATAGGTGATATCGCGGCCGAACGGATCGCGCATGTATCGCCAAATCCTTATATAACGCCCGACCCGCCACGGGCTTCGCCGGGCGGCAGCCGGTTTCCTCAAATTCGGCCGTGACGCGGCGCCGTGCAAGAGGGGGCCGGGGATATCGCGAAAATTAGTGCTCGTCCTCGGCGATGACGTCGAGCGGCACGCTGGCAATGTTCACCAGAATTTTGCCAATGTGCTCGAAATTGACCGTGACCCGATCGCCGATCGCGGATTGCACCTGGCCGATTCCCCATTCCGGCCGGGCAGGATTGCGGACCCATTGGCCGGGTTCGATCGGTGAGGTCTGGTCGGGCGCCATGGTGGCGCGGGTTATGCGCGCGCCGGGTGGACCTGTCGAGGCGTGGATGTTGAGGAGGCGTGATATGACAGCGAATGCGTCGTCCCTGCTATTGGCGGAATTGGTGGCGGCCCGGCTCTGCCATGATTTCAGTGGCTTGATCGGGACGCTGGGCGGCGCTTTGGAAAGCGTCGAGGGCGGGGCGACGGCCGAGGATGACGAGGCGCTCGAGATGGCGCGCGAGGCGGCGGCGGCGCTCGGCTTGCGGCTGCGCCTCTGGCGGGGGGCGTGGACGGGGCTGAGCGAAGAGATGACCATCCCCGATCTCTTCACTTTGCTCGCGGCCTCGCCGGCGGCGCGCCGGGTGCGGCTGGAGAGCGCCGGCATCCCCGAAGACGTCGCTTTCGCGCCCGAGGATGCGCGGGTGATCCTCAATGTTCTGATCCTCGCCGCCGAATCCGCCGGCGAGGGGGGCGGGGTTCTGCTTGCCGGGCAGCCGGACGGTGATCTCGCCGTCATGCTCGAGGGCCGGGCGGCGACCTGGCCGCCGGGTCTCGCCGCTTGGCTCGCCGATGACGCGGCGGCCCTGGCCGCGTGTGATCAGCCGCGCGTGATCCAAGGGGTGCTCACCGCCCTGATCGCCCGCGCCAGTGGCGCGAGCCTCTCGCTTTTGTTTGCAACGGGCCCTGGCGGTGGTCCGGCGCCGCTGTTGATCCGCCTGGCCGGCGTCTAGAGCAAGGTAGGTTTTGATTGAACCACCCTGTTCCATCAAAACCGGCCAACTTGCTCGCCAAAATAGGGGTAGAGCGTGATCGACTTAAACCGATCGCGCTCTAATACCAGCCAGCCGAAAGAATGACACGTCGCTTGAAGACGGTTGGCTGGTATCTTTTTGATGTTGCGCGCAGCCGCCACACCAACCCTGCGCGCATACCGGTCAGCGATTTCGCTGACCGGTATAACGGCGGGCTCAGCGCGCGGCGGCGAGCACGGCGCGGGTGGCGAGCGACGCGTAAGCCGCAAGGCTCAGCGCCTCCGCCGCCTCGTCTCGCGGCTGGAGCCAGCGCGGCGCCTCGTTCAGCATCGCAAATAGCGACAAGGCCAGCGGCGACAGCAGGGCGGCGGCGCACTGCGGCGCGGCGGCGGCCAGCGCCGTGCTGAACAAGGCGAGCAGCCAGCGTTCGCGGGTACGGAGATCCTCGCGCCGGGCCGCGGGGAGAAACCGCGCCGCCTCGCGCAACAGACGATGGCCGTTGGCAGCCGGCCCGGCGATGGTCGTGAGATAGCCGCCGGCGAGCGCCTCAAGCCGCGGGCGCGGCGCCAGGGTCTCGTCATCGGCCCGCTCGACGGCGGCGAGCAGCGCCACGAGATGCGAATCGAGGATGGCATAAAGCAGATCCTCCTTCGAGGAATAATAATTGCTGATGCCATTGGCGGTGACGCCGAGCGAGCGGGCGAGGCCGGCGAGGGAGGCGCGCTGATAGCCATCGCGCGCGAACAGCGCCGCCGCCTGCTCGCGGATCACCGCGCGGCGGGCGTCAAAGCCGGGGGCGCGGCGGCTTGGCAGGCGGTGATCGAGGGGAGGCATGTCGCGGTCGGGCATGGGCGATCATTACGCGACGGCCGATCTCTCGCAAGCGGGGGCAAGCGGGCGGTTGAAGGGGTGGGTTTTCCGCGCCTATGCTTGCCGCGCCTGTCAAGAAACGCCGCCATCACGAAACCAGCGAGGGAACGCCAATCCATGACCGATGCCGCACGGCCGCTCTACACCCACGCCCAGCTTCGCCGCCTCCTTGACCCGCAAAGCGTCGCCCTGGTCGGCGCGAGCGAACGCGCGGGGTCATTCGGCGACCGGGTGGCGAGCAATATGGCCGGGTTTCGCGGCCGCCTTCATCTGGTGAATGCCCGCTATCGGGAGATCGGCGGCAAGCCCTGCTATCCCTCGCTCGCCGCCCTGCCCGAGGTGCCGGATTGCGTCGTGAGCGCGGTCGCGCGCGAGGCGGTTGAGCCGGTGCTCGAAGAGGCCGCGTCGCTCGGCGTCGGCGGCGCCGTCGTCTTCGCCTCTGGCTACGCCGAGACCGCGAAACCCGGGCGCGCCGCCGAGCAGGCGCGGCTTCAGGCGCTGGCGCGCACGCGCGCGATGCCGATTATCGGCCCGAATTGTCTCGGCATCGTGAATTACCTCTCGGGCGCGGCGATGACGTTCTCGGCGGTGCCGCGCCAAGGGGAGGTCGCGCCGCACGCGGTCGGGATCATCAGCCAGTCGGGCGCGCTCGGCTTCGCGCTCGCGCTCGCCGTCGCTCACGGCACCGCGGTGAGCCATGTCCTGACCTCGGGCAATTCCTGCGACGTCGATATGGCCGATTATGTCGCCTATCTCGCCGACGACCCGGCCTGCCGCGCCATCGCCTGTCTCTTCGAAGGGATGGCCTCACCGCGCCGGCTGCTCGATGCAGCACGCCGCGCCGCCGAGCGCGGCAAGGTGGTGGTCGCGCACAAGATCGCGGTCGGCGAAAGCGGTGCGGCGGCGGCGCTTTCTCATACCGGCTCGCTCGCCGGCTCAGATGCCGCCTATCGCGCCGCCTTCGCCCGCGCCGGCATCGTCGTCGTCGATCAGTTCGAGGCTTTGATGGAAACCGCCGCGTTTTTCGCGAAGGCGCCGGCCCCGCGCGGCGCCGGCATCGCCGTCGTTGCGGCCTCTGGCGGGGCCGCGATCATGGCCGCCGACAAGGCCGAAATCCATGGCGTGCCGCTGCCGCAGCCAGCACCCGCAACCCGCGCCGTTCTCGAAGCGCGCATCCCCGAGTTCGGCTCGCCGCGCAACCCGTGTGACGTCACCGCGCAGGTGCTGACCGATCCCGAAAGCCTCAACGCCTGCGCCAAGGCGCTGCTCGACGACCCCGCCTATGCCGCGCTCGTGGTGCCCTCGGTCTATGCCTATGAGCCGGTGGTGCGGCGCATTCTGGCGTTCGATGCCTTGGCGGCGACGGCGGGGAAATTCGCCTGCACGATTTGGGTCAACGAGCATCTCGAAGGCCCCGGCGCGCGCGAGGCGGAGACCGCCGCTCATACCGCGCTGTTTCGCTCGACCGATCGCTGCTTCGCCGCCCTCGCCGCGTGGCTCGCGCGGCCGGCGGCGCCGCACGGGCTCACCCCGGCCGAGCGCTTGGTTCCGGCCGCGGTGCGCGATGAGGTCGCGGCCGCGCTGGCCAAGGAGGGGGGTGCGATCATCGGCGAGGCGCGGGCCAAGGCGCTGCTCGCGCGCTATGGCATTCCGGTGGTCGGCGAAGTGGGCGCTGATGACGCCGAGGGCGCGGTGGCGGCGGCCGAGCGGCTCGGCTTTCCGGTCGCCCTCAAGGTTGCGGCGCCCGATCTTGCGCACAAGACCGAGATCGGTGGGGTGCGGCTTGGTCTTCGCGATGCTGGGGCGGTGCGCGAAGCGGCGGCCGAGGTGCTGGCGGCGGCAAAGCGGGCGGGGGTTGGTGGCGCTGGGCTCCTGGTGCAGCGGATGATCCCGGCCGGGCTCGAAATCATGCTCGGGGCGCGCGTCGATCCGCTGTTCGGGCCGCTGGTCGTGGTCGGGCTCGGGGGTGTGTTCGTCGAATTGCTGCACGATAGCGTCGTCGATCTCGCGCCCGTTTCGCTGGCCGGGGCGCGCGCGATGCTCGAGCGGCTGCGCGGGGCAAGGCTGCTCGATGGGTTTCGCGGCGCGCCGGCAATCGATCGCGACCGGCTGGCTGCCATCATCGCGCGGTTTTCCGAATTCGCCGCCGACCATGCCGCGCATTATCGCGAAATCGATCTCAACCCGCTGATCGCCGCCGGGGGCGAGATCGTCGCGGTCGATGCGCTGATCGTCGCGAAAGCGGGCGGGTGAGCCGAATGGGGCGCGGATTTTTCCGCGGCATCGCCGCGCGCGGCCTTGACCGCACCGCGTGCCACGGTCATATCGAGGCTTTCTCCATGATCGCCCGCAGCTGCGGACCGGGCCCGGGCCGAAAAGATCGACATTTCGATCGATCCTCTGATATCGGTCGTGCCTCGGTCACCGGGATATGAAAGTGCCATGCCATGCCCCTTCCCCTGATGCCGAAAGCCACCGCCGTGTGGCTGATCGAAAAAACCGCCCTGACCTTTGAGCAGATCGCCGATTTCTGCGGCCTCCATCCGCTCGAAGTGCAGGCGATCGCCGATGGCGAGGTCGCGCAGGGGATCGTCGGTTACGATCCGGTCGCCAATCACCAAGTCACGCTCGAGGAGATCCGCCGCTGCGAGGCCGATCCCACGGCGCGGCTGACGCTTTTGCCGGTCAGCAACCCGGTGCCGCGCCGTGCCCGCGGGGCCCGTTACACGCCGGTTGCCAAGCGCAATGACCGCCCGGACGCGATCGCCTTCCTCTTGCGCAATTTCCCGCAACTCAGCGACGCGCAGATCAGCAAGCTGCTCGGCACCACCAAGGAGACCATCCACAAGGTGCGCGACCGCGCCCATTGGAACAGCGCCAATATCAAGCCGCGCGATCCGGTGATCCTTGGCCTTTGCAGCCAGACCGATCTGCACGCCATGGTGACGCAGGCCAATGAGCGCTTGGCGCGGGAAGGGCAAGCGGTGCCGCCGCCGCCCAGCCCCGAGCAGTTGCGAGAGGAAGACGAAGCCGCCTGAGCGACGCGCCTGCGTCGCTCGAAGATGGGGTCTGATTGGTGATTCTTGTCGGGGGTTTTAGTCGAGCGTCTCGCGCAAGCGCTCGATCTGCTCCTTGATTCGTAATTTCTCGAGCTTCAGACGCAACAGAGCATCGCTATCGGGTCGTGGACGATGATCTTCTTCGACGATACGCAACTCAAGATCAGCGTGGCGCTCCTTGAGGGCACCGAGGCGTCCATCCAGACTCATGTCGCACTCCTTATGCTTCCAAGCCACATGCTTCTAAGCCGCAGTGAGGAGGCTCGCGCAGCCTCCGCCGCGACCAATTAATCATAGCGCCATCGGGTGGCCGATTCCACCCCTGATTGCATGACGCGGGCGGCGGCCGGGCAGCGGCGGCGCGCGGGAAGGGCGTGGCGAGCGGGCGGCAAAGCATGATAAAAGGGCTTTCTAAGCGGGGCTGCCTTGCCGGCGCGGCGTTTGCGCCGCCCGGCGATTGGAGGTGAACAGGTGAATATGAGCCGATGATGAACGACCGCGATTCCCTGTTGCGCCAACTGCATGAACTGCGCAGCGAACATCGTGATCTCGACACCGTCATCGCCCTTCTGGTCAGCCAGACGGCGACCGACCAACTCCATCTGCTGCGGTTGAAAAAACGCAAACTGCTTCTAAAAGACGAAATCACCCGCCTTGAAAGCCGCCTCATTCCCGACCAGACGGCGTAACAAACCGCGAGAACATGATGATCGATAGTCCCGGCCCAACGCCCGCCGGCCTCGCCCCGAGCGGCGCGCTCGTTGGGGTGATCATGGGGAGCCAGTCGGACTGGCCGACACTCCGCCATGCGAGCGACACCTTGGCCGCGCTCGGCATCGCCCATGAATGCCGCATCGTCTCCGCCCATCGCACCCCGGACCGGCTCGCCGAATACGCGCGCACCGCGAGCGCGCGCGGCCTGCGGGTGATCATCGCCGGCGCCGGCGGGGCGGCGCATCTGCCCGGCATGGCCGCCGCCTGGACGGGGCTCCCGGTCCTCGGCGTGCCGATGGAATCGCAGGCGCTGAAGGGGCTCGATAGCCTGCTCTCGATCGTCCAAATGCCGGCCGGAATCCCGGTCGGAACCCTCGCCATCGGCCGCGCCGGGGCGGTGAACGCAGCCCTGCTCGCCGCCGCCATCCTCGCGCTCGGCGATGCTGGGCTCGCAGCCCGGCTCGCCGCGTTCCGCGCCGCGCAAACCGAAAGCGTCGCGACCGCGCCGGTCGACACGCCAGAAGGGACGTAAAGATAAATCATGGAAGAAAAGTTCTTTTTTGAAAAAAAGAACCAAAAAACTTTTGTCCCGCTGCCGCCCAACGCCACCATCGGCATCGTCGGTGGCGGCCAGCTTGGGCGGATGAGCGCACTCGCCGCCGCCCGGCTCGGCTATCGTTGCCATATCCTGACGCCGGAGGAGGACAGCCCGGCGGCGCAGGTTTCGGCGGCGGCGACGGTCGGCGATTACGAGGACCCAGCGGCGCTCCGCGCCTTCGCCAGCGCCGTCGATGTCATCACCTTCGAATTCGAGAATGTCAGCGCCGCCGGGCTCGAATTGCTGACATCATGCAAGCCGGTGCGCCCCGGCCCGCACGTCTTGCGGATCAGCCAGGACAGAATCGCGGAAAAAACCTTTCTCAATGAAGAGGCTGGTGTGGCGACCGCGCCCTTCGCGCCGATTGAAACGTTGGATGATCTCCGCGCCGCCGCCGCCCGGCTCGGCCTGCCGGCGATTTTGAAGACGACGAGGCTAGGCTATGACGGCAAGGGGCAGGCGCGGCTTGCCAGCGAGGCGGATCTCGCCCCGGCTTTCGCGCGGCTTTCGCCAAAACCGCTGATTCTCGAGGGGTTCGTTGATTTCGCGTGCGAAATCAGCGTCATCGTCGCGCGCGGGGACAACGGCGACAGCCGCGCTTTCGACGTGGTGGAAAACCGCCATCGCGACCATATCCTCGACCTCACCCTCGCCCCGGCGCCGATCGCACCCCAAACCGCCGCCGCCGCGAGAGCAATCGCGCTCCGGGTCGCAGACGCGCTCGATCTCGTCGGGCTGCTCGCGGTCGAGATGTTCGTTGACCGTGACGGGCGCGTGCTCGTCAATGAAATCGCGCCGCGGCCGCATAATTCCGGCCATTGGACCATCGATGCCTGCCCCGCGAGCCAGTTTGAGATGCATATTCGCGCGGTCGCCGGCTTGCCCTTGCCGCTGGCGGCGCGGCATTCGGACGCGGTGATGAAAAATCTCGTCGGCGCCGAGGAAACCGCGCTCTGGCCGCAGATTCTCGCGACCCAAGGCCTGATCCCGCATCTCTACGGGAAGAAAGAGGCCCGCCCGGGGCGAAAAATGGGCCACGTGACCCGGCTTTTCGCCAAGGGCGCGCTGCCCGGCGAGGCGGGGATCGCCTTGGCGCTCGGCCCGCTCGCGGGCGAGCGCTAGCGCCGGGATCAAAAGCCCCAGGCTAGGCCGAGGTGAAACCTGAGGTCGTTGAAATTCGCTTGCGGCACGCGCGAGTCCGGAAAACCGGCGAATTCGACGGGGCCGCGTTCCAGCGTGGCGTTGGTATAATCGACGCCGCCATAGAGATGGATGTTGCGATAGACCAGATAGTCAAGGCCAATGCCGGCCTGCCAGAGCGGGCCATCGCCATAGCCGAAATTATAGTTGGCCGGGGTGTTGAGATTGCCGCCCACGGTCTCGGCCCAGCCTAGCCGGCCGGTCACGACCAGACGTTCGGTGAGCGCGTAATCGCCGCGCAGGCCAAGGCCGACGAAGCCGTTAGTGGTGGTGTTGGTCGCGTTGAAGGCGCTCGATTGGAGGTCCATGTAGCCGCCCTGGATAAACGGCGTGAGTAGAAATCTGTCGGTGATCAGAACGCCCTTGCCGAGTTCGACATCGAGATCCTCATTCTGGCGGTTATAGCTGCCGTTGTAAGGCGGCGTGGGGCCGACGGAGCTGGTCCCGTTCGTGTAACTGAATCGCACCGCGGCATAGACATTGCTGATGCCCCAGAGATCCTTCATCACGCTGGCCTTGGCATCCAGCCCCGGCTCCCAGCCCGAGAGTTCCGGCGACGGCCCATTTGCGGGGAGATACCGATCTTGCTGGTTTTGCAGCATGACATCGGCGGCGAGGCCGATTTCGTTATTGACGTTGACCACCGGCAAGCTCTGCGCCCGTGCCGCGAGCGGCAGGGAAATGGCGGCGAAAATGACGGCGTACGCCTTCACGCGGCGAGAGACAGACATCGGAGACCTTTCCACGGGAGATCTTTCGGCAATGACGGTGCGGGGACGACGGTCACTCACGGTAACAGCCTGATTTGGCCGCGGGCAAGGGAGAAAAATCGTGCCGCTTCAGTCTTGTCGCTCGAGCCGGCGGCGGAGCGATAGGAGATCGGCCCAGGCGTCGCGCTTCGCACCGGGCGTGCGCAGCAGATAAGCCGGGTGGTAGGTCGCGAGCGCGGGGATGGGGGCGAGAAGGCCGGGGATTTCGATCTCGCGCCAGGTGCCACGCAGCCGGGTGATGCCGGCGCTGCCGCCGAGCAGCGCTTTCGCCGCAAGCCCGCCGAGCAGAAGCAAAAGCTTGGGCCTTACCAGCGCGATCTGGCGATGGAGGAAGGGAAGACACAGCATCACCTCGGCATCGGTCGGGCTGCGGTTGCCGGGCGGGCGCCAGGGGATCAGGTTGGTGATCAGATAATGGTCGCGGTCGAGCCCGATGCTCGCCAGCATGCGGTCGAGCAACTGGCCGGAGGGGCCGACAAAGGGCTTGCCGATGCGGTCTTCCTCGGCGCCCGGGGCTTCGCCGATCAGCATCAAGCCGGCGGCGGGGTTGCCGTCATTGAACACCAGGTTGGTCGCGGTTTCACTGAGGCTGCAGCCATCGAACGCGGCGAGCGCGGCGCGCAATTCATCGAGCGAATGACACGCGGCGGCGAGCGCGGCGGCCCGCGCGGCCGCCGGCGGCAGAACGCCGCTCGCGGGTGCGGCCGGTCGGGGAATTGCCGGCGACGCGGGCTCGGGCGCGGCCGGGGAGGGCGCGAAATGATCGTGGGGCGTCTCGGCCAGCGCCTCATCGGCGCCCCATTCGAGTTGCAGCCGCAGCGCGGCGGTGAGCGCCGTTCGAAGATCCATGCCGGCATTTTGCACAGCCAGCGCCGATCGGCTACACTTTCCCCAGCAGAAAGGAAGATGACGTATGGGTGAGGAAGATATCGCGCGTGAGAGAATGGATTTCGATGTCGTCATCGTCGGCGGCGGCCCCGCCGGATTGGCGGCGGCGATCCGCCTCAAGCAGCTTGCCCCCGAGGCGGCGATCTGTCTGGTCGAAAAAGGCAGCGAAATCGGCGCCCATATCCTCTCCGGCGCGGTGATCGAGCCGCGAGCGCTCGCCGAGCTGATCCCAGACTGGCAGGCAGAGGGCGCGCCGCTCGTGACCCCAGCCGGCGATGACCGGTTTCTGTTTCTGACCGCTCGCCGTGCGCTCCGTCTGCCGACCCCGCCGCAAATGCACAATAGTGGCAATTTCGTCGCGAGCCTCGGCGATCTCTGCCGCTGGCTCGCCGCCCGCGCCGAGGCGCTCGGGGTCGAGATCTATCCCGGCTTTCCCGCCGCCGCCCTGATCGAGGAGGAGGGGCGCATCGCCGGGGTCATCACCGGTGACATGGGTGTAACCAAATCCGGCGAAAAAGGGCCGAATTATCAGCCGGGGATGGAGCTGCGCGCGGCCTACACCGTGCTCGCCGAGGGTTGCCGCGGCTCGCTCAGCAAACAGGCGATCGCGCGTTTCGGCCTTAGCGAGGGGGTCGATCCGCCGACCTTCGCGATCGGGGTCAAGGAATTATGGGAGGTGCCGGCGGAAAACCATCGCCCCGGCGAGATCACCCACACCATCGGCTGGCCCCTTGACCGAAGCAGCTATGGCGGCTCGTTCCTCTATCATTTCGGCGCCAATCTCATCTCCTATGGCTTCGTCGTCGGGCTCGATTATCGCAATCCCTGGCTCTCGCCGTTCGAGGAGATGCAGCGGCTCAAAACCCATCCGGCGATGGTCGGGCATTTCGCCGGCGGGCGGCGGATCAGCTATGGCGCGCGCGCACTGGTCGAGGGCGGGCTGCAATCCCTGCCCAAGCTCGTTTTCCCCGGCGGGATCCTGATCGGCGACAGTGCCGGCTTCCTCAACGTGCCCAAGATCAAGGGCACGCATATGGCGATGAAATCCGGCATGGTGGCGGCCGAGGCGCTGGCGGAGGCGCTGGCCGGCGACCGCCCGGCGGCGCTCGCGCGCTACCCCGAGCGGCTCCGCGCGAGCTGGCTTTGGGAAGAATTGCGGGGAGCCCGCAATATCCGCCCCGGTTTCGCCCGCTTCGGCCTGTGGGGCGGGCTCGTCAACGCGGCGCTCGATACCTACGTGCTGCGCGGCCGGGCGCCATGGACGCTGCACCACCCCCACCCCGATCACGCAACGCTGCTTCCCGCCGATCAGGCGCCGCGCATCGCCTATCCGAAGCCGGACGGAAAGCTCACCTTCGACCGCCTCGCTTCGGTTTTCATCAGCAACACCAATCACGAGGAAGACCAGCCGGCGCATCTCAAGCTTCGTGAGCCAGAGCGTTGGCAAGCCGTCAATTGGCAGCGCTTTGCTGCACCCGAGAGCCGCTATTGCCCGGCCGGCGTCTATGAAGCGGTCGGGGTCGAGGAGGGCGCGCCACGCCTTCAGATCAACGCCCAAAACTGCGTCCACTGCAAGACCTGCGACATCAAGGATCCCACCCAGAACATCGACTGGTGCACGCCAGAGGGCGGCGGCGGCCCGAATTATCCGAGCGGGATGTAGCGCGGGCGGCTTTGCCCGCTTGACGGCATGTCGGCTGCCGATTAGATGCGAATAAATCGCAATTGCAAATGGTGCCGCCATGCCGCGCGTCCCGCTCTCCCTCTCCCGCGCGCGCCGCCGCGGCCGGTCGCCGGTTTTCATCGCGCCATTGCTGGGGATGCTCCTCGCCGCGGCGCCGGTTTGGGCGCAATCGATACCGACCACCGGGCCCGCCGCCGCGAGCGGCACGGCGCCGGTGGCGGGCGATGCCGGGCCGGATTTCTTCACCGGCCTCTTCTCGCCCTCACGCAATAATCTGCTGCTCGACATGGATGGCCTGCGCACCTCGCTCGGCAATGTCGGCATTTCGTTCGGCCTCCAGGAAACCAGCGAGGTGCTCGGCAACGTCACCGGCGGCGTCCATACCGGCGCCGATTATGACGGCATGACCGAGATGAGCGTCGGGCTCGATACGCAAAAAGCGTTCGGCTGGGTCGGCGGGATTTTCAATGTCAGCGCGCTGCAGATTCACGGCCGCAATCTCAGCACCGACAATCTCGATGTCCTCCAACAGGCGAGCGGGATTGAGGCGGACCGTTCGACCCGCCTTTGGGAAATGTGGTACCAGCAATCGTTTTTCGAAGGCGCGACGGATATCAAGATCGGCCAGCAAAGCATCGATCAGGAATTCATGGTCAGCCAATATTCCTCAACGGTGTTCATGAATATGATGATGGGCTGGCCGATGCTGCCGTCCGCTGACATGTATGCCGGCGGGCCGGCCTACCCGCTCGCCTCGCTCGGCGTGCGGCTGCGTGCCCAGCCGACGCATGCGATCACCGTGCTCGCTGGCGTGTTCGACGACAATCCGGCCGGCGGCTCGTTCTATAACGACTCCCAGGTGCGGGGCGCCGAGGCTTGGGGCGGCGCGTTCAATCTCAATACCGGCGCGCTCTGGATCGCCGAGCTGCAATACGCCGTCAATCAGCCAGCCCTCGGGGACATGGTTTCGCCCGACCAGTCCCCCGGCCTACCCGGCACCTATAAGATCGGCTTCTGGTATGATTCCGGCTCCTTCCCCGATCAGGAATACGACACGCTCGGCGTCCCGCTCGCAAGCCCGGCGAGCAACGGCGATCCCTTGATGCGTCGCGGCAATGAGAGCCTCTACGCGCTTGCCGATCAGATGGTCTGGCGATCGAGCCCGGAAAGCCCGCGTTCGGTGGGCGTTTTCGCGCGCGCCATGGTGGCGCCGCCCGATCGCAACCAGATTTCCGCGAGCTACGATGGCGGTCTCGTCGTCAAAGACCCGCTGCCCGGGCGCGACAACGACAATTTCGGCCTCGGTTTCGGCGTCGCAAAGGTCAGCTCGGCGCTGGCCAATTATGACAACGAGGTTGCCTATTACACCAATCGCTACGATCCCGCCCAAGGCATCGAGACCTTCCTCGAAGCGACGTATCAATATCAAATCGCGCCGTGGTGGCTGGTGCAGCCCGATTTCCAGTATTTCTTCAACCCCAGCGGCGGCATCCCGAACCCGCTCGAGCCCACGCGGCGCATCGCCAATGAAGCGGTGTTCGGCCTGCGCACCGTGATCACGTTCTGAGCCGGCTCAGAGATCGGCGCCCGCGGCGCCGGCGCCGAAAGAGGCGCGGATCAGCCGCCAATCGCCGCGCTCGGCGCCGGAAAACGCGGCAATCAGTGCCGCCTCGTTTCGCCAGAACGGATCGCAGGGGAAAGCCTCGGCGATCAACCCGCCGCGGATCGCAAGAAAATGCCAGATTTCACCCGCCGGCCCCTCGGTGACGCCGAGCCCTTCGCCGCTTTCATGCGAGAGCGCAACGCTGAGCGCACCCGTGGGCAGTGTCGCGAGGAGGTGGCGGACAAGCGTGACGCTGAGCCCGATTTCGGCGACCCTTAGCGCCGCGCGCGCCAAGGCATCGCCGGTAAGGCGAGTCGGGGCCACAAAATCGAGCCGCTCATAGGGCGGATAACCCGGGCTGCGCCGCGCGTCCTCGCTCTGGCCGCCGGCGCGTGCGACCAATCCGACCCCGGCGCCGCGCACCACGCCGCGCCCGGCGAGCGCCGCCTCGGGCAGCGAAAACCGCGCCCGCCAGGCCTCGATCCCGGCGAGGGCGGCAAGCAGCGTCTCGCTCCGCGCGGGATCGAGGTCGGCGGCGACCCCACCCGGCACGACGACATCCATCATCAACCGATGCCCGAACGCCACGGCGAGCGCGGCGCGGAGTGTGGCGAGCGCATCGCACGTCGCCGCCGCCCGCCGCATCGCACCGGCCTCGCGGAGGAGATCGGCGAGGTCTGAGAGATGGGTTCCGATCCGCTCGAGTTCCGCCATGACGGCGCGGAGAGCGGTGGCGCGGGGCGGAATGGTGAGCCCGAGCGCGGCCTCGGCGGCGGCGGCGAAGGCGATGCTATGCGCAACCGTCGCCTCCCCCGCCAGCCGTGCCGCAAAACGCGCCGCGACGCGCGCCGGCTTGCCGCGCATCAAGCTGATCTGGCCTTTATGGCCATAGCCGGCGCGCCGCGCTGCCGCGGCGATGCGGGTGCCGTCGAGACGAAAACGCCAATGCTCGAGCGGGGTGAAGGGCGGCCCGGCGGGCCCGTTCGGCCATTGCTCGCCGGCGGCCTCGGCGAAAAATTCCGGCCAGTCGGCCGCCATCGGCGCCGGCCCGGGGGCTGGCGCGAGCGGGATGGAGAGCGGCCAGACCCCGTGATCGAGCCGCTTTTCCGTGCCTGCCACGCTCTCCGCCTTCTGTCCCCAGAGATCGGCGATGGCGGCCTCGAACCCCGCCGCCTCCGGCCAGCGCCGGCTGAGCGTCGCATAGCGCCCGTCCGTCAGGGGGGCGGCGACCGGCATGATCGTGCCGTCGCCGCAACGAAACACCGCGCGCACGCCGTCCGCCTCGGCCCAGAGCGCGAGCAGCGCGAGATCGCCCGCTCCTGCCGCGAGAGACCGCCAGCCAGCGGCATCCAAGCGCCGCCACGGCCAGGGGCGGAGTGCGGCATCGCGCGGCGCCGCGTCCAGAAGGGCGCGGCTCATATCAGCGGCGCTTGCGCGAGCAGGGCGGCGAGCGCCGCGCAGATTGTCGCGACCGTGAGCGCGGGGGAAAGCAGCCGCGACGCCGGCGGCCGGGCCGGGCGGAGCCAGGCGAGCAGCCCGGCGGCCACCGCCATTTTCACGAGCCAGAGGAGGAGCCCGATCCCGGCGGCGAGGAGACCCTGGCCTTCGCCGGCGATGCCGAAAGGCACCAGGAGGGCCGCGACCAGGCTCAGCGCCCCGAGTTGGGTGAGGGCGGTGGTGGCGAGCGCCATCGTCCGTGCCCGGCCGCCGCTCTCCGCCGCCGCCGCCGTCGGCGCCGCCCGCGCGATCGCGGCGAGCGCGATGGCGGCGAGCAGGCGCGGCGCGAGTGGCGACGCGACACCGCCCGGTGTTGCGATGGCGTTCAGCATGACGCCGCCGCCAAGTTGCGCCAACGCCCAAAAGGTGAGGAAAAGCGCGGGGCTGGCTGCGCAGAAAAACCCGAGGATCCGCCCCGCCGCGATCCCTCCCGCCATCGTCCCCGCCGCCATAAGCGAAAGCAGCGGCAGGATCGCCGCCAACGCGAGCAGCGCGACCACCAGCGGCAAGGAGGCGAAGGGCGCGGTCGCGAGGGCGGTGGTGAAGGTCGGGATGAGGGCGGCGGCGAGGATGGCGGCGGCGAGGCCGGCGGCGATGGCAGCATCAGCAAACGCGGAAACCCCGGAGAGACGCACCTGCTCGGCCCGCCAGAGCGCCCACCAGAGCCGCCAGATCGCGAGCGGCGCCGGCATTGGCGCGCGGTCACGAAGCGCCGCCGCCATCGCCAGAAGCCAGGCGAAACCGGGTGCCGCGGCCAGCATCAGCGCGAGATTGAGCGCCGTCGCGATCAGCCGCATGGCGGCGCCCGCCAGGCGTCCCGCGCCGCCCGCCATGCCGCGCGCGGCCGCCGCAGCCGGCGCGCCAGTATCACCAGGCCGAGTTTGGCGGCGGCGCGCAGTTCGGCGCCGAACGCGCCGGGGGCGATCGTCGTCACCGGGTCACCGAACGGGAGCCAGCCCGGCAACGGCCCATACCCTTCCTCCCAGACCCGCGCGACGAGCCGCGCGCCCCGGCCGGTGGCTGCCCAAAGCAGGGCCGTGAGGAAAAGCAGCAACGCCGCGCAGGCGGGAGCGGCGATCATCGAGGTCGGCGTTGCGGCATCGCCGGCAACCAAGGTCGGCATCGCCGAGGCGATCAGCCGCGCGGCAATCCCCGGAACCAAGCCGAACAGCGCGAGCGCGGCCGCGAGCACGGCGAGCGATGACCGCTCCCGCCCGGCGAGATCGGCCGCCGCCGAGGCTCGCGGGCTTCGCGGCGGGCCGAGAAAGCCCAAGCCGAAGAGCCGGAGCGCGGCGAAGCCGCCGAGCGCGAAAAGAAGCCCGGCAAGCGCGACCAGGGCGGCGAGAAAGACGCTGCCAAGCCCGCTCGCGGGCAGGCGGAGCAGCGCCGTCATCGCCAGTGGTCCGCCGAGAAGCCCGGGGCCAAACGGCAGCGCCACGCTCAGCGCGAGGCCGGCCAGCGCCGCCGCGCGTGGCATCGGCGCGAGGAGGCCGCCGAGCCGCGCAAGCTGCCGGCTGCCGGCCTCACGCGTCACCGCGCGCGCGAGCAGCAGCAGCAGCGGCCCCGCGAGTGCGCTCAGCAGCGCGAGCGCGAGAAAGGCGGCGACCGCATCCCGCCCCGGCGCCGCGAGATCGGCGCGCCGCGCCCAAATGGCGATGCCGAGCGCGAACAGGCTCTCGCCGAGCAGCAGCGGCACGAAAGCGGCGACGATGACGGCGATATCTTCGGCCCATGCCGCAGCAGCGGCGGCGCTCAGCGCACCGGCAAGCCCAAGCCCGAGCGCCAGCGCCGCGATCGGGCCGGCGGCGCCGAGCGCGAGAAGATCACCAAGGAAACGCGCCGCGAGATAGGCCACCGTCGGCGCCAGGGCGGCGGCGAGCAGAGCGCCGTTTTCCGCCGTCGCCAGAACACGCGGACGAAAGAGGGGGGCGCCAAGAAGCCCGGCGCCGAGCACAACGAGCCCGGCGACCGAGCCGCTCGCCGCCGCCGGCAAGGCCAGCGCGCGCATGGCGACGAAGGCGGGGTTGGGCGTGCCATCGGGAAGGGGGGGCGCGAGGGCGGCGAGCACGAGCAACCACGCGAGCCACGCCGCCATCGGGAAAAAGCGCGACGTTGCGAGGAGGCGCGTCGCGGCGCCGAGCGCGAGCGCAAGACCGGCGAGCAGGGCATAAGCGTCGCCGGCGAGGATGACGTTCAACAGCCCGGCGAACAGCAGCCCCGCCGCTGCCGGCCGCGCCGGCGCCGCGACCCGCAGCACTGTGGCGAAGGGGAGGCAGAGCGCGAGCAGAAACAGCCGGGAAAGCCCGTCGAGCCGCAGCAGCGGGTGAAATCCCGGCAGGCCGAACGGCAGCGCCAGGGCGCCGGCCGGCTCTCCGAGCAGGAGAGAGAGAAGCGCGACCACGGCGCCGGCGAGCGGAACCAGCCAGAGCCGCGCTGCCAGCGGCGCGCGCAGCCGGGGCAGCGCCGCCAGCCCCGATCCCGCGATGAGCGGCGCCATGAGGAGCGTGAAAAAACCCAGCGCCAGCATCCGACGGTGTTTTCCTCCCGGTTGTCAGCCGCTTTCCAGCCAGTCCTCGATTAGCCGCCGTGCGATACTGTCGCCGCGTGGCAGGCGAAAGCCGAGCGCCTTGTGGTTGCGGATGTCGGCGCGGGAGAACCACCGTGCATCGCTCAGCTCAGCGGGGTCGAGCACGATCTCGGTGCTTTGCGCCGCGGCGTAAAAGCCGAGCATGAGGGAGGCGGGAAACGGCCAGGGCTGGCTGGAATGATAGGTCACGGCGCCGACGCGCACGCCGGTTTCCTCGAACACCTCGCGCGCCACCGCTTCCTCGAGGCTTTCGCCGGGCTCGACGAAGCCGGCGAGCGTCGAATACATCTCGGGCACCGGAAAGCGCGGCGAATGGCCGAGCAACGCGGCATCGCCCTGCACCACCAGCATGATCACGGCGGGATCGGTGCGGGGGAAATGCGGCGTCTCGCAGCGCGTGCAGACGAGGGTGTTGCCACCGCTTCGCGCCTCGCACGCCGCACCGCAGACGCCACAAAAACGATGCCGCGCGCGCCAGTGGAGAAGGCCGCGGGCATGGGCGAGGATCGCCGCCTCGGCCTCGGGTAACGCGCCGGCGGCGGCGCGGAGATCGGCAAAGCGCGCAGTTTCGCCGAACGCAGGCGCGTCGAAGGCGGGCGGCGCTTCGGCGGCGCCGCAATCGATCGCGAAGACCGGCCGCTCCTGCCACAGGCCGAGAAACGCCCAGGGTGCGTCAACGCGCCAGGGATCGGCCTCGGCGCCAGCAAGAAAAACCCCGCGCACCGCCTCCGCCTCGCCGGCGAGCAGGCTCTGGCCGCGCCAGACCGGAACGAAGAGACTGTCGGGCGATTCGCGCGCGGCGGCGAGGAACGCGGCATCCTCCCGCCGCGCGCTCGCGCGGTCGAGCGGGCTTGCGCTGTAGGGGTTGGGGCGACGGGCGCGGATCGGGATCACGTTTCCTCACGGTCGATGGCCGGCAAAGCGTGCCACGCCCCCGCCGGCGCGGCAACCCGCGTGGAAGAATCTCCTCTTGCGAAGCGCGCGTGCTATGTGTATGTGTAGCTACGTTTTATATCAACAAAGACGGAGTGCTTGCTGCTCGCAAACGGATGCATGAGAGATCACGAGTTGAAATGATTTGTTTGAAACCATTGATGAGGCTCGTTCCCCCCTTCGAGGATGGCTATGACCCTTCATTCGGGATTTGGAACTTCCGATTGCCTTGGCTCAATCTCTGTATGATACCCAATATAATTTCCTAAAATAGGACATTATCAAATAGGACATTATCATGGAGTGGGACGATTTCGAGTGGGATGAAAATAAGCGGAACGCCAATATCGAGAAGCATGGGCTTGATTTTCGTGATGCCATTTGGGTTCTTGATGGCCCGTATCTTAAGTATCCAGCTAAAGAAGGTAATGGAGAGCAGCGTTGGATCGCCATCGGCATGCTCGACGACATTGCTGTTGCTATTATCTGCACCATGCGAGGGCCTGCGCTTCGTGTCATCTCGATGCGGAGAGCGCGAAAAAATGAAAGAAAGCACTACGACACGTATTTCGGCCGAGGCGCTGCGGAAAGCGGATCGCAACGAAAGCCGGACTGACAGGGAACGCCTCCGCCGTATGACGGAGAGCGAACTCGAAGAATCCATCGCCAGCGATCCCGATTGGAACCGGGTTCCGCAGGATTGGTATCTGAAGGCGCAAGCGGTGATGCCGACGCCGAAAAAACTGGTGTCCGTGCGGCTGGATGCCGATCTGCTCGCGTGGTTCAAAGGCCTGGGCAGGGGTTATCAGACGCGCATGAACGCCGTTCTGCGGTCGTTCATGGACGAGGAAAAGAAGCGGGGCGCGGGCGGCCGTTCGCGGTGATGGCCAGGAACAAAGGCCGCTGATCACCCCTCGCAGCCGCTTTGCGGGCTGGTCTGGAGCATGGCGAAGAATTCGCGGCGGGTGGCCGCGTCGTCGCGGAAGGCGCCGAGCATGCGGCTCGTGGTCATCGTCACGCCGGGCTTGTGGACGCCGCGCGTGGTCATGCATTGATGCGCCGCCTCGATCACCACCGCGACGCCGCGCGGCTCCAGCACCTCATTGATGACATTGGCGATCTGCGCCGTGAGCTTCTCCTGGATCTGCAGCCGCTTGCCATAGGCCTCGACGACGCGGGCGAGCTTGCTGATGCCGACCACGCGCCGGTCGGGCAGATAGCCGACATGGACGCGCCCGATGATCGGCGCCATGTGATGCTCGCACACACTTTCGAGGCGAATGTTACGGAGCAGCACGATCTCGTCATATCCCTCGACCTCCTCGAAGGTGCGGGCGAGTAGCGCGACCGGGTCGGTCGCGTAGCCGGCGAAGAATTCCTCATAGGCGCGCACGACGCGCGACGGCGTGTCACGCAGCCCCTCGCGCCCGGGATCGTCGCCCGCCCAGCGCAGCAGCGTGCGCACCGCCGCCTCCGCCTGCCGGCGAGAAGGCCGGTCGGAGACCGGCTTGGCACGGAGTTTCGCTGCGTTCGTTATGCTATCCACGCGCTGGTCATCCTCTTTCCCCAACGGCGCCGGCCGCCTTCGCGGCCAATGCCCCCATTGATGAGATATGGCGCCGGATGCGCAGGCCGCAAGCCGCTCATGACTCAGCGCCCGCGCGCGCCGCCCCGCCCAGGCGCGAGAGGCTCGCGATCGTCGCCGCCACCGCCGCCCCCGTCGCCAAGGCGAGGGCGAGCTTGGGGCCGCGGGCATGGGCAAAAGCAAAGCACAGCGCGACGAGGGCGGCGCCGGTGGTCTGGCCGAGCAAGCGGGCGGTCGCCAGCATGCCGCTCGCGCCGCCGCTCCGCTCGCGCGGCGCCGCGGTCAGCATGGCGCGATTGTTCGGTGAGTTGAAAAACCCGAAGCCAAGGCCGCAAAGCGCCATCGGCGCGATGATCGCGGGCAGGGCGGGGTGGCTCGGCAGCAGGGTAAGCAAAGCGAGGCCGACGGTCATGCCGGCAAGGCCAATCCCGCCCAGCAGGCCGGCCGGGTAGCGATCGGCGAGGCGGCCGGCGAACGGCGCGATCACCGCGACCGCGACCGGCCACGGCGTCATCAGGAGGCCGGTATGGGCATCGCTCAGATGAAAGCCATTTTCAAACAGAAACGGCAGTGAGACGAAAGCGAGGCTCTGGGCGGCGAAAGTGGTGATCGAGGTCGCGACCGAAAGCCCGAACAGCGGGATCCGCAGGAGATCGACGGGGAGAAGCGGCGCCGTCTCGGAAAGCTGGCGGGCGATCAGCACGGCGCCACAAACGACCGCGCCAAGCAGTTCGCCAGCGATGACGAGACGCCCCTGGCCGTGCGCCGCGCCGTCGATCCCGACGATCAGCAAACCAAAAGTCAGCGCGTTCAGCGCGGCGCTGGCGACATCGAATTTCTGTGCCGAGCGCGGCGTCGCCGGCAAAGTGCGCAGCGCGATGATCAGCGCGAGGACCCCGAGCGGCACATTGATCGCGAATAGCCATTGCCAGTGCGCGATGGAAAGAATGCCGGCGGCGACGGTGGGGCCAAGCGCCGCCGAGACCGAGGCGACCATGGAATTGAGCCCGAGCCCTTGGCCCATCAGTCGGCGCGGATAGATGAAACGCACCAGCGCGCCGTTCACACTCATGATCCCGGCGGCGCCGAAGCCCTGCAGGACGCGGGCCAGCGTCAATGCCGGCAGCGTTCGCGACAGCGCGCAAGCGGCGGAGGCGACGATGAACACCGAAAGCCCGGCCCAATAGACCCGCCGATAGCCGTGCCGCTCCCCGAGCGCGGAGAGCGGCAGCAACGAGATGGTGACCGCGAGCTGATAGGCGTTCACCACCCAGACGGCGGCAGCGGGGGCGGCATGCACGTCGCGCGCGATGGCCGGCAGCGCGACATTGGCGATGGCGCCGTCGAGCACCGCGAGGGTCAGGCCGAGCCAGATCGTCAGCGCGCCCCAAAAACGCTGGGGCTGCTCCAAGCCGTCGGCCATCTCCATCGTCCCGCGAAACTCCCGCCGCTGGTGTCCCAGCGCGCGATCAGCGGCGCCGGTCAAGACTGGGTATCAGCTCCATCCCCCATCGACCACCCAATTCTGTGCCGAGCACAGCCGGCTGTCATCGGCGGCGAGCCAGAGCGCCATGCGCGCGATATCGGCGGGATAGACTTTTTCCTTGAGGCATTGTTTTTCCATCAGGCCACGCTCGGCCTCTGGGGTCAGCCACAGCGTCATCTGCCGTTCGGTCATGATCCAGCCGGGGATGATGCAATTGACGCGGATTTTATGCGGGCCGAGATCGCGGGCGAGACCGCGTGTCAGCCCCTCGATGCCGGCCTTGGCCGCGACATAGGCGGGCATGCCGCCTTGGCCGAGATGCCAGCTCGCCGAGCCGATATTGACGATCGAGCCGCCGCCGGCGGCGATCATCATCGGCGCGATCGCTTGGGCCGCGAAAAACTGATGGCGGATATTGATCGCGAGGCGATTATCCCAGTATTCCGGGGTCACTTCCTCGATGGTGTGGCGTTGGTCATTGGCCGCCGAATTGATCAGCACGGTGATCGGGCCGAGTTCCGCCGCGAGTGCGGCGATCGCCGCTTTGAGGGCGGCGGTGTCGGTCACATCGCAATGGCGATAGAGCGGTTTCGGCTGCCCCTTGCCGGCGATCTCGCTCGCCAGCGCCTGAGCCTCCTGATCGAGGAGGTCGATGAAGCCGACCCGTGCCCCCTGTTCGGCGAAATGCGTAACAAAGGCGGCGCCGATCCCGGTCGCGCCGCCGCTGATGAAGACGGCCTTGTCCTTGAGGCTGGGATAGAGGGCGAAGCGATTGGTCATGGCGTTTCCTCTTGGTTTTTGAAGATTTCACAAACCTTCGACGATGAAAAACCGGCTGGTCGCCGCGCGTTCGCGGATCATTCGCGCCGCGGCGTAATCCGGGCCGTCGTAAAACGCCCGCGCCGCGGCGACGCTCGGGAATTCGAGGACGACGACCCGCCCCGGCGGCGGCACCCCTTCGAGGGCGGCGGTTTCGCCGCCGCGCACCAGATAGCGCCCGCCGGCGGCGGCGATCGCGGCGGCGGCGAGCGGCTTGTAGCGCTCATAAAGCGCGGGATCGGTAACCTCGATCTCGGCGATGAGATAGGCCGGCATGGTCAGTCTCCCCGTTTGCGAGCAACGAACGCGCCGAGGCGCTGGCGCGGCTCAGGCCCCTCGAAGGCTTGCGCGAAGGCATCGATCCCGGCCGCGATCGCGGCCTCGAGCGGCAGATTTTCCCAGCGCTGAAACAGCGCTTTTTGCAGCCGGAGGGCCTCGCGCCCGGCCGCGAACACCGCGGTTATCGCCTCCGCGACGGCCGATTCGAGGGCCTCCGGCGCCACCACCCGTGACAGCAAGCCCCAGCGCTCTGCTTCCTCGGCGGTAAAAACCTCGCCGAGCAGCACCATCGCGCGCGCCCGGCCATCGCCGACCAAGCGCGGCAGCAGCGCCGCCTCGATGACCGAGGGAATCCCGACCTTCACCTCCGGCATGCCAAAGCGGGCGGTGCTGGCCGCGATGCGGAGATCGCAGGCGGCGGCGATTTCGAGGCCGGCGCCGAGCGCATAGCCCGCGATACGCGCGATCACCGGCACCGGGAGAGCGCGCAGACCCGCGCAAACCTCATGCAGCGCGGTGATGAAGCGCCGTGCGCTCGCCGGATCGAGCGCCGCCATCTCGGCGATGTCGGCGCCGCCGATGAAGGCTTTGTCGCCGCCGCCACGCAGCACGACGCAGCGCAATTCCGGCCGCCCGGCGAGATCATCACAAAGCGCCCGCAAATCAAGCATCGCCGCCTGGCCGATGACATTGAGCTTGCCCGGCCGATCGATGGTGATTTCGGCGATCAATTCCTCTCCCCGCCAGTCCTCCGCGAGGCGCACCATGGCGGCGCTCATTCGACGATCGCCTGATAGACCAGATCCTTGATCTCCCGCCGATACCAGGCCCGGCTTGGCCCCGGCGCCTGGATCATCATCACCACCGCCAATTGCTCGGCGGGATCGACCCAGAAGAAGGTGCCGGCATAGCCCGCCCACATGAATTCGCCGACCGAGCCCGGAACCCCGGCCAGCCCCGGGGTCATGCGCACCATGAAGCCGAGGCCGAAGCTGTAACCAGGGACGCCGAGCAGCATCTCGCCCGGGGAAATCGTCGGCCGGATGGTCGGGCCAAGCTGATCTGCGGTCATCAGCGCAACCGTCGTCGGGCTCAGGATGACGTGTTCGTCGAGCCGGCCGCCTTCCTCCAGCATTTCGGCAAAGCGCAAATAATCCATCGCCGTGCCGACGCCGCCGGCGCCCGCCGAATCCTCGGCCGGCGGCGAGCGCACATCGATCAGCCGGTTGGGCGCGCCGGTTGCGGGATCGGTCGGCAGCGGCTCGGCGATCCGGTCCTGTTTTTCGGCCGGCACGGAAAACCCGCTATCGACCATGCCGAGCGGGCGGAACAGGCGCTCGGCGACGAAATCGGCGAGGCGCTGGCCGGAGATTTTTTCCACCACCCGGCCGAGGAGATCGACCGCGAGGCTATATTCCCACACCGTTCCCGGCTGATAGGCGAGCGGTGCGGCGGCGAGAGCGTGGACGAATTCATCGGGCGCGAGATCGGTGACGTTGTAGTCGAAATCGGGTTTGCTGAGACGGCTTTTGATATAGGCGTCGCGCACCAGCGGGTTGGTGGTGATCTCGCCATAAGCGAGCCCAGCGGTGTGGCGCAAAAGATCCTGGATGGTCGGCCCGCGGGTCGCCGCGACCAGGGTATAGGCGCGCTGGCCGAGCCCGTTGGTCGCCGGCACGCTTACCTGCAAGACGCTGAATTCGGGGAGATATTTGGCGACGGGGTCGGTGAGCTGGAGCTTTCCCTCTTCGACCAGCGTCATCGCCGCGACCGAGACCAGCGGCTTGGTCATGGAATAGAGGCGGAAGATGGTATCGGGTGTCATCTTCCGCTCTGCCGCCTTGTCGGCGTAGCCGAACGCCTCGCGATAGACGAGATGGCCGCCGCGCGCGATCATGATCACCGCGCCGGGGATGCGTCCGGCGGCGATTTCGGCGTTGAACACCGCGCCGATGCGCGCCAGCCGCGCGCTCGACATGCCTTCTTCCTCCGGCGCCGCGGGATCGAGCGCCGCCGCCTGCGCCCAACGCGCGGGCGGGCTCGCGAACAGCGCCAACGCGGCGAGGATGGGAATGACTTTGCGCATGGTTTCCTCCGCTCTCCCGTCGCCATTGTTCCGCCGGCGCGGGCCAGCGGTCAATCATCACGTCAACCGCTCAACCCACCCATCCGCAGCAACAGCCGCGCGTGAGCGGTGGCGACGGGCATCACCGAAAGCCGTGACTGGCGGATCAGCGCGAAATCGGCGAGCCGCGGCTCGGCCTTGATCGCGGCGAGGCTCACCGGGCGTGGCAAGGGAGCCACAGCGCGGACATCGACCGCGACCCAGTCGCCGCTCTCGGCCGTTGGGTCGGGGTAGGCGGCGCGCACCACTTCGACGAGGCCGACGATCTCGCGGCCGGTATTGGAGTGATAGAAAAACGCGAAGTCACCGACTTGCATCGCCTTGAGGTTATTCTTGGCGGCGTGATTGCGCACCCCGGTCCAGGGCTCGGTGCCGTTTTTCACCTGATCGGCCCAACTGAAGGCGTCGGGCTCGGATTTCACCAGCCAGGCGGGCAAAACCCCGCTATTCATGCGATCATCTGGCCGTCGCGGAACACCATGCGATAGGGGCGGATCAGCGTGCTTTCGAACAAGCCCGCGCGGGCGTAAGGATCGCCGGCGGCGAAGGCTTCGGCCTCGGCGCGGTCGGCGGCATCGACGATGAGCAGGCTGCCGCAGGGCTCGCCGGCGGCGTTGAGCACGGGGCCGGCCTGGATCAGCCGGTGGGCGTGGGCTTTGAGATAGTCGAGATGGACCGGCCGCGTTGCTTGACGCAGATCAAGGCTCGCCGGCCGATCGGTGCAGATAATGGCGAACAACATGAATCTCTCCCGAGAGCGTGATTTGCAGTCGAGCATAGAGGCAACGCCGGCCGGCTTCAAACCTGGAGGCGGAGCGGCTATGCTGGGTGCCGTGAAGGTTTTCTCATCGACTGTCCCGCCGCCGGGTGCGCGCGGGCTGCATCGTTTTGCCAATCCCGGGCGCTTTTTGCGCCTCGCCGGGCGGGTGTTGCCGTGGGCGAGCGTGCTCGGTCTCGCGCTTGCCGCGATCGGGCTTTACTGGGGGCTGTTCATCGCCCCGGCCGATTGGCAGCAGGGGGACGCGGTCAGGATCATGTATGTCCATGTGCCGGCGGCCTGGCTCGCCTCGGCGGGCTATATGGCGCTGGCCGGCGCGTCCGCCGCGTCTTTGGTGTGGCGCCATCCGCTCGCCGATCTCGCCGCCGTCGAGATCGCGCCGGTCGGCGCCGGCTTCACCGCCATCTGTCTCATCACCGGCAGCCTCTGGGGCAAGCCGATGTGGGGCGCCTATTGGGTCTGGGATGCGCGGCTGACCTCGGTTCTGGTGCTGTTTTTCCTCTATCTCGGCCATATCGCGCTGACCCGCGCCTTCGACAGCCCCGAGCGCGGCTATCGCGCCGGCGCGATCCTGGCGCTGGTTGGCGTCGTCAATCTGCCGATCATCAAATTCAGCGTCGATTGGTGGAACACGCTGCATCAGCCGGCGAGCATTACGCTCAGCGGCGCGCCGACCATGTATCTTGGCATGTTGTGGCCGCTTTTATTTACCGCGCTCGGCGCCTCGTTCATTTTCGCGGCCCTGGTACTGGCGCGGCTTTCGGCGGCGGTGATGGAGCGGCGCATCCGCGCCCTTCTCGCCGCCCGTGCGGAGGGGGCATGACCCATCTCGCCTACATCGTGCCGGCTTATGGCGCCGCGCTCGTGATCCCGGTCTGGCTCGCGGGCGAGGCTTGGCTGCGGCTGCGCCGGGCGCGGGCGCGGCTTTTGGTGCTCGAGGGAGGGCGGCGGCGATGAAGCGCAAGCATCGCCGGCTCGCGATCATGCTTGCGTGCGGCCTCGGCCTCGGGTCGGCGGCGGCGCTGACCCTGTTCGCGTTCCGCGATAATCTGGTGTTTTTCGTCACCCCCTCCGACCTCGCGCGCCGCGGCCATGCCGGCGAGACGCTTCGCCTCGGCGGTCTCGTCGCCGCCGGCAGCGTCCAGCATATGATGATCGACGGCGAGCCTGCGGTGCGGTTTCGCGTGACCGACGGGCGAACTTCGGTGAATGTCTCCTACGTCGGTGTGCTGCCGGATCTGTTTCGCGAGGGCCAGGGGGTGGTGACGCTCGGGACGCTCGCGCCGGATGGCGGTTTCATCGCCTCCGAGGTGCTCGCCAAGCATGACGAGACCTATATGCCGAAGGAAGTGGTCGAGGCGCTGAAGAAAAGCGGCCATTGGCAGCCGCAAGCGGGCCCGCCGCCGCCGGCCGCAACCTGGAACACCTTGCCCGCGACCAAGAACGGCGGATGAAAGGGCGAAGATGATTCCCGAACTCGGCCATTTCGCGCTGGCGCTCGCGGTCATTCTGGCGGCCGCACAAGCGGTCTTGCCGCTGGTCGGCGCGGCGCGGCGGGATGCTGTGCTGATGGCGAGCGCGCCGGGGCTCGCGCTCGGCCAGATGATGGCGCTCGCGATCGCTTTCGCGGCTCTCCTCTGGTCGAGCCTGGTCTCCGATTTCTCGGTCTACAACATCGCCCAAAACAGCCAGAGCACGAAGCCGCTACTCTATAAGATCACTGGCATCTGGGGCGACCATGAGGGCTCGATCCTGCTCTGGTGCTTCATTCTTGCGCTCTGCGGCGCCGCCGTCGGCGTGTTCGGGCGCGCTTTGCCGGCGGCGACGCGGGCGCGGGTGATCGGCGTTCTCGGGGCGACCTCGGTCGGGTTCGTGCTGTTTTCACTCACCGTCAGCAATCCCTTCGTGCGGCTCTGGCCGCCGCCGTGGGAAGGGCAGGGGATGAACCCGCTGCTCGAGGATCCCGGCCTCGCCTTTCATCCGCCGATCCTCTATGCCGGCTATGTCGGGTTTTCGATCCCCTTCGCCTTCGCGCTTGCCGCCCTGATCGAGGGCCGCGTCGATGCCGCCTGGGGGCGCTGGGTCAGGCCCTGGGCGCTGGCGGCTTGGGCGTTCCTCACCGGCGGCATCGCGCTCGGCTCGTGGTGGTCCTATTATGTGCTCGGCTGGGGCGGGTATTGGTTTTGGGATCCGGTGGAGAATGCTTCGCTGCTACCCTGGCTTGCCGGCACCGCCCTGGTGCATTCGGCGATCGTCGTCGAAAAGCGCGACGCCCTGAAAATCTGGACGGTTTTGCTCGCGATCGGGACGTTTTCGCTGAGCCTTTGTGGCACGTTCCTGGTGCGCTCGGGGATCCTCAACTCCGTTCACGCCTTCGCCAATGATCCGGCGCGCGGGGTCTTTATCCTGGTGCTGCTCGCCCTTGTCATCGGCACGGCGCTGGTCCTGTTCGCCTGGCGGGCGCCGCGGCTGATGCCGACCGGAATTTTCGCGCCGCTGTCGCGCGAAGGCGCGCTGGTCCTCAACAATATCCTGCTATGTGCGATCGCCGTGGTGGTGTTCACCGGCACCACCTATCCCTTGTTCGCGCAATTGCTCGCCGGCGCGCAAATCAGCGTCGGCGCGCCGTTTTTCAACGCCGCCGTGTTGCCGCTCGCGATCCCGCTTTTCACCGTGATGGTGATCGGGCCGATGCTGTCGTGGAAACGCGCGGCTCTCGGCCCGGCGCTGATCCGGCTCTGGTGGGTGGCTCTCGCGGCGCTTGCGGTCGGCGCGTTCGCGCGTTTTCGGATGGCGGTTTTCCCGGCCCTCGGCTTCGCCGCCAGTGCGTGGCTGATCCTCGGCGCCTTTGTCGACATCGTCGAGCGGATACGCCTGTTCCGCGTGCCGCTCGCGGTGAGTCTCGCCCGGCTCGGCGGCATTCCGCTCGCCGCTTGGGGCGGCGCGATCGCCCATGCCGGGATGGGGCTGACCGTTGCCGGCATCGCCGGCATGGCGATCGCCGAGCACCGGATCATTGCCATTCCCGTCGGCGAGACCGTCGAACTCGGCGGCTATCAATGGACGCTCGCCGATCTCCATGATGTGCCGGGGCCGAATTATAGCGCGCGCCTCGCCGATCTCCGTGTGATGCGCGATGGCCGCGTGGTCGCGATGATGAACCCCGGCCGGCGCAGCTATCCGCTCCAGCGCACCACCACCACCGAGACCGCGATCCGCACCAATCTGTTCCGCGATCTCTACGCCGTGCTCGGGGAGGAGCGTGACGGCAAGGCGGTGCTGCGCCTTCATGTCAATTATCTCGCGCCCTGGATCTGGCTCGGCGCCCTGGTGATGGCGGCGGGCGGTGGGCTCTCGCTCGCCGATCGCCGCTTGCGGATCGGCGCGCCACTCCGCCGCATGTCGGCGCGGGCGGTCTCGGCATGAGCGGCGCACGGCCGGCGCGCGGCGCGTCGAGGGGGCTTTCGCGCCGTGCCCTGGTCGGCATTCCCCTTGCCGTCGCCGCGGCCGCCGGAGGCGGGTTCTATGCCCTGCTGCGGCGCATGGAGGCCGGCCGTTACGATCCCCACGCGGTCGATAACCCGCTGGTCGGCCATGCCATTCCCGAATTCGCCGCGCTGCCCGCGCAAGCGCCGGCGAGCATCGGCTTCGGCAGCGCCGATCTCCGCGCCGCCCTGCAAGCCGGGGGACGGCCGCTTCTGCTCAATTTCTTCGCTTCCTGGTGCGTCCCGTGCCGGATCGAGCATCCGCAATTGATGGCGATGGCCGCCGCTGGCGTTCCGATCTGGGGCATCGCCTATAAGGACCAGGCGGCGGATGCGGCGAAACTTCTCGGCGAGGATGGGAACCCCTATGCGCGGCTCGCGCGCGACGAACGCGGCCTTGTATCGATCGATTGGGGGCTTTATGGCGTGCCTGAAACCTTCCTGATCGATCGCGCTGGGATCGTGCGCGGCCATTGGGCCGGCCCGCTCGCGCCCGAGACGGTGCGCGACGAGGTTTCCCCTCTGCTCCGGACCTATGCATGATCAGGTTATGGGTTTTGCTGGTTTTTCTGGCGCTGCCGGTCGCTTCGGCGCTGGCGATCAGCGACCCCGCTGAGATGCTGCCCGATCCCAAGCAGGAGGCGCGGGCAGAGGCGATCGGGCGGCAATTGCGCTGCCTCGTCTGTCAAAACGAGAGCATCGAGGATAGCGGCGCCGATCTCGCCCGCGATCTCCGCCACATCGTCCGCCAGCATGTCGCGGCCGGGGAGAGCGACAAGAAAATCATCGCCTGGATGGTCGCGCGTTACGGCGATTTCGTGCGCCTGCGCCCGCCTTTCGAGCCGCTGACCTGGCTGCTCTGGGCCTCGCCGGCGCTGGCGCTCATCGGCGGCGCGGTCATCGTCGCTTTTGCGATGCGCGAGCGGCGCCCGCCGCCGGCGCCGCTTTCGGCGGCGGAACAGCGCAAGCTCAAGGATCTGTTGAAATCGTGATCTGGCTTTTGTTTGTGCTCGCCGCTGGGCTCTGCCTGCTCCCGCTCGCGCTTTTGCTCGGGCGCCGGCATTATCGGCTGCGTGGGCGGCGTGAGGCGGCACTCGCGCTCTATCGCGCCCAGCTCGCCGAACTCGCGCGCGAGCGCGCGGACGGGCGCATCGGCGCCGAGGAATACGCCGCCGCAGAGATCGAGGTGCAGCGCCGTTTGCTCGCCGCTGGCGCCGAGCAGGAAAGCGGTGCCGAAGGCACGCAGCGCCGCCCGCTGCTGATCACGCTCGTGCTCATTCCGCTTGCCGCCCTCGCGCTTTACTGGCCCGGCGGCATGCCGTTCCTGCCAGCCGCGCCGCTCGCGCCGCGGCGCACCGAGGCGGCCAAGGAGGAGGCCCTCATCGCCGCTCTGCGCGCCCGGCTCGCCAGTATGGACCCGGCCTCGCCGCGCGCGCGCCAGGGCTACATCCTGCTCGGAAACGCCGAAAATTCCCGCGGCAACCCGGCCGCCGCCGCCGAGGCCTGGCAGCGGGCGCTCGCCGCCGGCTTCGAGGCGACGCTTGCCGCTGAAACCGCCGAGGCGATGACTGAGGCCGCCGGCCGGGTGACGCCGGAAGCCGCCGACCTCTTTCGCCAGGCCCTCGCAGCCGCCCCCGCCGATGCCCCATGGCGCGATGCGGTGCGCCAGCGGCTGAGCCTTGCCAACCCCTGAGCGAGATCAAGGCGGGCGAGGTCCAGCCGTGCTTTCACGCGGTGTCACCGAGAGCGGAGAAAGCCGATGGAAGTTTTTGATCTCAACGGCCGCAAAGGGCTGATCGCCGGCATCGCCAACGAGCACAGCCTTGCCTATGCGGCGGCGCGGCGGCTGCGGAGCGCCGGCGCCGACCTCGCCATCACCTATCTCAACGACAAGGCGAAACCCTTCGTCGAGCCGCTGGCGCGCGATCTCGCGGCGCCGATTTTCCTCCCCTGTGACGTCGCCGTGCCGGGCCAGCTCGACGCCGTGTTCGACGCCATCCGGGCGCAATGGGGGCGGCTCGACTTCCTGTTTCACGCCATCGCCTTCGCGCCGAAAGCGGATTTGCAGGGAAGGCTCACCGATTGCTCGGCCGAGGGCTTTGCGCAGGCGATGCTGATTTCCTGCCATTCGCTGATCCGCATGTGCCACCTTGCCGAACCCCTGATGGATGAAGGCGGCAGCGTGATCACGCTAAGCTATTATGGCGCCGAGAAGGTCGTCGACCATTACAACGTGATGGGGCCCGTGAAAGCGGCACTCGAATCCTCGGTCCGCTATCTCGCGCATGAACTGGGCGGCAAGCGCATCCGCGTCAACGCCATTTCGGCCGGGGCGGTGAAAACCCGCGCCGCTTCCGGCATCGCCCATTTCGATGACCTGCTCGACGAAAGCGCCAAGGCGGCGCCGCTCCACCGCCTGATCGAGCCGGACGATGTCGGCCGCATGGCGCTCGCGCTGATGAGCGAGTACGGCGCCGGCGTCACCGGCGAGGTTCTCTATGTCGACGCCGGCATGCATATCGAGGGCATGGTCCTGCGCTGACCGCCCGTCTTTGCCGGTGGACCTCTTGCGGCGAAGCCGCTATGCGGGCAGAGAGGTGCGCAAGGGGTCGGGAATAAAATGCGGATTTTGCTGACCGGGGGGTGCGGCTTCATCGGCTCGGCGGTGGTGCGCCACGCGCTGGCGGCGACCGGGCATGAGATCGTGACGGTCGATAAAATGACCTATGCCGCGTCCGAAGCGGCGCTCGAGGGCGCGCGCTCTGACCCGCGCCACACCCTGATCCGCGCCGATATCACGGATGCCGCGGCGATGCGGGCGATTTTCGCGGAATATCGGCCGGACGCGGTCATGCATCTCGCCGCAGAAAGCCATGTCGACCGCTCGATCGACGGGCCGGCGGCGTTCATTGCAACCAATGTCACCGGCACTTTCGTGCTTCTGGAAGCGGCGCGAGACTATTGGGCGAGCCTTGCGGCGCCGGAGAAGACTCGGTTTCGCTTCCACCACGTCTCGACCGACGAGGTGTTCGGCGCCCTCGGCCCCGCCGATCCGCCGTTTAGCGAAACCACGCCCTATGACCCGCGGAGCCCCTATTCGGCATCGAAAGCGGCGTCTGACCATCTCGTGCGGGCGTGGTTTCACACCTACGGTCTCCCGACCCTGGTCAGCAACACCACCAATAATTACGGGCCCTGGCAGTTCCCCGAAAAGCTCATCCCGCTGGTGACGTTAAACGCCCTCGCCGGCAAGCCGCTCCCGGTTTATGGCGATGGCTCGAACACGCGGGACTGGCTCTATGTCGAGGATCACGCCGAGGCGCTGCTCGCCGTTCTCGAACGCGGCACGCCGGGCGCGACCTATGCCATCGGCGCCCGGGAGCCGCGCTCCAATCTCGAGGTCGTGCGGGCGATTTGCGCCGTCCTCGACGAATTGGCGCCCGATCCGGCCGGGCCGCATGCGCGCCTGATCACCTTCGTCGCCGACCGCCCGGGCCATGATTTCCGCTACGAGATCGACCCGAGCCGCGCCGAAGCGGCGCTTTCGTGGCGGGCGCGGCATGATTTCGCGGCGGGCCTGCGCCGCACCGTGCAATGGTATCTCGATCATCGCCCGTGGTGGGAGGAGATCCAGGCGCGGCGCTATGGCGGCGAGCGGCTCGGCGTCACCGGCGCAAGGGGTGGGGCATGAAAGGCATTCTTCTCGCGGGCGGCTCGGGGACGCGGCTTTCGCCGATGACGCTCGCAGCCTCCAAGCAATTGCTGCCGGTCTATGACAAGCCGATGATCTATTATCCGCTTTCGACCCTGATGCTCGCCGGCATCCGCGATATTCTGGTGATTTCGACGCCGGCCGACCTGCCGCAATTCCGCCGTCTGCTCGGCGATGGCAAGCGGCTCGGCCTGCGCATCGCCTATGCCGAGCAGCCGCGTCCGGAGGGGATCGCCCAGGCCTTTCTCATCGGCCATGACTGGATCGCGGGCTCGCCATGTGCGCTCGCGCTCGGCGACAATTTGATCTTTGCGGACCATCTCTCCGATCTTCTCCGGCGGGCGAGCGCGCGCGCCCAGGGGGCGACGGTGTTCGCCTATCGGGTGCGCGATCCCGAACGCTATGGCGTCGTTTCCTTCGACGCGGCGGGCCGCGCCGTCGATATCGTCGAAAAGCCGGCGGCGCCGCAATCGAACTGGGCGGTCACCGGGCTTTATTTCTACGATGCGCGGGTCAGCGATTTCGCGACCCGCATCCGCCCCTCGGCGCGCGGTGAGTTGGAGATCACCGATCTCAACCGGCTCTATCTCGAGGATGGCTCGCTCGAGGTCGAGCGGCTCGGGCGCGGCTGCGCTTGGCTCGACGCCGGCACCCCCGATAGCCTGCTGCAGGCCGCGACCTTCGTGCAGACCATCCAGTCGCGCCAGGGAATGCTGGTCGGCTGCCCCGAGGAGGTCGCCTTCCGGCTCGGCCATATCGATGCCGACGCTCTGCGCCAGCATGCGAGAAGCCTCGGTAAAACCGAACTCGGCCAAATGCTGGCAGACCTCGCCGATGGGCATCAGGCTTAAGGGAAAGTCAAGAGATGTTCTTTTTTGAAAAAAAGAACCAAAAAACTTTTATCCCGTCAGGTGTAATGGATGCTCCGAGATATCAGGACAAAAGTCTTTTTGCTTCTTTTTCTTCAGAAAAAGAAGACTCTTTGCTGAGGATTTGCTGATGAAAATCGAACGCCTCGCCATTCCCGAGGTGATTTTGCTGACGCCGCCGCGCTTTGCCGATGCGCGTGGTTTTTTTTCCGAGACCTTCAACGCCGCGCGGGTGCGTGAGGCGGGGATCGAGGGAGACTTCATTCAGGACAATCATAGTTTTTCCGCCGCGCGCTTCACCATTCGTGGCCTCCATTGCCAGATTGCGCCGGCGATCCAGGGCAAGCTGGTGCGGTGCGTGCGCGGGGCGATATTCGATGTCGCGGTCGATCTCCGGGTCGGCTCGCCGAGCTATGGCCGCCATGTCAGCGCCGTCTTGAGCGCCGAGAACTGGAGCCAGCTTTGGATCCCGGGCGGGTTTCTGCATGGGTTTTGCACTTTGGAGCCTGAGTCCGAGGTGATCTACAAAGTCACCGCGCCTTATGACCGCGCCGCCGAGCGCGGCGTGATCTGGAACGACCCGACGCTTGCGATTCCCTGGCCGGCGCCGGCGGAGGCGGTGGTGCTCTCCGACAAGGATCGGGTCTTGCCGCCTCTCGCTGAGGTCACGCCATGGTTTCGGGCGGGCGGATGACGGCGCCGCTCCTGATCACCGGCGGCACGGGGCAGGTGGCGCAGGCGCTCACCGAACAAGCAAGCCGGCGCGGCATGGCCGCGCGCACGGTGGGACGGCCGGATTTCGATTTCGACCGGCCGGAGAGCATCGACGACGTCTTCGCCGCGACCCGGCCGCGTCTCGTCATCAACGCCGCCGCCTACACCGCCGTCGATGCCGCGGAAGATGATGCAGCGGCGGCCTTTCGCGCCAATCGTGACGGCCCGGCGCGGCTTGCCGCCCTCGCCGCCGCCGCCGGCATTCCGCTCATCCATATCTCCACCGATTACGTGTTCGACGGCACCAAGGGCGCGCCCTATGTCGAGACCGATCCCACCGCGCCGACCGGACTCTACGGCGCGAGCAAGCTTGCCGGCGAAGCGGCGGTGTTGGCGAGCGGGGCGCGGGCGTTGATCCTGCGCACATCCTGGGTCTATGCCGCGCGCGGGCGGAATTTCGTCCGCACCATGCTCGCCGCGGCCGCCGCCGGTCGCAATCTCCGCGTCGTTGCCGATCAGCGCGGCGCACCGACCGCGGCCGAGGATCTCGCATCCCTGATCCTCGATCTCGTAACGAAATGTGATGCCGGCGCGGAAAATTGGGGGCTCTATCACGCCGCCGGGGCGGGCGAGGCGAACTGGCATGAGTTCGCGGTGGCAATTTTCGCCGAGGCCGCGCGCTATGGCGTGCCAACGCCGCCGATCGCCGCGATCGCGACCAAAGACTGGCCGACACGGGCGCGAAGGCCCGCCGATTCGCGGCTCGCGTGCGGCAAGCTCGCGCGGGTTTTCGGCCTGGCCTTGCCGCCGTGGCGCGAAAGCCTCGCGCGCGTCGTCGCCACCCTCTGTGCCACCTGACCGCCGCCGATGGCGGGACGCATCGCGATTTTGCTGGCGAGCTACCAGGGCGCACGGTTTCTCCCTGAGCAGCTCGCAAGCCTCGCGCGCCAGAGCTGCGAGGACTGGCATCTCTATTGGCGCGATGATGGCTCTACGGATGCGAGCCCGGCGCTGCTCGCCGCCTTCGCGCCCGGCCAGAGCGACGCGGTCAGCGAGCCGCCCGGGCGGCTGGGCGCGGCGGGGAGTTTTTTCGCGCTCCTTGCCGCGGCCTGTGCTGATCCCGAGAATGATTTTTTTGCCTTTTGCGACCAGGACGATGTCTGGCGCGAGGATAAGCTCGAGCGCGCGCGCGACGCCCTCACCATCCTCCCCGGGCATCGCCCGGCGCTCTATTGCGCGCGGGCGCGCTTGGTCGATGCGGCGCTCGGCCCGCGCGGCAGCCTGCCGCCCCTGCGCCGCGTGACCCGGTTTCCCGCCGCCTTGGCCGAGAATATCGCCCCCGGCTGCACCATGATGCTCAATCGCGCCGCCGCCGAGCTGATCGCAGCAAGCCGGCCACCGCCCGAGAGCTTGCATGATTGGTGGAGCTATCTTCTGGTTAGCGCTGCTGGCGGCTTAGTGCTCACCGATGCCGAGGAGGTGCTGCTTTATCGCCAGCATGGCGGCAATGCGATCGGCGCGCCGGGTTCGCGGCTTCGCCGGGCGCTCGCGGCGCTCCGCCGCGGTCCGAGGCCGTTCATCGCCCGGTTTCGCGCCCATCTCGGCGGCCTTGCGGCCAATGCGGCGCTGTTGCCGGCGCCGGTGGTGGACGAGGCGGCGGCGCTGGCGCGCGCGCTCGAAGGCGGTGTCTTCGGGCGATTGCGGCTGCTCGCCTGGCCCGGGCTTGAACGCCGGACGCGGCTTGAGACGTTTTTGCTGCGGCTCTGGCTCCTGATCGGATGACGGGTTAGACTGCGCCGATTGTGGCACTGCCGCGAGGGCCCGATGAAAAATCCCCATAACCATGTTTTTCTCGGCGCCCACCACGCCGAGAACGAACGGCGGAGCTGGGTCGTGGTTTGGCTCTGTCTTGCGGTCATGCTGGTTGAGATCGCCGGCGGCGCGCTGTTCGGCTCGATGGCGCTGATCGCTGACGGGTTGCACATGGCAACGCATGTCGGGGCGCTGCTGCTGGCGGCGCTCGCCTATCGTGTCGCCCGCCGTCATCTCAGCGATCCGCGTTTCGCCTTCGGCACCGGCAAATTCGGCGACCTCGCCGGCTTCGCGAGCGCCATCGCGCTCGCCATGATCGCGATCCTCATCGCCTGGGAGGCGTTGTCGCGCTTCGTTCATCCGGTCGCGATCGATTTTGCCGCGGCGATCCCGATCGCGGGCATCGGTCTCGTCGTCAATGTCGCGAGCGCGCTGCTGCTCGGCGATCACGGGCACGGGCATGAGCACGGGCATGAGCATGAGCATGATCACGGCGCGGTGTCCGAGGACAACAATATGCGCGCCGCGCGCGCGCATGTGCTGGCCGACGCCGCCGTCTCGATCCTGGTGCTGATCGGCCTTGGCGGGGCGCGTCTTTTCGGTTGGCTGTGGCTCGATCCGGTGATGGCGCTGATCGGCGCCGCCGTCATCGTGAGCTGGTCGATGACCCTGATCCGCGCGAGCGGCGCGGTGCTGCTCGATATGACGCCCGATCCCGAGGCCGCGGCCAGTATCCGCGAGGTGCTCGAACGCGACGGGGCGCGGGTGCGCGATCTCCATGTCTGGCGGGTCGGGCCGGGGCATCTCTGCGCCGTGGTTTCGATCGCCAGCGCGGCGCCGCTGAGCCTCGATGAATATCGCCGCCGCCTCGGGGCGACCGCCGGGCTCTCGCATCTCACCATCGAGATCGAGCCGGCCTAGCATGAGGGCGTGAGGGCGGATGCTCCATTTGCAAAAACTCGCGGTCGGGATCAGCGATCGCGCCCATCTCGCGGCGGTGCAGGCCGAGCGCGCCGCGGCCCATCCGCCGCTCCGCCATCTCACGCGCCATGTTCCCAAACGCGCGCCTGAAATTCTCGCTGGCGGCTCGCTCTATTGGGTGATCGCCGGCACCATGAGCGTGCGCCAGCGCATCGTCGCGATCGCGGCGACGCGGCGCGAGGACGGCAGCGCCGCCTGCGCGATCACGCTCGACCCCACGCTTTTCCATGTCGCTGCGCGGCCGGTCAGGGCGTTTCAGGGATGGCGCTATCTCGCGCCCGAGCAGGCGCCGCCCGATCTCGCCGAGGGTGGCGAGGATGCGGCGCTGCCGCCCGCTCTGGCCGAGGCGTTGCGCGCGCTCGCCCTACTCTGATCGGCGTTGCCTGCATGACAAATTCGTGTCTGGCCGCTTGACGGCGGGACAAAGCTCGGAGAGCGTGCGGCCATGACCGATCCCCTTGCGCTTCATCGCGACATCCTCACCCTCGACAGCCATATCGATATTCCCTGGCCCGACGGTCCCGACCCGTTCAGCGAAAGCGATCGCCGCGTCGATCTGCCGAAAATGCGCCGTGGCGGGCTCACCGCCGGCTGTTTTGCCGCCTATGTGCCGCAAACACGGCGCGATGCCGACAGCCAGCAAGCGGCGTTTCTGCGCGCCCAGACGATGTTGCAGGCGATCCGCTCCATGGGCCGCTCGCATGAGGGGATTCGCGCCCGCATCACCGAGACCGCCGCCGAGGTCGAGGCGGCGTGGCGCGAGGGGGTGATCAGCATCATCCCGGTGGTCGAGAACGGCCAGGCGATCGGTGGCGATCCCGGCAATCTCGGGGCGCTCCGGGCGCTTGGCGCGCGCTATATGACGCTTACCCATAATGGCCACAATGATCTCGCCGATGCCGCCATCGCGCGGCGCGATCTCGCTGATCCGCCGGCCGAGCATGGCGGGCTGTCGCGGCTCGGGCGGACGGCGATCGCCGAGATGAACCGCCTCGGCATGCTGGTCGATGTCTCGCACACCGCCAAGACGACGATGCTGCAAGCGGTTGCCGCCTCGCGCACGCCGGTGCTGGCGAGCCATTCCTGCATCCGCGCGCTCTGCGATCATCCGCGCAATCTCGATGACGAGCAGCTCGATGCGCTGCGCGCCAGCGGCGGGCTCATTCAGATCACCGCCATGCCCTCGTTCCTGCGCGCCAAGGGCAGCGCCGAGAGCGTGACGGTTGCCGATTTCGTCGATCACATCGACTACGCGGCGCGGCGCATCGGCGTCGCCCATGTCGGGATTTCTTCGGATTTCGACGGCGGCGGCGGGATTTCCGGCTGGTCGAATGCGGCCGAGAGTGCGGCGATCACCGTCGAACTGGTGGCGCGCGGCTATGGCCGGGCGGAGATCGCAGCCCTTTGGGGCGGCAATTTCCTCCGCCTCCTGCGCCGGGCCGAGGAAATCGCGCGCTGATGCCGGCGGCCGGTTGCGGCGTTGCATCCGCTCTCGCTTTGTTCGCTAGTTTGTCGTAATGAAATTGTCGCCAATGAAACCTCTCCTCCCGCGTCTCTCGCTCTCCGCATTTGCCCTGCTGGCGATGGCGCCGGCGGCGTTGGCCGGCTCCTCGCTCACGCCGAGCGATGGCTCTGACCTCCCGCCCGCCGATCCCGATGCGATCGTCACCTTCCAGTGGGAAAATGCTTCGATCACCAGCAACCCGCCGCCCGATCGCTATTATTTCAACGGGCTCTATCTCGGCTATGTCTCGCCGACCGGGGATGTGCCGAATTTCGCGAGCGAGATCGGCCGCGCGCTCTGGGGCGCTGGTCAGCAGCGCGTCTCGATCGACATCCAGCAGCAGATGTTCAGCCCCGCCGCGACCGACGCGCGGCCGCCACCGGCGGGCGATGAGCCCTATGCCGGCACGCTGTTGGGCAATTTCTCGCTGATCCAGGACACCAATGACTGGCGCAGCATCCTTGGCGTCGATGTCGGGACGATCGGCGAGGCGGCGCTTGCTGAGCAGACGCAGAACTGGTTCCACAACCTCATCGGCCAGCCCCATGATCTCGGCTGGGGCTATCAGATGCCGGATGAGCCGGTGCTGCAATTCGAGAGTTCACGCATCTGGCGCATCTCGACCGGGCATATCGGCGGGCTCGAGACCGATGTTTTGCCCAACGCCACGATCGGGGTCGGCAATCTTTGGATCTATGGGCTGGCCGGTGGCGTGGTGCGGATCGGCCAGGGGCTTGCGTCCGATTACGGCGTCGCCCGCATCGAGCCGGGCATGTCGGGCGGCGCCGCCTATACGCCGGTCAAGCCGTTTGACTGGTATTTCTTCGCTGGCGCCGATGGGCAGGCTTGGCTCTATAACGCAACGCTGGCCGGCGAGCCGTTCAACGCGACGCCGAGCGTCGGCGAAAGAACCTTCGTCGGCGAGTTGGAAGCGGGGGTTGCCGTCATCGTCGATGGGGTGCGGGTGTCCTATACGCAGGTCTTCCAGACCCAGACATTTTACGGCGAGCATGGCGGGCTGCACCAATGGGGCTCGCTGGTCGCCTCGTTCCGATTCTGAGGTCAGTCGCGCGGTCGCGGTCGCGGTCGCGGTCAGCGGCTAGAGCAAGGTAGGTTTTGATTGAACCATCCTGTTCAATCAAAACCGGCCAACTTGCTCGCCAAAATAGGGGTAGAGCGCGATCGACTTAAACCGATCGCGCTCTAGGCTTGCCGGCATCAATGCTCGGCGCGGGGGCGGCCGGTTGCGCGGCTCGGGGAGAACAGGAAGGCAAGCGGCACGACGCAGAAGGCGGCGATCGCGGTGATCGCGAAAATATCAGTATAAGCGAGCACCGCCGCCTGTTTTTGCAGCGTCATGTTGAGAAGGCCGTCGGCAACGCCCGGCGCGGCGGAGGCGGCTGTTCCGTGCGCGATCAGCGTGTTCGCGATCTGGGCCTTGGCGGTGACGTAGGGCTGTTCGAGGGGCGTCAGATGCTGAGAAAGATAGGCGCGGCGGACCTGGGTGCGCTCGGTTTCAAAGGCGGCCGCGAGCGAAATTCCGATCGAGCCGGCGATGTTGCGGAACATCACGTAAAGCGAGCTGGCATCGGCGTTGGCCGCGCGCGGCAGGGTTGAGTAGGCGATGGTGCTGTTGGGGACGAAGAGAAAGGCGAGGCCAAAGGTTTGCGCGCCGCGCATCAGGGCGAGCGTCGTGTAGTCCACGTCTGGTGTCAGACCATGGGCATAGGCGAGCGCGCAGCCGAGTGAGAAGAAACCGAAGGCGATGAAAATTCTTGTCTGCACGTGCGGCAGAAGCCGGCTGATGATCGGGATTAGAAACAGGATCAGGATCGCGCCCGGCGAGAGAACGAGGCCGGCGAGGGTTGCGGTATAGCCGAGCTGCTCCTGCGCGAGTTGCGGGATCAGAACCGCGCTGGAATAGAGAATGGCGCCGATCATGAAAATCATCACCGAGCCGAGCGCGAAATTGCGATCGCGCAGCACGCGGAGATTGACCACCGGATTTTTGGCGATCGAAAGCCACACCGCCGCCCCGATCAGCCCGATCGCGGCGAGAATGCCGAAGAGGCGGATCGAGGGGTCGGCGAACCAGTCATCGTCCTCGCCACGGTCGAGCATGATTTGGAGGCAGCCGATGCCGAGCGCGATGAGAGCGACGCCGATGTAATCGATGCCGCGGCGGCTGGCGCGATCGGCCTTGACCCAGGGCGGGTCTTCGACCAGCGCGCCGACCGCGAGAAACGCGATGATGCCGATCGGCACGTTGATCAGGAACACCCAGCGCCAGGAGTAATTATCGGTGATCCATCCCCCCAAGGTCGGGCCGATCACGGGCGCGAAGATGGTTGCGATCGCCACCACCGAAAAGGCGCGCCCGCGCTGTGAGGGCTCAAAAGTATCGAGAATGATCGATTGCTGATTGGGCTGCAGCCCGCCGCCGAAAAATCCCTGCATCAGACGGAAGACGATGATTTGCGGCAGCGAGGTCGCGATCCCGCAGAGGAACGAGCTGATCGTAAAGGCTGCGATACAGATCATGAAATAGCGTTTGCGCCCGATCACCCGCCCGAACCAGCCGGAAATCGGCAGGACGATGCCGTTGGCAACGAGGTAGGAGGTGAGTGTCCAGGTGGCGTCGTCGTAGCTTGCCGACATCGAGCCGGCGATATGCGGCAGGCTGACATTGACGATGGTCGTGTCAATGATTTCCATGAACGCCGCGAGGGTAACGGCGACGGCGATCAGCCAGGGATTGGCACGCGGCCGCCAACCGGCATGAGCGGTGCCGCCGCTCATGGCTTGCTATTCTTCCTAGAGTCCCAACGGACAAAAGTTTTTTGGTTCTTTTTTTCAAAAAAGAACATTCTCTTCCTTCCCATCAACCCCATCAACCGGGCGTTTCGCGTCCCATGGCGAGGAATTTCTCCGCTCGCCGACCGCACAGCAACGCGGGGTCGAGGGCGAGGAGCGGGGTGAGCGCCCCGGCAATGGCTTCGGCGACCGCCGCGATCGCGATATCGGGTTGGCGATGGGCGCCGCCAAGGGGTTCGGCGATCACCTGATCGATCAGGGCGAGGCGTTTGAGGTCATCGGCGGTGAGTTTTAGCGCCTCCGCCGCCGCCTCGGCGGCGCTCGCCTCACGCCAGAGGATCGAGGCGCAGCCCTCGGGCGAAATCACCGAGTAGATGGCGTGTTCCAGCATCAACACGGCATCACCGCTGGCGAGCGCGATGGCGCCGCCGGAGCCGCCTTCGCCGATGATGGTTGCGACGATCGGCACGGGTGCTGCGAGACAAGCCTCGATCGTGCGCGCGATCGCCTCGGCCTGGCCGCGCGCCTCGGCTTCGATCCCGGGATAGGCGCCGGAGGTATCGACGAAGGTGAGCACGGGGAGGCCAAAGCGCCCGGCGAGTTCGATGAGCCGCCGCGCCTTGCGATAGCCTTCTGGCCGGCTCATGCCGAAATTATGTTTGACGCGGCTTTCGGTGTCATTGCCTTTTTCGGTGCCGAGCACCATCACCGCCTGCCCCTGAAAGCGCCCGAGACCGCCGATCACCGCCGCGTCGTCGGCGAAGGCGCGGTCACCCGCGAGGGGCGTGAACTCGGTGATCAGGGTGGCGACGTAGTCACTGGCCTTGGGACGATCGGGGTGGCGCGCGACCTGCGCTTTTTGCCACGGCGAGAGCTTGGCGTAAGTGGTGCGGAGCTGGCGGTCCACTTTTTCGCTCAGACGGGCGATTTCTTCGGCGATATTGATCCCGCCCGGCTCGGCCATACGGCGGAGTTCGTCGATCTTGCTTTCCAGCTCGGCGATCGGCTTTTCGAAATCGAGGAAATGGCGCATGACGAGGCGCTTTAGCACAAATTCTCCGGTGACCAACCCCGCGCCGCTCAGCTTCGCCGTCGCGCCAGCGGGTGATGCCGCGCCACCGCCGCTTGCAGCCGCCCGGCGGACACATGCGTGTAAATCTCGGTCGTCGCGATGGCGCTGTGCCCGAGCAGGGTCTGCAGGCTGCGGAGATCGGCGCCGTTGGCGAGCAGATGGGTCGCAAAGGAGTGACGCAACACGTGCGGCGAGACCAGAGCGGGGTCGAGCCCGGCGGCCAGCGCCGCCTGCTTGAAGAGGAGTGCCAGCCCCTGGCGGGTCAGCGGGCGGCGCGGATCGCGGCCGGGAAAGAGCCAGCGCCGAGACTCTCTTCCCGCGGGTTTGCCTTGCCCCGCGAGCAGCCGCTCGGCGGCCGCCGCGGCAATCGGCGAGAGCGGCACGATTCGCTCCTTGCCGCCCTTGCCGCGCACCAGGATCATCGCCTCGCCCGCGGTGATCGCCGCTGGCGACAAAGCGAGCAGCTCGGAAACCCGCAATCCGGTCGCATAGAGCAATTCGAGTGCCGCAACCGCGGTCGGCCCGGCCTGGCCCGGGAGGCGCGCCGCCGCTTCGAGCAGCGCGACGATCTCCGCGGGGTCGAGATATTTCGGCAGCTTTTTGCTCGGGCGCGGCGAATCGAGCCCGGCGCTCGGATCCTCGGCGCGGATTCCCTCGCGCAACAGGAATCGGTAGAACTGGCGAAGCGCCGAAAGCCGCCGCGCCTGGCTTCTTGCTGCAAGCCCGCGAGCGCGGAGGCTCCCGAGATAGGCGCGCAGCAGCGCCGGCGTCGCGCCCATGAGGGTGCTGCCATCGCCCGCGGCGAAAGCGGCGAAATCCTCGAGATCGGCGCGGTAAGCTTCGCGCGTGTTGAAGGCGGCATCGCGCTCGGCGGCCAGCATCTCCAGAAACGCCTCGAGATGGCGGTCCATGGCGGCCTGGGGTCAGTGCGGCGCGGCGGGGCGCGCCAGCGGCAGGGTTTTTTCGACCAGCGCGGTATGCGGTGCCGGCGGGAAGGCGCCGAGCACCAGGACGCCGATAAAGGCGGCGACGATCCCGAGGAGGACCACGATCAGCAGGGTTGTGCGCATGCCGCTCTCTCTTGGCGTTAGGCTTCGCCCCTGTGCTAGCTTCCGCCATCATGATACGCAACACCGCGCTCGATGCCGAGACCACTTCGGACGATGAGATCTCCGCCCTCGCCGGGCGTTCGCTGGTTTTGATCGGCCTCATGGGGGCTGGGAAAACCTCGATTGGCCGCCGTCTCGCGGCCCGCCTCGCGCTTCCCTTTTTCGACGCCGATGCCGAAATCGAGGCCGCCGCCGGGCTTAGTATCGCCGAACTCTTTGAGCGCTATGGCGAGCGCGAGTTCCGCGACGGCGAGCGCCGGGTGATCCAGCGCCTGCTCGCTGGCCCGCCCATGGTGCTCGCAACCGGCGGCGGCGCCTTTCTCGACCCCGCGACGCGGGCGGCCATCCGCGCGCGCGCGGTTTCGCTCTGGCTCCGCTGCCCGATCGCCATCCTCACCCGCCGTGTCGCCGGGCGGACCCACCGGCCGCTGCTCGCCGGCGGTGATCCGGCCGCGATCCTCGCCCGACTCGCGGCCGAGCGTGGGCCGATCTATGCCGAGGCGGACGTGATCGTCGATTGCGAGGATGAGACGCTGGAGGCGACGACGCGCCGCGTGCTCGCCGCCCTCGCCGGCCACCGCCCGCCGCGCCGCGTGCATGTCGCGCTCGCGAGGCAGGCCTATGATGTCGTCGTCGGCGAAGGGCTGATCGATCGCGCCGGCGCGCTGCTCGCGCCGATTCTTGCGCAAAAGCGCGCCGTCATCATCTCTGATGCGACGGTCGCGCCGCTCTATCTCGCGCGCCTCGAAGCCGGCCTCGCCGCGACCGGGATCACCAGCCATCACCAAGTCGTCGCGGCTGGCGAGGAGAGTAAATCTCTCGATACCTACGCGCACCTCGTCGATGATCTGCTCGGCTTTGGCATCGAGCGCCGGACCGCGGTGATCGCGCTCGGCGGCGGTGTCATCGGCGATCTCGCCGGGTTTGCCGCCGCGACCACGCTCCGCGGCCTGCCCTTCGTGCAGATCCCGACGACGCTGCTCGCCCAGGTCGATTCGAGTGTCGGGGGCAAGACCGGCGTCAACACAAGGCGCGGCAAGAACTTGGTCGGCGCCTTTCACCAGCCGCTGATGGTGCTTGCCGATACCGCGACGCTGGCAAGCCTCCCGGCCCGGGAGCTGCGCGCGGGCTATGCCGAGATCGCCAAGGCGGGGCTGATCGGTGACGCCGATTTCTTTGCCTGGTGCGAGGCGCATGGCGCCGGCGTGATCGCCGGGGACCGCGCGCTGCAGGCCGAAGCCATTCTCCGCGCTGTTGCGTTCAAGGCAGCGGTGGTCATCGAGGACGAGCGCGAGGAGAAGCCAGCCGATGGCCGGGCGCTGCTCAATCTCGGGCATAGTTTCGGCCATGCGCTCGAGGCGGAATGCGGCTATGGCCGGATTCTGCATGGCGAGGCGGTGGCGATCGGCCTCGGGCTCGCATTTTTACTCTCGGCCCGCCTTGGCCACTGCGCGGGCGCCGACGCCGAGCGCGTGATCGCCCATATCGCCGCCGTTGGTTTGCCGGCGCGGCTTGCCGATCTCGGCCAGACGCTTTCGGCGGGCCGGCTGATCGCCCATATGCGCCATGACAAAAAAATGCGCGACGGGCGGCTCGCTTTCGTGCTTGCGCGCGGGATCGGGCGCGCCTTCACCTCGCGCGACGTCGAGGAAGCGGCGGTATCTGCGCTTCTGCGCGACGAAGGGTGCGGTCCATGATGGGGACATTGGCGGACTTGGTGGGCGGTACTGGGATTGAACCAGTGGCCTCCCGCGTGTCAAGCGGACGCTCTCCCGCTGAGCTAACCGCCCACCGTCCGGTGCCAGCGGCACCGCGAGCAGCGCTTCTAGCGCAAGCCGCCGCCTGGCCGCAACCCCGCTGCCGGTCTTTCCCGCTCGCGTCGCGCCGGGCCGTGTGATGGATATTCCGACCCCGCTCGCCGAGGAAACTCTGATGGAACGCCAGCCGTGCGGGTGGCGGGCGCCGGTGATCTTCACCTCGCCGCATTCCGGGCGCGATTATTCCGCGGCGTTCATCGCCCAGGCCCGGCTCGATCGGCGGACTCTTCGCCGCAGCGAGGATAGTTTCGTCGATGATCTCTTCGCCGCGGCCCCGGAATGCGGCGCCGTTTTGCTGGCGGCGCGTTTTCCGCGCGCCTTTTGCGACGTCAATCGCGAGCGCTGGGAACTCGATCCCGCGATGTTCGAGGAGACGCTCCCGAATTTCGTCAACCGCACAAGCCCGCGGGCCGAAGCCGGGCTCGGCACCATCCCGCGCATCGTCGCCGCGGATACGCCGATCTACCGCGAGCGCCTTTCCTTCGCCGAGGCGGAGGCACGGATCGCTGCGTGCTGGGCGCCGTTTCACGACCGGCTGGCGGCGCTGATCGCGCAAACCAAGGCCGAGTTCGGCACCTGTCTCCTGGTCGATTGCCATTCGATGCCGCACGCGAGCCTCATGGGGCTCGGCCGCGTCGATATCGTCCTCGGCGATGCCCATGGCACCACCTGCGCCGACGCGATCACCACCCGGATCGAGACCGCGTTCCGCGCCCTCGGCTTCGTCGTGCGCCGCAACCACCCCTATGCCGGCGGCTTCATCACCCGCCATTACGGCCGTCCGCGAGACGGCGTCCATGCCATTCAAATCGAACTCGCGCGCCGGCTTTATATGGACGAGGCCAACATCACCCCCTCGGCGGGTTTCCAACCCCTGCAACAGGCGATCACTCGTCTGATCGCGCTGCTCGCCGCCGAGGCGCCGGCGCTGATGGCCCAAGCCGGCTGAGCCGGCGTGGTGGGGAAAGGTTTTTTTGGGAGGGCGAAAAAAAGAAAGAAGACTTCTTTTTTATAAAAAAGAAGCAAAAAATTTTTCTACCGATTTTTGCGGTTCGCCTCGCGCTTGACGGCTTTCATGCGTCCCTCGAAAATGTCCCACTGCCCAAAATAGGCCGGGTTAGCACAGCGGTAGTGCAGCGGTTTTGTAAACCGAAGGTCGGGGGTTCAAATCCCTCACCCGGCATCGCGCTTTTTCACGATGGCAACGATAGGGGCGGGTGCTAGAGCAAGGTAGGTTTTGATTGAACCATCCTTTTCAATCAAAACCGGCCAACTTGCTCGCCAAAATAGGTGTAGAGCGCGATCGACTTAAACCGATCGCGCTCTAGCAAGGGCACCGGCGCCTGATCCCGGCTCAAATCGCGACCCGGACACCGAGTTCGACGACGCGATCGGGGGGAATGCGGAAAAATTCCGTCGCCGAAACCGCATTCCGCGCCATGGCGAGGAACAGCCACATCCGCCAGAGCGACATTTTCGGCACCATCGCCGGCACCAGCGTCTCACGGCCGAGAAAATAGCTCACCTGCATCGCATCAAACGGCAGGCCCTTGTCGCGCAGAGCCTCGAGGGCACGCGGGATATTGGGGCTTTCCTTGAAGCCATAGGACAGAATGACGCGGTAACAACCGGAGCCGAGATCTTCGATCTGGGTTCTATGCTCGGGCAAGACTTCGGGGACGTCGATATTGTTGACGGTCACGAACAGAACCTGTTCGTGAAGCACTTTATTGTGCTTGAGATTGTGGAGCAGGGCGCCGGGAACATATTCCGGGTTGCCGGTGAGAAACACCGCGATGCCGGGGACGCGCACGGTGCGCGATTGCGGCAATCGGGCGATGAAGGTCGCGAGCGGCAGGCTGTCTTGCTGCCAGCGCGCCAGCATGAGGTCACGCCCGCGCCGCCAGGTGGTCATCAGCCCGATCAGCGCCCCGCCGATGACGAGCGGCACCCAGCCGCCCTCGACGATTTTCAGCGAATTGGCGGCGAAGAACGTGCCATCGAGCACGAAGAAAAAGCCGAACACGATGATCGTCGCGGCGCGCGACCAGAGGAACTGGCGGCGAAAAACGACGGCGGCGAGAATCGCGGTGCAGGTGAAGGTGCCGGTGACGGCGATGCCATAGGCCGAGGCCAGGCTGTCGCTGGTCTTGAAGGAGAGCACCAGGATCAAGACCGCGATCGCGAGAATATAATTGATCTGCGGCACATAGATCTGCCCCTCCTCGGTCTCGCCGGTGTGGCGCACCGTCATGCGCGGGAGAAAACCGAGCTGCATGCATTGCCGGGCCATCGAATAGGCGCCGGAAATCAGCGCCTGGCTCGCGATCACCGTCGCGATGGTGGAGAGAATGACCATCGGCAGGCCAAGCCAGGACGGCGCCAGAAGATAGAACGGATTGGCGATGGCGCTCGGGTCGTTCAGCACCAGCGCGCCTTGGCCGAGATAATTGAGGATCAACGAGGGGAGGACGAAAAACGTCCATGTGGCGCGGATCGGCCGGGCACCGAAATGGCCCATATCGGCATACAGCGCTTCCGCCCCGGTGACCGCGAGCACGACCGCGCCGAGGACGATGAAGGCGATGAACCGGTAATGCAGGCAGAGCGCGAGCGCGTAGCTCGGCGAGAGCGCAACCAGGATGAGCGGATGGCGCGCGACCGCAATCGCACCCAAAACCCCGATCACCGCGAACCACACCGCCATCACCGGCCCGAAAACCCGCCCGACGCGGCCAGTGCCGTGCGACTGCATGACGAAGAGAACGACGATAACCACCGCTGCGATCGGCAGGACATAGGTCTGCAGCCCCGGGGCCGAAACCTCGAGCCCCTCGAGCGCCGAGAGCACCGAAATCGCCGGGGTGATGACCCCGTCGCCGAAAAAAAGGCTGGCGCCGACGATGCCGACCAGAGCCAGGCCGCGCCGGGTGCTGGCGAGCTTCGAGACCCGCTGCGCCAAGGCCATCAGCGCCAGAATGCCGCCCTCGCCGCGGTTATCGGCGCGCATCACCAGGGTCACGTATTTGACCGTGACGATCAGGATCAGCGACCAGACGATGAGCGAGAGAATGCCCAAAATTTCCGGCGCGTTGATCGGATGCGGCTGCAAGAGAACGAGGCTCGCATGGAAGGCATAAAGCGGGCTGGTGCCGATATCGCCATAGACGACACCGAGGACCGCGAGCAGAACACCGAGCCGTGGCGCCGCCCGATCTCGTTCGGCGATGGTCATCGGCGCGCCTTTCGCCCCGCGGCAGCGGCAGCAGCGGCCCTCATCGGGGTGAGCAAGGCGGGGGGCGGGAGAAACATCATCGTCTCGGGCCTCTGCGCGGGTTGTGCGTTGCAAAATCGTGGCGCCGGGCGGCACCCATACGCTACCGCTGACCGACGGCGCAAGCGGGCAGCCGGGCGGTGCGGCCTCAGGCAGCCGCCGGGCGGGCGCCGAAAATCGCGGTGCCGAGCCGGATTTCGGTGGCACCGGCGGCGATCGCCGCGGCGAAATCCGCCGACATCCCCATCGAGATCACCCCCAGGCGATGGCGCCGGGCGCAGGCGGCAAGCCAAGCGAAATGTGGCGCGGGATCGGCCGCAACCGGCGGAATCCCCATCACCCCGATCAACGCTGCCCCGAACCGCGCCTTACAGGCGGCGATGAAATCATCGGCGGCCTCCCGCATGACCCCCGATTTCTGCGGCTCATCGCCGAGATTGACCTCGACCAACAGATCCGGCCGCCTCTCTTCGCGCGCCATCGCCGCCGCCAGCGCCTCGGCGAGGCTGGGGCGGTCGAGGCTTTCGATGACATCGAACAACCGCACCGCGTCCCGCGCCTTGTTGGTCTGGAGATGGCCGATGAGATGGAGGCGCAGGTCGGGGTAGTTGGCACGCAGGGCGGGAAATTTCGCCGCCGCCTCCTGCACCCGGTTTTCCCCGAAATGCCGCTGGCCGTGCGCGAGCGCTTCCTCGATCGCCGCCTGCGGCTGGGTTTTGGAGACCGCGAGCAACGTGATCGCCGCCGGATCGCGGCCAACGCCGCGCGCCGCGTGCGCGATCGCCGCGCGGCAGGCGGCGAGCCGCTCGCCGACCGTGCTGCCCTCGCCGTTCGGGCCGGGATGTGCTTGCAATGCGGTCATGGACCGCAAACTCCTTGCCTATGCCTTTCGGGTCAAGCCCTGGCGCCGGGATCGGCTGCCGACGCTCTGGCTATTCAGCGACGCGACACGTCTTCCCGACCCGCGCGCCGCGATCCTTCATCTTCCACGCGGCCGGGCCGGGGTCGTGCTGCGCGGCGCCGCCCCCGACCTCGCCAGCGCGGTCGCCGGGTTGTGCCGGGCGCGGCGGATCGCGCTTGCGATCGCTGGCGACTGGCGGCTCGCCGCGCATCTCCGGGCGGGGTTACATCTCCCCGCCCGCGCTCCCGCACGGCGGCGGGGATCGAAGCCCTGTTTCCTCACCGCCGCCGCCCATTCGGCGCGGGAGTTGCGGCGAGCCCGCCGCGTTGGCGCGCGACTCGCCTTTCTCTCGCCGGTTTTCAGGACGGCGAGCCATCCCGGCGCGCCCGCGCTCGGGGTTGTGCGCTGGGTTGCGCTGGCGTCGCGCGCGGGACTTGCGGTCGCGGCACTCGGTGGGATCGATGGCGCGCGTGCGCGCCGCCTGCCGCGCCGCTATTGCGCGGGCCTGGCGGCGATCACGGCGCTTGGCGGCGCCGCGCCGAACCGCTAGAGAGCGCTCATGCCGCCATCGTCGTGTCCGCCTGCCTTTGCTTCCCGCCTTGCGCTCGCGGCGTTCGCGCTCGCGCTTGCGCTCGCCGGTTGCGCGAGCAAGACGCAAACGCCCCCGCCATCCGATCCCGGCCTCGGCGCCAACGCTGCCGGCGCGACCGCGAAAGGCGGCCCAGACGTCAATGCCGGCGTCGGGGTCAATGCCTATCTCTGGCGCGGCGCCCTGGATATCCTCTCTTTCATGCCGCTCGCCTCGGAGGATCCGTTCGGTGGCGTCATCATGACCGACTGGTATCAGCCGACTTCCGTCGCCAACGAGCGCTTCCGCGCGACCGCCTATATCCTTGGCCGGCAGATGCGCGCCGATGCCATTCGCGTCACCCTCTTTCGCCAAGTGCAGCAAAATGGCCAATGGGTCGATGCGCCGGTGAGCAAGGTCACGGTTGGCGAGCTTGAGAGCAAAGTGCTCGCCCGGGCCCGCGAGTTGCGCACCCATGACCTCGCCCATGGCGCAACCGATTCTTATTGATCGGCGCAAATCAATCTATTTTATCGAATAATTCCAGCGGAACATTTCGTTAGAATTTCGCGGCTTATACCGCCATTCTTCGGCCAAGGCCGGCGCCCCGCCGGCAGAAGGGAGAATGCGATGATCAAACTGCAACCGAAAACGTGGCGTGCGAAACGGCAGAGCCTGCGCTGGGCCACCCTCGCCGCGCTTGCCCTCCTTGCCGCCCCGCATCCCGCGCCGGCGGCGGAGGCGACGCTTTATCCGCCCTGGCAGAACGGCGCCAATGACGATGTGACCCAGCGGGGGTTTGAGTTCACCGTGCCGGAAGTGGACGATCTCGCCGATTTCCACGGCGATCCGATGACCGCCAAGCTCGTGCTCTATGTCGGCGGCAATTATTTCTTCGCGATGGCGCCGCTGGTCGCCGCCTTCGAGGCCGCGCATCCCGAGTTCAAGGGCCATATCTATTACGAGACGATCCCGCCGGGCATGCTGGTCAAGCAAATCGAAGCCGGCGGCACCGTCACCTCCGGCAATATGACGTGGACGGTGCCGGCGGACGCCTATTTCGCTGGCTTCAAGAAGGTGCAAGCGCTGATCAAGGACGGCCATCTCGTCGGCCCGGCGGTGCCCTATGTCACCAACCAGCTCGCGATCATGGTGCCGAAGGGCAATCCCGGCCATGTCACCGGGCTTGCCGATCTCGGCCGCGCCGATATCCGCCTCGTCATGCCCAACCCGGCATTCGAGGGCATCGCCCGGCAGATCAAAGCGGCGCTGGAAAAGGCCGGCGGCAAGGCGCTGGCCGACCGCGTCTATGGCGCCAAGGTCGCGGATGGGACGACGTTGCTCACCCATATCCACCATCGCGAGACGCCGCTCTGGCTGATGGAGGGCAAGGCGGTGGCCGGCGTCACCTGGCAGTCGGAAGCGATGTTCCAGGAGCATGCCGGACACCCGATCACCACCATCGCCATTCCGCCGGCGCAAAACGTCACCGCGATCTATGCTGGCGCCGAGGTCAAGGGCGCGCCGCACCCGGACGCCGCCCGCGCCTGGCTCGCCTTCATCCGCTCGCCCGCGGCGCTCGCGATTTTCGCGCGCTATGGCTTCAAGCCGTATCAGCCGTGATGCGGCCAAAATAAGGAATGTCCACCATGTCCACGACCACGCTCAAACCCGGCCATCCCGCGCTCGCGACAGCGCTTGCCGATAGCGGCTGGCAGATCGCCGGGCTCGCGCTGCTCCCGGTCCGCGTCATCCAGGGATTTATTTACTGGGGCGGCGGCTCGCGGCGCTTCATCTATGCCCCCTCCAAGCTCGACGCCTGGGGCGGGCATTCTTGGATGGCGCACAAATTCCACACCGCCATGCCGGGGGCGCTGCTCGGCCTCGACAAGGTGATCGGCTTTCTGCTCCAGCATTTCGTCCTGCTCTATGCCTCGGTCATTCTGTTTTCGGCGGCCGAGCTGATCGTTGGCCTGTTTCTCATCCTCGGGCTCTACACACGGGCGAGCGCTTTGATTTCGATGGGGTTTTCGGTAGTGCTGATGCTGATGTTCGGCTGGCAAGGCGCGACCTGCATCGATGAATGGACGATGGCCGCCGCCAACCTCGCCATGGGCGGCACGCTACTCCTTGCCGGGGGTGGCGCTTACGCGCTCGACAATCTCCGCCTCGGCCGCAACCCGGCGCTCGCCGACCGCCCGTGGTTCCGCTGGAGCGCCGGCAGCCTGCCGCTGCCGCTCGATGAGCAGCGCTTTCGCACGCTCGCCCTCGTCGTACTCGCCTTCGTCGCCGCCTTCGATATCAGCACGTATAGTTATTATCGCGGCTCGGTGATCACGCCGTTTCATGGCGGCCCGGTGAGCCCGACCAAGCACCATGTCACGCTGACCAATGGTGCGCTCGCAGCGGATGGCAGTGTGCGGTTTCATGCCTATCTCGACGCTGGCACGCCGGAGGCGCCATCGCATATCGTCGATGCCGCGCTGCTTGCCGCGGGCTCCGGCGAGGTGATCGCCCACTGGGACACCAAAACCCTGACGTCATTGCCGAAAACCGCAATCGTCAATGATTTCGCGTATCAGCAATTCAAGCCCGGACCGTTCGGCATCGTCGCCGGCGTCGGCGCGATGGCGACGATCACGCTGCCGCCGGCGCCGGGTGCGGCGCCGCTCACCGCGCCCGGCTATGTGTTGCGCCTGACCAGCGCCAACAACCACGTCTTCACCCTGGCGCTTCCCGCCGCGCATTGACCGACGCATGGCTGATCCCGCCCGGTTCCCGAAAGGGGACCGGGCGCCTATATGGGGGCAAAGGCGGCGGGGTGGCGGGAGTCAAAAAGGCAGCGTGTTCTTTTTTGAAAAAAAGAACCAAAAAACTTTTGCCTGTTGGATAGCACCCGCGGCGCTATGGGCGATGTTCGTGTGGCATGGAGTGATCTGATGACGGAGGCTTCCCAACAAGTGCCGGTGACGGTGCTCACCGGCTATCTCGGCGCCGGCAAGACGACGCTGCTCAACCGCATTTTGAGTGAAAACCATGGCAAGCGCTACGCGGTGGTGGTGAACGAGTTCGGCGAACTCGGCGTTGACAATGATCTCGTCGTTGATACCGACGAGGAAGTGTTCGAGATGAACAATGGCTGCATCTGCTGCACCGTGCGCGGCGATCTCATTCGCATCCTCGGCGGGCTGATGAAGCGGCGCGACAAATTCGACGGCATTTTGATCGAGACCACCGGGCTTGCCGATCCTGCGCCGGTCGCGCAGACATTTTTCGTCGATGAGGGGGTGCGCGAAAAAACCCGGCTGGACGCCATCGTCACCGTCGTCGACGCGAAGAATCTCCTGGCGCGGCTCGCCGACAGCCCCGAGGCGAGCGAGCAGATCGCGTTCGCCGATGTCATCGTCCTCAACAAGATGGATCTGGTTTCGGAGCCGGAAGCGGCGGCGCTGGAGGCGCGGATCCGCGAGATCAACCGTTTTGCGCGCATCCACCGCGCAACCCGCGCCGGCGTCGCCATCGCCGATCTTCTCGACCAGGGCGCTTTCGACCTCACCCGCGTGCTCGACCATGCCCCGAATTTCCTCGAGGACGACAGCCACAGCCATAACGAAGACGTGGCCAGCATGAGTTTCGAGGCCGAGCGGCCGATCGACCCGGAAAAATTCAACGCCTGGATCGGCGCCCTTCTCGCCGCCCAAGGCCAGGATATCCTCCGCACCAAGGGGATCCTGCACTATCCGGGCGAGAGCCGCCGCTTCGCCTTCCAAGCCGTCCACATGATGGCGGAGGGGGATTTCATCGGCCCGTGGCCGAAGGGCGCCAAGCCCGCCTCGAAATTGGTCTTCATCGGCCGCAACCTCAACCGCCCGCAGCTTCGCCGCGGCTTCCTCGCCTGTCAGGTCGATGCCGCGCCATGAGTGGCCTGCGGCAGGCCGACCGGCTCCTCGAAGAGCGCGGGATCGGCGAGGATTTCGGCGCCTTCGTCACCGCCGCCGCCTGGACGCGAGACGGCTTGGTGAGTGCTTGCGCGCTCGGTGACGGCACGCTCGCGCTCGCTGATAGGGGCGGCTTTCGGCGGGTTGCGGCCCATGATGGCGCGGCGCTTGCGCTCTGCGCCGATGGCGGGCCGGCGGGATTTCTCTCCGGCGGCGATGACGGGCGCTTTCTCGCGGTCTCGGCCACGGGCGAGATCACCGAGATCGCCCGGTTCGGGATGAAATGGGTCGAGCACGTCGCAAGCCATGTCAGCGGCCATCGCGCCGCCGCGATCGGCAAAAAGCTCTATCTCTTCGATCAAGCGGGGCAGACACAAAAACAGCTCGACCATCCGTCCTCGATCACTGGGCTCGCGTTTGACGCCAAGGGCAAACGTATCGCCGCGGCGCATTACAACGGCGTCAGCCTTTGGTTCGTTGCCTCGAAATCAGACAATCCGCGCCGGCTGGAATGGAAGGGAAGCCACACCGCGCTCGCCTGGTCGCCAGATAATGATGTGGTGGTGACGGCGATGCAGGAAAACGCGCTGCATGGCTGGCGGCTCTCGAGTGGCGAACATATGCGCATGAGCGGCTATCCGGCGAAGACGCAATCGCTTTCCTTTAGCCGCAGCGGCAAATTTCTCGCGACCAGCGGCGCCGAGACGGTGGTGCTGTGGCCGTTTTCCGGCGGCGGGCCGATGGGAAAACCACCGCTCGAACTCGCCGGCGGCGATGGCGTGCTCTGCACGCGCGTTGCGTGCCACCCCGTCCACGACACGGTTGCCGCCGGGTTCGCCGATGGTCTGGTCGTGCTCGCCGATATCGCCTCCGAGCGCATCCTGCCGGTCGCCGCTCCCGGGCGCGGTGCGATTTCGGCACTCGCCTGGAGTGCCGATGGCGCCAATCTCGTCTTCGGCACGGAAACCGGCTTTGTCGCCCGTGTCGATTTTTCGAAGCGCTAGAGCAAGGTAGGTTTTGAGTGAACCATCCTGTTCAATCAAAACCGGCCAACTTGCTCGCCAAAATAGGTTTAGAGCGCGATCGACTTAGAGTCCCTTTCAAAACCTTCCCTCCAGAGCCCGGAGGGCGATGAGGGAGCAAGCGATGCTTGTAAACGCGCTGTGGATATCGATGCGCCGCTCGTAGCGGATGGTGAGACGCCGGAAGCGATTGAGCCAGGCGAAGGTGCGTTCGATGACCCAGCGATAGCGGCCGAGACGCTCGCTGGTCTCGACGCCGCGCCGGGCGATGCGCGGCGTGATGCCTCGCTGCCGGCAGGCGCGGCGGCAGCGGCGATGATCATAGGCCTTGTCCGCGTGCAGCTTTCTCGGCCTGCGCCGCGGCCGGCCGCGCTTGCCGCGGATCGCTGGGATCGCATCGAGCATCTGCTCGAAGGGCACGCTGTCATGCACATTGGCCCCGGTCAGGGCGAACGTGAGCGGGATACCGTGACGGTCCGTGACGAGGTGGCGTTTCGTGCCGGGACGGCCCCGATCGGTCGGGTTCGGCCCGGTCGCGGCACCCCCTTTTTTGCCGCGATGGCGGAACTGTCCAGCGCGGCCCGGCTCCAGTCGATGCGGTTGGCGTCTTGCAAGCGGCGCAGCAACTCGCGGTGCAACCGCTCCCAAACGCCGGCCGCTTGCCAGTCGCGCAGGCGCCGCCAGCAGGTTACCCCAGAGCCGCAGCCCATCTCGCGAGGCAACATCTCCCAGGGAATGCCGCTGCGTAGCACAAACAGAATGCCCGTCAGCGCGGCGCGTGCCGAGATCGGCGGCCGGCCACCCTTTGGCCGCGGGCGCGGCGGAGGGAGCAAGGGTTCGAGGATCGACCACAGGCTGTCGGAGAGTTGGGGCGCGGGCATGCCCCTTCATGAATCAAATTGAATCAAGGTACAAGCGGTTTTGAAAGGGGCTCTTAAACCGATCGCGCTCTAGAGCAAGGTAGGTTTTGAGTGAACCATCCTGTTCAATCAAAACCGGCCAACTTGCTCGTCAAAATAGGTGTAGAGCGCGATCGACTTAAACCGATCGCGCTCTAGGAAATTCCGCCGCCGACGCAGCGCGCCCGGAGCAAAAGGTCATCACGGCATGCCTTGTCGAGAATTGACTCGCTCCCTATCCTTCGATATCGAAGAAAAATAGCAGGAGCGGCACCATGATCGATCTTCGCCCGTTTGCCGGCCTCGGCCGGTTTCGCAATGAGTGGCTGAATGCCCGTCATCATTTCAGCTTCGGCGAGTATCACGACCCGCAGCGGATGGGGTTCGGCCCGCTCAGGGTGTGGAATGACGACGAGATCGCGCCGCAGCGTGGCTTCGACCCGCACCCGCATCGCGAAATGGAAATCATTACCTATGTCCGCGATGGCGCGATCACCCATCGCGACAGTCTCGGCAACGAGGGGCGCACCGAGGCCGGCGATGTTCAGGTGATGCATGCCGGCACCGGCATCGTTCATGCCGAATATAATCTCGAAGCGGTGCCGACGCGGCTTTTCCAGATCTGGGTTATGCCCAATCAGCGCGGCGTTGCGCCCGGCTGGGGGACGCGGCAATTCCCGCGCGAGGGCGGCGGTTTGCAGGTGCTGGCGAGCGGCCGGGCGGCGCATGACGGGCTCGGGGCCTTGCCGCTCTATGCCGACGCCGCGGTGCTCGCCGGCAGGCTCGCGGCCGGCGAGAGCGTAAGCTGCCGCCTGCCGCAAGGCGGCGGCGCCTATATCGTTGCGGCCAGCGGCACGATCACGGTCAATGGCGAGCGGCTCGGCCCGCGCGATGGCGCCGCGATCGCGGGCGAGAGCGAGATCACCCTGGCGTCTGACGACGGGGCGGAAATCGTGCTCGTCGAACTCGGCCAGTAAAGTCCGTGACCGCGCCAAGGTGACAGGCGGGGGCGCCTGCGGTAATGGGTTTTGCTTCGATCATAGCCAACCCAGAGAGCCAGGGGCCTTCCGGTCACGATGCCCAGCAGCAACGACATTCGCGCCGCCTTTCTCGATTTTTTTGCCCGCAACGGCCACCAAGTGGTGGAAAGCTCGCCGCTCGTGCCGCGCAACGACCCGAGCCTTCTCTTCACCAACAGCGGCATGGTGCAGTTCAAGAACGTCTTTACTGGCCAGGAAACCCGCCCCTATCGCCGCGCGACCACGGCGCAGAAATGCGTGCGCGCCGGCGGCAAGCATAACGATCTCGACAATGTCGGCTATACCGCCCGCCATCACACGTTTTTCGAGATGCTGGGCAATTTCAGCTTCGGCGATTATTTCAAGGATGTCGCGATCGAGTTGGCCTGGACGCTGATCACCCGCGATTTCGCGTTGCCGCCCGAGCGCCTCCTGGTCACCGTCTATTCCGAGGATGATGACGCGGCAATGCTCTGGCGCAAGATCGCGGGGTTGCCCGAACATCGCATCATCCGCATCCCGACCAGCGATAATTTCTGGCGCATGGGCGATACCGGCCCCTGCGGTCCGTGCTCGGAAATTTTCTATGACCATGGCGATAGCGTCCCCGGCGGCCCACCCGGAAGCGCGGATGCCGATGGCGACCGCTTCATCGAGATCTGGAACCTCGTTTTCATGCAGTTCGAGGAGGATCCGCCCGGCGAGCGCCGGCCGCTGCCGCGTCCCTCGATCGATACCGGCATGGGGCTCGAGCGGTTTGCCGCGATCCTCCAGGGCAAGCACGACAATTACGACACCGACACGCTCCGCGCCCTCATCCTCGCCAGTGCTGAAGCCTCCGGCCAGGCACCCGACGGGCCGCACAAAGTGAGCCACCGCGTCATCGCCGACCATTTGCGGAGTTCCGCTTTCCTGATCGCCGATGGCGTCCTGCCCTCAAACGAGGGGCGCGGCTATGTGCTGCGCCGGATCATGCGCCGTGCCATGCGCCACGCCCACCAGATGGGCGTCGATCGGCCCTTGCTGTGCCGGCTGGTGCCGGCGCTTTTACGCCAGATGGGGCTTGCTTACCCCGAACTTGGCCGTGCCGAGGTGCTGATCGAGGAGACGCTGGCGCTGGAGGAGACGCGGTTTGCCGCGATGCTGGAGCGCGGGCTGCATCTTCTCGCCGAGGCGGTCGCGGATCTGCCGGCAGGGGCGGCGCTGCCCGGCGAGGTCGCCTTTCGGCTTTATGACACGTATGGGTTTCCGGTCGATCTCACCGCGGATGCGCTGCGCGAGCAGGGCCGCAGCGTTGATCTCGCCGGGTTCGAGGCGGCGATGGCAAGCCAGCGCGCCCGCGCCCGCGCCGCCTGGGCGGGGTCGGGGGAGGCGGCGACCGAGCGCGTCTGGTTCGAACTTCGCGAAAAGATCGGCGCCAGCGAATTTCTCGGCTATGCGACCGAGGCCGCCGATGCGACCATCCTTGCTCTGGTCGCGGACGGCGCGCCGGTTGCCGAAGCCAAGCCGGGGGCGGAGGTCGCGGTCATCCTCAATCAGACGCCGTTTTATGGCGAAAGCGGCGGCCAGGTCGGCGATAGTGGGGAAATCACCGGCGCCGAGGGCTTGCGCATCCTCGTCACCGACACGCAAAAGAAGCTCGGCGATCTTTTCGTCCATCTCGGCCGGATCGAGGCCGGCACCGCCCGCGTCGGCGCCGCCGTTCATGCTGAGATCGACCATGACCGGCGCCGCGCGATCCGCGCCGCCCATTCCGCGACCCATCTTCTGCACGAGGCGCTGCGCCGCCGGCTCGGCAGCCATGTGACGCAAAAAGGCAGCCTCAATGCGCCCGATCGGCTGCGTTTCGACATCAGCCACCCGCGCCCGCTGAGCGCCGAGGATTTGGCTACGGTGGAAGCGGAGGTGAATGCCCGTATCCGCGAAAACAGCGCCGTCACCACGCGGCTGATGACGCCGGCGGCGGCGGTCGAACTCGGCGCGATGGCCTTGTTCGGCGAAAAATACGGCGATGAGGTGCGGGTCGTGATGATGGGCGCGCCAGACGGCAACAAGCCGGCCTGGTCGATCGAACTCTGCGGCGGCACCCATGTCGGGCGCACTGGCGATATCGGTCTTTTCCGCATCGAAGCGGAAAGCGCGGTTGGCGCCGGGGTTCGCCGCATCGAGGCGGCGACCGGCGCCGGCGCGATGGCGCTGGTTGCCGAGAATGATCGGCGCCTTGCCGCCGCCGCCGCGGCTCTTCGCACCCATCCCGCCGATTTGCCGGCGCGGGTTCAGGCCCTGCTCGAGGACCGCCGGCGGCTCGAGGGCGAAATCAGCGCCTTGCAGCGCAAGCTCGCGACCGGCGGCACGGAGGCGGCGATCGAGGAGGTCGGCGGGGTGAAACTCGCCGCCCGCAATCTCGGCGAAGTCGCGGCGCGCGAACTCAAAAGCCTCGCCGATGCCATCCAAAAGCAGCTTGGCAGCGGCGTCGTCGCCTTGGTTTCCACCGCTGACGGCAAGGCGAGCATCGTCGTTGGCGTCTCGCCCGATCTGACCGCGCGGTTCAACGCCGTCGATCTCGTGCGCGCGGCGAGCGAGGCGGTCGGCGGCAAGGGCGGCGGCGGTCGCCCCGATCTCGCCCAAGCGGGCGGGCCGGACGGGTCGCGGGCGGAGGCCGCCTTGGCCGCGATCCGCACGCGTCTCGCGGCGTGAGCGCCGCCGCCGCGCCGAGGCCGGCGCGGCTTCTGCAGCGCTGCGGGCGCGGCCTGCTCGATCTCCTGCTGCCGCCGCTCTGCCTTGCCTGTGACCGGCCGGTCGCGGCACCCGGGCAGTTCTGCGCCGCTTGCTTTCAGGGGGTCACCTTCATCACCGCGCCGTTCTGTGTCCGCTGCGGCGCGCCTTTCGTTTATGCCGCACTCGCCGGTGGTGACGGGCTATGCGCCCATTGCCGCCAGCAATCGCCGGTTTTTTCGCGCGCCCGGGCAGCCTTTCGCTATGATGCGATGGCGCGGCGCTTGATCCTGCCGTTCAAGCATGGCGACCGCACCGATCTCGCCCGGCCGCTCGCCCGCTTCATGGCCCGCGCCGGCGCAGCACTGCTCGAAGAGGCCGATCTTCTGGTGCCGGTGCCGCTCCATCGGACGCGCTTGCTTGCGCGGCGTTACAACCAGGCGGCGCTGCTCGCCGGGGCGCTGGCGCGGCTTTCTGGGCGGAAAATGCTCCCCGATGCGCTTCGCCGCGTGCGGGCGACGCCGATGCTCGGCGATCTTTCGGCGCGCGCGCGGGCGGAGACCATGGCCGGCGCGATCGCGGTTCGCCCCGGCCGCGCGGCCGCGATCGCCGGGCGGCGCATTCTTCTGATCGATGACGTGCTGACCACCGGCGCCACCAGCAATGCTTGCGCCCGTGCCTTGCTCGCCGCCGGTGCGCGGGCCGTCGATGTCCTGGCGCTCGCCCGCGTCGCCGATCCGCGGTTTCATTGATGCCGGCACGCGACCTCGGCGCCTCTTTTGCGCCCCCGAACCGGCCCCACCCCTTGCCAGCGTCACCAGGAAAGAACATTTCTTTCTGAGACACGGAGATCGGCATGCCGAAGATCGAGATCTATACCCAGGCTTTCTGCCCCTATTGCGCGCGCGCGGTGCGGCTTTTGACGCAGAAGGGGGTCGCGTTCGAGGAGATCGATGCGCCCGCCGGTTCGGCGGCGCGGGCCGAGGCGATGCGGCGCTCGGGCGGGCAGAGAACGGTGCCGCAGATTTTCATCGACGGCCAGGCAATCGGCGGCTGTGATGATCTCCATGCGCTGGAGGCCGCCGGCAAGCTCGATCGGTTGCTGCACAAAGCGGCCTGATCGAGACGACCTCGTGATGCGGCCCGCGCGATGATCCACTACCAGCTCCGCTGCCCGTCCGACCACGCTTTCGACGGATGGTTCAAGAGCAGCGCCGCCTTCGAGCAGCAGGCGGCGAAGGGTCTGCTTTCGTGCCCGCATTGCGGCGATCGCGGCGTCACCCGGGCGCTGATGGCGCCGGCGCTGGCGCGGCGGGACGCGGCCGCACCCGCCACTGCCGCCATGGCGCCGCCGAAAGCCGTCGCGGGCCCACACCTCCCTGATCAGGTGCGCGCGGTCTTGCAGCGGCTGCGCACCGAGATCGAGAAACATTGCGACTATGTTGGCGCCGACTTTGCCGCGGAGGCGCGGCGTATCCATGCTGGCGAAAGCGCTGTCCGCCCGATTTATGGCGAGGCCAGCCGCGAGCAGGCCGAGCAACTCGCCGAGGAGGGCATCGAGGTCGCGCGCATTCCTTGGGTACCGCGCGCTGACGGCTGATTTTGCGCTGCAGCACGGTTTCGCGCGAGGCGGATCCATGGTAACGAGCGCGGCCTATTCGGTTTTTCCTGCTCTCGGAGTGTCGCCATGCGTCTCGATGCCATCGCCATTGGCCAAAACCCACCGGACGACGTCAATGTCGTGATCGAGGTCGGGGTTGGCGGCGAGCCGATCAAATATGAAATGGACAAGGCGGCGGGGACGCTGGTGGTCGATCGGTTTTTGTACACGCCGATGCGGTATCCCGGCAATTACGGCTTCGTGCCCCATACTTTGTGCGAGGATGGCGATCCGACCGATGTGTTGATCGCCAATACCCGCCCGATCATTCCCGGCGCGGTGATCAATGTGCGCCCGATCGGCGTTTTGCGCATGGAGGACAATGCCGGCCTCGATGAAAAAATCCTCGCCGTGCCATCGCCCCACCTCACCAAGCGCTATGCCCATGTGAAAAACTACACCGACCTTCCCGAGATCACGCTCGAGCAGATTCAGCATTTCTTTCAACACTATAAGGATCTCGAGCCGGGCAAGTGGGTAAAGCTCTCGGGCTGGGGCGACGCCGCGGAGGCGCGGGATTTGATCCGCGCCGCGATCGCGCGTGAGCAGCAGGCCAAAGCCGGGCGCTAGAGCGCGATCGGTTTAAGTCGATCACGCTCTACCCCTATTTTGGCGAGCAAGCTGGCCGGTTTTGATTGAACCGGGTGGTTCAATCAAAACCTACCTTGCTCTAGCGGTCTCTCGCAAGCGGGGTGGGCGACAAACGCCGCCGAAGATGGCAAGATGACGTGGATCACATCGTCCGTCATGGTTTTCCGCCCGCATGCACCAGCTTTTGTTCCTGCGCCACGCCAAAGCGGCCGCCGCCGGCCCTGGTATTCCCGATGACGCACGACCGCTGACGGCGCGCGGGCGCGGCGATGCCAGCGCGATCGGCGCGGCGATGCGCGCGCGCGGCTTGCTCCCCGATCTCGTGCTGGTCTCGAGCGCCCGGCGCGCGATCGAGACGCTGGCCGCCCTCGAACCTTGGGAGGAGACGCCGCTGGTCGAGACGATGGCGCAACTTTATCTCGCGAGCGCCGAGCAGATCATCGGGATTCTGGCGGAGGTCGCGGAAACCGTCCGCAGCGTGCTGGTGATCGGCCATAACCCCGGTTTGCATGATTGCGCGCTGCGGCTTGCCGATCATCGCGATGATGGCGAGCGGCGCGAGATCGTGACGCGGCTGGCCGCAGGGTTGCCGACCGGAACCCTGCTCGAATTTGCGTATGGCGGCCCTTGGGCGGCGCTCGGCGTCGGGCCGGCGCGGCTGCTCCGCTTCCTCTCGCCGCGCGATCTCACCGCGGCCGAGGGATGATCGCCGGCGAGCCCGCGCGGCGACTGGAGACCACCACCGCGGCGCGGCTCGACCTCCTTCTCCCTCCCGAGGCCGTGCCCCGGCTGCGCCGCGCGCCGGGGTTTTGGGCGCTCGGGTTGCATGGCGGGCGCATCTCGGCGCGTCTCGTCGAATTTTGGGGGCTCAATGCCGCGGGAGAGGCGATGGCGCTGCGGCCGGGCGCCTTATCCTGCGGCGAGGGGGTCGTTTTCGGCGGCATGATCGGCCGGCGGCGGCGCTATGTCAGTCGCAATGTGCCGGGCATCACGCTCGAGATCACCGCCGGGGCCTTCGTCGCCGGCGGGAGGGGGCGCGTCTTTCGTCTGACGCTGGCGGGGCCGGCGTTCGCGGTCGCGGCGGCAGCGCGGGCGCTTGCCGAGGATCTGCCGCTCGCGCCACTCCCCGCGCCGCTCCCCGCTCTCGCCGCCCATCGCGCCCTTGGCGTTGCTTTGCCGCCCCCTCCCGATCCCATCGCCGGCCTTGACGCGGCAACCCCCCTTGCGCTCGCCGCCCGCCAGATTCTGGCGGCGCGTGGGGCGAGTTTGCGCGCCCAGCTCGCCGCCCTGGCGCGGGCGCCAGGGCCGGCCAGCGCCGCGCACGACCCTGAGCCGGTGCATCAAACCCGCGTCGCCCTTCGCCGGCTGCGCGCCGCGATCGCCGTGTTCGCGCCGCTGTGCGCGCCGCTGCTCGCCGAACTTCGCCAAAGCCTGCGCGATTTCAGCCATAGTCTCGCCCCGGCGCGGGATTGGGATGTGTTCATGGCGGGGATCGGGCGCGATCTTGCCCTCGCCTTTCCCGATGATCCGGCGCCGTCGCAGCTTTTGCCGCGAGCGATTCGGCGCTGGCACGAGGCCTATGCGGCGCTCGGCGCCTGGCGGGCGGGGGAGGGGGGGCGCCGGCTCGACGTCTTGCTTGCGATCCTGCCGCTGCTTGTCCTCGGTGCCGAAGACGTCGCCGCGGGGCGCGACGGCCCGGAAAGCGGTGCGACCGCGCTCTCTTTTGGCGAATTTGCCCGCGAGAGGCTCGAACGGCGGGCGCGAAAACTCCGCCGGGTGACGACGCTCGCCGAACTCGGGCCGGACCAGCGCCATCGCTTGCGGCTGGATGCCAAGCGGCTCCGCTATCTCGGCGAAATTTTCGCGCCCTGCTTTCCGCCGCGGCGCATGGCGCGCTTTCTCCGCCGCCTCGCGGCGCTGCAAGAATGGCTGGGGACGATCAACGACGCCACCACCACCACCCGCCTGGTGCGCGGCCTCACGCCTGATCATGCCGGCGCTGACGATTTGGCGGTGGCGCAAGGCATGGCGCTCGGTCTCGCCGCCGCCGGCGTGCCGCGCGCGCTCCGCAAAGCGGAGCGGGCACGCGAGCGTTTACAGGCGCTTAAACCATTCTGGCAATAATCACGCGATTTTGCTGCGTCTGCGAAGGTTGCTTTGCCGGCGATTTCACTCTTATCTACGCCGCAGCACCGGCCCGATAGCCGACACGCCAACAAACGCGCGGCGCGCGCCGCCACAGGGGACACACGCATGAGCAACGCCACCAAGAGCTCCGCCGTCATCACCATTCCCGGGCATAATCAGAGCGCGGAATTGCCCATGCTGGCGGGCACGATCGGGCCGGAGGTGCTGGACATCCGCAAGCTTTACAACGAACTCGGGGTCTTCACCTTCGATCCCGGCTATGGCGGCACGGCGTCTTGCGAAAGCAAGATCACCTATATCGACGGCGATGAGGGAGTCTTGCTTTATCGTGGCTATCCGATCGAGCAATTGGCCGAGCATTCGACCTTTCTCGAGGTGGCGTATCTCCTCCTCAATGGCGAGTTGCCCAATGACGCCGAATTCGCCGAGTTTGAGCGCGGCGTCACCCGCCATACCATGCTGCATGAGCAGTTGCGCAGCTTCTTCAACGGCTTCCGCCGTGATGCGCATCCCATGGCGGTGTTGTGCGGGGTGGTTGGCGCCTTGTCGGCGTTTTATCACGACAGTCTCGACATCAATAATCCCGAGCATCGCCGCATCAGCGCCTTCCGCCTGATCGCCAAGGTGCCGACGATCGCTGCCTGGGCCTATAAATACTCGATCGGCCAGCCCTTCATGTATCCGCGCAACGATCTCTCGTTCGCCGAGAATTTTCTCTACATGATGAACGCGGTGCCGGCCGAGCCGTTCAAGGTCAATCCGATCCTCTCACGCGCGATGGACCGGATTCTGATCCTGCACGCCGATCACGAGCAGAACGCTTCGACCAGCACCGTGCGCCTTGCCGGTTCGACCGGCGCCAATCCGTTCGCCTGCATCGCCGCCGGCATCGCGAGCCTCTGGGGCCCGGCGCATGGCGGCGCCAACGAGGCGGTTTTGAAAATGCTCGAGGAAATCGGCCATGTCGATCACATTCCCGAGTTCATCGCCCGCGTCAAAGACAAGAACAGCAATGTTCGGCTGATGGGCTTTGGCCATCGCGTCTATAAAAACTATGACCCACGCGCCAAGATCATGCAGCGCACCTGCCACGAAGTTCTCGGTGAACTCGGCATCAAGGACGACCCGCTGCTCGATCTCGCGATCGAACTCGAACGGATCGCCCTCAGCGACGAGTATTTCATCTCGAAAAAGCTGTATCCCAACGTCGATTTCTATTCCGGCATCATTCTCAAGGCGATGGGTTTTCCGACCAGCATGTTCACGGTGCTGTTCGCGGTCGCGCGCACCGTGGGCTGGATCAGCCAGTGGAAAGAGATGATCGAGGATCCCTCCCAGCGCATCGGCCGCCCGCGCCAGCTCTATACCGGCGCGCCGATGCGCGATTTCGTCCCGCGCTCGCACCGCGATTGAGTTTTCCGGAGGCGGCGGCGCCCGCGCCTTACGTTTTGCCTTACGCCGGCATCGCCCGCGCAAGGATTGGCGATGTGTCGATCGCCGCATCGAAGGCGCCGTAAGCGGCGCCGCGTGGCGAGAGGCGCAGGCGGCAAAAGGCTTCGGCGAGCGGGTTTTCCGTGGTGAGGAGCACGGCGGCGCTGGCGGCGAGCGCGATCCGCTCGACGAGCAGCCGCGCCTGCGCTTCTCCAGCAGGTTCGAGCGCGATCTCGGCGATCCAGGCATCATAGAGCCTTTCGCGGCCGCGTGCCGCCTCGAGAAACGCCCGGAGTGCGGCAACGCTTGCCGCCTCGCGGGCGAGCGCGCGCAGCACGTCGAGCGCGATGACATTGCCCGAGCCCTCCCAGATCGCATTCAGCGGCGATTGGCGAAAAAGCCGCGGCATCGGCCCGCTCTCGATATAACCGCCGCCGCCCACGCACTCCATCGCCTCGGCAACGAAGCCCGGGGCGCGTTTGCAAATCCAATATTTGGCGCACGGGAGCAGAATGCGGGCGAGCGGATCCGCCGCGTCGAGCGCGGCGGCGAGGCGGAAGGCGAGCGCCGTCGCGGCTTCGCTTTCGATCGCGAGATCGGCGAGCACCGCCGCCATCGCCGGCTGATCGAGCAGCCGCCGCTGAAAGGCGGTGCGATGGGCGGTGTGCCAGAGCGCTTGCGCCAGCGCCGCGCGCATTTGCCCGGCCGAGCCAATGGCGCAATCGAGCCGCGTGTGCTGAACCATTTGGAGGATGGTCGCGATCCCGCGGCCCTCCGCGCCGACGCGTTCGGCGAGCGCGCCATGATAGTCGATTTCCGAGGAGGCGTTCGCGCGATCGCCGAGCTTGTCCTTGAGGCGGATGATGCGAAATCCGGCGTTGCGCGTGCCATCGGGCAGCCAGCGCGGGACGAGAAAGCAGGTGAGGCCGTCTTTGGCATAGGCGAGCGTGAGAAACGCATCAGACATCGGCGCCGAGCAGAACCATTTATGGCCGGTGAGGCGATACCAATTGCCGTCCGCGATTTTTTCGGCGCGGGTGGTGTTGGCGCGGACATCGGAGCCGCCCTGTTTCTCGGTCATCGCCATGCCGATCGTGACCCCGGCTTTTTCCGCGGCCGGGCGCGAAGCGGGATCGTAGCGGCCGGCGAGGATGCGCGGCACCCAAACGGCGGCGATCGCGGGTTCGGCGCGCAAGCTGGGGATGGCGGCGTAGGTCATCGTCATCGGACAACTGGTGCCGGGATCGACCATGCCGGTGAGGGTGAGGATGGCGGCGTGGGCGACATGGCCCGCCTCCGTCCCGTCCCAGGCGAGCTTCGCAAAGCCGCTTTCGAGGCCGAGCGCCATCAACTGGTGATAGGCGGGGTGGAAGGTGACCTCGTCGATGCGCTGGCCGAAGCGGTCGAAATTTTCCAAGACCGGCGGGTTGCGCTCAGCGGCGATACCCCAGGCGATGGCGTCCGCCGAGCCGGCGCGCGCGCCGAGGGCGGCGAGCCGTGCCTCATGGCGGGCGCCGCCGGCGTTTGCCACCGCGTCCATCAAGGCGCGGTCGCTGGTGAAAAGATTGCTATTTTCGAGCGGCGGCGGCTGGTTGAAAACCTCATGCGTGTCGAGCACGGTGACGGGCCGGAGGGCGGTCATGGCGTGGTTTCTCCCCAAAGATCGCGCGAAAAGGTAGCGAAACCAGGGTGGGTGGGGAAACGCTTTCGCGTCATCGCTTGGGTCGATGGCGCTCGCCAAGAAATTTCGTTGGCGTGCCACCCAAGGCCTTTGCCACACTGGCGCCGCAGCGACGAACGCGGCAGGGTGGCCGCGCGGCGTTTTTGACACGGAGGTCAATGTCATGGATGGAGATCGCGCCACAGCGGCTGGCAAATGCCCGGTGATGCATGGCGGCAACACCGCTTTTCGCGACCAGGTGATGACTTGGTGGCCGAACGCCCTCAATCTCGACATCCTGCATCAGCACGACACCAAAACCAATCCCCTGGGCGCCGGATTCAGCTATCGGGAGGCGTTGAAGACGCTCGATATCGCGGCGCTGAAACGGGATCTCCACGCGCTTTTGACCGACAGCCAGGATTGGTGGCCGGCGGATTGGGGGCATTATGGCGGGCTGATGATCCGGCTCGCCTGGCATTCGGCGGGAACCTATCGCATCGCCGACGGGCGCGGTGGCGCCGGGCACGGCAATCAGCGTTTCGCGCCGCTCAATTCCTGGCCCGACAATGTCAGCCTCGACAAAGCGCGCCGCCTTTTGTGGCCGCTCAAGAGGAAATACGGCAACGCGGTGAGTTGGGCGGATCTCATCATCCTTGCCGGCACCATCGCCTATGAATCGATGGGATTGAAGACGTTTGGCTTTGGTTTCGGGCGCGAGGATATCTGGCATCCGGAAAAAGATACGTATTGGGGCGGCGAGAAGGAATGGCTCGCGCAAAGCGCCCAGCGCTATGGAAACGATGATCGCGCCTCCTTGGATAACCCGCTCGCCGCTGTGCAAATGGGGCTGATTTACGTCAATCCCGAGGGCGTTGACGGCCATCCCGATCCGCTGCGGACCGCCCAGGATGTCCGTGTCACGTTCGAGCGCATGGCGATGAACGATGAGGAGACGGTGGCGCTCACCGCCGGCGGCCACACCGTCGGCAAGGCGCATGGCAATGGCGATGCGACGCGCCTCGGCCCGGCGCCGGAGGCGGCGGATCTCGAGGAACAGGGGCTTGGCTGGCACAATCCGAGCGGCACCGGCGCCGGGCCGGATGCGATCACCAGCGGCATCGAGGGCGCCTGGACCACCCATCCGACGAAGTGGGACAATGGCTATTTCCATCTCCTTCTGAATTACGAGTGGGAACTGAAGAAAAGCCCCGCCGGCGCCTGGCAATGGGAGCCGATCGGAATTCGCGAGGAAGACAAGCCCGTCGATGCCTTCAACCCCTCGATCCGGCGCAATCCGATCATGACGGATGCCGACATGGCGTTGAAGATGGACCCGAGCTATCGCCCGATTGCAGAGCGATTCTACAAGGATCCGGCGTATTTCTCGGAAGTTTTCGCGCGCGCCTGGTTCAAGCTCACCCATCGCGACATGGGGCCGAAAGCGCGCTATTTCGGCCCCGACGTGCCGAAAGAGGATCTGATCTGGCAGGATCCGATCCCGCCCGGCCGCCGCGATTACGATATCGCCGCGGTCAAGGCGCGCATCGCGGCGAGCGGGCTTGGCGTCAGCGAACTGGTCGCAACCGCGTGGGACAGCGCGCGGACCTTCCGCGGCTCTGATCTTCGCGGCGGCGCCAATGGCGCGCGCATCCGCCTTGCGCCGCAGAAGGATTGGGTGGGGAACGAGCCGGCGCGTCTCGCCAAGGTGCTCTCGGTCTTGGCGCCGATCGCCCGCGAGACCGGCGCGAGCCTTGCCGATGTCATCGTGCTCGGCGGTAATGTCGGCATCGAGCGCGCGGCCAAGGCGGCCGGGGTCGAGATCACCGTGCCGTTCGCGCCGGGGCGCGGCGATGCCACCGAGGCGATGACGGATGCCGCGTCTTTTGCCGTCCTCGAGCCGATCCATGACGGCTATCGCAACTGGCTCAAGCAGGATTACGCGGCGCGGCCTGAGGAGCTGATGCTCGAACGCACGCAGCTGATGCGCCTGACGGGCCCCGAGATGACGGTTCTGGTCGGCGGCATGCGGGTGCTTGGGACCAATCACGGCGGCACGAAACACGGCGTGTTCACCGATCGGGTCGGCGTCCTGAGCCAGGATTTCTTCGTCAACCTCACCGATATGAACATGCGCTGGGTGCCGGTCGGCGAAAATCTCTACGAGATCCGCGATCGCAAGTCAGGCGCGGTCAAATGGACGGCGACCCGCGTCGATCTCGCATTCGGCTCGAACGCCATTCTCCGCGCCTATGCCGAGGTTTACGCGCAGGCTGACAGCCGGGAGAAATTCGTCACCGACTTCGTCGCCGCCTGGGTGAAGGTGATGAACAGCGACCGCTTCGATCTCGCCTGAGAGGGGCTGGCGCCGGGATTTTCGGCCTGAGCGCGACGCCTGCCAGGGCGTCCGGGGTTGGGGTTGACGGGATGCCTTGCAGCCGGGCCGGGATTGCGTCATGATGTCTTTTAACTTGCTGGCGAGCGCGGAGGGGTGTTTTGCTCCGTCTGCGGGGTGCTGGCGGGTTCGGTAGCCCGTGCGGATTGTGCCCGGTCAGGCGTTTTCGTGCCTGGCGAATAGCATGTCCGGTGCAGCTGGCACTGGTTTGCGCTGATCTATTGCGGTGTTCGCCGACCTGTCGGCCGTGCCGCCCGTAACCTTGAGATTGTTTGCCCGACCGTGATTTTTCACTCTTCTCGCAATGCCGATGCCCGCAGCGCCTCCCCCGAGGCCGCGGGCGCTATGTTTGATCGGTGTGAGAGCGGTCGCCCGCGGTCTCTTTCCCGCTTTTCCCGTCGCCGGTGGAGCTTGTTTTGCGCAGCGCTCCCGGCGCCGCTCCGGAGTTTTCATTTCCATGACCAAACGCCTGCTCATCGATGCCTCCCACGCGGAAGAAACCCGCGTGGTCGTGATCGACGGTAATCGCATCGAGGATTTCGACGTCGAGACCGTCGCCCGCAAGCAAATCAAGGGCAATATCTATCTCGCCAAGGTGGTGCGGGTCGAACCCAGCCTCCAGGCCGCTTTCGTCGAGTATGGTGGCAATCGCCACGGGTTTCTCGCGTTCAGCGAAATCCATCCCGATTATTACCAGATCCCGGTCGCCGATCGCCAAAAGCTTCTCGCCATGCAGGCCGCCGCGGCCGGCGATGACGACGATTCCGATGATGAGTTGCCGGCCGCCATGGCTGCGCCCGACCAGCCGCCGGGCGAGCAGCCGGCGGTCGAGGACCATGCGCTTTTTGCCGCCGATCCGGCCAGCGCTGGCGGCGCCGGCGAGGACGGCGCGGCGGCGTCCGCCGCGCCCTCTGACAACGACCCGCCGGAGAGCGAACAAACCGAGGGTGATCGGCCCGAGCGCGAGGCGCCCGAGACCTTCGGCGGCGGCGACGGCGAGAGTGGCGAGGAGGGGCGCGAGCCGCGTCTTTTGCCCCGCTTTCTGCGCCAGTACAAAATCCAGGAGGTCATCCACCGCCGCCAGATCATGCTGGTCCAGGTGGTGAAGGAGGAGCGCGGCAGCAAAGGCGCGGCGCTCACCACCTATATCTCGCTCGCCGGCCGCTTTTGCGTGCTCATGCCGAATTCGTCGCGCGCCGGTGGGGTTTCGCGCAAGATCACTTCGCTCGCCGATCGCCGCCGCCTCAAGGAAGTGATCGCCGAACTCGGCATTCCGGACGGGATGAGCATGATCGTCCGCACCGCCGGGGCCAACCGTCCGAAACCGGAGATCAAGCGCGATTGCGAATATCTTTTGCGACTCTGGGACGATATCCGCGAAACCACCCTCGCGTCGATCGCCCCGGCATTGATCTATGAAGACGCCTCGCTGATCAAGCGGGCGATCCGTGACGTCTATTCGCGCGACATTGACGAGGTGATCGTCGATGGCGAGGCGGGCTGGCGGAGCGCGCATGAATTGATGCGCCTTCTCATGCCGAGCCATGCCAACAAGGTGATCGCGTGGAACGATGGCGGCACGCCGCTTTTTGCGCATCACCAAATCGAATCCCAGCTCGAGGCGGTGTTCAGCCCGACCGTGCCGCTCCGCTCCGGCGGCTATCTGGTGATCAACCAGACCGAGGCGCTGGTCGCGATCGACGTCAATTCCGGCCGCGCGACGCGTGAACGCGATATCGAGGATACCGCGCTCCGCACCAATCTCGAAGCCGCCGAGGAGGCGGCGCGGCAATTGCGGCTGCGCGACCTTGCCGGGCTGATCGTCATCGATTTCATCGACATGGAGCAGCGCCGCCACAATCTCCAGGTCGAGCGGCGGCTGAAAGAGGCGCTGCAGCAGGATCGCGCCCGCATTCAGGTCGGCTCGATCAGCCATTTCGGCCTCCTGGAAATGAGCCGCCAGCGGCTCCGCCCCTCGCTCACCGAAACCAGCCTCGTCACGTGCCCGCATTGCGGCGGGCTTGGCCATGTCCGCAGCACCGAAAGTGCCGCGATCCACGTGCTCCGCGCGGTCGAGGAAGAAGGTGCCAAGCGTCGTGCCGCCGAAATCGCCGTGCATGCGGCGGCGCCGGTGGTGCTCTATGTCCTCAACAACAAGCGGACCCTGCTTTCGGAGATCGAGACCCGGTTCGGGATGCGGGTTGCGTTCCAGATCGACGCCAGCCTGACCGGCCAGCAGATTCGCATCGAACGCATCCGCGCCCAAACCCGGACCCAGGGCGAGGGTGAAGCCAGCGCGCCGCGGCTGCTCGCGCGGGCGCCCGAGGAGTCGGCTGCGGCGGAGGCGCCGGTGGTGGCGAAGCCCGCACTCGTCGCGCCGGACGCCGAACGCGCGGCTGGGGAAAGTGCTGCGGAGGGGAAGCTCGCCGAAGGCGAGGAGCGCAGCAAACGCCGCCGCCGCCGCCGCCGCCGGAGCGGAAGCAAGCGGCGCGAGGAGATGGCGCCCGGCAACGAGGCCGCCGCCACGCCGGTCTTGACGGTGGACGCGGAAGAGATCGGCGAGGCAGAAGCGGCGCCGAGCGGCGAGGCGCCACCGGACATGGCGTTCGAGCCATTCGCATCCGAGCCCGCCGCATCCGACGCCGTCGCCGCGCCGGCGCAGGACGTCGCGGCGGACGCGCCGGCCCCATTGATGGCCCCGTTGGCGGTCGCGACAATGGCCGACCCCACGACGGACGCTGCGGCCGGTTCAGACGCTGCCCCCGCGTCCGAAGTGGAGGCCGCGCCAGCGGGCGAGGCGGCGCCGAAGCGCCGCCCCCGCACGCCCCGCCGCACGCCCCTTGCGCCGCGCCGGCGCAAGACCGTGGTCGCGGCCGATGGCGAGGCGCTTCCCGATCTCGCTCTGCCTGGCGCCCCGCAGCCGGAACTGTTGCCGCTTGAGCCGCCGATGTCCGCCGCGCCGCCCGCCATGGCCGCGCCGCCGGTGCCCGAGCCCGTCGTGGTGAACGTCGAGACCGGCACACCCGATATCGTCGCCGATACCCCCCCCGAGGCGCCGCGCAAGCGCGGCTGGTGGCGGCGCTGATCGTCATGGGGGGATAACGGATCGTCGCGGCGGCGGCGGATGGCGGGACAGAGATGACAGATGACGGCGATCGTCATAAGTTGACGGCCATGTCAGCGTCACCCCATGCCGATCTTAGCCCCACCGGTCGCGCGACCCGCGCTGCCATCACCGATGCGGCAGAGCGGTTGTTTCGCACCCTCGGCTATCAGAAAACCACGGTCGCCGATATTGCCCGCGAACTTCATATGTCGCCGGCCAATGTCTATCGGTTCTTTGCGAGCAAAGCGGCGATCAATCAGGAAATCTGTGCGCGCATTCTCGCCGGCCTCGATGCCGCGGCCTGGGAGGTGGCGCGCGGCCCCGGTAGCCCGCCGGAGCGCGTGCGCGCGCTATTTCATCTTCTGCAGCGCGAGACCGAAGATCGGTTTTTCAAGGAACGGCGGATGTATGACATGATCGCCGCCGCCTTGCAGGAAAACTGGCCGATCGTCGGTGCGCATATCCACGAGATCGACGCCGCGTTTCGTCACATCGTCGATGAGGGACAGGCGCAGGGGGTTTTCGCCCGCCTCGACGGCGAGGATGTCGTGCGCTTTCTTCATGGCGCCTGCGCGATTTTCACCCATCCCGCGATGGTCGAGAAGTGCCTGGCGATGGACGAAAATCTCGCCGCGATCGCCGAACGCACGGCCAATTTCTGCCTGCGTGCCTTGCGCCCGGACGGGTCGCCAGAGTGATGATTGTTTTCTGACGATTATTGACAAACGTCATTTAATCAGCCAGGCTCGCCGCGTTGCCCGGAGAGAGCCCATGCCCGTCCCCGTCCGCCTTCCGCCGCTCGCCGTTTTGATGCTGCCCGCGCTGCTGCTTGGCGGCTGCTTCGAGCGGACGGTGGCGCGTGTCGAGCACACGCCACGCCCGGTCGCGGTCGTTTCGGTCGCGCTCACCGCGGATGCCGAGACCAGGGACTATAGCGGCATTATCGCGCCGCGCCGGGCGCCGGCGCTGGGCTTTCGCGCCGGCGGGCGCATCGCCGAGCGCCTGGTCGATGTTGGTGCGCGGGTCAAAGCGGGGGATGTGCTGGCCCGGCTCGACCCGAAAGATCTGGCGCTCGCTGTCCGCAGCGCCGCGGCCGACCTCGCCGCCGCCCGTGCGCAGGCGGCGCAGGCGTTGGCGGATGCCAGGCGGAGCGCCGAACTCCGCCGTGACGGTTGGACCGCTGCCGCCGCCGATGAGGCCAAGCAGGCCGCGGCCGGCACCGCCGCCGAACGCGTCACCGCCGCCACCGCGGCGCTGGCGCTGGCCGAACGCCGCCTATCCGACGGTGAATTGCGCGCCCCGCAGGATGGGGTGATCACCGCCGTGCTGCGCGATCGTGGCAGCGTGGTTGCGGAGGGGGAGGCGGTATTCGAACTCGCCGAGGCCGGCCCACCCGAAATCGTCGTCTCGCTCCCCGAGCAGGCGCTGGCCGACGCCGATCGCCCGGACACGACGGTGACGCTTTGGGCGCGGCCGGGCTTTGTGCTCGCGGCGCGGCTGCGCGAACTCGCGCCGAGCGCCGACCCGCGGCTGCGCACCTATGCCGCGCGCTATGTGCTGGTGGATGCCCCCGCGTTCGTCGCCTATGGCATGTCGGCGACACTCCATCTCGCGGTCCGCGGGGCTGATCGCATCGCCCTGCTGCCGGCGGCGGCGCTGATCGATCGCGGTGACGGGCCGAGCGTTTGGACGGTCAAACCAGACGGCACGCTGGCCGCGCAAGCCGTGACACTGCGCCGCTTTGAGCAAGATCGCGTCGCCGTCTCCGGCCTTGCCGACGGCGCGATGGTGGTCGCGCTCGGGGCGCAGAAACTCGATCCCGGGGCGCGTGTACGCATCACCGATACGCTGCCCGCGGCCGAGTGATCGCACGCGACGCGGGCGCATGAGCGGGGGCATGGCGTGAGCGGATTCAATCTCTCAGCCTGGGCGGTTCGGCATCGCGCGCTTACCGGATTTTTGATCGCGCTGATTTTTGTCGCCGGCGCCTTCTCCTATACCCGGCTCGGGCGGAACGAAGATCCGAATTTCACCCTCAAACTGCTGGTGGTGTCGGCGCAATGGCCGGGCGCGACGGCGGCGGAGACGCAAAATCTCGTCGCCGACCCGATCGAACGCAAGCTGCAGGATCTCGCCCATCTCGACAATTTTTTCACGTATGTAGAGCCCGGTCTCGCGGTGACGATGGTGCTGTTCGAGGATTCGACGCCGCCCAAAGACGTGCCGGAACTGTTTTATCAGACACGCAAAAAACTCGACGATCTTCGTCCCAACCTGCCGCCGGGCGTCCTTGGCCCGATCGTCAACGACGAATACGCGGATGTCTATGGCGCGGTGTTTGCGCTCACCGGCACCGACAACGCCGCGCTGACGCGCGAGGCCGAGCGCGTGCGTGATCGCTTTCTCAAAGTGCCGGGGGCAGAAAAAGTCACCATCCTTGGCGAAATTCCCCGCACCATCGATGTCACCTTCCGGCAAAGCCGGCTCGCCGCGCTCGGTGTTACGGTGCCGGAGATCGCGCAAACGATCGCGCGCCAGAACCTGCTGGCGCCGGCTGGGCTGATCCAAACCGGAACCACCGAGGTGCCGCTCCGCGTCGCAGGCGCACTGGCCGGACCGCGCAGCCTCGCCGCGGTGCCGATCACCGCCAATGGCGCTTTGCTCCGGCTCGGGGACATCGCCGAAATCCATCGCGGCTATCAGGATCCACCGGCTTTTTCCATCCGCCATGACGGTGCGCCGGCGGTGGTGGTTGCGGTGTCAACACAGCCGCGCGTCAACCGGCTGGCCTTTGGCGTCGCGCTGCGCGCGGCCGCGGCGGACATCCGCGCCGATCTCCCGACCGGCATCGTTTTGCAACAAATCGCCGATCAGCCGAAAGTCATCGCCGAATCGGTCGATGAGTTTCTGCTCAAATTTACCGTCGCCCTCGGTGTTGTCCTTCTGGTTTCATTCTTTTCGTTGGGCTGGCGGACGGGAATCGTCGTGGCGCTGGCGGTGCCGCTCACGCTTTCCCTGGTTTTCGTCGCGATGGATCTGCTTGGGATCGAATTGCAGCGGGTTTCGCTCGGCGCGCTGATCATTTCGCTCGGCCTGCTCGTCGATGACGCGATCATCGCGGTCGAAACCATGGTGGTGAAGCTGGAAGAGGGGTGGGAGCGAGAGCGCGCGGCGGGTTTTGCCTGGCAATCGACGGCGTTTCCAATGCTGACCGGAACCTTGGTGACGGCCGCGGGATTTTTGCCGATCGGATTCGCGCGCTCTTCGACCGGTGAATATGCTGGCGGCATTTTCTGGGTCGTTGCCGTGGCGTTGCTGGCGAGCTGGGTGGTCGCGGTGGTTTTCACCCCCTATCTCGGGGTTCTCTTATTGCCGCAGCCGAAAAAAGCCCTGTCCCACGCGGCGATCTATCGGACGCCACTTTACCGGCGACTGCGGCGGATGGTGACCTTCGCGGTGCAATATCGCGGCGCCGTCACCCTGGCGACGGTTGCGCTGTTCGTGCTTGCGGTTGCTGGCGCCGGACTGGTGAAGCAGCAATTTTTTCCGGCCTCGGCCCGGCCCGAATTGATCGTTGACGTCACCCTGCGCCAGGGCGCGAGCCATGCCGCAACCGAGGCTGCGGTCGCCAAAGTTGAAGATTTGCTTGCCAAGGATCGCGACGTTCTGTGGTACACGAGCTATATCGGTGGTGGCCCGCCACGATTCATTCTCTCGTACAACCCGACGCTGCCCAATAACGCGGTCGCGACCATCGTGATGACGACGCGCGATATGGCGGCGCGTGAGCGGGTGCGGGCGCGGCTCCTGGCGTTTGCCGCCGGCGAGGGCGTGCCGGCGGCGCGGCTTCACGTCTCGCGCATCGAACTCGGGCCGGCGGTCGGGTTTCCGGTGCAGTTTCGCGTGATGGGCGATGATCTCGCCGGCGTGCGGCATGCCGCCGATCAGGTTTTGGCGGCGCTCCGCGAAACCCCTGGCGCGCGCGATGCGCAGCTCGCCTGGGGCGAGCGCGCGCCCTCGCTCCGTCTTGCGCTCGATCAAGCGCGGGTGCGCGAACTCGGCCTTGCGCCCGCCGATATCGCGGCGACACTGGATGCGCTGCTCTCGGGCCTCGTCGCGACCGAGATTCGCGATGGCACCAAGGTGATTGACGTTGTCTTGCGCGCCGCCCCCGAGGAGCGGCGCGATCTCGCCCATCTCCCCGATCTCATCGTGCCGACCGCCGCTGGCGGATTGCCGCTCGCGCAGATCGCCCGGCTGGAGCCGCAAACCGAGGAGCCGATTCTCTGGCGGCGCAACCGCCAACCGACGCTCATCGTTGAGGCCGAGCTGCAGGACGGGTTGCAGGCGATCGACGTGAGCGCGGCCGCCGAGGCGCGTATCCGCGCCCTCGCGCTGCCGCCGGGTGTGCATGTCGAAACCGGCGGCGCGGTGGAAGAATCGGCCAAGGCGAACGCCGCTTTGGTCGCGGTTTTCCCGGTGATGGTCGGCGCGCTGCTTTTGCTGCTGATGATCCAGTTGCAAGATCTCCGCCGCGTGCTGCTGGTTCTGGCGACGATGCCGCTTGGGTTGATCGGCGCGGTGCTGGCGCTGCTGCTCGCCGATGCGCCGTTCGGGTTCGTCGCTCTGCTCGGGGTGATTGCGCTCGGCGGGATGATCATGCGCAACACCATCATCCTCGTCGATCAGGTGCGGCAAGATCAGGCGGCGGGCTTGCCGCTCCGCGAGGCGATCATCGAAAGCACGGTGCGCCGCGCGCGGCCGGTGGTGCTGACCGCGCTGGCCGCGGCACTCGCTTTCATCCCGCTCAGCTTCAACGTCTTTTGGGGGCCGATGGCGCTCGCGATGATCGGCGGTCTTTTGGTTGCGACGGTGCTGACGCTGGTATTCCTGCCGGCGCTCTATGCGCTCGCCTTCCGGGCCGAGAAGGCGCGGGAGGCAGCTTCAGTGCCCGTCATGGCGACGAAGTGATCACTTTCGCGCCGACATGCTCGCGCGCGCCGAGCCTCTGTTGACCCTGGCGAGACGAGTTCCTAACCTCTATGGCGTAATGCTATCCGTATGATGGATCAGAAACCGGTCACGCCCTTCATTCCCCCCCGTTCCGGCCTGTCGCCGTCGGTCATTGATGCGCGTTCGGCCGCGATCTTGCGCGAAATCGTCGAGCAATATGTCGCGACCGGCGAGCCCGTGGGGAGCCGTACCTTGTCGCGCCGCCTGCCGCTCGCCCTCTCGCCGGCGACGATCCGCAACGTCATGGCCGATCTCACCGAGCAGGGGCTGCTTTACGCGCCGCATACCTCCGCCGGCCGCCTGCCGACCGATCGCGGGCTGCGGCTCTTCGTCGACGGCTTGCTGCAATTCGGCGACCTCTCGGAGGAGGAGCAGGAGACCATCAGCGCGGCGCTGCAAGCCTCCGGGCGCAGTCTCGAGACCACCCTCGCCGAAGCCGGAAGCCTGCTCTCAGGTCTCTCCGCGGCCGCGGGCCTGGTGCTTGCGCCAAAGGCCGAGGGGCCGCTCAAGCATATCGAATTCGTCCCGCTCGGCACTGGCCGCGCCCTCGTCGTCCTCGTCAATGCCGATGGCCAGGTCGAAAACCGGGTCATCGACACGCCGCCCGGCTTGCCGCCGGCGGCGCTGCAGCAAGCGAGCAATTATCTCAATGCCCGCCTCTCCGGCCGCTCGATCGAGGAGGTCCGGCGCGTGGTGAGCGAGGAAATCGCCGCCGATCGCACCGAGCTCGATACGCTCGCAACGCAAATCGTCGCCGCCGGGCTCGCGACCTGGACGGGCGAGGGGCGTGGCGGCAGCTTGATCGTGCGCGGCCAAGCGCGGCTTCTGGCCGATGTCACCGAGATCGAGAGGCTTGCGACCATCCAGGCTTTGTTCGAGCGGCTGGAAACCCAGGAAACCATGCTCAAGCTGCTCGAACTGGTCGAGGTCTCAGAAGGGGTGCGGATTTTCATCGGCGCCGAGAGTGGGCTGTTTGATGCCTCTGGCCTCAGCATGATCGTCGCCCCGGCGCGCAACACCGCTGATCGCATCGTCGGCGCGATCGGCGTCATCGGCCCTTCGCGGATCAATTATGCCCGCATCATCCCGGTGGTGGACTATACGGCGCGCGTGATCGGCCGTTTGCTCGGCTGACGGCCAAGCCTCGCTAATTGCGCGGCAGACGCGGCTGCTCGGGGCTGTCCGGGTTCTGGGCGCGGTTGCGGAGCAAATGGTCAGCGAGGACGAGCGCCATCATCGCCTCGCCCACCGGCACCGCGCGGATGCCAACGCAGGGATCATGTCGGCCGCGGGTTGCGACCTCGACGTCGTGGCCGGTGCGGTCGACCGAGCGGCGCGGGGTGAGGATCGAACTCGTCGGCTTGACCGCGAAGCGGGCAATGATCGGCTGGCCGGTCGAAATGCCGCCGAGAATGCCGCCGGCGTGATTGCTCGCGAATAAAACCGCGCCGTCCTGCATGCGCATCTCGTCGGCATTGTCCTCGCCGCGCAAGCGGGCGGCGGCGAAGCCGTCGCCGATTTCCACGCCCTTGACGGCGTTGATCCCCATCAGCGCGCTCGCGAGATCGGCATCGAGTTTGCCATAAAGCGGCGCGCCCAATCCCGGCGGCACGCCCTCGGCGACGATCTCGACCACCGCGCCGACCGAGGAGCCGGATTTGCGGATCTCGGCAAGATAGCTCTCCCAAACGCCGACGCACACGCGATCGGGGCAGAAAAACGGATTACGCGCGACCTCCGCCCAGTCCCAATTGCCGCGCTCGACCGGCTTGTCGCCGATCTGGACGAGGGCGCCGCGGATGGTCACCCCCGTCCCGAGCACCTTGCGCGCAATCGCGCCAGCAGCGACCCGCATCGCCGTCTCGCGCGCCGAAGATCGCCCGCCGCCGCGCGGATCGCGGATGCCGTATTTGAGTTCATAGGTGAGATCGGCGTGGCCGGGGCGAAAGCGCGCCGCAATCGCCTCATAATCCTTGGACCGGGCATCGGTGTTTTCGATCTCGAGCGCGATCGGCGTGCCGGTGGTTTGCCCCTCGAAGACGCCAGAGAGGATGCGCACCCGATCGGCTTCCTGGCGCTGGGTGGTAAAGCGCGACTGGCCGGGGCGGCGTCGGTCAAGGAAAGGCTGGATATCGGCCTCTGAGAGCGCGATTCGCGGCGGACAGCCATCGACGACACAGCCGATCGCCGGGCCATGGCTCTCGCCCCAGGTGGTCACGCGCAAGAGATGGCCGAAACTGTTATGGGACATGAGGTGGCCATACGATCAGGGGGAAGCCCAGGAAGACTCTTCTTTTTCTGAAGAAAAAGAAGCAAAAAGACTTTTGTCCGTTGGGCAGTGCCTACGGCACTGCCCGCGCCGAGGAAACGGGATAAAAGTTTTTTGGTTCTTTTTTTCAAAAAAGAACGAAGCTCTTTTTCTAATCCGTGCTGGCTGCGATATCGGGCGCCGCCGGGTTCTTCATGCCGACGATGTGATAGCCGGAATCGACGTGATGGACCTCACCGGTGACGCCGGAAGCGAGGTCAGAGAGAAGATAAAGCCCAGCGCCGCCGACATCCTCGATGGTGGTGTTGCGCTCGAGCGGCGAATTGAGTTGATTCCAGCGCAGAATATAGCGGAAATCGCCAATGCCGTTGGCCGCCAGCGTTTTGATCGGGCCGGCGCTGATCGCATTCACCCGAATGCCGGCGCCACCGAGATCGGCGGCGAGATAACGCACCGACGCCTCGAGCGCGGCTTTGGCAACCCCCATGACATTGTAATGCGGGATCACCTTCTCAGCACCGAGATAGGAAAGGGTGAGCAGCGCCCCGCCCGGCCCCATCATCGGCACCGCGCGCCGCGACACGGCGACGAAGCTATAGCAGGAAATATCGAGAGCCTGCAGGAAGGCCTCGCGCGGCGTGTCGAGATAGCGTCCGCGGAGATAGGATTTATCTGCCCAGCCAATGGCATGGACGAGGAAATCGAGCCGATCCCAGCGCCTGGCAAGGGCGGCGAAGGCGGCATCGATGCTGTTTTCTTCGCCGACATCGCATGGGAAGACGAGATCAGAGCCGATGCCGGCGGCGAGCGGCCGCACGCGGCGCTCCAAGGCTTCGCCTTGGTAGGTGAAAGCGAGCGCAGCACCTTGGGCGGCGCAGGCATGCGCAATGCCCCAGGCGAGCGAGCGGTCATTGGCGACCCCCATGATCAGGCCGCGCTTGCCGGCGAGCAAGGTTCCGGCGGCGGGCGTCTCGGCAAGCGGGACGGGAGCGGAAAGGGTCGTTTCGTTGGAATGGGACATCGAGGATCTATCCCTTCTCGGTTGAGTGCCTGACCCTCTCTCGTGACACAGCCGGGCGCTGTTGGGCAAGAGCCATGGCGCAAACGCGCCCGGGTCAGGGTCGCGGCCGCGCGCGGAAATGCCCTCAGGCGATGGCGAGCCGCGCCTCCAGCACGTCGTCTTCGCCGGGCAGGCGATGGAGGGAAAAGCCGAGATGGCGGACGAAAGCGAGCATCGGCGCGTTATCGGCGAGGATCTGGCCGACGATCTCGGTCATGCCTTGCCCGCGCGCCCAGCCGATGAGGCAGTGCATGAGCCGCGTTGCGAGCCCCTTTCCCTTCATGTCCGGCTGCACGATGATCGCAAATTCGCTGCTCCCTTCATCGAGTTCGCGCACCAAGCGGGCAACCCCGACGGTCTCGCCGGTGCTCTCACGGACGGCGATGAAGGCGATTTCGCGTTGATAATCGACTTGCGTCATGCGCGCCATCTGCTCGGCCGCGAGCGTGCGCATGGGCGAGAAGAAACGATAGCGGATGTCTTCCGGGGCAAGGCGCTGGAAGAACGCTCCATGCGCCTCGGCGTCCTCGGGGCGGATCGGGCGGAGCAGCAGCCTCTCGCCGCCGGCGGTCCAAATTTCCTCGAGTTCGGCGGGATAAGGCGGGATGGCGAACTCTGCGCGGCTTCCCCGCGGGCGCAGCGTGAGCCCGGCATCACCGACCAGAACCCCCTCGCCATCGACGAATAGCGGATCGATGCGCAATGTCGCGATTTCGGGAAAATCGATCACCAATTGCGAGATCCGCACCAGGGTCTCGGCGATGGCGTCGCGGTTCGCCGGCGGAAATTCCCGAAACGCGCCGAGTAAGGGCGCAAAGCGCGAGCGCGCGATCAGCGCCTGCGCGAGCGGCAGGTTGAGCGGCGGCAGATCGACGACGCTTTCGCCGAGAATGGCGCCGGCGCTGCCGCCAAGGCCGAAGCCGAGCACCGGGCCGAACACCGCGTCGTCACCGAGAGTGATCGCCAACTCGCGGGCGCGGCGGATCTGGCGCTGGACGAGAAACCCGTGCGTCGGCGCTTGCCCAGCGGCCATCCGCGCCGCGGCGCGGGTGACGGCGGCGGCGTCGGCGAGATCGAGAACGACGCTCGGCGCGCCACGCTTCTCGGTGCGCCGCAGCTTGAGCGCGATCGGAAAGCCGAGCATCGTCGCCGCCGCCCCGGCATCCTCGGGGCTTGCCGCCGCCCGCGTCGGCACCACCGGCACGCCATAGGCGGAAAGCACCGCCATCGCCTCATCCTGCAGCAGCGCGAGACGCTCGGCCCGGCGCGCCGCGGCGAAAACCCGCGTCACCGCCACCCGGTCAGGAAGCAGGCGCAGCACCGTGCTCGGCGGCAATTCGCGCGCGGCGAGCCGGTTGCGGCGATGCTGAAGAAGATGATGAAACCCATGCACCGCCTGCTCTGGGGTCGCGAAGACCGGCAATCCGGCATCGGCGAGGCGCAAGCGCAATGGCGCTGCGGTGGTTTCCCCCATCGCCGCGACGAGGAGCGGGCGTTTGATGGCGCGCGCGCTGGCGGCGATCGCGCTGGCCCAGGCTTCGTCGTCGGCGGCGCTTGGGCGCAGCGGTGGCGGGGCGAGAATGGCGAGGATACCGCCAATGTCTGGGTCGCGGGCAAGGTTTTCGATCGCCGCCGCGCACCGCGCCGGCGAGTCGAGACCGAGATAAAGCGGCTCGAGGGCGCCGCCTTGACCGGCGAGTTCAGGCGGCAGCGGCCGCGCCAGCGCCGTCCGGATCGCCGATGGCAGCGGATGGAGCGGAACACCGAGGCGGAGCGCTTCATCCGCCGCCATTTCGCCGGGGGCGATGGCGGTGGTGACGATCGCGAGCGGCTCGCGGGTGAGAGGATTGGCGCGGCTCAGGGTTTCGGCGGCGGCGAGCAGATCCTCAAAATGGTTGACGACGAGCAGCCCGGCGCGCCGGCCGGCGGCGGCGAAAGCGGCCTCGGCCGCGGGTCCGATGCCGGTTTCGTCTTCGCTATCGCGCAGCAGGCCACCGGCACAAAGCGCCACCACCGGGCGCAGGCGGGCGGCGGCGCGGGCGGCGGAGATGAAGGCGCGCGGGTTTTTGAGCCGGCGGATATCGAGCAAAATGGCGCCGGTCGCGGGATCGCGCGCGAGCCAATCGAGCGTCAGGCCGAAGCCGATATCGGCGTTGCCGCCGATGCCGACGATGTGAGAAAAGCCCACCCCGTTCGGCCCCGCCCAATCAAGCACGGCGCGGCAGAGCGCGGCCGATTGCGAGACCAGCGCGGTGCGCCCCGCCGGCACCGGGAGATGGCCGAGCGTTGCATTCAGCCCGTGCGCGGGAACGGCGAGCCCGAAAGAGCCCGGCCCGAGCACCCTGACGCCGCTCGCGCGCGCCGCATCGCGCAGCCCGGGCATCATCGCGGTCGCGATCGCGGCAAAACAGCCACGCGCCGCGAGCCCGCCCAGCACGGCGCGCGGATCGTCGAGTGGTGCTGCGAGAATCGCGACGTCGAACGGCGCGACATCCGGGCGCGCCGCGCCGGCTTGCGGCGATATGGCGAGATCGCCGGCATCGAGCGTCGCGATGGCGCCGGCGAAGCCGCCGGCGCGGAGATTGGCAAGCACGATCGCCCCCTCCGCGGTCTCGGCACCGAACACGGCGACGCTATCGGGACGGAACAGCCGCTCCGGGTGGAAGCGATGGCGGGAAGCGCTTGGCAGCCATGGCATAACGGCACCTTATAGCATGTTGCGCCGCAATAAAGGATAGCACAGCCGGCGCAGATCTGTCGTGCGAGCCGGCACGGCCATGGCGGCCGATTTTTTCTCGCGCCAGGCGTTTTTTTCCTTGCCGTGGCCCGGGTCAGAGTCTTATCTAGGCGACGGAGAGGCGCGCCAAACCGTAAGCGTGCGCTTGTGCCTCGTTCCAGGCCATGAGGCTTGGGGCGATTGGGTCAACTTTCTGTCAGGGATCACATGAACCCGCGATCTAGTAGCCAGCCCTCGGAGAGCCATAGTTGGCGCTTAGCGCCTGCTTTGCCGCCGTCGGGATGGGTCGCCGCCCGGGATCCGCATGTGACCGTTAAGGCGCCAGCGCTTCGCTGCTGACGCCAAACGGCCAAGCCTCCCGGGCTCGAGTTACCACTTGAGCAAGAGGAGGCTGTGATGGCCGTCTTTACCTTTCCTCGTCAGATCCGCGTGCCTGGCAATCGCCCGGCCGTAACACGTCGTTTGGTTTCCGACGCGGCGCCCGCGGGGCAGGTCGCGCGCCCGGTGCTCGACCTTCGTTGGCGGCACGATGACGAAGGCCGCTTGCGTGCGCATTGGGGCCTCGCCGCGACGCGCCCGCGGGTATCGTTGCTTGGTTGAATCGCAACGAGCGCCGGCCGCCGGCGCTCGCCGCACTCATTCCCCTCAGCCAGGCGCCGCCTTGGCACAGAACGGACCTGATACCATGACCCATATCGACAAGCTCGACACCCTGACCAAGGAGGCGGTGCTCGATTCCGCCCATCTCGGTGACATCACCGGCGCCCTCGGCACCATCCGGCGCGACGATGACGGCCCCCGGCGCAACCTCGTCGCGCGTCTCGCGACTCTGCTTGCGGTCGTCGGCCCCGGCCTCATCGTCATGGTCGGCGACAACGACGCCGGCGCCTTCGCGACCTACACCCAGGCCGGCCAGACCTATGGCAGCACGCTGCTCTGGACGATGATCCTGCTCGTCCCGGTCCTCTATGTCTGCCAGGAGATGGTGGCGCGGCTCGGCGCGGTCACCGGCGTTGGCCATGCGCGGCTGATTTTCGAGCGTTTCGGCCGGTTCTGGGGCGCGTTCAGCGTCATCGATCTCTTTGCCCTCAACGCGCTCACCATCGTCACCGAGTTCATCGGCATCAGCTTGGCGATGGATTATTTCGGCCTCTCGAAGCCGCTTGGCGTCCTGGTTGCGGCCGGGCTCACCATTGCCGCGGTCAGCACCGGGAGCTTCCGGCGTTTCGAGCGTTTTGCGGTGCTGCTCTGCCTCGGCAGTCTCGCGATCGTGCCGATTTTCGTGGTCGCTCATCCCCCTCTCGGCGAGATGGCGCGAGACCTCGTGGTGCCGGGTCTGCCGCCGGGCAAGCTTTCGGACATCATGCTGCTCATTATCGGCCTCGTCGGCACCACGGTTGCGCCCTGGCAGCTATTTTTCCAGCAAAGCTATATCATCGACAAGCGCCTGCGCCCGCGCTTCATGGCCTATGAGCGGGTCGATATGGCGCTCGGCATGGTCTTTACCCAGGTCGGTGCCATCGTGATGATCGCGATCGCCGCCGCGGCGTTTGCCGGCAAGCCGGAATTCGGCAATTTCACCGATGCCGGCGGGGTGGCTGCCGGATTGGCCAAATATGTCGGGCGTTGGGCGGGAGATCTGTTTGCGATCGGCCTCGTCGATGCGGCGCTGCTCGGGGCTGCGGCGGTTGGTCTCTCCACCGCTTATGCGTTCGGCGATACGTTGTCGGTGCGCCATTCGCTGCACCGCAAGCCGAATGACGCGCTGGGCTTTTATCTGATCTATGGCGCGCTGATCGCGATCTCGGCGGCGATCGTCTTGATCCCGGGCTCGCCGCTTGGGCTGATCACCGAGGGGGTGCAGGTGTTGGCTGGCATTCTGCTGCCGAGTGCCACGGTGTTTCTGCTGCTTCTCTGCAACGATAAGGCCGTGCTCGGCCCGTGGGTGAACGGCAAGTGGCAGAATTTGCTCGCCGGGGTGATCGTTGGTGTGCTGGTTATTCTGTCGATCATTCTGACCGCGGCGGTCGTGTTCCCGGACATCACCGATGGAGAGATCATCGCGACGCTCATCGGCGGTGCGGTGCTCGGCGTTATCGGCTTTCTTGTCACACGCCTGGTGACGAAGCGTGGCCTGGCGCCGGAGACGGGCGATGTCGCGGCGCTTGATCGCGAGACGTGGCGCATGCGGCCGCTCGCCGACCTGCCGCCGCTGCGGCTGTCGCCGGCGGCGCGGCTGTGGATGGGCATCTTGCGCCTTTATCTCGTGGTGGCGGTGGGCATGGCGTTGTTTGCGGTCGTCAAGCTCGCTCTCAGCCACTGAGTCTTACCCTCGCGGGGCAGTGCCGCTGGCACTGCCCCAACCGGGAAAAGTTTTTTTTGGTCCTTTTTTTCAAAAAAGAACTTTTTTCTACTTTTCTGCCAAGTCTCTCCCCATCGTTACCGCATCCCCGCCATTCGCGTAATAGCGCCGGCGGCGGCCGATGGGGCGAAACCCCGCCGCGGCATAAAGCGCGTGCGCGGGGTGATTTTCGGCGGCGACCTCGAGAAACATCACCGCCGCGCCACGCCGCGCCGCTTCCGTCATGGCGGCGCTGAGCAGGGCGCGGCCGAGCCCCTGCCGGCGGCGCGTGGGAATGACGGCGAGGGTTAGAATCTCGGCCTCACCGGCGATCGCCCGCGCGAGGATCATGCCGCCATCTGGCGCGATCAGCGCGAGTGTGCCGGGGAGGCTGAGCTGAGTTGCGATCACGGCGGCATCCCAGCGATCGGTGGGCGGAAAACATGCCGCGTGAATGGCGGCGAGGGCGTCACTGTGGGCGAGGGAGGCCGGCTCTATCTCTGTCATGCCGGTGGCGGGCGCAAGGTGGCGGCGATGGCGGCCGGCGGTTCGGCATAGACCGGCTGGGCGGCGCGCGGCGGCAATCCGGCGGCCAGACGGCGGGCGGCGGCGGCGGCGACCAGGCCGGCGGAGGGTACGGAAAACTCACTTTGGCGCACCTCGATCCCGCGCGCGGCGAGCTGTTCGGCGACCAGCGCCGCGGCCTCGCCGGCGACGGTGACGGCACCGGGCGGCGCCGGCAGATGGGCGAGATCGAAGCGGCCTTGCGTGCCCTCCAACCCGTCGATGAAGACTCCACCGAGGCGATGGGGCAGGGCGACCCAGAAGGCGCCCGCGGGTGGCGCCGGCAAGGCTTCCGCCACGGTCTCGGCGAGGGTGACGCCGGTGAGCGTGGCGCCATGCCCGAGGGCGAAGCCCTGCGCGAGCGCGATCGCGGCGCGCAGGCCGGTGAAGCCGCCCGGCCCGATCATCACCGCGACGAGATCTATCCGCCCCGGCGCCGCCGCGAGCGCTTCCGCGAGCAGGGTCGCAAGGACCGCGCTTTGTCCCCGCGCCGGCGCCGCCGACCGCTCGGCGCACACCCTACCCTGCTCGCTCACCGCCACCGAGCAGGTGGCGAAAGCGGCGTCGAGGCCGAGAATCCGCATCGCGGCCCCGCTCAGCGCGGGCTCAGCACCATGACCATCTGGCGGTTTTCCAGGCGCGGCATCTGCTCGACCTTGGTCGCGGCGTCCATATCGGCGCGGATGCGTTCCAGCACCTTGACGCCGATTTCCTGGTGCGCCATTTCGCGGCCGCGGAAACGCAAGGTGACTTTGACCTTGTCGCCTTCCTCGATGAAGGATTTCATCGCCCGTAATTTCACCTGATAGTCGTTTTCATCGATATTCGGACGAACTTTGATCTCTTTGATTTCGATAACTTTTTGTTTTTTCTTGGCTTCGTTTTTCTTCTTCTGGATTTCGTATTTGTATTTTCCGTAGTCGAGGATTTTCACCACCGGCGGATCGGCGTTGGGGCTGATCTCGAGAAGATCAAGGCCGACGGCATAGGCCCGGGCTTGCGCTTCGCGGGCGCTCATGACGCCGATCATCTCTCCGTTCTCGTCGATCAAGCGGACCTGGGGGTTGCGGATCTCCTCGTTGACGCGGGGGCCGTCGCGCGTCGGCGCGGCGGGCAGGGGGGGTCTGGCGATGGGTCACTCTCCTCTGGCTGTGACGGGGTAGGGTCTCTTACCGCGCCGAGTTTTGCCGAACCCGGCGGCGGTGATCAAGCATTACCGTTGCAATGCCGGCAATAGATCGGGTGGCGTCGCCTCGCGCGCAAGCCGTGCGACGGCCTCGTCGAGCGCCAGCACCTCCTGCGCCGCGCCACCGAGCCGACGCAGCGCAACCGTCCCGCTCTCCGCCTCCTTGCGCCCGACGACGATGAGGACCGGCACATGGGCAACGCTATGGGTGCGCACTTTGGCGTTGATTTTTTCGTTGCGGGTGTCGCACTCGACGGCGAGACCGGCCTCGCGCAGACGCGCCGCGACTTCCTCGGCATAGGAATCGGCGTCCGAGACGATGGTCGCGACCACCGCCTGGACGGGCGCGAGCCAAAGCGGGAAGCGCCCGGCATGATGCTCGATCAAAATGCCGAGAAACCGCTCGAAACTGCCCAAAATCGCGCGATGCAGCATCACCGGGCGATGGCGGGCGCCGTCTTCGCCGACATAATCGGCATCCAGCCGCTCGGGCAGCACGAAATCGACCTGCAAGGTGCCGCATTGCCAGTCGCGCCCGATCGCATCGCGCAGCACGAATTCCAGCTTCGGGCCGTAAAACGCGCCTTCGCCGGGATTGAGGGTGTAGGTGACGCCGGCGGTGGCGCAGGCCTCGCTGAGCGCCTGCTCGGCGCGGTCCCAGACGGCGTCGCTGCCGGCGCGGATCAGGGGGCGGTCGGAAAATTTCACCTGAAAATCGGGGAAACCGAAATCGCGATAGATTTGGCCGAGGAGTTCGACGAAACGCACGGTTTCCGCGGCGATCTGATCTTCGGCGCAGAAAATATGGGCATCATCCTGGGTGAAGGCCCGCACCCGCATGATGCCGTGCAGCGCGCCGGACGGCTCATAGCGGTGGCATGCCCCGAATTCCGCCATCCGGAGCGGCAATTCGCGGTAGCTGCGCACCCCCTGGCGGAAGATCTGCACATGGCAGGGGCAGTTCATCGGCTTCAGGGCGAGGGTTTTTTCCTCTTCCTCGACGGTCGCGATGAACATGTGCTCGCGGAATTTTTCCCAATGGCCGGAGGCTTCCCAGAGCGCGCGATCGACGAGCTGGGGCGTGCGCACCTCCTGATAGCCGTTGGCGTCCAAGCGGCGGCGCATATAGGCCTCGACGCGGCGATAAAGCGCCCAGCCCTTGGGGTGCCAGAAGACGCTGCCGACCGCTTCCTCCTGGATGTGAAACAGATCCATCTCGCGCCCGAGCCGGCGATGATCGCGCCGCTCGGCTTCGGCGAGCTGCGTCAGATAGGCGTCAAGCTCCTTTTTGTCACGCCAGGCGGTGCCGTAGATCCGGCTCAGCATGGCGTTGCGGTGATCGCCGCGCCAATAGGCGCCGGCGACTTTCATCAGCTTGAAGGCGTCCCCGACATCGCCGGTCGTGCGCATATGCGGGCCGCGGCAGAGATCGACCCACTCGCCCTGGCGGTAAAGCGTGATCGTCTCGCTCGGCGGGAGATCGCGGATGATCTCCGCCTTGTAGCTCTCACCGCGGCCGGCGAAAAACGCGATCGCCGCCTCACGCTCCCAGACCTCGCGCACGAAGGGGGCGTTGGCGGCGATGATGTCGCGCATCTTGGCTTCGATCGCCGGGAAATCCTCGGGCGTGAAGGGCTCGGGGCGGGCGAAATCGTAATAGAAGCCGTTTTCGATCGCCGGGCCGATCGTCACCTGGGTTTCGGGATAGAGCGCCTGCACCGCCTCGGCCAGCACATGGGCGGCGTCATGGCGGATCAGGGTCAGCGCTTCTTCATCGCGGCGGGTGATGAAGCGGATGGCGGCGTCGTGCTCGAGCGGGCGCGAGAGATCACGCGTCTCACCATCGACCACCACGGCGAGCGCCGCGCGCGCAAGGCCCGGCCCGATTGCGGCGGCGAGTTCGGCGCCGCTCGGGGCGTGGTCGAAATGGCGGACCGAGCCATCGGGAAGGGTGAAAGCGGGCATGCCGGAATCCTGACTGGTGAGAGCGGAAAATCTATGGCCTCAGGGCAGCGCCGCCGCAACCCTCGCAACCGGGAGATCGGCGAGGTCGGGCATGGCGAGGATCACCGGCCAGCCGCCATCGGGATAGCGTGGCGCGGTGATCGCGGGATCGGAGGCGCTGGAAAACAAGACGATCGCCGGCCGCCCGAGCAGGGTTGCGAGATGCATCGGCCCGGTATCGTTGCCGATCACCAGCGCGGCGCCGGCGAGGACGGGGCCGAGATCGGCGAGCGTGGTGCGCCCGGTGAGATCGATCGCTTCCGGCGCACGGGCGCGAATTTCGGCGGCGAGCGGCGCCTCGGCGGCGCTCCCGATCACCAGCGGCGTCGTGCCACGGGCGGCGAGCAAGGCCGCGACCTCGCCGAACAGCGCCGCGGGCCAACGCTTCTCCGGCCGATGCGGCGCAGCCCCGGGCGCGAGGACGGCATAGGGCGGGGCAATCCCGGCCGGGCGCGCCCCGCCGGTCAGCCAGGCGAGTTCGGGTGCTGGAAACGTGCTGATTCCGGCCATCGCCAATTGCTCGCGCTGGCGCTCGCTCGTGTGCATGAAGTCACGCCGCGGATTGGCGTGCGGCAGGGCGCAGCCAGGGGCGATGCCAGACCAGCGCGGCCGCCCGGCGAGCCAGAAATAGCGGTTGCTCCGCGCTGAGGTCTGTAAATCATAAACCAGATCGAAACCACGCAGCTGGCGGCGCAGCGCACGCAGCCCGCGAAGGTTCCACCAGGCCGGGCGCGGGTCGAGACGGATCGCGTCAAACCACGGCGCGCGCGCGGCCAGGGCGGCAAACGGCGCGGTGGTGAGGAGGGTGATGTGATCGCTGGCGTGATGGCCGCGAATCGCGGCAAACGGCGGAAAACTTTGGATGAAATCGCCGAGGGCGCCGAGCCGGATGACGAGGATGCGGCTCATCGCAGCAATTCCGCATAGACGGCGAGGGTTGCCGCCTGCATCGCCGCCGTCGTGAAGCGCGCGAGGATCGCCGCGCGTGCCCGCGCGCCGAGCGCCGCGCGGTCGGCCGGTGAAAGCGCGAGGGCCTCGCCAACCGCCGCCGCCAGCGCCGCCGGGTCACCAGGCGTGACCAGCCAGCCGGTCTCGCCGGCGCGGATGGTTTCGCGCGCGCCGCCATGATCGGCAGCGATGACCGGCCGCGCCATCGCTTGCGCCTCGATCACCGTGCGGCCGAAGGCTTCGGGGCGGGTGGAGGCATTGATGACGGCGTCGGCGAGGGCGTAGGCGGCGGGCATGTCGGCGCAATCACCGGCGAAGATGACCCGTTTCTCGACCCCGAGCCGATGTGCTGCGCGGCGCAAGGCGTGGGCGAGCCGGCCGCGTGGATCGCCGCCGGCGAAGACCAAAACCGGATCGGGAGCGAGCCGCGCCAGCGCCGCGATCGCGACCGCGTGCCCTTTCCAGGCGCTGAGCCGCCCGGGCAGCAGAAGCACCGGCCGGCCGGGCGGCAATCCCCAGCCTTCGGCGAGCGCACGCTGACGGGCGAGACCGGGCGGGTCGGCGAGCGTCGCCGGATCGAACATCGCCGGATCGACACCGCGCGGGATGACGCGCAGCCGCCAAGGCTCGATCCGATAGCGCTCGAGGATGAGGGCGGCGATGAAGTCGCTGATCGCGATCACCCGCTCGCCGCGCGCCATGACGCTGTTATAGGCGCGTTTGCCGGGGAAATTCTCGGTGTAAGCGCCGTGATAGGTGGTGATGAAGCGGGTCGCGGCGCGGCTGCCGGCAAGCCAGGCCGACCAGGCCGGGGCGCGCGAGCGGGCATGGATCAGGGCGACGCGCTCGCTGGCGACGATCTCGGCAAGGCGGGCGGCGTTGCGCCAGATCGCGAACGGCGATTTGCGGGTGAGCGGCAGCGTGATGTGATGCCCGCCGGCCGCCTCGATCGCCGCGACCAGCCGCCCACCGGCGGAAGCGACCAGGGCGACGCCGCCGGCGCGCGCGATCGCCGCCGTCATCTCGAGCGTGCCGCGCTCGACGCCGCCGGTATTGAGCGCCGGCAGCACTTGGAGGATCACCGCGCCGGCGGGAATCGGCGGAAACGGCTGCGCGGCCATCACCCCGGCCGGTAGAGGCAGCGCTCGCCGAGCGAGTCCCGGCAGATCGCGACGCTGACGAGACCGGGAAATTCGCGCGCCAAATGCCGCCAGACGAAGAGGGCGAGCCGCTCCAACGTCGCCGGCGCGAGTTCGGGGATTTCATCGAGAAAATGGTGATCGAGGCGCTCGCGCACCCGCGCCAGCGCTTGGGCGAACAGGCCGAGATCGACCAGCATGCCATTGTCCCCGATCTCGCCGCCGATCGTCACCTCGGCGCGGTAGGAATGGCCATGGACGCGCCGGCTGGCCTCGGTCTCGATCGTCCGTACCAGCGTATGCGCGGCCTCGAAACGGAATTCTTTGGTGAGCTGGAACATCAGGGAATGCCGATGAATTTATGGGTCTGCAGCGAGAGCCGCCAGCGTGGATGCGCCGCGATATAGGCGATCGCCGCTTCGGTATGGCGGGCGCGGTCTGGCCCGTCCATCGGTTGGAGCAGGAAATGGCGGAAGGCGAGGCCGAGAAAGCGCTCGGGCGGCGCCTCGGGCTGCGGATAGACGAGCTTCAGCTCATCGCCGTGATCGAGGACCAGCGGTGCCGCGGCTTTCGGGCTCACGCAAACCCAATCGATCCCGGGCGGGGCGGGGAGGGTGCCGTTGGTTTCGATCGCGATGGTGAAGTTTTCCCGATGCAGCGCCGCGATCAGCGCGGGATCGACTTGGAGCAGCGGCTCACCGCCGGTCAGCACCACGAACCGCCCCTCGCGTCCCGCCCGCCAGCGCGCGGCGATGGCGGCGGCCAGCGCCTCGGCGCCGGCGAAGACCCCGCCGCCCTCGCCATCGGTGCCGACGAAGTCGGTGTCACAAAACCGGCAAACGGCGCCCGCCCGGTCCTGCGCGCGGCCGGACCAGAGATTGCAGCCGGCAAACCGGCAAAACACCGCGGCCCGCCCGGCCTGAACCCCCTCGCCCTGGAGGGTGAAGAAAATTTCTTTGACGGCGTAGCGCGAGGAAGCGGGGGTTTCGACCATGGCGCCGGGTTTTACCCGCGCGTCGCGGCGGCGTCCATCAGGGGCCGTGGCGCTTCGGCCTGACACAGAGCGCGCCCAGAGGGCGCCCAGAGCGCGCCCGAAGGGCCGCGCGATTTCGCCCGGCCGGCGCCCGGCCGGCGCTCAGATCGTCTCGGTATCGAGGGCGTAGCCGGCGGCGCGGACGGTGCGGACGAGGTCGGTCTCGTCGCCGACATTGAGCGCCTTGCGCAGACGCCGAATATGGACATCGACGGTGCGCGGCTCGACATGGATATCAACCCCCCAGACCGCATCGAGCAATTCCTCGCGCGAAAACACCCGGCGCGGATGCTGCATGAGGAAATCGAGCAGGCGGTATTCGGTCGGGCCGAGATGGACGGGGCGAGTGCCGCGATAGACGCGGTGCGAGGCGAGATCCATGACGATGTCGTGGAATTCGCGCCGTCCCTTGCCGTTGCCGCCGCTCGCGCGGCGCAAGAGGGCGCGCATGCGGGCAAGCAACGCCTCCATGTTGAACGGCTTGGTGATGTAATCATCGGCGCCGGTATTGAGGCCGCGGACGGCGTCTTGCTCGTCGTTGCGCGCCGTCACCATGATCACCGGCAGGTCACGGGTCGCGCTCGAGCGGCGGATCTGGCGGCAGACCTCGATCCCGGAAAGCGTCGGCAGCATCCAGTCGAGCAGCACGATATCGGGCTCGTGCTCGCTGATGCGGAGCAGGGCCTCCTGCCCGTCCCCCGCTTCCTCGACGGCGAAACCCTGTTTTTCGAGATTATAGCGCAGCATCGTCGCCAAGGCCGCTTCGTCCTCGACGATCAGCACTTTCGGTTTGGCGGGGTGGAAAACGCCTTCGGGCATGGCGTGGCTCCTTGATCGGGGCTGGTTCAGGATTGCGCGAGCCCGGCATAGGGCGAGTGTTCGCCCTTCGGCCGGGTTTCAGGCAGGGTTTCGCCGGTCGCGGTGTAGTGGACTTTTTCGGCGATGTTGGTCGCGTGATCGCCGATGCGTTCGAGATTCTTGGCGATGAACAGAAGATGCGTGCAGGGCGTGATGTTGCGCGGATCCTCGATCATGTAGGTGATGAGTTCGCGGAAAATGGTGTTGTAGATGTCATCGACCGCTTGATCAGAGCGCCAGACCGCGATCGCCTTGGCGGCATCGGTCTCGCTCACCGCGTCGATCACCGCTTTCAAATTCTCCTGCACCATGCGCGCCATGTGGGCGATGCCGGTGAGGCTATAGGGCAACGGGAATTGCGCCAGCACCAGGCTGCGCTTGGCGACATTGGCGGCATAGTCGCCGATCCGCTCGAGATCGGAGGTGATTTTCAGGGCGGCGACGATCTTGCGCAGATCATTGGCGACCGGCTGACGCAACGCGAGCAGACGAATGACGAATTGCTCGACCTCGCGCTCCAGGGCATCGACGCGGGGATCGATTTCGATCGCGCGCGCGGCGGCGGCGCCGTCCTGGCCGACCACCGCTTGCGCCGCGAGCGCTGTCTGGCTCTCGACCAGCCCACCCATCTCGGCCATCAGATCGGCGAGGCGCTTTAGCTCCTGCTCGTAGCTTTTCACGATATGCCCCATGTTTTCAGACATGTTCACCCTCTGTCATGCCGCCCGCGCTCAGCCGAACCGTCCGGTGATGTATTCCTGGGTGCGGCGCTGGCGTGGCGCCGTGAAGATCTGCGCCGCGGGCCCGACCTCGACCAGTTCGCCGAGGTAGAAAAACGCCACCTGATCGGCACAGCGCGCCGCCTGCTGCATGTTGTGGGTTACGATGACGATGGTGAAATCGGATTTCAGCTCGTCGATCAGTTCCTCGATTTTGAGCGTGCTGATGGGGTCGAGCGCGCTGGTCGGCTCGTCGAGCAGGATCACCTCGGGGCGGATGGCGATCGAGCGGGCGATGCAGAGGCGCTGCTGCTGACCACCGGAAAGCGCGGTCGCCGGCGCGCGCAGCCGGTCCTTGACCTCGTCCCAGAGGGCGGCGCGCGAAAGCGACCATTCCACCCGCTCATCCATCTCGGCGCGGGAAAGCCGCTCATGCAGGCGCGCGCCAAACGCGATATTGTCATAGATCGACATCGGGAACGGGGTCGGCTTCTGAAACACCATGCCGATCCGCCGGCGCAGCGTATTCACATCGACATCGGGGCTGATGATGTTTTCGCCATCCATCATCACCCGCCCGGTGGCGCGCTGGCCGGGATAGAGGTCGTACATGCGGTTGAGCACGCGGAGCAGCGTCGATTTGCCGCAACCCGAGGGGCCGATCATCCCGGTCGCCTGCCGGTCAGGAAGGGCAAGGGTGATGTTTTTCAGGGCCTCCGTCGTCCCATAGAAGAAATGCAGATTCTCGATCATGATCCGCGCTCCCGCCTCGCCGGCGGCGGCGAGGTCGGGTGTGGTCATGGCGGCGCTGGCATCCATCGGCGATCCTTTCATCGCTCGTCTCCCGCCACTCACGCTTTGCGTGGCCGCAGCAGGAGGCGCGAGCCCAGGCTGAGCAGAAGCACGAATACCGTCATCAGCAGTGCCCCCGCCCAAGCGAGCTGCTGCCAGGCGGGATAGGGGCTGAGCGCGAACTGGAAGATCACCACCGGCATGTTGGCCATCGGCCTGGTGATGTCGAAGCTCAGATACTGGTTGTTGAGCGCGGTGAAGAGGAGCGGCGCGGTCTCGCCGCTGATCCGCGCGATGCCGAGGAGAAGGCCGGTCAGCATCCCGGTGCGCGCCGCCGGATAAAGCACGAACAAGACCATCCGCCAGAGCGGCGCGCCGAGCGCGAGCGCTGCCTCACGCAGCGAAACCGGCACCAGCCGTAGCGTCTCGTCGGTGGTGCGGACCACCACCGGCAACAACACCATCGCCATCGCGACGGCGCCGGCGATGCTGGAAAAATGGCCGCTCGGCTGGACGATGATTTCATAGACGAAAAGGCCGGTGACGATCGAGGGTGCGGACAGCAGGATGTCGTTGACGAAGCGCACTGCCTCCGCGATCCAGCGCCGCCCGCCGCTTTCGGCGAGGTGGGTGCCGGCGAGAATGCCGATCGGCGCCCCGAGCAGCACCGCGAGCGCGGTCATCATCACGCTGCCGAGAAGCGCGTTGAGCAGCCCGCCTTCGCTCCCGGGCGGCGGGGTCATGCGGGTGAAGAGATGCGGGCCGAGGGCGGCGGCCCCGTTGACGATAATGGTCGCGAGGATCCAGACCAGCGCGATCAGGCCAGCGAGCGTCGCGAGGGTGGCAAGCGCGAGCGCGAGCCCGTTTACCGCCTGGCGACGCAGCATCCGCGCCCCGCCCGCGCGGCGCATCGCGTCATTTTTGCTCATCGCGCTCGCTCCCCGGCGGTGAGCCGCGCGAGTAGCCATTTCGCCAGGGCGAGCACCACGAAGGTGATGGCAAAGAGAACAAAGCCGAGCGCGATCAGCGAAGAGCGGTAGATGTCGCTATCCGCCTCGGTGAATTCGTTGGCGATCGCGGCGGCGATCGAGGTCGAGGGCATGAGCAGCGAGGCGCTGAAATCATGGGCGTTGCCGAGCACGAAGGTGACCGCCATGGTTTCGCCGAGGGCGCGGCCGAGGCCGAGGAAAATCCCGCCCATGACCGCGCTTTTGGTGTAGGGCAGCACCACCCGCCAGACCAGCTCCCAGCGCGTCGCCCCAAGCCCGAGCGCGGATTCGCGCAGAGCCTGCGGCACCAGGCGGAACACGTCGCGCATCACCGAGGAGATGAACGGCACCACCATGACGCCGAGAATGAGCCCGCCGGTCAGCATGCCGATGCCGAGCGGCGGGCCATCGAACAAAACGCCGAGCAGCGGCAGCGGCCCGAGGGCCGCGGTCAACGCCGGCTCGACGTGATCGGCCATGAAGGGCGCGAAGACGAAAAGCCCCCACATGCCATAAATGATGCTCGGGATGCCGGCGAGCAGCTCGATCGCGCCGCCAATCGGGGCGCGGAGCCAGACCGGCGCGACTTCGGTCAGGAAAAGTGCGATGCCGAAGCTGACCGGCACCGCCGTCAGCATGGCGATCGTCGAGGTGACCAGGGTGCCATAGATCGGCACCAATGCGCCGAAATCGCGATGCACCGGATCCCAGGCAAGACCGGTGAGGAACGCCAGACCGAAGTGCCGGAAGGCCGGCAGCGCCCCCCAGAAAATCGCCAGCGCCGCGCCTCCGAGCAGCGCTAGCACCATCACCGCGGCGCCGGCGAGGAGGATGCGAAACAGCCGATCGCCAAACGGGAGCCAGCGGCGCGCCGGGGCGTGCGCGCGCGGCAATGCGATCCCGCTCATCGAGGCTGGTCCCGCTCGCGCCGCGCGCCCGCTGTCACGGCTGATTGGCCTGCCAATAGGCTTCGATGGCGGCGGTGAGGCTCGCCGGCAGCGGCACATAGGCGAGGGCTTCGGCGTCGGCGTCGCCATGGGCGAAGGCCCAGCGGAAGAAGTCGAGCGCCGCTTTGCCGGCCGGCGTCGCCAGCGCGGTGCGGTGGATCAGGATGAAGCTGGTCGCCGCGATGGGATAGGCATCGTCACCCGGCGCATTGGTCAGCACCAGGTCGAAATCCGAGGTTTTGGACCATTCCGCGCTCGCCGCCGCCGCTTGGAACGAGGCCTTGCCCGGTTCCGGATAGCGCCCGGCGGCGTTCTGGACCAAGGCGTAGCTCATCTTGTTTTGCAGGATATAGGCGTATTCGAGATAGCCGATCGACCCCTTGATCCGCTGGATATAGGCCGCGACCCCCTCATTGCCCTTGCCGCCGACGCCAGCCGGCCACGAGACCGAGGTGCCCTCGCCGATGCGGGCCTTCCATTCCGGGCTTACCTTGGCGAGATAATCCACCCAATTGAAGGTGGTGCCGGAGCCGTCCGAGCGATGGACGACAGTGATCGCCATCGCCGGCAGCGTGAGCCCGGGATTGAGCGAGACGATCTCGGGATCATTCCAAGTCTTCACCCGCCCGAGATAGATATCGGCGAGCGCTGGCCCGGTCAGGCGCAGCGCCCCGGGCGCAATCCCGGGGAGATTGACCGCCGGTACCACCGCGCCGACGACGGCGGGGAATTGGAGCAGCCCTGCCTCGTGCAAATCGGCGGGGGGAAGCGGCATGTCGCTCGCGCCGAAGGTGACGGTGCCGGCTTTGATCTGCGCGATGCCGCCGCCCGAGCCGATCGACTGATAATTGATCTTGGCGCCACCCTGCTTGCTGTAATCGTCCGACCATTTGGCGAGCAGAGGATAGACGAAAGTCGAGCCGGCGCCGGTGATCGACTCGGCGGCGAAGCTCGGGGCAAACCCCGACAACAGCGCGAGCCCGAAGGCGAGCGCCGCGATGGCTGATTTCATAACAACTCCTCATGGTCGGGTGACGCATCGGGCCGAACTGGCGGCAAATTAGGCGGCGATGGCGGCGTGATGATTGCAGTTTTATGAAGCTTTTGTGACATCGAGGGATGTTGGTGGCGGAGTTTATGACAAAACAGTGACATTCAGTGGCTCAACGGCGGCTCAACGGCGGCCAAACAGGCGCTCGATGTCGGCGCGGCACAGGCGGAGGAAGGTCGGGCGGCCATGGCTACAGGTCGCGGCGCGTGGCGTTGCCTCCATATCGCGCAGAAGGGCGTTCATTTCCGCCGCTTGCAGCCGCCGCCCGGCCCGGATGCTGCCATGGCAGGCGAGACGCGCCAGCACCGCATCAAGCCGCGCGGCGAGCGAGGTCTGGGCGCCGCTGTCCGCGAGTTCGTCGGCGATGTCGCGGAGCAGCGGCCCTGGCTCCGGCGCCCCGAGTGCTGCCGGGAGCGAGCGGACCAGGATCGCTTGCGGCCCGAAAGCCTCGATCTCGAGCCCGAGCTGCGCCAGCGCCGCGGCTTCGGCGAGAACCCGCTCGGCCTCCGCGGCCGAGAGTTCGACCACCGCCGGCAACAGCAGCGGCTGCGCGCGCACGCCGCCGGCCGCCCATTCACGGGCGAGGCGTTCTTGGGTCAGCCGCTCATGGGCGGCGTGCTGATCGACGATGACGAGCGCGCCATCGCCGGTGAGCGCCAGGATATAGGTCTCGAGCACTTGCGCGACCGCGGCGCCGAGCGGGTAATCGATCGCGGCTTGGACCGCTGCGGACTCGCGCACGGCGGACGCTGCTGGCGGATCCGCGGCAGCGATCTGGCGCGCGGCCGGCGGCGCTGCAAGCGCGAGCGTGGGTTCGGCGAACTGCATCGCCGCCATGCTCTCGGCGGCGGCGGTTCCCAAGCCGGATGCGCCCGAGGGGGCATCGCCGGCGCGGGAATGGCCGAAGCGGGGAAGGGGGGGGCGGGCTGCCGACAGCGTTCCCGCTGGCGTTGCGAGTGTGGCGCGCAACGCCCCGATCACCAGCGCGCGCACCCCGGCGGGGTCGCGGAAACGCAGCTCGGTCTTAGCCGGATGGACGTTCACATCGACCTCATCGGCGGGCAGGTCGAGGATCAGGGCAGCCACCGGATGGCGCCCGGCGGGAATGACGTCGCGATAGGCGATGCGCAGCGCCGTGCGGAGCACCGGGTCGATCACCGGGCGGCGATTGACGATGAAATGCTGCAACGCGGCATTGGCGCGGGTGAGATGGGCGGCGCCAGCGAAGCCGGAGAGCCGCATCTCGCCGCGCTCGGCGGCAAGTGGCAGCAGATTATCCGCCGCCGCCGCCCCGAACAAAGCGCCGACGCGGGCGGCGAGTGGCTCGGGGGCGCGCTCGAAAATCACCCGTCCATCGACTTCGAAGCGAAATCCGACGGCAGGCGCGGCGAGCGCCAGGCGTCGCGCGACGGCCTCCGCCGCCTCGGCCTCGCTCCGCGCCGATTTGAGGAATTTCCGCCGCGCCGGCGTCGCGAAGAAGAGATCGCGCACCACGACCTCGGTCCCCGGCGGGCCGGCGGCGGGAACCGGGTCAAAAACCCGGCCGCCCTCGACGCGGATGGTCATGGCGTGATCGGCGTTACCCGGGCGCGAGGTGAGAGAAAGCCGGCCGGCGGCGCCGATCGAGGGCAGCGCCTCGCCACGAAACCCGAGCGTGGTGATGCGGATCAGCTGCTCATCGCCGAGCTTCGAGGTCGCATGGCGCGCGATCGCGAGCGGCAGATCGTCGGCCGCGATGCCGGCGCCGTCATCGGTGACCGCGATGCGGGCGATGCCGCCTTCCTCGATCGCGATGGCGATCCGCCGCGCCCCGGCATCGAGCGCGTTTTCGACCAACTCCTTGACCACCGCCGCCGGCCGCTCGATCACCTCGCCGGCGGCGATGCGATTGACCAGCGCCTCGGGCAGCAGGCGGATGCGGGGTGATGCCATGGCGGACTCTTACCCGATCGCGCCGCGAGGCAGAAGCCGCCTACAGGATGAACCGGCTGAGATCGCCGCGCGCGGCGAGCGGCGTCACCCGCTCGCGGACATACTCGGCGGTGATGGTGATGGTCTCGCCGGCGCGGTCAGAGGCGGTGAAGCTGATCTCCTCGAGCAGTTTTTCGAGGACGGTATGGAGTCTCCGCGCGCCGATATTCTCGATCCGGTCATTGATGTCGGCGGCAAGCTCGGCGAGCGCCTCGATCGCCCCGTCCTCGAACACCAGCTCCACCCGCTCGGTCGCCATCAGCGCCGCCGATTGCTTGAGGAGCGAATGCTCGGGCTCGGTCAGGATGCGGCGGAGATCGGCGCGGCTGAGCCCGGCGAGTTCGACCCGGATCGGCAAGCGCCCCTGCAATTCCGGCAGCAGATCGGAAGGTTTGGCGAGATGGAAGGCACCGGAGGCGATGAACAGGATATGGTCGGTCTTGGCCGGGCCGTATTTGGTGTTGACGGTGGTGCCTTCGATCAGCGGCAGCAGATCACGCTGGACGCCTTCGCGCGAGACGTCGCCGCCGCGAAACCCGCCCTCGCTGGTGCGGGCGCAGATCTTGTCGATCTCGTCGAGGAAAACGATGCCGTTATTCTCGGCATGCGCCAGCGCGTCCTTGGCGAGACGGTCATTGTCGAGCAGCTTGTCGGCTTCCTCGCGCAACAGCGCGCGGCGCGCCTCGGCGAGCTTCATCCGCCGCGCCTGCGGCTGGCGCCCGAGCATGCCCTTCATCATCTCCGAGAGATTGATCATTTGCCCGGGCGGCATGCCGGGGAGGTCGATCTGGCCGATCGGCAGCCCGGGCGCCTCAGAAAGGCTGATTTCGATTTCTTTGTCCTCGAATTCGCCATCGCGGAGGCGCCGGCGGAACTGGCTTCTGGTGTCGGCGGAGGCGCGTTCGCCGACGAGCGCGGTAATCAGCCGCTCTTCGGCGGCGAGTTCGGCCTTGGCCTCGACCTCGCGCCGCGAGGCCTCGCGCAGCATCGCGAGCGAGACATCGACGAGGTCGCGCACGATTTGGTCGACATCGCGCCCGACATAGCCGACCTCGGTGAACTTGGTCGCCTCGACCTTGAGGAACGGCGCCTGCGCGAGTTTGGCGAGACGGCGGGCGATTTCGGTCTTGCCGCAGCCGGTCGGGCCGATCATCAGGATGTTTTTCGGCACCACCTCTTCCCGCAGCGCCTCCGGCAAATGCTGGCGCCGCCAGCGGTTGCGGAGCGCAATGGCGACGGCGCGCTTGGCCTCGTTCTGGCCGACGATGAAACGGTCGAGTTCGGAGACGATCTCGCGCGGCGAATAGGTTGGTACCTCCATCAGCCGGCCTCCCCGATGGTCTCGATGATGACGTTGTGATTGGTATAGACGCAGATCTCGGCGGCGATCGCCATGGCGCGGCGGGCGACGTCTTCGGCGCTCAATCCCGGAATGTCGATGAGCGCGCGCGCCGCGGCGAGCGCGTAATTGCCGCCCGAGCCGATGCCGATGACGCCGTCCGAGGGTTCCAGCACATCGCCATTGCCGGTCAGGGTAAAGCTCCGTTCGGCGTCCGCGACCGCCATCATCGCCTCCAGCCGGCGGAGATAGCGGTCGGTCCGCCAATCTTTGGCGAGTTCGACGCAGGCACGCTCCAACTGGCCGGGAAAGCGTTCGAGCTTGGCCTCGAGCCGTTCGAGCAGGGTGAAGGCATCGGCGGTGGCGCCGGCGAAACCGGCGAGCACGCCGCCCGAGGGGCCGATGCGCCGCACCTTGCGGGCATTGGCCTTGATCACCGTCTGGCCGAGGCTCACCTGGCCGTCACCGGCCATCGCGACGCCGCCTTTGCCGCGAACGCAGAGGATGGTGGTGCCATGCCAGCCGACGGGATCATGGGGGGAAGGGTTCTGGGTCATGGCCGGCTAAATGGCGCGGCCGGCGAGGGCGCACAAGCCCGGACCTGGGCGCGGGCTGGTCAAACCCGCCATGCCGGCCCAGAATGACGCGAGAAGGGGGAACGCGATGACCGAGGGAAAGCACGAGGAGACGCGTCTCGCGATCACCGCGCGGCTCGACCGGCTGCCGGCGACGAAAACCATCTGGCGCCTGGCGGCGCTGCTGTCGATCGGCGGCATGTTCGAGTTCTATGATCTTTTCTTCACCGGCTATGTCGTGCCCGGGCTGGTCAGGGACGGGCTGCTCGCCCATGTCCGGGTCGGGATTTTCGCCGGCCCCGCGGCTTTCGTCGCCGCGACCTTCGGCGGCCTCTTTCTCGGCACCATCGGCTTCGGCTTCGTCGCCGACCGGTTCGGCCGCCGACCGATCTTCACCGCCGCGCTGCTTTGGTACAGCCTCTGCACCGCGATCATGGCGTTTCAACAGACGCCCGCCGGCTTGCTCGTCTGGCGCCTCATCGCTGGCATCGGCATCGGCATCGAGCTGGTGACCATCGACACCTATCTCGCCGAGCTAGTCCCGAAAGACGTGCGCGGCCGCGCTTTCGCGTTCAACCAGGTGATGCAGTTTTCCGCCGTGCCGGTGGTCGCCCTGCTTTCGTGGCAATTGGTGCCGCGCACGGTGTTTGGCCTCTCGGGCTGGCGGATCGTCGTTTTGATCGGCGCGCTCGGTGCCGCCGTCGTCTGGCTGCTCCGCCGCGGTCTTCCGGAAAGCCCGCGCTGGCTCGCGGGAAAGGGGCGATTGGCCGAGGCCGAGCGGATCACCGCGGCCCTCGAAGCGCGCGTGATCGCCGATCGCGGCGGCGCGGCACTGCCTTTGCCGCTGCGCGATGCCATCGAGGAGGTCGCGGCGGCCGGGCATTTCGCCGAAATCTGGCGCCCACCCTATCGCGCGCGCACCATCATGCTGATGGTGTTCCAGTTTCTCCAGACCATCGGGTTTTACGGCTTCGCGAGCTGGGTCCCGACGCTGATCGCCGAACAAGGCATCGCGATTGGCCATAGCCTGCTTTATGCCTTCGTGATTGCGATCGCCAATCCGTTCGGCCCGGCGCTCGGGCTTGTCTTCGCCGACCGCATCGAGCGCAAATGGCAGATCGTCTTCGCGGCCCTCGGAATCGCCGCCGCCGGCCTCGCGTTTGCCGCCCAGCGCACCATTCCCGGCCTTATTGTCTGTGGCGTTGTCCTCACGCTGGCGAACAATATTCTCTCGTTTTCCTTTCACGCTTATCAGAGCGAGCTTTATCCGACGCGGGTGCGGGCGCGCGCCGTCGGCTTCGTCTATTCCTGGAGCCGGTTATCGGCGGTGTTCGTCAGTTTCCTCATCGCCGCTCTCCTTCATCTCGGCGGCGTGCCCGCGGTGTTCGTGTTCATCGCCGCGGCGATGGCGGGGGTGATGATCGCGATTGGTGTCTTTGGCCCGGCGACCGGCGGGCGGCAATTGGAGGCGATTTCGCCGGATTGACAAGCAAGGCGGGACGCGAAACCCTGGGTCGGAGAGGAAACCCATGATGTCCGCCGGCCAAAAACTCCGCGCCTTGCTCGCATCCCCTGGTCTGCTCACGCTGCCCGGCGTTTACGATGGCATTTCCGCGCGGCTCGCTGAAAAGGCGGGGTTTTCCGCCCTTTACATGACCGGCTACGGCGTTGCCGCCTCCGCGTTTGGCCTCCCCGATGCCGGCCTGGTTTCGGGCAGCGAGATGCTCGATCGCGTGCGCATGCTGGCTGGCGCGGTTTCGCTGCCGTTCATCGCCGATGGCGATACCGGCTATGGCGGTTTGCTCAATGTCGATCGCACCGTGCGCCAGTATGCGCGGGCGGGGGCGGCGGGGATTCAGATCGAGGATCAGGAATTTCCCAAAAAATGCGGCCACACGCCGCATCGCCGGGTGGTTGCCGCCGCCGATGCCGAACGAAGGGTGCGCGTGGCCGCCAGCGCTCGCCCCGATCGCGATTTCCTCATCGTCGCCCGCACCGATGCCGCCGGCGTTTTGGGGCTCGACGAAGCGCTCCGGCGCGGCGAGCGGTTTCTCGAAGCCGGCGCCGATATCCTGTTCATCGAGAGCCCGGAAAGCCTCGAGGATCTCCGCCGCATCGGCGAGACCTTCCGCGGCGCCCATCTGCTTGCCAATCTGGTCGAAGGTGGGCGGACGCCGGTGCTCGCCGCCGCCGACTTGCAGGGGCTTGGCTTCAAGATCGCGCTTTATCCCGCGACCGGGTTCCTCGCCGCCGCTCTGGCCGTGGCCGGCGCCTATCGCACGCTTGCCGAAACCGGGTCGAGCCAGGGGGTGGCGCTTTATCCCTTCGCCGCGATGAATGCCCTGATGGGGTTCCCGGCGGTGTATGATTTCGAAAAAACCTGGATCGAGACGGAGGATAAACGATGAGCGGCAAGGATCGGGTCGCCTTGGTGACGGGGGCGGGGAGCGGCGTCGGCCGGGCTTCGGCGCGGGCGCTGGCGGAAGCCGGCTTCGTCGTGGCGCTCGCCGGGCGCCGGCGCGCGGCGCTCGAGGAGACAAAGGCGCTGCTCCCGCCCGGGCGCGGCCTTGTGATCGAAGCCGATGTCGCCGATCCGGCCTCGGTTTCGGCGTTGTTTGCGACGATCGGGCGGGAATGCGGCCGGCTCGATCTTTTGTTCAACAATGCCGGGATCAATGCCCCCGGCGTGCTGCTCGAGGATCTCGCCTACGAGGATTGGGCGAAGGTGGTCGCGATCAACCTCACCGGGGCGTTTCTCTGCGCCCAGGCGGCGTTTCGCATGATGAAGGCGCAGAGCCCGCAAGGCGGCCGGATCATCAATAACGGCTCGATTTCGGCGCACGCGCCGCGCCCCAACTCGGTCGCCTATACGTCAACCAAGCACGCGATCACCGGGCTCACCAAATCCCTCTCGCTCGACGGCCGCAAATACGACATCGCCTGCGGCCAGATCGATATCGGCAATGCCGAGACCGAAATGGCGGCGCGCATGAAGCACGGCGTCATCCAGGCCGATGGCCGCATCGCCGCCGAGCCGCTGATGGATGTCGAGAACGTTGCCCGTTCGGTCGCGTTCATGGCGAGCCTGTCGCTCGACGCCAATATTCAGTTCGTGACCGTGATGGCGACCAAGATGCCGTTCCTCGGGCGCGGCTGAAATCCATCAAGAGGTCGCCCGGCCGCCCGCGCGACGGAGGAAATCTCCACCCAGATCGCGGCCATGCAGGACGAGACCAAGACCGCCGTCACAACGTTGCGCGGTGTGAGCGATCGATAACGGCGGCGGCGATCCGATGCCGAGCGGGCGATCGAGGGTCAGAAAACCTGCTCGCCGTGAAGCGCGATATCGAGCCCCTCGCGCTCCTGGTCGCGGGTGACACGGAGGCCGAGGACGAGATCGGTGATCTTCAACAGCACCCAGCTCGCAGCACCCGACCAGATGATGGTTGCGAGGACCGCGATCGCCTGGACACGGAGCAGCGGCAGGCCGCCGGCATAGCCGCCGATGGCGCTGTCCGGCGATGCGCTGAGCGGTGCGAAAGCGAACCAGCCGGTGGCGAGGGTGCCGATGATGCCGCCGACGCCGTGGACACCGAACGCGTCAAGACTGTCATCATAGCGGAGCGCTGCCTTGAGGCTGGTCGCGCTCCAGAAACACGCCGTCCCGGCGACCAAGCCGATGCCGAGCGCGGGGCCAGGAAGCACGAAACCGGCCGCCGGGGTGATCGCGACGAGCCCCGCCACCGCCCCCGAAATCGCGCCGAGAACCGAGGGTTTGCCGCGTAGAAGCCATTCGCAGAAGATCCAGCTCAAGGTGCCGGCGGCGGCGGCGATCTGGGTCACCAGCACCGCAAGGCCGGCGCGCGCGTTGGCCCCGAACGCGCCGCCGGAATTGAAACCCATCCAGCCCACCCAAAGCAGCGAGGCGCCGATCACCGCATAGCTCAGATTCCACGGCGCCATGTTTTCCTGCCCATACCCGATGCGTCGGCCGAGCATCAGCGCGCAGACCAGGCCGGAAATGCCGCAATTGATTTCCACCACCGTGCCGCCAGCAAAATCCGCGACCCCGAGGCGGGCAAGCCACCCGGTCGGCGCCCAAACCCAATGCGCGAGCGGGGCATAGACCACCAGCGACCAGAGCGCGAAAAACATGAGTAGCGCTGAAAATTTCATCCGATCGGCGCAGCTTCCGGTCACCACCGCCGGGGTGATGATGGCAAACGCCATCTGGAACATCAGAAATACCGTTTCGGGAATGGTCATCGGCTGCGCGGCGTCGGTTCCGGCGCCAAGCGTGAACGGCTTGTCCCAGGTCTCGGCGAGTCCGTTGAGGAACAGCCGCGAGAAATCACCGAGCCAAGCATTGCCGTTGGTGAAGGCCAGCGAATAGCCGGCGATCATCCAAAGGACGGTCATCGCGGCGCACAAGGTGAAGGATTGCATCATGATCGCCAGCACGTTCTTCTTGCGGACCATGCCGGCATAAAAGAGGGCGAGACCGGGCACGGTCATCAGGAGCACGAGCACAGTGCTGACCAGAACCCAGGCGACATCACCTGGAACGACGTGCTGCACGAGACGTTTCCTTTGGCGTCGAAGAGGGATGAAAGCGCTTGGCGCTCTGTTCAAAAAAGCGCGCCAGCCCTGGCGGAGACCGGCGCGCTCTCTTTAGAGCCCCTTTCAAAACCGCTTGTACCTTGATTCAATTTGATTCATGAAGGGGCATGCCCGCGCCCCAACTCTCCGACAGCCTGTGGTCGATCCTCGAGCCCTTGCTCCCTCCGCCGCGCCCGCGGCCAAAGGGTGGCCGGCCGCCGATCTCGGCACGCGCCGCGCTGACGGGCATTCTGTTTGTGCTACGCAGCGGCATTCCCTGGGAGATGTTGCCTCGCGAGATGGGCTGCGGCTCTGGGGTAACCTGCTGGCGGCGCCTGCGCGACTGGCAAGCGGCCGGCGTCTGGGAGCGGTTGCACCGCGAGTTGCTGCGCCGCTTGCAAGACGCCAACCGCATCGACTGGAGCCGGGCCGCGCTGGACAGTTCCTCCATCGCGGCAAAAAAGGGGGTGCCGCGACCGGGCCGAACCCGACCGATCGGGGCCGTCCCGGCACGAAACGCCACCTCGTCACGGACCGTCACGGTATCCCGCTCACGTTCGCCCTGACCGGGGCCAATGTGCATGACAGCGTGCCCTTCGAGCAGATGCTCGATGCGATCCCAGCGATCCGCGGCAAGCGCGGCCGGCCGCGGCGCAGGCCGAGAAAGCTGCACGCGGACAAGGCCTATGATCATCGCCGCTGCCGCCGCGCCTGCCGGCAGCGAGGCATCACGCCGCGCATCGCCCGGCGCGGCGTCGAGACCAGCGAGCGTCTCGGCCGCTATCGCTGGGTCATCGAACGCACCTTCGCCTGGCTCAATCGCTTCCGGCGTCTCACCATCCGCTACGAGCGGCGCATCGATATCCACAGCGCGTTTACAAGCATCGCTTGCTCCCTCATCGCCCTCCGGGCTCTGGAGGGAAGGTTTTGAAAGGGACTCTTAATGGGCGGCGACCGCGTTGTCTAATGCCGCTTCACGGGCCGCAGCTCAGGCGCGTTCCGCCATCTCCGCGGTGAGCGGGGCTGACAGGTATTTCACGTAATCCTTCGGCACCACCTGCCAGAAATGCGGCAGCGCGCGGTCCCAATCGTGGAGGATCATGGCGGCGTAGCGGCTCGCGGTTTCCTCGACATGGCGGGCAATCAGGGCGCGCAATTCGGCTTCCCAATGGCCGGTCGTAACGCGCTGCCACGACAACGTCTCAGGATTGAGCCGCTTTTCGAACAATGCCGCCGGGTCATAGACGAACGCCATGCCGCCGGTGAACCCGGCGCCGAAATTATCGCCAACCGCGCCGAGAATGACCACCGTGCCGCCGGTCATATATTCGCAGCCATTGGCGCCGCAGCCCTCGACCACCGCGATCGCGCCGGAATTGCGCACCGCGAAACGCTCGCCCGCCTGGCCGGCCGCGAACAAGGCGCCGGCGGTCGCGCCATAGAGCACGGTATTGCCGATGATGGTGTTGTCGGGGCTGTGCAATGTCGAAGACGGCGCCGGGCGCACGACGATCGTCGCCCCGGAAAGCCCCTTGCCGACATAGTCGTTGGCGTCGCCGAAGACTTCGAGTTTCAACCCGCGCACCGCGAACGCGCCGAGCGATTGGCCGGCCGAGCCGCGCAGACGCACCGTGACGTGATCGGGCTGCAACTGCGCGCGGCCGAGCTTGCGGACGATCTTCGAGGAGAATTTGGTGCCGACGGCGCGATGGGTGTTGCGGATCGTGTATTGCAACTGCATCTTCTCGCCGTGCTCGAAAAACGCCGCGGCGTCGGCGATCATCTGTGCGTCCAGCGTCTCCGGCACCTCGTTCCGCCCGCTCACCGTGCAATAGCGCGCATAGGGGCCGGGATCGGCTTGCACCAAAAGCGGGTTGAGATCGAGATCATCGAGAATTTCGGCGCCGCGGCTGACCTGATGCAGCATGTCGGTGCGGCCGATGACTTCGGCGAGCGAGCGCACGCCGAGGGATGCGAGAATGCCGCGCACATCCTCGGCGATGAAGGAGAACAGGTTGATCACCTTCTCCGGCGAGCCTTCGAACTTGGCGCGCAGCGCTTCATCCTGCGTGCAGACGCCGACCGGGCAGGTATTGGAATGGCATTGCCGCACCATGATGCAGCCCATGGCGATGAGCGAGGTGGTGCCGATGCCGAATTCCTCCGCCCCCAGCATCGCCGCGATCACCACGTCGCGCCCGGTCTTGATGCCGCCATCGGTGCGCAGCTTCACGCGATGGCGCAAGCGGTTGAGCATCAGAACCTGATGCGTCTCCGAAAGCCCCATCTCCCACGGCAGCCCGGCATATTTGATCGAGCTTTGCGGACTCGCGCCGGTGCCGCCGGCATGACCCGAGATCAGGATCGCATCCGCTTTCGCTTTCGCGACCCCGGCGGCGATGGTGCCGATGCCGCTTCGCGCGACGAGCTTGACGCAAACCGTGGCGTCCGGGTTGATCTGCTTCAGATCATAGATGAGCTGCGCCAGATCCTCGATCGAATAGATATCGTGATGCGGCGGCGGGCTGATCAGCATGACGCCCGGCGTCGAATGGCGGAGTTTCGCGATCAGTTCCGTCACCTTGAAGCCAGGCAATTGTCCGCCCTCGCCGGGTTTGGCGCCTTGCGCCACTTTGATCTCGATCTCGCGGCAATTATTGAGATATTCGGCGGTGACACCGAATCTCCCTGAGGCGATCTGCTTGATCGCGGACGAGGCATTGTCACCGTTCGGGCGTGGCATGGCGCGATTCGGGTCCTCGCCGCCTTCGCCCGAATCGGAGCGCGCGCCGATCCTGTTCATCGCGATCGAGAGCGTCTCATGCGCCTCCGGGCTCAGGGCGCCGAGCGAAATCCCTGGTGCCAGCAGGCGCTTTCTGATCTCCGTGATGCTTTCCACCTCGTCGATCGCAATCGGCGTGCGGCCGGCGCGGAAATCGAGGAGATCGCGAAGGGCGATCGGCGGCATCTTGCGCACCATCTCGGCATAGCGGCGATAGGTGGTGTAGCTGTCGGTCGCGACCGCGGTTTGCAGCGTGTGGATCAGACCAGCCTCGAACCCATGCACCTCGCCGCGGCGGCGGAGCTTATAAAGCCCGCCGATCGGCAGCGTGCCCGCCTCGCCCTGCCACGCGCTCTTGTGCAGATCGAGAACCCGGCGGGCGATGCCGGCGAGCCCGATCCCGGAAATGCGCGATGGCATACCGGGAAAGAATTCCGCGACCAGAGCACGCGAAAGGCCGATCGCTTCGAAATTATAGCCGCCGCGATAGGATGAGATCACCGCGATGCCCATTTTCGACATCACTTTCAGCAATCCCTTATCGACTGCTTTCTTATAGCGCTGGACAGCGGTTTTAAGCGACATGTCACCGAACAAGCCGCGCCGCTGGCGGTCCGCGATCGCTTCCTGCGCGAGATAGGCGTTGACCGTCGTCGCGCCGACGCCGATGAGCACGGCGAAATAATGCACGTCATGGCATTCGCCGGCGCGGACATTGAGCGACGTGAAGGTGCGCAAACTTTGGCGCACGAGATGGGTGTGAACCGCGCCGGTCGCCAAGATCATCGGGATCGGCGCTCGCGCCTCAGACTGCGCCTCATCGGTCAGAATGACATGGGTCGCACCGGCGCGGACACCTTCCTCGGCTTCGCTGCGGATGCGATCGAGCGCGGCGCGAAGACCAGCCTCACCATCGCTCACCGGAAACGTGGCATCGACGATGACGGCCGAGGTCCCCATATAGGCCGCCATCGCCTGGAATTCGGCGTTCGAAAGCACCGGGCTTTCGAGCTGCAGGAGATCGCACTGGCTGGCATCCTCGTCGAGCACATTGCCGAGATTGCCGAGCCGGGTCTTGAGCGACATCACCCGGGTTTCGCGCAGACTGTCGATCGGCGGGTTGGTCACCTGGCTGAAGGCTTGGCGGAAAAAATGATGAAGGCCACGATAGCGCTCCGACAGCACCGCGATCGGGGTGTCATCACCCATCGAGCCGATGGCCTCGTTCGCCTCCTCGACCATCGGATGGAGGATCAGTTCGAGGTCTTCGAGCGACACCCCAACCGCGATCTGCCGGCGCCGCAGCGCCTCGCCGGTGAAGGCCACCGGTTCCGTTGCATCGGCGCGAACGATATGGTCGATTTCGCGAATATGCTTGACCCAGGCGCCAAAATTCTGGCGCGCAGCGAGCCGGTCCTTCAATTCGGCATCGCCATAGAAACGCGCGTGATCGAGATCGACCGCGATGGTCTGGCCGGGGCCGACGCGACCCTTTTCGACGATCTCGACCTCGTCGAGCTTCACCATGCCGGTCTCCGAGCCGACGATGAGGAGATGATCGCGGGTGATGGTGTAACGCAGCGGGCGCAAGCCGTTGCGGTCGAGCCCGGCGATCACCCAGCGCCCATCGGTCGCGGTCACCGCCGCCGGGCCATCCCACGGTTCCATCACCGCGTTGCAATAGAGAAACATGTCGCGATGCGCTTTGGGCATCGTCGCGTCCTGGCCGATGCTCGCCGGGATCATCAGCGCTTTCGCCATCGGCGCGTCACGCCCGGCATGGACGAGAAGTTCGAAGACGTTATCAAGGATCGCGGTGTCCGAGCCGCCGGCCTGCACGACCGGCTTGATGTCGTCGAGATAGGGATCGAGCGCACCGGCCGCGAGCCGCGTCTCATGGCTTTTCATCCAGTTGACGTTGCCGGCGAGCGTGTTGATTTCGCCGTTATGGGCGAGCATGCGAAATGGCTGCGCCAGCCGCCAGGTCGGGAAGGTGTTGGTCGAATAGCGCTGATGATAGATCGCGAAACGCGAGACGAAGCGCGGATCGAGAAGATCGGGATAGAAATCGGTCAGACTCTCGGCAAGGAACATGCCCTTGTAGATGATCGAGCGGGCCGAGAGGGAGCAGAAATAGAGTTCGGGAATCTGCGCCTGCTGCGCGAGTTTCTCGATCCGGCGGCGAATGACGAAGAGGTCGCGCTCGAAGGTCGCGGGGTCGGCATCGCGGGCGTTGCCGATCATGATCTGCTCGATCTCGGGCCGGGTCGCGTTCGCTTTCTCACCGATGCAATCGACATTGATCGGCACTTGCCGCCAGCCATAGATGGCATAGCCGAAGGCGAGGATTTCGCTTTCCACGATTTCGCGACAGCGCTCCTGCGCCGAGAGATCGGTTTTCGGAAGGAACACCTGCCCGACCGCGATCGGCCCGGGATAGCGCAGTGTGTCGCCGCCGCGCTCGACCGCCTCGATGAAGAAATCCTGCGGAATTTCGATATGGATGCCGGCGCCGTCACCGGTCTTGCCGTCGGCGTCCACCGCGCCGCGGTGCCAGACGGCGCGCAAGGCATCGATCCCGGCCTGGACGACGTCGCGCCGCTTTTTGCCGTCGAGGGCACAGACCAGCCCGACGCCGCAGGCATCGTGCTCTTGCGCGGGGGCATAGGTTTCGCCGAGCCGGGCGGCATTTTCCGCGAAACTGCGGAGGAAATCGGCGGCGCTTTCGTCACTCATGGCGTGCTCCTCAGACCCTGATGCCGCGTTTGCGCAGTTCGTCGGCGTGTTTCTGGACGGCGTCGCGGGCGATTTTCTGGCCCCAAATCATGCCCGCCTGGATGCTTTTGCCGGTGATCGCCGGCGTTGCCGCGAGCAGATGCTGCCCGGCCGGGGTTTGGTAGAAAGCGGTGACGGCGCGGAGATCAGCGGCGCTGAGGGCGCCGGCCCAAATCATCGCGATCTGGTGCTTGAGATCGGGGAGGCCGGCGCGAAATTCCGGCATCAGGAGAGTATCGACGATCTTGCCGGCTTCATCGACCGAGGGCGCGCCGGCAGCGGTGAGGATGGTGATCAGGCGCTCGCGCATCAAGGCCAACACCGGCGCCATCGTCGCTTCCGAGGCGGTGAGGTCGGCGAGCGCCGTGGCCTCGCGCATGGCGGCCTCATCGGCGCCGGCCGGGCGCGGGGCGATGGCGGCGAGCATGAGGGCGAGGACGGCGGCGCGCCTCAGCGCGGCCCGCAGCGGGGGAGGGGAGGGCATCATTCCGCCGCCTCGCGTGCCGGCGCCTGCGCTTCGAGCCAGGCATGCATCCGCGAAGCCGCATCCCGCCCGTCGCGGATCGCCCAAACGACGAGGCTGGCGCCGCGCACGATATCGCCGGCGGCGAAGACGCCGGGGAGAGACGTCATGAAGTCACGCGGCTGGATACGGAGCGTGCCGTGGCGGGTGACTTCGAGACCAGGCTCGCCGAACGCCGCCGGGATGGGTTCGGGATCGAAGCCGAGCGCCTTGATCACGAGATCGGCGGGGACGGTGAAATGGCTGCCCGTCACCGGCTCGACCGACTGCCGCCCGGAGGCATCGGGGAGGCCGAGCCGCATGCGGGTCGCGCGCACCCCGCTCACCCCGTCGTCACCAAGGAACGCTTCCGGCGCCGAGAGCCAGAGGAATTCCACGCCCTCCTCCTCGGCGTTTTTCACCTCCCGGAGAGAGCCCGGCATGTTGGCGCGATCGCGGCGATAGAGGCATTGCACCGAGCGCGCACCCTGGCGAACCGCGGTGCGCACGCAATCCATCGCGGTATCGCCGCCACCGATGACGACGACGCGCTTGCCGGCGGCATTCAGGGTGCCAGAGTCGAAATCCGGCACGGCGTCACCAAGACCTTTGCGGTTGGCGGTGATGAGATAGTCGAGCGCGGGCACGATGCCAGGCAGGCCGGCGCCGGGGCCGCCGATCTCGCGTGGTTGATAGACCCCGGTTGCGATCAGGATCGCGGCATGGCGGGCGCGGAGATCGGCGAAGGCGAGATCGCGCCCGATCGCGACATTGGTATGGAACTGAATGCCCGCCGCTTCCAAGAGCCGCCAACGCCGGAGTACGATCTCCTTTTCGAGCTTGAAATTGGGGATGCCATAGATCATCAGCCCGCCGACCCGATCATGGCGATCATAGACATGAACGCCGTAGCCCCGGGCGCGGAGTTCCTCGGCCGCCGCGAGCCCGGCCGGGCCGGCGCCGATGATGCCGACCGAGAGGCCGCGTTCACGCGCCGGCCGGCGCGGCGCAACCCAGCCCTCGGCGAAGGCGGTATCGGTGATGTAGCGCTCGACGGCGCCGATGGTGACGCTTTCGAAGCCTTTCTCGATGACGCAATTGCCCTCGCAGAGCCGATCCTGCGGGCAGATGCGGCCGCAAATCTCAGGAAAATTATTGGTGGCGCTGGAGAGCGCGTAGGCTTCCTCGAGCCGGCCCTCGGCGGTGAGTTTCAGCCAGTCGGGAATATTGTTGTGGAGCGGGCAATGCACCGAACAGAACGGCACGCCGCATTGGCTGCAGCGACTCGCCTGCGCCGCCGCCGCCTTCTGGTCGAAACGCGCGTAGATCTCCTCGAAATCGCTGCGCCGGGCCGAAATGTCACGCTTATCCGGCATCTGTTGCGACAGATGGACGAATTTCAGCATGCGTTCGGGCATTCCCCACTCCCTGGTTGCGAAAACCGCGCAGCGTCACGTCGGTGTTCCGCTCTATAAACCAGGCGAGGCTAGGATGCGAGAGGAAAAAGCGCCAAAACGTCCGGATTGGTGATTATTTTGCCAAGTTTCCTTCAGTGCGCGCCAAGTCCGCAGGACCTCCGCAGCGAAATAGGGGTCATATCGGACCTAATTTACACACTCGCCAGCATTATGTGTCCCCCGCCCCGGCGGTAAAGGCGAAGATACTCCGGAACCACCAGCTCGACCGGGGTTGGCGTGATCCCAAGCGTCGCCAAATCCGGGGCGCCTGGTGCGACGACATTGTCGCGTGCCAGCAAAAGCAGCTGATCGCGGGTGAGCGGCTTTCCTGGCAAATGCTCGGCGAGTGCCGCGCCGAGCGCAACCAGCGCCATCGGCAGCGAGACCAGTTTCCGCCGCCGGCCGGTCGCTTTCAGCACATAAGCAACGAGTTCGCGGAACTGCCAGACCCGCGGCCCGCCGAGCTCATAAATGCCACCGGCGGCGTCCGGATTTTCGAGCGCGACCATGATCGCATCGGCGACATCGCCGACATAGACCGGCTGCATCCGGGTCTCACCGGCGATCACCGGCATGACCGGCGAGAGCTGCGCGATCCGGCCGAGGCGGTTGAAGAATTCGTCCTCCGGCCCAAACACGACCGAGGGGCGAAGAATGGTCGCGGTCGGGAAGGCGGCGCGCACCCTTGCCTCCCCCTCGCCCTTGGTCGCGGCGTAGCGGCTCCGGCTCGCGGGATCGGCGCCGATCGCCGAGACGTGGACGAGGCCGCGCACGCCAGCGGCGCGCGCGAGCGTTGCCACCCGCTCCGCGCCCTCGGCATGGGCGCGCGCGAAATCGCCCGCCCGGCGCTCGGCGAGCAGGCCGACCAGATTGACCACCATGTCCGCGCCCTCGACCGCGCGGGCGACGGATTTTTCGTCATCGAGCGGCGCATAGAGCGGCACGATCTGCCCGACCGCGCCCATCGGCTTCAAAAACAGCGCCTTGTCGGGGTCGCGACTGCCAATCCGTACCACCACGCCGCGTTGCGCCAGACGCTTGACCACGTAGCGGCCAATGAACCCGGCGCCGCCGAACACTGTCGCAACCTTACGCGTCGTCATGCTAGCTTCTCCCCCTCACGCGCCATCGCCTTGATCCTTTCCGAGCCGACCACGGATAAGCCCGTTTCACGGACCCCCTTGCACATAGAGGCAAGCCTCGAATCGGGCAAATCTTTGCCGCGCCGAGACGGGCGCGCTTTCGCCTTTGGCGCTTGTTCTTGGGTTTTCTCTACAACTCAAAGCGGCAGACGCGTATAATTTTTGCTCCAAGGGTCCGCGCGGGCCGATGACGGCAAGGAATTTCAGCGCCATGAGAGCGTATCATGTAAACGGATGGTGGCGCGGTCTCGCAGTGGCGCCGTTGCTCTCCCTGCTCGCCTGCAATCCGGCCACCACGCCGGCGCCGCCGCAAACCGAGCCGGCCCCGCTGCCCGTCCCGCCGGCGCCGCCGGCGAAGAGCCAGGCGACGAAGCCACGCCCGCCCCTCGATGCCGCCTGGTCGTTCGAAGTCAGTGATGGCGCCTGCCGCGCCAGAGCGAGCGCCGGCGCGGCGATGGTCAGTCTCGATGTCGCCGATGACGGCACGCTCGTGATCGATGCCGCGCCTGGCGCCGATATCGCCGCCTATCTCCGCGCCGCCCGCCGCCAACCGCCTTTGCTCAAGGTGGTTGCGGAGGGCGAAAGCTGGCAATGGCGCTTACACGCGACGCCGGCGCACCAGTTCGAGATCCGGCTCGCCCCAAGCAAGGCGGCGCTGGCGCAGAGTCTCCTCATGCTACGCGGCAGCAGCGTCACGATGAGCGTCACCTCGGCGCAGGAGCAGACGCTGCATCTCCCACCGGCGGGGAGCCCTGGCGCGGCCTGGTTTGCTTGCGCGAAAACCCGGATGCAATCCGCCGCCGGCGATGGCTCCTGACCGCTGGCGCGGCCTCACGCCGCCATTTTGCTACTCTCACCGCCCTTCGTCGGGATCGGGCCGGCGTGGGCCGCGGTGTGCTCTTCGTCGACCCGCACCGGCGCCACCGGCGCCGGGCGGGCGATGCCCCAGAATCCGCCTTCCGGTCCATATTGCGGCTGACCACTCAGCGAAAGCCGCAGCACCCGCCCTTCACCGAGCAGGAAATCGACTTCGAGATCGGTGAACGGGGTGCCCTGCCGCACCGCGGTGACAAGCCGTTCCCACGCCTCCGGCAGCTCGCCCATGTGACCGGCGATTTTCGCGAAATCCTGTTCCGACGTCAGCCCGTTCGGACCATACACACGGTCTTCGATGCATTTCGGGATATTGCCGCCGACACCGCTTACCCGGCCATCGCGGGTGAGAAACCAGAACCAGACCGCGGGCGAGGGATCGAACGCGGCGAGATGGCGCTCGCGCTCCTCGGCGGCGCGCAATTCCGGTGCGGCCAGCGCCTGCAAATGCCGCCGTTCCATCCTGCGGCCGAACAGAAAGGCGGCGAGGATTGCACACCCGATGCCGAGGGCGGCGTTCACGGCATTGCGGAGCAGGCGATGGCCGTCCGCGGCAGACATCGCGGCGACGTAATCTTCGGTCGCCGACCAGGTGAGCGCCGAATGCGGCAGCACGATCTTTCCTTCGACGATGGTCGCGACGCCGAACGCTCGGAAAGCGCGTTGCAGGAAAGCGAGGGCTGCCCGCATCGGCGGCGGCGCCGGGGCGGGTGCTGGCGTCTCGAGAACGATCCGCGTGTCACCCTCACCGAGCGTGACCGAGAGCCCGGCGAACCGACCGGACGGGGTCAGAAGGCGGCGAAGCGCGGCCTCGCCGAGAAACGTGCCGATGATCCCCTTCACCCCCGAGGGATCGACCAGCCGCCGATAGAGAACGACCCCGCGCGCGCCGCTGCGAAATTTATCCGCCGACTCGCCCAAAGGGTCGCGTGTCACATCCGAAATCGCCGCCGCATCATCGGCGGCCGCATTGCCGAGCGCCTGATGGAACCAGGGCTCGGCGGCAATGGAGGTGCGGTCGCCGGCGAGCAGGCCGGTCGCGGCGACGAGGTGGCCAGCGGCGTCGAAGAGAAACAGCCCCTGGGTGAGATCGGCCTCGCTTTCGAGGCGCAGCATGCGTGTGGTCAGTGCGAGCCGGTCCGGCTTGCGGAGATCGTCATCATGGAAAGCCGCGAAAAGATGGTCCGCGCGGATGGCGGCGGTCGCGAGGCGCGCTGCGGTAACGTCCTGGAAGATTTTGATATCGGCAAGCGAAACCTGTCTTAAAACACCAATCTCGGCCATCATCCAGGCGGCGATCGCGGCGACCACCAAAAGCCCGGTCACGCCACCAATCACCCAACTGCGAGTCCGCGCCTTACGACGCGACGTTTGGGCTAACATGTAAGCGCCTCCATGTCCCTCACGGGGCTCAGCTTCGATGGTTGGAGGCTGGTCTCAAATGGTTAAAGATTCTCTAACGCAAACATAACACAAAATTATTGCGCGCAGGGCGATTGACGGCCGCCAAACCGGCCTTTCAGCGCGGGTGATGGCGGGAGCGGCGGGTTTGCGCGGTGCTGTGCAGCGTCAGCGCGGCGCCGCCGAAAACGATGCCGATGGTAGCCGGAAGCAGCCAAGCCGGGCGTAGCAGGAGCGGCAACGCGACATCCACCCAGACCCAGGGCGGCAGGTAATTGGCGATTACGCCATGAATATGCCCGGGCAAGAGCGGGTCGATCAGGGCGAGCACCGCGGCCAGCGACGTGTCCGGCGGGATCGTGATCGCGAGCGCGAAGGCCGCGATGAAAAATCCGACCGCGATGATCGTGCAGGGACGCAAGACATTCACATGAAAAGTGGTTCTGTCATGCGATCAGCATACAACGAAGCGACGAAGGCGCCATAGCCATTATAGATCTGGGTTGGCACGCGCTCATTGCTGCCGAGCAGGCGCTCGCTGGCCTGGCTCCAGCGGGGATGCGCGACATTGGGGTTGACATTGGCCCAGAACCCGTATTCGCGCGGCTGAATGCTTTGCCAAAACACCGCCGGGCGTTTGTCGGAAAGCGTGATCTTGACCAGCGATTTCGCGGATTTGAAGCCGTATTTCCACGGCACCACGAGGCGGATCGGGCCGCCATTCTGAGGCGGCAGCGGCTTTCCGTAGAGGCCGGTCGCGACGAAGGCGAGGTCGTTTTCAGCCTCGTCGATCGTCAGCCCCTCGACATAGGGCCAGGGATACCAGGGTTGGCTGAGACCGGGCATCACTTTCGGGAGCATAGCGGTCTGAAATACGACATATTTCGCCGAACCGAGCGGCTCGACAGCCGCGAGCAGGCGGCGCAGCGGAAACCCTGTCCAGGGCACCGTCATGGCCCAGGCTTCGACGCAACGATGGCGATAAATCCGTTCTTCCTGCGGCATTTTGTTCAGAATGTCGTCGATCGCGAAGGTCTGTGGTTTGGCGACCATGCCATCCACCGCGATCGTCCAGGGCCGCAGCGGCAGGCTCTTGGCGTCCTCCCAGAGATCCTTATCGTCGCTGAACTCGTAGTAATTATTGTACGTCTCGGCGTCCTTTTCGGCGGTCAGGGCGCGGCCCGGGGGAAAACGCGGGTCGGGGGTCAAGGGGGGCGGGGTGTCGGCGCGGGCGGCGGGGCTCGCGAGGCCAAGGGCTGCGGCGCCCGCGATCAGGTGCCGCCGGCCGAGGGCCAAGGCCTCCGGTGTCACGGCCCGTTCGGGGAGTTCCCAGCCACGCGGATTGTGGATCAGCATCTGCCTTCTCCTGCTGAAAATGTTTCGCCTGCCTGCGGGATGTGGGCTTTGCCGAAAGTTTGTCACCGGTATGGCGACGAACGTGAACGAAAATATAACCCCTCCAACAAGCCCTTCCAGGCTTTCGCGCCAAGAAAGCGGGAGAAAGTCTTTTTGCTTCTTTTTCTTCAGAAAAAGAAGCTTTTTCTATGATCGCACCAAGCGTCACCCTGCGGCGCGGGTGCGGGCGGCGACATAGCCGCGATTCCAGGTCGGGGTGATCAAAACCTCGTTGAGACAGACCGACGCCGGCAGACAGGCGACATAGCGGATGAGATCGGCACAATCTTCAGCCTTGAGCATCCGCGCCCGCTCCTCGGCGCTCACCGGCACCGGGCGGCGGTCGAGAATCGGGGTTGCGACCTCGCCCGGGCAGATCACCGTGGAACGGATGCCATGCACGCATTCCTCCATGTTGAGACTATGGCTCATCGCCACCACCGCATGTTTGGCGGCGGAATAAGCGGGACCACTGAGCAGGCTCACGAAGCGCCCGGCGAAGGAGGCGGTGTGGATCAGGAGCCCGTCTTTCTGCGCCCGCATCATCGGCAGCACCGCGATGACGCAGTAGAAGGCGGCGTGGAGATTGGCGCCGAACACCTCGTCAGCGCCGGCGGCGGAGAGTTCCGCCCAGGCGCGGCGAAGCACGTTGAGCCCGGCATTGTTGACAAGAATATCGAGCCGGCCAAAGCGTTTGGCGATGGCGGCGGCGATCGCCGGCGCGGTCGCGGGGTCGGCGAGATCGCCGGCCTCGAGGCTGGCGCCGGGAATGTCGGCGGCCACCGCTTCCAGGCTTTCGCGCCGCCGCCCGCTGAGGACGACATGCGCTCCCTCCGCGGCCAGCGCCCGCGCGGCGGCTGCGCCGATGCCACTGCCGGCGCCGGTGATCCAAGCGATTTTTCCTTCCAAGCGAGCCATCGCATCCTCCCTCACGGTAATGATTTCTTAGGAGCGGTGAGGATAGAACCCGCGACGATGCAGGCCAACCGCAAACAACGCCGGGCCCATGCGCACGACGTCGCCGCCGGTATGTCGGGACGGGCGGCGGCGGGCGATCCTGCCGGTATCGCACATGAGGCGGCGCGCCGGCTCGCCGCGGGGGATGCGGCGGCGGCGGCGGCGGTGCTTGCGCGTGGCGTCAAGCGCTTTCCGACCCACCCCGAACTCGGTAACAATTACGCCAATGCGCTTGCCGGGCTTGGCCGCTTGGCCGAGGCGGCCGCCATTTTCGAGAGGGTGCTGGCATTGCGCCCGGCCTTTCCCGAGGCGCTGAACAATTATGGCAGTGTCCTCGAAAAACTCGGCCGGCTCGATGACGCGGCGGCGCGGTTCCGCGCGGCGATCGCGCTCGCGCCTGGTCTCAATGTTGCGCATAATAATCTCGCGGGCGTTTTGAAGGCGCTCGGCGATGTGGCGGGCGCGGAGGCGAGCTATCGCCGCGCGATCGCCCTTGATCCCAGCGCCGCGAGCCCGCTGTTCAATTTCGGCACCTTCCTGATCGAGCAGCACCGCGAGGTGGAGGCGGTTTCCTGCCTTGAGCGGGTGCGCGTGAGCAACCCGGACAATATCCCGCTATTGAACAATCTCGGCGTCGCGCTCAAGACCCTCGGGCGTTTTGCGGAGGCCGAGCGCTATCTCTGCCGCGCCCTCAGCCTCGCCCCGGACTACGCCGATACCCATCACAATCTCGGCACCCTCCGCCATGCCGAGGGGGCTCTCGCGGCGGCGCGAGATTGTTATCACCGCGCTCTCGCTCTCCGCCCGGACATGGCCAACACGTGGTGCAATCTCGGCAGCACGCTGGCGGCGCTCGGCGATCTCGAGGGCGGGCGGGCGGCGCTTCGCCGGGCGATCGCGCTCTCGCCGTTCGTTCCCGTCTATCATCGCTATCTCGCCGATATCATCACCTTCACGCCGGGTGACGCTGATGAGCGGGCGCTCGCCGGGCTCGCCGCGCGGCTTGCCGCGTTTCCGCCGGAGCAGCGGCTCGATGCGCATTTCGCGCTGGCCAAGGCGGCGAGCGATTGCCGCCGCCACGATGTCGCGATGACCCATTACCTCGCCGGCAATGGCTTGAAGCGCAGCCTCATCACCTATGACGAAACCGCCGAACTCGCGGCGTTAGCGGCGATTCCCGAACGGTTTCCCGCGCCCTTGGTGCGCGCGGGTGGCGGCGATCCCGATCCGCTGCCGATCTTCATCGTCGGTATGCCGCGCTCGGGGACGACCCTGGTCGAGCAGGTGCTGGCGAGTTTGCCTGGCGTTCATGGCGGCGACGAGATGGATGCGCTCGACAAGACCCTGGCCCGCTTCCCGGCGCCCGAGACGCTGGATGAGGCAGGATTTCGGGCGTTGGCGGCGGATTATCTCGCTCGCATCCGGGCGCTGGCCCCCGGGATGCGGCGCATCACCAACAAGGTGCCGCTCAATTTCCGCCATCTCGGCCTGCTCCATCGCGCATTGCCGGCGGCGAAATTCGTGCATGTCTTTCGTGATCCGCGCGATACCTGTGTTTCGTGCTTTACCAAACTGTTCAGCGGCGCGCTTGATTTCACCTATGATCTTGGCGAGCTCGGCCGCTATTACCGCGCCTATGAACAGGTGATGGCGCATTGGCGGGCGGTGTTGCCGGCGGAGACGCTGCTCGATCTTCGCTATGAGGATTTCGTCGCCGATCTCGCCGCCCAAGCGCGCCGGCTGGTCGCGTTTTGCGGCCTCCCTTGGGACGAGATCTGTCTTCGCTTTTTTGAAACCGACCGCACCGTGCGCACGGCGAGTGTTGCCCAGGTGCGCCGGCCGCTGTTTTCGTCCTCCATCGGCCGCTGGCGGGTCTATGGCGCGGCGCTCGCCCCGCTCGAGGCGGCGCTTGGCCTCCCACCCACCGAGGATGCGGCCGCGACTCCGGCGCTTGCGGCGGCGGGATAGCTTTCCCCCTCCGCACCCCTGCCATGCGCGGCCCCGCGAAGGCTTGCCGGGGCGAACGCGCGCGATCATAGTGCATTGCAACAAACCGGTGCGCTGCGTCGATGGGTTTCGCCCGCGCGGCCGCTTGCGCCGGTGCGCCGCCCCTTGCGAAGGAGAGCCCCGGTGCCGGAACACCCGCTGCCGCGCCATTGGCAGCCGAAAACCACTGAGACATCTGGCCGCTGGCCGCTGCCGCCGCTGCTGGTCGCCCTCGCGCGGGGGCTCAAGGGACATTGCCCGGTCTGTGGCCAGAGCCACATCTTCAACGGTTATCTGCGCGTGGTGAAGCAGTGCCAGAATTGTGCCGCGCCGCTCGGCGAGGTGCGCTCAGACGATATGCCACCTTATTTCACCATCGTCATCGTCGGCCATCTCGTCATTCCCGGCATGCTGATCCTCGAGCAGACCGAGGCGCCGCCGCTTTGGGTGCATATCGCGATCTGGGTGCCGCTCACCCTGGCGCTGACGCTCACTCTGCTCCGCCCGGTCAAGGGCGCGACGCTCGGGCTGATGCTCAGTCTCGGGCTGATGAAGGAGGGCGGCTCATGAGGCCACCCGGCCGGGGCTAGCCATCGGGCCATGGCGTCAGAGGGGCAAAATCGTCTGGAACGCGTGGTGTTGACCGGCGAGGCGCTGAGCCGGCTGTCGCCGCTTCTCGAAGCCGATCGCGCGCAAGCGGTGCATGATCTGGAAGCGGACAGCCATTTCTCGCTCCCCGGCCGCGAGGGGCCGTTTCACCTCCATCTCTCCATCCAGGAAGGGCGCCTGGTGTTCGATATCCGCCGCCAGGATGACACGCCAGAGGCCGTCCATGTGCTCGCGCTCGGCCCGTTCCGCGGGTTGATCAAGGATTACCACCTTCTGGTCGAGAGCTATCACCTCGCGATCGCCGAGGGTCGCGAGGCGCGTATCCAGGCGATCGACATGGGACGGCGGGGCCTCCATAACGAAGGCGCGAGCTTGATGCGCGAGCGGCTGGCGAGCAAGGCCGAGATTGATTTCGAAACCGCGCGGCGGCTGTTCACCCTGGTTTGCGTGCTGCATCAACGGAGCTGACAGGTCCCGATGAAGATCGATGGCACCCCTTATCGCGCGATTTGGCTCGACCAGGATGGCTGGTCGGTGCGCATCATCGATCAGACCAAACTGCCATGGTCGTTCGAGATCCTGCGTCTCACGACGCTCGAGGAGGCGGCGCACGCGATCCGCGCCATGCTGGTCCGCGGCGCGCCGCTGATCGGGGCGGCGGCGGCCTATGGGCTCTGTCTCGGCCTTCGCGCCGATCCTGGGACGGCGACGCTGGCGCGCGGCGCCGAGCTCCTGATGGCCACCCGCCCGACCGCCGTCAATCTCGCTTGGGCGATCGAGCGCATGCGGGTGCGGCTCGAAAACCTGCCGCCCGACCGCCGCGTCGCCGCCGCTTATGCCGAAGCCGCGGCGATCGCCGAGGAGGATGTCGCGTGCAATGCGGCGATCGGCCGCGGCGGGCTCGAATTGATCGTCCATGCCGCCGCCGGCAGGCGGGTCAATATTCTGACGCATTGCAATGCCGGCTGGCTCGCGACCGTCGATTGGGGCACGGCACTCGCGCCGATCTACATGGCGCATGACCATGGCGTCGATGTCCATGTCTATGTCGACGAGACACGGCCGCGCAACCAGGGGGCGGCGCTGACCGCCTGGGAACTCGGCAAGCATGGCGTTGCGCATACCTTGATCGCCGATAATGCCGGCGGCCACCTGATGCAGCGCGGCAAGGTCGATCTGGTGATCGTCGGCGCCGACCGGGTGACGCGCGCCGGCGATGTCGCCAACAAGATCGGCACCTACCTCAAAGCGCTGGCGGCGCGGGATGCCGGTGTGCCGTTCTGGGTCGCCGTCCCCTCCAGCACCATCGATTGGACGATCCGCGACGGGATCGCCGCGATCCCGATCGAGGAGCGGGCGGCAAGCGAGGTGACGATGGTCACCGGCCGTGCTCTCGATGGCAGCATCGCGACGGTGCGCCTCTGCCCCAAGGAGACCCCGGCCGCTAATCCCGCCTTCGACGTCACGCCGGCGCGGCTGGTGAGCGGCTTCATCACCGAGCGCGGCCGCTGTGCCGCGAGCGAGGGCGGGCTGTTATCCCTGTTCCCCGAACACAAATAACCCCGAGCGGGGGGAATCTCAGGCGAACGTCAGATCGGGCGGCAGGCCGAGGAGATGGCGGCCGACGGTCTCGAAATGGTTGCTCCGCGCCTGCACCTGCTGGGAAACCGCGAAACTGTCGCGAAACCGCCGCTCGAACGGCGAGCCATCGAAAATCGCGTTCACGCCGGCGGCATGATAGAGGGCGACGGTGACCTCGCGCGCCTCGGCGAGGGCATGCGAGGCAGAAGCGCGGATCGTCATGCGTTGATCGAGGCCGAGGCCGCCGGTCGCGACGATTTCCGCCATGCCATCCTCGAGGCTCGCCGCAATGAAGCTGCGCGCGGCCTCGATGCGGGCATGCAGCCGGCCGGTTTCGCCCTGGACGCTGGCGCTTTCGGCGAGCCGGGCTTGGCCTTCGCGCGGGGTTTTCTTGACCGCGAGCGCGAGGAAATCCGCCATCATCGCCTGCGCGAGGCCAAGGGCGACGGAGGCGAAGCCGCACGCATAGATGTGGTTGGTGTTGAAGCGATAGAGCGGCGCCGGGTGGAGGATTTCGGCGTTCACGTCGCGCGAGAGGGTGAGATGGTCGGGGACGAAGAGATCACTGACCTCATAGCTGTCGCTGCCGGTGCCACGGAGACCGATGACGTGCCAGTTATCCTCGATCCGCGCCAGCTCACGCGGAAACAGCATGGTGCGCTCGATGAGAGCGCCGGTTTCGTCGCGGGCGGCGCCGCCATCGGGCAGGATGACGCGGCAATGTCCGCCGAGCCAGGTTGCGTGCCGGCTGCCACTCGCGAAACCCCATTTGCCGTTGACGCGGTAGCCGCCGGCGACCTTCTCCGCTTTTCCGGCTGCCCCCGCCCCCCAGGCGAGCACCGCGCGCGGCGGCCCGAACACCTCCCGCGCCGCACCAGGGGCGAGATAGCCGGCCGAGAGCGAGCAGCCGGCGGTCTGGCAGACGCACCAGGCGGTCGCGGCGTCGGCGCGGGCGAGGGTCTCGATGACCCGCACGAATTCCGCCGGCGCCAGCTCCGCGCCTTCGAGGGTTTTGGGCAGCAGGAGACGAAACAGCCCCGCCTCATGCAGCGCATCGACGAGATCTGCGGGCAATTCCCGCTCACGCTCGATCCGCCCCGCCGCCGCCGCGATCATCGGCGCCAACCGCCGCGCCGCCGCCATTTCCCGCCTCTCGTCCATGCGCATTTTCTGCGTAACGTCCGGCTGTCTACTTCACTCTGGCAGCATCGTGCCCGAGCCGCCGAATTCGGCCGGGAAATCGGCGAATTTCGGCAGGCCGTCATGAAGATGCAGCACCGTCTCGCTGTAATTGACATGCAGCGCCGGCTGGTAGTCGAGGCTTGGGATCGTTGCCGAGAAGACATCGACGAGGCCGAGCGGCGGATGGTTGGTCATCAGATGCCCGCCGCAGAGCGCGCAGAATTTGCGCTCGCTCATCGGCGTCTTGGCGAAGGTCGCGAGATGTTCCTCACCCTTGGTGACCTTGACCGCCTCTGGCTTCCACAGGCTGAAGGCATTCACCGGCCCCCCCGACCAGGAGCGGCAGGAGCGGCAATGGCAATAGCCCATGCCTTCGGGCTCGCCAGTGACTTCGATCGCGATGGCGCCGCAGAAACAAGCGCCCTGATGCGTCGGCATGGTTCGTCTCCTCCGGTTTTTCTCCCCCGATCGTGCCTTATTGCGCCCGGCGCGGCAAGCCGGGCCGGCGATCCGTCATCGCCGATCGGGCGGATCGGCGGTGGGCGCATCGGCGTCCGCGACCAGGACGAAGTCGAAGGGCGAGCGCCAGCGTGTGCGCCCGTCTGTCGCTGGCTCGAACGGCGCGATCAGGGATGCCTTGACGCCGAACACGGCGTCCGTGGAGAGCCAGGGATCATCACCAACGAACGTGTGGGTGACCAGGCGCTGATAACCCGGTGCGGTGATCATGAAATGCATATGCGCCGGCCGCCTCGGATGGCGCCCGAGGGCAGTGAGCATTTTCCCAACCGGCCCATCATCGGGGATCGGGTAGCTCACCGGCTTGATACCGATGAATTCGTAATGCCCGTCCGGGCCGGTGATGAAAACCCCGCGATTATTCCATTTGTCCTGCAGGCCGGGCTGCTGGACGGAATAGAACCCCTCCGCGTTGTCCGACCACACGTCGATCCGCGCTCCCGCGATCGGCGCGCCGCCGAGGGTGAGGACGCGGCCGGTATAAAGACAGGTCTCCCCCTTGCCATCGAGCGAGATGGTGTCGCCCATCGCCCGCTCCGGCGCGCCGGCGACATGAAACGGGCCGAGGACGGTATTCTCGGTCGCTCCCGGCGGACGGCGGTGATTGATCGCATCGACCAGCATCGAGAGCCCGAGGACATCCGAGAGTAGGATGAATTCCTGCCGCTCGTCGCTGCACATCTGGCCGGCCTTGGTGAGGAAATCGATGCCGAACGCCCATTCCGCTTCGGTCAGCGCCACCTCCTTGGCGAAAGCGTGCAGATGGCGGACCAGCGCCGCCATGATCTGCCGCAGACGCGGATCGATCTCCGCGCCCATGCGGGCATTGACGGTCTCTTCTGAATTCGCCTCGGTGAAATAGCGGGGCATGGTTTCCTCCTGATGCCGGCTCTTTGTCTCATCCTGGCCCGACGCCGGTTGCCCTCACGTGCGAACGACAATCTTCAAATGGTTGCCAGCCGGGTCGAGCAACGCCTCGAAGCCCTTGGCGACGACGTCGGCGGCGTCGATCCGCGCGGTGATGACTTTTTCCACCGGGAAAGCGCCGGTGGCAATCAGGCGGGCGATAGGTCGCCAGACCTGTACCGGATCACTTCACAGCCTCGGACAAGGCTGCTAAGAGGCTCCCCAGGGGCGCATAGCTCAGTTGGTAGAGCAGCTGACTCTTAATCAGCGGGCCGTAGGTTCGAGTCCTACTGCGCCCACCAATGAAATCAATGGGTTAGAGCGCCAGATAGGGCCGGATTGATTACCGAAAAAAATTCGGGGCATCGCTGGGGCATCACAAACGGCCCGACAGGAACCGCGTATCGGCACGCATCTCGCGGCCATCTCGCCTCTATCTCGCGCCGGTGTGACGCCATATCCTCGCCGCCGGCAGCGGTCCGCCGCTATCGAGCGCGGCTTGCAGCGGATCAGGCCAGCATCCGCGATGGAAGCATTGCCGGGACCAGCCGCGCACGTCTCATGACACGGGATCACCCGTCGATCACCACCACGCCGATCCTGGCCGATCGCTCAAGAGCCTCAAGCCGGCGCATAAGCGATCCGTTCACGTGCCTTCCGACCGCGCTTCTAGCGCACGGATGCGGGCGTCGAGATCAAGACTTTCGATCGTGCGGCGAGATGTCTCGATCAGCGCGAGCAGCGGTGCGGCATCACCCGGCGCGAGATCGCCGCACCCGACCGCATCCGCGACCCTTTGGATCGCCGCTTGGCAATCCGCCAGCGTGCCGAGCGAGCCGAGGTCCATCGTCGTCGTGCCGCCGCGCGGGACGGGCGCGCCACGATCGAGGATAAGCTTTCGATCGGCGGTGCTATCGTTCATCGCCGCCTGGTAGCAACGCTCAAGAACGGCCGGCGTCATATAGTCAAGCATCTCGCCGATGACACGCTCGCGCCTCGGCCGGCCGCCGGGGTTGCCGGAATGACCAGGCTTGAAGCGACCAGCAACGTCGCGAGCGCCTGTTCTTTCCTTGTTTTCAGGATGGTTCATGTCGCTTTTGTCCTTCTCGCTCTGCGGCCGCGCCGCATTTTCTCGTCGAGATCGTAAAGAATGAACAGCGCAACAGCGGCATCTCGATCCCCGGCCTTCATCAACTCGCCAAGCCGCGTGATGGCGGCAACGGGATCGCTACCGGGTTCGCCATCTTCGAAGATCGCCGCGCGCACGACGGAATAGCAGGCTCGCGCCTCGCCATCGGCCGCCAGCCAGGCATCGTCGTCATCATCATCGGATGAGGTCATGGTGATTCCCTTTCCAAAGTCCGCACCAGCCGGCGGCAGGCCGCGATCAACTCGCTCTTGCTCTCATGCCATCGCTCCGGCTGTTGCCAATCTGGTCGCAACCGTTCGGCCATCTCTGCTAGGCGGCGAGCGCTCTCAGCCGGGGTCTCATCGCGGCGATCGCCACCAGTGCCGCGCCAGGCGGTCGAGCGCGGGATCATTGCGCCGCCTCTGCTTCGGCATCCGTCCACCCATCTTCAAGCGCGAGCCGCGCGGCCATTCCGATCGTCGCGATCGGCACGCAAGGCAGCAGCGTGCTGGCGATCTCGGATCGAGCATGACCGGCACGGCGCATCACCGCGGCAGCCTCGCGCACCCGATCCGGCGCGGCGAGCGGATCAGCGCCGGCGATCGCTGCCACCAGACTGGTGATCTCGCTCATCGAGAGCAGCGCCGGGTCGTTCTCGTTCGCCGCATCGGATCGCAAGAGCGTGAGCAGTTCCGGCTTGAGGCGCCGTGCTTCGGCGAGCAACGCGGCCGGGGGTTCGGCCGCTGCCTGCCACTCTAGGTTGCCGTCACCATCGAGCGCGAGCACAACGCCGGCTTCGGCAAGCCGCTCGCGAAGGCGTGAGGCGGCGCTCATAGCAGCCCCCGCCGCATATGCTTGCTTTCCCGATCCCCAAAGGAAGGGGAATTTGCGTCATTTGCGTCATTTGCGTCATGGGGAAGCGTTTTCAATGGTTTAGGCATGACGCAAACTGAATCAGGCGCCGCGTTTGCGTCATGGTTTGCGTCATGGCCGAGGCCGTTTGCGTCATAGGCCGCGTTTGCGTCATGGTTTGCGTCATGGCCTCGATGCTCTGAAACCAGCGGAAATCCGCCGTTTTTTCGTTTCGATGACGCTAATGACGCAAATGACGCAAAATCCCCTACTGAAGGGGATCGGCGAAGGCATATATACCGGCCGCGCATGTCGCGGGTGAACGTGAGTGCGATGCCAACGCTCGGCGAGCGCAGGAATGGCGCGATGCGCCGCAACTTTCCCGCGAGTGCGCGATCGTTCACCGGCCAGGTTCGAGCCTTCATCGCAGCCTCGCCGGCGATCTCGGCGAGACGCTGGCGCAGCGTGGCGGCGGTTCCGGTCCATTCGGCGGCCTCGGTCATCAGCCTCACCACGGCCGAGGCAACGGCATCCCCTTCGATCACGTCGCCAATCGCCTGCGCTCGATTCTCGGCGAACGCCGCCATAAACGCGCCTTCCGGCCATAGCAGGCCGTCACCGCACGCCACCGACCAAACGGCGAAATCAGCCATGCGCGGCAGTCGTTCGAGCCTGATTTCCGGCAACCGCCGCAGGCCGTTCGCAACCGCATCGAGCGCCGCGCCAAGGATCGAAGGCCGCGCCGCCTCGATCGCCGCGCGCATTTCCTTGTCGGTTTTCCGATCTGTTTCGGCGATTGCCGCCAGCGCCGCGAAAAGTCCGCGATCGGCGAGATCAGGCCGGCTCACGATATCCTCGATGCCGTTGACCGCGATCGGCCGCATCGCATCGAATAGAATTTCATCTGAGTCACTATATAGCTGCCGCGTGCTGAAACCGCCGCCGGTCGCCAGTCGGCATAGCGCATCGGAAAGCCAGCCAGGCAGTCCGCTCAGATTATCGAAAGCCAAGACGTGAGCGTTGCTTGCCGAAATGAATAGATCGCGATCATCGCGCGGCGTCGATCGCATCGGCGTGCTGTTCGGATCGACCATCGCGCGCAAGGCGGTCACGAACGACGTTTTTGCGGAACCATGCTCACCGGAAACGATCAGAACGGGATACGGCCCGGAAGGCCGGAACGTCGCCAACAGCCACGCCACGGCAAGGACGAATTGTTGCTCAGTGCTGATATTCAGCAATCCTCGCAAGGCTTCGAGCGATCCGCCGCGCGTCGGTTCCGGCAACGGAAGCATCCCGGCGGCGCGCCGAAACCGGCATGGCGGCTCGGCAACGATGCGCCATCCATCAGCGTCGATTTCCACCGCGCGCCAGCTCTCATCGCCGAGATCAAGGAACAGCTTGCCGTCATGCTCGCCGATACGCAGGAAGATCGGCCGCTCTGGCGCGTCGTAGTGCGCCTTCGCCTCGATCACCGCGATCGCCGATGACATCGCATCCGCGTTCGGTGCGCCGTTGTGCCTTTGATAAAAGGCGCGTCCAAGCCAGCGGCGGAATCCTGCCGATTTCACCGGCCATGTTTCGCGCACGGCGCCAACGCGGATATCGGCAAAGGCACGCTTGTCGCGGTCATGGAAAAGCTCAGCCTCGGCCGCGATTCCAATGAGCAGGTCCGCATGAGACGGCCGGCCGCCTTCGTCACCCGCCGCCGCGCAGATTATCGGATCGAGCGCGCCAACGCGCACGCCGGCACGCTTTAAGGCCGATCGGACGGCCTCAAATCGGCCGCGATCCTCGGCGCGCAGTCCCGCGAGCGCCTCGATCACGTCCGGCGCGAACGCTGCGGCGGGATCAGCCGCCGCGCGCTCGGCGAGGTTTTCGAGAGGGTCCGCCGGCGGGACGTGCTCGGAAAAGTCGCCACTCATCGCTCGATCCTCCCCGCGGCATCGCGCTGTAGGTCGTTAAAATCGCCATCCTTTTGATTTGGCTTGACGATTCGCACGCTTCGGCCTTCCGCGCGCCAGCGTCGCCATGCCGTTTCGGCAGCGCGCAGGCCGGCCGGGTCGTTATCGGCGGCGATGACGATGGTGCGGATTCCCGGCGGCAAAACCAACGATTTTGCCATATTGCCGCACGATATCGCCGACCACGACGGCACGCCAAGGATCACGCCAGCGGCGGCCGCGGACTCGATGCCTTCGCCAACCACCACTTCACAGCTTGCGGGTTGCAAACGCACCGCGCCGCCGGCGACGACGCCGAGCGAGGCTTTGACCGGCTCGCAGTCGGCTTTCGTGCCGTCCGGTTTCAAGAAAATGCGCTGTATCGCAGCAAACGCGCCATCCGGCGCGGTGACTGCGGCGAGCAGCGCGATGCGTCGGCCGCCGCTCGGATGCGGTGTATCCGCACGCCAGCGCAAGGCCGGCGAGTTCGCGACGTGCGAGATATGGCGGCGTGTCAGGTATAGGCCGGCCGGCGTGTCCTGCTCGATCCGCTCGCCGCCATCCCAGATGGCTTTCGCGCGCTCGATCCGTGCGGCGCGGTCGGCGCGGTTAATACGAGGCAGGCGCTCGGCTCGAGGCGCTGGCAGCGTGCCGCCGGCGGCCGAGCGCAAGGCGGCGGCGAGGCTGGCCTTGTCCTGGCAACTCGCGCACCACAAAAGCGGCAGGCCAGCGCGCTCAGAGAGCACGGCGGCACCGGCATAGTGGCATGAAGGACATTGGCCGCGCCATTCGCCAGGCCGCGAGCGGCGCAAGCCGAGCCGTTGCGCGATTTCACTTGCCGCTAAAGCGCCGGGGGGGTATTGGTGATTGTGCATCACAAGGATTCCTTCAGGCCGCCGACGGTGACACGTCGAGCGGCCTTTTCTCTTGAGTTTCAGGGGGTTAGGCGGCATCGGCCGGCGCGGCGTCGCTATGCGCCCCGGACGGCGCGCGCAGATTAATTTCTGGCGCATTGGTCAGCAGGGCTTCGATGTCGGCGGCCCGGACGCGGGTTGATCGCGCGCCGATGCGAAAGAGGCGAAGCTTGCCCGCCCAGGCGAGCCTGTAAACCGTCGTTCGGCAAACCGCGAGCTGGCGCGCAGCCTCTTTCAAAGTGACGAGTTCGGTTCGGTTGTTCATTTGCGGCACCTTCGATGCGAAATGGCGCCGCTCATTTATCGCCGTCGTTCCTGCGTCGGAATAGTGGGGAACGGGAAAGCGCTTTCCCCACCTGACATAATCAGCCGCCGGGATCGTTCTCTTTTCTGATCGCGCGCAACATCTCGCCGGCCGTCGCGGCGGCAATCGTCTCGCCGGTGATATGGGTCACGATCGCCGCCAACAGCCGCGCGGCCGCGCCGGTATCGTGAAGCGCGAGGCGGCAGCCGAACGCTTGTTCGAGATCGAGCAGCAGCGCCGCCATGAAGTGCCGCCACGTTGGCATATCGTGATCACGCGCGCCCGCCTTGCGCCATATCGGCGGCGCCGGCAGTGAGAAATGTCGCAACGCACCAGCCACAGCCTGCACGCGGTCCAGATTGGTGGCGTCAAAGGTCGTGCCGGGCGGCGCGGCCCGCGCCTCGGCCATCAGGCGATCCAGAATGGTCGGCAGCACGCCACGCAGTGTGGCAGAGGCGGCGTTCGCCTGCCGCCAGGCGTCATTCCAAGCAGCCTCGGCCCGCGCCTCGCGAACCCTCGCAGCCCAGAAATTGACGGTCGCGGCGAGTGCCGCCAACGCCTCATCGCTCGGCATCCGCAAGCGGGTAGGGCGGCCCTTCGGCCCGGTGAGGGCATGGGTGCGGATCAGCGCGCGCAGCCCGTCCACAGTCAGGGGCGGCGGTTCTCGGGGGGGGTCGTTCAAGCGCGCAGCGCCACGATTTCCGCGCCGCCGGCGGTGATGCCATCGAGGATATCGGCGAGCCGTTGCAGCGCGTCGGCAACCTCTGGCTGGTAGCGCGCGCGGTTGTAAGTCGCGGCAAGCTGCGAGTGCACGGCCGCATGGCCCAATGCCGCCTCGATGACGTGCGGCGAGGTTCCGATCTCGCCCATCAGGGTGGCGGCGGTGCGGCGAAGATCGTGCCGCGTCCACCCGCTGGTGCCGGTCGAGCGCATGATGCCCTTGGTCGCCTTGTCCCACCCATCGAGGCGATTGCCGCCGCGCGTGGCGAAGATCAGCGCCTCGGGGGGCGCATCCTCGGGGCGTATAGATGCCAGCAGGGCGCGCGCCTGGCGGGATAGGGGCACAGTGTGCGGGCGGCCGCTCTTGGTCGTTGGAAGCCGCCATACGCCCGCGCTCAGGTCGACATCTGCCCAGCGCGCTGCGCCAGCTTCCTCGCGCCTGGCGGCGGTCAGCAGCAGGAACAGCATCGCCCCGTGATAGGGCGTCGCGAGCGTTCGCAGGCAGGGCAGCAGGGCGCGCAGTTCGTCGCGGGATAGCACGCGGTCGCGGCGGGTGACGGTCGCGGGCGGCGTGAGATCGACAAGCTCGCGCGGGACATAACGCCGGCCCGGCGCCGATGCCCATTTCAGCACGGGGCGCAGATAGCGCACGGCGGCAGCAGCGGATTGCGCGGAAGCCCAGTTATCCGCCGCCATTTGCAAGGCGCCGATGGTCAGGCTCGCGGCAGGCTTGCCGAGGAACGGGCCAAACACGGACCGGATGCGGCGCCGGCAGTCCGGCCATGACCGTCGCACGGCCCCTACCTTGGCGCCGTAGGTCTCAACCAGCGCGCCCAAGGTCCCGACACCCTCTTTCGCGTCACGGGCTTCCTGGCGGCGCTGGCGGCGCTCGGCGATGGGATCGACACCCTCTCTAACCTTGGCGCGCAAGGAAAGAGCCGCGATTCTTGCGGCACTTAGACCAATATGCGGATATTCCCCTATGGGGTATCGGCGAGGCTTTCCGTCAGCATCTCTGACGCCCAAGAGCCAGATACGCGATTTGCCGCTGATTCGCAGCCGCAGGCCAGGAAAGGCAGCGTCAGAGAGTTCGACACGTTGCCCGGATTCACTGGCAGTTTTGATAGCGGCGGCGATGGCGGTCTCGGTCAGAGATTTTTTCATTGCTCACCCGGCACTAACTCTTGGGGCATCACTGGGGCATCACAGTCGCCCGGACAGGGGGGTATTTTCTGAAACAACCCGCAACAAGAGTTAGTGGGTGTTTGCCGCTTAGTCAATGGAAATTACGGGATTTTTGCTACGGCTTGCAGCAGGCGGAAACGGGTTGAAACATCACCGCCTGATAACTCTTAATCAGCGGGCCGTAGGTTCGAGTCCTACTGCGCCCACCATTCTTTTCAATAGGTTATGGTGAGGCTTTCCAGGGTGGCGTCGCGGTTTGTGTGGAAATTGCCTTTGGCGGCGTCTCCGGTTTGGGGAGCATGACGAGGTCAGGCGACGAGATCAAGAGGCATTGAGGCGGGTGGCTCTCCGAGGCTCTGCCACCCGTCGACTTTGCGCATGGTGACCTGCCCGGATGCGAGCAATGACCAGAACAGCATCGCCGCGGTCTCTGCCGAAGGCAGGACGGTCTGGGTTTTGATCCGGCGCTTGAACTCCTCGTGCAGGCGTTCGATCGCATTCGTCGTTCTTGCCGATTTCCACTGGCTTTTGGGCAATCGGGTGAAGGTGAACAGCCGATCGCCGGCTTCCTCAAGGCTGTCGGCGACACCGCGGCATTTCAGGCGCCATTTGGCCAGGAACAGCCGGCGCCGGCGCATCACCTCGGCGCTGGTATCGGCGTAGATCATGTCGTTGTAGTCGGCCGTGATCTCCTCGTGCAGCGCCTCGGGAGCGTGCGCGAGCAGATTTCGATGCTTGTGGACTGTGCAGCGCTGGGTCGGCACCTCGGGCCAAAGGCTGGCCAGGGCGCGTTCGAGGCCGGCACCGCCATCGATCAGCAACAGGTCCGGCGTCCGCAGACCCCGCGCGATCAGGTCATCGAGCACCGCCCGCCAGGCGGCCTCGCTCTCGCCACCCATGTTCTTCACCGCCAGCAAAACCTTCTGCCCGTCGCGGCGGACGCCGAGAACGACCAGCAGCGAGATGTTGGTCGCTTTCCGGTCGAGCCGGACCTTCACCACCGTGCCGTCGAGGATCAGCCTGACGGTATCCTCGTCGGCCAGGCTCCGCCGGTTCCAGCCGTCCCAGTCCGCCTTGACCTTTCTCCACGTGCGGCTGACCACGTCCTTGCCCACTGCCCCCTTGAACAACGCCCCCAATGCCCGCCTTACCCGCCGCGTGTTCGTGCCGGCGAGATAGGTCGCCGCAATCAACGCCTCCACCTGCTTCGTCATCCGGGCATAACGAGGCAGCGTGGCACTTTGCCATTCCGCCGTTCCACCCCCGGGCTTCGGCATCCGCCCCCGCGGCACCGTAATCTCGAGCGGGCCGAACGAGCCGAGGATTTGCCGATGACGGACACCATGGCGATATCCTGTTGCCTCGCCACCACGGCGATATCGCTCCCGCCCCAGCGCCGTCGTCAGCTCCTCCTCCAGCATGTTCTCGATGAACCCGCGGATCCGATCCCGCACCCCCGCCTCAATCGCGTCGAACCAGCCCTCTCCATCAAAAAGGCTGGCTTCCGGCGTTCCCGTGCTATTCTTCTCCATGGCGTGATCTCCATCGGCGCGACAACGCCGAGTCTGGTGGTTGAACTCACCCGGAGATTACGCCACCCAGAATTATGGGATGGCCCGCTCCTTTCCCCCGGCGGTGTATAGTCTGCTGGGGCCAGCGAAAGGAAAGTGCCATGACGAAAGAGATCGCGGTATTGGGGATCGATCTGGGCAAGAACAGTTGCAGTCTCGCGGGGTTGGATGCGAGCGGCGCGGTGGTGAAACGGCGCCGGATGCGGCCGGACAGCGTGACGGCCTTTACGGCGAAGATCCCGGCGTGTGTGATCGCCATGGAGGCATGCTGTGGCGCCCATTATCTCGGGCGGCTGTTGGCGGCTCAGGGTCACACGGTCCGGCTGATGTCGCCGGAATATGTGCGCCCGTATGTGAAAGCGCAGAAGAACGATGATCGGGACGCCGAGGCGATCGCTGAAGCAGCGACCCGGCCGACGATGCGCTTTGTAGATCTCAAAAGCGAGGAACAGCTTGACGTGCAGACGTTGCATCGGGCGCGGGATCGCCTGGTGGTGGAACGTACGGCGCTGATCAATCAGCTACGCGCTATCCTTCTTGAACGGGGGATTACCGTGCCAAAGGGGCGGAGCAAGCTCGCGCAATATCTGGTGGGGCGGTTCGATCAGAACGACGGAGGTAGCATCGCGTTGTCTCCACGAACGCAAGCGCTCATTGCCGACATGCGGAAGGAATGGCGCGAACTGGATCACCGGATCGAGGCTTTCGACGACGAATTTGTTGCTCGTGCCCGCGCCGATGAGGCGGCCCGCAGGCTGCTTTCGATCCCTGGTATCGGCCCGGTCAACGCCACCGCGCTGATCGCCGCGATCGGCAAGGGTGAGAGTTTCGGTCATGGCCGCGATCTTGCCGCCTGGCTGGGTTTGGTGCCGCGTCAGATCACGACAGGCGGACGACCCCGGCTTGTCGGGATCAGCAAGCGCGGCAACAAATATCTGCGCAAGCAGTTGATCCATGGTGCACGCTCCGCCCTGCCAGGTCTGCTGACCAGCGCCACGCCACTCGGCGGATGGCTGCGGGGGCTGATCACCAGGGTGCATAAGAACGCCGTAGTCGTCGCATTGGCCAATAAGCTGGCACGGATTGCGTGGGCCGTCTTACGTCACGGCGACAAATTTGACGCCAAAGCCGTTGGTGTGACGGTGTGACCGAAATCGACCGGTGCTGATATGATGATCGGCTACCGGTCCATGATGTTTGCGGGTGGTGGAAGAAAGATGGCCTGACAGTCGATCGGTGTTCTGGAAATCTGATGTGTGGAATGGCGGACTTGTCGCCGACAGAATTATGAGAACCAGAGCGCGCGGATCTCCATCTTGGTCGAGAGCTTGCTCTGAGGCCGGATACGTTGACGCAGACTGACCAGTCCATCGGAAAAATCACTTGCAGGCGGGGCGGGCCATACGTTCCACACACTTCACGACGCCACCTAGGTGCAAAGGTTGCCATACTCTCCAACACAGAACTACGAGGACGAGTCGCCGCCGTTCTGCGCGAGCGCTTCGAGGAAACTCCCGTTTCGGAACGGATCTTGCGTAACTGGACCAAACTTGCAGGCTTCCCGCTCGCGATATTGATGGCCCAGTCCAGGCCGCTCGGTACCGAGGAAATCGTGGTTCTTGTCGAAGACGCCGCGCGTCAAGTCGCCGGCGGGCTTCTCCCTTGGGAAGAAGCCCTGGCATGACCAAGGATCGTGCCGATCTCGGTCGAATGATGCCTGACGCCTTCCCTGTATTTTTTAGCGGGAGGCAACCTTGGCCCGGGCAGGCGATGGTAATGCCCGAAGTGGTGAAGGGAGCGGATGTCCTGTTCGCCGCCCCGACGGCCTCGGGCAAGACCGAGGCCGCCGTCGCGCCGCTCTATCAACGCCATAGTTCGTTCAAGCGGGGCAGGCTCTCGACGGTGTATGTCGCCCCCACCAAGGCCCTGGTGAACGACCTCCATGAGCGCTTGATCGGGTACCTCGGAACCCGCCAGTCGGATGCCATCGCGCGCTATACCGGCGATCGGCATGAGCTGCACTCCGCGGACGGGGTGTTCTGCTTGTTGACGACGCCGGAAGCGCTCGACTCACTGCAACTACGTCGTCCGCAGGCGCTGACCGGGGTGCGGGCAGTCGTCGTGGACGAGATCCATCTTTTGCACGGCCAGCCGCGCGGTCAGCAGCTACGCCACGTTATCGCCCGCCTCCGCCAAGCGTCTGCACCGCCACTGGTGCCGCGCGATCACTTTCAGGTGGTGGGCATGACGGCAACCCTCGACGACATGCAAGGCGTAGCCAGAACCTGGTTAGGAGACGGCGCAAAGGTGCTTTCCCACGGCGACCCGCGTGAAATCGACCTGGAACTGATCCAGGACGACGAAGGCAAAGATGATAGCCGTGCCAAAGCACGCGCACTGGCTCGTTGGCTCGAAAAGTCGGGCGCGCAGAAGGTGCTAGTGTTCGAGAACTCCCGAAACGGTGCGCATGCACTGGCAGCTTGCCTACATCGGGAACTCGAGGACGCGCGCTGGCCCGTACACTTGCATTTCGGCGCCCTGGCAGCCGCCGAACGAGAGCGCGTTGAAGAGGCGATGCGCGTCGAGCGCTATGGCGTCTGCGTTGCAACAACGACTCTGGAGATCGGCATTGACATCGGCGATGTCGATGCCGTTGTTCTCAGCGAACCTCCATGTAGCGTGAGCGGCTTTCTGCAAAGGATCGGCCGTGGCAATCGCCGTAGCGGCATCTGTCGGGTGATCGCCTTTCGCGGCTCCGACGACGACGAACGCCTGATTCGCGCGCTGCTCGATTGCGCCAAGCGCAGCGAACTCGATGACGTCCACGACTATGACCGCCCATCCGTGCGCCTGCAGCAGGTGCTTAGCCTGTCTTGGAGGGCAACGCGACAAGATCGTCCGCTCTCCGCCGCAGCACTTTGCGCCGAGGCCGGAGACGCGATGCATGCTCCCGTCATCGCCGACATGATCGACACCGGCTGCCTGACTAACATCCGCGGGGCACTTGTTCCCTGTGACCGGCTGACCGACGCTGCGGATGCAGGCAAAATTCACAGTGTGATCACCGGCCGCGTCGGCGCCGCGGCGGTCGACCTACGGACGGGTAAGCCGGCGCTTTGGGATGTCGACGAAGCTACGGCCGGCGGCGCTGTCTTTCTTAGCGGTTCAATGCGCCGGTTAGCGACGGCAGCGGAGGGCGGCGTCTACCTGCGCGAACGGACAGACCGCGGTCATACCTTGGCTCGCATCAAGGGTACAGGACCCGCAGCGCCGATGAGCCGAAGCGTCCTTTGGGGACTGGCCCGGCAAGCTGGGCTCGACCCAACCCGTTGGCGGCTGACCGGAGCGGAATTGCAAACATTCGGTGGGGCAACCTTTAACGCACTCCTGGCCGCCTTGTTCACGCGCTTGGCGCCCAAGCTTCGATTCGCACCCAGGCCAGAACGCATCGTCGGCCCAGTCCTCGCCCTGGACCTTTCGCTGAACGACATCCGCGACTTGACGAACGCGACGGAGACAGCCGGCGACCTACCGCTAAGCGTCGCTAGCAAGTTTACCAACCCGAGCCTTTTCGCGAGCGAATTGTCGGCGGCGATGGTCGCTCAGGAGAAACGTGCCTCCATACCGTGGGCCTCGTTCCGTCGCTGGCTGGAGAAGGTAGAGGCGATCGACTTGGACGGTGCGACGCCGGTCCGACCCGACTCACCGATAGGGCTTCCGCCGGCAGAACTCAAATCGGCTGGTGGAAAATGACGGATCATTCCTCAGAGAGAAACGCCTTAATACCAACCTGAGGTTTCGTTGACTCGAATGTGAGTTGGCTCGGCTCGGGCGGGTATGATTCGCTGAGCTTCCCCGGAGGAGGCTTGCGATGACGGTAGCGATAACGCGTTTGGACTTGTCGGCTATGGCGCTGCGCGAGCGGGCGGCTCGTGCGACGGATGCGAAAGTTTCGAGGCGGCTGCTGGCGATTGCTCTTGTTCTCGAAGGCTGGTCTCGGCGCGATGCGGCCGAGGCTTGTGCCATGGACCGCCAGACGCTGCGCGACTGGGTGCACCGTTACAATGGATTGGGACCTGACGGACTGGGCGATGCGCCGCGCCGCAACGGACCGCCACCCCGATTGTCGGCTTCGCAGCAGGCGCAGATCGCGGCATGGGTCAGGCAGGGCCCGGACCTGGAGCGTGACGGCGTGGTGCGGTGGCGCTGTGTCGACCTGCAGCGACGGATCGAGACCGAGTTTGCGGTTACCCTGCACGAGACGTCGATCAGCCGACTGTTGCGGCGGCTCAAGTTCACGCGGGTCCAGCCGCGTCCGTATCATCCGAAGAAGGACGCTGCGGCACAGGACATTTTTAAAAAGACTTCGCTGGCCTGGTAGCGGCGGCAATCCCGGCCATGGCGGCCCGTAAGCCGATCGAGGTGTGGTTCGCCGATGAAGCCCGTGTCGGTCAGAAGGGAACCCTGAGCTATGTCTGGGCAGAGCGGGGTTCCCGACCACTGGCGGTGCGCGACAATCGCCATGACTCCGCCTATCTGTTTGGTGCCGTCTGCCCAGCACGCTGTCTTGGTGCCGCCATCATCATGCCGGCGGTCAACAGCGAGGCGATGGCCGAGCATCTTCGCGAAATCAGCACGCAGGTCGCGCCCGGTGCGCACGCCGTGCTGGTGCTCGATGGCGCCGGCTGGCATCAAGCCGGCGAACGTTTGCCGGTGCCCGACAACATCAGCCTGCTATCGCTGCCGCCCTATTCGCCAGAGCTCAACCCAGTCGAAAACATCTGGCAATTTCTGCGCAGCAACTTCCTAAACCATCAGGTCTGGAACAGCTACGACGAAATCCTTGCCGCCTGCCGAAACGCCTGGAACAAGTTCATGCAAATGCCAGAACAAATCGCTTCGATCACCCAACAAGACTGGATCAAAGCGGTCATTAGATAGGCAGGTTGGTATAACTCCGGAACACTCGGATTCCCAGATCGCCGGCACGATCAGGGGGTTCCTTCGCGCTTGTCATGCTGGCGAGGAGTTAGACTGATGGCCTCGTCGTTCCGCACCAAGGCCAATCCGCAACAACTTGCGGCAATCCGGACCACCAAGAGGCCGGTGTTGATCATCGCCGGCCCGGGATCTGGTAAAACTTTCACTTTGGTCGAGCGCATTGTCTACTTGATTAAGGAAGAAGGAGTACCTCCCGAATCATTATTCGCCGTCACGTTCACCGAAAAGGCAGCCAGGGAACTTACGACCCGGGTTTCAAGCCGCCTGTCGGAATTGAACATCAAGTTTAATCTGAATGAAATGCTTCTTGGCACTTTTCATTCTGTCTGCTTACGGCTTCTAGAAGATTATCGGGAATATACGCGCCTAAAGCGCAGCTACACACTGTTTGATCAATTTGACCAGCAATATTTCTTTATCAAAAGATCAGCGAGTTCCGCTCCCTGGCGGAAGCGCAACTGGTCATGGGTGATGACCAGAAAGGCCGCTGGGCTCAATCCGATGAGCTGCTGAAGTGGCTCAATAAGGTCCGCGAAGAGGCACTGGACGTTGTCGCCTTAGCAAAGGCCAAGGAGCCGGAGGTCGGCGCCTTGGCCGCATGCTACCGACGTTATCAGGAACTGCTCGACGAAACCAACAGCCTAGATTTTTCAGGTATCCAGCTCGAAGCCCTGCGTCTTCTGGAGCGGCATCCAGAGGTTCTGGAGGAACTGCATCAGAAGCTTACGCACTTGATGGTTGATGAATATCAGGACACGAACACCATCCAAGAGCGTATCCTCCTTCTTCTCGCCGGCAAGCAGAAAAACCTTTGCGTCGTTGGGGACGACGATCAGGGCCTCTACCGCTTTCGTGGCGCTACGATCCGGAATATCCTGGAGTTTCCGAGCCTATTCAAGGGAACCACCTGCAAGCGCGTGACACTTGCAACCAACTACCGTTCCCATCCGGACATCATACGGTTCTATAACGAGTGGATGGGCGCCCAGGATTGGACTGACGGCGGCAAATCCTTCCGGTTCCAAAAAGGCATCGTGCCGCGCAAGGCAGCGTTTCCCCAAACGCCCACAGTGTTGCGGCTTTCTGCGGCTGACGAGCCCGATGAAAATGCCAAGTGGCACGCTGAGGTCCTTCGCTTCCTGAATACGCTCCGAAAAAGCGGGAAGTTGGAGGACTGGAACCAAGTGGCCTTCCTGTTCCGCTCGGTCAGGAACGAGCGCGTTGTCGATCTTGCCCGTTTTCTTGAGAACAAGGGCGTCCCGGTGTACTCGCCGCGCTCCAATATGTTCTTCGAGCGGGAAGAGGTGCGCCTGATGATTGGTGCGCTGATCTTTCTCGGTGGCGTCGTGAAGTGTGTGGACGTATGGCCCGCCCCGCCTGCAAGTGATTTTTCCGATGGACTGGTCAGTCTGCGTCAACGTATCCGGCCTCAGAGCAAGCTCTCGACCAAGATGGAGATCCGCGCGCTCTGGTTCTCATAATTCTGTCGGCGACAAGTCCGCCATTCCACACATCAGATTTCCAGAACACCGATCGACTGTCAGGCCATCTTTCTTCCACCACCCGCAAACATCATGGACCGGTAGCCGATCATCATATCAGCACCGGTCGATTTCGGTCACACCGTCACACCAACGGCTTTGGCGTCAAATTTGTCGCCGTGACGTAAGACGGCCCACGCAATCCGTGCCAGCTTATTGGCCAATGCGACGACTACGGCGTTCTTATGCACCCTGGTGATCAGCCCCCGCAGCCATCCGCCGAGTGGCGTGGCGCTGGTCAGCAGACCTGGCAGGGCGGAGCGTGCACCATGGATCAACTGCTTGCGCAGATATTTGTTGCCGCGCTTGCTGATCCCGACAAGCCGGGGTCGTCCGCCTGTCGTGATCTGACGCGGCACCAAACCCAGCCAGGCGGCAAGATCGCGGCCATGACCGAAACTCTCACCCTTGCCGATCGCGGCGATCAGCGCGGTGGCGTTGACCGGGCCGATACCAGGGATCGAAAGCAGCCTGCGGGCCGCCTCATCGGCGCGGGCACGAGCAACAAATTCGTCGTCGAAAGCCTCGATCCGGTGATCCAGTTCGCGCCATTCCTTCCGCATGTCGGCAATGAGCGCTTGCGTTCGTGGAGACAACGCGATGCTACCTCCGTCGTTCTGATCGAACCGCCCCACCAGATATTGCGCGAGCTTGCTCCGCCCCTTTGGCACGGTAATCCCCCGTTCAAGAAGGATAGCGCGTAGCTGATTGATCAGCGCCGTACGTTCCACCACCAGGCGATCCCGCGCCCGATGCAACGTCTGCACGTCAAGCTGTTCCTCGCTTTTGAGATCTACAAAGCGCATCGTCGGCCGGGTCGCTGCTTCAGCGATCGCCTCGGCGTCCCGATCATCGTTCTTCTGCGCTTTCACATACGGGCGCACATATTCCGGCGACATCAGCCGGACCGTGTGACCCTGAGCCGCCAACAGCCGCCCGAGATAATGGGCGCCACAGCATGCCTCCATGGCGATCACACACGCCGGGATCTTCGCCGTAAAGGCCGTCACGCTGTCCGGCCGCATCCGGCGCCGTTTCACCACCGCGCCGCTCGCATCCAACCCCGCGAGACTGCAACTGTTCTTGCCCAGATCGATCCCCAATACCGCGATCTCTTTCGTCATGGCACTTTCCTTTCGCTGGCCCCAGCAGACTATACACCGCCGGGGGAAAGGAGCGGGCCATCCCATAATTCTGGGTGGCGTAATCTCCGGGTGAGTTCAACCACCAGACTCGGCGTTGTCGCGCCGATGGAGATCACGCCATGGAGAAGAATAGCACGGGAACGCCGGAAGCCAGCCTTTTTGATGGAGAGGGCTGGTTCGACGCGATTGAGGCGGGGGTGCGGGATCGGATCCGCGGGTTCATCGAGAACATGCTGGAGGAGGAGCTGACGACGGCGCTGGGGCGGGAGCGATATCGCCGTGGTGGCGAGGCAACAGGATATCGCCATGGTGTCCGTCATCGGCAAATCCTCGGCTCGTTCGGCCCGCTCGAGATTACGGTGCCGCGGGGGCGGATGCCGAAGCCCGGGGGTGGAACGGCGGAATGGCAAAGTGCCACGCTGCCTCGTTATGCCCGGATGACGAAGCAGGTGGAGGCGTTGATTGCGGCGACCTATCTCGCCGGCACGAACACGCGGCGGGTAAGGCGGGCATTGGGGGCGTTGTTCAAGGGGGCAGTGGGCAAGGACGTGGTCAGCCGCACGTGGAGAAAGGTCAAGGCGGACTGGGACGGCTGGAACCGGCGGAGCCTGGCCGACGAGGATACCGTCAGGCTGATCCTCGACGGCACGGTGGTGAAGGTCCGGCTCGACCGGAAAGCGACCAACATCTCGCTGCTGGTCGTTCTCGGCGTCCGCCGCGACGGGCAGAAGGTTTTGCTGGCGGTGAAGAACATGGGTGGCGAGAGCGAGGCCGCCTGGCGGGCGGTGCTCGATGACCTGATCGCGCGGGGTCTGCGGACGTCGGACCTGTTGCTGATCGATGGCGGTGCCGGCCTCGAACGCGCCCTCGCCAGCCTTTGGCCCGAGGTGCCGACCCAGCGCTGCACAGTCCACAAGCATCGAAATCTGCTCGCGCACGCTCCCGAGGCGCTGCACGAGGAGATCACGGCCGACTACAACGACATGATCTACGCCGATACCAGCGCCGAGGTGATGCGCCGGCGCCGGCTGTTCCTGGCCAAATGGCGCCTGAAATGCCGCGGTGTCGCCGACAGCCTTGAGGAAGCCGGCGATCGGCTGTTCACCTTCACCCGATTGCCCAAAAGCCAGTGGAAATCGGCAAGAACGACGAATGCGATCGAACGCCTGCACGAGGAGTTCAAGCGCCGGATCAAAACCCAGACCGTCCTGCCTTCGGCAGAGACCGCGGCGATGCTGTTCTGGTCATTGCTCGCATCCGGGCAGGTCACCATGCGCAAAGTCGACGGGTGGCAGAGCCTCGGAGAGCCACCCGCCTCAATGCCTCTTGATCTCGTCGCCTGACCTCGTCATGCTCCCCAAACCGGAGACGCCGCCAAAGGCAATTTCCACACAAACCGCGACGCCACCTCGTTGCCGCCAAGACCGAAGACGTAGTCGACACCGTTGGCTTCGCACCAGCTCATCGCCTCGTGGCGGCCATAATGACCGTCACCGCGAATGGTGATGTTCGTCGTGGGCCAGTGCGTGCGGATGCGGCGCACCAGGCGTCTGAGTTGGCCTCGCACCTCACGGCCCGAGGGCGTTTTGCCCGACCGCAACAACACCGCCACCGGCCGCGCGGTCGCCGTCTCGTAGACATGCATCGGCAGGAAGCAGCGTTCGCCGTAATGCGAGTTGAACAACGAGAGTTGCTGCGCGCCATGCACGACGTCGACGGTGTCATCGATATCCAGCGTCACCTCACGCGGCGGGCGCGCATAGCTGGCGCAATAGATATCAATCAGGGCGTAGCTCATCGCCGCCACCTCGCGGCGGGTGGGCGCGTTCTCCAGCCGCGACACGGTCGGCTGGGAACATAGATCGATGCCGCTGTCGGGCAGGCGTCCGCAGGCCAGCTTGAAGCCGGGATCGCTGCGCAGATGGTCGAGATCGTTGCCGTCCTCATAGCCGCAGGCGATGGCGAGCATGCGGACGCGCAGAATGTCGGCGACGCTATGCGTCAACAGGTTCGGATCACGCGCATCGGCGATCAGCGCCGCCAGCTTGTCGGCGAGGCCGAGGCGCCGTTCGGCCGCGGCCAGCAGCAGCACGCCACCGTCGGATGTCAGGCGCCCGCCATCGAATGCGGCGACGACTTTCTTGCGCGCCACGGCTGGGAAATGGAACGCGACGAGGGTATCTTCGGACATGGCGGGTGTGGCTTCCGTGGTCACGTGGACCGGATGGCTTCGACACCCAATTCCGTAAACCTGATCAACGCTTTACGCGACACCCGCCAGCGAATCCCGGCCATGCTGTGAATAAGGCGGGTTAGCTGGATGGTTTGACGTTTGATTTGTTGCCGCTGACGCAGGATGTCCTGGGCCCTGCCATGATAGGCATCGGCTGGTGTTACGTTGCCGAGGCTCTCATGGTAACGGCGGTGATTGTAATGCTCGATGAAGGCGGCGATCTGACGTTCAAGATCACCCGGCAGGTAATAGTTATCGAGCAATATGCGGTTTTTCAACGTCTGGTGCCAGCGTTCGATCTTGCCTTGGGTTTGCGGATGACAAGGCGCGCCACGGATGTGTTCGATATTTCGCCGCTCCAGCCATTTGGCCAGATCGGCCGCGATGTAACACGGCCCGTTATCGGATAGCAGGCGTGGCTTATGCGCGACTGTAGCTGAGGCGCAGCCTGAAGCGTCGAGAGCGAGGTTCAGCGTGTCGGTAACATCCTCGGCCTGCATGGTAGTGCACAGCTTCCAGGCGATGACGTAACGGGAATAATCATCGAGGATGGTAGAGAGATACATCCACCCCCAGCCAATCACTTTCAAATACGTGAAGTCTGTCTGTTGATTTGCGCTGAGATCTGACCCGGGAGAGGCGGAAATTTTCATTGACGGCATCCATTGCTCTCCATCTTTCGACTGGTCATAAAAACTGGTCGAAACGGCGGCACGCATACGCGAGGTTCAAGCTTCGGAGGCCAAAGCTCATCTGCTGCAACTGCTTGATGACGTCGAGCGCGGCGAGGTCATCGTCATCACGCGCCATGGCCGGGCGATTGCCCGCCTGATACCGGAAATGGATCGCAGGCGGGAAGAGATTGACCAAGCCATCGCCGGCATCAAGGCGCTCCGCAGGCGCACCGGCAAGGTCACCGTCGAGCAATTGCTCTCCGCCCGGCATGAGGGTACCGCTACTGATGCCGTTTGTTCTCGACGCCTCGATTGCGGCGTGCTGGGCTTTCGCGGACGAGGACCACCCGGTGGCGGCTCTGGCGCTCGAGCGGATGCGGACGGATGCGGCGCTGCTTCCGAGCCTTTGGTGGTTCGAACTCCGCGACACCCTCATCGTCAGCGAGCGGCGAGGCCGCCTGACGGAAACCGACACCGCGCTTTTTTCTGCGCGAAATCGCCCGCCTGCCGATAACGGTCGACCGTTCAAGGCTGTTCAACGCTCTCTCGTTGGCTGGACTGAGCCCGATTTGTAACATCTGATGGGTGAAATGCATTCATGGAGACGAAGGGGATTCCCCAATCGGGAAATGTCTGACTCATAGGGCGGCAACCGAAGTGGAGGTTGCCGTGGCTATATTCTCACCGTTGCTGGACGTGCTGGCGGAGATTCCTGATCCGCGCCGGGCGGAAGGAAAGCTCTACCAACTGCCTTACGTGCTGCTGTTCGCCATCCTGGCCATCGTCAGCGGCTGCAATTCGTATCGCGGCATCATCACCTTCATCGACGTCCATCGTCACCGGCTGAACGCCATCTTTGCGCTGAAATGGCGTCGCGCGCCGGCGCACACGGCCATCCGCTACATCCTCCAGGGGCTTGATCCGGCTGCGGTGGAGGCGGTCTTCCGCCGCCATGCCGCCTTGCTGCAGGCCGCGCGCGCGACGCCCGGACAGGGCAGCATCGCGCTGGATGGCAAGACGCTCCGCGGCAGTTTCGACAACTTTCACGACCGCGCCGCCGCCCAGGTGCTGAGCGCGTTCGCCACCGACACCGCCCTCGTGCTCGCCCATGTTGAGATCGCCGAGAAATCCAACGAAATCCCGGCAGCGCAGGCGCTGCTTGCCGAACTCGGCGTCCCGGCCGGCGCCGTCGTCACCCTCGATGCGCTGCACTGCCAAAAAAAACCTTCGAGGCCGCTGCGCAGGCCAACCTCGCCCTGATCGTCCAGGTCAAGGACAACCAGCCCACCCTGCTGCGCCAGATCACCGAATTCTCCACCACCACGCCACCGCTCGGATCCGCCCACAGCCACGATATCGGGCGCAATCGCGACGAGCGCCGCACCGTCACCGTCCTTGATCCCGCCAACATACTCGCCAACACCGACTGGCATCCACACGTCGCCGCCATCATCCGCGTCGAGCGCGAGGTGTTCACCCGCAGCAGCAAGACCGGGCTGCTGCGCCACTCCGCCGAGACCGCCTTCTATGTCTCCAACACGCCGATCTCCGCACGCCGCGCCGCCGATGCCATCCGCGCACACTGGCGGATCGAAACCACCTCCCACTACAGCCGCGACGTCACCTTCGGCGAAGACCGCTCGCGCATCCGCACCAACCCCGGCGTGTTCGCACGCTTGCGCAGTTTCGGTTTCAACATCCTTACCGCACATCGTACCAACACACTCGCCCAGGACCGCTACCGAGCCGCCCTCGCCGGTATCGATAATATGCTCGCGCTGCTCGCTATCTCATAGCATTGAACAGCCTTGGTCGACCGTTCTCCCGGCGAGGCGGAGGTGCTCATGCTCGCTCGCCGGCATCGGCTCACGGTCTATCATGCGAGCCATCTCGCATTGGCACAGCGCGAAAGCGTGCCACTTGCGACGCTCGATGGCGCTTTTAGGGGAGCTGCGAGGACGGCAAGGATATCCCTGCTTGAAGAGCGCTCATCGGCATGAGCCGCGATGGTGTGATGCGACGCGGGTTACCGTCGTCGTTCGACCGGTGGCTCATCGGCCAGGTCGCCGAGGGACATGTCTGGGCGCTTTGCCGGGCTGGTCCTGAGCCTCGCTGAGGCCGCCGCCGAGATGCGAGCGGCTGAAGCGTGAGCCAGGCGCTCTTTCGTTACCGCATCATTTCCCGTGCCGAGGCATGTGCTGGCGCAGAACCTCGTTCATGTGCACCTGCCATCCCGGGCCTTCCTGCTTGTATGCATCCAGCACGTCCGGGTCCAAACGCAATGTCTGGTTGACCTTGCGGTCAGCTTTCGCCGGGCGCCCGCGACGGCGCCGGATAGCCTCCGCCGCTTGCGTGCCGAAAATCTCCGCAATGGCATCGAGCGCGGGTCGGGCGGTGCGGATTTCCTCACGCGTCCATTCCGGGTTGTCTTCATCCGGGCGGGAAGCCGCCTCATCCTTTTTCCTGTTCATACCACTCCACCTCTTTGCGGTTAGCCTTGCGAAAGCTGATGACGTGCATCGCCTCGCCTCGCATCGTGATGACCGCCACATGCAGTCGCCGACCGAGCCGCGCCAGCACCCGAACGCGGGTCTCGCCGTAGTCTTTCCGCCGGTCTTCCTGTAAAATGGCGGTTTCCCAAGCGAGGTCAGCCACCCGCTCGAACGGTAAGTCGCGCTCCGCGATGTTTCTGGCATTTTTGGCGGGGTCGAACGTCACGCGCATATTGTTTTTTGCTACAGCAAAAATTGGTAAGGGTCAAGGAAATTCATTGTAACGAAAACCGCTATCAGCCACTTACCACAGCACTGCGGCTCGCCGCGGCGGCCGCCGAGATATGGGCGGCTGAAGCGTGAGCCTAGCGCTCTTTCACGGCGATAGCCGGCCGTTCAGCAGGCGACGGGGAGGAGGGTCAACTGTCGGAGGTTGCAAGCCCCCGCAACCACTTTTACCGAACTCGTAAACAAATCGGAACCAGCGCCGGCAACGGCGCCTGGCGTCGCCCCTGCACCGGGGCGCGTCGGCGCTTGCCCGAGGCCAAGCCCAACCATCGCAGCAATCTCGCCGGTGAGCACAATCTCCGGCGCCTCGCCCGCCGCCGCGGGAGGCAGCACCTCGACCCGCGCCACCAGGCCACGCACCATCTCCAAAGCCTCCTGCCCATCCGGCCCCGTCAAGGCCTCGGCCAGCGCCGCGACCTTGGCGCGATAGATTTCGCCGAGATTGGGATGCAGCCGCGGCACCGCCGGGGTGGCCTGCGCCAATTGCCGGGCCAGACCCGCCTTGCGTGCTTCCAGGTCATCGAGCTGCTGTTGCAGCCCCGGCGCCCGGAACCCCTCGGCAATCGCGTCAATCAGACCGGCGAGCTTGCGCTCGACCGCGGCCAGCTCCTTGCGCAGATTGGCCGCCTCGGCCCCGGCGGCGGCTTGCAGCCGGTTCCACTCGGCGGCGAATTCGGCGACGAATTCCGCCACCAGTTCCGGCGCCATCAGCTGCTCGCGCAGCGCCGCGAGAATCAGGTCTTCCAGCGCGTCGCGCCTGACGGTTCCGTGGTTGGCACAGACCCCCTGACGATGGGCGGCGGTGCAGCCGAGATAATCGCGACCGATGGCGCCGAAGGCGCCGCCGCAGCCGCCGCAAAAGATTTTTCCGGTCAGCACATGCCGCGGCCGACGGCGCGCCCAGAACCCGGGCGGCAGCGTGTCGGCCCGCGAGGCGGCGCGAATGGCGCCGAGCCGCTCGGCAGCCCGCTCCCAGGTTTCCTGGTCGATGATGCGCAATTCCGGCACGGTCTCGATAACCCATTCTGCGCGCGGATTCGGCCGCGACACCCTTTTCCCGGTCGCCGGGTCTTTGAGGAAGCGCATGCGATTCCACACCAGGCGGCCGATATAGAGTTCATTGCGCAGGATGCCGGTGCCGCGCCCGGCATGGCCGCGGATGGTGGTATCGCGCCAGGCGCGCCCCTCGGGGCCGGGCACGCCTTCGGCGTTCAGCGTCTTGGCGATGGCAATCGGGCTGGCGCCGCCGGCAAAGAGGGTGAAGATGCGGCGCACTATGGCCGCCTCGGCCTCGTTGATACTGCGGGCGCCGCGCACCGGCTCGCCATTGGGGTCGAGCTGGCGGGCGATGTCATAGCCATAGCAGAGCCCGCCGGCCGAGCGCCCGGCGGCGACCCGCCCGCGCAGGCCGCGGCGGGTCTTATCGGCGAGGTCTTTGAGAAAGAGGGCGTTCATCGTGCCCTTGAGGCCGACATGGAGTTCGGAAATCTCGCCCTCGGCGAGGGTGACGAGGCGGATGCCGGCGAATTTGAGCCGCTTGAACAGACCGGCGACGTCTTCCTGGTCGCGCGAGAGGCGGTCGAGGGCTTCGGCGACGACGACGTCGAAGGCGGCCTCGCGCGCGCTTTCGAGCAGCGCCTGATAACCCGGGCGCAGCGTCGAGGCGCCGCTGAGCGCGGCATCACGATAGACCTGCACCAGTTCCCAGCCCTCGCGGGCGAGGCGTTCCTTGCATAGGCGCAACTGGTCTTCGATGGATGCGTCGCGCTGGTTGTCGGAGGAATAGCGGGCGTAGATGACGGCGCGGAGGGTCATGGGCGCAGCTCCAGCGGCAGGGCTGGCGATGATGTCGCGCCATCGCCCTGCCGGTCAAGAATGACGCATGGGTTTCGCGGTAAGTCGCGCGGCATGACGGTCAATGCCAGCGGCCATGATGCATGAGAACTATGACCGCGCCTATCACCAGCGCGGTGGCGGCCATAATGGCCGTCATGTCAATGGTGCCGCAGCCGAGGCTGAGGCGCCGATAATCCTCCCGCGTCGCCTGCCTGGCCAGCAGGCGGGCAATCCAGGCGAGGGTCGGATGCGCATTCTGGAGCGGCACCGGCTTGGGTGTGGCCTCACGGCGCGCGGCGGCGTTGGTTGTTTCCGGTTTCGGCGATATGCGCCGGGTGTTCAGAGTATGCGTCATGTTCAATCCTCCCGTTTGGCGGACGAGGCCTTCACTCGCCGCGGTAATGCACGACAACTCAAAATTCAGAACTGTCAATAACTCATGATAACGTGGCGGAATACTAATAGCAAGGACTAAAATTATCGTATCTTCTATATTAAGGGATTCCGCAGAAGCGCATTCCGGGGCAAGTCGGAGAAAAGGCGCCCTTTTGGCGCGGCTGTGCTGATGTTGAGGGCGGGTCAGAACAGATGGTCGATGACCAGCATGACGACGCCGACGATGTGACCGATGCAGATGACGATTTCGAGGCCGCGGTCGGCAACTTCGCGCCAGGTCTTCTCGCCCGGGTGGGAACCGGAGCGCTGACGCGCGGCATTGTGGCCGTGATGCCGGGCTCTTACGCGCGGCGTAAGCGCCTCCGAAAGAAAGCGATGGTGCCGAGGGCGGCGCCAAGGATCGTCACCGAAGCGGGCTCCGGCACGTCAGTGTTTGAGGTAGAGGTAACGAAAGACAGATTGGCGACTACCACTCCGGTGATGCCACCACTGCATGTGCCACCAGAAATACCGAGGCAGACATCAGCGCTGAAATAATTACTATCGCTGTTCGCCACGAAATCAGCGAGAGTAACATTGTCGACGGTGAAACCCAGCGTGCCCGTATAGGGGCTCTGGCCGCCATGCCCACAGGTCGCCACGCTGCAAGCGATGGCGTAATCCCAATACCCAGCGCCGCCAGTGTGCAACGACCCGGTAGAGGAGTAAACAGAGGAGAATCCAGGGGTGATATTCGCAACGGAAATATTTGGCGCGCCACTCAGATCCCAGGTCAAGGGATAACCCGCGCCGGAATTGATGAAGCCAACCCCTGAAGCGAGCGTAACGGTCACGGTAACATTCGGTCCACCATTGTCGTTCAGGGTAACGGTGCCGTATGGCGAGGAAACCAGATTAGTGCTGCCTGTCCCAACATAATCGTTCAGGCTGTAACCCAGCACCGTTGCGGCGGCTGGCGTGGCCGCGAAGTTCATGCCCCCGAGAGCAAGAGAGAGACTCGCAGCGAGTTTTCCAAACTCCGCGACATATGCTCTGAACCGCATCGTTGCTCTCCCAGATTGTCTTAAAGGTGGCGCCATTGGTCGTCATAGTTTCGTTAAAGCATTAACATTACCTCTACGTCAATCAAAATTTCGTGCCAGTTGGTTTCAGAACGCTCCCTGTCGGGCAGAAAACCGACCACTTTCCTGATTGAGGGGGGCGCGAAAAGAGCGGCGGCCAGCGGCGCAAGCCGGATGAGGCGCCGTTTTGGGACGCTTTCTGTCCAGCAACTCAGTGGCATGGAGCCGCACGAAGAGACATAACCTCTCGAGTCCGGCGATGCGGGGCAGCCCGGGCAGCGGCTTGACCTGATGGCAGGACTTTCAGCTGAATATCAAAAAAATCTGGTTGCGATACGCTTTTGGCCAAGAAATCACGGCCCCGCATAGTACAAGACGGCGCCAAGGGCATGACAGATGCAAATTGTCTCGGCGCGCTACAGAACCTGAACAACGGGTGTAGAGCGAGATAGTGCTTATTGTTCTGAGGTGGACTCGTAAAGCAGCGCGGTGTTAGCGCGCTGCTTTACGATTACTTATCACAGACTTGCCAGCCCTGGCGGCGCGGGCGCCGGGCCCGGTGGCGCTGGCGCTGGGGCGGGTGCTGGCGCTGGCCCGGCGAGCGGTCCGGGAGGCGCGGGAGGTGGCCCAGGCGGTGCCGGGGCGGGCCCTGGTACCGGGCCTGCGAGCGGCCCGATTGCGTGCGGGGCCGGTGGTGGCGGCGGTCCCGGTGGTGGCGCTGGGGCGGGTGCTGGCGCTGGCCCGGCGAGCGGTCCGGGAGGCGCGGGCGCTGGCCCAGGCGGTGCCGGGGCGGGCCCAGGTGGCGGGCCTGCGAGCGGCCCGATTGCGTGCGGGGCCGGTGGTGGCGGCGGTCCCGGTGGTGGCGCTGGGGCGGGTGCTGGCGCTGGCCCCGCGAGCGGCCCAGGCGGCGCGGGCGCTGGCCCAGGCGGTGCCGGGGCGGGCCCAGGTGGCGGAAGCGTTGCCTGCTGGATAGGAATGGGTGGCCCCAGGCGTGGCGTCGTCGAGACGGTTCCGAGCGTCGGGTTCGACGGCGGCAGGCCGAGCAAATGGTCGACCCGGCTGACGACGGCTGGCGTCAGGGTGCGTCCCGTCTCGTCGGCGAGGGTTTCACGCGCGTTGGTGATGGCCTGCTGGCGGAGGGCGATTTGCTGCGGGGTTCGCGTCGGCATGGACAAGGCCGACAGCATGGCGCGGTCATAGGTTGCTATTTTCCCGACCATCGAACGCGGCGAGGCGTGCGCGAGGGCCGTTGGCGAGGCATGCGCGGCGTTGAGCGGTCCGAGCGCCGCGGTCAACTGACCGTGTGTGGCGTAATGGCTGCGGAACGGTCGCGTGGTATGAACCAAGGCCACTGGTCGCGGCGAAGATATTTGCGCATGCCGCGTGGAAACAGGCGCGACCACGCCGACGGTACCATGCCCCGGCCCGGGGCCATGCCCGGCGGCGCCCGCCGCTCCTGCAGCCCCTCCGGCCGCGCCGGCACCGGCACCCCCCGCACCACCGGCCCCGCCAGCGCCAGCGCCGCCAGCGCCAGCCCCGGCGCCTCCGGCGCCACCTTTAGCCCAAGCGGGTTGTGTGAGCAGTCCGCCGCCGATGAAACAGGCGGCCAACATCATAGCGGCAGTCTGACGCTTCCTTGCCGCGTAAGGCATCTTACGGGTCATGGCTTTGCTTCTCCGGGCTGTCCCAGCGACGACGGCGATGCACGATATGGTAAAATCATGATTAACGACAACCCCCTCCAGGTCGCCGCAGACGATGGTCATGCCGGGGAGGGAGGCCTACGCCACCGGACAAAATAATGTCCGAGCCGCGCCCAAAAGGGATGGCTTCACTATCGGCTTGGCAGCATGAGGAAAAATCGGTGCATATTTTACTCGGGGCAACGCGCCGACGTGTGGCGGAAACGCAACAACGCCGGCAGCTTTCCGCTGCATTGCACAAATTTAAGGTGAGGCCAGACGCGGCGGCGTTATACCTCGTCCTGCGCGAGGCCATGCCTCGCACTTTCTTGGACGTTTCCTCCCTAAACTTGGCGGCCTTTCCGGCCGCCAATTTTTTTGCGCACTCGCCGCCGCCGTGCAAGTCCAAATCTATCAGGTAACGGCTATCCTGACGTAATCCCCGGCTTTCTCTCCCCCCAGGGTAGTCTCTTTCCCCCGGGGCATGGACAGCACAGACACACACGCCGCCCCGGCAAGCCCCAGGCGGAGCGCCGTTTTGGCGCCCCTGGTCTCTGCCTGCGCCTCAGCGCCCGGAGGCGAGGCGATGCTCGCCGGGATGCGGGGTGCCGAGACGGTAGAAGCCGGAGAAGGTGCGCGCCCAGGAGAAATCCGGGGCAAAGGCCCAGACCTCCTCGGTAGCGATGGGACCGGCAGGAAGACGCGGATGCCCCGCCCCGGTGCCGACCAGGCAAAGCGCCTCGCGGCCGGCAATGCGGAACTGCTCGAGCAGCGGCGCCGCGCGCAGGATTTTCGCCGAAGGCGGCTTGCCCTCGGCCAGCGCCTGCAGGTCACGGCGCAGGGTCTCGAGGCGGAGAAGGGTGGCGGTGGTGTCATCGCCAGGATGAGCCTGGCCAAAAATGAGCGGCATGGGAAAAACTCCAATCACACGCCCGCGCGAGCGGACACGGCCAGCGGCACGGGCAGACACGGGAAAGGGGAGGGAACGCCGGGCCCGATTATCCGGGCCCGGCCTCCCGGGGTCAGAGGTCCGCCGGCGGCATCACGCCCCGCCGCGCCATCAGGCCGGCAAGCGCCCGGCGCAGGCTTCGCTTCTCGGCGTCCGCGGCCAGGAACTCGGCCGGGGTGGCGCTGAAGCTCGGCCGCCCGAATATCCGGAACAGCACCCGGTCGAGACCCAGCACCACGAAAGCGGCGATGTCGAAATCCCCCGCCCGATAGGCGAAGACGCCGCGCGCCGAGCGGTGAAAGCCGCGGGTGAGGCGAAAGCGGTAGCATCGCCCGCGCGGCGGCTGTGCCGTGGTCTTGACCTGCAACCGGATGAGCCCAACCGCCGGGCGGGCCTCGGTGAGAACGTCATAGGGGGCGCCGGGGCCGGCGGCATGGGTGGACAGGCCCCAGCGCATCAGCCGCGACTGCACCAGATGCGCCCCGGCCTCGCCGACCATGATATCGCTCGGCCCCTCGCCGATATCGCATGGCAGGGGCGGCAGCCACTCTTCCTCCGCCGCTGGCGCCGGCAGCGCTATCGCGCGCTTTGGCCGCGGGACGCGGATGGGCTGCCCGCCATCCGAGGGCAGGGGCGCCGGGACGGCATGCGCTCCCGGCCTCTGTGAGCAGGGGCACGCGTCTCCCGACAAGAGAGCAGGTGTGGTAGGAAATCGATTAGCTTGTGACATTGCGGACTCCAATGTTGCAGGTCAGGCCGGGTGTGGTGTGTCAGCACCATGCTCGGCCGCTTGGCTTCCGGGGGGCGCCCGGCGCGCGGGAGAGGGAAGAAAATGTTTTCCCGTCTCCTGATATGAAGATAGTATCTCTATTGAGTAACTTCAAGAGAAAAATCGACAAAGCACCAAAAAATATTGCACCACCTCTTGCGTGACTGTTCTCACACCAGAGGATGCGAGACGAAGGCCAAAGGCTTCAATCCCATCGCCTTCAACCTCACTATCAAGCGCAGAATAATTCCTGCCGCCGTCATGACAGGCCGAAGAGTTACTGCATGGGCGTCGACAGCGGCAATCCCTTAACCGCTCTTTACCATAAGCGCTGGCTGATGATTGGCAGAAAACCGGGAAAAATTATCGAGCCAGCGGTTTAGAAGTATTTTTTCCTTTTTCTTTTGCCTTCCATCGCCAGGACTGTCGGCGCCGCGGAACCGGCGGCGCCGTGCCCGCACAAGGCGGGCACGGCGCCAAGGCTCGGGGCAGACGGCAAGGCCACGGACCTTGGCAAGCCGGAATTGGATGGCGGGAGCAAGTTCCTGGGATACCGGAGGGGAATGTTGACAATAAAAATTGAGGGGAGAGAGGCAGAAAGAAAGGCAGAAAAGAGCGAAATGGCGCGCTTATACGTCGCTTCGCGACGTTGCTGGGGGAGGTGGTAGAAATTTTTGCTCAATAAGTATTTGTTCCTTGCATGGCGGCCGGGTAATATTTTGCAGTGGACAATTTTTACCCGGAATAACGCATGGCCATCTACCATTTTAGCGTCAAGATTATCTCCCGAGGCCAGGGCCGCAGCGTCATCGCCGCCGCCGCCTATCGCGCCGGAGAGAGGCTCCGCGACCACCATCTCGGCCAGTGGCAGAATTACACCCGCAAACAGGGCGTCGTGCATCGCGCCATCATCCTCCCCGCCGGTGCCCCGGAAGCCTGGGCTGACCGCACCACCCTGTGGAACGCCGTCGAGGCCGCCGAGCGCCGCCGCGATGCCCAGCTCGCCCGCGAGCTGGAAATCGCCCTGCCGCGTGAACTCTCCAAGCGTGCGGCCATCCGGCTCGCGGAGGATTTTGTCCGGCGGGAATGCGTCGCCCGCGGCATGGTCGCCGATATCGCCATCCATTGGGTACAAGGCAGCGACGGCAAGCCGCAGCCGCATGCCCATATCCTGCTGACCCTGCGCGGCGTCGAAGGCGGCGGGTTCGGGCCCAAGCGGCGGGAGTGGAACGCGACCGCGCTCTTGCAGCACTGGCGCGAGGCCTGGGCCGACATCGCCAATGCCTGCCTCGCCGAGAACGGCCATGATGTCCGCATCGACCATCGCTCGCTGGAGACACTCGGCCTCGACCTGATGCCGCAGGTCAAGCTCGGCGCCGGGGTGCGCCGCCGCGAGGCCGCCGGCGAGGTGACCGAGCGCGGCGCGCGGGCTCGGGACGACCTGGCGTTCAACGGCGATAAACTCCTCGCCGACCCCACGATGGCGCTCGCCGCCATCACCGCGCAGCAAAGCACCTTCACCCGCCGCGACATCGCCCGCTTCATCAACGGGCACACCGTCGATGCCGAGCAGTTCCGGAACGTCCTGGCGAGAGTCATGGCCTTGCCGGCGCTGGTCAGGCTCGGCCGCGATGGCCGGGGCGAAGAGCGCTACACCACAAAAGAGATGCTGGCGTTGGAGAGCGGTCTTGCGGCAACCGCCGAGGCGCTGGCGCAGGAGCGGCATAAGTTTGTCGACCCGACGCTGTGCCGCCGGCACGCCGAGGCTGCCAGGCTGGGGGAGGAGCAGACGCTGGCGCTCGGCCGTATCACCGGCGCCACCCGTCTCGCCGCGGTGGTTGGCCATGCCGGCACCGGGAAGAGCACTCTGCTCGGGGCGGCGCGGGCGGTGTGGGAAGCGGCGGGCTATCGCGTGCGCGGTGCCGCGCTTTCGGGGATTGCCGCCGAGGGGTTGCAGCAGGGGGCGGGGATAGAAAGCCGCACCATCGCCTCGCTGCTCCGGCAATGGGGGCAGGGGCGTGAGACGCTTTCGGCGCGTGATGTCCTGGTCGTCGACGAGGCGGGGATGGTCGGCTCGCGCGACCTCGCCGCCGTGCTGGCGGCGGTGCAAGCGGCGGGAGCGAAGCTGGTGCTGGTCGGGGATGCCGAGCAGTTGCAGCCGATTGCCGCCGGCGCCCCGTTCCGCGCCATCGTCGAGCGGGTGGGGGCGGAGGCGCTGACCGTGGTGCGGCGCCAGAAGCAGGACTGGCAGCGCCAGGCGACGGCAGAGTTGGCCACCGGCCAAACCCGCGCGGCGCTGGCGCGCTACCAGGAGAAGGGCATGGTTTTGGCCGCCATCAAAGCGGAGGAGGCCAAAATCCGGCTGATTATCGACTGGCAGGCGGGCCGTCGTCGTGACCCGGCGGCGAGCCGCATCATCCTTGCCCATCGCCGTGCCGATGTCCGCGACCTCAATGACCGGGCGCGGGCGGTGCGGCGGGAGCGCGGCGAGCTGGGCCCTGACGTCATGCTGCCGACCCGGGACGGGAAAAAACCCTTTGCGGCCGGCGAGCGCATCTATTTTCTCCGCAATGAGCGCTCTCTCGGGGTGAAGAACGGCACGCTTGGCACGCTCATTGCCATCGCCGGTGCGGGGGCGGGCGCTCATCTCAAGGTGCGGCTCGATGGTGGGCGCGAGGTGGTGTTCGCGCTCAAGGACTACGACGCCCTCGACCACGGCTATGCCGCGACGATGCACAAGGCCCAGGGCGTCACCGTCGACCATGCCCATGTGCTGCTGAGCGCGAGCATGGACCGTCATCTCACCTATGTCGCCCTCAGCCGCCATCGCGAGAGCGTGCGGCTGCATTGGAGCGAGGAGGAGATGGGCAACAGCGCCCGCATGGCCGAGCGGCTCGCGCGCGCGCGGCGCAAGGAGAGCACGCTCGACTATGAGCCGGCGGCGGTTTCGACAGGCGCCGGCTTCGCCGTCCGCCGCGGCCTTGTCCCTGAGAGCGCTATCCTCGTTCCCGAAGCGCGGCCGGCGCCGCCAAGGGCCATGCCGCAACCGGCGGCGGCGATGGCCAAGGCACCGCCAGTGCCGGAGCCAAAGCCAGCGCCGAAGGTTATCGCTGCGAAATCGCCGTCCGATGCACCGCGGCCGCAGCCGCAACCGGTGCCCTTGTTCCGCAGGGTGGTGCCCTTGTTCCGCAGGGGGGGGCTGACTCTGAAAAGTGCCATCGCCGTCGTGCTGCCGTCTTCGGCCGGAACGCCATCGCCTCAGGCAAAAGCCCAGCCTTCGGCAAAGCCGGTGGCGAAGGCGCAGCCAGTGGCAAGGACGACGCCAAAGCCGCCGGCTGCCATGGTGGTTGCGAAAGCGCCGGCGCAAAAGCCGGGGCGCATGTCGCGGCTTCGCCAGGCAATGACCAAGGCGAAGAGCGCCATTGCCGCGATGTGGCCGTCTTCGGCGGGGGCATCGTCGCCATCCAAGGCGGCGGCAGGCACGTCGACGACGTCGCCGAAGCCGATGGCGAAAGCACAATCGGTACAGTCGATGGTGAAGGCGCCTACAATGGCGAAAGTGCCGTCAAAAGCGCCGGCGGTGCCATCCGCGACGGTGAAATCATCGACGGAGGTTTCCGCGCCGTCGCGGCAAGCGCCGGGCGCGGCGTTGTCTTCACCACAGCCGCAGAGGCCGCGGCCGGTGGCGGAGCCAGCGCCAAAGCCGCAGGCGGCACCACACTCGGCGCCGCGGCCGGAACCAAAGCCGGTCCCGTCGACAACGGAACCCGCCAGGCCGCCACCGCCGCCGCGGGTGCCGGAAGCCGAAGCGCCCGCTGCCAACGTGGCAGAAACTCTGTCTCGGTATTACGGCGAGCTTCTCGCCAGCACCCGTGCCCGTAAGAAGCTCGCCGCCACCTGGCAGGGCACCGCGGCGGAGGAGGAAAAACTCGCAAACGTTGTCACCGGCGCGTTGCGGGCCGCGTGCGCCATCGTCGACGACTCGGCGGTATTCGCCATGCTGCGCCAGCAGAACCCCGCCGAGGCCCGCCGGGTTGCGGCGTTCGCCAGGAAAGACCGCGAGACGCTCATCGCCCTGGTGCTGCAGCAAATGCCGCAGCCCAGGCCGGCGCCAGAACCAATGCCCGAGCGAGACCTGGAGCCGTCCGGCTTCGGTATGCGAATGTGAAGCACGGCGTTACGGGCGTCCGGCTGGAAGGCTGGTGACTATTCTATTTGTTGTTTGTTGTCAGATTCCGGATCCAGGGGCGCGACAGGCAACGGTTACGGAGTCCGCCGTAGAACCTGATACCCTTCGCCCATTATGAGCCCGTTATGCTCGACGCCTTTCTCGAAAGCGTATATCCCTGGCCCAGAGTACGATGGGGAAAACTTTACCGTCCTGCCATCGCCGCCGCAAGCCGCGCCCGGCGGGCGTTGATCAGGCGGCGGCCGAGGGCGATCATCGGCCGCTCGATCACGTGATAGGTGCAGAAGGCGCAGAGACAGGTCGCGCCGGTGACCGCAAGCGAGCCGGCGGCATAGGCCAGGATCGCCGCGAGACCGCTGGCCCCGGTGTGGAACAGCTGCGGGAAGCGTCCAGGGAGAAGCTCGATCGCGGCATAGTGGATCAGATAGGCGCTGAAGCTGATTTTCCCGACCCAGGCGACGAGCGGATTGACGAAGAGGCCGCCCGGCGCGGCGCGCGAGAGGGCCAGGACGAAGAGCGCAAGCGGCAGGCTGGCGGCTTGCGCGTGTCCGATCGGCCAGCCCGCCTCGCCCGCCCATTGCGGCACCGCGGCCCAGGCGAGCGCGAAAAATCCCACCAGCGCGAGGCCGGCGATAGCGCCGGCAAAGCGCTGCGGGATGATCGCCGCCGGCCGCAAGAGGAAGAACACCATTGTGCCGAGCGCGAAGACCGGCAATTGGTTGGGAAACCAGAAATAGAGAATGTCCTCGACGGCGCGCGTCGAATAGCGCTCGCCCCACAGGGCGAAACCCACCCGGTTGGCGAGAATGGCAAAGAGCAAGGCCGCGAGCGTGAAGACAATGGCCCGCCGGAGCGAGGTGATGAATGAGGCGATGAGCGGGAACAGGGCGTAGAAGGTGAATTCCACGCTGACGCTCCAGCCGCCCGGGATCACCGACCATTGGCCCATCACGGTCGGCGCGGTCAGCGGGTGCCAGAGATTGACGAAACCATAGGCGGTGAGGAATTGCGCGAGGTCGAACCCATGCGCCGGCGGGTCGAGCCACCAATAAAACAGGCCGCCGAGATAATAGGCCGGCAGAATGCGAAAGACGCGGCGGAGGAAAAACGCGCCGATATCGGCGCGCCCGCGCCGCGCGACTTCGCCATGCCAGGAAAGCAGAAGCGTGACACAGCTTGCGAGAAAGAAAAGCTGCACCCCATGCCAGCCGAGGACGGTCAGGCGGTGGACGGGATAGGGAAGTTCAGGATAGCTGAATGTGAGATGGCAGGTGATGACGAAAAGGATCGCGCAGCCGCGCAATGCGTCGATATAGGCGAAATTCAGATGCTCCGCCCGGCCATTTGCCGCCACGTTTCACCTTTTCTTAAGCGTTCCGTGGCGCATGGTAGAGAAATTTTGCGGATTTGTCTCAGTATTTTTGCCGACCTCCCAAGGCAATTGAAGACATCGTGATCCTGATTTTCGAGCTGACATGGCGCGGTCGCGCGCATGTTCTCAGCAACGCCGTGACCATTAACACCATTGCCTGCGCGTTTGCAGACGAAAATATTCATATTTTCGCCGAAGGCGAGCATCTCGACGGGCCGCGGGCGAGTTCGTGACACCCCACCGTGCGCTTTGCCCGTGTGGCGGCAAGAGAGGTCCCCCTTCCTGATTCTGCTCTCCAGGACTTCGGCCGCCGGGTTCGCTGCCAGGTGTCACAGAGAACGATTTCGCCTCCAGGCCAAATACGTATAGACTAATATTAGTTAGTGGTAGCTTTTAGCCTTTTCGCGAGATCAAAGAGGACGTGGCCATGCCCATTCACCGCGTTGCTGCTTTTCTTGCCCCAGTCGCGCTGGCTGCTAGCCTCGCCACCGCGAGCGCGCAAGGGATGCTGCGCGCGCCGACGTCGCCGGCGGCCAAGGCGGCGAACGATGTCGTGGGGTTGATCATCGAGAATCTCGCCGCGAAGCCCCTGCCGGCGAGCCCGATCACCTTCGGCCAGGCTTTTCTGCCTGGGCGCGTGCCGGCCAAAGCAGGGTTGATCGCGCGGATCGATGGCAAGGATGTCCCGGTGCAGGTGGACGCCAAGACCACCTATCCCGACGGTTCGCTCCGCATGGCGGTCTTAAGCCTGATCGCGCCTCCCATGGCAGCCCACGCCAAAGCCCCCGTCATGCTGGCGACGGCGGCGACGGCGGCGGGCGGCGCGGTCGATCTCGCGCGGCTTGCCGACGACAAGGGCTTCGGCCTCACGGTCGATCTCACCTTTCATCAGGAAGACGGCAGCGCGGCGCCGTTCCATCTCGACGCCGGCCCCTTGCTCGCCAAGGCGTTGGCGGGAGAAAAACCCGATTATTGGCTGCGCGGGCCGATCGCGAGCGAAATCCGCTTTGATGCGCCGGTCACCGGCTCGTTCCATATCGTTTTCGACGTGCGCGCCTATGCCGATGGCACGACGCATACTGATCTGCAATTCGCCAATGATTACGCCATGCAAAAAGCCGGCGGCGCGGTGAAATATGACGTCCTGGTCAAGGAAGACGGCAAAATTGTTCTGCAGTATCGCAATCTCGTGCAATTTCAGTATGAGAACTGGCATCGCACGCTCTGGAGCGGCACGGTGCCGCCGGTCAATCTCGCTCGCGATGTCGATTATCTCGAACGCATCGGCGTGATCGCCGATTACGACCTCGCGGCCGGCGCGCCGGCAGCGATGGTTGCGGAAGAGGCAAAGCAGATGGGCCAGCCGGGTTTTGGTGCGCCGCTCGCGACCAACGGCGTCACGCAATATATGCCGATGACCGGGGCGCGGCCCGATATCGGCCCGACCACGCGGGCGAACGCGATCTGGCTTTTGACGCAGGATCCGATGGCCGCCGCCTATGCTCTCTGGCAGGGTGAGGCGGCGGCCGGCATTCCGTGGCATTTCTGGAACAGGGAGGCCGGAACCTGGCTCAACACCGACCAGAACCCGCAAATCTGGGCCGACCCGCGCGGCGGCGCGAATGGTCTGACCCAACAGGTAGACGGCAAAAACAACGGCTGGGCGCCCGACACCGCGCATCAGCCCGATCTCTCTTTCGTCCCTTATCTTTTCACCGGTAGCCGTTTTAACCTCGACGAACTGAATGCCCAGGCGGCGTTTTCCATTGTCTCCACCTGGCCCGCGATGCGGAGTGGCGCGCCCGACAGCACCGGCCCCGATAACGTCATCTTCGGCAACCAGATGCGCGGCGGCGCCTGGAGCTTGCGTGAAATCGACGAGGCGGCCTGGGCCAATCCCGATGGCACAGTGGAGAAAAAATATTTTTCCAAGGTGATGGACGATAATTGGCGCTGGCTGGCCAGCCAAATTCCTGCCCTGACCGCGTTGGAAGGCGAGGCGCACGGCTATGTGATCGCGACATTCCAATATGACTATGCACTCGCGCCGTGGCAGCAGGATTATTTTTCGTCTTCGGCGGCGCAAGCGGCGAAATTGGGCAATCGGGACGCGCGCGCCTTCCTTGCCTGGTCGACGAATTTTCTCGCCGGCAGCGTGTTCAAGCTCGGCCATGACAGCGTCAACTACGTCATCGCGGTGTTTCCTCATAGAAATCCCGCAATTGGGCAAATTTACTGGAATAGAGACAAAAACGGCTGGGATTATGCGGAACCGCTGAAGAATTGGCGAGATATCGAAGAAAACACCAAACGCTACGGCCCCTCGAACGGCAGTGGCTGGGCGCGGAGCGATGGCGATTATGGCCAGCTCGCGATGCTGGCACTAGCTGGTATACAAAGCGTCGTGCCCTCGGAGGCGGCGGAAAAAGCCTATGAGTGGCTACAAAAAAGCGGCGCGCCCTATACTGACGCGAATTCTCTCCATCACACCCCGGAATTCGATATCGTCCCGCGCCCGCCGCAGTCATAGCAACGGAGTGGGCGCGTTCAACTGTATCCTCATATTTCACGCGTGATTCCAATGGGATATAGTCTGATGCCCGGTGACCATTTCCGATCCCCCGCCATTACTGTTATTGTCTGCGCCGCCACGTGGTGAGTCGTTTGCCGATATCGATTATCGGCTGCTCGATCACGTGATAGGTGCAGAAGGCGCCAAGACAGGTCGCCCCGGTCACCGCGAGCCAACCGGCGGCATAAGCGGCGATCGCGGTGAAGCCAGTCGCGTGGGTGTGAAATAGCTGCGGATACCGCTTAAGTAACAAGTCGATCGCGGCGTAGTGCAGGAGATAGGCACTGAAGCTGATTTTTCCGACCCACGCTGCCAGCGGATTGATGAAGATGCCCGGTCTTGCGCGCGCGAGCGCCAGCACGAAGCCCCCGAGCGGCAAGGCGGCGGCCTGTGCCATGCCGAGAGTCCAGGCATTCTCCCCTGCCCATTGCGGAAAAGGCGACCACGAGAGCGCGAAGAACAGCATCAGCGCGCCCGCCGCCATGCCGTCCGCCCAGCGGCCGGGGAGGCGCATGACCCCGCCTTCGAGCAGGAAGAAAATCACCGTGCCGAACGCGAACCCCGGCAATTGGTTGGGAAACCAAAAATAAAGGATGTCCTCAACGGCGCGCGTCGAATACGTCTGATGCCAAAGGAGAAATCCTATCCGATTGGCGAAGATGGCGAGTGCGATCGCGCCGAGCGTGAAAAAAATTGCCCGACGGAGCGAGGTCACGGCGCCGGCGATGAACGGGAAGAGAGCGTAGAAGGTGAACAACACACTGATGCTCCAGCCGCCCGGAATCACCGACCATTGGCCCATCACCGTCGGCGCCGTCAGCGGGTGCCAGAGATTGACGAAGCCATAGGCGGTGATGAATTGCGCGAGATCGAACCCATGCGCCGGCGGGGCGAGCTGCCAATAGAGCAGGCCGCCGAGGTAATAGGCTGGCATAATGCGAAAGGCGCGGCGGAGGAAGAAGGCGCCGATATCAGCCCGACCGCGCTGCGCAACCTCCGCCCGCCATGACAGCATAAGGGCGAGGCAACTAATTAGGAAAAAAAGCTGCACCCCATGCCAGCCGAGGATGGCCAGGCGACGGACGGGATAGGGCAGATAGGAGTAGCTGAAGGTGATGTCACAGGTGATGACGAGCAGGATGGCGTAGCCTCGTAACGCGTCGATATAAGCGTAACGTGGCTTGTCGAGTTCCAAAGTTCCCCCTAATCTCGTTTTTCTGGCCATCCTATGAGTTCGGATATGATGGCCTGCCCTGGAGATGAGAACAAGAGGCATCGATTCCAGCTTGACACATCTCCTGGGTATGCTGGTTTTCGGCGGACATTAGCGCATTTCATCCTAATCCAAATCGAGCGTGCTAAATTGGGGGGGGTATATGCCAGGCGCTGAGATAAAAAATACGCAGAGCACAATCAAAAATAAACATCAATATATCGACAAAATTTCATCCATATTTGTGATATTGTTTCTAATTATAATTTCATACATAACGATAGCGCTATTTTACAGAGCAAGCTTTAAAATTCCAATTATGTACAATGAAGGATGGAATGCTGGATTAATAAAGAACTTTATGTTAAATGGAAAATTATATTATGCACCATACGATTTAGTGGTAAATAATTATCCGCCTCTATCATTTTTTATAGTAAGAAGTTTTATGTTATTTACGCATGATGCGGTATTTTCTGGAAGATTTGTTTCTGCAATATCTTTTATGATAAGTGGTTTTATGATGTACAAAATATCGCATCATGAACTTGGTAAAAGGCTTGCTGCCATTTTGTCGGCTCTCCTATTTATAGGATATACTGACATAAATTATGATTTATATATAGCTTCCGATGACCCACAAATGATTTCGATTGCATTTAGTCTTATCGGGTTATATATGGCCACTTTAGGAAACAAAAAATTATTTTTTGACATATTTTCAGCAATAATATTTGCTGTATCTATATATACAAAACACAATAACATAGCGCTTCCTTTATCAGTTGGAATTTGGAAATTGATCTATAATAGAAAAGAATTTTTAATTTTTTCTATATCTGGAATTATATCATCGCTAATATTAATGATTTTATTTACGACATTATTAGGAGAGAATTTTTTAATCGGCCTTTTTTCTCCAAGGCACTATTCTTTTTCAAGAGCATTAAATCTTATGTTGACTTATAGCTCTTCTATGACATTAATAATTGCATTATCAATTCTTCCAATTGCATTATTTAGGATAACTAAATTTTACTCTTTAGTATTTATTTTTATTATTTTGTCATTTTTTATAGGAACATTTGAATTAGGCGGAGATGGTACCGGAGTAAATGCATATTTTGAACTTCTTATTGCATCTAGTCTGGGGTGTGCGGTGCTTGTTTCGCATCTCTTTGACGGCGGTTGCAAATTTCACAATTTACGCGCGCTTGTCATTTTATATATGATTTTAGGGGTATTGATTACGCCGGGAATGAACAAACAAAAAAGCGTTTTTAATTTTAAATCATGGAATAGACAAATAAATGATAAAGAAAATGTAACAAAAAAAATAATAGAAGTAATACAAAAATCAAATGGACTTGCAATATGTGAAACTAACATATATTGTTATTGGGCCGGAAAATCTTTTTATATAGATCGGTTTAATTTTGAACAAAAGATTCTTCTTGGGATATTAAAGAATAATATTTTGTTATATGGGCTGCGTGATGCTGCATACCCAGTAATACAACTAGACAATGAGAGTGATGTAAATTCTCTTTTATTAAAAGTCGATGACAAAAACAATTTTTCTAATCAACTTGATGCAAAAGAATTATTAACTAAAAATTACATAAAAAAAACATTTTCAGGAACCGATGTTGTTATATATCAGAAAAAATCACCAATATGAATAGTGGTTGCTCTCCGTCTTGCTTCATTTTCCTATAGATGCTTCTCTGATTGCGTCGTCGCCGGCAAGCTGCTATTTTCTTCTCAAGCTATTCCCGTAGGCCACTTGCTTCTCTTCGTGGTCGGTGCTTGACCAGCCCTATGCTGGGGTCAGGAGGCGGGCGTCTCAATCGCTTGGCCAAGCCGTTGTTAATTCAGACTGAGAAACGGGCTTCTCGGCGATATCAACGAATTTTGGTGTCACGAGGCAGTCCAACCACGACGCATACCACCTGTCTTTTCTTGGCGGCGTTCACGCGGCCGTCCTGATATCGGTTTGGCTGAAGTCATTACCCTTAAATAAGAGCGGTTCGCCCGTGGCCTTCGCCAGGGCATAGGGAAAGCAGTCGCCGTAATTCAGGCCAGCCTTGTGCCTGCCCTTGCCAAAATCAAGGAAGGCCTGCCGCGCCAGCTCGCCCTGCTCAACCGTTACCGGCTCGACCGTGACACCGGCGCGGCGGAAGAATGCCTCAGCCAGCCGCATACCCTCCGGGCCAAGCTGATTTTCGACCACTATTGACAGCTCGACATAGCTCGCCACGCTGATGCGGCATTCGTCGGCGTCGTGAATGAGCCGCGTGAAGGCTTCCGCTTCAGGCTCGCGGTAGAGGATGGCGACCATTGCCGATGTATCGATAATCATTTCGGCAGACCATTCTCGTCATAGAGCAGCTCGGCATGGCTGGCGTAAGGGCGCTTCACATGGGCGGCGGCGCGATCGGCGATTGCCAGCAGCTCTTGTACACTGGCCTTGCCTTTTCGCTGTTCAATCTTGGCGTAACGTTCGCGCAGGGCCTCGGTGACGACACGTGTCATGCTTTCGCCCGTGGCGCGGGAGATAGCCTGCGCCAAACGGTGTGCCTCGGGGTCTTTGATGTTGAGGCTCATAGATGGCACCATTTCTACCGTCTATCAGATATTTCTACCATTCTACCCGTATTAATGAGTCGTGCCAAGGGGTGATTTACCCGCCCACAGGAAGTAATGCTCGGCGGCCAACGCTTGCAATGATGTGAACCGCGGCCTGAAACGCGATCGACTCTTGAAGAGCGCGCCATTTTACATTCTGGACATGGCGGCTGCCACCAAGCGGCTGTTCCTGCGCGGGCGGATTGCCGTTTTGTTCTGCGGCCTTGCGGGGAGGCGGAGGCGTGTTCGGTATAAGTGGCAGCGCTCCGGCGCTGCAAACCGCGCGCATTGTTACAAGGAACCCGCCATTACTCGATGCGTTGCACAAAAATGGGCTTGCCCACGCCGATTAGATGGCCACGCTCATGGAGGACGGTCCCCGTGCCAAATTTTCAACGCCGCACGACGGTGAATGCTGCAAACTCGGCGCATGCCCAGGACTGGGGTGCCGCCCAGTGAAACAAACTAAAGAGCTATGAATCTAACGCATGGCTATGGGTTTGCTTGGATGGCCTTGGCGGCGCCGAGGCAGGCGGGTCGGAAGGCGGTGAGGCGTGCGCCTTCGCTGCCCGCAAGCGCGGCGAGGGCGTGGCGGAGCGCGGTTTCCAGGGGCATGGGTATCGGTGTTGGTGGCGGGCGCGCAGGATGCGTGTTTTCCAATGCTTGCGAGGGTCGCAAGCTTATGTCTCGGCGCGTTGCGTGCGGCCAATTTTTGCCTGATTCCTGGCTGATGGGATGAGCAGATGCAGCCCGTTTGCGCGCTCGCCGCCACTACCGGGCGCGTTTAGTTTCAATCCCCTGACCGGCGGGCATGCGGTGCGGCGGAGGAGTTCGGGAACTTGCCGTGCATGGTTGGTCTCCTGTTGAGAGTCAAAAAAAACCTCCCGCGCGCGACCGTGGAAGGGTCCAAACGGATAGTAAGTGTTTACCAGATAGAAAAAGCGCCCGCCGGTTCCCCGGCGGGCGCCCCTCCACACACTACCGAGCGGGGAGTCCAGCTCCACCCGGAACGGCTATCTTGGCAGGGGCGCGGCGCGCCGTAAAGGTCACCCGCGCCTGTTTCAATCCCCTGACCGGTGGGGCATGCGGTGCGGCCAAAACGCATTTTTCATAGTGCGCGGGGCCTATAGCGGAATGGGCCGTCGCGCTGGCTCATCCGGTTTACACGCGGACGACCTGTTGCCTTATTCTGGAGCCATATTTTGGGGTGGGTGTGCAAATGGGTCGTGCGTTGGGACGCCGAGCGGCGCAAAATGTCGCTGGTTGCGGGTAAGGATGATGAGCCCGTGGTGCTGGGCGGTCGCAGCAATCACGATATCCGCGAAGCCGGGCGCGTGACCCTGGCTGCGAGCGAAATCCGACAGGGCACCAGCGAGACGGGCGGTTGCGATATCAAAAGGCAGGATGCGGGCAGCATAGAGGTGCAATACCGTTTCGAGCCATGCGCTCAGGTCTCGGGATTTGCGAGCGGCGCCTTCTCGTTTGGCCTTGGCGATGCCGTCCTCGATTTCCGCGATGGTCACAACCGAGAGGAATAGCTTCTCGGAGTGCGCATCCATCCAGGCGGTCATCTCGGCAGGCGCTACCCGTGCAGGCGCGCGCTCCGAAATGACATTGGTGTCGACGAGGTACAAAGCATCAGAGTCCGCTGTCGCGGGGAGGGGCGGTGTTGCGTCGCGGCAAATCCCCCTTTTCGAGGGGAGCCGCCATCAGCAACTTACCAAAAGATGGCACGTGCGAGAGGCGCTGCCATTCCTCGAACCCCAAAATGACCGCCTCAGGCTTACCGTGGCGTGTGATGATGGCGGCCTCCCCACGTCGGGCGTCGGCGACGACGGCGGAGAGGCTGGCCTTGGCGTCGCGGAGCTGGATTTCTCGCATGATGACCTCCGGATGAAGAAGAACCACAGTGGTCATTTTATGTCGATTGGGCAGGCGGGGCAAGAGCGAAGAAATCATGGCGACGCGTCAGTCGGAATGGAAGACGCTGGTAACCGTGTGGGAGGTGATGGAGTGGCGCTCCGCGTGCTCGGCGTGGAGCGGTTCATCTGTCGAGACTGCGGCCCTCCGCCCTGAAGCCGCCATGCTCGGCGATTGCCGCGATGTCACGGGCGCCGTGCAAAACGCGAATAATGATTATCTCATCCGGCCGCGGCTGGTAATAGATGGCATAGGCACCGTGAAAGGTGACGCGTAGACCGGGGGCAAGCCGGTCTCGCGCGGGGGCCGCGTGCGGAAAGTGCCGCATCGGCTCGAACGCGGTCTTGACGTCCCGGACAAAGCGCATGGCGACATCTTCGGACACCTCAGCCGCGAGCCACGCCCAAATTTCGGATAAGTCGGCTTCGGCCGCTGCCGTCAGGCGGAGGGGGAGCGGCTCGCTAATAGCGTTCTCCCGCGTTCAATAATCCGGTCGGCGTCAAAGTCCCTCACGCGGCCAGCGGCGACATCGGCGAGCCCCTTGTCGATATCGGTTTTGAGCGCGGCGAGTTCCTGCAACTGAAGCGCGCGCTTCATCTTCCAGTCGCGCACCGCCTCACGCACGACCTCGCTGGTCGATGCGTAATCTCCGCCGTTGACTGCACCTTTGATGGCGGCGGCCATGTCGGACGGCAGGGTGATGGTCAACCGCTCGATTTCGGCCATGGCTATCCTCCTGAAGAAGACGCATACTTTATCATACTTTCAAGGCCCCCGCCAGCGGCCCGTCCCCCTCGCTCGCACGACCTTCAACGGGAGTGTCACAGGTTCGCTGGCTCCGGCTCGCCGTCTTTCCGACAGCTGGGGCGGTAATCTTCCCCCTCATTCGCAGAGGCAGAGAATGTCAGCCCGCCGGGCGCGCGACCAAGGCCGGGAAGGCCTCCAGGCCGCCATTCTTACGCGGACGGATTGCCATTTTGTTCTGCGGCCGTGCGGGGAGGCGGAGATGTGTTCGGTATAAGTGGCAGCGCTCCCCCGCAACCACCGATAGTAGACTCCCGGAAACGGCCGTTCCTGGCGGGGTTTGTGCCCCGTTTGGGAGCGGCCGGCGTTCGCGTTCCGGCGCCATCGCCTGGGTCAAAATCACCGCCAAATCACCATGCAGCGCCGCCGCCAAGCCATCCGGCGCGGTCGCATCCGGCGTCAGCACCACCTTCTCAATCATCTGCCGCAACGCCTCGCCCGCCTCATGGCGAATGTCGGGCTCGTTCAGGCATTGTTCCAGCGCCGCCACCTTGCGCCGGTAAATCTCCGCCGCCCGCGGATGCAGCCGCGCCGGCGGCGCAGGCTTGGAAAGCGCCGCCAGCTCCGCCGTCAGCGAGGCTTTCTCCGCCTCCAGCGTGCCAAGCCGGCGGCGCAGCGTGTCATTCCACTCGCCATCCTCAATCGCCCGCACCACCGCGTCGAGCTTACGCTCGATGGCGGCCAGCGTGTCCTTCACCCGCCGCTCGCGCATCGCGTCGTCGCGCTGCAGCTCGGCAAGGCTCTCGGTGAACGCGGTGACGAATTCCGCGACCAGCGCCGGCGTCAGCATATGTTCCCGGAGCCCGCCGAGAACCCGCGCCTCCAGCCGCTGGCGGGTGATGGTCACCGCGTTGTCGCACGTGCCCTTGCTGCGCCGGGCCGCACAGCCATAGCGGTCCTTGCCAATAATCGTATACCCGCCACCACAACAGCCGCAGACCAAAACCCCGCTCAGCAGGAACTCGCGACGATGGGCGCGGTTGAGGGCGTTGCCGGTGCCCTCGTCATGGCATACCGCGTAACGCGCCGCTTGCTGGCGTGCCCGCACCGCATCCCAAAGCGGCTGGTCGATGATGCGCAGCTCCGGCACCGCCACCACCTCCCATTGCTCGCGCGGATTGACCCGGGCAAGGCGCTTGCCGGTGCGCGGGTCCTTCACATACGAGCAGCGATTCCAGCTCAGCTCGCCGATATAAAGCGTGTTGTTGAGAATGCCGGTGCCGCGGTCGAGCTGGCCGCGAATGGTGGTATCGCCCCACGGGCGGCCTTCGGGGCCGGGCACGGCTTCGGCGTTCAGCTCATGGGCGATGGTGCGGGCCGATTTGCCGGCGGCGTAGTCACGGAAAATCCGCCGCACGATGGCCGCCTCGGCCTCGTTGATGCGACGCGCGCCAGCGCCGGAGGCATCCCCGGGCACGACGGCGTAGCCATAGGCGATGCCGCCCGGCACCCGTCCCGCCCCCGCGCCCGGCCGAGCTGGCCGCGCAGGGTTTTGTCGCGGAGGTCGGAGAGATACATCTGCGCCATCATGCCCATCACCCCGACATGCATCGGCGTCACCTCGCCGCTGTTGGTGACGTGCAGCTTGACGCCATAAAAGGTCAGGCGGTCGAAGAAATCGGCGACATCGGCGAGCTTGCGCCCGAGCCGGTCGATGGCCTCGGCGACGACGACATCGAAGCGCCGCGCCTCGGCATCGGCGAGCAGGCGCTGGAAATCGGGACGAAACCGGCTGGCGCCGCTCTGCGCGCGGTCCTCATAGGTGGTGGTCAGGGTCCAGCCCTGGCGCGCGATGTAGCGGCGGCAGACTTCCAACTGGTCTTCGATGGATGCGTCGCGCTGGTTGTCGGAGGAATAGCGAGCGTAGATGACGGCGCGGAGGGTCATGGGCGCAGCTCCAGCGGCAGGGCCGGCGATGATGTCGCGCCATCGCCCTGCCGGTCAAGAATGACGCATGGGTTTCGCGGTAAGTCGCGCGGCATGACGGTCAATGCCAGCGGCCATGACGCATGAGAACTATGACCGCGCCTATCACCAGCGCGGTGGCGGCCATAATGGCCGTCATGTCAATGGTGCCGCAACCGAGGCTGAGCCGCCGATAATCCTCCCGCGTCGCCTGCCTGGCCAGCAGGCGGGCAATCCAGGCGAGGGTCGGATGCGCATCCTGGAGAGGCACCGGCTTGGGTGCGGCCTCACGGCGCGCGGCGGCGTTGGTTGTTTCCGGTTTCGGCGATATGCGCCGGGTGTTCAGAGTATGCGTCATGTTCAATCCTCCCGTTTGGCGGACGAGGCCTTCACTCGCCGCGGTTAATGCACGACAACTCAAAATTCAGAACTGTCAATAACTCATGATAACGTGTGGGAATAATAATAGCAAGAACTAAAATTATAATATCTTCTATATTAAGGGACTCCATAGAGGCACATTCCGGCGTAAGTCGGAGAAAAGGCGCCCTTTTGGCGCGGCTGTGCGGATGGCGGGGACGGGTCAGAACAAATGGTCGACGACCAGCATGACGACGCCGACGATGTGACCGATGCAGATGACGATTTCGAGGCCGCGGTCGGCAACTTCGCGCCAGGTCTTCTCGCCCGGGTGGGAAGCGGGGCGCTGACGCGCGGCATATCCGGCACTCTGGCCATGATGCCGGGCCTTGGGGCGAGAGGAGATGACGGCGGCTCCCGACAGGGAGCGCGGTGTGCTACGGTGTTTGGCAGCTTGTGACATTGCTTACTCCAATGTTGCAGGTCAGGCCGGGTATGGTGCTGGTAACACCATGCTCGGCCGCTTTGTTTCCGGGGGGCGCCCGGCGCGCGGGAGAGGGAAGAATATGTCCACCCGTCTCTTGATATAAATATAGTCTCACAATTGAATAACTTCAAGAGAAAAATAGACAAAGCACAAAAAAATACTGTATTGTCTCTTGCGTGACTGTTCTCACACCAGAGGATGCGAGACGAAGGCCAACGGCTTCAATCCCATCGCCTTCAACCTCACTATCAAGCGCCGAATAATTCCCGCAGCCGTCATGACAGGCCGAAGCGTTACTGCATAGGCATCGCAGCAGCAATTCCTTAACCGCTCTTTACCATTAGCGATGGCCGATGACTGGCAGAAAGCCGGGTACAATTTTCGTTCCAACGATTTTAGAAATATTTTCGCCCCATGTTCTTTTGCCTCCCATCGCCATCACTGGCGGGGCTGCGGAACCGGCGGCGCCGTGCCCGCACAAGGCGGGCACGGCGCCAAGGCTCGGGGCAGAGGGGAAGGCCACGACCTGGGCAAGCCGGAATTGGATGGCGGGAGCAAGTTCCTGGGATGCCGGAGGGGAATGTTGACAATAAAAATTGAGGGGGGAGAGGCAGAAAGAAAGGCAGAAAAAGAGCGAAATGCGCGCTTATACGTCGCTTCGCGACGTTGCTTGGGGAGGTGGTGGGAATTTTTGCTCAATAACCATTTGTTCCTTGCATGGCGGCCGGGTAATATTTTGCAGTGGACAATTTTTACCCGGAATAACGCGTGGCCATCTACCATTTTAGCGTCAAGATTATCTCCCGAGGCCAGGGCCGCAGCGTCATCGCCGCCGCCGCCTATCGCGCCGGAGAGAGGCTCCGCGACCACCATCTCGGCCGGTGGCAGAATTACACCCGCACAAAAGAGATGCTGGCGTTGGAGAGCGGTCTTGCGGCAACCGCCGAGGCGCTGGGAAAGGGCGGGCATAAGCCCGTGGCCCCGGCGCTGTGCCGCCAGCACGCCGAGGCTGCCGGGCTGGGGGACGAGCAGGCGCTGGCGCTCGGCCGTATCACCGGTGCCACCCATCTCGCCGCGGTGGTTGGCCATGCCGGCACCGGGAAGAGCACTCTGCTCGGGGCGGCGCGGGCGACGTGGGAAGCGGCGGGCTATCGCGTGCGCGGTGCCGCGCTTTCGGGGATTGCCGCCGAGGGGCTGCAGCAGGGGGCGGGGATAGAAAGCCGCACCATCGCCTCGCTGCTCCGGCAATGGGGGCAGGGGCGTGAGACGCTTTCGGCGCGTGATGTCCTGGTCGTCGACGAGGCGGGGATGGTCGGCTCGCGCGACCTCGCCGCCTTGCTGGCGGCGGTGCAAGCGGCGGGAGCGCGGCGAGCTGGGCCCTGACGTCATGCTGCCGACCCGGGACGGGAAAAAACCCTTTGCGGCCGGCGAGCGCATCTATTTTCTCCGCAATGAGCGCTCTCTCGGGGTGAAGAACGGCACGCTTGGCACGCTCGTTGCCATCGAGGGGGCGGGGGCGGGCGCTCATCTCAAGGTGCGGCTCGATAGCGGGCGCGAGGTGGTGTTCGCGCTCAAGGACTACGACGCCCTCGACCACGGCTATGCCGCGACGATGCACAAAGCCCAGGGCGTCACCGTCGACCATGCCCATGTGCTGCTGAGCGCGAGCATGGACCGTCATCTCACCTATGTCGCCCTCAGCCGCCATCGCGAGAGCGTGCGGCTGCATTGGAGCGAGGAGGAGATGGGCAACAGCGCCCGCATGGCCGAGCGGCTCGCGCGCGCGCGGCGCAAGGAGAGCACGCTCGACTATGAGCCGGCGGCGGTTTCGACAGGCGTCGGCTTCGCCGTCCGCCGCGGCCTCGCCCCCGAAAGCGCTATCCTCGTTCCCGAAGCGCGGCCGGCGCCGCCAAGGGCCATGCCGCAACCGGCGGCGGCGATGGCCAAGGCATCGCCAGTGCCGGAGCCAAAAGCGTCTGCCGCAAAGCCGGCGTCCGATGTACCGCGGCCGCAGCCGCAACCGGTGCCCTTGTTCCGCAGGGGGGTGCTGACTCTGAGCAGGATGGTGACGACTCTGAAAAGTGCCATCGCCGTCGTGCTGCCGTCTTCGGCCGGAACGCCATCGCCTCAGGCAAAAGCCCAGCCTTCGGCAAAGCCGGTGGCGAAGGCGCAGCCAGTGGCAAGGACGACGCCAAAGCCGCCGGCTGCCAGGGTGGTTGCGAAAGCGCCGGCGCAAAAGCCGGGGTGCATGTCGTGGCTTGGCCAGGTAATGACCAAGGCGAAGAGCGCCATTGTCGCGATGTTGCCCTCGTCTCCCAAAGTGTCGGTGGCCAAGCCGCCGCCAGCGGCAAAGCCGATGGCGAAAGCACAATCGGCACAGTCGATGGTGAAGGCAGCTACAATGATGAAGGTGCCATCAAAAGCGCGGGCGGCGTCATCCGCGACGGTGAAATCATCGGCGGAGGTTTCCGCGCCATCGCGGCAAGCGCAGGGCGCGGCGTTGTCTTCACCACAGATGCAGGGGCCGCAGCCGGTGGCGGAGCCAGCCGCAAAACCGCAGGCGGCACCACACTCGGCGCCGCAGCCGGAACGACCGCCAGCCCCGCCGGCAGCGCAACCCGTCAGGGCGCCATCGCCGCCGCGGGTGCCGGAAGCCGCGCCCACTGCGACGCGCCCGCGGAATCCCGGCGCGGCCTGCGGGGCAGAGATATTCGTGCCGAACAGCCGTGATAAAATCATCGCCCCGGCGCGGGGAAAAATACCGCAGCCGCGCCCAGAGCCAGAACCAACGCCCGAGCCCGAGCCCGAGCCCGAGCCGGAGCCGGAGCCGCCCAGCATGGGTATGGGATAATCGTCGGGAGCCGCGCTAGGCCGCAGTACGAAGATTGGCATTGGCCGTTTGATCCATAGCGACGGGCCTCCGAAAATCCCGGGGTGGTTCACGGGGTGCGGGAAAGCCGCCTGCCCATATCTGTGCGGGCGGCGCCGAATAGGCGAGCTACTCTGCCACGATCAAAACGGTCGTTGGGAAAGGCGTTCTAAGCCGACCATCGCCTCGGAAACCTCCGCCGGGTCAAGGTCTTTGGAAAGCAGCTGACGCGCTGCGCTGTCTTGTCCCGCAAGCGCAAGGGTAGCTGCGAGATCCTGGCGTACCCTCGGACTCATGTCCTGGCTACTGGCCAGGGGCCGCAGCACCTCGAGGGCTTCCTTTTCGTGTCCTGAGACAGCGAGCGACACTCCGAGATTGACCCGTGCGGCCAGCATATCTGGCTTGAGGGCAAGTGCAGCGCGGTAGGATGTTTGCGCGGCGGGATGTTGGCCGAGCAAATCCCGCGCGATCCCAAGATCGTTCAGAGCGACTGCATTCGCGCGATCTTTAGCTAGAACGTCGGAAAACAGCTTCGCCGCGACCGCAGGATCCTGCGCAAGCCTAATCCTTCCAATGCCGAGCAGCGCTGTCGTATTGCTCGGGCTGATCTTGAGCGCGGTGGTGAAGCTTGCTTCCGCCTCGTCATAGCGCTTGAGTTGATAAAGCGCGTCTCCTTTGCGCAAATGCGCAAGCACATCATTGGGATTTTTTGAGAGAATTCCGTCGGCAACCTCCAGAGCCATTGCTGGCGCGCCGCCGAGCAATGCGGCGTCGGCGACCCTTAAGGTTGGTTCGCCGTTGCTAAGGGCGGGTGTCTGGGGCGGCAGCGAGAGCGTCGGCTTGCTTGATCCGCCGCAGGCCGCAAGGGCGAGCAATACTGCAACCAACGAACCCTGCTTGATCATTCTGTGCCTCAATGGCTCATCATCCGCATCACCTGTACCATCGCCGGGCCACCGACGACCAAAAAAACACAGGGAAGAATGAAAACGATCATCGGCACAGTGAGCAGCACCGGCAATCGCGCCGCCCGCGCCTCGAACCGGGTCAGCATCTCTTGGCGCATCTCCGCCGCCAAAGTCCTGAGTGCCTGGCTGAGCGGTGTGCCATATTGGATCGTTTGCACCAGGGTCGTCGCTAGACGCTTGATCCCATCGAGTCCGGTCCGGGTGCCGGCATTGAGCAAAGCGCCGCGCACATCGGAAGTGATGCGCAATTCGTTCGCGGTCTGCGCGAATTCATCGGCGACCGCCGCGTGGGCATGGCGGATTTCGGTCGCGACCCTGAGGATCGTCGGCTCGAGGCCGAGCCCGGCCTCGGTGCAGATGACCATCAGATCGAGCGCGTCCGGCAGCCCGCGCTCGAGCGCTTTTAAATGGTTTTTCCGCAGGCTGCGCAGGACGAAATCAGGCGCCAAAAGCCCAACCATGGCGGCGGCGGCGAGCAGGACATTGCGCGAGATGTCCGCGAGGCCGAGACGCGCCGAAAGCACGAGGCCGAGCGCCGGCATTGTCACCAGCAGTATAAGTTTTGCGCCGACGAATACCTCCAACCCATGCCCACGCCGGAATCCGGCCCGCGTGAGTGTGTGCTCGAGTTCGGCGCGGGTTCGGCCGGAAAGCAGGCCACTCCGCGAAATCGCATTGCCGATCGCCGCGATCAGCCGGAGCGCAACGTTTCGGGAGCGCTCGCGCTGTCGCCGCTCCGCGCCCGGCTGGACAGCACGAAGGCGCGCGAGGATCCGCTCCTGGCCCGCCATCCGCCATAGTAGAACGCCGCTCGCGGCCAGAAGCGCTGCGAAGGATGCCGTCGCAAAGACAAGGATCGAGAGATTTTTCATGGCGAGGTGCTCATGTCAGGCTGCGCCGGATTAGCCCGCGCATGATCATGATGCCGCCCGCGAGCATGCCGAGCGCGATGCCCATCAGGCGTTTGCCGCTGGGATCGAAGAACAGCACACCGATATAGCCGGGATTGATCAGCGCAAGTCCAGCACCGGCAAAAACCGGAAGCGCCGCGAGAATCCCGGCGCTGGTTTTTGCCTCCGACGCCAAAGCGTGGCCGCGTTCGCGCATCGCAACGCGCTTGCGGATGACATCGGCGAGGTTTTCGAGGGTCTCGGCGAGACCACCGCCAGTTTGGCTCTGCAGCGAAAGCGCGGTCGCGAAGAACCGGTATTCCGGCAAATTGTTGCGCACCCCCATCTGCTGCAGCGCTTCATCGAGAAGCATGCCGATCGCGATCTTATCGGCAATGATAGTGAATTCCTGCCGCGTCGGATCGACGCTTTCCCGCGCCACCAGTCGTATCGCCTCGCTCACCGGAATGCCGACCCTGACCGAACGCACGATCATGGCGAGAGCATCGGGAAATTGGCGAAACAGGGCGCTACGCCGGCGTTCGTCGAACCATTTGAATACCTGCCGACAAAGCAGGATCCAGATCGGCACGACGAGAAAAAGCGAAGCCACGCCCAGCAGATTAGCGATGACGCCGGCCACCAGCCTGGCGCCGAGCAAGGCGGCCGGCAGGACAATCCACCAGCGCACCGGATAATGATCGCGCCGCTCGGGATGAAATCCAAACAGCGCGACCGCGCGCTGCCAGGGTTTGGCGCCGCTGCTCCTAAGACCGATCCGAAACGGCGGCGCCTCGGCCGCGTGCGGTTGTCGCGCGTGCGGGGCGAGCACACGCCGGACGCGCGCCTGCCAAAGCTGTTCGCGTTCATGGCCGCGTTGTAGCAAAAGCGCGCTCACACTAAGCCCGGTCAAGCCGATGAAGCCCGCGAGCATCAGGCGGAGATCGAGCATCAGCCGCGCTCCGCTTCGTCGAGCGCCGTCGTCCAGGCACGCTCCAGGCCGAAATAGCTCAGCCGGTCATGAAAATTCGGCCGCGCCCGGCTGACCCGATAGCGTACGCGAAGCCGGCCATCCAACCCCTCACCCTCGACCTCGAGGAGAAAGATGTCGTTCATGGTGACGACATCGCCCTCCATACCGCAGACTTCGGATACCTGCAGCACCCGCCGTCCGCCATCGCGTTGGCGCTCGACCTGCACGATGAGATCGATCGCGCTCACGATCTGGGTGCGGATGGCACGCGCGGGAAGGCCGATATTGCCCATCTGTACCATGCTCTCGATGCGTGTCAGGGCATCACGCGTCGTATTGGCGTGGACCGTGGACATCGAACCGTCATGGCCGGTGTTCATCGCTTGCAACATGTCGAACGCCTCGCCGCTGCGCACCTCGCCGACGATGATGCGGTCAGGGCGCATGCGGAGCGCGTTGCGCACCAGATCGCGCTGATTGATCTCACCGCGCCCTTCGAGGCTGGCTGGCCGGGTCTCGAGCCGCACGACATGCGGCTGCTGCAATTGCAGTTCGGCGGCGTCCTCGATTGTCACGATGCGCTCGCCGCCGTCGATCAGCCGTGACATCGCGTTGAGCAGCGTTGTTTTGCCCGAGCCGGTGCCGCCGGAAATGATGACGTTGAGCCTGATCCGGGACGCGATCTCGAGCACCCGCGCGACCGGCGCCGTCAGCGAGCCGAACTCGATCAATTTAGGAAAATCTATCTTCTTCTTGGCGAATTTGCGGATCGAGAGATAGGGCCCATCGAGGGCGAGCGGCGGGAAGACGATGTTGACGCGCGAGCCATCGGCGAGCCTTGCATCGACCATCGGGCTCGCTTCATCGATCCGCCGCCCAACCGCGGCGGCGATGCGCTGGCAGATATTGGCGACATGGCCGGCATCGCGAAATCGCACCGCCGAGAGCATGAGTTTGCCGCCGCGCTCGACAAAGACACGCGTCGGACCGTTGACCATGATATCGGTGACCGCCTCGTCTTCGAGCAGGGGCTGCAACGGTCCGTGGCCGAGCATGTCGTCGACGAGACTGAACGCGAGTTCGCGCTGTTCGCGGGCATTGAGCTGTATGCGCCGCTCGGTCGCGATCTCGGCGATCAGCCGCTCCACCGCTTGCGCGAGCTTTTCCTGCGGCATGCCGGCGGCGGCGGCGGGGTCGAGCTGTTCGAGACAGAGGCTGCGCAGTGTGCCGAGCGAGGTGTCGGGCAGCGCTGGCGTGGGTTCGGCGCTGGTGCTTGCGGGCGCCGCGTCCGAGGTCGCGCGGCGGCGCCCGAACATCACGCCGCGGGGAACCGTCTCGCTCATCGGCGCCAGCCGAACCAGCGCCGCCGGTTGCTCAGGGCGGGGATTTCATCTGGTACTTTGACGAAAGCGACTTCTTTGGCGAGCGCCAGGATGCCGGCGCGGAACCCGCCCCGGAGACCCGAGGTGGGCGCGCCGAGGGCGGTTGCGCGTGCCATCTGGCGTGGCATATCGGGGATCACGACGTCGATCTTCAGCTTCAGCGCGGCCTCGATCTGCGTGCGGGTCAAGCTGCCGGGCGCGCCAAGACGGTTGAGGACCAGGATAGGCCGACGCGGTTGCAGACGGCCATGGGGCAGTGCCAAAAGTCGCAACGTATCGCGCACACCGGCGAGCGTCGGCGGCAGCACCAGCGCCCGGTGATGTCCAAGGCCAAGAAGATCCTGGTTAAAGGCAAGCGGCGCCGGCGGGACATCGGCGATGATCAGATTATAACGCCGACGCAGCGCCTCGATTAGCCGCTCGCCCGCGCCTTCGGTATAGATCAGCGGCATATCGGGCGCTTCTTCACCGGCAAGCACAAAGAGCCGCTCTGAAACCGGCTGCGCCGCGCGTTCGACGAACAGTTCGTCGATACGCTGTGGCGCCTCCAAGGCTGTGCGCAGGCCGGCGCTCGCTTTGCCATCGAGCAGCAAAGCGCCGGTGCCGAAATGGAGATCGGCGTCGAGCAGCACGGTATGGCGCCCGGCGGCGACGCCGAAATGCCAGGCGAGGTGCGCCGCAATGGTGCTGGCGCCGGCGCCGCCGCGCACGCCGGTGAGGGTGACCATCCGTCCGCCTTGGAAATTGTCGGCGGGAAGCTCGGCGCCGGTCAGCAGCGGCAGGAAATGTCGCGCCACCATGTCACGGGTCAGCGGTTTGTAGAGATATTCGAGAGCGCCGAGATGGCGCGTGACCAGCCGGTAGAAATTGACCCCCTCCTCCTCGCCAATCACCAGGACGCGCACATCGGGTTCGACCACTTCGGAGAGATCGCCGAGCGCGGTGAGCGGCCGATCCTCGCCGCTGACATCGACGATCAGGGCCTGCGGGGTCGGCGTCTTGGTCAGGGCAGCGATGGCGGCGCGGACATTGCCACGGCGGATGGTGACGCCGGGCAGTGCCGATTCTCCCAGAACCTCGCGCAGGATCGCCTCGCTCGCGCCGTCGGCGATGAAGGCGAGGAGTGGCGCGCGGTCGCCGCGTCCGGCGGTGCCGTCCTCGGGGAGGGTATTGATGCGGGCATCATCGGGCATCAATTGGCCCCATTCCCGGTGCCGCCCGCGCCAACGCCGGCCCCGCCGCCAGAGGGGGCGCCACCCATGCCCGGTGGGGCCATGCCCGGTGGGGCGCCGCCGGCGCCGCTGTCGGCCGGCGGCTGGCCGGGCTGCGCGGTGTCGCCGGCGGGGAGCGGCTTGGCATGCCCGGCGCGCCAGGCCGCGACCGCATCCGCCGCGGGCTGGCCCGGGGTGCCCTGCTCGCCCGCGCCCTGCACGAGATCGGCCGGGTTCGCGACCATGGCGCGGAGATTGGCCTCGCTCGCGCCGGTCGGGGTCCAGACGCCGGGGCGGGCATAGGGGTCGATCGCGTCGCACCCGGCGGTGGCGAGGGGGATCAGTAGCAGGGACAGGCGCCAGCGGCGGGATGCGGCCATGGGGATGCCCTTCACTGCACGATGAATCCGGGATCGCCGGGGATATGCACCGGCGTCGGCGGCTCCCCGCGGGCGACCTGGCGCATGAGAAGGATGCGTTCGAAATCATTGGGGGCACGCCATGCGTCGGTGGTCGGCGCGACCAGCGCGTTGGGATCGCTCACCGGGCGTACGATATAGGGGGTGACGATGATCACCAGCTCGGTCTGGTTGCGCTGAAAACTGTCGGAGCGGAACAGCGCCCCGAGGATTGGAATTTCACCAAGTCCGAGCACGGAATTGTCGATTTGCGTCGAGCGGTCCTCGAGTAAGCCGGCAATAGCAAAACTCTGTCCGCTGCCGAGCTGCAAGGTCGTCTCGGCGCGCCGCACGGTCAGCGCCGGCACCGAGACCGCGCCGGGCCCGACCGAGAGCTGCACCGCGCCCTGGTTGGTCAGCTCGCTCACCTCGGGGCGGACATGGAGGCTGATGCGGCCATTGCTGAGCACCGTGGGCACGAAGGCGAGCTGCACGCCGTATTGCTGGAACTGGATCGAGATCTGGCCGAATTCCTGGGCGATCGGGATGGGAAATTCGCCGCCGACGAGAAAGCTCGCGGTCTGCCCGCTCATCGTCACCAGCGTCGGCTCGGCGAGGATGCGCACCAGATTATCCTGCGCCAGCGCGTCCAGAACCGCGTCGGCGCCGTCGATGCCTTTGGTCAGCGTCGGCATGGTGAGGCCGGCAGTGGCGAGCGCCGGGTTGGTCGCGAGATTGGTGGAGAAGGACGCGAAATTGCCCAGTTTCGACCAGTTGACCCCGAATTCGCGCACCACGACGCGGTTCATCTCGGCGATCCGCACCCGCAATCCCACCTGCACGCCGTCACGCACGCTCAGCCGGTCCTCGATTTTCTGGCCGTTGGCGGCGTATTGCTTGGCGATCGCCATCGCCTGTTCGGCCGCCGCCGCCGTCGGCACCTCGCCGCTCAGGATCATGCCCTGCGGCGTCGGCGCGACGGTGACGTGGCTTTCCGGCGACAGCTGGGCGATGGCGCTCCCGGCCTCATTGGCGCCAAAGCCCGATGCCTTGACGACGACGGTGAAGAGCGCGAGTTGGTGCCCAGCATTGTCGAGTGCGGCGACGGTGGTGCGGCCGGCGCCGACACCGAAGACGAAGAGCGAGGTCGGGCTCGCCGGGCGCACCTCGGCCACTTTCGGATCGGCAGCGAAGACGCTGGTCGCCGGCCCGGGCAGCGCGATCACCTGGCCGCTGCCGGCCGAAAGCTGAATGACGCCGGGCGCCTTGGCTGGCGCGGCCGGCTTGGTGGGTGGCGGCGCATCCGGCGCCTGCGCCAGGGCCGGCACTGTCGTCGCCAGCGCCAGCGCAAAAACGGTGAGCGCGGCAAAGGCGCGGGCGCTTCCCATCAGAAATGGAATTCCTTGCCGTCGGCGCCGCCCTGATAGACGCGCATGGTTTTGCTCGCGCCATGCGGCGCATCCCCCTCGACCAGCGCCGGCGACACTTTGCCCGCCCAGGTGATGGAGGGGCGGGCGGCGGTTGGGGTGGGCGCGGTGCCGGGGTCGGCGGCGCGGACCACCAGCGAAAGATGCCCGAGCTTGGCCGCCACCGTCACCTCCTCCGCCCCTTGCGGGCTGACCTCCAGGGTGACGGTGCGCGCCGCCTTCTGGTCCGGCGCGTCCGGCGAGGCGCCTTGCACCAGTTGCTGGTCGATCGCGATCACCCGCACATTGGCGAGCACGGTTTCGGCGGCGACGCGCCGGCTCGGCGGCGCCGATTGCGGATCGAGGGTCTGGGTCAGGATGAGATCGACGCGGTCGCCGGGCCAGATCAGCCCGGCGCTGCCGGTGACGATATCGACCGCGACGGTGACGGCGCGCATGTCCGGCCCGAGCACGGCGGCGAGAAAGCCGTGATCGCCGGGGCGCATGATCTCCGCCGGCAGGATCGCCTCGCCGATCGCGAGGCTGCGGCGGACCATGGCGCCGTAGAGGCTGGTGCGCGCCGCCGGCGTATCACGGCTCGCGCCTTCGGGCGCGGCGCCGGGGGCGACATCGGCGGTGGTGACGTCTTCCGGCTTGAGCAGGCTGCCGCCGCGAAGCGGCCGCGCCGCGACCAGGATTTTCTCCGGCGGAACGGCCACGGCGCGCGGCGCCGGCGGGTGGGCGCCAATCCAGAGAACGGCGCCGAAGCCGGCGAGGCCGAGCGCCATGAGGACGAACAGGGCGAGGCGGAGGGCCATGACGGCGCCCTAACGAAACAGGGTGAAAACCGCGCCGGCGGCGATCGCCGAGGCGTAGGGCAGCGGGCCGTGGCGGCGGATGCGCCAGCGCTCGGCGCGCAGGATGCGTGGGATCAGCTTCGCTTTCGGCCCGCGCGGTGGCGTCGGCGCCGGCAGCGCGGCGAGCGCGAGATAGAGGAGCGCGAGCGCCCCGCCGGCGAGGGACGTCGCCAGTAAAAGGGCCGGAATCCGCGCCGGCGCGACGAAGAGCGCGGCGGCGCCGAGCAGCTTCACGTCACCGCCGCCGAACCAGCCGCGCCGCCAGCAGAACGCCGCGGTGAGGAACACCGCGAGCGCGGCCAGCAACCCGATCCAAAGCGCGCCCTCCCACCAGCGCAGGCCCGCGCCGCAGAGGGCGAGGGCGAGCGAGAGCCGGTTGGAGACCAGGCGGGTCGCGATGTCCTCCGCGCCGGCGGCAAGCAGCAACGCCATGCCGCCGGCGGTCAGGCCTGGGGTGATCAGGAAAAAAACGTTTTGTGACATCGAACACCCCGTCTTGGCTGTGTTCCGCGATGAAGAGCCGCTCTCGGGCTGATCAGGAAAGGTCACAAATCGTTTTCAATCGCGGTGAAGACGCTAGTGAATTTGCCTGCGAGCCCGGTAAATGCCGCGAAAATCGCGACGCCCATAACTGCAACGATCAGCCCGTATTCCAGCGCCGTCACCGCGCGCCGGTCGGTTTTCAGCGCCAGCCAGGTTTTGACATAGGAAATCATCGTTCACTCCTCCGGTGTTTGATGCGCGATCTCTCGCGCGGAAAGCGCAACACGCGGACCTTTTGCCCGGCAGGCCAATCCCCCTCCAATCGGGCATTGCGCGCCGAGGTCACTCAACCATGAGGAGGGTTTGCAAAGCGTTAACGTCTGGGATTATTTTTGCGACTGTTATGGCGGAGGCGGCCAAAACCCATGTCGAAACCGAGCAGGAGCCTCCTGTCCGGGCTCAAGATAATTCTACTTTTAGTTGATATTTCAGTGCTTCCGGGGCCAATTCAGTTCTGGATCGTATAGCTCGCTTGCGCGCTCAGGGTCAGCGCTGGAATTGCCTCGAGAAGGCTCGCCGGCAGGAAGCCATAGGTTGCACTGACGGTGACCACGCTGCCCGGCGTGTTGTCCGGCGTGAAAGTCACGCTGACCGCCGCCCCGCCCGCCCCGGCACCGAGAAACGGCGCGGCAGCGGCATAAAACTGACCCGAGATGTCGGCCCCCGAGGCGGGCAGCACCGACTGGCTGCCATGCACCACGGCGAACCGCGCCGCCCGCTCGACGCCGAGCGAGAGCGCGTATTGATCGGCGAACAGCCGCCCGAATTCGACCGTCGCCAGCAGCAGCATCAGGACCGGGATGGCGGTCAGGGCGAATTCCAGCGCCGCGACCCCGCGCCGATCGCGCCACAATGACCTGCGCCCCCTCACTGGATTCGCACCGTGCCGCCGGAAGACAGCGCGATTGCCGCCGGCAGCGCCGGAAGCGGCACCGGCAGTGTCACCTGGGCGGAAAGCGAGAGGGAAAGATAGCTCGCCATCTGGCCGCTGGCGCAGGTGCCGCCGCAATTCGCCGGGGTCGAAGTCTCCTGCCCGCTGGCGACGGTGAGGCAGACGCAGGCCAGGCTCGGCGTGGTCATGATCAGGCTCGGCGGCGCGGTGCCATAGGCTTCTGTCGCCAGCGCCTGCAACGCGGCGGGGCTGGCGGCGGCGGTATTGCCCCAGGCGGCGAGAACTGCCGCCTGCGTCGCCTGATCAAGCCGCGCCTGCGTTGCGAACACCACGCCGAGATCGGCGGCGCCGAGGCAGAGCGGCACCAGCACCAGCGTGATCGCGAGCGCCGATTCGACGGCGACGGCGCCGCGCTGGGCGCCGGCCAGGGCGCGACAGGCGGAAAAAAATCTCATTGCAACAGCACCACCCGGGTTTGCGCGCTAGCATTGGCGGTGGTGCCGCCGGCGCAGATCACGGCACTCCCTTGCACCTCGATACTCTGGGCGATGACGTTGAGCCCGGCGCCAGGGGCCGGCGACACGCTCGGGCATTGGCCCTCGCCGAGCGGGGTCGGGCTGCCGGGATAGGTGAGATGAGCGTTGTTGGTCACCTGCAGCTGGGCATAGGGGGTATAGACCGTGCCGGCCAAAGTGAGGCCGGAATTGCCGACGATGGTATTGACCGGCGGCGTGCCATTGGCGCCGGCGTCCTGATAGAACAGCACCCCGGCATAGGGCCCGCTGGTCGGCGCCGACATCCCCCAACTCGTGTTGGTATAATTCTCGAAATCGATGGCGCCGGGGGTGCTGCCGCCGAGATAGAAGGTGACGCCGGCGGCGGTGCCGATGGTGGAGCCCTCGCTGATGGTAAAATTGCCGTCGGTGATGACATAGACCCCGGGCGCGAAATTCACCGTCGAGGCGTTGCCGATCTGCAGGCCGCCACAATAGGTGCCGGGTTGCAGGGTCCAGGTACCATGCCCGCTTGGCGCCTGCTGGCAGGAGCCGGTGGCGGGCGGCGGGGTCAGATTGGCGAGCGGATTGACCTCCACCGGCGCGCCCGAGGAAGCCGCCGGCGAGACCTGGGTGTTGCCGTTCCAGGTGTTGATGCAGGCGGTGCCGGCGGCGGCGACGCTTTTCGCGGTGACCGTGCCGTTGCGGACATAGATCGAATCATAGGATGGCGCGCCCGGGCCATTGCAGGCGATATTGGTCGCGGAATTGGAAAAGACGCTGCAACCGGTCGCGATGATGCTGCCGTTATTCTCGACGTCGATGCCGGTTTGCGGCGTCGTGCCGACGGCGAGCACGCAGGCGGTGCCGCCGGCGAGCCCGGCGGTCGCGCTCGCCGCGAGCATCACCGGCGCGCTCGAAAATAGATTGGTGAAAAACCGATCCGACTGGCTGGAGAGGGTCACGGTGACGCTGGTGCCGGCGATCACGCTGACCGCGGGCGGACCGGCGAGGGTTCCGATCAGATGGCCGCCGCTGATCCCCTGGATTTCGGTGCTCGCCGCGGTCACGAAATCCGCCGCCTGGGCGGAAGCGTTTTGCAGGAGATAGGCGGCGCCCATGGCCCCGGCATCGGCCGCCATCTGCAGCCGCGCGCTCTCGCGATACCAAAGCCCGACATCGACCGCGAGCCCAGCCGCACCAATGAGTACCGGGAGCGCGAGCCCGACCATGAGCGCAACCGCCCCTCGCCGCGCCCGCCGCCATCCGAGCAGCCACCGGCGCACGCCCGACCTCCCCGCTTTGCCTCGTTCGCCCCGGAGCGCGCGTGAGCCCAACATACCCGCCAATCCCCAACCCAGTGATGTGGTCAAAGAGGGAATAGCCCTTGCGGAGAAATCCCGCCGGACGGCCAGTCTCGTGACCACCGGCGAAACTGCGTGCAGAAAATTACCCATGGATGGTAATTTATAATTTAGTGTAAATTATAGGACATATTTTTCGCGGCGAGCAGAGAGTTCCCCGGCCCCACCGTCACGTCAGCCTGGACGATGCCCGCTGAGCGCTTCGATAGTCTGTTTCTTGATCCCTGTGCATTCAGCAGGGCTATAGCGGCTCTTGGGAGACTCCGGGGAAGCCCCGTATATCTGGGCTTTGTTCTGTTGCCATGCCGCTGGGTGGTCGAACATGCCTTCGCCTGGCTGAACCGCAACCGCCGCTTGGCAAAGGATGTCGGGGCGACAATCGAAAGTTGGCTCTACATCGCCAACGTCAAACTGACGTCCCGCCGCCTCGCAACCGCCTGAAGCTCCATGAACGCAGATAACCAAGATGAGTCAAAGCATCATCTACCTACTCGGGGCGCCCATCGACGCTATGCTCGACGTCTTCCAATCCACTTGAGACGTCGAAGAGCCGCCATTTGGTTGATTATGCGGCAGGCTTCACAAGCCATGGTTAGTGGTAATTTCCTGGCTATTTCTCTATAAACACACTGCGTCTTAATATTTGGTACACGCGGGATATACAGTGCGCATCTGTGTAATCAATTTGAAATATAAATGAAAAAAAGCATGTAATCCATGTGCTAATCTTAGCATCAACAGGTGTGGTTGGGCTATTATTGTATAGTGGTGATATAGTAGAAGGAGAGAGTATATTTGGAAATTACAATACAACGAACGTGAATGAAGAGTCAAATTCCTTTGGGGAAAAGATGGGATAAAATTTAATGCTTCCAAAGTAGAAAATGGAGGTAATTTTTCTATCTTGGAAGATAAAACATCCATTGTAAAGCTCAATGATGGAATAGTTATTGTTATAGGCGATGGCGGCGGAGATATAATAAGCAATATTGAAGGAATCAAAAAAGATTTAATTGGTTATAATGATATAATATATGGTAATCAATCTAATAATTTCATATCTTATATTAATACAAATAATAATTAATCATATCAAAATAATAATGGCGGCACTATCCAAAATTATGGAGGTAATTTGTCATATGGCGTGTTGTCTGGGCTGTCAACAGGGGGCTTGGAAACAACAATGAGTGCAATGCACAATCCAAACAATTTAACAAAAAATCCAACCGGCGCGCGCTAATAAGTATCGGTTCATTGGAAAATAGCGGTATCCCAAAAAATACAGGAACGACAATAAATACAGGGACTCCTGCAAATGCTGAGACAGCAGTGGATGAGCCATCTTCTCTTTCTATTTTTGGAGGGCTGACCGCGTTTTTGGTCTTTGCCGGCTTTTGTCAAAAGATGCGTAGCATATATGAACGATTGAGCGGGAATTGATATAATTTGTAATTAATTTGTATAGGCGAATGATTGCGCAATCCATTCCCCGCGCCCGTGGGGTGCATGCATGTTATTGCCAAGCGTATTGAAGGGTGCCCGCTCCTTTAATATTGATATGACACTCCGCCGCTTGCGTGCCGAAAATCTCCGCAATGGCGTCGAGCACTGGCCCGGCGGCGCGGCGAGGCATAGGCTTACACGTGGCGCGTGGCGTCCATGCGGTCATGCAGGATGCGAACGACGGCGATGCCATAGGGCGCAATACGAAAGTAAATCATATGGCGCTCAACGGAGCGCCGTCGATACCCGGGGCGGATGTGGTCGCAAGCTGGCGCGGCTTTGGGCGCGCGGGCGAGTTCTTCAAAGGCGATGGTCAGCCTGTCGATATAACGGCTTGCCTGCTCGGTTCCCCACTGGTCGCGGGTGTAAATTGCGATATCCTCCAAATCACGCTCTGCGGCTGGCGAAAGTCGGTAATCAGCCATGCGAGAGTTTCATTTTTCGCTTGAAGGCTGCCGGGTCGAAAGGTTTGGGCTCGCCGCTGTTTTCGCCTTCTATCAAGGCTTGACGGATGCTGTCGATTGCGGCGCTGCGTTCCTGCTCGCGACGGATAAGGTCGCGGATATATTCGCTGTCATTGGTGTAGTGGCCATGGTCGATCTGCGCCTTAATCCAAGCATCCTGCTGGTCGGTCAAGGTGATAGTCTTGCGCACAGTGCCCATGCTTCATCCACCCCGAGTGCAAAAATCATACTATCGGTGCATATTAGCGCATAAAAGCGTGCCACTCAAGTTTCATGGTTTCCATGTCAGTTTTAAGGCTATCTGCGTTTCCACTTGAAAAGCGCTCATCGGAATGAGCCTCGGCGCGGCTCAGCAGGCGACGGGGAGGAGGGTCAACTGTCGGAGGTTGCAGGCCCCCGCAACCACTTTTACCGAACTCGTAAACAAATCGGAACCAGCGCCGGCAACGGCGCCTGGCGTCGCCCCTGCGCCGTAAGCGCAGCTCCGCGGTCCTTCTTCCGCTGAGCCGGACGGGTGTGCTTGGACGTCCTGGGTATGGGCTGTTCGAGCTATCGTTATGGATGGCGTTGCCGACGACGCGAAGGGTGAGTTCCGGCGGATCGAGATGCTGACGGGTCCGGCCCGGCGGCGGCGTTGGTCGGAGGCGGAGAAGGCTCGGATTGTCGCCGAGACGCTGGTGCCCGGTGCAGTAGTGAGCGCGATCGCCCGCCGCTGGCAGGTTTGCCCGCAGCAGGTCTTCGGTTGGCGGCGTGCGGCGCGGGCGAGTGATGTGGCGCTGCCGACGAAGCCGGAGAGGCCGGCGTTCGTGCCGATCGTCAGTGCGGCCCCGGGGCCGATGGTGACCGAGGCCGCTTCGCCGACGCCGACGATGACCGCGCCGCCCGCGCTACCCTCTGCGCCCGCCGTTGAGGTTACGCTTGCCGGGGCGGTGGTGCGGGTGGCGTCGGGCACGGACGGCGCGTTGCTGACGGCGGTGCTGCGCGCGGTGCCGGCCTCGGCGGCATGATCGCGGTTTCCCCCGGCGTGCGGGTGTTGCTGGTGACCCGTCCGGTGGATTTCCGCAAGGGCGCGCACGGGCTGGCGGCGCTGGCGGCGGAGGTGCTGGACCGCGGCTTTGCCCACGACGAGGCATTTTTGCTCGCCGACTACGCGGCGCAATCGTTTGGGGTGTTTCAGGAGCCGCCGGCTGGCTCTTTCACCCCAGCCAAACCCTGACCGACGAGGAGGATGGCAGCTTCACTGTCCGCTTTCGCGCTGGTGGGCTGCGGGAAATCTGTTGGCATCGGTTTACATGGAGCGATACGGTAACGATCATCGCGCCGGCGGCGTTGCGGCAGGAGATGCGGGAGATGCTGAGGGTGGCGTCGCAAGGGCATGGCTTCAATCACGAATCTGCCGGCGAGTTGGGGGAAAAGCGGGATGACTGAGGAAGAAATCAATGAACTCCTGCAGCAGTTTCCGGAGATGCGCAAGCTGGTAGCGCACCTTCTGCGCAGGCATGTCGACACGATTTTGAACGTGGGCGGTCGCGGCTATTACGAAAACCCGATGTCCGATCTTTTGGCGTTTTTTCTTGATCCCAGCGCCTGCCATGGGCTCGGCGATCTGGTGTTGTCGACCCTTCTGCGCTCCCTCGAAAGAAACGATTTAAATCCTATCTTGACGGGGCCTCCGATCCGGGAAGACGTGAACCGCATTGACATCGTGTTGCCGAGTGAAAATTTCGTTATCGCGATCGAGAACAAAATCCACCACGGGCCGAACAACCCTTTTGATGCTTACCGAGAGGCGATCAATCGCCAATATGCTAAAATCCCAGAAAAAAATCGGATTTTCTGTCTTCTCGCCCCGCGCCAGCCGCACCCAGCCATACCCTGTTGGCAATGGCTAGACACCAGGCGCCTTATCGCGCTGATTTGGGAAGAGCTGGGACACCGTCAGAGACACGTCGAGCACACAAAATGGGTGCTTCTACTTCAGGAGTTCCTTAAAACCGTCGAGCAAGAGACCATGCCAATCATGAATGATTACCAATTCGGAGAGATTGCAGATAATTATAAACAGTTTGCAAAATTTGAGCGACTTCGTTGGCAGTTTATAGATTCTTTAAAAGAAAAACTAAGAGAATTAGCATTGCAAATTGTACCTATAGGCGGTCTATCGGAAGAAGTACAAAAGTGGGGTAATGCAATTGCTATTTCCATAATGCCCTATGCCGGAAATCTCCAAAAAATTTCATTTCTATTGTATGATGGACAAGTTCCCAATGAACCTCGTTACGCGATTCAATTATATAGTTTGGCCGAGTTGGTAGGTTTTCCTCATGTTAGCAATTGGCGGGAAACTGTCAACGGAAACCAACTCTACGTTTACCGAAATGATTATAACGATTTAGATGCCGCGTTCGGAGGGTTTCAACAAGCGCTCACGGCGATCCTCTAGCGAGGCTGTTCAATGCTATGAGATAGCGAGCAGCGCGATCATATTATCGATACTGGCGAGCCCGGCGCGGTCATATTCCCAGGTCAACGCGCCATGGACGGCGAAATCCTGCCAACCGTCGCTGACCCCGACATACCCCGCGCTCGCCGCCCCTATGACGTCGCGCTGAGCCGCGTCAGCGGCGACCAGCGCCAGGCCATACGGCCCCTGCTCCGCCCACAGCACGCGGCGCCGGCGGTGGCGTTCGATGGCGGGCAATGGGACGCTGCCGGGTTCGCCGCATTCCGCCACGTCGGCGGCTATGCGCGCTTCATCGCCGCGCTGTCTGCTGGTGGGCGAGGATCTCGGCATGGCGGGCCGAGGCGGCGCACTGGCGCCATCGGCTGCCGCCTGCCGACGGCGGGTCTGGGCTCGGATGCGCTGGCACGTTCCCTGACCGCCGCGATCGCCACCGCCCGTGCCGGAGCGATGGATGGTGAGCCGTGAAGCGGTCGGCGGAATGATATTGATGGCGAATTTGATCCGCATCAACGACATGGTCAGCCAGCGGCACTATCCACAACCCCGTAGTCCGCGGAGAAGCCGGGCCGGGAGGATCAAGGAACATGGACGTGAGGAACATGGACGTTACGTCCTACGGCCCGTCGGTCCATCGGTTGCGGGTGCTGTTTGCGACATCGGAATTGTTTCCGCTGGCCAAGACCGGTGGCCTCGGTGACGTCTGCGCGGCGCTGCCGGTGGCCCTGGCGGCGTTGGGGGTCGATATCCGCGCGATCCTCCCTGGCTATGTCAGCGCTCTCGACACCGCGCGGGGCAAGCGCACCCTGTCCCGGCTGCCCAGCGGCGGGACGCTGCTGCTCGCGCGTACGCCCGATACGGGTCTGCCGGTTTATCTCCTCGACTGGCCGGAACTGTTTCGCCGCCCGGGCGGTCCCTACCAGGACCAGGACAAGCGGGACTGGCCGGACAATCTGCGCCGCTTCGCCGCGTTCTCCGCCGCCGCCGCCGCTCTCGCGGAGCAAGGCGACACCGCCGGCTGGCGGCCCGAGCTGGTGCATGCCAATGACTGGCACACGGGGTTGCTGCCGGCCTTCCTCGCGCTCCGGCACGGGCCGCGTTCGCCCAGTCTCTTCACCATCCACAACTTGGTCTTTCAGGGCAATTTCCCACTCGACGCCGCCCGCGCGCTCTCACTGCCCGAGGCGCTGCTGACACCTGACGGGGCCGAGTTCTACGGCCGGTTCTCCTGCCTCAAGGCGGGCCTGCGCTACGCCGACCGTCTGACCACGGTCAGCCCCACCTATGCCCGCGAAATCCTGACCCCCGCCTTTGGGGCCGGAATGGAGGGGCTGCTGCGCGCCCGCGCCGCCGACCTGACTGGCATCCTGAACGGCATCGACACCGACATCTGGAACCCGGCCGCCGATCCCGCTCTGCCGGTCCCCTTCGATGCCGACCACCTGGCCGGCAAGCGGGCAGCCAAGGCGGCTTTGCGCCGGGAGCTGGGCCTCGATCCGACGGCGGATGGCCCGCTGGTGGTCGGTGTCAACCGCCTGACCGAGCAGAAGATGGCCGATGTGGTGCTGGCGGCGCTGCCAGCGCTGCTCGACATGGGGGCGCAGGTGGTGCTGCATGGGGAAGGCGATCCGGGGCTCGAGGCCGCTTTCCGCGCCGCCGCGATTGGCCGCGCGGATCAGCTCGCGGTGCGGATCGGCTACCAGGAGACGCTGGCGCATCGTCTGAACGCCGCCGCCGACCTCGCGCTGACCCCGTCCCGCTTCGAACCCTGCGGCCTGACCACGATGTATGCGATGCGCTACGGCGCGCTGCCGGTCACCCGCAAGGTGGGCGGGCTGGCGGACACGGTCACCGATATCGACAGCACGCAAACCGGGGGGCGCCCGGGCACCGGCTTCACCTTTGACGATCCCACCGCCGCGGCGCTGGCCGACTGCTTGCGCCGCGCCGGCAGTCGGTTCCGCGATCCGATCGCTTGGCGCCGGGCGCAGCGCGCCGCGATGGGCCGCGATTTCAGCTGGGAGGGGTCGGCCCGCCGCTATCTGGCGCTGTATGACGATATGGTGGTGAGCGCCGACGCGCCGCGGTCTCCTGAGCCGGCGTTTCTGGAGGCGGCGGAGTAACGGCGGTGGCCTCCCCGGCCCCCATCGCCGCGATGGTGCCGTGCTGGGGGTTGGCGCTGCCGCCGCCGCTCGCCGGGCTGCGTGATCTCGCGCTCGATCTGCGCTGGACCTGGAGCCATCGGGGCGATGCGCTATGGGAACGGATCGACGCCGAATTGTGGCAGCGCACGCACAATCCCTGGACCCTGCTCGAAGACGTGCCGGCCGCGCGGCTGGCGGCGCTGGCCGCCGATCCCGGTTTCCTCGCCCATCTCGATGCGCTGGCCGCGGAGCGCCGCGCATATCTCACCGCGCCGGGCTGGTTCGCCGAGACCCATGGACGCGCGGCATTGGCCGGCGTCGCCTATTTCTGTCTGGAGTTCGGTCTCGGCGAGGCGCTGCCGCTCTATGCCGGCGGGCTCGGCGTCCTGGCGGGGGATTATCTGAAGACGGCGAGCGATCTCGGTGTGCCGGCGATCGGCGTCGGGCTCCTGTACCAGGAAGGCTATTTCCGCCAGATGATCGACGCCACCGGCTGGCAGCAGGAAGCCTACCCCTATAACGAGCCGACGATGATGCCGGTGCAGCCGGTATTGGATCAGGCCGGGACGCGGCTCCATATCCTGCTCGACCTGCCCGGGCGCCGCCTGCGTCTGCGCGTCTGGCGCGCCATGGTCGGGCGCACCGCGCTCTATCTGCTCGACAGCAACGATGCGCTGAACACCCCGGTCGATCGCGGCATCACCGGCAAGCTCTACGGCGGCGGCACCGAGATGCGGCTTTTGCAGGAAATCGTGCTCGGCGTCGGCGGCTGGCGGCTGGTCGAGACCATACATCCCGAGATCGAGGTCTGCCACCTGAACGAGGGTCATGCCGCCTTCGCGCTGCTGGAGCGGGCGCGCAGCCTCTCGGCGCGGCTCGGGATCGGGTTCGAGGAGGCGCTATGGGTCAGCCGCGCCGGCACCGTCTTTACCACCCACACCCCGGTGGAGGCTGGGTTCGACCGCTACCCAGTGGCTCTGCTCGAACAATATCGCCACGCCGCGATGGGGCCGGCGGCCGAGAAGATCGCCGCGATCGCCTTGTCGCTGGCCCGGACGGAGCGCGACGCGCCGGTCAACATGGCCTTCCTGGCGATGCGCGGATCCTACATCAGCCTCGGCGTTAGCGCGCTGCACGGCGCGGTCAGCCGGCGCATCTTCCAGCCGCTGTTCCCGCGCTGGCCCGAACGCGAGGTGCCGGTCGGGCATGTGACCAACGGCGTCCACATGCCATCCTGGGAATCGCCCGAGGCCGACGCGATCTTCGCCCCGGCCGGTGGCGAGGCGCGTTGGCAGCGCATGGCCGAGCCGCTGCGCGACGTGATCGCCGCGGTGGATGACGCAGCGCTGTGGGAAATGCGCGGACGATCGCGTCAGCGGCTGGTGACGGCGGTGCGCGCCCGCCTCGGCCGCCATCTGACCGGCCGCGGCCACGACCCCGCGATGGTCGCGCGCGCCGAGAGCGTGCTCGACCCGAACACGCTCACCCTCGGCTTCGCGCGCCGCTTCACCGGCTATAAGCGCCCCAACCTGCTGCTGGCCGATCACGCCCGGCTGGAACGCCTGCTCGGCGACCCGCATCGCCCGATGCAGCTGGTGGTGGCCGGCAAGGCGCATCCCGCCGACGAGGAGGGCAAGCGGATGATCGCGGAGTGGGTGGCCTTCACCGCCCATCCCGAATTCTGGGCGCGGGTCGTATTCCTCGAGGATTACGACATCGCGCTGGCGCAGGAACTGGTCCAGGGCGTCGATGTCTGGATCAACACGCCGCGCCGGCCATGGGAGGCGTGCGGGACCAGCGGGATGAAGGTGATCGCCAATGGCGGGATCAATCTTTCGGTGCTGGATGGGTGGTGGGCCGAGGGCTTTGCCCCCGATCTCGGCTTTGCGATCGGGGCCACCACCGCGCCCGACCCGGCGGCACAGGACGCCGCCGATGCCGCCGAACTCTACACGATTCTGGAGCGCGAGGTGGCACCCGCATTCTATGACCGCGATCCGGCTGGCATCCCGCGCGCGTGGATCTCCCGCATTCGGCGCGGCATGGCGGTGCTGGCGCCGCGTTTCAGCGCGACCCGCATGCTGCGCGACTATCTGGAGCAGGCCTATCTGCCGGCCAGCGCCGCCCTGCGCCGGCGCTTGGCCGATGGCGCGGCGGCGGCGCGGTCGCTCCGCGCGTGGGAACGCCGGCTGCGTCACGGCTGGAAGAGCCTGCATATCGGCGCCCCCGACATGACGGCCGAGGCCGATGGCTGGTCCTGCCACGTGCCGGTCTATCTCGGCGAGATCGCCGCCGAGGATGTGCGGGTGGAACTTTATGCCGATCCGCCCAAGAACGATGCGCCGAGCGATGCGCCGAGCGATGCGCCGGGCGCTGCGCTGTCGGTCGCGCTGGCGCGCGGCGCCCCGGTGGCGGGCGCGGTGAACGGGTTCACCTATGCCGGCCGGGTGGTCACCACCCGGCCGCGCCGGGATTTCACCGTGCGGATCGTGCCAAGTCATCCCGAGGCCAGGGTGCCGGCCGAACTTCCGCTGATCCGCTGGCAGGAGTAGAATTCACCGCCATGTCCCCGACCGCGCCGCCCGGTCCTGACGCGCAAACCGCCCCCGTCCTGCTCGATCGCGCCGGGCTGCAGGCTTTGGTCGACGCGCTGGTCGCGCGCGGCTTCGACGTGATCGGCCCAACCTTGCGCGACGGCGCCATCGTCTATGACCGGATCGCCGACATCGCGGCGCTTCCAGCCGGTTGGACCGATCGCCAGGAGGCCGGGCGCTACCGTTTGGAACGTCGCGCCGACGCCGCTCTATTCGGCTACGCGGTCGGCCCGCAATCCTGGAAGCGCTTTCTACACCCGCCGGAGGAAACGCTCTGGCGCGCTCGCCGCCAGGATGACGGCTTCACGATCACGCCGGAACCGCCCGCGCCGGCGCCCTTCGCCTTCCTCGGCGTGCGTGCCTGCGAGTTGCACGCCATCGCCATCCAGGACCGCGTGTTTCTCGGCGGGGCGCATCAGGATCCGGGCTACGCGGCCCGGCGGCAGGGCGCGTTCCTGGTCGCGCTGAATTGCGGCACGGCGGCCGGCACGTGCTTCTGCGCCTCCATGGGAACTGGCCCGCGCGCCGAGAGCGGGTTCGACCTCGCGCTGACCGAGCTGATCGACGCTACCCGCCACGATTTCCTCGCCGTCGCCGGCAGCGAAGCCGGCGCCGCGCTGCTCGCCGTCCTGCCGACGCGCCCGGCGGGGTCGGATGCGACGGCGGCGGCCGAAGCGGTGCTGGCGCGCACCAAAGCCGGCATGGGCCGGCATCTCGACACCGATGGCCTCAAGGAGCGGCTGCAAGCCAATCCCGAGCATCCGCGTTGGGACGCGGTGGCGGCACGGTGCTTGGCCTGCGCCAACTGCACCCTGGTCTGCCCGACCTGCTTCTGCACTTCGGTCGCCGACCATACCGATCTTGCCGGGACCGAGGCGACGCGGGTGAAGCGGTGGGATTCCTGCTTCACCGCCGATTTCTCCTTCATCCATGGCGGGTCGGTGCGCGCCAGCGGAAAATCGCGCTACCGGCAATGGCTGACGCATAAGCTCGCGCACTGGATCGACCAGTTCGGCAGCTCGGGCTGCGTCGGCTGCGGGCGCTGCATCGCCTGGTGCCCGGTCGGGATCGACATCACCGCGGAAGCGGCGGCCATCCGCGCCATGCCGGGGAAGGCGGTGGGGGAGGGGAAAGGTGGAAACGCTTGAACGCCTGCTGCTCGGCCATGAGTTCCTGGCCGGGATCGATCCCGCCCTCGGCCGGAGGCTGGTCGGCTGCGCGCGCAACCTGCGCTTCGCGCCCGGGGAGTATCTGTTCCGCGAGGGCGGGCCGGCCGACGAGTTCTACCTGATCCGCGAGGGAAGGGTGGCGTTGGAACTGCACGCCCCGGCCCGCCCGCCGATCGTCATCGAAAGCCTCGGTGGCGGAGAGATGGTCGGCGCGTCGTGGCTGGTGCCGCCCTATCGCTGGGGGTTCGACGCCCGGGCGACCGCCGACACCCGTGTCTTCGGCCTCGACGCCCATTGCTTGCGCGGCAAATGCGACGCCGACCATCATCTCGGCTACGAGATGATGCGGCGGCTGCTGCCGGTGATGGTGCGCAGGATGCAGGCGGCGCGGCAACAGATGCTCGACGTCTATGGGCACCCGCCGGCATGAGCGCCGCGCCACCGGCAGCGCTGGCCGATCCGATGCTGCCGGCGCCGTGGCGGGTGCGCGCGGTGCGGCGGGAGACGGCGGACGTCGTAACGCTCGACCTGGTGCCGCTCGCCAGCGGCGTGCCGTGCTTCGCGCCGGGCCAGTTCAACATGATCTATGCCTACGGTGTCGGCGAGGTGCCGGTCAGCCTGAGCGGCGACCCCGCCGATCGCTCCTGTTTCGTCCACACCGTCCGTGCCGTCGGCGCGGTGAGTGCCGCGATCGCCGGCGCCGCGCCGGGCAGCGTGCTTGGCCTCCGCGGGCCGTTCGGCAGCGCCTGGCCGGTGGATGCGGCGGCCGGCCACGATCTGCTGATCGTCGCCGGCGGGCTCGGGTTGGCGCCGTTGCGACCGGCGATCTACCGGGTGCTGGCCAGAAGCGAGCGGTTCGGCCGCATCGCGGTGCTGTATGGCGGGCGCGGCCCGGCGGAGCTTCTGTTCCGCGACGAACTTGCCGTCTGGGGCGCGCGCGCCGACGTGACGGTCGCGGTCACGGTCGATCATGCCGATCCGTCCTGGCATGGGCATGTCGGCGTGGTGCCGAGGCTGATCGGGCAAATCGGCTTCGATCCGCCCAACACGGTGGCGCTGCTGTGCGGGCCAGAGGTGATGCTGCGCTTCACCGCCACCGCGCTCCGCGCCGCCGGCGTCGCGGCCGAGCGCATCCATCTGTCGATGGAACGCAACATGAAATGCGCGATCGGTCTTTGCGGCCATTGCCAGTTCGGACCCGATTTCGTCTGCCAGGACGGGCCGGTGCTGCGCTATGACCGCATTGCCGCGCGCCTCGCGGTCCGGGAGATCTGAGGCCATGAACGCGCGCCTCCCTTCCACGCGCCCGCGTCCCACCCTGGCGGTGTGGAAATTCGCCTCCTGCGACGGCTGCCAATTGTCGCTGCTCGATTGCGAGGACGAATTGCTCGCCGTGGCCGGGGCGCTGGATATCGCCTATTTCGCCGAGGCGTCGAGCACGCTCGGTCCCGGCCCCTATGATCTTTCCCTGGTCGAAGGCTCGATCACCACCGCGCGGGACGCCGAACGCATCCACGCGGTGCGAGCGGCCTCGAAATATCTCATCACCATCGGCGCCTGCGCGACCGCCGGCGGCATCCAGGCGCTGCGCAATTTCGCCGACGTGAACGACTACATCGCCGCGGTCTATGCGACGCCCGCCTATATCAGCACGCTCGCCACCTCGACCCCGATTGCCGCACATGTGAAGGTCGATTTCGCGCTGCATGGCTGCCCGATCAACAAGACGCAGTTGCTGGAGGTGATCTCCGCCCTGCTCGCCGGGCGCACGCCGGACATTCCGAACGAGAGCGTCTGCGTCGCCTGCAAGCGGCGCGGCACGCCCTGCGTGATGGTCGCGCACGGCACGCCCTGTCTCGGCCCGGTGACGCGGGCCGGCTGCGGCGCGATCTGCCCGGCCTACCAGCGCGGCTGCTATGGCTGCTACGGCCCCGCCGAGGCGGCCAATACCGCTGCCCTCGCTGCCGCCTGGATCGCGCTCGGGGCCGACCGGACGAGCCTCCAGCGCGCCTTCCGCAGCTTCAACGCCGCGGCCGAACCGTTCCGCAAGGAGAGCGACGCCCATGGCGACGAAAACCATCCGGGTTGACACTCTGACCCGCGTCGAGGGCGAAGGCGCGCTCGAACTCGACATCGCGGACGGCGCGGTCGCCGGCGTCCGGCTCGCGATCTTCGAGCCGCCGCGTTTCTTCGAGGCCCTATTGCGCGGGCGCGCCGGCGCCGAAGCGCCCGACATCACCGCGCGCATCTGCGGCATCTGCCCGGTCGCCTATCAGATGAGCGCGGTCCATGCGATCGAGGACGCCTCCGGCATCACGCTCGATGGACCGCTACGGGCGCTGCGCCGGCTGCTTTACTGCGGCGAATGGATCGAAAGCCACGCCCTGCACATCGTGATGCTGCACGCGCCCGATTTCCTCGGCTTTCCCGATGCGATCAGCATGGCGGCCGCGCATGGCGCGGTGGTGCGGCGGGGGCTCGCGCTCAAAAAAGCCGGCAACGACCTGCTCCGTCTCCTCGGCGGGCGCGAGATCCATCCGGTGAACGTGCGCGTCGGCGGATTTTATCGCGTGCCGACGCGCGCCGAACTCATCGCGCTCGCGCCGGTGATGGCGGCGGCACGCGACGATGCGATCGCTCTCGCCCGGTTCGTCGCCGGATTTTCGTTTCCCGATTTCGCCCGTGACTACGAATTCGTCGCCCTTCGCCACCCGGCGGAATATCCGATGAACGAAGGACGGGTGGTCTCGAACCGTGGCCTCGACATCGCGGTTACCGATTACGACAGCGTCTTCGCCGAACGCCACGTCGCCTATTCCACCGCGCTGCAATCGACGATCGGCGCGCGCGGGAACTATGTCGTCGGCCCACTCGCGCGGTTCAATCTGAATTTCGACCGGCTCAGCCCCTCGGTGCAGGCGCTGGCGGCGGAATTCGGCATAAGCGAGGGCTGCGCCAATCCGTTCCGGAGCATCATCGTCCGCGCGCTCGAACTGGTCTATGCTTGCGAGGAAGCCGAACGCCTGATCGCCGCATACCATCCGCCCGCGGCACCTTCGGTCGCCGTCGCGCCGCGCGCCGGCGTTGGCATCGCCGCAACCGAGGCGCCGCGCGGCCTGCTTTATCATCGCTATGACCTCGATGCCGCGGGCATGATCCTTGCTGCGCGGATCGTGCCGCCGACCTCGCAGAACCAGGCGACGATCGAGGACGATCTCCGGATCATCGCCACTCGCGACCTCGACCTCCCGGAAGAGGATCTGCGCGATCACTGCGAACAGGCGATCCGCAACTACGACCCGTGCATCTCCTGTTCCACCCATTTCCTGCGCCTCACGGTGCGACGGCGATGAGCGCGCCGGCGCTGGTGATCGGTCTCGGCAACCCCGATCGCGGCGACGACGCGGTCGGGCTCCACGTCGCGCGGCAGGTCGCGGCCCTCGGCATGCCGGGCGTTGCGGTGATGGAGGCGGAGGGTGACACGCTCGCCTTGCTCGACCGTTGGGCGGGCGCGACGCGCGTCTTGGTGGTTGATGCCGCCATGATGCGCGCGGCGGTGATGCCCACGCAGCCGGGAAGCGCAGAGATGGGGAGCGCAGCGATGGAAGGCGCGGAGCCGGGGCGCATCCACAGGCTGGACCCGTCGCTCGGCCCGCTGCCGCGCGATCTCGCGCTGGGCTCGACCCATGCCTTCGGCCTCGCCGACGCGGTGGAGCTGGCGCGCACGCTCGGGCTTCTGCCGCGGCGGATGGCGATCTACGCCATCGAGGCCGGGGGCTTCGACCCCGGTGCCGCGCTCTCGCCGGCGGTGGCGGCGGCGGCGGCGGACGCAACGGCGCTGATCGTGGCCGAACTGAGGGAGGGACTGGCCGATGCATGAAACCGGACTGGTGCGCGATCTGATCCGGCGGATCGATCAGGCGGCGGCCGCGAACGGCGCGGCGCGGGTGTCGGGCGTGCGGGTGTGGCTGGGCGCGCTCAGCCATCTCTCGGCGGACCATTTGCGCGAACATTTCGTGGTCGAGGCGCGCGGCAGCATCGCCGAAGGGGCGCGTCTGGTGATCACCGAATCCGATGACCTCGTCGATCCCGACGCACAACACCTGCGCCTGGAAAGCCTGGAGATGGAGGTCTGAGCGGCGATGGATGCGATGGCGCCGGAACGGCTCCGGATCGCGCTCGCGGGCGTGGTGCAGGGCGTCGGTTTCCGCCCCTTCGTCTATCGGCTGGCGCGGGAGACGGGGATCGCCGGTTTCGTCCGTAACGACGGCGCCGGCGTGCTGATCGAGGCCGAGGGCACCGCGCCGGCGCTGACGTGTTTCCTCGACCGTCTGACGCGAGACGCGCCCCCCCACGCCGTGGTGACGGCGCGGGACGTGGTCCGTCTGGCGGCCCGGGGCGCCGAGGGCTTCACGGTCGCGGCGAGCGCCGTGACGGAGGCTAGTTCGGCGGTGGTGATGGCCGATCTGGCAACCTGCCCGGACTGTCTCGGCGAGATCAACGATCCCGCCGACCGCCGCTATCGCTACCCCTTCACCACCTGCGTCGCCTGCGGCCCGCGCTACAGCGTGATCGAGGCTCTGCCCTATGACCGCGCGCGCACCACGCTGCGGCGGTTTCCGCTCTGCCCGGCCTGTGCGGCGGAGTATGCCGATCCGGCCTCGCGCCGGTTCCACGCGGAATCGATCTGCTGCGGAGAATGTGGTCCGCAGCTTGCGCTGTGGGATGCGCGCGGAACCGTGCTGGCGACATGTGCGGCGGCACTTGCCGAGAGCGCGGCGGCGCTGCGCGCGGGGAAAATCGTCGCACTCAAGGGACTCGGCGGATTTCAGTTGCTGGTCGATGCCGGCAACGCCGCAGCGGTGGCCGCGTTGCGTGTCCGCAAGCGGCGGCCGCGCAAACCTTTCGCGCTGATGGTCGCCGATCTCGATGCCGCGCTGGCGATTGCCCACATCTCGGCGGCCGAGCACGCGGCGCTCGCCTCGCCGGCCGCGCCGATCGTGCTGGCGGCGCCAAAGCCCGCGGCGGCGCGCGCGCTGGCGCCGGGGCTGGCTCCCGGCATGCCCTGTCTCGGCCTCATGCTGCCGACCACGCCGCTCCATCATCTGCTGCTCCAGGATCTCGACTTCCCAGTGGTCGCCACCAGCGGCAACCTCGGCGGCGGGCCGATCCTGGCTGACGAACACGCAGCACTGACCGAGCTTTCCGGTGTCGCCGACATGTTCCTGGTGCATGACCGTCCGATCATTGCCGCGGTGGATGATTCGGTGGTCCGCGTGATCGCCGGCGAGGTGACGGTGCTGCGCCGGGCGCGCGGCTATGCGCCGCTGCCGCTGGCCTGGCCGGGGGTGGAGGCGCCGATCCTGGCGCTCGGCGGGCAGCAGAAGAACGCCGTCGCCACCGGGTTCGGCGGGCGGATCTTTCTCGGCCCCCATGGCGGCGATCTCGACGGCGCGGCGGCGCGCGAGCGGTTCCAACAGAACGCCGCGCATCTCTCGGCGCTGCATGGTCTGCGCCCGGCGCGGATCGCCTGCGACCGGCACCCCGACTACGCCAGCACGCATCATGCGGAGACGCTGGGGGCCCCGGTCATGCCTGTTGCGCACCATCTGGCGCATGCGCTGTCCGGCATGGTCGATGTCGGGAGCGACGGCCCGCTGCTGGCGGTGGCCTGGGACGGCGCGGGCTATGGCGGCGACGGCACCGTCTGGGGCGGGGAGTTCCTGGCGATCGCGCCGCCGCGCTGGCGCCGCGCAGCACACCTGTTGCCGTTCCGCCTGCCGGGCGGGGATGCTGCGGCGCGCGAACCCCGCCGCGCCGCGCTCGGCGCGTTGCAGGCGTTGCACGGCGCCGCCGCGCTGGAGATGACAGATCTGCCTCCGGTTGCGACCTTCACGGCCGCCGAACTTCGCGTGCTCGCCGCCATGCTGGCGCGCGGCGTCGCATCCCCGCTCGCCAGCAGCGCCGGGCGACTATTCGATGCCGTCGCGGCCCTGCTCGATCTCTGCCAGCGCGCGAGCTTCGAGGGCGAGGCGGCGATGGCGCTGGAAGCCGCCGCTGCGGGGGCGGAAGCCGCGCCGCTGCCGGCCCCGGAGGTGAGCGGCGATCGCCCGCTGGTGGTCGATTGGCGGCCGACGCTCGCCGCCCTGCTCGCCGGACGCGCCGCCGGTCTGCGCCCGGGTCCGCTCGCCGCCGGCTTCCATGTCGCGCTGGCCGAGTCGATCGTCGCGGTGGCGCGGCGGCTGGGCGCGCGCCGCGTGCTGCTCACCGGCGGATGTTTCCAGAATGCCCGGCTGACGGAGCACACGGTGATCGGGCTGCGCGCGGCCGGGATCGTCGCGTTCCGCCATCGCCTTGTGCCGCCGAACGATGGCGGCCTCGCCGTCGGCCAGATCGCCTTCGCCGCCGCCCCGCTGATCGAGGAGAACGTCTGATGTGCCTTGCGGTTCCCGGCCAGGTTCTCGCCATCCTCGGCGACGATGCGCTGACCCGCTCCGCCCGGGTGGCGTTCGGCGGCATCGTCAAGGAGATCGCGCTCGCCTTCGCGCCGGGAGCGCGGGTGGGCGATTACGTGCTGGTGCATGCCGGCGTCGCGATCGCGGTGCTGGACGCGGAGGAAGCGGCGCGCACGCTCGCCGACCTCGCGACGCTGGCGGAGGACGCGGCATGAAATATCTCGACGAATACCGCGATCCCGCCGCCGCGCGGCGTCTGGCCGGGGCGATCCGCGCGCTGGTCACGCGCCCGTGGACGATCATGGAAATCTGCGGCGGGCAGACGCATTCCCTGTTGCGCCACGGGATCGACCAGATGCTGCCCGATGCGGTCACGCTGCTGCACGGCCCGGGCTGCCCGGTCTGCGTGACCGCGGCCGAGGTCATCGATCAGGCGATCGCGCTCGCCGCCATGCCTGGTGTGATCCTCTGTTCGTTCGGTGACATGCTGCGCGTGCCGGGCACGGCGGGCAGCCTATTGGGCGCGAAAGCGCGCGGGGCGGATGTGCGGATGGTCTATTCGCCGCTGGATGCGCTGGCGCTCGCTAAGGCCAATCCGGCGCGCGAGGTGGTGTTCCTCGCCGTCGGGTTCGAGACCACGGCGCCGGCGACCGCGATCGCGGTGTTGCGGGCGGAGGCGGCAAAGCTCGCGAATTTCAGCCTGATTTGCGCGCATGTTCTGGTGCCGCCGGCGATCGAGGCGCTGCTCGCCGCGCCGGACAATCCGGTGCAGGGCTTCCTCGCCGCCGGGCATGTCTGCACGGTGATGGGCTATGGTGAATACGCGGCGATCGCGCGCCGCTTTGGCGTGCCGATCGTGGTGACGGGGTTCGAGCCGGTCGATTTGTTGCAGGGTCTGCTGGCCTGTCTCAGTCAGTTGGAGGAAGGCCGCGCCGAGGTGGAAAATCGCTATGCGCGTTCGGTTCGTGACGGCGGCAACGCCGCCGCACAGGCGGCGCTGCGGCGCGTGTTCGTGCCCGCGCCGCGCGTCTGGCGCGGCATGGGCGAGATCGCGGCGAGCGGGCTCGATCTCGCGCCCGCTTATGCGCGCTTTGATGCCCGCGCGCGGTTCCGTCCCGCGATCGCCGCGCCAATCGCCGCCGGCCCGTGCCTCAGTGGCGAAATCCTGCGCGGGCGGACGAGGCCCACCGCCTGCCCCGCCTTCGCCACGTCCTGCACCCCCGACCATCCGCTCGGCGCCACCATGGTTTCCTCCGAAGGGGCCTGCGCCGCCTACTATCGCTACCGGCGGGCGGCGGCATGAGTGGCCCCGCCTGTCCGCTGCCGGTGGCCGAGGAGGGCGTGATCGAACGTGGCCATGGCGGGGGCGGCGCGCTCACCTCGCGCCTGATCGCGGAGCTGTTTCTCCCCTGCTTCGGCGTGTCATCGGCGGCGCCGCTCCACGACGGCGCGACCCTCGCGGTGGGCGGCAGCCGCCTCGCCTTCACCACCGATTCCTTTGTCGTCACCCCGCTCGAGTTCCCGGGTGGGGATATCGGCGTGCTGGCGGTGATCGGCACGGTGAACGATCTCGCGATGTGCGGGGCGCGGCCGCTCGCGCTCAGCGCCGGGTTCATCCTGGAAGAAGGGTTGGAAATCGCGCGGCTCCGGCGCATCGCCGCCTCCATGGGCCGGGCGGCGGCGGCAGCCGGGGTGCGCGTGGCCACCGGCGACACCAAGGTGGTGGAGCGCGGCAAGGGTGACGGGATTTACATCACCACCGCCGGCATCGGGCTGATCCCCGCCGGTATCACCATAGGACCGGCGGAGGTGAGACCGGGCGACGCTCTATTGCTGAGCGGGGATCTCGGACGGCACGGCATCGCCATCATGGCCGCGCGCGAGGGGCTGGGGTTCGAACCGGCGATCGGCAGCGACCTCGCCTGCCTCGCGCCGGCGGTGGCGGATCTGATCGACGCCGGTATCACGCCGCACTGCCTGCGCGACCTCACGCGCGGCGGGCTGGCCTCGGCGTTGGTGGAGATCGCTGCCGCGGCCGGGGTGGAATTGCGCGTCGACGCCGCCGCGGTGCCGGTCTGCGAGGCGGTGCGGGGGGCGTGCGAGATTCTCGGCCTCGATCCCTGGTATGTGGCCAATGAGGGCCGGATGGTGGCGTTCGTTGCGGAACAGCATGCGGCGCGCGCGCTCGACGTGCTGCGGCGCCATCCCGGCGGGGCGCGTGCGGCGATGATCGGCCGGGTCGTCGCCGCGCCCGGGCGCGGGCGCGTGCTGGCGGCGACGATCGGCGGGGTCCGGGTGCTCGATCTGCTGAGCGGGGAGCAACTGCCGCGGATCTGCTGATGCGGCCGACTTCGTTCGTGGCGGCGCGGCGCCGGTTGACCGAGATCAATGCGTCCGTCATCGCCGCGCATAGGCTCTCTCCTTGCGGAAAGGAGAACCGCAGATGCTGAAACGATCCGACCTGACCCCGGCGATCGATCTCACCGCCGAACCCGGCGCCGGCCCGACGCGTCTGCGCCGCCCGATCTATGTCGATCTCCTGCCACCGTGCCAAAACGCCTGCCCGGCCGGGGAAGACATCCAGGGCTGGCTCGCCCTCGCCCAGGCCGGAGACCATCACGCCGCGTGGCTGCGGCTGACCGCCGACAACCCATTGCCGGCGACGCATGGGCGGGTGTGCTATCATCCCTGCGAAACCGCGTGCAACCGCAACGAACTGGACGCGGCGGTCAGCATCCACGCCGTCGAGCGCTTTCTCGGCGACCGCGCCAATGAGCAGGGTTGGCGGTTTGCCGAAGCCGCTCCAGCGTCAGGCAAGCGGGTGCTGGTGGTCGGCGCCGGCCCCTCGGGGCTTGCCTGCGCCTATCACTTGGCGCGGCTCGGGCACGCCGTCGAAATCCACGAGGCCGGACCGGTCGCCGGTGGGATGCTGCATTTCGGCATTCCGGCCTATCGCCTGCCGCGCGCGGACCTGGCGCGCGAGATCGCCCGCATCGAAGACTTCGGGGTTCGCATCATACTCAACCGGAAAATCGACGACCTCCTCGCCGCGCGCGACGCGGGCCGGTTCGATGCCGTGTTCGTTGCGATCGGCGCCGGGCTTTCCCGCCATGTGGAGATCCCCGCCCGCGATGCCGCCCGCGTGCTCGATGCGGTCAGCCTGCTGCGCGAGGTGAGCGCCGGCGAGCCGCCGCCGCTGCTCGGCCGGCGGGTGGTGGTCTATGGCGGCGGCAACACCGCGATGGACGCCGCCCGCACCGCCCGCCGCCTCGGCGCGTCCGAGGCGCTGATCGTCTATCGCCGCGACCGCGCGCATATGCCCGCGCATGCGTTCGAGGCCGACGAGGCGCTGGCTGAGGGCGTGAAGATCAAATGGCTCACCACGATCAGGGAAATCGCCGCCGATGCGCTCACCGTCGAACGCATGACGATCGACCCGGACGGTCATCCGCAGCCGACCGGGGAGATCGAGACCCTGAGCGCCGATGCGGTGGTGCTGGCGCTCGGCCAGGACAGCGACAGCGGATTCCTCCGCCGCGTCGCGGGTGTCGCGGTGAACCCGGACGGCACGGTGGCGGTGGGGCCCGACATGATGACCGGGGCGGCGGGGATTTTCGCCGGCGGCGACATGATCCCGGCCCAGCGCAGCGTCACCGTCGCGGTCGGTCATGGCAAGCGGGCGGCGCGGCACATCGATGCCTGGCTGCGCGACGCCGCCCGCACCGAGCCCGCCCCGCCGCCGCTCGTCAGCTTCGCGATGCTCCACTTGCCGGTGTTTAGCGATGCCGATCCGGCCTTGCTGCGCGAAACCCCACCCGCCGAGCGCACCGGGTTCGCCGAGATCACCGCCGGCCTCACCCCACCCGAGGCGCGCCGCGAGGCGCAGCGCTGCCTCTCCTGCGGCGTTTGTTTCGAGTGCGACAATTGCTATGCCGCCTGTCCGGAGGACGCGATCGTGAAGCTCGGCCCTGGCAACCGCTACCGTTACGACTACGCGAAATGCACCGGCTGCGCGGTCTGCTTCGAACAATGCCCGTGCCACGCGATCTCCATGATCGCCGAACCGGTGGCGGGTTGAGATGGCGACGCGCGCCACGCTGGACGGCAACACCGCCGTCGCCCATGTCGCCTATCGGGTCAACGAGGTCTGCGCGATCTTCCCGATCACGCCATCCTCCCCGATGGCCGAACTCGCCGACGAATGGGCCGCCGCCGGGATCCCCAATCTCTGGGGCGAGGTGCCGGTGGTGCAGGAGATGCAAAGCGAGGGCGGGGCCGCCGGCGCCGTGCATGGCGCGTTGCAGGCCGGCGCGCTGACCACGACCTTCACCGCCTCGCAGGGCTTGCTGCTGATGCTGCCCAACATGTTCAAGATCGCCGGCGAGCTGACGCCGACGGTGTTCCATGTCGCGGCGCGTTCGGTCGCGACGCAAGCGCTGTCGATCTTCGGCGATCATTCCGATGTCATGGCGGTGCGGTCGGCCGGCTTCGCGCTGCTCTGCTCGGCCTCGGTGCAGGAGGCGCACGATCTGGCGCTGGTCGCGCAGGCGGCGACGCTGGCCGGGCGGGTGCCGCTCCTGCATTTTTTTGATGGGTTTCGCACCTCCCACGAGGTGAACACCTTGACGTTGCTGGAGGACGCGCAGCTCCGCGCGCTGATCGACGACGCGCTCGTGCATGCCCACCGCGCCCGCGCGCTCGACCCCGAGCATCCGGTGGTGCGTGGCACCGCCCACAACCCGGACACGTTCTTCCAGGCGCGCGAAACGGTGAACCCGTTCATTGCCGCGATGCCCGGCCATGTGCAGGCGGCGATGGACCGGCTCGGCGCGCTGACCGGAAGGCGCTACCGCCTCTTCGACTACGACGGCCCGCCCGACGCCGAGCGCGTGGTGGTGGTGATGGGGAGTGCCGCCGAGACCGCGCGCGCCACCGCCGCCGCGCTGGGTGCGCGCGGGGAAAAGCTCGGCGTGGTGCAGGTGCGCCTGTTCCGCCCCTTCGCCGCGGACGCCTTCCTCGCCGCCCTGCCGGCAAGCGTGCGGAGCATTGCCGTTCTGGAACGCACCAAGGAGCCGGGTGCCAGCGGCGAGCCGCTCTATCAGGACGTGGTCAGCACCCTCGCCGAGGCGGTCGCCACCGGCGCGCGCGCCACCATGCCGCGCGTGATCGGCGGGCGCTTTGGCCTCTCGTCGAAGGATTTCACCCCGGCGATGGCGAAAGCGGTGTTCGACGTGCTGGCCACGCCCAGTCCGCTTCACGGCTTCACCGTCGGCATCACCGACGACGTCGGCCACACCAGTCTTACGGTCGACCCCGATTTCTCGATCGAACCGGCGGACGAGGTGCGGGCGGTGTTCTACGGCCTCGGCGCCGACGGCACGGTGGGCGCCAACAAGAACAGCGTAAAGATCCTCGCCGAGGATGCCGGCCGCTACGCGCAGGGCTATTTCGTCTATGATTCGCACAAATCCGGCGCCGAGACGGTATCACACCTGCGCTTCGGCTCGCGGCCGATCGAGGCCCCCTATCTGATCGATCGCGCGAATTTCATCGCTTGCCACCATTGGGGTTTCGTCGGCCGCCACGACATCCTGCGCCTCGCCGCTCCTGGCGCCACGCTGCTGCTGAACAGCCCCCATGGACCCGATCGGCTATGGGAGCATCTGCCACGGGCGATGCAGGCGCGCATCCGCGATCTCGGCCTCAAGCTGTTCGTGATCGACGCCTCCCGCACCGCCCAGGAGGTCGGGCTGCGCGGGCGCACCAACACCATCCTGCAGACCTGCTTCTTCGCCATCGCCGGCGTGCTGGCGCGCGACGAGGCGATCGCGCGGATCAAGGAATCCATCCGCGAGACCTATGGCGGCAAGGGCGAGGACGTCGTGCAGCGCAATTTCGCGGCGGTGGACGGCACCCTCGCGCACCTCGCTGAAGTGCCCGTCCCCGCCGCTGTCACCGCGACCTGGGACCGCCCGCCGCCGGTGCCGCAAGACGCCCCCGCTTTCGTCCGCGCCGTCACCGGCGCCATGCTAGACGGGCGCGGGGATGAGATCCCGGTCAGCCTGATGCCGGTCGACGGCACTTTCCCGCCCGGCACCGCCGCTTATGAAAAACGCGACGTTGCCGAGGAGGTGCCGATCTGGGAGCCGGAGACCTGCGTGCAATGCGGCCAGTGCGGCTTCGTCTGCCCGCACGGCGTGATCCGCGCCAAATACTACGACATCGCGCGGCTCGCCGGCGCGCCGGAAGGGTTCCGCTCAGCGCCGATCAACGCGCGCGGGTTCCCGGACATTGCCTTCACCTTGCAGTTCTATCTCGAGGATTGCACTGGCTGCGGGCTTTGCGTTGAAGCCTGCCCGGCGTTCAGCGCCAGCGAGCCCGGGCGGAAAGCGATCAACCTCACCGCCAAAGGTGACCTTGCCATCGCCGAACGCCCGCGCATCGCGTTCTTCGAGCGGTTGCCAATCGCCGATCGCGCGCGGGTCGATTTCGCCAATGTGCGCGGCGTGCAGTTCCTGGAACCACTATTCGCCTTCTCCGGCGCCTGCGCCGGCTGCGGCGAGACGCCCTATCTGAAACTTCTGTCGCAATTGTTCGGCGATCGGATGATGGTCGCCAATGCCACCGGCTGCTCGTCGATCTACGGTGGCAATCTGCCGGTCACGCCGTGGACGAAGAACAGCGAGGGGCGCGGCCCGGCGTGGTCCAATTCTTTGTTCGAGGACAACGCGGAATTCGGCCTCGGCTTCCGCCTCGCCGCCGACCAGCACGTGGCGCTGGCACGGCGGCTGGCGCAGGAGCTGGCGCCGCGCCTGGGGGCGGAACTGGTGGCCGAGCTGCTGGCCGCGCCACAACGCCAGGAATCCGAAATCCGCGCCCAGCGTGCGCGGCTGGCGGAGCTGCTGCGCCGGCTCGACGCACTCGGCCCCGACCCGGCGGGGGGCCGGCTCCGTTCGATCGCCGACCATCTGGTCCGGCGCAGCATCTGGCTGGTGGGCGGCGATGGCTGGGCCTATGACATCGGCTATGGCGGGCTCGATCACGTGCTGGCGAGCGGGCGCGACGTCAATGTGCTGGTGCTCGACACCGAAGTCTATTCCAATACCGGTGGCCAGGCGTCGAAAGCCACCCCGCTCGGCGCGATCGCCAAATTCGCCGCCGCCGGCAAGCGCACCGCGCGCAAGGATCTGGCGTTGCAGGCGATCGCCTATGGCGACGTCTATGTGGCGCAGGTGGCGATGGGCGCCAATCCGCAGCAGACATTGCTCGCGTTCCGCGAGGCCGAAGCCTACCCCGGCCCGTCGCTGATCCTCGCCTATTCGCACTGCATCGCCCATGGCTACGATCTGCGCGACGGATTGCGCCAGCAGGATCTGGCCACGGCCTGTGGCTACTGGCCGCTGTTCCGCTACAACCCGGCGATGCGCGTGGCCGGGCAGAACCCGTTTCGGCTCGATTCGCCGCGCCCGACCATTCCGTTCCGCGACTACGCCTATCACGAAAGCCGCTACCGCGCGCTGGCTGACGCCCGGCCCGAGGAAGCGGCGCAGTTGCTGACCGCGGCCGAGGCCGCGATCGCCGAGAAGTATCGCAGCTACGAGGAAATGGCCGGCTGGCAGGCGGAACGGTTCCCCCCGGAGGCGCCGAAGGCGGGGCGGCGGTAACCGCTGCCTTCAGGCCGCCGGCACCGCCGCGCCCGGGATTCCGGATTTTTCCAATACCTGGCTTAATCCCACTGTTTCGCTCGGGTCAGAAATGTTGAACCAGAGCCTGAGCCAGCCCGAGATGGCTATTATCCTTGAGCACCAGGTTCAGTTGCGTCTCACCCGAAGGGGTCAGCACGGCCCAGGCTTTCGCCACCGGAAGCCCATGGCCATAACCTTCCGGTTCCAGGATGACGATCTTCGCGTGCAGCAGGTCGCGTTCGACCATCACCTCGCCGCTCTCTCGTCGTGTGACCAACGCCGCCTCCCCGGCCGCCAGGAATGCATCGCGCCATGAACGCAGATAGCCAAGATTAATCAAAGCGTTATAATTACGGAAGCGATCCGAGTCAGACTCATGGGTCAATCCAATTTGCGTAGATTCCGAAGCTTTTCTGGCCAGTCGTTCTCGGCGATCGTTTGTTTCCAATACTCGTTACCTGCCGCGGACTGGCGCCGCCGCCGGACGTTGTGAGAGGTTTTCCCATGCGATGGAAGCGACCCGCAATACCACCATGCGGAAAGAACCAGTCGTGGCGCCGATTCTTTGCGCGGGTTGGGATAAGAAGCTGTCGATTGCGATGAAAGCTTGCCCATTACCAAGACGTTTGCCTCGCGCGGATCTGACGCATCGGGCCTCTGAGCCGGTGGTCGTCATCACGGGTGGATCGTCCGGCATTGGCCGCTCTGTCGCCGCGCTGTTTGCCCGGCGTGGCTGGAAGGTGGGGCTGATCTCGCGTAGCGCCGAAGGACTGGCCTCCGCCGGCCGAGAGATCGAGGCTGCCGGGGGACGGGTCGCCATTGGACGAGCCGACGTAACCGACAGCGTCGCCCTCGGTGCGGTTGCGGATGCGATCGCGGCCGCGCTCGGGCCGATAGATGTCTGGATCAACTGCGCGGGGAACGGCGTCTATGGCCGTTTCAGCAGCGTCCCCGAGGCGGAGTTCCATCGGGTGACGGATGTGACCTACCATGGCACCGTCAACGGCACCCGGGTGGCGCTCAGGCATATGCGGCCGCGTGGCCGGGGCGCCATCGTCAATGTGTGCTCCGCCATGGCCTTTTATGGCTTGCCGTTGATGTCGTCTTATGCCGGCGCCAAAGCGGCGGTGCGCGCTTTCGGGCAGGCAGTGCGGGCCGAGTTGGCACTCGAACGCAGTGCGATCCGGCTCGGCACCGTTTTCCCGCCGGCGGTGAACACGCCGTTTTTCAGCCATGCCACCAGCCACATGGGTTGGCCCGCCCGCCCGGCGCCACCGGTCTATCAGCCGGAGGTGGTGGCGGAGGGCATCTGGCAGGCGATGATCAGCGGTCGCGCGGAGATGACGATCAGCGGTACCGCGGCGGCGTTTTCGCTCGTGTCGCGTCTACTGCCAGGGCTGGTCGCGCGGTGTATCGAACGGTACGGCAGCGAGCGGCAAATGACCCGGGATCCCGACGCCTGCCGCCTCGAGGAGCCGACTTTGTTTGCGCCCTCGCCGCACGCATCTCCCGTGCATGGCCCCTTCGGCCGGCAGGCAAGGGGGTACAGCACCCATCTCTGGCTGCTGCGGTTGCGGATCGCGGGGGTGCGTTGGCTCACTACTCTGTGGCGCGAGGGGGCGCGTTGGCCAGACGTTCCGTCGCCGTCCATACCGCCGCCGCCAGAGCCGGATCGAGAGCTTGGCGGTTTGGGCGCACGACCCGGCGCTTCTTGACGTAGACGCCGCTCCGGGTCGCAAATTCCGGAGCCAACGCCACGTGGAGCGGAGTGTCGGCGCCCTGCTCTGCGCTCAAGGCTAGCGTCGCAAGCCAACGCCAGACAAGCCCGATGACGCCGCGCGCTCGCACCAATCCGGTTGCCACCAGACCAGGATGGACGACGTTGGCGACGACGCCAGTGCCCGCCATCCGCCGGGCGAGGGCAAAAGTCACCATCATCAGCGCTAGCTTGGCGTTGCTGTAAGCGCGCACCATCGTCCATCGTTGCCCGAGCACGAGATGGCACGGGTTGAGGCGCGCACGGTCAGACATCGATGAACCAACGGTGACTATTCGCGATGGCGCGGCGGCGCGCAGCGCCGGCAATAGCTGCTCGGTCAGCACAAAGGGCGAGAGCAGATTGGTCGCAAGCACGCGGTCATGCCCCTCCGCGGTCTTCACCTGTTTGCTCTCGAAAACGCCGGCGTTATTGACCAGAACGGCGATCTTTGGATACCGCGCAAGGATGGCCTCACTCGCTTTCCGTGTCGCGACGAGCAGTGAGAGATCCACGATCACGAGATCGGTGCTGGCGCCAGGCACCTCGGTCGCGATCCAGGTCTGCGCCGCCTCGCCGCGCGCCCGGTCGCGGCTGACCAAGACCACGTGGCTGCCGGCCCGTGCCAACCCAAGCGCGATCCAGCGCCCGATGCCGCCGCTACCACCGGTGATGACGGCAACGGGCCGGCCCGCCGCCGCAGGCAGCGAATGATCGTCAATGCCGCGCGTTTGCGGATCCTCGCCGAATTCTGAAGACAAATCTCATCCCCCTTCCAGCACGCGCCACTTAGCCCCTCTTGCCTTGAGCTCATCCCTGGATGCGACGCGAATGTCGGGAAGTGCGGAGCGAGCCTCAGGGCTGAATTTGTTCGTTGTCTTGCTCATCGTGGCTCCAGTCTACGTGAGAGTTGGAACCTCCGAAAATCCCGGGGCGGTTTGCCGCCCGGCGCGCAATACCAAAATGACCCCGAACCCCAATCTCAACCAACTTTACGTTCCGCTCTCAGCCAACGACGCGCAGACGCTGGCGCGGCTCGGCGATCGCGCGGTAGAGCGCGAGATAGTCGAGCGCCATGCGCTTGGCGGTGAAGCGCTTCTCGAACTGAGCGCGCACCCGCGCGCGATCGAGTTCGCCGAGACGTTCGACGGCGCCGATGGCCCCGGTCTCGTCCTCGACGATGAAGCCGGAGATGCCATCATCGACCACTTCCGGCACCGAGCCGCGATTGATCGCAATCACCGGCGTGCCGCAGGCCATCGCTTCGATCATGACGAGGCCGAACGGCTCCGGCCAGTCGATCGGCATCAAAAGGGCGATCGCGCCGGAGAGGAAATCAGGCTTCTGCGCTTCGTTGATTTCGCCGATCAGCTCAACACCGGGGTCGTCCAGCATCGGCTTGATCACGGCCTCGAAATACGCCCGGTCGGCGTTGTCGACCTTGGCCGCGATCTTGAGCGGGATCCCGGCTGCACGCGCGATGCGGATCGCCCGATCGGGGCGCTTTTCGGGCGAAATGCGGCCGAGAAAGGCGAGATAGCTGGGCGTTGCCGGCCGCGGCGTCAGCAGGTTTTCCGGCAGGCCATGCAGCACCGTGCCGATGAAATTGGCTTGCGGCAGCGGGCGGCGCTGGGAGTCGGAGATCGAGACCAACGGCACCTGCGAGAAGACATCGAAGATGCCCTGGTATTCGATCATGTCGAGGCGGCCATGCAGCGTGTTCAACCACGGCGTCGGCTGGCGGCTGAACAGGCTGAAGGGCAGATACCCGTTGTGAAAATGGAGCACGTCGAACTCGGCCGCGCGCTGCATCACCCGCTCCATGAGCAGCGCATTCGGGGCGATCGGATCGCGGATCGCGGGATCGAGGCGGAGGGCGCGCGGCCAAGCCGCCTCGAGATGGGCCGTGGTCTCCGAATCCCCGCTGGCAAACAGCGTCACCTCATGGCCGAGCGCGACCAGCTCCTCGGTCAGATAGGAGACGACGCGCTCGGTGCCACCATAGAATTTCGGCGGCACAGCTTCATAGAGGGGGGCGATTTGGGCGATGCGCATGGTTTTTCCTCTATAAGAGCGGGTGATTTGGGTTCTCTCAATCCTGGTCGCGGGGGTTCGCCCATGCGGTTGTTCTCTCGACCACCCAAGGCGGCGCCAGGGCGTGGCTCGGCTCTGCGCGTGGAGCCGCGCCCTGGCGCTTTGATCTAAGCCATCATCGATCCGCGCGAATCACGCTTTCGATCAGCCGGCGGTCTTGCTTTTGGCGCTGGCCGCCTTGGACGCCTCATGCGCCGTGGTGGAGAGCGTCATTGCCTTGTCGGCGTGTTCGAGGCCGGTCTTGTGGTCGCCTTTCTGATGTGCTTCGGCGGCCATGCGAGCGGTCTTGGCAGCAGATTCGTGGGCTTCGGCCGCCTTCGTGTGGCTCATGGAGGGCATGGTGTATTTCCTTGTTCTAAATCTGTCATTTCTAGTCATGCCAGCCCGAGCCGAAGCTCGCGGCCAACCACCCCTATCTAGGCCCCAGCCGCGCGTGCGCGAGGATCGGCTTTTACCCAGCCAGGATGCCATGGCCGGTCTATCATCCGACTTTGGGTAGATTCCGAGCCTTCCCGATGCGGCCACGGTGTGAGGAAATCCCCATCGTTCAGCCGTGACCGCAATCCCGTTGATTATGTGGCCGGTTGTTGGGGCCGGTTGCTTGGCTGAACACGCCGGCTGGGTGCGTGCTCGGGGCCAGTCCGACCGAAGCGGGCGTTCCCATCGCGCTCGGGCGATCTTCTTCACCACTTCGGCATAGGAGTTTTTTTAAGATGTCGACATCAATTCGCTTCATGGCGATCGGCATGATGGCGGCGAGCACGCTTGCCGGCTGGGCCGCGCTCGCCCCCGCGACGGCGGCGCCGTTTTCCTTCAACTTCACGTTCGGCGGCGGCACCGATCAGACCTATACGCCGAGCGGCGCCGGGACGCTGCTTTCCAACGCGGTGAGTGTCACTCAGGGAAACCAAGCCCTGCTGAGCGTGGATTCCATTTCCGGCCCACCGGCCGGGGCGGTCGGTGACATCATCTCTTTCGATGCGACACCGCTATCAGTGCCCACCGCGGTGTCGGGGGCGACGGTGAACGCGATTAGCATTGCCTGGGATGGCATCTACAGCTTCACTTCCACGAGCGGCACCTATGAGCGCGATTCGAGCAACGACGCCCTCAATTTCAAGTGGTTTGGCACGTTCACGGATTCGAGCGGCATGTTAAACAGCCAGCCCGCCGAATTGACCGAGACCTGGAGCCAGGCTTCGGCGGCCGTTGAGCCGAGCGTCGGCGGTACGTTCAATTCCAATCCCAATCTCGCAGTGCCAGAGCCACGGTCAATCGGGATATTGGTGCTTGCGCTCGCCGCTCTCGGGTTTGTTCGCAGACATACCCGCGCCGCTAGCAACTCGCCCGCTTGACGATCCCAGCCAGCAAGGGCAGCGGCTCCACCGCGGCGGCGGCATCGCCGCGGTGGATGGCCGATCGTCGTGCGTGCGTCCACGTTTACGGAACGCGATCAGCGACCGCGCGCGGTCAACGCGCGCCGATCCCGAACAACACCACTCGCACCGTGCGCAACAGGATCCGAAAATCCAACCCGCGGCTGCGATGGCGGAGATAATAGAGGTCATAACTCAGCTTGTGACGCGCGTCTTCAACCGAGGCGCCGTAGGGATAATTGACCTGCGCCCAGCCGGTGATCCCCGGTGGGATTTCGTGCCGGCTTTGATAGTCCGGAACGACCTCGGCGAGCTGGTCGACGAAATGCGGCCGCTCGGGCCGGGGCCCGATCAGGCTCATGTCGCCGCGCAGGACATTGAGGAGCTGCGGCAACTCGTCAATGCGCGTCAGGCGCAAAAATCTGCCCACCCGCGTCACCCGCGGGTCGCCGACGCTGGCCCAGCGTGGGCCGTCGCGTTCGGCATCGACCCGCATACTGCGGAATTTGAGCAGGGTGAAGGTTTTGCCATGCCGCCCGACCCGGGTCTGACGATAGAAAACCGGGCCCGGCGAATCGAGTTTGATCAGCCCCGCCGCGACCACCGTGACCGGCAGTGTCAACACCAGTAATGCACTGCCGGCGATGAGATCGCGTCCCCGCCGCTCAGTGGCGCTCCAGCGTCCGGCGGTGATCGCCCAAAGCCTGCTCCGCCTCACGTGAACTGGCCCCTGGAAATGGGACCAGGGGCGTAGTTGGAAAAGCGCCGTTCTGTCGTGATAGACGGAGCGGATGATGACGACGAAGACGAGACGGAAGATTGATGCGGCGCTGAAGGCGAAGATTGCCTTGGAGGCGCTGCGCGAGCAGGCGACGGTCGCCGATCTGGCGGCGCGGTATCAGGTTCACCCGAACCAGATCTATGCCTGGAAGAAGCAGCTGCAGGACCACGCGGCGCGCGCCTTTGACCCGAAAGTGGGTCAGGATGCCGAGGTTGCGGCGCGACGAGAGATCGAGAAGCTGCATGCGAAGATCGGGCAGCTGACGATCGAGAATGATTTTTTTGCCGTGAGGTTCGGAAAGTGAGCGCCCCGGACCGCCGAGCGAAGCTTGATCGAGATCATCCGACCCTGTCGCTCCGGCGGCAATGCGCGCTGCTGGGAGTGGCGCGGTCTGGCGTGTATCGGCGTCGCCGGCCGGCGAACGACGATGATCTCGCGCTGATGCGGCGGATCGACGAGTTGTTCCTGCGCTGGCCATTCCTGGGGTCGCGCCGGATGGTGGCGATGCTCGCGGCCGAGGGCATCCGGGTCAGCCGCAAACGGGTGCGGCGGCTGATGCGGCTGATGGGGATCGTGCCTCTGGGCCCGAAGCCACGGACGAGCAAGCCCGGGGCCGGGCACAAGATCTATCCCTATTTGCTACGGGGGCTGGTGATCGACCGGCCGAACCAGGTCTGGTGCGCCGATATCACCTATCTGCCGATCGGCCGGGGCTTTCTGTATCTGGTGGCGATCATGGACTGGCACAGCCGAGCGGTGCTGGCGTGGCGGGTATCGAATACGATGGACACCGGGTTCTGCGTCTCGGCGCTCGAGGCGGCGTTGGCGCGGTTCGGCAAACCTGAGATCTTCAACACGGATCAGGGGTCGCAATTCACTTCGACGGAATTCACCGGCGCTCTGGCGCAGGCCGGGATCAAGATCTCGATGGACGGCAAGGGCCGGTGGATGGACAATGTCTTCGTCGAGCGGCTCTGGCGGTCGCTGAAATACGAGGACGTCTATATCAAGGGCTACACCGACGGCACCGAACTGCGCGCCGGCCTGGCCGATTGGATGGGTTTTTACAACCACCATCGCCCGCATCAGGCGCTGGGGAACCGTGCGCCGATGGCGATCTGGCGCGAAGCGATGATCGGCGCGCTGCCGCCGATGGCTGTGGATATGACGCTCGCCGTGGCGGCGAGCTTGGACGACGCTACCGCGTCGACCACATCTCCACAGCCACAACAGCAGCAAAAAGCAGCTTGATTTTCATGGAGGTCAGAACCGCGCTACTTCCAACTTAATTCCCCAGGCCCCTGGTCCTCATCACAGGGTCCAGCTCACTGCGCGCCGTGCTTGGCCAGCACACGCTCGATGAGATGCTGTCGGAACGCAAGAAGCTTAGTAGCGACGTGCAGAGCATCCTCGACGTCCAGACGGAAACCTGGGGAATCAAGGTCAGCAACGTCGAGATCAGGACCGTCGAACTCACGGAGAACATGATCAGGGCGATCGCCAAGCAGGCGGAGGCAGAGCGCGACCGTCGCGCCAAGATCATTCATGCCGAAGCCGAGTTCCAGGCTGCGCAGACACTCGTCGACGCCGTTCAGATCCTTTCGAGCATTCCGGCCGCCATGCAGTTGCGCTACCTGCAGACCTTGACGGAGATCGGCGCCGAACAGAACTCCACCGTCATTTTCCCGATGCCGCTCGACATCGTCAAACCCTTCCTGCAAATCCTCGAGAAGACCGCCGAGGCGCCAAGCGCGGCCGATACCATCCATCCTCCGGCGTCGCTCGGCGTTGGCGCGCTGCCGGGCGCGGCGTGAGAGCGGACGAGTGGGAGGCCGGGCGGTCAGCGGATGCAAAGTGACGAGAGCGTGCCGCCACCACGCGATTCGCAACAATGCTCCGCGGCGCCTCCCGGTGGAGGCGCGCAGCGATGCCCTGGGACAGCGCACCGCTTCGCGAGGAGATCTTCAGCGTCGAGCGCATCGAGCAGCACGCGCGCCGCCTTGCGGCGGCCCAGCCGGTTACCTCCAATCCGGGCAGGGGCGATCCGCTGGCAGAGCGGCTTGCGCAAAACACCGCGGCGCTGCCCGCCTCGGCCTCGTCGGACAGGCCGTCCATGTGCTTGAACAGGTGCAGCGCCACCATCAGCCGGATCGGCAGCCCCGCCGGCCCGCCCCAAAAAATCCATTACCATATCAGCAAAGTGCCATTTCCCACGGGAGACTTGGGAGCTTCCATCGGAACCGAACCTGTCCCAGCCATCGGCGAGGGTGACACCGGGAAGCAGGATCAGCGCGGCGGTGAGAGCGCGCTGACCGCGGCGGAGGCACGGCAGGTGCGAGGCTGGATCCGGGACAAGCGTCCCGAGCAGATGAAACTTCCGTATGTGCTGTGGACGGCCGGAGTGGTGCGGGAGCTGATCTGGCGGCGGCTGCACAAGCGATTGCGTCTCCCGACGATGCATTTGTATCTGCGGCGCTGGGAGTTCACGCCGCAGAAGCCGCTGACCCGGGCGACGCAGCGTTCCGATGGCGCGATCGCGGCGCGGCTTAAGCGCGACTATCCGAAGATCGCGCGTCGGGCGCGCGAGGAGCAGGAGCGGATCTACTGGGGCCCTGAATGGTGCGCTGTTCATCATGTTTCTGCGTCGCCTGATCGCGAGCGGGTCGGGCAAGCTGTTCCTGATCGGGGATAACCTTCCGGTGCATCACTCGGTCAAGGTCAGCTGGCGGGTCGAAGTGCACCGGGACGAGAGCGAGCTGTTCTTTCTGCCCCGCGATGCGCCCGAGGATAATCCGAACGAGTCTCCGAACAACCCGTTGAAGCAGCAAATGTCAGGTATGCCGCATGACTGTCATGTATAAGCGGGGAAATTAGTGACCGGTCAGCGCCCGAGCAGATTGGTCGCCACTGTCCGCAGATGGACCAGCATCGCCTCTTTTGCGCGATCGCTGTCGCGTTGGCGCAGCGCCATCAGAATAGCCTCGTGCTCATGGCAGTAGCGCTGTCGCCGTTCCTCGGTGAATGAGCGCCTTTTCATGTCAAACCATGGTGAACGATTTCGAAAAATGCGGACCAAATGATGCACCTCTCGCAGAAAATCGTTACGTGAACATGCGAAAATGCGATGATGAAACTCCGCGTCCCAGTGCTCGAAGGTTGCGAGGTCGCGGGCGTCGACGGCAATCCTGTGGGCTTCGTGCACGGCGTTGAGTTCGTTCTCGCTGGCGTGGGTTGCCGCGAAGCCGGCCGCCGCCGGTTCGAGCAATTGCCGGATCTCCATGATATCGGCGGGGCTGGCCCCCTCCATACGCGCAATGGTGCCGGCGAGGGAGCTCGCATCGGCTGCCGAAAGGAAGGTACCGCGGCCGACACGCCGCATCACCACGCCGCCCGCGATCAGGATGTCGACGGCGCGACGGATGGTGTTGCGGGCAACGCCGAATTCCTCCGCGAGATCGCGTTCAGACGGGAGGCGGCCAAGTGCCATCCATTCGCTGGACGAAATGCGACCTTTGAGTGCGGCGGCAATATTGCTGGCGAGGTGCTTGGGCATCGCGATTCTTGAAATCCCTGCGCTTTTTATCTGAACCACTCATGGACCACTATAACTCACGTGTTGATCGCCGTCCAGAGCGTTGGACGATGGCTAATCCGTCGCGAATTGGTGGCATTTTCGTCGCTTTTTGGCGTTGACTTTCGCCTTGACAGAGCCCAGCGAAGAAGATTACGGATAACGGCGACGTGCCGAATTGGACCGCGATTGGCTTAAAACTGCGGTTGGCTTAAAATGCGTGGCCGGGGAAACCGGCGCGAAAAAAATTCGTAAAGGGGGGGAAACCTTGAAGATCGCCACCTTCTCGCTCGTCGGCGAACGACGTCTCGGCATACTCGACGCCGAGGCCGCAAATGTCATTCCTTTCGATTTGCCGGTAGCCGACGCGGCGGGAGGGCTACTCGCGCTCATTGAACGCGCACTGCCGCCGCGGATGCTCTCGCCGATCCCGCTGGAGCGGGTTACGCTCGAGGCACCGATCCCGCGGCCACGCCGCAACATCTTCTGTGTCGGCAAGAACTACCATGATCATGCCCACGAATTCGCCGAAAGCGGCTTCGATTCCAGCGCCGCCGCTGGCGCGGTGCCGAAACACCCGATCATCTTCTCGAAGGTGCCGGAGTCGGTGGTGGCGAGCGCGACCGCAGTGCGGATTGATCGCCGAGTTTCCAATGCCGTCGACTATGAGGGCGAACTTGCCGTCATCATCGGCAAGCCCGGACGCGGCATCAGCAAGGAGCGGGCGTTCGATCATGTTTGGGGCTACACCATCGTCAACGATGTGACCGCGCGCGATCTGCAGGCACGCTACAGCCAGTGGCTGATCGCGAAATCGCAGGATACGTTCTGTCCGATGGGCCCCTGGGCAGTGACTAAGGACGAGATTGATCTCGCGACCGCTGGCATACGGTGTTTCGTCAATGGCGAGCGGCGTCAGGATTCGCGCTTCTCGCAGCTCATCTTTGATGTGCCGACGATCATCGCAACGATTTCCGAGGGTATCACTCTGCAGCCTGGCGATATCATCGCAACCGGCACCCCGGCTGGCGTCGGCATCGGCTTTGATCCGCCGAAATATCTGCAGCCCGGCGACACCGTGCGCGTCGAGATCGATGGTATCGGCGCGCTTGAGAACCGTGTCGAGGCGCTTGCGGCATGACCACCGCCGCGATCGGTCCGGTCGTCGCCGAAATCGCCGGGGAGGGGTTCCCGGTCGTGATGCTGCACGGGCTCGGTGGCACCGCGAACATGTTTCAGCCGCAGCTCGCGGCGCTCACGGCCTATCGCGTCATCCGCTTTGATCTTCCGGGCGCCGGGCGGGCGCCGCTTCCTGACGGACCGGCGAGTATAGAGGCGATCAGCGACGCGGTGCGCACTGCGCTCCACGGTCTCGGTGTCACGCGCGCGCATTTCGTTGGCCATTCGATGGGCACGCTGATCTGTCAGCGTCTGGCGGCGTATGTACCTGCGCTGGTCGCGTCGCTGGTGCTGTTTGGTGCGCTCGCCGAACCTTCGGAGGCGATGCGGGAGGGGCTTCGCAGCCGTGCACGGCTCGCGCGTTCGGGCGATATCGCGGATATTGCCGACCAGGTCATCGCCGGTGCGCTCGCGGCCCACACCCGGGAACATATGCCGGCGGCTGTTGCCTTCGTTCGTGAATCAGTGATGCGCCAGAACCCCAATGGCTACGCATGGAATTGTGAAGCGTTGGCGAATGCCATGGCGATCGAGCCGCGGCGGATCACCGCACCCGCGCTGCTCATCACCGGCGATGCCGATGCGGTCAGCCCGGCGAGTGTTGCGCAGGCGCTCGCCGATACCATCCGTGATGCCCAATTGTCGATCGTCACTCGGTGCGGACATTGGGCACCGATTGAAACATCACAAGAAAGCAATAGTCGAATTTTGGATTTTTTCGGTCGCGTTGAACGCGAGGCGATGGGTGGCCGTCGCCAGTTCAGGAGGCAGTGATGGCGAGCGATACATGGAATGGCGCAAGTTCTGATGGCACGCTGTTCACCAATGTCCGTATTCTCGATGGAAGTGGTGAATACCCCTATTCTGGTGAGGTGCTCGTTCAAGGTGGACGCATCAAGCAGATCACGCGCGGTGCCACACGCTTCGGCTCGGCAAGTGTCGGCAGCGCGTCGATGGGTTATGGCGGCGTCACCGTCATTGACGGCGCCGGAGCGACGCTCATGCCGGGCATGATCGATGCCCATCTTCATCTCTCCTGGAACAACGCGCCCGGTATCGATCCAATTCAGATGATGGAGCCGGAAGAACACATGCTGGTCACGATGGAAATGGCCAAGCTAGTGCTCTGACTCAATCGGACGCTACAGGCAGCCGGCTGAGCTTGGCGAGGATGTCGTCAGCCGGCTTGGTCCAGACGAATGGCCTGGGGTTGCGGTTGTGCTCGCGGATGTAGCTGCGGATGGCGCGTTGGAGATCGGCGACGGAGGTGAACACGCCGCGCCGGATGCGCCGTCGGGTGATGACAGAGAAGAAGTTTTCGACGGCGTTGATCCAGGACGCGGAGGTTGGCGTGAAATGGAAGACCCAGCGCGGATGATCGGCCAGCCACTCCCTGACTTTAGGATGTTTGTGGGTGGCGTAGTTGTCGGCGATGGCGTGGATGATCTTGCCGGCGGGGACGGCGCGCTCGACGGCGTTGAGGAACCTGACGAATTCCTGATGGGTGTGCCGGGGCATGCAGCGGCCGACGACGGTGCCGTCGAGGACATTCAGAGCGGCGAACAGGGTGGTGGTGCCGTGGCGCTTGTAATCATGGGTCATGGTGCCGCAGCGGCCAGGCTTGATCGGCAGGCCGGGCTGGGTGCGGTCGAGCGCCTGGATCTGGCTTTTCTCGTCGATCGAGACGACGACGGCGTGCGCAGGCGGGTTCATGTAGAGCCCAACGATATCCTCGACCTTGGCGGCGAAAGCCGGGTCGTTGGATTTCTTGAAGGTCCTGATGCGGTGTGGCTGCAGGCGATGGGCCCGCCAGATGCGCTGCACCGCGCTCAGGCTGATGCCGACGGCGCTGGCCACCATACGGCCGGTCCAGTGGGTCGCCGCTTTCGGTGCCTCCCCGCAGGGCAGCGCCAGCACGCGGGCGATGGTCGCCGGCGACAACGGCGCCTTGCCCGGCTTGCGTGTCTTGTCGCGCAGCAATCCATCGACACCTTGCTCGGCAAAGCGCCGCTGCCAGCGCCATACCGACGGCCGGCTTGCTCCACTGCGCGCCGCCACCTCCAGCACGGTCAGACGCTCCGCCGATAGCAGAATGATCCTGGCACGCTGAACATGCTTCTGAGAACGGTTGCGATCCTCCACAATGGCGGCCAAACGCTCGCGGTCCGCGGAGTTGACGATGGGGATGACGGTCTGTGCCATGCACACAGAATCTCACAAATCAGCCCCGTTGTGAATCCTCTGTTTGGTTCAAAGCACTAGTGCTTGATAGCGGCTTCACTGGCGGGCGTGGCGCCGCAGCAGCCAAGCCTCGGCTAGACGTCGTTGCCAAGCGCTTCATCAATGAAGGGCGCTTCCCAGGGCCGCGCTACCTCGCGGCGGGGCCGGAAATCACCACCGTCGGCGGGCTCGGTGACGCCGCGCCCTCGCATATTCCGCATCCTGGCCTCAATCTTGGGCTCGTTGTATCGGGCCCAGAAGAAATACGCCGCACGGTGCGCACGCTAATCAAATATGGCGTGGACACCATCAAGCTCAATCTTTCTGGCGAATCGCTTACCGGCATGGGCGCCGAGGAAACGCCGATGGCCGAGGAAGAGGTGGCGATGGCGGCAGAGGAGGCGCGCCGACGCGGCAAAATCCTAGCCGCGCATGCGCGCTCGTCAGGTTCAGTCAAGCAGTGCATCCGTCACGGTATTCAGAATATCTATCACGCTTCATTTGTTGATGAAGAAGCGCTCGACATGCTTGAGGCGGCGAAAGATCGGCATTTCGTTGCGCCAGGAATCGCATGGCTGATTAATACTGCGCGGCACGCGGCGGCCTGGGGCATTAAGCCGGGTTCGCCGATCACCATTGCCTATGAGCGCGAGCTCGAAGCATGCGTCGAGAGCATGAAAAAAATGCATCGCCGTGGCATTCGCATCTGCATCGGCGGTGATTACGGCTTTGCCTGGACGCCACAGGGAACCAACGCCAAGGATATTCAGACTTTCGTTGAAATGCTTGGCTTCTCGCCAATGGAGGCGATTCAGGCGGCGACGAAATATGGCGGCGAGATCATGGGTATGGCCGATGAGCTTGGGTTGATCAAAGAAGGCTATCTTGCCGATATTCTCCTCATCGACGGCGACCCGCTCGCCGATGTGCGCATTCTGCAGGATAGAAGCCGAATTCTCGCGATCATGAAAGGTGGTAATTTTCACAAAATGCCGCGCATGAACGAGCAGCGTCGTCGGCTGGTCGCATGAGCGCATCAGGCGAAGCGCGCGCCACGGCGCCTTTCGGCGGCAGTGCCATGAGTTCGCGACAGGTATGGATTCTGGTTGTGCTCGTGCTCGTGGCCGCGCTTGCGTGGCTGATTTTCTCTGTGTGGCCAACATGGCTTGCGGGCGTGCTCATCTCAAAGAAAGCCTTCGTCAGTGCGATATTGAACGGGCTTACTCTCTCGGGCCTCTATTTCTTGGTAGCGAGCGGATTCACCCTCGTCTTCGGGCTGATGCGCAACGTCAATCTCGCGCATGGATCGCTCTACCTCCTCGGCGCCTATATTGGCTACGAGGTCACGACCCGTACCGGGTACTGGTTGCTCGGCGTTGCTGCCGGGTTTGCCGGTTTGGCGATAATCGGCGTTGGCATGCAGGTTTTTGTTTTCCGCCGCCTCGAGGGCGATGATCTCCGCCAAACACTGGTGACGCTTGGTATCTCAATCGTGGCCGCCGACCTCATGCTCGCGATATGGACCGGCGCGACATATCAGATTCCGATACCGAACTGGCTTGACGGCGCCGTAACCTTGCCGATTATCACCGCGGTGCGTTCAAACGGCGTGCCAGTATTCCTGCGCTATACGCTTTTTCGTCTCGTCGTTCTCGCGGCAGCGATCGTTATCGGCATCGGATTATGGTTCATGCTCAATCGCACCCGGGTCGGCATGATGATCCGCGCGGGTGTCGACGACCGGGCCATGCTCTCGGCATCCGGCGTCAATGTACATGCCGTCTTCGCGATAGTGTTCGCGGTTGGTGCTGGACTCGCCGGTTTCGCGGGTACGATCGGTGGCTCGGTGCTGTCGGTCGCGCCGGGCGAGGATGTGCGCTATCTCTTGGCCTCGCTCGTGGTGGTGATCGTCGGCGGCATGGGTTCGATTACCGGTGCCGCCATCGGTGCGTTGCTCATCGGCCTCGCTGAGCAAATCGGCCTGGTCTATTTTCCGACATACGGTGTGGTTCTCACTTTTGTTATCATGGTGGCGGTGCTGGCCTTCCGGCCGCGAGGAATCCTGGGGCGCGCGCGATGAGCGGGCTGCTAGACGCTGTCCGGCCGCGCGGGGACGTGGCCCTTCTCGAGCGAGTCGGTGTCGGCCATATCGTGCTCGGCGCTCTCCTTCTCGTCTATCCGGCGATTGCGTCCGAGTTTTTTCTCATCCAAATCGCGGCCTATTCGTTGATCTGGGGAATGGTGGCACTGTCCTTGATGATGCTCGCCGGCTATGGCGGCATGGTCAGCATGGCGCCCATCTCGATCGCCGGTATCGCTGGCTACACGGTCGCGATCTTCGGGTTGAACCATACCGGAGTGCATGGTTTCGGATGGCCATTCTGGATTTTGGTGCCGTTTGCTGTGCTGTTCGCCGCGCTGGTTTCAGCCCTTATCGGGATGATCTCCAACCGCACCGAGGGCATCTATACCATCATGATCACCCTCGCAATCGCGACCGGTTTTTTCTATTTCACGCAGCAAAACTACGCTTTATTCAATGGACATTCTGGATTCGCGGGGATCGACGCGCCGAAATTCTGGGACATCAATTGGCGTGACCCGATGCCATTCTATTATCTTTGTCTCGGCTGTGCCGCGCTCTCTTATGCCGCAGTGCTCTACGCCTCACGTTCGGCCTACGGGCTCACCTTGCAGGCGGTGCGTGACAACGCTCGACGCATGCGCGCCCTCGGCTATGACGTGACGCGGCATAAGGTGTTGGCCTATTTTTATGCCGGGCTGATCGCGGGATTGGCCGGCGTTTTGCTAGTCTGGTTCAATGGTCGTATTTCGCCAGGGACGATCAACGTCAGCGCCGCGATCAATGTTTTGGTTATTGCCGTCATCGGCGGCATTCGTCACCCAATCGGTCCATTCGTGGGTGCGGTCGTCGTCGTTCTGATCCAGACGTTTGCCATCGATATCGTCGGCGCCGAACGCTACAATACGCTCATCGGACTCATTTTTCTGGTGATTGTTTTCGTGTCTCCCGATGGCGTTCTTGGCTTGTGGGAGAAGGTGAAATTGCGTACGCCTTAAAAAACGGTTTGCGCGTCGATCTGTGGCGCGCGGCCCTTGTTTCAACAACCAAAGGAGAGGGGAGAGAGACGGATGACGAGACGAACATGTTTTGCGCTGGCACTGGCCGGCCTGCTTGTTGCGCCAGAACTGGCGTTCGCTGAGGATACCGTCAAGATCGGTGTCCTGGCGACGTTTGAGGGCGCGTTCACTGTTCTCGGTGAGGATGGAATGCGTGGCGCGATGACCGCCGTCGATGAATTTCACGGCATGGTTGGTGGCAAGAAAATAGAAATCATTAAGGGTTCATCAGACGCTTCGCCAGATAGCGCAGTGCGGGCGGCGCGCAAACTCGTCGAACAGGACGGAGTGAAGGTTTTGGTCGGCCCGCTCTCCGGTGATGAGGGTCTCGCGATCAAGGATTACGCCAAGACCAAGCCGGATGTCACCTTTCTCAATGGTTCCTCGGCGGCACAAGATACTACCCTGCGTGATCCTGCGCCCAATTTCTTCCGCTTCTCGACGGATGGCGCGCAGTGGATGGCCGGGCTCGGCGACTATGCGTTCGGGCAGAAAGGTTATAAGCGGGTTGCCATCGTCGCGGAGGATTATTCCTTTCCCTATACCCAGGTTTTCGGCTTCATGGCCGAGTTTTGTAAGGCTGGCGGTCATGTGCCAGCGAAGGCGTGGGTTCCGATCGGGACCAAGGATTATTCCTCGGTGATCGCCGCAATCCCGGAAGACGTTGATGCGATCTATGTCGCGCTCGGTGGCGCCGATGCGGTCAATTTTCTGACCCAGTACGAACAGGCGGGTGGTAAGGCCCCGTTGATCGGTGGCTCGATAACCGTCGATCAAACTGTGCTCACTTCGAAGGGTAAGATCCATGACGTGCTTATCGGGACTCCCTCGGCCGGCCCCACCGCTGACAGCAATCCGAGCCCGCAATGGAAAGCCTTCGTCGATGCCTATAAAAAGCAATCCGGTGCCTTCCCGGTGCCATCGCTCTTCGCACACGCCTATTATATCAACATGAAGGCAGCTTTGCTTGGGCTTCAGGAGATCGGAGATGACGTCTCTGACGGGGGCAAAAGGCTGCGAGCGACGCTTTCTACGCTTACCTTCGAGACGCCGACGGGAAAAGTATCGCTCGACGCCAATCGTAACGCCATTGCCGATATCTTTCTGACCGAGGTCGTGAAACTGCCGGATGGGACGCTGTTTAATAAACTCATCAAGATCGAGCCGCAGGTCAATCAAACCCTCGGTATCCCGCGCGACGAATTCCTGAAGCTTGGCAAAGTCGGGCGTGATAACCCGTCCTGCCCGTGACGTGATCTGACCACGAGGCGATCGCTAATGGCCGAAACTTCGATCGCAGACCGTCTTCACGGCGCTGGCGCGCATGCGTTGGAGTTGGAAGGCGTGACGCGTCATTTCGGTGCGTTGGCGGCGCTCTCGGGGATCACGATGCGGATCATGGCGGGCGAGCGGCGCGCGGTATTGGGCTCGAACGGCGCCGGTAAAACGACATTGTTCAATGCCATCACTGGTGAATTTCCGCTCACGGCCGGCCGCATCCGGTTTTTCGGCGAAGACATTTCCGACCTGCCGACGCATGAGCGTATCCGCCGCGGCCTTCGGCGAACTTACCAAATCTCACAGCTTTTCAGCGGATTAAGTGTGCTCGACAGTGTGTTTCTTGCGTGCCGTGGCGTATCGCGACGGCGCTTTTCCCTGCGCCGGCCGGGTGCGATGGATATCAATGTCATGCAGGCGCACTCGATCATCAACGCGGTTCACCTCGATGATGATCGCGACCGTCTGGTTTCGACCCTGAGCCACGGCCAGCAACGCCAGCTTGAGGTTGCCCTCGCGCTCGCCGGGGCGCCGCGCTTCATCCTGTTCGATGAGCCTGCCGCTGGCCTGTCGCCGAGCGAACGTCGTGACCTTGTTGTCATTCTCAAGACTTTACCAAAGCATATCGGTTATATCATCATCGAGCATGACCTTGATGTCGCATTGCGCGTGACCGACTATGTTTCGATGATGCATAACGGGCGGCTGTTCAAGGAGGGCACTCCCGAGGAAATCGAGAATGATCCCGAAGTACAAGATATCTATCTCGGGGGCAGGCATGGTTGAGCGCCCGACGAGATCGACGCATCCGCCACCAGCAGCGCTAAAGGTCGATGATCTTCACGTGTATTACGGGGAAAGCCACGCGATTCAGGGTGTGTCATTGACGCTGGAGCGCGGCGTGCTCTCGGTCGTCGGTCGCAATGGGATGGGGAAGAGCACGCTTTGCAATGCCATCACCGGGCTCAAACGGGCCCGCACGGGCAGCATTCGTGTTCATGGCCGCGAAATCGTTGCTCTCGAGCCTTACGAGATCCATCGTCTCGGTGTCGGTTATGTGCCGCAGGGGCGGCGCTGCTGGCCTAGTCTTTCGGTTGATGAGCATTTGCGTCTCGCCGCGGGCAATAGACGCGATGCGATGTGGACGGCAGCGCGCATCTATCAGACATTTCCACGTCTTGCTGAGCGGCGCAACCATGGTGGATCACAACTTTCCGGCGGCGAGCAGCAAATGTTGGCGATCGCCCGCGCTTTGCTCAGCGATCCGAAATTGCTCGTTATGGACGAACCAACGGAAGGCTTGGCCCCGAACATCGTCACTCAGGTCGAGCGACTCCTGGTGACGCTTGCCGAAGCGGACGAGATGGCGATCCTCGTGATCGAGCAGAATATCGGTGTCGCGACCGCGGTCTCCGATCACGTGGCGATCATGGTCAACGGCCGCGTCAACCGGATCATGGCCGCGAGCGCGCTGGCTGCTGATCGAGGCTTGCAGCAACGTTTGCTCGGCGTCGGTCGTAACGTCGAGGAAGAACCGCAAAACCCAAAAGCAAGTATCGAGGCGGAGCAGCACTTGGCCGCCGTCTATCGCATCGAGCGCAGTGGCGTGAACGGGGCGGAGGAGGGCGCGCCGACTGAGGGCAACGACTTTCGACCTGTGACGCGCCTCCCTAATCGCTGGCGGGTGCCCCTGGCCCCGGATACAGCTGCGGCGGCGCAAACGTGGGCTAAAAGCGAAAGCACCGCGGCGCCGGAGGCGGTTTTTGCGCAGCCAGTCGGTGAGCGCGTTGGCCGCACCGCGCTCGTCGTTGGCACGTTTGACACCAAGGGCAAGGAATTGCGTTTCATCGCCGAGCGGCTGAAGGCACTCGGCTTGCGGACCCGGCAGGTCGATCTCTCGACAACGGGCAAGGCGACGCCGGCGGATGTGACGGCACTCGAGGTCGCAAGCTTCCATCCGCGCGGTGCGGATGCGGTCATGTCGGGGGATCGTGGCGCCGCGGTCACCGCTATGGCCGAAGCTTTTGCGCGCTGGATCGTGCGTGAGCCCGACATCGGTGGGATCATCTCGGCGGGCGGCTCGGGCGGCACCACCCTTGCCACCGCTGGGATGCGTGTGCTCCCCATCGGCGTGCCGAAGCTCATGGTCTCGACGGTCGCCGCCGGTGATGTCGCGCACTATGTTGGTGGCACCGACATTATGATGCTCCCCTCGGTGGCCGACATACAGGGGCTGAATTCGATTACAGAGCGGGTTCTGGGCAACGCCGCCCATGCGCTCGCCGGGATGATCGCGCAATTGCCTACCGCCGAGGCGCGGGAGGCTAGGCGCAAGCACGCGCGCCCGGCACTGGGCATCACCATGTTCGGGGTGACGACGCCGCTCGTTCAGGCGATATCGCGCAAGCTCGAGCGGGATTATGACTGTCTGGTTTTTCATGCGACCGGCATTGGCGGGCGGGCGATGGAGAGGCTTGCTGACTCGCGTCTCCTGGTTGCCATGCTTGATCTCACGACCACCGAAATCGCCGACATGATTGTGGGCGGCGTCTTCCCCGCCGATCAAGACCGTTTCGGCTCCGCTATTCGTACCGGAATGCCCTATGTCGGCTCGGTGGGAGCGCTCGATATGGTCAATTTCGGGCCGCGTGAGACCGTGCCGGAGAAATTTCGCGGCCGTAAATTTGTCATCCATAATCCGAACGTTACCTTGATGCGAACGACGCGTGATGAAAACCGCGCCTTTGGCGAATGGATCGGTGCGCGTCTCAACCGGATGGCTGGCCCGGTGCGGTTCCTGTTGCCCGAGGGCGGGGTCTCGTTGCTCGACGCGCCAGGGCAGCCTTTTTATGATCCGGAAGCGGATGCCGCCTTGTTCGAGGCCATCGAAAAATCCGTCCTTCCCTCGCCGTCGCGGCGCGTCGAACGTGTTGCGTGCAATATCAATGAGCCGGCGTTCGCGGATGCGGTGATTGCATCGTTTCGGGCGATCGCGCCGAAATTGCAAAGGAGGGCCTGAATGCCGCGCTTTCAACGCACCGTCCTCGTTCAGAATTTCCAAGATATGAAGCGCCGGCGTGTGCCGATTGTCGGCGGTGGTGCTGGCACGGGATTGTCCGCGAAATGTGAGGAGAAGGGTGGGATCGATCTCATCGTGATTTATAATTCCGGCCGCTATCGCATGGCGGGGCGCGGTTCGCTCTCTGGTCTGCTCGCCTACGGCAATGCCAATGAGATCGTCCGCGAAATGGCGCGTGAAATCGTGCCGGTGGTCGAGAAAACGCCGGTTCTTGCCGGCGTCAATGGCACCGATCCATTCTGCCTGTTCGACATGTTCCTTGACGAACTCAAGGCAATGGGGATTGCCGGCGTGCAGAATTTTCCGACTGTCGGTCTGATCGACGGCATATTTCGTTCCAATCTCGAGGAGACTGGCATGTCCTACGGCCTTGAGGTCGATCTCATTCGGCGTGCTCACGAGAAGGATTTGCTGACAACCCCCTACGTCTTCAACGCCGACGAGGCGACGGCGATGGCCAAGGCTGGCGCTGACGTCATAGTCTGCCATATGGGGCTCACCACCGGCGGGGTGATCGGTGCAGAAACGGCGATCACGCTCAAACATGTCCCGGCGCTGGTCGATGAATGGGCGGAGGCGGCGTTCAAGGTCAACCGGGACGCGATCATCCTCGTCCATGGCGGCCCTGTCGCCGAACCCGACGACGTTGCCTATATTTTCCATAATTGCCGTCATTGCCATGGGTTTTATGGAGCCTCCTCGATGGAACGGCTGCCGACGGAGCGAGCGCTGACGGAACAAACACGCAAATTCAAGTCGGTCGCCTTCGGCTGACCATTACGGAGGGGCAAAAACTCATGGCCGCACAAATTTTCGGCAATATTGTTCTCTGGCTGGTCCTCGTCGCGATTCTCATCGTCGTCGGGGTCTATGTCCTGCGCTGGCTCTATCGGCGCTCCACGAAGGGGATCGCATTCGTTCGAACCGGCTTTCTCGGTGAGCGAGTGGTGGTCAACGGCGGCGCTTTCGTCATTCCTGTTTTGCACGAGATCACGCCCGTCAATATGAACGTGATGCGGATCGAGGTTCGCCGCGATCAGCAAGCGGCATTGATCACCAAGAACAGGATGCGGGTTGATCTGATTGCGGAATTTTTCGTTCGTGTCGGCGCTTCGCCGCAACTCGTGGCCGCCGCGGCGCAGACGCTCGGAGGGCGAACGCTTGAGCCAGAGGGTCTGCGTGAGATCTTGGAGGGCAAGTTCGCGGCCGCGATGCGCACGGTCGCCGCACGCATGACACTCGAGGAGATGCATGAGCGGCGCGGCGAATACGCCGAGGCCGTGCAACACTTGGCGGCCGCGACGCTCGCCGTCAACGGGCTGGAACTGGAGACTGTGGCGATCGTCGATCTCGATCAAACCAGCCTCGATTATTTCGATCCATCCAATGCCTTTGATGCCGAGGGTCTGACCCAGCTCACCGAAACGATCGAGCTTCGTCGGCGCATGCGCAACGAAATCGAGCAGCGCACCCTGGTCGATATCCGTAATCAGAATCTCGATACCCAACGCAAAGTGCTTGAGATCGATCGTGATGCCGAATATGCGCGGCTGGAGCAGGAGCGTGAGGTCGAGATCCGCCGTGCAGAGCAGCGGGCCGTGCTCGTCAAAGAGCGCGCGGCGCGTGATCAGGAAGCCGAAGAGGCGCAGCTCATCGCCCGTGAGGCGGTGGAGATGGCACGGCTCGCACAGGAGCGTACTCTCACCGAAGCGCGAATCCGTACCGAGGAAGAGGCGCAGCGGCATGAGATCGCCCGCCGCCGGGCGCTCGACGAAGCGGAAATGAAAACGCGCGAGCAAACGGAACGTGAACAGATCGCCCTCGGCTTCGCATTGGAGAAAGCGCGGATCGAGCGGGAACGCGCCCAGAGCGAGCTCGAGATCCAACGTAAGCGCGCCCTCGAGATCGTCGAACTCGAGCGCCAGATCGCGCTTGCCGAGAAAACCCTCGATTTCACGCGGGCTGAAGCCGAGCGGCGTCGCGCGGAAATCATCGCCAATCAGCAGACTGAAGCTGAGCGCATCCAGCAGGAGCGTGCCATCGATGAAGTGCGTCTGGCGCGTGAGCGACATTTGAACAGCTTGCAAATCGCCAACCGGCAGGCTTTCGAGGAAGCTGAAATCGCTGCTGCTGAGGAAATCGAGCGGACGCGTATCGCGACCGAGCGTGGTGTCGAGGAAGCGAAGCTGGTCAAAGACCGGGATCTGCGCAAGCTTGCTATCGAATGCCATCTCAATGTTGAATTGACCGAGATCCAGAAAGCGATCGATCTCGCGCGCAAGACGGAGGAACGCTCGACGGCGCTGGTCGCGGCAGAGGTCGCGCGTGCTGATGCGGTGGCGGCCGAGGAGCGTACCTTCACGACGCGCGAACGCGAAATCGCCGAGCGGCGTAAACTCACCGATCTCATTGCCACGCAACGCGAGGTTCAGAGTGAGGCGTTGCGCGTCACGGCGGCGGCGGAGGCGGAGATGCGTGCCGCCCGCAGTCTCGCCGAGGCACGCAAGATCACCGCCGAGGCAGAGGCGGAAGCCGAAAAAATTCGTGTTTTGGCGGCGGCGCAGCGTTACGAGGTCGAAGCCGAAGGTCAGCGCCTGATCAATGAAGCGGAAAACCTCCTCACCGGCGAGGCGCGTGCCGGGCGGCTCCGTGGTAAGCTGCTCGACCGTCTCGAGGCGATCGTGCGCGAAAGTGTCAAGCCGATGGAAAAGATAGAGGGTATCAAAATCCTTCATATCGATGGCTTGAATGGCGTTGGCGCTGGGGGTGGGGGTGGGCGCAACGTCACCGATGAAGTGATCGATTCGGCGCTGCGTTATCGTATCCAAGCGCCGATGATTGACAACCTGATGAAGGAGATCGGCATCGAGGGAGGCTCGCTCGGGCGGCTGACCGATGTGCTCCGCGACGCCAAGGATATCTCAAGTCTGACGCGCGATAGAACGCCAGCAGGCAAAGTTACGCGCGCGCATGACGAGCAAGACGACGATCGTGGGCGCGACCGATGAAGGCCAGCGCAGCGGGATCGTCATGACCAAGGTTTATGTTTCTGCCGTTATCCCTGCACCGGCCGCCGAGGTCTGGCGGGTCGTGCGCAATTTCAACGCGCTCCCCGATTGGACGCCGTTCGTCGCAGAAAGCCGCATCGAGCACAACGCCCCGCCTGATCAGATCGGCTGCATCCGTAATTTCCGTCTTCGTGATGGCGGCGTCATCCGCGAACGGTTGTTGGCGCTGTCGGATTACGATCTCTCCTGCACCTATGCCATTTTGGAAAGCCCGATGGGGGTGCGGAACTACGTCGCCAAGCTGTCGCTAACGCCGGTGACCGACGGCGACATGACCTTCGCCGCGTGGGAAGCGGAATTTGAATGCGCACCGGAGCGCGAGGCGGCGCTTATCCAACAGATCGGCGCCGGCGTTTTCCAAGCGGCGTTCGACGCGCTCAAACAGCGCTTCAGACGCTGAGCCACGCCGATGGTTGTGGTCCGGCAAAGCACGATCATCGCCGCGCCGATCGCAGAGGTTTGGCGTCTTCTGCGTGATTTCAATGGCCACGATCGTTGGCACCCGGCAGTTTCGACGAGCACCATCGAGGATAATGCCCCGGCCGACATGGTCGGCGCGGTCAGGCGTTTTCGTCTGGCGGCAGGCGGGATTTTGCGCGAACAATTACTGTCGCTGTCGGACGTCGAGCATCGGCTGAGCTATTGCCTTCTTGAGGCGCCGCTGCCGCTGATGGGCTATGTCGCAAACCTACGGCTACAGCCGGTGACCGATGGCGACGAGACGTTCTGGGAGTGGTGCGCCGAGTTCACCCCGCCGGCGGCGCGGCATGACGAACTCGTCTCTCTGGTGCGCGACGAGATCCAGCGCGCCGGCTTCGCCGCCATTCGTGCCTATCTCGGCGCACCTGATGCGGGCGGCGTCGTGCCGGCGGGGATGCGGTTGGCAACAGCCGTGACGTCACGGCGCGTCAGTGTGGCGGCGGCGAGCGTGGGGGAGGGGGGCTCGGTCACCGGCCGGCGGTGGAACGGAGCCGGCGCCTCCGGCCACGGCGTCACCACTAAGGCGATCGTCGTCGAGCGGTATGGCGGGCCGGAGGTGCTTCGCCTGCGCGACATCACGCTGCCAGCGCCGGCCAGCGGCGAGGTCAGGGTGCGGCACACCGCGATCGGCGTCAATTTCATCGATGTCTATTGCCGTACTGGCTATTTCACGTTGCTAACACCGCCGGGCGTGCCAGGGATGGAGGCCGCCGGGGTGATCGAGGCGGTCGGCGAGGGGGTTGCAGATCTTCGTCCCGGCGATCGCGTCGCCTATGCCTGCCCTCCGGTTGGTGCCTATAGCGAGCGGCGCAACATGGCGGCGGATTTGCTGATCCGCCTCGCCGACGATATCGCCGATGATCTTGCCGCCGCGGTGCTGCTCAAAGGGGTCACGGCGAGTTTTCTGTTGCATGAGGTCCATGTCGTCCGGCGGGGAGAGCGGGTGTTGATCCACGCCGCGGCCGGTGGCGTTGGCCAGTTCCTCGTGCAATGGGCGCGGCATCTCGGGGCGACGGTGTTCGCCACCGTCTCCAACATGGAGAAGGCGCAACTGGTGACGCGACTCGGCGCTGATCATGTCATCATCTACACACGTGAGGATTTCGCCGAATCGGTGTCGCGGCTGACCGCCGGGCAGGGCGTCGATGTCATCTATGATGCGGTTGGTGCTGATACGTTTGCGGGTTCGATCGCGGCGCTCGCGCCACGCGGCCATATCGTCAGCTTTGGCCAGGCTTCCGGCGCGATCGGGGAACAGGATATCGGTGCGCTCGCCGCCAAGTCGGTGACCCTGTCGCGGCCCAATTACGGACATTATACCGACACACCGGCACGATTGGCACCGCATGTCGCCCGCCTGTTCACGGCACTGCGCCAAGGCATCCTGACGCCCTCCGCGCCGCGCCGCTACCCCCTGGTCGAGGCGGCGATGGCTCATCAAGACCTCGAATCGCGCCGCACCAGCGGCGCGCTGATCTTGTTGCCTTACTGAGTCCCACCCTTAGACCAGAGTTTAACAGTAGACCGGCATCCGTTCCTGCGGGGGAATAATAAGCCATTGATTTAGACTAAGTTTTTCTGACGAGGCGCCGCTCTGCCAAATGACGTGGTGCTAAATTATTCCGATCATAGCACTTTAATGCTTGACGAATCGGCGCCAGCCTGAATGCTAGCGCCATGTTCGTCCGCGAAAAGCGCATTGGTCCTTACACCTACGTCTACCTAGTCGAGACCGTCCGCGAGGATGGCAAGACCAAGCAGCGTATCATCCGCAATCTCGGCCGTAAGGAAGACATCGAACGCAACGGCGACCTCGACCGCCTGGCGCGATCCGCCGCGCGTCTCGCACAGCATTCGGTGATCCTCTCCCTGCTCGACCAAAGCGAGACGCCGGTTCCCACCTGCAAACGCATCGGACCGCCCTTGCTGTTCGAACGGTTGTGGCGCGACACCGGCTGCGGTGCGGTGCTGCATGAGATGCTCGCCGGACGCGGCTTTGAATTCTCTGTCGAGCGCGCCGTCTTCCTCACCGTGCTGCACCGGCTGATGGTCTCCGGCTCCGATCGTGCCTGTGAGCAGTGGCGAGAGGACTACCGCATCGACGGCGTCGGCGCGCTGCGGCTGCATCATCTCTACCGCGCCATGGCCTGGCTCGGCGAGGAATTGCCCGCGGCGGAGCAGGCGGATCGGACCCTGGTGGCGCGCTGCGTCAAGGACCTCGTCGAGGAGCGGCTGTTCGCCCGGCGGCGCTCGCTGTTCACCGATCTCTCGGTGGTGTTCATGGACACCACCGCGCTGTATTTCGAGGGTGCGGGTGGCGAGACGCTCGGTGAGCGCGGTCATTCCAAAGACTATCGGCCGCACCTGACCCAGATGATCGTCGGCGCCATCATTGACCAGGAGGGACGGCCGGTCTGTTCGGAGATGTGGCCGGGCAACACCGCCGACGTGACCACGCTGATCCCGGTGATCGATCGGCTGCGCGCCCGTTTCGGCATCGAGCGGGTCTGCGTCGTCGCCGATCGCGGCATGATCAGCGCCGACACCATCTCTGCCCTGGAGGTGCGCGGCCTCGCATACATCCTTGGCGTGCGCGAACGCAACGCCAAGGAGGTTCGCGATGTGGTGCTGGCCGACCCAGCGCCAAGCGTGCCCCTGGTGATCCCCCACCAGGGGCGGGCGGATACCGAGTTGGAAGCCAAGGCGGTGATGCTCGGTGAGCGCCGCTATATCGTCTGTCGCAACCTCACCGAAGCCGCACAGGCGGCCCGTACCCGTGCGGCCGTCGTCGCAGCCCTACGCGCCAAGCTCAAACAGGGGGACAAGTCACTGGTCGGCAACAGTGCCTACCGGCGCTACCTGAAGACGCCCGACCAGCAGCACTTTGCCATCGATGAAGCCCGCGTCGCCGAGGAGGCCCGCTACGATGGGCTTTATGTGCTGCGCACCAACACCCAGCTGTCGCCGCTCACGGTGATGCGCCGCTACCGCGATCTCCTGGTCATCGAGCAGCTGTTCCGCTCGGCCAAGGCGCTGCTGGCGACCCGGCCGATCTATCACCAGACCGATGCGGCGATCCGCGGCCATGTGTTTTGTAGTTTTTTGGCCCTCGTGTTGCGCAAAGAGTTGGAAGAGCGCTTGGCAGCCGCGCAGATGAAACCGGAATGGCGCGTGCTGCTCGCCGATCTCGATCGCCTTCAGGAAATCGCGGTCGAGCAGGACGGCAAACACTTCATCCTGCGAACCCCTGCGACCGGCGTCGCCGGCAAAGCGTTCCAGGCCGTTGGCGTGGCACTGCCGCCAAACATCCGCAACGCCGCTCCCCAGCCAACCCCCTGACCATCCCGCTCCCGGCAAACGTGGTGCTAAGGCCCCGCCGCGCGCCCGTAACTCATTGACGATCAAGAGGTTTTGAGATCTGGCTGTTAAACTCAGGTTAGACATGACAGTCATGCGGCATACCTGACATCCGCTGCATCGCACCGGTCTCGTAGAGGTCCTTGAAGCGATAGAAACTGTCGCGTGAGTAGCCCATCATCTTGCAGGCCTTGCTCACATTGCCGAGTTGCATGGCGAGTTCCAGCACGCCAGAGCTTCGTTTGCTCGCGTTGGTCCAGAAATTCGTCGATATGCTCGCCGATCTACCCGTTTTCGCCAAGACTTGCGGGGCAGTGTGAAAATGAGGGGAGTCTTGAGGCGCCCTCTGGGTCTTCGCAAACCAGAGAGAATCGCAGCCACTGAAATCACGCAACCCTCAGCTGCCATCCAGCGATCGGTGGGAACGCGAATTCCGCCCAATCAAGCGACAACGCATTGACGCAAATTCAAAATTTGTTGTCGAGTGATTCCGGGACAGCTTCTCAGCTCTTTAGCATCGGGCAGGCTTTTTCGGCGAGTGGGCGAAAGGCCTCATCGGCGGGCGTGGTGGCGACGATTTTGAGCACGTCCCAGGGCATCTTGCTTTCGGCGGGCGTCTTCGCCTCCATCAGGAACACCGGGGTGATGAAGCGGCCATCGGGGCGGATTTGCTGGTGGCCGAAGCAATCATCATCAGTCGGGATCGCCTTCATCGCCGCGATCGCGGCGCGCCCGGAACCCTTTGCCGCCGGAACGCCGAGCTTGGCAACGGCGCGGAGATAGTGTGTCACCCCGGCATAGCAGCTCGCATGCAGGCTGCTCGGATAATTATGCGGCGATATCTTGATGAAACGCTCGGTGAAGGCACGGGTCCGATCATTGGTGTCCCAGTAGAAAGTATCCGAGACCAACAAGCCTTGCGCCGTCTCGAGGCCCATTGAATGGATTTCGGTGACGAAGCCAAGAAGGGCTGCGATCTTCATTCCCTGTTTGGCGAGGCCGAATTCACGCGCCTGCTTGACGCAGTTTTCCATGTCGCCACCGGTGTTGCAAAGCCCCAGCACCTTGGCGCCAGAGGTTTGCGCCTCCAAGAGATAGGAGGAGAAATCGGTGGTGCCGGGGAAGGGATAGCGCGCCGCGCCCAAAACCTTGCCGCCGGCGCCGGTGACCAGCGTTGAGATGTTCTGCTCCAACGCATGGCCGAATGTGTAGTCAGCAACCACGAGAAACCAGCTATCGCCGCCCTGTTTCATGATCGCCGTGCCGGTGGAATGTGAAAAGCACCAGGTGTCGGGTGCGAAATGCACCATATTCGGGTTGCAGTATTTGCCGGTGAGGTCGCCCGAGGCCGGGCCGGTATTGAGCTGCGCCTTGTCTTTTTCGGTGGAAACTGTGTTCACCGCGAGCGCGACAGCGGTATTGTTGAGATCGGCGATCGCGTCCACGCCGTCGCGATCATACCATTCCCGCGCCAGCGCCGAGGCGATATCCGGTTTCTGGCGATGATCGCCGGAGAGAATCTCGACCTTGAACCCGTATTGCTCGGGCCGGAAATCCTCAACGGCCTGCTGCGCCGCGAGCACCGAGGTCGGGCCGGAATTATCGCGATACTGGCCGGAAAGGTCGGTGAGCACGCCAATGCGGATGATGTTTTCCCCGGCGGCGCGGGCGCGCGCAAGCGGGCTTGTGGCAAGGGCGGCGCTGGTTGCGAGCAGCGCGCGGCGCGTGATCGGCATTTTTTTGGACATCTCCCCGAATTCGGCTGGCCGGCTGATTTTCTGACGCGATCAGTGTAACCCGGGTGCGATCGCGGCGAAAGCGGGGGTTGGCGGCGGATGATGGCAGCCGGGTGAGGTTCGAGGGCGGAGTCTGTCCAGCATCCCGAAAAACGGCGCTGGAAACCTCGGAAAGCCGAAAATCACCATGAATTTCAGGCGTGAGCCAACCGAATGCCGTTCACCCGACAGATGCAGGGGTAAAAATTGCGCTGTTCAGAGGTTCCTTAGGGATAAAGCTGGCTGATCTCCCAACCGACACCGCGCCGGGTATAAACCTCGCGCCGGTGCAGGCGAAACGGCATATCCTGCCAGAATTCATAATGATCCGGGACCAGCCGCCAGCCCGACCAGTGCCCCGGGCGCGGGATCGCCGCCTCGTCGGGGAAGCGCGCCTTCGCCGCTTCCAGCCGTGCCTCGAGCACCGTGCGATCGGGGAGAGGGCGGGACTGATCCGAGGCCCAGGCGCCGAGCCGCGACAGCGCCGGGCGGGTCGCGAAATAGGCGTCCGCCTCCTCCGGCGCGACCGGGATGACGGCCCCCTCGATGCGCACCTGACGGCGCAGGCTCTTCCAGTGAAAGAGCAGCGCGGCCAGCGGGTTTTCTATGAGTTCCAGGCTCTTTCGGCTCTCGAGGTTGGTATAAAAGACGAAGCCGCGCGGGTCCGCCTCCTTGAGCAGCACCATCCGCGCCGAGGGGCGGCCGGCTTTGCTCGCCGTCGCCAGCGTCATCGCATTGGGATCGTTCGGCTCACCCGCGCTTGCCTCGGCGAGCCACGTCTCGAAATGACGCAGCGGATCAGGGGCGGAGGACATGGCTGATCTCCTTTTCTTGTTCTTGCCGTTCTGCCGCAATGCGCCGCCGCCGCCAAGCCCGTTTGCGGCGCGCAGCGGCCGCGCTGGTGCAGCCGCGACGCAACGCATTCGCCGGGGCGAGGCCATAGAGTGCCACGGTTCCGACGCCGCACGGCGAGACGAGATCGTTACCAGTGATGGTAGGTGAAGAAGCTATAGCGGAACGTCACTTCGAAGCCGTAATCATAACGCGCCGCGCCGGGGCCGCGATATTGCTGCAAAACCGGCAAAAGCGCGGTGAAGGCCGCGCCCCAGGTCGGCGAGCTGTAGAGCAGGCCGGGATCGACGGTCCAGAGCTGCCCGCCCGTGCCCGAAATCGCGCTGCCATTCATGCGATCGACCGCGGCGAGCGAATAATTGGTCTCCAACGAGGCGAACACCTCCGCCGGCACCTCGCGATCAAGATCGGAAGGCCAGATCAGATAATGGAAGGCGGCGTCGGCGAGCAGCGACGAGCCGGTCTGAAACCCACCCGAGCCGGCGTAGTTTTGATAGCCGATGAGCGCCTGGGCATTCCAGAACAATGTCTGCCACGACGAGGTCAACGCCTCGCGCGTGCCCCATTCGCCAGAGGCCGGCTGAAGATCGCGTGGGACCGCGCCGTTGACGTTGTCCATCCCGGTTGGGATGTCGATTCCGATATAAGGCGCGATGCGGAAGGTCGAACCGACCCCGTCCACCTCATAAAGATTATAGCGGGTATCGAGCACGGTATCGCCGAAGCCGGTGGCGGTGAAGGCGGCGGTCTTGCCGTTACTGACGATATTGCCGGAATTGGAGACAATCGACTTGTTTTCGAGAATGAAGGCAAGGTCGGGCGAAGCGCCATAAAGCACGATGTTTTCGTCATAAAAGCTCTGCAGACCGCCAGAATACTCGGTGACGGTGGGCTGCGTGCGGACGATGACGTTGCCGGCCGAAATCGGCGCGGCGGAGGGAAAGGTGATCTGCGCGTGTGCCGGCAAAGTGAGACAAACCAACGCGAGCAGCCCGAGTAAACTCCCTGAAAGCCACGCACTACGGCGAATCCAGAGAAAAAAACCGCTCATCGTCTCAGTTTCCCGCGGCCACGGCGGAGGGGTGGGCGACCCATTGGATCGATCCGATCGAGTAGGAGGCGTTGCGCACGGCCCGGCGCAAATCATCGTCGCTGACATTGGCGCTGGGCTTTAGCACCACGTCGGCAGTGCCACGCAGAAGGTTGAACGAGGCATGCTCGACCCCGGGGATTTGTTCAAATCGTTTGACAAGGCCAAACGTGAAAAACGGCGCCGTCACCCCCAATACGACCACCTTCACCTCGCCATAGCCGGGTGGCAAGGCGGGCCTCGTCGAGGGCTGATCGGCGGCCCACACGGGCGCCGCGAAAGAGCGCGTCATCAAGAGCCCGACCGCGAGCCAAAATCCCCATTTCGTCTTCAACATTCCGCGCATGCTCCGTACCTCTGCTTTCCACTCGCTGGCGCCAGCCAGTGGCCTCAAAAAAACTCTCCCCCCGGGTGCATCGTTTTCTGCCCCGGTGACGTATGTCCTTCATGACCACGATGAGATCGTATTATGACACGTCGCCGCCAATAGGGGGATGGTCTTATTGTAACGGACGTTTGCAGCCAAGGCGGCAAGCGCGCCGCAGCACGCCGCTTGCTGCCGCGCGCCGGCCTCCGCTAGGCTGGGCCATGTCCTTTGCCAGCGCCGCTGCGGCGCCCGATACGCCAGGCTATCCGTCTCTCGATCCGCCCGGCGATGATCTCGCCGCGCTGATCCGCGCAACCGCGCACGGCGATCGGGCGGCGTTTCGCCGAATCTATGATAGCCGGGCGCGCCGGCTCTATGCGGTGGCCCTCCGCATCACCCGGCAATCGGCGCTCGCCGCCGATGCCGTGCAGGACGCCTTCCTGCAACTCTGGCGGAATGCCGGGCAGTTCGACGCCGCGCGTGGCCATGCCGAGGCTTGGCTGCTCAGCCTGGTGCGCTATCGCGCCCTCGATCTCATCCGCCGCCATGGCCGCGAGACCCTCGGCGCCACCGTCCCCGAGATCGAGGACGAGGCGCCGGACCCTCTCGCGGTTTTGCTCACGAGCAGCGACGGCAAGGCATTGCGGCGCTGCCTCGAAACGCTTGAGGAAGATCGCCGGCGCCTCATTCTGCGCGCCTTCGTCGACGGGCTTTCGCACCAGGATCTCGCCGCGGCGACGAAACAGCCGCTCGGGACGATCAAATCCTGGATTCGGCGGGCGCTGCACGCCCTGAAAAAGTGCCTCGACCCATGAGCGGTAGCGACGACGATCCCGATCTCCTCGCCGGCGAATATGTGCTCGGCTGCCTCGATGCTGAAACCGCGGCGGCGGTGGTGGCGCGGGCGGCGCGCGAGCCGGCGCTGGCGGCGGCGATCCAGGCCTGGGAGCAAAGGCTCGCGCCGCTGGCCGAACTGCTCCCCGAGGTTGCGCCGCCACCGGAACTGTGGCCGCGGATCGCCGAATCGCTGCCGCCGCAACGGGGCGATCTCGCCGCCGCGCAGATTCGCCGCCGGCTTCGCCTCTGGCAGGCGAGCACCGCCGGCGCCCTGGCGCTCGCCGCCGCCTTCGCCGGCCTCCTTCTTTGGCGCACGCCGCCCACTCACGCCCCCCGCGCCGTCGCCACCTTGATGCCGGCGAGCGGCCAGGGGCCGGTCTTCATGGCAATGATGATCGGCAATGGCGAGATCGCCATCACCAGCGCGGCACCGCTCAGCGTCGCCGCTGATCGCAGTCTCGAACTCTGGGAATTGCCGGCGGGGGAGACGCGGCCGCGCTCGCTCGGGGTGTTGCCGGCGCGGGGCACCCGGGTGGTGCGGGCCGAGGGGGCGGGGCCTGCGACCCAGCTCATGATCAGCCTCGAGCCGAGCGGCGGCTCGCCGACCGGCGCGCCGACCGGCCCGGTGCTCTATGCCGGCACGCTTGCCGTCGTCGATTAGCGCCAGGCGGATACGAAAAACCCGGGAAAGCCGCGCTTTCCCGGGTATCGTCGGCGACGGCGGGGAGAAAACTCAGTTCGGCATCAGCACCTTATCAACGACGTGAATAACGCCGTTGGCCTGTTTGACGTCATAGATGGTGATATCGGCGACGTTGCCCTTCTCGTCCTTCATGACGATGTTCTGCGAGCCGTTCATCATGAAGGTGAGGGTGCCGCCCTCGAGCGTTTTCAGCGTCGCCATGCCGTTGCCGGCGAGGATCAGCTTGCGGAGCGCGGTCGAGGTGTAATCGCCGGCGACCACGTGATAGGTGAGAATCTTGTTCAGCGTCGCCTTGTTCTCGGGCTTGACCAGGGATGCGACCGTGCCCGCGGGCAGATCATTGAACGCTTCGTTGGTCGGGGCGAAAACCGTGAGCGGACCTTTGCCGTTCAACGCATCGACCAGGCCCGCCGCCTTCACCGCCGCGACCAGCGTCGTGTGGTCGGCGGAATTGACTGCGTTCATCACGATCGTTTTCGAGGGATACATCGCCTGGCCGCCGACCATGACGACGCTGTCCTGCGCCGCCCAGGCCCCGCCGGCGGCGAACGCCAGAGCCGTTCCCAAAGAAAACGCGATCATTCGTTTCATCGACTGTCTCCTGTTGTTGGTGAGCGCGCGGCCATGGCGGCCGCTGTCACCGATACCGGCGAGCGGCGGCCGTGGATGCGGCCGGGCGCGATTTTTTTTCCACCCCCCTCCGGTGGGGCAGGGTTTGCGGCTATATCAGGAATGTCTGAACTCACGGCGGGAGAGCGCCATTGGCTGACGACCCCTACCAAATCCTAGGCGTGCCGCGTGACGCGACGGAAAAACAGATCCGCAGCGCCTTCCTCAAGCTCGCCAAATCCTCCCATCCCGACCTCAACCCCGGCGATCCCGGCGCCGAAGCGCGCTTTAAGGCGATCAACGCCGCTCATGCCCTGCTCTCCGATCCCGCGACGCGGGCCCGCTTTGACCGTGGCGAAATCGATGCCGCCGGCCAAGAACGGCCGCCGCCTGGCGCGCGCTCCTATCGCGCCCACGCCGAAGGCGCTGCCGGCAGCCGCTATCGCCATGCCGCCGGCGACGCCGATGATGACGATCTCGGGGACATTCTCTCCGATTTATTCGGCGCACGCGGCGCCGGCGGCGCGCGGCGGGGCAGGGACCGGCATTACGCCCTCACCATCCCGTTTCTGGAGGCGATGCGGGGTGCGACCGAGCGCCTGACGCTGCCCGAGGGCGGCGAACTCGACGTCCATATCCCGCCCGGGATTGAAAGCGGGCAGCATCTTCGCCTGCGTGGCAAGGGGGAGCCGGGCCGCGGCGATGCCCCACCCGGCGATGCACTGATCGAAATTACGGTCGCGCCGCATAAGCTGTTTCGCCGCGTCGGCCGCGATATCCATCTCGATCTCCCGGTCAGCGTCAGCGAAGCGGTGCTCGGCGCGCGTGTTCCCGTCCCGACCCTCGATGGCCGGGTCATGCTGACCATTCCGCCGGGCTCGGACACGGGCACGAGGCTTCGCCTGCGCGGCAAGGGCGTGCCGGCGTCCGGTGGCCAGTCGGCGGGCGACGGCTATGTTACCCTCCATATAATGCTCGGGCCGGCGGACGAGGAACTCGCGGCGTTTTTGCGCAATCGCCATAATCCGCCATCGTGGGATCCACGCGCCGGGCTGGAGGACGCGGCATGATCACTCTCGACATTTTGGTTGCCAACGAGGCCGGCTTGAGCCGCCTCGATATCGAGCACTGGATCAGGGAAGGCTGGGTGCGCCCGCGGGAGGCGGGTGGCGGCTGGGCGTTCGATGAGATCGACGTCGCCCGGCTCCATCTGATTCGCGTCTTGCGGCACGAATATCGGATCGAGGAGGAGACGCTGCCGCTGGTGCTCGGGCTGCTCGATCAATTATACGATCAGCGACGGCGCCTGCGCCGCCTCTGCAACGCATTGGCGCGGACGGCGCCGCCGGAACTTCGCGCAGCACTGCACGCCGCGCTGCTCGGCGAGGATGAGGCCGACGACCGGGCGGAGACGAGCCCGCCCGCATGATGCGCCGACTTTATCGCCGGATTCTCGCCCTCGCGGCGACGCCGCGGGCGAGTTGGTGGCTCGCGCTGATCGCCTTCGCCGAGGCCAGCGTGTTCCCGATCCCGCCCGACGCCCTCTTGATCCCGATGATCCTCGCGCGGCCGCGCGCCGCCTTTCGCCTCGCCGCGATCGCGACGCTCGCGAGTGTCGCCGGCGGCGCGCTCGGCTATGGCATCGGCTATGCGCTGTTCGATCGGCTCGCGATCCCCATTCTCCAGCTTTATCACCTGGAGCCGGCCTTCGCGCGGTTTCGCGCCGCCTATGCGCAATGGGGGCTTGCGGTCATCCTGATCAAGGGGCTGACGCCGATCCCCTACAAGCTGGTGACGATCGCCTCCGGGGCCGCGCAGTTCGATTTTCCGTTGTTCATGGCCGCCAGTCTCGCGACACGCGGGGCGCGGTTCTTCGCGATTGCCGCCCTCCTTCGCCATTTCGGCGACCGCGCGCGCGATTTCATCGATCGCCGCCTCGGCCTCATCACCGGCGCACTCGCGTTCGGCATCGTTTTCGGCTTCGCGTTGTTGCGCTTTCTGCCCGGCTGATGTCGGGCGAGGGCGCGGCGGGCTCATTCGTCGGCCGCTCGCCCCTCCAGTGTCCAGGGATGGCGCTTTCGCATTTTGGCGCGCAGCGTGCGGAGATTGTCATCGATATTGGTGATGGTGCGCAGCATCGAATTGCCATGCACGCGATAGCGCACCAGCGGCTGATCGACATGCACGCCATAGAGCCCGGCTTCGGCGAGGCGGCACCAGAAATCGAAATCCTCCCACCCGGTCGGGCGGATATCGTGATAGCCGCCGATCGCCGCCCAGGCGGCGAGCCGCACCAGCGCGGTTGCGTCGATGTAATTCCCCGGCGCGAGGCGGATCGGGTCATAGGGAAGGTTCGCGAACACGTCGTCGGCGCCGCCGAAGCGCTGCATCGTCGGATAGGCAAAGGCGGCGCCGCTTTCCTCGAGGGCGGCGAGGCAGCGGCTGAGGCAGTCGGGCAGCAAGATATTGTCGGCGTCGAACGGCATGACATAGGGGGTTTCGGCCTGCGCGAAACCGGCATTGCGGGTGAGCGCGAGACCGGCGTTCTTCCTATTGCGCAACAGCAATGCCCGGCCGAAACGCTGGTGATGGGCGGCGAGCCAGTCTTTCGCGACCGCGAGGGAAGCATCGGTCGAGGCGTCGTCGACGATGACGAGATCGACGGCAGAGAGGGTCTGCGCCTCGATCGAGGCGAGGGTTTCGACGACGTAATCAGCATAATTGTAAAGCGGCACGACGATGGTCGCGACCCCGCGGGCGAGCGTGTCATGGGCGAAGACGATGTCGCTTGCGGGGAGCGCGGGCAAAGCCGGCGCGGGCTGGGCCGCGAGCGCGACATCGAGCGCGAATTGCCGCGCCGCTCGCCTTCCCGGGCGCAAAACCTGATCGAGAAAACTCGCCGCCATCTCCACCCGCCGCTCCGGACCATAGGCCCAAAGGCAATGGAGATAGGCGCGCCCGGCGATTTGTGCCCGTAGCGCCGGATCATCGACGAGACGGAGCAGCGCCGCGTGCCACGCATCCTCGTCGGCGGCGAGAAAGCCGGTTTCGCCGTCGCGGATGGCGCGGCGGAAGGGTGCCGTCGGCGAGCAGACGGATGGAACCCCCGCCAGCGCCGCCTCGAAATATTTGAGTTCGCTTTTCGCCTCGCAAAACGGATTGCCGGCTTCGAGGGGCGCGAGATTGATATCGAAACGGGCGAGTTCGCGCGGCACTTCCGCGACCGGCACCGTCGCCCGCCACTCGATCTGATCCTCAACGCCGATCAGTTCGGGAAATTCCTCGATATCGAGGGTCGGCCAGGGGCCGTGGCGGAACAGCACCAGCCGGCATTGCGGCCGGGCGGCGAGAATCCGCGCGACCGCCCCCGAGGCGCGTTTGAAATCGCGTTGATGGGTGCGGGTGCCGCTGGCATAGCCGAGGCGGATCAGCCCGTCGCCGCCGGCCAAGGCGCGGGCGCGGCGGGCAAGGCGGGCGAGCCACCAATTCTCGCGATCGAAGCCGTTTGGGATGACGAAGGTCGGGATCGCCCAGCGTTGCACCTCGCCGGCGAGGAAATGCGTCGGCGTAATCGCGAAATCCATCGCTTTCAGCGTTTCCTGAACGGCGAGGAAATGCCCCTTGACGGCGGCGGGATCGAGGCCTCGGGTGCGAATCCCGTCGATCACGTCGGGTGAGGCGTGCTCGGCGTCGAACATCAGATCATCGACATCGAGCGCGAGCCTGGCCCCCGCCGCCCGCGCCCGCTCGACGATATCACGCAGCTCGGCACTCCAGCCGAGACGCCAGATGATCAGAAAATCGACGACGCCGATGCGATCGGCGAGGGGTTCGCCGCCGGTCGGCTTGCCGTCTTTCAGGGTCGGCTGATGGACGCTGACGATCGCACCGAGCGCGCGCAGAGCATCGGCGAGGCGGGTGACGCGATAGGTATGGCCCGGGGTATCGGCCTCACCCGAGAGGAAGGCAATGCGCGGCGCCGGCGTGGGCGGCCCGGGCGCTTGCGTCTCCCACGGCTCTGGCAATGCCGCGCTCGCGTGCCGCGCCGGATGGATGGCGCGATTCTCGGCGCGGCCGAAACGCTCGTAATGCTCGAGCGGATTGACGTCGGCGGAAATCACGTCGGGGTGCAGGGCATAATAATCGAGCGTCGAAAATTCCGGCCCGGGATCATAGCCGAGAAAGGCGCCCTCGCTGACGTAATGCTCCACTGGATCACGCCCCGCCGCCGCGACCTCGGGATAGCGGGTGAGATACCAGGCGCGGTCAAACAGCGGGCTCGCCGCGAGCGCGGCGATTTTCTGCTCGTCGCGACGCCGGAGCAAGCGGGCCAGGCTGCCGCTTTGCCGGGCATGGCGAAGGGCCGCGCCATAGCCGCGTTGCACCACCCGCAAACGCTGGCCGAGACCGGCGAGCGCGAGCAATTTCGCCTGATCGGCGCGGAGGGCCGCGGCTTCGCCTTCGGCCTCGAGGGTTCTTGCCGTAAGACGCGAGATCTCGGCCTCCAGCCGTTCGATGCGCGCGGCGATCGTTGCGATCATCGCGTGATCGCGCGCTGCCGTGGCGCGCGCCTGCGCGGCCTCGGCGCGGCGTGCGTCGGTGGTTGCGATATCGGCGAGCAGGAATAATTCCGCCGGCAGATCGGGAAGCGGCGCATCGCTGGCGAGGGCGACGAAGCCAGCGCCGTCGCGCAAGGGTACAAAAGCGACATGGGCAAAGCTCGCGCCAAGAAGCCCGGCAAGAGCGGCGCGCGAGAGGGAGGCGCGCGGCGGCGGCATCTCGGCGGCGCCGTCGAGACCGGTGCCATCCGCGTCGGCACCCTGGGTGATCAGAAGGCCGCGAGGGCGCAGAGCGGCGCGCAGGATGGCGAGCAGGGCCACGGGATCGGCGCGCGGCGCGAGCATAGCGGGGCACAGCACGATGTCGGCGCTGGCGGCGGCCAGTGTCATGCGCCCGTCCGCGATCTCGCCGTGGGGGATGAGATGGAGCGACTTCGCGGCGCGCGCGGCCACCGCCGGCGCCGCCATCTGTGCCTCCGTCAGCACCGCGATGACATCGCGGTCGCGGCACAGCCGGGCTACGAGCAGCCAGGCAGGGGCGCAGGCGGGCGGCAAGGCGTGAAACGGCGCGTCATCGGACGCGGCGGCGAGAATGTCATCCATCGAGGTGGCCTTTGTGTCACCGGAGTCGGTCGAACGGCGGAGGGCGGAGTTTGGCGCGGCGGAAGAAAGATCGCAACGCAGGGGAGCGCTGGAAAATTTTATATATGATCATAATTTTTATTTGTGGCGTTTCTATTTTATAAAAAATTACGATATTTTGCCATCGGAATGCCCGATGCAAGTTTGCTTTGTCTATGCCGATCGAGCGTGTTACTAGGGTAGACACGCCTGCCATCACACGTGATACGGAAACTTTGCGGATGAGTCTTCAACCCCACGTGTTCTCTGAGACGAAGCTCTCCGTCATCGTTCAGCGCGGCAATGATACCGGCAAGGGGGGCAGCGGTGCCGGAATGCGGCGCTTTCTGTCGCTCGCCGAATTCTCTCTCGCGTGCATTCGGGTCGGGCGGGCGCTGGCACGGCGCAACCGCGCTCTCGGCGCCGTGCTCCGGATGGTATGGCGGCCGGTGCGGCGCTTTTTCATGCCGGTCTTCGAACACAAAAACCCCAATGCCTACGAAAACTGGATCGCCAAATATGATCGGCTGTTGCCCACCGATCGGGCCGCGATCACCCACCATCTCGAGCAATTGCCGACCCATCCCGATTTCCTTCTTGTCATGCCCGCCGATGACGTTTCTCTCGCGGCCGTTCGCGCGACCCTCGCCGCCCTCGAGGCCCAGCTCTATCCTCACTGGCACATGGTGATCGTCGCGCGCAGCAGCTCGGCGGGGCATGTGCAGCGCAGTCTCGAACGCATCGTTGCCGCCGATCGCCGGCTCCGCCTGATTACCACCGACGCCGAGCGGTATGACGGCAGCGCCGAATTTTCAGAGTCATGCACGGCGTCGGCGGCGCGTTGGCTGGTGCCGGTTTTGGCTGGCGACATCCTGCCGCCGCAGGCGCTCTATGAATGCGTGGCCGAGATCAACGCCCATCCCGCGGCCGAACTGCTCTATGCCGACGAGGACAGGATCGAGGCTGGCGGAAGGCGCGCGGCACCCTATTTCAAGCCGGATTTCGATCCCGATCTACTGCTTGCGCAGAATTATCTCTCCGGCCTCACGGCCTACCACGCCGGCCTGATCGCGCGCATCGGCGGCCTGCCGACTGACGCCTGCGCGGCGGCTTGGCATGAAACGGTTCTGGACGCGGCTTTCGCCGCTGGTGCCGCACATATCCGCCATATTCCGAGCGTGCTTTGCCATCGCCGCGCGGCGGCGACGCGATCAGAGCGAGAGGCGGCGGAAGCGGCGGCGCATGATCGCGCCGCGGTTGCCCGCGTGCTCGCGCGAAACCATCTTCCGGCGCGGGTCGTTGAGATGCCGGGCGAGACCGGTTATCGCATCGCCTGGCCGCTGCCGAGCCCGGCGCCGCTGGTTTCGATCATTATTCCGACCCGTGATCGGGCGGAATTGCTCGAACGCTGCCTCGATGGCGTGTTGCGGCGCACCGATTATCCGGCGATCGAGGTGATCATCGCCGATAACGATAGCCGCGAGCCGGCGACGGCGGCGCTTTATGCGCGCATGGCGCAGGATGCGCGGGTGCGCATTCTGCCGATGCCAGGCCCGTTCAACTACTCTCGCCTCAACAACCAGGCGGTTGCCGCGGCGCGCGGGGAAATTCTGCTGCTGCTCAACAATGATATCGACGTCATCGCGCCCGGCTGGCTGCGCGAGATGGTGTCACACGCACTGCGGCCGGAGATCGGCGCGGTCGGCGCCAAACTCCTCTATGCCGATGACACGATCCAGCATGCCGGCGTCATTCTCGGCATGGGCTGGCCGGAGGGTGTCGCCGGGCACTATTACTGCAACGAGACGCGCGACGCGCCCGGGGCGTTCGATCTCCTGCGCCTCGTGCGCTCGACCTCGGCGGTCACCGCGGCCTGTCTTGCGGTGCGCACATCGGTGTTTCTCGAAGTCGGCGGCTTCGATGAGGAGAATCTCACGGTCGCGTTCAACGACGTCGATCTTTGCCTTCGCATCCAGGCGGCCGGATACCGCAATCTCTGGACGCCGTTCGCCGAGCTCTACCATCTCGAATCGGCCAGTCGCGGCAAGGATCTCGGCGGTGACCGGGCGCGGCGCTATTATGCGGAAATCGCTTATATGCGGGCGCGCTGGGGGGAAACCCTCGACCAGGATCCTTATTGGAACCCCAATCTTTCACTGAGTTCGGGTGCCCGTAATTTGGCGCCGTTTCCGCGCCGGCCCAAACCCTGGCTGACATTTCCGGCGATCGCGCGGCCCGGCCGTGCCGAAATCCGCCAGCAGGCACGAGAGAGCCTGCTTGCTGCGCAGGATTAGCGCCGCCGGATCAACCCAGCCCGAGACGCCGGCGGCGCCTCGGGCCATGAACATCCCGTTACCGCTGCCCGGCAGCGACGTCGATCTCGTCGAACCCCTGGTAGCGATAGATCACCAAGGAGACGATCCAGGCGGCGATGAAGATGCCGATGATGATGAAGCCGAGGCTGCCGAAATTGTCGTTAAGGGCGCCGATACCATCCCAAAACCAGCCGCCAAGGCCGAGCTGGTCGCCGATCAGGCCGAGCGCCTCGATCCCGCCGATCGCGACCGCGACCACCACCGAAACCAGGGTGATGGTGAGGTTATAGTAGAGCTTGCGCATCGGTTTGACGAAGGCCCAATTATAAGCGCCCAGCATCAGGACGCCATCGGTGGTGTCGATCAGCGACATGCCAGCGGTGAACAAAGCCGGAAACACCATGATCGACCAGATCGAGAGGCCCTTGGCGGCTTCGGTTGCCGAAATGCCGAGCAGCGCCACTTCGGTTGCGGTATCGAAGCCGAGGCCGAACAGAAAGCCGAGCGGAAACATATGCCAGCCCTTGGTGATCAGCCGGAAGAGCGGGCGGAAGAAGCGCGCGAGCAGGCCGCGGCTGTTGAGCAGAAGATCGAAATCCTGTTCTTGAAACGCGGCGCCGCGCCGCACCGCTTGGAATGTCCGCCAGACCGCGAGCAGGATGAAAAAATTCATCGCCGCGATCGCGAACAGAAATAGCGCCGAAACCAGCGTCCCGACCACCCCGCCGATGCTTTTTGCAAGGTCCATCTGTGACGCCAGCGCCTTCGCGGTGCCGGCAATGGCGGCGGCGGCGAGCAGGACGACGCTGGAATGGCCGAGCGCGAAGAAAAACCCGACACTGACCGGCCGCTTACCCTCCTGCATCAGCTTGCGGGTGACGTTGTCGATCGCCGCGATATGATCGGCATCGACGGCGTGACGGAGCCCGAAGCCATAAGCGAGAAATGCTGTGCCGAGCAGCACCGGTTGGGTGCGGAACAGCATCAGCGCCCACGCCCAAACCGCGAGGTTGACGCCGAGCAGCACGGTATAGATGCCGATGATCGGCCGGCGCAGCGATGGCGCGGCATGTGCGGCAGATGTTTCAGACGGATGGGAAGACATGAGACCTCTCTCGGTGACGTCGCCTGTCTTCGGCGCGAGAAACAGAGGGACTCCCCGCCCCCTGCGGCACCGTTGACGTCAGTGATGGCAGGTCTCCTGGCTTACGGCTCAAATGCCAACCACCACCTTCCCGGGATCCCGCCCCATTGTCACGGGCGGTTTCCCAGTGGCCTATCGGTGGCCGGCTCGCCGCTCACAGTTGCGGGGGCAGCCGCGGCTTAGGGGGCTTCCGCACCGCGTTCCCTTTTGATCCCCTCCCGGGGAACCATCACACGGAGGATAAACGCGCCGTTTCCGCCGCGTCAATCCATGCGTCAGCCGGCGTCATCACCCGCTCAGGCGGACAGCCGCATGGCCTCCGCAACCGCGACATCCTCCGCCGGCGCTTCCCAATACGACCCGGTGCCGGCAAGGACGACCTCAAGCCCTGTCGCATCGCCGAGCAAGCGCGCCGGGATCACGGCCTCGCCGTTGGTCCAGCGCCAGGCATCCTCGCCATGCCGTTCCAGAGGATAAAAACCGGTGCCAAGCGCGGGATCGTCAAGCGCGATCTCACGGCTTCCGGCGGGGCCGATCGCAACCAAGCGCCGCACCCGCACGCCAAGCCGGCGCATATCCTCGCTCTCGGCCGAAAGCCCGCCCGGCATCCAGACGCGCGAGCACAGATGGAGATCGCCGGCGAGGCGAGGCAGGGTGAAGCGGAAATGCGTCGCCCCGGCGGTTTCGGGCTCGCCCCGCCAGGCCCCGGCGGTGAGGTGAAGATCGGGCGCCTCGGTCACGCGATAGCCGTCCGCTTCGATCACCCCGATCAGCCGGGCGCGGATCGCGGCAAGGCGCGGCCCGCCGGTGAGCCATGGCCGGCAGGCGCCGACCGATTTGTCCTGCTGCGGCAAGAAATCGGGATGGAGCGCCACGACATTGCCGGCATTGGCGAATTGCCCGCGATTGCCGGTGTCGAGATAGGTTTCAGAGAACACCCCCTCGGCGAGCACGAGATCATGCTGGTCGAGTTCGATGTGGTAGTAGGTGACGCTGGTCGCCGCCATATCCTGGGTTACGGTGACGCCGTTCAAGAGCCGCTCGACATCGATCAGATGGTCGTCGATGCAGATGGCGTGGCCAGGCGAGAGCACGAGGTCGCGATGCGGCAGGCCGGGGGCGAGGGTGCCGGCGGCGAGCCGCACCGGGCGCACCTGCTCGGGGCTCGGGTGGGTGGTGAGATCGACATGGCGATAGCCGATCCAGCGCACCGGCTTGAGCGGCGCGCCGCCACCGGCGAAAGTGACGACGAGATCGCCAACCCGCAGATCCTCGACGGCCACCTCGCCACGCACCGTCAGGATCCGCGTCCCGGCGGCGTAGCAGGCGGTGACGCTGTCATTCGCGGTGTTGAAGACCGGTGTTGCGCCATCGATGGCGTTGATCGTCGCGATGGTGGAGGTGGTGCCGCCGATCGTGTCGGTGAGGTCGTAGACGTTATTCGCCAAATTGGTGAGATTGAAGCTGGTGCCTTGCGCGTAGCCGCTGAGGTCAATCGTGTCACCGGCGGCGAAATCGGCGAAGGTGCCAAGATTGGCGATGATGTCGTTGACGGTCGCGGTGCCGCCGGGGGTCGCGGTGCCGCCAGGGGTCGCATAATCGAAAAGACCGCCAAAGGCAGTGACGCCGGAGGAGAAGGCGAGATTGACCGAACTCGCCCCGACGATGTCGATGGTGCCGGGAGTCGCGGCGACGCCGTTGATGGTCGAAGTCGGGGAGGCGAGGTTCAAACTGGCCGAACCGCCGTTTTCGACTTCGATCACGCCCCCGACGACAGCGGTGCCAGTATTGTCGAGAACGCTGTTATCGACGACGATCGTGCCCGGAGAGTAATAGGTGGGTGGAAAACCACTCGAAAACCCGCCCTGCTGGACGGACAGATCGGCGACGGTGATGGTCGCCCCCGAGGTGATGTCGAGGGTTCCCTCCTGCTGCACCGCGATGATGCTATAGGTCTCCGAGGCGGAAAGAGTACCTACGGAACCGCCATTGACGATTTCGACATTGCTTCCGCTCACGGCTTCACTCCTTCTGTGTTCCTCGAGGCGACGGCGTCTGACCGCGACGTGATCGAACCAGCACCAACCTCAGCCGGAGCTGATCATGCGCAAAGCGTGGGAGGCACCGAGCGTCAGCCAAACTCACGCAACATACAAGGTAAATGGTAACTTAAAAAATGACTCCGTCAACTAAAAATTAATCATTTGTTAAGGGGTCAAAGCACGCAAGCTGCCTCGAACGGTCGAATTTCTCAAAAAAGAAATTTGTCGAGCGATCTAACCGGCGTTTCTAACCAGCGTTTCTAACCAGCGTTTTCTGGGCGCAGTCGCGCGGCGAGAGGTAAGGAAGGGCCGTTATCGGCCGGCACGCCAGGGTCATGCGCGGCGAGGCTACGTGCCTCGGTGATGGGTGTATCGTGTTCGTGGCTGAGCGGCCGCCAAACGCCGCCGATAAGCACCTCGCTCGGCGCGAATTTCGCCTTATAGGCCATTTTCCGGCTCTCTGGCACCCAGTAGCCGAGATAGACATAGGGCAGATCCAAATCCCGCGCCCGCTCGACAAGCCACAACACCATCAGCGTGCCGAGCGAGCGGCGGGCGAGGTCGGGCGCGAAGAAGCTATAGACCGCGGACAAGCCGTCGCTCAGCCGGTCGGTCAGGCAGGCGGCGACAAGCCGGTCATCGGGGTCACGAAATTCGACGATGAACGTCTCGATCGGGGTGTCCTCGACCATCGCGCGGTAGTCGTAAAAACTCATCGTCGCCATATCGCCGTCGCCATGGCGGTGCTGCTGATAGCGCTGAAAGAGGTGAAATTGCTCGGCGGTGGCGCGCGCCGGCACCTCGAACCCTTCGGTCGCGGCATTTGCTCGCCAGATCCGCCGCGCTTGCCGCCCCTCGCGGAATGCCGCGGCATGGATGCGGATCGCAATGCAGGCCTGACAGCCCGGGCAGGCCGGCGCATAGGCGATGTTATGGCTGCGCCGGAAGCCGGCGCGCGAGAGCCGGTCATGGAGGGCCTCGGCGTCGGGGCCGGTGATTTCCGTGACCAGCTTCCGCTCCGTCCGCCCGGCCACATACGGGCAGGGCAGCGGCGCGGTGGTATAAAAAAACTGTGGTCGCCGCGGCGATTTATAGCTCATGGCACGCCCAATGTTTCCGGAGCATGACACCGGGGTCAACCCCGTTTGGCAAGAGTCAACCCGATATGGCCGAAAATGTTATGTGGCGAGGCGCTCGGCGCCGACCGCCGCCAAGCCGGACCAGGAGCCGATGACAACGCTTTCGCCACCCATTGCCGGCGGTTAGGGCGAGGCGGTCTTGACGGAACTGGCGATGGCAACGGGGTGGGCGCGATAGGCGTCGAGGCCGCGGCCGGGGATAGCGCCGAGCCTGGCCGGGGCCGAGGCGCTGGCGGCCGCCATGCCGCGCGCGATGACCCCGCCGCCGCCGCTGCCAGGTGCGGCCATCGGGATGATATGGGGTGGCGGCGCATGGCTCATCTGCAGTCTCGGCAGGGCGCCGCGCAGGCCACCGACCGGTCGCATCGCCGCGCCATCGGCAGCGGCGAGCAGCAGGTTCGCAGGCTGCACCGGCAGGCCCTGCTGCTCGCTGGTCCAGGCCGCCATCACCTTGCGCTGATAGGCGAAGGCGAGCTCGGGTGTCATGGAGTGATATTGCGCTGCGGCGCGCGCCCAATCCCCGGTCTGGGCGTGGAGCTGGGTCAGGAATTGCGCGGCATAATCGGCATTGGCGTTGGGATCGAAGGCCTGATCAAGGCTCGCGAAGGCATGCGGGTGATGCATCAAATTTACTTGCAGGCAGCCGACATCGATCGAGGTGACGCCGCGCGCCTGCAACGCGCGGACGGCGGCGATGGCCTCGGCTTTGCTCGCGTAGAAATGCCCTTCACCTTCGGCATTCACCGTCCACGGCCAGGGCGAGAAGCTGCCGGTTTCGGCATCCTTGCGGCCGCTTTCGACGAGGGCGATGGCGCTCAGAAGATGCGGCGGGATGGCGTGGGTGCGCTCAGCCTGGTCAACCGCCTGCCGGCAGAGGAGGCCGAGCGCCGGCGCGACCAAGGGCCGCAGCATCGGCGCCAGCATGTCGGCGCGCGCCGCCGGCGCCAAAAGCGCGCTCACCATGAGCCCCAACACCCAGATCCGCGGTCGCATGGCGGCGAAAATGGCGGAAAATCGTTAGGAAATCATTGAGACGCCACCGCCCGCCGTGCGCTTGCGGCAGGCGTGCGGGTGATGCGATGCTGCAATGCAAAAAAATACTTGCGGCGGCGCTCGCGAATGGCTAGATTGTGCACCGCAGCAATGCGGCTTTGCCGCGCTGCTGCTTTCTTGGACGTTTCCTCCCTAAACTTGGCGGCGCCACAAGCGCCGCCATTTTTTTGCCTGCGCGACGGTGCGGGCGGCCGCATCAACCCGCGGGGAAAACCCTCAGAGCCCTTGCAGGAACGGGTTGCTGCGGCGTTCGGCGCCGATATGGGAGGCCGGCCCGTGGCCACAGATGAAATGCACGTCGTCGCCGAGCGGGAGAATTTTTTCGGCGATCGCGGCGAGCAATTGCTGATGATCGCCATAGGGGAAATCGGTGCGGCCGATCGAGCCTTGAAACAGGACATCGCCGAGCACCGCGAAGCGGTTGGTGCGATCGACGAAGACGACATGGCCGGGCGTATGCCCGGGGCAGTGAAGAACCGCGAACGGCACACCGGCGATCTCGACCTCGTCCCCCTCGGTGAGGAAGCGGTCCGGCGCCACATCCTCCATGTCCGCGAGGCCGAACGCCGCCGCCTGGCGGGCGATGTTTTCGAGCAGGAAGCGATCCTGCGCCGCGGGCCCGACAATCGGCACCGTCCGGCCCGGTTGCGCCGTGGCCAGCGCCCGCGCCAGCGCGCTCGCCCCGCCGGCATGGTCGAGATGGCCATGCGTCAGCAGGATTTGCTCGATGGTGACGCCAAGCTTCTCGATCGCGGCGAGGATGCGCGGGACATCGCCGCCAGGGTCGATCACCGCGCCGCGGCGGCTTTCGGGGTCTGAGATCAGGGCGCAATTCTGCTGAAACGCGGTGACCGGGATCAGCGTGACCGAGAGTGTCATCGTGGTATCCTTGTTACGCGCCGACCGTCGCTTTGGTCAGCCAGCGCTCGCCATCGCGAACAACCCGGCCCTCGCTTTCGAGCTTGAGCAAATGGGCGAGGACATTGCGTTCGGCGGCGCGGCGCAGCATGGGATCGAGCTTGGAATAGAGCGCCGTCATCAGCTCGTGGGTATTCGCCGGGCCGTTCTCGAGGGCAGCGGCGATGGCGTTTTCGCGCGCGATGCGATGGGCGAGAAGGTCGCGGACGTAAGGATGCGGCGCCGGCAAAGCGGGGCCATGGCCGGGAAGATAAACCCGGTCGGCGCGCCCGAGGAGCCGTTCGAGGCTCGCGAAATACGCCGCCATATCGCCGCCGGGCGGGCTTACGATGCTCGTCGACCAGCCCATCACGTGATCGGCGCTGAACAAAATGCCGTCTCGCCAGGCGAAACAGAGATGATCGGCGGCATGGCCGGGCGTGTAAACCGCGGTGAAGCCGGCCACCGCGTCGCCGTCATCGAGCGGAATATCGGGCGAAAAATCGGGGTGCGGGCTGGATTTGTAGGCTGCGACCGGGGCCCCGGTCGCAGCCCTGAGCGCCGCCGTCGCCCCGACATGGTCGATATGGGTGTGGCTCAACAGGATCATCGCCAGTTGGCCACCCTCGCGCATCGCCCGGATCGCCGCTAGCAGCGCCGCGACATGGGCGGCGTCATCGGGACCGGGATCGAGCAGCACCACGCCGTCCGGCGTGTCGATGAGATAGGTGTTGGTGCCGTGATAGGTCATCGGCCCGGGATTGGCGGCGACGACGCGGCGAATGCCAGGAAGCACCGGTTCCGCCACGCCGCGGCGTGGCTCGGATTCGGTCAAAAATGCCATGATCTCTCCTTAGCCAATCACTTTACACATAATCGTCACACATAATCGTCCCAATGGCTATCTGCCAATGATCACGCCAATTCCGCTTCCGCGCGCATGCAGCATGCCCCCTCCGGGTCGCGTGATTCGAGGCGATAAACCTCGCCATCGCGCCAGCCAACGAGGGTCAACGGGCGGCCGCCAAAGGCGGGGCGCTGGCCGCGGAAGCTGATTTTGGCGAGTTTTGCCCCGGCCGGGGCATGGCGGCGGAGGAGATCGGCGAGCAATGTCGCTTGCAGCGGCCCATGCACGACCAGGCCGGGATAGCCCTCCACTGTCGTCACATAATCGAGATCATAATGGATGCGATGGCCGTTGCCGGTGAGCGCCGAATAGCGGAACAGCATCACCGCGTCGGGCGTCACGGTGCGGCTGAAGGCGCCTTGCGGCGGCGGCGGCTCGGCGCTGGCGGCGCGGATCGCGGCCCCTTCCGCGCCGCGATAGACGATGTCCTGCTCCTCCTCGATCGCTGGCCCATCGCTGCCTTCGATGACGTGGCGGACGGTGACGAAAACCAGCCGCCCGGAGCCGCCGCTTTTCTCACGGATCGCGAGGATGGTGCTGGTGCGCCGGATCGCGGTGCCGGCGGCGAGCGGGGCGCGCAACACCACCCGCCCGCCGGCCCACATCCGCCGTGTCAGCTCATGGATCGGGGGCAGGAAGCCGCCGCGCCGCGGATGCCCGTCCGGCCCCAGCGCCGCGGCCGGCACCCAGGTTTGAAACAGCATCCAATGCCAGAGCGGCGGCAGAAACCCGCCCGGCGCCACTTCCTCCGGCGCGAGATCGAGGGTCGCGGCGAGCCTGGCGATAGCGGCCGCCGAGACCTCGTCGCGGTGTTCTTCGCGGCGGCCGATGAATTCCTCATACGCCATGCTGTCCGTCCTTATCATTCTCGGTTGGCGCCGGCCGCGTCCGCCAGCACCATCCCCAAACGGGTAGCCGATGCCGCGCCTATTGACCAGAAGCCGCTCGCTCGCGGCCTAGAGCACGATCGGTTTAAGTCGATCGCGCTCTACACCTATTTTGGCGAGCAAGTTGGCCGGTTTTGATTGAACAGGATGGTTCAATCAAAACCTACCTTGCTCTAATGGTCGGTGGGTAGCGGGTTGAAATGGGCGGTCTTGTCGGCGTGGGAGAGGGCGGCGAGGGTGACCACGCCGCTGTGATCGACCACCACGGTGAGGACATCGCCGCCGATGCCGGTGCCGCCAGTGTCAAGCTCGTGCGGGGCGCGCGAGATCGGGCCGACATAATCGAGCGGGGTGCCGAGATCGGCGTCGAAATCGGCGGCGTCATAGAAGAAATAGCGCGCGATGAAGCCTTCGGCGCCGGGGTCGATCGCCGATGGGGCGCCGAGGCGCGCCGTCACGTCGCGCCACGGGGTGTGGCCGGGGGTGATGAACGCGATATCGGCGGGGTGGATCGGCTGGTTCAGCGTCGTCCGCGTCCAGGTGATCGGCGAACAGCCAGCGGCGGTGAGGCCGGCGAGGCCAGCGAGGGCAAAGACGAGGCGCCGGGCGGAAACCACGGCTAGTCCTTCCCGAAGGGCCAGAACTGGAATTTCAGCCCATCGGTGCGGTTGCCGGAGACGATGTTTTGCACGATCCCGGCCTTGTCGAAGAAGACGTAGATATCATCGCCCGCGATGTTCACGCGTGAGAACAGCAGAAACGTCTCGTGCTTGAGCGTGTAATGATAATAATGAAACAGCACTTGGCCATCGACCGCCTTGATCACTTGCGGCTGGCCGAGCAGGGCGATCACCTGCGCCTGCGTCGTCTGGCCGGGTTTGATCGCCGTCAGCGCATCGGCATGGAGCGGCGGGTCGAGATCGGCGCGTGAGGCGGCACAGCCCGCGAGGGCCAGCGTCGCCCAGATGATGGCGGCGTAAGACGCTATTCCCCGACGCTTGCGCATGCGGCTCGCTCCTGCTTCTTGCCTGCCAGGTTATATGGCGCGGCTTTGGCGGCGCGCCAGAGCGCCCCGGGGCAGTCGCGCGGCGAGACCAGTTAGCCTTGCTGCAACGCATCGAGGCAGCGAAGAACCTCGACCGAAGCCTCTTCCACCGCCGCGATCTCGGTGAGTGCCTCATCGATTTTGCCGGCCTCGAACAGGGCCGCCGCGCGCTTGCCGTGTTCATGAACCCGGCGATGCGGCGCCTCCAGCGTGGCGAAAGCGGGGTGGCCGCGATAGGGCAGGGATGCCTCGCTCTCGTACCATTTGCCGAGCCGGCAACCATGATGATCGGCGAGTTCCGCGGCTTTCAGGTGCGCCCGGCCCGTGGCAATGGCGATTAGCCGGCGTTTCCAGATCACGTGGTCGGCCTTGGCGAGGCGGATCACCTTGCCGTCAAACGCCGCCGCTGCGACCCTTCCCATCTGCTGCGAAATCGCTGCCTCCAGCCCGTCCGCCGCCTGCGCGACCGCTTCCATCGCCTCAAGATTGCGCGTGGCCATGTCCGCGACGCCGAGAACATGCAGCGAGCATTCCTGCATCGCGCTTATCTGTTGACTCAAGATGCTCGCATTGCTGGTCATCAACGCGCTGATGTTTTCGAGCTTGCCGCTGGCGGTCGCCATGCCTTGGTTCAAGGCGTCGATGGTGGCGCGGCCCTCGGCGGTGATCTCGTTGCCGCTCGCCATCACCGCGTTCACCCGTGTCACGCGGCCAAGCAGGCCATCGATGCGGGTGCGGATGTCCTCGGTCGCCTTCGCGGTTTGCTGCGAGAGGTTTTTCACCTCATTGGCGACGACGGTGAACCCCTTGCCGGCTTCGCCGGCGCGCGCCGCCTCGATCGTCGCGTTCAGCGCGAGAAGCTGGGTCTGGCTTGCGATCCGCTCGATCGCGTGGACGATACCGCCGATCTCACGCGAGGCATCGGCGAGTGCTGCGACATCGCGCGTGGCCTCCTGCACCAGAGCCGCGAGAGCCTGAAACGCGCCGACCGCGCGCTCGGCATGGCCGAGGCTCTCCGACATCGCCGCGCGCGCATCCACGGTGCTCTCGGCGGTGTGGCCCGAGGCGCGGTCGATCTCGCGGATCGAAGCCACCATCTCCTCCACCGCCGCCGACATGGCTTGCGCGCTGACGTTGGTTTCACGCAAGGGGGTGAGCAGGCGGATAAGAAGAATGTTGAGTTCGGTCGCGTTTTGCGAGGTTGCTACCACCGCGTCGGCCTCGTCGCGGGCGCGCGCGGCGAGTTCTGCTTGCACTTCGCCGAGCGCGCGCCCGAGCGCGGTCGCGGGCGCCGGGACGGGATTGTCGAAACGCCCAGCGCCAAGTGCTGTGAGGAAAGCGGCGATCTCGGGCGCCACCGTCTCGGGGGTTGCGGGTATCGGCAAGGCGCGTGGGGGTGGGGAGGGATTGGTAAAGAGGCGGAACGGACGTGACATGGCTATCCTTACAAGGAGACCCTTACGGCGAGACCGAAGCGGCCGCATGTGGCTGCGAACGCAACGATAACGCGAAAGAATAAACGGATTGTTGAGAGGTAACGCTGCTGCGGGTCGGCGCCCCGCTGTGGGCGCGATGCGGCTGGCCGCAAAAAATTCCGGCAATCTTGCTGCGCCGCCGTCTGGCCTTGCGATTGAAACCTGCGTTGCCCACGCGGCTCGCGCAATCTCCTGACCGCACGCGGGCGCGAAATCCCGGCGCGGCAAATGATTAACTTGATTTCGGTTAATTTTTCCTATCGCACTGCACCATAATGGGTTTTTGCCAGTTTGCGCTTGCCGCGAACCAGGGTCCGGGCTAGGTCTCCGGGGATTGCATAAACACGTCAAGGCAGGGGGTGCGGCGATGGCGCGATCGGCGAAAATCGCGGAACGCGGCGGCAAGGGAAGCGGCGGCACGGGAAGCAGCGGCAAAGCGGCGGCGGGGTTGGGGCGTGACGCTCTCCTTTCCGCCTATCACGACATGTTGCTGATCCGCCGCTTCGAGGAAAAAGCCGGCCAGCTTTATGGCATGGGTCTGATCGGCGGCTTTTGCCATCTCTATATCGGCCAGGAAGCGGTGGTGGTCGGGGTGCAGATGGCGCTCTCGGCGGGCGATCAGGTGATCACCAGCTATCGCGACCACGGCCACATGCTGGCGACCGGCATGGACCCGAGGGGCGTGATGGCCGAACTCACCGGGCGGCGCGACGGGTATTCGCACGGCAAGGGCGGCTCGATGCATATGTTCTCGCGCGAGAAGAATTTCTTTGGCGGCCATGGCATCGTCGGCGCTCAGGTCAGCCTCGGCACCGGGCTCGCTTTCGCTAATCACTACCGCGGCAATGATCGCGTCGCCGTGACCTATTTCGGTGAGGGTGCCTCAAGCCAGGGCCAGGTCTATGAAAGCTTCAATCTCGCCGCGCTGATGAAACTGCCGGTGTTGTTCGTCATCGAGAACAATAAATACGGCATGGGGACCAGCGTCGAACGCTCCAGCGCCTCGCATGATCTCTCGAAAAATGGCACGCCCTGGGGGATTCCGGGCGCCCAGGTGGACGGGATGGATGTGACGGCCGTCCATGCCGCCGCCAAGGCCGCCGTCGCCCATTGCCGCGCCGGTGAGGGGCCTTATCTCCTCGAGATGAAAACCTACCGCTATCGCGGCCATTCCATGTCCGATCCGGCGAAATACCGCTCGCGCGAGGAAGTTCAGAAAATGCGTAGCGAACGCGATTGCATCGATCACGCCCGCCAGCAACTCGCCGATCTCGGTGTCGAGGAGAGCGAACTCAAAGCGATCGATGACGCGGTGAAAAAGCAGATCCAGGAGGCGGCGGATTTCGCGCAAGCTTCGCCCGAGCCCGATCCCGCGGAACTCTGGACCGACGTTCTGGCGGAGGCGTGACATGGCAACGGAAATCCTCATGCCGGCACTGTCACCGACGATGACCGAAGGCAAGCTCGCCCGCTGGCTCAAGAAAGAAGGTGATGCGATCCGTGCCGGTGACGTGATCGCCGAGATCGAGACCGACAAGGCGACGATGGAGGTCGAAGCCGTCGATGAAGGCGTGCTCGGCAAAATTCTTGTCCCCGAAGGCGCCGAGGGGGTTGCGGTGAATACGCCGATCGCTCTTCTCGGCAGCGATGGCGAAGCCGCCGACGCCGCGCCGAAAGCAGCGCCGGCCGCGAGGCCTTCCCCCCCATCCCCGGCTGCAGCCCAACCAACCCCCCCGGCCGCGGCGGCGCAACCCGCGGCGGAAGAGAAAGATTGGGGGCCTGTGCAGAAAATTACTGTTCGTGAGGCGCTCCGCGACGCCATGGCCGCCGAAATGCGAGCCGATCCGGATGTCTTCCTGCTCGGGGAAGAGGTCGCGCAGTATCAGGGCGCCTATAAAATCAGCCAAGGCCTGCTCGAGGAATTCGGCGAAAAGCGGGTGATCGATACGCCGATCACCGAGCACGGTTTCACCGGGCTTGCGGTCGGTGCGGCGATGGCCGGGTTGAAGCCGATCCTCGAATTCATGACTTTCAACTTCGCGATGCAGGCGATCGACCAGATCATCAATTCCGCCGCCAAGACACGCTATATGTCGGGCGGGCAGATGAGCTGCCCGATCGTTTTTCGCGGCCCCAATGGGGCGGCGTCCCGGGTCGCAGCCCAGCACAGCCAATGCTATGCGAGCTGGTATGCGCATGTCCCCGGCCTCAAGGTCGTCGCCCCGTGGTCGGCGGCCGATGCCAAGGGTCTTTTGCGCGCCGCGATCCGTGATCCCAATCCGGTGATCTTCCTCGAAAACGAGATCCTTTATGGCCACAGCTTCGATTGCCCGACCGCCGAGGATTTCGTGCTGCCGCTCGGGCGGGCGAAAATCGAGCGGCCAGGCAAGCACGTCACCATCACCGGGTTTTCCATCACCGTCGGCACCGCGCTCGCCGCGGCCGAAGCGCTGGCTGGCGAAGGGATCGAGGCCGAGGTGATCAATCTTCGCACGCTGCGCCCGCTTGATATCGAAACCATCGTTGCTAGCGTCAAAAAAACCAACCGTCTGGTGACCGTCGAAGAAGGCTGGCCCTTCGCCGGCATCGGCGCCGAGATCGCGATGCAGGTGATCGAACACTGTTTCGATTGGCTGGATGCGCAGCCGATGCGTGTCCATGGTGTCGATGTGCCGCTGCCCTATGCCGCCAATCTCGAAAAACTGGCGCTGCCGCAGCCCGATTGGGTGATCGAGGCCGTGCGCAAAACCGTCCGCGGCATGGGCTGAGGGAGAAAATCATGGCCACCAACATCCTGATGCCGGCCTTGTCACCGACCATGACCGAGGGCACGCTGGCGCGCTGGCTCAAAAAAGAAGGCGACGACATTCGCGCCGGTGACGTCATCGCCGAAATCGAGACCGACAAGGCGACGATGGAGGTCGAAGCCGTCGATGAAGGCGTGCTCGGCAAGATTCTCGTCCCCGAAGGCAGCGCCGGGGTCAAGGTCAACGCGCCGATCGCGATCCTCGTCGCCGAGGGCGAAAAAGTACCGGCGCAAACTGATGCGCCGCCAGCGGCGCCCGGTAATGCGCCCGGTAATGCGAAAGAGACGCGCCAAGACGCCGCGCCGGCGCCCGCGCAGCCGGCCTCCCAATCCGCAAAACCAGCCGCGACAGTCAGCGCGGATCACGGCGAGCGGATTTTCGTCTCCCCCCTCGCGCGTCGTATGGCGCTGCAGGCTGGGATCGATCTTGCAACGCTTTCGGGCAGTGGCCCGAATGGGCGCATCGTCAAGGCCGATATCGAAGCGGCTCTCCGTAAACCGAGCGCCGCAGCTTCCGATACCGCGCCGGCATCAGCGGCGCCTCCGCCGCCGCGCGCCGGCGCGATCACCGCGCCGCACGAACTCGTGCCGCATTCCTCGATGCGCAAAATCATTGCCCGGCGCTTGAGTGAAGCGAAGCAGCAGATCCCGCATTTCTATCTCTCGCTCGATATCGGGCTCGATGCCTTGCTCGATCTCCGCGCCACGCTGAACGCGAAAGCGCCGAAAGAGGGGCCTGGCGCCTTCAAGCTTTCGGTCAATGACCTGATCATCAAAGCGGCGGCGATTGCGCTGCGGCGCGTCCCGCGTGTCAATGCGAGCTTCACCGAAGACGGTATTGCTTATTACCGCGACGTCGATATCAGCGTCGCGGTCGCGATTCCGGATGGCTTGATTACCCCAATCATTCGCGGCGCCGATCACAAAGGCCTTGCCGCGATCAGCAACGAGATGAAAGCCCTCGCCGGGCGGGCACGCGCCGGCAAGCTCAAGCCAGAGGAATACCAGGGCGGCGGCTTCTCGATTTCCAATCTCGGCATGTATGGTATCACGGCGTTTTCGGCGATCATCAACCCGCCGCAAAGCGCGATCCTCGCAATCGGCGCGGGAGAGAAGCGCGCGGTGGTTCGCGGTGATGCGATTGCCATCGCGACGATGATGACCTGCACGCTCAGCGTCGATCATCGCGTCGTCGATGGCGCGCTCGGCGCCGAATGGCTCGCAGCGTTCAAAGCGATCATCGAGGATCCGCTGAGCCTGATGCTTTGACACTCCGAACGGGAGCCGAAAATGGCTGACACCTCCTTTGATCTGATCGTGCTCGGCGGCGGGCCCGGCGGCTATGTCGCGGCGATCCGCGCAGCACAGCTCGGCATGAAAACCGCGGTGGTCGAGCGCGAGCATCTCGGCGGCATTTGTCTCAACTGGGGCTGCATCCCAACGAAAGCGCTGTTGCGTGCCGCCGAAATCAATCACATCCTGCACCATCTTCCGGAATTCGGGTTCGCCGCCGATAATGTTCGCTTCGATCTCGGCAAAGTGGTTGCGCGCTCGCGCGCGGTCGCAAAGCAGCTTTCGTCCGGCGTCGCTCATCTGCTCAAAAAAAACAAAGTCACCGTCTTCGATGGTGCCGGCCGGCTGGCGGGCGCGGGAAAGCTCGCGGTCACCAAGAACGACACGCCGGTCGCGACCCTCACGGCGCCGCATATCGTGCTCGCGACCGGGGCGCGGGCGCGCGAACTCCCTGGCTTGGAAGCCGATGGCAAGCTGATCTGGACCTACAAGGATGCGATGGTGCCGAAGACGCTGCCCAAGCGGCTTCTGGTCGTCGGCTCGGGTGCCATCGGCATCGAATTTGCCTGTTTTTATCGTAGCCTTGGCGCCGAGGTGACGGTGGTTGAGGTGCTCGATCGCATTCTCCCGGTGGAAGACGCCGAAATCAGTGCATTCGCGCAAAAGGCCTTCGAGAAACAAGGCATCACGATTCTCACCAAGGCGACGGTGAAGGGCGCGAAAAAGACGGCCGATAGCGTCAACGTCGAGATCGAGGCCGGCGGCAAGAGTTCGCAAATCACCGTCGATCGGGTGATCTCGGCGGTCGGCATCGTCGGCAATGTCGAGGCGATCGGGCTTGCCGAGGCCGGCGTACGGGTTGAGAAAACCCATGTCGTGATCGATGAATTTTGCCGCACCAATGTTCCTGGTATCTATGCCATCGGCGACCTTGCCGGCCCGCCCTGGCTTGCTCACAAAGCGAGCCACGAGGGTATCGTTTGTGTCGAGAAAATCGCCGGCGTCAAAGGTGTCCATCCGCTCGATGCGAGCAATATCCCCGGCTGCACCTATTGCCGCCCGCAAATCGCCTCGGTGGGACTGACCGAGGCCAAGGCCAAGGAGTCCGGGCGCGAGGTTCGCGTCGGGCGCTTCCCCTTCATTGGCAATGGCAAGGCGATTGCGCTCGGCGAGCCGGAGGGGATGGTGAAAACCGTGTTCGACGCCAAAACCGGCGAATTGCTCGGCGCCCACATGATCGGCGCGGAAGTGACGGAAATGATTCAGGGCTTCGCGATCGCCCGCACCCTCGAAAGCACCGAGGCGGAACTGATGGCGACGGTGTTCCCGCACCCGACGGTGAGCGAGGCGATGGCGGAATCGGTGCTCGACGCCTATGGCCGAGCGATTCATTTCTAACGCGGAAAATTTTTTTGCTTCTTTTTTTATAAAAAAAGAAGCGCTTGACTTCGTTCTTTTTTAGCGCCCCGTCAGAATCCGCGCGACCAGTTCCTTCACCGTCGGGATAAAGCCGTTCGAATAGAACGGGTCGGTCGCGAAGCGGAAGCCGTTATGGCCGCTGAACATCAGGTTGTTTTCGACCGAGTTCGGATCGTCGCGATCATGGGCGATGGCTTGCAGCGTCTTTTGGATGCAGAAGCTGCGCGGGTCGGCCTTTTTGCCGGTGCTGTAATCGGGCTCGTGCTCGCTCCAGTTGGAAAACCGGCACTGGCTCAAGCACCCCATGCAGGCGATCTGATCGGCGGTGATTTCGCGGGCCTTTTCCGGGGCGACGAAAATCAGCGTATTGTCGGGCGTGCGCAACGCTTCGGTGAACCCCTCGCGCTCCCATTCATGGGCGCGGGCGAGATCGGGGGGGGTGAGATAGACACTGCGCCGGCGCGGCCCGACGCCGTATTCCGCGACATGCTCGCCCACCGGCTCGGTGGTGTAGGCGACCTGACGCTCGTTGCGTTCGCGTAATTCGCGAATGAAGGCGTTATTGACGGCGCTGGAGTAAAAGCCGGTCGGGCTGAAGTGGTTGAGAAAAACGTCGCCCTCGGCCAGCGTCAGCAATTTCTTCTTCCACGCATCGCTGATCGGGCTTTCGCGCGTCAGCATCGGACGCGTGCCGAACTGAAACGCAATCGGACCGAGTTCGGGATTATCGATCCAGTCCCGCCATTCATCGAGCCACCAGACGCCGCCGGCCATGATGATCGGCGTCTCGCCCAGGCCGAAACTCCGCAGCAGCTTGCGCAAGGCGACGACCCGAGGGTAGGGATCCTCCGGCCGGGTCGGGTCCTCGCTGTTGGAGAGCCCGTTATGGCCGCCGGCTCGCCACGGGTCTTCATAGACGACGCCGCCGAGCAACTCCGCGGCCTTGCTGTAGGCGCGCCGCCAAAGGGCATTGAAGGCCCGCGCCGAAGAGACGATCGGGTAGTAATAGACGCCGAACCGGGCGGCGATGTCGGACAGGCGATAGGGCATGCCGGCGCCGCAGGTGATGCCGTTGATCAGCCCGCGCGCGCCCTCCAGCACCCCGGTGATGACCCGTTCTGCGCCGGCCATCTCCCAGAGGATATTGGCGTGGATGCGCCCGGCGCCGCCGGCCAGCTCATGCGCCTCGCGCGCCTGATGGATGCCGCCACGGATCGCGAAATCGACCAGCTCCTCGTGCCGCTCGCGCCGGGTGCGGCCACGATAAACCTCGAGAATCGGCGCGCCGCTCGCATCGTGCGCGTCGGCGTTGACGGCGCTGAACGTGCCGACGCCGCCGCTCGCCGCCCAATGGCCCGAGGTTTTGCCGTTGGACACCGAAATGCCTTTGCCGCCCTCGACCAAGGGCAGCACTTCGACCCCGCCCATCCTTATCGCATTGATCGCTGTCATGATCGTCCGGCCTCTCCGTCTCCTCTGCCGCACGCGCCGCTGGCGGGGTTCTGCCCGGGATTTTCGTCCCGGGCAAGAAAAACGCGCGCCCCGGCCTATTCGCCGTCCGCCCGCTCGCGCCGCCCCCCCTTGGGGCCGACCTTGTCGGTGATATCCTCGCCCGTTACCTGGTCGACGACCCGCATCGAGAGCTTGACCTTGCCGCGCTCGTCAAAGCCAATCACCTTGACCTTCACCGCGTCGCCGACATTGACGACGTCGCCCGTCTTGGCGACCCGCCCGGTGGAAAGCTCGCTGATATGGACGAGCCCGTCGCGCGAGCCGAGAAAGTTCACGAACGCACCGAAATCGGCGATCTTGACCACCTTGCCGGTATAGATCACCCCGAGTTCGGGTTCGGCGACGATGCCGCGGATCCAATCGATCGCCGCCTGCGCTTGCGCCGGGTCGGTCGCCGCGATCTTGATCGTGCCGTCATCCTCGATATCGATCTTGGTGCCGGTCTGCTCGACGATCTCGCGGATCACCTTGCCGCCGGTGCCGATCACCTCGCGAATTTTTTCCTTCGGCACGTTGATCACGGTAATGCGCGGCGCGTTCGCCGCGACATCGTGGCGCGCCCCGGCAATCGCTTTGGCCATCTCGCCGAGAATATGCATCCGGCCCTCGCGCGCCTGATCGAGGGCTATGCGCATGATCTCGGGCGTGATCGAGGCGATCTTGAGGTCCATTTGCAGGCTGGTGACGCCCTGTTCCGTGCCGGCGACCTTGAAATCCATGTCGCCGAGATGATCCTCGTCGCCGAGGATATCAGAAAGAACCGCGAATTTATGCGCCTCTTTGATCAGCCCCATGGCGATCCCGGCGACCGGCCGGGCGAGCGGCACGCCGGCATCCATCAGCGCGAGCGAGCTGCCGCACACCGTCGCCATCGAGGAGCTGCCGTTGCTTTCGGTGATTTCGCTCACCACGCGCAAGGTGTAGGGAAATTTGTCCTTGGCCGGGAGCAGGGGATGGATCGCGCGCCAGGCGAGCTTGCCATGGCCGACTTCGCGCCGCCCGGGGCTCCCCATGCGCCCGGTCTCGCCGACCGAATAGGGCGGGAAATTGTAATGGAGCAGGAAATGCTCGCGATAATCCCCTTCCAAAGCGTCGATGAACTGCTCGTCCTGGCCGGTGCCGAGCGTTGCAACGCAGAGAGCCTGGGTTTCGCCGCGGGTGAAGAGCGCGCTGCCATGGGCGCGTGGCAGAACCCCGACCTCGGCGACGATCGGGCGGACGGTCTTGGTGTCGCGGCCATCGATGCGAATGCCGGTATCGAGCACGGCGTTGCGCACGATATCGGCCTCGAGATCCTTGAACAACGCCTTGACGCGCTCGGGATCGACCCCGCTCTCTTCGGCCTCGAGGGTCGCGAGCACGGATTTCTTCACCGCCGCGACCTTGTCCTGACGCGCCTGTTTGATCTTTTCCTGATAGGCCTCGGTGAGCGGCGCGCGGGCCAGCGCATCGATGCGAGCGGCGAGCGCGCGCGCCCCTTCATCGGCCGCCGGCAGTTCCCAGGGCTCACGCGCCGCCTGTTCGGCAAGCTCGATGATCGCCGCGATCACCGGCTGGAACGCGGCGTGGCCGAACGTGACCGCGCCGAGCATGATTTCTTCGGACAATTCATGCGCCTCGCTCTCGACCATCAGCACCCCTTCGGCGGTGCCGGCGACGATGAGATCGAGGACCGAAGTCTCGCGCTCGGCGAGCGTCGGGTTGAGCAGGTATTGGCCATCGGCATAGCCGACCCGCGCCGCCCCGACGGGGCCGAAAAACGGAATCCCCGAGAGTGTCAGCGCCGCCGAGCAGCCGACCATGGCGACGATATCGGGATCGTTCTCGAGATCATGGCTGAGGACGGTCGCGATCACCTGAACCTCGTTCCTGAACCCCTCGGGAAATAGCGGCCGGATCGGGCGGTCGATGAGGCGGCTGGTCAGGGTCTCGCGCTCGGAGGGGCGGCCTTCGCGCTTGAAATGCCCGCCCGGGATGCGCCCAGCGGCGAAGGATTTCTCCTGATAATTGACGGTCAGGGGAAAGAAATCCTGCCCCGGCCGCGCCGATTTGGCGCCGACCACGGTGCAGAGCACGATCGTGTCGCCATAGCGTGCCATCACCGCGCCATCGGCCTGGCGCGCGATCTTGCCGGTCTCCAGCACCAGGGGACGTCCACCCCAGGAAATCTCCTTGCGGAAATGCTTGAACATTGTTTTCGTCGTCCTTCAAAACCAAGGCGCGACGCGGCGAGGAGGCCGGCGAAAGATCCCAACCTAAGATGCAGGCCGGCGTCTCGGGTCGCATGGGGCGGACTCTTCGCAGGGAACAAGGTGCGGGCAAAGATCCCTGGAGAGCCGCGAGCCACGCGGCCGGAGGCGCCGCTTCGAACCTACATCCCGGTTCGCACCCGGGGTGCGTCGATCAATCCACCGGAATTCCACCGCGATCGCGGCGGCCGGGGTTCTCCCGGCCCATTGCTCCGCACCCCCATGGCGCGGAGTCGGCACCGATGACCGCTATATAAGAGAAGTCACCGGCAACACCATACTATCATGACCCTCTCGCTGTTTCGCGACATCGCCACCACGCGCCTCAGCGGCGGAGGTTGAGCCGGCGAATCAGCCCCTCATAGCGTTGCACGTTCTTGCGCTTGAGGTAATCGAGCAGGCCACGGCGCTGGCCGACCAGCATCAAAAGCCCGCGCCGGCTGTGAAAATCCTTGGCGTGGGTTTTGAGATGTTCGGTGAGATTGCTGATCCGCTCGGACAGCAGCGCCACCTGAACTTCCGGGCTGCCGGTATCGCCGGGATGGGTCGCATATTCGGAAACCAGCGCCGTGCGGCGCTCGGGCGTAATCGACATCAGGATTTCTCTCCAGATGAGGGGTTACAACAGGCGTTCGGGGCAGAGCCAGCCATCTTCCAGCCGGCAGAGCCCGATCACGCGCTTCCCCGCCATCGCCCGCACCAACCCGCCTTGCGGGTCGGCCTGGGCAGGAATACGGCCCATCAGGGTCACCAGACTGATCGCCTGGCCGTTCTGAAGGCCGCTGGTCTCCACGTCCGTCAAGGCCAGCGCCGGGATGTCGGCCAGCGCGGTCGCGACCGGAAGCAGGAGATCCGGAGAAGCGGGCTCCGTATCGCCGCTTCCTGCGAGCTTGTCCAGCGAAATCGCCATCGTCTCGTCGAACGGCCCGACGCAGAGGCGCCTCAGCGCCGCGACATGGCCGAGGGTGCCACAGGCGAGCGCGAGATCGCGGGCCAGGCTCCGCATATAAACGCCCTTGCCGGACGCGACCTCGAACACCGCCGTTTCGGAATCGGGGCGGGCGATGAGTTCGAAACGGTCAACCCGCGCCGGGCGCGGCGGCAAATCCGGCGCGCGCCCCTCGCGGGCCATGTCATAGGCACGCTCGCCGGCGATCTTCACCGCCGAAAACACCGGCGGCACCTGCATGATGGCGCCACGAAACGCGGGCAGCGCCGCCCGGATCGTCGCATCATCGGGCCGCACCGCCGAGGTTGCGATCACCTGCCCATCGGCGTCGTCGGTATCGCGTGCCTCGCCGAAGCGGAGCGTGAAACGATAGAGCTTGGTGCCGTCCATCACATAGGGCACGGTCTTGGTCGCGGCGCCGAACGCCACCGGCAAGAGCCCGGTCGCCAGCGGATCGAGAGTGCCGCCATGCCCCGCCTTCTGCGCCGCGAAAGCGCGGCGAACCCGGTTGACGACATCGGTGCTGGTCATGCCGGCGGGCTTGTCGACCACCAGCCAGCCATCGAGCGCCCGCCCGCGACGTTTACGCATCCCTGCTTTCCTCACCATTGTCAGCCGAGATCGCGGGCCACCGCGGGCGAGTGGAGGAGAGCGTTGATCTCCGCCGCGTAATCGAGCGAGGTATCGACCTCGAAATGCAGCCTCGGCGCGAATTTGAGCCGCATGGCGTTCGCAACCTGGGCGCGCAGGAAAGGCTGGACATGCGCCAGAGCCGGCAGCAGGGCGGCGCCGTCGGCGCGGCCGAGGCGCGCGAAGAACACTCTCGCCGCTTTGAGATCAGGGGTGATGCGCACTTCGGTGATGGTGATCCGCGCGGCGGCGAGCTCGGGGTCGCGAAACTCGCCGCGCGCGAAGAGAGCCGCGAGCACGTGGCGGATCTCTTCCGCCACCCGCAATTGCCGCGGGCTGGATCCGGCGCGCTTCATGCCGCGACCAGCTCGGTCTCGAAGCATTCGACGATGTCGCCTTCGCGAAGATCATTGAATCCGGCAAAAGAAAGGCCGCATTCATAGCCGCGCGCGACCTCGCGGACATCGTCCTTGAAGCGCTTGAGCTGCGACAATTCGCCCTGATGGATGACGACGCCATCGCGCAGCAGCCGCACGCCGGCGCCCCGCTTGACCACGCCCTCGGTGATCATGCAGCCGGCGACCTTGCCGACCTTGGTGATATCAAACACCTTGCGGATTTCGGCGTAGCCCAGGAATTTCTCGCGGGCTTTCGGCGCTGTCTTGCCGCGCACCAGCTTCTCGACGTCGTCGGCGACCTCATAGATGATGCTGTAATAGCGGATATCGACGCCATCCCGCTGCGCGAGTTCGCGGGCCTGCGCGGTCGCGCGGACATTGAAGGCGACGACGACCGCCTCCGAGGCCTTGGCGAGCTGAATATCGCTTTCGGTGATCTGGCCGACGCCGGCATGAAGGACGCGAACCTTGACCTCCTCGCTGCCGAGCTTGCTGACGGTGACCGCCAGCGCCTCCGCCGAGCCTTGGACGTCGGCCTTGATCAGGACCGCGACCTCTTTCTGCTCGCCGGCCTGGATGCGCGCCAGCATCTGATCGAGGGTGCCGCGCCCGGCGGCAACGCCGGCATTGACCCGCTCGCGCGCTTTGCGTTGGCGGAATTCGGAAATCTCGCGCGCCCGCGCTTCGTTCTCGACCGCGACCAGCGGCTCGCCAGCCCCGGGCACCCCGGCGAGACCGAGAATCTCGACCGGCGCGGACGGCAGCGCCTCGCGTAGCGGCTGACCGCGATCATCGAGCATCGCCCGCACCCGCCCCCATTCGGCCCCGGCGACGACGATATCGCCTTGCCGCAGCGTGCCTTTCTGGACGAGGACGGTCGCGACCGGGCCGCGCCCGCGATCGAGCCGGCTTTCGATGACCGTGCCTTCGGCGGCGCGCTGAGGATTGGCACGGAGATCGAGGATCTCGGCCTGCAGCAAAATGGCCTCCTCGAGCTTGTCGAGGCCGGTGCGCTTGAGCGCCGAGACCTCGACCTCCTGGGTGTCGCCGCCCAATGACTCGACCACGATGTCGTGGCTGAGGAGATCGTTCCTGACCCGGTCTGGCTTGGCGCCGGGCTTGTCCATCTTGTTGATGGCGACGATGATCGGCGCGCCGGCGGCTTTCGCGTGACGGATCGCCTCGATGGTCTGCGGCATCACCCCGTCATCGGCGGCGACCACCAGGACGACGATATCGGTGACACTGGCGCCGCGCGCGCGCATCGCGGTGAACGCCTCGTGCCCGGGCGTGTCGATGAAGGTGATCCGCTCGCCCGAGCCAAGCCGCACCTGATAGGCGCCGATATGCTGGGTGATCCCCCCCGCTTCGCCGGCGGCGACATCGGTCGCGCGGAGCGCATCGAGGAGCGAGGTCTTGCCGTGATCGACATGGCCCATGACGGTGACGACCGGCGGGCGCTTGATCATCGCCGCATCGTCGTCGCTGGCACCGGCGAGACCGATCTCGACATCCGAGTCAGAGACCCGCTTGGCGCGGTGCCCGAATTCCTGGACCACGAGTTCGGCGGTATCGGCGTCGATGGTCTGGGTGATGGTTGCCATCACCCCGAGCTTCATCAGCGTCTTGATCACCTCCGGCGCCCGCGCCGCCATCCGGTTGGCCAATTCCTGCACCGAAATGCTTTCCGGCAATACGACGTCGCGCACAACTTTCACCTGGTCCGAACGTAGCCGGTCGAGTTCCGCCTGACGCCGCTCGCGGTCGCGCTGGCGGCGCATGGAGGCAAGCGAGCGCACGCGCTCATCCTCGTCTTCGAGCGCCGCCTGGACATCGATGCGGCTGCCGCGACGGCGATCCTCGGCGGTTTTCTTGACCGCCGGCACTTGCGGCTTGCGCGCCGGCGGGGCGCCGCCAGGACGGCGGGCAGGGCGGGCATCCTCGTCGTCCTCGCCACGCGCGCCACGCAGACGCAGGGTCTCGGTCGGTGCCGCGGGCTTGCTCGCCGGTGCCGCCGCCGGCGCGCGCGGCGCGGCGCGTGGCGCGGCTTCCTCGCCACTCGTGGCGGCGGCCGGCGCGGCCGCCGGCGCGGATGGGGCGGCGGCGCGACGGGCAGCCTCCGCCTCGGCGGCGCGGCGGGCGGCTTCCTCCTCGGCGGCGCGACGCGCTTCCTCCTCGGCGGCCCGGCGCGCTTCTTCCTCGCGCCGACGCGCTTCCTCGGCGGCGGAGAGAATGGAGATTTTTTCCTGCTCGCGGCGTTCGGCTTCGCGCCGCGCCGCTTCGCGCTGCTGTTCGACGAGGGCGCGCTGACGGGCGGCGAGTTCAGCCGCGGTCAAAGCCCGGCCGCTGCCGGCGACGCCGCTGCTCGCGGCGCGGCTCGCCGGTTCGCTGCGGCCGGAACCGCTCCCCGCGGCGGGCGCCGGCGCGGCGGCCGGATTAGCCACGGGGGCGGCGCTCCGCTTCTTGCGGACTTCGACCTGCACCACTTTCGAGCGGCCGTGGCTGAAACTCTGGCGCACAGAGCCGGCATCGACGGTGCGTCCGCCCTCGAGCCGCCCACTCGGCCGCAGCGAAAGCCGCCCCTTGCCGCTGTCCTGATCGTTACCTTCAGTCATTGACCCGTCCGTATCCCGTGCCCTGCCATCTGTCGCCCATTCCTGCGTCACGCCCTCGCGCCCTATCCGGCGCCCGCCAAGCGACCTCGCGCCACCGCCGCGCATCAATGGACCGCTTGCGCTCAATCCTCAAGCCGCATCTCCCGATGACGCCACATCCCTGCCCTCGATTCCGGCGAGGCGCGCGGTATCGGCGGCAATCATGGCCGCGAGCCGCCCCGCAACGAGTGCTACATGCACGACCCGCTCACGGGCGAAAACGCGCCCCAATTCCGCGCCAGAGAGCGGATCGACCACCGCGACCATGCCTCTCGGCTTCATCGCCGCGAGAAACCGGGCCCGTTCTTCGGCGCTGCCATCATGCGCTTCGACGACGAGACCGGCGCGGCCGGAGAGCAGCCATTCCCGCGCTTTATCGAAACCGGCGACGGCTTGCCCAGCCCGCCGGGCGAGCCCGAGGGTTTCGCCGATCCGTGCTCGCAATCCGACAGCGATATTAGCGGCGAGATCCGAAGGCACGCTCACCGGCCGCTTCGCCGCATGCGCGAACACTCCCCGCGTCGCCGCAGCTTTTAACACATCCTGCCGGGCGCTCAACCACATTCCCCGCCCCGGCAGCCGGAGCGCGAGGTCGGCGACGATCGCGCCCTCCGGTCCGACGACGAAGCGAATCATCGCCGCCTTCTCGGCGCGCACGCGGGTGACCAAACACCGCCGCAGCGGCCCACGCTCGCGCGCATCGTCGGCATCGTCCTCGGCATCGTCCTCTGCGCCATCCGCGCGCAACGCCTCGGGCGCGTCGTGCGGCGACCGCGGATCAGGTGTGCGCTCAGGCGTCTTTCTGTTCCTTCTCTTCGTCATCGGCGAACCAATGCGCCCGCGCGGTCATGATGATGGCGCTCGCCCAGGCGGTGGCGGTCTCGTCGTCCATCTCGCCTTTGCCGACGATTTCGAGCAATTCGTCAGCGGCGAGATCGGCGAGATCATCGAGCGTCTTCACGCCCTTTTCGCCGAGCGCGACCAGCATCGCCGGGGTCAGTTCGGCGATCGCCGCGACATCGTCGCTGACCCCAAGCGAGACCCGCTTTTCGTTGAGTTCGGCGTCGCGACGGGCGAGGAATGCCTCGGCGCGGCGGATCAGCTCGGCGGCGACGGCCTCATCGAACCCCTCGATCTCGGCCAACTCCTCGGGCGGCGAGAAAGCCAGCTCCTCGATGGTGTTGAACCCTTCCGCGACGAGCAGGCCAGCGATCACGTCATCGACATCGAGCGCTTCGACGAAAAGCCCGGTGCGGCGGCGGAATTCCTCCTGCCGGCGCTCGCTTTCCTCGGCTTCGGTGAGGATGTCGATGTCCCAGCGGGTGAGCTGGCTCGCGAGGCGGACATTCTGGCCGCGCCGGCCGATGGCGAGCGAGAGCTGGTCGTCGGGCACCACCACCTCGACGCGCCCGGCCTCCTCGTCGATCACCACCTTGGTCACCTCCGCCGGGGCGAGCGCATTGACGACGAAGGTCGCCGCCTGCGGGCTCCAGGGAATGATGTCGATCTTCTCGCCTTGCAGTTCCTGCACCACCGCCTGGACGCGCGAGCCGCGCATGCCAACGCAAGCGCCGACCGGATCGATCGAGGAATCGCGCGAGATCACCGCCATTTTCGCGCGCGAGCCAGGATCCCGCGCAACCGCCTTGATCTCGATGATGCCGTCATAGATCTCCGGCACTTCCTGGGCGAAAAGCTTGGCGAGGAAATTGGGATGGGTGCGCGAGAGAAAGATTTGTGGCCCGCGCGGCTCCTCGCGCACGTCATAGATATAGGCGCGCACGCGGTCGCCATTCCGGAAACTCTCGCGCGGGATCAGCTCGTCGCGCCGCAGCAGCGCCTCGGCGCGGCCGAGATCGACCATGAGATTGCCGTATTCGGTGCGCTTGACGGTGCCGTTGATGATTTCGCCAACGCGATCCTTATATTCCTCGTATTGGCGCTTGCGCTCGTATTCGCGCACACGTTGCACGATCACCTGTTTCGCGGTTTGCGCCGCGATGCGGCCGAAATCGATCGGTGGCAGCGGATCGACGAGATGCTCGCCGAGCTGGATATCGGGCTTGAACTTGCGCGCGATGGCGATCGGGATCTGGGTCTCCTCGTTCTCCACCGTCTCCACCGCCTCGGTCCAGCGCGAGAGATGGACCTCGCCGGTTTTCCTGTCGATGCGGGCGCGAATATCCTTTTCATGGCCATATTTGGCGCGGCCGGCCTTCTGGATGGCTTGTTCCATCGCCTCCAGCACCTCGTCGCGCTCGATCGATTTCTCGCGCGCGACGGCGTCGGCCACCAATAGCAATTCCGGGCGGGCGATCGCGGTATCCATGGCATGAGACCTTTCGATTGACGTTTCGGACGCGTTCATGGGCGGTTTCTTGTGATGGGATCAGTTGAGCGGTTTTTCGTTGAACGGCGGGGCGGCATCGGCGGCGAGCAGCGCCTCCGTCAGCACCAGCTTGGCGCGGCGAATCTCAGTGCGCGGCAGCGCGATTTCGCTGCCGTCATCGAGGCGAAGGCGCGCCGTCGCACGATCGGCGCCAAGCACGATGCCGACGAAGCGCTTGCGCCCCTCCTGCGCCACCACCATCTCGACGCGGGCGAGGTGGCCGGCGAAGCGGTTCCAGTCCTTCGCGCGGGTCAGCGGCCGGTCGATCCCTGGCGAACTGACTTCGAGCGTCCAGGCGCCGGGCAGCGGATCCTCGACATCGAGCACCGCGCCGAGCGTGCGGCTCAGCGCCTCGCAATCTTCGATGCCAAAGCGCGCGCCATCGGCCCGGTCGGCCATGATCTGCACCACCGGCCGCTCGCGCCCGGTCACCGCAACGCGCACCAGCTCATAGTCGAGGGCTTCCAGCGTCGGCGTGATGCGCGCGGCGATCTTGGCTTCGAGGCCGGTATGATGCGGGCGATCCTCGTCCAAAACAAATCCATCCAAAACAAAAAAGGCGGCCCGCGAAGGCCACCCCCCGTAACATCGCGGAGAATGTGTATGGCCCGCACATAGCGCCCCTCGCCGGGTTTCGCAAGGGGATCGGGGGCGGGGTCAGTGAAATAGACGTTCGCCATGCGCGGGGTTCGCGGGCGTCGTCCCTGCGGCGTGCGTGCTGATCCACCCGCCGGGCGGGGTGCTTTGGTTGGATGCCGAACCGTAAAGGGACCGGATATTGGCGATATCCGCTGCGTCGAAGGTTCTGTTGGTCGATCCCAGATTGGCGAACATCACGGAATTCCCGTCGGCGCGGTCCGCGAGCCCCCCTGCAGCAGAGGCCCCAGCATAACTCGGGGCGGCATCCATTCCCGTGCTCACTGCGATCTGGGTGAAGGATTGCTGGCCGATGATTCCTGCCATGACATCGAATGCCACGCCGGATGCGATGCCAAGCTTGGAGACCGCGCCGAAGCCGGCTTCAAGGCCGGTATGATGCGGGCAATCCTCGTCCAAAACACATCCATCCAACACAAAAAGGCGGCGCGCGGGGCTTTTGCGCCATGCCGCCGCCGCGCGCCCTCGCTGTAAGAATCGCTGGTGGATCAGCGCCGCTTGCGGCCCTGCCGGCGCTTCGCTATAGCCTCTCGCCACGGCCGGAGTGTAGCTCAGCCTGGTAGAGCACTGTGTTCGGGACGCAGGGGCCGGAGGTTCGAATCCTCTCACTCCGACCAGTTTCGGCACCCTGACCTTGGCGGCCGGGGCGGTGCCGCTGTTCCTCCCGTCCCGCCGCCCTGATGTCTATCTAATCGCACTGCGTTAGCGCTCAGCGCAAAGCCCTCGTTCTTCAAGCCGGGCCGAGCCAGGCGGCGAGCGGGGGCACGATGATCGCGGTGAGGATACCGTTGAGCCCGATCGCAAGGCCGCCGAAGGCGCCGGCGGTTTCGGAGTGGAGGAGGATTTGCGCCGTCGCCAGACCGTGGCCGGCGGTGCCGGCGGCAAGCCCCATCGCCCGCCAGTCGCTGACTCCCACGCGGCGCAGCAGCGGCACCGCAAGGATGCTGGCGATGAGCCCGGTGAGCAGGACGAACACCGCGGCAAGCGAGGGTTGGCCGCCGATCTGTTCGGCGATGCCCATCGCGATCGGCGTGGTGACGCTTTTCGGGGCGAGTGACAGCACGACGAGGCGCGGCGCGCCGAGGAGGCGCGCGATCAGGATCGCGCTGATTGCCGAGACCAGCGAGCCCGCGATCAGCGCCGGCAGGATGGCGCCGGCGGCGGCGCGGATGCGGCGGAGATTGGCGTACATCGGCACGGCGAGGGCGACCGTTGCCGGCCCAAGGAGAAAATGGACATATTGCGCGCCCTGGAAATAAGCGGCGTAGGGAACATGCGTTGCTTCGAGCAGCATCGCGAGCAGCAAAATTGCGACCAGCACCGGATTGGCGAGGGGGTGAAAGCGCAGCCGCCGGGCAATCGCGACGGCGAGCGTGTAGATCGTGAGTGTCGCCGTGAGGCCGAGCAGCGGCGAGGTCCGCAGATAAACCCAGAGATGAAAGAGATGCGGCATCTCACGCGTCCGGTCGCGCAAGGCGCTGCATCACCACGCCGGTAACGATCAGCCCGGCCATGGTCGAGCCGAACAAGGTCAGCACCACCGCGAGCCAGTTGGCGCCGAGCACATCGAGTTCGGTGATCACCCCAACCCCGGCCGGGACGAATAGCAGACCGAGATGCGAAAGCAGGCCCTCGGCCGCGCGTTTTATCTCCGGCGCTGATTTGCCTGCTCGCCCACGAAGCGCAAGACCCACGAGCAGGAGGAGCATCCCCAACACCGGCCCCGGCACCGGCAGGGCGAGTGCCCGCGTGAGAACTTCGCCGATGAATTGGCAGATCAACAAAACCGTCAATCCCTGCACCATCACGCCGCCTCCTCACGACAGCGCCGCAGGCACTGCCTCATGGATAAACGTTTTTTGGTTCTTTTTTTCAAAAAAGAACTTTTTTCTCACCCTCGTCTATACCCCGGCGCGCCCACCACTCAGCGATCGCGCATGTCGCGCTTACAACGCCCCGCCGCGCCGTCCCGCCGCCGCGCCGAGGCGGAGGCGCAACGCATTGAGCTTGATGAAGCCCTGCGCATCGGCCTGATTATAGGCGCCCTGGTCGTCCTCGAATGTCACCATACGCATCGAATAGAGGCTGTTTTCGCTCTCGCGGCCAATCACCGTCGCGTTGCCCTTGTAAAGCTTGAGCCGCACCCGCCCGCTCACCGATTTCTGGCTCTCATCGATCAGCGCCTGCAGCATTCGCCGCTCCGGGCTGAACCAAAAACCGTTATAAATCAGCTCGGCATAGCGCGGCATCAAACTGTCCTTGAGATGCGCCGCCTCGCGATCAAGGGTGATGCTCTCGATGCCGCGATGGGCGGCGAGCAGGATGGTGCCGCCGGGGGTTTCATAAACGCCGCGCGATTTCATGCCGACGAAGCGGTTCTCGACGAGATCGAGCCGGCCGATGCCGTTCGCCCGCCCAAGCTCATTGAGCCGGGTGAGAAGCGACGCCGGCGACAGCGCCTCGCCATCGATCGCGACCGGGTCGCCGGCGACGAAATCAATGGTGATGATGGTCGCGCGGTCAGGTGCGTCTTCGGGGCGGATGGTCCGCTGATAGACGATCTCGTCCGGCTCGATCGCCGGGTCTTCGAGGATTTTCCCCTCGGACGAGGAGTGCAGGAGATTGGCATCGACCGAGAACGGCGCTTCGCCGCGCTTGTCCTTGGCAATCGGGATCTGATGCGCTTCTGCGAACTCGAGCAGCTTCGCGCGCGAGGTGAGCGACCATTCCCGCCACGGCGCGATCACCGTGACATCGGGTTTGAGGGCGTAATAGGCGAGTTCGAAGCGCACTTGGTCGTTGCCCTTGCCGGTCGCGCCGTGGGCGACGGCGTCCGCCCCCACCGCTTCGGCGATCTCGATCTGGCGCGCTGCAATCAGCGGGCGGGCGATCGAGGTGCCGAGGAGATACTGCCCCTCATAGAGCGCGTTCGCCCGGAACATCGGAAAAACGTAGTCACGGACGAAGGTTTCGCGGAGATCCTCGACGAAAATCTCTTTTACGCCGAACATCTCGGCCTTGCGGCGCGCCGGCGCCAATTCCTCACCCTGGCCGAGATCAGCGGTGAACGTCACGACCTCACAGCCATAGGTCTCCTGCAGCCAGCGCAGAATGACGCTGGTATCGAGCCCGCCGGAATAAGCCAGCACCACTTTTTTCACGCTTTTCGCCGCCATCTTCGCCTCCATGCGATCGCACCGCCGCCTCATAGCGGCAATGCGGCGTGCCGAGAACAAGGAGGAAGGTTCTTTTTTGAAAAAAAGAACCAAAAAACTTTTCCCCGTTGGGCAGTGCCGCAGGCACTGCCCGCGCCGAGGCATTGGCCGCTCCGAGAAACCGGAGAAAAAGTCTTTTTGCTTCTTTTTCTTCAGAAAAAGAAGAGTCTTGCTCTGCGTTTTACTCTAAAGCGCGCCGATAAAGCCCGGCAGCCTCGGCGCGGAGCCGCACCAGCGTCGCCAGCAAATCAAGAACTGGGGTTTCGACGCCGGCGAGGCGCGCGAGATCGAGCGGCGCCATCAGCAGCGCGTCGATCTCCATCGCTCGGCCAAGCTCGAGGTCTTGAAGGATGCTCGGCTTGTGGCTCATGCCGAGATATTGGCGGACCTGCGCCTCGGCATCGATCTCAACGGTGCAGCCAAGCGCCGCGGCGATCGCCTGGCCTTCGGCGAGGATCGCGCGCCCGGTCGCGGCGATCACTGGATCGGTGTAGAGATCACGGGGCGCAAGGCCGGTGAGCACGCTGAACGGGCCGGACGTGAGGTTGAGGAGAAGCTTCGACCAGATCGCATCCCGGATCCGCGCCGTCACCTCGACCGCGAGGCCAGGCGAGGCGAGGAGAGCGGCAAGCGCTTCGATGCGCGGCGTGATCGCGCCGTCGGGCTCGCCGAGAATGAGGCGGCTCTGTCGGTTCTCGACGGCAACGAGGCCAGGGCGAAGCACGGTGCAGGCGGAATAGATCACGCCGCCGATCGCGCGCTCAGGCGCGATCGCGCGCGCGATCACGCCGCCGGGATCGACGCCGGAGAGCGCCGAGCCGGCGCGTTCACCATCGATCCCGCGCAGAAAATACCACCACGGAATGCCGTTCATGGCGAAGACCACGGCGGTCTGCGGCCCGAGCAGTGGCGCGATCGCTTGGGCGGCGTCGGGGAGCGAAGGCGCCTTGACCGCCATCACCACGACATCCTGCGGCCCGAGGGCGGCGGGATCGCTCTCGGCGCGCACCCGTACCGTGAAGGTGCCGTCTTTCGCGTCCAGGGTCAGGCCGCTTTCGCGGATCGCAGCCAGGGTCGCGCCGCGTGCGACGACGCTGGTTTCCGCCCCGGCGCGTGCCAGCCGCACCGCGAGATGGCCGCCGATCGCGCCAGCTCCGAACACGCAGATTTTCATGTCACCTCTCCATCCCGGTTTTCCACCGCCGCGACCAAAGTGTGCGCTTCGGCGAGACGTTCGAGCCGGCGCAGCACGCTCTCGCCGGCAAACGTGCCGCTTGCCCGCGCGAGACGCAGCACCAGCCGCCTGCCCGCGACGCTGAGCGCGGTCGCGGCCAGCAAATCGGGCGTGCCGGCCGAAAGCGTGTAAGCGAGACGGAGTGCCAAGCCCAGCCGCTCCGCCCGCGCCGCCGCCGCTGGGCTGAGCAATTGCCGCGCCGGCAGCAGAAAGGGCGCGGCGCTGTCGGCCTCGTAGCGGATGGCGATGACGAGCGCGAGATAGGCGCGGGCGTGATGGTCGATGCTGACGCCGGGTTGGCGGAGAATGCGCAGAAACGCCTGCTCCGGCCGGTATTCCGGATGGTCGTGGCTGCCGATGTCGGAAACCCAGCAGGCGGCGGCGCGGAGCAGCCGCTCGGGCGCGGTATCGTCGGCGAAAAGCGGCTCGGTCCAGGTGAATAACGCCGGCGGCAGGCCGGGATCGCGCCCGAAGCGGCGGCCTTGTTCGCGCGCCGCGGCGAGCAGCGGCTCTTCGGCGCGGATCTCTGGTGGCATCTGTGAGAGATACCAGCCCTCGCGCAGGCCATTGGCGCTGAACACGACGCGCGCCGCGCCGGTTGCGCGGAGCAAACGGCGAAGCACCACGGCGGCGAACGGCAGATCGTCGATCCGCCGGCGCGGAACCCCCGGCAGACGCTCCAAAACGCGCCGGCTCGCGCCACCGATCAGGGCGGCGAGATCGCGCGCCTCCTCGCGTCCGATCGCGTAATGATGGACGATGTTGAGCGGATAGCCGGTCTGCGCGATGTGGATGCGTGCCAGCGCCCGCCACGCGCCGCCGACGAGATAGAGATCGCGCCCGCCGGCCTCGGCGAGATCGGGGACGGTGGCGATATCGGTCTCGACGATGGCGCGCGCCCGCGCCGGCTCGCCGCCCGCGCGCTCGGCGAGCCGGATCACCCCGAGTTTCAGCGTCGTGGCCGGCCCCACCGCGCCCGCCCGCAGCGACACCAGTTCGAGCGAGCCGCCGCCGATATCGGCAAGCAAGCCATCCGCATTGGGAATCCCGCAAAGCACCCCGGCGGCGGACAATGCCGCTTCCTCGGCGCCGGAAAGCACGCGGATCGGCACCTCGGGCAAGCGGGCGCGGATGTCTTCGACGAACGCGCCCCCGTTGGTCGCATCCCGCACCGCGGCGGTCGCGAGAATTTCGAACGGCGCGGCGCCCATGGCGCGGGCAATCGCGTGATAGCGGCGCAGCACGAGCAGCGCCTGCGCCATGCCTTCCTCGTGCAAGGCTCCGCTCGCCTGCAGCCCGCGGCCGAGCCGGAGCACCGCTTTTTCGTTGAATATGGCGAGTGGGTTGCGCGCCCGGCCTTCGAACACCACGAGGCGGACGGAATTCGAGCCGAGATCGACCACCGCAAGGCGCGGCACATCGGCGGGAGGGGAAAACGGCATGCCGCCCGCCTCAATCCTCGGTCAGGCGTGGGGCGCGGCGGAGCGGCGTCATCGCGGCGCCGTGGAGTGCTGAGCCGCGTCCCGAAAGCGAGGGGTTGGTGGTGAAATAGTCATGCGCCGAGACGGGTTTTCGCCCCGGCGCCACCCGCCGCCAAGCGCCATCGGCGGCGAGTTCCCACGATTGCACCGAATCCTTGAGATTGATCACCATGATCTGGTCGAGCACCTGGGCATGGACAGTCGGGTTATGGATCGGCACCAAGGTTTCGACGCGCCAATCCATGTTGCGCTCCATCCAATCGGCGCTGCTGATATAGACCCGCGCCGCCGGGCTCGGCAGTTTGTGGCCGTTGCCAAAGACGCAGATGCGGCTGTGTTCGAGAAACCGCCCGACGATCGATTTCACCCGGATATTGTCCGAAAGTCCCGCAACACCCGGGCGCAGGCAGCAGATGCCGCGCACCACCGCCATCACCTTGACCCCGCCCTGCGACGCCGCATAGAGCGCATCGATCAGACGCTGATCGACGAGGGCGTTCATCTTGAGCCAGATCGCCGCCGGCCGGCCGGCGCGCGCGAAGCTAATCTCGCGTTCGATCAGCTCGAGCAGAACCGGGCGCAGCGTCAACGGGCTGAAAGCCAGCGCCTCCATCCGCGCCGGACGGGCATAGCCGGTGAGATAGTTGAAGAGGCGGGCGGCGTCGCGGGTCAGCGGCGGGTCACAGGTGAAGAAGGAGAGATCGGTGTAAATGCGCGCCGTGATCGGGTGGTAATTGCCGGTGCCGAAATGGGCATAGGAACGCATCACATTGCCCTCACGGCGCACGACGAGCGACAGCTTGGCATGGGTTTTCAGCTCGACGAAACCATACACCACCTGCACGCCGGCCGCTTCCAGGGTGCGCGCCAAGCGGATATTGGCCTCCTCGTCGAAGCGGGCGCGGAGTTCGACCAGCGCCGTGACCGATTTCCCCGCCTCCGCCGCCTCGATCAGCGCCTTGACGATCGGGCTGTCGCGCGAGGTGCGATAGAGTGTCTGCTTGATCGCAACGACATGCGGATCGAGCGCCGCCTGGCGGAGAAACTGCACGACGACATCGAAGCTCTCGAACGGGTGATGGACGATGATGTCTTTCGCGCGGATGGCGGCGAAGCAATCGCCGCCGAAATCGCGGATGCGCTCGGGAAAGCGTGGCGCGACCGGCGGGAACAGAAGATCGGGGCGGTCCTCGGCGATGAGCTGGCGAAGATCGGCAAGCCCGAGCAGCCCGTCTTGCACCACCACCTCCTCGGCCGGCACATCGAGTTCGTCGCTGACCAGGGCGCGGAGATCGTCGGGCATCCCGGCATTGACCGCGAGATGGATCGCAATCCCGCGCCGGCGACGCTTCAGCGCCGTCTCGTAGGAGCGCACCAGATCCTCGGCCTCTTCCTCGAACTCGACGTCGGTGTCGCGAATGACGCGAAAAAACCCGAGTCCCTCGACGCGATAGCCGGGGAATAGCCGGTCCATGAACAAAACCGTGATATCATCGAGCATCACGAAGCGGATCGCCTCGCCTGGCGCTGCCTGGGGCAGGCGGATGAAGCGCTCGATCTGCGCCGGCAGCGGGATGAGCGCGCGCATGCCATGCCCATCGGCCTCGCGCACGAGGCGAAGCGCCATCACCAGGCCCATATTGGGGATGAACGGAAACGGATGCGCGGGGTCGATCGCGAGCGGCGAGAGCACCGGGAAAATCCGTTCCATGAACCAGGTATCGAGCCAGCGCCGGTCCTCGACACTGAGCGCGCCCACGAGAGAGGCGGGATCGCTGAGGAGATCGAGCCCGACGCGGCTAAGGGCTGCGCGAAGATCGTGCCAGACACGCAATTGCTCGGCCATCACGCGCCCGGCAAGCGCCCTGATCTCGGCCAATTGCTGCGCCGGGGTGCGGCCATCGGGGGACGGGGTGACGATCCCGGCGCGGGCCTGGCCGATCAGCCCGGCGACGCGGACAGAATAGAATTCATCGAGATTGGAGGCGCTGATCGAGAGAAACCGCACCCGTTCGAGCAGCGGGTGGTTGGGATTTTCCGCCTCTTCGACGACGCGAAGGTTGAAGTCGAGCCAGGAGAGTTCGCGGTTCAAGAACCGCTCCGGCCCAAGCGAGACCACTGGCGGCGTGGCCTCGACCGTCTCTCTCTCGGCGGCAAGCGTGTCGGCGGGGCTGGTGTCCGGCATCGTTGGGCATGCTAGAGCACAAACGCCGGCGGGGAAAGCGGCGCCGGCGCCGCCCGCGCTAATCCTCCGCGATCTCGGCCGCGACCTCGGCGGCGAGGGCGCGGGTGATGCGCCCGCCGAGCGCCAGCGCCCGCCGGTCGAGCCGCGCCGCCGCCTCGCGCAGCGCCGCTGGGGTGCGCGGCAGGCGGGCCAGCAGAAAATCCTGCACCGCCGCGCTCACCCGCAATTGCCGCTCGGCGAACAGGCGGGCGAGCAGGGCGGCGAGCAGATCATCCTCGGCGGCGCCGATCATGACGGTGGTGACCGCGCGCAGCCGGCTCGCGAGATCGGGAAGCGCCACCCGCCAGCGCGCCGGCGGCGTGCGCCCGGCGAGCAGCAGGCGGACGCCGCTTTCGCGGGCATGATTGAGGAGATGGAGGAGGGCGGCTTCATCGGCGCAGGAATCGGCATCGTCGAGGGCGAGGCGCGGCCCTGAAAACACCGGCAGGTCGCGGAGAAACGGCCCCGCCGCGACCTCGCCCGGGCCAGCCCAGAGTGTCAGAAGATGGGTCTTGCCGCAGCCCGCCGCCCCGACGAGGGCAAGCCGCCCGTCCGGCCAGCTCTCGGCGCGCGCGAGCCAGGCGCGAGCCTCGGCGTTGGAGGCGGCGGCGATGAAATCGTCGGCGCGATAATCGGGTGTGCGCGCGAACGGCAAAGCGAGCTGGCGCATATGGGTTGCCGTCATCAGGCGGCGGCGGGCGGCGGTGGATCACGATAGAGCGGGCTTGCGAGGTAGCGCCGGAGCCAAAACCGCGCGAGCACGCCGATCGTCGCCGTCACCGGCACCGCGAGCAGGATGCCAACGAAGCCGAACGCGGCACCGCCGGCAAAGAGGGCGAAAATCACCCAGACCGCCGGCAATTCCACCCGATCGCCGAGAAACCGCGGATAGATCACGTAGCCCTCCAGGGTCTGGCCGAGCAGAAACACCGCCGCGACCTTGGCGACGCCAAACCAGGTCGGGAATTGCGCGAGCGCGAGCCCGAGCGCCGTCAGCAGCCCGACGATCGAACCGACATAGGGAATGAACGACAGGATCCCCGAGGCGAGCCCGACGATCAGCCCGAGATCGAGCCCGGCGACGGTCAGCGTCACCGCATAATAAAGCGCGAGCACGGCGCAGCAGAGCGCCTGGCCGCGCACCCAGGCCGAGAGGATGCGGTTGACCTCGCGCGCCTGGGCGCGGATCAGCGCCTCATAGCGGCGCGGCAGCCAGTCATCGAGCTTGGCGATCACGCGCGGCCAGTCGCGCAGCAGGTAAAAGGAGACCACCGGCGTTACGATCAGCAGCGACAGCGCGTTGAAAATCGCAAAGCCACCGCCGACCAGGCGGGAGGCAGCGGATGCGAGGAAGGAGAGCATGTTGCCGGCTTGGCTGCCGACCAGCTCACGAAGCCGGGCATCGACGAAATCGGCGCCGAGGCGGGCTTGCAATTTGGCCATCACCTGCATCGCCGACTCGCGCGCCATCCCGGCATAGGCCGGAAGCCGGGTGATCAGGAGGCCAAGCTGCGCCAAAATCAGCGGATAAAGCAGCAGTAGGAACAGGAAAATGGCGGCGAGCAGCAGCAGCACGAGAAGAAGCGCCGCCAAGCCGCGCGGCATGCCGGCACGCACCAGCCTTGATGCCAGCGGGTCGAGAAAATAGGCGACCCCTGCGGCGGCGACGAAGGGCAGCAGGATGGTCGCGAAAAGCTGCAAGGCGAGCCATGCGACGATGACGATGGCGGCGAGCAGAATGAGCCGCTGGCGGCGTATCGCCGGCGAGTTGGTGGCGGCGGGCGGGAGCAATGCGGGTTGGTCTGCCATGCCCGGCAGTTTCGCCGATCGCGGCGTTGCGCGCCACTGCCGCGTGTGGTTCTCTCCGCCCGCGCATGCGGTGTCTTCAGCGACAATGAGCGGAGAGAGTGATGGCCAGCCTGACCTATCGCGCCGCCGGGGTGGATATCGCCGCCGGCGAGGCGCTGGTGGATGCGATCAAACCGGCGGCGGCGGCGACCAGGCGCGCCGGCGTGCTTGGCGGCCTCGGCGGTTTTGGCGCGCTGTTTGACCTCAAGGCGGCGGGCTTTCACGACCCTATTCTGGTTTCCAGCACCGATGGCGTCGGCACCAAGCTCACGCTCGCGATCGAGACCGGGCGACAGGATGGGATCGGCATCGACCTCGTTGCGATGTGCGTCAATGATCTCGTCGTCCAGGGCGCCGAGCCGCTGTTTTTTCTCGATTATTTCGCAACCGGCCGGCTCGAGACGAAGGCCGCCGCGCGCCTCATCGCCGGCATCGCGCGCGGCTGCGCGGAGAGCGGCTGCGCCCTCGTCGGCGGCGAGACGGCGGAGATGCCGGGGCTTTACGCGCCGGGCGATTATGATCTCGCCGGCTTTGCGGTCGGCGCCGCCGAGCGCGGCCATTTGCTCCCGGCCGGTGTTGCGGTGGGGGATACGGTGATCGGCCTTGCGGCGAGCGGTGTTCATGCCAACGGCTTCTCTCTCGTGCGGCGGATCATTGCGGAAAGCGGCACCCGGCTCGAGGCGCCGCCGCCTTTTGCTGCCGAGGCGGCAACGTTCGGCGAGGCGTTGCTCACCCCGACCCGGCTTTACGTCAAACCGGTTCTGGCGCTGCATCGCGCCGGCCTCCTCAAGGCGGCGGCGCATATCACCGGCGGCGGCTTGCCCGGCAATCTGCCGCGGGTTCTCCCGGCCGGCACGGTTGCCGCGCTCGATGCCGGGGCGTGGTCGGTGCCGGCGGTATTCCGCTGGCTCCAAGCTGCGGGCTCGGTATCGACCGAGGAAATGCTGCGCGTGTTCAATTGCGGTATCGGCATGGCGCTCGTCGTCGCCGATGCCGCGGCGGCGCTCGAGCGGCTCGAAACCCTCGGCGAGGCCGCGCGCGTGATCGGCCGGATCGAAGCAGCGTCAGAGGCGACGGCGCCGGCCGCGCTCGCGATCGACCCGCCGCCCGACTGGCTCGCATGAGCGCGGCCAGGCGGCACCGGGTCGGGGTGCTGATCAGCGGCCGCGGCTCCAACATGATGGCGCTGCTCACGGCGGCGCGGGCCGCGGATTACCCTGCCGAGATCGCCGTCGTCCTTGCCAATCGCGAAGACGCCGCCGGCCTCGCGCTCGCCCGCGCCGAAGGGGTGCCGGCGTTTGCCGTGCCAACCGCGCCGTTTGGGCGCGACCGCGCGGCGCACGAAGCCGCGCTCGCCGCCGCACTCGATCGCCACGAGGTCGAACTGGTTTGTCTCGCCGGCTATCTCCGCTTGCTCACGCCGTGGTTCGTCGGCCGCTATCGGGGGCGAATGCTGAACATCCACCCGAGCCTTTTGCCTGCTTTTCCCGGGCTCGATACCCATGCGCGGGCGCTTGCCGCCGGCGTCAAACTGCATGGCTGCAGCGTCCATCTGGTCACCGAGGGGATGGATGAGGGGCCGATTTTGGCGCAAGGCGCGGTGCCGGTGCTGCCTGGTGACGATGAAGTGCGGCTCGCGGCGCGGGTGCTTGCCCTCGAACATCGGCTCTATCCGGCGGCACTCCGCGCCTTTCTTACCGCGGCGCCGCATCTGCCGGCGGCCGGCGCGGTGTTCTGCAACCCCTTGCCGACGCCGGGGCTCGCGCCTTAGAAAGAGCGCCAAACCACGTGATAATGAGGCACTGCCATGGCCACTTCCTCCTCCTCGGCGCCGGCCGTCAGCGAAAGCGATTTTCTCGCCGACCGGCAGCGTTTTTGGACCGGCTTCACCCATTTCACCGTCATTGCCGCGAGCGGGGTTGCGCTTTTGCTCATCCTGATGGCGATTTTCCTGCTCTGATCGCCACGCGTCTTACGCTCTGATCACCACGCGTATTACGCGATGAAGGCCTCGGCGAGCAGGGTGTAGGAAAGCCGCCGCGCGGCGGGCTCGGCGATGGTCGAGAGGATGACGATCTCGTCCACCGCGTGGCTTTCGGCGAGCGCGCGGATGCGCAACGCCGTATCGTCCCGTGTGCCGTAGATCGCGCGCGCCTTGATCGCGGCGATATGGGCGCGTTCGGCGTCGCTATAGGGATAGGCGAGGGCTTCTTCGGGGGTTGGCAGCGGCGCGAAGACCCCACGATCGCGCCCGAGCCGCCAGAGCGCGCGCGAGGCGAAGCCGTATTCGGCGGCCTCTGCGGTCTCGGCCGCGAACGCCCAAATACCGAGGGCCGGATGCGGCGCCGGATGGCGGGCACTCGGGCGATACAAGTCCCGGTAGATCGCCAGCGCCTCCGCGGTGCCGCGGCCATCGGTGATGAAATGGGCAAAGCAGAAGGGAAGGCCGAAATACGCCGCGACCTCGGCGCCGTAATTCGAGCTCCCGAGCACCCAGACCTCCGGCGCGCCGGGGCCGGCGGGCTGCGCCGCAACGCTCCGGAAAGGATGATTTTCGATCAGCGGCTCGCCCCTGACCCAGGCGAGAAGATCACGGACCTGGGCCGGGAAATGCTCGGCCGCGGTCTCGGCGAGCGGATTGAGGGCAAAAGCGGTGCGCCCGTCCGAGCCCGGCGCGCGCCCGACCCCGAGATCGATCCGCCCGGGCGCGATCGCTTCGAGCACGCGGAACTGCTCGGCGACCTTGAGCGCCGAATAATGCGGCAGCATCACCCCGGCGCTGCCGACGCGAATGCGCGCGGTGGTCGCGGCGATGGCGGCGATCAGGATTTCCGGCGCGGTGCCGGCCTGGCTCTGGGAATTGTGGTGCTCGGCTAGCCAATAGCGGGCGTAGCCGAGCGCTTCGCAATGCCGCGCGAGCGCCAGGGTTTCGGCGATCGCGGCAGCGGGCGCGCGCCCGGAAACCACCGTCGATTGGTCGAGCACGGATAATTTTATCATAATATCAATGACCTTTGAATAAATACTGGAGCACGAGATGAAGCGCGCCGCCGGCCAGGAAGCCGACGAGAGTGCCATTGATACGAATATATTGCAGATCCTTGCCGATGCGGAGTTCGAGCCGCGCCGTCAGCGTCGCGCTATCCCAGCCGCCGACGACGGCGGCGATGAAGCGGGCAAGCTCGATGCGCGCCGATGGCAGGAGGGCCGCGACCGTGCGCTCGGCGGCGCGGTTGACGGCGGCGCGGCTTTTCGGATCGGCGGCGAGCTGAGCGCCGAGGGAGGCGAGCTGCTCGGCGAGGAAGCTCGCGGTGCGGCCTTGCGGGTTGGCGGCGTCGGCTTCGAGCGCGAGGCGAAGCCGCGCCCAAATGTCCCAGAGCCAGGCCCGCACCGTCGCATGGGTGAGGACGCGGCGGAACACGGCGGCGATTTCGCCGGCGCGCGCCGGATCCTCCTCGAGGCGCTCGATTTCGCGGCGGATCCATTCATCGAAGGCGAGGCGGAGTTCCGAGCCATCCGGCCCCATTTTGTCGAGTTCGGCATTCATCGCCGAGAGCACCCGGCGCGCGATCGAAGCGCCGAGCGCCCAGCCGATCAGCCGCCCGCCCTGTTCGCGCACCCGCTCCTCGATCGCTTGGCGAAGCTGTTCCTCCTTGGCGTTGATCGTCTCCTTGAACTGTGTGAGCACGAAGCCGAACACTTCCTGATGCCGTCCCCCCTCGACCAGGGCGCGCAGCACGCGGGCGAGCAGCCCCGGCCCGCTGCCGGCAAGGAGACGCGGCGCGAGGCGGGCGAGAAGACGGCGCGCCCGGCCATCCTCGACGGTCGCGAGCAGACGCGGCAGCATCGCGGCAAGCCCCTGCGCGGCTGGCCGTGCGGCGTCGGGATCGGCGAGGAAGCGGGCGAGAATGCCAGGAACATCGAGGCGGTGAAGGGTGCGGGCAACCTCTGCCTCGGTGAACACGTGATTGGCGACGAAATTGCCGAGCGCCTGGCCGAGCCGTGCTTTCTCGTTGGGTAAAATTGCCGTGTGCGGGATCGGAAGGCCGAGCGGGCGGCGAAACAGCGCCGTCACCGCGAACCAATCCGCGAGCCCGCCGACCAGCCCGGCGCTCGCCGCCGCCGTCAGCAGCCGGCTCGCCGGCGTGTCCGCGAGCATGCGGCTGGCGAGCACGAGGGCCGCCATGAACGCGAGAAGGAGGCTGGCGGCGGCGCGGTGGCGCGAAAGCACCCGCCGGGCCTTGGCATCGGGATCCGGGGTCATGAAGGGCTCACCCCTTAGCACGGGCGCGCCGGCTTGGCACGCGCCGCCGGCGGCGCGCCTTGGGTAGCGAATTCTTCACCAATCCCCGCGATAGTAGCGAGACAAACCCGCTGGGTAAGTTCCTGCAAGGCACGTCACATGCTGTTGTCTGCCCTGTCTTTCGAGTCGGACCTTTGAAAAAGCCGCGCGCTTTGCCTTCGTCGGCGCGGCGGGTGGCGCCGGTCGCCGGTCGTGTCACGAAAGCGGCGTCACGGCGCGAGGGCGATGACATGGCGCTCCGCGCCGCGCTTCTCCGCATCGCCGAAGGGGTCATCCTGCTCGATCGCGATTTGCATGTGATCCTTTGCAACGCAGCGGCGCGGCGGCGGCTCGGCTGGATCGGCGCGCCACCGCGGCACGGCCTCGCGCTCGCGACCGTGCTGGAGCACGCTGGCGCGCTCGATGCCGCCGAGCGCATGACGATCCGCGACCATTGTGCCGCCATGCTCGCCGGAGACGCAGCGCCGGCGAACGGGCATGACAGCGCCGCGGCGGAGAAGGAACTCGTTTTCGGCGATTTTGCGATGCGGCTTTCGCGTCTCGACGGGCAGGGGATCATCCTTTCGATCCCGACGCGGGGCGATGATGGGGAGGCGGCGCTCCGCGATCCGCTCACTGGGCTCGGCAATCGCCGCGCGTTCCAAGCGGCGCTGGCGGCGGTGCTGGCGCGGGCCGAGGCCGAAGCCGCGCTGCTTCTCCTCGATCTCGATCGCTTCAAACATGTCAATGACTCGCTCGGCCATCCGATCGGCGATGCGCTGCTCCGCCTGGTCGCGCAGCGGCTCCGCGGCAGTCTGCGCAGCGGCGATACGCTGGTTCGCCTCGGCGGCGATGAATTCGCCATTTTGCTGCCGCGCGCCGAGGGCGCCGAGAAGCTGGCGGAGCGGCTGGTCGATCTCCTGAGCCGCCCCTACTTGGTCGATGGCCATCTCGCCAATATCGGGGTCAGCATCGGGATTGCGCGCGCGCCGGCGGACGCCAGCGAAGGCGGGATGCTGCTGCGCCGCGCCGATCTCGCGCTCTACGCCGCCAAGGCGGCCGGGCGGCGGCAATTCGCCATGTTCCGGCCGGAGATGGATGCCCGCGCGCAGGCCCGGCAGGCGCTCGAGACCGATCTTCGCCGCGCCGTCGCCCTTGGTCAGTTCCATTTGCACTACCAGCCGCTGCTCGAGGTTGCCTCGGGCGCGGTGGTCGGGTTCGAGGCTCTGCTGCGTTGGCAGCATCCGGAGCGGGGGATGGTCTCGCCGGCGGAATTCATCCCGCTGGCCGAGGAGGTCGGCCTCATCGTGCCGATCGGGGAATGGGTGCTGCGCCAGGCGTGCCGCACCGCCGCGAGCTGGCCGGAGGCGGTTTTGGTCGCGGTCAATGTCTCGCCGGTGCAATTCGCCGATGGCGCGCGGCTGCTCCGCGCCGTCGATGAGGCGCTGGCGAGCGCCGGCCTGCCGGGCGCGCGGCTCGAAATCGAAATCACCGAGAGTGTTCTGCTCCGCGATGCCGCCGAGACGCTCGCCATTCTGCATGAGCTGCGCGGCCGTGGCGTGCGCATCGCCATGGACGATTTCGGCACCGGCTACTCCTCGCTCAGCCAGCTGCGGAGCTTTCCCTTCGACAAAATCAAGATCGACCGCTCTTTCGTCAGCGAAATCGAGACTCAAAACGGCGGCAAAGCGGTGGTGCGCGCGATCGCGGCACTCGGCGCCAGCCTCGGCATGACCGTTACCGTCGAAGGGGTCGAAACCGAGGCGCAGGCGCATTTCGTCGCCGCCAGCGGCGGCCATCAGATGCAGGGCTATCTGATCAGCCGTCCGGTGCCGGCGGAGGCCGTCGGGGCGTTGCTCGCCGGCCGACGGGCGTTTCCCGGCGCCGGCCGCGCCCGAACCATTTCGCCCGAGAGAGCCCGAGACGGAGCCTAACGTGATGACGAAACAGGAACTCTATCGCGTCGTCTATTGCAGCCGGATGCGGATTTCCGGCCCGCCTGCCAGCATCGCGCGGGAATTGCGCGATATTCTCGCGACCTCGCGGCGCAACAACGCCCGCGCCGATCTCAGCGGCGCGCTCTTGTTCGCCAATAATTGCTTTGCCCAGACGCTCGAAGGCCCACGCGTCGCGCTCGAGCAATGTTTCGAGCGGATTCAGAACGACCAACGTCATTCCGATGTCACCGTGCTCGAATTTGGCCTCGCTGCGGCGCGTGAATTCCCGAAATGGTCGATGGGCTTCGCCGGTGAGCCCGGGGCGCATGATCCCTTGGCCTTTGTCGTCTTTGAAGGCGCGTTCGCCAACGAGCGGCCGGAATCGAGTTCGGCGGTGCTCGGCCTGCTGCATGGCCTCGTGCGCCGCGAGGAGGCCTGGGCACTCGCCTGAGGTCAGGGCAGGAAAGCATTGCGGGATGTCGTTCGCACATGCACAATCCTCCGCATGGACGAGCTTCCATCCCGCCCCGAGCGAGCGGACGCTGATGATCTGGCCGATGAGCTGGCGGCGACGCTGGCCGAAATCCGCGCCCGCGCGGCGGATGAGCCGTTCGGCAACCCGATTCTCGCGCTGGCGCTCGCAATCAGCCGGCGCATCGATCAGGGCAAGCTCGATCTCGCCGCGATCGCCGCCCTGGTGCGCGCGCTTCGCGATGCCGCCTTCGCCGATCGCGCACGGCGCCTTGCCGCCTATGTCGGCGGCACCGAGGCCGAGGCCGCCGCCGCGTTCGTGCGCCTCGCCGCGCGGCTGATTCGCCCCGATCCGGCCGACAGCCCGCTCCCTTTCGCGCAGTTTCAGGCCGCGATCACCCGCCCGCGCTTTGCCGCCGTTTTCACCGCGCACCCCACTTTCGTGCTTCCGCCGGCGGTCGCGAAAGCGCTCGCGGAGCGGGCCTGCGGCCGGAGCACTGCGGATTTCGAGAGCCATCGCGCGAGTGCGCCGCCGACGCTGGCCGAGGAATTCGATCAGGCAGTGGCGGCGATCGGTCATGCCCGCGACGCGTTGGATGCGCTCAATGCGGCGTTGCTCGAAGCCGCCCGGGCGACCTGGCCGGATCGCTGGGCGGCGCTGATCCCGGCGCCGATCGTGGTCGCAAGCTGGGTCGGCTACGACACCGACGGCCGCACCGATATCCAGTGGTGGGACACATTCCGCTTGCGTCTCGCGATGAAGCGGTTGCAGCTTGCCCGCCTCGCCGGCCAGCTCGCCCCGCTCGATGTGCCGGCGCTCGCCGCCCGCGTCATCGAGGCGGAAGCGACGGTCGCGGCGCAGATCGCGCTCTGCCCCAATGCCGCCGATCCTGATCAGGTGAGCCGCTTCGCGCATGCGCTGGTCGATGGGCGCACGACCGCGCTGACGACACCGGCGCCACTCCTTGACGCTTTTGCCCAGGCGATCGCCGCCGCCCCATCCGAGCAGGCCCTCGCCCTGGCGGTTGCGCGCGCCGGGCTGGTGTCGCACGGCCTTGCGCTCGCTCACACCCATCTTCGCCTGAACGCAGCCCAGATCCATAATGTTGCACGCCTGCGCCTTGGCCTTGCCGATCCGCCCAATGATCCTTCGCGCCGGCGGGTTCTGCTCGCTGCGATCAATGGTGCGCTCGATCAGGTCGTCGCCGAACGGGTCGATTTCGGCGGCCTACTTGCCGAGCGCGCTTCGGCGGCGCGGCTGATGATGGTGGCGGCGCAGATCATCAAGCATATCGACGGCGCGGTGCCGATCCGTTTCCTGATCGCCGAAACCGAGAGCGGCTATACGCTGCTCGCAGCACTTTGGCTCGCGCGCTTGCATGGCGTTGCCGAACGGATCGAGATCTGCCCGCTGTTTGAGACCGCGGAAGCGCTGGAGCGTGGTGTCAGGGTGCTCGAGGAGGCGCTGCGCAGCCCGCATTGGCGCGCCTATCTCGGGGCGATGGGGCGGATTTGCCTGCAATTCGGCTATTCCGATTCGGGGCGCTTCGTCGGCCAGCTCGCGGCGAGTTATCTGATCGAGCGGCTGCGCCTCAAAATCGCCGAAACCCTGGCTCGGCATGGGCTTGCCGATCTCGAGGTCGTGCTGTTTGACACTCATGGTGAGAGTATCGGCCGCGGCGCCCATCCCGGCTCGCTCGCCGAGCGGTTCGACTATCTCTCGCCGCCGGCAAGCCGCCAGGCGCTCGCCGCCGCCGGGTTCCGCTTGCGCCAGGAGACTTCGTTTCAAGGCGGCGATGGCTATCTTTTGTTCGCAACCCCGGAACTCGCCCGCGCAAGCATTGCCCGGATCGCCGAGCACACGCTCGCCCCGGTTCCGGAGACGGATGATCCTGTCTACGCCGAGGCTGATTTCACCGCCGATTTTTTCGCGACCATTCGCGCCGCGATGGCGGAACTGCTCGAGGATCCGGGCTATGCGACGCTGCTCGGCATGTTCGGCCCGGCGCTGATCGAGCCGAGCGGTTCGCGCCCGGCGGCGCGGGCGGAAGATGGGCTCGCGGGGCCGGCGCGCATTCGCCATCCGCGCGAGCTGCGCGCCATTCCGAATAACGCGATCCTTCAGCAAGTCGGCTGGTGCGCCAATACGCTCCACGGTCTCGGGGCGGCGCTGGCGCGGCATCCCGAGACGGCGGAGGATCTGCGCGCCGCGAGCCCGCGGTTTCGCCGCGCCCTCGATCTCGCGCGCCACGCGCTTGCCCATTCCGATATCGATGTGCTGCGCGCGGTCGCGGCGCTCTTCGATTCTGGCGCTTGGCTCGATCGCGCCGCGCGCGCGCGATCTCCGGCTGGGCGGCGGGCGACATTGCTCAGCGTTGCGCGCGCTGTCGAGCGGCTTGGCCAGACCGCGCCGGTGCAGCGGCTGTTCCGCCGCCTCCAAGCCGATCATCTGGCGCTGCTCGGGGTATGGCCGGAGGCGCCGCGCATGGCCGAGCGCGAGGTTCTGTTGCACGCGCTGCGGCTCGCGCTGATCAGCCGGCTGTGGCTGCTCGCGACCGAAATCCCGGATTTCGCACCCCGCGACGGGGTTACCCGCGCCGCGATCGAGGCGCGTATCCTACGGCTCGACATTCCGGCCTCGGTCGCGCTTTTGACGCAGATTTTTCCCCCGAGCGCCGATCCCGCCGATGAGCGCGATTTCGCCGAGCCCCATGATCGCCACACACCTGGCGGCTATGCCCGCGAGCACGCCGAGATTTTCGCGCCGATGGCGACCCTGTTTGCGCTGATCCGCGAAATTGGGCTCGCGCTCGGCCATGAAATCGGCGCTTTCGGGTAAGTAATACCGGTCAGCGAAATCGCTGACCGGTATGCGCGCAGGGTTGGTGTGGCGGCTGCGCGCAACATCAAAAAGATACCAGCCAACCGTCTTCAAGCGACGTGTCATTCTTTCGGCTGGCTGGTATAAAATCCTTCTTTTTCTGAAGAAAAAGAAGCAAAAAGACTTTTATCCTGTTGTCTCGGAGCGGCAGCTTCCTCGCAGTGGTCAGTGCCGTCGGCACTGACCAGCGGGGAAAAGTTTTTTGGTTCTTTTTTTCAAAAAAGAACCTTTCTTACTCCGCCGCCTGCGCGTAATCGGCCAGCGGCGCGCAGGTCAAGGCTGTTCAACGCTCTCTCGTTGGCTGGACTGAGCCCGATTTGTAACATCTGATGGGTGAAATGCATTCATGGAGACGAAGGGGATTCCCCAATCGGGAAATGTCTGACTCATAGGGCGGCAACCGAAGTGGAGGTTGCCGTGGCTATATTCTCACCGTTGCTGGACGTGCTGGCGGAGATTCCTGATCCGCGCCGGGCGGAAGGAAAGCTCTACCAACTGCCTTACGTGCTGCTGTTCGCCATCCTGGCCATCGTCAGCGGCTGCAATTCGTATCGCGGCATCATCACCTTCATCGACGTCCATCGTCACCGGCTGAACGCCATCTTTGCGCTGAAATGGCGTCGCGCGCCGGCGCACACGGCCATCCGCTACATCCTCCAGGGGCTTGATCCGGCTGCGGTGGAGGCGGTCTTCCGCCGCCATGCCGCCTTGCTGCAGGCCGCGCGCGCGACGCCCGGACAGGGCAGCATCGCGCTGGATGGCAAGACGCTCCGCGGCAGTTTCGACAACTTTCACGACCGCGCCGCCGCCCAGGTGCTGAGCGCGTTCGCCACCGACACCGCCCTCGTGCTCGCCCATGTTGAGATCGCCGAGAAATCCAACGAAATCCCGGCAGCGCAGGCGCTGCTTGCCGAACTCGGCGTCCCGGCCGGCGCCGTCGTCACCCTCGATGCGCTGCACTGCCAAAAAAAACCTTCGAGGCCGCTGCGCAGGCCAACCTCGCCCTGATCGTCCAGGTCAAGGACAACCAGCCCACCCTGCTGCGCCAGATCACCGAATTCTCCACCACCACGCCACCGCTCGGATCCGCCCACAGCCACGATATCGGGCGCAATCGCGACGAGCGCCGCACCGTCACCGTCCTTGATCCCGCCAACATACTCGCCAACACCGACTGGCATCCACACGTCGCCGCCATCATCCGCGTCGAGCGCGAGGTGTTCACCCGCAGCAGCAAGACCGGGCTGCTGCGCCACTCCGCCGAGACCGCCTTCTATGTCTCCAACACGCCGATCTCCGCACGCCGCGCCGCCGATGCCATCCGCGCACACTGGCGGATCGAAACCACCTCCCACTACAGCCGCGACGTCACCTTCGGCGAAGACCGCTCGCGCATCCGCACCAACCCCGGCGTGTTCGCACGCTTGCGCAGTTTCGGTTTCAACATCCTTACCGCACATCGTACCAACACACTCGCCCAGGACCGCTACCGAGCCGCCCTCGCCGGTATCGATAATATGCTCGCGCTGCTCGCTATCTCATAGCATTGAACAGCCTTGGCGCGCAGGTGCAGACCAGGTTGCGGTCGCCATAGGCGTTATCGACGCGCGCGACCGGCGGCCAGTATTTCGCCGCGGCGACGAAGGGTAGCGGAAACGCCGCCTGCTTGCGCGAATAGGGATGCGTCCAGTCATCCGCGGTCACCCGGGCGGCGGTGTGCGGGGCGTTTTTCAGCGGATTGTCGGCGCGGTCGAGGCGGCCGGCGGCGATCGCCGCGATCTCGCCGCGGATCGCGATCATGGCGGCGCAGAAGCGGTCGATTTCCTCTTTCGGCTCGCTCTCCGTCGGCTCGACCATCAGCGTGCCGGCGACCGGCCAGGACATGGTCGGCGCATGGAAGCCGAAATCCTGCAAGCGTTTGGCGATGTCCTCGACCGTAACCCCGGCTTCCGCCTGAAAGGCGCGGCAGTCGAGGATGCATTCATGCGCGACGCGCCCGCGCTCGCCGCGATAGAGGATCGGATAATGCAGGCCGAGGCGGGCTGCGACGTAATTCGCATTGAGGATTGCGATCTCGCTCGCGTGTTTGAGGCCGGCGGCGCCCATCATGCGGATATAGGCGTAGGCGATGGTGAGGATCAGGGCGCTGCCGAAAGGCGCGGCGGCGACCGGGCCGTAGCCGGATGCCGGCCCGGCATCGACTGACAAAGGGTGGTTTGGCAGATGTGGCGCGAGGTGGGCGGCGACCGCGATCGGCCCGACCCCGGGGCCGCCGCCGCCATGCGGGATGGTGAACGTCTTGTGGAGATTGAGGTGGCAGACATCGGCGCCGATCGCGCCCGGGCTGGTCAGGCCAAGCTGGGCGTTGAGATTGGCGCCGTCCATGTAAACCTGCCCGCCGGCCTCGTGCACGCGGGCGCAGATCTCGCGAATGCCGGCCTCGAACACGCCATGGGTGCTCGGGTAGGTGACCATCAGCGCGGCCAGGCGCGGGCCGTGCGCTGCGATCTTGGCGCGAAGATCGCCGAGATCGATATTGCCATGGGCGTCGCAGCCGACGACGACGACGCGATAGCCGGCCATCACCGCGCTCGCCGGGTTGGTGCCGTGGGCGCTCGCCGGGATCAAGCAGACATCGCGCCCGCCCTCGCCGCGCGCCGCGTGATAGGCGCGGATGGCGAGAAGCCCCGCGAACTCGCCCTGCGCCCCGGAATTGGGCTGGAGCGAGACCGCTTCCATGCCGGTCGCGGCGGCGAGCCAGGCGGCGAGGCGGCGGATCAGGATGAGATAGCCGATGCTCTGGTCCTCGGGCTGGAAGGGGTGGATATCGGCGAAGCCGGGCCAGGACAGGGCCATCATCTCGGCGGCGGCATTCAATTTCATGGTGCAGGAGCCGAGCGGGATCATGCCGCGATCGAGGGCGATATCCTTGTCGGCGAGGCGGCGGAGATAGCGCAGCATCGCATGCTCGCTCTGGTGGTGATGGAACACCGGATGGGTGAGGATCGGCGTTCGCGGGGGGAACGCAGGCGCGGGCGTGGGCCCGAGCGTTGCCCCGAAGGCGTCGGCGAGGCGGGCAAGTTCCCCCTCCGTCACCGTCTCATCGAGCGCGATCGCGACGCCATCGGCGAGCGGGCGGAGATCGAAACCCGCCTCGCACCCGCGCGCGAGCAAGGCGCGGGCATCGCCGGTGATCGCGATGGTATCGAAGAACGCGGGATGGCGGGGGGGAAAGCCCGCGCGCGCGAGCGCCTCGGCGAGGCGGCGGGCCATGCCGTGGACGCGGCCGGCGATCCGGCGCAGCCCCTCCGGCCCGTGCCACATCGCATAGAAAGCCGCGATATTGGCGAGCAGAACCTGCGCCGTGCAGATGTTCGAGGTCGCTTTCTCGCGCCGGATATGCTGCTCGCGGGTCTGAAGCGCGAGGCGGAGCGCGGGCTGCCCTTCCGCATCGACCGAGACCCCGACCAAGCGGCCAGGCATCTGGCGGCGGAAAGCGGCGCGGGTCGCGAAGAAGGCGGCATGCGGGCCGCCGAACCCCATCGGCACGCCAAAGCGCTGCGCCGAGCCGACGACGACATCCGCTCCCATCTCGCCCGGCGGGGTGAGAAGGACGAGGGCCAGCGGGTCGGCGGCAACGATGGCGAGCGCGCCGGCGGCGTGGGCGGCGGCGATCTCGGGGGCGAGATCGCGGAGCGCCCCGGTGGTGCCGGGATATTGCAAGACCACGGCGAATGGCCGCGCCGCTTTGATCGCCGCGGCATCGCCGGGGGCGACATCGATCAGCGTCCAGCCATGGGGTGCGGCGCGCGTTGCCAGCACGGCGCGGGTCTGGGGGTGGAGATCGGCGGCGACAGCGATCGCGGCCGCGTCTTTCGCTTGCGCGACGGCATGCGCCATCGCGACCGCTTCCGCCGCCGCCGTCGCCTCGTCGAGCAGCGAAGCGTTGGCGATCTCCATCCCCGTGAGATCGATGATCATCGTCTGAAAGGCGAGCAGCGCTTCCAGCCGGCCTTGCGAAATTTCCGGCTGGTAAGGGGTGTAGGCGGTGTACCAAGCGGGATTTTCGAGCACGTTGCGCTGGATCACCGGCGGCATGTGCGTCCCGTGATAGCCCTGGCCGATCAGGGGTTTGCGCCCGCCGTTGCGGGCGGCGAGGGCGGCGAGTTCGGCGAGCACGCCGGCCTCGTCGAGCGGCGCGGGAAGCCCTTGCCCGCTTTCTCTCCGGATCTCGCCGGGGATGGTCTCGGCGATCAGATCATCGAGGGTCGCGACACTGATGGCCGCCAGCATCGCGGCCTGATCCGCGGCATTGGTCGCGATATGGCGGCGGGCGAAATCGGAGTCGGAAATCGGCTTGGGCATGGGCGCCTCTGTCGTCAGAGTGTTGCGACCAAGGCGCTATAGGCGGCCTCGTCGAGGAGGGTTGCGAAATCATCCGGGTTGGCCGGGGTGAGGCGGAAGAACCAGCCTTCACCCTCGGGCGCGCGGTTGACCAGTGTCGGATCCTCGACGATGGCGCCATTCACCGCGGCGATGGTGCCCGCGAGCGGGGCATAGACGTCGGACGCCGCTTTGACGCTTTCGACGACGGCACAAGCCTCGCCGGCGGCAACCGCGCGGCCGGGTTCGGGGAGTTCGATGAACACGAGATCGCCGAGCGCGGTTTGCGCATGGTCGGTGATGCCGATGGTGAGGGCGTCACCATCACGGCGCACCCATTCATGATCCTTGGTATAGCGGGTCTCGGTCATGGTTTCCTCAACTGGCGTAACGATGGGGAAGGAAGGGGAGGGGGACGACGCTGGCCGCCAGGGCGCGCTCGCGCACCGAGACGGCGAGCGCAGTGCCGGGTGTCGCGAAGGCGGCGGCGACATAGCCCATGGCGATCGGTGCAGAGAGCGTCGGACTAAAACTGCCGGAGGTGACGCGGCCGATCTCGCGCCCGTCGGCGAGGATCGCAGCCCCACTCCGCGCCGGCGCCCGGCCTTCGAGGCGGAGGCCGATGCGCTTGCGCGCCGGGCCGGCTTGCCACTCGGCCGCGATCGCGGTGCCGCCGGGAAAATCCCAAGCCTCGCGCCGGCGCTTGGCGATCGTCCAGGCCAGGTTTGCTGCGATCGGCGTCGTGGTCTCGTCGATATCCTGGCCGTAAAGGCAGAGCCCGGCTTCGAGCCTGAGCAGATCGCGCGCGCCGAGCCCGGCCGGCAGCACGCCGGGCAGCGCGAGGAGCGTCCGCGCCAATCCCTCCGCCGCCGCCGCCGGGAGCGAAATCTCGACCCCATCCTCGCCGGTATAGCCCGAGCGTGAGACAAGGCAGGGGATGCCGGCGACCCCGCATTCCCTGACCGCCATAAAGCGCAGATCGGCGAGAGCGGGGGCGAGGGGGGCGAGCAGCGTCATTGCTTTCGGCCCCTGGAAAGCGAGCAGCGCGCGTTCGGGATGCGGGGTGAGCGTGACCTCGGGCGGCAGATGGGCGGTGATGTGGGCAAAATCGGCCGCTTTGCGTGCCGCGTTAACGATCAGGAACAGATGATCCTCGGCGAGCCGCGCGACCATCAGATCATCGAGAATGCCGCCCGCCGCATTGGTCAGCAGCGTATAGCGTTGCCGCCCGGGCGCGAGGCCGGCGATATCACCCGGCACCAGCCGCTCGAGGGCCGCCGCCGCCGCCATGCCGCGCAAGCCCGCCTGGCCCATATGCGAGACATCGAACAACGCGGCTTCCTCGCGGCAGGCGCGGTGCTCGGCGAGGATGCCGGCCGGGTAGGAGACCGGCATGGCATAGCCGGCGAACCCGACCATGCGGGCGCCGAGGGCGCGATGCAGCCCATCGAGCGGACTCACATGCAAGGCTTCGGACTCTTCGGTCATCTCAGGCTCCGCTGACGGTCGCGCCGACGCGCTGCCGGCATTTCGACCCCCCTCTGTCGCGGAACCTGAGAGATTGGGCCGCGTGCGGGCGGCCTTACCCCGTCGGTGCGGCGGGCGAGATCCCGCCGGCTTTCCAGAGATCCGAATTCCCGCGCGGCCCTTTTGCCTGAGCGTTTCCGGGGGCCGGTTGCGCCTTCGGCGGCGAGGCCCGGCGCGCGAACAGGTTGGCGGCCGGCCCCACTCTCTCCCGCGCGGGTGGCGCGGACGGCGCCACCATGGCCGATGGCTCGGCAAAGAGCAATCGGCAAATCGAATTTCGCTATCACAAACGCCGCCCCAGGCTTCACGCGAGGCACTGCTCTCTTATCAGACCAAGTTGAATATTTATTGACCGCATCGGATTTTAATGATATATTTCAAAACAAACGAAAAAGAAAAATAAAATAGGGGAATATACGTGCAAGAATCAAAAATACATAATAGCGATACAAAAACCTTGATGCGTTACGACGCTAACAAACGCTCTGCGGTTGTAGCTTATTTACTTTGGTTTTTTGTGGGTTATTTGGGGGCGCACCGATTTTATTTAAATCATGTTGGCTCTGGCGTTGTGATGTTAATATTTTTTTTTCTTTCTATTTTCTTTCTGATTTTCGGTGGAATAGGGAGCATTGGAATGGCTGCGGCCGGAATGGCTGCAGCCGGAGTGGTTGGAACCGGAATGGTAGGCCTAGTGGTTGGCGTGCTTGGAATGGCCATCCTCGTGCTATGGCATTTATTTGATGCTTTTCTCATCCCTGGGATGACTCGGGAATATAATAATCGTTTGATCGCGGAAATCAGCAATTAAAGCGGGTTATGCGCGGCCGGGATCGGATCGCCGAAAGCGCAGGCGATACATCTGGTTCATTAATCGTTGCGTTGCCTACGCGGGAAATGGCGCCTAACGCCAAAAGTGAGCTATTTCAACGTATTGCTAAAGACCCTTCGCTGCTCGCGCATAATGCGGGTCAGAGTGAGCTAAGATTCTGAGTTGGTGCATCTTGCTGTGTCCTCTCTTATGTCGGCACAAAGCCCCATACCGTGCCCAATGATCACGGGACAACCACGAGAGAGAGATCGCACCGCTGATGGCAGTCTACACCGAGGTTTCCGACGAAGCATTGGTCGCGTTTCTCGCGGACTACGCGATCGGCGGGCTGGTCGCGTTTCGTGGCATCGCCGAGGGGGTGGAGAACAGCAATTACGCGCTCCGCACCGAGGCCGGCGATTTCATCCTCACCCTTTATGAAAAACGCGTCGAGCGGGGCGATCTGCCGTGGTTTCTCGGCCTCATGGCGCATCTCGCCGGGCACGGAATCCCCTGTCCGCTGCCGGTCCATGGGCGGGACGGAGTCGCCTTGCGCGAACTTTGTGGCCGGCCGGCGGCGATCACCACGTTTCTCCCCGGGGTCTGGCCGCGCCGGGTCGATATCGCCCATTGCGGCCCGCTCGGGGCGGCGCTGGCGCGGCTGCATCTCGCCGGCGAAGACTATGCGCCGCGCCGCGCCAATGCCCTCGGCCCGGCGAGCTGGGCCGCACTTCTCGCGCGTGCCGCTGATGACGCCGATGGCGTCCGTCCCGGCTTGCGCGCCGAGCTGGAAGGGGCACTCGCGTCCATTCTCGCCGCCTGGCCGGAGCGGCTGCCTTCCGGGCACATCCACGCCGATCTTTTCCCCGATAATGTCTTTTTTCTCGACCGCCGCATCTCCGGCCTGATCGATTTCTACTTCGCCGCGACCGACCTTCTCGCCTATGACCTCGCGGTTTGCCTCAATGCCTGGTGTTTCGAGACCGATTACAGTTTCAACGTCACCAAGGCGCGGGCATTGCTCGCCGCCTATGGCGCGGTGCGGCCGCTTGCTGAGGCCGAGATCGCGGCTTTGCCGGTTTTGTGCCAGGGGGCGGCGCTCCGCTTCGCCCTCACTCGGCTTTATGACTGGATCAACACCCCGGCGGGCGCGCTGGTGACGCGCAAGGACCCGCTCGATTACGTCCGTCGTCTCCGTTTTCACCTCGCAGCGAAAGACGCCAGCGCCTATGGACTCTGAGCCGAAGACCGTCGAGATCTGGACCGATGGCGGCTGCAAGCCCAATCCCGGGCCGGGCGGCTGGGCGGCGATTTTGCGCTTTGGCGCGCATGAGCGGGTGCTTTCCGGCGCCGAAGCCGCGACCACGAACAACCGCATGGAATTGACCGCGGCGGCGGCGGCGCTCGAGGCGTTGTCTCGCCCCTGCCGGGTTGCCCTCTATACCGACAGCGAATACCTGAAAAACGGCATCACCCGCTGGAAAGAGGGCTGGGTGCGGCGCAACTGGCGCAACGCGGCCGGCGATCCGGTGGCCAATATGGATCTCTGGCGGCGGGTGCTTGATGCGGCCGCCCGCCACGAGATCGCTTGGCATTGGGTGCGTGGGCATGCCGGGCATGCGCTGAACGAACGCGCCGATCAGCTCGCGACCGCGGCGCGCGAGCGGCTTATCGCCGGGGACGGCGGTTAGGTCTTGGGGATGGGTTGGCGGGCAATCTTTCCTCCGTCTATGTTTGTCGCCTCTTTTGTCTCTGGCGGAGGCCGTCCATGCTCTCGGGTGATTCCCTGATGTCGCTGCTTTGCCGCCGCGCCGGCGCGCTGGCCGCCGTGTTTGCGCTCGGCGCTTGCACGATCCCGTTCGGCGGCCCTAACCTGCCGCCGGCGCCACATCAGCCGAGTGCGGTGAGCCTTTTTGACGGCAGCTACCAGGGTAAGGTCCGAGCGGTCGGCGCCAATGCCGCCGATTGTCCGAAGAGTGGCTATGGCGTTGCCGAAATCGGCGATGCGACGCTCACCCTCCCCTATCGCCCGGGGGTGATCTTCACCGTTCCCGTCGCTGCCGACGGCACGCTGCATCAAACCGTCGAGGGTACCCGGATCGAAGGAAGGGCGGCGCAGAATCAACTCACTCTGCTGGTCTCCTCCGGCGCCTGCCAGACGCGCTATCGCCTGAGCTATGTCTGGAACCATTCATGAGCCCGGCGGGTAAGGCCGAAGCCGAACCCGGGTCCGCGGGATCAGGGGCGGCCGGCGGGCCATTCACGCTCGCCATCGATATTGGCGGCACCGGGCTCAAGGCTTCGGTGCTCGACCATCGCGGTGAGATGGTGGCGCCGCGCCGCCATGTCCCGACACCACAGCCATGCCCACCGCCCGTTTTGCTCGCGTCCGTCGCCGACATGGTACGAACCCTTCCCGCTTTTCATCGCATCTCGGCCGGCTTCCCCGGCGCCGTGCGCGGCGGCAGGGTGTTGACCGCCCCCAATCTCGGCACCGAAGCCTGGGCCGGATTCCCGCTCGAGGCCGAGCTCGCCAAACGCTTCGACCGACCCGCGCGGGTCTTGAACGATGCCGAGGTGCAAGGGCTCGGGGTGATCAGCGGCGCCGGCATGGAAATGATCCTGACGCTCGGCACCGGCGCCGGGATCGGGATTTTCTTCAACGGCAAGGTCTCGCCGCATATCGAGCTGTCGCAGCACCCGGTGCATAAGAAGCTGACCTACGACATGTTTCTCGGCAAGGAGGCGTTCGAGGCCGTCGGCGTCAAGCGCTGGAACAAGCGGGTGCGCGTGGCGATCGAGATTCTCGCCCGCGTGGTGCTGTTTGACCGGCTTTATATCGGCGGCGGCAACGCCGTTCATATCAAGGGCGATCTGCCCGCCAACGTCACCATCGTCGCCAACGAGGCCGGCATCACTGGCGGCATCGCCCTCTGGCGCGACCCCGCCTGACCCACACGACATCCGAGGAAAGATCACGCCCCCATGCTGTTCGATTTCGCCACCCTCGACGCCAATAACCGCTACAAGCTGCTGGTCTCGACCATCGTCCCGCGCCCGATCGCCTGGGTCGTGACGCTCGATCCCGAAGGTCGGCGCAACGCCGCGCCCTATTCGTTCTTCAACGCCTTTTCCGGCGATCCCCCGGTGGTCTGCATCGGCATCGGCGGCCGCGGCACCGGCAACATCAAGGATACTGGCAACAACATCCGCACCAGCGGCGAATTCGTGGTCAACCTCGTCGCCGCCGAGAACGCCGAGCAGATGAACATCACCGCGATCGAGTTCGGCCGCGAGGTCGACGAGCTGACCGAGGCCGGGCTGACGACGCTGCCTTCGGTCAAGGTCAAGCCGCCACGCATCAAGGAAAGCCCGGTCGCGCTCGAGTGCGAACGCTTCACCACCCTCGAGATCGGCCATGAGCGCGCGCTCGTCCTCGGCCGGGTGCTCGCGATGCATATCCGCGACGACGCCGTGCTCGATGCGCAGAAATGCTACATCGATACCCCGAAGCTCGACCTCATCGGCCGCATGCATGGCCGTGGCTGGTACGCCCGCACCAGCGATCGCTTCGAAATGCCGCGCATCAACGAGACGGATTGGACGCGGCGGGGGGGATGAAGCGCGGCAGGCCGACCGAAACCGCGGCGCCACCGACGATGAGGGCGGCGGCCAGCACCAGCGCCGCGCCGGCCCGCGCCTCGCCGCAGACGATCAAAAGCCCGGTCGACAGCAGCGGTGTCGCGTAAGACAGCGTCCCCAGCGCCGCGAGGTCACCGTGCTTGGTCGCGTGATCCCAAAAGAAAAACGCGAGCCCGACCGGGCCGAGCCCGAGCCCGAGAAGCGCCATCCATTCGCCCCCGCGCGGCGCGATGCTGGGCTCGACGGCGAGATGCACCAGCGCCGCGGCGAGTGCGACCAGACCGCTGACCCCGGCGATGAGATCACTCGGCACGGCGCGCAGGCGGCGATTGGCAACCGAATACGCCGCCCAGGTGAGCGCCGCGGCAAACGCGCAGGCATAGCCAAGCGCACTGCCGCGCCCGGCCGCTCCCACGCCTGCGAGAACGATCAGCGCCGTCCCGGTAAGCCCGATCGTCGCCCCCGCGACATGCCGCGCCCGCAGCCTCTCGCCGGGCAGGAGGGCGGAAAACAGCACGATGAGCAGCGGCCAGAGATAGTTGATCAGGCTCGCCTCCGCCGCCGGCGCTTGATCGAGGGCGATGAAATAGAACGCGTGATAGGCAAAAATCCCGGCGAATCCGAGCGCCCAGGCCCGCCAGTCCTGGCGCAATCGCGCGAGCCGCCGGCGCGCGGCCAGCATGACTAAGCCTGCCGCAAACGCGATGGCGAAGCTGAGCGCCAGCGTCTCGAACGGCGGCAGGCGCCGCGTTACCACCGCGAGCGCGGCGAGGCTCGACCACAGCAGGATGGCGAGGCCGCCGGTTGCCGTCGCCCGGCTCACCGGCAACCCACAGAGCCGCACTTGATCGCCATGCTGGACGCTCCTAACAACGCCTATGGGACTCGCGAGACGCTACCGCGACCGGAGGAAACCCGCCATGCTCGATGACGAAGACCTGCCCAAGCCGCCGCGCCAGCGGCTCGCCCCCCTTTCTCTCGATTCCCTCGGAATCGCCGAACTGCGTGCCTATATCGCCGAACTCCAGGGGGAAATCGCCCGCACTGAGGCCGAAATCAGCCGCAAGGAACGCCATCGTGACGCCGTCGAGGGGTTGTTCCGGACGAGAGGGCACCGCCCAACGGAATAAAAGTTTTTTGGTTCTTTTTTTCAAAAAAGAACCTTTTTTCCTTTTTCTATCGCGGCGCTGCGGTCGGGTCGATCCAGCCGACATGGCCATCCTCGCGGCGATAGACGACGTTGAGTTCGCCGCTGGCGCTGTTGCGGAACATCAAGACCGGCTGATCCTCGAGATCCATGCGCATGACCGCCTCGCCGACCGAGAGCAGGTTGATTTCCGCCGGCGTCTCGGCGATCACCGTCGCATAGGCGCCGCTCACGGCATCGCTGGCCTCGCCATTGCCCTCCATCTCCTCTTCCTCGCGCAGCACATAGCGCCGCGCCGCTTCCGGGCGGGCGCGATTGGCGAGATCGCGGGCGTGTTCGTTGACCCGCCGGCGATAGCGGCGCAGCCGCTTGGCGATGTGCTCGGCGGCATCGTCGAAGGCGGCATGCGCGTCCGCCGCTTCGCCCTCGGCGCGCAAGAGCAGGCCGCGTCCGGCATGAAGATTGATATCACAGGTGAAGAAGCTCCGCGCCCGGCCGAACGTCACATGCGCCTCGAGCGCCCGGTCGAAATATTTCCCGACGATGGTGCCGAGCTGCTCCGATACCCGCAGACGCAACGCATCCGACAACTCGACCTGCTTGCCCGAAACCGTGATCTCCATCGCTTTCACCCTTTCACCAGGTTATTGCCCCAGGATATAATGAGATTGCGCCGGCGATATCCGAAATTTTACCTATACCAACTCCGCTTTCTCGCGCCGGCGCTGCACGGAACCTGGGATTTTCAGCGCTTCGCGGTATTTGGCCACGGTTCGGCGGGCAATGTCCACGCCTTCGCTGCGTAACGCCGCCACCAGCGCGTCGTCGGAGAGAACGGCCCCCGGCGCCTCGGCATCGATCAGCGCCCGGATGCGGTGGCGGATCGCCTCGGCGCTGTGGCTTTCGCCGGTGGTGCCGGCGATCGCCGTCGTGAAAAAATATTTCAGTTCGAACGTCCCGCGCGGGGTTGCGATGTATTTATTGGCGGTGACGCGGCTCACCGTGCTCTCGTGCAGTTCGACGGCGGTCGCGATATCGCGCAGAATGAGCGGCCGGAGATGGGTAATGCCGTGGCGGAAGAAGCCATCCTGCTGGCGCACGATCTCGGCCGCGACCTTGAGGATGGTCTGGGCGCGTTGGTGGAGGGATTTGACCAGCCAGTTCGCGGTCTGCAGTTTTTCGGCGAGAAAGCCGCGCGCCTCCTCGCCGCGCTTGGTATGGGCGATGATCCGCGCGTGCAGCCCCTGATTGACCAGAACCCGCGGCATGGTGTCGGGGTTGAGTTCGAGCAGCCAACTGCCATCCGGTGCCGGCCGCATCAGGATGTCGGGCAGGATCGGCGTCGCCGGCGCCTCATCGAAGCCGGCGCCGGGTTTGGGATCGAGCGCGCGGATCTCGGCGATCATGTCGGCAAGATCCTCGGAATCCACGCCGCAAATCTCCATCAGCCGCCGCAGATCGCGCCGCGCCAGCAATTCGAGATTGTCGAGCAGCGCCGCCATCGCCGGATCGAGCCGGTTGCGCTCGGCCAGTTGCACGGCGAGGCATTCGGCGAGCGAGACCGAGAATAACCCCGTCGGGTCAAAGCGCTGCATGCGCGCGCGAACATTCTCGAGCCGCTCGAGCGCGATCCCGAGGGCCGCGGCGATCGCCGGCGGCGGCAGCGAAAGCCGCCCGGCGGGATCGAGAAGCGCAATCAGATGGGCGCCGATCAGCCGCTCGGCGGGATCATGGAAAGAAAGCCGCAATTGCTCGCCGAGATGCTCGCGTAGGCTGCGTGGCCCGGCGGCGAGGCTCTCGATGCCGCGCTCGTCCTCCGAAAAATCGAGCGCGCCCCCCCGCGAAGCCGCCCCGATGCCGCGATAGGTGTCGCCATAGCCATCGGCTGGGCCGCCGCGATCGAACCATTCCGCCGCCTCGGCATCGAGCGGCGCCGCCGCCTCGCTCGGGAGGGTGCCGGTTGCGTTGATCGCCTCGGCGAGATGCGCGACATCGGCGCCGTCATGGCCCCCGGGCGAGACCACCTGATCCGGCGCCGGCCGCTCGCCAAGCAATGCCTCGCCACCTTCCGCGCGCTCGAGTAGCGGATTGCGCTCCAGCTCCTCGGCAACGAAGGCGTTCACTTCGAGATTGGAAAATTGCAAAAGCTTGATCGCCTGCCGCAATTGCGGCGTCATCACCAGCGATTGCGATTGTCGCAGATCGAGACGCGGGCCGATCCCCATGCGCCCGGATCCTAGAGGCTAAACCTTTCGCCGAGGTATACGCGCCGCACATCCTCATGCGCCACCACCTCCTGCGGCTGGCCTTCCATCAACACCTGCCCGTCATGCATGATATAGGCGCGGTCGATCACCTCTAGCGTTTCGCGGACATTGTGATCGGTGATCAAGACGCCGATGCCGCGGTCCTTGAGATGCGAGACGAGATCACGGATTTCACCGACCGCGATGGGATCGATGCCGGCCAGTGGCTCATCGAGCAGGATGTAGCTCGGCTGGGTTGCGAGCGCGCGGGCGATTTCGAGCCGGCGCCGCTCGCCGCCCGAAAGCGCGAGCGAGGGGGTGCGGCGGAGATGGCCGATGCCGAACTCGGCGAGCAATTCGTCGAGCATTTGGTCGCGCCGGTCCTTGAGCGGCTCGACCACCTCGAGCGCCGACATGATGTTCTGCTCGACATTGAGGCCACGGAAAATGCTCGCTTCCTGCGGCAGATAGCCGATGCCAAGGCGCGCCCGGCGATACATCGGCAATCCGGTGATCTCGTTGCCATCGAGCCGGATGGCGCCGGTATCGGGCTGGACCAGGCCGACGATCATATAGAACGTCGTCGTCTTGCCCGCGCCGTTGGGCCCAAGCAGGCCGACCGCTTCGCCACGCCGGACAGAGATCGAGACATTCCTGACCACCGGGCGCTTTTTGTAGGTTTTGCCGAGGCCGCTCGCGGTGAGACCGAGCTGCCCCTGCACCACACGCAGCTCGGTCATGGCGTCGTCGCCTTCGCCGGGGCGGTTGCCGATGTCGTGGCGGCGCCCGACGTCGGCGCCTTGTCACCCTCCTTGCCGGCGGCATTCTTGTCGCCCGCCTTCTTGCCAGCAGCGGTTTTGGCGGCGCCGTTTTCGTTCTGATTGGGCATGATCAGACCGTGGACGCGCTGATCGGTGCTGGAAAGCATCGTGGACACCCCGGTTTTCATATCGACGTCGGCCGCCACGCCATTGAGCTGATTATCCCCGCGCGTCACCCGCACATTGCCGATAACACGGGCCTTGCCGGTATCGGGCACATAGACGCCGCGATCACCATAGACGATTTCGGTCGCGGTGCGGAGATCGACATTGCCATAGGCCTCAACCCGCTTGAGCTTGCCGGAGGCGGCTTGCAGCTCGTCTTGCTGCTGGCCGGGTTTTGGCGGTGGCGGTTTCGGCGCGGCGGCAGCGCCCGCGGCCGGCGGCTGATCGGGTGGCGCGGAATAAGAGACGAGCGTGTCGGCGGCGATCCGCCGCCCGTCGCTGGTGACGACGACGGCGTTGCCGCGGGCGATCGAGATGCGGGTCTGTGAGTAATATTCCATGCTGTCGCGCGACGTCACGACATCCTGCGGCGTGGTGAGCTTGAGGGCGTGCCCGGTCAGGATCAGCACCGCCTGGTCCATGTCATAAACCGCCTTGTCACCCCAAGCCTGATCGGTCGCGGTAAAGATATGCACATGGCCAACCGCTTCCAGGCGATAGATCTCATTGCCGCCGCTGTCATCGGGATTGGTAGCCCCCGGCGCCGGCGCCGCGCCCGATGCCGCCGGTTTGGCGCCCGCGGATGGCGGAGTGGCGGGTGGCGGGCTGGCCGGGCCGGCATTTTTCGCCGCCACCGGCTGCGCGCCGCTGGCGGTCGTGTTGGCGGTCGTGTTGGCGGACGCGGCACTCGCCTTCTTGCGGTAATGCGCGATCAGGACATCGGCGGTGACGGTGACATTGTCGCGAATCGCGACCGCATCGCCGCGCGCGACCACTTCCTGGTCGTTCTGGCGCCAATCCATGCCGTCGCGCGCCGTCACCGTGATCGGCCCGCCATGCGACATGTCGATCGGCTGGGCGTGCGCCGCGCCAGTGGCGACGCAGAGCGCGGCAAAGCCGAGCAGCCAAGCGCGCCGCCAGCGCCTAGGGTTGGTCATGGCTCTCACCGCGGTTGTTGTTGAGAACCAGACGGGCCGGGCCGACGAACTGGATCACCGCGCCCTTGTCGACGAGGGCGAAGCCCATGGCATCGAGGGTGCCGAACGGCCCCTCGGCGTTGGTGATGTCGTTGCTCGCGCCGGCGCCGGCGCGGAGATCGAGCGATGCGGTCGCGGAATGGAGGGTGGTCCCATCGTCGCGATAGAGCGTCACATTGCCCTCGAGATCGAGCTGGTTGGCGTGCTGCATGTAGACGCCGCGCAGCGCCTTCAACATCAGCCAGTTGCCGCTCTCCATCAAGACGTCGCCCTTGGGGTCGGTCAGGTTGACACGCTCGGGCGTCACCTGCGTCGCGGTGGTCGCGGTCAGGGTGTAGGGGCGATTTTTCTCATCGACGCCATGATAGCGGGCGTTGATCATCTGGCCGCTCGCGGTGATGCTGGCGCTCCAGCCGCGCAAGGCCGCCCGCCCGGCCGCGGTCTGGCGCGCGATCTCCGGCCAAAGCGCGATCGAGGAAAGCAGGATCAGCGCCAGCACCGGCAACAGCCGCTTCGACCAGGTGATAAGGAGGCGCCGCCGCGCGATACGCGCCGGCGTCGGCGCGCGCTGGCTGCGGGCGGCGGCGATGGCGAGCCGCGTCTCCTCACTGGCGACACGAACGCGGGGAGTGCCCGTGCTCATCGAAACCGGCTCATGCGATCACGCTCAGGCGACCCCGGCGCGGAGCAGGTCATGGATGTGGAGAATGCCGATCGGCGCCCCGCCGGCGTTGGCAGGAACGACGAAGAGCGCGGTGATCGGGCGGGCGGCGTCGGTCATCACATGCAGCGCCTCGGCGGCAAGCGCGTCGGGGCCGATGCTGCGCGGCGAGGCGGTCATGATCTCGCCGGCCGGCCGCGCCAAAAGATCCGGCCCCATGGCGCGGCGGAGATCGCCATCGGTGATGACCCCGATCAGTTTACCCCCATCATCGACGACGCCGAGACAGCCGAAACGCTTTTCGGTCATCACCAGCAGCGCATCGCTCATCCGTGTTCCCGGCGCGACCAGCGGCAGCGCCGCCCCGTCATGCATCAGCTCACGCACCCGCTTGAGGCGAGCGCCGAGCTTCCCGCCGGGGTGGAACTGGCGGAAATCAGCGGCGGTGAAGCCACGCCGGGTGAGGAGGGCGACCGCCAGCGCGTCGCCGAGCGCGAGCTGCATGGTGGTGCTGGTGGTCGGCGCGAGGCCCATCGGGCAGGCTTCCGGCACTTTCGGCAACAGCAGCACGACATCCGCCTGCTGCGCCAGCGCCGAGCCGGGTTCCCGCGTGATGGCGATCAGCGGCAGGCCAAAGCGGCGGCTATGGCCGACGAGATCGGCGAGTTCCGGAGTCTCGCCGGAATTGGAGAGCGCGAGCACCGCATCATTGGGCAGAATCATGCCGAGATCGCCATGCGAGGCCTCGGCGGGGTGGACGAACAGCGCGGGCGTGCCGGTGGAGGCAAGCGTCGCCGCGATCTTGCGCCCGACATGGCCGGATTTCCCCATCCCGGTGACGACGACCCGGCCCGACACCGCCGCAAGCATCGCCACAGCCCGCCGGAAACCGTCATCCAGCGCCGCCGCCAACGCCTCGATCCCCTCCACCTCGCTCGCCAACACGGCGCGCGCGGTTTCCAGGGCATCCTCTTTCTCGGTCTCGGTGACGATAACGGACATAGTGGCTCTTTCGCGGTCTCACCCCGGGGAGGCAACGCCTTGCCCACTCACCGGACATAGGCACAAAATCGCCTTTAGACAAATTTCATGCCAATAAAATGGCATTCACGAATAAATTTTCATCCGCCGGGTGGGCTTATGGCTCAATGGGCGAAAATATCCGGCGCCTCATAGCCGAGCAGATCGAGCCGGGCCCGCGCCGGCAGAAAAGCGAAACAAGCCTCGGCGAGCGCCTCCCGCCCTTCGCGCGCAAGAAGCGCGGCGAGCCGATCCCAGAGCGCGTGCAGATGCAAGACATCGGCAGCGGCATAGGCGAGCTGCTGTGGCGAGAGTTCCAGCGCGCCCCAATCTGAGGTTTGCTGCTCCTTGGAAATCTCGACCCCGAGCAATTCGCGGCAGAGATCGCGCAGGCCGTGCCGGTCGGTGAAGGTGCGGGTGAGTTTTGCCGCGATTTTCGTGCACCGAACCGGCGCCACCGTAACCCCGAGGGCCTGAAACAGCATCGCGACATCGAATCGCGCGAAATGCATGAGCTTCACCCGCGCCGGGTCGGCGAGCAGGGCCTTGAGGCGCGGGCAATCGGCGCCGCGACCACCGAGCGCCGGCGGCACGATCTGCACGAGATGGGCATGGCCGTCGCCGGCGGAAAGCTGCACGAGGCAGAGCCGGTCACGGCGCGGGTCAAGCCCCATGGTCTCGGTATCGACGGCGACCACCGGGCCGAGATCCACCCCCTCCGGCAGATCATGGCGATGGAAATGGATTTTGCTCTCGGCCACTAGCCTGTCCCCGATCCCGCTTTGCCCCGATTCCACTTTGGCGATCCGGGTTCTGGTGCCCAGGAGAAGACTCGAACTTCCACGACCTTGCGGCCACAGGTACCTGAAACCTGCGCGTCTACCAATTCCGCCACCTGGGCATGTTCTGGTGGGGCCGCGATGTAGCGCCGCGCGCCTGATTGCGTCAACTGGCGGCGGGCGAAAAGACCAAGCGGAACAGCCCCGACAGGCCGCCGCAGCGTCCCCGAAGCCTGCGGTATTCATCGAAAATTAATCCATTTCTCTGAGAATTTCTTATTGAAATGGCCGCTGTCGCAAAATTCCGTCTCTTATCGCTCTTCATATTCGCCAACGCCATGGGATCCCTCTCCATGATCCTGCCGGCGTCTCCCGCTGATCGCGACCATGATCGCCAGATCGAGAGCGATTCGCATCCCGCCCGCGGTGAGGAATCCGGCGCCGGCGTCGGCGGCGCGGGCGGCACTCTTTCCCTCCTCGTCGCCCATGACGTGCTTTATGAGCCCTGCGCCGGGTGGGGGAATTGCGGTGACGATCACGCTGATCGTGGCAATCTTTTCCGCCCGGACCTGATCACCGGCGCCCCCCAGAACGGGCTTCCCTTCGGCGGCGGCGCTGATGACGGGCGCGGTTATCGCAGCGCCGAGGGCGGTCGCGACGGTGGCAGTCAGGGCTCCTGGTCGCCGGGCGGCTTCCCATCCGCCCTTTTCCCGTTCATGCCATTCGCCCCCTTCGCCGACGCGCCCGGCGGTGGATCGCGAAACGGGTCATCGGAAAGCGGCCATGGCGCGGGCGATGGCGGGAGCATCGCATCGTCATACCCCGGTCTCGGAGAGGGTGGCAGCGGCAGCGGCGGCGATTGGTATCCAACCCCGATCCCGAGCGGTGCCGGCGCTTCCGGGACCGACCCCTCGGTCAACGCCAATAACGCCATTCCAGAACCCGCGTCTCTTTCCCTGCTCGCGGCCATGGGCCTGATGTTGATGCTGTTTCGCCGCCAGCGCCGCCGGTCTGATCGACACAAGCTGCGACTGCGGTAAATTATTTATCTTGAATTTGTGTATTTTTTTCGATAACTGCCGGTCAGCTATCAGATCCACAGTCCGTGCCCGGAGTTCGTCGTGCTCGTTCCCTCTCTCTCGCGGTCCGCCGTGCTCCTGGGCGGGGTGGTTTTTCTTGGCACGGCCGCGATGTCTCCGGCCCGCGCCGGCGGCCTCAGCGCCGCCGAGCTTTCCCTAGCCGATGCCGTGCTCAGCGATTTCAACGTCGTCACCTTCGGCGATTATCACGCCAATAACGAGACCGAGGGCCGCGTCGCGGTCGGCGGCAATTTCCTCGGCACCGGCCATAATATCTGCTTCAACGGCTGCTCCGGCGACACCACCGATACCGCCCTCGGCGCGACCTATGGCGCGCTCAATGTTTGGGGCAACGTCTCCGGCGGTGCGACGCTGTTGAGCGGCGATGCCTTCATCCAGGGCACGAATGCCTCCGGTAGCAATCTCTCGCTGCAACATAACGGCGGGGTCAATATCGTCGGGCAGAATTCCGGCCAGATCAGCAACCCGACCTTCATCAACACCGCCGCATCCTCCGCCGGGACAACGCAAAACGCCGCCGCCGGCACGATCAAGACCGGGCTCCCGGCCAACGCGGTTTTCCCCTTCAGCGCGACCCTGCCCTTCCAAGCCGCGCTCACCGATCTCAGCACCTCGCTCGCGAGCCTTGCGACCACGAGCGGGGCACAGACCATCGGCCCCTATGTCCAGAACGGCCCGACCTCGTTCACCGCGACCCCGGCGAGCGGCAATTTCGGCGGCAAGACCTACGGGCTATTCACCACGACGATGAGCGATCTCGCCGGCTATCAGAATTTCGCCGGCATCAACACCAATGGGCTCGATGCCGTCATCGTCGTCGTCACCGGAAGCGCGAGCACGGCACTCCCCAATCTCAATACCTTCGCCGGTGATGCGAGCGTGATCTGGGATTTCGTCGATACCACGACGCTGAATTTCGCCGGCGGCTGGGCCGGGCAAATTCTCGCCCCCGACGCGGTGATCAGCAATCCATCCGGCGATCTCACCGGCGCGGTGATCGGCGAGTCCCTCGATCAGGGCGGGGAGGTCCACAACCTCGCTTTGCCGATCGGCGATCTCAGCGGCATCCCGACCACCTCGACGACGACAGCAGACGTCCCAGAGCCGCCAGCGCTCGCCCTGCTCGCGACCGGCGCCTTGGCGCTGGCCGCGCTTCGCCGCCGCGCGCGCGAGAGGATAGCACGAAGAAAGCGGTTCTTTTTTTGAAAAAAAGAACCAAAAAACTTTTCCTGGTTTGAGAGCGGCCGCGTCGAACGCCGCCAGCTCCTTCCGCGCGTCATGGGCGTAAGCCGCCTCGGGTAGCGGCTCTTTCGATTAGCCCTTGGCGAGCTGCTGCTCGACCAGCGTCGCCCAGTAGGAGGCGCCGAACTGAGCGAGATGCCGGCCGCTTTGGCCATCGCGCGGCCGGTCCAGTGCGTCGCCTGATGCGGCGGGTCGGCGCAGGTCAGCGCCACCACGCGCGCCACTGTCTCGGCGGCGATCGGCGGCTTGCCCGGCTTGCGCGTCTTGTCGCGCAGCAGACCGTCCACGCCCGCTTCCGCGAAGCGTTGCTGCCAGCGCCATATCATAGGACGGCTGACGCCGAGCTGGGCCGCCACACGCTGCACCGGATCGCCCGTCATCGAGGCGAGGACGATGCGGGCACGCGCGGCATGCTTCTGCGGCCGGCTGCGATCCTACGCAATCGCTTCCAGGCGCGCTTTGTCCGAGGGGCTTACGATCACGCGGACTGTCTGTGCCATGCAACAAGATTCGCACGCCACCACGCCGTTGTGAATCCTATGAATGACTCAGTGCACTAGTGTGGGAACTTGGTAACCACTCGCGTGGATATCCGAAAAATCTTGCTTGGCTAAGTCATAGGCAAGAGTAGCCTTAAAAGCTGATGTGTAGTTGGTCTGTCCGACCGCATCCTCGACCTCTTGATTGGCGACCACGCCAAGTCCAGAATTGTTAAGTACGTCCAAGGCCAATTGTACGTACCCGCGCATAACTGTCTGGGTGCCAGGTGTATAAATTTGTGTAGAATAATATGTCGTAAGATCAGAAATAACTGCTGAATAATTTTGAGATTTAAGATCGCTTTCCGCCTGATCAATGGCAGGTCCCATTGTTTTAATCTGACTTGGTTTATAAGCAACTCCTGAACCGCTCATTTACATAAATCTCCTCTCTCTTTTTTGTCATTTTGTTGTGGTGGTTTTAGGAATGAATCTAATAAGTTACGAAGTTTCTCGTCTATTTTGATTCCATTACCTATGTCATGGTCGATAAATGAGCGGTTATAATTATATTCAAGAAGAACATCGCCGTTCATTTTTCTTTCATCATGATTGTCTGTCTGATCCTCGAATATTCTTTCCCGTACGGAGCAGTTCAGCGCAGCTGGAAAAGGGGATCCGTCAGGTCCATTGCATTTAAAAAGGAATATTGGCCATGGTTTGGGGCGAACAAAAATATCACTGTTTCCTAAAAAAAATCCTTTAGTTGATATAAATCTGTATTATCTACACGTCCAACATATATACTTTCATTTTTAAGTGATGGATGAGACATTATTGCATATAGTGAATAGTATATATACATGCCAAGTAAATTTTCGCCTACAAGATCACGATAATTCCACATGCTCAAGGTCGCGATGAGAATATTTTCCATGGACGCTTTGTGAAATTCCGTTGTATTTTCATCAGTTTCAGGCGAAAAACAGGGTAAAAGTGCCTGGATTTGCACGTATCCACCATATCCAAGAAACGAACTAACATAACCCTTTGGTATATAGAGAACATGGTCGCCAAGCTTCTTGACTACAATTTCATCAGATCCCGTGCCGCCTCTAGACGGCGGCTCGTCTCCTTGCGACACATTGGCCGTGTTGACGCCAAGCTCTGCAGGAATACCCCGCGGAACCAAATGCGACACATTGGTATTGACTACTGGGTAGAAGGTCGCAACCGCCATGTTGGCGGGGGCCGGCGGCGGTTCCGCCGAACTTGCTTCCCCTCCCAAGAATCCGGCACCCGTGACGAGGACGGCGAAAACCGCAAAAACTCGCCCCGCAGCCCAGAAATATCCGCGCTCCCGGGGATGTGGCGTCGCATGGGTGGTCAGGAGATCGTTTTTATTTGTTTTTGCTAATGTTTTTGAATCAAGACGACCAATCGTTCTCATCTTTCCCTCATTCCATCATGGACATATCCGCGGCGCGGCGCGAGGAGGTCGTCGATGACGCGCCGCCAGGCGCGCCAACGCTAATGGAAATTTCTGTTCCAGGAATTGTATAATGCCAAATTGTAAAAGGATAGTCATTTTGCGTTCCGCTCATTTTTCTTCCCTTCTCTGTTTATCATTGATCATGCTTAAGCATTGATTCCGGCATCGCGAAAACTCCGACACATGAGTTAATAAATAAATTAATTTTATTACAAAAATTGGGTATATCATGATAAAAAATATAAATGATGATCCGAAAATAAACCCCCTTATGTTGAGAGTACTTACATCTGGCCGATGCAAGCCGTACCAACAAGTTCCAATAATAAAAGCCCAAGTAATTAAAAACCACAAATTTGAAAATATTAATTTTATTATATTACTTGTATATTCTATTCTAAATGAAATTATAGATGTTGCTTTATAATTTATTTTTTCAATTTTATCATTAGAAATGATCTGAATAAATAAAATTAAATTAAAAGCAGCGGCAAAAAAAATGATATTGTGAATTTTGTCATGAAATCCATAAAAAATATTGCTTTCTCTGATTCATTTCCACTTGCGCAGCTTTGGGTTATTTCATATAATATACTTTTCGGCATTATTTGCGCTGTAATAAAATTAACTGGTCTAATAAAGCAACCTATATGCTGAATGAGCGTTGGGTTGATTTTATAGTAATAATAAAGTATTATATCAGGAACAATAAGTATTGCCATTATTATCTGTATAATCACCTGTTTTGCTGAGATTAGTTTTTTGTAATTTTCCTCGACAGCCATCCATTCTTTTGCTCTTTGTGTAAACTTCATATCCCTACCGCTCCCTCACCCCATCATGGACATATTCGCGGCGCGGCGCGAGGAGGTCGTCGATGACGCGGCGACGGCCGGGCGCCACCGAACGCCGCCAGATCCTTCCGCGCGTCATGGGCGTAAGCCGCCTCGGGTAGCGGCTCTTTCGATTAGCCCTTGGCGAGCTGCTGCTCGACCAGCGTCGCCCAGTAGGAGGCGCCGATGGGGAGCAGGGAGTCGTTGAAATCATAAGCCGGGTGGTGGACCATCGGCTCGTTCTCGCGCCCGCGGCCGCCGCCGAGCATGATGTAACAGCCGGATTTCTCATTGAGCATGAAGGAAAAATCCTCGCTGCCCATGGTCGGCTGGTCCATGTGGCGGACGGCGTTCGCGCCCGCCACCGCTTCGGCGGCGCGGCGGGCCAGCGTCGTCGCCTCCGCGTCGTTCACCGTCGCCGGGTAGGTGCGGCGGAATTCGACTTCGACGCTGGCGCCGAAGCTTTCCGCGATGCCGCGCACCAGCCGCAGCACCCCGTGTTCGAGCTGGTCGCCCACTTTCGGCTGGAACCAGCGCGCCGTGCCCTTCATCCGCGCCTGCTGTGGGATGACGTTGTAGGTGTCACCGGCGACGATCTGCCCGATCGTCAACACCGCTGGGAGGTTGGGATCGACGCGGCGGGCGACGATGGTTTGCAGCGCCGTCACGATCTGGCTTGCGATCACGATCGGATCGTTGCCGTTATGCGGCTGCGCGCCATGGGCGCCGCGGCCGGTGATGCAGATGTCGATCTGCGCCGCTGCCGCCATCACCGGGCCTTCGCGCCAGGCGAAGACACCTTCCGGAATCCCCGGCCAGTTATGCATGCCGTAGACGCGCTCCATCTCATAGCGCGAGAAAAGCCCTTCTTTCACCATTTCCCGCCCGCCGCCGAGCCCTTCCTCGGCGGGCTGGAAGATGAGATAGACGGTGCCATCGAAATTCCGGGTCTCGGCGAGGTAGCGGGCGGCGCCGAGCAGCATCGTCGTGTGCCCGTCATGGCCGCAAGCATGCATTTTGCCCGGCGTTTTCGAGGCGTAAGGAAGGCCGGTTTCCTCGAGAATGGGCAGCGCGTCCATATCGGCGCGGAGCCCAATGGCGCGGCCCTGGCCGCCATGTTTGCCATGAATGACGCCGATCACCCCGGTTTTGGCGATGCCCGTCACCACCTCGTCCACCCCGAATTCGCGCAGCTTCTCGGCGACGATTTTGCTGGTGCGGACTTCTTCGAAGCCGAGTTCGGGGTGCTCGTGAAAATCACGGCGCCAAGCGGTGAGGTCGTCGGCATAGGCGGCGATTCGGTTGATGATCGGCATGAGCGGGCTCCTTGCGGGAATTCAAGTCTCCATCTTGACGGCTTGAAACGTGCGCGCAAGCCCGTCGGCAAGGCCGATCGGGCGCACACCGAGGCGTGCGATCATCGGCGCGGTGGGGAAGGCCTTGTCTTCCAAAAGTCTGCGGATTTCCTCGGGCCACGCGCGAAGCGGGAGGCGAAGGCCGCTGGTGATCCTGGCTGCGAGCATCAGGAGTGAGGCTGGCATCGGCACGATCCGCGGCTGGGGAAGGCCGCAGGCAGCGGCGATGGCGCGGGCGAAATCGGCGTAGGTCGCGGCCTCGCCGCCGGCGATCACCAGCGTCTCCGGCCCTTCCCAAGCGATGCCGAGCGCGGCGTGGAGCGATTGTGTAACGTCATCTTGATGGATCGGCTGGATCAGGCTCCGCCCGCCGCCGGGAAGCGGCAGGAAGGGCAGGCGGCGCAGCATGGCGGCGAGGCGCTGGACATTCTCCTCCCCGGTCGCGCCGTAGATCATCGTCGGGTGCAGCATCACGCCGGCGCGGCCGGAGGCGAGAAATGCCGCCTCGCCGGCGCGGATTTCATCGGCGAGGCGGTCGGGGAAGCGCGAAAAGCGCCGTGTGCTGCCGAGCAAGATGAGGCGGGCGGGGCGCGGGGCGGCTTCGAGCAAGGCTTCGGTATGGCGGGCATGGGCGGTATTGACGATGCGCCCGGCATCGGCGAGCGCCGCCGCCATCGCGCGGCGATCGCCGAGATCGGCGCGCCGCACCGGCGCGAGCAAGGGATGGGCGCGGAGATCGTCGGCCGGCTGCCAATCCGCGCTCCGCACCACCGGGACGACGCCGATGCCGCCCGCGAGCAGGGCACGGGTCAGCGCCCGGCCGCTTTTACCGCTGGCGCCGATGAGGTGAACCGGCCCGGTCTTTTGTGGTATCATGTTACCTCACGCAAAAATCGCGCAAACCACTTGACGTTTTGGCGCATGCTCGGCATAAGCCGGCGACTTTCGAGAAGGAATGGGTCATGAAAACGACTCTCTCGCTGAAACCGGCGGAGGTGAAGAAGGACTGGGTGCTGATCGATGCCGAGGGCGTTGTGCTCGGCCGTCTCGCCGCCCTGGTCGCGATGCGTCTCCGCGGCAAGCACAAGCCACAATTCACCCCGCATGTCGATTGCGGCGATCATGTCGTGATCGTGAACGCGGACAAGGTGCGGCTCACCGGCAAGAAGGCCGAGCAGGCGATTTTCTACTACCACACCGGCTATCCCGGCGGCATCAAGGGCCAGAGCGCGCGCCAGCGCCTCGCCGGCAAGCGGCCGGAGCAGGTGGTGGAAAAGGCCATCGAGCGCATGATCACCCGCGGGCCGCTGCAGCGCCAGCAGATGCGCAATCTGCATGTCTATGCCGGGGCCGAGCATCCCCACGCCGGGCAGACGCCGCGCCGGCTCGATCTTGCCGCCCTCAATCCGAAAAACATGAGAGGCTGAGCCCGATGTCAGGAACCACCCGCACGCTGGCCGATCTCAAGGATCTCGCCGCCGCCGCGCCCAATCTCGCGCCGAGCGCCCCGGAGGCGCCGAAATACGAAGCCAAGCGCGACGCCCAGGGCCGCGCCTACGCGACAGGCCGGCGCAAGAACGCCGTCGCCCGCGTCTGGATCAAGCCGGGCAAGGGCGAGATCACTGTGAATGGCAAGAAGGTCGGGCAGTATTTCGCCCGCCCGGTCTTGCGCATGCTGATCACCCAGCCCTTCCTGGTTGCCGATCGCTACAATCAGTTCGACGTCATTTGCACCGTCACCGGCGGCGGGCTTTCCGGCCAGGCCGGGGCGCTGCGGCACGGGATTTCGCGGGCACTCACCCATTACGAGCCGGAATTGCGCGGCATCCTCAAGGTCGCGGGCTTTCTTACCCGCGATTCGCGCGTCGTCGAGCGCAAGAAATACGGCCACGCCAAAGCGCGGCGGAGCTTCCAGTTCAGCAAGCGCTGAGCACGGCGACCGGCGCAGGGGCAGGGCGCGATGCCCTGTCCCCGCGCCGGGGCTGAGCGGCGATGGAGCGGCTCGATCATTTCATGGCGGCGGCCAATGCGCTTTATTACGCGCGCCGCGATCCGTTCGCCGATTTCACCACCGCTCCCGAAATTTCGCAGGTTTTCGGCGAGTTGCTCGGGCTTTGGGCGGCCGAGACCTGGCGGCTGCTCGGCCGCCCCGACCCGGTTTTACTCGCCGAGGCCGGGCCCGGGCGCGGCACCCTGATGGCCGATGCGCAGCGCGCGATCGCCGCCGTCACCCCCGATTTCGCGGCCGCCCTCCGCCTCCATCTGATCGAGACCTCGCCACGGCTCCGCGCCTTGCAAGCGGCCAAGCTGCCCGGCGCCACCTGGCATGAGACCTTTGCGACCCTGCCGCCGGGGCCGCTCATTCTGCTTGCCAATGAATTTCTCGACGCCTTGCCGATCCGCCAATTTGTCCGCCGCGGCGGCGGCTGGGCCGAGCGCCACGTCGCCGGCGCGGCGTTTGTTGAAATCGCCTGCCCCGATCCGCCGGCGCTGCTCGCCGACATCGCGCCACCCGCGTTGGCGGAGGGCGCGGTGATGGAGGTCGCCGAGGCGGCGCGGGGCTGGGTCACGGCGCTCTCAGCGCGGATCGCGGCCGAGGGGGGAGCGGCCCTGCTCATCGATTACGGGCCGGCGCAGGCCGCCGCTGGCGACAGCCTGCAAGCGCTGCGTCACGGTCGTCCGGCGCCACCGCTCGCAAGCCCGGGCGAGGCGGATCTTACCGCCCATGTCGCCTTCAGCCCGCTCGCCGATGCCGCGAGAGCGCAGGGGACGGCGGTTTTCGGGCCGCTCGCGCAGGGGGTTTTCCTCGCGCGCCTCGGACTCTTCGCGCGGAGCGGCCAGCTCGCCCGCAATCTCCCCCCCAAACAGGCGGCGGCCGTGATCGCCGCCGCGCAGCGCCTGGCCGAGCCCGATCGCATGGGGCTGCTGTTCAAGGCTCTTGCGATCATGCATGCTGCGGCGCCACCGCCGCCGGGATTTGCGATGTGACTCTGCCGCCTTTTCTCAGCGTGCCGGCGCTTGCCGCAAGGCACGGGTTTTTCACGCGCGAAGGCGGCGTCTCGACCGGCGCGTTCGCCGCGCTCAACGGCAGCCTCGGCGGCCAGGATGCGCGCGAGAACGTGCTCGAGAACCGCGCCCGCGCGGCGCGCGCGCTGGGGGCCGATCCGGCGCTGATGGTCGGGTTGACGCAGGTGCATGGCGCTGCGGTGGTGCCCGTCGAAACCCCTTGGGCGCCGGGCGCCGGGCCGGCCGCGGACGCGATGGTGACGGCGCGGGGAGGCGTCGCGCTCGCGATCGTCACCGCTGATTGCGCGCCGGTGCTGTTCGCCGATGCCGCGGCCGGGGTGATCGGCGCCGCCCATGCTGGCTGGCGCGGGGCGCTGGCCGGCGTGCTCGAGGCGACGGTCGCGGCGATGGTTACGCTCGGCGCCCGGCGCGAAGCCATCAAGGCCGCGATCGGCCCTTGCATCGCGCAGCGTTCCTATGAGGTCGGCGCCGATCTGCGCGCCGCGGTTTTGGCGCAAGATCCTGGGAATGAGCGATTTTTTTTCCAAGGGCGCGATCCTGCGCATTGGCAGTTCGACCTTCCCGGTTTTTGCGCCGCCCGGCTCGCGGCCGCCGGGATCGCTGGGGCGGCGCTGCCAACGAGCGACACGGTGACCGAGGAGGCGCGGTTTTTCAGCCATCGCCGGCGCGTGCTCGCCGGCGGCGGCGCGATCGGGCATCAAATGTCGGTGATCGTGCTCTGAGATGGGGGCGCGTGTTCGCCTCACCTGCGTCGTCTCGGCGCTTTTGCTGGCGCTCGCCGCGTGCGTGCCGGTGCCGCATCCCTTCGCCGGGCCGCCGACCGGCGAGACGGCGCGGCTCGTGCAGCCGCCGCCGCCGCGCCTTGCGGTGCCGGTTCCGGCCAACGCCCTGCTCACCGATGCCGACGCCAAGGCGTTCGCGACCGATCTCGCCGAGGCGCTGCTCGGCAACGAGGTGCCGGCGCAGGCGGCGATCGCCAAGAGTGCGGATTGGCGTCTGGTCGCAACGGCAGAGATGCGGCAGGCGCAGGTGATCCCGCATTATGCCATCGTCAATCCCGCTGGCGTCACGATCGCGCATATCGACGGGCTGCCGGAGCCGGCGGCGTCTTGGGCGCGTGGCGATGCGGGTGTGTTGCAGAGCGCGGCCCAGGACGTCGCGCCCAAGCTCGCCGACCTCCTCACCAGCATCGATGCTGCGGAGAAGCAGAACGACCCCCATAGTCTCTATCATCGCCCCGCCGAGGTCGCGGTGCTCGGCGTCACCGGGGCGCCGGGGGATGGCGATTCTTCGCTTGCCCATCAGCTCCGCCTGCAACTGCCCCAGCTCGGGGTGATCGTCGCGAATGATCCCAAGGCGGCGGATTTCACCATCGGCGGCGAGGTGCGGATTGCGCCCGCCGAGGCTGGCAATAGCCGGGTCGAGATCCAATGGCAGATGCGGGATGCGAGCGGCCACGATCTCGGCCGTATCGTCCAGATCAATGAGGTACCGAGCGGCACCCTCGATCAATATTGGGGAGATATTGCCATCGTCGTCGCGCAGCAGGCGGCGCTCGGCATGCGCGAGGTGATGGAAAAGCAGCGTCACCCGCCGCCGGGCACGCTCCCGCTCGGCAAGAGCGCGGCCGCGGCGCCGGCATCGCCGCCTCCGGCCGCCGCCCCGCCAGCCGCCGCTGCCTTCGGCGAGCCGACCCAACCATGACACGCGCCGGTTGGACATGCTCCTGTCACATTGCTAGAAGCCGCACGCACCCCCGGATCGATCGGGGCCTCGGGATCACGCCAGATGAAAATCGTCGCCTGTAACAGCAACCGCGCACTCGCCGAGGCCGTTGCCGCGGCGCTCAATCTGCCGCTGACCAGCGCCGCCATCCGCCGCTTCGCCGATATGGAGGTGTTTGTCGAAATTCACGAAAATGTCCGCGGCGAAGACGTCTTCGTCATTCAGTCGACGTCGTATCCCGCCAACGACAATCTGATGGAGCTTTTGATTACGCTGGACGCGCTGCGGCGCGGCTCGGCGCGGCGGGTGACGGCGGTCATCCCCTATTTCGGCTATGCCCGCCAGGACCGCAAATCCGGCCCGCGCACGCCGATCAGCGCGAAATTGGTCGCTAATCTGATCACCGAGGCGGGCGCCAACCGGGTTCTCACCATGGATCTGCACGCCGGGCAGATCCAGGGGTTTTTCGACATTCCTGTCGATAATCTTTACGCCGCGCCGCTTTTTACCCGCGACATTCGCGAGCGCTTCGACGGCAAGGACCTCATGATCGTCTCCCCCGATGTCGGCGGCGTCGTCCGCGCGCGCGCGATCGCGACCCGGCTCAATTGCGATCTCGCCATCATCGACAAGCGCCGCGAGCGCGCCGGGGTTTCGGAGGTGATGAACGTGATCGGCGATGTGGCCGAGCGCGATTGCATCCTGGTCGACGACATCGTCGATTCCGGTGGCACGCTGTGCAACGCCGCCGCCGCCCTGATTGCCAACGGCGCCCGTTCGGCGAGCGTCTATACGACACACGGCGTGCTTTCGGGCGGCGCGGTGGCGCGCATCACCGCGAGCCCGATCGCGATGATGACCATCACCGATAGCATTCTGGCGACGGAAGCGGTACGCTTGGCCCACAATATCCGCCAGCTTTCGATCGCCCGCTTGCTCGCCGAGGCGATGCGCCGGATCAGCGATGAAAGCTCGGTCAGCTCACTTTTCGAATGAGTTTCAAGGAAGGAAACCCTCATGAAGCTGCTCTATGCGCCGGGTGCCTGTTCGATCGGCATTCACGTCATTCTCGAGGAAATCGGCGCCCCCTTCGAGATCGAAAAAGTCTCTCTCCGTGATGGTGAGCATTTCAAGGAAGGTTTCACCGCCCGCAACCCCAAGTCGAAAGTGCCGACCCTGATCCGCGATGACGGCTCGGTGCTGACCGAGTTCCCGGCGATCGCCTATTACCTCGCGCAGACCCATCCCGCCGCGAAACTCTGGCCAGACGGGGTCGAGGCACAGGCGCGGGCGCTCGAGATCATCGATTATGTCGTCGCCACCATCCATATGCAGGGGTTTTCGCGCATGTTCGCCCCTGGAAAATTCGCCCCGAGCGCGGCCGATGCGGATGCGGTGAAAAAGCGCGGCCTCGAGATTTTCGAAACCGGGCTCGCCCTTCTCGACAAGACGCTGGCCGGCAAGGATTATGCCGTCGGGCCGTATTCGATCGCGGATGCGGCGATGTTCTATATCGAGTTCTGGCGCATGTCCGGCAAACAGCCGCTTCCCCCCCATCTCGCCGCGCATTACCAGCGCATGCTCGCCCGCCCGGCGGTGCAGCGGGTGTTGAAGAAGGAAGGGTTGGCCTGAGGGCGGCGGTTTGAGCACCCTCATCCCGGCGCCGTTCTGGTTTCTCCGCCACGGCGAGACCGATTGGAACGCCCAAAATCTCGCCCAGGGCAATGTCGATATTCCGCTCAACGCGCATGGCATCGCCCAGGCCCGCCAAGCGGCGGCGGCGCTGGTCGGACGCGGGATCGAGGCGATCGCCGTCTCGCCTCTCGGCCGCGCGCGCCAGACCGCCGATATCGCCGCCGCGACCCTCGGGGTTCCGGTCGAGATCGTGCCTGATCTGCGCGAGGTCGCCTTCGGCGTCGAGGAAGGCCGGCCGATGGGGGCATGGTTCACGGATTGGTTCGCCGGCCGCGCAACGCCCGAAGGCGGCGAGCCGTTCGGCGCACTTCGGCTGCGTGCCCGCTTGGCGCTCAATCGCGTGCTTGCCGTCGAGCGGCGTTGGCTGGTGGTGGCGCATGGCGGGCTGTTCCGCGCCGTGCGCGCCGAAATGGGTCTGACCGCCGCGGTCAGGACCGCCAATGGCGTGCCGATCTTCTGCCTCCCCCCGACTGCGGCTGGCGAAACCTGGCGCCTGCTCTCGCCGGCCGAGGTGGATCAAGGGGCGGCGGGCACGCCGGTCGCGGACGGCACAGGATAAGGTTGCCGCGCCGGCGCCGATCGGCTAAGCGCAACCCGCGCCGGCACCCCTGGAGGCCGGCGTTTGGAATGAATAGCAGCAGGAGCGAACCATGGCCAATTTCGTGACGATCGAGGCCGAGGCGCGCACGCGAGCCGGTAAGGGGGCGGCGCGGGCGACCCGGAGAGAGGGCAAGGTGCCCGGAGTGATCTATGGCGCGAAGGAGAGCCCGAGCCTCATCGCGCTCGACCCGCGCCTGGTGCTGCGTGAGATCCATCGCGGCGGCTGGCGCTCGCGCCTCTATGAAATTTCGGTGGCGGGGGCGAAAACGCGCGCGCTCATTCGTGACGTGCAGTTTCACCCGGTGAATGACGCGCCGATCCATGTCGATTTCCAGCGCCTCGCTGCCGGCGAGGCGGTGCGCGTCGCGGTTGCCGTGCATGTCAAGAACGATGGCATCAGCCCCGGCGTCAAGCGCGGCGGCGTGCTCAATGTCGTGCGTCACACCGTCGATGTTTATTGCGATCCGGAGAAGGTGCCGGAATATTTCGAGGCCGATCTCGCAGCGCTCGACATCAACGACAATGTCCGCTGGTCCGATCTCAAGGGCACCGAGCATTGCCGCCCGACCATCCTCGATCGTGACTTCGTGATCCTGACCATCGCGGCGCCGACCAAGGCGGCCGAGACCGCCGAGGTGGCCGAAGGGGCGGCGGCGCCGGCCGCGGCAAGCCCCGCCAAGAGTGCGGCACCAGCCAAGGGTGCGGCAGCCCCCGCCAAGGCGGCGCCGGCCAAGCCCGCGGGCGGCAAGAAGGGCTGATCGCGCGGACCGTGTGTGACGCATGTTGCTTTGGGTCGGCCTCGGCAATCCCGAGCCGCGCATGCGCCGCAACCGGCATAATATCGGCTTCATGGCGCTTGATGTCATCGCTGACCGCCACGGGTTCGGCCCGTGGCGGCAGCGTTTCAAGGGCCTGATCGCCGAGGGGCAGATCGGATCGCAACGGGTGCTCGCGCTGAAACCGCTGACCTATATGAACGCCTCTGGCGAGAGCGTCGTCCCGGCCGCCGCGTTCTACAAGATCGCGCCGGCGGCGATCACGGTGTTTCACGACGATCTCGATCTCGCGCCGGGCAAGCTGCGAGTGAAGCGGGGCGGCGGGGCGGCGGGGCATAATGGTCTGCGCAGCCTCGATCGCCTGCTCGGGACGGAGGATTACTGGCGGGTGCGGCTCGGCATCGGCCATCCTGGCGAGAAGGCACGGGTGCTCGGCCACGTGCTCGGCGATTTTGGCCGCGAGGACGAGGATTGGCTGGTGCCACTCCTCGATGCCGTCGCCGCGGCGGCGCCGCTCTTGGCGTCTGGGCAAGGGGAGGCGTTCATGACCAAGGTCGCGCTTTTGCGCCAGGAGCAGGGCTGATGGGATTCAATTGCGGCATCGTCGGGCTGCCCAATGTCGGCAAATCGACGTTGTTCAACGCGTTGACGGCGACGGCGCAAGCGCAGGCGGCGAATTATCCGTTCTGCACCATCGAGCCCAATATCGGCCGCGTCGCGGTGCCGGATGCGCGGCTTGCGGTGCTTGCCGGGATCGCGAAATCGGCGCGGGTCGTGCCGACCTCGCTCGAATTCGTCGATATCGCCGGCCTCGTGCGCGGGGCGGCGAAAGGGGAGGGGCTCGGCAACCAGTTTCTCGCCAATATCCGCGAGGTCGATGCCATCATCCATGTGCTGCGCTGCTTCGAGGATGACGATATCGTCCATGTCGAGGGCAGTATCGATCCGCTGCGCGACGCCGAGACGGTGGAGACCGAATTGATGCTCGCCGATCTCGAAAGCCTGGAAAAGCGCCTGCCGAATTTGCAGAAAAAAGGGCGCGGCGGCGATCGTGAGGCGCAAGCGCAGGCGGCGTTGATCGCGCCGCTGCTGGAAGCCTTGCAGGCCGGCCGGCCGGTGCGCCAGGCGATCCCCGCGGGCGAGCACGAGGCGGTGCGCCGGCTCGATCTTCTGACTGCAAAGCCGGTGCTTTATGTCTGCAACGTCGCCGAGGCGGACGCGGCGCGCGGCAATGAAGCGAGCGCGCGGGTCGCCGCGCGGGCGCGGGCCGAGGGGGCGGCGGTGGTCATCGTCTCGGCCGCGATCGAGGCGGAGGTCGCGCAATTGCCAGAGAGCGAGCGTGGCGAGTTTCTCGCCGGGCTCGGTCTCGCGGAAAGCGGGCTCGAGCGGGTGATCCGCGCTGGCTATGATCTCCTCGCGCTGATCACCTATTTCACGGTCGGGCCCAAGGAGACACGGGCCTGGACGATCACGCGCGGCACCCGCGCCCCGCAAGCCGCCGGCGTCATCCACGGTGATTTCGAACGCGGCTTCATCGCCGCCGAAACCATCGCCTATGAGGATTATGTCGCGGGTCGTGGCGAGGCCGGCGCGCGCGAGGCAGGAAAACTGCGCATCGAGGGCCGTGATTACGTGGTCGAGGACGGCGATGTGCTTTTGTTTCGCTTCAACGTCTGATCAGCCGGCGCCGGTCTCGGGCAGCGCTTTCAGCCGCTGCGCATAGACATTGATGATCAGGGCGGCAAGCAGGATCAGGCCGCGGATCAGAATTTTCAAGAAACTGTCGATATTGACGTGATCGAGGCCGTTATTGAGGACGCCGAGCACGAAGAGGCCGACCAGCGTATTGCCGATGCCGCCCTGGCCGCCGAATAGGCTGGTGCCGCCGACCACCACCGCCGAGATCGAATCGAGCAGATAATTATCGAATTCATCCTGTTGCGCGCTGCCGAAATGGGCGACACCGAGCATGCCGGCAAGCCCCGAGCAGAGCGCCGAGATGATCATCACCGCGGCGATCACGGCGCGCACATTGACGCCGGAATACTCCGCCGCCTCGCGGTTGCCGCCGACCATGTACACATAGCGGCCAAAGCGCGTGTAGGTGAGCACGATATGCGCGAGCGCCAGCACGAGGCCTGCCACGATGACGATCCACGGCACCGGGCCAAGCCCGCCATTGCCGAGTGCCGCGATCACTTTCGGCACCGCGTAGGCGATCTGCCCGCGCACCAACATCGCGCAAATGCCAGCGCCGATCTGCAACATCGCGAGCGTCATGATGAAGGAGGGAATGCCGATCCAGGTGATGCCGAAGGCATTGACCGCGCCGAGGAGAAAACTGCCAAAAACCGCGAGCGCGATCGCGGCGATGCCCGGCAGCGGCAGATTGGCGATGTTCACGCTCGCATCTTGGGCGGTGAAAAAAGCCAGGATGATGCCGGTCGCGTTGGCGACGCTGGCGACACCGAGATCGATCTCGGCGCAGAGAATGACGAAGGTGAGCCCGACCGCCATGATCCCGGTCACGGAAATCTGCTGCAGGATATTGGCGAGATTATCGAGGGTGAGGAAGGAGGGGCTGGCGGCGGAAAACAGCACGACGAGGAACAGCAGGGTCGCGAAGGGCGCGATATTGCGCAGCCGCAGACGCAGCCATTGCCCGCGGCGCGGCGCGGGAATGGCGGGGGCGGTCTCGGCAAAACTGGTGCGTTCTTTGCTCATGCGGCGGCGAGAAGACGGTCTTTGCTCACCACCTCATTGGCGAATTCGCGGGTAATGCGGCCCTTTTTCATGACCAGGATGCGATCGGCGAGCGAAAGCACCGTCTCCGGCTCGGTGGAGGCGACGATGATCGCAAGCCCCTCATCGCGCAGCCGGCGCACGATGCGCACCACGTCTTCTTTGGCGCCGACATCCATCCCGCGGGTCGGCTCCGAGAGAAGCAGCACTTTCGGCATGAACGTGAGCCATTTCGCCAGCGCCACTTTCTGCTGATTGCCGCCCGAAAGCGTCCCGAGCGGGCGGTCGGGGAGCGCTGGGCGAATGCCGAGTTCGGCGATGTGCCGGCGCGCGATCTCACGCTCGCGTTTCGGTTTGAGCCAGAGCCGGGCGAGGCGCTCGAGCACGCTGATCGACATGTTTTTATAGAGCGGTTCGAGCGCGAACAGCATGCTGCGCCGGCTTTCAGGCACGAAGGCAAGGCCGGCACGGCACGCGTGGGTGGTGTTGGAAAGCCGCACGGCGTGGCCTTCGATACGCACGATGCCGCGCTCTGGCGGGGTTTTGCCGAACAGGGCGCGCGCGAGATCGAGCTGACCCGAGCCCATGAACCCATAAATCCCGAGCACCTCGCCGGCGCGTACGCTGAGCGAGACATCCTCGAACGATGCGCCGAGGCCAAGCCCCTCCGCCGCCAAGACCACCGGCGCATCTTTAGGGCCGCGCAGCGCGATCTCGCCGAGATAGCTCTCCTCGAGTTCGTGATGCCCGGCGCCGATCATGCGCTCGATCAGCCACGCCTTGTCGATTGCGGCGACGCGCGCCTCGCCGACCTTGGCGCCGTTGCGAAACACGCTGACGCGGTCGCAGATGGCGAGCACGTCGTCGAGGAAATGGGAGATGAAGATGAAACTTCTGCCCTCGGCGCGCAGCCGCTCGAGCAGCGCGAAGAGCCGCGCAATCTCGGGCGGCGAGAGGGCCGAGGTCGGCTCGTCGAGTATGACGATGCGCGCGCCAGAAAACAGCACGCGCGCGATTTCGACGAGCTGCTGCACGCCGAGCGGAAGGCTTCCCATCTCGGCGCGCGGGTCGATCGCCAGGCCCAGGCTCTCGAGATGCCGCCCGGCGATCGCCACCATCGCCGGCCAGTCGATGAAGCCGAGACGGTTGCGCGGCTGCATGCCAAGGAGCACGTTCTCGGCGACCGAGAGCGTCGGCACGATGGCGAGTTCCTGATGCACCATGCCGATCCCGGCCTCGCGCGCGTCCCGCGCCGAGCGGAGCCGCACGATTTTGCCCTCGATCCGCATTTCGCCCTGATCGCTCGCATGGACGCCGGCGATGATTTTCATCAGCGTCGATTTGCCGGCGCCGTTTTCGCCGACCAGACCGTGGATTTCGCCAGCAGCGAGGGTGAAATCGACCCCTCTGAGAGCCGCGACGCCGCCGAAGGATTTGGCGACGTCGCGAAGTTCGAGGAGCGGCGTCGAGGACATTGGCCGGCCCATCAAATCAGGTAGTGATTTTCCATCCACAGCATCCCCGGCGCGTTGCTTTTGGTGACGACCGGGCCGTCCGTGACGACGTTCAACGGAATCCCGCCAGGCCCGGTCTTCTCGCCGCCGACAACCGCCGCGACACCGGCGACAATCGCCCCGCCATGGATGCGGCAGGAAGGGTTGCGCACGGTCGCATGCATGCGGCCATCGAGCACCGCCTCCAGCGCCGGCGGCATCGCATCACAGCCCCCGATCAGGATGTTGGTGCGATTATGCGCCTTCATGACGTTATAGGCGGCGAGCGCCATATCGTCGTTGTGGAAATAGGCGGCATCGATTTTCGGGTATTTGGTGAGCAGAGTCTCCCAGATCCGCGCCGTCTTGGCGACGTCCCAATCCGCGGGCGTGGTGTCGAGCACTTGCAGCTTGGGATATTTCTTGACCACCGCATTGAAGCCGCGCGCGCGCCCCTGGGCGCCGGTATGGCCGAGCGCGCCCTGGGTCATGATGATCGTGCCTTCGCCGTTGATCGCGTCCACCAGCGCTTGCGTGACGGAGGCGCCCATGAATTCATTGTCGGGGGCGAGGAAGCTGTGCACCTTGATCTGATCGAGCGGCGCGATCAGCGTATCCATGTCGATCACCGGCGTGCCGGCGGCGATCATTTTGTTGACCGGCGCCGTCAGCGTGCCGATGCCGAAAGCCTGGATCGCGACGAAATCCCATTTTTGCGAGGCCATGTCGTCCACCGCGGCGCGCTGCTTGGGGGCCGAGAGTTCGCCATCGAACCAGGTGACCTCGACATTGAACAATTTGCCCCAATATTCCGCCGCCCGCTTGCCTTGCGCGCACCAAGTCGCCTGCAGCCCGGCATTGGAGAAGGCGGCGCGCAGCGGCTTTGCCGATCGCCCGGCGACTTCGCCCATCTCGGCGGCCAGCGCCGGCGCGATCCCGAACAGCGCCGCGCCCGCCGCCGCGGCATGCATGAAGTTCCGACGATTCTGGCTTAACCGCTTGTCATTCTTCGACATTTTTTCCCCGCGTGATGGTCTCGCCGGCGCGCGCCGACGGGTTTGTTTCTTGGACACGGGTACTCTGCCCGAAAAATCGGTGCCTTGGCAATGCCGTGACATCGGTGCCGCACCCCTCCTCAGGCGGCGCTGGAGTCACTATTGTTTTTCGCGCATGGAAGCCGCCCCGCACATCCTCGTCATTGACGATGACCACGAGATCCGCGACCTCTTGGCGCGGTTCCTCGAGCGCGGCGGGCTTCGCGTCACCGTCGCCCGCGATGGTCGCGAGGCGCGTCGGCTCTGGGCGCAAGGGCATTATCACCTTGTCGTGCTCGATCTCATGCTGCCCGGCGAAGGCGGGCTCGAACTCGCGCGCTGGCTGCGCGAGCAGGCGAATGTGCCGATCGTCATGCTCACCGCGATGGGGGATGAGACCGATCGCATCATCGGCCTCGAGATGGGGGCCGATGATTATCTCGCAAAACCCTTCAACCCGCGCGAACTGCTCGCGCGTATCCGCGCCGTGTTGCGCCGCAGCGGCGAGGGTGAGGCGGAGGGCGCGCCGGCGCGCCGGACCTTCCAATTCAATGGCTGGCGCCTTGAGACCGCGCGCCGTCGGCTGCTTGACCCGGAAGGGGCGGAGGTGGCTTTGACCGGCGGCGAATACGACCTGCTGCTCGCGTTACTGGAGCGCCCGCATCGGGTGTTGACGCGCGACATGCTGCTCGATCTCCTGCGCGGCCGCCAGGCGGGGCCGTTCGACCGGGCGATCGATGTCGCGATCAGCCGGCTGCGCCGCAAGCTCGATGATGACGGGCGCAACGCCCAGGTCATCAAAACGGTGCGCGGCGGCGGCTATGTCTTGACCTGTGACGTCGAGCGACGGTGATCAAGGCATGAGGCGCGGCATGGGATTATGGCCGCGCAGCCTGCTCGCGCGCGCGATGGGGGTGCTGCTGATCGGGCTCGTCGCCGCCCAGGTCGGCGGGGTTTATCTTCATGTGATCGACCGCGGCGACCTCACCCGTCTCGGGCAAGCGCGCGATGTCGCGGCGCGGGTGATGGCGGTCTATCGCGCGGTGGTGATGAATACGCCGGATGGCGGGCGGGCGGCGCTGCTCCGCGCGATCGAACTGCCGCCGGGCACGCAAGCGGCGTTGCTCGAGGCGCCGCCGGCGGAGCTGCTCCCAGCGCCGCTCACCCTCGTGCGGCTGATCCAGGCCGATCTCACCCTGTCGCCGGTGCCCTATCATCTGCGCCCGCACGATGTCGTGGTGCTCGGCTCGCTTTATGACCGGCTGGTCGAGGTCGGGCTCGCGCTCCCGGATCACGGCTGGCTTGCCGTGACGGTGCGGGTCCCGGCGCCGGAATTTTGGCACTCGCCGCTCGATTTCGGCCTGTTTCTCGGCCTCACGGCGCTCGCGGCGGTGCTGTTCCTGATCGTCGCCCGCCGGCTGATCGCGCCGATCACCGCGCTGACGCAAGCCGCCGAGGCGCTCGGGCGCGATGTCGATGCGCCGCCGCTGCCCGAGGGGGGGGCACGCGAGGCCGCCGCCGCCGCCGCCGCCTTCAACCGCATGGCCGGGCGTATCCGCCGCTTCGTGCAGGATCGCACATTTCTCCTGACCGCGATCGGTCATGATCTCCGCACCCCGATCACCCGCCTCAAGCTCCGCGCCGAATTTCTCGAGGATGACGAGATGCGGCGCAAAATCCTCGCCGATCTCGACGAGATGGAGGCGATGGTCGCGGCGACGCTGGCCTTTGGGCGCGATGCGGCGGCGAGCGAACGCACGAGCACGCTCGATCTCGTCGCCCTGATCCGCACCGTGCTCGACGAGGCCGCCGATGCCGCGCCGGAGGCCGCCGAGCACCTCACCTATGCCGGCCCAGAGCGTCTGCCGATCACGGCCCGGCCGATCGCTTTGAAACGCGCGCTCGGCAATGTGATCGCGAACGCGGTGAAATATGGTGGCGGTGCCGCGGTGCGCCTGCATCCGCCGCAAGGGGGGATGGTGGAGATCGAGATCGAGGATCACGGCCCTGGCCTCCCAGAGGCCGACATCGAGCGAATGTTTCAGCCGTTTCAACGCCTTGAGGCGAGCCGCAACCGCGCGACCGGCGGCAGCGGACTAGGCTTGCCGATCGCGCGCAACATCTTTCGCGCCCATGGCGGCGATGTCACTCTGACGAACCGGCCGGCCGGCGGCTTGCGCGCCTCGATTTCTTTACCGGTGTAAAAGTTTCGCCACTTATGCTAGGCTCTTATGCGTCGCCGCATAGCGGGCGGAGGACAGGGTGCGAAGCAAGCGGGCTGTCATTCTCGGCTGTGGCTTGGCGTTACTGGCGTTGGCCGGCTGTTCCTCCGGCGCGAACCAGCAGCGTCTGGCGCGGCCCACCTGGCCGCCGGGCGCCTATATCGGCCCGAGCTGGCCGGTTGCGACGTATGTTTTCCTCGATCCGCCGAACCCGGGGGGCGATGTCCGCGCCGCCTCCGCCGATGCCGATGCGGTGATCGGCGCCGCCGGCCGCTATCTGCCGACGCGCGATTTCGCTCTCCTGCTCCCCGATCCGCGCAACGAGCAATTGGTCGTCAACCCGACCATCCGCATGCTGCGCCTGCTCGCCTATGCCCGCGCGCGGAGCCCGGCGCCGGTCTGGCTGGTCGGCACCATGCAGGATCTGGATCTCGTGCTGCATGGCGTGCCGGCAATTTCGCCGCACGCCTTCGCCGGCTTCGTTTTGCTGCCGATGTCGGCGGAGGGGTGTGGCACGCCGGCGCAAATGCAGGAGCAGGGGCTGGACGGCATGCCAACCGTGGTGGTCGGGATGGGCAGCGCCGCGTGTCTCAGCGCGCCGCGGCCGATGGCAACGCTGCCGCCGCCGTCGCCGATCATCGCGCCTTATCATCCGCCGCTCGGCGTTATGCCGGTTCTGCCGCCCAGCCTGCAGGCATCGCCACCAGCCGCCGCGCCCGACATGGTTTCGCCCGCGCCGTCCGCAACGACAGCCCCAGATGCGACGTCCCCAGAGAAAACGGCGCCAGAGACAACGGCGCCAGAGACAACGGCGCCCGAGACGGCGCCGCCCACTGCGACCGGGGCGAACACGCTGCCGGTGCCGCCAGTGCCACCGGCCGCGCCCGGGGCGAAGGTTGCGGCGCCGGCGTTGCCGGCGAACATGCCGTTTCAGCGCGTATCGCCGATCACCCCCGGCAACCTGATCCTCAAGACGGCACCCAAACCGCCTGTCACGAGCCAGCCATTACCCGGCCCCGCCGTCACGCCGCCGCCCGCCGCGCCAGCGCCGTCGCCGCCACCGGCCAATCCAGGTCAGACCATTCCGACCTGATGCGGTTGGGTCTTCGCCCGCCGCAAGCGCGCTCAATGGCCGTCGTTTGCGATGAGCGTTGCGAGGCGGTCGGCGAGGTCGCCGAGCAGGCGGCTCATGGTCGCGACCTGGTTTTCTTCCCCGGTTGGCGGCGGGGCGGCGAGGCTGATGGTTGTGAGCTTCGGCGCCTCCCCCGCGTGCCGCAGGGCGAGAGCGGCGACGAGGGTGAAGCGGCTGCCGGCATCGAAGCGCTGGATATCGATCTCGACGGTAACGTCCGGGGCGGCGGAAATCGCGCTGGCGGCGGTAAAAACCGTGCTGCCCGGCAAGCGCGCGCTGAGATCGGCAGCGATGACGCGGGCGAGCATGTCCGCCAGCGGCTCCGCCCAGCGTGCATCGTCGGCGAGGGTTACCCGATAGGCGTCGACGCGTGTTACGATGCCGGGGCGGTCGAGATAACGGGCCAGGCCGACATGGCGGATCTCGATCGTTTGGGCCGGCGCGGCAACCGCCGGCCCGGGGACGCGCGCCAGCGTATAAAGCTTCGGATTTGGCGAGGCGCAGCCAGCGAGCAGCCCGAGCAGCGGCGCCAGGATCGCAAGAACGCGCAGGCTCATCGTTCCTCCACCGGGCCGCTGCGGCCGCGCACCAGTGCCTCGGGATGCTGATCGAGCAGGTCGGCGAGGCTGCGGATCGAACGCGCGGCGTCGTTCATCTCTCCGACCAGGCGCTCGAGATCGCGCGGCAGCGGCGAATTGGCGCCGTAACCGCTCTCCAGCGCCGCCATCAGGTGGTTGGCACGATCGAGCGAGGCCTCGAGTTCGGCGCTGATCCGCGGCAGCCGCGCCAGCGCCGGGCCAGCGTTGGTGTTGATCTGGCGGAGCAGCGCCTGCGCGCTCGCCATCGTCGCCGCCGCTGACTGGAGGGTGGTTTTCAGCTCCTTGCCGGTGGCGATGCCGGCGAGTGCCGCGAGGCTCGAATCGAGATTGCCGGCGATGCGCTCGATCGGCACCGCCTCCAGCTTGCGACCGATGATATCGACCATGCGGGCGAGGGTTTCGAAGTCGCTCGGCTGGCTCGGGACGACGATAGCGCCGTCTTCTTCGCGGATTGGCGCCGGTTTGGCCTCTGGAAAGAAATCGAAGGCGACATAGAGCTGCCCGGTGAGGTAATTGGCGGTGCGGAGCTGGGCGCGGAGCCCGTTTTTGGTCAGCGCTGTGAGCGATTCCAGCGCGCGCTCCTGGGTCGCCGGCGGCGCTCCGGGGGCGGAGATGCGATCCGGCTGGACGGTGAGCCTGACCGGCACGTCGAGCGTTTTGGTCGCAAAATCATAGCGCAGCGTCACGTCGGTGACCTCGCCGATCTGAATGCCATAGATCTCGACCGGCGCGCCGGCGGCAAGGCCGCGCACCGAGCCGTGGAAATGCACCACGATGGGGATGGAATTGGTGTAGCGCGAGGCTGCGGCGGCGGTGCGGTCGGGATAAAGGGGAAAATCAGCGCCATCGGCGGCGACCGGGGCCGAGCGTGCCTCGGGCGGGGTATCGAACGCGACGGCGCCCGTGAGAAGCGCCTGGATCGACTGCACCTCAAGATGGAAGCCGTTGGCGCCGGCGTTCACCGAGAGGCCGGATTCGCTCCAGAAATAACTTCCCGCATGGATATAGCTATCGAACGGCGCGTGCACGAACACCCGCACCACCGCTTCGCCGCCCGGCGCGCCAAGATCATAGCCCAGCACCTCGCCGACGCTGGCATCGCGAAACAGCACCGGCGAGCCGATGCCGAGCGAGCCGAGGCTCCGCGTGTGCAGGACATAGGTATGACCAGGCTCACCCGAGCGCACCGCCGGTGGTTGTTCGAGACCCTTCCATGCCCGCTGCGCGGTGCCGCCCGGCGGGCCGGGGTCGATCTCGATATAGCTGCCCGAGACCAGGGTTTCGAGGCCCGAGACGCTGCTCGGCGTAAACCGCGGGCGGACCACCCAGAACCGCGCATGATCGGTCAGAACCGCGGTCGCCTCGCGGCGCATCCGCACCTCGACGATGACATGCGACATGTCCTCGCTGAGCCGGATCGCCCGCACCGTGCCGAGATCGACGGCCTTGTGCTTGACCCGGGTCTGCCCGGCGATGAGGCCATCGGCGGTGTTGAAGGTAAGGGTGATCAGCGGGCCTTCCTGCGACAGGGTCCGCCAGCCGAGCCAGGCCGCGACCACGACGGCGACCAGCGGGATGATCCAGAGCAGGGAGAGACGCGGTTCACGTTCGAGTTGCGGTTCCATCTCCGGCGCCGAGGGCTCGTTCATCGCGGCCTCCGGCGCTGGTGGCCGCGCCTGGCCGCATCCCACATCAGACGTGGGTCGAAGCTTTGCGAGGCGAGCATGGTCAGGATCACGACGCCGGCGAAAGCAACCGCGCCGGGCCCGGGGATGACGGTGGCGAGCAGGCCAAGCTGCACCACGCCGACCAGGATGGAGAGCATAAACACATCGATCATCGACCATCGCCCAATGGCATCGATCAGGCGATAAAGCCGGGCGCGATCGACGAGCCGCCGGCGTGCGCCGGCTCGCGTGCTCACGAGCAATAGGCCGAGCCCGAGCAGTTTCAGCACCGGCACCGTGATGCTGGCGAAAAAGACCAGGATGGCGAGCGGCCACATACCGCTCGCCGCCAATTCTTCGACGCCGGAGAGAATCGTGTTGGGCACACCTTGGCCATGATAATCGACGGTCATGATCGGCAGCAGGTTGGCCGGGATATAAAGCAAGGCGGCGGCCAGAACGAGGGCGAGGGTGCGCCCAAGACTATGCGGCTTGCGGACATGGAGCCGGCTGCCGCAGCGCGGGCAGCGAGCGCCCGGCGTGCCGGCGCAGAGCAGGCCGCAGCCATGGCAGCCGATCAGCCGCGCCGCAGACCCGGCGGGCGGGGCGGCGCTGGTGGTCGGTGGCGCCAGCGCCTCCCAAAGCGCGGTCGGGTCGAGCCTCTCGTCGATCAGCGCCATCACCAGCATCAGCGCCGCCAGCGCGTAGCCGGCGAGTTCGACACGCACGCGGGCGAGATCGATCAGCTTGCTGTAGGCGACGAAAAACCCGAGCAGATAGACTTCGACCATCGCCCAGGGCCGAAGATATTCGGTTGCGCGCAGCAGCGGGCGGAGGAGATGACGTGGCGGGTGGGCCAGACGCAGCCCGAGCAGCACGAGGGTGAGGCCAAGCAAGCGCAGCCCAGGGAGCAGGCAGGCGGTCAGCAGAACCACCGCGGCGAGCGGCACCCAGCCCTCTGCGGTCAACAGCGCCGGCCCGGTGGTCAGCGCCGCGCTGATCCCGCGCCCGAGCAGCGAGAGATGGATGAGCGGGGTGAGAAAGGCGAGCGGCAGCAGCGGCCAGGCGGCGAGCGCGAGTGGCAAGGCGGTCGCGGCCCCGTGTGGGCGTCCGCGTCGCAACACCGCCCGACAGCGCGGGCAGCGCAGGCGGCGGCCGGCCGGCGGCGACAGGGCGCGCAAAATGAGCCCGCAATCGGGACATTCGATCTGGCCGGCCACGGGCCAGGCCGGCCGGGGGGAGTCCGCGAACAAAGCCGAGTTGCGAGAGATCGCCAAAAACCGTGTCATCCTGAAAACGGCGAAACTGAACCGACCGGGCGCATGGACGCCGGGCACGCTGATGGGCATAAACTTGGTCACCCTAGACCGATTCGCACCGATCTGGCGATTCGCGGCGGGCGGCGGGGGCGGCGGACATGATATGCGAATGGCGTGAGGAACAATGGTGGCGAGCGTTGCGATCGAAAAGCGGGCACAGATCATCGTGCTCGGCAACGAGAAGGGCGGATCGGGTAAGTCCACCGCTGCGATGCATCTCATCGTCGGGCTGCTGCGCGATGGCTATCGTGTCGGTGCCCTCGATCTTGACGCTCGTCAGGCGACGTTGACCCATTATCTCGAAGCGCGGGCCGAGTTCGCCGCCCGGCGCGGCATCGCCCTGCCGATGCCGCGCTTCGCCGCGGTGATACGGAGCGAGGCCGATAGCCGGGCGATGGCGGAAGCCGACGAGCAATTCCGCTTCGCTGCGGCGCTGGCCGAAATCGGCGGTGACGTCGATATCGTCGTCATCGATTGCCCCGGGGCCGATACCTATCTGAGCCGCCTCGGCCACGCCCACGCCGATACGCTGATCACCCCGATCAATGACAGTTTCGTTGATTTCGCCATGCTCGCCAAGGTCGATCCCGAGCAGCACGAGGTCGTGCACCCGAGCATCTATAGCGAAATGGTCTGGGAGGCGCGCAAGCGCCGAATGGCGCGCGATCGCGGCCGCATCGACTGGCTGGTGATGAGGAACCGCCTCGGCGCCGGCGAGGCGCGCAACAAGCGCGATGTCGGCGCGACCCTCGAGGCCCTGGCCAAGCGGATCGGCTTTCGCACCGTCAAGGGGTTTGGCGAACGGGTGATCTTCCGCGAGCTTTATCTTCAAGGGCTGACGCTGATGGATGTGCGCGAGGCGGGGCTCGGTATTTCCTTTGGCATGAGCCATGTGACGGCGCGGGCGGAAGTGCGCAACCTGATCGGCGCGATCCGCAAACCCCCGCCCGCTTTGACCCTGGTGCCACCCGCGGCCTGACTTGCCACTCGCCCACGGTCACCGCGTTCACCGCGCTCGCCCTTTTGTCCGGCGATCCATCATCGGCCAAATGCGATAGCCCTGGGTCGCCATGCGTGCGCTTGCGCCGCTGGCCTCGCGGTGGTATTGAGGAATGATGATCCGGTTTTCCGGCAGTTCCCGGGCCACGCCCGCCGGCTGCGCCGTTTTCGGCGCTGGCCTCCTTATTCTGCGACTTAGCCGCCCCTGGGCGTGACGCCGCGCGGCTTCGCCGGCATCGTTCAGGGGTTTTTGAGGCAATTTGTCGCAACTTTCCGGTTCAAGGACTGGCCCCATGACCATCTCCCACCCAAACTTCGGCGTGCTCGACCCCGACCGCATCATCATTTTCGACACCACGCTCCGCGACGGTGAGCAATCGCCCGGCTTCTCGATGAATCTCACCGAAAAACTGCGCATGGCCGAAGCCTTGGCCGAACTCGGTGTCGATGTCCTCGAAGCCGGCTTCCCGATCGCAAGCCCCGGCGATTTCGAGAGCGTGGACGCCATCGCGCGGACCATCAAGGGGCCGGTGATCTGTGGCCTCGCGCGCACCGGCGGGCGCGACGATATCGCCCGCGCCGGCGAGGCGATCCGCCCCGCCGAGCGCCGCCGCATCCATAATTTCATCTCCACCAGCCCGCTGCACATGAAATACAAACTGCGGATGGAGCCCGAGACGGTTTTGCAGGCGGTCATCGACGGCAATACCCTTGCCCGTAACTATACCGACGACGTCGAATGGTCAGCGGAAGACGGCAGCCGCACCGACCCCGATTTCCTCTGCCGCTGCGTCGAGGCCGCGATCAAGGCCGGCGCCACCACCATCAACATCCCCGATACCGTCGGCTACGCCCTCCCTGAGGATATCGCGCGCATCTTCACCATGCTGCGTGAACGCGTGCCGGGGGCGGAAAAGGTCATTTTCTCTGCCCATAACCACAATGATCTCGGCCTTGCCGTCGCCAACACCATTGCCGCCATTCGCGCCGGCGTGCGTCAGGTGGAATGCACGATCAATGGCATCGGTGAACGCGCCGGCAACGCCGCACTCGAAGAAATCGTCATGGCGATCCGCACCCGCCACGACGCGCTCGCCTGGCGCTCTGCGATCGAGACGCCGAAAATCCTCCGCACCTCGAAGCTGCTCTCCACCATCACCGGCTTTGACGTCCAACCCAACAAGGCGATCGTCGGGCGCAACGCCTTCGCCCACGAATCCGGCATCCATCAAGACGGCGTCCTCAAAAACGCCGCGACCTATGAAATCATGACGCCGGAAAGCGTCGGTTGGACCAAATCCTCGCTGGTCATGGGCAAACATTCCGGCCGCGCCGCCTTCCGCGACAAGCTTCGTGCCCTCGGCTACGGCGAAATCGGCGATAACCAGCTGAACGACGCTTTCCGCCGCTTCAAGGATCTCGCCGACCGCAAGAAGGTGGTCTACGACGACGATCTGATCGCCCTGGTCGATGATGAGGTGATGCGCGGCCATGACCGCATCCGCTTCCTCTCGCTCGACGTCCATACCGGCTCCAAAGCCAAGCCGCGCGCCGAACTCGAACTCGAGATCGACGGTGCGGCACAGAGCGCGGTTGCGACCGGCGACGGGCCGGTGGACGCAACCTTCAACGCCATTCGCGATCTCTTCGCCCATGACGCGGTGCTGCGCCTCTATTCGGTCGGCGCCGTCACCGAAGGCACCGACGCCCAGGCCCGCGTCACCGTGCGGCTCGAGGAAAACGGCAAAATGGTCGATGGCCAGGGGGCGGATACCGATACCATCGTCGCCTCCGCCCGCGCCTATGTCCACGCTCTCAATAAACTTCTCGTCAAGCGCGCGCGCACCGCGCCGGAGGCGCTTTCGGCCTGAAGACAATGTTCTTTTTTGAAAAAAAGAACCAAAAAACTTTCCACGGTAAGAGTTATCGGCGCCGCTCTTTGCGCATCAAATGAAACGAGGGGGCTTTCGCCCCCTCGTTGGATGGTTTCAGACCAGCGGTGATCGTGCGATCAGGCGTTGCCGTTTGGGCTGGCGCGCTGGGTTTCGGGCTTCTGGCCGTCATAGCCCTGGGCGGTCTGGAAGCTGTTGGCATTCATCTGCGGGGCGCGGCCCCAGGCGAGCGTCGCGGCGCGGTCGGTGCTCGTCGCCGGCGGCTTGGCGGCAGCCTGCTGCTGCAGGGAGGCCGGCGCCTGATGGACACCATGGCCAGACGCGGTGAGCGCGATGGCGGCAACGGCTGCGAAAAGAAACTTGCGCATAATCTTCTACCCTCTTTCGTCGTGTGGTGGTCTGCCGCTCTGGCTGTCCACCGGATGCGCGAGAGATAGTAGCATGGGTTATTACACACAAGCTTATAAAAGCATGGCTGTGTTGCACTGCACACAAAAGCCCCGGGCTTGCCATATCAGGCGCTTCACGGGGTGAGCGGGCGGGCCTCCTCGGGCAGCATGATCGGGATACCGTCCCGAATCGGGTAGGCGAGGCCGGCGGCATCGCTGATCAGCTCGTTCCGCGCGCGGTCATAGCGAAGGGGCTGCTTGGTGAGCGGGCAGATCAGGATTTCGAGCAGCCTTGGGTCGACCGGACGGTCACCGGTCTCGGGCAGGGAATTGGTCACGGGGCATCTCCCTCGGGGAAAAAATCAGCAGGCAAGGCGGGCGCCGCCGTCGCGGGCGGCGGCGCGCAACGCCGCTCAGCGGAACAGGAGGGCCGAAAGCTTGCGCCGCGCCGCCATCGTCACCGGGTCGTCCATGCCCCAGGCGGCGAAGAATTTCAGCAATTGCAGCCGCGCCGCGTCCTCGTTCCAGCCCGGCTGGCGGCGAATGATGTCGAGGAGCTCGTCCGCCGCCGCTTCCCGCTCGCCGAGCGCGGCCTGTGCGGTCGCGAGTGCGAAGCGGGCTTCGTGGTCGGCGGGGTCGGCCTTGAGCCGCGCCCGGTAGCTCTCGATCGCCGCCGCCGCCTTGCGGCCCTCGCTGGCGAGGGCGAGGGCGCTTTTGGCGCCGGTGATCTCGGCATGCTCGGCGAGCGCCGCCGGCACTTGCGCCAGCGTCGCCTCGGCGTCCGCTTCATCCCCGAGCGCGATGAGCGCGCGGATCAGCCCGCCCCAGGCGGCGGCGTTTTCCGGCTCCTCGGCGAGCAGCGCGCTGAACAGGTCGCGTGCGCCGGCGGGATCGCCCGCGTCCAGCGCCGCCCGCGCCTCGGCCAGGAGATCGGCCGCCGGCATCGCCCCGCCAGCCGCCTTGAGGAGGTTTTCGACGAAACGCTTGACCTCCGATTCCGGCAAGGCGCCCTGGAACAGATCGGCGATCTGCCCCTGCCAGAAAGCGGCGACCGTCGGCACCGATTGCAGCGGCAGGCCGAGCTGGGCCAGTTGCTGGACCAAGGCCTGGTTCTTGTCGATGTCGATCTTGACCAGCTTGATCCGCCCGCCGGCGGCGCGGGTGACTTTTTCGAGCGTCGGCGTGAGCTGCCGGCACGGGCCGCACCAGGTCGCCCAGAAATCGACCAGTACCGGCACCTGCCGCGACGCCTCGACGACATCGCGCATGAAGGTCCGCTGATCTCCCTCGATGATCATCGCAGCACTCGCGCCGGGCGGCGCCGCGGTCGCAGCGGCGGGCCGTCCTTGTCCGATCAGTTCCATATCCGCAGCATCCTTGTTCGTAGGTTGTCGCAATTGCTGTCGCCCATCATAGGGCACGAACCCCGGTCCGCACCATCGGGCGGCTTAGAAGAGTGTCTCGGGAAGTGCGCGCAGAACATCGTGGGTGCCCGCGACGATCATTTTCAGCGCGATATAAAGCACGATCAGCCAGCCGAGCCAGGCGAGCCGGGGATAGCGCGCAAGCAGGCGCGCGACGAGGTCGGTCGCAAACGCCATCAGCACGACGCCGAGCGCAAGGCCAGCGACCAGCACGATACGGTTATTCTCCGCCGCCCCCGCGACGGCGAGGACGTTATCGAGGCTCATCGAGAGATCGGCGGCGATGATCCGGAGCAAGGCTTGCGAGAGCGTCGTCGCCGCCGCCCCGCCCGCGCCGCTCTCGGTCGGCCCGCGCAGCTCGCGATACATTTTCCAAGTGACCCACAGCAGCAAAAGCCCGCCGGCCAGCGTAAGGCCGATGATCGCAAGCAGCCGCAGCGCGACGAGGCCGCCGAGGATGCGCAAACCGGTGGCGGCGGTAATGCCGAGCACCATCGCCCGCCGCCGCGCCGCCGCCGGCAGCCCCCGGACGGCAAGCCCGACGACGATGGCATTATCGGCGGCGAGGACGAGATCGATCGCCGCGACCTCGATCAGCGCGATCAGCGCGGGGAGGAGGGCGGCGGCAGTCATCGCGGCTCCAGGATCGGGCGTTGCAGGGTTGCGGCAAGCGGGGTTGTCAGGCGCCGCGCGGGAAGCTAGGGCGAGGAGGGTTCTGATCTCCGCTCGTCTTAGGGATAACTGGAAAACATGGTTCCACGCTATACCCGCCCGGCGATGGCCGCGATCTGGGCGCCGGAGAACCGCTATCGCATCTGGTTCGAGATCGAGGCGCTCGCCGCCGAGGCGATGGCGGCGATCGGCGATATCCCGGAAGACGCGGCGCGCGCCATCCGCACGCGCGGCGGCCCGCGTGTCGCCGCGATCACGGCGGACGACCTCGCCCGCATCAATGCGATCGAGCAGGAGACCCGCCACGACGTCATCGCCTTCCTCACCTGGCTCGCCGAGGCGGTCGGGCCGGAGGCGCGCTTCGTTCATCTCGGCATGACCTCGTCGGACGTGCTCGATACGTGTCTTGCGGTGCAGCTTGCGCAAGCGAGCGATCTCCTGCTCGCCGATCTCGACGCGGTGCTGGCGGCCTTGAAGCGCCGGGCGTTCGAGCACAAAACGACGCTCACCATCGGCCGCAGCCACGGCATCCATGCCGAGCCGACCAGTTTTGGCCTGAAACTCGCCGGGCATTACGCCGAATTCGCCCGCGCCCGCGCCCGCCTCGCAGCCGCCCGCGCCGAGATCGCGACCTGCGCGATTTCCGGCGCGGTCGGCACTTATGCCCATGTCGATCCCCGGGTCGAGGCATATGTTGCCGAAAAACTCGGCCTCGCGATCGAGCCGGTCTCGACCCAGATCATCCCGCGCGACCGCCATGCCGCCTATTTCTGCACGCTCGCGGTGATCGCGAGCGGTATCGAGCGGCTGGCGACGGAAGTGCGCCATTTGCAACGGAGCGAGGTGCGCGAGGCCGAGGAGTTTTTCCATCCCGGCCAGAAAGGCTCCTCGGCGATGCCCCACAAGCGCAACCCGGTCTTGAGCGAGAACCTCACCGGCCTTGCCCGCTTGGTGCGCGGCTACGCCATGCCGGCGCTCGAAAATGTCGCGCTCTGGCATGAGCGCGATATCAGCCATTCCTCGGTCGAGCGGGTGATCGCGCCGGACGCGACGATCGCGCTCGATTTCGCGCTCTCGCGGCTGGCCGGCATGATGGAAAAGCTGGTCATCCACCCCGAACGCATGCAGGCCAATCTCGAGGCCCTCGGCGGCGTCGTCCATAGTGGCGAGGTGCTGCTCGCGCTGGCCCGCGCCGGGCTCTCGCGCGAGGCGGCCTATGCCGTGGTGCAGCGCAACGCGATGGCGACCTGGGAGGCGCTCGGGACGAAGGCGGCAAAAAGCTTCCGCGACCATCTCGCGGCCGACCCCGAGGTCGCAGGACGGGTGCCGGCGGCGGTGCTCGATGCGGCGATGGATCCTGGGCTCCATCTCCGCACCCTCGATACCGTGTTTGCCCGCGTTTTCGGGCCTGACGGCGCGAAAGGAGACTAAACCGGTGTGCACTCTGGTCGTGCTCCATCGCCCTGGCGATCCCTGGCCGCTCCTGCTTGCCGCCAATCGCGACGAAATGGTCGATCGCGGCTGGGATGCGCCGGCGGCACATTGGCCCGAGCATCCCCGCGTGGTCGGCGGGCGTGATCATCTCGCGGGCGGCACCTGGCTTGCCATCAACCGCGCCGGCGTGGTCGCCGCGGTGCTCAATCGCCAGGGCAGTCTCGGCCCCAAGCTCGGCAAACGGAGCCGCGGCGAATTGCCGCTGATCGCGCTCGCCGAGGACAGCGCCGAGGCCGCGGCGGCGGCGATCACCCGGCTCGATGCTGGCGAGTGGCGGCGCTTTAACATGGTGATCGCCGATCGCTCGGGTGCCTATTTCCTCCGTGGCCTCGCCACCGGCACGCCGCATGCCGAGCGGCTCGCGCCGGGCCTCGCGATGGTGACGGCGCGCGATCCCAATGATCTCACCAGCCCGCGCGTCGCCCGCCATTTGCCGCGGCTGATGGCGGCGCCGGCGCCGGTGCCGCCGGACGATTGGGAGAGCTGGCGCAGCATTCTCGCTGACCGCAGCGGCGCCATCGAAAGCCAGTTCACCATTACGCCGCGCGGCGGATTTGGCACCGTCTGTGCGTCACTCCTGGCATTGCCCGCCAACGGCGTCCCGGTCTGGCTGTTCGCGCCGGGGCCACCCGATAGCGCCGCCTTCACGCCGGTGAGCCTGGCGGCGGACTGACCGGCCTTTTCGCTTTGGCGGCGGGAGGGTATACCGAGGGCGCCGGATTTCGCGGCAGAAGGAAGGACGATCATGGCGCGACGGCGGCAAATTTACGAAGGCAAGGCGAAAATCCTGTTCGAGGGGCCGGAACCCGGCACTCTGGTGCAATATTTCAAGGACGACGCGACCGCCTTCAACGCCCAGAAAAAAGGCGTCATCACCGGCAAGGGCGTGCTCAATAACCGCATCAGCGAGTATCTGATGCTACGCCTCGCCGAAGTCGGGATTCCCAACCACTTCATCCGCCGCCTTAATATGCGCGAGCAGCTCGTTCGCGAGGTTGAAATCATTCCGCTCGAAGTGGTTGTTCGCAACATTGCCGCGGGCAGCCTCTCGGCGCGGCTCGGCATCCCTGAGGGCACCCGTCTGCCGCGCTCCATCATCGAGTTCTATTATAAGAACGACGCCCTCAACGACCCGATGGTGGCCGAAGAGCACATCACCGCGTTCGGCTGGGCGGCGCCGCAGGATCTCGACGACATCATCGCGCTCACGCTCCGCACCAATGATTTTCTCACCGGCCTATTTCTCGGCGTCGGCATCATGCTCGTCGATTTCAAGCTCGAGTTCGGCCGGCTGTGGGAGAACGAGGAGATGCGGATCATCCTCGCCGATGAGATCAGCCCGGATAATTGCCGCCTCTGGGACGCCAAGACCAACGAGAAAATGGACAAGGACCGCTTCCGCCGCGATCTCGGCAAGGTCGAGGAGGCCTATCAGGAGGTGGCGCGTCGGCTCGGCATCATGCCCGAGGCCGGCTCGCGTGATCTCAAGGGGCCGGAGACGATGCAGTAGGTAAGGCGAACGTGAAGGGAGGCGGACGATGAAGGCGGTCGTCACCGTGATGCTGAAGGAGGGGGTGCTCGACCCGCAGGGCAAGGCGATCGCGCAGGCGCTGCACGGCTTGGGCTTCGCCGCGGTCGCGGACGTGCGGGCGGGCAAGGTGATCGAGATCGAACTTAACGAGACCGACCCCGAGGCGGCGCGGGCCATGGCCACCGAGATGGCGCGCAAACTGCTCGCCAATCTGGTGATCGAACGGTTTTCGGTGCAAGTGGAGTCGAAATGATGCGATCTCTCGTGGTTTTCGCGGTGCTGCTCGGCGGCGTCATGCTGATCGCGGCAAGGCCGGCCGAGGCCGGTTTCATCAAGCGCGATTTTCTCATCAAGTCCTGCGCCTCCTCCGATGAGCAGCGGCTCGCCGACTGCACTGGCTATCTCATCGGCGTTACCGACACCACCCAGAGCGAGGCCGGAAGCAAGGTTTGCGTGCCGGCCGGGCTTGCGATCCGCAATCTCCGCGATGCGGTCGTTTATTATCTCCGCGCGCATGCCAAGGGGGAGCCGGACGGCGATGCCGCGCCCGCCGTGCGCGCGGCGTTGCGGGCACTTTATCCCTGTCCACAATGAACGCCGGCATCGTTCTCTTTCCCGGCATCAACCGCGAGCGTGACATGGCGATAGCGCTCACCCGCGCGAGCGGGCGGGCGCCGCGCATGATCTGGCATCAGGAGACCGATCTCGCCGGCCTCGATCTCGTGGTGCTCCCGGGCGGGTTCAGCTACGGCGATTATCTGCGCTGCGGCGCGATGGCGGCGCGGGCGCCGGTGATGGCGGCGGTGCGCGATTTTGCCGCGCGCGGCGGCCATGTGCTTGGTGTGTGCAACGGGTTTCAGATCCTGATCGAGGCCGGGATGCTGCCCGGAGCACTGCTCCGCAACGCCGGCTTGCGTTTTCTCTCGCGTGACTGCCATTTGCGGGTCGAGCGCGCCGATACCGCCTTCACACGCGGTTATCGGGCGGGCGATGTGTTCCGCGCGCCGATGGCCCATGGCGATGGCAATTACTTCGCCGATGACGCGACGCTGGACCGGCTGGAGGGCGAGGGTTTGGTCGCCTTTCGCTACGCAACGCCCGCGGGTGACGTCACGCCCAAGGCGAACCCGAACGGCAGCGCGCGCGCGATCGCCGGCATTTTCTCGCCCAACCTGCGCACCCTCGGCCTGATGCCGCACCCCGAAGACCTCGTCGACCCACTCGTCGGCGGCGAGGACGGTCTGCCCCTGTTCGCCGGGCTCGCCGGGGCGTTCGCCGGGCAATGACAAGGGTATGAAAATGTTCTTTTTTGAAAAAAAGAATTTTCTTTCCGTTGGGGCAGTGCCGATGGCACTGCCCGCTCCGAGGAAATTTGCCACACCAAGAGAACGGGGAAAAAGTCTTTTTGCTTCTTTTTCTTCAGAAAAAGAAGTCTTTCCCTCCTTTTTATCTTTATACGGCTGCCCATGACCGAAATTTCCGCTGACCTCGCCCGTCAATTCGGTCTGAGCGCCGAGGAATATGGCCGGGTTCTCGCCATTCTCGGGCGCGTGCCGAGTCTGGCCGAGCTTGGCATTTTCTCGGTCATGTGGTCGGAGCATTGTTCCTATAAATCGTCGCGCGTCTGGCTCCGTGACTTGCCGACGAGCGCGCCCTGGGTGATCCACGGGCCGGGCGAGAATGCCGGGGTGGTTGCGATCGGCGAGGGTCTCGCTGCCGTGTTCAAGATGGAGAGCCACAACCATCCGAGCTTCATCGAGCCCTATCAGGGCGCGGCGACCGGGGTTGGCGGCATTCTGCGCGACGTTTTCACCATGGGCGCGCGCCCGATCGCCAACCTCAATGCGCTCCGCTTCGGCGATCCGGCGCATCCGGCGACACGGCGCATCGTCGATGGCGTGGTGCGCGGCATCGGCGGCTATGGCAATTGCGTCGGCGTCCCCACCGTCGGCGGCGAGGTCAATTTCCATCCCTCCTATAACGGCAATCCGCTGGTCAACGCGATGACGGTCGGGATCGCGCCGGCGGATCGGATTTTTCTCAGCGCCGCCGCCGGCGTCGGCAATGCCGTTGTTTATGTCGGCGCCAAGACCGGGCGCGACGGCATTCACGGCGCCACCATGGCGAGTGCCGAATTCGGCGAGGATGCCGAGGAAAAACGCCCGACGGTGCAGGTCGGCGACCCGTTCACCGAGAAATTGCTGATCGAGGCCTGCCTCGAGCTGATGGCGACCGATGCCGTCATCGCCATCCAAGACATGGGCGCGGCTGGGCTCACCAGTTCCTCGGTCGAGATGGCGGGGAAGGGCGGGGTTGGCATCGAACTCGATCTCGACCAGGTGCCGCAACGCGAGACCGGCATGAGCGCCTATGAGATGATGCTCTCGGAAAGCCAGGAACGCATGCTGTTCGTGCTGCGGCCGGGGCGCGAGGCGATGGCGGCGGCGATTTTTCGCAAATGGGATCTGGATTTCGCGATCATCGGCCATCTCACCGAAAGCGGCCATATCGTGGTGCGCCATCGCGGGCGGATCGAGGCCGATATCCCGCTCGCCCCACTCGCCGACCAGGCGCCGCTCTACCGCCGCCCGATCACCGAGACGCCGCCACCGGCGGCGCTCGATCCCGCCACCATCGCCGATCCGATCGGTATCAAAGCGGCCTTGCTCCGCCTCGTCGCCTGCCCTGATCTTTGCTCGCGCGCCTGGGTTTGGGATCAATATGACGCGACCGTCGGCGGGCAGACCATCAAGCGGCCGGGTGCGGCGGATGCCGCGGTGGTGCGGATCGAGGGGTATGATCTCGCGCTCGCGCTGACCACCGATTGCACGCCGCGCTACTGCGCCGCCGACCCGCGCGTCGGCGGGGCGCAAGCGGTCGCCGAGGCGTGGCGCAACTTGACCGCAACCGGCGCCCGGCCGCTTGCGCTGACCGATAATCTCAATTTCGGCAACCCGGAAAAGCCCGAGATCATGGGCCAGTTCGCCGCCGCGATCCGCGGCATGGCGGAAGCCTGCCGGGCGCTCGATTTCCCGGTCGTCAGCGGCAATGTCAGCCTCTATAACGAGACCGAGGGCCGCGCGATTTTGCCGACGCCGGCGATCGGCGGGCTTGGCGTGCTCGATCATGCGGCGGATGCGGTCGGGATCGCGCTGGCGCCGGGGTTGGATTTGGTGCTGATCGGGGCGAGCGTCGGCTGGCTCGGCCAAAGCCTTTGGCTCCGCGAGATTTGTGGCCGCGAAGAGGGCGCGCCGCCGCCGGTCGATCTCGCCGCCGAGCGCCGGGCGGGCGATTTCGTGCGCGCGGAAATTCTCGCCGGGCGCGTCAAAGCGTGCCACGACGTCGCCGATGGCGGGCTTTTGGTCGCGCTCGCCGAGATGGCGCTGGCGGGAGAGACCGGCGCGATCCTCGACCCGCCGCCGCCCGATTTGCCGGCGCATGCCTTTTGGTTCGGCGAGGAGCAAGGGCGTTACGTGCTCGCGCTCGCCGATGGCGCGGCCATGCTCGTCGCCGCCGAGATGGCGGGCGTGCCGGCGCGCTTCCTCGGCAGAAGCGATCGCAGCGAAAGCACCGGGCGGGATTTGACACTGCCGGGTGGCCTCGCCATATCGCTGGCAGAGTTGCAGGCGGCGCGCGAGCGGTTTTTCCCCGCTTTCATGGCCGCGCCGCATGAAACCGGCGGAACAGACGAAGGATATGGCGATGGCGATGGCGGTGAGCGAGATCGAGGCCTTGATCAAGGCGGCGCTGCCTGATGCCCGCGTCACGATCGAGGATCTCGCCGGCGACGGCGATCACTACGCCGCGACGGTGGTGAGCGAGCGTTTCCGCGGCCTCTCGCGCGTCGCCCAGCACCAGATCGTCTATGCCGCGTTGCGTGGGCGCATGGGCGGTGAGCTGCATGCCCTCGCGTTGCAGACCATGCCCCCTGAATGACGCATGCGATAAGGAGTTTTTCGCGATGACCACCGAAGCTTCCGCCAACCCTGTTTTCGCCCGCATCCAGGCTGAGATCGACGCCCATCCCGTCATGCTGTTCATGAAGGGGACGGCGATGTTCCCACAATGTGGCTTTTCGGCCCGTGTCGTGCAGATCCTCAGCCATCTCGAAGTGCCGTTCCACACCGCCAATGTCCTGGAAGACCCGGAGCTGCGCGACGGTATCAAGCAATTCTCCAACTGGCCGACCATCCCGCAGCTTTATGTCAAAGGCGAATTCGTCGGCGGCAGCGATATCGTCACCGAGATGTTCCAGTCCGGCGAACTTGCTGCCCTGCTCAAGGAAAAGGGCGTGCCGCACCAGGCCGCGGCCTGACGTCGCCGGCGTCTGATTGGCGGCGGGAGCGGGCGCTCGGCGCCCTGCTTGGGCTTGCGGTGGGTGATGCGCTCGGCGCGCCGCGCGAAGGCAGCCCCCGCGATGTCGAGCCGCCGCTGATCGGCATGGTCGGTGGCGGGCCGTTCGCGTTGCCACCGGGCGCGTGGACGGATGATACCGCTCTGGCCCTCTGTCTCGCCGATTCGCTGCTGGCCGATCCGGCGCTCGACCCTCTGGACCTCCTTTCCCGGTTTCTAGGCTGGTGGGAGCGGGGCGAAAATAGCGCGACCGGCGTTGGCATCGGCATCGGGCGGACGACCTGGGCGGCGCTGGAAGGGTTTCGCACGGAGGGCCGGCTTCTCGCCGAAGCGGGTCGGGCGCCGGCGAGCAATGGCGGCATCATGCGGCTTGCGCCGGTCGCCATTCGCTTTCATGGCGCGCCGGACGAGGCGGCGCGGATCGCCCGCGCACAGAGCCAGACGACCCATGCGGCGGCGGTCGCGGTCGAGGCGGCTGAACTTCTCGCCCGCATTCTGGTTGCAGCGATCGCCGGCGCGGGCAAGGCGGCGCTTGCCGCGCCCGCCGCCGATGTGCGCGAGCCGGCGATCGCGGCCCTGGCGTCAGGCGCGTGGCGGGGCAAGCGGCGGGGCGAAATCAGCGCCGATGGCAGCGCCGCCGGCACGCTCGAGGCGGCGCTCTGGTGTGTCGCATGCGCTGGGGATTTCTCGGAAGCGGTGCTGCTGGCCGCCAATCTCGGTGGCGATGCCGATACCGCCGCCGCGATCGCCGGGCAGATCGCGGGCGCCATTTGGGGCGCGGCTGCCATTCCGCAAATCTGGGTGGAAAACCTTGCCAAGGTCGCGCATATCTCTGACCGGGCGCTGCGGCTCTATGAGGCTGGCGCTTTCATGGGGGAATGATTTTGGGAGACGAGACATGGATCCGCGCCGCGATCGAGCCATTGGCAGCCTGCTCGGGCTTGTGGCCGGCGATGCGCTCGGCGTGCCGTTGGAATTTCAAAAGCGTGATTCCCGCCCGCTCGTCAGTGATCTCATCGGCGGCGGCCCGTTTGGCTTGAAGCCCGGCGAGTGGACCGATGACACGGCGATGGCGCTTTGCCTCGCCGAATCGCTCCTCGCCCATCCCGATCTCGATCCGCGCGATTTGATGGAACGCTTCGTGCGCTGGTGGAAAAAGGGCGAAAATAGCGCGACCGGAACCTGTTTTGACATCGGCAACGCGACCCGCGCGGCGCTCGAGCGCTTCCGCAAGAATGGCGATCCGATGGCGGGCTCGGAAGATCCGATGGATGCCGGCAACGGCAGTATCATGCGCCTCGCGCCGGTTGCCATCCGTTGGCATGGCTCGCCCGATCGCGCGGCGGCGATTGCGCGTTTGCAGAGCCAGACCACGCACGCCGCGCCGGCCTGCCTCGATGCGTGTGAATTGCTCGCGCGCGTGTTGGTCGCGGCGATCGGTGGCGCTGGCAAGGCGGCGCTGTTGCAGCCGGCGCGGCCGGGCTGGCTCGCCGAAATCACCCAGATCGCCGCTGGGCGCTGGCGCGATAAGCAGCGGGCGCAGATCCGCTCCTCCGGCTATGTCGTCGATACGCTGGAGGCGGCGTTCTGGTGCGTCGCGCGCTCGGAGGATGCGCGCGCGGCGCTGATTCTCGCGGCTAATCTCGGCCAGGATGCGGATACCGTCGCGGCGGTGACCGGGCAGATCGCCGGCGCGATTTGGGGCGCTTCGGCCTTGCCGCTCGCCTGGCGGGAGAAGCTGGTCGGCATCGATCGCATCACTCGGCTCGCCGAGCAGCTTTTCGATGTCGTGAAATAACTTTCTCCCATTCGGCTGTCGCCATCGGCGACAGCCGCCGCGGGAAAGTTTTTTGGTTCTTTTTTCAAAAAAGAACCACCCCTGTTTACATGAAGAAATCTCTTGCCGGCGCGCCCTCGAAATTATACACGGTTTATCGCATATAAAAACATTCCACGATATAAAATCGTGTTTTACAGGAGTTCCCGCCGATGACGAAGTCCAACCCGCCGCATCCCGAGACCCTCGCACTCCATGCCGGCTGGCGCGCCGATCCGGCAACCCACTCGGTCGCGGTGCCGATCTATCAGACCACTTCCTATCAGTTCGACAGCACCGAGCAGGCGGCCAATCTGTTTGCGCTGAAGGAACTCGGCAACATCTATACCCGCATCATGAACCCGACCGTCGATGTCCTGGAAAAGCGGCTTGCGGCGCTTGAGGGCGGGGTTGCGGCGCTGGCGGTGGCCTCGGGGCAGGCGGCGTCGGCCTTGGCGGTGCAGAATCTCGCCCGCGCCGGCGACAATATCGTGAGCGCGACCGATCTTTATGGTGGCACCTGGAATCTGTTCGCCAATACCCTCAAGGATCAGGGGATCGACGTACGGTTCGTCGATCCCGAAGACCCTGAGGCGTTCGCGCGGGCGACCGATGGCCGCACCCGTGCCTATTACGGCGAAACATTGCCCAATCCCAAGCTTCGCGTCTTTCCGATCGGCGAGGTTGCGACCATCGGGCGGCGTCTCGGCATCCCTTTGATCATCGACAATACGGCGGCGCCCTTGCTCGTCCGCCCCTTCGCGCATGGCGCCGCGGTGGTGATGTATTCGGCGACGAAATGGCTCGGCGGGCATGGCAATTCGATCGGTGGCGTGCTGATCGATGGCGGTAATTTCGACTGGGGCGCGTTTCCCGAACGCCAGCCGCTGCTCAACCGCCCCGATCCGAGCTATCATGGCGCGGTGTGGAGCGAGGCGGCAAAGCCGCTCGGCCCGATCGCCTATATTTTGAAGGCGCGGGTGACATTGCTGCGCGATCTCGGCGCCGCGATCAGCCCGTTCAATGCCTTTCTCATCCTCCAGGGGCTCGAGACCCTGGCGCTCAGGATGCGCGCCCATAGCGAGAATGCCGCGGCGGTCACGGCGTTTCTCGCGCGCCACCCCGACGTCACCCGCGTCATCTATCCGGGCCGCGCCGAGGGCTTGGCGTTGGCCCGCGCGGCGCAGTACATGCCGGGCGGGAAGGGTGGCCTCGTCGGCTTCGAACTCGCGGGCGGCGCGGAAGCCGGGCGGCGTTTCATCGACGCACTCAAACTTTTCTATCACGTCGCCAATATCGGGGATTCCCGCAGTCTCGCGATCCATCCGGCGACGACGACCCATTCCCAGCTTTCGCCGGCCGAGCAGGCGGCGAGCGGGGTTTCGCCCGGTTATGTGCGGCTTTCCATCGGCATCGAGCATATCGAGGACATTCTCGCCGATCTCGATCAGGCGCTGGCGGCGGCGAGACTGGTTGGCTGAGCATGGCTGACGATCGCGACGATGATCCGCCGCCGCGCGGCGCCTTGATTGCGCTGGTCGTGGTGGCCGTTCTCGTCGCGGGCGGGCTCTGGCTCGTCCATGTTCTCGGCGAGGCCGGGCGGGTGCAGGATTGCGTCGCCGCCGGGCGCAGCAATTGCGCGCCGGTCGGTGCGTCAGGCCACTGAACGCCGCGGGCTTACGCCGGCAGCAGCACCAGCGCGCTCGCGAGCGCGGCGATGCCTTCGCCGCGGCCGGTAAAGCCGAGTTTTTCCGAAGTCGTCGCCTTGATCGCAACCTGGCCCGCGGCGACGCCAAGGAGTTCGGCGAGCCGTGCCGCCATCGCCGGCACGTGCGGCGCGATTTTCGGCCGCTCGCAGATCAGGGTGACGTCGGCATTGCCGAAGACGCCGCCGCGCGCCCTGATGCGGCCAGCCGCGTGGCGGAGGAAGCGGGCGCTGTCGGCGTCTTTCCATTCGGCGTCGGAGGGCGGGAAATGGCGCCCGATATCGCCTTCGGCGAGGGCGCCGTAAATCGCGTCACAAAGCGCGTGGATGCCGACATCGGCGTCCGAATGGCCGGCGAGCCCTTGCTCATGCGGCACGATGACGCCGCAAAGAACCAGCGTGCGGCCCGGCGCGAAGGCGTGGACATCAAAACCGGTGCCGATGCGGGGCAGCCAGCTTGGCAACGGCGCATGATTTTCGTGCAACACTCCCGCGCCCCCTGCGCCCATCTGCTCTCTCTCTCGGCATGATCGCCGGGCGCTGGTTGCACGTCAACCTTCGAGCGGCTAATTTGATTAAATGCTGAGCACCCTTTCTTCGCCGTCTCCCGCTCCCGCCGGTTTCCCCAAGCTCGCCGCGATCGACCTCGGCGGTGGCGTGCGGCTTCCCGAGCCGGTCATTCTCGCGCCGATGTCGGGGGTGACCGATCTGCCGTTCCGCCGCCTCGTGCGCGCGCTCGGCGCCGGCCTTGTGGTTTCGGAGATGATCGCCTCCTGGGCGATGATCCGCGAAAACCAGACGACATTGCGGATGGCGGAAGTGGTCTCCGGCACCGGGCCCAACGCCGTCCAGCTCGCCGGCTGCGAGCCGCAGGCGATGGCGGAGGCGGCGCGGCTCGCTGTTGCGCGTGGCGCGGATCTGATCGACATCAATTTCGGCTGCCCGGTGAAGAAAGTGGCGCTCGGCCAGCAGGCGGGCTCGGCTTTGATGCGCGACGAGGGGCAGGCGGCGCGCATTCTCGAAGCCACGGTGCGCGCCGTCCCGGTTCCGGTGACGCTGAAAATGCGCCTCGGCTGGGACCACGCCAACCGCAACGCGCCGCGCCTTGCGCGCATCGCCGAATCCTGCGGCATCCGCATGGTGAGCGTGCATGGCCGCACCCGCCAGCAATTCTATACTGGCGACGCCGATTGGGATTTCATCGCCGAGGTCAAGCAGGCGGTTTCGATTCCGGTGATCGTCAACGGCGATATCAAGACGCCGCTTGATGCCGCCCGCGCGCTCGCCCGCTCTGGTGCCGACGGGGTCATGGTCGGGCGCGGCTGCTATGGCCGGCCCTGGCTGCTCGCCGAAATCAGCCATTTCCTCGCGACCGGTGAGACGCTCGCGCCGCCGCCGCTCGCGCGCCAGAAGGAAATCCTGCTCGGCCATCTCGACGCCATGCTCAGCCATTACGGTGCGCAGGCTGGGCTTCGCATCGCGCGCAAGCATATCGGGTGGTACACGACGGGTCTCCGTGGCTCGGCGATGTTTCGCGCCGACATCAACCGGCTCGATGAGGTTGCCGCAGTGCTCGCGCTGATCGATCGTTTTTATGACCCGCTGATCGACGCTTCATCCCCGGTCGCCGAGGCGGCTTGATGCGTGCTGCGCGCGGGATCGGCGGCGCAGATCAGGCAGGGGCGGAACTGGCGGCTATGGAGCCGGCCCTGCTGCTCGGCGCCTTGCCGGCGCCGGTGGTGTTGCTCGATCCCGAAAACCGTTTTCAGTATGCCAATCACGCCGCCGAGCAGTTCTTCGGCCTCTCGCGAACGCAGCTCGTGCAGCTTCGCCTGCTCGATCTGGTGCCGCCGGATAATCCGATTTTCATGCTGCTCTCGCAGGTTCGCCGCGGCGAGGTCACGGTCGCGGATCATGATCTGACGCTCGAAAGCCCGCGCCTTTCGAAGCCGGGGATCACCGTCCAGGGCACCCCGATTGCCGAAAAGCCGGGCTTTGTTTTATTGATTTTGCAAGATTTCTCGGCCGCTCGTGCGCTCGACCGGCAATTGAGCTTCCGTGGTGCGGCGCGCAGCGTCGCCGGGATGGCGGCGGTGCTCGCGCATGAGGTGAAAAACCCGCTTTCCGGCATTCGGGGTGCGGCGCAACTGCTCGAGAATTCGGTCGCCGAGGCCGATCGCGAACTCGCCGTCCTGATCCGCGACGAGGCCGACCGCATTCGCACCCTCGTCGACCGCATGGAGGTGTTTGGCGAAAAGCCGCTCCGGCGCGAGGCAGTCAACATCCATCGCGTGCTCGAGCATGTCCGCCGCCTCGCGCAGTCGGGCTTTGCCGCCGGGATCCGCTTCAACGAGCTATACGACCCCTCCCTGCCGCCGGTCTCCGGCCACCGCGACCAGTTGCTGCAAGTGATCCTCAATCTGGTCAAAAACGCCGCCGAGGCGATCACCGAAGCCGGCGTCACGCCTGGCGAGATCACGCTTTCGACGGCGTTTCAGCACGGCTTCCGCCTCGCCGTGCCGGGGGCGGAGGAGTCGCTCCACCTGCCCTTGGTGGTCGCGGTGCGCGATAATGGGCCGGGCATCGCCGACGACATCCGCCCGCATCTCTTCGACCCCTTCGTCACCTCGCGGGTTGCCGGCAGCGGGCTCGGGCTTGCGCTGGTCGCCAAGATCATCGGCGATCATGGCGGCTTGATCGAGGTCGAAAGCCGGCCCGGACGCACCGAGTTCCGGCTCCATCTTCCCATGCTGACTGAAAAAGGCGACACCGCATGAGCCTGCCGGGGGCTGTTCCGACGATCCTGATCGCCGATGACGACCGCTCGATCCGCACCGTGCTCACCCAGGCGCTCGGGCGCGCCGGCTACCAGGTGCGAAGCACGCAGACGGCGGCGACCCTCTGGCGCTGGGTCGAGGAGGGGGAGGGCGATCTCGTCATCACCGACGTCGTCATGCCGGATGAGAACGGGCTCGATCTGGTGCCGCGCATCCGCCGCCTGCGCCCGGACTTGCGCGTCATCGTCATGAGCGCGCAATCGACGCTGCTGACGGCGGTCAAGGCGGCGCAGCGCGGCGCCTTCGAATATTTGCCCAAGCCCTTCGATCTCAAGGAATTGCTGGCAACGGTAGGCCGTGCGCTGGCGGCGCCTTCGCCGCTTGCCGAGCGGCCGCCGGCGATCGGCGGCGAGGGCGAGGAGCGCCTGCCGCTGATCGGGCGGAGCCCGGCGATGCAGGAGATCTACCGCACCATCGCCCGTCTCACCACCACCGACCTCACCACCATGATCATCGGCGAATCCGGCACCGGCAAGGAGCTGGTTGCGCGCGCTCTTCATGATTACGGGCGCCGGCGGGGCGGCCCGTTCGTTGCCATCAACATGGCGGCGATCCCGCGCGAACTGATCGAGAGCGAATTATTCGGCCATGAGCGCGGCGCTTTCACCGGCGCGACCAGCCGCAGCCCAGGGCGTTTCGAGCAGGCGGCGGGGGGGACGCTGTTTCTCGACGAAATCGGCGACATGCCGCCCGAGGCGCAAACAAGGCTTCTCCGCGTCTTGCAGGAAGGGGAATTCACCTCGGTCGGCGGGCGTCAGGCGATCCGCGCCAATGTCCGCATCATCGCCGCGACCCACCGCGATCTCCGCCAAGCGATCCGCCAGGGGCTGTTTCGCGAGGATCTCTTCTACCGCCTCAACGTGGTGCCGATCCGCCTGCCGCCGCTCCGCGAACGCGCCGAGGACATCCCCGAACTCGCCCGCCATTTCCTTGACCGCGCGAGCGAACAGGGGATGGCGGCGAAGGCCCTCGACGAGGAAGCGCAGCGCGCGCTGATGGCCTATCGCTGGCCGGGCAATGTCCGCGAACTCGAAAATCTGATGCGTCGCCTCGCCGCCCTCTACCCGCAGGAGGTCATCGGGCGCGAGGTGATCGAGAGCGAGTTGCTCGATACCGGCGCGCCCCCCGCCGCCGAGCCGCCGCCGCCGGCGGCATCGGCACCGGAAAGCTTGGCGCAGGCGGTCGAGCGGCATATCATGCATGTTCTTGCCGCCCATCGTGACGGGCTTGCGCCGTCCGATATCTATGACCAGGTGCTGGCAGAGGTCGAGCGGCCGCTGATCGAGCTGACGCTGGCGGCGACCCGGGGCAACCAGATCAAGGCCGCTGCCATGCTCGGACTGAATCGCAACACGCTGCGCAAGAAGATCCGCGATCTCGACATCCAGGTGCTGCGCGGCGTGTCATGAGACGGGCAGGGCGGGTGTCGTGACGCTCATCCTCTCCGAGCATGAAGAGGCCGCCGCACCGCCGGCATCATCCGACGCGGGTGAAAGCGCCGGGCGCGGCTCATGGCGATTGGCGCGGCTCGGCGATCTCCTGCTCGGCAAGGCGGCGACGCTTTTGCTTGCCGCCGGCGCGCTTTTACTCGGCATCGGCACGTTTTCGGTGCTCGCCAACGGCGTGCCGCTCGGCTTGCGGCCAAACCTGGTGTTTGGCCTGGTGCTCGCCAATGTCGTGGTGCTGCTGTTGCTCGGCGCGCTGCTCGCGGGGCGGGTCACGCGGGTTTGGGTCGAGCGGCGGCGGGGATCGGCGGGCTCGAAGCTCCATGTCCGGCTGGTGCTGTTGTTCAGTGGCGTTGCCGTCGTCCCGGCGATCGTCGTCGCCGGCTTTGCCGCCGCGATTTTCAATGTCGGCATCGAGGCGTGGTTCAATGAGCGCGTGCAGACCGCGCTCGAAGAGAGCCTGCAAGCAGCCCAAGGCTATCTCGACGAGCATCGCAACAACATTCGCGCCGATGCCCTCGGCATGGCCAACGACCTCGCCCAGGCCGGCCGCTTCCTCGCCGACGATCCGGAAACTTTTGCCCGCATCCTCGGCTCTCAAGCGGCGTTGCGCGGCTTGACCGAGGCGGTGGTGTTCGAGCCCGAAACCGGACAGGTGCTGGCCTCCGCCGGGCTGATGTCGGGGCTTGGCGCGGAATTGCCGCCGGCCTGGGCGATCGAGGCGGCGCGCGGCGGCGATGCCGTGGTCATGGATGGCGGCGATGGCACGCGGGTGCGCGCCGTCGTGCTCATCAATGCGACGCCGTCCTTGATGCTGATGATCGATCGCCCGGTCGATCCCGCCATCCTCGACCACATGGCGCGCGTGCAAAAAGCGGTCGCGGAATATGACCGGCTCGATCAGAACCGCTCGGGTCTGCAGATCACCTTCGTCGTCGTCTTCGCGCTCGTCGCCCTCCTCGTGCTCGCCGCGGCGGTCTTGATCGGCCTCGTCATCGCCAATCAGATCGCGCGCCCGATCGGGCGGCTGATCCAGGCCGCCGAGCGGGTGCGGGCCGGCGATCTCGCGGTCCGGGTGCCCGAGACCGCGACCGGGGACGAAATCGCCGGGCTTTCCCGCGCCTTCAACCGCATGACCGGCCAGCTCGGCGCGCAGCGTAGCGAGCTGATGGACGCCTATAGCCAGATCGACGAGCGCCGGCGCTTCACCGAGGCGGTCTTGTCCGGGGTTTCGGCCGGGGTCATCGGCCTCGATGACGAAGGCCGCATCGAGCTGCCCAACCGCGCCGCCGGCGATCTCCTCGACCGCGAGTTGATGACCGCGATCGGGCGCGATCTCGGGGCGGAGGTGCCGGAATTCGCGCCCCTGATCGAAGCCGCGCGCGCCGCCCCGGAGCGGGCGCAAACCGCCGAAATCGCGATCGGCCCGGCCCATCGCCGCCGCACCCTTTTGGTGCGCATCGGCGTCGAGCAGGCGGCGGGCCGGGCGCGCGGCTTCGTCGTCACCTTCGATGACATCACCGAGCTGCAATCCGCCCAGCGCAAGGCGGCCTGGGCCGATGTCGCGCGGCGCATCGCGCATGAGATCAAGAACCCGCTGACCCCGATCCAGCTCGCCGCCGAGCGGTTGAAGCGCCGCTTCACCAAGGAAATCCACTCCGACCCCGAGACCTTCAGCCAGTGCGCCGACACCATCGTCCGCCATGTCGGCGATATCGGCCGCATGGTCGATGAATTCTCGGCCTTTGCGCGCATGCCCCAGCCGGTGATCCGCCCCGAGGATATCGGCCGCATCCTGCGCGAGGTGCTGATCCTCCAGCGCCATGCCCACCCCGAGATCGCCTGGACGACGCGGATCCCGCCGGCCGGGCCGATCGCGCCCTGTGACCACCGATTGCTCGGCCAGGCGCTCACCAATCTCCTGCAAAACGCCGCCGATGCGATCAGCATGCGCCCGGGCGCCGGCGCGATCACGCTCGCGGTGATCGACGGCGAGCAGGCGGTGCGGATCGAAATCCAAGATGACGGCGTCGGCCTTCCCGCCGAGGACCGCGCCCGCCTGACCGAACCCTATGTCACGCACAAGCCGAAGGGCACCGGGCTTGGTCTTGCCATCGTCAAGAAGATCATGGAGGACCATGGCGGCAGCCTGGTTCTCGATGACCGGCAGGATGGGCCGGGTGCGGTCGCGATCCTCGTCTTGCCTCGCGCCCCCGCTTCTTCCTAAGGTTGCCCCATGGCGCATGACATTCTGATCGTCGATGACGAGCCCGATATTCGGCTGCTCATCGAGGGCCTGCTTTCCGACGAAGGCTATGAGACGCGGACGGCGAGCACCGCCGAGGAGGCGATCGCCGCCTTTCGCCAGCGCCGGCCCTCGCTCGTCATCCTCGATGTCTGGCTCCAAGACAGCACGATGGATGGGCTCGGCATTCTCGAAATCCTCCATCGCGAGGAGCCGCAAGTGCCGGCGATCATGATCTCGGGGCACGGCACGATCGAGATGGCGGTCGCGGCGATCCAGCAGGGCGCCTATGATTTCATCGAAAAGCCGTTCAAGGTCGATCGCCTGCTCCTCGTCGTGCGGCGCGCTCTGGAGGCGGCGCTGCTGGCGCGCGAGAACGCCGAATTGCGGCTTCGCGCCGGCCCGGAGAACGAGCTGATCGGCCGCTCGCCCGCGATCGAGGCGCTGCGGGCGGCGATCGAGCGGGTGGCGCCGACCGGCTCGCGCGTTCTGATCAGCGGCGCCGCCGGGGTGGGGAAAGAGGTCGCGGCGCGTCTGATCCATCGTCTGTCGCGCCGTGCGGAGGGGCCGTTCGTCGTGCTCAATGGCGCAACCCTCAGCCCCGGGCGCTTCGAGGAGGAATTGTTTGGGATCGAGGCCGGGCCGGACCCGACGCTGCGCCCGCGCCGCGCTGGTGTTCTCGAGCGCGCCCATGGCGGCACCCTGCTGCTCGATGAGGTGTCAGACATGCCGCTCGAAACCCAGGGCAAGATCGTTCGCGCCCTCCAGGATCAGACCTTCGAGCGGATCGGCGGCGCGGCGCGGGTGCGCGTCGATGTCCGTGTCATCGCGACGACCAATCGCGACCTCCAGGCCGAAATCGCCGCCGGCCGCTTTCGCGAGGATCTCTATTACCGGCTCAGCGTGGTGCCGCTGCGTGTCCCCTCGTTGCGCGAGCGGCGGGAGGATATTCCCGAACTCGCGCGGCATTTTCTGCAACGCTCGGCGGAAAGCGCCGGCATGCCGCGGCGCGCGCTTTCGACCGACGCGCTGACCGCGCTGCAGGCCTATGACTGGCCGGGCAATGTCCGCCAATTGCGTAACCTGATGGATTGGCTGATGATCATGGCGCCGGTGGCACCAGGGGATCTGATCCGCGCCGATTCCCTGCCGCCCGAGATCACCTCCGGCGCGCCCGCCGTGCTGGCGCTCGATCCGCACGCCGACATCATGGCGCTGCCGCTGCGCGAGGCGCGCGATATGTTCGAGAGCCAGTATTTGCAAGCGCAATTGCTCCGCTTCTCCGGCCATATCAGCCGCACCGCGCAGTTCGTCGGGCTTGACCGCAGCGCGCTGCATCGCAAATTGAAGCAGCTTGGTCTTCAGAGCGAGGAACGCGGCTGACTTTTCGCGCGCCGGATGATTGGCGCGCGGGCCGAGAGTATGGCAGAAAGCGGCACGCCGGGATTGAAGGGGTGAGGGCATGAACAGGCTTTCGCGGATGGAGAGAAGGATCGCCGGCCTGATGATGGGGCTTGGCCTCGGCGCGGGCCTTGCCGGCGTCGCCTGGGCCGACACGCTCGCGCAGCCGCCCGATCTTGTCGGCCCGTCGCTGCCGGGGGCGCAAAAGCCGGGGGCGCAAAAGAGCGCGCAGCAGGGCGCGCCGGTGATGGGGCCGCCCGTGCCGCATGCGGCGTCGGCCGCGCCGGCCGCGCCGAAGGGCGAGCCGCCGCATACCCTGGTTGCGGCGCTGGTCGCCGCTTATTCGACCAACCCGACCTTGCTCAGCGAGCGCGCGCATCTGCGCTCGGTCGATGAAAATGTGCCGACCGCGCTCGCCGGCTGGCGCCCGCAGGTCACCTTCCAGGGCGAAGCGGGCTATGGCTACGGCACCCAGTCGTTATATTTCCCGCCTGGGCCACTCCAAGTCTTCGGCAATGCGCGCGATATCGGCATCGCCCAGGCCAACATGACCCAGCCGCTCTATACCGGCGGCAGGGTGCATGCCCAGACGCAAGAGGCCGAGAACAACGTCATGGCCGAGCGCGCCAAGCTGATCGCGACCGAGCAGCAGGTGTTTTCGCAGGCCGTCAACGCCTATGTTACGGTGATCGAGGATCAGCAATTGCTCGCCCTCAACATCAACAACGAGCAGGTGTTGACCAAGCAGCTACAAGCCACCAACGATCGTTTCCGGGTCGGCGAGATCACCCGCACCGATGTCGCGCAAGCGGAGGCGGCGCTGGCGCAGGCGCGCTCCCAGCGCGAAACCGCCGAGGGCACGCTGCAAACCGCGCGCTCGACCTATCTCAGCATCATCGGCGAACAGGCCGAGCATTTGAACGAGCCGCAGCCGCTCAAATTGCCGGTCAAGGACGAGGTCAACGTCAACAAGCTGGCGGCGGCCAATAATCCGAACGTGATCAACGCTCAGTTCCAGCTCGCCGCGGCGCAGGATGCGATCGACAGCGCCTTCGCCAACCTGATGCCGACGGTCAGTCTGCAGAACCAGACCTACACCCAGCAGAACGTCGCCTTTCCCTACAGCGCGGCCAATGGCGGCCAGGTGACGCTGAATTTGAATATGCCGATCTATCAAGGCGGCTCGGAATATGCCGCCATCCGCCAGGCGCGCCAGAATGAGCAGGCGGCGCGCAAGAACCTCGACGAGGCGCGCCGCACCGCGATCCAGCAAGCGACGCAGTCGTGGGAGACGCTGATCGCCGCGCGGGCCGCGATCGCGAGCGATCGCGCCGCCGTGCGCTCCAACCAGATCGCCCTCGAAGGCGTCGAGCGTGAGGCGATCGTCGGCAGCCGCACCACGCTCGACGTCTTGAATGCGCAGCAGGCGCTGCTCACCTCGCAAGTGACGCTGGTGCAGGATCTGGCGAACCTGGTGAATGCCTCCTACAATGTCGCCGCGGCGGTCGGGCGGCTCACGGCGCGCGATCTCAACCTGCCGGTCGCGGTCTATGACGAGGCGGCGTATTACCGGGCGGTGCGCAACCGCTGGTTCGGCACCGGCGATTACGCGACCGGCCAGCCCGGGCGCTGAGGGCATGTTGGCTGGTCGCGTGAACCCGGTCTTAAGCAAACGCGGCTAGAACCGGGCAGAGACGCGGGCCGGCCGAGTGCCGCGATGAGGCGCGAACAGGGTTTGAGGTGGGCATGAATAGCGAGACGCCGAAGGAAGGGGCCGCGGGCGACCCCTCCATGGAGGAAATCCTCTCCTCGATCCGTCGGATTTTGAGCGAGGACGAGAAAGAGGCCAGCGCCACACCGCCCGAGGACGATGTGCTGGTGCTCGACCAGACGATGTTGGTCAAGGACGAGGTGGCGACGCCAGCGGAAGCGCCCGCCGCCATGGCGGCGCAACCCGAACCTGAGCCGGAGCCAGAGCCCGAGCCGTTGGCGCCCGCGCCGGCGGTCATGGCGGCGACGGCGGAAGACGTGCCGGCAACGCTTGCGCCCGCCATGGACGTGGAGCGGGATTCGCCGCTGCTTGCGAATGATACCGCGGAAAGCGCCGCTGCCTCGATCGTTGGCCTGGTGCGCACGCTGGCTGCCGATCGTCTGACGCCGGTGCATCGCGGCGGGCCGACGATCGAGGATCTGGTGCGCGAAGAAATCCGCCCGCTGCTCAAAACCTGGCTCGACGCCCATTTGCCCGCCCTCGTCGAACGCCTGGTGCAGAACGAGATCGAACGCGTGGTCAACCGCGCCGTTCCCTGATCCCGGCAAAGAGAAAAGCCTCTTCTTTTTCTGAAGAAAAAGAAGCAAAAAGACTTTTCTTCCGTTCCCCCGGCGCGGGTGTCGCGGTGCCTTTCGGGGGAAAAGTTTTTTGGTTCTTTTTTTCAAAAAAGAACGGACCTGTTCTTTCCCTTAGCCGGATGCGACATGCCTGAAAACGACACGCTGGATAAAAATTTCTCACCGCGCGCGGTGGAAGCGCGGCTCTATGACCTCTGGGAGACGTCCGGCGCGTTCGCCGCCGCGCCGGAGAGCGACAAGCGTCCTTTCACCATCATGATCCCGCCGCCCAACGTCACGGGCAGCCTGCATATGGGTCATGCGCTCACCTTCACCCTGCAAGACGTGTTGATCCGCTGGAAGCGCATGCAGGGGTTTGATGCGCTGTGGCAGCCGGGCACCGATCACGCCGGGATTGCGACGCAAATGGTGGTTGAGCGCCTGCTCGCGGCCGAGGGCACCTCGCGCAAGGAACTCGGGCGCGAAAAATTTCTGGAGCGCGTCTGGCAGTGGAAAGCCGCCTCCGGTGGCGAGATCACGCGGCAATTGCGCCGCCTCGGCGCTTCGCTGGATTGGCAGCGCGAGCGGTTTACGCTCGACGAAGGACTTTCCGCCGCGGTGCGGCGCGTTTTCGTCCGGCTTTACCGCGAAAAGCTGATCTATCGCGACTACCGTTTGGTCAATTGGGATCCGAAACTGCAAACCGCGATCTCCGATCTCGAAGTGGAGAGCCGGGAAGTCAAAGGCCATCTCTGGTACATTCGCTATCCCATCGATGGCGAGGAGGGATGGTCCATCACGGTTGCGACGACGCGGCCCGAGACCATGCTCGGCGATGTCGCGGTTGCGGTGCATCCGGAAGATCCGCGTTATCGCGGTCTGATTGGCCGATATGCAAAGCTTCCGTTCGTTAACCGGATGATTCCTGTCATCGCGGATGAATACAGCAATCCTGAGAAGGGGACGGGTGCCGTCAAGATCACGCCGGCGCATGATTTCAATGATTGGAATGTTGCTCAGCGGCACCCTACCTTGCCGGTTGTGCCTTCGGTCATTGACCGTGAAGGCAGAATTACGCTTGCCGAAATCCACCTGGATTTGCTTCGCCAAGATGACGCTGATTTTTTGAGATCCCTTGAAGGGGTCGATCGGTTCGCTGCGCGTGCGCTCATCGTCGAGCGGTTGAAAGACATTGATCTTCTCGAAAAAATCGAGCCACACACGCATCAGGTGCCGCATGGCGACCGCTCCGGCGTGGTGATCGAGCCGTTGCGCATGGTGCAATGGTTCGCCGATGCCTCGGTGCTCGCGCAAGCCGCAATCAACGCAGTCGAATCCGGAAAAACCCGCTTCGTGCCGGAACAATGGCAAAATACGTTTTTTGCTTGGATGCGCGAGATCGAGCCCTGGTGCATTTCCCGCCAGCTCTGGTGGGGCCATCGTATTCCCGCATGGTATGGGCCCGAGGGCGAAGTGTTCGTTGCTGAAAACGCGGAGGAAGCGCAACGGCTGGCACGCGAGCAACTTGGCCGCGACGTCGAACTCCGCCAGGACGAGGATGTGCTCGATACCTGGTTCAGCTCGGCGCTATGGCCATTCTCCACCCTCGGCTGGCCGGAGGAAACGAAGGAACTCAAGCGCTATTACCCGACCGATGTGTTGGTGACGGGGTTTGACATCATCTTCTTCTGGGTCGCGCGGATGATGATGATGGGCCATCATTTCATGGGCGATGTGCCGTTCCGAGATGTTTACATCCACGGCTTGGTGCGTGATGAGCGCGGCCAGAAAATGTCCAAATCGAAGGGAAATGTCATCGATCCGCTGGCGTTGATCGATGAATTCGGCGCTGACGCCTTGCGCTTTACCATCTGCGCTGCCGCCGGGCCGGGGCGCGATATCAAGCTTGGCCGAAGCCGCGTCGAAAGCCAGCGGAGTTTTGTCACGAAACTCTGGAACGCGGCGCGGTTTTGCGAAATGAACGGCATCGCGCCGGTCGCGGATTTCGATCCGGCGCAGGTACGGCATCGGCTTTCGCGCTGGATTCTGGATGCCGCCGACGGCGCGATCGCCGAGGCGACGAAGGCGCTCGAAGCCTATCGTTTCGACGAATACGCGCAAGTTTGCTATCGCTTTCTCTGGAACACCTATTGCGATTGGTATTTGGAATTCATCAAACCGACTCTTATAGGAACGGAGCATTACGAGACAACATTTCAGCCGGAGTTTCGCGCCGTCGCAGCGCACGTGTTCGGCATCATCCTCCGCCTCCTCCACCCTGTCATGCCGTTCGTCACCGAAACCCTCTGGCACCATTTCGGCTTCGGCGCCGAGGGTAGCCTGATCCGCGCGCCATGGCCCACCGTCTCCGGGCAGGAGCGTTCGGAAAGCCACAGCGATGTCGAGCGCGCCATTGCGCTGATCTCGGAAATCCGCGCAACCCGCGCCGTGCTCAATGTTCCGCCCTCGCGTCAAATCCCGCTTCTCTATCAGAGCAACGTTCCGCTCTTTGAAGCATGGAACAGCGAAATCCGCCGCCTCGGGCGGGTTTCACACATTGATCTGATTGAAGGTGCCCCGCCTGCCGGCTGTGTGCAGATCGTGATCGACAATGGCGCGACCAAAGCTTTCCTCCAGCTCGCCGACGTCATCGATCTCGACACCGAACGGGCGCGCCTGCGCAAGAAACGCGACGAAGCGAATGCCGAGTTCGAGCGCCACTTCCGCAAATTGGAGAATCCCGATTTCGCCAAGCGCGCGCCGCCCGAAATCATCGAGGAGACCCGGGCAAAAATGTCAGCCGCCAGCGCCGAGAAAGAAGCCATCGCCGAAGCGCTCGCACGCATCGGCGGATAATGCCCATTTTACGGCGCCTGGGAGACATCACCGGGCCGTCGAGCGGCGACCTGGGGTTGGGGTAGCCGACAATGCACATTCACCCGCGTCCGATGGAACATATTGACCCGCGTCCGATGGACGACAGCGTCGAAGGAAATGCAAGCGGCAAACATGAGACGGCGAGCGGTGATGCTGGGATTGGTAACGACACTCGCGGCCTGCGCCATCGCGCCGGGGCACCACGCGCCTACCGTCACGCCGCCGCCGACCGAGGAGGATGGCGCGTTCGTCATGGCGGACGGGGCGCGTCTGGCCTATCGCCGCTGGCTGCCCGCTGGCGCGCCGCCGCAAGCCGTCATGCTCGCCTTGCATGGGTTTAATGACAGCCGCGATGCTTTCGAAATTCCGGCCCCCGCTTTCGCCGCCGCCGGCATCGCCCTCTACGCCCCCGATCAGCGCGGCTTCGGCACCGCGCCCGAGCGCGGCGGCTGGCCGGGCAGCGCCCGCTTGGTGCAAGACGCGGCGCATATGGCCCGCTTGCTCCATGCCGAGTACCCGCACATCCCGCTCTATCTGATGGGCGAGAGCATGGGCGGCGCGGTGCTGCTCTGCCTCGCCGCAAGCGCCGAGGCGCCGCCGGTTGCCGGCTATGTGCTGGTCGCGCCGGCGGTCTGGGGGTGGTCGGAGATGAATGTTTTCCTCCGCGCCGCCCTCTGGCTCAGCGCCAGCGCCGCCCCCAACTGGCGGCTCACCGGCGCCGCCGCGCACGTGACGGCGAGCGACAATCGCGCCGCCTTGATCCGCCTCTCCACCGATCCGCTGACCATTCACGAGACCCGGATCGGCACCGTGCGCGGCCTCGTCGATCTCATGGACGAGGCGCAAGCGGCAGGCCGGCACGTCGCGGCGCCGACCCTGGTGCTCTATGGCGGGCATGATGCATTGGTGCCGAAACCGGCGATGGCGGCCGCGTGGCGCAAATTGCTGGTCGCGGCGCCGGCGGATTTGCGGCTGGCCTATTATCCCGAGGGCTATCACTTGCTGCTCCGCGATCAGGATCGCGCCACCGTGATCGGCGACATTCTCCACTGGTTGCAAGCCCCGGCGGCGCCGTTACCCTCCGGCGCCGATCGCGCGGCGCAAACCTGGATCGAACGGCGATGACCCTCACGTGAACCACCCCCCAAGCGCGATCGCGAGCGCGATCGCAAGCCCCGCCTCGCGATTGGCCTTGAAAAGACGCAGGCAGAGCCCGGGGTCGTCGATGTCGAGGGCGATCACTTGCCGGGCGAGTAGTGCTGCCGGCACGGCGAGGGCGGCGAAAAACCCGTTTCCGAGGCCGGCGAAATCGCCCGCGGCGAGCAGCGCGAGCAGCGCCAGCGCATAACAGACGGCGAGAAACGCCCGCGTGTGGCGGCCAAACAGGCGCGCCGTCGATTTCACGCCGATGAGGGCGTCGTCCTCGCGATCCTGATGCGCGTAGATGGTGTCATAGCCGAGGATCCACAGGATTGCGGCGAGATAGAGCGCAGCGGCGGCGGCGTCGAGCCGGCCGGCGGCGGCGGCGTAGCCGAGCGGCGCGCCCCAGCCGAAGGTGACGCCGAGCATGATCTGCGGCCACCAGGTGACGCGCTTGGCGAGCGGGTAGGTTGCGACCAGCGCGAGCGACGCAACCCCGAGGATTTGCGCAAGCGTCGGCAGCTGCAAAAGAATGACGAGCGAAAGCGCGAGTAGGGCGAGAAGAAAAACCGCCGCCTGCCGCATCCCGAGCACGCCCGCGGCAAGCGGCCGGCCGGCGGTGCGCGCGACCCGGCGGTCGAGATCGCGGTCCCACATGTCGTTGACGATGCAGCCGGCGGCACGCATCAGAACGCTGCCGACGGCAAAAAGGACGATGAGCCACAGCATCCGCCCCAATCGGGGCCGCGCGAGCAGGATGCTCCAGAGGCCGGGGAGAAACAAAAGCCAGGCGCCGATCGGCCGATCGAGGCGGGCGAGCAGGAAAAAGGGCTGCCAGCGCTTTGGCAGGCGGGCGATGAAACCGTCGCGAACGATATCGGTATGGGCGCTCATGGGTGCTAATCTGATCGCTATCATGCCAAGGTCAATCCGCCTTTACGCGCCCGCTTCGCTCGCCGCCGGCGCTATCGTGCCCCTCTCCCCCGATCAGGCACATTATCTCGGGAGTGTCATGCGGCTTGCCGCGGGCGCCGAAATCGCCGTTTTCAACGCGCGCGACGGGGAATGGCGGGCGCGGATCAACAGCCTTCGCCGCGGCGCCGCAGCGCTTGCGATCGAAACCGCGCTGCGCGCGCCGACCACGGAGCAGCTCCCCGATCTCTGGCTGGTCTTCGCCCTTCTCAAGCGCCAGGCGACCGACCTCGTCATCCAGAAGGCGACCGAACTCGGGGTTGCCGCGATTTTTCCGGTGATCACGATGCATAGCCTCGGCGAGCGGATCAATCTCGCGCGGCTGGAAGCGATCGCGCGCGAAGCGGCGGAGCAGAGCGAAAGGCTGTCGCTGCCGGAGATCAGGGCGCCGCAGCCGCTTTCCGACCTCCTCGCCGGCTGGCCGCGCACGCGCCGCTTGGTTGCCGCGATCGAGCGCGCCGCAGCGCCGCCGCCGGCCGCCGGCGAGGGGCCCACTGCGCTGATCGTTGGGCCGGAGGGAGGATTCGCGCCGGCGGAGCTTGACGATCTGCGCGCGCGTCCCTTTGTAGAGCCGGCGACGCTCGGACCACGCATCCTCCGCGCCGAAACCGCCGCGATCGTCGGGTTGGCCCTGCTTCAGGCCGCGCCCCGACCGCCTTGATCGCGCCCGCCCATCTCCCGCGCTGCTGTCCCGGTGGCGCACCAAAAGGTCACGAACGCCGCATGTCCAATCCTGGTGAGATCGACGCCACCCCCATCACCGACCGGCGCCAGCTCGCCGCGTGGCTCGAAGCCGGGTGCAAGCCGCGCGAGGCTTGGCGGATCGGCACCGAGCACGAAAAATTCGGCTTCCGCCTCGCCGATTTGTCTCCCCCACCCTATGAGCCAGACGGCATCGGCGCCGTTCTCGGCGGCTTCGAGCGCGCCGGCTGGGCGCCGATCCTCGATCGCGGCCGGATGATCGGGCTCAAGGGCGGGGATCGGCGCAACCAGGCTTCGATCTCGCTCGAGCCGGGGGGGCAATTGGAACTTTCGGGCGGCTTGCTCCCCGATCTCCACGCGACGGCGCGCGAAATGGCGACGCATTTCGCCGAGATGCACGACGCCGCCGACCCGCTCGGCCTCGGCTTCGCCGCGCTCGGCTTTCATCCGCTGGCCCGGCGCGAGGCGATGCCGTGGATGCCGAAAAGCCGTTACGCCATCATGCGCCGCTATATGCCGATGCGGGGTGCGCTCGGCCTCGACATGATGCTCCGCACCTGCACGGTGCAAGTCAATCTCGATTATGCCTCGGAAGCCGATATGGTGCGGAAGCTTCGCGTCGCGCTGGCGTTGCAGCCGCTGGCAACCGCCCTCTTCGCCAATTCCCCTTTCACCGAGGGGCGGCCGAACGGGTTTCTTTCTTACCGGGCTCAGGTCTGGACCGACACCGACCCCGATCGCACCGGCATGCCGGCGGTGTTTTTCGAAGACGGCTTCGGTTTCGAACGCTATGTCGAGTGGGTGCTCGACGTGCCGATGTATTTCATCCAGCGCGCCGATGGCTTCATCGATCTCGCCGGCCAATCCTTCCGCCGCTTTCTCGACCACGGCCTCGATGCGGTGCCCGGCACGCATGCGGTGATGGGGGATTTCGCGGATCATCTGACCACCGTTTTCACCGATGTCCGACTCAAGCGATTCCTCGAGATGCGCGGGGCGGATGCCGGCTCGCCGGCGATGATGCTGGCGCAGAGCGCGCTCTGGACCGGGATCCTTTATGACGATGCCGCCCTGGCGGCCGCCGCGGCGCTGGTGCGGGCGCGGCCCTGGCAGGATTTCGCGGCGTTGCGCGCCGTGGTGCCGCGCCTTGGGCTCCATGCCCCATGGCCGACGCCGGCGCGGCCGGATGGGACGTTGCGCGATCTCGCCCGCGACGTGGTGATGATCGCGAGCGACGGGTTGCGCGCCCGCGCCCGGCACGACGCCGACGGCAGCGATGAGCGCCGCTTCCTCGCCCCGCTGGCGGAGATCGTTGCAGGCGGGCCGACCCAGGCCGAGCATTGGCTCGCCCGCAACGAGACCGCCTGGGCCGGCGACACGCGGCAGATTTTCCACGAATCGCGGCTTTGACCGGCAAGCGCGGGCGATGCGCGACGCGTCGCACTCGCGGCGCGGCGCGGTCACAAAAATGTGCCTTCGTACTCTTTGGGGCCGTTTCGGCCCGCGCGCGTCTTTTTCCCGTCTCGCCGGATTATTAAATATTGCGATGCGCTAAAAATGCACGACGTCGTCGATATCGGGATTTCGACCACCGATTCTTTTCGGAAATGACATTTTAGCACTGCCGCCATGTCGGCGCGATGGAGCGCGGCAAACAGAAATGCTTGCAGTCCACACGGGACTCTGTAACTATAAAAAAATGCTGATGTCACGCACTGCCGAACTCACCTCCCTCGGGCGCCCCGCCGCCCGTGCCGGCGAAGAGCGGCTGCGCCTCAGGCTGTTCGGCGCGATGGAAGCGGCCGCGGCCAATGGCGACAGCGCGCTCCCCAACGGGCGCAAAACCCGCGCCTTGCTGGCCATGCTGGCGCTGGCGGCGCCGCGCCCGGTCAGTCGCGCCTGGATCGCCGAGACGCTGTGGAGCGGCCGCCCCGAGGAGCAGGCGCGCGGCTCGCTGCGCCAGGAAATTCATCGCCTGCTCGATTGCCTTGGCCCGCTCGGCCCCGAGGTACTGGCGATCGGGCGCGAACAGATCGCGCTCCGCCCCGGCACCACCTGGATCGACGTCGCCGAGGTGCTGCGCGCGACGCCCGCCATGCCCGAGGCTTTGCGCCTGATCGGCGGTGAATTGCTCGCCGATCTCAGTGGCCTCGATCCCGCCGCCGATCTCTGGCTCGCCGGCGAACGCAATCGGGTGCGCGGCCATGCCCGCGCCGTCGCCGAAGCGCTGCTCGCCGAACAAACGACGCCGGACGGCATGATCACCGCCGCCCAGCAGCTCCTCGCCATCGATCAAACCCACGAAGGCGCATGGCGGGCGCTCATTCACGCCTATGCCGTGCGCGGTGAGCGGGGGCTCGCGATCGAGGCCTTCGGGCGCTGCCGCGCCGCCTTGGCGCAAGCGCTGGACGCCCTGCCATCGGATGAGACCCGCGAATTGCTTGCCGAAATCCGCTCCGGCAACGCGCCGCCGCTCAAAAACCGCAGCCCGATTGCGGCGCCGCCGCAGGTCCGCAGCGGCAGACGGCTCGGCGTGCTGCCGCTTCAGAATTTCGGCGACGACTCGCATGGGCGTGGCGGCGCCGGTGAACTCGCGATCGTCATCGCCGAGGAAATCACCAGCGCGCTCACCCCGTTCCGCTGGCTCGACCTCGTTTCCTGCTCGGCGCTGGCCCGCTTCGCGACCGAAACCCGCGATGAAACCGCGCTCCGCCGCGCCTTCGGCCTCGATTTCCTGGTCGATGGCACGCTTCAGCGCCAGCGCACGACAGCGGGGGACATGCATCGCGTGACACTCCGCCTCATCGATCTCCATGCCGGCAACCACATCGCCTGGGTGCAGCGTTTCGACCATCGCGCCGACGACCCGCTCGGTCTTCAGGACCGCGTCGCCGCCCTTGCCGCGGCGCGAATCGACCTCGAGGCACAGCATCTCGAAATCCGCCGCGCAGCCCAACCGCAGGCCAGCGCAGCCGGACGCGTCGAGCGCGACATTTCCGCCTATGAGGCGATGCTGCGCGCGCGCGGGCTCATGGTCCGTCTCGATCGCACGCAATTCCTCGCGGCCGGCTCGCTCCTCGATCTCGCCGCCGAACTCGACCCTGATTACGCGGCGCCACGGGCAGAGATCGCCCTCTGGAACGCCCTCCTGATCGCTCAGGGCTGGGCTGCCAACCCCGAGGAGGCCCGCGCCCGCGCCGCTGCCGCGGCGCAGCAGGCGATTGCGATCGACCCGCAGGATGCCCGCGCCTTCGCCATTGCCGGCTACATCAAATCGGCGCTTGCGCGGCGCCATGACGAGGCGCTGGCGTTCAGCCGTCGGGCGGTGACCCTCAACCCGAACCTCCCGCTCGCTTGGGGCTTGGCCGGTATCACCGAACTCGGTCGCGGCGATCTCTCCGCCGCCGAGCAACGCTTCGCCCGCTATAAGGAGCTGGTGCCGCTCGATCCGCAGGCTTTCGTGATCGATCTCGGCCTGGCGCTGCTCGCGTTCCTCCGCGGCGACTTTGAAACCACCGCCATCCTCGCCCGCGAAATCAGCGAGATCCGGCCCTCCTTCCGCGCCGTCTATCCGATGCATCTCGCAGCCCTCGGCCATCTCGGCCGCAACGCCGATGCCGCGCAAGTGCGGGCGCGGTTCGGGCATCTCGATCCCGGCCACAGCGTCGTCAGCATTCTCGACCAGTGCCTGCTTTCCCGCGCCGCCGATCGCGACCTTCTCGCCGAAGGCCTGCGTCTCGCCGGCGTCCCCGAACTTCCCGCGCGCTAGAGCGTGATCGGTTTAAGTCGATCACGCTCTACCCCTATTTTGGCGAGCAAGTTGGCCGGTTTTGATTGAACAGGATGGTTCAATCAAAACCTACCTTGCTCTAGCGTTCGGGCGGCGCGCCATTGATCAGCGCCGCGACATCCGTGCGGCCCGCGTCCCTGAGACCGGCGACGACCCCGGCGCGATCGGCGGGTGTGCGGTTCTGGCTCATTTTCCATTTGCCTTCGAGCCGCGTCAGGGTCAGCGTGAAGCCAACGATGCCCTTGAGCTGGGCGGCAATGAAATCCGCCGGCGCGTCCTCGACCGCCCAGGGCGTGGCCCGCCCGCTCTCGTGGCGCTCGGTCAATCGCTTGACCAGGGTGAGGAGCCGGGCCGGCTCGTCAAAAAAGTGAAGCCGTCCCTCGGCATGGATGGTGACGTAGTTCCAGGTCGGCACCACCCGCCCGGTTTCGCGCTTGCTCGGATAAAACGAGGGCGAGATATAGGCATCCGTTCCCATGAAAATGGCGAGCGCCATCGCCCCGTCGCCGCGTGCCAGGGGATTGCCGCGGGCGATATGGCCCGAAAGCGTGCCGAGCGGCGCCGGCTCCGGGTCGAGCAGTAAGGGGAGGGGGCTCGCCTCGAACCCGCTGCCTGCGGCGATGATCAGATTGGCGAGCGGCGCCGCCCGCATCATAGCCTGCAAGACCTCGAGACGATCTTCGCGAAATGCCGGCGGATTATACATGCGTTCCTCCCTCAGGGTGTCGCGGGCAGGAATTGCGGCGGCAGCAAGGCGTTGGCGTAGGCCACCGGATGGGTCAGCAGATAATGCGCCGCCTCGAGATCGGCATCGGTGCCGAGCGCCGCCGGGCAGGCGCCGCGAATCTCGAGAACGATGTCCGGCGGCACCGGCGCCCGCGCGGTGCGATGGGCGGCGAGAGCTGTCGCCAGAGGCCGCTTGCCGGCATCGAGATCCTCCCATTCCTGCGCCAGCAGCGTGGCGCCGAGGCTGGTGCAGATCTGCGGCAACAGGCCGAGATCCTGGATCGGCCAGCCGAGCGGCGCCAGAACACGGCTCCAGGTTACGTATAATTCGCCACCATCGGGCAGCGTCGTCACCGTCTGGATCAGGCCTTTGCCGAGCGTCGCGCTGCCGAGCACGACGGCGCGGCGATTATCGGCCAAGGCCGCGGCGGTGATCTCGGCGGCGCTGGCGGTGCGGCCATCGACCAGCACGGCCACCGGAACGTCATCGGCGTGCGGCTCGGCATCGGCGGCGAGCACCCGGTTCGCCATCGGATCGCGCCCGGCGGTGGTGGCGATCAGTCCGGCGCCCAGCAGGGAGCCGACGACGCTCACCGATTGCTGCAACAGGCCGCCGCGATTGCCACGCAAATCGAGGACGATGCCACGCGGCCGCACGCGCCCTGAAAAAACACCGTTCAGCGCCGCGTCCACCTGTTGGTCGGTGCCGCGCTGAAATCCGGTCAGGCGAAGCATGGCGATGTCATCGGCCAAGGCGCTGACGAAGACGGTCTGCGCCGCGACCGGGGCGCGCACGAGATCGAAAGTCTCGCGCCGCCCCTCGCGCGTGCGTAACGTTACCCGGACATGGCTGGCGCTCGGCCCGGTCAGCATCGCGGCGACGGCGACCGCGTCGGCATGCCCGACCGGCTCGTGATCGAGCGCGAGAACGACCGCGCCGGGTTGGATGCCGGCGCGCGCGGCCGGGGTTCCCGCAAGCACCGCGGCAACGGTGATGCCGCCGTCGCGCTGATCGAGGATCAGCCCGACGCCGCCGTCACTACGCCGGCCTTGGCGGTCGATTTCGATCTCGCCGGGCGGCGAATAGCGCGAATAGGGGTCGAGATGGGTGAACAACTCATCGAACAGGCCGCGGATGAGCCCTTGCATGCCGCCGCGGCGGACCAGTGCCGAGGCCTCCCAGCCACTTGCGGCGACCGCGGCGGTGATCTCTCCCCACCCTGCGGCGTCCTCGGCGGCCGGGGCGGCGCGCGTGAGCCGCACCTCCCCGCCGACCCGGAGTTCCACTTGCCCGTCCTGCAGCGTGACCGAAAGCGAGGGGTCCATCACCGCGAGCCCACGCAAAAGCCAGAGCGCAAGGCGCGGGATCGGCACTGGCTCGAGCGTGCGCGGCGCCATGAAGGCATAGGCGGCGGCGAAGACCTGCCCCGCGAGCGGCGTCGGGAATGCCGCCCCGGCGACATTTTGCGCCTGGGCCGGCCACGCAAACAGCAGCAGGAGCAAAAAACGCGCCGTTTTCACGTTCGCCGCGACGACGAGGGCCGCTTCGTCTTCGCCGCCCGCTTGCCGGCCAGCCTCGGGCGCGTGGCGGGTGTGCCGGACGTCTCATCGAGGATGTGGAATATCATGCCGCCGGTGAGCGGATTGGCTTCGATAAGCCGCACCGTGACCGCCTGGGCGAGCCGATAGCTGATCCGGCGCCGACGCCCTGACAGCATTTGCGATCCGAAGTCGAACATCCATTCATCATCAGGCAGAGACGAGAGCGGAACGATTCCGCTGGCACCCGTTTCCAACAATGTGACGAATAAAACCGCGCGCGTCACGCCGGAAATGCGGGCGGCGAAATTTTCTCCGATGCGATCGGCGAGGAAAGCCGCGAGATAGCGCTCGATCGCCGCCCGCTCGGCGGCGGCGGCGCGGCGCTCGGTTGCGGTGATGTGCGATGCGACATCCTCGAGGCTGGCGACCTCATCGGGTTGCAGCCCATCCGGGCCGAGGTGAAGGGCGTGGATCAAAGCGCGATGGACGAGAAGATCGGCATAGCGGCGAATCGGGCTGGTGAAATGCGCGTAGCGGGCCAGGGCGAGGCCGAAATGGCCGATATTTTCCGGGCTGTAGGCGGCCTGCGAGAGGCTGCGGAGCATGGTCTCGTTGACCAGCGGCGCCTCCGGCCGGCCCGTGATGCGATCGAGCACGGCGCCGAGATCGCGCGGATGCAGCCGGTCGCCGGGCGCAAGCCTGATCCCGAAACCCGCCAGCATGTCACGCAAGGCCACGAGTTTCTCTGGCGCCGGCGGCGCGTGGACGCGAAAGAGGCAGGGCACGCGCCGCGCCTCCAGCGTCTCGGCGGCGGCGACATTGGCGAGCACCATGAATTCCTCGATCAGGCGATGGCTGTCGCGGCGCACGCGCGGCCGAATGGACGCGATTCGCCCGGCCGCGTCCAGCGTCACCACTTGCTCGGGGAGATCGAGATCGAGCGCGCCGCGCGCCATGCGCTGCGCCTGCAATGCCCGAAAGGCGCCATAGAGCGGGTCGAGAAGGCTCGCCATCTGGCCGGATTGATGCGCATCCTCGACCTCGTCATAGGTCAGTCGCGCATGGCTTTGCATCAGGCCGCGGCCGAAGCGATGGCTCAGCGTCTCGCCATTGGCGGCAATCCGCATCTCGACGAAAAGACAGCCGCGCGGCTCACCCGGGCGCAGGCTGCACCAGCCGGCAGACAGCGCCTCGGGCAGCATCGGCACCACGCGATCGGGAAAATAGACGCTGTTGCCGCGCGTGCGCGCCGCCTGGTCGAGCGCCGAGCCGGGGCGCACATAATGCGCGACATCGGCGATCGCGACGATCAGGCGAAAACCGCCGCCGATCACCGGCTCGGCGAACACCGCATCGTCGAAATCGCGGGCGTCCGGGCCATCGATGGTGATCAAGGGGACGGCGCGCAAATCCTCGCGCGCGGCGAGCGGAACGGCGCCGGCGCGCGCCGCCTCGGCGAGCGCCGCCTCTGAAAAATCGACGGGAATGTCGTGCGCGGCAATCGCGAGCAAGCTCACCGCGCGTGCTTCGCCCTCGCGGCCGAGCCGGGCGATGACGCGCGCTGGCTTCAGCCCATAACCGAGTGTTGGCAGCGGGATCGCCTCGACGATTTCGCCCGGCTCGGCGCCGCCGCTCTCGCCCGGCGGCACGCGCCATTCCGCCCGCGCGCGGCGATCCGCGGGCACGATCCGCCCGGCATCGGGATGCGGCGAGGCCGCCACGCTTGCACGAAACACGCCGAGGATACGACCCTGGCGGTCGCTGAGCCGCTTGACCGTGCGCCCCTCATAGCGGCCATGGGCGATCGGGCGGAGCCGCGCCAGCACCCGCGCGCCAAGCGCCAGCGCCGGCCGCCCGCGCGGCTCGGGCGCCATCAGGATCGCCGGCGCCGGCCCGTCTGCGGTCCAGTCGAGCGGCCGCGCCACCGCTTCGCCGTCGCGATCGAGGCTAATGACCTCGACCGGCAGAATCTCGGGCAGACGCCCCGGCGCGCGATAGCGGCGGGCGCCGGCGGGGGCGATTTCGCCCTCCTCGGCGAGCGCGCGCAGGAGATCGCGCAACCCGGCGCGATGTTCGGGGCCGAGGCCGAAGGCGCGGCTGATCTCGCGCTTGCCGAGGCGACCGGGCTGATCGGCGAGAAAGCGGCGGAGTTCCGCCAAGTCGGGCAGAAAGCCGCCGCGCCGTGCCACGGTCAGGGTGCAGCCTTGCGTGGTTTCGCGGCCGGCACGGCTTTGGCTTTCGCCGGCCGTGTCGCTGGCTTTGCCTTGGCTGCGGCGGGTTTGCGCGCCGGCACCTTCGCCGATTTTGCCGCCGCCTTCGGCGCCGCGGGCTTGGCCGCCTTCGCCCGCGCTTCGGCCGCGCCTTTGCCGTTCGCTTTCGCCGCCGCCTTGCCGCGCGGGCGCAAAACCTTGCCCTTCTCGGCGAGCAAAGCGACCGCCTGTTCCGCCGTCACCTCCTCCAACGCCATGCCGCGCGGCAGATTGGCGACCATCTGACCATGCTGGACATAGGGGCCGAACCGGCCCTTACGCACCGTGATCGGCGCCGAATCCTTGGGATGCGGGCCGAGATTGCGCACGCTCGCGAGTTTCCGCGCGAGAAGATCGACGGCACGGTTGAGCCCGACCGAAAGCACATCGTCATCGCGGTCGAGCGAGGCATAGACGCCGCCCATGCGGATGTAGGGGCCGAAACGGCCGAGCCCGGCCGCGATCGGCTCGCCGGTTTCGGGGTGCAGCCCGATCTGGCGCGGCAGCGAAAGCAGGCCGAGCGCCTGCGCCAGCGTAATTTCCTCGCCATTCATGCCGCGCGGCAGCGAGGCGCGCTTTGGCCGCGCCTTCGACTTTGGATCCTCGGGCGCCTCGCCCTGCTGGACGTAAAGCCCATAAGGGCCGCGGCGGACGGTGATGTCTTCTCCGGTCTCGGGGTGCTGGCCGAGAAGACGCATGCCTTCGCGCAGCGTCTCCGCATCGCCTTCGCCCCCTTCGATCGCGAGTTTGCGGGTATAGCGGCATTCGGGATAGTTCGAGCAGCCGATGAAGCTGCCATGCCGGCCGAGGCGCAGACCCAGCCGGCCGCTGCCGCAAGCGGGGCAGAGCCGCGGATCGCTGCCATCGGCGCGCGGCGGAAAAAAATGCGGCCCGAGATCACGATCCAGCGCCTCGATGACGTCCGAGACCTTGAGATCCCGCGTCTCCTCGACGGCGGCGGAAAACGCGTCCCAGAAGGCGCGCATCACGTCCCGCCAGCCGACCCGGCCGCCAGAGACGTCGTCGAGCTGCTCCTCGAGGGCGGCGGTGAAGCCGGTATCGACGTAGCGGTTGAAAAAGCTGACCAGAAACGCGGTCACCAGCCGGCCGCGATCCTCGGGAATGAAGCGGCGCTTTTCGAGCCGCACATAGGCGCGCTCCTGCAACACCGAGAGGATGGAGGCGTAGGTGGAGGGGCGGCCGATGCCGAGTTCCTCCATCTTCTTGACCAGCGACGCCTCGGAATAACGCGGCGGCGGCTGGGTGAAATGCTGATCGGCGCGGACCTCGCCGAGCGCCGGCCGTTCGCCCTCCGCCATTGCCGGCAGGATGCGGCCTTCCTCCTCGCCCTCGGCCTCGTCCTGATCCTCGCGATAGAGTTTCAGGAAGCCATCGAAGGCGAGGGTCGAGCCGGTGGCGCGCAGCCGCGTCCTACCAGCCGCGATCTCGACGCTGACCTGATCGAGTTCGGCCGATTGCATCTGCGCCGCCGCCGCACGCTTCCAAATCAGCTCGTAGAGCCGGCGCTGCTCGGGCGAGAGATGGGGGGCGGCGCGCTCGGGGGTCAGTGTGATGTCGGTCGGGCGGATTGCCTCATGCGCTTCCTGGGCGTTCTTGGCCTTGGTCTGGTATTCGCGTGGCCGCGCCGGCACGTAATCGGCGCCGAACGCGGCGCGGACATGGTCGCGGATCGCGGCGATCGCCTCGGCCGCCATCTGCACCCCGTCGGTGCGCATATAGGTGATCAGGCCGACCGCCTCGCCGCCGATATCGACCCCCTCGTAAAGCTGTTGCGCGAGACGCATGGTCTGCTGCGCGCCGAAGCCGAGCTTGCGGCTCGCTTCCTGCTGGAGTGTCGAGGTGGTGAAGGGCGGCGGCGGATGGCGTTTGACGCGCTTTTTCTCGACCGCGGTGATGCTGAACCCGCCTTTGGCGACCGCCGCTTTCGCCGCCAGCGCCGCGCGCTCGTCGGCGAGATCGAACGGATCGAGCCGCTTGCCATCGAGATGGGTGAGGCGGGCGGTGAAGGGATCGCCGCGCGGCGTCGTGAAATCCGCCTCCACGGTCCAATATTCGCGGGCACGGAAGGTTTCGATCTCGGCTTCGCGCTCGCAGATCAGGCGGAGTGCGACCGATTGCACGCGCCCGGCGCTCCGGCTTCCCGGCAATTTCCGCCACAAGACCGGCGACAGGGTGAAGCCGACCAGGTAATCGAGCGCCCGGCGCGCGAGATAGGCCTCGATCAGCGACTGGTCGAGATCGCGCGGATGCGCCATCGCGGTGCGGATGGCATTCTTGGTGATTTCATTGAAACTGATGCGATAGACTTCGACGCCCTTGAGCGCCCGCCGCGCCTCCAGCATGGCGCGGACATGCCAGGAAATCGCCTCCCCCTCGCGGTCCGGGTCGGTCGCGAGATAGAGCCGGCGCGCCCCTTTCAGCGCCGCGGCGATGGCGGCGATTTGCTTCTCGCCCCGTCCGTCGGCCTCCCAATCCATGGCGAAATCCTGCTCGGGCCGCACACTGCCGTCTTTGGGCGGGAGATCGCGGACATGGCCGAGGCTCGCGAGGACGGTGTAACCGCCGCCGAGATATTTGTTGATGGTCTTGGCTTTGGCCGGGGATTCGACAACGACGACGTCGGACATGGATTTCCAGCTCAGTAAGGCAGGCGTGGGATCAAGACACCGCGGATCCCGCGATCACCGCGACACGGTTGCCAGGGAGGGTTTCCACCCGCCCGGCGATTTCCAACTCCAAAAGCGCCGCTATCACGGCGGCGGGGGACAAGTGACAATAGCGCAGAAGCTCGTCAACCGCGACCGGCGCAGGGCCGAGTAGCGAAAGCAGCGCGGCGCGGCCATCGTCATCGACCGCCATCGGCTCAGGATCGGGCGCCATGGCCGCGGCGGCGGGCGCGATCGGCGCCAGCGTCTCGCGAAAACGGCGGCCCTGGCCCGCCTCGCCGCGAGCGGGAAGATTGTCGAGGATATCGGCGAGCGTTTCGGTCAAATGCGCGCCTTGGCGAAGCAGGTGATTGCTCCCGAGACAGCGCGGATCGCGCGGCGAGCCGGGGACGGCGAAAACCTCGCGCCCGGCCTCGGCGGCGAGGCGGGCGGTGATCAGGCTGCCCGAACGCAGCGCCGCCTCCACAACCACGCAGCCGAGCGCGAGGCCGGCGATGATGCGGTTGCGGCGCGGGAAATGCCGTGCCTGCGGCGCGGTGCCGAGCGGCGCTTCGGCAAAGACACCGCCGGCAGCAGCGAGGCGTGCCTGGAGCGCCGCGTTCTCCGGCGGATAGGGGCGATCAAGCCCCCCGGCGATCGCGGCGAAGCTGGTGCCGGCGCGGAGCGCCCCCTCATGCGCCGCGGCATCGATCCCGCGCGCAAGGCCGGAGACCACGACATAGCCCGCCCCGGCCAGCGCCTCGGCAAGCTCGGCGGCGATCCGGCGGCCGTTGAGCGAGGCATTGCGGGCGCCGACGATGGCGATCGCCGGGCGCGCCAAGAGATCGGTGTCGCCTTCGAAGGCGAGCACGGGCGGTGCATCCTCGAGGGCTGCGAGGAGCGGCGGATAGGCGTCGGTGTCGAGAAACAGATGCCGCCCGCCGCGCGCCGCGACTGCCTCGATCTCGCGCGCGGCGGCGCGGGCTGAGGGAATGCGTGGCGGCACGGCGCGGCCGCCCGCGCGGGCCAAGGCCGGCAGGGCCGCAAGCGCCGCGCCGGCATCCCCATAGCGGCGGATCAGCCGGCGATAGGCGATCGGCCCGACCCCTTCGCTGCGGGCAAGGCGCAGCCGCTCCAGCGCGTCCGGTGGCATCATGCGCGAACAACACTCATGACTTGGCGCCGATCCGCGGCTCGGTGCCGGCGCGCAGGCGGGCGATATTGGCGCGATGGCGCCAGATGATCAGGGCGGCGATGGCGAGGCTCGGCGCCAGCGCGACGGGGCCGGCGAAGATGAAGACGAGCAGCGGGCTCGCGGCCACGGCGATCAGGGCGGCGAGCGAGGAGCGGCGGCCGATCACGGCGACGAGCAGCCAGATCAGGCAAGCGAGCGCGCCCGCCGGCCAACACGCGGCGAGCAGCACGCCGAGGGCGGTTGCCACCCCCTTGCCGCCGCGAAACCGGAGCCAGAGCGGGAAGACATGGCCGATCACCGCGCCGAGTGCCGCAAGCCACATCGCCGCCGGAACGCCCGGCGCGAGCCACCCGCGCACCAGCAGCACCGCAGCCGCACCCTTGGCGGCATCGAGCAGCAGCGTCGCCGCGGCAAGGCCGCGCCGGCCGGTGCGCAGCACGTTGGTCGCACCGATATTGCCCGAACCGATGGCACGGATGTCGCCGAGGCCGGCGAGCCGGGTCAGCAGCAATCCGAACGGGATCGCCCCGAGGAGATAGCCGAGGGCGATCGCGCCCCAAACCGCGAAAAAGCTCATCCGAACACGCGCCGCCCGGCTTTCCAGGTGCCGAGCACCCTTCCTTCCAGCGCGCGGCCGTCAAACGGCGTATTCTGCGCCTTGCCGGGCAGGGCGCCGGCGGTGACGCGAAAGGCGCGCTCGGGGGCAAAGAGACAGAGATCGGCGGCCAGCCCCTTTTCGAGCCGCCCGGCCGCAACCCCCAGCAGCCGCGCGGGCGCGATGGTGAGCAATTCGATGACCCGCGACAGGGTGAGGCGCCCGCCATGATATTCCGCGAGCGTCACCGCGAGCAGCGTCGCAAGCCCGGCGCCGCCCGGCGCCGCTTCGGCGAAGGGCAGGCGCTTGTCATCGGCATCACGCGGTTGATGGTCGGAGACCACGGCGTCGATGGTGCCGTCAGCCAATGCCGCGGCGACGGCTTGCCGGTCGGCCTCGGCGCGGAGCGGCGGCGAGAGCTTGGCGTAAGTGCGAAAATCACCGATCGCAAGCTCATTCAAGGCGAAATAGGGCGGCGCGGTATCGCAGGTGACGGCAATCCCGCGCGCTTTCGCCGCGCGCACCAGCGCCAGCGCCTCGGCGGTCGAAAGCCGCGAGAAATGCACCATCCCGCCGGTGAGTTCGGCAAGGCGGAGATCGCGCGCGACCTGGATCGCCTCGGCGCAGGCGGGAATGCCGGGCAGGCCGAGCCGGGTTGCGAGTTCGCCTTCGGTTGCGGCGCCGCCTGCGGCGAGCGATGGCTCCTCGGGGTGCTGGACGATGCGCGCGCCGAAGCCACGGGCATAAGCGAGCGCCAGCCGCATCAGCCGCGCCGGGTGGATCGTGCGCGCGCCGTCACTGAACGCGACCGCCCCGGCCTCACGCAAAAGACCAAGTTCGGCCAGCTCCTCGCCCCGGCAGCCGCGCGTCACCGCGCCATAGGGGAGGATGGTGAGGCGCCCGGTCGCTTCGCCGCGCGCTCTCAGAAAATGGACCAGGGCGGGGTCGTCGATCGCCGGGTCGCTATCGGGAAGAACGGCAAGCGTGGTGATGCCGCCGGCCGAGGCGGCGGCGGCGGCGGAGGCGATGGTTTCGCGATATTCAAAGCCGGGCTCGCCAAGGGCGGCGCGCATATCGACGAGACCGGGGCAGAGCACCGCGCCGCCGCCATCGATGATCTCCGCCCCTTCGCTCGTCGCGAGAGTCTCGGCGATGTCGGCGATGACGCCGCGCCGCACCAAAAGCTCCCCGGCGCCGTCGCGCCCGCTCGCGGGATCGACCAGGCGGACATTGCGGAACAAAAGATCGGGGTGCGCTTCAGACATTGCGCGACAAGGCCCGGCTGCGCGCGAGCGTGTCGAGCACCGCCATGCGCACCGCGACCCCCATCTCGACCTGCTCGCGGATAACGCTGTGGGTGGGATCGTCGGCGAGGTCGCTGTCGATCTCGACGCCGCGATTCATCGGCCCGGGATGCATGACCAGGGCATCGGGCTTGGCGTGCGCGAACTTCTCGGCATCGAGCCCCCAGAAGCGGAAATATTCGCGCGCACTCGGCACCAGGCCGCGCGCCATGCGCTCTTTCTGGAGCCGCAGCATCATCACCACATCCGCCCCGGCGAGCCCCGCCTTCATGTCATGGAACACGCTGACCCCGAGCCCCGCGATCGCCGCCGGGATCAGCGTCGGCGGCCCCACCACCCGCACCGTCGCGCCGACGGTGATCAGGAGATGGATATTCGAACGCGCGACCCGGGAATGCGCGACGTCACCGCAAATGGCGACGACGAGCCCGGCAAAATCCCCCTTGTGGCGGCGGATGGTGAGGGCATCGAGCAGCGCCTGGGTCGGGTGCTCGTGGGTGCCGTCGCCGGCATTGATCACCGCCGCGTCCACTTTCTGGGCGAGAAGGCTTGGTGCGCCCGATTGCGCATGGCGAACCACCAGGAGGTCGCATTGCATGGCGTTCAGCGTCGCCGCGGTGTCGAGCAGCGTCTCGCCTTTGTTCACCGAAGACGCCGCGACCGACATATTGATGACATCGGCGCCGAGGCGTTTGCCGGCGAGTTCGAAACTGGTGCGTGTGCGGGTGCTGTCCTCGAAAAAGAGATTGATCAAGGTCCGCCCGCGCAGCATGTCGCGCTCGGTGCGGCCGGAGCGGTTGAGCAGCACATAGCTCTCGGCGAGATCGAGGAGATGCGCGATCGCCGGCGGCGCCAGCCCCTCGATCGTCAGCAGATGGCGCGGCGACTCGCCCAAGGAAGCGATCAGGTTCTGGCCGCCGAGACCGCGACGACCGCGGTATCGTGCTCCTCGGTGCAGCCGCGCACGCCAAGCCCGGCGCAGACCAAGGCATGCACCACCACTTCGGCCTGAACGGCGTTGGGATCGGCCTCGACATCGATCGGGATCAGCCAGCGCGGCGGCCCGGCGGTTTTGGCCGGGGCGGCGGCATAGGCCGGGAGATCGACGCTGTCGCGGGTCAGCGAACTCAAAAGATGGCCTTCGCTGTCGAAAAAGCTGATCTCGACGATGATGGCGCGATAATCGAGCGGTCCCGGGTTCAGGATACAGCCGGTGAGTTTGGCGGTGCCGTTGGTCGCCGCGAGCTTGGCGTCGCGCAGGATCGGCGCGTTGCTGATGCTATGGAGAGCACCGAGGCAGGGGGCGGGATCGAGGGGCATGAGGCCGAGATGAACGATCGGCGTCCCCGCCTGCCGCGGCGGCGGCACCTGGCAGCCCGCGAGGACGAGCGCGGCGGCGAGCGCGCTGAGCGCGGAAAATTTGCGAAGACGCGTCACCATGGCTTCCTCTCTCACATCGGTGCGTCGATCATAACCGCAATGGGGAGGCGATGGAAATCATCGCGCGCGCTCACCCGAGGACGGCCGTGAGGCGCGCCAGCGTCTCCTCGCGCCCCAATGCGGCAAGCGTCGCGTCGATCGGCGGGCTGGTGGTCGCGCCGGTGAGGGCGGCGCGGAGCGGCTGCGCCACCTCGCCGAGCTTTTTTCCGTGCGCTTCGGCGAAACCGCGGAGGGCGTCATGCAGCGCCGCCGGCGTGAAGGCGGCGGCGGCGAGCGTTTGCGCCAAATCGCCGAGCATCGCCCGCGCGCCGGGCGCGTCAAGCAACGCCTGCGCCTTCTCGTTCATCGGCAGCGGCGGCGTGCGCGCGAGAAACGCCGCGCTCTCGGCGAGTTCGACGAGGGTGCGGGCGCGTTCCTTGAGCGCCGGCATCAAGGTCTGAATGCGCGCCCGCGCGACATCATCGGAAACGAGCCCAGGCTTACCGGCAAGCCGCGCCATGACTTCCTCGGCGAGCCGCGCGTCATCGGCGGCACGCAGCCAGACGGCGTTGAGATGGGTGAGCTTGGCATAATCCATGCGCGCCGCGCCCCGCCCGACGCCGTCGAGATCAAAGAGCCGGATCGCCTCTTCCCGCGAGAGGATTTCGGCGTCGCCATGCCCCCAGCCGAGCCGCAACAAATAATTGCACACGGCCTCGGGGAGGAACCCTTGTTCGCGGAATTCCAGCACGCTGACCGCGCCATGGCGCTTGGAGAGCTTCGCCCCATCCGCGCCGTGGATCAGCGGGATATGGGCAAAGCGCGGCATCTCCCAGCCCATCGCCTGATAGATCTGGACTTGCCGAAAAGTGTTGGTGAGATGGTCGTCGCCTCGGATGACATGGGTGATCGCCATGTCGTGATCATCGACGACGACGGCGTGGAGATAGGTCGGCGTGCCATCGCTACGCAGGATGATCATGTCGTCGAGTTCGGCATTGGCGACCCGCACGGAGCCCTGCACGAGATCCTCGACCACGGTCTCGCCGTCGCGCGGGGCTTTGAGGCGGATCGCCGGCGCGACACCCGCCGGCGCCTCGGCCGGGTCGCGGTCGCGCCAACGCCCGTCATAACGCGGCGGGCGGCCTTCTTTCAGCGCCTGTTCGCGCATCAAACGCAGCTCCTCGGCGCTGGCATAGCAGCGATAGGCACGCCCGGCCGCGAGCAGGGCGTGCGCGACCTCGGCATGGCGCGCGGCGCGCGTCGATTGGAACAGCGGCGGCTCATCGGGGGTCAGTCCAAGCCAGGCGAGCCCGTCGAGGATGACCTGGACCGCCTGATCGGTGCTGCGGGCGCGATCGGTATCCTCGATGCGCAGCAGGAATTGGCCGCCATGGTGGCGGCTGAAGAGATAATTGAACAGCGCGGTGCGGGCGCCGCCGATATGCAAAAGCCCGGTGGGGCTGGGCGCGAAGCGGGTGCGGACGGTCATGGCGCGCTTCTAGACCAGGATCGCCGCGGGTTAAAGCGACCACCGCCGAGAAAACACGGCGCGCGGGCGCGCGGGGATCGGCAAGCGCCGATTAGAGCAGCCCTTCGCGCCGCAAGCTGATCCATCGTCCATTGCCGACGATGACGTGGTCGTGCAGCGTGATCGAGAGAACCCGCGCCGCCTCGCGCACGTCGTTGGTCATCTCCACATCCTCGGGCGAGGGCGTCGGGTCGCCGCTCGGATGGTTATGGACGAGGATGAGCGCCGAGGCGTGCAGTTCCAGCGCCCGCTTCACCACTTCCCGTGGATAGACCGGCGTGTGGTTGACGGTGCCGCGCGCCTGCACTTCATCGGCGAGCAGATGGTTACGGTTGTCGAGGAACAGCACCCGGAACTGCTCCACCCGTTCGCGTGCGAGCGCGGCGTTGAGATAATCCATCAGCCGGTCCCAGTTATTGAGCACCGGCCGCGACAGCACCTCGGCGCGGGCAAGGCGCAAGGCCGCCGCCTGCACCAGCTTGATCGCGGCAACACCATGCATGCCAAGCCCGGGCGCGGCGAACAAATCGCGCTGGGAGGCGGCGAGGACAGCCGCGAAACTGCCGAAATGATTGATGATCGCCTTGGCGAGCGGCTTGGTGTCGCCGCGCGGCTGGGCGAAAAACAGCAGCATCTCCAATAGCTCGTAATCGGCGAGGGCCTCGGCGCCGCGCCCGATCAGTTTTTCGCGGAGCCGCGCGCGATGGCCGTGCGGACCGGTGCTCGGGAAGGGAAGGGCCTCGGGATCGCCCGCGGCCGCCGGCGCGTCAGCATTGGCGGGTGGATCGGTCGCGAGCGGGCGCGCAAGAAACTCGGCGACGTGATTGGCCGCCTCGGCAAAGCCCGGCATGGCGCGCGGCGCCCGCTCGTCGACCGGCCACGCCGCCGCACCCCATCCTTCCTCGGCCAGAGGCGGGGCGGCCAACGCCTGCCCCTCCGCCCCCGGCGAAGGCCAGGGTTGCGGCAAAGTCTCGCGCCGGGCGAAGCGCGCCACTTTTCTCTTGCCTTGCAGGTCGCGCCACAATCCAGACAACCAGAACGACAAAACACCCTCCGCCGCCACGCACCATGGCATTGGAGAGATTAATATTTCAACCTAGAATGGTGTTATGGGTATAATTTTCACTTATTATTAACGATTGCCCGGCGCTTCTCCACTGGCCGCGGCAAAGGCGTTGAAGGTGATCAGCGTGTAGGTGTCCTTTACCCCCGGCAATTTCTGGATGGCTTCGGTCACGAACAGGCCGATATCCTGCTCCGGCTCGAGATAGAATTTCCCGAGGAGATCATACTGGCCGGAGGTCGAATAGAGTTCCGAAAGCTGCGCGATACTGTCCGCCGCCTCGCGCGCGACGCGATAGGCCTCGCCCATCTCGCATTTGATCATCACGAAAATAGCCCGCATTTTACCCGCCTCCTTGCGATGGAACGAGAGCGTGACCGTTTAAGCCGGCATCGCCAAAGACGTGAGGCGCACGCTCCAGCGAGTGTCGAGCAGAGTATGACCGGGTCAATTTGAACCCGTCATGCCGTGGCCGGGCTTTTCTTGCGCCGCTTGCAACAGTTCGGCCAGCACCACGGCATTGTTATGCACGGTATCACCCGCGGCATAAACCAGGGTTATCGGCCCGGCCGCGGCCAGCGCCCGCAAATCCGCGAGCAAGGCCGCTTGGGCGCGCAATTCCGCGGCATAGCGGCGACGAAATTCTGGCCAGCGCGCCGGATCATGGCCAAACCAGCGGCGTAGTTCGTCGCTCGGGGCGATCTCCTTTTCCCAGCGCTGAATAGCCGCCTTGGCACGGGAGAGGCCGCGCGGCCACAGGCGATCAACAAGGATACGGACGCCATCTCCCGCCGACGGCGGATCATAAACGCGCTTAAGCTGCACCCCCATCGCTACGTCCCCGGCCGCGGACGGCGAGGCCCTAGCGGGTCCGGTCATTTTTTTTCGTCCTCGGCGAGGGCATCGATCATCAGCGCGGCATGGGCATAAGCGCCGCCGGCGCGCATCTCGGCGGCGACCCAGATCGCCTCCATCAACTCTTCCCCCGTGGCTCCAGCACGTAGCGCCGCCTTGGTGTGACCCTTGATGCAATAGGGGCATTGTGTGACATGGGCGATGGCGACGGCAATGATTTGTTTGGTCTTGGCCGCAAGCGCCCCCTCGGCGAACACCGCCTTGCCGAAGGCATTGAAAGCCGCCTCTGCCGCGGGGGCGAGTTCGCGCCGCTTTCGCGCCATCTCTCGGGTTGCGGGCGGATAGAGAGCTTCGGTCATGATGTTGCCTTTCGTACGACTGTAAAACGAGAGACCGCCCAGCCAGCAACGCCGGCGCGCATGGGCAGAGTTCTTCTTACCACGAACAGGCATTTTTTATGCTTCTTTAAAAGAGGGAACGCCGCCGTTCTGGTCGCTCCGCGCCTCGCTCGCCGATGGGTGACGGATCGAGCGGGGCGGCCTATGTTCGCGGTTGAAAATAGCCGCGAGGGAGGTTTGAGACATGGAATTGGCGCAAGCCCGCAAAGCCCGCATCGCACCCCGCCCCGGCGGGCGGGTGCTCGCCGACGCGCTGGTCGCCAACGGTATCGACCATGTCTTCGCGGTCCCCGGCGAGAGCTATCTCGATGTGCTGGACGGGCTTTATGCGGTGCGCGAACGGCTCAAACTCGTCACCTGCCGTTTCGAGGCCGGCGCCGTCGACATGGCGGAAGCCTATGGCAAGCTCACCGGCCGCCCGGCGGCGGCGATGGTGACGCGCGGCCCCGGCGCCTGCCATGGCGCGATCGGCGTCCATATCGCGCGCCAGGACAGCACGCCGCTTTTGCTGTTCGTCGGCCAGATCCCCTTCGCCGAGACCGATCGCGAGAGTTTTCAGGAAATCGACTACCGGGCGATGTTCGGCCCGATCGCCAAATGGGTGACGCAGATCGACGATGCGAAACGTATCCCCGAAATCGTCGCCCACGCCGTCGATGTCGCAACGCGCGGCCGGCCTGGCCCGGTGGTGATCGCGCTTTCGGAGGAAATGCAGCGCGACAGCGTCGCCGTCCCCGACATCGGTCCGGCGCCCGTCACCCGCCCCTTTCCCGATCCCGCCGCGCTGGCAAAACTGCGTGATCTGCTTGGGCAGGCGCGAAAACCGCTCGCCATTCTCGGCGGTTCCTGCTGGAGCGAGGCGGCACGCGCCGCGGTCCGCGATTTCCTGCTCGGCCAGGATATTCCCGTCGCGGTGAGCTTTCGCCGCCAGCAGCTCTATGACATGACGCTCGCGAATTTCGTTGGTGATCTCGGCGTCGGTTGCGATCCGGCTTTGGTCGCGAAAGTGCGCGAGGCTGATCTCATCCTCGCCTTCGGCACCCGGCTTTCGGAAGCGGTGACGCAAGGCTATACGCTGTTCGATCTCGCCGGCGCGACACCGATCGTGCATGTCTATCCCGAGGCCGAGGAAATCGGCCGGGTGTTTCGCCCCGCGCTCGGGATCGTCGCCGATCTCAACGTCTTTGCCGCAAGCCTCGGCGATCTCGCGCCGGTCGCGCCGCGCTGGGGGGAATGGCGGGCGGAATTGCGCGCCCTGCGTGAGGCCGCGAGCGCGATCGCCCCTTATCGCGGCAAGCTCAACCTCTCTGAGATTCTCCATGAGTTGCAAACCCTGCTGCCGGCCGAGGCGATCCTGACTGGTGACGCCGGCAATTTCGCCACTTGGGTCGCGCGGTTTTTGAATTTCGCCGATGCCCAGCGCTTCATCGGGCCGACCAACGGCGCCATGGGCTATGGTGTGCCGGCGGCGATTGCGGCGAAGATCGTCTTTCCCGAACGCCTCGTCGTCGGCTTCGTCGGGGATGGCGGTTTCCTGATGACCGGCCAGGAAATCGCGACCGCCTTTCATCATGGCGTCGCCCCCATCATCTTGGTTTTCAACAATCAGATGTATGGCACCATCCGCATGCATCAGGAGAAATTCTTCCCCGGCCGCGTCTCCGGCACCACGCTCACCAACCCCGATTTCGCGAAATTCATCGAGGCTTTCGGCGGCCATGGCGAAACCGTCACCACCACCGCGGAATTCGCCCCGGCGTTTCGCCGCGCCGTCGCCAGCGGTCGGCCAGCGGTGATCGAACTCGTCCAAGACCCCGAGCAGATCACCCCGCGCGCAACCATCGCCGAGCTTCGTGCGCTGCGCCCGGCACCGCCCGGCAGCGTCGCCGCGAAACGCAAACCGCCGGCGCGCGTGCTCCCCAAGCATGGGAAAACGCGATGATCCGCATCGGATGGATCCTCGCATGCCTGCTTTCCGCGTTCGCGACGACGGCACGGGCGCAGCCGGCGCTGGTGATCTACGAAAACGATTACGCGCTGCACGACGTCACTTTCGCCAATGGCGAGCGGATCGCCGATCTTCGCCTGCATTACACCACTGTCGGCCTGCCGCTTCGCGATCGTGAGGGGCATGTCCTGAACGCGGTGTTGCTGCTGCATGGCACGACCGGCACCGGCAAGAATTTTCTCGCCCCGACGCTCGCCAACAATTTGTTCGGCCCCGATCAGCCGCTCGATACCCGGAAATATTTCGTCATTCTGCCGGACGGCATCGGCGCTGGCGGCTCGAGCAAGCCTTCCGACGGGCTGCACGCCCACTTCCCGCATTACGGTTACATCGACCAGGTGGAGATGCAATACCGCCTGCTGACCGACGTCTTCGCCGTGCCCCATCTCCGCCTCGTGCTCGGCACCTCGATGGGCGGGATGCAGACTTGGCTCTGGGGCGAGCGCCATCCCGGTTTCATGGACGCGCTGGTGCCGATCGGCGCGATGCCGGCGGCGATCAGCGGCCGCAACATGCTCTGGCGCGAGATGGTGATCCGCGCCATCCGCGACGATCCCGGCTGGCTGGGCGGCGAATATGACCCGGCGAAGCCGCCGCGCCTTTGGTTGGAGACTGCGGCGCCGCTATTTGCGCTGATGACCGGCAACGCCGAGCGCCTGCAACAGGCGGCGCCGACGCGCGGCGATGCGATCGCCCTTTACAACCGTCTCGTTGCCGAGGGCTATAAATGGGATGCGAATAACATGCTTTATACCTGGGAAAGCTCGGCCGATTACGATCCGGCGCCCGATCTCGATAAAATCACCGCGCCGCTTCTTGCCATCAATTTTGCCGATGATCTCGTCAACCCGCCCGAACTCGACATCATGGCGCCGGCGATGAAACGCGTAAAGCATGGGCAATACGTGCTCATTCCGCGCGGCGCGACCTATGGCCATCAGACCCTGAACTACGCCGATATCTGGGGCCATCTGGTGGCCGAGTTTCTCGCCAAGAATTAGCCTTGTCGTGTCGTAAGAGCTTGCACAACTTTTCCCAGGAGCGGGAATGAGCGCGAGCGAAGACGACCTCCGCGACTGGACGATCGCCAGCTTATGTGCGCTTGCTCGCCAATCCTGTTCCAGCCGCCCTTGCGGGCCAGAGCGCGCGCGTTATCGCGCCTGTTGGATCGCCGAGAGAATCCAGGCCCCGCCCGGGGCGCGGAGGAAGGTCCAAAGCTCGGTCGCACTCACCCGTTCGCCCGGGCTGCCATCGACGACGCGACCGGAGGCGTCGAGCGTCACGTCGATCATCGAAAACTGCATCGCAACCGTCGCGTAATCCCGCCCATTCTCAGACCACGCCTCGGCGAGGTCGCCACGGTCGAGCCGCACGTCGCGCACCACGTTACGCACCCCCCGGCTGGTTTGCTCGGCGAGTTGCTCGGCGAAATAGCTCACCATTTCCGGGGTCGCGAGGCGGCGCAGCGCCGCGAGATCATGCGCGCTCCAGGCGGCTTGGATAGCGTATAAGGCTTGCTCGAAGGCCTGAAAATCGGCCGCGCCGATCGCCGGAGGTGGCCGCCCGCCTCCTGCCGGTGCCGCGCCCGGCGCGGGGGCGGCAACGAATGGCGCGCCGCCGGCGCCGCGCGGGCTCATGCCGGTTACGCGGCGGGCGAGGATGCGGACCAGCCAGACGATCAGCGCGATCTGGATGAGGAGGCCGATGATCCCCCCGAAACTCCCCATCCCCCAGAAAAATCCGTGCCCGAGCAGCATCCCGGCAAGCCCCGCGCCAATCAGGCCGCCGAACAGGCCGGAGAGGAACGACGAGCGCATCCCATCACCACCATAGCCGCCCATCATGCCGCCGCGAGGGGTGGTGGGGGCGGTCAGGCTGCGTTGCAGCGGCGCCGCATAGGGCGCGGTGTTGGTCGGCGGCGGCGCCGAATAGGTTCGGCTGCCGCGGCTGCCCATCGAAGACGAGTCACCCGCCCGCGCCAGCGCCGCGACCGGTGCCGCGGCCATCGCGAGCACCAGGAGAGCAGCCAAGAGCGGGATCAGGCGCGGCATCACACTCTCCTCGCGTTACGCGCCCGCCAGCGTCAGGCCATCCACGCGGATCGTCGGCGCGTCGGTGCCGCGGCGAAAGACGAGATCGTTCGCCGGGGTGAGATGGGCGAACATCTCGATCAGGTTGCCGGCGATGGTGATCTCGGCGACGGGCTCGGCGATCTCGCCATGGCGGATCATGAAGCCGCTCGCGCCCCGGCTGTAATCGCCGGTGATGCCGTTGACGCCCATGCCGATCAGCTCGGTGACATAGACCCCTTCCGTGATATCGGCCATCAAGGCCGCCGGGCTCAGCGGTCCCGGCGCGAGATAGAGGTTGGTTGCGCTCGGCGAAGGCGGGCCGCCGGTTCCGCGCGCGGCACGGCCATTGGTGCGCAGGCCGAGCTGGCGGGCGCTGCGCAGATCGAGCAGAAATGCCCGCAAAATGCCGCCCTCGGCGAGCACCAGCGGCGCCGTGCGCTGGCCCTCGCCATCGAAGGGGCGCGAGCGCAGACCACGCCGGCGGAGCGGGTCGTCATGGATCGCGATGGTGGGGCCGAAGACCGGTTGATCCATCCGATCCTTGAGGAAGCTGGTGCCGCGCGCGATGCTCGCGCCATTGATCGCGGCGGCGAAATGCCCGACCAGGCTTGCGGCGACGCGCGGGTCATAAACCACCGGCAGACGCGCGGTCTTGGGCCGCACCGGGTTGAGCCGCGCGACCGCGCGTTCGCCCGCCCGCCGCCCGAGCACCGCCCCATCCTCGAGATCGCCGCCATGGACCGCCGAAGCGTAATCGTAATCGCGTTCCATCGCCGTTCCCTGCCCGGCGAGCGCGGTGACCGAGAGGCTGTGGCTGCTGCGCGCATAGTGCCCGAGAAAGCCCGCCGAGGTCGCGAGTGTGATCTCGCTCCGGCTCCAGCCGGCTTCGGCGCCCTCGGAATTGGAGACGCCAGGGACGGCGAGCGCGGCCTCTTCGGAGCAAGCGGCGCGGCTGATCAGGGTCGCGGGGCTCGGTTCGTCGGGGTCGAGAAGATCGAGAAAACCGGCCTCCTGCGGCGTCGGTGGCGCCTCATCGAGGCCGGCGAAAGGGTCTTCCGGCACCACCCGCGCCATCGCCAGCGCGCGCGCGACCAGATCGGGAAAACCGGCGGGATCGGCGCTGCCGGCCGAGACGATGGCGGCGCGGCGGCCGACAAAGACGCGGAGACCGACATCGCGCCCCTCCGCCCGCTCGACATGCTCGGTTTCGCCGAGCCGCCGCGTGACCGCGAGCGAGGCCGAGGAGACCAGCACCGCATCGGCAGCATCGGCGCCGGCGGCGCGGGCCGCGGCAAGCAAATCGCCGAGCAGTTCGGGCCCGTTCATGCCGCGAGCCTCTCGGCGATGGCGGCAAGGCTCGGCACTTTGCCGGCCGGCCCGAGGGTTGCCAGCGTCGGCTTGGCGCGGAACAGGCGGGCTGCGACACGGCGGACATCATCGAGGGTGACCGCCTCGATCCGCGCGACGGTCTCGGCGACCGGGATCACGCGGCCGAAAACCTGCAACTGACGGGCGAGATTTTCGCAGCGCGAGCCGGTGTTTTCGAGCGACATCAACAGCCCGGCTTTCACCTGGGCGCGGGCGCGGGCAAGCTCACGCGCGCCAACCTCGCTTTGCACTTTGCGCAATTCCTCGAGCGTCACCGGCAGCAATTCCTCTGCTTCCGCTTCGCCGGTGCCGGCATAGATGCCAAAGAGGCCGCCATCGGCATAGGGCGCGGCGAAGGAATAGATCGAATAGACGAGCCCGCGCTTTTCGCGGATCTCTTGGAACAGGCGCGACGACATACCGCCGCCGAGCAACGTCGAGAGCAGCAACGCCGGGTAGTAATCGGGATCGGCATAGGCGCAGCCGGGAAATCCGAGCACGATATGGACTTGATCGAGATCGCGCGCCTCGCGGAACTCGCCGCCGCGATACTCGGAGGGGGCCGGCGGCGGCGCGGACTGGGTTGCGAGATCGGCGAAATGTTCGGAGACCAACCGCACCAAGCCGTCGTGATCGAGGGCGCCGGCGGCGGCGATGACGATGTTCTCTGGCGTGTAGTGGCGCGCCATGTAGCGGGTGAGGGTTGCCCGCGACATCGTCTTGATCACCGCCTCGCGCCCGAGGGTTGGGCGGCCCATCGGCTGGTCGGGGAAGGCGGTCTCCTGAAAATGGTCGAAAATGATATCGTCTGGCGTGTCGTTCGCCTGGCCGATCTCCTGGAGAATGACGCCGCGCTCGCGCTCTAACTCCTCGGGGATGAAGCTGCTGTGGCAGAGGATGTCGCCGATGATATCGACGCCGAGCGCGAGGTCTTCCTTGAGCAGCTTGACGTAATAGGCGGTCTGCTCGCGCGCGGTATAGGCGTTGATATGGCCGCCGACGGCCTCAATCTCCTCGGCGATTGCGGCGGCACTCCGCCGCTCCGTGCCCTTGAAGGCCATGTGTTCGAGGAAATGCGAAACGCCGTTCTCGGCCGGCACCTCATGGCGGGTGCCGGCGCCGACATAGGCGCCGAAGGAGACGGTCTCGACCCGCTCCATGCGTTCGCTCGCGATGGTGAGGCCGTTCGGGAGCCGGGTGAGCCGGATGGCGTCGCTCATTATGCGCTATTCCTCGTGGGCGGTTCGGGTCGGCTATTCTTGCGGGCAAAGGCGCCAATCAGGGATTCGACCTCGGCGAGGTCGGCCGGCGCCTCGGTCATCGCTTCTTCGCGTTCATATAGGTCGGCGAGCGGCTTGGGCAGAGGGGGGCGTTGGCCGGTCGCGCGTTCCATCGCGTCGGGAAATTTTGCCGGATGCGCGGTCGCCATGGCGATCATGGGGATGCCGGGGCCGGCGGGATGGGCGCTCGCGGCGGCGATGCCGATCGCGCTATGCGGGTCGGCGAGATAGCCGGTTTGCGTGGCGAGCCGGCGGATTTCCGCCTCCGTTCCGGGATCGTCGAGGCGGAAGCCGAAAAATAGCCGCCGCGCCCGCCGCCACGCCGCTTCCGGCACCGCCATCCGGCCGCTTGCGCGAAAATCCCGCATGATCGCGGCCGTCGCGCCGGCATCGCGGTCGACGAGCTCAAACAGCAACCGCTCGAAATTGGAACTCACGGCGATATCCATGCTCGGCGAGAGGCTGGGCTCGACCGGGCGGAGCGACATGTCATTGCCGGCGAGAAAGCGCGCCAGGATGTCGTTGCGATTGGAACCGACGACGAGGCGGACGATCGGCAGCCCCATCCGACGGGCGGCGTAGGCTGCCAGAACATTGCCGAAATTCCCGGTCGGCACCGCGAACGCAACCTCGCGCTCCGGCGCGCCGAGGGCGAGCGCGGTTGCGACGTAATAGGGGATTTGCGCCGCGATCCGCGCCCAGTTGATGGAATTGACCGCGGACAAATGGTGTGCCGCGCGAAACGGGGCATCGGCGAACATCGCCTTGACCAGATCCTGGCAGTCATCGAACGTGCCGTCGATGGCAAGATTGAGAACATTCGGCGCGCGGACCGTGGTCATCTGGCGGCGCTGAATGTCGCTCGTGCGGCCCTTGGGGTGGAGGATCGCGATGTTGAGGCGGGCGCGATCGTGGCACGCGGCGATGGCGGCCGAGCCGGTATCGCCCGAGGTCGCACCGATCAGCGTGAGGTGCTGATCGCGCGCCGTGAGCACGTGGTCGAAGAATCGGCCGAGCAGTTGCAGCGCGAAATCCTTGAAAGCGAGCGTCGGGCCGTGGAACAGCTCGGCGGTGAAGAGATGCGGCCCGAGCTGGATCAGCGGTACCGTCGCCGGATGGCGGAAAGCGCGATAGGCGTCGCGACAGAGCGCCTCCACCGTCGCGAACGGGATAGCCTCACCGATGAAGGGCTGGAGCACGCGCGCGGCGAGGGCCGGATAGTCGAGCCGGCGCAGCGCCCGCCAGTCGGCTGGGGCAAAATGGGGCCAGGCGGAGGGCACGTAAAGCCCGCCATCCTCGGCGAGGCCAGCGAGCAGCACCTCGGCGAAATCGCGGACCGGGGCGCCGCCGCGGGTGGAGACATAACGCATCGCGAACCTCTCTCCCCGGCGTGCGCGAAGGCGCCGGGCGCGGGCGGTTTAGCAGGCTTCTACGGGCATGGGGAGAGCGAAGCGGCGCGCTGCCCGTCGGTCAGGCCCTTCATTTCGTCGCCGCAAAGAGCGCTTTTTTCGACAACCGAATAGCGGTTGCCATCGTCAAAGCTCGAAGATCGAGCTTAGCAAGCACGGATTATTTCTCAAGGCCAGCCGAGAAATATACCATTCCTTAACGAACTAACCATATCTTTTCTGTGAGGCCAGACGATTCGCGGCTTCACGTTTCCTCCCATACGCCGCACCGCGTGCCGTCTTGGCGGGTGTTGCGCACCTCAAGCGGCGCCCGCAACGCGAGGCGCCGCCTTTTTTTTCGGGACATTCCGCACCGTTCCGCCGCACGTTATCACATTGCTGCGTCTTGACCGCAGGGCGCAGACACGTCGCTGACCGGCATGTAAACTCGCGCCTTCATGTCAATCAGTGAGAACGATCATGCCAGCCAAGCCAAAATCAAGCGGCAGCTCTGTCCCCTTCTTCTGGCCGATGCAGATCGCCGAGGATCTGGCGGAGAGCGGCGCCGCGGTCGTGGCGCGCAATCTCAAATTCCTCACAGAGGAAGAAAAGCTCCAAACCGAGTTGCAACCGAAGCTCGCGACCGCCCATGGCGTCCGTCTCGATCTCCGTACTATGCGCTTTTGCGAATATGGCAGCGCCGAGACCATGTCTGTCCCGACCATCGTCGATGCGCCTTACGCTGGCCACTCGGCGATGATCGCCGATTACCGTCAGGGGCAAAGCCTGATCGAAACGCTACGCGACAATGGCGTCTCGCGGGTTTATCTCACCGACTGGAAATCGGCGACGCCGGATATGAAGGATCTCGAGATCGACCAGTATCTCGCCGAACTTGTCGTCTGCATCGACGATCTCGGCGGGCGCGCCAATCTCGTTGGCCTCTGCCAGGGCGGTTGGATGGCAGCGATGCTGGCGGCGCGGTTTCCCGAAAAGGTCCAAAGCCTGGTACTCGCGGGATCGCCGATCGACACGGCAGCCGGGCATGGGCCACTCAAGCATCTTGTGCATGAGTACCCGCTCTCGTTTTACGAGGAGTTGGTGGCCGCCGGCGGCGGGCTGATGCTCGGCCGCTACATGCTCGAAGGCTGGAAAAACATGCATCCCGGGCAGCACTATATCCAGGACCATATCGATCTTTACGAACATATCGATGATCCGGTCTGGCTCAAGAAGACCGAGACGTTCGAAAGCTGGTACGAACATCCGATCAATCTCCCCGGCCGCTGGTATCTCCAGGCGATCAAGCAATTGTTCAAGGAGAACCATCTGGCGCAGGGCAGCTTCATCGGGCTTGGCCGCCGGCTCTCCTTGAAGGCGATCACCTGCCCGCTTTACCTGCTGGCGGGCGAGTCAGACGACATCACCCCGCGTGAGCAGGTTTTCGCGGCCGCCGGCCTGGTCGGCACACCGGCCGATAAAATCACCCAGAAACTGGTGCCCGGCGGCCATATCGGTCTGTTCATGGGGGCACGCACACTGCGCGAGCATTGGCCGGGCATCGCCCGCTGGATTGCCACGCAGTGAGACAACACCCGATCGGGCAAAGTTTAGGAAAAATCGTCGATTTTTCTTCCAACGCGCCGGTGACCTTCGCCACCGGCGCCGCTTAGAGCGCGATCGGTTTCAATCGATCACGCTCTACCCCTATTTTGGCGAGCACGTTGGCCGGTTTTGATGGAACAGGATGGTTCAATCAAAACCTACCTTGCTCTCGGCCTTTGTCTTGGCCGAGGGTGAGGGTATTGGTCAGGGCTCAGTCGGGACGGTGTTGCGTGCCTTGGCGAAAACCGCGCGCAAGCCTTCGGATGCTTTGTCCATTTCGTGCGGGAGGGATAAGCTTGCGCCAAAGCATATGGGGAACGAGTGCCGTGCCAAAGCTATCCATCCGGGGCCGTAATCTGCTGGGTAGCTTGATACAGTCGGGTTTTTGCGCAGAAAGAGATAGCAAAACCCCGGCATTCGTGATTCCATTAGGATCATGAATGCTGATCCTTTGGCCTTGCCGCACGACCATCCGGTCTCCGGAAAATCCGGGCCGGTTCAATTCACGCCCTCTCAGCATGAAGGATCCCACCATGAGCCGGATCATCCGCACCAACCCCTCTCACATTCTCGCCCGCGCCGTCGAGTATCACGGTTTCGTCTATACATCCGGCGTGCTCGCGCACGATCTTGGCAAAGACATCAAAGGTCAGACCGCCGAGATCCTGGCCGAAATCGACGCTACTCTTGAACTCCACGGCACCGATAAGACTCGCCTCCTTCAGGCGCAGATCTGGCTCAAGCATATCAGTGATCGCGCCGCGATGAACGAAGTGTGGTCAGCGTGGCTGCCCAAGGATGGTGCGCCAGTTCGCGCCTGTGTCGAGGCGGCGCTCGCCGACCCACGCGCCCTGGTCGAAATCATGGTGGTGGCGTGCAAGTAGGGCGCGAGCGCTTTTCATCGCCGTGACGCGCGTGCCGGCCGCGGGGGCGGGGTCGGCGTAGAGTTCCCCCCGCACATCTTCGGCGGTCATCTCCGGTGTGCCGATAGGAAGGCTCTTGCCGCCGTGTTGGCGCCGGCGCCGCGATGCGCGGAGCGATCGCGCGACCGCCATGCTGCGGCGAATGCGGGCGATCCTGGCGCACAGGATGCCCGCCGATCGCGTCGTTGATGCGAATCAAATTTCGCCGCGATATTGTGTCGTGACCCGCCAATCCTGCGCATCCGCCGCGCCGATCCGTGTTATGCCTTTTGCAATCTGCGTCCGCTATGCTCTCGCGAATGTGGCCGAGCGAGGAATATCCGATCATGCCTCTTGATACCCATCATCTGCCAATCGCCAACGCCCCACCGGTTTCGGACGCGCCCGGCGCGCCTGGCAATGCACCGACCTGGACCAGCAGCGCGAAGGACGTGGTCGGCGGCTCGCTCGGTCCGGCGCGGCTCTGGTTCACGCTCGGCTTCGGCATCGTCACCGAGGTCTATTACCCGCGCGTCGATCTGCCGCAGATCCGTGATCTCGGCTTCATCGTTGGCGACGACGCCGGGTTCTGGGTCGAGGTCAAGCGGCTCGGAACCTATGACGTGCGGCTGCTCGCGCCCGGGGTGCCGGCGGTGGAAATCCTTCACCGCCATCCGCGCTTTCGTCTTCGGCTCCGCATTACCCCCGATCCGCTGCGCGACGTATTGCTGATCGAGGCGACCCTGACCGGTGATCCGGCGCTGCGGCTCTATGTGTTGCTCGCCCCGCGGCTCGGTGCGACCGGGGAGGGTAATGTCGCTGCGGTGGCGCGCTATCGCGGCCGGCGTGTGCTGTGGGCGGAGCAGGGGCCGTATGGTCTTGCGCTGGTCGCCGCTGACGCTGCTCAGCGCGACGTCATGGGGGCGGCGAGCGCGGGGTATGTCGGGGTCAGCGACGGTTGGCAGGATTTCGCCGTCCATGGCGCGCTGACCTGGGAATATGACCGCGCCGGGCCGGGGAATGTCGCGCTGGTGGCGGCGCTGCCGGCGCACGCGGTGCTGGCGCTGGGCTTTGCCGCGACCAAGCAGGCGGCGGCGACGCTGGCCGTCTCCAGCCTGCTCGAACCGTTCGCCGCGGTGCTGCTGCGTCAGGTGGCGGATTGGCAGGATTGGTACGCCGGCGCCAACCGGCGCAACCCGGTGCGCTGGGAAGCGCCGGACGCGCTGGGCGAGCAGTTCATGGTCTCCGCCATGGTGCTCCGCAGCCACCTCGATAAGACCTATCCGGGCGCGATGGTCGCCAGCCTCTCCATCCCCTGGGGCGATCGCGGCACCGAGCGCGGCGGCTATCATCTGGTCTGGCCGCGCGATCTCGTGCAATGCGCGACCGCCCTGCTCGCGCTCGGCGCCGAGGAGGAGGCGCGCAACGCGCTCCGCTACCTGATCGCGACGCAGCGCGAAGACGGGCATTGGGAGCAAAACCAATGGCTGGGCGGCCGCCCCTATTGGCAGGGCAAACAGCTCGACCAGACCGCTTGCCCGGTCGTGCTGGCGGCGTTGCTTGGGGAACGGGATGCGTTGGGCGGCACCGAGATCGCCGACATGGTCGCCGCCGCCCTCGGCTATCTGCTCCGCAACGGCCCGGTCTCCGAGCAGGACCGCTGGGAGGAGAGCGCCGGCATCACCCCTTACACGCTCGCCTGCGTGATCGCCGCCCTGGTGGCTGGGGCGGCGTTCCTGCCGCTGCGGCTGCGTTGGCTCGCGCTGGTGGTTGCGGATTTCTGGAACGCCGAGATCGAGCGCTGGCTCGTTGTGCGCGGCGGTCCCCTGGCCGCGGAGGCCGGCATTGCCGCCCACTACGTGCATTTGGCGCCGGCGGCGATCTTGACCGACCCGGCGGCGCTGGCGACGCCGATTCCCCTCCACAACCAGCCGACGCCACGCGCGATCCCCGCCAACGCGCTGGTCTCACTCGACTTTCTCGCGCTGGTGCGGTTCGGATTGCGCCGCGCCGATGATGCGCTGATGGTCGATAGCCTGAAACTGGCCGACGCGCTGCTCAAGACCGATACCCCCTCTGGCCCGGTTTGGCACCGCTATGTCGGGGATGGTTACGGCGAGACGGAGGACGGCGCCCCCTATGTCGGCGCCGGGCGCGGGCGCGGCTGGCCGCTCCTTGCCGGCGAGCGGGGCCAGTACGAACTCGCCGCCGGGCGCGACCCGCTGCCACTTTTGCAGGCGATGGCGAAAATGGCCGGCAAGGGCGGCATGATTCCCGAGCAGGTATGGGACGCCGAGGCGATTCCGCGCCGCTTCCTCTATCCCGGCCGGCCGACCGGGTCGGCAACACCGCTCGCTTGGGCGCATGCGGAATTCGTCAAGCTGGTGATCTCGCGCCAAGCCGGGCGGGCGGTGGACGCGCCGGCTGCGGTCGGGCGGCGCTACCGGGCGCGGCGGCGGGCGGCGGTGCGCAGTGTCTGGATGCCCTGGGCGCCGGTCGCGCGGATGACCGCGGGCACCCGGCTGGTGGTGGTGCTGACGCGGCCGGCGGCGCTGCGTTGGGAAGCGGCCGGCACACCGGGGGGCGAGCGCCATACCTTGGCGGTCGGGTTCGGGCTCTACGCCGCGACACTGCGGACCGAGGCGGTCGCGGCCGGGAATACGATCACGGTCTCGTGGCGTTGGCGGGACGGGGCGGACGACGCCACGCCCGATGGCGGCGAGACGCGGGTGCTGGCGGCGGCATAGCGGGCTTTCGCGTGCCTCAGCCAGCGAGGAGCATGAGCGAGCGCCCCGCCACTTCGAGCCATCCGGCGGCGGTGCCACGCCGGCGCGGCGCCGCGGTATCGACGAGCACCCGCCATCGCCGCCCGTCCGTGATCTCGGGCAGTTGCACCCAGACCGGCGCACTGCCGGCGTGGGCAACCAGCAGTGCCTTTCCGGGCGCGTCCGCGATCAGCGCGACCAGGGTGCGCCGGTCGGGCTCCTGCCACAGCGCTGGGGTCATCGGCGCGCCCTCTGGCGTGCGCCAGGCGATCTCCGCATCCGTGACCGCCGCCGCGCCACACGCGAAGGCGCAGCGCCGGCGAAGCTGCAGCAGCCGCGCGGTGAAGCGGAGCAGGGCGCGGTCCATGCCCGCCCAGTCAAACCAGGATATCTCATTGTCTTGCGCATAGGCGTTGTTGTTGCCGCGCTGGCTCCGCCCGCACTCATCCCCCATGCCGATCATCGGCGTCCCGCGTGAGAGCAGCAGCGAGGCGAGCAACGCACGCTGATCGGCGGCTCGCGCGGTGCGGAGCGCGGGGTCGTTGTGCGGCCCCTCGACCCCGTGATTCCACGACCAGTTGCTCTCCGCCCCGTCGCGCCCGCCCTCGCCATTGGCGTCGTTATGCTTTTGCGCATACGAGACGAGATCGGCGAGGGTGAACCCATCATGCGCGGTGATGAAATTGACCGAGCGGGTGAGCGCCCGCCCGCGTGCCGCGAAGATGTCGGCCGAGCCGCAGAAGGCGGTTGCAAGCGCCCCCACCTGGCCCGGATCGCCGCGCCAGAAGCGGCGCAGCGTGTCGCGGTAGCGATCGTTCCACTCACCCCAATCGGGCGGGAAAGCGCCGAGCTGGTAGCCGCCTGGGCCGGGATCCCAGGGTTCGGCGATCCGCGCCCGGCCGCGCAGCACGGTATTCGCCTCGATCGCGGCAAGCAGCGGCGCCGCCGGATCGAACCCGTCCTCGCGCCGCCCGAGCACGGTCGCGAGATCGAAGCGGAAGCCATCAACCCCGGCATGCAGCACCCAACGCCGCAATGCCGCCAACGCCAGCGCCACCACCGCCGGGCGATCGAGCGCCATGGTGTTGCGGCAACCGGTCTCGTCGCGATAGCGCGACGGATCAGCGGGATCGAGCCGGTAATAGCTGGCATTATCGATCCCGCGCAGCGAGAGAGTGGGGCCGGTTTCATCGTACTCGCCGGTATGGTTGAGAACGATATCGACGAGCACGGCGATTCCGGCGTCGTGCAGGGCATCGACCGCCGCCCGCACCTCGGCAAAGCCGCCCGGCGCGAGACGCGGATCGGGCGCGGCGAAGGTCACGGGATTATACCCCCAGGCATCGGTGAGACCGAGAGGCGGCAGATGCGGCGCCTCGATCCGCGGCGTTGGTGGCATCAGCTCCACCGCGGCAATGCCAAGCCGGCGTAGATAGGCGATGGCGGCAGGATGGGCGAGGCCGGCGAAGGTGCCGCGCAACGGCGGCGGAATTTCGGGATGGGTGCGGGTGAAGCCACCGACATTGAGTTCGTAGATCGCGCCACCGTCCCAGGCAAAGCGCGACGCCGCCGGCGGCAATGTCGGCGCGGCTTCGACGATCGCCTTGGGCATCGCCGCAGCGCTGTCGCCGCCGCCGACAAACAGCGAGGGATGCAGCCGGAACGGCCGGTCGAACCGCGTCGCCAGCGGATCGCAGAGCAGCTTCATGGGATCGAAGCGATGCCCGCGCGCCGGATCAAACGGCCCGGTAACGCGCAGCCCATAACGCACCCCGGGGCCGAGGCCGCCGATAGCGCCATGGAACACGTCGCCGGTGCGCGCCGGTAAGGCGATCCGTTCGATCTCGCGCGCTCCCGCCGCATCGAACAGACAAATGTCGATCGCCGTCGCATGGGCGGAAAATACCGCGAAATTGACACCCCCCGGCACCGGCGTTGCACCGAGCGGGTCCGGCCGGCCGGGTGCGAGGGGGTATGCTGTCATCCCGACCCGCTCGACGCTGCTGACATGCCATTCCGGCGCTGGACCATGGTGTGCAAGATAGGCCCCGCGTTGGCGGTGACGCAAAACGCCGCACGGCACAGCACCGGCCTCGCGATGCGAAAGCGCCGCCCGCATCGTCACATTTGATTATATCGCATTCTAAAAAAACATTTTTTCTTCATGAAGAATTTTTTAAATAGGCTGGACGCCAATCCAGTGATCAATTAGATTTTGGTATATCAGTGCAGAACACGCGGCGCCAACGCCCGTGGGGAGGCGTTGGGGGATGGCAAATTCGGGCGTATTGCCGAAACATCAATAACCGAAACATCGATAAATCGTCGTGCGCGAGATGAAACCGAGCGCACGCAGGCGGGGGCGAGACGTGACGAGACGTGACGATAGCGACGACAAGAACATCGACAAGAACATCAGCGATAGCGAAGCATGCCGGGGAGAAACTTGCTGGGGGCGCAGGCGTGTCCTCGGTGCTGGGGTTGGCTTGGCCCCGGTGGCTTTGGCGCCTTGGCTCGCGCGGCCGGCTCGCGCCGATGATCCGAGCGAATTGCATCCGCGGCCCGGCGACCGGCTGGTGTTTCTCACCGGCGCGAAAAAGGGGCAGATCATCAAGCCCGAGGATCTGCCGCTTGGCGGGCCGCAAGTCCAGGCCTATCCGCAAAGCCCGGACGGTGTCCTGCGCGATGGGTCGCGGCTCAATCTGTTGATCGTCATTCGTCTCGATCCCAAGGAAATGAGCCCGACGACGCAGGCCAACGCCGCCGGCGACGTTGTTGCCTATTCCGCCGTCTGCACCCATCAGGGCTGCCCGGTGAATGCCTGGTCGGACGAGAAAAAGATGATGGTCTGCTCCTGCCACGGATCGACCTACGATCCGCGTGACGGCGCGAAGCTGGTCTTTGGTCCGGCGCCACGCGCGTTGCCCGCTTTGCCGTTGAAACTCGATGCTGGAATTCCCGTCGTCGCCACCGGATTTTCCGAGCGGCTCGGGGGTGAGACCGCCTAAGCCTTGGTCCCGCCGCACGCGCGGCGCGGACATCATGCGTGCCGAACAAAACCAAAAGGGAGACGCCAAGATGTCAAAATTACTGTCGAGCACCTGCCTTGCCGCGACGCTGGCGATCGGTCTCGCCGGCCTCGCGCACGGCGCCGATTACACGCCGGTCACCGATGCCAGGCTCACCAATCCCGAGCCGCAAAACTGGCTGATGACGCGCGGCAATTATCAGGGCTGGAGCTATAGCCCGCTCGATCAGGTCAATAGCAGCAATGTTCGCGGCCTGACGCCGGTGTGGACGTTTTCCACCGGTGTCGATTCCGGCCATGAATCGCCGCCGATCGTCAATAACGGCGTGATGTTCGTCTCGACGCCCTATGCCCAGGTGATCGCGCTTGATGCCGCAACCGGCGATGAACTCTGGCGCTACAAACGCAAGCTCCCCGAGGGCTTCAGCGCGCTGCACAACACCAATCGCGGCGTCGCGCTGTATGGTGATCGCGTCTATCTCGCCGGGCTGGATGCGGTTCTGGTCGCGCTCGATGCCCGCACCGGCAAGGTGGCTTGGGAAACCAAGGTCGAGGACTGGAAGACCGGCTATTACATGACGATGGCGCCTTTGGTGGTGAAGGGTAAGATCCTGGTCGGCGTCGCCGGCGGCGAATTCGGGGTGCGCGGCTTCGTCGAGGCGTTCGATGCCGATAGCGGCAAATCGGTTTGGAAAACCTACTCAATCCCCGCGCCCGGCGAGCCCGGCAGCAACACCTGGGAAAAGCCCGATACTTGGAAGACCGGCGGCGCCAGCACCTGGATGACCGGCAATTATGATCCGACGACCGATACGGTGTTCTGGGGTACTGGCAATGGCTCGCCCTGGTTTGGCGATCAACGGCCGGGCGATAATCTCTATACGTCTTCGACGCTCGCGCTCGATGGCGCGACCGGCAAGCTCAAAGGCTATTTCCAATACCAGCAGAACGAGGACTGGGATTGGGATGCGATGAACGCGCCGATGCTGGTCGATTTCCAGAAAGATGGCGCGACCGTCAACGGCCTGCTCTCGCCGCAGCGGAATGGCTATCTCTATTGGCTGCAACGCAAATCCGATGGCGGCATCGGCTTCCTCAAGGCCCAGCCTTATGTGATGCAAAACGTCTTCAAAAGCGTCGACGCAACCACGGGCCGCCCGGTGATCGACATGGACCACAAACCGGGCACCGGAAAAATGGCGCAATTCTGCCCCGGCCTCTGGGGCGGCAAGGATTGGCCCTATGAATCCTACAGCCCGAAAACCGGCATGGTCTATATTCCGTCGAACGAAAACCACTGCAACAAGTTCGAAGGCAAAGTCGAGGAGCGCGTGCCCGGCCAGTGGTGGACCGGGGTTGCTGTCCCCGATTTCCACTTCAGCGTCGATCCGAAAGCGCCGTTCTATGGCGAGATCAAGACCTATGACGTCAATACCGGCGCGCCCGGCTGGCGCCAGCTTTACGCGCATTCGATGATGTGGGGCTCGCTGCTTTCGACCGGCGGCAATTTGGTCTTCGGCGGTGGCACCAATGACCGCGAGTTCCGCGCCTATGACGCGACCACCGGCGAGGAGCTCTGGCATTCGCGCACCAATTCGGCGATCATCGCGCCGCCCGCGAGCTATGAGGTCAACGGCGTGCAGTATGTCGCGGTGCAATCGGGCTATGGCGTCGACGCCGCCTATCAGGAGACTTTGCTCAGCGAACTGCTCGGCTGGCAGGCAGACGTGCCGCAGGGTGGCGTGGTTTGGGTTTACGCGTTGAGCAAGTAAACGCGCCAATCTTTCCAGGCGCCCGGCGCACACCAACCAGGCAAAGACCAACCGCCCATCGCGGCGGTTGGTTTTCCTGGTCTTACCCGCCGCTTTTAAGGATGATCCATAATGGTATTTGATGGTCCCGCGACGGCATGCCGCACCGCTCTCACTCGGCGCCTCGCGCTCGCCGCGCTGGCATTGACGTTTGGTGCGGCGCCAGGGGTTCCGGGATGCGCGCGCGCGGAAGAGCCGTCGGCTATGCTTGCGGAAAGCCCGGCGTATCGCGTTTCGGTCGAGAATGTCACTGCCAAGGTTGGCACGCATGCGGTGATGCACGCGATTTTACGGCCGAAAGCGGGCTTTCGGATCTTGAAGGGGTACGAGAACCGTATCGCCCGGTTTTCCTCGGCCGATGACGGGGTCATCTTCGATGAAAAGATGGTGCGTGGCCACCTCGAGAATGACAGTCTGGTGTTCGATATCGGCGTGACGCCGACCAAGCCCGGCAGCCATCCGATCAACGGCGTCTTCCGGGTGGGCTACATCCAGGGCGACAGCGATCTCTCGATGGTTTCGCTGCCGCTGATCGCAAATGTCACTGGCACTGAGTAGACTGGCACCGAGTAGAACGGGGCTGAGATCGTAACATCACGGGCGCGCCGACGTCGTGGCGCTGCAGGGATAATGGCGAGGGCCGTGACTCGTAATATATAAATAAATATATCCAATCAAGCCGACATCCCTGTCGAAAACGTTTCAGATTTTTTGCGATGCCGATTGCAATGATTGGCAATGGTGATTGACAGATCACAGCCAGTGGCGTTGAATACTGTCCGAGAAGAGTGGTTCCGCGAGAAGGAGCGCGCAGCCAGGAAGAAACGGCCCAGGCGTCAATCGCCCGGGCGGCGTCGGGCTCGATGGCACCGTCGCCTTTCATCCGGGTCAAGCGGGACGTCTCGCACAGGCTTGGTTACCTCTTCGCATCGTGCGCAAGGCCCAACAACCGAAAACGAGATCCGGGAGGATCGTCGCCCTGAGCGGGCGGGTATTGTTTTCACAGCGTCAAGGAAATTAGCCCATGATCACGCTGAGCGTGAACGGACAGGAGCACAAATATGACGGCGATCCGTCTTTGCCCCTGCTCTGGTTCCTGAGAGACGAAGCCGGGCTACCCGGCACGAAATTTGGCTGCGGCGAGGCCCTTTGCGGCGCGTGCACCGTGCATGTCAACGGCGAGGCGGTGCGTTCCTGCGCCGTGCAAATGTCGGACGCCGCCGGCAAATCGGTGGTCACCATCGAGGGACTCGACCCGCACGGCAACCACCCGGTGCAGCGCGCCTGGCGCGCCGTCAACGTGCCGCAATGCGGCTTCTGCCAAGCCGGGCAGATCATGCAGGCCGCAGCCCTGCTCAAGCAAACCCCGAACCCGACCGATGAGCAGATCCACACCGCGATGGCCGGCAATATCTGCCGCTGCGGCTGTTATCAGCGCATCGAAGCCGCGGTTCGCATCGCCGCGACGGGAGTGTGATATGACCCATATCGGCAAAAATGAAACCGCACTCGCGGTCGAGAATGTTAGCCGCCGCGCCTGGCTCAAGGGCGTCGTCGCTTCCGGCAGCCTGATCGTCGCCGCGAGCGCGCTGCCGCGCGGCGCCATGGCCGCCTGGAAGACCGGGGCGGATGCGATGCCGCATGGCACCGTCTCTGACCCGCATGTCTTCGTCGCGATCGACAAGGACGGCATCGTTACCATCGTCGCGCATCGCTCGGAAATGGGCACGGGGTCGAAAACCAGCCTGCCCATGGTCGTCGCCGACGAGATGAGCGCCGATTGGAGCCGCTGCCGCGTCGTGCAGGCGCCGGGCGACGAGGTCAAATACGGCAATCAGGACACGGACGGCTCGCGCAGTCTGCGCCACTTCGTCCAACCGATGCGCCAATGCGGCGCGGCTGCGCGGCTGATGCTGGAAATGGCGGCGGCGAAACGGCTCGGCGTCGATGTCAGCGAGGTCGAGGCGATCAACCACGAGGTCGTGCATCGCCATTCCGGGCGTAGCTTCGGCTTCGGCGAATTGGCGGCAGAGGCTGCGGCGTTGCCGACGCCGGCGCCCGATCAGATCCGCCTCAAGGATCCGAATTCGTTCCGCTATATCGGCACCGGTTCGGTTCCGATCGTCGATCTCTTCGGCATCACCACCGGCACCGCGACCTATGGCGCCGATGTTCGTCTCCCGGGGATGAAATACGCCGTGATCCTTCGCCCGCCGGTGCTCGGCAGCAAGGTGAAATCCTTCGATGCGTCGGCGGCGCTGAAACTTCCCGGTGTCGAGAAGGTGATGGAGGTCAAGGGCTGGGATTGGCCAGCGAAATTCCAGCCGCTCGGCGGCGTCGCGGTGATCGCGCGCAATACCGGCATGGCGATCAAGGGGCGCGACGCGCTCAAGGTGGTTTGGACGGAAAGTCCGCACGCGGTCTATGACTCTGACAAATTCCGCGAGGAGATGCTGGCGACCTCGCGCAAGCCGGGCAAGACGGTGCGCAACGAGGGCGATATCGATGCCGCGATGAAATCGGCGGCCAAGGTGATTTCGGCGGAATATTACGTGCCGCAATTCGCCCATGCGCCGATGGAGCCACCGGTCGCAACCGCCTGGGTGCGGGACGGCATGGCGGAAGTCTGGGCGCCGGTGCAAAGCCCGGGCGGCACGCATGACGATCTCTGCAAAACCCTTGGCCTTCCCTATGACAAAGTGAAAGTGAACGTGACGCTGCTCGGCGGCGCGTTCGGGCGCAAATCGAAATGTGATTTCGCGCTCGAGGCGGCATTGCTGTCGCAGGCGCTGAATGCTCCGGTGCGGGTGCAGTGGACACGCGAAGACGATATCCAGCATGATTTCTATCACGCCCCGGCGGTCGAGCGGATCGAGGCGGCGCTGGATGGGAACAACAAGGTGGTCGGCTGGCGCCATCGCAACGTCGCGCCGAGCCTGTTTTCCACCTTCATGCCCGATCCGAAATACCAGCAGCCGCTGGAATACAGCATGGGCCAGGTCGATCTGCCGTTCGAGATCGCCAATATCCGCTGCGAGGTCGGCGAGGCGGCGGCGCATAGCCGCATCGGCTGGTTCCGCTCGGTGCGGAACGTGCCCAATACCTTCGCGACCCAGTGCTTCGTTGCCGAACTCGCCCATGAACTCGGCCGCGACCCGAAGGAGATGCTGCTCGAGCTGATCGGCGCGCCGCGCATCGTCGATCCGCGCAAGACCACCGTCGATCTCTGGAACTACGGCGATCCGTTCGAGACCTACCCGATCGATACCGGGCGGCTGCGTGGTGTCGTCGAACTGGTTGCTGAGAAAGCCGGCTGGGGCCGCAATTTGCCCGCCGGCCACGGCATGGGGATCGCGGTGCAGCGCTGCTTCCTGAGCTATGTCGCGACCGTCGTCGAGGTCGCGGTGGACGAAAAGGGCAATATCAGCGTGCCCCGCGTCGATACCGCGATCGATTGCGGCTTCTTCGTCAATCCCGAGCGCATCGTCTCGCAGATCGAAGGGGCGGCGATCATGGGGCTCACCGTCGCCAAGCACTCGGCCGTCACGTTCAAGAACGGCGTGCCGCAGCAAGGCAATTTCAACGACTACCCGGTGGTGCGGATCGACGAGGCGCCGCGCGCGACCCATGTCTATATCGTGCCGAATGGCTGGGACGTGCCTTCGGCTGGCGTTGGCGAGCCGGCGACGGCGCCGTTTGCGCCGGCGTTCTGCAACGCGATCTTCGCCGCGACGCAAAAGCGCATCCGGAGCCTTCCCGTCGGCGATCAGATCTCGCTCTGATCTCGTCGGGTCGTTACACGTTGGAGAGCCCGGGGGACATTTCCCCCGGGTTTTTTCTTGCCTCGCACGCCAGCGCCAAGCCAAAGCCGAGCAAGACGAAGAAAAATCCCGAAAGCGGCATCGCGGTGAAGGAACTGGTCGAGGCGATCGGCCAGAGATAGACCAAAACCGCAACGAACAGCCCGGCCCGCCGTGGCTCCGGCGTGCGCCAGAGACCACGCCCGAGCGAACCGAGCCAGGCGAGCGCGAGCCCCGTAAACAGCGCAAGACCGGGCAAGCCCGCATTGGTCGCGGCTTCGAGATAGAGATTATGCGGGTGCATTTGACAGCCGCCGAGGCCGCCGCCGTCATCGGCAGGATCCGCCGGCCAGCGCCAGCCGTGGAAATAGCGCGCTTCGCCGCAATAATGGCGGAAGCCATCGAAACCGAGCCCGGTGAGCGGATTTTCCGCAATCATCGCCCGCGCGCGAGCATAGATCACGCCATAGGGGCTTTCTGGAAAATGCTCCATCTGGTCGGAAAATTTGGTGACCAGCCGGTAATAGGTGGGCGGCGAGACGACCCTTGATGTGCCGATCAGGGTGACGGCGGCCATCAGCGCGATCACCACCCAAAATCGCAGCCGCGGCAGCAGCAGCCCAGACATCACAAGACCGAATAGCGCCAAAATCAGCGGCATGCGCTGGCCGATCAGCACCATCACGGCGATCCCGAGAAGGCCGAGCGCGGCGCCGGCGAGGCGCGCGAGGTACCCCGCGCGGCCAAGGAGGGCGGCGACCGGCGGCAGCAGCACGGGGTAGAGGAGGAGCGAAAACTGCCCGCCGGCGCGCGGCTTGTCATAAGGGCCGGTCAATTCGCCATCACCGCCGCGTGGCTCGCCGAAGAAATTCGTGCCGGTCGCGAACTGCCAAACGGATTGCACGGCGATGTAAAGCGCAGCCAAGCTCAAAATCCCCGACAATGCGCGCCGCGCCCAGGACTCTCTCAGGGCAAAGGTTTCGAGCGCGGCGACGAAGAGCAGAAAGCGGATGACGAGCAGCGCCTGCACGCTCGCCCCGATCCCACCATGTTCGATCCCGCCAGGCCCACCTCCCCCAAAATCCGGGCGTGGCAGCGAACAGAGCACGAGCCAGCCCCACCAGAGGAGGCCGATCACCATCCATGGCCGCCGCAGCCAGGCAAATTCGCCGAGCGCCGCGCTCCGCAAGAGCAGCGCGACCGCGACCGCGATCATCAGCGCCTCGCCGATCACCCGGCCATGAACCATGAAAACCGGCACCAAAAGTGTCGCGAGGGAGGCGGCGCGTTCCAGCCGGGAAAGCCGGCCGGGCACGCGCAGTGCCGTGATCGTCGCCGCGAGCAGGCGCCGGAGGGGAAAAAGCTGCATCGTCACCGTTCAACCGTTCTCAGGAAATCCCGCCATTGGCGCAACACCGCTTGTTGGGCGAATTCGTCGAGGAAGCGTTGCCGCCCGGCCGCGGCCATGGCGCGGGCGCGCTCAGGCGCCGCCAGAAGGGCCGCCAGCACCCGCGCCAGAGCCTCCGGGTTTTCGGAAGGAAACAGCGCCCCGTCAACGCCATCGGTGATCAGCTCGCTCGGCCCCTCGACCGCGCTCGCGACCACTGGCCGCGCCGCCGACCACGCCTCCAGAATGACATTGCCGAGCGGCTCGCAGCGCGAGGGGCAGACCAGCACATCGGCCGCGGCCAGCAAGGCGGCGATATCCTGCCGCCAGCCGGCGAAGACCACCCGTTCGCTGACGCCGAGCCCTGCCGCGAGCCGCATCAGCGCCCCGCGCTCCGGCCCGTCGCCGGCGAGCACCAGCCGCACGCCGGGCAAGGCCGGCAAAGCGCGCAGCATTATGTCGAAGCCCTTTTCGGTATGCAGCCGGCCGAGCCCGAGCAGCAGCGCACCATCGCCCGCGAAGGCCGCCGGAACGCCGCCGGACTGGTCGGCGACGAAGTTCGGCAAATAATGTGTCCGCGCTTGCGGCCAGCCGCGGGCCCGCATCCAGGCGACGAGGCCGCGAGTGTTGCCGATCAGATGGTCGCAATGGCGGAAATGGGCGAGATTATAAAACCCCCCGAGCCGCCCGAGCAGGACATAATCGCCGCGCGGGGTATGGCTGGTGGCGCGGCTCATCCAACTTACCACGACGCGGGGCGCGAAGCGGCGAAGATGGCGGGCGAGGCGCCATTTGGTCCAGACATCGACGATATGGCCAAAATCAAGTTCGACCGGCGCCAGCCCGCCGGCGGCCAGCCGCGCCGCGCGCGCCGCATCGCGCTTGACGACCGGCAACACCGCATCGCCGGCGGCGTGCTGGGCGAGACAGAGCCGCTCGAAAAACAGCTCAGCCCCCCCCATCGCCGCCCCGGCGATGACGTGAGCGACTCTTACCTGCCCCGCGGCGTGCTCTTCACTCACGCCACGGTCTCGCCGGCGAGCAGCGACCGCGCCGCGTCGTGGACTTGGGCGAGCGCAAGCGCGTCCATCCGCGGCACCGGCGCGATGACAGCGGCGGCACGGCGACCGACGGGTGCATAGATCGCGGCGGGGGTCGGGCCGAAGAGGCCGAGCGTCGGCGCGCCGGCGGCGGCGGCGAGATGCATGAGGCCACTGTCATTGCCGATGAAAAGCGCAGCACGAGCGAGACAGGCGGCGGCTTCATAGAGGGTGAGACGGCCGCAAAGATCGATGGCGTCGGGAAGCCGCGCGAGAAGTGGCGCGGCAAGCGCCCGTTCGGCGGCGCCGGGGCCGGCGAACACGGCGGCGCGGGCGCCAGGGAGTGTGCTCGTGGCAAGGGCGCGAAAGAGCGCTGCGAAACGCTCGGCCGGCCAGATCTTGCCCGACCAGTTGGCGGTCGGGGCGAGCGCGATCACCGGCGCCCCCGCCGGCAGCAAGGCGGCGGCCTTGGCGTCGTCCGCCGGCGCCGTCCAGACGACCGGCAGCGGCGGCGGATCGAGGCCGAGAATGGCGCCGATCTCGGCGATTTTCGGCCCATCCCGGTGGCGAAGGCCGGCGCGGGCGCGGGCGGCGAGGCAATAGCCGAGCGCCGAGCCGCGATTATCGACCACCAGATCCCAGACCCGTCCCACGAGTTTCGCCCAGAGCCCGAGCCAGTGGCGACCGAAGCGGCGCTTTTCGAAAGCGATCACCTGCTCGCAGCGCGGCATGCGAAAAAACAGCTCCGCCGCCGCCGGCCCGCAGGCGACGGTGAAATTCGCCGCAGGGTACGTCTTGAGCAAATGATCGAGAAGCCCGGTCGAGAGCACCGCATCGCCCACCCGGTTCGAGGTCACGAACAAAATCCGCATGATCGGGGCATTTCCTAGCACGTCCTGGCGATGGGCGCGCAAGCGCGGTATACCCCGCCGCGAGACGGCAGCGGAGAGGGGTATGTGCGGGATCGCGGGCGTGATGAGGCGCGACGGGCGCGAGCCGGACCCCGAGGTTCTGGATGCGCTCGCGGCAGCGCTCGGCCATCGCGGCCCGGACGGGGAGGGGCGCCATGTCGCCGGCCCGGTCGCCCTCGTCCATCGCCGCCTCGCCATTATCGATCTTGAGACCGGCGATCAGCCGCTCTATGGCCCCGATGGCCTCGTGCTCGTCGCCAACGGCGAGATTTATAACGACCCCGCCTTGCGCGCGGCGATGCCGGCGAGCCCGTTTCGCACCCATTCGGATTGCGAGCCGATTCTCTTTCTCTATGCCGCGCACGGCCTCGATTTCGCCGCCCATTTGCGTGGCATGTATGCGTTGGCGCTCTATGATCCGGGCGCTGGGCGGATCATCCTCGCGCGCGATCCGTTCGGCATCAAGCCGCTTTACTATGTCGAGACCGCCGCCGGGTTCGCTTTCGCCTCCGAACCGCAAGCGCTGCTCCGCGCCGGCCTCGTGCGCGCCGAGATCGATCCGGCCCGGCGGGCGGAATTGCTGCAGCTCAAATTCACCACCGGGGCCGCGACCATCTTCCCCGGGATTCGCCGCGTTCTGCCAGGCGAGACGCTGGTGATCGAGGCGGGGCAAATCGTCGCGCGCCGGCAATTGGCGCGGCTGCCGGCGCGGCCCGTGATCCGCGCCGCGACGCTTGCCGATCTCGATCGCGTGCTCGGCGAGAGTGTCGCCCTGCATCTGCGCTCAGACGTGCCCTATGGCCTTTTTCTCTCCGGCGGGATCGACAGTGCAAGCCTGCTCTGGCTCATGCACCGGATCAGCGGCGAGCGGGTGCAGGCGATCACCATCGGCTATGACGGGGCCGACGCCGATGACGAAAGCGAGGCGGCGCTGGCGGTTGCCCGCGCGGTCGGCGCTCGGGCAGAGCGCATCGTCATGACGGAAGCCGATTTCTGGGCCGCCGCGCCGCGTATCGCCGCCTGCCTCGACGACCCAACCACCGACGCCGCGGCCCTGCCCACCTGGTTCCTCGGCCGCGCCGCCGCGGGCCAGCTCAAGGTGACGCTGTGCGGCGAGGGCGGCGACGAGATGTTCGCCGGCTATGGCCGCTATCGCCGTGCCGTCATCCCCTGGCGGTTTTTTCAGCGCCCGGCGCGCCAGCGTGGTGTGCTCGACGGCATCCCCGGTCTTGATCTCTCCGGTTGGCGTGACGGGTTCACTGCCGCCGAGCAGCGCGAAGCGGCAGGGCGCAATCCGCTCCAGGCGCTGCAGGCGCTCGATTGCGCCGAATGGCTGCCCAATGATTTGCTGATCAAACTCGATCGCTGCCTGATGGCGCATGGCGTCGAGGGGAGGACGCCGTTCATCGACCCCGACGTCGCCGCTTTCGCCTTTGCCCTCCCTGACGCCAGCAAAGTGAGCTGGCGGCTCGGCAAATTGCTGCTGCGACGCTGGCTTGCCGAACGCTTGCCGCAAGCGCGGCCGTTTGCCCGCAAACGCGGCTTCAAGCCGCCCGTGTCGCGCTGGATCGCGGCCCAGGGTGCGCGCCTCGCTCCCCTGGTCGCGGCCAGCCCCGGCATCGCCGCTTTTGCCGGCCGCGAGGCGGTGGCTGCGGTCTTTGCCACGGGCGACGGCCAGATGACGTGGAGCTTGCTGTTTTATGCTCTCTGGCACGCGCATCACTTGCTTGGCATTCCCCCCGATGGCGATGTCGAGGCGGTTTTGGCAGCGGCCAGCCGGGCGGGATAATCCTGTTTCGGTCTATCGATCCCCAATGGAATAAAAGTTTCCGGGATAAAAGTTTTTTGGTTCTTTTTTTCAAAAAAGAACCTCTTTCCTTTCCCGGCCTCTAAACCTATTTTGGCGAGCAAGTTGTCTGGTTTTGATTGAACAGGATGGTTCAATCAAAACCTACCTTGCTCTAGGCCGCGCTGGAGGTTGTTTTCCGCTGCCGGCGAATGAGGCGGGTGATGGCGCTTGCGGGTACCGGCCGGCCGAGCAGAAACCCTTGCAGTTCGGTGCAGTGGACGGCGCGCAGCAGGTCGATCTGCGCTGTGGTTTCCACTCCTTCGGCGGTCACCGAGAGGCCGAGGCCCTGGGCCAGCGCCGAAATCGCGCGAACGATCGTCGCCGCGTCGGCATCGTCGGCGAGGCGCGAGACGAAGGCGCGATCGATCTTCAATTTGTCGAAGGGGAAACGGCCAAGATAGCTGAGACTGGAATAGCCGGTGCCGAAATCATCGAGGACGAGGCCGACGCCAAGCGCCTTGAGCGCAACGAGCTGCGCCCGTGCGCGTTCGGTATCATCGATCAGCACGCCTTCCGTGAGTTCGAGTTCGAGCCGTTCCGGCGCGAGCCGAGTGCGGGCAAGAGTTTCGGTCACGGTGCCGACGAGATCATCGGCCCGGAACTGCACCGGCGAGAGATTGACCGCGACGTAAAGCGCGTCCGGCCAATTGGCGGCCTCGGCGCAGGCGGTTTCCAGAACTTGGCGGCCGATCGCGCCGATCAGGCCACTTTCCTCGGCCAACGGGATGAAGCGGCTCGGCGCCGTCCAGCCACGATCCTTCTGAAACCAGCGGAGCAACGCCTCGAACCCGCGCAGGGTTTGGCCATCGACCGCGTAGATCGGCTGATAATGGAGCTTGAAAGCACGATTTTGCACGGCGAGGTGAAGATCGCGTTCCATTCTCCGGCGCACCCGCAATTCGCTTTCCATGGCCGGCTCGAAAATGCGGATCGAGGTCCGTTCGTCACGCTTGGCCCAAAACAGCGCGGTATCTGCGCTGCTCATCAGCGCGGTGACGGTTTGGCCGTGCTGCGGCGCGAGGGCGATGCCGATCCGCGCGTTGATCTGCACCGACTGGCCAGAAATCTCGAACGGCTCGGCGAGGGACGCTCGCAGCGCCGCGGCCATCGTGACGGCAACGCTGCCTTGACGCCCGGGCGGCAGGGCGATCGCGAATTCATCGCCGCCGAGCCGCGCCACGTGCCCTTCGCCCTTTGTGTCTTGTCGCACCAGTGCCACGAGACGCCGCGCGACGATGCGCAGCAACCCATCGCCGATATCATGGCCATAGAGGCCATTGACGAATTTGAACCGGTCGATATCGAGGAGAAGAAGGCCGACGAAAGCGCCGGATTCGTCGGCGCGGGCCAGGAAATCCTTGAGCAGGCCGAGGAATTTCACGCGATTGGGAAGCCCGGTCAGCGGGTCATGGCGGGCGAGGTGCTCGATTCGCGCTTGCGCCTGCTTGCGCTCGGAAATGTCGCGAATGGCGGCGACCGTCGCCGGTTGGCCGCCATGCAGGATCGGGCGCGACAGCACTTCGGCGATGCGGCGCGTGCCATCGGGAAGCACGATTTCGAACTCGTCGACCCGGTTTGGCTTCGTCGCGAGGCGTTCGCGAACCAGGGACTGCGAAGAAAGTGAGACGAAATCAAGAACATGGCCACCGATCAGGGCTTCCCGGGGCTGCCCGACGATAGCGGTGAGGGCGGTGTTGACATCGAGGATGATGCCGTCGCGATGGATGAGCAGCCCTTCGAATGCGGAATCAGCGAGTTGGCGCAGCCGCTGTGCTTCCTCGGCACGGCGAAGCACGAAGCGGACATCGACCACGGTGACGACGGCGCCAAGCAACACGATCAGCAGCGCGACACCGCCGAGCACAATGAGGATCTGCACGAAACCCGGCAGATCGACAGTGTTGCCAGCCGCCGCGGCCAAGGAGGGAGAGGCGGCGAGGCCGGTGAAATGCATCGCGACCACCGCAAGCGCCAGCATCGCGCCGCCGAGCATGATAAAGGAAGGCTGCCCGCGCGAGCGGCTCCAAAGCGAGAATGCGCCGAGCGTGCCGGTGACCGCTTCGACGAGCGACAGCCCGAGCAGCCACGGCGCATCCGCGAGCCGCGTCGCCGAGGTGAACACGACGTGGCTGAGCAGCGCGATACCCCAAATGCCAGTGCCACACGCGGTCGCCGCCGCCAGGAGCCAGGCGAGCCGCCGCCGGCCATGGCTTGCCATGGCGCGAAAGAACATCACCAGCGCGAGCGGGCAGAGCGCAATCGAGATCGCGAGCGAAAGGCCGGAGAGCAGCAGATCGCGATCCGATGTCACCCCCGCGATGAGCCAGCGCATGCCACCTCCCGACTATGCCATTTTGTCATGGTAGACCGTCGAGTGCCCGGAAAGGTTAACGGATAACCTTGGCATGGATTGAGAAATCCGATAGGGACTCAGACGGAATTCTTCGCATATCGGCTGTCCGGCAGGAGACAGGGGGATCAAATTCTCGTGAAAATACGCAATTGCGAGCCGCCCCGGCAATGCCGCGCGCAAAAAATCACCAAGCCCCAGAGGAGGCACGCCGCGCCATGACCAACGCTCTGCCAGGCGACACCACGCCCAAGATTTTCGCCGAGTCATCGACCACTCCCCAAGGCGCGCCCCCCGGCCGGCGCGCTTTGCTGCTGGCGCCGCTGCTGGCTGCGCTCCCGGTGATGTTGGCGGACAGCGCCGCCGCGAGCCCGATCGACCCGAGCGAAACCATCCTGCGCCTGCCAGAGCAGATCGCGTTTCAGCCGCAGCCAGGGTTTCCGCCGCGTTCGGTCGAGATGGCGCCCCTCTGGGGCGCGAGCACCGAACCCGGGCTCTATTTGGTACTCATAAAATGGTATCCCGGCTACATGAGCGCGCCGCACACCTATCTCACCGATCGGCTCTGCGTCGTTCTCTCGGGCACCTGGATGATCAATAGCGGTGCCGATTTCGACCCCGACCAGACGGTCGCGGCGCCAGCCGGGAGCTTCGTCCGCCGCGTCGCCGGCACACCGCATTATGACGGTGTCAAACGCGGGATGAAGGAGCCGGCGGTGATCGCGCTCTGCGGCCTCGGGCCGGGCGGGCTGAAATGGCTTGATCCCAACAAGCCGGGCTGGCGGGCGGTGTAAGCCGCGGCCTGGCCCCCGCCCGGCCGCGTTCCGTCAGGCGTCCCCGTCAGGCGCCCCCGTTAGACATCGTTGTCGCTTTCGGCGCCGATGGCGGCGCGAATCAGGCCGCGGTGGCTCGGCGCGTCGATGAAAGCGAGGATTTCCGCAACCAGCCCGTCCTCACCATAGGCGGCCCGCACGTCCGCGACACGCGCGGCGAAGACGCCGCCCTCGGGGCCGAACAGGATGCGGAAAGCGCGGCGCAGGCGGTGGATTTCGGCCCGCGGCACGCCGGCGCGCTTGAGCTTGACGAGATTGAGGCCGGCGAGCCGGGCGCGGTTGCCGATCACGCTGCCGAACGGGATGACATCGGCCTCGACGCCGGAGACGCCGCCGACCATCGCGCCGCGGCCGATGCGCACGAATTGATGCAACGCCGCGGCGCCGCCGATCACCGCCCCGTCACCGATCTCGACATGCCCACCCATCACCACGTTGTTGGCGATGATCACCCCGTCGCCGATGGCGCAGTCATGCGCGACATGGGCGACCGCCATCAGCAGGCAATCAGCGCCGACGCGGGTGATGCCGGTGCCGGTCACGGTGCCACGATGGATGGTGCAATGCTCGCGAATCTGGGTGCGCGCGCCGATCACCGTCTCGGTCGCTTCGCCGCGATATTTGAGATCTTGGGGCGGGAGGCCGACCGTGCAAAACGGATAAAGAATTGCGCCGGCGCCAATCCGTGTCCTGCCTTCGACCACCACATGCGAAACCAGCCTGGCCCCGTCCTCGATGACGACGCCGGCGCCCACCGAGCACCAGGGACCGATTTCGACCCCGTCGCCGATCTCGGCGCCGGAAGCGACCAGCGCGCGGGGATGAATGCCGCTCACGCCGCGCGCTGGTCCATGATCATCGCGGTAAAGGTCGCCTCGGCGACGGTCACCCCGTCAACCCGCGCGACCGCCGCGAATTTCCAGACATTGCCGCGGTTACGCTGCTTCTCGACATGGATGCGGAGCTGATCGCCGGGGCCAACCGGGCGGCGGAATTTGGCGCCTTCGACGGACATGAAATAGACCAGCTTGCCAGCCTCCTCCGGCCCCAGCGTTCCCACCACCAGAACCGCCGCGGTCTGCGCCATGCTTTCGATGATCAGAACCCCGGGCATCACCGGCCGGCCGGGGAAATGCCCCTGGAAGAACGCTTCATTGGCGGTGACGTTCTTGATCCCGATCGCCGAGACATTCGGAAACAGCTCGATCACACGGTCGATGAGAAGGAACGGGTAACGATGCGGGATCGCGCGCATGATCCCGGCAATATCGATCACCATCCCCCGGGACGCCGCCTCGGCCACCGCCGTATTTTCCTTCAAACCTGCATCCATGGGCGTTTCTCTATCCGTTTCCCTCGTATCGCTCCACCAGCGGCGGAGAGTGGCTCAACGCGCGACCGTCACGTTTCGGTCTCCGCAGCACTGCTCTCGGCGTCAGTGCGGGCCGTTTTACGCTTGCCGGTCTTGGCGAGGCGGCGCAGAGTCGCGACCTCACGGAAAAAGGTCGAGACCGGCTGCGCCGGGCTGCCGACGACACTGGCTCCGGCCGCGACATCCGCCATCACCCCGGCCTGGGCGCCGATACGCGCCTTGCGACCGATGTGCAAATGGCCGATCAAACCGGCTTGACCGCCCGCCATCACGAAATCCTCGAGCACCGTCGAGCCCGAAATACCGGCCTGCGCGACGATAACGCAAGCACGACCAATGCGCACGTTGTGCCCGACCTGCACCAGATTGTCGAGCCGCGAGCCGGCGCCGATGACGGTGTCGGCGACGGAGCCGCGGTCGATCGTGGTGTTGGCGCCGATCTCGACATCATCCTCGATGATCACCCGGCCGATCTGTGGCACCGAGACGAAACCGCTCTCGGTGACGGCGAAGCCGAAACCGTCCTGGCCGATGCGGGCGCCGGGATAAATCGCGACTCGCGCCCCGATCAGGGCGTGGCTGATACTGACATGAGCGCCGATCCGGCAATCGCGGCCGAGGGAGACGCCGGCACCAATCACCGCGAGCGGTCCGATCCGGCAACCGGCTGCGATCTCGGCGCCGGCGCCGATCACCGCGAGCGGCCCGATTTCCGCGGTAGCGTCGATCCGCGCGGTGGGGTCGATGACAGCGCTCGGCGCGACCCCCGGCACCGCCGGCGGGAGCGGGTGAAAGAGCGACGCAACCCGCGCCCAGGCGAGATAGGGGTCGGGGGTGATGAGGGCGACGGCGCCCGATGGCACCGCGCTCGCCAAGTCGGGATGGATGATCACCGCGCCGGCCCTGGTCGTGCCGAGCAGGCCGACATAGCGGCGATTATCGAGAAAGCTGACCTCCGCCGGCCCGGCATTTTGCAGCGGCGCGATCCCCGTAAAAAGCCGTGCCGCGATCGCGCTCGCGGCGTGTCCTTCGACCTTAGCGTCTCCGGCGGCGGCGATGGCGGCGATGTCGAACGGCCCGGCGCGCCGGAAAAACCGCGGATCGCCGGCGATTTCCGACACCATGGCCTTACTTGTCGCCGGCCGCGGGCGGGCTCGCGGCGGGTGGCGCCGTGGTCACCGAGACCGCCGGCGCCGGGGCGCCGGCACTTGGCGTTGGCGTTGGCGGGGCATTCGCCGACGTCGTGCCGGCTGCCGGGGCGCCGGCGGTCGGCGTCGCGGCAGCCGGGGTGCCGGCGGGTGGCGTTGCGCCCGCGGCCGCCGGGGCACCTGGCGGCTTGACCGGCACCATCGGTGGCTCCTGTCCTTCGGCGGGGATGATCACATGCGGCAGGATCTTGTTGAGTTCATCGGCGACCTGGGCGGTGATGTCGAATTCGTTGACGTTGAGCGCGACCTGCTGGCGGTGCAACACGAGGTTCATGCCGCGGCTTTCCGAGACCTGGCGGATGACCGCGATCAGAGTCTGCTCGATCTGGCCGAGGGCGTATTGACCTTCTTCCTGGATGATCCGGTTGCGATCGCGGAACTGGCGCTGGGCGGTGGTGATGCGGTCCTGCAAGGCGCGTTCGCGGGCGCGGATCTGATCCGGCTTGAGCTTGGCGCGATCATTGACCAGCGCCTGCTGCATGTCGCGCCAGGCCGCCTGCTCTTTTTGGGCGTCTTGGTTGAGCTTGGCGCGACGGCCGCCGATGGTGCGTTCGACCTCTTGCGCCGCGGTCGAGGCACGCATCACCTCGGGCACGCCGAGCACGCCGATCACCGCCGCCGGCGGCGCCGACCCCTTGGGCAAGGGGGGCAATTGCGGCACCGGCGGCAATTGCAACTGCATTTGCGGCGGCGGTGGGCCGGCCGGCTGCGGGGTCTGTGCCGCCTCGGGGCCGGGGGTGGGGGCGGCTTGCGGCGTTGCATGCGGATTGGTGCGCGGCGGCGCCTTCTGCTGCTGCTGGCCGGGCACGAACCATTGCGGCGATTGTTGCGGAGCCTGCTGCGCGCGCGCGGGGACGAGCGGCATGAGGAGAGCGGCACTCGCGAGGGCGAGCGCGGAAGCAGCGTAACGCATTCTGTTTCAGAACCTCGTGCCAAAGCCGACGCGGAAAAGTTCGGTCATATCATATTTGTACATGATGATAGGCTCACCGATATCGAGATTGATCAAGCCGAACGGGCTGTTCCAGGTCAGACCAACGCCGGCGCTCAAGCGGATCGAGCCGTCATTCGTCCACATCTGCGAGTTCAAAACCTGTCCACGGAAGTTAACCGTCCTGCCTGTTTGGAAACCTCCGTCCGCGGCGACCGGGACGAGGGCATGGGCTGTCCCTGCTTCCTGCAGCCCGCTCAATGCGCCCATATCGGTGAAAATACGGCCTGACAAGCCAAGATCGGGTGAGACCGGGAGCGGGAACCAGAGTTCGGTCGAGGCCGTCCACATCAGATTGCCGCCCAGGCTGTCACCGGTATAGGGATCATGCGGGCCGACACCGCCATCGAGGAAGCCGCGCAAATTCTGCCCGCCGAGATAAAACCGGTCTTCGAGGAAGGTTGGTTGACCGTTGAGGGAGTGGATATAGCCGCCGCTCTGGATGAAAGAGAGCGCCCATTGGTTGTTGCCGGTGAGGAAATCGAGCGGCAGGATTTGCTGGGCATCGAGGTGGACGCGATCGAAATCCGCCTGGCCGCCGAGAGCCGGCCCGGCATAATCGGTGCCGGCGCGAACCACGAAGCCGCTATGCGGATCGACCGGGTTGTCGCGATAATCCATGGTGAAAACCTGCCCGAATTGCGACAGGATGGATTGTCCCGCCTGATCCTGGATGTAATAGCTTGCGCCAGTATAAACGTTATAGACCTCGCGATTGGCGTAGGTATAGGTCCAACTCTGGCGGAAATGGTCGTTGAACTGATAGGCGATATTGATTGCCGCGCCGGTGCGGCGTTCGCTGTATTCCGCGAAATAGGCGAAGTTATTATCGACATGGAAGAGGTTGATCCCGGCGAGCAGATTATCGCCGAGAAAATAGGGGTCGGTGAAATTGATGCTTTCCGAGGTCTCAAGCTCGGCGATGATGGCGTTGACGCCGGCGCTCATGCCGGTGCCAAGAAAATTATTTTCCGAGACGCCGACATTGAGCAAGGGGCCGATATCGGTCGAATAGCCGCCGCCGAGGCTGAGCGAGCCGGTTGGCTTGTCTTGCACTTGCGCGGTCACGATCGTCTGGTCAGGCGATGAACCGGGCGCGTTGGTGACATTGACGTTGTCGAAGAAATTCAGCCCTTTGAGATTCTGCTGGGTTGCCGTCAGCTTGTCCTGGCTGAAGGCGTCACCCTCGGCGAAGGTGAATTGGCGGCGGATCACTTGATCCTCGGTGCGGTTATTGCCGACGATGTCGATGCGTTCGACATAGACACGCGGTCCGGAATCGACATCGAAGATCAGAGCGACGGTGTGCGCCTTCTCATCACGCGAGATGCGGGGCTTGACCTCGACGAAGGGCTCGCCGCGCGATTGCACATCGGCCGAGATCGCTTTGACCGAATCCTCAACCGCATTGCCGTTGTAATAATCGCCGGGGCGGAGCCTGACGTCGGGTAGCAGCGAGTCGCCGGAGATTTTCGGAAAGCGCGAATCGACGGTGATTTTCGCGACCTTGTAGCGATCGCCCTCATGCAGGGTGAAGGTGAGGAAAAATGCCTGCCGATCGGGCGATAATTCGGCGTTCGCGCCGGTCACCGCGAAATCGGCATAGCCGTTCTTGAGATAGAATTTGCGCAGCAGTTCCTTGTCATAAGCGATGCGCTCGGGGGCGTAGGTGTCCGAGGAGGAGAGGAACAGCCACCATTGGTGCTCGCGACTGCTGATGACATTGAGCAGAGTCCCCGAGCTGAACGCATGATTGCCGACGAAGGCGACGCGGCTGATCAGCGAGGTCGGCCCCTCGTCGATCTTGAAGACGACGTCGACCCGGTTTTCCGGCTGCTTGATGATCTGGGCGACGATGGAGGCGGCAAATTTGCCGTTCTGGGCGTAGAGATCGAGCAGCTTCTTGCGATCCGCCTGGGCCTCGGTCGCGGTGAACACGGCATTTTGCCGAAGCTGGATCGCGCCCTTGAGCTGGTCGTCGGTGAGTTTTTTGTTGCCTTCGAAGGCGACCCGGTTGACCAGCGGGTTTTCCGTCACGCTGACGACGAGGTTATTGCCCTCGCGGCGGATATTGACGTCGGAGAACAGGCCGGTTGCGTACAGAGTTTTGAGACTGCGGTCCATGCGGTCGACATCGAAGGGATCGCCGGGCTGGAGCACCATGTAGGAGAGCACGGTGCCGGTCTCGATGCGTTTATTGCCCTGGACGACGATCGATTGAATGAGATCATGCGGATTGACCGGATGGACGATCACCGGCGGCGGCTCCGCGGCCTCGGGCGCCGGATTTGCCGCCGGAGACGTGGCTTTCTCGGGGGGCTTCTCGGCCGGCGGCGCGGCAATGGGCGGCGCCACCGGCCCCGGAACGGCAGAGTCTTGCGCAGCCGCCGGGGCGGCAAGCCAAGTCTGGCCGGCCAGCATAGCCGCCAACAAGCAAGCGCTCGCGAAACGTGCGGCACGCGCGATTTTCAAAATCCGGTCTTCCTATCGCTGTCACCGCACCCTGCACGGCGGGCGGAGAATAGCGGCCCCGAAAGCGTGAGGCTACCCTTAGATCACCAGATCGCGAGTTTTCACGCAAGAAGACCGGGTTGACGGGTTTCCAATTGAAATCATTGACGAAAATATCGCAATAACGGCAACCCAGGCGGCAAATTCTGCAAAACTGCGCGCGCGCGCCACAGCCTCTCAGCCGGCGAGGTGGGCAACCCAGCGGAAAATCCCGAGATGGGCGAGATCGTTCCAGGTCGCAAAAACGAACAGCCCGACGAGCAAGGCTATGCCGGCGCGGAAGCCATAATCCTGGGCGCGCTTGGGAAGCGGCCGCCCGATGATCGCCTCGGCGAGATAAAACAGCAGATGCCCGCCATCGAGGACCGGGATCGGGAAGAGATTGACAAGGCCGAGATTGATCGAGAGCACGGCGATGAACGAGACCAGATTGGCGAATCCGGTCGCCGCGACTTGGCCGGAGAGCTGCGCGATGCGAAGCGGGCCGCCGAGGTCATCGGTGCCGCGTTGGCCGATCACCATCTGCCAGACGCCATCAACCGTCTCGGTCAGCACCAGCCAGGTCTCGCTCGCCCCCGCCGCCACCGCGCCGGGCAGCGACAGGCGCTCATAGCGCACGCTGCCGCCGGCAATGCCGAGAAGCCCGGCCTCGCGGCCATCGACGAGGTGGCTGCCCGTCGTCACCGCGAGATGCCGGCTCGCGCCGTCGCGCAGGAGGGTGAGGTCGAGCGTGGTCGCGGGATGGGCGGTGATGATGCGCTGGAGATCGAGAAACCGTGCGACCGGCGCGCCGTCGATCGCGAGGATGCGATCGCCAGGGACGAGCCCGGCTTTCGCCGCCGCCGATCCCGCCATCACCTCGCCGACCACCGGCTCCACGACGGGCCGGCCCGCGACCGCGAACAGCGCCGCAAACAGCACGAACGCAAGGACGAAATTGGCGATCGGCCCGGCAGCAACGACGATCGCCCGCGAGATCACCGGCTTTTCGTGAAAGGTGCGCCCGGCGATCCACGCCGCCTTGGTCTCCTCGCTCACCTCCTCGGGCTGTTCCTGGCCATGCAGCTTGACGAAGCCGCCGAGCGGCAGCCAAGCGATGCGCCATTCGGTGCCGTGACGATCGCGCCAGCCGAAGATCTTGCGCCCAAAGCCGATCGAAAACGTCTCGACATGCACGCCCCGCCAGCGCGCCGCGAGGTAATGACCGAGCTCATGGAAAAACACCAGCACGCCGAGCACGATGGCGAACGCGGCCAATGAGCGGAGCGTGCTCGGAAGGAGCGAGCCATGGAGGAGGGACGGCAGCAAGGATAACATCAGGCGGCTCCGATCAGGGTTTCGGCCAGACGCCGCGCCTGCGCATCGAGGGCGATGACTGACGCGAGATCGGCCGCCGGCGGCGTCCCGAGCCGATCCATCACGCGCGCAACCAGGGCGGCGATGTCGAGAAACCCGATGCGGCGGGCGAGAAACGCGGCGACCGCGACTTCGTTGGCGGCATTAAGCAAGGTGGGGGCGCCGCCGCCGGCGCGCAAGGCGGCGCGGGCAAGCGCGAGGGCGGGAAAGCGCGCGTCATCGGGGGGCGCGAAATCGAGCCGGGCAATGGCCGCGAGATCGAGCCTTGGCGCCGCCGTCGCCATGCGCGCCGGCCACGCCAGCGCGTGCGCGATCGGGACGCGCATATCCGGCGAGCCGAGCTGCGCGATGACGCTGCCATCGGCGAAGCAGGCCATGCCGTGGATCACCGATTGCGGGTGGACCAGCACCTCGATCCGGCTCTCGTCGAGTTCGAATAGCCGTGCCGCCTCGATGACTTCGAGACCCTTGTTCATCAGTGTCGCGCTGTCGATGCTGATCTTGGCGCCCATCGACCAGACCGGGTGGCGGAGCGCCGCCTCCGGCGTTGCCGCCGCCATCTCGGCGTTTGATGCGGTGCGGAACGGGCCGCCGGACGCGGTCAGGATGATTTTCTCGAGACTCGCGCGATTGCCGTCAGCGAGTGCCTGAAACACTGCGTTATGTTCGGAATCGACCGGAAGCAGGGTCGCGCCGGACGCGGCGACAGCCGCGAGCATGACGTCGCCGGCGCAGACCAGCGCTTCCTTGTTGGCGAGCGCGACGGCGCGGCTTGCGCCAATCGCGGCCAGCGTCGGCGCGAGGCCGGCGGCACCGGTGATCGCCGCCATCGTCCAATCGACGGCGAGCGCTGCCGCCTCGATCACCGCCTGCCGGCCAGCGGCGGCCCGCACAGCACTGCCGGCGAGCGCCTCGCGCAGCGTCTGGTATTGCGTTTCATCGGCGATCACCGCCCATTCGGCGCCATGGGCGCGCGCTTGTTGCGCGAGCAGGGCGGCATTGCGCCCGGCGACCAGCGCCTTGATCGCAAATCGCGCGCGATCCTCGAGCAGCGACAGGGTCTGGGTGCCGACGCTGCCGGTGCTGCCGAGCACGGTCACGGTTTTGGCGCCATCCCGGCGCGCCGGGTGCGATGGGCGGCTTGCGGCGCGCGGTGTGGCGGTGGCGAGATCGGCGGTCACATCCAAAGCAAAACTCCTCTGCCGAGGATCAGGGCCAGCGCCGCCGCCATCGGCGCCGCCGTCAAAACACCATCGAGCCGGTCCAAAAGCCCGCCGTGGCCGGGGATCAGATGGCTCGAATCCTTGACCCCGAAGCGGCGCTTCAAGAAACTTTCGAACAAATCGCCGCCTTGCGCAATGACTCCGAGCAAGGCCGCGACCAGGGCGCCATGCCACCAAGTGCCACCGCCTAATCCCGCCGCGCCGGCGCCGATCGCGATCGCGGCGACCAGGCCGCCCGCGGCCCCCGACCAGGTCTTGCCCGGCGAAATCAGCGGCGCGAGCTTCGCCCCGCCGATCAGCCGGCCGGCGAGATAGGCACCGACATCGCTCGCCCACACGGTCAGCATGAGAAAGAGCGTGTTGCCGCGGCCGGCGGCCTGATCGGCGCGGAGCCAAACCAGCGCGACCATCGCCAGCGCGATGTAAACGAGGCCGCCCGCGAGACACCGCCGCCGCCACAGGAACGTGAGCGCCGCGCCGACGAGCGCAACGGCAAGGCCGCTCGCGGCCGAGACGTCACCGGCCGCCGGCACGGTCAGGGCAAGGCTCGCGATCACCAGCCATCCCGCCGGATGGCGCCAGCTTTCATGGCAGAGCATGACCCATTCGGCGCCGAGCCCGACCGCGCCGAGCCCGACCAGCGCGACGAAAGGTATCGCGCCGAACCAGATCGCGGCGAGCGCGAGCGGCACCAGCACCGCCGCCGAGAGCACCCGGATCCCGAGATCGCCCCACGGCCCGGCGGCGCGTTCACGCCCGGCCGGGCGGTCAGGCCGGGCGGGCACCGAATCGGCGTTCCCGGCCGGCGTAATCGGCCAAAGCCTCGGCGAAATGGGTGGCGCCGAAATCCGGCCATAGCACGTTGAGGAAAATCAACTCGGCATAGGCCGCCTGCCAGAGCAGGAAATTGGAGAGCCGCCGCTCGCCGCTGGTGCGGATGATGAGATCGGGATCGGGCATGTCGGCGGTGAACAGCCGGCGCGAGAATTCCGCCTCGTCGAGGTCGCCGGGGGTGATCTCGCCAGCGGCGACGGCGCGCGCGATCAGCTTGGCGGCCGCGATGATCTCGGCGCGCCCGCCATAGGAGAGGGCGATGGTGAGGTTGAGCCGGGTATTGGCCGCCGTCATCCGCTCGGCATCGGCGAGGCTCGCTTGGATATCTGGCGCGAACCGCCCAGCCTCACCGATGAACCGGAGACGCACGCCATTTGCCGCCAGCTCGGCGATTTCGCTCTTGATGTAGTGGCGGAGCAGGGCGGTGAGATCGCTCACTTCGTCGCGCGGGCGGCGCCAATTCTCGCTGCTGAAGGCATAAAGCGTGAGCCAGCCGACCTTATGGGCCAGCGCCGCCTCGATGGTGCGCCGGACGGCACGGGCGCCGGCGCGGTGGCCGGCGATACGCGGCAGGCTGCGCGCCTGCGCCCAGCGACCATTGCCGTCCATGATGATCGCGACATGGCAAGGCGGCGGATTTGCGATCGGCACCCTATCGCTTGCGGCGTTGCTTGCGGGCGCCGTAATGGCCGGGAGGGACGACATCAGATTTGCCGGATATCCTTTTCCTTCTCGGCCAGCAGCTCGTCGATCCGCTTGATGAAGTGATCGGTGAGCTTCTGAACCTCGCTGGACCAGTCGGCGGCGTCGTCCTCGCTGATGTCATGCTTCTTCTCGAACGCCTTGATCTGGTCCATGCCGTCACGCCGCACGCCGCGCACCGCGACCCGGCTGCCCTCGGCATAGCGGCCAGCGGCTTTGGCGAGTTCGGTGCGCCGCTCCTCGGTCAGGATCGGGATCGGCACTCTGACCAATTGCCCGTCGGACGACGGGTTGAGCCCGAGCCCGGCATCGCGGATGGCGCGCTCGACGGCGCCGACCAGACTCCGGTCCCAGACCTGGACGGTGATCATGCGTGGCTCGGGGACACCGATGGTGCCGACCTGGGCGAGCGGCATCTCGCTGCCATAGGCCTCAACCCGCACCGGCTCAAGAAGCCCGGGACTGGCGCGGCCAGTACGCAGCCCAGCAAATTCGCGCTTGAGCGTTTCGATCGCGCTTTCCATCCGGCGGGTGAGATCCTGCTTCAGCGTGGTGAGATCGGCCGGCATGTGATGTCCCCCTTGCTCGCCCGAGGTCGCGCGGCGTTGCTTATTGGGTTTCGATGATGGTGGTGAACCGCCCCTCGCCGCGCATGACGCGGGCGAAGGCGCCGGCGGCGTGGATGTTGAACACCACGATCGGCAGCTTGTTCTCACGCGCGAGGCTGATCGCGGCGGCATCCATTACTGCGAGATCGCGCGCCAGAACGTCGTGATAGCTGAGTTCGTGATAGCGTTCGGCGTCGGCGACCTTGCGCGGGTCGGCGGAATAGACGCCATCGACCTGGGTGCCCTTGAGCAAGGCATCGCAGCGCATCTCGGCGGCGCGCAGCGCGGCCGCGGTGTCGGTTGTGAAAAACGGGTTGCCGGTGCCGGCGGCGAAAATCACCACCCGGCCTTTTTCCATGTGGCGCTGGGCGCGGCGGCGGATATAGGGCTCGCAGACCGAAGCCATTGGAATCGCCGATTGCACCCGCGTTGCAACCCCGAGCTTTTCCAGCGCGTTCTGGAGGGCCAGCGCGTTAATCACGGTCGCCAACATGCCCATGTAGTCGGCCTGGGCGCGGTCCATCCCGCCGGCCGCGCCGGAAACCCCGCGGAAGATGTTACCGCCGCCGATGACGAGGCAGACCTGCACCCCCATGGCAACGACATCGCCGATGTCGGCTGCGATGCGCTGCACGGTTTCCGGGCCGATGCCGTATTCGCGCGTGCCCATCAGCGCCTCGCCGGACACTTTTAAAAGCACGCGCCGATAGGGATGCCGCTCGGTCATGACTGAAGATCGCTTTGCCACGCGCAGAAGAAACTACCGGGCGAACCGGGCTTGAACAAGAGGCTGGTCACCCGCCCCCAGTGCGGGGCGGCGCGACCGAGGGTGGTCAAGACGCCTTCGCGCCCTCGCTGGCTGCTCCGGCGGCGGCGGCGACCTCGGCGGCGAAATCACTGCCCTGGCGCTCGATCCCTTCGCCGAGCTGAAAGCGGGCGAAACCGGCGGCTTTGGCGCCGGCTTTCGCGAGCACGGCGCGCACCCGGCTTTCGCCATCATGCACCCAGACCTGCTCGAGCAACACCACTTCCTCATAGTATTTGCGGATGCGGCCCTCGACCATTTTCTCGATGATCGCCTCGGGCTTGCCCGAAGCGCGGGCTTGTTCGGCGAGCACGTTGCGCTCGCGCGCCAGCGCCGAGGGGTCGACCCCATTGATGTCGACCGCCTCCGGCCGCGCCGCCGCGATATGCATACCGACCTGCCGCCCGAGCGTCTCCAGCGCCTGCGCCTCGCTATTGCCCTCGAGCGCGACGAGCACCCCGATCTTGCCAAGGCCGGGCTTGAGGGCGGCATGGACATAGCTTGCAACCACCCCCTGGGGCACCGCGAGCACGCGGGCGCGGCGGATGGTCATATTCTCGCCGATGGTCGCAACCAGATGGGTCAGCTCCTCGGCGACGCTGCGCCCGGTGCCGGGGAAGGGGGCGGCATTGATCGCGGCGACATCTTCGCCGACATGGAGCGCGATCTTCGCGACCTCGCTGACAAAAGCCTGGAACTGCTCGTTGCGGGCGACAAAATCGGTCTCGGCATTGACCTCGACCATCGCCGCTTTGGCGGGGACGGAGGCAATACCGATCAGCCCCTCGGCGGCGACGCGGCCGGATTTCTTCGCCGCCTGGGCAAGCCCCTTTTTCCGCAGCCAGTCGATCGCGGCTTCCAGATCGCCGCCGGTCTCGCCAAGCGCCTTCTTGCAGTCCATCATGCCAGCGCCGGTCTTCTCGCGCAGATCCTTGACCAGTGCGGCGGTGATCTCGGCCATGTCGGTCTCTCCGTTCAGTCGTTCGGGCGGGGCAGCTTGCGGGGCTCAGGCGGATAGATGCTCGCCGGTCTCGCTCTCGGCGACGATCTCCGGCGGCAGGCTCTCGGCGGCGCCGATATCGGCGCCAGAGGCCGCCATCTCGGCGCTGATGCCATCCAGCACCGCGGCGGTGACGAGATCGCAATATAGCGAGATCGCCCGCACCGCGTCATCATTGCCGGGGATCGGGTAGGTGATGCCGCTCGGGTCGGAGTTGCTGTCGAGCACCGCGACCACCGGGATGCCGAGCTTGGTCGCTTCCTCGACGGCGAGCTTTTCCTTGTTGGTGTCGATGACAAACAAGATATCCGGCAGCCCGCCCATCTCCTTGATGCCGCCGAGCGCGCGTTCGAGCTTGTCGCGGGTGCGGGTAAGGTTGAGCACCTCTTTCTTGGTCAGGCCGCGGGTGTCGCCGGCGAGCTGATCCTCGATCTGGCGGAGCCGCTTAATGCTCGCGGTGATGGTCTTCCAATTGGTCAGGGTGCCGCCAAGCCAGCGATGATTGACGTAATACTGGCCGCAGCGCTTGGCCGCCTCGGCGACATACTCCGCCGCCGCGCGCTTAGTGCCGACGAACAAAACCCGCCCGCCGCCAGCAACGACATCACGGATGGCGCGCAAGGCACGGTCGAGCAGCGGCACGCTCTGCTGCAGGTCGATGATGTGGACCTGGTTGCGCACGCCAAACAGGAACGGCGCCATGCGCGGGTTCCAGCGCCGCGTGTGGTGGCCGAAATGAACGCCGGCTTCGAGAAGCTGACGCATGGTAAATTGCGGCATCGCCATCGGGCGATCTCCTTTCCGTGTCCGGTTGACCCTCCGCGCGGCCGAAGGGGCGGCGACCGATGGCACTCATCCATCGACACCACCCACCGGAACCCGGCCAAAACCGGGAAAGGCGCCACGCGTGCGAATTACCGACTTCCGCCGGCGCCGGCGCTATGCCCGAAATTTCTCGACGATGCAAGCCGGACGGCGGTCATTACTCACCCCCCGGCGACTTGTTCGACGCGCTCGACCCCTGGCAGCAGCATCAGCGTCTGCGCCAAGACCGGGGTCACATGGAAGCCGCCCGGCAGGGTGATCTCGACCTCTTGCTCGGTCTCCGGCAGGCGCGGCACCAGCCGCACCCGGCTCTTGCCGCCGCGCTCGCGGCCCAAGAGATCGCGGATTTGCGCCAAACCACCGCCATCGCGAAGCCAGACCCGGATGCCGCTTGCGACCGTCGCCGCGGCGGCATCGAGGGCGGTGATCTCTTGTGCGGTCAAGCGCAGCGTGTCGCCTTCGAGGCGGAGATCGACGATCGCAAGCAGGCTCGCCCCGGGCTGCAAGAGATCGCGGGCGCGGGCCAGCGTCTCACTGAAGAGCGTGATTTCGAACGACCCCCCGGCATCGGAGAGGCGCGCCCAGGCCATGCGGCTCCCGGTGCGGGTGGGGCGTTCCTTGACGCTGATCAGCGTCCCGGCGAGCCGCACGCGGCCGATCCCCGCCGCCGCGCGGGACGCAATCGCGCTGCTCGGGATGACGCCGAGCCGCGGCAATGTCGCGGCATAGGCGTCGAGCGGATGGGCGGTGATGTGAAACCCGACCGCCTCGGCTTCATAGCCGAGCCGCTCCATCAGCGGCCAGGGCGCGACATCGGCGAGACGCAGCGCCTCGCGCCGGCCGTCACCGCCGAACAACGCCGCCTGGCCGCTTTCGCGCTCCTCGGCCGCGGCCTGGGCACGGCGGAGCAGGGTTTCGGCGCTGGCGAAGACGCGGGCGCGATTTTCGTCGAGACTGTCGAAGGCGCCGGCCTTGGCGAGATTCTCAAGCTGCATCCGGTTGAGCGCGCGGGCATCGATGCGCGCTGCGAAATCGGCGAAATCGACGAACGGGCGGTCGCCGCGGGCTGCGACCAGGGTTGCCATCGCCGCCTCGCCGACTTTTTTTACCGCCGCCAGCGCATAGCGGATCGCGAGTTTGCCATCGTCGCCGCGCTCGAGCGTGAAATCGGCGCCGGAGCGGTTGATGTCGGGCGCCAGCACTTTGATGCCGAGGGCGCGTGCCTCCTGGCGCAGTGCCGCGAGCTTGTCTGTATTGTTGATGGCAAGGCTCATGCAGGCGGCGATGAAGGCGGTTGGGTGATTGGCGCGCATCCAGGCGGTCTGATAGGCGACCAGGGCATAGGCCGCGGCGTGCGATTTGTTGAAGCCGTAATCCGCGAATTTTTCCATCAGATCGAAGATTTCGCCGGCTTTCGCGGCCTCGATCCCGCGCGCTGCGGCGCCTTCGAGAAAAATCCGTCGCTGCGCCTCCATCTCGGCGCGGATCTTCTTGCCCATGGCGCGGCGAAGAAGATCGGCGGCGCCGAGGCTATAGCCGGCAAGGCGCTGGGCGATCTGCATCACCTGCTCCTGATAGACCATGATCCCGTAGGTCTCGCCGAGGATATCGGCGAGATCGGGGTGCGGCGGCGCCCATTTCTCGCCGTGTTTTCGCTGGCAATAGGCCGGGATATTGGCCATCGGGCCGGGGCGATAGAGGGCGACGGCGGCGATCAGATCCTCGAAGCGGTCGGGCCGCATCTGGCGCAAGACATCGCGCATGCCTTGGCTTTCGAACTGGAACACGCCACCAGCCTCGCCGCGGGCGAGCATCTCATAGGTTTTCGCATCATCGAGCGGCAAATGCGCGAGATCGACGACGTCGCCTTGCTCTGCCAGAAAATCCACCGCACGCTTCAGGATGGTGAGGGTCGTGAGACCGAGAAAATCGAATTTCACCAGTCCCGCCTGCTCGACATATTTCATCGAATATTGCGTGACGAGAAATTCCGAGCGTGGGTCACGATAAAGCGGCACGAGATCGATCAGCGGGCGATCGCCGATGACGATGCCGGCGGCATGGGTGCTGGCGTGGCGATAAAGTCCTTCGAGCTGGAGCGCGATCTCCAGAAGACGCGCGATCGCCTCATCGTCCGCGCGCGCCGCCTGCAAACGTGGTTCGCCGGCGATCGCCTGCGCGAGCGTCACCGGTTTGGCGGGATTGTTCGGGATCAGTTCGGCGATCTTGTTGACCTGGCCATAGGGGAGACCGAGCACCCGACCGACGTCACGAACCACGGCGCGGGCTTGCAATTTACCGAACGTGATAATCTGCGCGACGCGATCGGCGCCATATTCCGAGCGCACATAGGCGATCACCTCGTCGCGACGATGTTGGCAAAAATCGATGTCGAAATCCGGCATCGAAACGCGTTCTGGGTTGAGAAAGCGCTCGAACAAAAGGCCGAAGCGAAGCGGGTCGAGATCGGTGATGGTCAGCGCCCAGGCAACCACCGACCCCGCGCCCGAGCCGCGCCCGGGCCCGACCGGGATGCCCTGCGCCTTGGCCCATTGAATGAAATCCGCAACGATCAGGAAATAGCCAGGAAATCCCATCTTGGCGATCACGTCGAGCTCGTAGGCGAGCCGCTCATGGTATTGTTTGGCTTGCCCCGCATCGATACCCGCCGCCGCAAGACGCGCATTAAGCCCGGCTCGCGCCATCGCCCGCAAGGTCTCTTCCTCGCTGGTGCCAGAGGCGATTTTCGGAAACACCGGCAGCATCGGCTTGCGGCTTTCCGCCATGACCGCGCAGCGCCGCGCAATCGCGAGGGTATTGTCACAGGCTTCGGGAAGATCGGCGAAGAGCAACCGCATCGCGCCAGCATTCTTGAACCAATGCTCACGCGAGACGCGCCGGCGTTCGGTTTCCGCAAGCATGCGGCCCTCGGCGATGCAGAGCAATGCGTCATGCGCCTCGAACATGGTTTCATCGACAAAAAAGCAATCATTGGTCGCAACCAGCGGTAGGCCAGCGTCATCGGCGAGCGCGATCAGTCCGGGCTCGATCGCGCGTTCGAGCGCAAGCCCGTGGCGATGGAGTTCAACCACCGTGCGATCGGGAAAAGCCTCGTTGATCGCCGCGAGAAGTGCCGCCGCGGCATCGCGCTGCCCCTCGGCGAGGAGCCGGGCGAGCGGCCCCGTCGTGCCGCCCGTAAGCAAAATCAAACCCTCGGCATGGGCGGCGATGTCGCTGAGCGACAATTGCGGCTTTGCGCCCGGCTCGGGGGCCAAAAAGCCGAGAGACGAAAGACGTTGGAGATTGGCCAATCCCGCCGCGTTTTGTGCAAGCAGCACGATCGGATCGGGGGCAAGGCGCGGCTGGTCGGCGCGGGCGAGATTGAGCTGACAGCCGATGATTGGCTGCACGCCGGCTTTTGCGCAAGCGCCGCTGAATTCCAATGCCCCGAAAAGATTGCCGCTATCGGTGATCGCAACCGCCGGCATCGCCAAAGCGCGCGCGCTCTCGGCGATCTTTTCCGCTTTGATCGCTCCTTCGCTCAGCGAATAGGCGGAATGGACCCGGAGATGAACGAAATCCGCATGTGTCATAGTATCACCATCGTTCTTGCAGCGGCGGTGCCGAAGGCATTGCCGCAGCGGGGGAAAGTTTTTTGGTTCTTTTTTCAAAAAAGAACCCTTTCCCTGTCTTACATGGACACGAGTCGCCCCTCGATCAGCGTCACGCGGCGATCCATGCGCGCCGCGAGATCGGGATTATGGGTTGCGATCAGCGCCGCAACGCCGTGCGCGCGAACCACATCGAGGAGGGTTGCGAACACGATCTCGGCGGTTGCGACGTCGAGATTGCCGGTCGGCTCGTCGGCGAGCAAGATCCGTGGCGCATTGGCAAGGGCGCGCGCAATCGCGACCCGCTGCTGCTCGCCGCCGGAAAGTTTTCCCGGAAGGTGATGCAGCCGCGCGCCGAGACCGAGCGCATGGAGCAAATCACCGGCGTGGCTTGCGGCGGCGCGACGCGCGCGGCCCCTGATCATCTGCGGCAGAACGACGTTTTCGAGCGCTGTGAACTCGCTGAGCAGATGATGAAACTGATAGACGAAACCGATAGTGTCGCCGCGGATCGCGCTGCGTTCGCTATCGCTGAGCCGGCCGGCGGCGCGCCCGGCGATGAAAATCTCGCCTTCATCGGGTTTTTCGAGCAACCCGGCGAGATGCAAAAGCGTTGATTTGCCCGAACCCGACGGCGCGACCAGGGCGACGATCTCGCCGGCGGCAAGCGTGAGATCGACACTGCGGAGAACCGGCAGCGGCCCGGCCTCGGTTTGAAAGACGCGCGCGACACCCGTCATCGCAAGCGCGATGTTCGGATCATTCATGCCGCAACGCCTCGATCGGATCGGTGCGCGCCGCGCGCCAACTCGGGTAAAGCGTCGCGAGCAGCGAAAGCGCCAACGCCATGACGATGATCTCGGTGACTTCGCGCCAGTCGAGCCGCGCCGGCAGATGCGCGAGATAATAGACTTCCGGATTGAACACCGAAACCCCGGTGATGCTTTCGACCCAATGTTGCAGCGTCGTGATATTGAGACAGAAAACCACGCCGAGCAGCGTGCCGATCAGCGTCCCGGCAACGCCGACAGAGGCGCCGCACATCAGAAAAATCCGCATCACCGCGCCACGCGGCGCGCCCAACGTGCGCAAGACGGCGATGTCGCGTGTCTTGTCCTTGACCATCATGATCAGTGAGGAAATGACATTAAACGCCGCGACCAAGATGATCAGCGTCAGGATCAGGAACATCACGTTCTGTTCGACCTCGACGGCGGCAAAGAAACTATCGTTGCTGTGCTGCCAATCGATGATGTGAACCGGTGTATCACCGAGGGTTGCGCGGATCGCGCGGACGACGGCGCCGACCGCAAGCGGATCATTGACACGCACCTCGATCTCGCTCGCGCGGTCAGGTTCTTGGAAAAACACCTGCGCATCGGTGAGCGGCAAGAAAGCATACGCCTGATCATATTCGTTCATGCCAACTTGAAAAATCGCAACCACGCGATAGGCGCGGATGCGCGGGACGGTGCCGAACGCCGTTGCCGCCCCTTGCGGCGAGATCAGCGTGAGCGTGTCGCCGACCGAAAGCCCAAGGCGCCGCGCCATGCCGACGCCGATCGCGATCGCATCACCTGGTGTGAAATCAGTGAGCGAGCCCTCCACAAGATGATCGCTGACCGCACGCAGCGCCAGGAGATCCTCCTTGCGAATGCCGCGAATGAGGCCGCCGGTTGCGGCGCCGCGCGGGCTTGAGACCAGGGCCTGGCCATCCACCACCGGAATCGCCAAGGTGACATCGGGGATCGCCGCGATCCGCTTGGTGAGCGCCGTGTAATCGGCAAGACCACGCGCCGGCCCTTCGCCATCAATCGCATAGATCCCGAGATGACCATTGAGGCCGAGAATGCGGTTGAGCAGATCGACCTTGAACCCACCCATCACGCTCATCACGATGATCAAGGTCGCAACCCCAAGCGCGATGCCGATCAAGGAAAACCCGGCGATGACGGACACAAAACGCTCGCCACGGCGGGCGCGAAGATAGCGGCCGGCAACCGCCCGCTCGAACGCGTTGAACATGCTAGACGCCAAGAAGTTTCGCGAGCGCCGCCTCCGGCGAAACCTCCTCGCGCGCGCCATCCACGCGACGTTTGAGTTCGACCTTGCCGGCAGCGGCACCGCGCGGGCCGACGATGATCTGCCAGGGATGGCCGAGGAGATCGGCATCGGCGAATTTCACGCCGGCGCGTTCCTCGCGGTCGTCATATAGCGCCGCCGCACCGAAGCGCGCATAGACCCGCTCGCAGAGACCATCGCAGGCGGCATCACCGGGTTTGAGATTGAGGATAGCGGCGCGGAACGGCGCGATGGCCTCGGGCCAAATGATGCCAGCCTCGTCATGCGAGGCCTCGATCACCGCGCCGACGAGGCGGCTCACACCGATGCCGTAGCTGCCCATTTCGGGATGGAATGGCTGCCCGTCCGGGCCGGTTGCGGTAAAATTCATCGGCTGGCTGTATTTGGTGCCGAAATAGAAAATATGCCCGACCTCGATGCCGCGCCCTTCGCGCCGACGCGATGGGTCGAGTTTCTCGAAGAGCGCGGGATCATGTTTTTCATCCGTCGCGGCGTAGGGTGTCGTCATCATCGTGTAGAAGCGCGCGAGATCCGCCTCCGCGTGGATATCGAATTCGCGGCTGGTGTAATCGATAGACTCGAAGGCGGCATCATAGAACACTTGGCTTTCGCCGGTTGCGGCGAGGATGATGAATTCGTGGCTGAGATCGCCGCCGATCGGCCCGGTATCGGCGGCCATCGGAATGGCGCGCAAGCCGAGCCGCTGGAATGTGCGCATATAGGCGAGCATCATCTTGCGATAGCTGATGACGGCGCCTTTGTGGTCGAGATCGAAACTATAAGCGTCCTTCATCAGGAATTCGCGCCCGCGCATGACGCCAAAGCGCGGCCGCACCTCGTCGCGGAATTTCCATTGGATATGATAGACGATTTGCGGCAAAGCGCGATAGGAATGCACCGATTGGCGGAAGATATCGGTGATCATCTCCTCATTGGTCGGGCCATAGAGCAATTCGCGCTCATGGCGGTCCTGGATGCGCAGCATCTCCTTGCCGTAGCCGTCATAGCGGCCGCTTTCGCGCCAGAGATCGGCGGACTGGATGGTCGGCATGAGCAATTCCTGAGCGCCGGCGGCATCCTGCTCCTCACGCACGATGCGGGCGATGTTGGTCAGCACACGATAGCCGGCGGGGAGCCAGGCATAGATGCCGGACGCGGTCTGGCGCACGAGACCGGCGCGCAGCATCAGCCGGTGCGAGACGATCTGTGCCTCGGCTGGGGTTTCCTTGAGGGTGGGGATGAGCGAGCGAGAGAGGCGCATCGGCGATCGGGTCCATCTTGACGTGTTGCGGCGCGGAGACTAGCCGCCCCGGCGCCGTCCCGCCAGGGCGCCGATTAAATCTCTGTTCATCATCGCCCAGTATCGTTGGGCGCATGACGATAGACGCGCACCCCCTCAGCGCCGATGACGCGCTATCAGCAGGCATCGCCGCCTACCAGGCCGGCGATCGCACGGCCGCGGTGCGGCATTTCACCGCCGCCGCCGCCCTGATGCCCCAAGCGCCCGAGCCGCGGCTGCTGCTCGGGCATATTCATCGCGAAATCGGCGATCTTGCCCGCGCTGTCGAATGGCTGCGCGCCGGCCTTGCCCGCCGCGCCGATTATGACGGCGAGGTTGGCCTCGGTGCCACGCTGATGGCGCTCGGCCGGCCGGCCGAGGCCGAACGCGCCTTCCGCGCCGCCCTTGCCCTCCGCCCGGACGACGCCGATGCGAGTTTTGGCCTCGGCAATGCGCTCTATGAGAGCCGCCGGTTTGCAGAGGCCACCGAGGTCTATCAGCGCCTGCTCACGCACCGGCCCGATTTCGCCGATGCCTGGTCCAATTGCGGCAATGCCCTGCAAGCACAAGGCCGGTTCGAAGCCTCCATCCGGTATTATCATGAGGCGATCGCGCGGGTGCCCGACCATCTCCAAGCGTATTCCAATCTTTGTGGTGCGCTGTTCCATGCCGGGCGCTCTGAGGAGGCCGTCGCGGCGGGCGCAGCCGCCATCGCCAAGGCGCCGAGCTGGCCGATCGCCTATTCCAACCTCGCCGCCCCGCTTCGGGCCCTCGGGCGGTTCGACGATGCCATCAATGTCTGTTTCAAGGCGCTCCAGCTCAAGCCCGACTATGCCGAGGCCTATGTCAATCTCGGTGCAGCGCTGTTTGAGACTGGGCAGTTCGACAACGCGATCGCCGCCTCCAGCATCGCGCTCCAATGCCACCCCGATGATGTTCCGGCGCTCTGCAACCGCGGCGTTTCCCTCTACGGTCTCGGCCGGATCGAGGAAGCGATCAGCGATCTCCGCCGCGCAAGCGAGCTCGAGCCCGCCAACCCCGAGCCGGCCTTCAATCTCGCCCTCGCGCTCCTGATGACGGGGACGGAAATGCGGGAGGGGTTTGCGCTCTATGAACGCCGGCTCGAACGCGCCGAAGCCCCCAAACGCGTCTTGCCCAAGCCACGCTGGCGGGGGGAGGACATTGCCGGCCGCACCATCCTTCTCCATGCCGAGCAGGGCCTTGGCGATACGCTGCAATTCGTCCGCTACGCGGCGCTGGTCGCAGCGCGTGGGGCGAAGGTGATCCTCGAGGTGCAGCCGCCCTTGAAGCGGCTTTGCGCCAGCCTGCCCGGGATACTGCCAGGCGATATCGAGGTGATTGCCGGCGGCGAGGCCTTGCCCGCCTTCGATGTTCACTGCCCGCTGCTCAGCCTGCCTTTCGTATTCGGGACCGATCTTGCAACGATCCCCGCCACCATCCCCTATTTCGCCCCCGATTCCGCCTTGATTAGCCATTGGGCGACCCGCCTGCCGGCCGGCCCCGCGCCGCGGGTGGGTCTTGTCTGGGCGGGAGACTCGCGGCCCGATCAGCCGAAATGCTTTCAGATCGATCGCCGCCGCTCGCTCCCGCTCGCCGCCCTCGCGCCGCTCGGTGCGGTGCCGGGCGTTACCTTCGTCAGCCTCCAAAAAGGGCCGCCGGCGGGGCAACTCGCGGACCCGCCCTTTGCGATCGTCAACCCGATGCCGGAAGTCGTCGATTTCGCCGATACCGCGGCGCTCATCGCCGGGCTCGATCTGGTGATCTCGGTCGATACCTCGGTCGCCCATCTCGCCGGCGCGCTCGGCAAGCCGGTCTGGCTGCTGTCGCGCTTCGATGGCTGCTGGCGCTGGCTGCGCGAGCGAAGGGACAGCCCCTGGTATCCGACGCTCCGTCTCTACCGCCAGCCGCATCAGGGCGACTGGGCGCCGGTCATCTCCGCCCTCACCGCCGATCTCGCGACCTTCGCCGGCCAGGCGCCAGACGTCACCGCCCGCGCCGCCTGAGCCCGCGGCCCAATCGCGATAATTCAGGCTTTGAAATTGGCTTCCACGATAACAATAGCTCTTTTGACCTGCCCGGCCGCCTTGACCGCGGGGTGATCAGGCGGGGGCGGCGTCAAGGATGGTGAATTGCGCGCTTTCCTGGCCCTGCCAGCGATTGATGCGCAAATGCCCGGCGATGTGGAGCGCCGGCGGGCGGGCGAGCAGGGCGGCCGCGAGTGGTGAGTCGCCGGCCCGGAACAGGATCGCTTTCAGCCGTTCCCCGCCCATGCCGGCGAGCGTGCAGCGCAGCGTATTTCCCTCCCGCCCGATCCGTTCGGCATAGACGACGCGGGCGGCCGGGATAACCAACACTGGCTCTTGATTCATCGCCCCGAACGGCGCGAGGCGGGCGAGATCGGCGGCGAGCGCGAGATTGGCGCCGGCGACGCTGATCGCGCCCTCGATCACCAGATCGGCGGCGTTCGGCAGCGCCGCGGCGGCGCTCAAGCGCTCATTGAGAAAGGCCTGAAAATCCGCCCAGCGGCGCGCCTCCAGGGCGAAGCCCGCGGCCATCGCGTGGCCGCCGCCGGTCTGCAAAATCCCCGCCCCCCGCGCCGCGATCACCGCGGCGCCGAGATCGAGCCCCGGAACCGAGCGCCCCGAGCCCTTCACCATGCCATCCGCGATCGCCCCGACCAGGGCCGGGCGGTTGAAACGCTCCTTTATTCTCCCCGCAACGATGCCGACCACGCCGGGATGCCAGCCCTCGCCGCTCACGGCGAGAACCGCGTGTCCGGCGGCGCGCTGCTCGGCGGCCAGCGCCAGCGCCCCTGCCAGCGCCGATTGTTCCACCACCTGGCGCTCGCGATTGACCTGATCAAGCAGCACCGCAACCCCTTGTGCTGCCCTCGGATCATCGCTCAGCAGGAGCTGAAGGCCGAGATCGGCACGGCTGATCCGGCCGCCGGCATTGATGCGCGGGCCGAGCACGAAGCCGCAGGTAAACGCGTTCGGCGCCTCATGGCTTTCCGCGACATCGAGGAGGGCGGCGAGCCCGATTCGCTCGCGCCGCGCCATGATCCGCAACCCCTGGGTCACGAAGGCGCGATTGAGGCCGGTAAGCGGCATCACGTCGCACACCGTCGCCAGGGCGACGAGATCAAGGGCACGCAGCAGGTCGGGCTCGGCGCGAGTGGCGAAATATCCCGCCGCGCGGAGGTGCCGCACCAGCGCGACGGCGCAGAGAAAGGCGATCCCGGTGGCGCAAAGCCCGGTGAGGCCGGAGGTGTCGTCAGGCCGGTTGGGGTTGACGGTCGCGAAAATGGGTGGCGGCGGGCCCTCGGCCTTGTGATGGTCGAGCACGATGATATCGGCCCGTCCGGCGATCTCGGCGAACACCGCTTCGGCGGCGGTGCCGCAATCGACGCAGAGGATGAGGCCTGCGCCCTGCGCGATCAGGCTGGCGAGCGCCGGCGCGTTTGGCCCGTACCCCTCCCGCAAGCGGTCCGGGATGTACGTCAGCACCTTGCAACCGAGTTCGCCGAGCAACCCCGCGATCAGCGCCGCGGCGCAGGCGCCATCGACATCATAATCGCCGAATACGGCAACGGTCTCGGCGCCGATAACGGCGCGGGCGAGGCGTTCGCTAGCGGGCGCCATGTCACACAGGATGAAGGGATCGGGAAGCTGGGCGCGGAGCGTCGGGTTCAGAAAATCGCCAGCCGCCTCGGGCGCGATGCCGCGCGCGGCGAGCAGGCGGGCGATGATTTCGGGGACGCCGGGATGCCGCGCGTAACCGGAACCCGGCGCCTCCTCCCGCCAACGCCAGCGCCGGCCCGCGAGACTGGCGTCAACACCGGCAAAGTCCGCGCCTTTCTCAAAACAAGTCAATTCCCCGCCCAGGTCTTGGTGGAGAAATTGTGATGCGCCTCGACATAGCGGACCGTGCCCGATTTGCTGCGCATCACCACCGAATGGGTCACCGCGTGCGTGCCGGAACGCCGTACCCCGCGCAGCATCGGCCCGCTGGTGACGCCGGTCGCGGCGAACAGGACGTCACCGCGCGCCATCTCAACGGCGCTGAATTTGTGATTGGGATCGGTAACACCCATGGCGAGGGTGCGCGCCTTCTGCGCCTCGGTCTCATAGAGCAGGCGCCCTTGCATCTGCCCACCGACGCAGCGCAGCGCCGCCGCCGCGATCACGCCCTCCGGCGCGCCGCCGGTGCCCATATAGATATCGACCCCGCTTTCCGGCTGCGTGGTCGCGATCACACCGGCGACGTCGCCATCCCCGATCAGCGTGATGCGCGCTCCGGCCTCGCGGCAGCGGGCGATCAGCTCGGCGTGGCGATCGCGCTCGAGGATGCAGACGACGAGATCGGCGATCGCGCATTGCTTGGCGCGGGCGAGGTTGCGAAGATTTTCCGCGACCGGCGCATCGAGATCGACGACCCCTTCGGGCAGGCCGCCGCCGACCGCGATCTTTTCCATGTAAATGTCCGGGGCGTGGAGAAAATTCCCGGCCTCGGCCAACGCGACGACGGCGATCGCGTTGGCGGCGCCCTTGGCGACGATGTTGGTGCCTTCCAGGGGATCGACGGCGATATCCATCGCCGGCCCGCCAGCGCCGACTTTTTCGCCGATGAAGAGCATCGGCGCCTCGTCCATCTCGCCCTCGCCGATCACCACCGTGCCATCGATCGGAACGGTATCGAAGGCTCGGCGCATGGCCTCGACGGCGGCGCCGTCGGCCTCGTTTTTCTTCCCCCGCCCCATCCAGGCCGAGCAGGCGATGGCCGCCGCCTCGGTGACACGAATCAGGTCGAGAGCGAGATTGCGATCAGTATGAAGGGCTTGGCGGGTCATGCTGGGTCCATTTTGCTCGCGTATATTTGGATGAGGATTCTTCTTTTTCTGAAGAAAAAGAAGCAAAAAGACTTTCTTCCCGGTTCCTCGGAGCGGGGCTGCCGCAGGCACGCCCCAACGGATAAAAATTTTTTGGTTCTTTTTTTTCAAAAAAGAACATCTTCACTTTGCTCAGGCCGGCTCGATGCGGATCAGCGCCGGCCGCTCCACCGCGACGTCGAGGGCGGCGATGCGGGTAATGGCCTGGCGCATCGCGATTTCGCTGGTCTCGTGCGTGACCAGCACCACCGGCACCGCCTCGCCCGGCGCGCGGCCGCGCTGGAGCATCGATTCGAGCGAGACTCCGAGATCGCGCAAGATTGCGGTGACATCGGCGATCACCCCCGGCCGATCGACGACCATCAGCCGGAGATAATAGGCCCCCTGATGCGCCTCGATCCCGACCGAGGGCAATGCTGCGAGCGCGCCGTTGGCCGCGCCCCAAACCGGGGTCACCCGGCCGCGCGCGATGTCGATGAGATCGGCGACGACGGCCGAGGCGGTCGGGCCGGCGCCGGCGCCGCGGCCCTCGAGCATCACCCGGCCGACGAAATCACCCTCGGCGACGACGGCGTTGAACACGCCATCGACGCGGGCGATCGGGGCGGCGGCCGGCACCATCGCCGGGTGGACCCGCGCCTCGATCCCGGCAGCCGTGCGGCGGGCGATGCCGAGCAGCTTGATGCGGTAGCCGAGTTCGCCGGCAAGCGCGATATCGAGCGCCGAAATCGCGCGGATGCCTTCGACATGGACGGCGGCGAAATCGACCGGGCGGCCGAAGGCGAGGGCGGTGAGGATGGCGAGCTTGTGGGCGGCGTCGATGCCGTCGATGTCGAAAGCGGGATCGGCTTCGGCGTAACCGAGCTTCTGCGCCTCGGCGAGGACTTCGGCGAATTCGCGGCCGCGCTCACGCATCACCGTCAGGATGAAATTGCAGGTGCCGTTCAGGATGCCGCTGATCCGCGACAAACGATTGGCGGCGAGCCCTTCGCGCAGCACCTTGATCACCGGAATCCCGCCCGCGACCGCCGCCTCGAACGCGAGCGCGGCGCCGGACGCTTCGGCGCGGGCGGCCAGCGCCGCGCCGTGGACCGCGATCAGCGCCTTGTTTGCGGTCACCACCGGCTTGCCGGCGGCGAGCGCCCGCTCGACGAGGGCGCGCGCCGGCCCCTCGGCGCCGCCGATCACCTCGACGATGACATCGGCCTCGGGATCGTCGGCGAGCGCCTCGGGCTCGTCATACCAGCGCAGCCCGGCCAGCGTCAGGCCGCGGTCGCGCCCGCGATCACGCGCGGAGACCGCGGTGACGGCGATCGGGCGCCCGGCGCGGCCGGCGATGAGATCGGCATTCTCGCGCAAGAGATGCAACACGCCGACACCGACGGTGCCGAGCCCGGCAAGGGCGACCGAAAGCGGCCGGCTCATGCGTCGGCCGCGCTGAGCGAGGGGACGGCCTCGTTCGAGCCGGCCTGAAGAAACGCGCGGACATTGCGCACCGCTTGGCGGAGGCGATGCGTGTTCTCGACCAGCGCGATGCGGACATGGGTGTCACCATACTCGCCAAAGCCGATCCCCGGCGCGACCGCGACCTTGGCGCGGGCGAGCAAAAGCTTGCTGAAGCCGACCGAGCCGAGATGGGCATAGCGCGGCGGGATCGGCGCCCAGGCGAACATCGAGGCCTCGGGGCTCGGCACCTCCCAGCCGGCAGCGTTGAGGCCCCGCACGATCACGTCGCGCCGCTCTTTGTAGAGGCGACGAAGATCGGCGACGCAGTCCTGCGGCCCGTTCAACGCCGCCGTCGCCGCGACCTGGATCGGGGTGAAAGCACCATAATCGAGATAGGATTTCATGCGTGCGAGCGCGCTGATCAGCCGCGCATTGCCGGCCGCGAACCCCATGCGCCAGCCCGGCATGGAATAGGTTTTCGAGAGGCTGGTGAACTCGACCGCGATGTCCTTCGCCCCCGGCACTTCGAGGATCGAGGGCGGAATCCGATCGCCGAAATAGATCTCTGCGTAAGCGAGATCGGACAGCACGAAAATCTCGTGGCGGCGGGCGAAAGCGACGATTTCGCGATAGAAATCGAGATCGGCGACCATCGCCGTCGGGTTGGAGGGGTAGTTGACGATCAGCGCCGTTGGCTTCGGCACCGAGTGGCGGACGGCGCGGTCGAGCGCCCGCAGCATCTCCTCATCGGGGGTTGCGGGGACGGAGCGCACCGAGGCGCCGGCGATGATGAAGCCGAACTGGTGGATCGGGTAAGAGGGGTTGGGGACAAGAATGGTATCGCCGGGGCTGGTGATCGCCGCGGCGAGGTTGGCGAGGCCCTCTTTTGAGCCCAGCGTCGCGATGATCTCGGTCTCGGGGTCGAGGCCGACGCCGAAGCGACGATAATAGTAGCCGGCGAGCGCGCGGCGAAGGCCGGGGATGCCCTTACTCGTCGAATAGCGATGGGTGCGCGGATCCTGCACCGCTTCGACGAGCTTGGCGACGATATGCGGCGGCGTCGGCCCATCCGGGTTACCCATGCCGAGATCGATGATGTCCTCGCCGGCGGCGCGGGCGCGGGCCTTGGCCTGGTTGACCTCGGCGAACACATAAGGCGGCAGGCGGCGGATACGGTGGAATTCCTCGGGCATGGGAATGGGTCCGGTCAGGGTTGCGGGGAAGGCTACTCGACGAGGCGCGCGAGCGCGCCATGGCCATTGGCTTCGGCATCCATTGAAATCGCGTCCATCGGCACGCCGGCGGCGGTGAGGGTGGCGATCACCGCCCGCGCCCGGGCGAGCGCGAGCGTTACCGCGGCGGTCTGGGTCTCAGGCGTCGCATTGCTCGCGTCGCCATAGCCGACGACCGCGATCGAGCGATTCCCGCGCCGCGCGGCCAGCGCCTTGATCGAGTCGAGTTCCGCCGGCGGGATGACTGCCGAGCCGATCGGAAAGCCGATGGTCAGCGGCTTGGCCTCGGCGGCGGAGAGTGGCGGCGTGCCGGCCGGCGGGGCCGGCGGCTTGGTCGGCGGCGGGGCTGGCTTGGTCGGCGGAATATCGGCGCCGGGCACTTGCGGCGGCGGCGGTGGGGTCTCGGGCATGCTCGGCGGCGGGGTGTCTGCCGCCGCGACTTGCGTTGCGGCAGCGGGCGTTGCGGCAGCGGGCGTCGTGGCCGCGGCGCCGCTCGCGGCTGGCGGTGCGGCAAGCGGCGCCTGATTGACCGCGTTGCGCGGCGCCGGGGTCGGATGCACCGGGGCATTGGGTGGCGGTGCGTTGGCGGCGGCAAGCGCGGCCGTGGCCGCCGGCGGCGCGGCGGCGGCGGTATTGGTCGCGCCCGGCGGCGGCGCGCTGCCGCCAAAGAGCGCGGGCGAGGCTTGCGGCGAGGACGGGTCGGCGATCGGCACCTGGGTCGCCTCGTATTGCGCATTGGCGCGGTCGGAGGCGAGGCCGGCAACCACCGTCTGATGCGCCTTGGCATCCGCCGGCGCCGGCTTGCCGGGAACCGTCGCGAGATTGGGATAGGGGGCATCGGCCTGGGGCGGCGGCGGGCGCTCGGTCGCGAGGTTACGATCGGTGAGACTGTCCCACCAATTGGCCGGGTTGACCGCGGCTGGCAGCGAGGAGCAGCCGGCGAGCGCCATCATGGCCGCGGCCGAGCCGAGCCGAGCCAATACCCGCGCGCAGCCAGAGCCGCGTCGCCACGGCCCAAGCCTCTGTCGCCCCAGTCTCTGTCGCCCCTGTCTCCGTCGCCAAAGACGCCCTGTTCGCATTGCCGCCATTCCGGTGGTAAACTCGCTGCGCTCTCATAGCGCGCCACCCCCTGGCCGGAAAGGATGTCAAAGCATGGCCGATCAGGAAAACCATAACGACAACGCGCCACACCTGCCAGATCCGGCGGCGCTGACCCGCAGCATGGCCGATATCGCCGAGCGATCGCAGCGTATCGTCTCCGAATGGCTGAAGCGTCAGAGCGAGGAAGCGCCACGGCCCGATCCGCTGAACATCGCCAGCGCCTTTTTCGAGATGACGACGCGGCTGATGACCAACCCGGCGCGGCTGATGAAGGCGCAGCTTGGTTTCTGGCAGGATTATATGACGCTCTGGCAGCACACCTCGCGCCGCTTGCTCGGCATGCCTTCTCCCCCGGTCATCGAGCCGCCGGCGAACGATCGCCGCTTCAAATACCCGGCGTGGCAGGAAAACGAGATTTTCGATTTCATCAAACAAAGCTATTTGCTGTCGGCGCGCTATGTGCAGGACGTGGTGCGCCATGTCGATGGGCTAAAGCCTGAGACCGCCCGCAAGGTCGATTTCTATGCCCGCCAGTTCATCGACGCGATGAGCCCGAGCAATTTCCTGCTCACCAACCCCGAAGTCCTGCGCAAAACCGCCGAGACCGGCGGCGAAAATCTGCTCCGCGGGCTCAACAACATGCTCGCCGATCTCGAACGCGGCCGCGGCCAGTTGCATGTCAAAATGACCGATATGGCGGCGTTTCGCGTCGGCGAGAATATTGCCGTCTCGCCGGGCAAGGTGATCTATGAGAACCAACTCATGCAGCTCATCCAATACGCGCCCGCGACGACGCGGGTCTTGAAGCGGCCGCTGCTGATCATCCCGCCCTGGATCAACAAATTCTATATTCTCGATCTCCGTCCCTCGAACAGTTTCGTGCGCTGGGCGGTGAACCAGGGGCATACGGTGTTCATGATCAGTTGGGTCAATCCCGATGAACGCCTCGCCGAAAAACGTTTCGATGATTACATGCTGGAGGGCGTTCTTGCCGCGCTCGATGCGATCAAGGCCGCGACCGGTGAGCGGCTGGTGAATGCCATTGGCTATTGTCTCGGCGGCACGCTGCTCGGTTGCACGCTCGCCTATATGGCGGCCAAAGGGGATGATCGTATCAAATCAGCAACATTTTTCGTCTCCATGCTCGATTTCCGCGAATCGGGTGAGATCAATGTTTTCATCGATGAGGAGCAGATCCAGGCGCTCGAGGAGAAAATGCACAAGCGCGGCTATCTCGAAGGCAGCGAGATGGCGACCACCTTCAACATGCTGCGTGCCAATGATCTGATCTGGTCGTTCGTCGTCAATAATTATCTCCTCGGCAACGAGCCTTTCCCGTTCGATCTGCTCTACTGGAATGCCGATTCGACCCGGATGCCGGCGGCGATGCACAGTTTCTATCTGCGCAACATGTATCGCGAGAACCGTCTCACCCAGCCCGGCGGCATCGTTCTCGACGGGGTGCCGATCGATCTCTCGCGCGTCAAAGTGCCCGCCTATTTTCTTTCGACGCGCGACGACCACATCGCGCCCTGGCGCACGACCTATTTCGGCGCGCGGCTGCTCTCTGGGCCAAAGCGCTTCGTGCTCGCCGCTTCCGGCCACATCGCCGGCGTCGTGAATGCCCCCGAGACCGGCAAATACAGCCACTGGATTAACGATGATTTGCCCGACGATCCCGCCGACTGGCTTGCCGGGGCGACCGAAATGGCGGGCTCCTGGTGGCCGGACTGGCAGCGCTGGATCACCGCGCATAGCAAGGCGGAAGTCCCGGCGCGTATCCCCGGCGAGGGCAAGCTCGCCCCGATCGAGGACGCGCCCGGCCGCTATGTCCAGGTAAAAGCCAACTGAAAAACGCGCGGCGAAAGCGAAAACCGCCCCCGCGAGCCCTCGCGCGCCCTATCCTTCGCGCGCCCTATCCTTCCCGCGCATTGACCGCGAGATGGGCGCGATGCGCCAGAAGCTGGGCACGAACCCGCTCGATCTCGGCGTTGAGGCGCGGGATCAGAGCCTCGGTTTCGCGGTTGAGTTCCTGGCTGCGGATCAGCCGCCAGGAGAGGCAGAGTTCGAACAGGCTTTTCGCGCCGATATTGGCCGCGGCACTGCGCAGCGCATGCGCATGCGCGCGAAAAGCGTTCGAATCACCCGCCGCCGCCGCCGCCGCCATCTCGGCGACGAGGTCGGAGGAATCGGCGAGAAACGAATCGATCAAGTCAATAACGAAATCATTGCCGCCCAAGGCATGGAGATCGGCGAGCACGGCGGCATCGATCGCGCCAGCGCTGGCGGGACGAAACCGGGGATGGCTGGTGATTTCCGTCACCGCCGGGCTCGCGGCCGCGACCAAAGGCGCGTCCGGCACGTGCGCGGCGAGGGCACGCAGCAGGCGATCCGGCTCGATCGGCTTGGTGAGGCAATCATCCATGCCGGCCTCGCGACATTGCTGCGCCGCCGCCTCGGTTGCGTCGGCGGTCAGCGCGACGATCGGCACCCGCTCGCCACCAAGCTCGCTGAAGCGATGCAGTTTCGCGGCCTCCAGCCCGCTCATCACCGGCATATTGACGTCCATGAGGACGAGATCGAACCTTTCGGCCTCGAGGGCATCGAGCGCCTGCTCACCGTTTTCCGCGATCTGCACCGTATGGCCGGCGCGTTCGAGGATTTTGGTCACGACTTTCTGGTTGGTGCGGTTGTCCTCGGCGAGCAGGATGCGGAGCGCGCGCCCGGAAGGCTCGATCACGGGCGGCGATGATGCGGCCTGATCGATGGGTGCGGCGAGGGCGAGGGCAGTGCGAAGGGCGGCCGGCTCGGGCGCGAGACGGGTGCTGGCAAACGCACGAAGTCCGACCGCCCCGAGACCGGGCGCAAGAGTAGCGGCATCCGCCACCAGCGCGATCGGCGGCAGAGTTCCGGCGCCAGCAAGGGCGCCGCGTTCGGCTTCGGGATGGCGTTCGTCGAGGAGCAGAAGCGGCGGGGTGTCGGCGGCCGCGGCCAAGGCGGCTTTCGCGGCGGCCAGCGACGCGAAGACCTGCGGCGCGACACCCTCTCCTTGCGGCACGAGACGCAAAGCGAGAGCGGGATCGGTGGTGATCAGCGCAAGCGGCGGAATCGGCGCGGGCTCCGCCATGTCGTCCGCCGCCGCTTGCGCGAATTGGAGCGGAATCTCGCACCAGAATGTGCTGCCGCGCCCGAGCGTGCTTTCGACGCCAATCTCGCCCTCCATCAAATGCGCGAGCTTCTGGCAAATCGCAAGACCGAGGCCGGTGCCGCCGAAATGGTTGAGAACGCTGGCGTCGGCCTGGGTGAAGCGTTCGAAAATCCGCTCCCGCGCTTCCGGTGCGATGCCGATGCCGGTGTCACTCACCTCACAGCGCAGGATGACGCGCCCGGCTTCGTCCGCCGCGACGTCGGCGGCGATCACCACTTCGCCTTGGGCGGTGAATTTCACCGCGTTCGCCGCGAGATTGAGAAGGATTTCCTGGAGATGGCCGCGCTCACCATGCAAGAGGCGCGGCGGGGTGCGCGCGGTGATGTGCAGGCCAAGACGTAACCCCTTGGTGGCGGCCGCGGCTGCGACCATGTCGCGCACCTCCGCGAGCAGGGCACGCAGACAGAAATCCTCGGCCTGGCGCGGCATCCTGCCGGCTTCCAGGCGCGAGAAATCGAGAATGTTCGAAATCATCGCGAGCAGCGTGCGCCCCGCCGCGGTCATCGTGCGCACCATGCCGGCCTGCTCGCCATCGAGCCCGGTTTCACCGAGCAACTGGCCGAAGCCGATGATCGCATTGAGCGGGGTGCGCAATTCGTGGCTGACGCTGGCGAGAAATTGCGTCTTGGCGCGACTCGCCTCCTCGGCCGCCTCCTTGGCCTGGGAAAGCTTGCGGATCAGGGTCGTTGCATAAAGCGGCAGGATGACGAGGCCGATGCCGAGGCCGAGGCTGAGGGCCGGCTGGTTGCGCCAATAGGGCGTGGTCACGGCCGCAGCGGCGAACCCGGCCACCGCGAGCGCCATCGCCGTCATCAGAAAACGGACGCCGAAGCGAAAGCCGTTGCCGAGAACGATCCACAGAAACATTGGATAAAGCACGGCGGTAAGCCCGCCGCCGACGTGAAGAGCGCATGAGAGCAGGCCAAGATCGCTGACCAAGCCCAAAAGGATGCGAAAGCTGGATTGTGCGGGGCGCCAGAGCTGATGACAAAGAAAGCCAATCGTGGCAAGCGTCAGCAACGCCAGCACCAACACCGGCCCCGCTGCGTGCAGCGCCGGAATCACCGCGACATAAATGATCATCGCGACGATGAACACCAAGCGATTGAGCGAAATATCCATTTCGCCGCTGCGCGAGGCGCGCCGTAGTTCCGCGGCCCAGCACAGCATCCGGCCCGCAAGTGACTTAAGCATGCCCGCCCCCTTGCGTTGCCGCGCCAGGATGGTCGATGACCCATATATGGCCATCGGCGGCTAATATGTCACGAAACTTCGTCAACGGCGACGCCATTCCGGCAATTCTTTAACTCCCTCACGGTGGTTTCAGGCGAGGTACGGCAGGGTATGCCCTCTCTCGATCAGCGCCGCGAAATCATCGGCGGTGAGCGGTGGCCCAAAAAGATAGCCCTGCACCTCGTCGCACCCTTCGGCCGCAAGCTGGGTGAATTGCTCGCGGGTTTCGACGCCCTCCGCGACGACAGCGATATCAAGGCTGTGGCCGAGATTGATGATGGCGCGAACAATCGCGGTATCGCTTGGGTCGGTCTTGAGATTGCGCACAAAAGATTGATCTATTTTTAGACGATCGACCGGGAAATTCTTGACATAGCTGAGCGAGGAATAGCCGGTGCCGAAATCGTCGATCGCGAAAGTGACCCCAAGCGCCTGCAGCGTGCGCAAGGTGCGCGCCGACGCCTCGGCATTTTCCATCAGGATGGTCTCGGTAAGCTCGAGTTCGAGGAAATTAGCGTCAAAACCAGTATCATGCAGCGTTTCCGAGACGACGTCGAACACGTTCTGGCGACGGAATTGCACCGGCGAGAGATTGATCGCAAGGCGTAGCGGCGGCAGGCCGCGCGCGCGCCAGCTTTGCGCCTGACGGCAGGCTTCGCGCAACACCCAGGTATTGATCGGCACGATCAACCCGGTCTCCTCGGCGACCGGCAGGAACTCGCCCGGCTTGACGAGGCCGACACCCGGGCGCTGCCAGCGGAGCAACGCCTCCATGCCGACGATGCGGCCGGTTTCGACAGCCACCTGCGGCTGGAAATGCAGCACGAAATGGCCCAGCGCGACCGCCTGGCGGAGATCGGCTTCGAGGCGGATCGCCTCGCGCACGTTCTGGTTCATGTCGGCGCAATAAAACCGGAAGCTCGCCCCGCCATCGGCCTTGGCGCGATACATCGCGAGATCGGCGTTGCGCAGAAGCTCATCGAGAGCGCCGCCGTCAGCGGGGTAGAGGGTTATTCCGACACTCGCCGAAAGCGTCAGGGTCTGGCCGTCGATGCCGAAGGGCTGCGAGAGCGACTCGATGACCTGACGGGCGAGGATAGCGGCGTCCTCGGGCTCGCGAACCTTGGTTTGCAGGATCGCGAATTCATCGCCGCCGAGCCGCGCGACGGTATCGGATTCGCACGCGACATGGCGCAGACGTCCCGCAACCGCGTGCAGCAATTGATCGCCGAGCTGATGGCCGAGCGCGTCATTAACATCCTTGAAGCGATCGAGATCGATGAAATGCAGGGCAAACATCCGCCCGCCACGGCGGTTGCGGGCCAGCTCCCGCTGCAATTGTTGTTGCAATAACAATCTGTTGGGAAGTCTTGTGAGCTGATCGTGATGGGCGATGTGACGAAGCCGGCTTTCCGCGTGCTTGCGCTCGGTGATGTCGATCGCCGAGGTCAGCACACTCACCACCCTGGCGGCGGTGTCGCGAAGCGGTGATTTGGTGGTGAGGAACACCCGCGGCATCCCCGTCCGGTCGATGATCTCCTCCTCATAGGCGGGCAACGCCTCGCCGGTTTCGAACACCAGCCGATCCAGCGCCCGGCTGCGCGCCGCATAGGCCGGCCCGAAGGTCGCGACCGCATCCATGCCGATGCAGCGCTCAGGATCGACGCCGGAGAAATTCGCTTGATAGGCGTTGACGAAAATATAGGTCCCGGTCTCGTCCGTTGCGCTGATCATCGCCGGAACGGTGTCGATCACCTGCGCCAGCCGCTCGCGGCTGTCGCGCAAAAGCGCCTGGCGGGACTGCTCGCTCGCCGCGAGTTCGTGTTCGAGCGAGAGGGCACGGCTCTTGATCAAGCGCTGCTGCTTGCTGAGCTTGAGGAGATTGCGCGCGCGGGTGATGAATTCCTGATGATCGACCGGACTTTGCAGGAAATCGGTGGCGCCGGCTTCCAGCGCGCGCAGGCGAAAACCGCGATCCTCATAGACGGTGATGACGATCACCGGGACATCGGCGCCGTTGGGTAAGGCGCGGAAGCGGCGCGTGAATTCCGCCCCGTCCATGTAAGGCATCTTGAAGTCGGTGATCACCAGATCGGGGTCTGACGCGGCGAGATTTTCGAGCGCCGCGCGTGGATCGCCGAAGGCGCGTATTTCGGCGCCTTCCTCGAGCGTCGCCGCAAGCCGAGAGAAGATATTGCGGTTGGTTACCCGGTCATCAAGAATGGCAATCAGGGTCATCGCGCGTTTTGCGTTTCCAAGCTCAGCCATGACTCGGGCGCTGGCAGCCGATCATTCAACCATTTACGGATACAGGATAAAGCATTGATAACCCGTTACCAGAAATCGTGGCGGCACAAATAACCGCCACGCCCCCCACTGGCGTCCCCTTGCTGCTGGCGTGCGCCGCGGCGATCCCATCCCTTTCAAAGCGTATCAATAGTCGAGAGTATCGCCGTCTCGGCTAGGTTTGTCACGTGATTTTGTTATGTTTGGTTTCAACTTATTGGATTTTTTCCGCCCCTCCGACCGCCGCCGCTTCCGCCAGAGGCGGGTAAGCGAGCGCCGCGAGGCGCGCGCGCAAGCGTGGCGGCAAAGGGGTTGCGCGGCGGGTCTCGAGATCCATCAAAACGAGAATACTCTCAGCGGTTGCGACGCAGACATCACCGCGAAACAGCCCCTGGCCAAGGGTGAAGGAGGAGCGCCCGAGGCCGAGCACCACCGTGCCGATGGCGATGCGTTCGCGCCAGAGGATCTCGGCGCGAAAATCGAGCGTCAGACGGGCGATGACGAACTCCGTCCCGGGCGGTGCGAAGGGAGTGTCCTGACTATGGAACAGCTCGACCCGGCCGGTTTCACAAAAAGTTGCAAAAACCGCATTATTGACATGGCCCTGGCGGTCAGTGTCGCCATAACGCGCGCGCTCCTCGCTCCAGACGGTGAAGCGCTGGCGATCGGTCAGCGGCAAGATGGTTTCGGTCATCTCTGTCCTTTCAGTTTTGTGGCCATTCTCGTCTTGTCGGGTGCAGCTCTCATCTTGCCAAGAGGCTGCTGTCGGGCCGATCGGGAGCGGCTTCGGCGGCGGCCAGGTCATCGCGCGTGTTGAGGTTGCGGAAGGGATCGGGGTGGCGTTCGCCATAATCGGCGATTGCCGCGCCATGGGCAGAGAAAAACGCGCCGACACGCCGCTCGCCGCGCTCAAGCCGCGCCGCGAGGTCGGAGGCAGGGGCCGCAGCGACAGCGATCAGCGCAACCGTCGGGTGTAGCCGCCCGGCGGAGGCGGCGATCGCCAGCGGCCGCCCCGCCGCGCGCCGCGCCTGATCGAGGCGGGCGCGGAGATCGTCGGGGAGGAATGGGGTGTCGACCGGCGCGACCAGGATATCGGCGATCTCCGGCCGGTGCGTCCGCGTCCAGAGCAGCGCCGCCAGGATTCCGGCGAGCGGCCCCGGGCGATTAGCGACGGGATCAGCGAGCACCGGAAGGCCGAAGGCGGCAAAGCGCCCCGGATCGCCATTGGCGCTCACCACCATCGCGGCAACCTGAGGGGCCAGCCGCGCCATGACATGAGCGAGCAGCGGCCGCCCGGCGAGCAGGATCGTGGCCTTGTCGGCGCCGCCCATCCGCCGCGCGGCGCCGCCGGCGAGAATGACGGCGAGTGTCGCGCCCTTCCCATCCCGCCCATCCTTCGCCACAATACTGCCCCGTTTGCCCGCTTCGGCCACCAAAAAACCGCCCTTGCTCTCGGGAGGAACCCATGATGCATCGCCGCGCGCTCCTCGCCGCGTCGTTCAGCCTGCCCTTCTTCGCCATCGAAGGAAAGGCGCGAGCGACGGAATTCAGCTATAAATACGCGAGCAACCTGCCCGCGACCCACCCCCTCAACATCCACGCCACGGCCGCCGCCGAGCGCATCAAGGCGGCAAGTGGCGGCCGGCTCGAGATCGCGGTTTTCCCCAACAACCAGCTCGGCTCCGATACCGACGCGCTCAGCCAGTTACGCAGCGGCGCGCTCGAATTCTTCACCCTCTCGGGGCCCATTCTCGCGACCCTGGTGCCGGCCGCGTCTCTGAACGGGATCGGCTTCGCGTTCAAGAATTATGACGAGGTCTGGGCGGCGATGGATGGCCCGGTCGGCGCCTATATCCGCGGCGAAATCGAGAAACGCGGCCTCCATGTCTATGAAAAAATATGGGATAACGGCTATCGCCAGATCACCAGCGCATCGCGGCCAATCCAGACCCCGGCTGATCTGCATGGCTTTAAGATCCGCGTCCCGGTCAGCCCGCTCTGGACCAGCCTGTTTCGGGCATTCGGCGCCGCCCCCGCCTCGATCAATTTCAGCGAGGTCTATTCTGCGCTCCAGACCCATATCGTCGACGGCCAGGAAAACCCGCTCGCCATCATCGAGACCGCGAAGCTTTACGAGGTCCAGAAAATTCTCTGCTTCACCAATCATATGTGGGACGGTTACTGGATGCTCGCCAATCCCGATGCGCTTGCGCGGCTGCCGCCTGATCTGCAGGATCTCGTCGCCCATGAATTCAACCAAGGCGCCATGGCCGAGCGCGCCGATGTCGCCAAGATGAACGCCGAACTCGGCGCGACATTGCACGGGCAAGGGATGGCGGTGTTTGAGACCGATCCGACGGCGTTTCGCGCCGCCCTCCAAAGCGCCGGCTTCTACGCCGAATGGCAAAAACGGCTCGGCCCGCAAGCCTGGGCGGCGCTGACCTCGGTGGTCGGGCCGCTGGCATGAGATTTTCCGACAAAACCGCCCTCGTCACCGGCGGGCTTTCGGGCATCGGCGCCGCCATCGCCGAAGCCCTGGCGCGCGAGGGCGCCAGCGTCATTGCCGCCGATATCATCGCCCCGGCGGAGGCGACGCTGGTGGGTGGCGGCATCCTGCCGTTCCGCACCGATGTCGCCGATCCGGCCTCGGTCGCCGCCCTGATCGCGGCGGCGAAGACGCGCTTTGGGCGGATCGATTGTCTCGTCACCTCGGCCGGGATCGGGCGCGATCTGCCGTTTCTCGAAACCCCGCTCGCCGAGTTCGAGCGCATGATGGCGGTCAATCTGCGCGGCACCTTCCTCGTTGCGCAAGCCACGGCGCGCGAGATGGTGCGGACCGGCGGCGGCGCCATCGTCACCATCGGCTCGGTCTCCGGCCAGCGCGGCAATATCGGCCGCGCCGCCTATGGCGCCTCCAAAGGCGGCGTCGCGACCCTGACCCAGGTGATGGCGGTCGAACTCGCCGGCGTGGGCGTACGCGTCAACTGCTTGGCCCCGGGCCCGGTCGAAACCCCGCTCGTCGCCGAAATGCATGACCCGGCGATCCGCGCCGCCTGGTCACGCGAAACCCCGATGCATCGCTACGCCGCGCCCGCCGAAATCGCCGCCGCCGCGTGTTTCTTGCTCAGCGACGCGGCGAGCTTCATCACCGGCCAAATCCTCGCCGCCGATGGCGGCTTCCTCGCCGGCGGGCTGATCGGTCGCTAGAGAAAGAAAGAAAGAAATGTTTTTTCGTTGCCGGCCAGCCGTCATGCGCCCTCGTTCGAAAGGATCGTGGTGCGGGCAAGATAGACCGTCTGCGTGAAGGACCGGTTTTGCAATGGATTATGGAAGGTCACCGGTTCGGCCCACGCTTTCGCGAAAACGCGCGATAGCCGGTCGGTGAAGGACCGGTCGGGCGTGTCGTTCGACCAGAGACCGAAAACGCCGCCAGGCTTGAGGTGCGCGGCGAGCGCGCGGAGACCCTCGATCCGATAAAAGGCGCTGCTGCGGTCATCGAGGAGAGCAGCGGGTGAGTGGTCGATGTCAACCAGGATGGCGTCAAAGCGGCGTCCGGGCGTATCGGGATCGAACCCGGCCGCCCCTTTGGCGATTGCGAAAAAATCCCCTTGAACCAAGCGGCAACGCGGATCGCCGATCAACTCGGCGCCCAGCGGCAACAACCCCGTGCGGTGCCAGTCGATCACCGCCTGCAGCATATCGACGACGATCAGCGAACCGACACTCGGGTGCTCCAGGACGGCTTTGACGGTGTAGCCGAGGCCGAGACCGCCGACGACAATGTTGAAGCCATCACCGGTGAGTTCAGAAAGGCCCAACCGAGCGAGCGCGATCTCCGAGGCCGTGAACAGGCTCGACATGAGATACTCATCGCCGAGCTTGATTTCGAAGACGTCGATGCCGAGCGACAGCTCGCGTCGTCGCCGAAGGCTCAAGGCACCAATCGGCGTCGGTCGATAGTCCAATTCCTCAAACAACTTGCTCTTGGGCACCGCGCTCCCCTGAGCCGCGTCTCAGGTGCGGGGAGGGTGCAGCATCGCCGCGATGCGTGGCGCGGCGATGGCGTGGGCCTCGCGTTCGATCGCACGATATTCGGCGACCACCGCCGCGCCAGCCGCGGTCAGCGTCGCGCCGCCGCCGCCGGCGCCGCCGGTCGCGGTGCTGACCACGGTGGTACCGAGGGCCTTGTTCAGCGCCTCGACCAAATCCCAGGCGCGGCGATAGGACATGCGCAATTCCCGCCCCGCCGCCGAGATCGAACCGTGGCGCGCGATCGCCTCCAGAAGCGCGACCTTGCCCGGCCCGATCCGCGCGCCTGAGGCGAGATCGAGCCGGATGGTGAGACGGTCGGCAGGGAGCGGTTTTTCTTGGCGGGCGATGCGCGGCATGACGAGAAATCTAATCACATTCGCCCGACGCGCGAAAGAGCGGCGCTGGCACTGAGCGCGTTCCGGGTCTATGTGAAAGTCAATGGTTCTTGCGAGGAGGACAGCGATGCTCACCCCCATCTCCCCCCTGCCGCTCTCGGATGCGAGCCTGTTCCGGCAGCAGAATTACGTCGGTGGCCGGTGGATTGGCGCGGCGTCTGGGCGCACGCTCGCGGTCCGCAACCCGTCGAGCGGTGAGATCATCGGCGAGGTGCCGGCGATGGGCGTGGCCGAGACCAGGGCCGCGATCGAAGCCGCTTATGCCGCCTATCCCGCCTGGCGCGCGCTCACCGCAAAGGAGCGTTCGGCGATTTTGCGCCGGCTCAATGATCTGATGCTCGCCAACGCCGACGATCTCGCGGTGATCATGACCGCCGAGCAAGGGAAGCCCCTAGCCGAAGCGAAGGGCGAAATCGCCTATGCCGCGAGCTTCATCGAATGGTTCGCCGAGGAGGGCAAGCGCGTCTATGGCGATACCATTCCGCAGAACGCCAAGGGTCGGCGGATCATCGTCCAAAAAGAACCGATCGGGGTTTTCGCCGCGATCACGCCGTGGAACTTCCCCGCCGCCATGATCACCCGCAAGGCCGGGCCGGGTTGGGCGGCCGGCTGCACCGGCGTCATCCGGCCTGCGAGCCAGACGCCGTTTTCCGCGCTCGCGATCGCCGTTCTCGCCGAGCGCGCCGGCATGCCTGCCGGCGTCTGCAACGTCATCACCGGCCCTTCCGGCGAGATGGGGGCCGAACTCACCGGCAATCCTCTGGTGCGCAAGCTCTCCTTCACCGGCTCGACCGAGATCGGGGCGAAGCTGCTCGCGCAATGCGCGCCGACGATCAAGAAAACCAGCATGGAACTCGGCGGCAACGCGCCCTTCATCGTTTTTGACGATGCCGATCTCGACGCCGCTGTCGTCGGCGCGATCGCCAGCAAATATCGCAATGCCGGGCAGACCTGCGTCTGCGCCAACCGGCTCCTGGTGCAAGACGGCGTCTATGACGCCTTCGCCGCTAAGCTGAAAGTCGCGGTCGAGGCGTTGCGTGTGGGCGACGGGATGGAGCCGGGGGTGACGCAGGGGCCGCTGATCAATGCCGACGCCGTCGCCAAGGTGGAAGCGCATATCGCCGATGCCCTCAAGCGCGGCGCCCGCATCGTCACCGGCGGCGCGCGCCATCCGCGCGGCGGCAATTTCTTCACCCCCACCATCCTCGCCGACGTGCCAGCCGGGGCCGATATTTTCCGCGAGGAGACCTTCGGTCCGGTCGCGCCGCTATTCCGCTTCAAAACCGAGGAAGAGGCGATCAAGCTCGCCAATGACACCGAATTCGGCCTCGCGGCCTATTTCTACGCCCGCGATGTCGGGCGCATCTTCCGGGTCGCCGAGGGGCTGGAATACGGCATCATCGGCATCAATGAGGGCATCATCTCGACCGAGGTGGCGCCGTTCGGCGGCATGAAATCGTCCGGTCTCGGCCGCGAGGGCTCCAAATACGGCATCGAGGATTACCTCGAAATCAAGTATTTGGCCCTGGGTGGGATTGGGACGTAAGAGTAGTTTGTTCTTTTTTCAAAAAAAGAACCAAAAAACTTTTATCTGTCGGGCAGTGCCGCAGGCACTGCCCGCGCGGAAGGCGTTGCCACTCTGAGAAAACGGGACAAAAGTCTTTTTGCTTCTTTTTCTTCAGAAAAAGAAGGCTCTTATTGTCTGCGTCCTTACTGGCCGAGGAGAGGCTGATGGGCTTCGATTTCGATCTATTCGTGATTGGCGGTGGCTCCGCGGGCGTGCGCTGCGGGCGGATCGCGGCCGCGCATGGCGCGCGGGTCGGGGTTGCCGAGGGGCGGTTCTGGGGCGGCACCTGCGTCAATATCGGTTGTGTGCCGAAGAAAATCCTCGTCCAGGCGGCCGAATATGGTGCCCATGCCGAGGACGCGGTGGGGTTTGGCTGGCGCGGTGCTGCGGCAGGCGTGCATGACTGGGCAGCGCTGATCGCGGCGAAAGACCGCGAAATCGCTCGCCTCAACGGCACTTACCGGCGCCTGCTCGAGGGCGTCGGGGCTACGGTTTTCGAGGCTCAGGCCCGCTTTCTCGACCCACACCGGATCGCGGTCGGCGATACCGAAATCAGCGCCGAGCGGATCGTGATCGCAACCGGCGGCCGGCCGCTTCGCCCCGATATTCCCGGTGCTGAACTCGGCATCGTCTCGGATGACGCGTTTTATCTCGACCGGCGCCCCGAGCGCGTGGTGATCCTCGGCAGCGGCTATATCGCCGTCGAATTCGCGGGGATTTTTCGCGGCCTCGGCGCCGAGGTCGATCTCGTCTTTCGCCAGCCGCTGCCGCTGCGCGGTTTCGATCGCGATTTGCGCGAGGCGATGGCCGAGGCGCTGGTGGCGCAAGGCGTGCGGCTGTTCCCCGAAAGCAACATCGCCGCCGTGGAAGCGATGGGCATGGGGCGGGTCGCGGTGCTCGCCGATGGCCGGCGCATCGCCGCTGACTGCGTGTTTTTCGCCTCCGGCCGCGGCGCCAATACCGAAGGGCTCGGCCTCGATCACGCCGGCGTTGCGACCAGCGCGAGCGGCGCGGTGATGATCGGCGAGCAGTGGCGCACCAATGTCGCGCATATCCATGCGATCGGCGATGTGACCGATCGGCTCAACCTGACGCCGGTCGCGACCGCCGAGGGGCATGCGCTGGCCGATCTTCTGTTCGCGGGGCGGGCGCGGGCGTGGAATTTCGCCGCCGTGCCGACCGCGGTTTTCAGCACGCCGCCGCTCGCGACCGTCGGCCTCTCGGAAGAGGACGCGGCGGCGCGTGGAAAAACCGATATCTACCTCACCCGCTTCACGCCGATGCGCCACACCATCAGCGGGCGGGCGCGCAAGACCTTGATCAAGCTCGTCGTCGAGCAGGCGAGCGGGCGGGTTCTGGGCGCGCATATGTTCGGCGAGGATGCGCCGGAAATCATTCAGGGGATCGCGATCGCCGTCACCGCCGGCGCGACCAAGGCCGAGTTCGACCAGACCATCGGCATCCACCCGACGGCGGCGGAGGAGTTCGTGACGCTCCGCCAGATCACCCGCACGGTCGGCGGGGCGTGAGATGATCCGCATCGGCATCACCGGAATCGCCGGGCGCATGGGGCGATTGCTGGCCGAGGAAGTGGTGGGCGCGGGGGTTCTGGCCGGCGGCACGCTTCGCCCAGGTTCGGCGGCGCGGCCGCCCGATGGGGTGCCTATTCTCGCCGATATCGCCGCTCTCGCCGCCGCGTCCGACGTGGTGATCGATTTCACCCATGCCGCCGCCGTCAGCACGCATGCCGCGGCGCTGGCGGCGGCTAAGACTCCTTGGGTGCTCGGCACCACCGGGTTGTTTGACGCCGATGAGGGGGCGGTCGCGGCGGCGGCGCGAGAGGTTCCGGTCTGTGCTGCGCCAAATTTTTCTCCGGGCGTCACGCTTTTGCTGGCGCTCGCCGAACGCATGGCGGCAGCGCTGCCGGCGGAGAGTTATGACGCCGAGATCGTTGAGATGCATCATCGCCAGAAGGTCGATGCACCGTCTGGCACTGCGCTCGGGCTGGGCCGGGCGGTTGCCGCCGGGCGTGGCGTCGATCTCGCTGCGGTAATGGAAAGCGGTCGCCACGGCCAGACCGGGGCGCGCAAGACCGGCGCCATCGGCTTCGCGGCCTTGCGCGGCGGCCAGGTGGTCGGCGAACACACCTTGATCTTCGCCGGTGCCAACGAGCATATCGCGCTCAGCCACCGCGCCTTCGACCGGCGTATCTTTGCCCAAGGCGCGGTGCGGGCGGCGCTTTGGCTCGTGGGGCGGGCGCCCGGGCTTTACACGATGCGCGACGTACTCGGGCTCGGTGCTCAGTAGATTTCCACCTGATCGAAATGGAGATAGCCGGGTCGCAAGCCGATAATCCGGACATAGCGGGCGGCAGGCGGGAGGTTGGGGGTCCAGATCAGGGGGGTGCCATCGATCCCGCCGAACGGGGTTTCGCTCCGCCGCACATAGACGAGACGCCAGGCCTGCGCGTCATCGGAGACCGCGATCGCCAGCGCTGAGGTGCGCGCCATGATTCCGGGATCGCTGTCGAGCCGGTTATAGATTCTGATTTCGCGGAGGGTTTCGCGCCGCTCGAGATCGACCTGCCACCAGGGCTGGGCGTCGAAATCGGTATGGTTGTTGTAGGTGCCGGAGAATTCGCCACTGACGAGGCGCGCGGCGTCTCTTGCGGGCGTGTCTTCATGCGACCATTGCGAGACCGAGCTTTGCGTCGCCGGCTTGCCGCGCGCGAGATTGCACCCTGGCGGGCGGGGCACCAGGCTTGCGCGCCAGCCGCCGGCGAGCACGCGGCGCCAGTAGTCGCGCAGATAGGTATCTTCAACGCAATTGAAATCGTTGAGAAAATTTTGGAGATAGCCCTCGTCCACCACCCGCTTGAAGGCGAGCTGGCCGTGAAAATCGCCGGCCGTGCCGCGCGCCAGCCGCCGCGCGATGTCGCTTTCCGCGCGGAACGCATAATGATGAATTGCGGCGGTGGCGATGATGCGCGCCTGGCGGTCGTCCGTGTCGAGATAGGCGCGCGCTTTTTCCGGGAAATCGGCGTAATAATCGCCGATCGGATCGCCGAGCACGTTGATGCGCCGCAACTCCGGCCCGCCGAGATGCCCCCAATCATGCCAGAACCCGGTTTCAGCCTTGGCGAGGATCTCGTCGATCGCGAGGGCGGATCGCCGGGTCAGGGTTTTGGTGAAGTGATTTACCCATTGGTCGCGCCGCGTGTATTGCAAAAGAACGCTGCCCTCCGGCCGCCTGGCAAAGCCGTTAGGCCCGAAGAAAATCCAGTTAAAATAGAGAGCATCACAAATTCCTTCGTAATTTTGCATAAAAGAAGGGATATTGTCGTGAGTTTTGAGGGCAAGAAACTCATCGATATCGAGAAACAGGAACCATTCGGCATCGTGTGAAAAATTCTTCAAAAAATGTTTGTACATTTGGGTCTGAAATCCCCGGAACGGATAATGTGTGAATGTAATGAAGGGGCTCTCTTCGCCGAGAAGGGGCAATAGGCGCTCATAAAGCTCGGTCGGGTCGTCGTCGTTGCAATAGAGATAGATATGCGCGAAGCCGATCGCCCGGTGATAGGCGATCCATTCGAGGATGCTGCTCGTTTCCCAGCGGGCACAGGCGGCGAGGGCGAAGCGGTGTTTCGGCGTGAGAGGCATCGCGCTAGAGGTGGTTGCGGCGGCTTGGGTCACGAAGGCCTCTCGGTGGCGGAGATTGGTCTCGTTGCATCCATCGCGGCCTCGGCGAACACGTGGCGCGCTTACGACAGGATAGGCCGGCTTGGCCGGGACCATCAAGGAAGCGAGGCCGCGCGCCCCTTGCATCCGGTGCGGCTTGGCTCTACGAAATAGCCCAGCCTCGTCTTCTCCCTTCATGACAGCGGGTGCGTAGCTCAGCGGGAGAGCATCGCCTTCACACGGCGGGGGTCGCAGGTTCAATCCCTGCCGCACCCACCAATGATTTCAATGCGTTAATGGCGGATTGCCGAGGCGACGAAACCGCCTGGCAACCACATGGCAACCAACTTTTCAGAATCGGCGCCCTTGCGACGGCGCCGGGACGCTTCGGCCGGCGCTGGACGCGTCCGTGCCGCGGGAAGGGTGGTCAGCAGGGAGGCCGCGACGCCGCAAGCCCCGCGCAGAAAGCGGCGAAAGCGGCGGCGCTCGGAAAGCTCCGCTGGGTGCCGCGCGCGGTGATCGATTGCGCGGCATAGCGCGAGGCGGCGAGGAGAGCGGTGTCGATATCGCCGCTTTGCACGTAATGATGGGCGAAGCTGCCGATGAAGGCATCGCCGGCGCCGGTGGTATCGACCGGCGTGACCAGGACCGGCGGGATCAGCCTGGTCTCGCCGCCGCTGACCCAGAGTGCACCCTCGCCGCCGAGTGTGACCACGACGTTTTCGAGCCCGCCGGCAAGCAGCGTCCGCGCCGCTCGCTCGGCGCTCTCGGCGTTCTCGGTCGGCATGCCGGTGAGAAGGTTGAGTTCGCTCTGATTGGGGACGAAAAACCGCGCCTCGCGGATCCGCGCGAGGTCGAGCGCGGGATGGGCGGGCGCGGGGTTGAGCAACACCGGAACCCCGTGCCGCGCCCCCCAGGCGATGGCGTGATAGACCGTCTCCAGCGGCACTTCGAGTTGCAAGAGGATCAGCGCGCAGCCTTCGAGCGCCTCCCCCGCCTGGTCGATATCGGCGGGGAGCAAATGCTCGTTCGCGCCGGGGACGATGAGGATGCGGTTCTGCCCGTCGGGCTCGACGAAGATCGGGGCAACGCCGCTCGAAACCCCGCCAACCCGTGCAACGAAGCGGGCATCGATGCCCTCGGCGGCGAAATTGCGCAGCGTGTTGGCGCCGAACTCGTCATCGCCGACCTTGGCGATCATCGTCACCGCGCTGCCGAGGCGCGCGCAGGCGATCGCCTGGTTCGCGCCCTTGCCGCCAAACCCCATCTCGAAGCGCGGCGCGACCAGGGTCTCGCCCGCCGCCGGCATCCGCGCGACATAGGTCACGAGGTCGATCATGCAGCTTCCGATCACCGCGATCCGGCCGGCCATCCTTTTCCTCCTCACCCGTTCATCGCCGCGATCGCCGCGGCGAGGGCGTCAGCGTCGCGCGGATCGGCATAGCCCGCGCGCACCGAAAACGCCGCCCGCGCGCCGGGCGCGAGATAGCGCACATTGCCCTTCCGGCTTTCCGCCGTGAAGCCCTCGGGCTCGCACGTCGCCGGCAGCGCGAAGGCGGCAACCGACTGATCGGGATTGGCGAGCAGCCAGCGCACGGTTTTCGGAAATTCCGCCGGCCGATAGGCGATCGTGAAACCATCCCCGGCTGGCCGACGCAGCATGAGATGCGTGAGACCCTCAGCGTCGGTCGCGAGGCCGCGGAGATAAAATACCTGCTCGGGATCGCAATCGCCGGGCCGATCGAGCCGCGCCATGCCGGCGGGGTCGGCGGCCAACGCCTCGATCCGGGCGAGATAAGCGGGGCTCGGCGTGACATGTGCCGGCACCGCGCGGCGCACCACCGTCTGCGCCGGGGTGTAGGCCAGCGGTTGCAGGATTTCGCCGCCAGGGACGAAGGCGAAATTGATGTGGCACATATACATGAGCGGCATCGGCCGATAGGAGAGATTCTCAACCGCCATGCCGATATCGAACGCGGTGTCGGCGCCGAGGGTCACCGTCGGCGTCGCACGGTAATGCGGGCCGAAGCCGCGCGCGTAATCGACCGTGCTCACCAGCCGAAGATAGGGCCCGGCTTCTCCTTCGCCCGCCTCCAGCGCCGCCTCATCGAGCGCGAGGGTGGGGAATTCGCCATGCACGGGATGGCTATCGCCCTCGCCGGGCACGCCGTTGGCGAGAAGCCCGCTATGGAAGGCAAAGCAGCCATAGGTGCCGACGATGTCGGCGCTCGGGCGTGGGGTCGGGAACATGCTCCGCATGGTGAGATCGACGCCGTCAAACCCGGCTTGCCACACCATCTGGCCGAAAAACGGCAGCACCACCACCGCGCCGCGGGCGTTGGTGAGGCGGACCGCCTCAATCCCGCTCGGGTAGCGAAAGACGCTGGCCCGGAGCGCGCCGAAGCAAACCAGCGTTCGCTCCTCGGCGGTGAAGACCGCGCGCGGCAGGGCGATCCTTGTCTCGATCATCGCCGTTTTTCCTTCATCTCGGGCGGGTGCGCCAGGCATTGAGCGCGATCGAGGCGAGCAGGAACACCCCCCACATCGCATCGACCAGGAAATTGCTGAACCGCATGAGCTGCATGCCGCTCGCAAGCAGCATCAGCGCAAGCAAGGCGACGATCACGCCCGCGACCGAGCCGCGCCCGCCCGCAGGATCGGTGCCGCCGAGCACCGCGATCAGCACCGCTTGCAGCAGATAGGAGATGCCATAATCCGATTTCGCGGCGTTGGTGCGCGCGGAGAGCAGAATGCCGGCGACGCTGGCGAGGGCTCCGGTCAGCACATAGGTCAACAGTAGGGCGCGGCGCGTGCGAAGCCCGGCGAACACCGCCGCCTTGGCATTGGTGCCGATCAGGACGAGGCTGATCCCGAACGCCGTCCGCCCGAGCAGGAGCGCGGTGCCGCCGGCGAGGGCGAGCAGAACGATGAGCGGCAGCGCGATGCCGCCGACGGCGCCGTTGCCGATCATCGTCCAGCGATCGGGAAAGCCGACGATCGCCGGCCCGCCAGTCAGAACGAGCGCGATGCCGGTGAACACCTGACCGGAGCCCAGCGTCGCGAGGATCGGCGTGACGCGGAGCCGCGCGATCAGAAACCCGTTGATCGCGCCAGCGATCAGGCCGGTCGCAACCGCGATCGCGATGCCGGCGGCAACCGGCAAGGCGCCCATCGCCGCGAGCCCCGGCCCGCGTGCGCCGCCATAAGCATGAAAGAACAGCCCGGCGAGGATGCCGCCGAGATTGGCAATGCCGATCACCGAAAGATCGATCCCGCCGGTCAACATCGCGACCATCATCGCGATCGCCAGCAGACCAAGTTCGGGCGCGATATAGGTGATGGAGATGAGATTATAGGGACGCAGGAATTTATCCGGCACCAGCGCCGTCATCAGCGCGAAAACCAGCAGCGCGAGCAGAACGAGCTGCAGCAGATTGGCATCGAGAGCAAGGACGCGGCGAAGCGCTTTTCGCATTTTGGCTCGTTTTAACAGGGGATAGTAGGCAGTGAGTAACAAGAATCTTCTTTTTCTGAAGAAAAAGAAGCAAAAAAACTTTTTTCCGGTTCTCTCGGAGCGGCATACCTCCTCGGAGCGGGCAGTGCCTGCGGCACTGCCCAACAGGGAAAAATCTTTTTTTCAAAAAAGACCATGTTTCCTCAGGCGATCTGCTGGCGGTCGCGGAGCGCGGTGATGGTGGTTGCGGTGATGATGATACCGCCGACCACGATCCGCTGCCATGTCGTTGCGATGTGCATGAGGATCAGGCTGTTCGATACCATGACCAGCATGAATACGCCGAGCACCGTGCCGAGCACGCTGCCGCGGCCGCCGAAGATGCTGGCGCCGCCGAGCACGACGGCGGCGATCACGTCGAGTTCGACGCCGACGAAATCACGCGGATTGGCGAGCCAAATCATCGAGCCGTGCAGCAGCCCGGCAAAACCGGCGAGCGCGCCGGCGAGGCCATAGACCGCGAAAACGATCATCGTCGGGTTGAAGCCGACCCTGCGCGCCGCCTCGGCAGCACTGCCGAGCGCAAAGACACCGCGCCCGAGCAGCGTGCGGGTCAGGAACAGATGCACGAGAACGGCCACGAGCAGATAGACGACGATCATCGCCGAGAGGCCGAAATGCGTGCCATCCGGCCCGGGAAGCTCGATCAGCGTCGTGCTCGCAAACCCGATCAGCTCCTTGGGCATGCGGTCGATATTGATCTGGCTGGTGCCGACGAGACCAAGCAAGCCGCCGCGCACCGCGGCCGCGGTGCCGAGCGTCACGATCAGCGGAATCATGCGCAGCCGACTGACGAAAAACGCATTGACCAGCCCGAGCCCGAGCCCGATCGCGGTTGCCAGCGCAAACGGGCCGAGGACGCCGTGCCAATCCCAAGCGATCATGGCGCGGATGGTGAGATAGAGTGCGGCGACGGCGAAAGCGGGGAAGGAGACGTCGATCCCGCCCGAAATCATCACCATCAGGACGCCGAGCGCCATGAGGCCGACGATGACATTGCTCCGCGCCAGGCTGAAGAGGTTGGAAAGGCTCCAGAACGCCGGGTTGATCAGGCCGATCAGCGCCATCGCAGCGAGCAGCACCAGCGCGATCACCGTCTCGGAGCGACGCAGGGAGAGAAAATTCATGCCAAAGCCTTGAGTTTTTCGGCGAGCGCGGTTTCGCTCAGCGCTGCCGTGTCGCACGCCTCGACCAGCCGCCCGCGATGCATGATGAGAATGCGGTTGCAGTTCTGGATGATTTCGGGAAGGTCGTCTGAGATCAGCAGCACCGCAAGATCGCCTTCGCGCGCAAGGTCGCGGATGCGCTCATGAATGCCGGCCTTGGAGCCGACATCGACGCCGACCGTCGGGCCATTGAGGATCAGGATGCGCGCCTTGCCCATCAGCCAGCGCCCGATCAGAACGCGCTGCTGATTGCCGCCGGAGAGGGAGGCAACCGGAAGAGTGCCATCCTCGGTGGTGATCCGCATCTCGCGCATCATCGCGTCCGCGTGCGTCCGCGCGCGGGCGAAATCGATGAAGAGATGGCGCGTCATCGCGTCATAAGACGTCGCGAGCAGGTTGCGGTGGATGCTTTGGGAGAGGAACAGGCCCTCGGTCAGCCGGTCTTCCGGCACGTAGGCGACGCCAGCCTTGATCGCGGCGGCGACATTGCGCACGGCGACCGGCGCGCCATCGATGCGGATCTCGCCCTGATAGTGTGGACGCATGCCGAAAAGGGTCAGCGCGAGATCGGTGCGGCCGGAGCCGAGCAGGCCGGTGATGCCAACGATCTCGCCGGCGTGAACGGTGGCGTCGATCGGTGCGAGCGCCCCGGGCACCGCGAGAGAGCGGAGTTCGAGACGCGCCGGGCCGCGATCGCGCGGCGTCCAGCGATAGGATTGGGTTGCGAAATCCTGGCCGGTCATGGCCCGCGTCAGCGCCGCCTCGTCGAATCCGCTCGCCGGACCCGCGGCGGCGACGGCGCCGTTGCGCAAAACCGTGATGCGCTCGCTGATCTCCAGCATCTCGCGCATTTTGTGGCTGACGAACAGCACCGCGATGCCTTGCGCCTGGATATCGCGCACGATCGCAAACAGCCGCGCGACCTCGCGCCCGGTGAGCGCCGTGGTCGGCTCGTCCATGATCAAAAGACGCGGCGCCGACATCAGGGCGCGCGCGATGGCGACGAGCTGGCGCTCGGCGGTGGTGAGCGTCTCCACCGTCGCCGCGAGATCGATCGCAACACCGAGCCGAGCCAGCGCCGCACGCGCCAGCGCGCGCACGCCCGACCAGGAGACGAAGCGGCGGCGGGCATGCACTTCGCTCGGCAGCGCGAGATTTTCCGCGACCGAAAGCGCGGGAAACAGCGAAAAATCCTGATAGATGACCTGCACGCCATGGCCGATCGCGGTGATCGGATCGAGTGCCGCGACCTCGCGGCCATCGATGCGGAGTGTGCCGGCATCGGGACGATGAACGCCGGCGATGATCTTGATCAGCGTCGATTTGCCCGAACCGTTCTCGCCGGCGAGGCAATGGATTTCGCCTTGCCCGATCGCGAGCGAAACCCCGGCGAGCGCGCGCACGCCGCCGAAGCTCTTGCTCACGTCATGAAGTTCAATGAGGGGCGCGGTCATGGCGGAAGCCGCGCGGAGGGTGCCCCCGCGCGGCGCGCGATCAGAAATTATATTGGCTCATATTGTCTTTGGTGACGCCAACCCAGCCCGCGCCATAAAGCAGATTGGGCCGCGCCGCGTTCGGCGTGGTGAGGTTGGTATAGCCGCTCAACCCGAGATCGAGACCGGATTTGATCGCCGCGCGCTGCTTGGCGAGCGTCATCACCGCGAGGATGTTCATCGCGTAGCCGGCGACCGCCGGATCCCAGAACTGGATATAGCTGATATCGCCGTTCTTCAGATACTGGCCGGCGACGGAGACGAGGCCGGTGCCGGAGAAGAACAATTTTCCGGCGAGGCCGCGCTCGGCGATTAGCCGGCCGGCGCCGGCGGAGGTCGGCATCGGGCCGCCGAGAATGCCCTTGAGATTGGGATAGGTGGTCAGCACCTCTTTGAGCTTGTTATAGTCGGTATTGGCATCGTCATAGGTCTCGATGCGCTTCGTCACCTCGAACATTTTCGGGAAATGCTGCTTCTGATAGGCGATGCCGCCGTCGATCCATTCGTTCTGCGATTGCGAGGTAAGGCTGCCGACAGTGCAGACATAGCCGCCCTCGCCACCCATCTGCTGGCCAAGGACTTCCATCAGCTTCGCGCCATAGGCGCGGTTGTCGAAGGCCTCGATGTCGTAATCGGTGTTCATGAGGTTGGACGCCTCGTGCGAAATCACCACGATGCCCTGGCTGCGCGCCTTCTTCAGCACTGGCTCGACCGCTTCCACCGAGAAGGGAACGATGCAGATGGCATCGACGCCCTGGGCGATCAGGCTCTCGACGATTTGCACCTGTGCCGCGGCATCGGCTTGGCTCGGCCCGACCATCCAGGTGTCATGGCCGGTTTCGTCCTTGAACTGCTTGACCCCTTCGCGCATCCGGTCGAACCAGGCGATGCCATCGACCTTGACGACGGTCGCCATCGAGAATTTCTTGCCGACCGCTTTGGCGGTGATCCCCGGCGAAACCTTCGCGGTATCGACCGGACCCGAGGCCGCGAAAGCGCGCGGCACCCCGAAGCCCAAGCCAAGACCGGCGCCGGCCAGGGCGGCGAGCGAGCGGACATTGAAGTCGCGGCGTGTGACCATGGTTTCCCTCCCTTGGGTTTCTAATAGCTGTCGGCCGGCATCTTGGCCGCACCGACGAGAACGAGGCTTGCGCTGGCGCCGATCCGGCTCGCGCCGGCGGCGATCATCGCGTTCGCGGTGGCGAGGTCGCGAATGCCGCCCGAGGCCTTGACGCCGATTTTCGGCCCGACGATGCGGCGCATCAGCGCGACATCAGCAACGGTCGCGCCACCGCCGCCATAGCCGGTCGAGGTTTTGACGAAATCCGCCCCCGCGGCAACGGCAAGCGAACAGGCGGCGACCTTTTCCGCCTCCGTCAGCAGCGCCGTCTCGAGGATGACCTTGAGCAGCGCCGCCGGCACCGCTTGCCTGACCGCGGCGATATCGGCGCGGACGGCCTCGTGATCGCCCGCTTTCAACGCGCCGATCGCGATCACCATGTCGATCTCGCTGGCGCCGTCGGCGACCGCGCGCGCCGCCTCGGCGGCTTTGTTGGCCGAGGGCGTTGCGCCAAACGGAAAGGCGATGACCGAACACACCGCAACCGGCGCGCCCGCCAGCGCCCGCCGCGCCGGCGCGACCCAGAGCGGGTTGACGCAGACGGCGTGAAAGCCGCAGGCCGCCGCCTCGGCGCAAAGCCGGCTGACGTCTGCTGGCGTCGCGTCCGGGCGAAGCAGGGTATGATCGATCATCGCAGCCAGCCTATCGGGCGCGAGCGGTTCTCCGGCGGCGTTCATGCGGGCCTGACATGCCTCCCTGGGCGGCTGGACGCGCCAGCCCACCGACGTGATATTTGTCACATTTGTGCCAAGCTTCACATTTGGCGGCGGACGAGTCAAGCTGGGCGCGATGGTCGGGAGAAGGGAACAGCCTGTGGTGGACGCGAGCACGGCGCGGCGCGACCGGCGTCTTCTGACGCTCGGCCGGCTGGTGCAGGCGGAGGGCGCGCTCCGGCTCACGGATGCGGCGCGGGCGCTCGAGGTCTCGCCCATGACATTGCGGCGCGACCTTGCCGGCGACGCCGCCGCGGCGCGGGATCTCGCGCTGCTCGGCGGCCATGTGACGCGGGCGTCTTCCGCCGCGCCGCGCGCCGCGCGTTACGTGCTGGATCGTGAGCAGGGGAGTGCCGCGTACGCAAAACGGGCGGCGGCGCGCCATGCGGCGCGGCTGGTGCGCGAGGGCGACACCTTATTCATCGATTGTGGCACCACGCTTCCCCATCTGGTCGCCGCGCTGCCGGCGGGCATCGCGCTCACCGTGGTGTGCTATGCCCTCAACATCGCCAATCTCGCCTGCCAGCGGCCCAACACCCAGATCGTGCTGCTCGGCGGCCTGTTTCATCCCTCCTCGGCGACGTTTTCCGACGAGGACGCACCGCGCCAGCTCCGCCGGCTCGGCATCACGCGCGGGTTTTTCTCGGCCGGCGGCGTCGAGCCAGCGCGCGGCGCGAGCTGCTGGAATTTCCACGAGGTGCCGATCAAGCAGGCGGCCTTGGCGGCGGCGCAACACTGCCATCTCGTCGTCGATCACAGCAAGTTCGGCCGTGCCAAGCCGGCGTTTTTCGCGCCTTTGTCGGCGTTCGAGAGCGTGATCTGCGATGCCGCCCCCGATGCCGCGACCCGCGCCGCCTTCGCGACCTTGCCTCTCGACGTCGCGCCGCGGCAGACTTGGGCGCGCCCTCGGCGCGGCGAAATAACGCCGACCGAAGAATGATCCCGCGGCTCAGCCCTCCCGCGTCGCCCCCGGCTGCCAGAGCACGTCGCGGTCAGGGGCGTTGAGGCGCCGCGACACCACGAAAAGAAGATCGGAGAGGCGATTGAGATAGGCGACCAGCGCCGGGTTGAGGGTCTCCGCGGCGGCAAGATGCACCACGTCGCGCTCGGCGCGGCGGGCGATGGTGCGGGCGAGATGGGCATGGGCGGCAGCGGCGGTGCCACCCGGCAAGACAAAGCTTTTGAGCGGCGCAAGGCCGACATTGAGGGCGGCAATTTCCCCCTCTAGCCGCGCGACCTGCGCGGGCGTGAGGCGAAGGCGCGTTTTCCCTCCGCCCGGCTCATTTTCGGCCCGCTCCGGGCTCGCGAGGTCGGCGCCGAGATCGAAAAGATCGTTCTGGATGCGCCCGAGCATGGCGTCGAGATCAGCCATCGCCGCGGTGTGGAGGCGAAGCAAGCCGAGCGCGGCATTGGCCTCGTCGACGGCACCGATCGCCGCGATCCGGGCGGCGTTCTTTGGCAGACGTGTCCCGTCTGCGAGCGAGGTCTCGCCGCCATCGCCGCCGCGTGTCGTAACCCGGTCTATTCGCACCATCCCGCTACTCCTTTGTGTTAGGCATGAATGTTCTTTTTTGAAAAAAAGAACCAAAAAACTTTTATCCGTTGGGCAGTGCCACCGGCACTGCCAGCGCCGAGGCATTGGCAACTCCGAGAAACCAGGAAAAAGTTTTTTTGCTTCTTTTTCTTCAGAAAAAGAAGGTTTTGCCTTAGTTTACCCTTTTACTTTCGAGATCGAAGTTGATTTCGATCGGCATCTCTGACGCCACCGGCGCGCCACCGGCCATGGCCGGGCGAAAGCGCCATTTTGCCACCGCGTCATGGGCGGCGCGGTCGAGCAGCAAGTAGCCGGAACTCCGGACCACGTCCACCGCCGCCGTGCTGCCGTCTGGCGCGACGTGGACGAGGAGCACGACCCGCCCCTGTTCGTGCAGCATCGCCGCCGCCTCGGGGTAGGCTGGGGGAATGTTATGGACGGTCGAATCCGGCCCGGCCGGGATAACGTCGGGGCCGGTGACGATGCCGGTGCCAGGGTCGCCGCCGAGGCCGAGCCGGATCGCGGGGGCGGCGTGGCTCGGCGGTGCCGGCGGGGTCGGCGGCGCCGGCTGGGCCGCTGTCGCGGCGGCGGCGGTTTGCTCGGTCTTGGGCAGCAGCACCTGATCGGGCTTGTTCGCTTCCGGCAGAGGGGGCAGCGGTGGCGTCGGTTTGGCCGCAGCCTTGGCGTTTGGCGCCTCCTTGGCCGTGGGCGCTGCCTTCGGGGCGGGGTTTGGCGCCGGCTTTTCGGCTTTTTCGCGCGGCCCGCTGCCGACCGTCGGCGTGTCCTGGACCACCAGTTCGACCTTGGCGAGCGGTGGCTTCGCTTCCTTGACGGCGGCGCCGAAGGGCACGATACGCAAAAGCAGCAACGCCAGCACGAAGAGATGAATCCCGGCCGAGACCGCAAAGGCGCGGCCAGTGCCGCCCCCCGCCGGGCGCGAGATCGGCAGTGCTACGCGCATCGCGCGATCAGACCACGACCACGCCGTGATGCTTTGCCTTGCTTTCGGGTTCGACATGAATGGTGGCGACCAGCCCAGCCATTTCGTTGCGCAGCGCCGCTTCGATCCGATCGCAGATGGCATGCGCCTCGTCAACCGTCATCCCCCCTGGCACGACGAGATGGAATTGCAAAAACGTCGTCTGCCCGGCGTTGCGGGTACGCAGATCATGCACTTCGAGCGCGCCTTCGGCGTGTTCGGCAACCAGCGTCTTGATCCGCGCCACCACCGCCGGGCTCGGCGCCGCATCCATCAGCCCGTCCACCGAGGCCCGGATCAGGAAAAACCCGGTGACCAGGACATAGATCGCGGTTGCCGCGGCGAGCAGCGGGTCGAGCCAGAGGGCACCGGTGACGAGCGCGAGCGCGAGGCCGAGCAGCAGCCCGGCCGAGGTCGCGACATCGGTGAGGAGATGGAGACCATCGGCGCGGAACGCCGGCGAGCGCAGCCGCCGCCCGGCGCGCGTCAGCACAAGGCCCCAGGCGCCGTTGAGCAGCGTCGCGGCGCCATTGAGGGCGAGGCCAAAAGCCGGGTCGAGCAAAAGCGGGCCGCCGCGCCAGACCAGCCAGGCGTGCTGCAAAATCGCCCCGGCGGCGGCGACGATCAGCCCGCCCTCGATGACGGCGGCGAAGAATTCCGCCTTGCCATGGCCGAACGGGTGGTTGCTGTCGGCCGGCCGGGCGGCGAACCAGACGGCGCCGAAGGTGAGCAGCGCTGTCGCCGGGTGGATCAGGCTCTCGAGCGCGTCCGAAAACAGCGCAGCCCCTCCGGTATGCCACCAGGCGAACCCCTTGATGGCGATCACCGGAACACTGACGGCGATGCTGCCGAGCGCAACGCCCTTATATTGCCCCATGCGCCCGCAACCCCATGATCCTCTCGCGGCGCTCTAGCAGAGCCAGGCCACAGCGTCACGCCCTGAAGGTGCGCTTGACACCGTCAGGCCACTCTGGCCCGATGGCGCCATGTCGCGCGCGCCGCTTCTGCTTCCGCCTGACGAGACGGTCATCGTCGCCTTCGCCGAGCAGGCTTTGGCGGCCATTCCGCCGCGCCTTGCCCGCCATCTTCAGGGGGTCGCGATCATGGTCGAGGACATGCCCGACGAGGAGACGCTGCGCGAGATGGAGCTCGAGGCCGGCTGGGATCTGACCGGGCTTTATCGCGGCACACCGCTCGGCCAGAAAAGCGTCGATGATCTCGCCCGCCAGCCGGATACCATCCTGCTCTATCGCTTGCCCATCCTGCTCGAATGGATCGAGACCGAGGTCGATCTCGAGTCCCTTGTGCGCAATGTCGTGGTGCATGAGATCGCCCATCATTTCGGCTTCAGCGACGCCGAGATCGCGGCGCTGGAAGCCGAAATCGAGGAGCGCGAATAGCGTTACCCCTCGAACGGATCGCGCACCAGGATGGTGTCGTCGCGCTCGGGGCTGGTTGAGAGCAGCGTCACCGGCGCCTCGACCAATTCCTCGATGCGGCGGACATATTTCACCGCCTGTGCCGGAAGCTCCGCCCAGGAGCGGGCGCCGCGGGTCGAGCCTGACCAGCCTTCGATGGTTTCATAGATCGGCTCCGCCGCGGCTTGCGCGCCGGGGGCGGCGGGAAGGCGCGAGACGCTCTCGCCGCCGATGCGATAGCCGGTATTGATGCGCAGTTCCGGCAAGCCGTCGAGGACATCGAGCTTGGTAAGCGCGAGCCCCTGAATGCCGCCGACCTTGACCGCCTGGCGGACCAAAGCCGCATCGAACCAGCCGCAACGCCGGCGCCGCCCGGTGACGGTGCCGAATTCGCAGCCGCGATCGCCGAGCATCTCTCCGGTCGCGTCGAGAAGCTCGGTCGGGAACGGGCCGGCGCCGACCCGGGTGGAATAGGCCTTGGCGATGCCGAGCACGAACCCGACCGCGGCCGGCCCGACCCCGGCGCCGGCGGCGGCGGTCGCGGCGACGGTGTTGGAGGAGGTGACGAACGGGTAAGTGCCGTGATCGACATCGAGCATCACCGCCTGCGCGCCCTCGAACAAAATGCGTCGCCCGGCGCGGCGGGCCTCATCGAGCCGCTCCCAAACCGGCTCGGCGAACGGCAGAATCTTGGGGGCGAGCGCCAGCAACGCGTTGAGCAGCGATTCCTTCTCGAACACCGGCGCGCCGAGGCCGGCAAGCAGAGTGTTGTGGTGCAGCAGCAATTCGTCGAGCTTGGCGGCTAGCGTCTCCGGCTCGGCGAGATCGCAGACCCGGATGGCGCGGCGCGCCACCTTGTCCTCATAGGCCGGGCCGATACCGCGCCCGGTGGTGCCGATCTTGCGCGCCCCGCGTGCCGCCTCGCGCGCCTTGTCGAGGGCGGCGTGCAGCGGCAGGATCAACGGCGCGCTCTCGCTGATGCGCAGATTATCCGGCCCGACACGGAGCCCCTGGCGTTCGATGCGGGCGATCTCGGCGAGCAGCGCCTCGGGATCGACGACAACGCCATTGCCGATGATGCCGAGCTTGCCGCGCACGACCCCACTCGGGAGCAGCGAGAGCTTATAAGTCTCGTTCTCGACGACGAGCGTATGGCCGGCATTATGCCCGCCCTGGAAGCGGACCACGATCTCGGCGCGGCTGGCCAGCCAATCGACCACCTTGCCCTTGCCCTCGTCCCCCCATTGCGCCCCGATCACCGCGACATTCGCCATCGTCTCACTCTCCAGAAACCGGCCGCACGCCATCGGCGAGCAGCACCAGGGCGCAGCCGAGGCGGCGCGCCTCGGCGATCGGATCGGCGGCCGTCAGCGCGGCGACGGTGGCAAAGCCCTCGGCGCGGAGCGCCCGCGCGCGCTCGGGATCGGCGTTGAGCGGCAGATAGACGCGTTGCCTTGGCGTCCGCGATGGTGCCGCGCGCAACACCGCGTCCGGGTAAAGCGTGAGGCCGGCGGCGGGTTCTTCCGCCTCGCCGCAGAGATAGCGCCCGCCGCGGCCGAGTTCCTGGTTGTAGCCGGGCGCATAAACCGTCATGCAGACGCCGGTGTGATAGCGATAGCCACGGAACTCGACCGGATCGACGGTGACGGTGAGACCGGCAAGGCCGAGCCCTGGCGCCCGCGCCGCGATCGCGGCGACGACCGCTTCGAGCCGCAGCGCCTGGGCGCGCGCCGGCGCCGGCAAATCGGCGGCACGGAGCGCAGCGAGCGCGCGCGGCGCGGCGCCGGCGGCGAGCAGGAGCTCGATCAGCGTCGGCGCCAGTGTCCCGGCGAGAGCCTGGACGGCGGCGGCATCCTTGCGGTCGAGCGCGCGGGCGAGCCGGCTCCGCGCTGGCTCGGCGATCCGGGCGCCATCGACGAGGGCGTCATCGAGCAATGCCGGGATCAGCGGCGGCGCGGTGAGATCGACGCTGATGCGATGAAGGCCGAGCGCCGCCAGCGCTTCGGCGGCGACGAGAACCAGCTCGGCATCGGCCTCGGGGCTATCGGCGCCGATCAGCTCGATGCCGGCCTGGGCGATCTGGCGCTCGGGCGCGAGCTGGGTTGCCCGCACCCGAAGGCACTGACCGGCATAGGAAAGCCGGAGCGGACGCGGCGCATCGGCGAGCCGCGTGGTTGCGATGCGGGCGATCTGCGGCGTGGTGTCCGAACGCAGCGCCATCATCCGGTGGCTCGCCGGGTCCATCAGCCGGAAGGTCTGATCGGCGACAGCACCGCCAGTGCCGGCGAGGAGACTGTCCTCGAACTCAAGGAGCGGCGGCTTGACACGCTGATAGCCGTGCGCGGCAAACACGGTCATCAAGGCTTCGACCGCCGCAGCCTCGGTTTCGGCCTCGGGCGGCAGGACGTCGCGCAGACCCGCCGGCAGCAAGGCGGGGTTCGGGGGAGGGTCGTCGGTCATCGGGCTTGGGCTATAGCACCGGGCGAGGCGAAAGCAAGGCGAGGCGCCGCCATGGTGTCGCCGGGGTCAGCGCGGGCGGCTGCCGAGCAGGGTGAGCGCGGTTTCGGAACTGGTAATGATTTCGACGAGCCGCAAACGGTCGATCCGCGGCAGGGACATCGCGGCAATACGTTTGGCGGCTTCGCGCAGGACGCGATCATAGAGTTCACCGCTGCCGGCTTGGCGGCTCGCCTGCTCGAAGGCGCGGAGATCACGGGCGATGGTTTCAAGCCCGGTGATGGTGTCGTCGTCGGGATCAGTGAGGCTGGCGAGCAAGACGAGCAGATGGCGTTCGAGCAGCAGGGCGAAGGAATCGCGGCAAGCGCGATCGATCGAGCGGCGCAGTTCGTCGATCCGAACCTTCTGCTCGGGGCGGGCCGTGGATTGCTCCGCGAGCCCGGTCAACAAGGTGGTCGCGTGGGCGATGGTCTCGGCGGCATGGCGGACGCCGCCGGCACCGTTTGCGGCGAGCGCGATGGCGGAGCTGTTTGCGAGACTCTCCAGAGTATACTCGGTCGCGCGTTCGGCGGCCATGCGCCCGTCTTTCTCTTGGACGTCGGCGATCTCGCGGGCGAGTTCGGGGAGACGCGAAATTCCTGGCAGGCGGTGCATGAGAAGCGCGATCATCACCGCGAGCGTCTGGCCGCCGCGCTCGGCGGCGCGGATGAGAATAGCGCGAAGCGGCGTTTCGACGTCGTCTGGCGCGTTCTCGCTGGCACAAGCATCGACCAATTCCTGAATGGCGACCGCTTGGGCAAAGACGACGGCGATGGCGCCGGCGATGGTGGCGTGATCGCTATCCGGCAAGCCCGTCGTATCCTGCCAGTCGGGCGGCGGGGAGGCGCTGCTCAGAACCCGCGAGGCGGCCGGCCAGAGCCTGGCGCCGGCGGATCGGATCACCGCTTGATCGGTGACATTGCGGCCGGCGATCATCCCCTTGATGGCCGTCGCGTCCTCGGCGAGGGCACGTTCGACATGGCGCGCGAGCGGGGCGAGCACGGTGCGCGGCACGCCGAGGGTTCCCCGCCGCCAGCGCGCCCCGGGAACGATGAGCGGATCGATCGGGATAAACAGCAGGCGGGCGAAATTGAGCGGGCGCGGCGGGGTGATTTCGGCGAGGCGGCCGCGAAACGGGGTCAGGAGATCGTCGGCCTCGCCGCGTTCGGGCAGCGAATCGATCATCGCGACGACGCGGGTGATCTGATCGGCGCGGGCATCGACGAGCAGGCGGCGCAACGCCTTGATTTCGGCCGGCCCGATCGTCGAGGCGCCGCCGCTCATGCCGCGAGCACCGTGAGCGAGAGGGCACGCAACGCTTCGTTCCGCGCGAGGTTCTCACCAGCCCCCGCCATCGGGCGAAACGTCGCGGCGGTGCGGCGGCGGGGCGCGGGGGGCAGAGTCTCCTCCTCGCTCGCCTGCCCATCGAGGACATCGGTCGGCAGATGCGGCACGAGGCGGAGGATGTCATCGAGCACAGCGTGATCGATGCTGGCGCCGGCGGCGCTCTGCCAGAGCATCAGAACCCGCGCCCAGCCATCGAGCAGCCAATCGGCACGGGTGATGGTGGCGGTGATGGCGGCGCGATCGGCGATCCAGGCTCGCGCCAGGGCGAGGGGATCGGCGAGAAGCTGGCCCGCGGCGGTGAGCGCGGCGCGCGCGTGATCGGCAGTGGTCGCGGCGTGACGTGCCAGCAGACGCGCCGACGCGAACGCCTCGCCGCCGCTGCGGCCGCGCGCCTCGACATCCGTGGCGAACCGGGTAAGGGCTGCGAGCAAGCGGGGCAAAAGCGCCTCCGCCGCCTTGGGGCCAGCGCCGACTGGGGCGAATAAGGTGGCCAGGGCCTCGATCCAGCCTGCGATCGTTTCGGTGGTGGTGTTGAGGGTCCGCGCGAAATGAAGAACAGCGGCGCCGGCGCGGTGCTCGAGCTTGCTTTGTTCCTCGCGCTCGGGCGGCAGGGGATGGGCGCCGGGCGGCTCGGCCGCGCGGATCAGCCCAAGCAGGACATGGAAGTGGGTTTGCAGCACCTGCTTGCGTCCGGCCGCCATCGCCGCTTCCGCGGCCCGCCGCGCCGCCCGCCCCGCGGCACCGCCGGCGGCGACGGCCTGTGCGGCGTGGCGAAGGGCGGCGGGGGTGAATTCCGCCATCGCGCCGAGCGCGGTCGCGAGCAGATGGTCATGCACGCTCGGCCGAAACGCGTCGCGCGCCGCCGACCAGGGCATGATGTATATGCCGCGGGTGCCGGAGGGGTTGGGCAAGATGACCTCGAACCCGTCGGCCTCGCGCCCGCCAAGGCGCACCCGCGCCCCGGCGAGCGCCGGCGCGGTAAACGGCACAGCGAGCCCGCGTTCGAGAAAATTCGCGGGCCGATGAGAAACGAGAAGTTCGAGCGGCGGGCTGGGCATGGCCCTCAGAATGCCCGGCAATCGTGAAAAAATATGAAACGATCGCCTCAGTCAACGAGCCGCGCCGCTCACGTCCCCGCCCGCGCCCGCAGCGCGTCCCGGAGATGGGCGCGGTCGGCGAGGCGGCGGAGCAGCGGCCCGCGATCGGTCATCTCCACCACCGCGAGTGAGGCGACGGGCGCATCGATCCGATCGCGATAGCGGCCGAAATCGATGCCGAGCAGCGAACAGAGCATGATCCGGATCGTCGCCTTGTGCGAGACGACCAAGACATTGCCGGCGTGATGAGTGCGCAAAATCTCATCGAGCACGGCGTCGGCGCGGCGCGCGACGTCAACGCCACGCTCGCCGCCATTGGGTGCGTTCCAGCCAGGATCGGCGAGCCAACGCACGTAATCGTCGTGGAACTGGCGGTTGACGTCTTCCTGCGTCATCCCCTCCCAGGCGCCATAGGCAATTTCCATCAGACCATCGCGTCGCGCGACGGTAAGCCCGAGCGCGTCGCATAGCGGCTGCGCGGTATCGCGCGCGCGCCGGAGCGGGCTGCCATAGACCGCCTCCCACGTCTGCTCGCGATAGGCGGCAGCGAAATCCGCCGCCATCTGATGGCCCTCCGGCGTCAGATCGAGATCGAGCATGCCGCAAAAACTGCCGCTCTGGCTCGATTGCGTCTCGCCGTGGCGAAGAAAATAGAGTGTCACGCTCATGTCGCAGCATCCCCTTCACGCTCTGGGTATGTCCGCGCGAAGATCTCGTGCGGATCTTGTTGTTGCTCTGCAAATAAAGCATGCCAAGTCAGAGATAGAGACCGGCGTTCCAATATCTCTCAAGGCGTTGCGCGTCATCGTCTGTAAGCGGATGGCCGACGATGATCCGTCCGCAAGGAGAGATCAAGATCGCGCCGCCGTCAGGCGCACCCGCCGCAGCCGGAGCGCGTTCATCACCACGGACGCCGAACTCAGCGACATCGCGAGCGCCGCGATCACCGGGCTCAGGAGAACGCCGAACCACGGATAGAGAAAGCCCGCCGCCACCGGCACGCCGATCGCATTATAGACGAAGGCGAAAAACAGATTCTCGCGGATGTTACGCATCACCGCCCGGCTGAGGCGCCGCGCGCGGAGGATACCGTTGAGATCGCCCTTCACCAAGGTTATTCCGGCGCTCATCAGCGCGACCTCGGTGCCGCTGCCCATGGCGATGCCGATATCGGCGGCGGCGAGCGCCGGCGCGTCGTTGATGCCGTCTCCGGCCATGGCGACGACGCGGCCCTCGGCGCGCAAGCGGCGGACGATGTCGGATTTGCGCTCGGGCAGCGTTTCGGCCTCGATTTCCGTAATGCCGAGCGAACGCGCCACCGCCTCGGCGGTCGCGCGGTGATCGCCGGTCAGCATGACGATGCGCACCCCTTCGGCGCGGAGCGCCGCCAGCGTCGCCGCGGCATTGTCCTTGATCGGATCGGCGATCGCGAGCAGCCCGGCGAGCGTGCCGTCAGCGGCAACGAACACGACACTCGCGCCGGCGGCACGCGCGGCCTCGGCTTCCGCGATGAGCGCATCAGGCTTGGCGCCGTCCTCGGTGACGAGCGCGGCATTGCCGAGGCTAACACGCCGGGCACCGATGCGACCGCGCACCCCCTTGCCGGCGAGCGCGGTAAATTCCGCCGGCTCCGCGAGCGCCACACCCCGTGCGTTTGCCGCGGCCAGGATCGCCGCCGCGAGTGGATGCTCGCTCGCGCGCTCGAGGCTTCCGGCGAGCGCGAGAATATCCGCCTCCGCGAAGCCCGCCGCCGGCACGATCCGAATCAACCGCGGCTTTCCTTCGGTCAGCGTGCCGGTTTTGTCGATGACCAGGGTATCGACCCGCTCCATCTGCTCCAACGCCTCGGCGGATTTGACCAAAACGCCGAGGCTGGCGCCTCTTCCCACCCCGACCTGGATCGACATCGGGGTTGCGAGGCCAAGCGCGCAGGGGCAGGCGATGATGAGCACCGAAACCGCGGCGAGCAGCCCATAAGCGAGCGCCGGCGCCGGCCCCAACATCGCCCAAAGAACGAATGAGAGCAGCGCGACCGCGATCACCGCCGGGACGAACCAGGCGGCGACGAGATCGGCGAGGCGCTGGATCGGGGCGCGCGAGCGCTGCGCCTCGGCGACCAGGGCGACGATGCGCGCGAGCACGGTCTCCGCCCCGACCCGCTCGGCCCGCATTATCAGCGCGCCGGTGCCGTTCACGGTGCCGCCGATCAGTGCCGCGCCCGGCCCCTTGGGAACCGGCATCGCCTCGCCGGTCACCATCGCTTCATCGACCTGGCTTTGCCCCTCGAGCACCACGCCATCGACCGGGACCGCTTCGCCCGGGCGCACCCGCAGCCGATCACCAGGCAGAACTTGGTCGAGCGGGATCTCCTCGTCGGCGCCGCCATCCTTGCCGAGGCGGCGCGCGGTTTTCGGCGCGAGCTTGAGCAGGGCGCGAATGGCGCCACTGGTCTGCGCGCGTGCCCCGAGTTCCAGCATCTGGCCGAGGATCACGAGAACGATGATCGCCGCCGCGGCTTCGAAATAGGTCGCGACCACCCCATCGGGGCCGCGAAACCCAGCCGGGAACAGGCCGGGCGCGAGGGTCGCGGCCACGCTGTAGAGATAGGCGGTCCCGGTCCCGAGCGCGATCAGGGAGAACATGTTGAGGCTGCGATTGACCAGCGAATGCCAGCCGCGGACGAAGACGAACGATCCGGCCCAGAACACGATCGGCGTCGCGAGCACGAGCTGCGCCCAATTCGAGGCCGCCGGAGAGAGGCGCCGGGCGAGCGCCGCGCCGATGCCCGGCAGATGACCACCCATGGCGAGAAGAACCACCGGCACCGCGAGCCCGAGCGCAAGCCAGAACTGCCGGCGCATAGCGGCGAGTTCGGCATTTTCGCCGGTCTCCAGGGTCGGCACCAGCGGCTCCAGCGCCATGCCACAGAGCGGGCAGGGGCCGGGATGGTCTTGCTGCACCTCGGGATGCATCGGGCAGGTGTAGAGGGTGCCGGGCGGGGCGGGAGCGGCCGGGGCCTCGGCCTTGGGCGCCAGATACCGCTCCGGATCGGCGGCGAATTTCGTCCGGCAGCCCTGACAGCAGAAATGATAGCGTCGGCCGCGATGATCGAAATAGGGCTTTCCCGCCGCCGGGTCGACGGTCATGCCACAGACCGGATCGATCTCCCGGTCCATCGTCGCGGCGCCGACGGTGTCATGGGCCGAACCTTGGTCAGAGCCGTGATGGTCGCTCATGGCAACCCTTCCCTCTGCTGATTACGGTCGCCAGCTTATACCTATCCTGGGTATCGTATCAAGGACAGTGATCGCGGGGACACGCGTGAACGGCGGCTCAACGAGGCGCGAGAGACGCTCGGCGACGATGAATGGTGAAATCAGCGCGCGCTTATTTCGCCAGCAATCCTTCGGCGATCAGGGTTTCGGCGATCTGCACCGCGTTCAGCGCCGCGCCCTTGCGGAGATTGTCGGCGACACACCAAAAGCCGAGGCTGTTGGGCCGCGTCGGATCGCGGCGCAGGCGGCTGACGAACACCGCATCCTCGCCCTGGCATTCGAGCTGCGTCGTGTAGCCACCATCCTCACGCTTGTCGTAAAGCTCGACGCCCGGCGCCCGCGCGAGCAAAGCGCGCGCTTCGTTCACGCTGACCGGATTGTCGAACTCGACATCGAGCGCCTCGCCATGGCCGATGAACACCGGAACACGCACGCAGGTTGCGAAAACCTGGATGTCGGGGTCGAGGATCTTGCGGGTCTCGACCACCATTTTCCACTCCTCCTTGGTCGCGCCGTCTTCCATGAAGCGGTCGATCTGGGGGATGCAGTTGAAGGCGATTTCCTTGGTGAATTGCTCGGGCTTGCTGGAGTCGGCGACGAAAACCGCGCGGGTATGGGCGTAGAGTTCGTCCATCGCCTCCTTGCCGGCGCCGGAGACCGATTGATAGGTCGAAACCACCACGCGGCGGACCCGGAAGCGATCGTGCAGCGGCTTCAGCGCCACCACCATCTGGATGGTGCTGCAATTGGGGTTGGCGATGATGTTGCGTTTGCGGAAATTCTTGAGGTGATGCGGGTTGACCTCGGGCACCACCAGCGGCACGTCCGGCTCCATGCGGAAATGGCTGGTATTGTCGATGACGACGCAGCCGCTGGCCGCAGCCCGCGGCGCGTGTTCGGCGGAGACCGCAGCCCCAGGGCTGAATAAACCGATGTCCCAGCCGGAAAAATCGAATTTTTCCAGGCTTTGGACACGAAGCGTGCGGTCGCCGAAGGAAACTTCGCTTCCCGCCGAGCGGCCGGAGGCGAGTGCCGCGATGTCGGCGACGGGGAATTTGCGCTCGGCGAGGGTTTTGAGCATTTCGCGCCCGACCGCGCCCGTTGCCCCAACCACCGCGACTTTGTAGCCCATTATCCGCTCCTTGCGCCCACGGGCGGCCGGCCCGCCCGAGATTGGCATAGCCAAAGGCGGGTTTCCCGGCAAGGACAGGGCGGGGGAGGGCAGAAAAAGAAGGATCGTTCTTTTTTGAAAAAAAGAACCAAAAAACTTTCATCTGAGGGACAGCGCCGGCGGCGCTGTCCTGGGAACAACGTCTTTTTGCTTCTTTTTCTTCAGAAAAAGAAGGGTCTTCCCGCCCCTCGGCGCGTCAGGGCCAGGGCGTGGCGATCGCCGCCGGCCCGCCGGGGACGGGGATTTTCACTCCGGGGATCAATTTGCCGCCGTGCCAGCGGAAAACCTGTATTTCGTGCTCGCGCATGTTCTGGACCAGGATCAGCCGCCCATCGCGCGAAAATGCGACCCCCTGCGTCCAGCCGCCATCGCTTGCCTCGGCGAGTTTGCGGAGCCGCGTGCCGGCGCTGGTCAGGCCGCGCGTCGGCGCTTTCTCGACGGCATAGAGGCTAAGCACGCCGCCCGGGTTGAAAAACGGAGTTCCCGCCGGCTTCAGCGTGCCGTTGATGGCGTTGACCGCGAGGTATTTGCCATCGGGCGAGAATTTCACCGCCTCCGGCCCGTTGGGCACGCCGATCGTGTCGATGGTGCGCGGCGGCTGGGCGGTGAGATCGATCAGGCTCACGGTATCGACGTCGCCATCGCTGCGGCCGACATTGCTGACCGCGGCGAGGGTGCCGGCGGCGTTGGTGTCCATGGTGTCGGGCGACACGCCGGTGGTGATCGGGCGCGGATCGAGGCTGAGCTTGCCACCGGCGACATGCACGAGGCTCACCATGTGATCGCCGAGGCGGCTTACCAGAATGAAACTGCCATCATGGGAAAAGACGATCCCGACCGGCTGGGATTTCGGGTTGTCGAGGGCGAATTTGCCCGCCGGCTCGAGATGCATGCCGTCGATCGCGAAAATCGAAATGGTGCCCTCGAAACGGTTGGCAACCAGCGCCATGCGTCCATCCGGCGAGATCCGCACCGCCGAGGCGCCGGCGCCGGCATGAAGGGTCTCGACCACGCGCGGCGGCGAGGATGTGAGATCGACGACGGAGAGCCGGTCGTCGGGTGATGTGCCGTCGGCCTTGGTTGGATCGGCCTTGGTCGAGGCGGTGACAAGCGCAAAGCGCGCATTGGCCGAGATCGTGACCGCCATCGGCGGGCCAACGTCGCTGAACGGAACCGCGAGCGAGGCGGTAAGACGCGGCGGCATCACCGAAAGATCGATGACCGAGAGTGTGTCGGGCTTGGCATCGCGGATGCCGAGCATTTTGCCGTTGACGATGGTGGTGTGATTGTCGTTCGCCGAAAGCGCAAAATCCGCCGCCGGATCGGCGGCACGCGCTGGCGGTGCGAGCGTGAGCCAGGCTGCGGCCGCGGCCCCACCCAACAGCGAAGCCAACCGGGGCGTATACATGGCTTTCCTCCTCCCCTCGGATTTTCTCATCGCCTTCTATAACGCCAAAGTCTGGCGCCGTCAGCGGGCAAACGCGATCTTGAGGGCGGCCGCGATCATCGCCACCGCTTCGTTCGCGGCCGGGATGAGTTTGCCCATGGTGAGAAAGCCGTGGATCATGCCCTCGACCCGCACGCGGGTGACCGGAACACCGGCGGCGGCGAGGCGGGCGGCATAATCCTCGCCCTCGTCGCAGAGCGGATCATAGCCGGCGGTGAGCACCAAGGCCGGCGGCAGATCGGCGAGCGAGGTGGCGCGGAGCGGCGAGACCCGCCAATCGGCGAGATCCTCGGCGCCGCGCAGATAATGGCCGAGAAACCATTTCATCGTCGGGCGGGTGAGCAGCAACCCTTCGGCGAAGCGCTCATGCGAAGGATGGCTCATGGTGGATTCGGTCGCGGGATAGATCAGCGTCTGCTGGATGAGCTTTGGGCCATCGCGGTCGCGAGCGTCGAGCGCGACCACGGCCGCGAGATTGCCGCCGGCACTGTCGCCGCCGACCGCAAGCCGCGCCGTGTCGATGCCGAGTGTCGCGCCGTGGGCTGCGATCCAGGCGGTGGCGGCGATGGCGTCTTCGACGGCGGCGGGAAATTTATGCTCGGGCGCGAGCCGGTAATCGACCGAAACCACCGCGCCCCCCGAACCGTTGGCGATTTGGCGGCAGACCACGTCATGGGTGTCGAGATCACCGATCACCCAGCCGCCGCCATGGAAGTAAATCAAGGCCGGGAGCGTCGCGTTTGGCGCGCTGCCGAGCGGGCGATAAAGGCGCGCCGGGATGGCGCCGCCTTCGCCGATTTTGATGTCGCGCACCGCGCCCATCTCCGGCGGCTCGGGGGCGAGCACGGCGCGGGCATTGCGGGAGAATTGCCGCGCCTCCGCCGGTGCCAGCGTCTCATAAGGCGGGCGCCCGGAAAGGCGGATCATTTCCAGAACCTTGGCGGCATGGACGTCAAGCGGCATTGGCGTTTCCTCCTCCTGTGATCTCCGCCCGCGGCGCGGGTGTGACCAAGCGCCGATTTCGGGCCATTTCGGGCCAAATGGCAAGCCGGGCGACGTTGGTTATTGGGTATCGTCTCCTGGCAGGCCGAATCCGGGCGGTGGCGTGTAGCCTTGCTGAGGCGCATAGCCGGGCGGGGGCGCATAGCCATTGTTCGGCGGATAGGCGGGCGGGGGCGGTGGTGGGGCATAGCCTTGTTGCGGTGGGGCGTAGCCTTGCGCCGGCGCATAACCCGACGACGGGGCATAGCCGTAATTCTGCTGGTAGCCATAATTGGGGGGATAATTCGGCGGCGGATAAGTGGGCTGATAAGTGTAATTGGGTGGGGGCGCGTAGACCGGCGGGGCCGTGGCGTAAGTGGGTGCGCTATATTCGACTGGGGCCGGGGCGAATAACGGCGGGCCGAACACCACCGGTGGCGGCGCCATCACCACAGCCGGGGCGTAGATCGGCGGCGCAAAAATGATCGGCGGCGGTGACGCGATGAAGGCGCCGAGGCCGATGCCGAGCCCCAACCCGCCGACGAACAGACCCGGCCCCCACCAAGGCGCCCAGCCGCCCCAGCCGAAGCCGCCGAACCCCCACGGCCGCCCCCAGGGACCACCCCAGCCGCCGCGCCAGCCGCCCCAGCCGCCGCGCCATCCGCCCCAGCCGCCGCGCCAGCCGCCGTAGCCGCCATGCCAGCCGCCAAAGCCGCCATGATAGCCCCCGAAGCCGCCGTGCCAGCCGCCGCCGCCGCCGTGCCAGCCACCGCCGCCGTGCCAATCAGCCTCGACCGGTGTTGCGATCAAAACGGCCACGCCGAAACCGATCGCGGCAAGGGGGGAAAATTTGCGAGGCATCGATCGTCTCCTTCGTTCCCGGCGTGACTATCGTCTCACCCGGGGATGGCTTGGGGAATTAAAGCGCGGCCCCCCACTCAGACAGCCGCAGGACTCCAAAATTGCGCCATCCAGCGGTGGGAAATCTAGCCCAGGGATGATGGCGAGGAGCGGGCGGATTTGTATCTTTTTGTTAAGGCTTATCGGCGAAGATCACCCTCGGTCCCTTCCTTGCCGTCATCCGCGCGGCTATGGTGGAAACCAAGCTTCAGCGCTCGCCCCCGCCACGACACGGGTTACACGACACGGGTTACACGACACGGGTTATCGGTATGTCTCTCTCACTCATCCGTTTGCGCCACTCCCTGAAACGCGAAGCGAAAGCCGCGCTGCCGCCGCTCCTGTTCCTGACCCTCGCCGGATATTTCGCCTGGAATGCCACCCGCGGCGATCTCGGTCTTCGCGCCTATGCCGCGCGAGAGCAAGATCTCGCCCGCGCCGAGGCAGTGCGGGCAGAGGTTGCGACAGAGGTCGCGACCTGGCAGCGCCGGGTCGCCGCCCTGCGCCCCGAGCATCTCGATGCCGACGTCATCGATGAGCGCGCCCGCGCCATGCTCAACCTCGCCGATCCGGCCGACATCGTCGTCCCCTACGGCAGTCTCGGGCCGGCGTTCTGAAACCCTGAGTGCGGCAGGAACGCGATAGCCAGCGATATCGCCCGCCGCGCATGCGTGGGACGGCATTTGCCGGTCGCGGCTGAGCAGGCTGGCGGAGAGGCTTGACCGGAGCCAGCTTGCTCGGCCATTTTCTCTTGCCCGGTTCATCCCCGCCGGTCTGTGATTCGGGCCATGTCTCCGCCCCCCATTCTGACGGCAGGATGATCCCGCGCATGCGATATTTGCTCCGCCTCACCCTCCTTCTCGCGCCGCTCTCGCTGCTCGCCGCGTGCTCGCACACGGCGTCGGAACCAAGCTACCCGTTGCTGCGCTATAACTACCTGACGCCGCTCCATCTCAATGTCGCCAGTGTCGAAATCGACGATAGCTGGGTGCCGTCCGATCAATCCGATGTCGCCCGCCTCTCGCCCGAGCCGCCCGAGGATGCGCTCAAACAGATGGCGCATGACCGGCTGATCGCGAGCGGCAATAGCGGGCGGGCGGTGTTCAAGGTGGAAGACGCCTCCATCCGCCGCGAAGGCCCATGGCTCTACGGCCATCTCGCGGTGCAACTGACCATCACCGGCAATGGCACGGGCGGCCAGTCGAGCGGCTTCGCCGAGGCCGCGGTGGCGCGCAACGTCGCGGTGCCGGAAGAAGGCGGTGACACCGCGCTGCGCCAGACCCTCTACGACATGACCAAGGCGATGATGGACAACATGAATGTCGAGTTCGAATACCAGGTGCGGAAATCACTCCATGACTGGCTGCAAGACACCAGCCCGTCATCCACCGCAGTGCCGCCGCCGGTCGCCGCGCAGCCGCTGAATTGAGCGGGGGAGGGGAGAGGATTTTTTAGGAAAGACCAAAAACATGGAAAAATGTCGTTTTTGATTTAGCACTTCGACCTAATCCGGTCAAAGAGTGGCTATTCCACTAGACGAAGAAGTGGGTTTCCATAGTTATTTCACGCGTCGGAGATGCTCGCTGTGCTCACCAAACCCGACTAGTCGCTGAGATTGAAATGGCAGGGCACGCCATTCCATGGGTAATATAGCCGTGAACCATCCCAATACCGAACACGGCCGCCCTCCTTCGCACGCGTGACCCTCCACACCTTATCGAAGGTGAAATAAGAGATCGTCGCAGCATCGAGTTTCGGTATATGCGTGCCTCTTTGCCCATAGCCGTCATGGGTAAGTATCGCTTTCGGCAGCCCCATCAACAGCGCTGCATGTTTCGTCTCTTTGAGCACGAGCGCGAACCAGTTGTCGGTCATGTTCCATCCACCCGAGGCATGGACGATCCGAGGATCAGTGCGCCCGGCAACGTCAGAAATCAAACGCGCGACATATGATGGTGCGATCAGAGAACACTTGTCAGCGATGATTCCCTTGCTTGCCTTGGCGCACCACTGAGCAACATCCTCTGCAGCCGCTAGTTCGAGGTAGCCGCTTGTCCGCGCTGCCCAGCGCTGTGAAACTGGTGCATAGGAGGACGTTGTAACGAAGAGGGTTTTGTTGGCTTTTTCAAGACGTCCGACCCCGTACAGCGCCGCGACCTCAGTTTGTCCAACCTTTCGCTTGGGTGCGTAACGTTTTGCCTGGACCAGCGTGAGCACGTCGCCCAATGGTGCGCGCTGGACGAGCCGAAGATCGACCCCCTCATCGCCGCGACCGGGACCAAGAAACGCCTCGAATCCTTGGTTCTGGAATATCCGAAACAGGAGAGTCTCGAAGTCGCGCCAAGCGAGGCGCTGCAAATCCTCAGGCCGCTTGGCAAACTGCTCGTAGAGTTCATGATAGACATCGGCGGTGTCTTCCTTGATCAGGCTACAAACCCACTGCCAGTGGAAATATGATGCGAAAGCTTCGGCAAGCTCGGCATCCTCTGCATAAATCTTCATAGTAACGCCATCGTAATTTCCGTAGCTATAGCCGAGTTCACTAAGATATTCGCTAAATGCGGGCTCAAGGCCGTCGGGGTCTTCGCCGCTTAGCACGGTGTACATTGGACCTTCGCACCAGAACATGGTGACGACAGGTGGTACGGAAGGCTCGCCGCCTACATGGTCGAGGTATGCGTGAAAGCCGCAATCGGACCATAGGTCGCGAGCCTCCATCCATGCTTGCAGTGCGCCTTCGACTCTGCGGATTTCCGCCTCGAGTTCTTGATCCGACCAATGGTGCCCCGGCGCTGGAGGCGAAGGATGCCGTAGCACCCGGCCCATGGCAGTACAACTCCTTTTCTTCACGCTGCACTCTGCGTTACAGTTTTACCCTCGGAATTCCGCCGTTATGCTAATGGGGGAGATGAAGCGGAAGCCACAGAAACATTCTTTTGTAATTATAATCTGGAAACGAGATGAAAGAAAGCCACTCAAGGCTGAAATTCAAAATGAGATACTACCAACGACTTTCGTCTTGTAAGGCGCACCGCCGGCTTCATAGCCAGAGGACGTCATTGATGTCACTCGCGCCGGCGGCGATCATCGCCAGGCGATCGAGGCCGAGCGCGATACCGGCCGCCGGCGGCATGCCATGCGCGAGGGCGGCGAGAAAATCCTCGTCGAGCGGCCATTCGGCGCTGCCATAAAGCGCCGCGCGGCGGGCGCGGTCGGCAAGGAAGCGCGCACGTTGCTCGGTCGCGTCAGTGAGTTCGACAAAAGCGTTGGCGAGTTCGATGCCGCAGACGAACAGCTCGAAACGCTCGGCAACCCGCGGATCGGCCGGATCGCGGCGCGCCAAGGCCGCCTGCGCCGCCGGCCAATGGGTCAGAAAACTCGGCCGCGCCCGGCCGAGATGAGGCTCGATCCGGCCAAGCAGCAAGCGGAAAAACAAATCCTCCCAGGACTCGCCCGGCCGCAGCCGCTCGCCGCTCGCCGCCGCCAGCGCCGCCGCATCCTCCCCGCAAGCCAGCAGATCCGCGCCAATATGGCGGGCGAAGGCTTCGGCGACGGTGATCCGCTCGTAATCGGCGAGATCCGTCGTGACCCCCCGACACTGCACGACGGGCGGCAACACCGCACGGAGCAAGGCATACGTCTCGGCGATCAGGGACTCGAGGGAAGCGCCCGGGCGATACCACTCGAGAAGGGAAAATTCCGCCGCATGCAACGCCCCGCCCTCGCCATTCCGCCATACCCGGCTGATCTGGAAAATCGGCCCGGCGCCGGCAACGAGCAGCCGCTTCATGGCGAATTCCGGGCTGGTGTGGAGATAAAGCCGCTCGCGCCTACCCTCGGGAGAGAGGCGCTCGGTCGCAAACGCGCGAAGATGCACCTCCTCGCCCGGCGCCGGCACGGCATAGGGGGTTTCGACCTCCCAATAGCCGCGGGCCTGGAAAAAAGCCCGGACCGCGGCAACCAGCCTCGCGCGGCGGCGCAGGAAAGGGAGCCGGTCGGCGAAGCGGTCGGGGTGCCAGCGCGGCGTCATGCCCCCGGCGGCCGCTCGCCTCCGGTCGCGCTCAGGCCGCCGAGGCGGCAGGTGTCTCGCCGGCTTCTTCCGCCATCGCGAGGTCGGCCTCGGCATCCTCCTCGGCGCGGGCATCGGCGCCGATCGCCTCGCCGCGGATTTGCTTTTCGGCTTCCTCCGGGCTCCGCGCGACGTTCACCGTCACCGTGATCACGACTTCCGGATGCAGCGCAACCCGTACCGGCTTGAGGCCAAGGGTCTTGATCGGATGCTCGAGCACGACCTGCGAGCGATCGATGGAAAGCCCGCTCTCGCCGCAGGCCGCAGCGATGTCACGCGCCGAGACCGAGCCATAGAGGCTGCCCGAATCGCCGGCTTGGCGGATGATCACCACCGAAAGCCCGGCAACCCGCTCGGCAACCCGCTCGGCCTCCTCGCGGCGCTTCAGATTTTGCGCTTCGAGCTCCAGGCGTCGGCTCTCGAAATAGGCGAGATTGTCCTTGGTCGCGCGCAGCGCCTTTTTCTGCGGCAGCAGGAAATTGCGGGCATAGCCGGGCCGCACTTTGACCACGTCGCCCATCTGGCCGAGCTTTTCCACCCGTTGCAGCAGGACGAGTTCGATGTGTGCCATCCTCGCCTCCTCAGCTCAGCACGTAAGGGAGTAGGGCGAGAAAACGGGCGCGCTTGATGGCGCGCGCCAGCTCGCGCTGCTTCTTGCCGGAGACCGCCGTGATACGGCTCGGGACGATCTTGCCGCGTTCGGAAAGGAAGCGCGACAGCAGGCGCACATCCTTGTAATCGATCGTCGGCGCGTTCGGGCCGGAAAACGGACAGGCCTTGCGCCGGCGATGGAACGGCCGGCGGGCACCGACAGCGGTGCGGCGGGCCGCGGGGTTGGTTTCAGCGCTTTCGGACATTGCTCTTACTCCTCACCATGGCCGGCATGGTCGTCGATCATCAAATCGCCGTCGCCGCGCGCGCGATATTCCTCGCGGTCATCGAAGCCGCCGCGCCGGCGGCCGCTATCGAAGCGCCCGGGCGGCTTCGGGCCGCGAAAGCCGCGGTCGCGGTCCTCGCCGCGACGCGACAGAATGGCGGACGGCGCGTCGTCGATCGCCTCGACGCGGGTGGTGAGAAACCGCAGCACGTCCTCGTTGAGGCGCAATTGCCGCTCCATCTCGTTCACCGCCGCCGCCGGCGCGTCGAGGCCGAGCAGCATGTAATGGCCCTTGCGGTTCTTCTTGATGCGATAGGCGAGGCTACGCAGGCCCCAATACTCGCGCTTCTTGACGGCGCCGCCATCGCTCTCGAGCTGAGCAGCGACATGGTCGGCAAGCGCGTCCACCTGTTGTTGCGTGACTTCGCTGCGCGCAATCAGCACGCATTCGTATAACGGCATCCTCTACTCCCTATGGCTCCTCGGCCCACACGATGCGGGCATAGCCGGCTTGGGTGCCACCTCGCCGGCAGGGTCGGCGAGGCGTTTGGCACACCGCGCCCCATCTGGCAATCAGAAACCGTGGCGGCGCGGCCGATCCGGGTTCACCCGACCTTGGTGATCGCCCATTTGACGAGTTGCGGGCCGTCCGGCCCGCTGCTCAGCACGATCTGCTCGGCGCGCCGCGGCGTCTCGCCGCCGAGATAGATGCTCTCTTCGAGCGCGATCCGCACGCCCTCGGCGCGGAGCCGCCAGAAACTGCCCGTGGGCAGCCGGATCAGCACGCCCTCGCCATCCTGTTGCAGGCTCGCCGAGACACTCGGATGGAGGTGGAAGCGAATGGCGAAAGGCTGCGGGACGGCCGCTTCCACCGCGTCCTCGCCGCGCAGATCCTCGCCACTTTCGGCGAGATAGAGGCGGCGGCGATGGAGCGCCCCATAAACCCGCCACCAGCCATCATGGCTCGCCGCCAGCCAATGTGCGCCGGAGGCTTCCTGACGCTCGACCTCGACCCGTTCCGGCCGCCGGCCGAGCCCCTCGGGACGCAGTTCGGCGGAGCTGGTATCGGCGATGATGAGGGTGGAGTGGGCGGCGCTGGCGCGGACGGCGTCGAACCATTCGCCACCCGGCGGGGCGGCCCCGCAATTGACGATCATGCGCTCGCGCCCGACCGAGAATTCGAACGCCAAGGTGCCGGCATGGGCGCGGCGATCAATCCCTGCCGGCGCCGGCTTGCCGCCATCGAGGAGAACCAAGCCGCGCCCCGCCTGCAAGCGGTGAAACCCGCCCTCGAACAGGGTCGAAACCGGGCGCCCGCCGCGACCGGCCAGGGCAAGGACGAGTTCGATCAGCGCCGGGTCGCCCTCGCTGCTGCCATTGAACAGCGCGAGCCCGCCATCGCCATGGCGCAGCGTCCGCAACCCGACCGCAAGCCGCTCGATCGCTGGCGCCAGCGCCGCCGGCGGCAGCACTTGCGCGCTTTGCAGGAGGGCGCGGATTTCGGTCAGATCCTGCAACGCGCGGAGCTGCGTCGCCGGGCTCCGCTCGACATGGCAGCCATCACCGAGCATCTGGCGGCCGATCTCGGCGGGAAGGAAGCGCAGCGCGCGGCCGAGAAACCCGAGCGGCTCGGGCAGCGCGACGCCGGCCGCAACCAGGCCCTTGAGCGCGGTCAGAGCCCGCCCGCCCATGTCCTCGGCCGGGAGATCCCGGGCCAGCGCGCGGGTATCGGCGAGGAGGCGGGCCATCAGCCGCTGGCGAAATTCCTCCTCGGCGCTGGCGGCGAAGAAGTCATAATGGCCGAGCCAGGCGGTGATACGGGTGCCGGCGAGATCGGGGCGGCGGGCGAGCGGATCGGCGGGGTTGGCGGCGATGAAGGCGCTGACCAGGGCGCGGGCGCGCAATCGCGCGGAATCGGTGCCGAGCGCGCGAAGATCGCGAAGCCAGGAAAACCCGAACGCGTCGATGCCAAGGGCGCGCCACGCCGCCGCGCCGGCGGCGGTGGCGTCGCCGCGGAGCAGCCGCGCACCTTGTCCGGCATCGCCCGGCCAGGGGTCGCGCACCGGCAACAGCGGCGCGTCCGGCACCCGCATCGGCCGCAATTGCGGCAGCGTCGCCACCGCACGCCGCGCCTCGCGCAGCCAGCGCCGCGGATCAAGCCCGCTCATCGCGGGAATTCCGCCATTCCGGGAAGCGAATCGGGAGTGCTCACGCTTCTATCATAGCCGGATCAGCCGCGCCGCAAAGAAGCCATCCATGCCGCCTTGCGCCGCCCAGAGGCCGGGATGGGTGCGCAAATCGCCCGCCTCGGTCAAGGCTTCGGCGAGGAAGGGCAATTCGTCGGCGCCGATCGGGGCGCGGCGGAGGGGAAGGCGGCCGAGCGCTGCTTTGATCCGCGCCAGCCCCTCCTCCGGCTGGAGCGAGCAAACAGCATAGAGCAGCCGGCCGCCCGGCTTGAGCAGGGTGCAGGCGGCATCGAGCAGCGCGTCTTGCGCCGCGATCATGGCGTCGAGATCGCGTGGGCTGCGCAGATGCGGGATTTCGGGATGGCGGCGGATGGTGCCGGTCGCGCTGCACGGCGCATCGAGCAACACGGCATCGAAGCGCCGTCCCGGCCGCCAGGTCAGGGCATCGGCGTTCACCAGTTCGGCATCGAGGTGAAGGCGCGCGAGGTTTTCCGCAAGACGCGCCAAACGCGCCGGCGCCCGCTCGACCGCCGTCACCCGCGCGCCGGCAAGCACCAATTGCGCCGTCTTGCCGCCGGGGGCGGCGCAGAGATCAGCGACCTCTTGCCCCGCAAGCGGGCCGAGCAGGCGGACGGGGAGGGCGGCGGCGGTGTCTTGGACGAAGAAATTGCCCTCCCGGTAGCCGGGCAGCGCGGTGACTTCGCTCCCCGGCGGCAGCCGGAGACTGCCCGAGGGCAAAATCTCGCCCGCCGGCAAGGGCGAAACGCCGGGGAGGGGGGTGAGATCGAGCGGCGGGTCGTTCTGATGGCCGAGGGCGATCGCCCGCGCCGCCTCGCCCCAGCTCGCCCAGAGCCAGGGCGGCGTGTCGAGACGCGGCGGGTCGAGGGACTCGAGCGCCGCGCCGCCATCGCTTGCGACCCGGCGCAAGACCGCGTTCACGAGCCCCGCGAAAGCGCCAAAACCGGCGCGCCGGGTAAGCGCGACCGCGGTCGAGACGGCGGCGTGCGGCGGCGTTGCGAGGAACAGGAGGGCGGCGGCGCCGAGGCGGAGCGCATGCCGCACCGTGACCGGCGGGGCGCGGCGGAGATGCGCATCGAGCACGGCGTCGAGGGTGCCGAGCCGGCGCAGCACGGTCGCCGCCAAGCGATGCGCGGCTGCCCGATCGCGCCCGTCGCCACCAGGGAGGGCATGGAGCGCGGCATCGAGGGTGCGATGGCGGTCGAGAGTCTCGGTCAGCAGAAAAAGCGCGCTGTCGCGAGTCGGATCCGGCGGCGGGGTTTCGGGCATGGCGTGTTCATGGCGCGGTTTTGCCCGAAAGGACAAGAGCTATGGCGACAAGGCTGGCCACGCGATGGCCGCCGGCGAGCAGCCGCGAACCCCGGCAAATCGTCAAAATCCCAGTGTTAACCGGTTTTTCTTGTCAGCCGATCGCAGGTGTCTCGATCAGCCCTCACTGGTGAGGGATTTGATGAGTTCGAACACGCGCTTTCTCACCGCTGGCTCGGAGATGCGGTAATAGGCGCGGACCAGTTCGAGGGTCTCGCGGCGGGACATGGTGTCATCGCCGAAACCTTCCTGGGCCTCGGCGAAGCCGAGGGCGCGGCGTGCGCTTGGCGAGCCATAGGTCGCGGCCAGGGGTTCTGGCATATCGTCAAAGAAATAGCTGATCGGCACATCGAGAACGCGGGCGAGGTCAAACAGCCGCGACGCGCCGACCCGATTGGCGCCGCGTTCGTATTTCTGTACCTGCTGGAAGGTCAGGCCGAGAGCCTCACCGAGGCGTTCTTGCGACATGCCGAGCAGGGTCCGGCGCAAGCGAATGCGCGAGCCGACATGGACATCGATCGGGCTTGGCTTGCTCTCTTTCTCGCTATGTCCAGAAAATTCATCAGACGGCATATCGATGTCACCCCTGGCGGCGGAAACTGGCATTGCCGATCCGTTCATCTGTGGTCTCAATCCCATGCCCCGTCGCCGGGACCGGTTTACGCGTGGTCTGCTACGAGCAGCCAGTTTCACGACACACGGGCAAGCGGTTCGCTAAACATGACTTTCGTAAATTTCAGCGACGGGAAGCCCTGGATTTCCGTCTAAGTTAACTGTTTATTAACAGTGTGCCGAGGCAAGGTCAAGTTCATATGACCAATTCAGATAAAATTTAACGAAAAAAGCGACGCGATATCACGTTTTGAATTGATGTCCGGAAATTTCCCATTTTCGCGCCAACCCAACGCCGATGACCACGGCAATCGCTGCAAAGCCGAGCAGCAGCGGCACCAGGAGACCGAAACGGGCAAAGGGCGGCGGCGGCAAGGCGCCCGGCACGGCGACCAACTTGATCCCGGTCTGGCCGAGCCCAAGCCGCGCGACTTCCCGCCCATGCGCATCGAACGCCGCCGAAATCCCGGTATTGGCGGCACGCAGCAGCGGCAGACCTTCCTCGATCGCGCGCATCCGGGCGGCGGCGAGATGCTGGCGCGGCCCGGAGGAATTGCCGAACCAAGCATCGTTGGTGATATTGACGAGAAGGCGCGGCCGCGCCGCTTCATCGACGATGGCGTGAGGATAAATCGCCTCGTAGCAAATCAGCGGCGCCACCGGAACGAGACCGGGCAGAGTGAGCGTTTTCGGCCCCGCGCCGGGCGCAAAGCCGCCGCCGGGGACGATATCGACCGGCAGCGGCAGCCATTGCGGCTGATATTCGCCGCCCGGGACGAGATGGTATTTGTCATAGACGCCGATGACGTCGCCCTTACCGTCGAGCGCGATCAGGCTGTTGCGGGGCCGGCCATCGCGGCCGCGCCGAACCGATCCGACCAGCGCCGGCGCGCCGCCAGCAGCGATCGCGATCGCCCGGCGCGCCTCGGGATCGTCGAGCAGCGGATAGGGGCTCGCGGTTTCCGGCCAGATCACCAGCGTCTGCCCGACGCCGCCATGCCCGAGATCGGCGTGCCCAGAGTCGGCGTGCCCAGAGACGGTGCGCCCCTGGTCGGCGCGATAGACCCCCTCGGAGGTGAGGTCGAGATAGCGGCGGAAGATGGTGACGGCGCGTTCGGGGCTCCATTTATCGCCCTCGGCGACATTGCCTTGGACCAGGATCGCGGTGATCCCCGGCGGCGCACCGGCCGGGCGGGCGCGCCAAACGGCACCAAACCCGGCCCAGACGACGAGCAGCGCCGCCCCGGCGAGCCAGCCGCGCCGCCCGAGCGCGGGTAACCCTGCGAGCAGAAGCGTGAGCCCGGTGACCCCCTGCGTGCCGACGAGCGCGATCGGTTGCAGCATGATCTCGCCGGCGACCCCAGGGAATGCCCACACGCTGGCCCAGGGATTCCACGGAAATCCGCCGCCCAAGAATTGCCGCACGAGATCGCCCAGCATCCAGACCGCGGCAAACAGCAAAACCCGCCGCCACCCCGCCGGCACGAACCACGCCACCAGCGCCGCGATCCCGATGAAAGGGGCGAGAATGGCGGCAAGGCCGGGCACCGCGATCGGCACGAACCACCAGAAATCGGCCGCTTCGATCAAAATCGCATCGGTGATCCAGTAAAGCCCGAACACATGATGGCCGAAGCCGAAGGCGCACCCGAGCCAAAAGGCGTCTCGCGCCCGCGTGCTGGTGCCGATCAGAGCGAGCAGGCCGGGAATGGCGACGACCAGCACCGGCAGGCCATAGAGCGGCGGCAAGGCCGCGGCACTGAGGGCGCCGAGCACGCCCGCCGCGAGTAGCACCCGCCAGAAACGACGCGGCGGCGCGCCGCCAGCCGCGGCCAATGTCATCGGCGGATCACCCGCTCCGCCGGGATGGCGCCGCCGGTGAGTGCGGCGACGATACATTCCGCCGCCATCACCCCCATGCGTTCGAACGCGAGCGGCGTTACGCCGGCGACATGCGGGGTCGCGATCACGCGCGGATGGTTGCGCAGCGCCGCATCGGCCGGCGGTGGTTCGTCCTCGAACACGTCAAGGGCGGCGCCGGCGAGATGGCCGCGATCGAGCGCCTCGCGCAGCGCCACCTCGTCGATCAGCCCGCCGCGCGCGGTATTGATGACGAAGGCGCCGGCGGGAAGCCGCGCGATCGCGGCGGCATCGATCAGATGCCGCGTCTCCGGGGCCAGCGGGCAATGGAGCGAGAGGATATCGGCGTGCGCGAGCAGGCTCGGCAGATCGGAGATTCGCTCGGCGCCGGTGAGCGGCGCCGCGCCCGGCGTCGTCGCGAAAACCCGCATCCCGAACGCGCCGGCGAGCCGCGCGACCTCGCGGCCGATCGCCCCGAAGCCGATCAAGCCGAGGCGCTTGCCCGCGACATCGCCGACCGCGCTCGCAGCCCCGCGCCAGCCGCCGCCGGCGATCACCGCGCCGAGCGGTTTCAGTTCCTTGACCAAGGCGAGGATGAGGGCGAGCGTGTGCTCGGCGACCGCGAGCGCGTTCGAGCCCGGTGCATTGGTGACGAGGATGCCGCGCGCCCGCGCCGCCGCGACATCGACCTCATCGACGCCGACCCCGTGGCGCGCGATGATTTTGAGTTTCGGCGCCGCCGCCATCACCGTATCGTCGACGCGGCCCTGACGGCACAGAATGGCATCGGCGTCGACCTCGCGGGCGAGCGTCGCGATTGCCTTCGCGTCCGGATAAGGCGGCATCAGATGGACGGCGCAGCCGGCCGCTTCGAGCAACGCCCGAGCCGCCGGCGCGAGCCCGGGTGCCGTCATGATGACCTGAAAACGCGCCATCGCCGCTCCCGTCACGTCAGGTGAGGGCGTCGCGCAATTGCCGCTCGTAATGGCGGTAATATTTGTCGGTGACGAGATCGGTCTTCACCAGCACGATGACGTCGGTGGTGTTGAACTGGTCGTCGATCACCGCGCCGTCGCCAACGAAGCCGCCGAGGCGGAGATAGCCCTTGATCAGCGGCGGCAGTTGCGCCGCAACCCGCCGCGGATCGACCGCGCCGACCGGCAGGCGGCGCATCTCGACATAGCGATGCGGCAAGGCACGCGGGCGAAGCGCCGGCGGCGCGAGGTGATTGTCATAGAGATAGGTCAGCTCGGCGCTCAGCGCCTCGGGCCGCGTGCCGGGGAGGCTCGCGCACCCGAACATGAGATCGATCCGATGCAGAAACACGTAAGCGGCGATGCCGCGCCAGAGCAATTGCATGGCGGCGCTGCCACGATAGCCGACCGCAACGCAGGAGCGGCCGAGTTCCAGGATCTGCCCGGGATAGGCGATGAGGCGGCTGATATCGAATTCCCCCGCCGAGTAGAAACCGCCGGCGGCCTCGGCGGCGGCGCGGGTGATCAGCCGATAGGTCCCGACCACCCCCTCCGGTCCCGGCCCGATCGCGTGGTCGACGACGATGAGATGGTCGGCGACATCATCGAAGCGGTCGCGGTCGCGATGGCGGGCGGCGATGTCGGGGGCGGGGCGGGCGCCCATTTCCTCGAAGAAAATGCGAAAGCGCAGCGCCTCGGCGGCGTCGATCTCGGCCGGGCTGCGCGCCAGCCGGACGCCGAGATGGCCACTGCGGAGTTCGCCGAAACCATGGATTGGGTCGCGGCGGAGGGTGAAGGGCGCGGTCATCGCCGGGGTCCGATGGCAAGGGGGTGGGGGGCCGTCTCTTGGGGTGGCTCGCCGTTGGCCGCGGTGCGTCGGCCGAACAGTTCGAGTCGCATTGAGACGAGATCGAAGCCGAGCCGCGCGGCGAGGCTGTGCAGCATGGCTTCGAGGGCGGGATCGGTGAATTCGATCACCCGGCCGCTATCGGCGTCGATCAGGTGATAGTGATGGCCATGCGCCGTCGCCTCGTAGCGGGCGCGGCCGCCGCCGAAATCGCGGCGTTCCAGGATGCCTTTTTCCTCGAGAAGCCGCACCGTGCGATAGACCGTCGCGATCGAGATACGGGCGTCAAGGGCGCTGGCGCGGCGATAGAGTTCCTCGACATCGGGATGATCTTCCGCCTCGGACAGGACGCGGGCGATGATCCGCCTCTGGCCGGTCATTTTGAGGCGACGTTCGATGCATAGGCGTTCGATACGCGATTCCATCGGATCCTCGGTCACCCGCCACCTGGAAGCCCCCGCGCGGAAAAGCCTCCGGGCGGGCGCGCCCATGGTGGTAGCCGATCCGCCCCACCCCTGTCGACCTCGTGCCGGCTCTCGACCGCTTAACCCTTAAAGCGCAAGGTTCTGCCCGACCCGCCCCGCGATCAGATCAACCGATCGCATGCAATCGATCATGGCCCGGCCGATCATAGCAGGGCGTTTATGCCCGGGCGGGGGCGTTGCTGGCAAGAGACCGGCGCGCCGCGCGAGGATGGACGGCTCAGCCCTGATCGCGCGCCTTGGTGCCGAGGCCGATCTTCTTCGCGAGACTGGAGCGATGCTGGGCATAATTCGGCGCCACCATCGGGTAATCCGGCGGTAGATTCCAGCGCTCGCGATACTGTTCCGGGGTCATCCCATAGGATGTTTTCAGATGGCGGCGCAGCATTTTGAGCTTCTTGCCGTCTTCCAAGCAAATGATATAGTCTGGAGCGATGGACTTCTTAATCGGCACAGCCGGTTGCAATTTCTCGACTTCCGGTTGCTCTTTGCCGATATTGGTCAATGTTTTATAGACATCCTGAATCAGATTCGGCAGCATATCCACCGAGACCGAATTGTTGGTGACATGCGCCGAGACGATTCTTGCCGTCAGCTCCAGAATATCAGGCGAGACTTTAGAGTCCATGGCAGATTTTTCCTCGATGTGTAATTATAACTCTCACATAAATCGTTTGTCGATGAGTCGCAATGGATATGTCGCTCGTGACTGAGAAAAATACACCGGAAGGCAGTCCCACCCCGGATCACACCCTCGATATCACGCGAGATCTTTGTCCCATGACGTTTGTCAGGACGAGACTTATGCTCGATCGCATGGCGGAGGGGGAGACATTATTGGTGTTACTGAAAGGCGCCGAGCCGATCGCCAATGTTCCGCGCGCGGCGGCGGCGCTCGGGCATGGGATATTCCTTGGAGCCAAGGATTCTGAGGGAGTTGCGCGCGTTTTTATCAGGAAGGGGAGGGCGTTTGGCTGATCCCCCCGGTGGTTTCATTATCGCAATCTCTGCCCGGGGTCGCAGCGCGACTGGCATCGAGTGCCGCCTGAAGGATATAGGTGGCGGCGGCGCGATCGACGCTGGCGGCGCGCTTGCGCCGTGAAAGATCGGCCTCATTGATCAGCATGCGGTTGACGGCAGCGCTCGACAGCCGCTCGTCCCAGAAGGCGAGGGCGAGCGCGGTGGCGTCTCCTAGGGCGCGCGCCCAGTCCCGCGCCGCCTGCGCCGCTGGCCCCAAAGTGCCGTCAAGCGACAGCGGCAAGCCGACGACGAGCCCGCCGGCGCCTTCGCGCGCCGCGATCGCCGCGATCTCAGTGGCGTTGTCGCGAAGACGCCGGCGCCGGAGGCTGCCATAGGGCGAGGCGATGCTGAGCGTTACGTCCGAGAGCGCAAGCCCGATCGTCTGGCTGCCGGGGTCGATCCCGAGCAGCCGCATCCCCGGCGCAAGTGCTGCGCGAAGCGCCCGGAGTTCGGCCAGCAGGTTCGGGTTGCTGCGCGCCATGGCGGCGGTTATGGTCCGCGCCCGCCCTGAGACCAAGCCGGAATTGACCAAGAGAGAATTTTTCCCATGTCGCTCGATCCCGCGACCGTCCGTCGCATCGCCCATCTCGCCCGCATCCATATCGAAGATGACGACATTCCGCGTCTGCAGGCCGAATTGAACGGCATCCTCGGCTGGGTCGAGCAACTCGCCGGCGTCGATGTCGAGGGGGTGCGGCCGCTCACCGGGGCTGCGGAGATGGAATTGCCGATGCGTGCGGACGAGATCACCGATGGCGGCATCCCGGAACAGATTCTCGCCAACGCGCCCGAGCGCGCCGGCGATTACTTCGTCGTCCCCAAGGTGGTCGAATGAGCCTCACCGATCTCACGATTGCGCAGGCGTGCGCCGGCTTGCGCGAGGAAAAATTCACCGCCCGCGCATTGACCGAGGCGCATCTCGCGGCGATCGAGACACTCAACGGGCAGCTCAACGCCTTCATCACCGTCACCCCGGATCTCGCCCTAGCGCAGGCGGATGAAGCCGATAGGGCACTAAAGGACGGCACGGCCGGGCCGCTCGCCGGCATTCCGCTCGCGATCAAGGATCTCTTTTGCACCGCCGGGGTGCGCACCACGGCGGGAAGCCGAATTCTGGAGACCTTCGTCCCGCCCTATGAGAGCACGGTGACGGCGAACCTGCGCGCGGCGGACGCGGTATTCATCGGCAAAGCCAATCTCGACGAATTCGCCATGGGGTCATCGAACATGACCTCGGCCTTCGGGCCGGTGACCAATCCCTGGCGGCGGGCCGGCGATGAGGCGGCGCTCGTTCCCGGGGGCTCCTCCGGCGGCTCGGCGGCCGCGGTTGCGGCACGGCTTGCGCTCGGCGCCACCGGCACCGACACGGGCGGCTCGATCCGCCAGCCAGCCTCCTTTTGCGGCATCGTCGGCATGAAGCCGACCTATGGGCGTTGCTCGCGTTACGGCATCATCGCCTTTGCCTCGTCCCTCGATCAAGCTGGGCCGATGGCCCGCACCGTCGAGGATTGCGCGATTTTGCTCGGCGCCATGGCTGGGTTCGATCCCAAGGACAGCACTTCCGCCGATCGCCCGGTGCCAAACTTCGCCGCCGCCTGTGGGGAGGGCGTCAAGAGGCTCAAGATCGGCTTCGTGTCGGGTCTCCCGATTCCCAACATGCCGGGGGCGGATGCAGATGCAGACGTTATCGCCCGCATGCTCGACGATGCGGATAAGTGGCTTTGCCGCGACGACGACGGCGCAACCCGGGTGGATGTTACCCTTCCGCTTTTGCAACACGCGCTCCCCACCTACTATATCATCGCCCCGGCCGAGGCATCCTCCAACCTCGCGCGTTACGACGGCGTGCGTTTTGGGCGCCGCGCGGACGGCGCTGATCTGATCGAGATGTATGAACGCACCCGCGCCGAAGGTTTCGGCGATGAGGTCAAGCGCCGCATCCTGATCGGAACCTATGTGCTCTCGGCCGGCTATTATGATGCCTATTATCTTCGCGCGCAGAAAATCCGCCGGCTTATTTACGAGGATTTTCGAAAGGCGTTCGAGACCTGCGACGTGATCGTTTTGCCCACGGCGCCGACGGTCGCCTTTGCACAAAACGAAAAAATCGAAGACCCGCGTCTCATGTACCTCAACGATATTTACACGGTCCCGGTCAATCTCGCGGGGCTGCCGGCGATTTCGGTGCCCGTGACAGTGACGCCCGACCATGCCGCCGGCGGCGGGCTGCCGCTCGGCTTGCAGGTGATCGGCAGACCGTTCGAGGAGGAAAAGGTGTTTGCGGTTGCGGCGGCGATCGAGAAGGCGGCGGGATTTTCGGCGCTGCCGGCGCTCCGTGCGGGGGCGGCGCGATGAGCTACGTGATCGAGGGCAAAACCGGCCCGTGGGAACTCGTGATCGGGCTTGAAGTCCACGCCCAGGTGATTTCGAAGGCCAAACTCTTCAGCGGCGCCGCGACCGCGTTTGGCGCTGCGCCAAACAGCCAGGTGAGTTTCGTCGATGCCGCGTTTCCCGGCATGCTGCCGGTGATCAACCGCGAATGCGTCGCCCAGGCGGTCCGCACCGGGCTCGGGCTCAACGCCGAAATCCATCTCGAGAGCCGGTTCGACCGCAAGAATTATTTTTACGCCGATCTCCCCGCCGGCTATCAGATCAGCCAGTATCAACACCCGATCGTCGGGCGCGGCGTGATCGAAATCGAACTCGCCGACGGCACGGTGCGCGAAATCGGCATCACCCGCCTCCATCTCGAGCAGGATGCCGGCAAATCGCTGCATGATCAGCATCCGGCGAAAACCTATATCGATCTCAACCGCGCCGGCGTTGCGCTGATGGAAATCGTGAGCGAGCCCGATTTGCGCAGCCCCGAGGAAGCCGGCGCTTACCTGCGCAAGCTTCGCACCATTTTGCGCTATCTCGGCACCTGCGATGGCAACATGGATGAGGGCTCTATGCGCGCCGACGTCAATGTTTCGGTGCGCCGCGCCGGCGAGGATTTCCGCACCCGCTGCGAGGTCAAGAACGTGAACTCGGTGCGCTTCGTCATGCAGGCGATCGAAGCGGAAGCGCGGCGCCAGATCGCGGTTTGGGAGGAAGGCGGCGTCGTTTCGCAGGAAACCCGCCTGTTCGAGCCCGGGCGCGGCATTACGCGGAGCATGCGGAGCAAGGAAGACGCGCATGATTACCGCTATTTCCCCGACCCCGATCTGCTGCCGCTGGTGCTCGATCCCGCCTGGGTCGAGGCGCTGCGCCGGGATTTGCCGGAGCTGCCGGACGCGAAAAAGCAGCGTTTCATCAAAGATTACGGGCTTCCCGCCTATGACGCCGGGGTCTTGGTCGCCGAGCAGGCGAGCGCCGATTATTTCGAGGCGGTGGCGCGCGGGCGCGATGGCAAATTCGCCGCGAACTGGGTGATCGGCGATCTTTTCGCGGCCTTGAATCGCACCGGGCGGACGATCGAGACCTCGCCGGTCTCGGCGTTAGCACTCGGGCAACTTCTCGATCTGATCTCGGACGGCACGATCAATGGCCGCATCGCCAAAGACGTGTTCGAGGAGATGGTCGAGAGCGGCGCCGCGCCTGGCGAGATCGTCGAGCGCAAAAATCTTCGCCAGGTGACCGATACCGGTGCGATCGAGCGGGCGATCGCCGCCGTGCTCGCGGCCAATGCCGACAAGGTCGCCGAATACAAGGCGGGCAAGGAGAAATTATTCGGCTTTTTCGTCGGCCAGGTGATGAAAGCGATGGCGGGGAAGGGCAATCCCGCGCTTGTCAACGACGTGCTTCGCCGCCTCCTCGGCTGACGCGCCGGCCATGGCGCGCGCGGCTCGGCTCGCCCTTTGTGGGATCGAGGCGCTGGCGGCGGCGCTGGTCATCCTCGAGGTCGTAATCCTTTTTGCCGGCGTCGTGGCGCGCTACGGCTTCGATAGCCCTTTGCTGTGGTCGGACGAACTCGCCGGCGCCCTCTTTTTGTGGCTTGCCATGCTCGGCGCCGCGATCGCGCTCTGGCGGGGCGAGCATATGCGGCTTGCGACCCTCGTCGGCCGCGCGCCGCCCGCGCTTCGCGCCCGGCTCGAGGCACTCGCCAATGCCATCGTCATGGTGTTCGTGCTCGAAATCATCCGCCCCGCCTATGCCTACATGATCACCCAATGGCCGGTGAGCAGCCCGGCGCTGGCATTTTCCGATGGCCTCCGCGTCGCCGCCCTCGTCGTCGGCGCGGCGCTGATGCTGGTGATCGCGGCGTTTCGCCTGTTTGCGGCCGGCGGCTTTCGCGGCGGGCTTGCGGCACTCGCGATGACGGGCGTGGTCGCCTTCGTGCTCACCCTGCTTGAGCCGCTGTTTCTTCGTCTCGGCAACGGCAATCTGGTGCTCTTCTTCGTCGGCCTGGTCGGCTTCGCGGTTGCGATCGGCGTGCCGATCGCGTTTGCCTTCGGTACCGCGACCTTGAGCTATCTCGCGCTCACCACCCATATCCCGCTCGGCATCGTCGTCAGCCGGATGGATGGCGGCATGTCGGGGATGGTCCTGCTTGCGGTGCCGCTGTTCATTTTTCTCGGGCTTCTGATCGAGATGACGGGGCTCGCGCGCGCGATGATCGATTTCCTCGCCGGCCTTCTCGGTCATGTCCGGGGCGGCCTCGCTTACGTGCTGATCGTCGCGATGTATCTGGTTTCGGGGATTTCCGGCTCGAAAGCCGCCGACATGGCGGCGGTGGCGCCGGCTTTGTTTCCCGAAATGCGCGCGCGTGGCGCGCGGCCGGGCCAGCTCGTCGCCCTCCTCGCCGCCTCGGGGGCGATGGCCGAGACCATTCCGCCGAGCCTGGTTCTGGTCACCATCGGGTCGGTGACCGGGGTTTCCATCGCCGGCCTTTTCAATGGCGGTGTCCTGCCCGCCGCCCTCGGCGCGCTCGGCCTTGCCCTGGTGGTGTTTTTCGAGGCGCGGCGCGAACCGTTCGCCGCCGCGCCGCGAGTCTCGAAACGCGAGGTCGCGCGCCGTTTCCTGATCGCCTTGCCGGCGCTGGTGCTGCCGTTTCTGATCCGCGCCGCGGTGGTGGACGGCATCGCGACCGCGACCGAGGTTTCGACCGTCGGCGTCGTCTATGTCGTGCTCGCCGGGCTGTTCTTTTATCGCCAATTCGCGTGGCGCCGGCTCGGCGCCATTCTCGTCGAAACCGCGTCCCTTTCGGGGGCGATTCTCCTCATTATCGGCACCGCGACCGCGATGGGCTGGGCGCTGACGCAATCGGGCTTCGCGCGCGCGCTCGTCGCCGCCGTCAGCGCGATGCCGGGCGGGCGGGCGGGGTTTTTTGCCGCTTCCATCGCCGCCTTCGCGGTATTGGGGTCGGTCTTGGAGGGGATTCCGGCGATCATCCTGTTCGGCCCGCTGTTGTTTCCCGCCGCCCGCGCGCTCCAGATCGCGGAAATCCATTATGCCATCGTCGTTGTCCTCGCGATGGGGCTTGGTCTCTTCGCGCCGCCCTTCGGGGTTGGCTTTTATGCCGCCTGTGCGATCGGGAAAATATCCCCGGACGCCGCGATCGGGCGCATTTGGGCCTATCTCGGCGTGCTCCTGGTCGCGGTTCTGCTGGTCGCTGCGTTCCCGGTGCTCTCGCTCGGCTGGCGCTGATCGCGCAGCCCTGCCTTGCCCAGCCGCGGCCTTGCGGGATCGCCGGTTTGGGGGGATGCTCGCCGCAACCGAAAAGCGAGGCGCCGATGCGCCAGGTGAGGTGAGGAGATGCAGGCCTTCCGATTCGATGCGATCGATCTGCCGCCGGAGGCCATCGCGGCGCGGGCGCGGGTGCGCGCGTTTCTCGCCGAGGAGGGGGCGCGACGCGATTTCGTCCCCTACCGCAATTCCTGGAACAGCTTCGATCCCGACTTCACCCGTCGCGCTGGCGCCGCCGGCTTCATCGGCGTCACCTGGCCGCGTGCCTATGGCGGGGCCGAGCAATCGCCGCTGGTGCGCTTCGTCATCACCGCCGAGATGCTGGCCGCCGGCGCCCCGTGTGGCGCCCATTGGATCGCCGATCGCCAATCCGGGCCGCAGATTTTGCGCAATGGCTCAGAGCGCGCGCGGCGTGAAATCCTGCCGCGCATCGCGGCTGGGGAGTGCTATTTCGCGATCGGCATGAGCGAGCCGAATTCCGGCTCCGACCTCGCCGCGACCCGCACCAGCGCCCGGCGCGACGGCGAGGATTGGCTGATCAACGGCCAGAAAATCTGGACCTCGAACGCCCATCGCGCGCATTACCTGATCGCGCTCACCCGCACCGGCGAGGCCGGGCCGGACCGGCATGGCGGGCTCACGCAATTCATCGTCGATCTCTCGCGCCCCGGCGTCACCGTGCGGCCGATCCGCAATCTCGCCGGCGGGCATGAGTTCAACGAGGTGTTTTTCGACGATTATCGCGTGCCCGACGATATGCGCGTCGGCGGCGTCGGCGAGGGCTGGCGGATGGTGACGTCCGAACTCGCCTTCGAGCGCTCGGGGCCGGATCGCTTCCTCTCGGATTACCGGCTTCTGGTCGAGCTGATCGAGCGTCTCCGCGAAAACCCCGGCGCGCGCGAGGAAATCGCCATCGGCCGGCTGGTTGCGCATCTCGCGGCGCTGTTGCGCATGTCGACGGCGGTTGCGGGGCTGCTCGATCGCGGCGAAAACCCGGCGGTGGAGGCAGCCTTGGTCAAGGATGTCGGCACCGCGTTCGAACGCGAAATTCCGGAAATCGCCCGGCTTTTGGTCGCAAGCCAGCCGAGCTTCGACGCCGAGGATCCGTTCTCGCAAGCATTGGCGCAGGTGATGCTGCACGCGCCTTCCTTCACGCTGCGCGGCGGTACGCGCGAGATCCTGCGCGGGATGATCGCCCGTGGCCTCGGGCTTCGGTGAGGGAGAGAGCGATGGCCGACAGCGAAATTTTTACGATTCTCCGCGATCAAACCGATCGCCTGCTCGCCGAGCACGTCACGCGCGAGGCGCTCGCCGCCGCCGATGGCGGGGTGTGGCCAGAGGCGCTGTGGGCGACGCTGGAGGAAGCCGGCCTGCCGCTTGCGATGGTGCCGGAAGCGGCGGGCGGCGCCGGGCTCGCGCCGGCCGAAGCGCTCCTTTTGCTCCGCCGCGCCGGCTATCACGCGCTGCCGCTGCCGCTCGGGGAAACCATGCTCGCGAACGCGCTCTGGGTCGCGGCCGGTGGGCGTGCGATCGCGGGGCCGGCCACACTCGCGCCAACGGCCGCCGAGGACGTGATCGAAATGACCTTGGCGGGGGGCAAAACAACGGTGCATGGCCATCTCGCCGGCGTTCCCTGGGGCGAGCGGGCGACGCTGCTCGTCCTCGCCCGCGCCGCTGATGGGACCGATCACCTCGCCTTGCTGGCGCCGCCGAGTTTGGCCGCGAAGCCGCGCCGCAATCTCGCCGGCGAGCCACGGCCGACCCTTCAGCTCGACGGCGCCATCGCCATTGAGACCCGCGCGGCGCCAGCGCTCGCGCAAGCCGGCATGCGCGCGCTCGGCGCCGCCTTGCGGGCGCAGCAGATGGTGGGCGCGATGGAGCACGCGCTCGATCACGCCCTTACTTACGCCAATGAGCGCCAGCAATTCGGCCGCCCGATCGGCAAGTTCCAGGCGGTGCAGCATATGCTCGCCGAGGCCGCCGGGCACTTCGCCGCCGCGACCGCCGCCGCCGATGGCGTGATCGCCGCGTTCGGCGGCGGCGATATGCTGCTCGCGGCCGCGATCGCCAAGGCGCGCGTGGGCGAGGCTGCCGGCAAGGTCGCGGAAATCGCCCACCAGGTGCATGGCGCGATGGGCTTCACGCAGGAACACACCCTGCATTTCCTCACCCGCCGGCTTTGGTCCTGGCGCGATGAATTCGGCAACGAGGCGGAATGGCAGCGCCTCATCGGCCGCCGCGTCCTTGCGGCCGGCGGGGCGGCGCTGTGGCCGATGCTGGCCGGCGCATGAGCGAGAAGACTCGGACACACGCCGGCGCACCTCTCGCCGGGGTCAAGGTACTCGATCTCACCACCGTCATCATGGGGCCGTTCGCGAGCCACATCCTCGCCGATCTCGGCGCCGACGTGATCAAGATCGAGAGCCCCGAAGGCGATCTTCTGCGCCAATATCGCCCCTCGCGCTCGCCCGGGATGAGCGGAGTATTCCTCAACCTTCATCGCAATAAGCGGAGTGTTGTACTTGATTTAAAAAAAGACTCTCACCGCGCTGCGCTCGATCGGCTGATCGCCGGAGCGGATGTCTTTCTCCACAATATCCGCCCGCAGGCGATCGCCCGGCTCGGCTATACCTATGAGCGGGTGCGGGCGCTCAACCCCGATATCATCTATTGCGGCGCCTATGGTTTCGCGGCTGCCGGCCCCTATGGCGAGAAAGCCGCCTATGACGATCTGATCCAAGCGGGATCGGGGATCGCCGGCCTGTTCGCGGCGATCGACGGCGTGCCGCGCTATGCGCCGACGGTGATCTGCGACAAACTCACCGGCCAGGCGATCGCCTATGCCATTCTCGCCGCCCTTTTCGCCCGCGCGCGCGGCGGCGGCGGGCAGGCGATCGAGGTGCCGATGTTCGAGACCACGATCGAGTTCAACCTCGTCGAGCACATCACCGGCGCCGCCTTCGTCCCCCCGCTCGGGCGTGCCGGGTTCGGGCGGCTTTTGAACATGCGGCGCAAGCCCTATCGCACCGCCGACGGCTATGCCTGCATCCTCCCTTATTCCGATCGCAACTGGCAGGATTTCTACGAATTCACCGGTCGCGTCGAATTCAGGAGCGACCCGCGCTTTACCCGCCTTGCCGAGCGCGTGCAAAACATCGATATCCTCTATGCCATGATCGAAGAGGAAGCGCCCAAGCACAGCACAGCCGAGTGGGTCGCGTTTTGCGACCGGGTGTCGATCCCGTGCATGCCGGTTTTGAGCCTCGATGAGTTGGAGGATGACCCGCAGGTCATCGCCTCGGGGCTTTTTGCTGAGGCCGAACACCCGAGCGAAGGGCGTTATCGCAGCGTCCGCCGGCCGGTGACGTTCAGCGCCGATCCCTTCGCGATCCGCCGTCACGCCCCGCGTTTGGGCGAGCATACCGAGGAGGTTCTGGCCGAAGCCGGGCTCGATCGCGCGGAGATTGCCGCAATCCTCGGCGATGTCGCGGCAAAGGCGCGGGCGGACGCGCCTAATCCAGAGCCAGCGGGCGAAAGCTGAGCATGGCGCACCCCGAGACGATCGCTTTCCGGCCGCTCATCGTCGGCCTTGGCGGCACCACGCGGCCGGATTCGGTGACCGAGCGGCTTCTCGCCATCGCGCTCGACGCCGCCGCGGCGCTGGGCGCCGAGACCGTGCTGATCGGGAGTGCCGCATTGCAGATGCCGATGTATGACCCGGCGGAGACCGATTTCTCGCCGGCGGCGCGGCACCTCGTCGATGTGATCCGGCGCTGTGACGGGCTGATCATCGCGTCCCCCGGCTATCACGGCACGATCTCGGGCATGATCAAGAACGCGATCGACCATATCGAAATGCTGCGTGACGACCCCAGGCCCTATCTCGAGGGCCGGGCCGTCGGTTGCCTGGTGTCCGCCCATGGCTGGCAGGCGACCGGGACGACTCTGGTCGCGCTTCGCTCGGTCATACATGCGCTGCGCGGCTGGCCGACGCCGTTCGGTGCCGCGATCAATGCCACGCAGCCCCTGTTCGACGAGACCGGCGCTTGCACCAATGCCGTGGTGCGCGGGCAGGTCGAGCTGGTCGGGCGCCAAGTCATGGAATTCGCGCGAATGCGGGGTGGGTATGGACGCGGGTGAGGCGCTGCCGCGCAGCGTGCCGCTCGAGGGCGCGAGCAATGTCCGCGATCTCGGCGGCTATCGCGGCGCCGAGGGCCGGGTGGTGCGCTTTGGCATGGTATTCCGCTCGGCGAGTCTCGCGCGGCTCACCGCGACCGATCAGCAACGCCTTGCAACCCTCGGTATTCGCAGCATTTGCGATTTCCGCGGCCGGCGCGAGCGGGCACACGCGCCGTCACAGCTCAAGGGCTTGCGCGGCGTTCAGGTGCATTCCCTGCCGATCGAACCGCGCGTCGGCGCCTCGCTTGCCGATATCGTCGCGACCGGGCGCGCGACGGGCGAGGATGTGCTGGCGATTTTGCGCCGCGCCTATCTCGCCTATGTCGGCGATCATGCGGCGAGCTACCGGGCGCTGTTTCAACTCCTGCTGCAGCCGGGCTTCACGCCGCTTTTGTTCCATTGCTCGGCCGGGAAGGACCGCACCGGCTATGGCGCGGCGCTGATCCTCGCGGCACTCGGGGTATCGTTCGAGCAAATCCTCGAGGATTATCTCGCGACCAACCGGCTCTGGGAAGCCGATAGCGCGCTGGCCCGCGATCTGCCGCCCGAACTCGCCGAGCCGTTGCTTCGCGTCCATCCCGAGCTGCTGATCGCCGCCTTTGACGAGATTCGCGGCCGTTTCGGCTCGCTCGAGCATTATTTCGCGGCGATGCTCGGCCTCGATCGCGCGGCGCGAGCGCGGCTGCAGGCGCGATTCCTGGTCTGAGTCCGCACTCACTCACACTTCCATAACGAATTCGTGGTTTTCTTGCGGCGCCATTGGACCAGGAGCGAGCCGCCGCCATGAACCCCACCCTCAATGTCCAGCCCGCCGCGCGCCGGCCTTTTGCTGGCATCCTGGAAAATTTTGCGCGTGAGATCGACGCGACCGTGCGCGCCAATGGGCTCGCGGATGGGCTGCGTGCCGGGCTCCGCGCCGCCATTCTCGACTGCCCGCGGCATTTTTTCGTCCAGCGCTACATCGCGCAGGCCGGCGGCAATGTGCATGATCTCGCGAGCGGTTCGGCGGAGGCGCATATCGGTGCGATCTATCGCGATATCCCGCTCGGCTATGTCGATGCCGCCGGGCAGCCGATGGCGTCGACCAATTCGCAGCCTTCGATCGTGCTGCATCTCCTCGAACTCCTCGATCTCCAGCCCGGCCAGCGGGTGCTCGAGATCGGCTCCGGCGGCGGCTGGATGCTCGGGCTGATCGCGCGCGCGGTGGGGCCGACGGGCGAGGCGGTCGGGGTCGAGATCATTCCCGCGCTTGCGGCGCAAAGCCGGCAATCGCTCGCCGCCGCCGGCATTACCAACGCCCGCGTCCACGCGGCCGACGGGCAGGCGGCGCTTTCCGGGCTCGGCCAGTTCGACCGCATCATCTTCACCACCGGCCTGTTCGAATTGCCGGCGCCGTTTTTCGACGCCGTGGTGCCCGGCGGGCTGCTGCTCGCGCCGTTCCAGATCAAGGGTCTCGGCAATGATGTCTTGCTGCTGCGGCGCACCGAGGCAGGCGGATTTCGCGCCGAGGCCTCGCTCGCTTGCTGCTTCATCTACCCGACCGGGGCTCTCGCTTGCGCCGATTACGCGCCGCGCGCGCTGGCCGAGACGCCGCTTTGGCAAGAGGTCGCACTGCGCGAGGTGGTTCGCCTGCCGATGCCGCTCGGCCGCACCCGCTATGCGACGACGCCGTTCTCGCTCGCGACGATCCCGCTCCGTTCCTTCCTCACCAAAATCGAGCCGCGTTTTACGGTGTTCGGGCCTGGCGGGACGGGCGTGGGCGGGGCAGGGGAGGGGGTTAACCCGCAGATCGCCGGCGCCGCTGGCGGCAGTTTCGATGTCGCCGGGATCGGTCTCCTCGATGAGGCGGCCGGCTCACTCGCGCTTTGCAACGGCGCCGAACTGATCGGTTTCGGGACCACGGCGGCCGCCGATGCGCTGCTCGGCGCTTATCATGAGTGGGCGCGCTGCCTGATGCCGGGGATCGAGGCTTTTGATGCGACCCTCTGGCGCAAGGCAGAGGCGCCGGCCGGCGCGGTTTGGGCCGAGCCACGCGGCGAGACGGTGTTTCATTGGGCACAGAAGCGCGGCTGGCCGCGCCTCGCCCCTTCTCGCGGCTGAGCTTGCGGGCTAGGCTTCCCCGACACAGAAACGGAGGAAGCCGATGAGCGATCTGATCGAAAGCGTGGCCGGGGGCATCGCGACCCTGACCTTGAACCGCCCGGACCGGCTGAATGCCCTCTCGGCGGAGATGCTGGACGGGCTGATCGCAACGCTGCAACGGATCGCCGTCGACCCCGATATCGCCGCCGTCATCCTGACCGGCGCCGGGCGCGCGTTTTGCGCCGGCGGTGATGTCAAGGCGATGGCCGCGCGCACCGATGACAGCATGGAACGCCGCGCCGCCGAGCTGCGACTCCGCCATCACCTGATCCTGCTCATCCGCCAATCGCCGAAAATCATCATCGGCGCGATCAATGGCCCCGCTTTCGGCGCCGGGCTCGGCATCGCGCTCGCCTGCGATCTTCGCCTCGCCGCTGAAAGCGCGCGCTTTGGCACGGCGTTCGCGGGCGTTGGATTCTCGGGCGATTTCGGCGGCTCCTACCATGTCACCAAGCTCGCGGGCTCCGCGAAAGCGCGCGAGCTTTATCTCCTCGGCGAGCCGATCGACGCGCGCGAGGCCCATCGCCTCGATCTCGTCACCCGCGTCGTTGCGGATGGGGCGCTGATGACGGAAGCGCAGACGCTGGCCCGCCGCTTTGCCGAGGGGCCACGTCTCGCTTATGCCTATATGAAGCGCAACCTGCTTGCCGCCGAAACCGCTAGTCTCGCCGATGTCCTCGACATGGAGGCCTTCCACCAGGCACGCACCGGCATGACCGAAGACCACCGCGAAGCGCGCGAAGCCTTCGTCGAAAAACGTAAACCCGCCTTCAAGGGAAGATAAACCCCTTCAATTGAAATTTTTTTTGCTTCTTTTTTTATAAAAAAAGAAGGGCTTTCTTTCGTTCTTTTTTGAAAAAAAGAACCAAAAAACTTTTCGCCCCGGGCGAGGGCGTCAGCGCGCGGCAAAGGATGCGCGCGGCGTGTATGATGGGCGCGACCAACGCCGCCGAGACGACCCGACGGACGATACAAGTTGTCCGGGCTCAGAACCTTGCCGCGTGATGCCGAAAAATTAAATAATGCGTGGCAAGTTCGTGCTAAACTAAACGGCGTTGAGATGCAGATGGCGCCGCGCGGCGCCGGCAAAGCCGCCGCCCGATGCGCAGATCAAGGAGTATGCGCATGCCATGGCAGCAGGATGCCACGCGGGGTTGCGAAAATTATACCCGCCACAGGGCGGGTGGACGGTACGGCAGGAAACCAGTCAAGGAAAAAATTCCTTGCGCCGCCACGCAATCCGGCGTAAATCCATGACACCAGTCAGAACAAAAAAAGAACAATTTTCTCCGAGGAGCCAGCCCGCGCCACCTAACCCCTGATTTTCCTCTCAAACAAAGCCACGGAGCGACGATGAGTTTCATCGAAGACCTGTTTTCCCAGTCTCGGCACGCTTACGAGAGCAAGCGCGAAAGTGAGATGTCGCTCGGCGAGTATCTCGATCTCTGCCGTGACGATCCGATGGCCCATGCCACCGCCGCCGAACGTATGGTCGCCGCCATCGGCGAGCCCGAAATCCTCGACACTTCGAAAAATCCGCGCCTTGGCCGCGTGTTCATGAACCGCACCATCCGGGTTTACCCAAGTTTCGCGGATTTCTATGGGATGGAGGAGACGATCGAGCGAATCGTCAATTTCTTCCGATTCGCAGCACAAGGTCTCGAGGAGAGGAAACAGATTCTCTATCTGCTCGGCCCGGTCGGCGGCGGCAAATCCTCGCTCGCCGAGCGGCTCAAGCATCTGATGGAAAAACTGCCGATCTATGTGCTCAAGGCCGGCGATCAGCTGAGCCCGGTATTCGAGAGCCCGCTCGGCCTCTTCGATCCGGAAATCGCGGGCGAGGCGCTGGAAGCGCGCTATCGCATCCCGCGCCGACGCCTGACCGGCCTGCTTTCACCGTGGGCGCTCAAGCGGCTCGATGAATTCGGAGGCGACATCACGCGGTTTCGCGTCGCGCGCCTTCACCCCTCGCGCGCGCGCCAGATCGGCGTCACCAAGACCGAGCCAGGGGATGAAAACAACCAGGATATTTCGAGCATGGTCGGAAAAGTCGATATCCGTCAGCTCGAACATTACAGCCAGAACGATCCCGACGCCTATAGCTACTCTGGCGGCCTCAACCGCGCAACGCAAGGGCTGCTCGAATTCGTCGAGATGTTCAAAGCGCCGATCAAGATGCTGCACCCCTTGCTCACCGCGACGCAGGAGGGCAATTACGTCGGCACTGAGAATATCGGCGCCATCCCATTCCAGGGCATCATCCTTGCCCACTCCAACGAGGCGGAGTGGCAAAGTTTCCGCAACAACAAGAACAATGAAGCCTTCATCGATCGCATCTGCGTGATCAAGGTGCCCTATTGCCTGCGCGTCACCGAGGAAGAACGCATCTATGAAAAGCTGATCCAGGGTAGTGAACTCGCCGAAAGCCCGTGTGCGCCGGGCACGCTCGAGATGCTGGCGCGGTTCTCGGTGCTGTCGCGGCTTCGTCCGCCGGCCTCGGGCAGCCTGTTTTCCAAAATGCGCGTCTATGATGGCGAGAGCTTGAAAGAGACCGATCCTCACGCCAAGTCGGTACAGGAATATCGCGATGCCGCCGGCCTCGATGAAGGCATGGAAGGCATTTCGACGCGCTTTGCCTTCAAAGTTTTGTCAGCGACCTTCAACTACGACACCCAGGAGGTCGGCGCCGATGCGGTGCATTTGATGTATGTGCTCGAACAAGCGATCCGGCGCGAGCAGTTCGGCAATGAGACCGAGAAGAAATATCTCGAATTCATCAAGGCCGAACTCGCGCCGCGCTACGCCGAGTTCATCGGCAACGAGATCCAGAAAGCCTATCTCGAATCCTATAACGATTACGGGCAGAATCTGTTCGACCGCTACGTCGATTATGCCGATGCCTGGATCGAACACCAAGATTTCAAGGATCCCGACACCGGGCAATTGATGGATCGTGAACTGCTCAATCTCGAGCTGACCAAGATCGAAAAGCCCGCCGGCATCGCCAATCCCAAAGATTTCCGTAACGAGGTGGTGAAATTCTCGCTCCGCGCCCGCGCCGCCAATGCCGGGCGCAATCCGGCATGGACATCGTACGAGAAAATCCGCGAAGTGATCGAGCGTCGTATGTTCAGCCAAGTCGAGGAGTTGCTGCCGGTGATCAGTTTCGGCAGCAAAAAGGAAAACGAGACGGAGAAGAAACACAACGAGTTCGTCCAGCGCATGATGTCGCGCGGCTATACCGAACGGCAAGTCCGTCGCCTCGTTGAATGGTACATGCGCGCGAAGCAGGCGGGCTGAGCGAAGCAGGAAGGCGGAACGGCGCGTGAACATCATCGACAGACGGCTCAATCCCAAGGGCAAGAGTCTCGCCAACCGGCAGCGGTTTCTTCGTCGTGCCAGAAAGCAGATTCTCGATGCCGTTCGCGAAGCGTCGGCGCGCGAGGGCATCACCGGGCCGAGCAATCATCGCATCCGCATCAAGGCGGACACGCTGCGCGAGCCGCGTCTTTATCAATCCGGGCAGGGCGGCGAGCGCTGGCATGTCGCGCCGGGCAATAAGGAGTATGTCGAGGGTGATCGTATCCCACGGCCGCCGCAGAGCGAAGGCGGCGGCCGTGGAGGCTCTCCCGACGGCGACAGCGAGGACGCGTTCCACTTCGTTCTCAGCCGTGACGAATTCATTGACCTTTTTCTTGAAGACTTGGAACTTCCCGATCTTTTGCGCAAGGAGTTGCGTGACACCGAAGGCGCGACGCCGCGGCGCGCCGGCTTTCAGATCAGCGGCGCCGCCGCCAATCTCAATCTCGTCCGCACCATGCGCAACAGCCTCTCGCGTCGGATCGCGCTCCGCCGCCCGCGTCCCGAGGAAATCGCTGCGCGCGAGGAAGAGCTTGCGCGTTTGCGCGTCGCGGGCGACACGGATCCCGAAACCCTGGCGCAGCTCGCGGCCGAACTCGAGGCCGAGCGCCGCCGCGCGCGCCGCGTGCCATTCATCGATCCCGTAGATGTGCGCTACAACCGTTTCGAGGACGTGCCGCGCCCTGCGGTGAGCGCTGTCATGTTCTGCCTCATGGATGTCTCGGGTTCGATGACGGCGCATATGAAGGATCTTGCCAAGCGCTTCTACAAATTGCTCTATCTCTTTCTCAGCCGGCGCTACAAGCGGGTCGAGATTGTGTTTATCCGTCACACCCATGTTGCCCGCGAAGTCGATGAGGAGACGTTTTTTTCCTCGACCGAATCCGGCGGCACCGTGGTTTCGACCGCGCTCGAGGAAATGGCGCGGGTGTTGCGCGCGCGCTATCCGCGCGAGCAGTGGAACATCTACGCGGCGCAAGCGTCGGATGGTGACAACATGCCGGCGGATAATCCGCATGCCGTCGCCCTGCTCGAAAAGGTGATCTTGCCGGCATGTCAGTATTTCGCCTATCTCGAGGTCGGCCCGGAGGACGAGCGCTATGGCGGCGCAACCGAACTCTGGCGCGCTTATCAGCGTCTCGGGCAATCCGGCCAGCCGATCGCGATGCGCAAAGTCAATCATCGCAGCCAGATCTACCCGGTTTTCCGACAGCTTTTCTCGCGCGATAAAGCGACACGCAGGGAGGGGGTAGGGTGACCCACCAGTTGGCCGATCGATTTCGTATTTCATCGGGATCGGACTGGACTTTCTCCGACCTGCGTCGCACGCACGACTTAATCGCGGAGATCGCGCGGGGAGAGCTTGGTCTCGATACCTATCCGAGCCAGATCGAGGTCATCACCTCGGAGCAGATGCTCGATGCCTATTCGTCGATCGGCTTGCCGTTGATGTATCGGCATTGGTCGTTCGGCAAGCGGTTTGCGCGCGATGAGGCGCTCTATCGTCACGGCTATAGTAGCCTCGCCTATGAAATCGTCATCAATTCCAATCCCTGCATCGTCTATGTCATGGAGGAAAACTCCATGGCGATGCAGGCCCTGGTGATGGCGCATGCCGCCTTCGGGCACAATCATTTCTTCAAGAACAATTCGCTGTTCCGGCAATGGACCGACGCTGGCGGTATTCTCGATTACATGGAGTTTGCCAAAAGCTACATCGCCCGTTGCGAGGAGAAATACGGCGAGGTAGCGGTGGAGCGTGTGCTCGACGCCGCGCATGCGCTGATGATGCAGGGCGTGAGCCGTTATCCCCGCCGGCGTGGTTTCGACCTCGCCGACGAGGCGCGGCGCGAAGCCGAACGGCGGGAGGAGGAAGAGCGCACTTTCAACGATCTCTGGCGCACACTTCCGGAAGGTCGGTCGCCGCGCATTCTCCATCCCGAGCTGGCCGAACGGCAGCGCTTACTCGGCCTCCCTGAGGAAAACATTCTCTATTTCTTGGAAAAAAAGGCGCCGCGCCTGAAACCCTGGCAGCGTGAGATCCTCCGCATCGTCCGCCACATCGCGCAGTATTTCTATCCGCAGAAGCAGACCAAGATGATGAACGAGGGCTGCGCCACCTTCGTCCATTACCACATCATGAACCGCCTCCACGAACAAGGGGTGCTCGATGACGGCGGCATGCTGGAATTTCTCCACTCTCATACGAGCGTCGTCTTTCAACCCGATTTCGATGATCCGCGCTTTTCCGGTCTCAACCCGTATGCCCTCGGCTTCGCGATGATGCAGGACATCGCCCGCATCACCACCGCACCGACCGAGGAGGACCGGCTCTGGTTCCCCGATATTGCCGGCAATGGGGATCCCTACGCAACGCTCCGCGAGGCTTGGGTCGCGTACCGTGATGAAAGCTTCATCCGTCAGTTTTTGAGCCCGTCCTTGATCCGTAAGATGAAGCTCTTTTCCGTCCATGACGATGGCCGTTCCGATCTCGTCGTCGAGGCGATCCATGACGAGCGCGGCTATCGTGCGGTGCGGGCGGCGCTTGCCGATTCCTTCGATGTCATCAAGCATGAGCCGGAGATCGAGATTGTCGATGTCGATCTCGACGGTGATCGGCGGTTGCTTTTGCAAAATCGGGTGCATCACGGGGTCATGCTGGAGGGCGAGGATGCCGAGCGTGTCCTCGATCACCTCGCGTTTCTGTGGGGCTATGAGGTTAGTCTGGTCGAGATCGACGCCGTGAGTGGCAAAGTGCTCCGCAGCTTTGATGCCGGCCCGCCCGATCCGCCCTGAGGCAAGCGCCGGGGGACGCGCGAGCCGCCCGGCGCAGGTTTCCTTCCCCGCGTTCTTGCGCTAGTATCGGAGGCAAAGCAACGCTGGGGAAGGATTGCGGTGATGACGGAAGCTTGCATCGTCGGGTGGGTGCATTCACCCTTTGGCAAATTGGAGGAAAGCGACGTCGAGGGCCTGTTTGCCCGCGTCGCGGGTGCGGCGATCGCCGATGCCGGGATCGCGCCTGCGGAGATCGACGCGGTGTTCGTCGGGCTCTTCAATAACGGCTTTTCTGCGCAGGATTTTCCTTCCTCGCTGGTTTTCCAGGCGGTGCCCGAGCTTCGTTTCAAGCCGGCGACGCGCTATGAAAATGCCTGCGCCACCGGCTCCGCCGCGGTGCATGGCGCGCGGGATTTTCTCGCCTCCGGCCGCGGCCGTTTCGCGCTCGTCGTCGGCGCCGAGAAAATGACCGCAACCCCCGGCCCAGAGGTCGGCGATATCCTGCTCAAAGCGAGCTATCGCCGCGAGGAAGCGGAGATTCCGGCGGGATTTGCCGGTGTTTTCGGCCGCATCGCTGAGCGCTATTTTCAACGTTTCGGCGATCAGTCGGATGCGTTGGCGGCGATCGCCGCGAAAAACCACAAAAACGGCGTCGATAATCCGTTCGCGCAGATGCGTAAGGATCTCGGATTCGCGTTCTGCCGCGCGGTGAGCGAGAAAAATCCTTATGTCGCGCCGCCGCTCAAGCGCACCGATTGTTCCCTCGTGTCCGATGGCGCCGCCGCTCTGGTGCTGACCGACGAGGAGACCGCCCGCGCCATGGCCAAAGCGGTGCGGTTTCGCGCGACCGCCCAGGTCAATGATTTCCTGCCGCTGTCGCGCCGCGATATCGTTTTGTTCGAGGGGGCGGCGCTCGCCTGGCAGCAGGCGTTGGCGCAAGCCGGGATCGATGTCTGGGATCTCTCTTTCGTTGAAACCCATGATTGCTTCACCATCGCCGAATTGATCGAATACGAAGCGATGGGTCTTGCCGCCCCGGGTCAGGGTGCCCGTATCGCGCTCGAGGGCGTAACCGCGGCGGATGGAAAATTGCCGGTGAACCGCTCCGGCGGCCTCAAAGCCAAGGGCCACCCGATCGGTGCGACCGGCGTTTCCATGCACGCGCTGGCAGCGATGCAACTCACCGGCGCGGCCGGCGCGATGCAGCTTCCCCGCGCCGATCTTGGCGCGGTGTTCAACATGGGCGGGGCTGCGGTCGCGAATTATGTCTCGATTCTCGAGCCGCTGAAGTAGGGCAAAGAAATCCTCCGGCTGGCCCCCGGAAAGACCTCCCTTGCGGCAAAAGCGGATGGCGGCAAGGGTCGGATGATGCGTTCCTCGGGAGCCTCATCGGAGGGGGAGCACCCGGTTCCCCTGTCCCGGGGCCGCGCCTCTGTTCATCCGCCGCGCGGGGTGGCAGAGTGCCGGCCTTCGCGGAATCCGGGAGAGAAATGGCCATGACAGACAATGGATCGCGGCGCTTGCGCAGCCGGCGGTGGTTCGATGACCCGCATGATCCGGGGATGACGGCGCTCTATGTCGAGCGCTATCTCAATTTCGGCTTAACGCGCGAAGAACTGCAATCGGGCAAGCCGATCATCGGCATCGCTCAGACCGGCTCCGACCTCTCGCCCTGCAACCGCCATCACCTTGATCTTGCGTCCCGCGTCAAAGATGGCATTCGCGAGGCCGGCGGCGTGCCGCTCGAATTTCCGCTGCACCCGATCCAAGAGACCGGCAAGCGCCCGACCGCGGCGCTCGATCGCAATCTCGCCTATCTCGGCCTCGTTGAGGTGCTGCACGGCTATCCGCTCGATGGCGTCGTCCTCACCACCGGCTGCGACAAGACGACGCCGGCCTGCTTGATGGGGGCGGCGACGGTGAACATCCCGGCGATCGTGCTCTCTGGCGGGCCGATGCTCGATGGCTGGTGGCAGGGGCGGCTTTCCGGCTCGGGCACCATCGTCTGGGAGGGGCGAAAGCTCTACGCCGAGGGCAAGATCGATTACAATCAGTTCATGGACATGGTGGCGTCGTCCGCGCCCTCGGTCGGGCATTGCAATACCATGGGCACGGCGACCTCGATGAACAGTCTCGCCGAGGCGCTTGGCATGTCGCTCCCCGGCTGTGCCGCGATCCCGGGCCCCTATCGTGAGCGCGGGCAGATGGCCTATGAGACCGGGCGGCGGATCGTTGCCATGGTGCATGAGAATCTCCGCCCCTCCGATATTATGACCAAAGCGGCGTTCGAGAACGCGGTGGTCGCGGCGGCGGCACTCGGCGCCTCATCCAATTGCCCGATCCACATGATCGCGATCGCGCGCCACATGGGCGTCGAGCACACGCTCGATGACTGGCAGCGTCTGGGGCCGGAGATTCCGCTGCTCGTCGATTGTCAGCCCGCCGGGCGCTTCCTCGGCGAGGCATTTCACCGCGCCGGCGGCGTGCCGGCGGTGATGAGGGAGCTGCTCGCCGCCGGCAAGCTCGACGGCTCGGTGATGACGGTGACGGGGCGGACGCTCGCCGAGAATCTTGCCTCCGTGCCCGAGCCCGATCGCGAGGTGATCCGGGCCTATGACAAGCCGCTTCGCGAGCGCGCCGGATATGTCGTGATGTCCGGCAATCTCTTCGAGAGCGCGGTGATGAAGACCAGCGTGATCGACGCTGCCTTCCGCCGCCGCTTCCTCTCCGACCCCGCCCACCCGGACGTGTTCGAGGGCAAGGCGATCATCTTCGAGGGGCCGGAGGATTATCACGCCCGGATCGAGGATCCGGCGCTCGGCGTGGACGAGCATTCGATCCTGATTATTCGCAATTGCGGCCCGGTTGGGTATCCGGGCAGCGCCGAGGTGGTGAACATGCAGCCGCCGGCAGCCCTTCTGAAGCGCGGCATCGATGCGCTGCCGACGATGGGCGACGGGCGGCAATCGGGCACGTCCGGCAGCCCCTCGATCCTCAACGTGACGCCGGAGGCGGCGGTCGGCGGCGGGCTCGCGCTGTTACGCAGCGGCGATCGCATCCGTGTCGATCTCACCAAGCGTCGCGTCGATGTTCTGCTCGATGACGGCGAACTCGCCGCCCGCCGCGCCGCCTGGAGCCCGCCCAAGCTCGACAACAAGACGCCGTGGGAGGAGATTTATCGAAGCATGGTCGGCCAGCTCGGCACCGGGGCGTGCCTGGAGCCCGCGACACTTTATCTCGATATCATCACGACGCGCGGCGAATCGCGCAATAACCACTGAGAGCGGCGGGCGATCAAGCCGAGGTAATCTCATCGGGTAGACAACCAACTATGAATGAACCGAATATCCTCGCGAAAAGTGAGATGGCACTTCTGGTCATCGATGTGCAGCATGGATTTGATGAGATCGAAGCGAGTGGTCTTGGTCGAAACAATCCTGGCGCTTTGATGGAAATCGGTCGACTGCTGACAGCGTTCCGGGCGTGGAAAAAGCCGATTTTCCATATTCGGCACGAGGGAACAGCGCCAAATTCGTTTTTTTGTCCGGGTAGTCGAGGCTTTGCGGTTAAAGCGGAGGCGCGCGAACTGCCTGGGGAGCCAGTGATCGTCAAACGGGTCAATAGCGCATTCATCGGCACCGATCTCGAAGCCCGGCTTCGTGCGGCGGGCATCGGGACGCTTGTGATCTGCGGGGCAACAACCAATCACTGTGTCGAGACGACAACCCGGATGGCAGGCAATCTGGGATTCGATCCATGGCTGGTGCGAGACGCGACCTGGACATTCGACCGTATCGGCCCGGACGGCGACCGTCATCCGGCCGCCGACGTTCATGCGATGACGCTTGCCAACCTGCACCAAGAGTTCGCACGAATTGTAACGACATCGGATATCATCACGACGCGCGGCGAATCGCGCAATAACCACTAAGGAGGCAGAGATATGGCGGGAAGGCTTGCCGGCAAGACCGCGCTCGTGACCGCGGCGGCGCAAGGGATCGGGCGGGCGAGCGCGCTCGCTTTCGCCGACGAGGGAGCGCGGGTGATCGCGACCGACGTCAATGAGGCGAAGCTCGCCGACCTCAAGGCGGGCAATCTCAGCACGAAGCGCCTCGACGTCATGGACCCGGCGGCGATCACCGCGCTCGCGGCTGAAACCGGCGCGATCGATATCCTCTTCAACTGCGCCGGCTTCGTCCATCAAGGCAGTATTCTCGACGCGACCGAGGAGGAATGGCAATTCGCCTTCGACCTCAATGTGCGCTCGATGTTCCGCCTGATCCGCGCTTTCCTGCCCGGGATGCTCGCGCGGGGGGCTGGCTCGATCATCAACATGGCGTCGGCCGTCGGCAGCCTCAAAGGCGCGCCGAATCGCTTCGTTTATGGCGCGAGCAAGGCGGCGGTAGTCGGGATCACCAAATCGGTCGCCGCCGATACCGTCACCCGCGGCGTGCGTTGCAACTGTATCTGCCCCGGCACCATCCAGACGCCGAGCCTCGATGACCGTATCGCCGCCAATGCCGCGCAGGCGGGGTCGGTGGAGGCGGCGCGGGCGGCGTTCGTCGCCCGCCAGGCGATGGGGCGCTTGGGCACACCAGAGGAGATCGCGGCGCTCGCCGTCTATCTCGCCAGCGACGAATCCCGCTTCGTCACTGGCCAGGCGATGGTGATCGACGGCGGTTGGACGATTTGATCGGAGAAGGAAACCGCCATGACCGAGGCTTATATCTGCGATTTCACCCGCACCCCGATCGGCCGCTATGGCGGTGTTTTGCGCGAGGTCCGCACCGATGATCTCGCCGCACAGCCGCTTCGCGTCCTGCGTGAGCGCCATGCGAGCGTGGACTGGGAGGCGGTCGATGAATGCCTAATGGGCTGCGCGAACCAGGCCGGCGAGGATAACCGCAATGTCGCCCGCATGGCGCTGCTGCTCGCTGGGCTTCCGGCAAGCATCGCCGGGGCGACGATCAACCGGCTCTGCGGCTCCGGGTTGGACGCGGTCGGCACGGCGGCGCGCGCCATTCGGACGGGCGAGGCCGATCTCATCATCGCCGGCGGGGTGGAAAGCATGACGCGGGCGCCATTCGTGATGGCCAAGGCGAGCGAGGCGTTTCCACGCCAAGCCGAACTGCACGACACCACGATCGGCTGGCGCTTCGTCAACCCGGCAATGCGGGCGCAGTACGGCATCGATTCGATGCCGGAGACGGCGGAAAATGTCGCCGAAGAATTCCAGGTCGCGCGCGCCGATCAGGATGCTTTCGCGTGGCGGAGCCAGCAGCGCACGGCGGCGGCGATCGCGAGCGGGTTCTTCAAGCGCGAAATCACCCCGATCACGATCAAGACCCGCAAGGGCGAAGTGGTGGTCGCGGATGATGAGCATCCCCGGCCCGAAACCACGCTGGAGGGGCTTGCCAAGCTCAAGACGCCGTTCCGCAACCCTGGAACCGTGACCGCGGGCAACGCCTCCGGCGTCAATGACGGCGCGGCCGCCTTGCTGCTCGCGTCAGAAAAAGCCGCCGCCCGCCATGGTTTGACGCCGCGGGCGCGGGTGGTCGCGATGGCGACGGCGGGCGTTGCACCGCGCATCATGGGCATCGGCCCGGCGCCGGCGACGGAGAAGCTGCTCGCCCGCCTCGGCCTCAAGATCGGCGACATCGATCTGATCGAGCTCAACGAGGCGTTTGCCGCGCAGGCTTTGGCGGTCACGCGTCAGCTTGGCTTGGCCGACGATGCCGAGCACGTCAATCCGCATGGCGGCGCGATCGCGCTCGGCCATCCGCTCGGCGCTTCCGGGGCGCGGCTCGCGATGACCGCGGTCAATGCACTGGAGACCCGTGGTGCGCGGCGCGCCATCGTCACCATGTGCATTGGCGTCGGCCAGGGGATCGCGGCGCTGATCGAGCGGGTCTGACCCGCCACCCGCCCCGCCGCGTTGACCGGGCGGGGCGCCGGGATTATTGACGAAACCTGTCAGCCGATCAGAGCAGGCTGGTCAGTTCGGGGGATATGAAGGCATGAAGGACGCGCCGAGCGCGTTGAGAATGGCGCGCAACAGCGACGGCAAATGGGTCGAGCGCCCGCTTTCGCCGCATTTGCAGATCTATCGCCCGCAAATCAGCTCCGCGCTTTCGATTTTCCATCGCTTCACCGGGGTCGGGCTCGGGGTCGGCACGCTGCTTTTGGTTTGGTGGCTCGCGGCTGCCGCCGGGAGCGATGCCGACTATGCCCGCGCTGCCGGGTTCATCGGCTCGCCCCTCGGGCTTTTGCTGCTGTTTCTCTGGACCGCGGCGTTGGTCTATCACTTCCTCAACGGCATTCGTCATCTCGCCTGGGATGCCGGGCACGGGTTCGAATTGCCGCAGATGCATGCGAGCGGGAAGTTGGTGGTGATCGCGACCATCGTCCTGACCCTGCTCATCTGGGTCGTCGGCCTGATGGTCTGGTAGGGGAATGAAGGTGAGTAAGACGCACATGATCACGATGCGCTCGCCGCTCGGGCGGGTGCGGGGGCTTGGGTCGGCGAAATCCGGGACCGCGCATTGGTGGGCGCAGCGCTTGACCGCGATCGCGCTGGTGCCGCTCGCGATCTGGTTCGTGTTCGCGGTTCTTGCGCATCTCGGCGCGCCGCGCGAGGCCGTTGCGCATTGGATGGGGCGGCCGATCAACGCGGTTCTGCTGCTCGCGCTGATCATCGCCCTCTTTCATCATCTCCATCTCGGCTTGCAAGTGGTGATCGAGGACTACATCCATACCGAGGCGGCGCGGCTCGCCGTGCTCCTCCTGATGCGGGCGGTGGTGGCGCTTTTGTTCCTGACTGCCCTGATCGCCATTTTGCGGATGGCGCTCTGACCGCCACGGCCGCATGTCAACTGACCGATGAAGAGGGAGTCCGCTGATACGCGGGCTCGAGGACGAAAAAATGAACGCGATTTCGAAGCCTTCGATCGGTGCCTATGACGTTATCGACCACGCTTATGAGGTCATCGTCGTCGGCGCCGGCGGCGCCGGACTGCGGGCAACGCTCGGCATGGGGGCGGCGGGGCTCAAGACCGCCTGCATCACCAAGGTTTTCCCGACCCGCAGCCACACCGTTGCGGCGCAAGGCGGCGTCGCCGCTTCGCTCAGTAATATGAGCGCGGATGACTGGCGTTGGCACATGTATGACACCGTCAAGGGCTCGGATTGGCTCGGCGATCAGGACGCGATCGAATATATGTGCCGCGAGGCGGTGCCGGCGGTCTATGAACTCGAGCATTTCGGCGTCCCGTTCAGCCGCACCGAAGACGGTAAAATTTATCAGCGCCCGTTCGGCGGGCACATGATGGAGTATGGCAAAACCCCGGCGCAACGGGCTTGTGCCGCCGCCGACCGCACCGGCCACGCCATCCTGCACACGCTCTATCAGCAAAGCCTCAAGCACGGCGTCGAGTTTTTCATCGAGTATTTCGCGATCGATCTGATCATGGATGAGGAGGGCGCGTGCCGCGGCGTCCTCGCCTGGTGTCTCGATGACGGCACGATGCATCGCTTCCGCGCCCCGCTCGTCGTGCTCGCGACCGGCGGTTATGGCCGAGCCTTTTTCTCCTGCACCTCCGCCCATACCTGCACCGGCGATGGCGCTGGCATGGTGCTACGCGCCGGGTTGCCGACCCAGGACATGGAATTCGTGCAATTCCACCCAACCGGCATCTTCCCCGCCGGCTGCCTGATCACCGAAGGTGCGCGCGGTGAGGGCGGCTATCTCACCAATGCCGAGGGCGAGCGCTTCATGGAGCGCTATGCGCCGACCGCGAAGGATCTCGCCTCGCGCGATGTCGTGTCCCGCTCGATGACCATCGAAATCAACGAAGGGCGCGGCTGCGGGCCGAATAAGGACCATATCCTGCTGCATCTCGAGCATCTCGGCGCCGAGATCCTGCATCAGCGCCTGCCCGGCATTTCCGAGACCGCGCGGGTGTTTGCCGGCGTTGATGTCACCAAGGCGCCGATCCCGGTGTTGCCAACGGTGCATTACAACATGGGCGGCATCCCGACCAATATTCACGCGGAAGTGCTGCGCCCGACCCAGGATAACCCGGACGCGGTGGTGCCGGGGCTGATGGCGATCGGCGAGGCGGCGTGTGTTTCCGTCCATGGCGCCAATCGGCTTGGCTGCAATTCTCTGCTCGATATCATCGTCTTCGGCCGCGCCGCCGCCCTCCGCGCCGCCGAAATCGTCAAGCCCGGCGCCAAGATCGCGCCCCTTCCGGCACGCGCCGGCGAGGCGGCGCTCGATCGCTTCGATGGCGTCCGCCATGCCAAGGGCGCGACCCGCGTCGCCGAACTGCGCGAGGCGATGCAGCGCACCATGCAAAGCCACGCCGCCGTGTTCCGCACCGCCAAGAGCCTCGCCGAGGGGGTTGCGAAAATGAAAACTCTTTGGGACGGCATGGCGGATATGACCCTCAGCGACCGCAGCCTGATTTGGAACAGCGATCTCATGGAGGCGTTGGAACTGAGCAATCTCATGGGCAACGCGCTTACCACCATCACCAGCGCCGAGGCCCGCCATGAAAGCCGCGGCGCTCACGCCCATGACGATTACCCCGAGCGCGACGATGCCGAGTGGATGAAGCACTCGCTCTCCTGGTGCGATGCCAAGGGCGAAGTCACGCTCGCCTATCGCCCGGTGAAGATGCAGACGCTTTCCAACGAAGTGTCGGTGTTTCCTCCCAAAAAGCGGGTCTATTGAGCACCGAGAGGCAGACAACATGGTCGAATTCGCACTTCCCGCCAATTCCAAGGTCGGCCGGGGAAAGACCCACCCGGCGCCCAGCGGCGCCAAGCGCGCGAAAGAGTTCCGCATCTATCGCTGGAGCCCCGATGACGGCCAAAAGCCGCGCATGGACAGCTACACGATCGATCTCGACCAGTGCGGGCCGATGGTGTTGGACGCGCTGATCAAAATCAAGAACGAGGTCGACAGCTCGCTCACCTTCCGCCGCTCCTGCCGCGAGGGCATTTGCGGCTCCTGCGCGATGAATATCGACGGCACCAATACCCTTGCCTGTCTGAAGCCGATCGATGAGGTGAAAGACGCGGTCCGCATCAATCCGCTGCCGCATATGCCGGTGGTGAAGGATCTGGTACCTGATCTGACAGGGGCCTATGCCCAGTTGCGCAGCATCGAGCCCTGGATGCAGGCCGACACGCCGCCGCCGCCCGATGCCGAGCGGCGCCAGAGCCCGGACGAACGCGCCGCCCTCGATGGCATGTGGGAGTGCATTCTGTGCTTCTGCTGCACGACGAGCTGCCCGAGCTATTGGTGGAACGGCGATCGCTATCTCGGCCCGGCGGTGCTGCTCGCCGCCTATCGCTGGATCGCCGACAGCCGTGACGAGGCCACGGGCAAACGGCTCGACGCCTTGGAAGACCCGTTCAAGCTCTATCGCTGCCACACCATCATGAACTGCACCCAGACCTGCCCCAAGGGCCTCAACCCGGCCAAGGCGATCGGCAAGATCAAGCAATTGCTGGTCGAGCGCCAGGTCTGACCCAACGCGGGGCACAAGGCGGCGGGTGATGTTCGCGGGCGATATCACCGCGCCGCGCCGGCGGCTTGCCGCCTGGGCGGATAGCGTCTTTGTCGATCACGCGTTTTTTCGGATTTTCTGGCATAATTTCGCGACCGTCGCGGAAGGCCGTCTTTATCGCGCCAATCACCCGACGCCGGCCTGGCTCGCCTATGCGGCACGGCGCTATGGCTTGCGCACGGTGATCAATCTTCGCGGCGCGCGGGCTTGCGGCTCGGATGCTTTGACCCGCGATGCCGCCGCGCGGCTCGGCCTTCGCCATATCTACGCCCCGTTCGAGAGCCGCGGTGCCCCGCATCGCGACCGCATCCTCAATCTCGCGGCGATTTTCGCCGAGATGCGCGAGCCGGCGCTGATCCATTGCAAATCCGGCGCCGATCGCGCCGGGCTTGCGGCTGGTCTCTTCATCCTGATCCAAGGCGGCACCTCGGCGCAGGCGCTGGCGCAGCTTTCCTTGCGCTTTCTCCATTTCCGCCACTCGTCGACCGGCATTCTGGATGCGTTTTTCGCGATGTATGCGCGCGAGGGGGAAGGCCGAAAGCCGTTTCTGGACTGGGTGCGCGAGGAGTATCACGAAGACCGTCTGCGCGCCGAATTCCGCCCGCGCCGTTTCGCGAGCCTCCTCAATGACCGGGTGCTGGCGCGCGAATAGGTGCCGCGATGTCATCCTCGCCACGCAGCGCTGCCGCCGTGATCGGCCCCCTGATCACCACGAAATAGGCGATCGCGGAGAAAACGCCGATCGCCGCACCCACCAGAAGGGCCGGGACGAACGAGCCGGTCTTGGTGACGATCAAGGCGGTGACGGTCGGGGCTAGCGCGCCGCCGAGATAGCCGCCGAAATTCTGAATGGCGCCGATCGAGGCGGTATAATTCGGCGGCGCCGCGACGGATGCCATCGCCCAGCAACTGCTCGAGGTCGCATAGCCGAGGAAAACGGCGGCCGAGATGCAGGCGATGGCGACCGTGTTGCTTTCGACCTCGGCGGCGAGAACGGTAAAAAGCGCCATGCCGATGAGGGCGAGCGACATCGGAACTTTGCGCGCGTTGATCGGCGAGAGCCCCAATCGCGCCAGCACATCGACGATCCAACCGCCGAAAATCCCACCGACGACGCCGGCAACCGACGGGATGGCCGCCGCCCAGCCGGTTTTGGCGATCGTCATATGGCGCTCGATTTCGAGATAGCCGGGGAGCCAGGCGGTATAGACCCAGGTGAGATAAATCGTGCCGAAATAGCCGAGAATCATCCCCCAGGTCATGCGAAAGCGAAACAGCCGCCGCCATTCGGCAAACCGCGTCGGCGCGCGCGCACCGGGCGGGTCGCCTTCTGTGACGATCTCGGTTTCCTCGCGTGATAGGAGGACAGTTTCGATATCGCGATAAATCAGATACCAAAGACCGGCGACGACGAGGCCGGCAAATCCCATAATCAGGAACATCCAGCGCCAGCCGAAAGCGAGCATGAGAAAGGTGAGCAGGGGCGCGCCGATGGCGTTGCCGAGGGTCGAGGCGCAATTGAAAATGCCGGTCGCGAGACCACGATTGCGCACCGGAAACCAGTCCTTGACGACGCGCGCGCCGGTCGGAAATTGCGGCGCTTCGCCAAGGCCGAGCAACATGCGGGCGGCGAAAAACTCGCCGAAATTGCGCACAAGCCCGCCCAAAGCCTGCGCGCCCGACCACAAAGCGAGGCCGAGCGACAGCAAAAGCCGTGGCCCGAGGCGATCGACCAAGGCGCCGGCCGGAAGCTGCGCGAAGGCATAGGCCCAAAGAAACGCCGACAGCAGATACCCCATATCGTTGATCGAGAGACCGAGATCATGGCGGACCAAGGGGTTGGCGATCGCCAGCGTCGCGCGGTCGATGTAATTGACGACGCCGCTCAGCACGAGAAGTGTGAGCGCCGCACGCTGCATGAAGCGGATACGAGGCGTCGGGGCGGCGGCCATGGGTCTGTTTCCTCCGAATATTTCGCGCAGCATGCCGGGTCGCGCGCGATCAATCCAGCCCCGTTCAGGCCGGTCTTGCGAGAGGCGCTCGCAAGACGCGCCCCATTGCCAAGCCGCGATCAGGGGGCGCCGCGGCCAACCCCGGTTCTGGTCACGTCCGGCCGCAATCGGCTAATATCAGCGCATGCGCATCCGCACCGCCGCTCTCCCCGACATTCCCGAAATCCAAGCGATCTACGCGCATCACGTGCTCACCGGCACCGGCACTTTCGAGGAGGTCCCGCCCTCGGTCGAGGAGATGGCGGCGCGATTCGCAACCCTGACCGATGCCGGGGCGATTTGGCGGGTTGCCGCGGATGCGACGGGGGTTCTCGGCTATGCTTACGCCGCGCGCTATCACACCCGCTCAGCCTACCGCTTTACCGCCGAAGATAGCGTTTATGTCCGCGATGACCAGCGTGGGCGTGGCGTCGGGCGGGCGTTGCTTGCCGAACTCATCGCCGCCGCGACCGCGGCCGGGTTTCGCCAGATGCTGGCGGTGATCGGCGATTCGGCGAATGTCGGCTCGATTGCGCTCCATCGCGGCGCCGGCTTTGCCGAGGCCGGGCGTTACCGCTCGGTCGGCTATAAATTCGGGCGCTGGCGCGATGTCGTGCTGATGCAGCGCGCGCTCGGCGAGGGCGATACCACGCCGCCCTGAGGCCGGCGCCGGCGCGGGTTGCCGAGAGCGGGCGCTTGGGCATAAAGACGCTCTCGATCTTCCCCTCAAGACGAAAGCGAACCGCGCCTTGGCCTCTCCTGCTCCCGAGCCTCACCGTTACGATTTTGCCGCCGCCGAGCCCCGCTGGCAGCGGGAATGGGCGGCGCGCGGCTGTTTTCATGTCGCCGACTGCCCGGCCGACGGGCGGCGCAAATATTATGTCCTGGAGATGTTTCCCTACCCCTCGGGGCGCATCCATATGGGGCATGTGCGCAACTACACGCTCGGCGATGTGGTGGCGCGGTATCAGCGCGCGCGCGGCGCGGTGGTTCTGCACCCGATGGGCTGGGACGCGTTCGGCCTCCCTGCCGAGAACGCGGCGCGCGAACGCGGCATCCACCCGGCGCGCTGGACCTATGACAATATCGCGACCATGCGCGGCGAATTGCAGCGTATGGGGCTCTCGCTCGACTGGAGCCGCGAATTCGCGACCTGCGATCCGAGCTATTATCGTCATCAACAGGCGCTGTTTCTCGATTTTCTCAAGGCCGGCCTCGTCGAGCGCCGGGAAGCCTGGGTCAACTGGGATCCGATCGATCAGACCGTGCTCGCCAATGAGCAGGTGATCGACGGGCGCGGCTGGCGCTCGGGCGCGCCGGTCGAGAAAAAGCTACTCTCGCAATGGTTTCTCAAGATCACCCGCTTCGCGCCCGATCTCCTCGCGGCCCTCGAGACGCTGGAGCGTTGGCCGGAGCGGGTGCGGGTTATGCAGGAGAAATGGATCGGCCGCAGCGAAGGCGCGCGCGTGCGCTTTCCGCTTACCGAGGCCAAAGCCGATTTCGCCGCGATCGAGGTCTATACCACGCGCCCGGACACGCTTTATGGCATGTCGTTTCTCGCGCTGGCGCCGGAGCATCCGCTGGCCGCGGCGCTTTCCGCCGAAAACCCCGCGATCGCTGCCTTCATCGCCGAATGCCGGCGTCTTGGCACCAGCGAGGCGGTGATCGAGACCGCCGAGAAGCAGGGGTTGGACACCGGCCTTCGCGTCCGCCATCCGTTTCTCCCCGATCAGACATTTCCCGTCTGGATCGCCAATTTCGTGCTCATGGAGTACGGCACCGGCGCGATTTTCGGCTGCCCCGCGCATGATCAGCGCGATCTCGATTTCGCCCGCAAATACCGCCTGCCGGTGCGCCCGGTGGTGCTGCCGCCGGGGGCCGAGGCAGCCTCGTTTGCGATCGGCGATGAGGCCTATGACGGGCCGGGCGCGGTATTCAACTCCGGCTTTCTCGATGGTCTCGCGGCGGATGCGGCCAAACGCGCGGCGATCGAGGCTTTGGCGCGAGGCGGGCACGGCGAGGGCGTCGTCAATTGGCGGCTGCGCGATTGGGGGGTGAGCCGGCAGCGCTATTGGGGCTGCCCGATCCCGGTCATTCATTGCGAGGCCTGCGGCGTGGTGCCGGCGCGGGATCTGCCGGTGCTGCTGCCTGAGGATGTCAGCTTCGACCGGCCCGGCAACCCGCTCGATCATCATCCGACATGGAAACATGTTCCCTGTCCCGATTGCGGTCGCCCGGCGCGGCGCGAGACCGACACGTTCGATACCTTCGTCGACAGCTCCTGGTATTTCGCCCGCTTTTGTAGCCCACGCGCCGAGCGCCCGGTCGATCCCGAAGCGGCGCGGCATTGGCTGCCGGTCGATCAATATATCGGCGGCATCGAGCACGCGATCCTCCATCTCCTCTATTCCCGCTTCTTCACCCGCGCCATGCGTGCGACCGGCCACCTCGCCCTCGATGAGCCGTTCGCCGGCCTCTTCACCCAGGGGATGGTGACGCATGCCAGCTATCGCGGCGCCGATGGCCGCTGGCTTTATCCCGACGAAGTCGAAACCTTCGCCGATGGCAGCGCGCGCCATCGCGACACCGGCGAGGCGGTCAGCGTCGGCCGTGTCGAGGCGATGTCGAAATCGAAGCGCAACACCGTCGATCCCGGCGCGATCATTGCGCGTTACGGCGCCGACACCGCGCGTTGGTTCATCCTCGCCGACAACCCGCCGGAACGCGACATGGAATGGACCGAAAGCGGCGTCCAGGGAGCGTTTCGTTTCATCCAACGACTTTATCGGCTGGTCGCCGAGATCGCGGCCGAGGGCGCGGCGCCAAAGGTGGCATCGGCGAACCTTTCGGCCCCGGCCCGCGCTTTGCGCCAGGCAACCCATCGCGCCATCGCCGCGGTTACCGAGGCGCTGGAAAATTTCGGCTTCAATGTCGCCGTCGCGCGCATCCATCAACTTGCCAACGCGCTCGCCGAAACGCCCGCCGGCGCTGACGCCGATCTCCGCTTCGCCCGGCATGAGGCTGCGGGGACGCTTGCCCGGCTGGTCGCGCCGATGATGCCGCATCTTGCCGAGGAGTTGCAGACCCTTCTCGATCCCGAAGCGCGATTGGTCGCCGAACAGCCCTGGCCGGAAGCGGATCCCGCGCTGCTCGCCCGCGATCAGGTGACGATCGCAGTGCAGGTTCTGGGCAAACTTCGCGGCACCGTGAGCCTGCCGCCGGGAAGCCCCGAGGCCGAGGTGGCGCAGCAGGCGCGGGCCGAGCCCAATGTCGCCAAGGCGCTTGCCGGCCGGCGCGTCGTCAAGCAGATTTTCGTCCCAGACCGGATCATCAATTTCGTCATCGCAGCAGACTGACTGTCTGATGGGGAGAGACGCGATGCAGGATCATGCCCCACCCTTGCTTCTGTCTCGCCGGGCGCTGCTCTCCGCCGCCGCCAGCCTCGCGCCCGCGCTCGCCCTTCCCGGCTGTGGCTTCTCGCCGGTTTACGCGACAACCGCGAACGGCGATCCGGCGCCGGAAGCGGTCGATCTCGCCGCCATCACCATCGGGCGAATCCCCGATCGCTCCGGCCAAGAGCTGAGCGAGGCGCTGCAGGAGCGCTTCAATTACGGCGGCGTCGGCGTCGCCCGGCGCTACGATCTCGACGTCAATTACAGCATCGGCGAGGAGAGCGTCGGCATCCAGCCCGATACTTCGGTCACCTATCAGCGGGTGATCGCGAACGCGACCTGGACATTGCGCGGCCAGGATCCGGCGCATACCGTCATCACCACCGGCAAGGCGCACGCAATCGACGGGTATAATTTCATCGACCAGCAATTTTTCGACTCCACCCTCGAGGACGAAAAAGTCCGCTGGCGTCTTTCGCGCACGATCGCCGACATGATCACCATGGAACTGATCGCCTATTTCAAGCATCACCCGGCCAGCACCGACGCTTCATGAAGCTCGACAGCCGCGCCGCCGCCGCCGTTCTCGCCAATCCCGGGGGCTATCGCGCCGTTCTTCTTCACGGCCCCGATGCCGGGCTGGTGCGCGAGCGCGGCAGCGCGCTGGTGCGCGCCGTGCTTGGCACAGGTGACGACCCGTTCCGTTTCGTAGAATTTGACCGCGAGGGATTCCCGCGGATCCCCGAGGAAATGGCGGCGCTGGCGCTCACCGGCGGGCGGCGCGTGGTGCGGGTGCGAGACGCCGATGATCGCGCCGCGAGCGCCGTTACCGCCGCACTGGCCGGGCCGGGCGAGGCGCTTTTGGTGCTCGAAGCCGGGGAATTGCCAGCGCGCTCCAAGCTTCGCGCCCTGATCGAACGCGCGCAAGACGCTGCCGCCATCGGCTGCTACCCGGAGGAGGGGCGGGCACTGAGCCAGACCATTCGCGCCCGATTGGAAGCACACGGCGTTTCGATCTCTTCCGAGGCCCTGGACTGGCTCACCACCCGGCTCGGTGCCGACCGCATGGCAAGCGCCGCTGAACTCGAAAAGCTCGCGCTCTATGCCGGCACCGGCGGTAAAATCGAGATCGCCGACGCGCAAGCCTGCACGGGCGATCTCGCCGGGCTTTCGCTCGATGACGCGCTGTTTGCCGCGACCGGGGGCGACCTTGCCCGCGCCGATCGCGCTTTGGAGCAGGCTTTGGCGGAAGGCACGGCGCCGGTCGGTGCCGTGCGCGCCGCCCTTCTTCATCTTCAGCGCCTGCACCGGGTGCGGGCGGCGATCGCGGCGGGAACCCCGGACGCGGAGGCGCAACGGAACTTGCGCCCGCCGGTCTTCGTCCGTCGCACCGGGGCATTTTCGGCGGCGCTACGCCTCTGGCCAATCGAGGCGCTGTCGGCCGCCATGGAGAGCTTGTTCGAGGCCGAGCGCGCCTGCAAGCAAACCGGGGCGCCGGCGGAAACGATCTGCCGCAACGCCATCGCAGCACTCGCCCGCCGCGCCGCGCGTTTGGGCAAAGCCAGGAATGGGCTTTATGCCAGCCCGAGGGTCTCTTGACGGGCGACCTTGTCACCCATCCGTGTGGGCGGCGCCGGCCAGCGCCGCAAGCGCCGTTGCGACGTCGAGGCGGCCGTCGTAAAGCGCGCGACCGGCGATAACGCCCTCGATCTGGCCATGTTCGAGGCGCGCTGCGGCGTGGGTCAGGGCGATGAGGTCGTCCACCCCGGCGACCCCGCCGGAGGCGATCACCGGCACGTCGAGCCGGGCGGCGAGCGCCGCGGTCGCCGCGACATTGACACCCGAAAGCATGCCATCGCGGCCGATATCGGTGAAGATGATCGCGGCGATGCCGGCATCCTGGATGCGGCGTGCGAGATCTTCTGCCGTGAGCGTCGAAGTCTCGGCCCAACCCTCGGTCGCAACCAGCCCGTCGCGGGCGTCGATGCCGACGGCGATGCGGCCGGGGAAAGCCCGTGCGGCGTCGCGCACCAGGGCGGGATTCTTGACGGCGGCACTCCCCAGAATGACGCGCGCGATGCCGAGCGAAAGCCAGCGCTCGATCGCCGCGAGATCGCGAATGCCACCGCCGAGCTGCACCGGAACCCGGCTTTCGGCGAGAATCGCGGCGACCGCTTCGGCATTCACCGCGCGGCCGGCAAATGCACCATTGAGGTCGACGACGTGGAGCCAGCGGCAACCCGCCGCCTGAAACGCCCGCGCCGGCGCCACCGGATCCTCGGCATAGACCGTCGCCTCCGCCATCGCGCCGCGCTTCAAGCGCACGCACGCCCCGTCCTTGAGGTCGATCGCCGGATAGAGGGTCAGCGTCATGCGATTTTTCCGCCCGGCTGGAGCAGTTTGTAGAAATAAAACCCGCGCACCGTGCGCCCCTGAATGCGGGCATAGACGGGATGCGTGCCCCAACGCGTATAACCGAGCGATTCATAGAGCCGGATCGCTGCCTCTTGCGTTTCACGCACGTCGAGATTGATGACGTGATAGCCGAGCGCCCGCGCCCCTTCCTCGGCGCGCTCGGTGAGCAGGCGCGCGAGGCCATGGCCACGGGCGTAGGGCGCGATGAAGCTGTGCATCAGGGTCGCGGCGAAAGCCTGTGCCTCGTTGTTGCGCGGCGGGCGCACAAGCTGCGCCGAGCCGACGACGACACCGTCGAGCCGGGCGATGTAAAGCTCGCGTTCCGGCACCAGCAGCAGCCCCTGAAAATAGCGCTCCAGCGCCGCCCGCCCCGGCGGGTTGACCCAGCCGAAGCCGCCGCCCTCGAGGATCGCGGCATCCGCCGCCTCGCACAACGCCGCCAGATCATCCTCGTCGAGCGCGCTCGCGCGCTCGACCAGCAACTCCCGCCGGCGCTCGCTCATGGCTGCCGGGGAGGCTGCCAGCGGAGGAAATTCCCGAGAATGCGCAAGCCGACCTCCTGGCTTTTCTCGACATGGAATTGCGTGCCGGCGCGGTTGCCGGCGGCGACCATGGCGATGACCTCGCCGCCGTAATCGGTGGTCGCCAGAACCTGGTCGCGGCGGGCGCCGGTGAGGGCATAGCTATGCACGAAATAGGCGTGATCGCCGGGAGCGAGCCCGGCGAGCAGTGGGTGCGCGGGCTGGACGAAGGCAAGCCCGTTCCACCCCATCTGCGGCAGGCGCAAGCCTGGCGCCGAGAGCGGCACGATCTCGCCGGCGATCCAGCCGAAACCTGGCGTCACGCTGTGTTCCAAGCCGCGTTCGGCCATCAATTGCATGCCGACGCAAATGCCGAGAAACGGCGCCCCGCGCTCGGTCGCGGCGATGATCGCGGCGCGGAGGCCGGGAATCGCGGCGAGCCCCGCGGCGCAATCGGCGAAAGCACCCTGGCCGGGCAGCACGATGCGATCGGCGCTGGCGACGCGGGCGGGGTCAGCGGTGATCTGCACGTCAGCCGCCATCCCCTCACGTTCGGCGGCAACCGCAAGCGCGCGGGCGGCGGAGGCAAGATTGCCGCTGCCATAATCGATCACCGCGACGTTCATCGCCGGCCGCTCCCGGCGAGGAATGCCGGCGCGAGTTCCGGCCGCGCCGCGAGCAGCCGGGCGCAGGCCTCGAACTCGCCCGTCGCCGCGATCACGGCGCTTTCGCCATAGCCGCGCCAGGCGAGCGCGATGCGGCGCAGATCCTGCCCGAAAAGGCCAAGCAGCCAGCGAAGAGCAAGGGCGAGCGGCCACAACGCCGGCAGCCGCGCGATCGCTGCCGTCACCACGATCTCGGCCGCCACCACCAGCGCAGCGGCGATCCAGGCGCGATGAAAGGCAAGCCAGAGGGGACCAAAGACCATCGCGCCGAGCGAAAACCCTTCCCGCACCAGCACTGGCGCCCGATTTTGGGCGAGATGCGCGGTATAAAATCTCACAGGCTCTCCTTGGTCGAAGGCACCGCCTCGCCGAGCCGCGGATCGCGGGTCAGCGCCATGCGCAGTGCCCGCGCCGTTGCCTTGAAACACGCCTCGGCGAGGTGATGGGTGTTGTGTCCGGCGCGGGCGGTAAGATGGAGCGTGATCCGTGCATTGCCGGCGAGGGCGCGAAAGAATTCCTCGAACAATTCGCTATCCATCTCGCCGACCTTCCCGCGCGGGAAGGTGACGGCGAAGGCGAGATGGGCGCGGCCCGAACAATCGAGCGCCGCCTCGACCAGAGCCTCATCCATCGGCACCAGCGCCTGGCCGAAGCGGGTGAGGCCGCGCTTGTCACCCATCGCCTCGGCCAACGCTGAGCCGAGCACGATCCCGACATCCTCGACGGTATGGTGAAAATCGACATGCAGATCGCCGCGCGCCTGCAGGCGGAGATCGAATAACGCGTGGCGGGCGAGCGCGGTCAGCATATGGTCGAAAAACCCGATGCCGGTCGCGATCTCCGCCCGCCCCGTGCCATCGAGGTCGAGGGTCAGGGCAATCTCGGTCTCCGCCGTGCGGCGGTTCTGGGTGACGATCCGCGACATCGGCGCAGCACTAGCCCGAATACGGGGGGAAATAAAGCGGGCAGGCGCCGCCTGCGCGGCGCCTATCCCATCTCAGGCGGCGATCACGCGCTGACGCTGTTCACCGAGCCCCTCGATGCCGAGGCGCATGGTCTGGCCGGGCTTGAGGAACACTGGCTCCGGCTTGATCCCCATGCCGACGCCAGGCGGCGTTCCGGTCGAGATGATGTCGCCGGGATGGAGCGTCATGAAATGGCTGACATAGCTCACCAGCTTGGCGACGCCGAAGATCATCGTCGCGGTGCTGCCGTTTTGCATCCGCTTGCCATCGACCTCGAGCCAAAGCGCGAGCGCTTGCGGATCGCGCACCTCGTCGCGCGTCACGAGCCAGGGGCCGACCGGGCCGAATGTGTCGCATCCCTTACCTTTGTCCCAGGTGCCGCCGCGCTCGATCTGGTATTCGCGCTCACTGACATCATTGACGATGGTATAGCCGGCGACGTGCTCGAAGGCGGCGCTTTCGGCGACGTAGGACGCGGCTTTGCCGATAACGATGCCGAGTTCGACCTCCCAGTCGGTTTTTTTCGACCCGCGCGGGATTTTCACGTCATCGTTCGGCCCCTGGAAGGCCCCGAGCGATTTCAGGAAGACGATCGGCTCTTTCGGGATCGGCGAGCCGGTTTCGGCGGCGTGATCGGCGTAATTGAGGCCGATGCAGACGAAGTTGAGCGGCCGCGCGACCGGCGCGCCGATTCGCGGCTGGCCGGCAACGAGCGGCAGGGCTTTCCAGTCGAGCGCCCGTAATTTGGCGAGCCCGGCATCGAGCAGCACCGCACCCGCGATGTCGGGAACGACGCCCGAGAGATCGCGAATCCCCCCCTCGGGGTCGAGCATCGCGGGTTTCTCGGCCCCTACCGGGCCGACGCGCAGCAATTTCATTCCAGTCTCCTCCTCATGCAAACACAAATAAGGCAAAAATTTTGCGCCGATCCCCGCGCGAAGGCAATAATGCCGGCAAAAAATTTAAAAAACTTCTTTTTCTGAAGAAAAAGAAGCAAAAAGACTTTCTTCTCGGGTTCTCGGAGTGGGCAGTACCGCAGGCACTACCCAACTGACAAAAGTTTTTTGGTTCTTTTTTTCAAAAAAGAACAAACCACTCTCTCTTATTTACGGCTTTTCCGGCCCGGCATCGAGCAGCGCCAGATTCTGTTCGGCGAGATCGCTCGTCGGGGTATCGGGGGCGAGCGCCATTGCCCGTTCCCAATCCGCCCGGGCGCCGCTCAAATCGCCGAAACGCTGGCGCTGAATGCCGCGTTCCAGCAAGGCATCGGGATTATCGGGGTCGAGAGTCAGCGCCGCCTCCACATTTTCCGCCGCGCGATCGAGTTGGTCGAGTTCCCGCCACGCCGCGGCGCGATAGACCAAGGCGTCGGGCCGCCGCGGATCGAGCGCCAAGGCACGATCGAGATCGACGATCGCATCAGCGTAATGCTCCGCCGTCGCCGCGGCGACCGAGCGATCGATCAACAAATCGGGATCGTCAGGGGCAAGCATCAGCGCCAGCGTCGCCGCGCCATACGCGTGGCCGGCATCGCCGGCCATCAGCCAGGCTTGCACCGCCTGGCCGAGGATCATCGCCCGCGCCGCTGCCGGCGCCGCGCTCTCGGTGCCGAGTTTTTCCAGGATTTCGGCACCGCTCTCGGCATTGCCGAGGGCGATTTCGGCAAGGCCATAGCAATGCGTTGCGCCATCGCCGCCGCCGGTCGCCTCCCAGGCCTCAGCGAAGCCATGCGCGCCGAGCGGATCCTTGGCTAACATCGCGAGGCAATCCTCATAATCCTTACCCGATGCGATGCGTGGCGGCACCGGCGGCACCGGCAGCGCTTCCGCCATGTCCGGCGCGACGGCCGCGCGCATCCGCAAGCCAGCGATGCCACCCGCAATGGCGATCGACAACAGCGCCGCCCCACCCAAGAAGATCAGCCATCGCCGGTCCATGATGGCGCTAATCTAGCCTTTTGCCGGCGCTTCGGGCAAACATCAGAGCCATGACGGAGCGCGCCTCGCTGCTGATTTTCGGCCTCGGCTATTGCGGCCGCGCGGTGGCGGCGCTGGCGCGCGCGGCCGGCTATCGCGTCGCCGGGACGACGCGGGCCGGCGGGCCGGGGGCGCTTCGCTTCGACGATGTGGCCATGCCCCTGGCCGAGGCAACCCATCTCCTGATCACGGCGGCACCGGAAGAAGGCGGCGGCGATCCGGTTCTCGCCCGCTATCGCGCCGAAATTGCCGCGGCGCCGCGTTTGTGCTGGATCGGCTATCTCTCTTCGACCGGGGTCTATGGCGATCGCGGCGGAGAGTGGGTCGATGAGACGACAGCGCCGCGCCCGGCCTCGCCGCGCACCGAGCGCCGGGTCGCCGCCGAGCGCGCGTGGCAGGCGTTCGCTGGCCATTGCGCGGTCGATGTGTTTCGCCTCGCCGGGATTTATGGCCCCGGGCGCTCGGTGTTCGATGATCTCCGCGCCGGGCGGGCACGCCGGATCATCAAGCCCGAGCAGGTGTTCTCGCGTATTCATCGCGACGATATCGCTGATGCCGTCCTCGCCGCGATGACGAACGCCCCGGCGCGCGGCACGCGGGTCTTCAACCTCGCCGATGACGAACCAGCGGCGAGCGCCGCGGTGATCGAGGAGGCGGCGCGTCTTCTCGGCCTTTCGCCGCCGCCGGCCATTCCCTTCGCCGCCGCGGCACCGACGATGAGCGCGATGGCGCTGAGTTTCTGGGCGGAAAATCGTCGCGTTCGGAGCGAGATCAGCAAGGGCGCGCTCGGCCTCGCCTGGCGCTATCCGAGCTATCGCGAGGGTCTAGCTGCCATCCTCGCCGAGGAGACCGCCAAGGGTCGCGCCGAGCAAGGCGAGATCGGCGGGACGCGATAGCCGGTGATCGCCGTCCTTGATCAGGGTGACGGTGACATCGCCGCCGGTGATCCGCTCGGCGAGGCGGAGCGATAATTCCCACGGCACGTCGGGATCGGCCTGGCCGTGCAGGAGGCGGACCGGCGCGGTGAGCGCGATCGGCCCTTCGAGCAAGAGATGGCGGCGACCCTCCTCGATCAGCGCCCGGGTGATGGGCGTCGGCGGCCCGTAGGCGCTCGGCGCCATGATCCGGCCCTCACGCATCAGGGTTTCGCGCGCCGCGAACGGCATCGCGGCCCAAATCAGCGCCTCGGTGAAATCCGGCGCCGCGGCGATGCCGATCAGCCCGGCGAGGCGCGGCGCCCGGGCCAACGCCACCAAAAGCGCGAGCCAACCGCCCATCGAAGAGCCGATCAACAGCAGCGGGCCATCGCTCAGCGCGTCGATGACGTCGAGCGCGTCGTCGCGCCAGCGCCCGATCGTCCCCTCCTCGAAGTGGCCATCACTCGCGCCATGGCCGGAATAGTCGAAACGCAACACCGCTTGGCCGCGCGCGGCGCAGAATGCGGCGACGAAACGCGCCTTCTCGCCCTCCATGTCGCTCGCGAAACCGGGGAGAAACACCACCGTCGGCGCCCGCCCCGCCTGCCGCGCATAGGCGAGCGGCGGCAATCCCGCGCGTTGCAAGCGACCCCGTTCTTCTTTCATGAGATTGCCTCGTTCATCAGGAGTTTCCCAAGGGACCGACGGGGTGAGCATAACACGAAGCCTGCGATTTCACCGCTCCCCTTGCGCGCGGCGGCGGCGGCCCATAGTTTCCGCCCGGCGGGGCGTGGCGCAGTCTGGTTAGCGCGCGTGTTTTGGGTACACGAGGCCGCCGGTTCGAATCCGGCCGCCCCGACCAGCGCGGAACCGCCGCGCAAGGCGATATGCCGACGAGGAGAGAGAGAGCGATGACGCGCCGAGCCCGGATCTATCAGCCGCCCAAAACCGCGATGCAGTCGGGCCAGGCCAACACCCATGACTGGGTGCTGGAATTCGAGCCCACCGCGCCGCGCCAGCACGACCCGTTGATGGGCTGGATCAGCAGCAGCGATACCGAAACCCAGATCCGCCTTCGCTTCCCGACCCGCGAGGCGGCGATGGCCTATGCCGCCCGGCACGCCATCCCCTATGACCTCGAACTCCCCGCCCGCCCGCGCTTTCGCCCCAAGGTCTATGCTGAGAATTTTCAATATCGCCGCCGCGAAAACTGGACCCATTAGACCAAGCGGCGCCCTTAGCTCAGTCGGATAGAGCAACAGCCTTCTAAGCTGTGGGTCGGTGGTTCGAATCCACCAGGGCGCGCCATTTTTCAATCGCTTAATCGGTGATGATTTGCTCTTCGGGGGCACACCGGGGGTGGGCTCGCTTGGCGCGCGATCGGCGCGCTCTCAGGCGGCGCGGGTGAGGTCATATCGGCCAGCGCGCCACCGCACGCCAGGGCCGCCCTTGCCTGCCCGCGCCCGTGGTCGCCGGCCCGCGGCACTTTTTGGCCAGAGAGGGCTTCGGGTGACGCGCTCCGGCATGAGGCCAGACAATAATTCCTGGTAAAGATCGGCCGGCGAGCCTGTCAACGGCGGATCAAAACCGGGCCGGCGCGGCGTTTGTCAGACGGTCCCGAAGACGCGGAACAGCGAAATCGACGAAGGCGCGCAGCTTGAGTGGCAGGCGGCCTCGTTTGTCGTAGATCAAGTGCACCGGCCGAGGCGAGGGCTCGTAGGCTTCGAGTAGCAGCTGCAACCGCCCGTCGCGCACATAGTGAGCGACCTGGTAGGAATTGGCCCTGATCACCCCCGCACCGGCGACACCCGCAGCGATCGTCGCATCGAAGGTATTGACGCTCAAGCGTGATCTGAGAGGGATGGCGATCTCATTGCCGTCTGACCAGTAACGCCAAAGGGTGGGGGACGACACGCTCTCGAACGAGATCACATCGTGGTCGGCGAGGTCCTGCGGAACGGCCGGGGCTGCGCGCGCGGCGAGATAGGCGGGGCTTGCGCATGTCACCCGGCGGGTTGCGCCGAGGCGGGTTGCGATCAGGTTGCTGTCAGGCAGGTCGCCGATACGCAGGGCAACGTCGATCTGGTCGTCGAGGAAGTGGGTCACGCGGTCGGTCAGCATCAGCGCGACGGACACTTCGGGGAACGATGCAAGGAAGCTGGTGACGACGGGCAGGACGTGAAGCCGGCCAAACATGGTGGGGGCGGTAACGACCAGGTCGCCCTTGGGCGCGGTGTATTCGCCGGCGGCGGCGCGTTCGGCCTCGTTCAGCGCCTCGAGAATCGTCTTGGCCGCGTTGACGTAGGTCCGGCCCGCGGGCGTCAGCTCGAGACCCTTCGACGAACGGATCAGGAGGTTCGCCTTCAGGTGGCTTTCGAGCTCAGACACTTTGCGGCTTACGGTGGCGAGCGGCTGGCCGAGTTTGCGGCTCGCCTTTGAAAGGCTGCCGCACTCGACCGCCGTGAGCATCATCTGCATCGCATCCAAACGGTCCATGGGCCTACCAAAATGGAGAATGATACCGGTCAGCGAAATCGCTGACCGGTATGCGCGCAGGGTTGGTGTGGCGGCTGCGCGCAACATCAAAAAGATACCAACCAGCCGTCTTCAAGCGACGTGTCATTCTTTCGGCTGGCTGGTATGACACCGCGAGACTCTAGCGAATACCTGCGCAACGGGGAAAGGGCCGAGCAAGGGATCGGCAAGCGACGAACGCCCCTCAACGTCGCGTTCAAGTCGGGCGCGCCCGGTGTGCGCGGCGCGCGCGCCAGAACCGGACGAATACCGCCAAGAGCTGTGCGCTCGCGCGGAGCGTGCCACACACATTGCCGGCGACCTTCGAGTGTCCGTTGCGGCGCCGCCCGTAGGGAAGCGGCACCTCTCGGATCCGCAGGCCTGCTGCGGCCGCTCGGATCTGCATCTCGAGATTCCAGCCGTAGGTGAGTTCGGTCATGCCAAGCCGTTCGAGCGTCTCGAGGCGGAGTGCGCGAAAGGCACACATGTCGCGGTAGGTCGTGCCCGTCATCAGGCCGATCAATCGACCGAACGCCCACCCAGCGAAGACCTGGTGGAGCCCCATGCTGGCGCGCGCACGGCCGGCGGCGCTGCGATGTGCGAGCACGAGATCGGCCTCGCCGCGGCGAACCGGACCGACGATGTCGCCGGCGCGTTCCGCGGCATCGCTGCCGTCGCCGTCGAGAAACAGCACGATGTCGGCCCCGAGCGCCCCCGCCGCCGCGGCGCCGCGCGCGCAAGCCCGTCCGTAGCCGCGCCTGCCCTCGCGGATCACCAACGCGCCCGCCGCCTCGGCTTCCGCGGCCGTTGTGTCGGCACTGCCGCCGTCGACCACGATGACGTGGTCAACGACCTCGCGCGGAAGGCGTCGCACGGTGGGCCCGATCGCGCCGGCTTCCTCGAAGGCGGGGATGACGGCGATGGTGCTGATGTTATCCCGCGAACTCGTCATCAAAGGCGCCATCGGAGTCTGCATCCCCCGCACCGCTTCGGCGGCGCATTGCCGGGCAGTCGGCGAGGGAGGTCGCGACCGGCGTTGGCGTTCCAGATCTCGCGAAGCGCCTGCTGCGTTGCGTCGCCGCGCGCGGAGACGGGAGCGACGCCACAGGGCAGCGCGCGGCGATGCGGGGTGCAATACATCAGCGATCACGACCGACGGCCGAGCGCCCAGGGCTCGTCGCTGTGGGCACGTCGCAGGTTGCGGCCGGGCTCGGTTGCGCGGGACGCGCAGAGCGGCGCCCGATGATTGCGCCCTCGTCCACCACGAACAGGACGATGGCCGGCACATAGACGAGGGCAGGCCAGAGAAAGAATTCGTGCCAAGGGTTGAGAATGAGGATGAGCGGCGCCACCGACAGCCAGAGAAGTGCCCTGCTCGGCCGCAGCACCGCGAAGATAGCCAGAAATGGAAAATACCAGTGGTAATGGGGACTGAAGACGAAGGTCGCGAGGACGGCGAGAAAGCCAGCCCAGCCCGCGATGCGGCGAACCTCCGCCGCACGATCGGCGCTATCTGCGCGGCAGGCGCGAGCGGCCACGAGCGCTGCCGCCCCGAGCGCCAGCGCCGAGGCAAGGCCGTAGAGCGGCACCGCGTAGCGCCGAAGGGGGGTAAGGTCAGCGAGCCCGGCGAGCAGCCAGATGCCCCGGCCGTCGCGCAGGCCCTCCTCCGCCCCATACCCTCCGAGAAAGCCCAGGACGCGACCCGGTCCGACGGCGATGAAGGCAAGGTAGAATAAGACGATTGTGAGAATGGCGACGACCGGCAATCGCCAGCGCCCGCGCCACAACGCCGGTCCGATGGCGGCCGGCAAAAACTTGACCAGCGTCGCAGCGCCGAGTGCCGCGCCGGCCCAGCCATCCCGTCGGACCGCGCGCGCGAGCAGAGCCACCGCCATGAACGCGATCGCTTCGGCATCGACATGGCCGTTGCCGGCGTAAGACCAGATGGCGAGCGGGTTCCAGGCGTAGAGCAGCACCCGCGCAGGCGGTTGGCGGCAGAGGCGCAGCGTTGCCAAGAGACACGCGATCGCGATCGCCTCAAAGCCGACGGACGCGAGCTTCATCGCGAACGGCGTTTGAGAGATCATCGCCACGAGACGGAACATGAGCTCCGCCGCAGGCGGATAGATCGTGTGCGCGTAGAAGCGACGATTGACGTTGTCGAAAATCGCACGGTCGCGCAGGGCGGCAAGCGCAGGGTCCGCGGGAATGTATCGGTAGGGATTGATGCCGGCGAGCTGGACGCGGCCATCCCAGATGTAGCGGTAGAGATCGCTCGACAGGAAGGGCGGCCCAACGAGCGCCGGCGCGCGCGCGAGGAGTGCGACCCCGAGCACGATCGCCAGCGTCGCCGCATTGCCGCTTTCGCGAAGCACCAGCCACGCGGCAGCGAAATAGAGTATCGCCGCGACTCCGAGCACCGCGACAAAACGACCCACGGGCCATGTCGAGCCGGCCGGGTCGGCGCCCCGCGCATAGAGCAGCAGACCGCAAAGAACGAGCGCCGCCAAAGCGGCGCCGAGCACGGCGAGACGCGCGTTCAACCCTCGCATGCGACTGGGGTCAGCAAGCCGAGTGCGCGAAGCGCGGCTCGTGTCGCCGGCGCGGGGAAGCCATCGTGGCCTGCGGTCTCCAAGGAGATGACGAGCTGCTCGAGCGCTGGGCCATCGTCGATGTCAAACCATTTCGGCAACGCCGCGATCTCAAGACCAATCTCCGCCGCGCGTGCGCGCGTCTCGGCGGCGACCACGCTGGTGCTCCAGCTGATGTTGCGAAACAGGGCGGCGTGCGGCCGCTTCAATCCGAGGAGGTAATAGCCGCCGTCCTCGGTGGGGCCGAGCACCGCCCGGTCCCCGGGTGCGCCGAGCAGACGCGCCGCGGCCACGAGGTAGGCGGTCGGTAAGGTTGGCCCATCCGAGTTCAGCACGCAGACCGATCCATAGCCCGCATCGAAAAGCGCCTCCACCGTCTGCAACAGGCAGCGACCGAACCCTTCGACGCCCGGCCTCTCGATGGCTTGTCCGTCCGCCAGCAGCATCGACGTGCCAGCGGCAAGAAGCGGCTGCAGCAAGGACTCTAAGCCGCACGGCGCGTAGGCGACAACGCTTCGGATTGGCGCCGACTGCCCGGCCAGAATGACATTGGCGGTGGTGTCTCTCAGAAAGGCGGCGCTCAGCGCGGCCGCCGCATCCGCGCCGATAATCGGTGCCAGCCGCGTCTTGGCGCTTCCGCTCCGCGGCGCTTTGCCCATGACCGCGATCGCGCAGGTGGTGCGGATCTCAGGCAGCGGCTTATCCGTGATGTCCATGATCGGGCTCCTCATCTGGGATGGTCGGGAGCAATCAGCCGGCCCGAAATGTCCTGCCAACCCGATTCAGTTCAGACCACTGCGCAGCATCATCGAAGTAGAGATTGGCACGAAAACCGCGAGGATCGAGACGCCGGCCGACATGATCACCGACGAGAACCATGCCGGCAAACGCATCGAGTGGGCACACAGCGAAACCTATCTCACTCATCGAAAGCAGTTACCTTTTCGATATACGCGCGAAACTTCGGCGAAAATCCGAATGGATTTTCCGCCCACCACTCTCTTGCACCGGCGGACGAAAACACCGCTTTGATGCCATCCTCTTCGGCCAACACAATGCCGCGGTCGCCGGCACCCAAGCCCGCTTGCGCGTACATGGTTTCACAGACGTGCATGTAGGCGCGGAGTATCGAGTCAAAACGCCATCGATCTTCCGGCGTCATGGCGCTTCTGTCGCTCAGGCCCAAAAGCCAGAGTCTGGTGACCTCGCCATCGCGTGCCCATAACAGGTTGATACGGTTGAGTGCCTCGGAGATCGCGTGATGCGAAGCGGCCCGGGCAATTTTCGTGTTTTGACGGATTTGAAGGCCTATGAAAATGAGCGATACGATGACCGCGGTTGAGCTTACCGCTTGTGAGAATTGCGACAGTTGAGCGAGAGTGATCACGTTCGTTCCCTGCCAGACCCGCGTTGACGTCGCGATCAATGATGCCCGCATTTTGCAACGTCGGCCTCCCGAGTAATACGGGTCATCAGGGCCGCCCGGTCTTTGCTTGGCACCATCAAATTTGTTCCCCTCGATTTTAGTTTTTGGCTGGTGGGTCGGCGGGAAATTGCTTTGCCATAAAGGCCAGAATCAACGCGGCGATCTCGTCGTTCTTCTCATCCAGGGCGAAATGGCCAGCGTCGAGAAGATGAATTTCCGCATCCGGCAGGTCGGCGCGGTAAGCCTTTGCACCCGCCGCGATGAAGGAGGGATCGTTAGCGCCCCAGACGACCAGGGTCGGCGGCCGGTGGTGGCGCAGCCATGCCTGCCAGGCGGCGTAGGAGGCGACGTTGGTGCGGTAGTCGTAGAGCAGGGCGGTTTGGATTTCGCGCTGGCCTGGCCGTGAGAGATGGGCGAACTCATCATCCCAGCTATCGGGGTCATAGACTTCGGGATGAGAGGTGCCGGCCAGGTGTCGTTCCTTCGTCGCGTCAAAGGAAAGAAAAGCGTCAACAACCTCGGGATGCGCCTTCGGATCGGCCCAGAACGCCGCGATCTTCGCCCATTTCGCCCCGAGCCCGGCGTGATAGGCGTTCCCGTTCTGGACGATCAGCGCCTGCAGCCGCTCGGGATGGGCGAGCATGATGCGATAACCGATCGGCGCCCCGTAATCGAACAGATAAAGCGTGTAGCGGGTGATTTCGAGCTGCGCGAGCAGCGCGTCGATCGTTCCGGCGAGATGATCGAAGGTGTAGCTGTACGCTGCCGGCGATGGCGCATCGCTCTGCCCGAAACCGGGAAAATCCGGTGCGATGACATGATAGCGCGTCGCCAGCAGAGGGATCAGCGTGCTGTATCCCCGAGAAGACGAGGGGAACCCATGCAGCAGCACGATGGTGGGCGCGTCCTTGGGGCCAGCCTCGCGATAGAAAATCCCGACGCCGTCAACCTCGGTGCGATGATACGTGGTCGTCGCCGTGGTTGACGGGATGGGGCTTGCCGCCATGGCGGGACCGGCGAGCGCCATACCAAGGATCGCGGCCCCAACCGTACGAGGGTTCATGGTCTTGCTCCTTCCGATAAAGTCAGACGCGCCCGTGCGCTTGGCCGAGGTCCATCGCGGCCCGCTTGGCCTGCTCAAGCGCACCAGTGGGATCTGGCGTCAGGAGCGTGGGCTGGAACCTCACCTCATCAATGGCGATGACACCGGCCTGGTTGAGCCAGGCCCTGAGGTAGGTGGACTGGTAGTCGATCCCGAAGGCCGGCGATGGCCGGCTGTCCGCATAGGCGCCCGATGTCAACACAAGCGTGGCGTGCTTGTTCTGCAGCAGGCCGAAATAGCCGGTCTCTGGGTTCAACCCCCAGAGGAGACCCGGTTGGTGGATGATGTCGATATAGTGCTTCAGCCGGTATGGGATCGCGCTGTTCCACATGGGCACGGCAAACAGATAGCGGTCCGCGGCGATGAAGCGGGACGCGATTTCCACAACCTGATCCCAGGCGGTCTTCTGCACCGCACTGTGCTCCTGGCCGAGCATCACGTTGACTTTGGCTGCGGCCTTGTCGCCATCGAAGGCCGGCAGCGCGGTTTCCCAAAGTGCGAGCACGTCCACTTCGAGCGCCGGGTTCGTCGCTTTCAGAGCGTCAAGGTAGGTCTGCGCGACCTGGATCGACTTGGACTGCTCGCCGCGAGGCGATGCCTGGATGAAGAGCAGCTTGGTCATGCAGCGTTCCTTTCGACTGCGGGTGAGAATCGCCGGTGCGTCGGCGAGCCAGGCATCAGAGGCCGAGGTCGCTGAGGCTTGGGTGGTCGTCGGGGCGGCGACCGAGGGGCCAGCGGAATTGCCGTTCGGCCTCGGCGATGGGATGTTCGTTGATGCTGGCGAAGCGGGTTGCCATCAGGCCGTCGGCGTCGAAGCGCCAGTTCTCGTTGCCGTAGGCGCGGAACCAGTGTCCGCTGTCATCGCGGTATTCGTAGGCGAAGCGCACCGCGATGCGGTCCCTGGCGAAGGTCCAGAGCTCCTTGATCAGACGGTAGTCCAGTTCTCGCGCCCATTTGCGGGTAAGGAATGCCTGGATCTCCTCACGGCCATTCGGAAACTCGACACGGTTCCGCCAGCGGCTGTCGGGCGTGTAAGCGAGGACCACCCGCGCGGGATCGCGCGTATTCCAGGCGTCCTCAGCGGCCCGCACTTTCTGGATTGCGGTCTCTTCGGTGAAAGGAGGCAGCGGTGGGCGGTTCATCGTGTGGTTCTCTGGCAAGTCAGCGGATGGGGGGCGCGGGCCGGACTTGGGTGGCGTGGGCCTGCCGGTGGTGGCTCACCGACGACGAGCGTCCGCGATCGCCAAGGTGTCGATGAACTGCCGGAAGCGGGTGATTTTCTCGCCTTTCACCGTCCAGACATGGGCGTAACGCGCCTCGGCAGTCTTGCCGGTGACGCCGTGGACGCCTGTGAAATTACCGAGCGACACCACGGTGTCGCCCTCGGTGACGAACTCGATGGGCACGAGCGAGAAGCTGGTCCACTCAGCCATCAACGGCTTGAACAGGCCCTCGGCGACAGCACCCGGGCCGCGTCCTTCGACCTTGTAATGCCACATCGTGATCCACTCGATATCTGGGTCCATCAAGCCCAGGGCGCCGGGTGCATCGCTGGCGGCGAGCTTGGCGTAGAAGTCGCGGACAGTGTCCGTCGGGGTGGCAGTCAAGGCCGGTCTCCGTCGACAAAGGTGCGTTCCCAGCGAGTGCTAAGGTCCGGGGAGCCGGGCGCCGCGATGAGCGCTCGGCGGGCGTCTGCGGTCAGCGCAAATGCGTGGCGAGGAAGGCGCGCATGGCCGCGCCGATCTCGCGGGCATGGGTCTCCAGGGCGAAATGGCCGGTATCGAGGAAGCGGATTTCGGCGTTCGGGGCGTCGTGCTTGAAGGCTTCGGCGCCCTGCGGGCTGAAGAAGGGGTCGTTCTTGCCCCAGATCGCCAACACCGGCGGCCGCTCGTTGCGCAGATAGGCCTGAATCTTGCCGTAGAGCGCGACGTTGGTCTCATAGTCGCCGAACAGGTCCAGTTGGATTTCGTCATTGCCGGGACGCGCCAGGTAGAAGTCGTCGAGGTTGCGGCCATCGGGCGAGACCAGCTCCGGATCGCTGACGCCGTGGGTGTATTGGAAGAGGGTGGTCTGCGGCGACAGCAAAGCGCGCAGGGCGTTGCGGTTGGCCTCGGTCGGCTCGTTCCAGTAGGATCGGAGCGGGGCGAACCCCTCGGACAAACCTTCGCGGTAGGTGTTGCCGTTCTGCGAGACGATTGCGGTGATGCGATCAGGATGCGCCAGGGCCAATCGGAAGCCGACCGGGGCGCCGTAATCGAAAACGTAGATCGCAAACCGCGTCAGGCCGAGCGCTTCGGTAAAGCGGCCGATCACCTTGGCGATATTTTCGAACGTGTAGGCGAAGACGGCGCGAGCGGGTTGCTCGGTCATGCCGAAGCCGGGCAGATCCGGGGCGACGACATGATACTGACTGGCGAGTTCCGGAATCAGATCGCGGAACATGTGGCTCGCACTCGGGAATCCGTGCAGCAGCAGCACGGCCGGCGCGCTCGGGTCGCCGGCGGATCGGTAAAACACCTTGAGCCCATCGACATCGACAGTATTGAAGCGGGCAGTCATTACGCGGTCTCCTGACATGTATATCGCGTGGCGCCGGCCACCCTCGTTTACGATATCGTTGTGGGCCGTCTCGGACCGGCCGGGCAGCGGTCGCGTTTGGAAAGCGGCTTACCATTCAGTGGAAGGGCTGAGCTCTCGCCTCGGTCGTCGCACCTGCCCTGGCGCATTGTGAGCGCGCCTGCCGCCGCGAAGGCCGGGATGCCGGCAACCGTGCTAGTGTTATTCTGCGAGCTTGCCATCAGAGGCTCCATCGCAGCCCGCATCCCTCGCACGGCTTCGGCGGCGAATTGCTGAGCAGCCGGTGACGGAAGTCGCGATAGGCATTGCCGTTCCAGATCTCGCGAAGCGTCTGCTGCGTCGCGTCGCCGAGCGTGTAGTTGTCATAGCCGCGCGCGGAGAAGGGCGCGATGCAGCACGGCAGCGCGCGGCCATGCGCGGTGAAATACATCAGCTGCAGATTCCGACGGAAGCCGGCCGGGGATTCCGATTTGATGTCGGCCAGCGTTCCGATTTGAAGCCGGCCACCATTCCGATTTAATTCCGGCCACCTGGCGGGGATTTTTCAGCGTTTTCGGCTGGGTCAGCAACTCGGGCAACTGTCCTCTCGTTACCATCAACGAGGAGGGCTGGATGCCGGCGAAGAGAGAGCTGACGATGCGGCAGATACGACAAACCTTACGGCTGGCCAGTGACGGCATCAGCGCCAGGGCGATGGGGCGGATGCTGGGCGTGGCGCGGAGCACGATCCAGGACAATCTGAAGCGGGCGCAGGCAGCGGGGCTGGCGTGGCCGTTGCCGGCCGACCTCAGTGATGCGGTTTTGGAGGAGCGGCTGTTTGCCCGCAGCGGCGCGCCGCGGGGGGTGCGCCGGCGCGCCGAGCCGGTCTGGAGCGAGCTGGTCTGCGAGCTCAAGCGCCCGGGCGTGAACCTGATGGTGCTGTGGGAGGAATATCGCGCCGGGCATCCGGAAGGGTACAGCTACAGCCGGTTCTGCGATTTGTTCAGGGAGTTCGAGGCACGGCTGTCACCGGTCATGCGCCAGGAGCACCGGGCGGGCGACAAGGTGTTCGTCGATTATTCCGGCAAAAAGTTGGGCATCACCGATCCCGCAACTGGCATCGTGCGCATGGCGGAGATTTTTGTCGCGGTGCTGGGCGCGTCGAACTACACCTACGCGGAGGCGAGCTGGACCCAGACGCTGCCGGATTGGATCGGCGCGCATAGCCGCATGTTCCGGTTTTTTGGCGGCGTGCCGCGGCTGATCGTGCCGGATAATCTGAAGTCCGGCGTCAACAAGGCGTCGTTCTACGATCCAGAGATCAACCTGAGCTATGGCCGGATGGCCTCGCATTACGGTGTTGGTGTTTTGCCGGCCCGGCCGCGGCGCCCGAAGGACAAGGCGAAGGTGGAAGCCGGTGTCCGCTTTGCCCAGAGCTACATTCTGGGCCGGTTGCGCCAGCAGACTTTCTTCTCTCTGGCTGAAGCCAACCAGGCGATTGCCGGCATGGTGGAGCGGATCAACGCGCATGTCATGCGCAGGCTCGGCGTCAGCCGGCGGCATTTGTTCGAGACGATCGAACGCCAGGCTTTGGCGGCATTGCCAGAGACCGACCATGAGTTTGCGGAGTGGGGTTTTGCCCGCGTCTCGCTGGATTATCATGTCGAGGTCTGCGGCTTTTTCTACTCGGTGCCGCATCAGCTGATCCGCCAGCAAGTCGATACCCGCGCCACCGAGCGGATGGTTGAGATCTTCCACCAAGGCAAGCGGGTCGCGGTGCATCAGCGCCGCTATGGCGGTCCAAGGCACGGCACTGCCCCTGAGCATATGCCGAGCGCGCACCGGCGCTACGCCGCATGGACGCCGGAGCGGTTCCGCTCATGGGGCGCATCGATCGGCCCGCAGACCGAGGGGCTGATCATCGCCATCCTCGCCAACCGGCCGCATCCGGAACAGGGGTTTCGGACATGCCTTGGCATCCTGCGGCTGTTCAAGGAGTTGGACCGTCCGCGCGCCGAGGCGGTGGCGGCCCGAGCGGTCGCCTTTGGCGCGTTCAACTACAAGAGCATTGCCTCGATCATCGCCAGCAAGCTCGACCAGACGGCCAGCCCGCCAGATGAGGCGCAGGCGGTGCTGACCCACAGCAATCTGCGCGGCGCCGAATATTTTCACTGATTTCCACTGAAAGGAACAAGCATGCTCACCCACCCGACCCTCGACCTGCTGCACAAACTCGGCCTGCACGGCATGGCCAAAGCCTTCAAGGACCTCGACGCCCGGCCGGAGGTTGCCGGTTTGGCCCATGGCGAATGGCTGGCTTTATTGCTCGAGCACGAGGCCACGTTGCGACAGCAGAAACGCTTCGAGAGCCGCGCCCGCGCGGCCAAATTGCGCCAGTCCGCCAGCGTCGAGGATGTCGATTACCGCGCCCCGCGCGGCCTCGACCGGGCACAGTTCCTGAAACTCGCCAGCTGTGACTGGGTGCGCGCCCGGCATAATCTGCTCATTACCGGCCCCTGCGGGGTCGGCAAAAGCTGGCTGGCCTGCGCGCTGGGCCAGAAGGCTTGCCGCGAGGATCTCTCGACCGCCTATCACCGGGTGTCGCGGCTGTTCTCTGCCCTGGCGCTGGCCCGCGCCGATGGCCGTTACGCCAGAACACTGCGCCAGATCGCCAGGCTCGACCTGTTGATTTTGGACGATTGGGGCCCCGAGACCCTGAACGCGGACCAACGCCGCGATCTGCTGGAAATTATCGATGACCGCCACGAGATGCGCTCCGTCATCATCACCAGCCAAGTGCCGGTCGAGCGCTGGTACGAAATCATCGGCGATCCCACCATCGCCGACGCCATCCTCGACCGCCTCGTCCACAACGCCTACCGCATCGAACTCACCGGCGAGAGCCTCCGTAAAAAGCGCGATCCGGCACCGGCCCACGCCCGAACTTGACCCAAAACAAGGACACGATAATCATTCAACCAGACCCAACCGAAGACGCTCAGGTGGCCGGCTTCAAATCGGAACCCCGGCCGGCTTCAGTTCGGAAGCAGTGGCCGGCTTCAAGTTGGAATGCATGGCCGACTTCATCGGAATCCGCACATCAGCGACCAAGGTCGACGGCAGAGCGACCAGGGCTCGTTGCTGTGGGCGCGGCGCAAGCTGAGACCTGGCTCGGTTGCGCCGGACGCGTCGAGCATGACGCCCAGCGAGCGCCCGAGCGCTATCGCTTCTTCGATCGCATCCGCCTCTGGCTGCTGCGTGCGTTCAAACAGCGAGCTTTCCGCGCGCGCGAGCCCGAAGCCCTGCTCATCGAACACGAGCCGCTGCAAATGAACCTCGGCCACGCCCATGCGCGCGGCGAGGCGGACGAAAGCGGGCAGCTGGTCGACGGTCTCCTTGAGGCCGGTGAGCCAGAGTGAGACACGCGGTGTCGAGACATCCCGCGCCTTCTGATAGTCGGTAAGGCGCTTCACGTCGCGCACGATCCGGTCGAAGAAATTCTTGCCGCGTACGCGCGCGTAGGTGGGTGCGTCGGCAGCGTCGAGCGACACGCGAAGCTCGTCGAGACCGGATTCCACCAATTCCGGGAAGCGGCGCTCGCGGAGCAGCGTTCCGTTGGTGTTGAAGAGGACGTAGACGCCGCGATTCTTGAGATAGGAGATCATGCGCGGCAGGTCGCGCACCAGCATCGGCTCGCCGACACCATGCAGGACGGCACGCGTGAGACGGGGGAGCTGGTCGACGATGCGCGTGAACAGCTCCCACGACATATCGGCCGGCGGCTCCAAGGTCTCGAAGCTGCGCGGACAGGTCTCGCAGACCAGGTTGCAGCGGTTCGTGACTTCGAGATAGACGCAGACCGGGGCGGCGTCGGCCTCGACTGACCGTTCGGCCTTGACCGTCTCGAAATAACGCCGCGGATCGGCAACAAGCGTGGTTTCGGCCGTCATGGAATGCTCCTTTCGTGTGGCGAAGGTGCGTCTTTGCTGGCGCCTGCCACGAGATGGTCGCCAACCGAAGTGAAATGCATTTGTTTGATCACGAGGATGCTCGGCGACTATGGCGAGTGGCCGCGCATCAGCAGCGCGACGATCTCCGTCGTTGATCAAGATCGACCAATCGAAATCAATGAGAAGGTTTGGCGAGCCCCACGCGTATCACCGCGTTCAATGGCAGAGGCGTGGTCCCGGCGGCGGAAAAGGTTGGAAAATGGTTCAACGCCTCCGGGGTATAGGCAACGATCTCCATGTCCTGCCCGAGCAGCACCATGGCGTCGATCGGCACCGCGATCGGCCGGGCGCCGAAACCAAGAAAGCCGCCGTACGCCACGACCGCCTCGATGGTTCCCATTTGATCACTGATGACGCTTCTGACGGTGCCGAGGACGCGCTGGCTCGGGACGGGCTGCAGCACGTCCCGAGCCAGCAGCGCGCCTACCTGCACGGGCTGCGGAAAACGCATGGCGGCCGATCGGTCGAGGCTCATGCCAGGCGGCGGCGGCATGCCACCGGGCAGCGGGCTCTGCGCTTGCGCTGCGCTGCCGCCGGCGAGGAGCAGGGCGATCGCGACGGTAGAGCCACTCCTGCTGACAGTTCTCATCCGCGCTATATCCCTGCGAACCAGGAAAAGCCGCGGCTTTCCCAGTAACCGCCGGGATAGGTGTTCGTCACTTCGATGGCGGTGATCCATTTCGGGTTCTTGTAGCCGAGCTTCGTCGACGTGCGGAGTCGGAGCGGGTAGCCGAAGGGATCGGCGATCGTCTCATCGGCGTAGCGGACCGCGAGGATGGTCTGCGGATGCAGCGCGGTCGCCATGTCAATGCTGCTCGGGTAGTCGTCGGCGGTGCGGAAGGCGACATATTTCGCGCGGGTATCGGCACCGACCCGCCGGAGGAAAGTGCCGAGCCGCACGCCCGACCACTGGCCGATGTAGCTCCAGCCTTCGACACAGATGTGCTTGATGATGTCAGTGGTTTGCGGCAGCGCTTCGATTTCCGCCACTGTCCAGGGCCTGCGCTCGGCGATCAGCCCTGCGAGTTCGAGGCGCCAGGCCGCGCCATCGACCGGGTTGACCCTGTCGACGTCGTAATAGGCATTGAATTTCGGCGGCTTCAGCACGCGGGATGCCGGATAGGTCGGCGCGAGCTTTGTCGGGTCGAAGAGCCAGGCCTGCACACCATCGTTGAAGCGCGAGATGGCAAGCAGCGCCGATTGCACCGCCTCGGGCTGGCGCACGTCGCAGCCGGTCAGCATTGCGAGCGCGCCGAGTGACAAGCCGCCGCGCACGAGGCCGCGTCGTTGGAGCCCGCGGATCAGTGCCTTGTGGTCGTCGAGAACGCCCGCGTCGGGAAGATCGTCGGGCCGGAAGGGCGATCTCATGGCGCCCTCGATCGATCGAGCCGGGGGCCGCCCGTGAGCATCGCCCAAAGCGTGCGCGGCACTAGCAAAGACAGCAGCACATGGACCAGCAAAAAGCCGACGATCACCGCCATGCCGATGAAATGGATCACCCGCACCGTCTGGAAGCCGCCGAGCAGCGCGACGAGCGAGGAGAACTGCACCGGCTTCCAGATCGCAAGGCCGGTGACGACCTGCGAGACGCCTGCCAGGATGACGATAATGTACAGCGCCTTCTGGACGGCGTTGTACGTGGTGAGGTCCTCGTGCGCGATCCGCAAGTGCAGCGTGTCACGCACGGTCGCGACGAGTTCGCGAGCGCGGATCGGCAGAAGGCGCTCGCGAAACCGCCCGGTAACGGCGCCGTAGGTCAGATAGGCGAGCCCGTTCAGTCCCAGCAGCCACATTCCTGCGAAATGATAATTGAGGCTCGGCGCCGCCCATTCGCCGAGCCGGGCCCAGCCCGGGAACATGAATCCCCGGATGATCACGTCGTCGTCGTATATTCCCCAGCCCGACGTGATCATCACGATCATAGCGAACGCGTTGATCCAGTGCATGATACGAATCGGCACGGGATGCAACTGGCGGGGGTGCCGGGCGTCGGAGAGGCGTGCCGCCATACTCATCGCGCCACGCGCGCAGCAGGCGTCGTCTTCCGGCGATCGACATCGCTGTCGAAGCGAAAGATGCGGAGTCCGTCTTCGCTGACGTGATCGGGCGCCGAGGCGCCAACGCCCGGATTAACCCTCATCGCAACGGCTTTCCTGCCGGCGGACCGTGCGAGGGAGATTGACGTCGCAGACGCCAATCCGCGGGCCGTTCTGTGCCGTTGGGATAGTGAGACCGTCCGACATCTCTGCATCATGCGATGAAACAAACGCGGCACCCTCTAGCAAGCTGTGAACGCATATTAGACGAGCCGTTTTCGTCTACCGCGAGAAGGCACCCATCTGCCAATACCTTCGGCGTATCGTCTTCATAATCAGCCCGTTATAGAAATGCAGGACAAACGGGACGACGTCGCAACCCTATCGTCGGCTCATGGGCGCCATACGGCCGCCGGTCAGCGCCTATGAGACAAACCTGGCATCTTGCTGGCATCTTGAATGAGGGCGGATTTCTGGCGCATTGTAGCGACGAACGGGCGTAGATGAGCCAGAAATCCTTGACGTCAAACCCGCCTGCCGCGGCGGCAGTGCGTGACATTCGCGGTGCGCGGCGCCGCCTGCTCGTCGCCGCGCGGCTGTCAGCCGACGCGCGCTTTGGGCCAAGCCTTCCCATTTTGCGGAAGGGGGTCTATCATTTTTAGTGGCTACGTCGCCCGAGCGGAAAGAGAATAGCTGGCCGCTGCGAGCCGTGCCTTCGATGTCGGGCTCGTCGCCCGAAAATAAGATGACCGCGATGCGAACACGCCGAGAGATCTAAAAAGCGCCTTACGCGAAACTGATCGCTGGTGATGCGGGCTGGGTTCATGCTCTAAGGCAGGCGGTGGTCTCAACCCAGAACGCTGGATCGCACGCTGGTAACAAGAGAGCAGCATGGAACTCAACGAAATCCGCTATTTCCTTGCGCTGAGCCGAACACTCAACTTCACCAAAGCCGCAGAGGCATGCCATGTCAGTCAGCCGGCGCTGACACGCGCGATCCGGAAAATGGAAGACGAGCTCGGTGGTTTGCTGTTCTCGCGCGAGCGTAGCAACACCCATTTGACCGAGCTCGGCCGCCTGATCGAACCGCATTTAGTTGAGGTCGTAACGCAAACCGGCGAAGCGAAGCGAACCGCCGCGCGATTCTTGAAATTGGAAAAGGCGAGCCTTGCGCTCGGCGTGATGTGTACCATCGCGCCGGTGAAGTTTGTGGGCTTTATGGCCCGCTTCAAAGCGGAAAACCCCGGCGTCGACGTAACCATTCTTGAGGCCGTCCCGGACCAGCTTTGTGATCTGTTGGTTAAGGGCGAGCTGGATGTGGCGTTGATGGCGCGCCCCGATGGATTTCCGAAGCCTTTCCGAACTTTGGAACTCTTCTCGGAACGGTTTGTCGTTGCCTGCTCGGCGGGCCATCGGTTTGCCCGCAAGAGCAACGTCGCGATGGCGGAACTTGACGGAGAGTCATACCTTTCTCGCATCAATTGCGAATTTTATGACTTCCTCGGCGACAGGTGCCGTGAGCAAGGGGCGACCCTTGTCTACTCATACCAGAGCGAACGTGAAGATTGGGTTCTGGCGATGGTTGCGGCAGGGCTAGGTATTTGCTTTCTCCCTGAGTATACGGCCATTTTTCCCGGTGTTATCGGATGCCCCGTCGTCTCCCCCTCGGTCGCGCGAAGCGTTTGCGCCGTTACGGTTGCCGGCCGTCGCTCGTCACCACCGGTCAAGGCGTTTTTGAACGCGGTGCGGCGCTATCAATGGCCGTCACCTTCGACCACAGGCAACCCGCCTGAGTGAGTAAGAGTCCCTTTCAAAACCTTCCCTCCAGAGCCCGGAGGGCGATGAGGGAGCAAGCGATGCTTGTAAACGCGCTGTGGATATCGATGCGCCGCTCGTAGCGGATGGTGAGACGCCGGAAGCGATTGAGCCAGGCGAAGGTGCGTTCGATGACCCAGCGATAGCGGCCGAGACGCTCGCTGGTCTCGACGCCGCGCCGGGCGATGCGCGGCGTGATGCCTCGCTGCCGGCAGGCGCGGCGGCAGCGGCGATGATCATAGGCCTTGTCCGCGTGCAGCTTTCTCGGCCTGCGCCGCGGCCGGCCGCGCTTGCCGCGGATCGCTGGGATCGCATCGAGCATCTGCTCGAAGGGCACGCTGTCATGCACATTGGCCCCGGTCAGGGCGAACGTGAGCGGGATACCGTGACGGTCCGTGACGAGGTGGCGTTTCGTGCCGGGACGGCCCCGATCGGTCGGGTTCGGCCCGGTCGCGGCACCCCCTTTTTTGCCGCGATGGCGGAACTGTCCAGCGCGGCCCGGCTCCAGTCGATGCGGTTGGCGTCTTGCAAGCGGCGCAGCAACTCGCGGTGCAACCGCTCCCAAACGCCGGCCGCTTGCCAGTCGCGCAGGCGCCGCCAGCAGGTTACCCCAGAGCCGCAGCCCATCTCGCGAGGCAACATCTCCCAGGGAATGCCGCTGCGTAGCACAAACAGAATGCCCGTCAGCGCGGCGCGTGCCGAGATCGGCGGCCGGCCACCCTTTGGCCGCGGGCGCGGCGGAGGGAGCAAGGGTTCGAGGATCGACCACAGGCTGTCGGAGAGTTGGGGCGCGGGCATGCCCCTTCATGAATCAAATTGAATCAAGGTACAAGCGGTTTTGAAAGGGGCTCTAAGCCATGCTGCGCCGCCGCGCCAATCTGTACGCGTCGCCCAATGCGCTGAGCCATAGGTGGTGACGTGCCGCGCCTGGCGTGCGCGGAGAACCGAAGCAACGATGGCGAGCAGCGCCGCGCCCAGACCTCCGGCGGACGCGATCACCGCGCCTCTGGCGAAAACGCCGGGGGCATAGGCGTCGAAATGGTACCACCACGCGAAGAAGAGCTGCGGCGGATAGACCGGCGCCGCGCCAATTTGGACCCAGGGTAAACCGAGTGCCGGCTGGAACCCGAGCCGCCAGGCCGTCCATTCCGTGGCGGCCCAGCAGCCGAACAGCACCATGGCGAGTGCGCCCAGCATCTGGCCCCAGAGAATCTTTGTCCCGGTCATCGACCCCGCTCATGAATGCGAACGGGGCACAGATAGAAAGGAGGAAACCCCGCCGTGCAACGACAAAGAACGGCAATCGTAGAGGATCGAAGAAATAGAAGCGAACGGTGGATATGGCTTGCAGCCCGAGTCGCCGGAGGCATACCGCCGAGCCTATCCGATAATCGATTTGATCAATGGGTAGGCGCGGAGGCGTCGCAGTCTTTCTGGGGACAGGCCGCCGGAGGTCGCGGGCGGCGTCGAGGATGGTCATATAGCCGCCGTGCAAGCGTTGCGACAGATATGAGCCTCCTGGATGCAGGGGATTCGCTCGCGCAGGCGGACTTCGTCGCTGCCATTGGATTGCGGGCCGCGATCCGGTCATTTGTCGAAGTCGAGCCTGACGCGCGGAACGCGTCACCCGCGGCGCTCGAGCTGAACGCGATCGCCACGCGATTTCCGCTGCTCGTTCGCGTTCCGGCGCGCCCGTCTCCCTGGCTCACGCCCCAGCCGGGATCGAGCCGCCTGGGACTGTTGCTCGTTCAGCTGTGCGATCTTGCGCAGTCAGGGGAGCTCGACCGCCTTAAAATGTGTGCGTCCGACGACTGCAAATGGATTTTCTTCGACCGATCCAAGCCAGGAAACCGCCGTTGGTGCTCGACGTCGCTTTGCGGCAACCGGCACAAGATACGAAGCTATCGGGAACGCAAGCGGGCCTCGCGCGCGATATAATCGCATCTACATGGAAACCTTCGCGTACCAGGCTCCGAACGGGATCGCGAGTCCTGACCCATCTTCGCGCTCCCGATATCCGCGCGGTCATTTCACCGTCGCGAATGCCACCAGCGCGCCGCCAAGCTGCACGGCGCCCGCGACCAGCATCGCCGCGCAAAAACCCGCGGGGCCGCCATGGAGGAGCGCGAACACGCTGCCCAGCAGAGCGACACCCAAGGTTGCTCCGACCATCCGGGCGACGTTGATCAGCGCCGACGCCGTGCCCGCCCGCTCTGGACCGACGCTGCCAACCGCGATTCCATAAAGTGGACCGGTATTGAGACCCATCCCGACGCCAGCCATCGTCAGTCCTATCTGGGCCAGCACCATCGGCATGCCAGCATCGGTTATCGCAAGAACGAGGGATCCGCAGCCGATAAGTCCGGTGCCGATGGCGATCATCAGCCTCGCCCCAATGCGTTCCGCCAGCCGGCCGGATTGTGTGGAGACGAGAAAGAACGCGAGAGAGACAGAGAGCAGCGCGATGCCGGCGTCGCTCGGCGTCAGATGATCTTCGGATTGCCAGAGCAGCGGGGTCAGAAAAGTCATGCCATAGATGCCGAACGTCATGGCTGCGGTGGTGATGACGCCGCCGCCGAACGCCGGGATCCGAAACATGTCGAGGGGGACCAGGGCCGCTTGTGCGCGTCGGCGCTCGATGCGGAGGAAAAGCGGCAGGGCGATGGCGGCGACACCGAGGGCCACCACCCAAAGCCGTCCTCCGCCGTGAACGGCGATCGCGGCGAGCGCGACGCCCCCGAGCGTGAGCGCGCCGAAGACTTGGCCCGGCAGGTCGAAATGCCGGCCGTTCGGGTCGGCGGACTCCGGCACCGCCATCTCCGCCAGCGCGAAGGCGGCGAACGCCAGCGGAACCGCGAGCAAGAACACGCTGCGCCATCCGAAATGTTCGATCAGGATGCCGCCGAGCGTGGGGCCGATCGCGAAGGCGAGCCCGTTGCAGCTCGCCCAGACGCCCAGCACGCGCCCGCGCGCCGCCGGCTCCGGCCAGACCACGCGAATGATCGCAAGCGAGGATGGCACCAGCAGGGCCGCGGCGATACCCGTGATGGCGCGGCCACCGATCAAAACGCCGACACCGGGCGAGAAGGCGCAGATCAGGGATCCCGCCGCCATGACGATCGTGCCGACCGCGAAGGTCCGGCGCCGTCCGTAAAGATCGGCGACCAGGCCACCACTGAGCAACAACACGGCGTAGACGAGATTGTAGGCATCGAGCACCCATTGCAACGGCGCGACACCGGCCTGGAATGAGTCTCCAATGGCATGGGTCGCGAGATTGACGACCGAGCTGTCGATCTGCGCGATCAACACGGCAAGACACATGCCAACGAGCACGAGAAGCCGGGTAGTCGCGCGCCGCCTGCAGCCTGGATGGCCGAGAGCACCCTCACCGTAGTGATTCATCACATCCATCTCCCTTGTCTCGAAGGCAGGCTAGCGGAGGGCTGCTGACAGCTATTTGTCAGGAGTGTAGGATCGTTGGGAGGGAGGCGCCGATGCCGCTCCGACGGGCCGATCGCTTGTTCGACATCATTCAGCTTCTGCGCACGGCAAGCCGCCCGGTCACGGCGGCCGCCCTGGCGACGAAGCTCGAGGTGACTCCGCGCACGATCTACCGCGATGTCGCAACCTTGCAGGCGCGCCGGGTTCCGATCGAGGGCGCGCCCGGCCTCGGCTATATGTTGCGGCGCGGTTTCGAATTGCCGCCTCTCATGTTCACGAGCGAGGAAATCGAGGCGATCCTGGTGGGTGTTCGGCTGCTGCGCCGCACCGGCGATGTCGGGCTACAGGACGCGGCGGCGCGCGTTCTCTCCAAGGTGGAAGTCGTCCTTCCGGACATGCTGCGCGACCATCTCGTCTCGCCGATCGCCTTCGTCTCGGCGCATGGCGCGGCGGCGGTGGATGGTCTGTCAGTGATTCGCACCGCGATCCGCGAGGAACGCAAGCTACGCATCGACTATAATGACGAACAAGGGCGGCGCACGTCACGCACGATCTGGCCTTTCGCCTTGGCCTATTATGTCGAGGCGACCCTGGTGAGCGCTTGGTGCGAGCTACGGGACGATTTTCGCCATTTTCGTGCCGACCGCGTCCAATCCTTTGCCGTGCTGGATGAAGGATTTCCCGTGCCCGGTCGTGTGCTGACCGAGAATTGGTTGAGACGATTCCCACGCGATGTAACGCCCGACCGCGTCCTTACCGCACGATGACGCGCGAGACGGCGAGGTGGTCCGCGGGCCGATAGATGCCGGCGGTCCTGTGCGCCAGGTCGGCAATCTTCGTTCTATCAAAATTGCGAAGCGCGGCACTCAGGCCATCACACTTGCCCAACCCGCAAAGGTCGCATAGTCAGATTTCAGGCAACGCGCCCGCGCCAAAGTTCAACGTCGGCCGGGACATCCCCGGTGCCGGGCGCCGGATGGACGACTTCAGAGAAGACTAGACGAAATCAGACGACATCAGACGAGAACCGAGAGGAGTAGGAGCGGCATGCGGATCACCCAGCGCGTCAAGAAAATTCTCGATTGGTACGAGAGCGACAACCCCGGCACCAAGGCCAATCTCGCCCGCATCCTGATGGAGGGAAAGCTCGGCGGCAGCGGCAAGATGGTCATTCTCCCCGTTGATCAGGGGTTCGAGCATGGCCCGGCGCGGAGTTTCGCTGCCAATCCGCCGGCCTATGACCCGCATTACCATTTCCAACTCGCGATCGAGGCCGGGCTCAACGCCTATGCCGCGCCGCTCGGGATGATCGAGGCCGGCGCCGCGAGCTTCGCCGGCGCGATCCCGACCATCCTCAAGCTCAATTCCTCAAACAGCTTGGCGACCACCAAGGACCAGGCGGTGACCGGCTCGGTCGCCGATGCGCTCCGTCTCGGCTGCGCGGCGATCGGCTTTACCATCTATCCCGCCAGCGAATACGCGTTTGAGCAGATGGAGGAGTTGCGCGAACTCGCCGAGGAGGCGAAGGCGGCCGGGCTCGCGGTCGTGGTGTGGAGCTATCCGCGCGGCCCAGCGCTGGATAAGGCCGGCGAAACCGCGCTCGATATCTGCGCCTATGCCGCGCATATGGCGGCGCTGATGGGGGCGCACATCATCAAGGTCAAGCCGCCGACCGAGCATCTGAGCCAGGAGGCGGCGCGCAAGGTCTATGAGAAGGAACGGATCCCGCGCGCGACGCTCGCCGAACGCGTCGCCCACGTCATGCAGGCGGCGTTCAATGGCCGCCGGCTCGTCGTTTTCTCGGGCGGCGAGAGCACCGGGAGCGAGGCGCTTTTGGAAACCGTGCGCGGTCTGCGCGATGGCGGCGCGCATGGCAGCATCATCGGGCGCAACAGTTTCCAGCGTCCGAAGGCGGAGGCGCTGGCGCTCTTGGGCAAGATCATCGAAATCTATCAGGGGCGCGGCTGAACGCCGATGCGCGAGGCGGGGGCGCGCTGCCGGCTCTATCTGATCACGCCGCCGGCGCTCGATCCCGGGCGTTTCGCCGACGATCTCGCCGCCGCCCTCGACGCCGGCGATGTCGCCGCCGTGCAGTTGCGGCTCAAGCCGATCAGCGATGACGCGCTCCGGCGCGCAATCGACGTGCTTCGGCCGGTGGCACAGAGCCGTGGCGTTGCCTTTCTGCTCAATGATCGCCCCGATCTGGTGCGCGAGAGCGGTTGTGACGGCGCCCATGTCGGCGCCGACGACATGGATGTCGCGGCGGCGCGGCGCCTGCTCGGCCCCGATCTGACGCTCGGGGCCAGCTGCTATGCGAGCCGCGACCGCGCGATGGCGGCCGGCGAGGCGGGGGCGGATTACGTCGCGTTCGGCGCCTTTTTCCCGACCATAACCAAGGAAGCACCGGCCCGCGCCGCGCCCGAGATCCTCGCCTGGTGGGCGGAGCTGATGGAACTCCCGGCGGTCGCGATCGGCGGCATCAACGCCGAAAACTGCGCCCCCTTGGTCGCCGCCGGCGCCGATTTCCTCGCGGTGATCAGCGCCGTCTGGGGCCATCCCGCGGGCCCGGCGGCGGGCGTGCGGGCGCTCAACGCGGCGATCACCGCGGCACTCTGAGCCGGATCCGTCAACACCCGTCGCCATGGCGGGAGAAGGACTGGACATAGCCCTTCACCACGTCGAACACCGTCTGGCAGGTGCTGACATCGACCTCGCCGCCGCCGAAATCGGGCTCGCCGAACCCGAACGGCCCGCCCATCATGCCGAATCCGCCGCCAAAATCGTCTTCGGACATGTAGCTCTCACTCTGATGCTCATAGGCGAGGAATTTATGGCCATTGGCCTCATATGTGCGTTGCGGCACCCCCATGCGCTGGATCAATTCCGCCTCGGAAAGCCCGACCATGCTCGTGAGATAAGCCTCACGCTCTTTTTCGTAATCGACACAACCGGAGAGCAAGACGGCGCCAAGCAATAGCGGCCAGATCGGAAAACGCATCGGGAACCCCTTCGGCGTGAGAGCGGTGAAAGCACCCGAGTTTGGCGGGTTTGGCGCCGCACCGTCATATCACATCCCTGTCAACCGCACGCTCACCAAGGGCCTGTCATCAATTGAGCCAGATGACGGCGGCGGCGAAGTGGGTGGCGGCGAGGAAATTCCGGGCGGTTTTGCCGTAACGCGTGGCGATAGCGCGAAACTGCTTGAGCTTGCAGAAGAAAATTTCGATCGGGCTGCGGGCTTTGTGGAGGTCTTGGTCATAGGAGCGCGGCGCTTTGCGGTTGGCCTTTGATGGAATGACGGGTTCTATTCCGGCGTCGTGCAAAGGTTGGATCACCCGTTCGTCGGCGTCGTAAGCCTTTTCCCTTGCCGCCGCGATCGATGCGTTGCGCCGCGACGCAACGCCACACCACACAGCGATTTGCACGCCTCGGCGGAATATCGCCGGGAATTGCTCGGCGTTCTCACCGGCGGCGGAATTTGACTCATAGCTTATATCAGTCGTTTTTGTCTTGTTTTTGAAAGATTTTTGTATTTCCGCAGTGTGCGCCGTGTGTCCTTGGTGTCATCTCGGTTTCTTTGCGCCCTCATCGATCAATGAGGTGTCATAACGCATCTCGATCCGGACCCCGTCGGCATTCCTGACATAGGGATCGAACCTGCGCGGCCAGCGAACGCGGAGTTGCAGCACGTCCGGCGCGGACCAGACGAGTTGGGGCGGTTCGTACCGCGTAGTGAGGATGGGAATGACCTGCAACGGCACCGGCCTCTCTGTCACCAGATAGATTTCCGACCACAAATCGGTTACAAAGATCCATGATACGCATTCATGGGATTCGTCCACTGCTGTCCAGGCATGATCCGGAGAGGGAAAGGTGTCGCGGGAGATCACGTAACAATCAGTGGGTTTGTGGAGCATTAACCAAACACCAAAAACAATAAATCCCATAAACAACAAAAATAAACATAACAATATTAAGCATCCTGTACGAACGATGCGCTTTATCATAACATTTTATGGCTCGAAATTCGGAGATATTTTTCCTGATTTGTATAATTCGTACCCTACATCTGTCCATTTTACATTGTCCTCAGGAAGGTTTTTGTAAATTTTATCATAATCTCTATCTTGCATAGATTTTCCAAATGTAATATTTTCTATTTCGAGAATTTTATCCTCAGGAATCCCATAAGCGGCAGCGTAGAGGCCGATAGCTATGGTTGCATATTCGACATATTTTTCATAAAAATGACCAGCGATACGTTGCGCGTCCCAGGGGCCACCATGATCGAAGTTGAATAGGTTCGTATCAATAAGTCCGTATGTGAGCGAAAATAATAACATCCCGCTCTCTCCAGCATATTTCAGTGCTTCTTCATCCCGCTTCCTGTCCTCTATTCCCTTTCTCACGAAGAAATGCGGATCCATGAATGCGGGACGCATGACCGCTATTTCCTTAGGTTCCTCAGATTTTTTCTTATAATATTCTTTTTCTTCTTCATTTAATATGCGATTTGGCATGTCTATGTGATTATAGTTGGGCGCAAATACTTGTTGCCCCTGATCGTCCTTGAGCGGCTCCGCGGAGAGCGGACCCTCCGCCGGCGGCTTGGCACGGGAGAAATTTTCCAGGCCAAACATGATCAAAAGCTGGCGCACCATATCGGACAGGAATGGCGAGGCGGGGGTTTCGGGCGCGGCATAGCCGGGAGCGGGGGCGAAGCTTCCGGGAGTTGCCGGGACGGCGAGGGTGCCCGCTCGTTCCGGGCGAGTTTGATGCCGGCGATCGAGCCGTCGCGCCGCAGGACCACGGTTGCGGGAATCCGGATCGGGCCGGGGCGCGCCTGTAGCCAGTCCTCGGGCGGGGATTGGCCTTCCGGGATGAAGAGGAAGGGGATGATCAGCTCATCGCCATGGGAAGCGGCGGGGGATTTGTTAGCGGGCATGTCACGATTACTAACGCATTTCTCCTTCCGCCGCAAGCCGAACCTGTTTCCCATGCCTGGCAGCGCCGCAGACGCTGCCTAAGGGATGAAAGTTTTTGGTTCTTTTTCCAAAAAGAACATTTCTTTCTTTTTCTATCGCCCGATCAGCCCGCCGGCGAGGAAGCCGCCATCGGCGGCGAGGATTTGGCCGGTGATGAAGCTGGCGTCGTCGCTGAGCAAGAAGCACGCGGCGGCGGGATCGAAGAAATTACCGCAGTAGCAGCCCTTTTGCGCGCCGGCGTCGCATGCGGGTTAGTTCGATGGCGACGCGGCCCGCCTGCTTGCGCGCGAGGCCTAGAGCAAGGTAGGTTTTGATTGAACCATCCTGTTCAATCAAAACCGGCCAACTTGCTCGCCAAAATAGGGGTAGAGCGTGATCGACTTAAACCGATCGCGCTCTAGCGGCGCCCGTCGTTCATCCCGGCGTGCGCGGGATTACGCGCGAAAAGGGGATCGCGCCGGTTTCGGTGACGAAAGCGATCTCCAACACCTCCGGACGCAGCGCGGCGCGGAGGAAACCATGCGCACCGGCGGCAAAGCCGGGGCGATTGGCGGGGCCGGTCTCATAGGTTTCCGAGCCGGCGCCAGTGGTGACATAGGCGATACCATCCATCTCGACATATTGCATCGAATGGTCATGGCCATTGATGTAAACCGGCACGTGATGCCGCCGCAGCAGCGGCGCGAGCGGCGCGATCAAATCCGGCTGGTCGTGATGCGCGCCGCCGAGCGCGGTATAAAGCGGGTGATGGCCGATGACGATCTTCCACGGCGCGGTGGACGCGCCGAGCGCCTGATCGAGCCAGGCAAGCTGGGCCGCCGGGTCTTGGTCGTCGATCCGCACCGCGCTGCCGCGATAGGCGCGAATGAACGGGCTGGTATCGATGAAGAACAAATCCGCCGCACTCCCATCCGCCAGGGTCTCGGTGCGCGAGAAATAGCGCGCCGGCATCCGCCAGCGCGGGCTTTTGCTGTGATAGGCGAGCTGTGGTGCGATCTCGCCGCGATAATCATGGTTGCCGAGAATGACATACCAGGGGGTTTGCAGCGCCGGCGCGGTATAGATCGCCTCGAAGGATTGCCGCCAATGGGTATCGTCGAGGCTTTGCACCCCGTTTTCATAAAAATTATCGCCGACCGAAATCACGAAGCGGCTCGCGATCGATGCTGCCGTCTCGCCCATCTGACGCCCGACCTCCGCCTGGTGATCGGCGCCACGTCGCCCCCAATCGCCGATGACGACGAAGGGCAAAGCCGGCGCCGCCGCTCGCGCCGGAACGGTGAGCGCGAGCCCGGCGGGCAAAGCGCCGAGCAGAACTTGCCGGCGGGAAAGCGGCTTAGAGGTCAGGTTCATCGATGATCTCATCCTCCAGACTCGCCCTGCGGCCGCGCAGCCCCTCCCACCCAGCGATAGCGGAAATCGCAATGCGAGGCCCCCTCCATGAGGGTTTGCGTTCGCGTGAGCGCAAGCGCCGGATGGTAGCCTTCGCAAAACGCTGCGTCACGCTGGCAGGAGAGAATGCCGCCAAGCTCACCAAGGCCGAGATCTCTATACATCTCGGCATAACGGCATTGCGTGACATTAAAATGAAATTCGTCCGCCTTGGCGGGAAGTTCCTCGATGGTGAGCGCGTCCTCGGCGCGCCAGAGCGACTGGATCGCGCGGAAATGGGCGAGATCGGCCCCCGCCGGTGCTGCTTGGGCGAACTCGCGCGCTGCGTCCTTGGCCATGGCGATGACGGCGCGCGCGAGAACGCGCTTTGCCGCCGCTTCGCCAAATTCACGCGCCATTTCAGCGAACACGCCCTTGGCGAAGGTCGCCTCGATCCGCCGTCGCGCCAGAATGGACATCTCAGCCATCGGCATAACTCCCCGAAGCGCGCGCCGCCGGGCGCGGGCTGGCGTTGACGAGATAAAGTCCCGCCGCCACCGCCATCAAGGCAAGCCCGAGAAAAACCGATGCCGGCTCATGGAGAACCACGATCCCGGCAAGCATGCCAAAGAGCGGCGTGAGAAACGAGAATGCGGCAAGACGGCCCGCCGGGTAAAGCCCGATCAGCCAGAACCAGGCGAGGTAGCTTGCGAAGGCGACGATCACCGATTGATAGGCGAGCGAGGCATAAGCGATCGGCCCGGCATGAAAAATCGCGCCCCCTTCGCCTTTGAGCAGCGCCGCGCCAAGCAGGATCGGAATCGAGCCGGCGAGCTGATAAAACAAAACTTTCGCGGCCGAGATCCGGTGCAGCCCCTTTACCGCCTTCACCATCACCGTCACCGCCGCCCACGTCATCGCCGCCAGCGTCACCATGAGATCGCCGAGCACCGAGCCACCGGCGGCGGCATGACGCAGACCATCGGCGAAAGCGATGGCCACACCCGCGAATGCGAGCACCAGCCCGACACCTTGCCGCGCGGCGAGCCGTTCCCCTGGCACGAGAAAATGCACGCCGAGGGCGACGAAAAACGGCGCGGTATAAAGAAACAAGACCGCGCGCGAGGCGGTGGTGCGGGTGAGGCCGGCATAGAGCAAGAGAAACTCGCCACCGAACAAAAGCGCCATGATGACACCAGGGATGAGCGTGTGATCGCGGCGGCAAAGCCGCCAGAATCCGCCCGCGCCCTCCCGCCAGCCGATCCAAAGAAGCAGCAGCACAGTCGAGAACAGCGAACGGAGCCCAGCCTGTAACGCCGGCGGCAGCCCATCGGCGATGGCGAGCTTGACCAAGACCTGCTGGCCGCCCCAGATGAGGCAGAGCAGCGTCATGACAGCGATCGCTCGCCCGTCGAGACGGGGGTTCATGCCCAAGCGGCGTTCATGTCAGCCCGGCAGATCGAGCACGTTCTTGGCGAGGATATTGCGCTGGATTTCGTTGGTGCCGCCATAGATGCTGGTCGGGCGCGCCTGGATGAAAAGCCCGGCGGGGTGAAGATCACGATTTCCCTCGATGGGCTCGAGAAGCCCGCCCTCCTCGCCGGCAATCTCCATCATGGCATCGGTGATGCGCTGGAACAATTCGCTCTGGTGGACTTTCAGCATCGAGACATCGGCGCCCAGCGCCTCGCCGCGCCTGAGCTTCGCGACATGCGTTTCATAGAGCGCGCGATGATCGGCGAGATCGAGGCGAAGCCGGGTGTAGCGATCGCGGAACAGCGGATCATCGGCGCAGCCGACATGTTCGGCAAGGCGCTTCAAGCGGATCAAGGCATAGGCCGATTGCCGGGGCGAGCCGAGGAAAATGCGCTCAAAGCCGAGCAGCGCCTTGGCCATCGTCCAGCCTTTGTTCACCTCGCCGACCAGATTTTCCTTCGGCACCCGGACATTGTCGAAAAACGTCTCACAAAACTCGTCATGCAGTTCGAGATTGATGATCGGGCGGACGGTGACGCCCGGCGCATCCATCGGCACCAGAAAAAAGCTGATCCCTTCTTGCTTCTTCGCGGCTTTGTCGGTGCGGGCGAGGAGAAAAATCCAGTTGGCGTCGGTCGCGAGCGTGGTCCAGGTCTTTTGGCCGTTGATCACCCAATGATCGCCGTCCAAAACCGCTTCGGTGCGCAAGGCGGCGAGATCGGAGCCGGCATTGGGCTCGCTATAGCCCTGGCACCAGATATGCTCACCGCTGAGGATTTTGGGAAGAAAGCTGCGTTTTTGCGCCTCGCTACCATAGCGGATGAGGAGCGGGCCGACCATGACCACGCCGTGATCATTGGTGCGCGCGCAGCCGAAACGCTCGAACTCCTCGATCATGATGAGCTGCTTTCCGGCCGAGAGCCCCATGCCGCCATATTCGCGCGGCCAGCCCGGCGCGAGCCAGCCCTTCTCGGCGAGTTTCAGATACCAGACCTTGTTTTCGCGCCAATGGAGGCGCTTGGGCGGATTGCGGATCTCGGGCGGATAATTTTCCGCAACCCAGCGCCGCACGACATGGCGGAAGGCCTCGTCATCGAGGGCGTTGAGATCGTCGGCGGGAGAAGTCTGCATGCGCGTTACTCCTCATCTTCGGGCGCGAGTGCTGCGTAACGCGCGCGGTGCCAGGCGCTGGTGCCGAATTGTCCGGCGACCACCATCGCTTTGCGCAGAAAGAGGCCGATATCGAACTCATCGGTATAGGCGATGCCGCCATGGAGCTGGATCGCCTCGCGGGTCATCCGCAGCGCGGCGTCGGTTGCACGTGCCTTCGCCCGCGACACTGCGCAGGCGCGCGCGGCGTTATCATCATGGCTGTCAAACACCGCCGCCGCTGAAGCGACCGAGGCACGGGTCAGCTCGAGCAGGATTTTGAGATCGGCGGCGCGGTGCTGCAAAGCCTGAAAGCTGCCGATCTTACGGCCGAATTGCTCGCGCGTGCGGAGATAATCGAGGGTGAGCGCAAACACCCGATCCATCACGCCGAGGAGATAGGCGCTGGTCGCCAAAGCCGCCGCCTCGAGGGCAGAGGCGAAATCACCGGCGAGGGCGATCGCCGGGCTATCCTCGAACGTCAGGGTGCCGAAATGCCCGCCATCCTGGGTCGGCGCGGTTACCAGTGAGACCCCCTCGCCATCCGCTGGAACCAGCGCGAGCCCGGTATTGGTGGCGACCAGGAAAGCGTCGGCGGCGTTTGCCATCGGCACGAAGATCTTGCGCCCGGAGAGCGCGCCATCGGCAAGACTGGTCGAAAACGGCGCGAGCAGTGCGCCTGGCGCCTCCTGCCAGGCCGGCAGCACCAGGCGCTTGCCGGCGAGCTGATCGGCGCGCCAGGGGTCGGGCAGAAACCCCGCGACAAGCACCGCCGCGATCAACGGCTCTGGCACCAGCCCCGCGCCCAATGCCTCGGCGAGCGCGCAATATTCTGCCATCCCGAGCCCGGCGCCGCCTTGGTCTTCGGGAAGCAAAAGACCAACCCAGCCCATCGCGCAGATTTCGCTCCAAACCGCGCGATCGAAGCCAAGCGGGGAGAAGCGAAGCGCGCGGATGCGACGGAAATCGCCGCCGCGTGGGGCGATCGCGCCGGCGCTGTCCTGGATCAGGCGCACGCTTTCGGCGGTTGCGTCGTTTCCGCTCATGAAGGGAGATGAAGCTTGGCTTCGCTCCGCGCCTGCAACTCGGCGAAGGAAAGCCCAGGCACGATATCGCGGACGACGAAGCCGCGCGCCTCGACATCGAGCACCGCGAGATTGGTATAGACCCGCTTGACCGCGCCGAGCGCCGTCGGCGGATAGCTGAGCGCATTCACGAGGCGTGGACGCCCGTCTTTCGTCTGATGCTCCATCACCACCCACAATCTTTTCGCCCCGACCGCGAGATCCATCGCGCCGCCGACCGCCGGCGCGGTGTCGTTCTCGCTCGTCGCCCAATTCGCGATATCGCCGTTGGCCGCCACCTGATAGGCGCCGAGGACACAGAGATCGAGATGGCCGCCGCGGATCATCGCGAAACTGTCAGCATGGTGGACGAAGCAGCCGCCGGTGCGCAGCGTCACCAATTGCTTCCCGGCATTGATCAGCCAGGGATCGACTTTGTCCGGCGCCGGCGCCGGCCCCATCCCAAGGACGCCGTTCTCGGAGTGGAAAATCACCTCGCGATCGAGCGGCACATGATCGGCGACCAGGGTCGGGATGCCGATCCCGAGATTGACATACCAACCCTCCGGCACGTCGCGCGCGAGCCGCGCGGCCATGCCGACGCGGTCGAGCGGGGTAAAGGCGGCGCTGCTGTTATCGGCCATTCTTCTCTCCTCCAATCGTGCCGCCCTCAGATCGGCGGGTCGCCATAAGGCACATGGATCACGCGGTCGACGAAAATCCCCGGCGTCACCACCGCCTCCGGGTCGAGCGCACCGAGTTCGACGATGTGCTGCGCCTGGGCGATGGTGAGCTTCGCCGCCGTTGCCATCACCGGGTTGAAATTCCGCCCCGAGCGGCGATAGGTGAGATTGCCCCAGCGGTCGGCCTGCCACGCCTCGATCAGCGCGACATCGCCGAAGAGCGCGTATTCGAGGACGCAGTTGCGGCCATTGATCTCGCGCGTTTCCTTGCCGGCGGCAAGCTTGGTGCCATAAGAAGTCGGGGTGAAAAAGGCTTGAACGCCGGCGCCGGCGGCGCGCATCCGCTCGGCGAGCGTGCCTTGCGGCACCAGCTCCAGCTCGATTTTGCCGGCCTTGTAGAGGTCCTCGAATACCGTCGAACTCGGGCTGCGTGGATAGGAGCAAACGATCCGCCGCACCCGCCCGAGCGCAAGCAGCTTGGCCAAACCTTCCCCGCCGCTGCCGGCGTTATTGGCGACGACCGTGAGGTCTTTCGCCCCCTGCTCGATCAGCCCGTCGATCAGCGCCTGCGGCTGGCCGACGCTGCCGAAGCCGCCGAGCAGCAGCACCGCGCCATCTTCGATCCCCGCCATCGCTTCCGCCATGGTCTTGACGATACGGTCAATCATCGCGCGCGCACCACCCGGCCATTATTGACGACGATCACGTCGCGTTCAACGACGCGGGCGCGAAACGCCCCTTCCTCCGGCCAGATCTCGGTGCGGATGGTCTCCCCCGGATAGACCGGGGAGGAAAAGCGCAGATCCATCTCCTTGAGCCCGGCCGGATCGTAATCGCAAAGCGTCTTGAGCAATGCGTGGCAGACGACGCCGAGCGTGCACAGCCCGTGCAAAATCGGGCGAGGAAAGCCGGCGCGGGCGGCGAAATCGGGATCGGCGTGCAGCGGGTTGTCATCGCCGTTGAGACGGTAATAGAGCGCCTGTTCGGGCCTCGTCGCAAGATCGAGGGAGAGCGCAGGCGCGCGCTCGGGCACCGGATGGACCGGCTTCACCGGTCCCGACGGGCCGCCGAAACCACCATCGCCGCGCAGAAACGTGGTGCTGGTGAGGGTTGCGAGCAGTTTGCCGCTCGCCGCCTCGATCACCTGCTTCTCGCTATACATCAGCGCCCCCTTTCCCGCCCCCTTGTCGATCAGGCCGGTGATGCGGGTGCGGCCGATGATTTCGCCCTCGACCGGGATCGGGTGATGCCAGACGATGCCCTGCTCGCCATGCACAACGCGAACCGCATCGATCCCGGTATCCGGCCGCGCCGCCCAAAAGCCGGGATGGCCGAGCACCACGGCGATGGACGGAAAAGCTTTGAGTGCGCGATGGTGGTCGAGGAAATCAAGCTGGCGTCGATCCATCGGATCCTGCCCGAGCCCGATCGAAAGCGCATAAAAAATCGTATCCCGCTGGGTGACCTGCTGGCGCACCTCGGGGATGGGGTAATTCAGCAATTTTTCTGGATCGATGGCCATGTCATTCTCCCATCTCGATCACCGCGTCGGCGGCAAAGGCGCCTTCGGGCAAGGCAAAAACCGGGTTGAGGTCGATCGCGCGGAGCCGCCGGCCGCGAGGATCGGCCTCGGCGGCGGCGGCGAATCGAGAAAGTGCCGACAACATCCGCGCCAGCGCCGGAATATCGGCCGCCGGCCGGCCGCGCGCGCCAAGCAAGAGAGGGGCGGCGCGGACCGAGCGGATCATCGCTTCCGCGACCTCGACGCCGAACGGGCAGCGGCGGAAAACGACATCGCGCAGCACCTCGACGAAAATTCCGCCCAAACCGAACGCCGCGATCGGGCCGAACACCGGGTCGCGATGGACGCCGAGCAGGCATTCGACCCCGCCGGTCATTGCTTTTGCGACCAGAACCCCCTCGATTCGCGCCTCCGGCCGCGCGGCTTTCGCGCGCGCGATCAAGGTCGAAAACCCGGCGCGTACCGCATCGGCATCGCCGAGACCAAGCAGCACCCCGCCGATTTCAGATTTATGCAAAATATCCGGGGAGAGAATCTTCATCACCACCGGATAGCCGAGGGCCGCGGCCGCCGCGATCGCCTCCTCGGCGGTTGCCGCGACCTGTTCGGGAACACAGACGATCCCGGCTTCCGCGAGCAGCCGTTTGGCCTCTGCCTCGCTCGGGGTTGCGGCCGGCAGCGCCACCTTCGGCAAGGGCGCCGGCGGCGGCGGCGAGGGGGCCGCGAAAGCGGCGCCGAAACGCCCCATCGCCGCGATCGCCGCGACCGCGCGGGAGGGATCCTCGAACACCAGAAACCCGTCTTCCTCATAGGCGCGCACACGTGTCTGGTCAGCGACCACCGAGAGCACGAAGAGGCGCTCGGGATGCGCGCTCCGTACCGCGTTGAGTTCGGCGCGTAGTTTCGGCGCGATGGAGGCGGCGCCGCCGGTTTGCGAGAAGAACGCGAGCACCGAGGCATAGCCGCCATCGGCGACCATGCTTTCGGCGAAACGCCCGACCAGCGAAAGATCGTTCAGCACCTGCGCCGTGCAATCGACCGGGTTGCGCGGCGCCGCAAACGGCACCAGCGCGCGCAAGGCCGCCTGCGCCGGCGCCGGCATCTCGGGCATCGGGAGGCCGAGCGCCTCGGCGGCGTCGCTGATCAAAACCCCGGCGCCGCCGCTCACCGTGATCACCCCGAGGCTGTTGCGCGCGGGATAGATGCGCTTGGTCGCGGCATAGGCGATATCCAGCATCTGCTCGGTGGTCGCGGCGCGCACCACGCCGAATTCGGCGAGCACGGCATCGGTCACGGCGTCATCACCGGCGATCGAGGCGGTATGGGACTGCGCCGCCGCCTGACCGAGGGCACTGCGCCCGACCTTCATCAGCACCACCGGCTTTTTGGCGGCGCGCGCCGCCGCGAGGGCCGCGAGAAAACTTTCCGCCTCGCGAATGCCCTCGGCGTAGGCGGCGATGACGTCGGTGTCGGGGTCTTCCGCGAGCCAGCCGATGACCTCGCCGACGGTGACATCGCTCTCATTGCCGGTGGTGATGCAGAGCGGCGTGCCGAGGCCGCGGCCGCGCGCAATGGCGAAAAGGTGCGTCCCATAGGCGCCAGACTGGCTCGCAACGCCGATCCGCCCGGGCAGCGGAAACCCGGTCTCGAGGGACGCCGTGAAAGTCGGGTAATAGCCAAGCCGCGCGTTGAAAAGGCCGAGACAATTGGGGCCGAGGAGCCGCATGCCAGAGGCCCGTGCGCGCGCCACCATTTCCGCCTGCGCCGCCGCCCCGGCGGCATCCATCTCGGCGAAACCCGCGGTCAAGACGATCGCGCCCCTGACCCCGCGCGCGGCGAGCGCGGCAACGGTTTCGACAGCGAACGCCGCCGGCACCGCGACGATCGCGACATCCGGCGTCTCGGGCAGGTCGGCGATGCTCGGAAAACAGGGAAGTCCCTGCACCGTCTCGCGTTTCGGGTTCACCGGCATCAGCCGGCCGGAAAAACGCTGTTGCAACATATAAGCGATCGGCCGGCCGCCGATCCGGGTCGGGTCGTCGGACGCACCGATCACCGCGACCGAACGCGGCGCGAGCAACGGGGTCAGGGAGGCGAAACGCCGCATCTCGGGAGCGCTCATGTCCGGCAATGCCGCCTGCCGGTCTCGCCCCCCGCCACCGATCGACCCGTGATAACGCGACACGTGTTCACGCGCTGCTTCCTCCCGCCTCTTGCCGGCCAATCATGGCGCAGCCGTGGCGCACCATCAACCCGCGGCGGGTGCTCTCCCTTGGTTGCGCGCACGATGCGCCTATTTGACGGCGCGGAAGCGATCGCGCATCACCGGAGCAGCATGCGCGCGGCCATCGAAATCATCGTCATTCTGCTGCTGATCGGGCTCAACGGCCTGTTCGCGCTCTCCGAACTCGCCCTCGTTTCGGCGCGCCGCGCCCGCCTTGCGGTGCTGGAACGCAAGGGCGAGCCGCGCGCCGCCCTCGCCCGCGTCTTGGCGGAAGACCCGCAGCGTTTCCTGCCGACGATTCAGATCGGGATGACCTTGATCGGGATTGTCGCCGGCGTCGTCGGCGGCGCCCGGCTGGCGACGCGCCTCGCGCTGTGGCTCGCGCCGCTGCCGGTGATCGGCGCCTGGGCGAGTAGTCTCGCCTATATCGTGGTGGTGGTTGCGATTACCTATTTCACCTTGGTGTTCGGTGAGTTGGTGCCAAAGCAGCTGGCGCTGCGCTGGCCGGAGCGAACGGCGGTGCTTGTCGCCCGCCCGGTCGCCTTGCTCGCGCGCATCGGCGCCCCGGTTGTTTGGCTGCTCGGTCGCTCTTCGGCCCTGGTGCTGCGGCTTCTCGGCCAGACCCAGAAACGCGGCCCCGAGGTGACGGAGGAGGAATTGCGTGCCTTCCTGCTCGAAGGCACCAAGGCCGGCGTCTTGGAGACCGAGGAGCGCGACATGATCGAGCGCCTGCTGCGCCTTGCCGACAAGCCGGTCCGCGCGATCATGACGCCACGCACCGAAATCACCTGGATCGACCGCACCGATCCCCGCCGCGACATCATCGCGACCCTCAAAGCCTCGCCGCATTCGCGCTTCGTGGTCTGCGATGGCGCGGTGGATAATGTCGTCGGCATCGTCCAGACCAAGGACATTCTCGACCGCTTGCTCGATGGCGGCGAATTTTCGCTCGCAGCCAGCCTGCGCCAGCCGATGGTGATCCCCGACCGCGTCTCCGCCCTCGATGCCCTGGCGCGTCTCAAATCCGACCCGCTCGGGATCGCCGTGGTGATGGACGAATACGGCAGTTTCGAGGGGCTGGTGACCGCGACCGATCTTCTGGAGGCGATCGTCGGCGACCTCAACGAACCGCCGCCGGAGCCGGCGCAGCCCAACCAGCCCGAGACCGAGCGGGTTCTGGACGGCTTGATGCCGGTCGATGAGCTGAAATCGCAGCTCGACCTCCCGGCGCTGCCGGCGGAAGGCAGTTATCATACGCTCGCCGGGCTGATCCTCGCCCTGCTCCGCCGGGTGCCGCAAGCGGGCGACCGCATTGTCTTCGGCGGCTGGCGGTTCGAGGTATTGGCGATGGATGGGCGGCGCGTCGAGCGGGTGCGGGTCGGGCGCGATCCGGTGAGCGGGACATGAACGAGGTCTGGCATGGACACGTTCTTTCGCGGTGACCTCGCCGCGCCCGGTGGGCGGCGGCTCGCCTGGCTCGATAGCCTGCTCACCGATCACGCGGTGTTCCGGCTGGTGTGGAGCAATGCCGGCGTGGTGGTGCCGGGGCGGCTCTACCGCTCCAACCATCCGACGCCGGCGCGGCTCCGCGCCATGGCGCGACGCTGGCATCTCCGCACCGTGGTCAATCTCCGCGGCCCCTGCGGCAATGGCTCGGACGCCCTCTCGCGTGAGGCGGCGCAGCGGCTCGGCCTGCGCTTCATCGATGCGCCGATCGCCAGCCGCACGCCGGGGCGCGCCGATCTGCTCGGCCTGATCGAAACCTTGCAAACCATGGCCGAACCGGCGCTGATCCACTGCAAATCCGGCGCCGATCGCGCCGGCTTCGCCGCCGCCGTGTTCCTGATTTTGAACGGCGTTCCGGTTGCGCGGGCGATGGCGGCGCTTTCCTGGCGCTACGGACATTTCCGGACTTCCCGGGTCGGCATTCTCGATGCTTTGCTGCTGTCCTACGCGCGCGAGGCGGAGGGGCGGCTGTCATTTCCCGATTGGGTGCGAGACGGGTATGATGAAATGGCGCTGCGCCGGGATTTCGCGGCCCATGGCTTGGCGAGCTTTCTCGTCGATCGGGTATTGCGACGCGAATGATACGGATGGAAAAAATCTCTTCCGGAGGCGGATGATGCAGGCAATCGACGTGGTCGAGGAATTTCGCGGCCTCACTTGGGAAGGCCCCTTCGCGCCAGACACGATCGCGCGCGCCGGCGATGCGCTCGAGGCCGGCAAAGTCCTGTTTTTCCCCGATCTCGCCTTTCGTTTGCGCCCCGAGGAGGCGGGCTTTCTCGACGATAAAGTGTCCGATCACAGCCGCAAGAATGTGAGTTTCGACCCACTTACCGGCCAGATCGGGGCGACCACGCTCGCCGGCGTCGAGGAAAAAAAGCTCGCGGCGATGTTGGATCGCTTCGGCCGCCAGGCCCGTTCATTGCTGGTCGGCCTCATCCCCGCCTATGACATCGGTCTCGAGCGCGCCCGCACCAGCTTCCGCCCCGTCGAGATCGCCGGCCGCCCGACCTCGCCCCGCCACGATGATCGCCGGCTCCATGTCGATGCCTTCCCGAGCCGGCCGATGCGCGGCAAGCGCATCCTCCGCGTGTTTTCCAATATCGCGCCCGACGACACGCTGCGGCACTGGGAGGTGGGCGAGCCGTTCGCGGATTTCGCCAAGAAATTCCTCCCGCGTCTCCGCCGCCCGCTGCCGGGCGCCGCCTGGTTCATGGAGCGCATCGGCCTCACCAAAGGGCGGCGGAGCCCCTATGATTTCCTGATGCTCGGCCTACACGATCAAGGGAAGCTCGATCACACCTATCAGCGCGAGGCGCCGCGGATAAAACTCGCCTTCCCGCCGGGCTCGACCTGGATCGTCTATACCGATCAGGTGCTGCACGCCGCGATGTCCGGCCGCTTCGCCCTGGAACAAACTTTTCATCTCCCCAACGATCGCTTGCTTCACCCCGAACGCAGCCCGCTTCGGGTGCTGGAACGGCTCGCCGGCCGAGAATTGGTGTAGAGATCGTTTTGTTAATCTCCCACTGCTATACATGACAATTAGAGCCTGTCATCAATTTTAGGGTTTGATTTTTGGGGATGGCTATCGCGGTAAAGCATGGGCTCTCCCTGCGCGTCCAGCGCCCCGTCTATGTCAGCCCCATTATCCGCCCGTTGCGGGATTTTCGACGAACGGCCACTGATCGCGCGACGCTTTGCGATAGGGGAGGGCGGTGATAACGGGCGAAACCGCGCCTGGCGCTGCGACATAAAGAATGTCCCCGGCGATCGGGGCAAAAGCGGCATGGAAATGCTGCATCGATTTGACCACGAGGACGCGGCGCGCGCCGATATCGATGCCGGCGGCGGTGAAGCAGACCGGGCTGAAACATTGGGTGCGGATCGTGCTGCAGACGATGGCGATGGCGCCGACCGCGAACGCCGCGAGATCGCCGGCCGGCGCCATCGCGCCCCCGAACGGGATGGAGACGTCACGCGCGAGGCCGATGACGCGTGCCTCGAGATCGAGCGGCTGGCCCGAAAACCGCCCGAGTTTGCCGCCGAGCCGGAGGGCGAAAGCGGCGCCCACCCCAACCTCGAACGCCAGCCTGACCACCATCGGATCCCAAATCATGGCGATCGCGGCGTTCTCGACCCCGCGCGCGAGCATCGCCTCCAGCACAAACGTCGAATCGCTCGCAGCCCCCCCGCCAGCATTGTCGGCGACATCGGCGAGAACCAACGGGCGTGCCCCACGATAATGCGCGGCACGCTCCATGGCGTCATCGAGCGTCACATAAGGTGGGCTGATCGCCGCGCGGAGTGCGAAGAATTCCCGCCCGAGTTCGGCCGCGAGCCGCGCCGCCTTGTCCCGATCACCATCGGTGACAACGATGATCTTGCTCCCCATATCGGCGACATCGGCCCAGGGGAAGCCGTGCACGATCGAGACCGAAAGCACGCCGTCGTGCCCCTCGAGGGCGCTAGCACGATCGACGAAGCCGCGCATCGGCTGGCGTGTGGTATGAAAAACGCCGACCATGCGGCAATCGAACCAGCCGATCACCGGGCGCGTCTTTCCTTCTATGGCATCGGCGATGATCGTGAAGAGTTCGCGTGCGCGCTCGCCGACATCGGTATGCGGATATTCCTTGAACAAAACGAGCGCGGTCACGTTCTCGCATTTCGCGCGGCTGATATTGGCATGAAGATCGAACTCGGCGCCGATCGCAACGTCCGGCCCGACGATCGCGCGCACCCGCGCGAGCAGATCGCCCTCGGCATCGTCATAGCCTTCCGCGATCATCGCGCCATGCAGCGACAACAGCACCGCATCGACCGGCATCGCGGCCTTGAGATCGGCGAGGATCTCATCGCGAAACGCCTCATAGACCGTGCGCACCGTGGGGCCGGCGGGCTGGGCGAAGGCGCAGAGACTCTCGATCACCCGCCAACCCCGCGCCGCCGCCATCTCGCGCCAGGCGACGAGGGGAACGGCATAAAGCGGTGCCGCCTCGCCATAATTCGCGCGGCGGTAGAGGCAGGTTTCCTCGAACATCCGGAGCCCCGTCGGCAGCGCCGAAAAACTGTTGGTCTCGGTGCCGAGCATGGCGGTAAACAGGGTTTTCATGAATTTCCTTCCGGGACCGATCACGCGATGGCGAGCGTCCGCTCTTCGCTGCGACGAAATTGTCATGTTTGACGCGGCATGGCGAGAGGCGAAGACGATGATTTGACAGTTCCGCGAAACTCTTCATGCTGCGGTGCGACAGGGGAAAAAGGGCTTGGGATGCGGGATCGGACAGCTCCGGCGGAAAAAGGCGGGCAGATCAGGTTGGCGGTCGATATCGGCGGCACCTTCACCGATGTCGTGCTGGAAAGCGCTGGCCGCCGCTATACCACGAAGCTTCTGACGACGCCCGCAGCCCCCGAGTGCGGTGTTCTCGATGGCATGCAGCGAATTTTAGCAGATGCCGATATCGCGCCGGCTGAGGTCGCGCTCGTCGTGCATGGTACCACGCTCGCAACCAACGCCATCATCGAGCGCAAGGGCGCGCGCACCGCCTTCATCACCACAGAGGGCTTTCGCGATGTTCTCGCGATGCGCAACGAAAGCCGCTACGATCAATACGATCTCAATATCGAGCTGCCTGAGCCTTTGGTGCCGCGCCATTTGCGCTTCACCGTGCCCGAACGGCTCGATCGCGCCGGGCGGGTGTTGCGCCCGCTCGATGAGGAGGCCGTGTGCGCGCTCGCGCCGACGCTGACGCGCGCGAAGATCGAGAGCATCGCGATCGGGTTTCTGCATGGTTTCGTCAACCCCGCGCATGAGCGGCGCGCGGCCTCGCTGCTCGCGTCATTGCTTCCCGGCATTCCGCTCTCGCTCGCGGCCGAGGTCGCGCCGGAAATGCGCGAATGGGAGCGGTTTTCGACCACCGTCGCCAATGCCTATGTCCAGCCCGCGATCGCGCGCTATCTCCGCCGGCTGGAGGCCGGGATGCGCGAAGTCGGGTTCACCGCGCCGGTTTATCTCATGCAGTCCGGCGGCCGCTTGACGACGATCGAGACCGCCTGCCGGTTTCCGATCCGCCTCGTTGAAAGCGGCCCGGCCGGCGGCGCCATTTTCGCCGCCGCCATCGCGCGTGAGGCCGGGCTCGATCGCGTGCTCTCCTTCGACATGGGCGGCACCACGGCGAAGGTCTGCCTTGTCGATGACCATCGCGCCCATGAAGCGCGTGGCTTCGAGGTCGCGCGGGTCGGGCGGTTTCGCAAGGGATCGGGTCTGCCGCTCAGGATTCCGGTGATCGAGATGGTCGAGATCGGCGCCGGTGGCGGCAGCGAGGCGCGCATCGACAGCCTTGGCCGCCTTGCCGTCGGGCCTGAGAGCGCTGGCGCCGATCCCGGCCCCGCCTGCTATGGGCGCGGCGGCACCCGGCCGACGGTGACCGACGCCAATCTCGAACTCGGCCGCTATGATCCGGCTCTCTTTGCCGGCGGCCGCTTGCCGCTCGATGCGAACGCCGCGCGGACTGCTTTGATGCGGGCGGTTGGCGCGCCGCTTGGCCTCTCGAGCGCGATGGCCGCGGTCGGTGTCATCGAAATCGTCGACGAGGCGATGGCCAACGCCGCCCGCGTGCACGCCATCGAAGCCGCGACCGCGCTCGAAGGCCGCACTCTGATCGCGTTCGGCGGCGGCGGGCCGGTGCACGCGACGCGGATCGCAGAGAAGCTCGGCATCGATCAGGTGCTCGTGCCCTCGGGCGCCGGGGTTGGCAGTGCGATCGGGTTTCTCCGCGCCGCGATCGGTTTTGAGGCGGTGCGCAGCCTCTATCAGCGTCTCGCGAGCCTCGATATCGCCGCCGTCAACGCGCTTTTCGCGGAGATGGCGCATGAGGCGCGCGACGTGGTGGCCCCAGCGAGCTTCGGGGCCGCGATCCGCGAGACACGGATGGCGAGCATGCGCTATGTCGGCCAGGGGCATGAAATTTCCATCCCCCTCCCGGTGCGTGATCTCGAGCCCGAGGATCGCGCGGCGATCAAGCGCGACTATGAGGCCGCCTATGCGCGGTTTTACAATCGTCCCGTGCCGGGCTCGGAGATTGAGGTGCTGAGCTATTTCCTGGTCCAGGAAACCATTCTCCCCGAGCCCGCGCCGCCGCCGCCACATCCGATGATACGCGCGGTGCGGAGCGCCGAGCGGCGGAAAGTGCGCGATGGCGCGACCGGCATCGAAGCCGATTGGGCGATTTATGCGCGCGATGCGCTCTCGCCCGGCGATCGCATCCTTGGTCCCGCGATCATCGCCGAAGCCGAAACCTCGACATTGCTCGGCGCTGCCTGGCGCGGCGATGTCACCGCGCAAGGCTGGCTCATGCTGACGCGCGAGAGAGAAGGGGATGAAAGCCGATGAACGCTGCGCCGGAACTCGCGAAAATTCGCCACCAGGTGATGTGGAACCGCCTGATCGCGGTGGTGGAAGAACAGGCGCAGGTGATGATTCGCACCGCTTTCAGCACCACGGTGCGCGAGGCCGGCGATCTTTCCGCTGGCGTCTTCGATCTCGAGGGCCGCATGCTGGCCCAGGCGGTGACCGGAACGCCCGGCCATGTCAACGCGATGAGCGAAAGCGTTGGCCATTTCCTAAAAAAATTCCCCGCCCACACGATGCGCGAGGGTGATCACTACATCACCAATGATCCCTGGCTCGGCACCGGGCATTTGCATGACCTGACGGTGGTGACGCCGGTTTTTCATCGCGGGACGATGATCGGCCTGCTCGCCAACACCGCCCATGTGATCGATATCGGCGGCCTCGGCATGGGGCCTGATGGGCGCTCGGTGTTCGAGGAAGGGCTCTATATCCCGATCCTCCGCTGTTTCGAGGCCGGGCGGCCGAACGAGACGTTTTTCGAATTCCTGCGCGCCGGTAGCCGGCTTCCGGTTGAGCTCGAGGGCGATGTCTATTCGCTCTCGGCCTGCAACGACACCGCGGCGCGCAGGCTTGGCGAAATGCTCGATGAATTCGGGATCGATAGCCTCGCCGGGCTCGCCGAGTTCATTTTCGCAAGCAGTCTCCGCGCGACCGAGGCGGCAATCGCCGAGATCCCACCTGGGATTTACCACTCGAGCATCCATTCGGATGGCTATGACGCGCCGATCACCTTGAGGGCCGCGATGACGGTCGGCGAGAACGATATCCGCGTTGATTTCGACGGTACATCGCCGGCCGCGGCGCGCGGGATCAATGTTCCGGCGGCTTATTGCCGCGCCTATGCGTCGTTTGGCATCAAGGTGGTGGTGGCGCCGGAGGTTCCGAACAACTGGGCGAGTTTGCAGCCGTTTCGTATGAAGATTCCCGAGGGCTGCATCCTCGATGCGCGACATCCGGCGCCGGTTTCGGTCCGCCATGTCATCGGCCAGCTCCTCCCCGATCTGATGATGGGGTGCCTTCATCAGGCGGTGCCTGACCGGGTCGCGGCGGAGGGTTCGTCCTGCCTCTGGAACCCGCCGTTGCGCGGCGGCGCGGGGGTGTCCTCGCGGCGCGAGGGCAACCGTATGCCGCCGGATTTCGAAATCATCACCTTCAATTCCGGCGGCACCGGCGCGCGCCGACAGCGCGACGGGCTCGACGCCACCGCATTCCCCTCTGGCGTGCGGACGATGCCGGTGGAAGCGACCGAGAACGTCGCCCCGATCGTCATCTGGCGCAAGGAATTGCGGCCGGGCTCGGGCGGCGCCGGGCGGACGCGCGGCGGGCTTGGCCAGATCATGGAAATCGCTGCCCTTGACGACATGGAATTCGCCTGCAACGCGATTTTTGATCGCATTCAGCATCCGCCGCGCGGGCGGGATGGCGGGCATGAGGGCGCCGCCGGCTATGTCGGGCTCAAATCCGGGGCGCCGCTGCGCGCCAAGGGATTTCAGATTATTCCCGATGGCGACAGGCTGATTTTAAAACTCCCCGGCGGCGGCGGCATGGGCCCGCCCGATGCGCGTGCGCCGGAGGCGGTGGCGCGCGATGTCCGCGACGGCGTGGTGAGCGAGGATGAGGCGCGCGTCGTCTATCGTGTCGCCCTCACCGCCGCGGGTGCTGTCGATGACAGCGCGACCCGTGATTTGCGCAGGAACAACCGGAAGGAGTGATCGAGATGACCGGCGTCACACGACGACATTTATTCGCGGGAACCGCGGCGATCGGGCTCGGCGCCGGATTTGCGCGCGCCGTGCGGGCGGCGGACGAGATCACGATCGGCGCCGTCTTTCCCCTGAGCGGCAATGCCGCGGCGATCGGCCAGGACGCCAAGCACGCCCTCGAAACCATGGCCGCTATCATCAACGGCGATCACGATATTCCGATGCTGCTCGGGAAAGGCGGCGGCCTTGCCGGGCTGGGCGGCGCCAAGGTCAAGTTGCTTTTCGCCGACAGCCAGAACAACCCGCAAATCGCCCGCAGCGCCGCCGAACGCTTCATCACCGAAGACCACGTGGTCGCGGTGATCGGGAGTTACACCAGCGCGACCGCGGTCACCATCAGCCAGATCTGCAACCGCTATCAAATTCCCTATATCTCCGCCGACAATTCTTCGCCAAGCCTCAACAAGCAGGGTCTCGACTGGTTTTTTCGCCCCTCGCCGACTGATATCGATTTCACCAAGGCGATGTTCGACTGTTTCGCGGCGTTCGGTGAAAAGACCGGCGAGAAGGTGAAAACGGTTGCGATCATTCACGAAAACTCGGTGTTCGGCAGCGACAGCGCGAAGCTCCAAGTGAGCATGGCCGAGGCCGCCGGGATCAAGGTGCTCGCCAATATTTCCTATCAGGCCAACATCCCCTCCCTCTCGGTCGAGGCCGAGCGACTGCGCGCCGCCGATGCCGATGTTTTGATGCCGTCGTCTTACACCAGCGATGCGATCCTGCTCGTCCGCGCGATGCATGATGTCGGCTATACGCCGCGCGCGATCATGGCCCAGGATGCCGGTTTCATCGATCCCGCTTTCATCGCCGCGGTCGGCACGCTTGCCGAGGGCGTGATGAGCCGTTCGGCGTTCGCGATCGATGCCGTGACGCAACGCCCGGCGATTCCGGCGGTCAACGCGCTTTTCAAAGCGAGCGGCGCGAACAAGGATCTCAATGATCTGACGGCGCGCGAACTGACCGCGCTGCAGGTTCTCGCCGATGCGCTCAACCGCGCGAAATCGACCAATAACATGGCACTGCGCGAGGCGCTGCGCGCGACCGACATCCCGGGTGATCAGACGATTATGCCGTGGGCGGGTGTCAAGTTCGATGCAACCGGGCAAAACATCAAAAGCAATCCGGTGATTTTGCAGCAACAAAAAGGCGAGTGGCGGGCGGTGTTTCCGTTCGAGATCGCGACCGCGCCGCCGATCTGGCATATCGCGCGGTGACGCGCGTGCTCCGGCTTGCCGCGCCATGACTGGCGCCCTGATCGCTCAGGTGGCGCTTGGCGGCCTGCTGATGGGGCTGGTCTACGCCGTCGTTGCCGCCGGGCTCACGCTGATCTTCGGCCTGATGGACGTGGTCAATTTCGCCCATGGCGCCCTGCTCATGGTCGCGATGTATGCAACCTTGCTCATCCATCGCGCGACCGGCCTTGACCCGCTTTTGCAACTGCCATTGGTCGCCTTGCTGTTGTTCATCGCCGGGGTTGCGATTTATCGTGGCCTGATCGCGCGCACTCTTGCGGTCCGCGTCAATGCCGGGATGGTGCAGATTTTCGTGACCTTCGGGCTTTCGATCTTTCTTGTCGGCGCCGCGGAGTTTCTGTTCGGCAGTGATTTTCAAAGCATCAATAAAACTCTTCTCGGCGGCCGGACATTTGCGTTGAACGGGATCATCCTGCCGCTGCCGCTGGTGGTGAGCGGGATCGTCGCGCTTCTGGTCTTTCTCGCCCTCGCATTGCTGTCGCGCACCGAATTCGGCCGGGCGCTGGAGGCGACGCGCGAGGATCATGAAGCGGTCGCGCTGATCGGTATCGATCGCGACCGGGTGTTTGGGATCGGCTGGGGGATCGGGACGGCGAGCGTCGGCATCGCCGGTGTCATGCTGGCGAACTTCTATTATATCGCCCCTGATGTCGGCACCAATTTCGCGCTCATCGCCTATATCACCGTCGCACTCGGCGGCTTCGGCTCGATGTTCGGGGCCCTGGTTGCCGGCCTGATCATCGGGCTCACCGAAGCGCTCACCGCGCTTTTCATCGATCCCGCCTTAAAGCAGATCGGGATTTTCGTGATCTATCTCGCGGTTCTGATGGTCCGGCCACGCGGCCTGTTCGGGCGCCTCTGATGGCGGGCGCGGTGAGGGGAACGCTCGTGGCGCGGCGTCGGCGCGAGCTTTGGCTCGGCATCGTTGTCCTCGTCGTGCTGGCCGCGCTGCCGTTTGGTGTTGGCAATGCTTATCTGCGCGGGTTGATCGTGCTCACATTGCTCTATGCCGGCCTGTCACAGGCATGGAACATCCTCGGCGGCTATTGCGGGCAAATTTCCCTCGGCCATGCGCTCTATTTCGGGATCGGCGCCTATACCTCGACGCTGCTTTTCACCCGGCTCGGGATTTCGCCGCTCCTTGGCATGTTCGCGGGGGGCGGCCTTGCCGGGTTCGCGGCCTTTCTGGTCGGCCTGCCGTGTTTTCGCTTGAGCGGCCATTATTACGCGATCGCGACCCTGGTCATCGGCATGATGGCGGCATTGCTCGCGGCGAATTGGGATTTCATCAATGCCGCGCAAGGGATCACCATTCCCTTTCACGGCGAAAGCTGGGCCAACCTTGCCTTCCGCACCGCGATCCTGCCATTTCATTATGTCATGCTCGCCTACGCCGCGCTGATCTGGTTTGTCGCCTGGCTGATCGAGGGCTCGCGCTGGGGGTTTTCCTGGCGCGCGGTGAAGGATGATGTCGCGGCGGCGCGCAGCCTCGGCGTCAGCATCTATCCGAGCAAGCTTGCCGCGGCGGCGATCAGCGGGGCGGCGACCGGCATCGGCGGCGCGCTCTATGCGCAGTATATTGGCTTCATCGATCCTGACAGCACGCTCGATCTCTCGCTTTCGGTGCTGATCGCGCTGCCCGCCGTGGTCGGTGGCATCGGCACGCTCTGGGGGCCGCTTCTGGGTGCTGCGGTGCTGATCCCGGTGCAGCAGCTTTCTGTCGCCTGGCTCGGGAGTGCCGCCGGCGGCATCGATCTCATGGTCTATGGCGCGCTGATCATGGCGTTGGCGCTTGCCCGCCCGGAGGGGCTGGTCAGTTTCTTCCACATCCGCGCGTCGCGGGGCGCAACCGGGCATGGGTGAGCCGCTCCTCGAAATCCGTGGCATCAGCAAATCCTTTGGCAGCGTCGCCGCCAATGTCGATATCGGCTTCGCTGTCGCGGCTGGCGAAATTCTCGGCCTCATCGGCCCGAACGGCGCCGGCAAAAGCAGCCTGTTCAACATCATCGCCGGTGAGATCGCCCCCGATCGCGGCGAAATCAGGTTCGCGGGACAGGAGATCGCCGGCATTGGCGCGGTTGCCTGCGCCCGGCTCGGGATTGGGCGGACGTTTCAGGTGGTGCGCAGCTTCGATTCGATGACCGTTCTGGAAAACGTCATGGTCGGCGCGTTCCTGCGTGCGCGCAGAAGCGCCGCGGCGATGGCGAGGGCAGGGGAGGTGATCGAATTTTGTGGCCTCACCACGCGGCGTGATGTGCCCGCGCATAGCCTCTCGCCGCCGGAGAAGCGCCGCCTCGAGATTGCCCGCGCGCTCGCAACCCGGCCACGGCTTTTGCTGCTCGATGAAATGCTCACCGGCCTCACGCCGACCGAGGCGCAGGCCGGCATGCGGCTGGTGCGCGATATCCGCGCGCAAGGCATAACCATCATCATGGTCGAGCATGTGATGGAGGTGTTGCTGCCGCTGATCGATCGCGCGGTCGTGCTCAATCTCGGGCGAAAATTGCTCGAAGGGGCACCGGCCGAGATCGTCCGCCATCCGGAGGTGATTCGCGCCTATCTCGGAGACCGCTATGGCGGATGAGCGGCCCTTGCTCGAAACCCGCCACTTGTCCGCGCATTATCGTGGCCTTGCCGCGCTGCATGGCGTCGATCTCGCGATCGCGCCGGGCGAGATCGTCGCCGTGGTCGGGGCCAACGGCGCCGGGAAAAGCACGCTGCTTCGCGCCATCGCCGGCCAGGTCGCGACCGCGGGGGAGATCTTGTTCGACGGAAAACCGATCGCACGTCTGGCGCCGCATCGGATCAGCCGCCTCGGCGTCGCGCTGGTGCCCGAGGGGAGGCGGCTCTTTCCGCGCCTTGCGGTCGAGGACAATCTCCGCCTCGGCGCCTATGCGCGGCGCGGGCCAGAGCGTTTTCGCCCGCTCGATCTCGTCTTCGCGCTTTTTCCGCGTCTGCGCGAGCGGCTTCGTCAGCGCGCCGAGACGCTGTCGGGCGGCGAGCAGCAGATGCTCGCGATTGGGCGCGCCTTGATGACGGCGCCGCGCCTGCTGATGCTCGATGAACCCTCCCAAGGCATCATGCCGCGCCTCGTCGATGATATTTTCGCGGCGATCGCGCGGATCAGGGCCAGCGGCGTCACCATCCTGATCGTCGAACAGCGGCTTGTCGAGACGTTGGCGATCGCTGATCGTGCCTATGTCATGCAGACCGGCCGCATCGTTCTCGCGGGCGCCGCCGCCGAGATTGCCGGCAATGCGGAGGTGCGGCGCGCCTATCTCGGCATGTAGTCAGGAGGGACTGGCCATGGATTTCGCAACCGATCGCAGCGATCGCGCCACACTCAAAACCGGGCGGGAGGCACGTCTCGCGTGCCGGGCCGGATTCTCAGGCGCGACCGCGGGGCTCGCGCTTGGCTTTGCCCAGGCCAATCTCGTGGTTCTTCCCGCCGACCTCGCGAACGATTTTCTGCGGTTCTGCCAGCGCAACCCGAAACCCTGCCCGCTGCTCGGGGTTTCGGAGCCGGGGGCGGTCGATTTGCCTGGCCTTGCCGAGGATCTCGATTTGCGCACCGATCTTCCCGGCTATCGCGTCTGGCGGGACGGCGAACTCATCGCCGAACCGATGGAGGTGCGCGAGGTCTGGCGCGATGACCTCGTCGCTTTCGCGATCGGCTGTTCTTACACGTTCGAGGCGGCTTTGCTCGCGGAGGGGATGACGCTCCGCCACGCCGCGGCGGGGACCGAGGTGCCGATGTATCGCACCAATATCGATTGCGTCCCCGCCGGGCCGCTCCAGGGCAAGATGGTGGTCTCGATGCGGCCGTTCCGCCCGGCCGACGCAATCCGCGCGGTGCAGATCACCTCGCGCTTTCCCTTCGTGCATGGCGCCCCCGTGCATCTTGGTCTTCCGCAGATGATCGGGATCGAGGATCTCGCCCGGCCGGATTATGGCGCGCCGGTCACGGTGATGGCCGATGAAGTGCCGGTGTTTTGGGCTTGTGGGGTTACGCCGCAAGCGGTGATCGCGGCGATGCGGCCGCCTTTCGCGATCACCCACCAGCCCGGCCGGATGCTGGTGCTTGATCTGCCGGATTACCGCTGCGCAGTGTTGTAGAAAACCAAATCCCCGACGACCGAGACAAGCCTTTTATAAGCCCGCTTTATAAGCTCCTTTGGGGGGCGGCGCTGAGCCGGGCCGTTCGCGTCCTTTGCTGCCTGTCGGGCGTCAGGGTCATGCAGGGACGCGACTCGTCCTGAATGCAAATTTCACAAATCAGACTCGTGCGTTTTGCATGGCGCTTTGTGGATAAAATTATCCACAGGGTGTTAGTAAGTAATCTGAAGAAAGACCGCCAACAGATTCCAAAGACTCGCGTTCCCCTCGAAGGAAAGCAACCTCGACGCCGAGCAACGTCAACAATATCTTTCTTAATTCACGCTCAGATCTTCATCGCCGGCCACAACTCAGCTTCACCATGGCGAGTGAATCGCATGCATTAACTACCTGTGGTTAAATTAATCCTTTTAACTTCTCCTTTTTGGCGATATAAGCTGCTTTCTTAGCAATCTCTGGCAGTGCTCTGGTGGGGGAGAAGATTTTAATGCACGAGTATCGTTCACTTGATGCGCTGGTTCGGGCGCGTTTGCAGAAATGGCCGCAGCGGCCGCCGGGGCTGGCGCCGCGCGCACAAGGGGCAGACACCTGGCTGCGCGGCAGACCAGACGTGAAAACCGGAACTTGCAACCCTTTCCTGAAATTCCCTGGCAGCGATCGGCTGCGAACCCTGCCCGATGGGCTATGGCTCAATTTCGGCGGCACGCCTGTGGAGCCTTATGTGGATATTTTTGCCATCGAGGCCTGCGGATCGCTGCAAAACCTGCTCGACAAACGCTCGCGCTTCGCCCCGAGCACGCAATCGCTGCTTGCGGTGTGTCCGGTGCCATGGCTGCTCGCCCCGGTCAGCAGCAACGAGGAAACGCCGCGTTGGCAGGCGATCGGGTTGCTCCGCCGCGAGCCGGTGACACCGCTGGTTCTGCCGGTGCGCGATCTGCGCGTCCTCTACGGGCTGAAAAACCGGCATTATCAGGGGTTTGCCGCGAGCCAGATCCCCCACCCGCACGAATATTTCGTGCCGATGGACGCTCTGACCGACGAAAACAGTGCCGATAACCCGGCCTTGCGCGCTATCGTCGGGCGCGCCTCGGCGACGGCGAATTTTTTCGACCAACCCTGTCCGGCGCCGCGCGCGGCGGAAACCCTCAGCGGTTGACGCCGATCCTCGCGCGCACCCGCGCATGCGCGAGATCGACCACGACCACCCGGTCCGGTCCGCCACCATGAAGGAGGAGGGCCACCTGATCCGGCCCCTCGCTCGCAATCGCGGCGATTTCGCTCGCCGGCGGCTCGTCGAGCCGGATCGCGACCTCCGCCCCGGTCATGCTCGGCGGGCCAGCCAGCCGTTTCGCGATCAGCACCGCGAGCGTCGCCGTCCCGACGATGATCAGGACCGCCATGATGATGGTGATCGCCTTTAGTGTCCGCATGATTGCCGCCTATGCGCCATCGGCATCTGCGCGCGCGCGCCCGAACCGGCTATGCTCTGTGTCATGCTACCGTCCTTACCCCAGCCCGCTGCCGAGGGCGAGACCGAGAACGACTCCTTGACCATCCTCGCCCCGCCCGACGCCGCCGGGCAGCGCGTCGATCGGTTTCTCGCCGCGTCGTTCCCGGCGCTCTCGCGCGCGCGCATTCAGGCGCTGATCGCGGCGGGCGCGGCGCGGCGCGGCGATGTCGTGTTCACCGATGCCGCAGCACCAGTCCGCGCCGGCGAGCGCTACACCCTCGCCCCGCCGCCGGCCGCCGCGGCTCGGCCGGCGGCGCAGGCGATTGCCTTCCCGGTCCTGTTCGAAGACGAGGATTTGCTGGTTCTCGACAAGCCGGCGGGTTTGGTCGTTCACCCGGCGCCGGGAAATCGCGACGGCACCCTGGTCAACGCCCTCCTCGCCCATTGCGGCGACGATTTCGCCGGCATCGGCGACGAAAAACGCCCCGGGATCGTCCATCGCCTCGACAAGGATACCTCCGGCGTGATGGTGGTCGCGAAGACCGCATGGATGATGGCGCGACTCGGGGAAATTTTCGCAACACGCAGGCTGGAACGCACCTATCTCGCGCTCGCCTGGGGCCTTCCCAGCCCGGCCGCGGGCAGTATCGAGGGCGCGATCGGGCGCGACCCGCGCGATCGCAAGCGCATGGCGGTGCGGGCTTCCGGTGGCAAGCCGGCGCTCACCCATTATCGCCTCAGGGAGAGTTGGTTCGGCGCCGTCTCGCTGCTCGAATGTCGCTTGGCGACGGGACGGACGCATCAGATCAGGGTGCATCTTTCGGCCAACGGCCACCCGCTGATCGGCGATCCGCTCTATCTCCGCCGCGTGCCCGCTGCGGCAAAAGCCGTGCCGGCGGCGATCAGGGCGCGCCTGCTCGATTTCCCCCGGCAAGCGCTGCACGCCGCCGAGCTTGGCTTCATCCACCCGAGAAGCGGCGCCAAACTGGCGTTTTCAGCCCCGCCGCCGGCCGATTTCCAGGCCCTCCTCGGATTACTGGCAGGGCCGCGGAATTCTTAATTCCTATTCATCATGTCGGGTTTTCCTTGACCGGACCGCTTTGGTCCAGTATGAGATTCGGCAACGAATGCGCCCCTCTTCTCGCGTCCCGGTTGATCTGAGTCTCTCGTCCGGCCTGATACCTCGCCGGACCTCAGAGCGGGATGGAGCCGGGTTTTCCTCACCCGGCGACATAACCGGCCGGAAATTGCGACAGATCAAGACGCATCAGATCGCATCACGCTAATATGTCGGGCGTTGGGGGCCGTTCCTTGCAACCGCTCCCGCCCGGACGAAAGGAGCCTATTGCCATGGCCTCTGCCGTCGCCAATCTTGCCCCGGAGGGCAATCTTTCGCGGTATCTCCAGGAGATCCGCAAATTCCCGATGCTTTCCGCGGAAGAAGAGCTGGAGCTCGCGCATCGCTGGCGCGACCAGGGAGACACCGAAGCGGCGCATAAGCTGGTGACTTCGCATCTCCGCCTCGTCGCCAAGATCGCCATGGGCTATCGCGGCTATGGCTTGCCGATGGGCGAGCTGATCAGCGAGGGCAATGTCGGCATGATGCAGGCGGTCAAGCGCTTCGACCCGGATCGCGGCTTCCGCCTCGCGACCTATGCGATGTGGTGGATTCGCGCGGCCATCCAGGAATACATCCTGCATAGCTGGTCACTGGTCAAAATGGGCACGACCGCGGCGCAGAAGAAGCTGTTTTTCAATCTCCGCCGGCTCAAGGGCCAGATGCAGGCGATCGAGGACGGCGATCTCCAGCCCGAGCAGGTCGCCAAGATCGCCCATGCGCTCGATGTGCCGGAGCAGGATGTGGTCAACATGAACCGCCGCCTGACGGCGCCCGATCACAGCCTGAATGCGCCTCTCCGCAGCGATAGCGAGGGCGAATGGCAAGATTGGCTGGTCGATGACAGTGAGAACCAGGAAACCGTCATCGCCGAGCAGGAGGAGGTCTCGGGCCGCAAGGCGCTGCTCGGCGCGGCGCTGAAAACCCTCAATGACCGCGAGCGCCACATCCTCATCGAGCGGCGGCTGCGCGACAATCCGACGACGCTCGAGGATCTCTCGCAGCAATACAATATCTCGCGCGAACGGGTGCGCCAGATCGAGGTGCGCGCCTTCGAGAAGCTGCAAAAGGCGATGAAGGCGGAAATCGCCAAACGCCGTGGCATGCCACCGGAAGGCCATGCTTGATAGTGTCGAGTCATCTCGTGTTCGATCGGGCGGCCCTGCGGGGCCGTCTTTTTTTGGACAATGCCAGTGCTGCGAAACGAAAAGGTCAGTGACACTCATATAATTTCGATATTGCATCATTCATGCGTTTTTGATAAATTGACATTCGTTAACGAACGCCGCCGTGCCGCATCCGCCCCACCGCCGTCTTCATCTTTTATGCCGTGGAGGAACACATGCCGCGCCGCACCCGCTTTTCGCCGCTCGCCAGCACCGCTCTCGCGACCGCTTTCGTACTCGCCGGCAGCGTCCTCGGCGCCCGTCCGGCGCTCGCCTACCCCTCCGAATTCTTCAACGAATTCGATATGTCGCCGAGCACCGGCAACCCCACTGATTTCGAAATCACCTTCGCCGGCGCGCCTTCGATCCCGGTACAGAACGCCAATGATTCGGCCACCGATCCGTTTGCCAACGGCAACGATTTGGCGCCCGGCGGGTCGACGGCCAATGCGTCAGTGACCACGTCCTATAATCCGGTTACGAACCAGACCACCGTCACCTATTCCGGAAGCCCGCTCAAAGCCGGCACGCATATGCATTTCGGCCTCAATGACGGCCCGCCGCCCTCGCCCTATCCGCCGAACAATCTCAGCGTCGTGAGCAAAACCTGGACCTATTCTTCCAGTAGCGGGATATCCCCGGTGCTCATGCCGGCCGCCAATATCGATCTCATCCAGCCGCACCCGATCGCCGGCAACGCGACCGAGTTCCTGGTGATCTATCTCGAAGCCGGCTTTGCCAGCGGCGGGCCGTTCTACGGCTCCTGGTTCGAAGTGCCGTTCGTCGCCGGCCCGACCACGACGATCGCCTGGAACGCCGCCGAAGGCGTCCTCGAAGTCGATGGTTTGGATGAGTCAACCGGCGGCGCCGATGTCTCCATCAGCAACACCGAAGGGCAGCCGCTCGAATTGCAGAGTTACGGCTATTTTATGTCACCAGGGGAAATTCCCCTCGACCAACTCAATGTCACTGATTTTCCGCCGCCCGGGAGCGCCGGTTCGCCGTTCACTGCCTTCAATGGCCCGGCAACGCTCGCTTCCGGGGAATATTCCGGCAATATCCCCGAGCCGGCGAGCCTCGGCCTGCTCGCCGCCGGGCTGCTCGGTCTCGCCGGCGCGCGGCGCCGCGCCCGCCGGCCCTGACCCGGCGCGGCTAACCCGAGGCGGCGCGCGCGCGATCCATGCGCGCGCGCATCTCGGTAACCACGGCGGCGATGCCATCGAAAATCGCCTGGCCGATCAAGAAATGGCCGATATTCAGTTCCCGCACCTGCGGCAGAGCGGCGACCGGGGTGACATTGTCGTAAGTCAGACCGTGCCCGGCATGGCATTCGAGGCCGAGTTCGGCGGTCAATGCCGCGGCCTCGCACAGGCGCGCGAGTTCGCCGGCGCGGCCCTCGGCATAGGCGCCGGTATGCAGCTCGACCACCGGCGCGCCGATCGCCGCCGCTGCGCGAAGCTGCGCCGGATCGGGATCGATGAACAGCGAGACCCGGATCCCCGCCGCCACCAGTGACGCGACCACCGGCGCCAGGGCGGCGCGTTGTCCCGCGACATCGAGCCCGCCTTCGGTGGTGACTTCCTGCCGGCGCTCGGGCACCAGGCAGACGGCGTGCGGGCAAAGCGCGCGGGCGATCGCCACCATCTCCGCCGTCGCTGCCATTTCCATGTTGAGGGGCGCTGCGATCTCGGCGCGGAGGCGCTCCATATCGGCGTCGCGCATATGCCGCCGATCCTCGCGCAGATGCGCGGTAATGCCATCCGCCCCGGCGCGAAGGGCCGCTTTGGCGAGCGCCACCGGATCGGGATGGGCGCCGCCGCGCGCATTCCGAACGGTCGCGACATGATCGATATTGACCCCTAGCCTGAGCGTCGTCATCGGTTCCTCATCCGGTTGGCCCTGAGCGTGGCGGCAAGGCGCAGGGCGGCGATCAGGCTCGCGGGATCGGCGCGGCCCTGTCCCGCGATATCGAACGCCGTGCCGTGATCGGGCGAGGTGCGGATGATCGAAAGCCCGAGCGTCACGTTCACGCCGCCATCCATGTCCAGCGTTTTCAAAGGGATCAGCGCCTGGTCATGATACATGCAGAGCGCCGCATCATAGCCGGCGCGGGCGCGGGCAGTGAATAGGGTATCGGGCGGCAGCGGGCCGAAAGCGTCGATCCCGGCAGCGCGGAGCGCCGTGATCGCCGGCACGATCAGTGTTTCCTCCTCATCGCCCATCGCGCCGCCTTCCCCGGCATGCGGGTTGAGGCCAGCGACGGCCAGGCGCGGGGAGGGGAGGGCGAAATCCTCGCGCAAGGCCGCCGCAGTGATGCGCCCCGCGGTTTCGATCGCCGCCGTCGTCAGGCTCAGGAGGGCGGCCCGGAGCGCGAGATGCACGGTGACCGGAACGACGCGCAGCAGCGGCGAGGCGAGCATCATGATCGGCGTCGCGGCCCCGGTGAGGGCCGCGAGAAATTCGGTATGGCCGGGATGGGGAAAACCGGCGGCATACAGCACCGATTTGCTGATCGGGTTGGTGACCAATGCCGCCGCCCGCCCGGCCAGCGTGAGCGCGACCGCGCGCTCGATCGCCGCAATCACGCGCGGCGCATTGGCCGGGTCAGGCTTACCGGGCCGCACCGGGGCGGCGAGTGCGAGGGGGAGGATCGGCAGCGCATCTGCGAAAACGGCAAGCGCCTCCTCAGGTTCGGCGATCGCGCGGGTCGGCACCTCGGAGCCGGAAAACAGCGCCGGATCAGCGAGGACAAAGAACGCCGGCCCCTCGGCATGGAGCGCGCGCCAGGCGCCGACGGTGATCTCCGGCCCAATCCCCGCCGGATCGCCCATGGTCAGGGCGAGGGGGAGAATTTGTTCTTTTTTGAAAAAAAGAACCAAAAAACTTTCATCCGTTGGGCAGTGCCGTAGGCACTGCCCTTTCCGAGGAAAATAGCCGCGCCGAGAAAACGGAGAAAAAGTCTTTTTGCTTCTTTTTCTTCAGAAAAAGAAGTTCTTTCCTTTTCTTCATGGCCATTCAGATATGCAGCGCGCGGCCGGCGACCGCGAGCGCGGCCTCTTTGACCGCTTCGCTCAGGCTCGGGTGGGCGTGCGAGGTGCGCGCGACATCTTCGGCGCTGGCGCCGAACTCGATCGCGGTGACCAGTTCGGCGATCAGGGTGCCGGCATCGGGGCCGATGATATGGGCGCCGAGCAGGCGATCGGTTTTTTCGTCGGCCAGCAATTTGACGAACCCCTCGGTTTCGCCCATGGCGCGGGCGCGGCCATTCGCGGTGAAGGGGAATTTGCCGACGCGATACGCGGTGCCCGCCTCGCGCAATGCCTCTTCGGTCGCGCCGACGCAGGCCGCTTCGGGCCAAGTATAGACGACACCGGGAATGGCGCCGTAATTAACGTGTCCCGCCTGGCCGGCGAGGATTTCGGCGAGCGCGACACCTTCTTCCTCCGCCTTGTGCGCGAGCATCGGCCCGGCGATTACATCGCCGATGGCGTAAATGCCGGCAACCGAGGTCGCGTAGTGCTCATCGGTCTTGATGCGCCCGCGCTCATCGCGCGCAACGCCGATCTCCGCCAGGCCAAGCCCCTCGACATAAGGCCGGCGGCCGATCGCAAGCAGCACGATATCGGCGCTGATTTCCTCGGCCTTGCCCCCCTTGGCGGGCTCGAGGCTCAAGATCACGGTTTTTTTCTCGACCCGCGCGCCGGTGACCTTGGTCTGGAGGCGGAATTTCATGCCTTGTTTGGCGAGGATGCGCTCGAACGCCTTGGAAATCTCGCCATCCATGGTTGGCACCAGCCGGTCGAGGAATTCGATCACCGTCACCTCGGCGCCGAGACGCCGCCAGACGCTGCCGAGTTCGAGCCCGATATAACCGCCGCCGATGACAACGAGGTGCTTCGGAACCGCATCCAACGCCAAGCCGCCGGTCGAGGTGACGATGCGCGTCTCATCGACCTCGACGCCAGGGAGCGGCACGCTTTCGCTACCCGTGGCGATGACGATGTGCTTGGCTGCGTATTCCGTACCGTCCACCGCGACAACGCCGGGGCGGGCGATCCGCGCCGCACCCTTGAGCCAGGTGACCTTGTTCTTCTTGAAGAGGAATTCGACGCCTTTGACATTGGCGCTCACCACCTCCTCTTTCCGCGCCTGCATACGCGCGAGATCGAGCGCAATCCCCTTGACCATCACGCCATGATCAGCGAGCGCGGATTGGGCGGCATGAAAATTCTCTGATGATTGCAGCAACGCTTTCGAAGGGATGCAGCCGATATTGAGGCAGGTGCCGCCCAAGGTCGCGCGCTTCTCGACACAGGCGACTTTGAGCCCAAGTTGTGCCGCGCGCAGCGCGCAGACATAGCCACCAGGGCCGGCGCCGATGACGATGACGTCAAATGTTTCGCTCATGATCTCAAAGATCCAAAAGCAGGCGGCGCGGATCCTCGATGCTTTCCTTGATCCGCACCAGGAACGAGACCGCCTCCTTGCCGTCGACGATGCGATGATCGTAGGACACGGCGAGATACATCATCGGGCGGATCTCGATCTTGCCGGCGATCGCGACCGGCCGTTCCTGGATCTTGTGCATCCCAAGAATCGCCGATTGCGGCGGATTGAGGATCGGCGTCGACATCAGCGACCCATAGACGCCGCCGTTGGTGATGCTGAAACTGCCGCCGGTGAGTTCTTCGAGCTTGAGGGTGCCGGCATGGGCACGCTTCCCGAAATCGGCAATGGTTTTCTCGATCTCGGCAAAACCCATGCGATCGGCGTTGCGGATCACCGGCACGACGAGACCGTTCGGGCCGCCGACCGCGATCCCCATATGCACGTAATGCTTGTAGATGATGTCGTCGCCGTCGATCTCGGCGTTGACGGCGGGAAATTCCTGCAGAGCGACGATGGCGGCGCGGACGAAGAAGGACATGAAACCGAGCCGCGCGCCCTGGTGCTTCTTCTCGAACGCGTCACGGTATTCGTTGCGCAATGCGATCACCGCCGAGAGATCGACCTCGTTGAAGGTGGTGAGCATGGCGGCGTTGTTTTGCGCATCCTTCAGGCGCTGCGCGATGGTGCGACGAAGGCGCGTCATGCGCACGCGCTCCTCGCCGGCTTCGAGTTCGCGCGGCGCCTTTGCCGCGGGGGCTGCTTTCGGTGCCGCCGCGCCGTTTTCGAGGAAAGCGAGCACGTCCCCCTTGGTGATGCGCCCGCCCTTGCCGGCGCCGGCGCCGATCTGCGCGGCGGTCACCTTGTTTTCGGCCATCAATTTCGCGGCCGCCGGCAGCGCTGCGTGCGTCGCCGCGGCCTGCGCTGGCGGCGGTGCAGCCGCCGGGCGCGCAACCGGGCCCGAGGGGCGCGGCGGCGGATTGACGCCGCCGCTCGGGTTCGCCGCCGGACGTTCCTCCGGCTTCGCCTTGCCGCCGCCTTCGGTCAAGGTCGCGAGCACCGCGCCGACCTCGACCTCGTCCCCCTCGGCGACGGCGATCGCGGTAAGCACACCGGCCGAAGGCGCGTTCACCTCGACCGTCACCTTGTCGGTTTCGAGTTCCGCCAGCGGCTCGTCCGCCGCGACGGCGTCGCCTTCGTGCTTGAGCCAGCGCGCCAGGGTCGCGGTGGTGATGCTTTCGCCAAGCTGCGGCACCTTGATTTCCGTCGGCATCGCCATTCCTCGTCCTGACTTCGTTTTCCGCTGATTAGGCTTTTGCGAGCGCCTTGTCGACCAGCGCCGCCTGTTGTGCCGCGTGCACTTTGGCAAGGCCAGTCGCCGGGCTCGCCGCTTCGTCGCGCCCGACATAGCGCGGCCGTTTCGCCTTCCCTTTGATGTCCTCGAGCACGCATTCGATGCGCCGATCGACGAAGCACCAGGCCCCCATATTCATCGGCTCTTCCTGGCACCAGACGATTTCCGCGCGGCGATAAGGCGCGAGCAGCTTCGGAAGCGTGAGTTTCGGAAAAGGATAGAGCTGTTCGAGCCGGAGAATGGCGATATCCTCGATTCCGCGTTCCCGCCGCGCCGCCAAGAGATCATAATAGACCTTGCCGCTGCAAAGCACCACGCGGCGCACCTCGTCGGGCTTGGCGATCGGATCGATCTCGCCAATCACGGTCTGGAACTGGCTCCCCGCACTCATATCAGCGAGCGAGGAGACCGCGAGCTTGTGCCGGAGCAGCGATTTCGGCGTCATCAACACCAGCGGCTTGCGGAAATTGCGCTTGAGCTGGCGGCGCAGCGCATGAAAGTAATTCGCCGGTGTCGTCAGATTGCACACCGCCATGTTGCGCTCGGCGCAGAGCTGCAAATAGCGCTCCAGCCGCGCCGAGGAATGCTCCGGCCCCTGGCCTTCATAGCCGTGGGGCAAAAGCAAGACGAGGCCCGACATGCGCAGCCATTTCATTTCCCCCGGCGCGAGGAACTGATCGATGATCACCTGCGCACCATTGGCGAAATCACCAAACTGCGCTTCCCACAAAACCAGGGTGTGCGGATCGGCAACCGAATAGCCATATTCGAAGCCGAGCACCCCGGCTTCCGAGAGCAGCGAGTTATAGATCTCGATTTTCGCCTGCCCGTCATCGGGCGCGATGTTGTTGAGCGGCACATATTCGTGCTGATTGGTCTGATCGATCAGCACCGCATGGCGCTGGCTGAAGGTGCCGCGCTGGCAATCCTCGCCCGAGAGACGAACGCGATGCCCTTCCAGCAGCAGGCTGCCGAAGGCGAGCGCCTCGCCGGTTGCCCAGTCGATCCCGTCACCGCTTTCGATCATTTCGCGCTTGGCCTCGAGTTGGCGCGCGATCTTAGGGTTGACGTCGAACCCCTCCGGCACGTGGGCGAGCGCGTGGCCGATGGTCTTCAACGTGTCGCGATCGACCGCGGTTGCTTCCTCCGCCCATTCCTCGCGTTCGTCGGCCTGTTTGAGGCCGGACCAATGGCCTTCGAGCCAATCGGCCTTGTTGGGCTTGAAGGATTGCGCTGCCGCCTGTGCCGCTTCGAGTTCGGCGGTGAAAGCATCGGCCATCGCCGCCGCCTCTTTCGCGGTGATTACGCCGGCCTGCACCAAGCGTTCGGCATAGAGGGTGCGAGTGGTTTTCTGGGCGCGGATGGCTTTGTACATCAGCGGCTGGGTGAAGGCCGGCTCATCGGTCTCATTGTGGCCATGGCGGCGGTAACAGACGATGTCGATCACGATGTCGGCCGCGAACGCCATGCGGAACTCGGCGGCAAGGCGAGCGCAATAGACCACCGCTTCGGGATCATCGCCATTGACGTGGAGGATCGGCGCCTGCACCGATTTCGCGACATCGGTGCAATAGAGCCCGGAATAAGCGTGCGCCGGAACCGTGGTGAAGCCGATTTGGTTGTTGACGACGACATGCACGGTGCCGCCAGTGCGATAGCCGATCAGTTGGCTCATCGCCAGGGTCTCGTAAACCAGGCCTTGGCCGGCGAAGGCGGCATCGCCATGGACGAGAATACCCATCACCGAACGCCGGCGGAGGGTATCGCCGGCCATGTCCTGGCGCGCCCGCACCTTGCCCACCACCACCGGATCGACCGCTTCGAGATGGGAGGGATTGGGTTGCAGCGAGAGATGCACCGACCGCCCGGCGATCTCGAGATCGGTCGAGGTGCCGAGATGATATTTGACGTCGCCCGAGCCCTGCACGTCATCGGGATTGGCGCCATTGCCGCCGAACTCGCTGAACACCGCCGTGAAGGGCTTTTTCACCACATTGACGAGGGTGTTGAGGCGGCCGCGATGCGGCATGCCGATGACGATCTCGTTCGCCCCCTGCTCGGCGGCGGTGGTAATGATGGTGTGCAGCGCCGGAATCGTCACCTCGCCGCCCTCGAGGCCGAAGCGCTTGGTGCCGACATATTTCTTCTGGCAGAAAGTCTCGAACCCCTCCGCCTCGGTGAGTTCACGCAAAACCTGAACGCGCGCCTCGGGCGCGAGGCCGTCGCGCCAGGGCGCGCCCTCGATCCGGCGCTGGATCCAGGATTTCTGATCCGGATCCTGGATATGCATGAACTCGACCCCGATCGGGCCGCAATAGGTCTCGCGCAGGATGGTGACGATTTCGCGGATGGTCGCGGTTTCGCGGCCGAGCACGTAATCGATGAAAATCGGCCGGTCGTAATCGGCTTCGGTGAAGCCATAGCTCGCCGGGTCGAGTTCGGGATGAGGCTTGGGCACGTGCAGGCCGAGCGGGTCGAGCTGTGCTTCGAGATGGCCACGCACGCGATAGGCGCGGATCATCATCAGGGCGCGGAGACTGTCTTCCGCGGTCTTGCGAATCTCCGCCGCACTCGCGCCAGGGGAGGAGGAGGACGGCGCAGGCGCCTCGCCATCGCCGGCATCACAATGGCGCGGCGCCCAGGAAGCGCCCATCGCGTCGGTCAGAACCGCCCGCGCCTCATCGTTCAGGGAGGCGAAAAGCTCCGCGAAACTGGGATCGACCGCCCCCGGATCCGCCACCCATTTGGCGTAGAGATCGGCGATGAAACTTGCATTCGCGCCATTAAACGCACTGGCGAGAAGATCGACGCCTGCCATGTGATTGTCCCTGCTCCTGAATTGGCTCTTATCGACCCATAGAGAGCATATATGACTTAAGTATGACTTGCGTCTGGTGCAATTTTACTGCCCTAGCTATGCGCCTGACGCATCGATGCGCTCAGCCCCCCAAGGCGCGGATCATGGTGCTGCCGAGCGCCGCCGGGCTTTCCGCGACATGGATCCCCGCCTCGCGCATCGCCGCCATCTTGGCCGCCGCGGTATCGCGCCCGCCGCTGATCACCGCCCCGGCATGGCCCATGCGCCGGCCCGGCGGTGCCGTCGCCCCGGCGATGAAGCCGACCACTGGCTTTTTCACTTTTTCGCGAGCGAGGAATTCCGCGGCCAAAATCTCGCTCTGGCCGCCGATCTCACCGATCATGATGATCGCCTGGGTTTCGGGATCGGCGAGGAACATCTCCAGCACTTCGATGAAATCGGTGCCCTTGACCGGATCGCCGCCGATGCCAACGCAGCTCGACTGGCCAAGCCCGGCCGCCGTGGTCTGCGCCACCGCCTCATAGGTGAGCGTGCCCGAGCGCGAGACGATGCCGATCCGGCCGCGGCGATGGATATGGCCCGGCATGATGCCGATCTTGCAGGCTTCCGGCGTGATCACGCCGGGGCAGTTCGGGCCGATCAGCCGCGATCGGCTTCCCGAAAGCGCCCGCTTGACGCGCACCATGTCGAGCACCGGAATCCCCTCGGTGATGCAGACGATGAGCGGCACGCCGGCATCGGCCGCTTCCAGAATCGCATCCGCGGCGAACGGCGGCGGCACATAGATCGCCGACGCGCTCGCCCCGGTCGCCGCGACCGCCTCGGCGACGGTATCGAAGACCGGAAGGCCGAGATGCGTCCCGCCACCTTTCCCCGGCGTTACCCCGCCGACCATCTTGGTGCCATAGGCGATCGCCTGCTCGGAATGGAACGAGCCTTGGGCGCCGGTGAAACCTTGGGTGATGACACGGGTTTCGGCATCGACGAGAACAGCCATGTCAGGCGGCCTCCTTCACGGCGTTGACCACCTTCTCGGCGGCATCGGCAAGATTATCGGCGGCGATGATGGGCAAGCCCGATTTGGCGAGAATTTCCTTCCCGAGTTGCACATTCGTCCCTTCGAGCCGCACCACCAGCGGCACACTAAGCGCAACCTCGCGCGCCGCCGCGACCACGCCTTCGGCGATCACGTCACAGCGCATGATGCCGCCGAAGATATTGACTAGAATTCCCTCCACGTGCGGGTCGGAAAGGATGATCTTGAACGCCGCCGTCACCCGCTCCTTGGTCGCGCCACCGCCGACATCGAGAAAATTCGCCGGCGCCGCGCCATAGAGTTTGATGATGTCCATGGTCGCCATGGCGAGCCCGGCGCCGTTGACCATGCAGCCAATAGTGCCGTCGAGCGCCACGTAATTGAGGCTGTGGCGCGCGGCCTCCCGCTCCTTCGGGTCTTCCTCATCCTCATCGCGGAGTTTTTCGAGATCGGGGTGGCGGAAGAGGGCGTTGTCGTCGAAGCTGATCTTGGCATCGAGGGCAACCACCTCGCCGCCCCCGGTCACCACCAGCGGATTGATCTCGATGATGCCGCAATCGAGTTCGACGAAAGCGCGGTAAAGCGCTTGCGCGAAGCGGCCGAAGGCGCCGATCTCCTTGGCGGCGAGGCCGAGCCCATAGGCGAGCTTGCGGGCATGGAAAGAAGAGAATCCGCTCGCCGGATCGATCGTCACCGTCAGGATCTTCTCGGGGTGGTGCGCCGCCACCTCCTCGATCTCCATCCCGCCTTCACGGGACGCCATCATCGCCACCCGGCCGCTGTCGCGATCGACGAGAAACGAGAGATAAAGCTCACGCGCGATATCGCAGCCCTGTTCGATATAGACGCGATGGACTTTGCGCCCGGCGGGCCCGGTCTGCTTCGTCACCAGGGTGTGGCCGAGCATCTGGCCAGCGATCTTGCGCGCCTCCTCCGGGGAGCGTGCCAGCCGCACACCGCCCTTGCCGGCCGGATCGTCGGCGAAGTGGCCCGCGCCGCGGCCGCCGGCGTGGATCTGCGCCTTCACCACATAGACCGGGCCGGGGAGCTTCGCCGCCGCCGCTTCCGCCTCCTCGGCGGTCCAGGCGACGTGCCCCGCGAGCACCGCGACGCCATAGTGGCGCAGCAGTTCCTTTGCCTGATATTCGTGGATGTTCATCGCGCTCAGCCCACCAGCTTGCGCGAGGCTTCGACCAGTTCCCGCACCGCGGCGCAGGACTTCTCGAACGCCGCGCGCTCCTCGGCGTTGAGCTCGATCTCGACCACCCGCTCGACCCCGCCGGCGCCGATTACCACCGGCACGCCGACATAAAGCCCCTTGATGCCATACTGGCCATCGAGCCAGGCAGCGCAAGGCAGCACCCGCTTCTTGTCGCGGAGATAGCTCTCGGCCATGGCGATTGCCGACGAAGCCGGGGCATAAAACGCGCTGCCTTTCTCGAGCAATTTCACGATCTCGCCGCCGCCATTGGCGGTGCGGGTGACGATCGCGTCGATCTTCTCCTTCGTCGTCCACCCCATCTTGATCAGGTCGGGGACCGGGATGCCGGCAACCGCGGAATAGCGCACCAGCGGCACCATCGAATCGCCATGCCCACCGAGCACGAAGGCCGTCACATCCTCGACCGAGACGTTGAATTCACGGGCGAGGAACAGCCGGAAGCGCGCCGAATCGAGCACTCCCGCCATGCCGACCACGCGCGCATGCGGCAGGCCGGATTTCTGCTGCATGACCCCGACCATGGCGTCCAACGGGTTGGTGATGACGATGACGAAGGCGCCGGGGCAATAGGTCTTGATCCCCTCGGCGACGGTCGCGATGACGCCGGCATTCTTGGCGACGAGATCATCGCGCGACATGCCGGGCTGGCGAGGGAAGCCGGCGGTGACGATGACGACATCGGCGCCGGCGATCGCGGCATAGTCCGACCCCCCGGTCATTACCGCGTCAAACCCTTCGACCGGGCCGGATTGCTCGAGATCGAGCGCCTTGCCGGCCGCGACCCCGCCGAAGACGTCAAACAAAACGACGTCACCGAGTTCCTTGAGGCCGATCAAATGGGCAAGGGTGCCGCCGATATTGCCGGCGCCGATCAGGGCGATCTTGTTGCGGGCCATGGCTGTCTTCCAAATGAGGGTGGAACATGCGCGGCGCACACCGCCCAAGGCCAGTCCCCCCAGACGGCGCCGCCCCGAAAGGCGGATGTTGCTAACCCATCCCCCGCCGAGCGGCAAGGTCTCGCCCGCGCGCAAGACCGTGAGCGGGAAAGGCGGGGGATGGTGGGGTTGGGGAGCGGATCAGGTCGTCGTGGGAACGCCGGCTTCGGCCAGCGCCGCCGCCTGGCGCGCCGCGAGACGATCGGTGTCGAAATCGGCGATCAGATCCTGGAACATCCGATACCAGTTGAGTTCTGCGCCGAGGCGCAAAAACACGCTGCCGAGCCCGATCGCCGAGCGGTCCATGAGCACGAATTCGCGCGGCGGCTTGACCCCGCCGGTGCGCTGCAACCCGGCATGCACCTGTTCGGCGACGGCACGGCCGAATTGCGTGTCATTGCTCTCCTGGATCCGCCGGGCGCGGTCCTGCATCAGCGGCTCATAGAGAAATTTCGCCCAAAGATTGAGGATTTCGAGTTTTTCCCGGGTGACGTCGGTAAATCCCCAAGCGGCGTAAGCGGCATGGGCGCGGTCTTCGTCATTGTCACGCACCGCCTCATAAAGGTCGATCACGCCGCGCACGAAACGCGCCGGGAACACCCGGATCGCGCCGAAATCGAGCAGATTGACGCCGCCATCGCCGGCGACCTGGTAATTGCCGAGATGCGGGTCGCCGTGAATGACGCCATAGCGATAAAGCGGCACATACCAGGCGCGAAACAGCGCCTCCGCGACCCGGTTGCGTGCCTCCTGCGGCGGGTCGTCGGCAAGCCAGCGCATCAGGCCCTGACCATCGAGCCAGGTCATGGTGAGCAGGCGCTCGGTGCAATAGCCGGCGATCGGCTCGGGCACGTGCACCGCCGGCTCACCGGCCAGCATCCGCCGATAAAGCCGCATCTGCGCGGCTTCGCGCCGGTAGTCCAGCTCCTCGCGCAATCGCTCGGCGAGTTCGAGATAGACGTCGCCTTGGCGGATGGCGTTATCCATGCGGTGATAGATCGCCATCGCGAGCTTGAGCTGGCGGAGATCAGCCTCCACCGTGCTCGGCATGTCAGGGTATTGCAGCTTGCAGGCGACTTGGCGGCCATCCGGCAGGGTTCCCCGATGCACCTGGCCAAGGCTCGCGGCTGCCGCCGCGTCCTCCTCGAACACCATGAATCGGCTGCGCCAGTCCCGCCCGAGTTCGCTCTCCATCCGCCGGCGCACGAAAGCGCGACCCATCGGCGGCGCGTTGGCCTGCAATTCGGCGAGTTCGGCGGCGTATTCGGCGGGCAGCGCATCGGGCACGGTGGAGAGGAATTGCGCGACCTTCATCAGCGGCCCCTTGAGCCCGCCGAGCAACACCTTGAGATCCTCGGCATGGGCAGCGCGGTCGGTGCGCAGACCAAACATCCGCGCCCCGGCGAGGCGTGCCGCGATGCCGCCGACCGCACCCGAAGTCCGCGCCATGCGCTTGACCTCGCCAAACAGCGTCGCGCCGTCATGCCGTCTGGCGGCCTCGGGGCGATCGGCCATCAGCCCATCGCCTCGAGCTGGTCGATGAAGCCGGCGATGACCTCGGTGCCGCGGCGCCAAAACGCCGGATCGGCGGCGTCCAAGCCAAACGGCGCCAACAGCGCGCGATGCCGCTTGCTGCCGCCGGCGCGCAGCAGATCGAGATATTTCGCGGCGAATCCGGGATGCCCGTCCTCGAACACGCCATAGAGCGCATTCACCAAACAATCTCCGAAAGCATAAGCATAAACATAGAACGGCGTGTGAATGAAATGGGGAATATAGGCCCAGAACACACTATAATCTTCGCTGAATTCGAAGGCCGGCCCGAGGCTCTCACGCTGGACCTCGAGCCAGAGTTCGCCGATTTGGTCCGGCAGCAATTCGCTTTTACGCCGGGCGAAATGCAGTTTTTTCTCGAAGCGATAAAAGGCGATCTGCCGCACCACGGTATTGAGCATGTCCTCGACCTTCGCCGCCAGCATCACCCGCTTGCGCGCCGGATCGGTCTCGGCGGCAAGAAGGGCACGGAAGGTCAGCATCTCGCCGAACACCGAGGCGGTTTCGGCGAGCGTCAGCGGCGTATTGGCGAGCAGATAGCCTTGGCCGCCGGCCAGCACCTGATGCACGCCATGGCCGAGTTCATGGGCGAGCGTCATCACATCGCGGGTGCGGCCATGATAGTTGAGCAGGAGATAAGGATGCACGGAGGGCACCGTCGGGTGGGCGAAGGCGCCGCCGGCTTTGCCGGGGCGGAGAGTCGCGTCGATCCACGGGCGCTCGAAGAACGGCCGCGCCACCGCCGCGAGTTCGGGTGAGAACGCGCCATAGGCGTCGAGCACGCGGCGCGTCGCCTCCGGCCACGGGATTTCGCGGTCATGATCCTCAGGGAGCGGGGCGTTGCGGTCCCAATGCTGCAATGTCTCGAGCCCAAGCCATTTCGCCTTGAGCGCGTAATAGCGATGGGCAAGGCGCGGGTAGGCCGCCGTCACCGTCTCTTCCAGGGCCGCCACCACCTCGTCCTCGACCATGTTGGCGCGGTTGCGCGCGCTCCACGGCTCGGGATAGCGGCGCCAGGTGTCGATGATCTCCTTGTCCTTGGCGAGCGTATTGGTAATGAAAGAAAAAAGACGGATATGCTGGGAAAAGACGGCACCGATCGCGCCGGCCGCGGCTTTCCGCACGGCGCGATCGCGATCGGAGAGTTTTTCGAGCGCCGCGTTGACCGTGAGTTCCTCGCCATCGAGCGGCACACGCAAGCCGGCGATCGTCTCGTCAAACAGCCGGCTCCAGGCGGCATGGCCGGTAACCTCTTTTTCGTGCAGCAATTTTTCCAGCTCGTCGGAGAGCTGATGCGGCCGGAAGACGCGCAAATCATCGAGCCACGGGCGCCAGCGGGCAAGCGCCGGGGCCGCGTATTTGGCCGCGAGCGCCGCCTCATCGAGCCGGTTTAGCTCCAGGGTGAAGAACAGCAGATGGCTGCTGATCGCCGTCACCCGTTCGGTGATGGTCTGATAGAAGCGGCCGCGCTCGGCGTCGGTCGCGCAGGTGGCGAAATGCAGTTGCGCATAGGAGACGAGGCGGCCGAGCCGCTCCTCGATCTGCTCATAGGCCGCGATCGCGGCCGCCAGCACCTCGCCCGAAAGCGTGGCAAGACGCCCGGCATGGGCGCTTTCGAACGCCTTTGCCGCCTTTTCGGCCGCTGCGAGATCTGCCTCGATCGCCGGGCTTTCCGGGCTTTCATAGAGATCGCCAAGATCCCAGGAGGGCAGTGCGGTATCGGCGGCCGGTTTTTCGGCGGCGCGGTCGGGCAGGGAGCCGGGCATCGGCGGGTGACCTCGTTGCGTTTGATACCCCTCGATGTAAGCGATCGCGGGGGGACGTCAAAGGGTCTCGCCGATGGCAAGGCTGATCGGGCGCCGGGCGGGCATTTCCCAAAAATGATTTTCCGGCCGAGAGACGACGCTGGCCGCTCTCTCACGCCATCGGCGTGCGCGCCCTATTGCCGCACTTCACCATTGTCTCAACTCATGTCTCAACTCACCGGCGCGATGCCGCGGACGGAGAAGCGCTGGCTCAGTTCCGCCGGCACGCCGAGGAAATTCATCTGCACCGGATAAAGCGTGTAGCCGAGGCCCTGGAGCCGGGTCTTGAGCGCGACATAATCAGATTTCTGGAATTCGACATAGAGCACCGGCCGGCAGCGCTTGATGGTCTCGGTCGCGCCCGTGAGCACGTCGTCCTCCATGCCCTCGGCGTCGATTTTCATCAGATCGAGGCGGGTGAAGCCGAACCGGTCGAGCGTGGTGACGGGCACGAATTCGCGGAGCAAGGGGTCATGGCCGCGCGGCTGGTCGAGCGGTTCGCGCTGCTCGGGGCCGAACTCGATGCTGCCGAAATTGAGCGGGCGATGGTAGTCAAACTGCGGCACCTCCAGCGCCCCTTCACGCGCGCCGACCGCCATGGTGTGGCAGATCACGTTGGTGAGCCCGTTGAGCACGGTGCTGCCGGCGATCATGTTGCAGAGGATGCGTTGCGGCTCGAAGCAATGCACCCGTCCGCGCGGCCCGGCGACGGCGGCGAGGCGCAGCGTGTAGGTGCCGATATTGGCGCCGACATCGGCGACGATCGGATCCGGCGGGGCAAGGCTGAGGATGGTCGCGAGCAGCTCGATTTCGGGATGGTCGATCGCCTGGCCGGTTTTGAACAGGGCGTTGGTTTGGTTGATGTCGTTGCGGTTGACCAGCATCTGGCCATAAACCGTCGGCACGATCAGGGTAAAGGAAAGCGGCCGTGCCGGCGCGAAGCCGGCGGCGGGCGGCGGGGCTCTCTCTGGTTGAGGGTTTGTGAGCTGGGTTCCCTGGGGCTGGGTTTCCTGGGACCGGGTTTCCTGGGGTTGGGTTTCCCGGGGCTGGGATTCGGGGGCTTGGCTGTCCGACGGGTTTTCCGACATCGAATTTCCTAGGGATCTCCTGGGCGGCCCTGGGCCGGGGCTCGGCGCGCACCGCGATTTTGCGGCGTCATTACTCTAGTCGCAAAATCCTAACGAAAACCTTCACGGGAAGAAACAAATTCACGGCTCTAAATTCACGGCTCTAAATTCGCGGCTCTAAATTCGCGGCTCTAAATTCGCGGCTCTAAATTCACGGCTCTCTGGCGCGCGCCGGGCGTGACGGCCATGCGAGGCTGCGCTATGAGCGGGAGAGGAAGTTTTAGGGAACGCCTGATCGTGCGCCATTTCGCCAATTCTCTCCGAGCCGGGCCCGATGCGCGCGGCCGTTTCGGCTCTTTCGGCGGGCGCTTCGTCGCCGAGACGCTGATGCCGCTCATTCTCGAGGTCGAAGCCGCCTATCGCGCCGCCCGCGACGACCCCGGGTTTCAGGCGGAACTCGACCGCTATCTGCGCGATTATGTCGGCCGCCCGAGCCCGCTCTGGCCGGCCGAGCGGCTTGCAGCGGCGTTGGGCGGCGCCAAAATCTATCTCAAGCGCGAGGATCTGAACCACACCGGCTCGCACAAGATCAATTCCTGCCTGGGTCAGATCCTGCTCGCCCGCCGTATGGGCAAGACCCGCATCATCGCCGAGACCGGCGCCGGCCAGCACGGCGTCGCGACCGCGACGGTCTGCGCCTTGTTCGGCCTGCCTTGCACGATCTATATGGGCGCCGTCGATGTCGAGCGGCAGAAACCCAATGTCTTTCGCATGCGCCTGCTCGGCGCCGAGGTGCGCCCGGTCACCTCAGGGTCGGCGACCCTCAAGGACGCGATGAACGAGGCGCTGCGCGACTGGGTCGCCCATGTCAGCGACACCTATTATCTCATCGGCACCGTCGCCGGGCCGCACCCTTATCCGATGATGGTGCGCGATTTCCAATCGGTGATCGGCACCGAGACCCGCGCCCAGATCCTCGCCGCCGAAGGCAGGCTGCCGGACGCCGCGCTCGCCTGCGTCGGCGGCGGCTCCAACGCGATGGGCCTTTTCCATACGTTTCTCGATGACGAGGCGGTGCGCCTGATCGGGGTCGAGGCGGCGGGGCGCGGGCTCGACACCCATGAACACGCGGCGAGCCTGGAGCGTGGCCGGCCCGGCGTTCTGCACGGCAACCGCACCTATCTGCTGCAATCGCAAGACGGGCAGATCGAGGAGGCGCACAGTATCAGCGCAGGGCTCGACTATCCCGGCATCGGCCCCGAGCATGCGTTTCTGTTCGAGAGCGGGCGCGTCACCTATGTCGGCGTCACCGATGACGAGGCTTTGGCCGCATTTCAGCTCTGCACCCGGACCGAGGGCATCATCCCGGCGCTCGAGACGGCGCACGCGCTCGCTTATCTGACCAAGCTCGCCCCCGAGATCGGGCCGGGCGGCGTCATCGTCGTCAATCTCTCCGGCCGCGGTGACAAGGACATTTTCACTGTCGCCCGCCATCTCGGTGCCGGCGCTGGCCTTGAGGAACTGCCGTGAGCCGCATCGCTGCCCGATTCTCTGCCCTCCGCGCCGAGGGGCGCGGCGCTTTCATCCCCTTTCTCGAAGCCTTCGACCCGGATCGCGCGACCAGCCAGGCGATTCTGGAGGGCATGCCGGCGGCCGGCGCCGATCTGATCGAGATCGGCATGCCGTTTTCCGACCCGATGGCCGACGGCCCGATCATCCAGGAAGCCGGCCAGCGCGCGCTCAAGGCCGGGGCGACGCTTGCCGGCGTTCTCGCCATGGTGCGCGCCTTTCGCACGCACGACGCGGCGACGCCGGTGATCCTGATGGGCTATCTCAACCCCATCCTCGCCTATGGCGAGGCGCGGTTTTGCACCGATGCCGCCGCCGCCGGTGTCGATGGGTTGATCATCGTCGATCTGCCGCCCGAGGAGGCCGACCTGCTCGCGCCCGACGCGGCCCGCGCCGGCCTCGATATCATTCGCCTGGTCGCGCCGACCACCGATGCAAAGCGCTTGCCGCACGTTCTCACTGGCGCGGGTGGCTTCGTCTATTATGTCAGCATCACCGGCATCACCGGCACCAGAAGCGCCGCTATCGCCGATCTCGCCGCCGCCATGCCGCCGATCCGGCGCGCGACCGATCTGCCGATCGCGATCGGCTTCGGCGTCAAAACCCCGGCGCAAGCGGCGGAAGCGGTCGGCATCGCCGATGCCGCCGTCGTCGCCTCCGCCTTGATCGAAACCCTGGCGGCCAGTCTCCAAGATGGCCGGGCCGGGCCGGATACGGTTGCGCGTGTGCTCGATCAGGTGCGCGCGATCGCGCGGGCGATCCGGGAGGCGCGGCGATGAACTGGATCACCGAATTCGTCCGCCCGAAAATCCGCACCCTGCTCGGGCGGCGGGAGATCCCGGACAATCTCTGGCACCAATGCCCAGCCTGCGAGCAGATGGTGTTTCGCCGCGATCTCGAACGCAATCTCAAGGTCTGCCCGCATTGCGGCCACCACATGCGCGCAAGCGCCGCCGAGCGCCTCGCCTGGACGCTCGATGACGGTGGCACGCGCATCGAATTGCCGAAGGTTCCCGCCGATCCGCTGCGCTTTCGCGACAGCAAGCGCTACACTGACCGCCTCAAAGAGGCGCGCGAGAAAACCCACCTGACAGATGCGCTGCTCGTCGCCCACGGCAGCATCGCCGGGCACAAGGCGGTGGTCGCGGCGATGGCGTTCGAATTCATGGGCGGCTCGATGGGGGCGGCGGTTGGCGAGGGGATCGTCGCCGCCGCCCGCCTTGCGGTGCTGCAGCATGCCCCACTCATCATCTATACCGCCTCCGGCGGGGCGCGGATGCAGGAGGGCGCGATCAGCCTGATGCAGATGCCGCGAACGGTGATCGCGGCGCGACAGGTCAAGGACGCGGGGCTTCCCTTCATCACCGTCCTCACCGATCCCACCACCGGCGGCGTCACCGCGAGCTTCGCGATGCTCGGTGACGTTCAGATCGCCGAGCCCGGCGCCTTGATCGGCTTCGCCGGGGCGCGCGTCATCGAGCAAACGGTGCGGGAAAAATTGCCCGAAGGGTTTCAGCGTGCCGAATATCTTCTTGCGCATGGCATTCTCGACGCCGTGGTGGCGCGCGCCGAGATGAAGGAAACGCTCGCCCGGTTGATCGGACTTTTGACCCGAAAGCAGGCCGCGTGAAAGGATTTCCGCCGCCCGAGCCGGGTTATGGCCCAGCCCTCTCGCCGATCGTCGCGCGGCTGCACGCGCTGCACCCGACGCTGATCGATCTCAGCCTCGGGCGGCTTGAGAGGCTGCTCGCCGGGCTCGGCCATCCCGAGCGCCGGCTGCCGCCGGTGATCCATATCGCCGGCACCAACGGCAAGGGCAGCACCGCCGCTTTCACCCGCGCCATCGCCGAGGCCGCTGGGCTTGCCGTTCATGTCTATACCTCGCCGCATCTGGTGCGTTTCAACGAACGGGTGCGGCTCGCCGGCCGGCTCGCGAGCGATGCCGAGCTGTTTTCCGCCCTCGAAGAGGTGGAGCGGGTGAATGCCGGCGCGCCGATCACCGTGTTCGAGGTCATCACCGCCGCGGCGTTTCTGCTGTTTGCGGCGATCCCTGCCGATCTCGCGGTGATCGAGGTCGGGCTCGGCGGCCGCGCGGATGCAACCAATGTCATTCCCGCCCCGGCGGCCTCGGCCATCACCTCGATCTCGCTCGATCATCGCGAGTTTCTGGGCGACACGCTCGCCGCCATCGCCGGCGAGAAAGCCGGGATCATCAAACCCGGCGCACCGGCGGTGACCGGCACGCAAACGGCGGAGGTTCTCGCGGTGTTCGAGGCCGCCGCCCGCCGCGCCGGCACCACGCTCGCCGCGCGCGGGCGGGAGTGGACGGCATCGGTGGACGCTGGCGGCTGGCGCTTCGCCGATCGCGACGATCACTTCGCCCTGCCGTTGCCAACGCATCTTCCCGGGCGGTTTCAGATCGACAATGCCGGCATCGCGATCGCCGCTTTGCGTGCCGCCGGGTTTCGCTGGCCAGAGAACACCATCGCCGCCGGGCTCGCCAGTGCCGAATGGCCGGCGCGCTTGCAACGCCTCGCCGGCGGGCTCGCCGGCCTGCTCCCCGAGGATTGGGAACTTTGGCTCGATGGCGGGCATAACCCTGGCGCCGGCATCGCGCTCGCCGAGCATCTCGGGCGTGCCTGGGGGGATCGGCCGGTGCATCTCATCATCGGCATGAAACAGACCAAGGACGCCGCCGAGTTCCTCCGCCCGTTGCTGCCCCATGCCGCCTCGGTGCTGGCGGTTGCCGAGCCGGGGCAGCATCTCGCGATGCCGATCCCGGCGATCATTGCGGCCGCGAATGGCCGCGCCCGTCCCGGCGGCAGTGTCGCCGAGGCGCTGCATCGCCTGCCCAAAGATGGCCCGTCGGCGCGGGTGCTCATATGTGGTAGTCTTTACCTCGCCGGCGAAGTGCTGCGGCAAGCGAGCGCCGCGGAGGCCCTCTCGCCGGCCTGAAACCGCTAGGATTTTCGACGCGGAGGGGAGACCAACATGAACATTGACGCGTCCAGCAGCCCGCCGCTGACCCCGCAAGGGCTGATGCAGATGCATATGGCGATGGGGGCCTCGCGCGTGCTGAGCGCCGCCCTGCAACACGCGCTTTTCAGCCATATCGCGGCCGGGCATGAGCATGTCGCGACGATTGCCGCCGCCGCCGGCACCGATCCGCGCGCAACCAGGATGCTACTCGACGCGTTGGTCGCGCTCGGCCTACTCGGCAAGACCGCGAGCGGCAGAGAGGGCGGGCAATATCGGCTGACGCCGGCGTCACGCGCCTATCTCGTGCGCGACAGCGCCGATTATGTCGGCGCGCTGATGGAAATCGACGATCTCTGGGATGCCTGGAGCCGTTTGCCGGAGGTGGTGCGGACTGGCCGCCCGAGCGTTACTGTCGAACGCCAGGCGCAGGCGGAGGCGTTCTTTCCGACCCTGATCCGGAGCCTGCACGTTCTCAACCGCGAACCCGCCCGCCGCCTCGCCGCCGCCCTCGGCGCCGGGACGCGCCATCATGATCTCCGCATTCTCGATGTCGGTGCGGGCTCGGCGGTGTGGAGCATAGCGCTCGCCGAAGCGGATGCCGGCGCCCATGTCACCGCCCAGGACTATCCCGGCGTGCTCAAGGAGACCACCGGCTTCGTCGCCCGCCACGGGCTCGCGGCCCGCTTTGACTATCTCCCCGGCAATCTCAATGAGGTCGATTTCGGCACCGGCCGCTTCGATCTTGCGGTTCTCGGCAATATCGTCCATTCCGAGGGCGAGGCGTCGTCACGCCGGCTGTTTCGCCGCCTGCACGCGGCGCTTGCTGCCGGCGGTCGCCTTGCGATCCTCGATTTCTTCCCCAATGAGGATCGCACCGGGCCGGTGCCGGCGGTGATGTTTGCCCTCAACATGCTGGTCAATACCGAGCACGGCGATACCTATACGCTGTCGGAATACCGGGCGTGGCTCGGGGAGGCCGGCTTTGCCGCGGTCGAGACGGTCGATATCGGTGAAGCGGGCGTGATGCCGGCCCCGGCGGTGGTTGCGACCAAGGCCTGACCGCGCAGCGATCACAATCTGAAGGAGACGATGATGGGTGAAATGATCGAACTGACCGCATCCTGCGGCCACCATTTCCAGGCCTATGCCGCGGGGGACGCCAAGGCGGCGCGTGGGCTCGTGGTGGTGCAGGAGATTTTCGGCGTGAATGCGCATATGCGGCGTGTGTGCGACGAACTCGCCGGCTATGGCTACCGGGTGGTCTCGCCGGCTTTGTTCGACCGGGTCGAGCGCGGCGTCGAACTCGGCTACAGCGAGGCCGATGTCCAGCGCGGCTTGGCCCTCCGCGCGCCGATCGAAGAGGCGGCGGTGTTGCGCGACATCGAGGCCGCGGCGGCGGCGCTGGCGCCGCGCCCAACCGGGATCATCGGCTATTGCTGGGGCGGCACCATCGCCTGGCTCGGCGCCACTCGGAGCCACGCCTTCAAAGCCGCGATCGGCTGGTATGGCGGCGGCATCGCGGCGGCGCGGGAGGAGACGCCGCATTGCCCGGTGCAACTCCATTTCGGCGCCGAGGACAAGGGTATTCCGCTCGCCGATGTCGAGGCGATTAAGGCGCGCCACCCCGAAATCCCCGTCTATATCTATCAGGGCGCGGGACATGGTTTCGGCTGTGAGGCGCGGGCGAGCTTCAACGCGCGCGCCAATGAGATCGCGCTCCATCGCAGCCTCGCCTTTTTCGCGGAACACCTCGTCTGAACGGGGGAAAGTTTTTTGCTTCTTTTTTTCAAAAAAGAAGCGCTTTCCCCACTGATGGCATCTTGCGAGGCATGCCGCGATGTTCGGTGACGAGGCCTATTGGCTCGCGGCGCTGTTCGGGCTGATCCGCGCTCAGATCCTGGCGCCGCTCGGCCTCGTCGTCGCGCTCGCGCTCAGCCTTCATATCCTGCTCACCAAGCGCGATGTCGGCGCCGCGATCGGCTGGATCGGCCTCGTCTGGTTCTCGCCGTTGCCGGGCGGTGTCGTTTACCTGGTGTTTGGCATCAACCGCGTGCAGCGGCGGGCGCGGGGGCTGCGCGATGGGCCGCGCGCGATCCCGCGCGATGTGCCGGCGGGATCACCGCGCGAGGATCATCTCGCGCCGCTGGAGCGTGCCGCGCGTCACCTGACCCGGCGCGCGACGGTTGCCGGCAATGCCATCACGATGCTGCGGAACGGTGATGAGGCCTATCCGGCGATGCTGGCGGCGATCGCTGGGGCGCGCGCCTCGATCGCGCTTTCGACCTATATCCTGCGTGACGATGAGGCTGGCGGGCCGATCATCGAGGCGCTGATCGCGGCGCGGGCGCGCCGGGTCATTGTCCGGGTTCTGCTCGATGGTGTCGGCAGCGGCTATTTCGTCTCTCCTGCCTATCGTCGGCTGCGCCGCGCCGGGGTTCGGGTCGCGCGGTTCCTGCACTCGCCGCTGCCGTGGCGGATGCCGTTTCTCAATTTGCGCAGCCACAAGAAAATGCTGCTCATCGATGGCTGGCACGGTTTCACCGGCGGCATGAATATCGGCGCCGAAAACCTCGTCGCCCGCCATCCGCGCGCGCCCGTGCGCGATACCCATTTCGCCGTCGCCGGGCCCGTTCTCGCGCAGCTCGTCGAAGCCTTCGCCGATGATTGGGCGTTCGCGACCGGCGAGGAGTTGGAGGGGCCGGCCTGGTTCACGACGCCGGATGCGAGAGGCGAGGCGGTGGCGCGGGTGGTGACGTCGGGCCCGGATGAGGATGTCGAGAAGATCGAGCTGCTGGTGTTGCAGGCGATTGCCTGCGCGCAACGCTCGATCGCCATCATGACCCCCTATTTCCTCCCTGACGAGCGGCTGGTGACGGCGCTGGCGCTGGCGGCGCAGCGGGGGGTTGGCGTTGATATCGTCGTGCCGGCGCGGAGCAATCACCGGCTGGTGGACTGGGCGAGTGCTGCCAATATCAGGCCCTTACTCGACGACGGGGTGCGGATCTGGCGCAACCCGGCGCCGTTCGATCACTCGAAAATGATGGTGGTGGATGGCGTCTGGTGCCTGATCGGCAGTGCGAATTGGGACATGCGCAGCTTCCGGCTCAATTTCGAGCTGAACATGGAGGTCTTCCACGACGATCTCGCGGCGACCCTTGGCGCCCACATGGCGGCGTGCCGCGGGCCACGCATCACAAGCGAGGAGATCGCCGCCAGTCCGCTGCCGATCCGCCTCCGCAATGCCGCGGCGAGGCTTTTGCTGCCGTATTTGTGAGGAAATCTTACGCCGCGGCGGCGAGAGCGCTGGCGCGGTGGAGGTGGATCACGATCGGGTGATGATCGGAAGCGCCGCGGCCCAAAACCGCCGGGGCGGTGGCGATCAGGCCGCGGACCAGGCAGCGATCGATGCGGAGCGGCAGCACGTCGCCGGCGCGATGGGTCGGCTGGCGTGGCCCGACGTCACGGAATCCCGGCAGCCAGGCCGGCCCGATCAGGTTGAAATCGCCGAGCACGGCGGCCGCGGGCGGCAACGCGGCGGCGATGCGGCGAAGCTGGCGGCGGTTCAAGACCTGGCCATGCGAGAGATGCACATTGGCGAGGGCGAAATCACCGAAATCGATGATCTGGCTGATACGCTTGACGATGCTGCCGGCGGGCAGCGAGAGTAGGCGCGGCGGCTGCGGCAGAGGCGCCCGGCTCCAGACCGCAAGGCCATGGATGCGCTCGGGAAGCGGGGTGCGGGCATAATACCCACCGATTTCACCCGGGAGCGGGTCGATGGCCGCCGTCGCCTCCTGCATCAGCAGGACATCCGGCCGCTCACGCCGGATCAGCGCCGCGACATCGGCGAGGGAGGCGCCCTTCAGGCGCAGCAAATTCCAGCTGATGATTTTCATGTCCGATAACCGCTAACGCATCTTGCCGCCGCGATAAAATGGCAATTGCGTGAAGATATTGCTACCGCGTCGCCCGGGAGGGGAGAAAAATTAGCGGCGCCAAGGTTCAAAGCCCGGCGAGATAGGCGGCGAGGGCTTTGATGTCGTCGTCGGAGTAGGCTTTCATGAGGTCGGTCATCCAGGCGTTATTGGCGCGGGTGCCGGAGCGGAAGGCCTCCAGCGTTGCCAGGAGATAGTCAAAACTCTGGTCCGAGACGCGCGGCACCGAACTCGCGCCGAGAAAGCCGGCGAGATGGCATTGCGAACACTGGGCGGAGTTGGCAACGGTCTCGGCGCGCTCGGCAATGGCCGCGCTGGCCGGCTTCTGGCCGAGATTGGGCCATGGCTGTTTCGAGAAATACTCGGCGAGTGCCATCATGTCATCGCGTGACATATCGGCGACCATCGGCGCCATCATCTCGCTCGCGCGCGCCCCGCGCTTGAAATCACGCAATTCGATATAGAGATAACCGGCGTTCTGGCCCCAGATCACCGGCACTTTTGGGTCCACCGGCACGCCGTTCTCGCCGTGGCAGGAGGCGCAAAGCGTCGCCTTCTCGGCGATACCGTCGGCGTGGGCGGTAGCAATGATAGCAAGAAAAGAAAAAATCGCGAAGATCCAGGTCGGCATCGGCAGCCATCTCGTTTCGTTGACAGAAAAACGGGCGAGACCCTTGCCGGTCCCGCCCGCCTGATCGTCAGGGCAAGAGGTCAATCAAGGGTGAAGGCGATGATGTTGTTGCCGCGCTTGGCGTCGACCTGAGCGTTGCCGCCGGCGCCGACGACGATGTATTCGCGGCCTTCGACGGTATAGCCGCTCGGCGGCGCATTCACCCCGGCGCCGGCCTGGAAGCGCCAGAGTTCGGCGCCGCTACTCGAATCATAGGCCTTGAAGAAGCCGTTGCTTTCGCCGGTGAAGACGAGGCCGCCGGCGGTTGCCAGAATGCCGCCGATCATCGGCTGCGCGGTCTTCACCTGCCAGCGGATTTTGCCGGTATTGTAGTCCACCGCGGTGACATTGCCCCATTGCTCCTCCTCCGGGATGACGGTGAAGGCGCCGCCGAGCCAGAGCTTGCCATCAGGATAGGCCGCCGATTTCACCATGTAGTGCATCGGCTGATGGAGATTGATCGCGTAGGCGAGGTTGAGCGTCGGATCGACCGCCATCGGCGACCATTCGACGCCGCCATTGGCGCCCGGCAGCATGCGCGTGCCAACCCCGGGGGTGGGCAGCGCGAACATGTTTTCCTGCGGCACCATCGCTTCCGAGAAGCGGATCAGATGGCAATCCTTGCGGTCGTTGACATAAACGAAGCCGGTTTTGCCGGCGTGCAGCACCGCCGGCACCGTCGCGCCGGTTTCGTTTTTGGCGTCGGCGAGAACGGTCGGGCTGGTCGCGTCGAGATCCCAAACATCGTGCGGGACGTATTGGAAATGGCAAACATATTTGCCAGTATCGAGATCAACGGCGACCAGACTGTCAGTATAGAGATTATCACCCGGACGCGGCGCACCGTCGAGATCGGGCGAGGGATTGCCGACCACGAAATAGATCCGCCGGTTGGCGAGATCGACGGAGGGGTTCTGCCACACGCCGCCGCCGAGCGTCTTGGCGGGATCGCCGAGTTTGGCGAGCGCCGCTTTTTCGGCGGCGATGTCGCGATGCAGATCCTGCCCGGTCGCGTCCTTGGTCGCCCAGACGCCGACCGTGTTATCGGGGATGGTGCTGAAGGTCCAAATCAGTTTCCCGGTCTTGGCGTCGAACGCCTTGACGAAGCCGCGGATGCCGTATTCGCCGCCATTGGTGCCGATGAGGATTTTGCCGTCGACGGCCGTCGGCGCCATGGTTTCGCTATAGCCGAGTTCGGGATCGGCGATATCGCTCTGCCAGGCGAGTTTGCCGGTCTTGGCGTCGAGGGCGACGAGTTTCGAATCGAGGGTCGCGAGATAAACCATGTTGCCATAGACGGCGACGCCGCGGTTGTTCGGCCCGCAGCAATAGGTGGTGATCGGCCCAAGGGGTTGCTTATAGTGCCAGAGTTCGGCGCCGGTGCGGGCATCGAGCGCGTAGACATGATCAAAGGCGGTGGTCACATACATCACGCCATCGATGACGATCGGCGAGGTCTCCTGAGTCTCTTTAACTTCGGTCTGGAAAATCCACGCCGGATGCAGATGGCGCACGTTCATGGTGTTGATCTGACGATTGGGGAAATAACGCTTTTGCGTGTAATCCCCATTCGTCATGAGAAAATTATTGGCGTCCTGGCCGGCGTGATTGAGAAGATCCTGTGTCGCCGTGGTCATATTGCCATACAGCGTCCCCCGGTTGACCTCATCAGCGCGGGCGCCGGTGGCCCAACTGGCGCCCAAGGCGAGCAGGGCAGCCAAGGCCACCCCCCCGGAAATGCGTGGGTTTCCGATCGACATGTTTCCTCCTCCGTTGCCGCGTGTTGATTATTTCATGATAGAAGCACAACGCCAGCGCGAGAGGAACAGATACTTTTCGATCGAACAATAGTTTCAGTCGATCGCGGCGTGGACGAGATTGCTGATACGGTCGAGCCGCGCCGAGTGCCAGGGGTCGGGGGCGACGAAATTGGTGACATAGGCGAAGGAGACGCCACTCGCCGGATCGCCCCAGCAATAGGAGCTGCCGACCCCGCCATGGCCGAAGCAAGCGGGGTGGGCGAGGCTGCCGAGGCCACGGATCAGCGGCTGCAGCCCGCGCGAATGGGGGCCGAGGCCGCGATGCATGCTGATGCCGGCCATCCCGTCATCGCCGCGTTCGCCGGTGAAGTCGCGGGTGACGAACGCGACCAAGCGGGGTGAGAACAGACGCACATCGTTGAGCCGGCCGCCGCCGAGCATCATCTGGTAAAACGCCGCCATGGCGCGGGCGGTGCCGTACCCGCCGCTTCCCGGCAGACCGGCGGCGCGGAAGGCGGCGGTATTTTCGCCCGGCACTTCGCTGCCTTCGGGGCCATGGATATCGGCGCAGCGCCCCTGGTGTTTCTCTGGCACACCGACGAAAAGCTCGTCACCGAGGCCGAGCGGCGCGATCACCCGGTCACGGATTTCATCGCGGTAATCGCGTCCCGTCACCGCCTCGATCACCATCGCGAGGGTGAAATGGGCGCTCCTGCCGTGGTAGTGAACGCGCGAACCCGGCGTCCATTCCAGCGAAAAATCGCAGACATCGGTGCGCATCCGGGCGTGATCGGCCCAGGCCTCGCGTGAGACATTGGCCGAGGGGAAGCCCGCTTGGTGGGTTGCGACCTGAAACAAGGTGATCGCGCCTTTGCCGCGGGCGGCGAACTCGGGAATATAGTCGGCGACCGGGTCATTGATAGAGATCGCGCCTTCCTCGATCAGGCTCCAGATCGCCGCCATGGTCAACACTTTGGTATTGGAGAACAGCAGCCAGAGCGTATCGCCGCGCGCGGCTTGCCGGGTCGGCGCGAGGCTGGCGTCGCCATAGGTTTTGCACAGCGCGAGCCTTCCGTGGCGGGCAAGCGCGATCTGGGCGCCGGGATAGCGGCCTTCGGCGATGTGGCGGGTGATCAGCGCATCGAGCCGCGCGAGGGGGGCGGCGGCAAAACCAAGCTCGGCTGGGTTGGCTTCTGGCAGCGGAAAGTCTTTCATCAGGCTTCTCTCCCTTCATAGTCAAAGTCCCGGTTCCAGCGGTGCCACAGGCCCTGCCACGGGACAAAAGTTTTTTGGTTCTTTTTTCCAAAAAAGAACGATTTTTCGTTTATCACACTTTTCCTCGCCCTCCAGAGCCATGCCCGCTCATTTCCGCCCCGACGTCGGGCGCGAGGCGAGCGGCGAAGATCAGGCCGAGGCCGGAGGCCGCGGCGACGGCGAGAAAGGCCCAGGAAAAATCGCCGAGTGTTGGCGCCTCGTGCCCGCCGACGGCCCGACCGATCTCCAGTATGGCTGCCCCGAACGCAACACCAAAGGTGAGCGATAATTGCTGAATGGTGGAATAGAGGCTGGTCGCCGCACTCATCCGCGAGCGCGGAATATCGGCATAGGCGAGGGTGTTGTAGGCGGTGAATTGCAGCGAGCGGAAGAGACCGCCGAGGAGGAGCAGCGCATAGATCGCGGCCAGCGGCCAGCCCGGGCGAAGTGCTGCGGTCGCGCCGAGAAAAACCACCGCGAGCACGCCATTCCAGATCAGGGTTGCGCGAAAGCCGAAACGCCGCAGCGCCCCTTGGGTCGCGGGCTTCATCACCAGCGCGCCGGCGGCGGCGGCGAACGTGATCCCGCCGCTTGCCGCGGCCGAGCGGCCGAAGCCGATCTGGATCATCAGCGGCAATAGAAACGGCACCGCGCCGACGCCGATCCGAAACAGCGTGCCGCTCGCAACCGAAAGCCCGAAACTCGGAATAGCAAACAGCGAGAGATCGAGCACCGGGCGCGGCGTGCGCCGCGCATGGCGGAGATAGAGAAGACCGGCGCCGGCGCCGGCGAAAATCAGTGCGAGCGAGGCGCTCGCCGAAATCAGGCCGCGCCCGAGACTCTCGAGCCCGGCCATGATGGCGGCGAGGCAAATCCCGCTGAGCAGCAGGCCGATGCCGTCGAATTTCTCGGGCGTTTCCTCGCGTACATCGGCAATGAAGAGACTGGCCAAAACCATGCCGAAGATGCCGATCGGCACGTTGATATAAAAAATCCAGCGCCAAGAGGCATAGCTCACCATCAAACCGCCGAGTGGCGGGCCGATCACCGGGCCGATCATCGCCGGCACGGTGAGCCACGCCATCGCCGCGACCAGCTCCGATTTCGCGACGGTCCGGAGCAGCAAAAGCCGCCCGACCGGCACCATCATCGCCCCGCCGGCGCCTTGCAGAATGCGGGCGGCGATCAGGAAGCCCAATCCGTTCGCCTGGCCGCAAAGGGCCGAGCCGACGGTGAAGACGGCGATCGCGGCGCGGAACACCGGGCGGGCGCCGAAACGGTCGGCCATCCAGCCGCTGGCGGGGATGAACACCGCGAGGCTGAGAAGATAGGAGGTCAATGCCGCGCTCATATGCACGGGATCGGCACCGAAGGCCCGCGCCATCGCCGGCAGCGCGGTTGCGATCACCGTCGAGTCGAGGTTCTGCATGAAGAGCGCCGAAGCGACAATCATCGCGGTGAGACGGACGCGCGACGGCCCGGCTTGCGGCATGGTTTCGGCGAGCGCGCTCCGATCGGCCATCACTGCAGCATGCCTGCCATTTTTTCGCGCGCAAAGGGCGTCACGTGCAACCGAGCCATCACCCGCGCCGGCGCCGTGGCCGGGCAGCAGGCGTGGCGTCGATCAGGGCGGTGATGGCGGCGATGGTGGCTGGCGACAGATGCGGAAGGGTATCGGCAAAGCGGTTGGCGAGTGCCGTCTGCGCTGGGCTGAGGCCGGCCGTGTCAAGGCGCGGGCGCGGCCGCGAGAGCCGCGCGAGACGGGCCAGCGCCTCGGCGTCGTCCCAGATCAGATCGAAAACCTCGCAAATTTGATGGACCAGGCCGCGGCTCGGCGTGCCGCGCTTGCCGTGTTCGAGCGCCGAAAGATAGGCGGGCGAGACGGCAAGGCGGGCGGCGAGCGCCGTGAGCGTCATGCCACGCGCCGCGCGCAATTCGCGAAGCCGCGCCCCGAACGGGGTCATCGCGCCGCGCCGGGTGCGCTCGCGAGTTCGCGGAGCCGCGCCAGTATTGCTGCGGTGCCGGCGAGCGGCTCGAAAAACGTGAGGGCGGCTTCCGGCGCAAAACCCGCGGCAACCGCGCTTTCGATCATCGCCCGGAGCGGGGCGGCCGAGCCCTCGATATCACACAGCAGAACCGGCTTGGCGTGCAGGCCAAGCTGGCGCCAGGTGAGGATTTCCACCGTCTCGTCGAGGGTTCCGAGCCCGCCGGGGAGCACCACGAACGCGTCGGCGAGATCGAACATCAATTGCTTGCGCGCATGCATGCTGGTGGTGATCACCAGCTCGCTGACATCGCGGTGGGCGAGTTCGAGCCGCGTCAGGAAATCGGGGATGACGCCGATCACCGCGCCACCGGCGGCAAGCGCCGCGTCCGCCAAAGCGCCCATCAGACCGACTTTGCCGCCGCCGAACACCAGCCGCAGGCCGGCTTGCGCAAGGCCGCGCCCGAGGGTTGCCGCCGCCGCCATGTAATCGGGGTGGTGGCCGGGGCGCGAGCCGCAGAAGACGGCGACACTGAAGGGCGATACGGGGAAGGTGGCAGCGTCAGCCATCCGCCGCTCACCGGGCGCGATGAAGCGTATAGTCCGCGGCCTCGTGCAGTGCGTGGCGGAGCGGCGAGGGCGGAAAGCAGCCGAGCGCCGCTTGCGCCTCGTGTGCGAAACGCTCGGCGCGCGCGAGCGTTGCCTCGATTCCATGATGGCGCTCGATGAGGGTGATCGCCTGCGGCAGATCCTCTGGCGTCTGTTCGTTTTGCGCAATCGTGCGCTCCCAGAAGGCGCGTTCGGCGGCATCACCGGCATGATAGGCGAGCAGCACCGGCAGTGTCGTTTTCCCTTCGCGGAAATCATCGCCGACGGTCTTGCCGAGCGCCGCCTGATCGGCGGCGTAATCGAGCGCGTCATCGACGAGCTGAAAGGCGATGCCGAGATTGATGCCATAGCGCGCGAGCGCCGCCTCGATAGCGGCCTCGCGCCCGGCGACCACCGCGCCGACCTGGCAGGCGGCGGCGAAGAGAGCCGCGGTCTTGCCGCGAATCACATCGAGATAGCGGGCCTCGTCGGTTGCGAGGTCATTCTGGGTGATGAGTTGGAGCACCTCGCCCTCGGCGATGGTGGCCGCCGCTTGCGAGAGAATGGCGAGCACCGAAAGCGATCCATCCTCGACCATGAGCTGGAAGGCCCGCGCGAACAGGAAATCCCCGACCAGCACCGAAGCCTTGTTGCCGAACACCGCGTTGGCGCTGGCGAGCCCGCGGCGGAGCGCGCTTTCATCGACGACGTCATCATGCAAAAGCGTCGCGGTGTGGATGAATTCGACGCAGGCGGCGAGCTGCACATGGCGGGTTTCGCCGCGCGCCACGCCATAGCCGCAAAGCCGCGCCGAGGCCAGGGTGAGCAGCGGGCGCAACCGCTTGCCACCGGCGGCGACGATATGGGCGGCGAGCGCCGGGATCAGCGCGACCGGGCTCTCCATGCGCGCGACGATGGTGCGGTTGCAGGCCTCGAGATCGTCTTGCACCAAGGCCGCGAGTGTGTTCAACGCGGCCTCGCCGGGACGGTTGGGCAAAGGCGCGTCGGGTAAGGAGGACATCGTGGCCAAAAACCTCTCCTGGCCAAAAGTTGCGAGGGCCAAAAGTTGCGAGGGAGGGAGCTCCGCTCGGTTGCATGGCGCTCTCTCGCACGATATCGGCGCGCTGGAAAGAGGGTCAAGGAATCGCGGAATGCAGGTCATTGCCCGCTCCAACGACGCCGTGCGGCTGAGTTTCCTCCAGGTTCTCCTCGCCGATGCCGGCATCGAGACGCGGCTTCTCGACGCCCATGCCAGCGCGATCGAGGGCAGCATCGGCGCCATTCCGCGCCGCCTGGTGGTCGCCGACGCCGATGCCGAGCGCGCCCGGCGGATTCTCGCCGAGGCCGGCGAGGGGTGAGCGAGGCGCGGGAAACAAACGGATTTCTGCTCGGCGGGCGGGTCGTTTATAGCCAGCCGCGCGATGGCTTCCGGAGCGGCATCGAGCCGGTTCTGCTCGCCGCGGCGGTGCCGGCGCGGGCGCAAGAGCGGGTGCTCGAAGCCGGGTGCGGGGCCGGGGCGGCGCTGCTTTGCCTTGCCGCCCGGCTGCCCGGGATCAGCGGGTGCGGCATCGAGCGCGATCCGGCGTTGGCGGCGCTGGCCGCCCGCAACATCGCCGCCAATGGCTGGGCGGCGCGGCTTGCGATCCTCGCCGGGGATATCACCGCCCCACCCATCGCAGGCGAGAGTTTCGATCACGTCTGCGCGAACCCGCCCTGGCATGACGATGCCGCTACCCCATCGCCGCACCCCTCGCGGCGGGCGGCGAAGATCGCGGCGGCGGATCTGCTGGCGCGGTGGGTTGCGGCGCTAGCGGCGCGGCTGCGGCGGCGCGGCAGCGTGACGCTCATCCTGCCCGCGGCACAGCTCGGGCGCGCGCTCGCCGCCATCGCCGCCGCCGGCCTCGGCGCTGCCCGTGTGCTGCCGCTCTGGCCGCGCGCTGGGCGCCCGGCGCGTCTGATGCTGCTCCAGGCGCGCAAAGGGGCCGCCGGTGGCGAGCAGATTCTCCCCGGCCTCGTGCTCCATGACGAGGCTGGCCGGTTCACCGACGCCGCCGAAGCCGTTCTTCGTCACGGTGCCGGGCTCGTGCTCGGCTGATGCCGCGCCGGCATTGGGCGCGGGCGCAGAACGCCGCTTGCAGCGGATGACGGCGGACGTCTAAGCTTGCCCGCAAGCGGGGCGGCAAGCCCAGCGTCAACAGGGGGTTTCGTGCGAGGAGAAGCGGAGACGGATGCCGTCCCACGCCTGACTGCCGCCGCAGCGGCGGCGCTTTTGCTGCGGGTCGAGGGGGTGAGGGTGCGCTTCGGCGGCGTGCAAGCGCTGGCCGGCGTGTCGTTCGAGGTCGGGCGCGGGCAGATCTGTGGCCTGATCGGGCCGAACGGGTCCGGTAAAACCACGCTTTTCAACTGTATCAGCGGCATTTATCGCTACGGCGCCGGCAGGATCACCTTCGACGGCCATGATCTTGCCGCCGCCCCGCGCGCCCGGCTCATCGGGCTTGGCATCGGCCGCACCTTTCAGAATGTCGCCCTGTTCCGCAGCATGACGGTGCGCGAGAACATCCTGGTCGGCGCCCACCATCTCGGCCGCTCCGGTTTTCTTGCGAATGCGCTCGCGCTGCCGATGGTTGCGCGCGAGGCGCGGGCGGCGGCGGCGCGGCTCGATGATCTTCTCGATCGCCTCGATCTCGCCGCCGTCGCCGATAGTCCGGTCGCCGGCTTGCCGTTCGGGACGCAAAAGCGGGTCGAGCTGGCGCGTGCTTTGATCAGCGCCCCGAAACTGCTTTTGCTCGACGAGCCAGCCGGCGGCCTCAATCACGACGAGGTCGCGGCCCTCGCCGATCTCTTGCAGGAGATTCGCGATCGCTTCGCACTCACCATCCTTCTCGTCGAACACCACATGAATCTGGTCATGCGCATCTCAGACAAGGTGGTCGCGCTGGAATTCGGCAGCAAGATCGCCGACGGCACGCCCGACGAAGTGCGCCGCGAACCGCGGGTGATCCGCGCCTATCTCGGAGACGGCGCCGATGCCAGCGCTGCTTGAAGTCACGGCTCTGCACGCCTTTTATGGCGAAACCGAAGTGCTGCACGGCATCGATTTCGCTGTCGCCTCTGGCGGGGTTACGGCGCTGCTCGGGGCCAATGGCGCCGGCAAGACGACGACGCTGCGCGCCATTTCCGGCATGGTGCGCGTCGGCGGCGATATCATCTTTGATGGCGAGGCGATCGGGGGGCGGGCGACGGAAGCGATCGCGCGGCGTGGGGTCGGCCATGTCCCAGACGGGCGCGGGACGTTTCTCGAACTCACGGTCGAGGAAAATCTCCGGCTCGGCGCGATCAGCCGCCGCGATCGCGCGGTCGGCGGCGACATCGAGCGCATGTTCGGCTATTTCCCCAAGCTCCGCGAGCGCTTGCGCCAGCAGGCGGGCACGCTTTCGGGCGGCGAGCAGCAGATGCTGGCGATCGCGCGGGCGCTGCTCTTGCGTCCGAAATTGCTTTTGCTCGACGAGCCCTCGTTCGGGCTCGCGCCGCTGATCGTCGCCGAGATGTTCGCCATTCTCGGCCGGATCAACCGGGAAGAACGCATGAGCATGCTGATCGTCGAGCAGAACGCCAATCTCGCGCTGGCGCTTGCCGATCATGCTTATCTGCTGGAAACCGGGCGGATTATGCTGTCTGGCAGTGCCGCGGAGATGCGCGAAAACGCGGCGATCCGCCACTCTTATCTCGGCTATTAGCGAAGGGGCGCGCCGGATGCAGGCCTTGTTGCACCAAATCCTCTCGGGCGTTGCGACCGGCGGCATCTATGCCAGCGTCGCTCTCGCGCTGGTGATGATCTATCAGGCGACGCATCACGTGAATTTCGCGCAAGGCGAGATGGCGACCTTTTCCACCTATATTGCCCTCACTCTGATTGCGGCCGGGCTTTCTTACTGGCTTGCGTTTTTGCTCACCGTCGTGATTTCGTTCGCGATCGGTGTTGTCATCGAACGCGTCCTGATGCGCCCGATGGCGCAGGCGCCGGTGTTGTCCTCGGTCGGCGTTTTCATTGGCCTGCTGCTGATTTTCAATAGCGTCACGGGATGGATTTTTTCCTACTCGGTGAAGGCTTTTCCGAGCCCCTTCCCCGAAACCAGCCGCGCGCTCGGCGGCTGGGCCTCACCGCACGAGGTCGGTGCAACGCTGGTGACGCTCGTCGTGCTCGTATTGGTCTACGGGTTTTTCCGCTTCACGAAACTCGGTCTCGCGATGCGCGCCGCGGCCTTCAATCCGGCCTCGAGCCGGCTGGTTGGGATACAGGTCGGCTGGATGCTGGCGCTTGGCTGGGGGCTCGCGGCGGCGATCGGGGCGATTGCCGGGATGATGGTCGCGCCGATCGTTTTTCTCGATCCCAGCATGATGTCCGGTATTTTGTTATACGCCTTTGCCGGAGCACTGCTTGGCGGGATCGATAATCCGCTGGGCGCGGTGATCGGCGGCTTCGCGGTCGGCGTCATCGAAAATCTCGCCGGCGCCTATCTGGTCGGCCCCGAACTCAAGCTCACGCTCGCGCTGATCATCATTCTCGCGGTTCTCATTCTCAAACCGGCGGGGCTTTTCGGCCGCGCCATCGTCAGCCGGGTGTAGCGATGATCGTGACGCGAAGATCAGATTTTTTCATTCCCGTCATTCTCGTGCTGGCCGCGACACCCACCTTTCTGCTCAGCGATTACCGGCTGTTTCAATTGACCATGGTGGCGGCCTACGCGATCGCCATTCTCGGGCTTGACATGCTGACCGGCTATACCGGCCAGATCTCGCTCGGCCATGGCGCGTTCTATGCTGTCGGCGCCTACACAGCGGCGATTCTGATGGCGAATTTCGACGTGCCCTATTGGGCGACGCTGCCGATCGCAGCGCTGATTTGCGCCGGCTTTGGCTTTGCTTTCGGTTTTCCGGCGCTGAGGCTCGGCGGGCTCTATCTCGCGCTCGCGACCTTCGCGCTCGCGATCGCGGTGCCGCAATTGCTGAAATACAAGGCGTTCGAGGCCTGGACCGGCGGTGTCCAGGGTATCGTGATCAGCAAGCCGGATCCGCCGTTTGGCTTGAAGCTCAGCCAGGATCAATGGCTTTATCTGTTCACGCTCGCGGTGGCGGCGGTGCTGTTTCTGCTCGCGCGCAATCTTTTGCGCGGACGGATCGGGCTTGCGATGCGCGCCGTGCGCGATCATGCGCTGGCCGCCGAGGCGATGGGGGTCGATCTCGCGCTGCTCAAAACCCGCACGTTCGCGGTGAGCGCCATGTATACCGGCATCGCCGGCGCGCTCGGCGCGATCGCGGTGCAATTCGTCGCCCCCGACAGTTTTTCGGTTTTCGTCTCGATCACGCTGTTCGTCGGTCTCGTGGTCGGGGGCATCACCTCGCTTCTCGGCGCAGTCTTCGGCGCGATCTTCATCGTCTTCATCCCGAACTTCGCCGATAAAATCTCGAAAGCCGCGCCCGGTGCGATTTACGGGATCATCCTGATCGCCTTTCTCTATCTTCTGCCGGCAGGATTTGCCGGGCTCGCGCGCCGCGTCATGGGCCCGCGTCGCGCGCCAACACACCAGGGAGAAACGTCATGAGACATCTGATATTCGCCGCTTTCCTGCTCGCGATCGGGCTTGCCGCCGGGGCAACGCGCGCCGGCGATATGCCGGGCGTCACCGCGACCGAGATCAAGATCGGCGGCACCATGCCCTATAGCGGCCCGGCCTCGGCCTATGGCGCCGATGGCCGGGCGGAAGTGGCCTATTTCAAGATGGTCAATGACCAGGGCGGCATCAATGGCCGCAAGATCAATCTGATGTCGGTTGATGATGGCTACAGCCCGCCAAAAACCGTCGAGCAGACGCGCATGCTGGTCGAACAGGAAGGGGTTGCCTTCATGTTTAACGGGCTCGGCACGCCGACCCAAACGGCGGTGCAGAAATATCTCAACATGAAGAAAGTGCCGCAGCTTTTCGTCGCGTCAGGGGCCGATAAATGGGGCGATTACCAGCATTTCCCCTGGACCATCGGCTATCAGCCAAGCTACCGGGTCGAGGCGCAAATCTACGCCAAATATGTTTTGAAAACGAAGCCGGACGCCAAGGTTGCGATCATTTATCAGAACGATGATTTCGGCAAGGACTACGTCAACGGCGTGAAAGACATTTTCGGCGACAAATACGCGAAGATGGTGGTGAAGGATATTTCCTACGAGGTCACCGACCCCACCACCGACCAGCAGGTGGTGACGCTGCAAGCGTCCGGCGCCGACACTTTGATGATTTTCGCGACCCCGAAATTCGCGGCGCAAATCGTGCGCAAAGTCTATGACATCAACTGGCATCCGACCGAGTTTCTCACCAATGTCTCGATCTCGGTGGGCGCGGTGCTGAAACCGGCGGGGGTCGAAAAAGCGGTCGGCATCATCACCGGCGGCTATCTCAAAGACAGCACCGATCCCGCCTGGGCCAACGATCAGGGGATGAAGGACTGGCTCGCCTTCATGGACAAATACATGCCCGGCGCCGACAAGACCGATGGCAATTACACCTATGGCTATGCCGTCGCGATGACGCTCGCCCATGTCCTCAAGGAATGCGGCAACGATCTCTCACGCGAGAACGTGATGAAGCAGGCGACCAATATTCACGCGCTCGAAATTCCGGTGCTGCTCCCCGGGATTACGGTCAACACCAGCCCGACCAATTACCATCCGCTGCGTCAGTTGCAGCTCGCGCGCTGGAACGGCAAGACCTGGGAGCGCTTTGGGGAGATCATCGAGGGCAACGGCTCCTGAGCCAGAGCGCGGTCTCCCATGCGGGCGGCGGGGCTGGACGCCGCCCGCAGCATCCCTCTACCCTCTGGCGACAGAGGCTGGAGAACGACGATGACCCTTCCGACAACCATGCAGCATATCGCAACCGAAGGCGCCGGCGGGCCGGAGGTGATGCATCTCGCAACCGGGCCGCGGCCGGACCCAAGCGCCGGCGAAGTGCTGATCCGGGTTGCCGCCGCCGGCGTCAACCGCCCCGATATCCAGCAGCGCCGCGGCCTTTATCCGCCGCCGCCGAATGCGAGCCCCATTCTTGGCCTCGAGGTTGCGGGCGAGGTGGTTGGCCTCGGCGCGGGGGCAGGGCGCTGGCGGATCGGCGATCGCGTTGCGGCACTCGCCAATGGCGGCGGCTATGCGGAATATTGCGCCGTGCCCGAGGGGCAGTGTCTTCCCTGGCCATCCGGCTATGACGCGATCCGCGCCGGCGCCTTGCCCGAGACCTATTTCACCGTCTGGGCCAATCTTTTTCAGCTCGGCCGTCTCCAGCCGGGCGAACGGGTGCTGATCCATGGCGGCACCAGCGGCATCGGCGTGACAGCGATCCAGCTCGCGGCCGCCTTTGGCGCGACTGCCTACGCCACCGCCGGAACGGATGAGAAATGCGCCGCCTGTCTTCGCTTCGGCGCAACGGCCGCGATCAATTACCGCACCCAGGATTTCGCCGCCGAACTCGCCCGCCTGACCGATGGTGCCGGCGTCGATGTCGTGCTCGATATGGTCGGCGGACCCTATGCCGCGGCCAATCTGCGTTCGCTCGCCAAAGGCGGGCGGCTGGTGCTGATTGCTTTTCTCGGTGGCCCGAAAGTGGAAAAATTCGATCTCACCCATGTCATGACCAAGCGCCTCACCATCACCGGCTCGACCATGCGGCCGCGTCCGTCCGAGGAAAAGGCGGCGATCGCCAAGGCGTTGCACGAGACGGTCTGGCCGCTGCTCGAGGCCGGACGCGCCGGGCCGGTGATCCACGCGGTGTTTCCGCTCGGTGAGGTCAGGGCCGCGCACGCCTTGATGGAGACGAGTGCTCATATCGGCAAGATCATGCTCCGCGTCGGCGCCTGAAGGCGCCGGGGATGACGCGTGGCGGGCGCGCCGGAGAGATTTCCCCGGCGGGGATCGCGCAACTCGCGGGTGCGGTGGTGCTTTTGGGTGGTGCGTGGCCGGTGACCAAGGTCGCGATCAATGCCGGGGCGGCGCCGCTCTGGTTCGGGCTCGGGCGGGCGGCGCTTTCGGGCCTCGCGGCATTCGTGCTGCTTGGCGCGCTCGGACGCCTGCGTTGGCCGCTCCGTGCCGATCTTCCGGCGCTGCTTGCGGTCGGCATCTTGCAGATCGCCGGTTTCTTCGCCCTCGCCCATGCCGCCATCGCCTATGTGCCGGCCGGGCGCACCGCGATCCTTTCCAACACCACGACGATTTTCGTCGTGCCGCTCTCGCTGCTCGTGCTGCACGAGACGATCCCGCCGCGCCGCTGGCTCGCGACCCTGATCGGGCTCGCCGGGATCATCGTCCTCGTCGGCCCCTGGGCGTTCGATTGGCATCACGCCGGGGTTCTCGCAGGCAACCTGTTTTTACTCGGCGCGGCCGGATCATGGTCGCTCGCGATCATCGCGGTGCGGCGCTATCCGCCGCAAAGCTCGATGTTTGCTTTGCTGCCGTGGTGTTTCGCGATCGCCTCGACCCTGCTTCTGCCGCTGGCGATGGCGCATGGCGGGGTCGGGCGCTGGACACCGGCCGGGCTCGCGGCCCTCGGCTTCATCGGCCTGATCGGCGGGCCGATCGGCACCTGGTGCGTGATGCAGGCGGCGATGACGTTGCCCTCGGTCGTCGCCTCGGTCGGGTTTCTCGCGACACCAGCGGTCGGGCTTCTGCTCTCGGCGGCTTTTCTCGGCGAAAAACTGGACGCCGATCTCGCGAGTGGTGCCGCGCTGATCTTGGGCGGGGTTTTGGTCGCGGTCTGGCCGGGGAGGGGGGGAAGGCGCTGATGCGTTTGCATGTGATCGAAGCCGGCGCCGGACCGACGGTTGCCATCCTGCACGGGCTGTTCGGCTCGGCGCGCAATTTTGCGACCATCCAGCGCCGGCTCGCCGCGCGCTTTCGCGTGCTCGCGCTCGATTTGCGCAATCATGGCGATAGCCCGCGCGCCGCCGGGATGGATTACGCGACGCTCGCCGAGGATGTGCGCGAGACGCTGGCGGCGCTCGGCGCGTTGCCGGCGGCGGTGGTTGGGCATTCGATGGGCGGCAAGGTTGCGATGCGCCTCGCGCTCGCGGCGCCGGCGGCGGTGAGCCGGCTTGCCGTCTGCGATATCGCCCCGGTCCCCTATCCGAGCCACGGCCATCGCGCTTATGTCGCAGCGATGCGGGCATTGCCGCTGTCGCCCGCGCTCACCCGCGCCGCGGCCGAGGCGGCGCTCGCCGACGCGGTGCCTTCGGCGCCGCTCCGCCAATTCCTGCTCCATAGTCTCCGCTTTGGCGCTGCGCCCTCCTGGCGGCTCGGTCTTGCCGAGATCGCGGCGGCGATGCCGGCGATCGAATCCTGGGAGGCCCCCCTTGGCGCGAGCTATGCCGGGCCGACGCTGTTTCTCACCGGTGGGCGGTCGGATTACGTCCGCCCGGAATACCGCCCGGCGATCCGCGCGCTCTTTCCCCATGCCCGCTTCGTGACCTTGAAACAGGCTGGCCATTGGCTGCACGCCGATGACCCGGAGGGGTTTCTCGCCGCGATCGCCGCCTTTCTCGACCCGCTCTTAGAGCAAGGTAGGTTTTGATTGAACCATCCTGTTCAATCAAAACCGGTCAACTTGCTCGCCAAAATAGGGGTAGAGCGTGATCGACTTAAACCGATCGCGCTCTAGCCGCACCGGTCACAGCGAAGGCGGCGGAACCCTGAGTTCGGCCGCTGTCGCGCCGATCGCGGCCCAGGTTTCCCCAGAAAGCGGGATACCGGCGGCAAGACGGGCTTCCCGCGTGCGGATTTCCGGCTCGCCGGGGAGCAACACCTCGCCGTCCGGGCTCGCCGGCTGTGCTGCTTTGACGTAAGCGGCATAGTCCTCGACCGCGCGCGCGAAGCCGGCGCCGGCGAAATGGCCGGGGTCGATATAGAGCGAGAGCATGCCATTGGTGATCCGCCGCGGCCCCTCGGGCATCGGCCCCGACGTTGCGCCACCGGTGAGGCAGCCGGCGAGAAGTTCGCACATGAAGGCGAGCCCCGAGCCCTTATGCTCACCGAATGTGCGAAGCGCGCCCTTGCCTTTGGTCGCGTCGCGCAGATGCGTGCCCTCGATCTCGCCATAGAGGAGACGCGGGTCGCCGGAAATCGTGCCATCGGGGCCGATCAGCGAATCGTCGGGCACTTTCTTGCCGCCTTGCGAGGCGACCAGCACCTTGCCCTCGGCGACGCGCGAGGTCGCGAAATCGAGCACCAGCGGCACGCCGCCGGCGCGCGGCACGGTGATGCAGATCGGGTTGGTCGCGAAGCGCCGCGAGACGCCGCCGAACGGCGCGGTCAATTCGCCGCCCGCGACATTGACGAAATGGAGCGAGAGGAGCCCGGCTTCGGCGGCGCGTTCGCCCCAATCGCCGATGCGCCCGAGATGCCCCGCCCGGCGCAGCGCGATCGCGGCAAGGCCGGTTGTTTTCGCCTTCACGATGCCGAGATCGACGGCGAGCGGCCCGACGGTTTGGCCAAACCCGCAATTGCCATCGACGACGGCATGGCTCGGCGTTTCCTGAACGATGGTAAGGCGTTGCCCGGCGCGCACCGCGCCCTCCTTGAGCCAGGCGACATAGCGCGGCACCCGGATGACACCGTGGCTGTCGTGCCCGGCGAGATTGGCCGAAACCAGATAACGCCCGATCCGCGCCGCTTCCTCGGCCTCGCAGCCGGCGGCGGCGAAAATCTCGGCGACATAGGCCTGCAAGCGCGCGGCAGGCACGGCGATGCTGGCAGGATGGGGGGCATGATCGGACACGGCGCTTTCTCCCTCAGGCGGTTTTCCTCCCCGGTTTAGCGCCCGCCACGCCACCCGCCCAGGGGGAGATGAGCCGGGGGGATAAGCCGAGGAAGATAAGCCGAGGAAGATAAGCCGAGACTTGCGAGGGGCGCGGCACGTTGACAGGGGTTGGCCCCCGCCTTCATGCTCGCGCACTCAGCCGGACGGAAAGGAAAACCACGTGGTCATCACACGCCGCCGCATGCTCGGCTCGACTCTGATCGGTGCCTCGTTCGCCGGCGCGCTGGCGCGCCGCGCCGCTGCGGCGGGGCCGGTGCTGCGCATTGGCGTGATGAACGACATGTCCGGCCCCTATCGCGATGTCAGCGGCCCCGGCTCGGTTGCCTGCGTCAACCAAGCGCTGGAGGATTTTGGTGTCCCCGGCAAGGGATTCGCGGTCGAGGTGCTGACCGCCGATCATCGCAACAACCCCGATGTCGGCGCCACCATCGCGCGGCAATGGTGTGATCGCGAAAACATCGACATGATCCTCGATGTACCAACCTCCTCGGTCGCGCTCGCGGTCGCCAATATTTGCCGCGAAAAAAACCGCGTCTATATCAATAGCGGCGGCGGCACCGCCGAGCTGACCGGCAAGCAATGCAGCCCGAACACCATCCATTGGGCCTATGACACCTACATGCTCGCCAAATCGACCGGCGGGGCGACGGTGAAAGCCGGTGGCACGAGCTGGTATTTTCTCACTGCCGATTATGTTTTCGGCCATAATCTTCAGGATCAGACCAGCGCGGTCGTCAAGGCGGCGGGCGGCACGGTACTTGGCGCCTCGGCCTATCCGTTCCCTGGCACCACGGATTTTTCCTCGCTGATGCTCAAGGCGCAGGCTTCGGGTGCGAAAGTGCTCGGCCTTGCCAATGCCGGTGATGACACCGTGAATTGCATCAAGCAGGCGCATGAGTTCGGCCTTACGCAATCGATGCAGGTCGCGGGCCTGTTGCTCACGATTTCCGGCGTTCATGCCCTCGGTCTCGCGGTGGCGCAGGGAACCTTGCTCACCGAGCCGTTTTACTGGGATCTGAACGACAAAACCCGCGCCTTCAGCGCCCGCGTGCAGCCGAAAATGCCGGCCGGCGCGAAGCCGAATTTCGAGCAGGCGGGCTGCTATTCGGCGACCATGCATTATCTCAAGGTGGCCGCGGCGATGGGGATCGATGCCGCAAAGCAGGATGGCCGCGCAACGGTTGCGCGCATGAAAGCGACACCCTGGGAGGATGACGCCTATGGCAGCGGGCATATCCGCGAGGATGGCCGCAATCTCAATCCCGCCTATCTTTTCCGTGTCAAAGCCCCCGCCGAAAGCAAGGCGCCATGGGATTATTACACGTTGGTCGCGACCACCCCCGGCGATCAAGCCTTCCGCCCGCTTGCCGAAGGCGGCTGCCCGTTCATTCACACGTAAGCAGTCTGCGCCGCGCCGGCGAACGGCTGCGTGGCTCTATTCCGCCAACTCGCGTGAGCGGGCGGCGGCAGCGGCGACGGCCTCGGGCAGAAGCTGCGGCAGCGCCCCGGGCGCCATCAAAACCGCGAGCGCGGCTTCGGTGGTGCCCCCTTTGCTGGTAACGGCCTCGCGCAAGCGGCGCGCATCCTCCCCGCTTGCCGCGAGCAGCGCGCCGGCCCCGGCGACCGTCCGCCGCGCCAAGCGCCGGGCGAGGGAGGGCGCGAGCCCTTCGGCGATGGCGGCGCGTTCCAGCCATTCGGCGAGCAGGAAGACATAAGCCGGGCCGGAGCCGGAAACCGCGGTGACGGCATCGAGATCGCCCTCCCGCTCGACCCAGACGACCTCGCCGACGGCAGCGAGCAGCCGCTCGCAAAGCGCGCGCGCCGCGGCATCAACCTCATCGCCGGCGCAGGCAGCGCTGATCCCCTCACCGATCGCCGCCGGGGTGTTGGGCATGGCGCGAACGATCGCCGCCCGCGTGCCGAGCAGCCGGCGCATGCCGGCGATGCCGCGCCCGGCCATGATCGAGAGAAACACTGCGCGCCCGGCAAAGCGGGCATAGGCGGGAAGGATTGCCGCCGCTTGCTGGGGCTTCACCGCGAGAATGACGGCGGCAGGGGCGAAATCGGCGGGGATATCGGCGGCTTCGGCGACCACGCGGGCCGGCGGGGCAATGTCCGGCCGCGCCGGATCGACGACCAATATCTCGCCAAGCCCGGCTTCGCGCCAGCCGGCGAGCAAGGCCCCGCCCATCCGGCCGCAGCCGACGAGCAGCAACGGCGGGAGAGAGCCGCTCACGCCTCGCCCACGCAGTCCAGCATCGCGGCTTGCAACGCGTCCGCCGGGCTTTTGCCGCCCCAGAGGGTGAATTGGAAGGCAGGGAAGAAACGCTCACACTCGGTCAGCGCGATATCCACCATGTCTTCGAGGCTTTCGGCCGAGGCGCCCTGGGTGCCGCGGAGCAGCATGGCATGGCGGAAGAGCGGCATCCCGTCATCGGGGTCGAGACCGAAATGGCCGATCCAGAGCCGCTCATTGGCGAGCGCCAGCAGCTCATAGAGCGCGCCGCGCCGGCGCTCGGGGACTTTGAGGTCGAACGCGCAGGTGAAGTGCATGGCGCTGATTTCATGCGACCAACTGAAATAGAGCCCGTAATCGCACCATTTGCCCGGTGCCTCGGCGGCCATTTCGGATTCGCTGCGGCGATCGAACGCCCAATCATTGGCGCTCGCGATCTGTTCCAGCGTATCGAGCGGGTTGGCGGAACGGGTCTGTTCGGAAGGGGGGGAGAGAGCGGTCATGGCGAGGTCTCCCATCACAAGGAAGGCCGGGTCGGAAGGGGGCGGCGATCACGCGCCCCCCGGGTCTCTGCGCAACCACCCTAAAGCGAGGGTGGCAAGGGCTGCAAGCAATTCCCGTTCTTTGGCGCTAACCGCTGCTTTCGGCGGCGTTGGCATTCGCCTCTAGCGCCGCGACTCGGTGCTCGAGGGCGGCGAGGCGAGCAAGCGCCGCGGCCAGCGTCGCCGCCATTTCCTCCTGGCCGGCGCGGGCATTGGCGGCCATCTCGCCGATCGCCGCGATCTCCTCGTGTTGCACGAGATCGAGCCGGCGGACGACGGCCTCCACCTTGGCCCGGGCCAGCGATTCGGCTTCGTCGCGCAGGCCAACCACCGCCGAAAGCGCGCCGCCGGCGATCCCGGCAAGGTCATCGAACAGGCGTGGACGCTCATTCATCGCACGATACTCCTTCACCGGCGGAGACGGCTTCCGCCGCCCCGCTGATCTCCTTATAACCCTCCGCATGATTCTCGTCACGGGCGGCGCCGGGTTCATCGGCTCTCATCTTCAGGCGGCGCTGGCCGAGCAAGGCGTCGAAACCGTGGTCGTCGACCGGCTGCGGGGCGGCGGCAAATGGCGCAATCTCCGCGCCCACCCGCCGGTGCAAATCATCCCCCCCGAAGAATTGGACGCGTTCCTCGCGCGCCATCCGCCGCTCGAGATGGTTTTCCATCTCGGCGCGATCAGCGCGACCACGGTCACGGACGGCGATCTCGTCTGGGAGACCAATGTCGCGCTGTCGCAGCGCCTCTGGGCGTGGTGTGCCGCGCGCGGCGTGCGGCTCATTTATGCCTCCTCGGCGGCGACCTATGGCGATGGCGGCGAGGGGTTCGACGACGCGCCCGCTCTCGCCGCCCTCCGGCGCCTTTGCCCGCTCAACCTCTATGGCTGGAGCAAGCACGCTTTCGATCTCTGGGTCGCGGGCGAAATCGAGGCCGGCCGGCCGCGCCCGCCACAATGGGTGGGGCTGAAATTCTTCAACGTCTATGGCCCCAATGAATATCACAAGGGCGGGATGGTCTCGGTCGTCAAAGTGAAATCCGACGAGATCGCCGCCGGACAGAAGCCGCGCCTGTTCCGCGCCGACCGGGAGGGGATCAAGGACGGCGAGCAGAAACGCGATTTCATCTGGGTGGGCGACGTCGTCGAGGTCATGCTCTGGCTCGGTGCTCACCCGGAGGTGAACGGGCTCTTCAATCTCGGCACTGGCGTTGCGCGCAGCTATCGCGAACTCGCCGCCGCGGTCGCCGCCGCCTGGGGCGCGCCCGATGAGGTCGAGTTCATCGCCATGCCCGAGGCGTTGCGCGGCCAATATCAGTCTTTTACCGAAGCGCGGATGGCGCGGCTGCGCGCGGCGGGCTACACCGCCCCATTCACCTCGCTGGAGGCCGGGGTCTCGCGCTATGTGAAGGACTTTCTCCGCGCCCCCGATCCCTATCGATGATCCCGGTTCTGCTCTATCCCGGTTTCGACCCGGTGATGCTGCATTTCGGGCCCTTCGCGATCCGTTGGTATGCGCTCGCCTATATTCTCGGCCTCGTCATCGGCTGGCGGCTGATGCGCCGCCTCGTCGGGCTCGTGCCCGCGGTTGCGACACCGGAACAGGTCGATGATTTTCTGAGCTGGGCAACGCTCGGCGTCGTCCTTGGCGGGCGGCTCGGCTATGTCTTGTTCTATCAGCCGGCCGCCTATTTCTCCCATCCGCTCAGCATCCTCGAGGTCTGGCACGGCGGGATGAGTTTTCATGGCGGGATGCTCGGCGTTGTCCTTGCAACCATCTGGTTCGCCCGCCGCCACGCCATCAACTTGCTCGGCTTCGCCGACCGGCTCGCCGTCTGCGCGCCGATCGGGCTCGGCTTCGGGCGGATCGCCAATTTCATCAACGGCGAACTCTGGGGGCGGCCGGCGCCGGCATGGCTGCCCTGGGCGATGATTTTTCCCCAAGCCGGACCCGAGCCACGCCACCCGAGCCAGCTTTATCAGGCGCTACTTGAGGGGGTGGTGCTTTTTCTCGTGCTGTTTTTTCTCTCCCGCCGGGCACAGGTGCGGGCGCGGTTTGGTCTGTTGAGTGGCGTTTTCCTCGCCGGCTACGCAATCGCGCGCATGTTCGGCGAACTCTTCCGCGCCCCGGATGCGTTTCTCGGCTTTCTCGCCGGGGGCCTGACGATGGGGCAGTTGCTCAGCCTGCCGATGCTGATCGTTGGTGGTTTGCTGATTTTTCAGTCATTGAGGCAGAAACCGCGCGCGCTAAAATGAAAGGCGATACGTCCCCAATCCCTTGCTGTGGGGTTTGCGCAGAGGCGCAAGCCATGTCGAAGTCTCAAGACTCCCCGCATTTTCATACCGCGCTGAAAGTCTTGGCGAAAACGGGTGGGTCGGCGCGCCTATCGGCGAATTTCTGGCCCCGCGTCGCCGCCTCGCGTGTTTCGTAACCGCGAACCCAGGTCGGAGGGTAGGAAGGGTCACCCGTTTCCCCCGCGCAAAGGACCGGCGGCGCTTGCAGTCGCCGCGATCATCGCTTAATCAACCAAAGACGCGGTCCCGTTCGTCTAGAGGCCTAGGACACCGCCCTCTCACGGCGGTAACAGGGGTTCGAATCCCCTACGGGACGCCATTTCGGGTCGTGTCCCCCCGAGTGGTGTAGGCGCTGTCGGTTATATCAGCGCCGCCGATCGATCCAGGCATGGCTATTCAACCATAACGGACTGGAGCTTGCCCTCATGCCGGGACAGCGGAACCCCTGGGACATTCCAGAATGGCATGCCATCGGGCGGGAAACTGCGCTGGTGCGCCATCTTATCGGTTCGGGCGTTACGGCGCTAGGACGCGCCAACTATGCAGACAAGAAGGGGGAGTACTACACAGCCTTCTTCGGCCTTTCTGTCGGATTGGAGCGATTGGCGAAGCTCATCCTTGTGGCGGATTACGTTATTTCAAATAGCGGCCAGATGCCAGAAGAGAGGGTCGTCCGAAGGTTCGGGCACAAGCTCGTTGAACTCATGCAGGCGGCCAATGGCGTAGTCGAGAAATACAACCTAAATCTGGGCTACAAAAGGCCAACCACAGCGATTAGCCAACAGATAGTTGAATGCCTTGACGCGTTTGCAGATGCAAGCCGGGGCCGCTACGCAAATTTTGCCAGTCTTGGGGACCCAAATCTCGGCCAAGAGGAGGCTATTCGCAAATGGTGGGATGGTGTCGCCGAGTTGATCTTGAAGGAGCATTATTACGGGAAGGCGGTTCAGCAGAAAGTTGAGAAGCGAGCAAGGGTCGCCCATGTGGAAATGTCGCCGTTTACAATAGTGTTACATACCAATGAAACCGGAGATATGATGCAAGATGTTCTGTCCGCTTCGATTCGCGCTGGTCAGACGGATATCGTCCAGCGATATGGCCGGTATTATGCATTGACGGTAGTGCGCTGGCTTGCGGAGGTCCTGTCGGAGATTTCCAGAGCTGCGAGCTTTAAACATGGCGCGGATGCATTCTATGGCGCATGGGAACATCTTCAAACATACACTGTCGATGACAGCTTTCTTAAGACCCGAAAAATATGGCCACTTACTTGATATTATCGGCCAATCAGGTTCTAGCGGCAGCCCAATGAATGCTGATCGTCGCATTGAGGGAAGATCAAGAGCGCGCTGGAGTGCATGGGCGCAGCCTTTCCCACTGCTTCATAGCGCAACGGCGAAAACGTAGTGCTCTACGTCATCCATTTGGGCACGCCATTTCGGGTCGTGTCCCCCCGAGTGGTGTAGGCGCTGTCGGTTATATCAGCGCCGCCGATCGGACTCCAGGCAGGTACGGCGGCTGGCTATCCGAGCTTTTCCGCGAGCATGCCGACATTTTCGGCGATCACGTCCCAGCCCGCCTCAGCCCTGAGATCGCCTGTCTGGCCGGGTCCATATTCCTTTGGGCGCGGGATGAAGCCGGTTTTGAGGCCGCAGGCCCGCGCTGCCGCGAGATCGGAAGGATGCGCCGCCGCCAGCATCACCGCGCCCGGCGGCAGCGCGAGGAGCGCACAGGCGCCGAGATAGGTTTCCGGGTCGGGCTTGTAGTGGCGGAAAATATCGGCGCCGAAAATCACGTCGAAACACATCCCACCGGATTTCGCGAGATCGACGAGCAGGGCGACCGGGCCATTGGAAAGCGTGCCGGTGATCGTTTTTTCACGCAATCGGGCGAGCCCGGCGACAGTATCGGGCCAGGGGCGCAACTGGTGCCAGAGCGAGACCATCCAGACGCGATCGGCCTCCGGGAGTGTTGCGAGGCCGAATCGCGGCAAAAGCTCATTGAGGCTCGCGCGGTGCAGCGCATCGAGCCCCGTCCAGGCCAAAGCGCCGCTTCGCACACGCTGCATCGAGGGCTGATAGGCGCCGCGCCAGGCATCAACCAGCCCCGCCCAGTCAGCGTTGCGGCCGGACCTTTCACCATACGCCGTCAACGCGGCGATCAGGCTGCCGCGCCAATCGACCAAGGTGCCGAAGACGTCGAACAGAACCGCCCGCACCGCGCCCATGTCACGCCACCTCCGGCCATGCCCGCGATGGCGGGCGCAGCTTTTCCCAAAGGGCTGCGACCCGTAGAACGCCAATGTCATCAAAGCGCTGGCCGATAATTTGAAGGCCGATCGGCAATCCCTCCGCGCTATAGCCGGCATTGATCGAGACCGCCGGCTGCTCGGACATGTTGAAGGCGACGGTGAAGCCGATATGCTCGAACGGGCGTTCGGGGTCGTTGCTCGGTGCCGGCAGTTCGGCGGCGAAGGCGGGCATCGGGGCGGTCGGGGCGAGGACGTAATCGACGCCGTCGAAGGCGCGCATGGCGGCGGCGCGGATAGCCATGATCTGGCTCACGCCGTGATAGACGTCGAGCCCACTCGCGTTCGCGCCGCCTTCGGCCCAGGCGCGGATGAAGGGCAGCACCTTGGCCGCGCGCGCGGCCGGGAGCGCCTTGATGTCCGCCCAGGCCCGCACCCGCCAGAACATGTCGAGCCCGGCCATCATCTCGCGCGTCAGAAACGGCGCTACCTCAATGATTTCTGCCCCTTCGGCGGCGAACCGCTTGGCCGCGCCGGCAACCGCCGCCTTGACCTCGGGTTCCACCGGAAAGCCGAAACCGGCCTCCAGCATCAGGCCGAGGCGAAGCCTTTTGGGCGAAATCGCGAGATCTTGCCAGGGAATATCGGCCGGCGGCAGGCTCATATGGTCGCGCCGGTCAGGGCGGCTCAGGATTGACATCATCAGCGCGGTATCGGCGACCGTCCGGGTCAAGGGCCCCGCGACGCGGCCGATATAGGGCGGGTCGATCGGCACCCGCCCGAGGCTCGGCTTCAGCCCGACGACGCCGCACCAACCGGCCGGCAGCCGCACCGAGCCGCCGATATCGGTGCCGAGATGAAGCGGCCCGTAGCCCGCCGCCGCCGCCGCCGCCGCGCCGGCGCTCGAGCCGCCAGGATTGCGCGCGAGATTCCAGGGGTTGCGGGTCAGCGGGTGAAAGCTCGAAAGCCCCGAGGACAACATGCCGTAATCGGGCATCGTGGTCTTGCCGAGGATCACCGCCCCGGCCTCGCGCAGCCGCGCGGCCGGCGGCGCGTCAGCGGCGGCGGGTGTGAGGTCGCTCGCCGCGGTGCCGAGCGGCATCGGCACCCCCTTGGTCGCGACATTCTCCTTGATCGTCACGGGCACGCCATCGAGCGGGCCGAGCGCCGCGCCGCGCGCCCAGCGCGCCGCCGAAGCCCGCGCCGCCGCCCGCGCGCCTTCGGGATCATAGGCGTAGAGCGCGTGCAGATGGGGCTCGCACGCGGCGATTCGTGCCTCGACCGCTGCCAGCACCTCGGGAGGCGAAAATTTTCCGCAAGCAAACCCGGCGGCGAGGTCAACGGCGGTGAGATCGGCGAGATCGGACATGCGGGGCTCCCGTTTCGAGGCATTTCTGCGAACACGCGCCGGCCAGGATGCGCCGGATGGCAAGACCGCTCAAGTCGGCCTCTGCGGCGGATTTTGTGAACGGCGGGGGAGATAGCGCGCGCGCCGGCGGGCTGTTAGAGTTATTCCCCATGAACATATTCGTTGCCTCATTTTCGCCGTTCCGGCCGCGCGCGGCCCTTCTGGCGATGACCCTGCTCTCAGCCTGCGCCGCCGGCAGCGCTGCGTTTCCGAGCGTCAATAATGCCACCGGCGATCAGGGCGGGGCTTACGGCAATTACCTCTCCGGTCAGTTCGCGCTGAGCCAGGGGGCGTTGGATATTGCCGCGAGCCGGCTGCTCGCAGCACTCGCCGATGATCCCACCAACGGCCAGCTCCTGCGCCAGGCGTTTCTTGCCAATCTGCTGGCTGGGCGGCCGGAAGCGGTGCGATTGGCGGTCAAGCTGCCCGATAACGCCGCCGCCCAATTGCTGCTCGCCGACGAAGCGGCGCGCCAGGGGGACTGGGATTCGGCCAAGCAGCGCTATCTCGCCTTGCCGCATCAGGGGATTTCACAAATTCTTGAACCCCTGCTCGTCGCTTGGTCCGATATGGGCGCAGGCCATCCCGATGCCGCGCTCGCCATCCTGAAGCCTCTCACCGCCAATAAGAATCTCGGCGGCATTTACGCGCTCCACGCGGCGCTGATCGCCGATCTCGCTGGGCGCAGCGCCGAGGCCGGGCGCTATTACGATCAGGCTCAGACCGCGTTTGCCGCCCCCAATCTGCGTTTTGCGCAGATTCTCGCAAGCTGGCAGGCTCGCCAGGGCCAGATGGAGGAGGCGCGCCGCACCATCGCCAGCCTGCGCCAGGGCGACAGCGTGCTTTCGATGGCGGTGCCGGCGCTGGAATCGGATATCACCGAGCGGCCGGTCGCCAACGCGGTCGATGGCATCGCCGAAACCTATCTCGCGCTCGCCGCCTCCCTCCGCCAGCCGGAGACCGAGGATTTCTCCCTTCTCATCCTCCGCCTCGCGCTCGATCTCCGGCCGCGCTTCACGCCGGCGCGGCTTTTGCTCGCCGATATGCTGGACGATGGGGGACAGCCGGAAAACGCGCTCCAGACCTTGGCCTCGGTCCCCAATGACGCGCCGCTCGCCGGCCTGATCCAGCTTCGCCGCGCGACGATCGAAAATCAGCTCGGCCATACCGAGACCGCGATCGGCATTCTCCAGGGGCTCGCCAAGCAATTTCCGGATCGGCCCGAGCCGCTCGCGCAACTCGGCGATCTCTATCGCGCCAAGGAGCAATTTCCCCAGGCGATCACCGCCTATGATGGCGCGATCGCGCGGATCGGGGATATGCAGGCGCGTGACTGGGTTCTGTTTTACGCCCGCGGCATCTGTTATGACCGCGCCCATCAATGGCCGAAGGCGCAAGCCGATTTCGAGCATGCCCTGCAGCTCTCGCCCGATCAGCCTTATGTCCTGAATTATCTCGGCTATTCCTGGGCCGAGCAGGGCACGCATCTCGCCGAGGCGCGCAAGCTGATCGAAAAGGCGGTCGCCATCCGCCCCAATGACGGCGCCATCATCGACAGCCTCGGCTGGGTGCTGCTGCGCCAGGGCAATACCGCCGGCGCCGTCCATTGGCTCGAGCGCGCGGTCGAGATGGAACCCGAGGACGCGACCATCAACGGCCATTTCGGCGATGCGCTCTGGGCCGCCGGGCGCAAGCTCGAGGCGACCTATCAGTGGCGCCTTGCTCTCACCTTCAAGCCCGATCCCGATGAGGCGGCGCGGATCGAGGCGCGGCTCAAGCAAGCGAACATCCCCGGCAACGGCACCGCCAACACCGCCGAACAGGTTGCGCCGCATCAGGAGAAAGCCCACGAGGGGGGTAATTGAGCGCGGATGCCGAATTCGCCCCGGCCAAGGTCAATCTTTACCTTCACGTCACCGGCCGGCGCGGCGATGGCTATCATCTGCTCGACAGTCTCGCGGTTTTTCCCGATATCGGCGACCGGCTGAGCGTGCGCCCGGCGCCGGCGCTGTCGCTCGAAGTCACGGGACCGTTTGCCGCCGATCTCGCCGCGGGGGAGGATAATCTTGTCCTTGCAGCGGCGCGGGCGTTGGTCGCGAGCGGCCGAGAGGGGCCAGCGCAGGATGGGGCAGGGGCGGCGCTGACGCTTGAGAAAAATCTGCCGGTCGCCTCCGGTATCGGGGGCGGCTCGGCCGATGCCGCTGCGGCACTCCGGCTGCTCGCCCGCTTTTGGGCGCGGGCGGGAGACCTTACGGCGATCGCGGCCCGGCTCGGCGCCGATGTGCCGGTTTGTCTCGGCGCGCGGGCGGCACGGATGTCCGGGATCGGCACCGATCTCGCGCCGCCGCCGCGTCTCCCCGAGGCCGGGATCATTCTCGCCAACCCCGGTGTCGCGCTTTCGACCAAGGACGTGTTTGCCGCCCGGACTGGCGCGTTTTCCGCTCCCCCCACCTTGCCCGCGGGCTGGGGCGATGCTGCCGCCATGGCCGCCGCTCTCGCGGCGCTCGGCAATGATCTCGAAGCGCCGGCGATCGCGCTTTGCCCGCATGTGGGCATCGTGCTGGCCGCTCTTCGCGCATTGCCCGGGGCGCTGCTCGCCCGCATGAGCGGCTCGGGGGCGACCTGTTTCGCGCTCTTCGCGACGGCCGCGGCGGCCCGCGCCGCCGCCCGCGCATTGCCACGGGATTGGTGGGTCAAGGCCGGGGTTTTGCCGCCGACCTGACCGATGGCTCATCCTGCAGGGGAGAAAACCATGTCCTACGAAGACATTCTGTTTGCGGTGGCCGACGGCGTTGCGACCATCACCATCAACCGCCCGCAGGTGATGAACGCCTTTCGCGGCCGCACCTGTGAGGAGCTGATCGATGCCTTCAATCGCGCCGGCTGGGACAAGGCGATCGGTGTCATCGTGCTCACCGGCGCCGGCGACAAGGCGTTCTGCACCGGCGGCGACCAATCCGCGCATGAGGGGCAATATGACGGGCGCGGCCTGATCGGCTTGCCGATCGAGGAGCTGCAATCGATCATCCGCGAGGTGCCCAAGCCGGTCATCGCGCGCGTCCAAGGCTATGCGATCGGCGGTGGCAACGTGCTGGCGACGCTCTGCGATCTCACCATCGCCTCCGAGCGGGCGCAGTTCGGCCAGGTCGGTCCCAAGGTCGGCTCGGTCGATCCCGGCTTCGGCACGGCCTATCTCGCACGCGCCGTCGGCGAGAAGAAGGCGCGTGAGATCTGGTACCTCTGCCGCCGCTACAGCGCCGCCGAGGCGCTGGCGATGGGGCTCGTCAACGCCGTCGTGCCGCATGACCAGCTCGACGCCGAAGTCGCGCGCTGGTGCGCAGAAATCATGGAGAAAAGCCCGACCGCGATCGCCATCGCCAAACGCAGCTTCAACGCCGACACCGACGCTATCCGCGGCATCAGCGGCATGGGGATGCAGGCGCTCACGCTCTATTACGCGAGTGCGGAGTCAAAGGAAGGCGTGCGCGCCTTCAACGAGAAGCGCAAGCCCGAATTCCGCAAATATCAGAAATAGCGGCGCCGCTGCGGCGGACCTTGCCGGAACAGCGCGCTTTGTGCCTGGGCTTGGCAGTGCCGCTCGGCCTCGGTATAGGAATCGCGGCGCGGGCGTGGCGGAACTGGTAGACGCAGCGGACTCAAAATTCGCCGTCCTTACGGACATGTCGGTTCGAGTCCGACCGCCCGCACCAAAAATCCTCTCCTCCGGCCGGCCCAGTGATGGCAGGATGCCGTCATGCTCGATGCCCGCCATCTTCCCCGTCACTTACCGCCGCCGGAATTGCTCGATCCGGCGGCGATGGCGCGCGCCGATCAGGCGGCGATCGCGGCCGGAATCTCCGGGTTCACGCTGATGGAAGCGGCGGGGAGGGCGGTTGCGCGCGCGATACGGCAGCGTTTCGCGCCGGCGCGGGTCTTGGTGTTGGCCGGGCCCGGCAATAACGGCGGCGATGGCTATGTCGCCGCGCGGCTGTTGCAGCAGGCGGGCTGGCCGGTCCGGCTCGCAGCCCTCGCCCCACCCGGCGCCGGGAGTGATGCCGCGCGCGCCGCGGCAGATTGGTCCGGCCCGAGGGCGCCGTTCACGCCAGAGGCGGCGGCGGCGGCGGATTTAGTGGTCGATGCGGTGTTCGGCGCCGGGCTTTCGCGCCCGCTTGCGGCAACCGTCGCCGCGACGCTCGCGGCAGCGCGGAACCGCGTCGCGATCGATGTCCCGAGCGGGCTTGACGGGGGAACGGGGGCGGCGCGCGGCGAGGTTTCACCGGCGGCGCTCACCGTCACTTTCTTTCGTTTGAAGCCGGGCCATCTTTTGCTGCCCGGGCGGACATTGTGCGGCGAGATCGTGCTCGCCGATATTGGCCTTCCGGTGTCGGTGCTGGGCGCGGTCGCGGCGAGCGCGCTCCTCAATCAGCCCGCCCTCTGGCGGCTGCGGCGGCCAGGGGCGAGCGATCACAAATATCGCCGTGGCACCGTCGCCGTTATCGCCGGCGAGATGGCGGGTGCTGCTCTGCTCGCGGCCGAGGCGGCGCGGCGGATCGGCGCCGGGCTGGTTTCCATCCAAGCGCTTGCGCCGCTACAGGGGGTGGCGCCGGGGCTGATCCTTCGCCACGCGCCGCTCAGCGAAATTCGCGCCGACGTGGTCGTTTGTGGCCCCGGGCTCGGGGTTGCGACCGCGCGGGCGCAGCTTCCGGCGGTGTTGCGCGCGGGGCGGCAGGTGGTTGCCGACGCCGATGCCCTGACCGCCTGCGCTGGCCGGCCCGAAGCGCTGCGCGGCGCTGCCGTGCTGACCCCGCATGAAGGGGAGTTCGCCCGCGTCTTCGGCCCGGTTGGCGCCGATCGGCTCGGGGCCGCGCTGCGGGCGGCAGCGCTGAGCGGCGCCGTCATCGTGCTCAAGGGCGCCGATACCGTCGTCGCAGCGCCGGATGGGCGGGCGGCGATCAATGCCTCCGCCCCGCCGGCGCTCGCAACCGCCGGCAGCGGCGATGTGCTCGCCGGCATGATCGGCGGGCTGCTCGCGCAGGGCTTGACGGCGTTCGAGGCGGCGCTGGCCGCCGTCTGGCTTCATGGCCGCGCCGGCGCTCTGGCCGGGCCGGGATTGGTCGCCGAGGATCTGCTGGCGGCGCTGGCACCGGCACTCGCCGAAGCAGACGAAGTGAGTGCGCGCAGCCCCGATAGACCCGTTCGACGCTAACACATGGCTGTCGCTTCATCGCGACGTGGGTTATGATGAGAGCGCTTAGCCGGAGGATCGTCGATGCTGCCAAACCCGATCTTGACCCGTGACCATGTGACGGATGGGCGCGATGAATGAAATTGCCCCCCAGGTCGGGCTCTTTGACCGCGCCCTTCGTCGGATCGCCAATGTCTGGCGCGAAATGGGCGCGAGTGTCGGGCGCGAAGCCGATGACAGCATCGCCGGCCAGATGCGGGCCTGTCTCGCCGGGCGTGGCGGCGAGGTCAGCGCGCGCAACCGCGCCGCCAAGCTCGCCCAGACCTATCTGCTGCTCGATGACGCGGGGCGGCGCGAGTTTCTCCGCACGCTCGCCAGCTTCGATGTCGACGCCAAGGCGCTGAACACCGCTTATGAGGCGATGCGCGGCGCCGACGATCCGGCAAAGCTGGTGCGCGCGCGCGCCGACCTTCGCCGGGTGCTGGAGCCGCCGCGCACGCGGCTTCTGACGCAGTTCGCGAGCATCCCGGACGGGGTCAAATTCCTCGTCGATCTGCGCGCCTCGCTGCTCGATCTCGGCCGCGACGACCCCCATCTCGCCGGGCTCGAGTATGATCTCAAGCATCTGCTCGAACATTGGTTCGATCTCGGCTTTCTCGAATTGCAGCGCATCGACTGGAGCAGCCCGGCGCTGCTGCTTGAACGCCTCGCCGGGTATGAGGCGGTCCATGAGATCCGCTCCTGGCGCGATCTCAAGAACCGGCTCGATTCGGATCGCCGTTGCTATGCCTTCTTTCATCCGCGGATGAAATTGGAGCCGTTGATTTTCGTCGAAGTCGCGCTGGTCAGCGGGCTCGCCAACAACGTCCAGGTTCTGCTTGACCCGAAATCCCCTGGCGCCGATCCCCATGCCGCCGATACCGCAATTTTCTATTCGATCAGCAATTGCCAGCGCGGCCTCGCCGGCATCAGTTTTGGCAATTTCCTGATCAAGCAGGTGGTCGAGCTGTTATCTCAGGAATTTCGTAATATCAAAACCTTCGCAACACTTTCGCCAATTCCGGGCTTCCGCCGCTGGCTTGATGCCAGGCTTGCCGATCCCGATGGCGGGGCGCTTTTGCCGGAAGAAGAAGCGGCCAATTTGCTGAAAGCCTTGCCGGGCGAGAAAACCGCACAGGCAACCCTCGCCGCCGCTCTCAAGCGGCGCGGCTGGCAACGCGACCCGGTGGTCTCAAAAGCCTTGGAGCCGGCGTTAACGAGGCTTTGTGGGCGCTACCTCCTGCTCGAGAGCAATCCGCATAAGCCTGGCCGGGCGCTCGACCCGGTGGCGCATTTTCATCTCTCCAATGGCGCCCGCATTGAGCGCCTCAACATGTTTGGCGATCTCTCCGAACGCGGGGTGAAGGAAAGCGCGACGCTGATGGTCAATTACCTTTATGATCCGGCCAAGATCGAGGCTTATCATGAGGATTACGCCGGGGAGGGCAAACGCAACGCCTCGACGTCGGTGCGACGCCTCGCGCGCGGCTGGAACTGAGCGGGCAGACAAAATCCGACATCGCTCAGAATGCACTTGATATTGAATGATTTTTGACTGAATCGATGCGCTGGCTCGATTTCCCGGAATATGTCGGCGCCCGGCTGCTGCTCGCGCTGTTGCGATCGCTGGGGCCGGTTGCGGCGAGTAATGTCGCCGGCCGTCTCGCGCGTTGGCTCGGGCCGCTGCTCCCGGTCTCGCGGGTCGCACACCGCAATCTCCGCGCCGCGATGCCGGGCCTGCCCCGCGCCGAACGCCGGCGCGTGATCCGCGCGGTGTGGGAGAATCTTGGCCGCACGGTTGGCGAATTGCCGCATCTCGCATCGCTCGATGTCACCGCCGAGGGGCCGGGGTTCGTGGTCGAAGGGGCCGAGCATCTTCGCTCCGGGCCGGCGATCTACATTTCCGCCCATTACGGTAACTGGGAAGCGCTGCCGGTCATCGTTGCGCGCAGCGGGTATCTCTTTTCGTCCTTCTATCGCGCGGCGCGGAACGCCCGGGTGGACGCGCTGATCCAAGCGCTTCGTCTCACCGCACTCCGCGGCGACGTGCCGATGTTTCCGAAGGGGGCGGCGGGCGCGCGCGGCGCCGTCGCCCATCTCGCGGGCGGCGGTGCGATCGGCATGCTGCTCGACCAGAAGCTCAATGACGGCATCGAAGTGCCGTTTCTCGGCCTGCCGGCGATGACCGCGCCGGCTGCCGCCGCTTTCGCGCTCCGCTACCGCTATCCGGTCATTCCTGGGCGTATCGAGCGCGAGGCGCCGGCGCGGCTGCGCCTGATCGTCGAGGCGCCGCTCAGCTTGCCAGATTCGGGCGATCGCGAGGCCGATATCCGCACCCTGACCGGCGACATCAACGCCCGGTTAGGCGCCTGGATCAGCGCCAATCCCGGCGCCTGGCTGTGGCTGCATCGACGCTGGGCGAAGGAAACCATCGACGCGGCCTTGAGGCGCGCCCGCGCATAACGAAGCGGCCCAACCGCCCCTGGCATGGTGTCGCGAGATCCCCCCGTTATTTTCTGACGTCAGCGCTGTGCGGCGCTCGCCATCATAAACAAATAAATTAAAAAAATAATAATTTCTAGAATAGAATAAAAATTCTGAGCCAATTCTCATAGAAGTATTTGTTCGTTTCCGCATGATTGTATAATTTTTATAAATTTCTCTTTTTATACGAATTTATTGAGGTGATATTTATTTTTTATGATTTCATTTTAATTAAAATCGCCTATAACGAGTTACATATTAGGCGAATCTACGCATAAGCTGCGTCATAACGAATACCGCCAACTCAAGGTTTAAAGTTCTGGTAACGAACCTGGTATTGGCGTCAAAATGCGCGCAATCCGCCAATCGGTCGCAGGCGGACCGTTCTGACGCCAAAACCCGGCATATCCCCCTCAATCTCCGCAGGAGTTCGCACCATGACCTTTCAAACCAAACCCGCCTTCAGCCGCGACACCGACTCTTCGATCGCCGCTCAGAACGGGGAGCCCACGCCCCTGACCCATCTCGATCAGGAAATCGACGAAGCCAATGCCGCCCTGTGGTGCTTTATCCGCCGCGATTCCCATCCGTATTTTTCCGCCTCCCTGCTCCACGACGTCGCGGCGATGCAGACGGCAATGCCGCGTCTGCAGGCGGCGCGACGAGACGCCGGGCGGGCACCGCTGCGCTATTATATCAGCGGCTCGCGCATCCCCGGCGTGTTCAATCTCGGCGGCGATCTCGCGCTGTTCATCAACGCGATTCGGGCCAACGATCGCCAAGGGCTGCGCGCCTATGCGCGGCTCTGCATCGAGGTTGCCTATAATATCCACACCGCCTTCCATCTGCCGATGATCACGATAAGCTTGGTTCAAGGCGAAGCGCTCGGCGGCGGTTTCGAGGCGGCGCTGTCGGCGGATGTGATCGTCGCCGAGCGGAGTGCCCGTTTCGGTCTGCCGGAAGTGCTGTTCAACCTCTTCCCCGGTATGGGCGCGATGAGCTTCCTCTCACGCCGGATGGACGCGGCGCGGGCGGAGAAAATGATCCTCTCCGGCCGGGTCTATACCGCCGCCGAGATGGAGACGATGGGCATCGTTGACATCGTCGCCGAAGACGGGTTCGGCGAGGAAGCGGTGCGTGACTATATCGCCCACGATCAGCGCCGCCACAACGCCCATTACGCGATCTGCCAAGCGCGCCGGCGGGTCAATCCGGTGACGTTCGAGGAATTGAGCGACATCACCGATCTCTGGGTCGATGCGGCGTTGCGATTGGAAGAGAGCGAGCTTCGCCGCATGGCCCGCTTGGTTTCCGCGCAAGCGCGGCGCCTAGGGATGACTGACACCAGGCCGGCGCAGGTGGCGGCGGAGTAAGCGCGATCCGGGGTCACGGATCGCGGGTATCTGAGACGAAGAAAAGGCGCCCCCGGCAAGGCCAGAGGCGCCTTTTTTATCGGGTTGTCGAAAGATCAGACCGAGTAATACATCTCGAACTCGACCGGGTGCGGCGTGTGCTCGAAACGGAAGACCTCGGTCCATTTCAGATCGATGTAGCTCTCGATCTGGTCCTTGCTGAAGACATCGCCGGCGAGCAAGAACTCGTGATCGGCGGCCAGCGCCCCGAGCGCCTCACGCAACGAACCGCAGACCGTCGGGATGCCCTTCAGCTCCTCGGGCGGCAGATCGTAGAGATCCTTGTCCATCGGGTCGCCGGGATGGATCTTGTTGCGGATGCCATCGAGGCCGGCCATCAGCATCGCCGCGAAGGCGAGATAAGGATTGGCGGCGGGATCGGGGAAACGCACCTCGACACGCTTGGCCTTGGGGCTGGTCGCATACGGGATGCGGCAGGACGCGGAGCGGTTGCGCGCCGAATAGGCGAGCAGCACCGGCGCCTCGAAACCCGGGATCAAGCGCTTGTAGCTGTTGGTTGAGGGGTTGGTGAAGGCATTGATCGCCTTGGCGTGCTTGATGATGCCGCCAATGTAATAAAGTGCCGCTTCCGAGAGATCGGCATAGCTGTTGCCGGCGAAAAGCGGCTTGCCCGCCTTCCAGATCGACTGATGCACATGCATGCCCGAGCCATTATCGCCATAAATCGGCTTGGGCATGAAAGTTGCCGTCTTGCCGTAGCTGTGGGCGACGTTGTGGATGCAGTATTTATAGATCTGCAGATGGTCGGCCATGCGCACGAGCGGGCCGAATTTCATGCCCAATTCATGCTGGGACTGCGCCACCTCGTGGTGATGCTTCTCGATGATGACCCCCATCTCGCCCATCGTCGAGAGCATTTCGGCACGGAGATCGCTTTCGCTATCGACCGGCGGCACCGGGAAATAGCCGCCCTTGATCCCCGGGCGGTGGCCCATATTGCCTTCCGGATAGTCTTTCATCGAGGCTTGCGGGCCTTCGGTCGAATCGAGCTGATAGCAGCCGTAATTGCCGCCGGTGCCGAATTTCACGTTGTCGAACACGAAGAATTCGGCCTCCGGCCCGAACGAGGCGGTATCGCCGATACCGGTCGCGCGGAGATAGGCCTCGGCCTTCTTTGCCGTGCTGCGCGGGTCGCGGTGATAGGCCTGGCCGGTCGAGGGCTCGACGATGTCGCAAAACAGAATGAGCGACGGCTTGGCCGCGAACGGGTCCATCACCGCGGTCGCCGCATCCGGCATCAGGATCATGTCGCTCTCGTTGATCGCCTTCCAGCCGGCGATCGAGGAGCCGTCAAACATGATGCCGTCGCGGAACACGTCCTCGTCGATGGTGGAGACATGCTGCGCCGTGTGCTGCCACTTACCGCGCGGATCGGTGAAGCGGAGATCGACATATTCGACGGAGTGCTCCTTGAGCATCTCCATCACCTTGTCCACGCCGCTCGCGGCTTCTGGGGCCTTCTTCGCCATAGTTTTTTTCAACCCTTTCTCATGGTTTGCTGGAGCCGAGTTTGCCATGCGCCGGTCTCGCCGGCAGCCTGACGATGTCGTTGTCGTGATTCCGTGGTCGTGACGCTTGGATCGGGGGGTGGGCGCGCCGGTGACGCCGGTGCTGGAGGGAGGAAAGTTTAGACGGTTCGCAGGCCAACGCAAAGCCGGATCGCGGCATCGGCGCCATTGCGCTGGCGCCTCAAATCGCTTCTTCGCCGCGTTCGCCGGTGCGAATGCGGATCACCTCCTCGATCGTGCTGATAAAAATTTTGCCATCGCCGATCCGCCCGGTGCGGGCGGCATTCATGATCGCCTCCACCGCGCGCTCGACGATGTCATCTTGGCAGACCACCTCGATCTTCACCTTGGGCAGGAAATCGACCACGTATTCGGCCCCGCGATAAAGCTCGGTATGGCCTTTCTGGCGGCCGAAACCCTTGGCTTCGAGCACCGTGATGCCTTGCAGCCCGACCTCGTGCAGCGCCTCCTTCACTTCGTCGAGCTTGAACGGTTTGATGACGGCTTCGATCTTTTTCATGCGTTCCACCGGTTCGGGCTGCGCCACGCGGCAAGGAGGGCGTAACCCGAGACCCCTCCCGCGCGGCGCAGACTAGCAGATAGGACGAGTAGATTGCACGTCTCGTGCCAAGCCGGCAATCGCCCGCGCATGCGCTCTTGCCGCCATCCCCGCCGCGATCGCCGCCCGGCGCGAGGACGCATCTTGGGCGGCGCGCCTAAATTTCGGGCAGATGCCATCTTGGCGGCGCGGCGCGGGCTCGGCATAGTCCCCGCCACGTTGAGGAAAAAAAGCATCGATGAAAGCCCTGAACTCGCTCCTTGCCGCCACCGAGACGACGATTTTCACGGTGATGTCGGCGCTCGCCACTGCCCATGGTGCGATCAATCTCGGCCAGGGTTTTCCCGATACTGACGGGCCGGAGGATGTCATCGCCGCCGCCGCCGCCGCGCTGCTTGACCAGCGCAACCAATACCCGCCGCTCGCCGGTGTGCCCGAACTCCGCGCCGCCGTGGCGGACGCCAATCGGCGCTTTTACGGCCTCGAGGTCGATCCCACGCGCGAAGTGGTGGTGACCTCGGGGGCAACCGAGGCGATCACCGCCTGCCTCATGGCGGTTCTCGATCCTGGCGACGAGGTGGTGCTGATCGAGCCGCTTTACGACACCTATCTCCCGGTCGTGCGGCTTCTCGGTGCGGTAGCGCGGCTGGTGCGGCTTTCGCCGCCGGATTGGGCGCTGCCGCGCGCCGAACTCGCGGCCGCCTTCGGCCCGCGCACCAAGGCGATCCTGCTCAATTCGCCGATGAATCCGACCGGGAAAGTGTTCAGCGCCGACGAACTCGGCTTCATCGCCGGGCTGCTGCAACGCCATGACGCCTATGCGATATGCGATGAGGTCTATGAGCATTTGGTGTTCGATGGCCATCGCCATATCCCGCTGATGACGCTGCCCGGCTTGCGTGAGCGGGTGATGCGGATCGGCAGCGCCGGCAAGACTTTCAGCCTGACCGGCTGGAAGGTGGGCTACGTCACCGCCGCCGCCGCGATCGCCGAAATCGTCGGCAAGGCGCACCAGAATCTCACGTTCACGACCCCCCCCAATCTTCAGCGCGCGGTCGCCGTTGGGCTCGCCAAGCAGGAGTCCTATTTTGCGTCCCTCAGCGCCGATCTCGCCGCCCGGCGCGACCGCCTCGCCGCCGGGCTGGAAAAGCTCGGGATGCGTGTGCTCGCAACCCACGGCAGCTATTTTCTCATCGCCGATGTCTCGGCGCTCGGCTTTCCCGGCGATGACGTGGCGTTTTGCCGCCATATCACCGAGGCGGCCGGCGTCGCGGCGATCCCGGTTTCGGCCTTCTATGCCAGTGAGCCGCCGGAAAATTACGTCCGCTTCGCGTTCTGCAAGCGCCCTGAGATATTGGATGCGGCGATCTCGCGGCTTGCGACCCATTTCGCGCGCCAAAGCCATGCACCGGCGGCGTTGACGGGAGCCAAGTGATCGGCCTAAACGGCGGGCAGGGATGGCGGGCGTAGCTCAGTTGGTAGAGCGCCAGGTTGTGGTCTTGGATGCCGTGGGTTCGAGTCCCATCGCTCGCCCCATCCCCCGCCCGGGCCGAGGGCGGCGATCGAGGATTTTTTCCCATGACCGATAGCGCTCTCATCGAAGCCGCCGATCACGCCGCGCGGCACTGGCAGTATGACGTTCCCGGCCGGCTCGATCGCGGCGGCGACGAGTATATGCGGATGATGAGCCGCATGCTGCTCGACACGTTCAACCCCTACAAGCCGGCGGTGATCGCATGGCCGAAGCTCGATGACGAAGCGCGCCAGCGCCTGATCTCCCTGCCGATCTGGGATATCGCCGTCCAGACCGAGGGCAAGGCGCGGCTCCGCATTCTCGCTTTCGCCCAGCGTGTCACCGCCCAGCCGCTCCGCGAGGCGCTGGAGCGCATGGCATTCGAGGAAAACCGGCACAAGGAGGTGCTGTCCCATCTCGTCGCCGCCTACGGCATCGCGCTCGCCCCCGAGCCCGAGTATGTGGCCCCGCGCGATCCGGAATGGGCCTTCATGGTCACCGGCTATTCGGAATGCATCGATAGTTTCTTCGCCTTCGGCCTGTTCGAACTCGCCCGCCGCTCCGGTTTCTTTCCGCCCGAGCTGGTCGAGACCTTCGAGCCGGTGATCCAGGAGGAAGGCCGCCATATCCTGTTCTTCATGAACTGGATCACCTGGTACAAGCGCCGCATGCCGCTTTGGCGGCGGCCCTGGTTCCTGCTCAAGACCGCCGCCGTGTGGGCGTTCTTGGTCTGGGAGCGGATCGGCATCGCGCGTGACGTCAACGGCACGCCACAGGACGCCAATTTCACCGCCAAGGGCTCGGAAGCCGTCGCCGGCGAGATCGATCCGGCGGAATTGCTCGATATTTGTCTTGCCGAAAACGATCGTCGGCTCTCCGGCTATGATCCGCGTCTGATCAAGCCCACCACCGTGCCCCGCCTGGCCCGTATCGGCCGGCGCTTCATGCGCCGCCGCGCGCCGCGGGGCGGATGATGGGCCAGTTGCCGCGGCGGCGGAAAGGCTTTACGCCTTCGGGCGATGGCATTTCGTGATTTGGGTGGATGATGGCTGAAAATTCCCCGCTGTCTCCTGCTTCCCGCTGGACGCCCGAGAGCTGGCGGGCGCGGCCGATCTGGCAGGCGCCGATCTATCCAGACGCGACCAGGCTCACCGCTGTCGAGCAGCGGCTCACGCGCTACCCGCCGCTGGTGTTCGCGGGCGAGGCGCGGCGACTGCGCGCCGCCCTCGGCGAGGCGGCCGGCGGGCGGGCCTTCGTGTTGCAAGGCGGCGATTGCGCCGAAAGCTTCGCCGATTTCACCGCCAACGTCATCCGCGACACGTTCCGCATCCTTCTGCAAATGGCGGTGGTGCTGACCTTCGGCGCCCGCGTGCCGGTGGTAAAACTCGGCCGCATGGCCGGGCAATACGCCAAGCCGCGCAGTTCCGACACCGAAACCCAAGACGGCGTGACGCTGCCGAGCTATCGCGGCGACAACATCAATGGCGCGGAATTCACCCAAGAGGCGCGGATTCCCGACCCCGCGCGGATGGAAGCCGGCTATTTTCAGTCCGCCGGCACGCTCAATCTGCTGCGCGCCTTCGCCTCCGGCGGCTATGCCGATCTGCATCAGGTGCATCGCTGGAATCTCGACTTCGTCGAGCGCTCGCCGCTTGCCGCGCGCTATCGCGACCTTGCCGCGCGGATCGACGAGACCCTCGGCTTCATGGCCGCCTGCGGCATGACCAGCGCGACCACGCCGCAGATCCGCGAGACCGATTTTTACACCAGCCATGAGGCGCTGCTCCTCCCTTACGAACAGGCGCTGACCCGGGTCGATTCGACGACCGGGGACTGGTACGCCTGTTCGGCGCATTTCCTCTGGATCGGCGACCGCACCCGCCAGCCCGACGGCGCCCATGTCGAGTTCCTGCGCGGCGTGAAAAACCCGATCGGCCTCAAGGTTGGCCCGTCGATGGCGCCGGACGAGCTGGTGCGGCTGATCGAAATCCTCAATCCCGAGGCAAGTCCGGGCCGCCTTACCCTGATTACCCGCATGGGGGCGGAAAAAATCGCGGCGAAACTGCCGCCGCTGGTGCGCGCGGTGAAAAGCGCCGGCGTCCCGGTGCTCTGGGTTTGCGATCCGATGCACGGCAACACCATCACCACCGCGAGCCGCGTCAAGACCCGCAGCTTCGATGCAATTCTCACCGAGGTGCGTGGCTTCTTTGACGTCCACCAGGCGGAGGGCACGCATCCGGGTGGGGTGCATGTGGAAATGACCGGCCAGAACGTCACCGAATGCGTCGGCGGCGCGCATCAGCTCACCGAGGCTGATCTCGGCGTCCGCTATGAAACCTTTTGCGACCCGAGGCTCAATGCCGGCCAGTCGCTCGAACTCGCTTTCCTGCTCGCCGCCGAGTTGCAGGCGCGCCGCGCTGGCCTCGACCCCGCCCCGGCGGTCGCCGCGCAATGAGCGAAACCGCTCCGGGCGCGGCGCTGGAGCGCGACATCGCGGCCCGCACCGACAGCTATTTCAACCGCACGCGTGAGATCGCGGCGCGCTTCGGCGATGCCCGCGTGACCTACGCGCTCTTTCTCCGCCGCCCGGTGATTTCGGCGCCGCGCCTGATGATCGACTGGCTGCACGCGGTGGAGCGCGCGCGCGCCACGCGCTTTGAGATCGAAGTGTTGCACCCAGAGGGGACCTGGGTCGGCGCCGGTGAGCCGATCGCCTATCTCAGTGGCAGCCTGACCCAGCTCGCCGATCTCGAAACCCTGTTTCTCCAAAAGCTCGGGCCGCCCTGTGTCGCCGCGCATAATGCGTATCAGATGAGCCTGGCACTCCCGGAAATCGGCTTTCTCGCCATGGAAGCGCGGCATTGCGCCGGCGCCGAGATGCAGGAGATGATGGCCTATGCCGCCGCCATCGGCAGCGAGGCGGCCAAGCGCGAGGGGGCGCGCGGCTTCATCGGCAACGCCAATGACGCGACGGCCCATTGGTTCGGCAATGCGCGCGGGCTTGGCACCATGCCGCATGCCTTGATCGGGTATGCCGGCTCGACATTGCGCGCCGCCGAGATGTTCCGCGCGACCTACCCCGATGAGAACCTCACCGTGCTCGTCGATTATTTCGGCCGCGAGATCACCGACGCGCTCGAGATCTGCCATCATTTCGCCGATCTCGCGGCCAGCGGCGCGCTCGCCGTGCGGCTCGATACCCATGGCGGACGCTTTATCGAGGGGCTCGATCCCGGGGAAAGCTATGCGGTGCTCGAACGTCACGCCCCCGGTGCCATCCGCCGCTATCGCAGCCATGCCGAGCTGCACGCGCTGATCGGCACCGGCGTTTCGGCGGCGGCGATCTGGCGGATGCGCGAGGCGCTGGATGAGGCGGGATTTCGGCGCGTGCGGATCATCGTCTCGTCTGGTTTCACGGTCGAGAAATGCCGCGTCATGGCCGATGCGAAAGCGCCACTCGATCTCATCGGCACCGGGAGTTTCATCCCTGATGCCTGGAGCGAAACCTACGCCACCGCCGATGTCATTGAATATAATGGTATTCCCCGGGTGAAGCTCGGGCGCGAATTCCTCCTTCGCCGCAAGGCCGCCGGCGAGCCGGGCTGAGGCGCTCGCATGCCGGAGACGCTCAAAATCGCGCTCGCGCAACTCAACCCGCGGCTCGGGGCATTGGATGAGATCGCGCAAAAACTCCGCGCCGCCCGCGAAGAAGGCGCGCGCCTCGGCGCCGATCTCGTGGTCGCGCCGGAATTCTCGATCTGTGGCTATCCGCCCGAGGATCTCGTGCGCAAGCCCGCCTTCGTCGCCGCCTGCGCCGAGCGGATCGCAGCACTGGCGGCCGAGACCGCCGATGGTGGGCCGGCGCTTCTCCTCGGCGGGCCGTGGCGGGAGGGAGAAAAACTCTATAACGCCGCTTTCCTGCTCGGCGAGGGAAAAATCCTCGCCCGCCGCGCCAAGCACGAATTGCCCAATTACGGCGTATTCGACGAAAAACGTCTGTTCGATGCCGGCCCCGCGCCCGGCCCGATCGCCTTTCGCGGCTTTCGCCTTGGCGTTCTGGTGTGTGAGGATTGGTGGCTGCCCGCCGTTCCCGAGACGTTGGCCGAAAGTGGCGCGGAAATGCTGCTCTCGCTCAACGCCTCGCCGTTCGAGGTTGGCAAACAGGATCAGCGGATCGCGCTCGCGGTTTCGCGCGTTGTCGAAACCGGGCTGCCCTTCGTCTTCTGCGCGCAAGTGGGCGGCCAAGACGAATTGGTGTTCGAGGGCGCTTCCTTCGTGCTCAACGCCGATCGCACCCTGGCCCATCAATTGCCCTGGTTTCGCGAAGCGGTGACGCTCACCACCTGGCGGCGGGGCGAGAACGGCCTGGTGTGCGAGCCCGGCCCGCTCGCGCCCGAGCCCTCGGTGCTCGCCCAGACCTATCACGGCATGATGCTGGGGCTTGCCGATTACGTCGGCAAAAACGGCTTTCCCGGTGTCATCCTCGGCCTCTCGGGCGGGATCGACAGCGCGCTTTCGGCCGCCGTCGCCGTCGATGCGCTGGGGGCCGAGCGGGTGCGCGCGGTGATGCTGCCGAGCCCCTATACCAGCCGCGAAAGCCTCGAAGACGCCGCCGAGGTTGCGCGCCTGCTCGGCATTGCCTGCGAGACCATTCCGATCACCCCGGCGATGGCGGCCTTCGAGCAGGCTTTGGCGCCCGCCTTCGCCGGACATGCGGCCGATACCACGGAGGAGAACATCCAGTCCCGCGCCCGCGGGCTGATTTTGATGGCGCTCTCCAACAAATTCGGCCAGATGCTGCTCACCACCGGCAATAAAAGTGAAATGTCAGTGGGGTATGCGACGTTGTACGGCGATATGTGCGGCGGCTATTCGGTGCTCAAGGATGTCTATAAAACCACCGTCTTCGCACTCTCGCGCTGGCGCAACGACCATCGGCCGGAAGGCGCGCGTGGCCCGGCGGGTATGGTGATGCCAACGCGGGTGATCGAAAAACCGCCCTCGGCCGAACTCAAGCCGAACCAGACCGATCAGGACAGTCTGCCGCCTTATGACGTGCTCGACCGCATTCTCGCTGGCCTCGTCGAGGGGGAAGCCTCCGTCGAGGCGCTGGTCGCGAAGGGGCTGCCGCGCGAGACCGTGCTCCGCGTCTGGAAAATGCTCGACCGCGCCGAATATAAACGCCGGCAGGCGCCGCCAGGGGTGAAAATCACGCCGCGTGCTTTCGGGCGCGACCGCCGCTATCCGATCACCAACGGCTTCACCGGCCTTGTGCGATGAGTGATTTCGCCGATCTCTTCGCGCCCCCGGGCGGCTGGCGGGTGCGCATTCGCGATCATTCTGGCGGCGCCGAGGATGGTATCGTTGAGGAAATCGGTGGTTTTCCGACGCTGATGCACGCCAACGCCTTCGCCCGCGCCTATGTCCGCGACAGTATCGAGCGCTGCCGCGAGGCCGTGGGCGCGAGCGCGGGCGCTGTCCTCGCCGCCTGGCGCGCCTTCGGCGAGGATGCCGAAATTATCGCGGCAGGGGAGGGGGGCTGGCGCAGCGAAAGCGAATGCGCCGATTTCGCCGCCGAACCCGCTTCGGCCGAGGCACGCGACTGGCGCGCGCTCGACCCGCGCCGGGACGAGGGTGACGACGAGGACGAGCCGTGAGCGCCGCCGTTCGCGTCCGCTTCGCCCCGAGCCCGACCGGGCATCTCCATGTCGGCAACGCCCGCATCGCGCTCGCCAATTTCCTCTTTGCGCGCCGCCATGGCGGGCATTTCCTGCTTCGTCTCGACGATACCGACCGCGAGCGCTCGCGCCCCGAATTCGCCGAGGCGATCACGCAGGATCTGCGCTGGCTCGGCCTCGATTGGGACGCGACCTTCCGCCAATCCGACCGTCTCGACCGCTATCACGCGGCGGCCGAGCGCCTGCGCGCCTCGGGGCGGCTTTATCCCTGTTTCGAGAGCGAGGAGGAGCTGCGCGCCAAGCGTGAGGCGCGGCTCAAGCGCGGCCTTGCGCCGGTCTATGATCGCGCCATGCTGCATCTCACGCCAGCGCAAAGGGAGGCCGCCGAGGCCGGCGGCAAACGGCCCTATTGGCGCTTCCGTTTGTCCGATGGCGCGATCGCCTGGAACGATCTCGTGCTCGGCGCGCGGCAGGTGAAGCTCGGCGCGGTGTCCGATCCCGTCCTCATCCGCGCCGACGAGACGCCGCTTTATACCTTCACCTCGGTGGTGGACGATCTCGCCGAAGGCATCACCCATATCATCCGCGGCGAGGACCACATCACCAATACCGGCGTGCAGATCGACCTGCTCGCGGCCCTTGGCGGCGACCCGACGGCGCTCGGTTTCGCCCATCTGCCGCTGCTCACCGATAGCGACGGTGGCAAGCTCTCAAAACGTCTCCAAAGCCTTTCGCTCCGGACGCTGCGCCGCGACGGGATCGAGCCGATGGCGCTCGCTGCCTATCTCGCGCGGCTCGGCAGTTCCGCCGATCCCGAGCCCTTGCCGCTCGCGACGCTGGCCGCGCATTTCGATCTCGGCGCTTTTTCCGCCTCCGCCGCGCGGTTCGATCTCCGTCAGTTGCTGGCGCTCAATCGCCGCGTATTGCATGGCCTGGCCTTCGCGGAGGTCGCATCGCGCCTGCCTGCGGGGGCAACGGCGGCGTTCTGGCAGGCGGTGCGCGGCAATCTAGATTTTCTGCGCGAGGCGGAGGATTGGTGGGCGGTGGTCGGTGGCGAGATCGAAACCCCGGCGCTACCCGAGGAGGCGGCGTTTCTCGTGCTCGCTGCCGATCAATTGCCGCCTGAGCCCTGGGATGAGACGATTTGGCGGCGCTGGACGGACGCGCTCAAGGATGCGAGCGGGCGGCGCGGACGGGCGCTCTTTCACCCGCTTCGTCTTGCCCTCACCGGCGCCGAGGAAGGCCCGGAACTCGCGGCCCTGCTGCCACTGATCGGCCGCGCCCGGGCGCTTGCCCGCTTGCGTGCGGCGGCGCGAGTTGCCCCTTAAGGAGAGGAGGGAAGTGGTTCTTTCTGCAACCCCTGGAGGCGCGGCGCCAGGGCGATGCGGGCGGGCCTAAATCACTCCCACTCGATCGTGCCGGGGGGTTTGCTGGTGATGTCGTAGGTGACGCGGTTGATGCCGCGCACCTCGCCGACGATGCGCCCGGCGACGCGCGAGAGAAAGGCGGGATCGAAGGGATAGACATCGGCGGTCATGCCATCGGTCGAGGTCACGGCGCGGAGGGCGCAGGCGAAATCATAGGATCTTCCATCCCCCATGACGCCGACGCTGCGCACCGGGAGCAGCACCGCGAAGGCCTGCCAGATCGCCTCATAAAGGCCGGCGGCGCGGATTTCCTCGAGGAATATGGCGTCGGCCTGGCGCAGGATCGCGAGTTTTTCGGCGCTGATGGCGCCGGGGATGCGGATCGCGAGGCCTGGGCCGGGGAAGGGGTGGCGGCCGATGATCTCATCTGGCAAGCCAAGCTCGCGCCCGAGTGCGCGCACCTCGTCCTTGAACAATTCCCTAAGCGGTTCAACCAGCTTGAGCCGCATCCGCTCCGGCAGGCCGCCGACATTATGGTGCGATTTGATGGTGACGCTGGGGCCGCCGATGAAGCTCACGCTCTCGATGACGTCGGGATAGAGCGTCCCTTGCGCGAGATATTCGGCGCCGCCGAGTTTGCTTGCCTCCTCCTCGAACACGTCGATGAATAGGCGGCCGATGGTTTTGCGCTTCCGTTCGGGGTCTTCGACGCCCTCGAGGGCGGCGAGGAACAGCGCCGAGGCGTCGCGATCGACGAGCGGGATCGCGAGGCGGTCGCGGAAGGTCCGCACCACTGCCTCCGCCTCGCCAGCGCGGAGCAGGCCATGATCGACGAAGATGCAGGTCAATTGATCGCCGATCGCGGCATGGATGAGAGCCGCTGCGACCGCCGAATCGACCCCGCCCGAGAGGCCGCAGATCACCCGCGCGGCGCCGATCTCGGCGCGCAACCGGTCGATCGTCTGATCGCGGAACCCGGCCATCGTCCACGTGCCACGGCAGCCGGCGACGGCGTGGGTGAAGTTTCTGAGGAGAGCCGCGCCATGCGGCGTATGGACGACTTCGGGGTGGAACTGCACGCCGTAAAAGCGGCGCTCGTCGTCGGCGATGGCGGCAAAGGGAGCCCCTTCGCTGGTCGCAACGGCGCGAAAGCCGGGCGGCAGACGCACCACGCGGTCGCCGTGGCTCATCCACACCTGCTCGCGCCCGCCGCGCTGCCAGACCCCGGCGAAAAGCGCACAATCGCCGACGACATCGACGAAGGCGCGGCCGAATTCGCGATGGTCACTCCCGGCGACCGCGCCGCCGAGTTGGGCGCACATCGTCTGTTCGCCATAGCAAATCCCGAGCACCGGCACGCCGGCGCTGAAGACGATGTCTGGCGCCCGCGGCGCCGCCCCCTCGGTGACGCTCGCCGGGCCACCGGAGAGGATAAAACCGCGCGCGCCGAAGGCGGCGATTCGCGCCGGGTCCGCGTTATAAGGCCAGATTTCGCAGTAGACGCCGCTTTCGCGCACCCGCCGCGCGATGAGTTGCGTCACCTGGCTGCCGAAATCGAGGATCAAAATCCGGTCGGAGGCGGGGGAAATGGGCTGCACAGCGCGCCTTTCGCTCACGAAGCACCCTCGGCAAGCGGCGGGCGCGTCGGGTTGATCAGGCGCTGTCTTTGCCGCAGTGGCCATCCGGAGGCAAGCCGCTTAAAAGCCGCCGCGGCGGGCCCGGCCGGTCCGGTTCGGGGCAGTCCTTGACACCGAGAGAGACCGGCTCCTAGCCTCGAGACAGCGAGGAAGCGAGAGGAACGGACAAGATCGTGAGCATTAAAGGCAAGGCCTATATCGTCGGTGCCTATGAACATCCGACGCGCAAAGCACCCGATAAATCCCTGGCCCAGCTTCACGCCGAAGTGGCGCTCGGCGCGCTCGCCGATGCCGGGCTCGGCAAGGAGGACGTGGACGGGTATTTTTGCGCCGGCGACGCCCCTGGCATGGGGCCGCTCTCGATGGTCGATTATCTCAATCTTCGTGTCCGCCATGTCGATTCGACCGATACCGGCGGCTCCTCCTATCTCATCCATGTCGCCCACGCCGCCGAGGCGATCGCGCTCGGGAAATGTCGGGTGGCGCTGATCACGCTCGCCGGGCGGCCGCGGAGCGAAGGCATGGCGACCGGCACCGCGCCGCGCGCCGGCAACCCCACTATCCCGGAAATCCAATTCGAATACCCGTATGCGCCGACGGTTGCGAACATGTATGCGATGTGCGCGATGCGGCACATGTATCAGTTCGGCACCACCAGCGAGCAGCTCGCCTGGATCAAGGTCGCCGCCTCCCATCACGCCCAGCACAACCCGCACGCGCTCTTGCGCGAGGTGGTGACGGTCGAGGAGGTGCTCGCCTCGCCAATGATCGCCGATCCGCTGCATCGGCTCGATTGCTGCGTCATCACCGATGGCGGCGGGGCGCTGATCGTCGCCCATCCCGATGTCGCGAAAAGCCTGAAGCGGCCGCGGGTGAAGATTCTCGGCGTCGGCGAGGCGGTGAAGGGGCAGTTCGGCGGCGAGGTCGATCTCACCTTCTCCGGCGCCGCCTGGTCGGGTCCACGCGCCTTCGCCGAGGCCGGGGTCAAACCTCGCGACATCCAATATGCCTCGATTTATGATAGCTTTACCATCACCGTCCTCATGCAGATCGAGGATCTCGGCTTTTGCGAGAAGGGGAGCGGCGGGCGCTTCGTTGCCGACGGCAATCTGATTTCGGGGGTCGGGAAATTGCCGTTCAACACCGATGGCGGCGGGCTTTGCAACAACCATCCCGCCAATCGCGGCGGCATGACCAAGGTGATCGAAGCGGTGCGGCAATTGCGTGGCGAGGCGCATCCGGCGGTGCAGGTGAAGGATTGTGCCCTGGCGCTCGCGCACGGCACCGGTGGCTCGCTCGGGCTGCGGCATGGAAGCGCGACGCTGATTTTGGAACGGGAGTGAGGACGAGACAATGGCGATGAGCACACGACGCAAAATTCCCGCGCCTGAAGCGAATCCAGAGACCGCGGCCTATTGGCAGGCGGCGGCCTCGGGAAAGCTCGTCATCCGCGAATGCAGCCATTGCGGCAAGCTGCATCATTATCCGCGCGCACTCTGCCCATTCTGCTTCAAGCCGGCGACCGGCTGGCGGGAGGTTTCGGGACGCGGCAAAATCTATGCCTACAGCGTGATGCGTCGCGCCGAAACCCCCTACGCCATCGCCTATGTCACCCTCGAGGAAGGCGTCACCATGCTCACCAACCTGATCGATTGCGATTTCGACGGCTTGCGGATCGGCCAGGCGGTGACGCTGGTGTTTCAGGACAGCGAAGGCGGCCCGCCGGTGCCGATGTTCAGCCCCGCATGACGCAAAGGACCGGCCATCGATTCGTTCCTTCCTACGCGATGACGGTCTGACGGGGGGTGTTGTTCTGGAAGGCCGTTGCCTGCATTCCGCGTGACAGAGATTGGGATATGATACCGGTCAGCGAAATCGCTGACCGGTATTAAACTGCTCGCGCTCTAAATCGCGCTGTCGATCCAGGCCTTGAGCCGTGACTTGGGCAGCGCGCCAACCTGCGTTGCCGCCGGCTTGCCGTCCTTGAACAGAATCATGGTCGGAATGCCGCGCACCGAATACTGGTTCGGCGTCATCGGGTTTTCATCGACATTCACCTTGGCGACGGTCAGCCGCCCGGCATATTCCTGCCCGATCTCTTCCAGCGCCGGCGCGACCATCCGGCACGGGCCGCACCATTCGGCCCAGAAATCGACCAGAACCGGCCCCGGTGCCTTGAGCACTTCGGCGGCGAAATTGGCATCGGTGACGGCTTTGGTATGTGCACTCATCGTAAGACTCCTAACGGTTTCCACTATCAGAATGGGGCGCGGCCGCCAGCCAATCAAGCGGCCTCCTCAGGCCGGGGCGTGCGACGCGAGAAGAGCCGCGGGCAGGACATCGACCCGTAAGGCGGCGGTCCAGACCAGGGCGCAAACCACCTCCCGTCCGGGGTAGATCGTCGCGAGGATCGCGCGATAAGCGGCCATCTGGCGAAGATAGAGGCGCGGCGTTGCTGCCATATCTGCTGGCACCGCGCGGTTGGTCTTATAGTCGGCGATGAGCACATGATCGGGGAGCACGGCCAGCCGATCGATGAGGCCGCCGACCACGCGCCCGCCGGCTGGGGTCGCAAGCCAGCCGGTGATCGGCACTTCGGCGCGGCCGGCGGGGCCGAAAAGGGGGGCAAGGCGCGGGTGTTCGAGCACCGCGAGGGTTTCTTTGGCGAGACGGCGCGCGGTTTCGGGATCGAGGCCGTGGCCGGGGTGGCCGAGAAAATCGCGCGCCGCCGCTTCTCGGCGCCCCGGCGGCAGATCGGGAAGGTGCTGAAGCAGCCTGTGGATCAACCGGCCGCGGACGATGCCGGCCTCCCGGCCGCGGCCTGCCGCCCGCTCGGCGAAGATGGCGAGCGGCGAGGCTGCGGCGGGAAGCGGCCCGTCCTCTACCCCTTCCGGCCGGCTCGGCGCCAGCGGCTCCGGCTGGGCGGGCTCGGGCGGCGGCGGCGGCGGCCGCCAGTCCGGGGCGCGGCCAACGAAGCCGGGCAGCGGCGAGGGTGGCGCGGCCATGGCCGGCTCCGGGGCTGCGGCCGGTGCGGTCTGTTGGGTCTCGATGACCTGAATGCGTTGCTCATCCGGGCCGCCGAGTTCGGGGCAGGGAGCTTCCACGGCGCCGGGCAGCCGCGCCATCCCCAGCGCGATCTGCCGGTACCAGCTTGCGTCAGACGCCGGCCTTTTTCCCTGCCAGCCGCAAACCACCAGCCAATCCTCGGCGCGCGTCAGCGCAACGTAAAGCAAGCGGTTATCTTCTTCTTTTTGAAATTGTTTCTCACGTTGCACGGCATCCGAGAACAGGGCCGCGCGCATATCCTTGCGCGGGCTCCAGAGCGGCACGTCGCTTGCGCCGAGCGGGTCTGGCCGCCAGAACAGGGGAGATTTTTCCACCGGTGGCAAGCGCGTGGTGTCGGGGAGGATGACGAGCGGTGCCTGCAAGCCCTTGGCGCCGTGGACGGTCATGATCCGTACCGCGTCCCCAGCCGCCTCTGGCGCCCGCTTGACCTCGGCGCCGGCGCCGCGCAGCCAGTGGACGAAGCCCTGCAGCGAGGGCGGATGGGTCGCGGCATAGCTGCGGGCGGCAGCAAGGCATTCATCGACCGGCTCCGCCGCTTCCGGACCGAGCCGGGCATAGAGCCGCGCTCGCCCGCCGAGCCGCCCGAGCGCCTCGACGAGCAGGGCATAGGGCGTCGTGAAATCGACGCGGGCGCGCAAAGCCTTAATAAAATCCGCCGCCGCCCGCCATTCCGGCCGCTCATCGGCGCGGGCGAGCAGGGTCGGCCATAGCCCGTCGCGCCGCCCGAGCGCGAGCGCCATCAAACTCTCATCGCTCAACCCGCCGAGCGGGCTCACGAGCAGCGCCGCGAGCGACAGCTCATCTTCGGGCAACAGCAAGACGTCGCAGAGGGTCAAGAGATCAGCCACTGCCGGCTGATCGGTGAGCGAAAGACGGTCGAGCCCGGCGATTTTGACCCCGTGCGCTTTCAGGGCCCGCACCAAAGCCGCCGAAAACCCGTCGCGACGGCGCACCAGCACCAGAATATCGCCCGCGCGCAGCGGCCGGGCGCGGGAGGGGAGTGGGGTTGCTTGCGCGAGCCGGCCGGCGATCCAGGTGGCGAGTGCCACCGCCAGCCGCTCCGGCGCCGGTCTCGCCTCGGCCTCGTCGCCCTCTTCCGCAGGCGTGCCGAGCAGCGGCCAGAGTTCGACCCGCCCGGCGGCGCCGGCACGCGCGGCGAAATGCCGGAGCGTCGCCCCCGCCGCGACCACGCCGCACCGCGCCTCGCCCTCGGCGAACACGGCATCGACCAGTTGCAGGATCGGCGCCGTCGAGCGGAACGAAACATCGAGCGGCACCTCGCGCCAGGTTCCCCCGGAATGCCTGACGGCCGCCCGCCAGGAGTCGCGAGCGGGGCCGAGGGCGCCCGGATCAGCGCCTTGGAAGGAATAGATCGACTGTTTGGCATCGCCGACCGCGAACACCGTTCGCTGCTCTTCGCGCGCGCCCTCGCCGGCGAAGAATTCGCCGCTCAAGGCCTGCGCGATCCGCCATTGCGCCGGCGCGGTATCCTGCGCCTCGTCGATCAGCAGGTGATCGAGCCCGCCATCGAGCTTGTAAAGCACCCAGCCGACCCGCTCGGCGGCGAGCAGATCGGCGGTGCGGTCGATGAGATCGGCGTAATCGAGAAAGCCCGCTTCCTCCTTGAAGGCGGCATAATGCGCGGCGACCGGGCCGGCGAGGCGGACAAGGGCAGCGGTCGCCGCCACCTGCGCCAGCGCCGCGCGTTGATCCTCGATTGCCAGCACATGCGCCTGCGCGGCATCGACGGCGGCGGCAAGGCCGGGCTCGGCGTCGCGCAGCTTGTCGTTGACGAGGCGGCTCGGCGCCGTTGGCAAGCCATTGGCATTACAAAAAAAACCGCACCAGACGGACCATTGCGCGGTCCGTTCGGGGGGAGAAAGTGAAAGCCATGCGAGCATTTTCGCCGCTCGTTCCCGGACGGAAGGCGAGCCACGCGCGGCAATGCCTTGTAAACTCTGGCGTAGTTGCTTCTCGTCGGGCAAACGGACGGCGCCGGCCAGGAGTTCCGCCTCATCGCGGACGGTGAGGCCGAAAACCCGGCGCAGCGCCGCCTCCTGCCCCGCCGGGCCGAGGCGGTGAAAGGCCGCGAGACGCCCGGCATCGGCGCTGACGCGCGCGATCAAGTCGGAAAACCCGTTTTCGTCGATGAAGGCGGCGAGATAATCGAGCGCCGCCTCGTCCGCCGCCCGCCCGGCGATTTCGGCGAGCGCCGCCTCGCGCGAGGCCGCCATCGCCGCCGCTGCGTCGCCGTCTTCGATCAGGCGGAAATGCGGCGAAAGCCCGGCTTCGAGCGGAAAGCGCCGCAAGACGGATTGGCAGAAGGCATGGATGGTCGCGATCCGCATCCCGCCGGGAAGTTCCAAGACGCGCGCAAAAAGCCGCCGCGCCGCCACCCGCGTCTTCGGGGTCGCCTCGACCCCAAGCCCGGCCAGGGCGCCATCGAGTGCTGCGTCATCGAGACGAACCCAGGCCGCGAGCACGGCATTGAGCCGCATCGCCATTTCGGCGGCAGCGGCGCGGGTATAGGTGAGGCAGAGGATTTTGCCGGGATCGGTGCCGGCCAGCATCAGGCGCAAAATGCGGTCGGTCAGAAGCTTGGTCTTGCCCGCGCCGGCGGAAGCATCGACGAACGCCGAGGCCAGAGGGTCGGAGGCCAGACGCTGATTGGCGTCAGCGCGAGCCGCCGGATCAGCCATCGTCATCGCTGGCCTCGACGGATGCCACCTGCCATTCGCTTTGCCGCGCCAGCGCCGCATAATCCGAGCGCCAGGACGCCCGCCCCGGTGGCGAGGGGGTGGCCCGATACGGCGTCGCGTCGTCGGCGAAAGTCTCAAGAACGCTCAGCAGCCGCGTCTTGGTCGCGGCGATGATCTGCCCGAGCGTCGCGTGATCGCCCGCGAACAAAGCATGTTCCGCCCCCGGCGTTACGCCCCCGGTCAGGTGGAGATAGAGGAGGGAGACCGCCGGGGCGCGGAATGCCTCGCCGAACGCGCCGGCTTCTGCCATCGCCGCCTCCAAGGGAAGCTGGGGCGCCGTGCCTTCCGCGACCTCGCTCTCGCGCGGGACGGTGCCGGTTTTGAAATCGATCAGGACGATGCCACCATCTTCGTGCCGCTCGATCCGGTCGGCGCGGCCGGCAAGGGTGAAGCCGCCGGCGACCGGCAGCAGCCATTCGCCGGCGCGCTCGGCGGCGCGATGCTGTGCTTGGCCGCGCGCCGCTTCCCACCCCGCGACCCAATGCGCGATGCGGCGGAGACGCGGGCGCCACCAGGCGGCAAGGGCCGGGCGGATCGCCGCCTGGAGGAGCGCCGTCTCAAGCTCATTATCGAGCGCTGCGGCCATCGCCGCGGCGTCGGGAAGGGCTGCAAGTCGGTCACAAAAGCGGCGCAAGGCGCGATGCACGATGACCCCGAAATCCGCCCGCCCGATCGGCGGATCGAGCGGGGCGAGCGGGGTCAGGCGGAGAATGTGCCGCGCATAGATGGCATAAGGGTCGGCGAACAGGGTCTCGATCTCGGTCACCGTCAGGCGGCGCGGGCGGAGATTGGCCGGCGGCCGTGGCGCCGGCGGAGGGACCGGGCGCGGCTTGCCCTCGGGCTGGTCGATCGCCGCTGCCCACGCCGCCGCTGGGTGGCGCGCGAGCGGGGTTTCGAGCATCGCATCGAGCCGGGTGAGCCAGCGCGCCGGCACCACCGGGGCGCGTTCGCGCCGGCGCGGGCAGGAGAGCACCACCTCTGGCGCGGCGCAGGCGGCCATCACGAAATCATGCGCACTCTGGCCGATCGCCGCTTCCGGGCTCGGCAGGCCGAGTGCTGCGCGCATCGGTCGGCTGAGCCAGGGGCCAGGGTCGACGCTCGGCGGCCACACCCCCTCGGCCAGCCCGCCGAGCACGATCAGCTCGGCGCTTTGCAATCGCGCTTCGAGAAGCCCCCAGATGAAGATGCGCGGATGTTCGGCGCCGTCGCGCCCACGCAAGGCCCGGCGCGAGCGCACCACCGAGCCGGCGAGCAAAGCATCGAGCAGACCAGGGAGCGAAGCGGCCGCAAGCGGCGGCAAAACCGCGAGCGCCGCCAGCGCCTCCGAGAGCAGTTCGGCGAGTGCGACCCCTTCCTCGAACGCCCATAGCCGCGCCGCGCCGCTTTCGCTGTCGGTCGCGCCAAGCGCCTCGCCGGCCTCGATCAAAGCGACGAGCAGGGTCTCAGCCGGCACAAACGCAACCGCGCTCCCGAGCCGCAGCAAGGGCGCGAGCGCGACCTCGATCCGCGTCACGAAATCCTCCAGCGCCTCGCGCTCCGCCACCTCGGCGAGGACACGGCGCAGCCCGACAATCCCGCCCGGCGGTCTCGGCCCGCGCAATGCCGCGCGCTCGAGCCGGCGGGCGAGATCGCGCGCGGCCTCAGGGGCGAGGCCGGCGGCGGCGAAAGGGTGCTTGAGGAGCGCGAGCAACGGCACCGGCGCGAGATCTTCCGCCCAAGCGGCGGCGAGCAGGCGGAGAAACACCGCAGGCGGGGTTTCCCCCAGCGCCTCGCCGGCGCTGTCATCGGCGACGACGCCATAGCGCGCGAGTTCGGCCGTGACCCGAACGGCGAGATCGCGATCCGGCGTCACCAGCGCCGCCCGCGCCCCTGGCCGTTCCAGGGCGCCACGCAGGATGAGCGCGATCGCCTGCGCCTCCTGATGTTCATCGGCGGCTTCGAGGCGGGTTACGCCGGGAAGCGCGGCAACGCGTCCCTCACGCCAGCGATCGAGCCCCGCGGCGGGAAGCAAAGCGCGCGCCAGGATCGCCGCCCGCCCCGGCGCTCGGGCTCCGAGTCCCGCAGGGAGCATCTCATCCCAGGGACGGACATCGCCCGGGCTTGCGCCGATGGCGGCGAGCAGGCGGTGCATCGCCGCCGCCGGGTGGGTTTCGGGCGGGAACGCTGCCCCTTCCTCGGCCGGGACATCGGCGTCGAAACCCGGCAGCACGACGCGGCCATGCGGCAGGCGCGCGACAACCCCGAGCAACCGCGCCACCGCTGGGATTCCGCCGGTGCTGCCCGCCGCCCAGACCCGGGTTTTAGGTGGCGCGCGGCGCCAGGCTTCGGCTTGCGCCGCGATCAGCGCGACCTCGCGCGCCGCCGGGTTCATCACCGCATTCTCCGCCAGCCATTGCGGCCAGGCGCGGGTGACGATGGCGAGAAAGGTCAGCGTCTGTTGCCAATGGCGCGCGAACTGCCGCTGCGCCGCGCCCGGCAGGGCGCTCGCGAGATCGATGCCCTCGCGTTCGGCTTCGTCCATCAAGGCGGCGAGTTCGACCGCGAGTGGCCAAGCCCGCTCGGCGCTGCGCGGCGCCCCGGAGGCGCCATCGAGCGCGAGAATGAGCCGCGTGAGATGCGCCAGCCGCAGCATCGGCGGCACCGAAGGCGGAAGATCGAGCGCGCCGGCGAGCGCGAGCGGCGTTTCATCGAGCGCGCCGAACGCGATGATTCGCGGCAAAAGCAGCGGCTGGCCGCCGCTTTGGCGCAGAAACGCCTCCGCCAAGGCACGCGCGGCGCGGCGCGTCGGGAGCAGGATCAGCCCTTCCGCGACCGCGGCCGGTGCGCCGCCGGCGTCAGTGAGCCAGGCGGCGGCAATCGCGTCGAGAAACGGGAGATCGGCGGGGAGGGTGAAAAGATTCATCGCGTCGCGCCGATCGCCGGGTGGCGGAGGGCGATTTCCGCGGCGGCGAGGTCGTCCGGCGTCGAGAGATGAAACCAGAGCCCGTCATGGACCAAGGCGCGGGCGCGGCCGGCGGCGATCGCTTGATCCCAGAGCCGGTTCATCGAGAACGCCGCCGGCAGCTCGCCGCCATCGCCGAACAGGCGTGGCGAAACCAACTGCACGCCTGCGAAAATGTAGGGGGCGATTTCGCGCGGGCCGCGCCGGCGCGGCACGCCCCAGGGATCGATCAGAAAATCTCCCGCCCCGACATCTGCCATGACCTGGCAGGTGCGATGGCATAAAAGCAGCACGTCGATCGCCTGCTCCGCCCAGGCCGCGGCGAGACGCGAAAGCGCCGGGCGCGGCCCGTCAAGCCAGAAGGCATCGCCATTGATGACGAAAAACGGCGCCCCAGCCGCGACATCTTCCCCAAGCAAGCCCTCGGCCAGCGCCGCGCGGACGGCGCCACCGGTATCGAGCAACGCGGGTTCCTCGCGGAAAACCGTCTCCGGGCCGCCTTGGCGCGCGGCGAGATGGGCGCGCACGCGTTCGGCCTGCCAATGGCCGTTGACGACGACCCGCACGACCCCGGCCGCCGCCAGCCGATCGAGGGCGTGATCGAGCAGCGCCCGCCCGGCGAGCGGAAGCAGCGGCTTGGCCGTCTCCGCCGTCAAAGGCCGCATCCGCAGGCCAAGCCCGGCAGCGAGCAGCATGGCGGATGTCGGCGGCGAGGAAGCGGGCAGGGAAGGGGTCATGCCGCCGCCAGAGCTGGGTTGCCGCGCTTCTCAGGCGGGATATGGCGGTCAAAAAACGCCCTGAGCGGCGCCGCCTCGGGCCGCGCGAGCGCCGCCGCAAGACGCGCCCAGGTGCGCGGGCCATGCGCGAGATAGCCGGGTTTGGCATCGCGCAGCGCAAGACGCACCCAGAGCCCGGCAACGCGGACATGGCGGAGCGCCGCGAGCACGACCATGGCCGCGCGGAACGGCACCGGCTCGAGATCAGGGCTGGCGGCAAGAAACCGCGCGATCTCGCGCTCGGCGAGGCCTTCGGGAAGATCACGTCGTGCGTCTTCGATCAAGGAGACGAGGTCATAGGCGGGATGGCCGCGCGCCGCATCCTGAAAATCGATGATGCCGACGCGCCGGACACCCTCGCGCGCGGCGAGCCAAAAGAGATTGCCGGCAAAATAATCGCGATGGACCAGCCGCTTTGGCCCGGCCGCGAATGGGGCGAGGAGGTCTGCGAGCGCCGCCATGAACTCGGCCCGGATCGCGCCAGCGGGGAGGGTTCCGAATGCTGCCGGCCACCACCAATCGAGAAACGTCGCCGCCGCCGCCATCGCCATCGCCGCCGCATCCCACGCCGGAAGATCGGCGGGAGGTGCAATCGCCTGCAGCCGCACCAGGGCATCGGTCGCGGCGTCGTAATAGGGGATCGTGTTCGCAGCATCGAGCGTTGCCGCATAGAGGTGATCGCCGAAATCCTCGACCAGCGCGAGGCCCGAACCGGGATCGGCGGCGATGATCGCGGGCACACTCAGCCCGGCGCCCGCGAGGAGTCTCCCGATGCGAAGAAACGGGCCAAGATCCTCGTGCTCCGGTGGCGCCACCAGCAACAACGCCGGACGCGGCCCGCCATGGAGGCGAAAATAGCGGCGCACCCCGGCATCACCGGGAAGCGCCTCGATCCTCGCCCTCTCGAAATGATGGGCGGCGAGAAATTCGGCGACGTCGGGCATCAGAGGAACGGGGCTCCGGGTGGGGCGACGATCTCGGCGATGCGACTTCCCGGGCCACTCGGTGTCAGGGTTACGGTGAGCGCCAAAGCCGGCGCCAGCGGGCCAAGCCGATCAGGCCATTCGATGATCAGCATGTCGGCGAGCCACGCCTCGAGACCAAGTTCGGCGAGCCCGCCCGGCCCCTCGATCCGCCAGAGATCGAGATGGTGAACCGGGCCGCGGGCGGTGTCATAGCTTTGCACCAAGGTATAGCTCGGGCTCGGCACGTCGAGCGTGGGATCGGCGCTCAGGCTGCGCAGGGCCGCGCGGGCAAGCGCCGTTTTGCCGGCGCCGAGCGGTCCGGCAAGGAGAAGGGCGCGGCCGGGCGCGAGCCAGGCGGCGAGTTCGGCGCCGAGTGCCTCGGTCGCGGCGAGGGTTTCGAGCGGGCGCAACAAACCGGTTCTATTCCCCGGCGGCCGGCGCCACCAGCATCCGCCCGAGCGGCTTTCCGGCGAAGAGATGGACATGAAAATGCGGCACTTCCTGGCCGCTCGCGACACCCATGTTGGCGAGCAGGCGATACCCCTCCGCCTCCAGCCCCAATTGCCGGGTGACGGCGCCGACGGCGCGGAAAAACCCGGCGATCATCGCGGCGTCGGCATTGGCGGAAAAATCCGCGAACGAGACGAAACGGCCCTTCGGAATCACCAGCACATGCACGGGCGCCTGCGGCGCGATGTCGTGAAACGCGAGGGCGAAGGCGTCTTCGTAAACCTTCTGGCAGGGGACTTCGCCACGCAGGATGCGCGCGAAGATGTTGCCATCATCATAGGGGCCAAGACCGCTCACCGGCATCGTCTTTCTCCACCTGGCGTCTGTTGCGCACCGGGTGCGTGGTGCTCAGGGGATTTTCGTCGTCTGCACGCCGAAGGCAAGCGGCAGACTCCGCCCCTCGCCGCCGCGCGACGCTTTTTCGGCGATGCCGCTGATCCCCTCGCGGCGCTGCAATTCTGCCCAGACCTGCTCCGGATGCACCCCGCTCGCGACCCAGAGCACGAGGAGATGATAGAGGACGTCGGCGCTTTCGGCGATCAGCGCGGCGCGCTCGCCGCCCACCGCCTCGATCAGGCATTCGACGGCTTCCTCACCGAATTTCTGGGCGACCTTGGCAACCCCGCGCGACAACAAACGCGCGGAATGGCTGGTCCCCGGATCGGCGTCGCGGCGGCTCTGGATGACGCCATAGAGACGATCGAGCACGGTCGCGCTCAAACCAAGGGCGAGCGGCGGCGGCGGCATCAGCGCCGGCGTGGCGGACGCGCGGCGGCGTTTGCCGGCGGGCGTTTTGATTTTCGCGCTCTTCGTCGATTTCGCGGATTTCTTCTTGACCGGCTTGGCCATATTGCAAACTCTCAGGACATCACACGGGGGTTGCGCACCGGAAAACCGGCGGCAGCAAGCGCGTCCTTGACCTCCTGGATGCGGAAAGTGCCGAAATGAAAGACACTTGCCGCAAGTAGGCCAGTCGCCCCAGCCGCCGCCCCGGCGACGAAATGGCTGAGTTCGCCCACCCCGCCGGAGGCCACCACCGGCACCCTGACGGCCGCGCAAACCCGGCGCAGAAGGTTGATATCGAAACCCTTTCCGGTGCCGTCGCGATCCATGCTGGTTAACAGAATCTCACCGGCGCCGAGTGATGCCATGCGCACACACCAGGCGATGGCGTCGATCCCGGTCGCGCGGCGCCCGCCATGGGTGAACACCTCCCAGCGCGCGGGGGCGGTCTCTTTCGCGTCCACCGCGACGACGACGCATTGGCTGCCGAATTTCCGCGCTGCTTCCGCGACCAGCTCCGGCCGCTGGACGGCGGCGGAATTGATGCTGCATTTATCGGCGCCCGCGAGCAGGAGCCGGCGCATATCCTCGACGCTCCGCACCCCGCCGCCGACGGTGAGCGGCAGGAACACCCGTGCTGCGGTGCGCGCGACCACGTCGAGCAAAATATCGCGATTTTCGTGGCTCGCGGTGATGTCGAGGAAAGTCAGCTCATCGGCGCCGGCGGCGTCATATATCGCCGCTTGCTCCACCGGATCGCCGGCATCGCGGAGCGAGACGAAATTGACGCCCTTCACCACGCGCCCATCCTTGACGTCGAGGCAAGGGATCACCCGCAGGGTCAGCACGGCCGAATCGTCCCGCTCTGTTGCACTGGCATTGTTCTCAGGCTTTCCGCCCGAGCGGGCAAGTGGGACCAGGCGACAAAAAAGCAGGGAGTGGGGCAGGGAGCGGGGCGCGCGCCCAGGGGTTATTCCGGCCGGTGTTCGGGATGGCGGAGCATCCATAGCCGCTCATGCGCCGCAACCAGGCTCTCGATGGTGCGGCGGCGATTGCCCTCCGCCGGCGACGGGCGACGTGTCAGCATCAACTCAAGCACGTGAAGCAGCTTCTCCGCGATCTCGTAGTCGCCTTGATCGCAGGCATGGTGGAAAGCGATCAGGATTTTGTCTGACAACCGACGGCTGTAGCGCGGCGGGCCGATTTCAGATTTTCTGTCATTTTCACTTTCGCTCACGACGTGCCCGCCTACTTCGCTAAGTTTGCCAAAACCCCGACTCATCGCTCGGCGGCGATAAGACCATGTCTGGAGTCACTTGTCTTGTCCCAATTTTTGTCCGATGGCCGCCGCGAGTTCCTTCGCCGTGGTCTGCGGCCCGAACAAGGCGGCAAGGCGACCTTCAGGATCCATCAGGTAGATGAAGGAGGAATGGTCCATGGTATAGGCGGTTCCGTCCTTGGGCGTTTCCTTGGCATAATAGACCCGATAGGCTTTCGCGACCTCGGCGATTTGCGCGTCATTGCCGGTGAGGCCGATGATCCGGCTGTCGAACTGATGGACATAGCGCGCCATCACGGAAGGGGTATCGCGCGCCGGATCGACGGTGATGAAAAGCGGTGTGATCTGAGCGCCGGTCTTGCCTAACTTATCAAGGGCGTCGGCAATGGTTTGCAAGGTCGTCGGGCAGACATCGGGGCAAAAAGTATAGCCGAAATAAACCAGCAGCCAGTGCCCACGATAGGTTTGCTCGGTGACCGGGCGGTTTTGATCGTCAATGAGGTTGAAGGCGCCGCCGATCTTGGTGCCGGCGGGCAGTGCGATCGCAGCACCCGGCCCGCCACCGGGCTCGGGGCGGGTGAGCCAAAGCACCGCGCTGGCGAGCACGAGCACAACCAACACCGCGGAGAGAATAAGTCGCAACGGCGCTTTCATGATCGCGCCACCCCCCGCGCCGCCTCACGCCAGCGGGGAGATCTGTTCGGCAAAGGCTTCCTCCCAGCTTCCGGTGGTCGCGGCGCGGCTATATTCGGTCGCACGGTTTTCGAAGAAATTGGCGTGTTCGACCGCATTCAGCATCTCATCGAGCCAGGGAAGGGGGTTTTTTGCCTCGGTATAGAGGGGATCGAGGCCAAGCTGCGTCAGCCGGCGATCGGCAATATAGCGGATATAGCGCTTGACCGTCGCCGCATCGAGCCCCTCGACCGCGCCTTGCTCGAACGCGAGATCGATAAAGGCGTCCTCATGCGCGACGATGGTGGCGCAAACCGTGTTCAAATCGGCCTTCAACGCGCTGTTCCAGACTTCGGGATTTTCGGCGACGAAATCACGGAACAGGCGGATGATGGACAAGCAATGCAGCGTCTCGTCTCGCACCGACCACGAAATGATCTGACCCATGCCCTTCATTTTTCCAAAACGTGGGAAATTGAGCAAAATGGCAAAGGAAGCAAAAAGCTGTAACCCTTCCGTAAAAGCACCGAAAGCCGCCATCGTGCGCGCGATCTGATATTTGTTATCGACTCTAAAGCCCTGCATGTAATCGTATTTGTCTTTCATCTCCTTATATTTTAAAAAAGCCTGATATTCGATCTCGGGCATGCCGATGGTATCGAGGAGATGGCTATAGGCGGCGATATGGATGGTTTCGGTGTTCGAGAATGCCGCCAGCATCATCAGGACTTCCGTCGGCTTGAACACCCGGGCGTAGTGCTTCATGTAGCAATTATTCACCTCGACATCCGCTTGCGTGAAAAAGCGGAAAATCTGCGTCAGCAGATGGCGCTCGCTGGCGCTGAGATTGCGGTGCCAGTCCTTCACGTCATCGGCGAGCGGCACTTCCTCGGGCAGCCAGTGGATGCGCTGCTGGGTGAGCCAGGCGTCATAGGCCCATGGGTAGCGGAACGGCTTATAGACCGGGTTTTCGGTCAGGAGATCGAAGCGGATCCGGGTCTCGGCGGTGTGCTGATCGGTCATGCGCGGTCCTTTCGATCCAAGCTTGCTCGGCAAATCCATCCTCCAGCCGGACCTGCTTGGTCAAGCGTGTCATGATTTCACTTTCCATAATATAAATTATACGATTTTATGAGGCGCGGAATGGCGGAAATCCGGCGCCGTCAGGCGCTTACCCCGGCGGCGGCTTTGCAGCACTTCCCTCGCTTTGGCGGGCCGTGCCCAGGGTCTTGAGATAGGCGATGATGTCACGTCGCGCCGATTCGTCGGGAACGCTCATCGGCATCAAGGCGCCGGGAACCAGCGTTTGCGGCCCGGCGAGCCAGCGATCAAGGGTCGTCTCTGACCACACCAAGCCCGATTGCGCGAGCGCCAGCGAATACGGATAGCCCGACGCCGCCCCCGCCGTCCGGCCAACGACGCCCGCGAGCGGCGGGCCGGCGCGGGCGGTGTCGATCCCGTGGCAGCCGGCGCATTGGCTCTCAAACAAGGTCTTGCCGTTTTGCGCGCTGGCGACAGGGCCGAATCGCGCCATATCCTCCGCACCCTCCGGCCGGGCGGAGCGGAAAAACGTGTAAGAGAGGGTGATCTCATCGACATCCGCGGTGCCGCGATCGTCGGCGAGACGGGGATCGACGAAGAATGTCACCGGCATGTCGACTTTCTTATGCGCCTCAAGGCGTTCCTCGGTGAAGCAAAAGCATTGGATCTTCTTGAAATAGACCCCGACCTTGTCGGGCGTCACATTGAACGTCGCGTGCCCCACGATGTCGTTCGCGGAGAGATTTTCCGCCTCGAAATAGACCAGGGCCTGCTCGCCGAGATGAACCTTGATCGAATGCTGCAGCGGGACGAAACGCCAGGGAAGCCCGGGCGCGACATTGGTGTCGAAATAGACCGTGACGGTGCGCGCGAGCGTCGGCCCAGTATCGGCGCTGGCGCGCTGGGTGGTGCCGCCGGCTCCGGTCACCTGGCAGAACAAGCGATAGATCGTCACCGAATAGGAGACGAGCCCGGTCATCACGCCGATGACCGCAAGAAGAAAAACAATGGTCAGCGTGCGTTTCATGCGACCCTATTCCATCCTCCAGCCGGCACTCCTGCCGCGCGGCGAGATGTGGGCCCAGAGACCAGTGACTGTCCAGAGCCGAGGGGCGAAGAATTGATCATTTGCGCGGGCGTGCGATGATGGCCGATCGGTTCCCCTATGCGAGGAGAGATCGCGATGGAGATCAAGCGCGCCGGCTCACAGGCCTCGGGCAAGGGGTCGGCGGACTATTTCACCGGAGCGGTGCGGATCGATCCGCTGTTTTCAGCGCCCGATCCGGCGCGGGCCGGCGGCGCCCTCGTCACGTTCGAGCCCGGCGCCCGCACCGCTTGGCACACGCACCCGTTTGGCCAGACCCTGATCGTGACCGCCGGCTGCGGCTGGGCCCAGCGCGAGGGGGGCGCGGTCGAGGAAATCCGCCCCGGCGATGTCGTCTGGTTCGCGCCGGGCGAGAAACACTGGCACGGCGCGACGCCAACGACGGCGATGAGCCATATCGCCATTCAGGAGCGGCGCGACGGCTCACAGGTTGAGTGGCTGGACCATGTCACCGAGGCCCAATATCGACGTTGACGCGCGCGCCTCTCGCCCCTCCCCCTGGACCCGCCGAAAATCGCATCAGAGCGTCACCCCGGGCGCGAGTGGTCGGGCGAGGCTGCCCTTGAACAGAGTAATCCCCCCTGCCCGCCCCCAGTTCAGCGCCGCCGGCCCATCGACGCCGGCGAGAATGAGGCGCCGCGGATCAATGCCGCGCGGCAATCCGCCCTCGGCATAGGCCGGCTGGAAACGGAATTGCAGCAGATCGACCCCTTCCGGCCCGAGTGGAAAGGCGCTGAGAAGCGCGCGGGTGAGGCCGCGGAGCACGATCCGATAGCCACGGGCGCGGGCGAATTCGCGCGCGAAACGATAGGCCGCGGGATCGGCAAGGATATCCGCCGGCCGCAGATTGAGCAGCACTTCGCCGCGCAGCGCCGCCGGCAGCGCCTGGTCGAAGCGCAAGAACTCCGCCGACAAGATACTCTCGACGCGCAGATTGAGCGCGAATGGCGGCGCCTCGCGGAGTTCGTCGGGGGCTGTGAGCAAAGTAAGGATGCGGCGGTCGAGACTCCGGTTGAGATAGTGGAGCAGCCAGGGTGCCGCGGTCAGGCTGCGTCCCGGCACCAGCATGGCGGCGAGATCGTCGTAGGCGAGCCCCCTCTCCTCCCATTGCCGCGCCATCCGCCCGCTTTCTTCCAGGCGCGAGATCGGGCGGCGGCGGATGAAGGAGGAGAGATCGATCTGCACCAAGTTGCGCACCAAGAGCGGCAGGAGGGCCGGATCGATCGCGCCGTGCGGCGCGGTGGCGCCGCGGGCCTGATCGCCGGCGCGCGAGGCGGGCTCGCTTTCGGCGATCAAGCGGAGCAGCATCTCGGCCGCCGCGGGAAGGCGGAAGGTCTCGGCCAGCCTTTCCCACTCCGGCAGACGCTCGGGCATATCGGCGAGGAGATGGCGGATCGCCGTAAAAGCGCGATCGAGCAGATGGCCGCCCTGGCCGCGCCAGACCACCACCACCGCCTCATTCGCAAGGCGGAAGGCGCTGGCGCGATCGGCTTCCAAAAGCGGGTCGAGGGCGGCGCGGAACAGGCGGAAATGATGCGGCTTGGCGCAAGACGGCGGCAGCAGATCGAGGCGAAGGATGAGCCCCTGGCGCTCGGTCGCGGTGGTCACGCAGGATTGCACGACGCCGGCGAGACTGTCGGCAGCGTCCGCGGTGCTGGTCCAGGCGGAGAAATTGAACGCGCTCACGCCTTGCCGCCCTCTCGCTCCGGCGGCGGGCGCGCGCCATCGAGCAAAGCCGGCTCGGCACAGCCAAAGCGGCCTTCGGGCGCGGCGGCGGCGGCGCGGGTGATGCATTGACCAAGAGAGCAATTTTGCGCCGAGGGACAGGCGAACATGCGCGCCGCCGCCGCCATCGCCGCGGCGTGGCGGCCTTGGAACAGGGAGATCCCGCGCGCGACACCCCAGGCGAGCGCGGCCTCGTCATCGGCGCCGCGGAGCACGATTTGATCGCCGCCGAGCGGATAAAGAAGGCGGCTGACATCGCGCGCGCTCCGTTCGGCGAGCGCCGGGCTGAGATCGAGAATCAGGAAATCGGGCCCGAGCGCCGCCGGGGCGGCGCAGGCAAAGGTCTCGGCATGGATGCCATCGAGCGCGAAAAGCGCCCCGGACGTGGCGATGACGCGCCGCGCCGCCTCCAGCGTCTTGGGATCGGCGCACACCTCCTCGAAGGCGAGAACGACGGCCAGAGCAACCCCGTTCTCCCGGCAGAGACTCGCGAGCGACGAAAAATCCGCCGCCATCACGCCGGCGAGCGAGAGATGGAGATGAAGCGGCGGCGGGGGTTCGCCGGCCCAGGCGGAAAAATGCGCGCGATGGGGCACGGGATCGAGCGGCAGCCCGGTTCCCGCGGCGGCGATGAGGGCGGCCAGCACATCGCCGTCGAGACTGCCGAGGTGATGGCGGAGCAGCGCCGGATCAGCGCCCGTCCCGCCTGCGTCCCAGCCGGCGAGAAGTGCCGGGTCGAGCCGCCAATTACGGAACGCAAGCGTCATGCGGCCGCGTGCCAAGCGGATTCCACTTTCGCGCCGCATCAAGGCAGCGAGCGGCGGTGGGTCGGGCGTCGGCGGTGGGTCGAGTAGCCGGCCAAAGCCGGGAGATTTTTCGGCGAGTGACGCCGGCGATGACACTTGCGTGGCTTCGCTCAGCCGGCCGGCGGCATAGGCGATGAGATTCAGCGCCTCGTTTTCGAGCGACCAAAGCGAGACCAGATTTTCCGGAAACAGCCGCTCGAGGACCGCAACCAAGCCCCGCAGCGCCCGCGTATCCTCGCGGCAAAAGAGCAGGAGATCGCCGCTGCTGAGGGCGTGGATCTGGCCATCGACGCGCGGGGCGGCTTCTTCGAGCAGGGCGCGGGCGATGCGGCCGTGATAGGGGCGGCGTTCGGGCAAACGCGAGACATGCACGACCAAAGCCCGCCATCCCGCCGGCCGCCGCATCACCCGCCGCACCGCCTCCAATAGCGCGCGCTCAGCCGGGAGCGATGCCACCCCGTCGCCCGCCGCCCGTTCCTCCATCGCCTGCGCGATCACCCCGGCCGTCACCTCTTCGCACTGAGGCGGCGATTTTGGCAGCAAGGAATGACCGGCGGGTTAAGATTTTCCGTCCCAGTGCGGCCGGCCGCGGCGGTGTCAATGTCGGTTGGCGGCGCCGCCGTCGATGGTGACGATGGTGCCGCTGATATAGCCGGCCCGCTCCGAGGCGAGGAAAGCGGCGAGATCGGCGACTTCCCGCGCCGCCGCCATGCGCCCGAACGGAAGGGTCTTGACCTGCGGCAATTCCTGCCAGCGATCGGGGGTTCCGAAGGCGGCGCGGCTCCAGCTTTCGACCAGCATCGTCGCGCGCTCGGTCGCGGTCAGACCGGGATTGATGCCGACGACGCGAACGCCATCCGCCGGCGAGGCGCTGCCGAGCGCCCGGGTGAAGGCCATCAGCCCGGCATTGCCGGTGCTGCCGAGGATGTACTGGGCGTTGAGCCGCTCGCCGGCGGCGCCGATGATGTTGATGATGACGCCGGAGCGGCGCGCCGCCATGCCGGCGTAACAGGCGCGCGTGAGGTTGATAAAGCCGAACATTTTCAAATCCCACGCCGCCCGCCAGGTCGCGTCATCGATCTCGGCGAGGGTTCCGGGCGGGTTGGCGCCGGCATTGTTCACCAGAATGTCGATCTCGGGGCAGGCGCGCGCCAGCGCCTCTTGGTCTGCGGTGCGCGAGAGGTCGGCGGGATGGATCGTGATCGCGATCCCTGGGTGCGCGGCGCGAAGCTCGGCCGCCGCGGCTTCGAGTGCGCTGCGATCGCGGCTCGCGAGCGCGAGGGCGCAACCCTCGGCGGCAAAAACGCCGGCGATGGCGCGGCCGATCCCCCGGCTCGCCCCGGTGATCAATGCTTTCTTACCCGCCAATCCCAGATCCATTTTTACCTCCTTGCAGATAAAAGTTTTTTGGTTCTTTTTTTCAAAAAAGAACAATCTTTACTTCTGCCTTTCCCCCGCATTTTCTCCCTACTCCGCCGCCGCGCGCAAGGCCGCCCCGGCGGCGAGCGGGGCGAGCGCAAGCAGCACCGCGAGCACTGCGAGCAAAAGCAGGAGATGCGGCCTCACCGGCAGGTGAACGGCGGCGGCGGCGGCGGCGGTAGTGCCGAAAATCAGCACCGGGACGGCGAGCGGCAAGACGAGAAGCGGCAGCAGGACGCCGCCGCGCCGCGCGCCGAGCACGATCGCCGCCCCTGCCGTCCCCAAAAGCGAAAGCGCGAGCGTCCCCGGCAATAGCCCGCCGAGCAGCACCGGCAAAATTTCCGTCCGCACACGGAGCATGAGCGCGAGCGGCGCGGCGGCGAGCAGCAGTGGCAGGCCGGTCGTCAACCAGTGCGCGGTTGCCTTGGCGAGCGCGATGGCGGCGGCCGGAAGGCCGGAGAGCAGCCACTGGTCGAGTGCGCCGTCCTCGAAGTCGGCGCCGAAGAGGCGGTCGAGCGGCAGCAGGGCGGCAAGCAGGGCTGCGACCCAGACGATGCCGGGCGCGATCCGCGCGAGTTCCGCCGGCGCCGGCCCGATCGCGAGCGGAAACAATGTTCCTGCGAGGAAAAAGAACAGCAAGGCCGCGAGCGTATCGGCGCCGTGACGGAGCGAAAGGCGGAGTTCTCGAAAAATGAGGTGAAAAAACAGTCTCATGAAAGGAAAACATGAGATGAATTGGGAAATGGCAGATCGTGATGCGTCGCCGCGATCACCATCCCGCCCGCGGCGCGATGCCGGTCCGCAATCGCGCCGAGAGCGGTGAGCGAGGCGTCATCGAGGCCGTTGCCAGGCTCATCGAGCAGCCAGAGCGGCGCGCGGGTAAGCAGCAGACGCGCGATCGCGAGCCTTCGCCGCTGGCCGGCGGAGAGGAAGCGCGCCGGGAGATCGGCGAGCGGCGCGAGATGGACGGCTGCCAGCGCCGCCCCGACATCGCCGCCGCGGCGCGCCCAGAAGGCAAGGTTTTCGGCAACCGAAAGCCCCGGCTTCACCGCATCCTGATGGCCGAGATAGGCGAGCCTTCGGGCGTGATAGGAAAGATCGGCGAGCGCGTCCTCCCCGCGCCAGAGCAACGTTCCGGCGGCGGGCGGAATGAGGCCGGCGAGGACGCGGAGCAATGTCGATTTTCCGGCCCCATTCGCTCCGCGCAACAGCAACGCGCCACCGGCGTCAAGCCGAAACGACACCCCCTCGAGCACCAGACGCTCGCCACGAAACGCCGCGATCTGGCGGACTTCCAGCCATGCCCGATTCTCGTCCCGTGCGTCTTCGCCCGCCATCCGCGCCCGCCCCCGCTTGTCGCTGCGCGGGGTATGGTCTAAGCCCGCGCCTCATGCAACGCATGCCCGTGGCGCAATGGCGCCGCACGTGGCCAAATGGAGCGAGAGCGCATGAAAACGGTCGGCCAGGACAGCCTCAAAACCCGCCGCACGCTTACTGTAGAGGGAAAATCCTACGACTATTTTTCCCTCCCCGAAGCGGCGCGAACGCTTGGCGACATCTCCCGGCTTCCGGTCACGCTCAAGATTCTGCTCGAAAACATCCTCCGGTTCGAGGACGGCAAGTCCTATACCGTCGATGACGCCAAGGCGATCGCGGGCTGGCTGGAAAACGCCCATTCCGAGCGCGAGGTGCCGTTCCGCCCGGCGCGCATCCTGATGCAGGATTTCACCGGGGTTCCCGCCGTCGTCGATCTCGCGGCGATGCGTGACGGCATCACCCGGCTCGGCGGCGATCCCGCCCGTGTCAACCCGCTGGTGCCGGTCGATCTCGTGATCGATCATTCGGTGATGGTCGATGTCGCCGGCCGCGCCGACTCGCTTGCCCGCAACGTCGCGATCGAGTTCGAGCGCAATGGCGAGCGCTATGAATTCCTCCGCTGGGGCCAGGAGGCGTTCAGCAATTTCCGCGTCGTCCCGCCCGGCACCGGCATCTGCCATCAGGTCAATCTCGAATATCTCGCGCAAGGGGTGTGGACCGCCGAGGCCGAGGGCAAACATGTCGCCTATCCCGACACGCTCTATGGCACCGACAGCCACACGACGATGGTCAATGGGCTTGGCGTGCTCGGCTGGGGGGTTGGCGGCATCGAGGCCGAGGCGGCGATGCTCGGCCAGCCGATCGCGATGCTGATCCCCGATGTCGTCGGCTTTCGCCTCACCGGCCGGCTCCGCGAGGGCATGACGGCGACCGATCTCGTCCTCACCGTCACCGAAATGCTGCGCAAAAAGGGCGTGGTCGGCAAATTCGTCGAATTCTACGGCCCTGCCCTCGATCATCTGCCGCTCGCCGATCGCGCCACCATCGGCAACATGGCGCCGGAATATGGCGCGACGTGCGGCTTCTTTCCGATCGACCGGGTGACGCTCGATTACATGCGTCTCTCTGGCCGCGATCCGCACCGGCTCGCCCTCATCGAGGCCTATCTCAAGGCGCAAAACATGTGGCGCGACGAGACCGCGCCCGAGCCAAAATTCTCCACTACGCTAGAACTCGATCTCGGCAGCGTCGTCCCCTCGCTTGCCGGGCCGAAGCGGCCGCAGGATCGCGTCGCCCTCGACAAGGCCGCCGGCGCGTTTTCGGCGGAATTGGCCAAGAATTTCGCCGTGAGCGCCGAGCAGGCGGCCAAAAAGGTCAAGGTCGCCGGCAAGAATTACGAGATCGGCCATGGCGACGTCGTCATCGCCGCGATCACCAGCTGCACCAACACCTCCAATCCCGCGGTGATGATCGCCGCCGGGCTGGTGGCGCGCAAAGCCCGCGCGCGCGGGCTCGCGCCGAAACCCTGGGTGAAAACCTCGCTCGCGCCCGGCTCGCAGGTGGTCACCGAATATCTCAAAAGCGCCGGGCTCGACGCCGATCTCGACGCGCTCGGCTTCAACACCGTCGGCTATGGCTGCACCACCTGCATCGGCAATTCCGGCCCGCTCGATGAGGCGATCGCCAACGCGATCGAGGACAACAAGCTGGTCGCGGTCTCGGTGCTCTCGGGCAACCGCAATTTCGAGGGCCGCGTGCATCCCAATGTGCGCGCGAATTACCTCGCAAGCCCGCCGCTGGTGGTCGCCTATGCCCTCCTCGGCACGATCGGCGAAGACATCACAACGGCGCCACTCGGGACCGGGTCGGATGGCAAGCCGGTCCATCTCCGCGATGTCTGGCCGAGCAACGCGGAGATCGCCGAGGCGATCGCGCAGCATGTGACGCGGGAGAAATTCGTCGCCCGCTATAGCGACGTCTTCAAGGGGCCGGAGCAGTGGCAGCGCATCAAGGTCGCCGCGCACGAGGCGACCTATCGCTGGAACGACGGCTCGACCTATGTCAAGAACCCGCCCTATTTCAAGGACATCAGCAAGACGCCACCCGGGGTCGCGGACATCAAAGGGGCGCGCGCGCTGGCGATTTTCGGCGATTCCATTACCACCGATCACATCAGCCCGGCCGGCAGCATCAAGAAATCCTCCCCCGCCGGCGAATATCTGCTGACCCATCAGGTGCGCGAGGCGGATTTCAATTCCTATGGCGCGCGGCGCGGCAATCACGAGGTGATGATGCGCGGCACCTTCGCCAATATCCGCATCAAAAACGAGATGCTGCCGGGCGTCGAAGGTGGATACAGCAAGCACTTCCCCTCCGGCGAGCAAGCGCCGATCTATGACGTCGCCATGCGCTACCAGAAGGAGGGGGTGCCGCTGGTGGTGTTCGGCGGCAAGGAATACGGCACCGGCTCCTCGCGTGACTGGGCGGCGAAGGGGACGATGCTGCTCGGCATCCGCGCCGTCATCGCCGAGAGCTTCGAGCGCATCCATCGCTCCAATCTCGTCGGTATGGGCGTCCTGCCGCTCACCTTCAAGGACGGCATGGACCGCAAGGCCTTAAAGCTCACGGGTGAGGAAACCTTCGATCTGCTCGGCCTCGACACGCTTCGCCCGCGCATGGATCTCGCGCTCAGAATCCATCGCCCGAACGGCGCGACCGACGAGATCACCTTGCTTTGCCGCGTCGATACCGCCGATGAGGTCGCTTATTGCCGCCACGGCGGCATCCTGCCCTATGTTTTGCGCGGCATGGCGGCCTGAGCCGGCGCCTTACGTTGCGGCGGCCTAGGTTCCTTGCGAATCTGGGCCGTTTTCGGCTCAGCGCGTTGCCGGGCGCCGATCTCAGCCGGCTGCCGATTGCGCTTGATCTGCGCGCAATCAGCATCGCCGAAGGGGTCCGCGCGGCGCTCGCCGTTGCGGTCATCGTCGCACTTTCGGGCTTGCTCGCCGCGCCCGCGCTGATGCAGGCGGCGCTGGCGGCGCTTTTTACCTGCATGTGCGACCCTGGCGGGCCGGTCAGCCGGCGGGTGCCGGCGCTGCTCAGTTTCACCTTTCTCGGCGCCGCAACGCTCTCAGGCTTCGGGTTTTTGCGCGGCCTCGGCTATGCGGCCATCCCGTTCGCCTGCCTTGGCGTGTTCGTGTTCAGCTTCGCCCGCATCTACGGCCAGGCGGCGCAACAGGTCGGCGCGCTCGCAACCGTCGTCCTCGTGCTCGCCCTCGATCGCCCCTGGCCGGACGCCGCGACGGCGTTCGCGAGCGCCCTTCTGTTCATCGCCGGCGGGCTCTGGGCGGTGTTCCTCACGCTGGTGATCTGGCGGCTCCATCCCTATCGCCCGACGCGGCGGGCGGTCGCGGAAATCTACCGAGCGCTCGCTCTCCTCGCCGCCGATCTCCGCCGCTTGGTCGCCGCGGGTGACGCCGCCGCGTGGGACGCGCATGCGCGGGCGCATCGGCGCCTGGTGCGGGATGCGATCGAACAGGCGCGCGGCATCGTGCTCGCAACGCTCCGCCAGCGCGGCGCGCAAAGCCCGCGCGCGGCCCAAAGCTTGATCCGGCTGGAAGCGGCGGAACAGATCTTCGCCGCCCTCATCGCCCTCGATGACATCCTGCAATCGGCGCGCGAGCCGGCGCGGCGGCAGGCGGCGGCGAAGCTGCTTCGCCGCGCAGCGCCCCTGCTCGCGACCCTGGCGCGCGGGATCGTTCGTGACCGCATTACAGCCCCAACCCGCATGGCGCAGGTGATCGCGGCGTTGCCGGCGCCGGTCGCCGGCCTTGCGCCCGACGATCCGATCCGCCGCATCGCCGCCGCCATCGTCGATCGCCTGACGATCGCGCTCACCGTCACCCTCCCCGCCGGCCTCAACCCCGGCGCGATGGCAGACGGCTCCACGCCGCCGCTTCTTGTGCGCATCCGGGCCCCGCTGGTTGCCAATTTCGCGACCGACTCGGCGGCGCTTCGCCACGCGCTCCGCACCGCCCTGGTCGCGGCGCCGGCGCTCGCGATCACCTTCTCCCATGGCGGCTCCTATCAGCATTGGTTGACCATCACGCTGGTTTTAACCATGCAGCCTTATTTCGCGGTCACGCTGCAGCGGGCGCTCGAGCGTATTGCCGGCACCGTCATTGGCGGTTTCCTCGCCTCCCTCCTTGCGCTCGTGCTCCATTCGCCCTGGCAGCTCGCCGCCGCCCTGTTTCCGCTCACCATCGCCGCGATGGCGGTCAGGGTCGCGAGTTTCGGGCTCTACATCATGCTGCTGACGCCGCTCATCGTGCTGCTTCTGGAAATCGGCCATGCCGGGACGAGCGGCCTCGAGATCGCCGTCATGCGGGCGCTTTATACGCTGCTCGGCGGGCTATTCGCGGTCGCCGGCGTGCTGGTCTTGTGGCCGAGCTGGGAGCCCGAACGTGTCGAGGGCGAGCTTGCCGCGGCACTCTCCGCCCATGCCCGCTATGCCGAGGCGACCCTGGCATTTTTGCTCGCCGAGGGGGACGAGGGGCGCGTGGAAGCGGCACGACGGGCGGCGGGAATCGCCTCCAACAATCTCGAGGCGTCCCTCGCACGGGCTCTACACGAACCCCGTCGCCGCCAGCGCGAGCGGCTGGAGACGGCGCTTCTCGCCGATGCCGCGCTGCGGCGCCTGGCCGGGCGGCTCGCGGCGATGCGCCTGGCCGCCGCGCCCATCGCCACCGCCGATCACGCCACACTCTCCGCCTGGCGCGCATGGATCGGGCCGGCGCTCGCCACGCTCGCGGCGATGCCCGCGCCGCCCACGCCGAGCGATCCCGCCCTCGCCGAGGCCCTCGGCCGCATCGCCCGCCAAGTCGATCTCATCGCCGGCGCGCGGCGGCGAGACGCACACTATATAACGGGTTAAAATTAATAAAAACACTTCTTTTTCTGAAGAAAAAGAAGCAAAAAGACTTTTGTCCTGATGTCGCGGCGCCGATACTACCCAACGGGGGAAAGTTTTTTGGTTCTTTTTTTCAAAAAAGAACGATTCTATCCTGACGCAACGATTGGTCGGAGCCGTTCCGGGAGGGTCGCGAGGCTTTCGACGGTGTCGAAATCGCGCAGCACCGAGTCCTCCGGGAGATCGACCTCGACGATCGCTTCGGGATGGGCGTCGAGCAGGCGCCGCGCCCCGCCATCGCCGCTGAGGGCGGCGATCTCGCCGAAAAACCGCCGGTCCCAGAGCACCGGGTTGCCCCTGCGGCCCTCATGGACAGGCACCGCGATCAGCCGCCCTTCGTCGGGGGTATAGGCCGCGAGCAGCCGCTCGATCACCCGCGCCGTCACCAGCGGCATGTCGCCAAGGCAGATCAGCGCCGCCTGCGCCTCGTTCGGGAGTGCTTTGATCCCGGCGCGGAGGCTGGCGGCGAGCCCCTCGGCGTAATCGGCGGCGGGGACGAACGTGACCGGCCGCCCGGCGAGCGCCGCCTTGATCTCCTCGGCGCGGTGGCCAACGACGACGAGGATCGGCCGCGCCGGCGACGACAGGAGATTATCGACGACGCGGGCGATCATCGGCTTCCCCGTTCGATCGGGCAGCAAAAGCTTGTGGTGCGGCGCCATGCGCGAGGACTGCCCGGCGGCGAGCACGATGGCGGCGATCATCGGCCGGCGCGGCGCGGCGGCGGCGGGCGGCGGCACCGCCTTGGCGCGCGGCAGCGGGCGGGCGCTGATATCTTTCAGCAGGCCACCGACGCCAAGCCGCGTCACCGTCTCCGCCCCGACATCGAAGCCGGCGGCGAGACGGCGGAGCACGAAATCGATACCGTTTGGCTTTGGGCTGCCGGCGCAACCGGGAAGCACCAGGGCGGGCTTGTCGCCAATGCGGCCGACGCAGATAAGATTGCCGGGATCGACCGGCATGCCGAAATGGCGGATCTCGCCGCCCACCCGCACGATCGCCGCTGGCCCGACATCGCGACGATCGACCACCGCCGAAGCCCCGGCGATCAGCAGCAGATCGGCATCCTGGGCGAGGAGCGCGCGCAGTTCCTCGGCGATCGCGGCTTCCTCGTGCCGGCAGCGGCGCGGCGGCAACAGGCCACCGCCAAGCCCGGCAACCCGCGCCGCGGTCGCGGCGATGGTGTTTTGTGCGATGCTTTCCTTGAGCCCGGGCAATTCGGTGAGCACGAGCCCGACCGTGAGCGGGCGGAACGGGTGAACGGCGAGCATCGGGCTTGAGGCGCGCGCCAATGCTTCGACGCGGGCGAGTTTCTCCTCGGCGACCGCAAAGGGGATGATTTTCACCGTCGCCACCATTTCGCGCGGCGCAACCTCGGTCGCGTCCGGCAAGGTGCCCAGCGTCAGCGCCTCATCGACGGCGTTCAGCCGGTCAATCGCGTCGCGATCGGCGGTGAAAAGCCCGTGGACATCGGCGCTGAGATTGACCCGGCCGGTGCCGGCGCGGCTGGCGACGATCCCCGGCGCCACCAGCGCTTGCGCAAGCCGGCTCGCCGCCTCGTTCTCGCCGACATCACCGGGCTCGAGCCGGGCCGCGACCACCGACGCATAGCCGGCCTCGCGCAAGGCCGCGACGGCCGCGGCATCGAGGATTGTGCCCTTTTTGATGACCCGGGCGGGCAGACGCAGCGTGTGCGCGAGAATTGCTCCCTCAGCCTCGGCAAGCGCCACATCGCCGAAAATCACGCCGCCGCCTTCTGTCCCATTGCCGCGCCGCGCCGCACCGCGACGATCTCGGCGAGGATGGAAAGCGCGATCTCGGGCGCCGTCACCGCCTCGATGTCGAGCCCGACCGGGCCGTGGATGCGCGACAAGCTGGCCTCGTCATGACCGAGTTCGCGCAAGCGCTTGAGCCGTGCGGCGTGGGTCTTTCGTGAGCCCAGCGCGCCGATATAGAACGCCGGCGAACGAAGCGCCGCGTCGAGCGCCGGGTCGTCGAGCTTCGGGTCATGGGTCAGCGTCACCACGGCGCTTCTGGTGTCGGGCGCAAACGCCGCCATCGCCTCGTCCGGCCAGGCGGTGGTGATTTCGACGCCGGGAAAGCGCTCCTTGGTCGCGAACGCGCCGCGCGGGTCGATCACGGTGACACCAAAGCCGAGCCCCGCCGCCATCGGCGCCAAGGCCTGCGCGATATGGACGGCGCCGACGATGGCAAGACGCGGCGGCGGGTTATAGACATGGAGGAACCAGTTTTCGCCGCCGAGCACCGCCGGCCCTGAGACATCGTCTTTGAGCGCTCGCGCCGCAGCCTCGGCCAGGGTGGGCGGGGCAGCCGGATCGGGGAGCAGACGCTGCATGCCGTCGGGCAGGCGGGTTGCCAGAACCACCGGGCGCTTTGCCGCCCGCGCCGCTTGCACAGCGGCGAGCAGCGCCGGGGTCATGCCAGGGCCTCGACGAAGACTTTGACCTTGCCGCCGCAGGCGAGGCCGACCTCCCACGCGCGCTCGTGGGTTACGCCAAAATCGAGGAGGCGCGGCACCCCGCTCGTGATCGTCTCGCGCGCCGCTTCCGCGACCGCGCCTTCGATGCAGCCGCCACTCACTGAGCCCGCCATGCGGCCGCTGGCGGTGATCGCCATCTGGCTGCCCGCCGGGCGCGGCGAGGAGCCCCAGGTTTCGGTGACCGTCGCCAGCGCCACTTTCTCGCCGGCGGCGTGCCAGCTTGCGGCGATCGCCAGAATGTCTTCCACCGGCTCGATCTGATTGATTTGGTTCATTTTTACCTCACGAGGCCAAAGCCATGATCCGCTCGCGGGCCGGCGCCGGGCGGGACAAGAGGTCGATCAGCGCGCGCAGGCTCGCGAGATTATGCACCGGACGAAACTCATCGACATGGGGCAGCATCGCCCGCACCCCCTGGGATTTGGGTTGAAACCCCTCCCAACGCAACAGCGGATTGAGCCAAATCAGCCGCCGGCAGGAGCGATGGAGGCGGTCCATGTTTTCGGCGAGCCCGATGGCGCCGTCACGGTCCAGCCCATCGGTCACCAGCAGCACGATCGCCCCCTGCCCCAGCACGCGCCGCGCCCAGCGGCGGTTGAAGATGGCGAGCGCCTCGCCGATTCGCGTCCCGCCCGACCAGTCCGGCACCACATGAGCGACCATCTGAAAGGCGACCTCGGCATCGCGGTAACGCAATTGCCGGGTGATGTTGGAAAGCCGCGTTCCGAACAAAAACACCTGCACGCGCTCGCGCGCATTGCTGACGGCGTGAAGAAAATGCAGCAAAATCTGGGCATAGCGCGCCATTGATCCAGAAATGTCGCAGATCACGACGAGCGGCGGCGGCCGTTCGACGCGGCGCGCGCGGGCAAGCGAGAGGATTTCCCCGCCCTGGCGCAGGCTGGTCCGCAAGGTCGCGCGGAGATCAATCTCAGCGCCCAGCGGGTCGGCGTGGCGGCGGCGGGTGCGGCGGGCATCGAGGGGAAGGACGAGGCGGCGGATTTCGCGCTTGGCAAGAGCGATCTCCTCGGCCCCCATGGCCTCGAAATCCATCGCCTGTAGCCGCTCGGCGGCGTTAGCGGTGAGCACCGCATCGAAGCGGGGCGGCTCGTCCTTCGGCTCGGGCGCCTGATCACGCGGGCGGGCGAAGGCTTCGGCGACGCGGCGGGCCGCCGGCGCGGGTTTGCGCTCGATCTCCTTGCGCTTTTCCATCAGCGTCATGGCGAGCGCGTGGCGCGCGGCGGTGGCGTCACGCCAGAACAGCGCGAAAGCCTGGTCGAAAATCTCGCGGTGTTCGCGCCGATGCACCATCGTCGCCGCGAGCGCCGCCTTGGCCTCGGCCTTGGCGCCGAGATCGATCCGGGTCAGCGCCTCGGCGGCGGCCAGCGTCTCGGCCGGGCCGACCGGCAGGCCGGCGCGGCGGAGCAGGCGCGCGAACTCGGCGACGTTATCGACCAATCGGCCTGGCGGCGCCGCACTCATTCGGCCGCGCTCATCGCGCCGCTGCCGTGTCCTTCGCCTCGGCCACCAGACGGGCTGCCTCGGCGCCGCGAATCTTACTGATATCGTCTTGATATTTCAGCAAAACACCTAGCGTTTCATCAACCGCGTCGGGGGTCAGCGCGTGCTGGTCGAGGGTGCGGAGCGCGCTCGCCCAATCGATCGTCTCGGCAACCCCGGGGAGCTTGAACAATTCCTCGCCGCGCAAGCGCTGGACGAAGGCGACGACCTGGGCGGCAAGCAGCCCGGGCACCTCCGGCGCCTTGCGGGCGAGAATTTCCCGCTCGCGGGCGGCATCGGGGTAATCGACCCAGTGATAGAGGCAACGGCGGCGGATCGCGTCATGGACCTCGCGGGTGCGGTTCGAGGTGATGACGACCGGCGGCGGCGAACTCGCGCGGATGGTGCCGTATTCGGGCACGGTGATCTGAAAATCGGCGAGCAGTTCGAGCAAAAACGCTTCGAACGGTTCGTCCGCGCGATCCAGCTCGTCGATCAGCAGCACGGCGGGCGGCAAAGACGGGTCGATCGCCGAAAGCAGCGGCCGCTCGCGCAGGAATTCGCGGCCATAGATCGAGCGCGCGAGGAGATCGCGATCGGTCTCGCCCGAAGCCTCGGCAAGGCGGATCGCCATCAATTGCCGCGCATGGTCCCACTCATAGGCCGCCGCCTGGAGATCAAGCCCGTCATAGCATTGCAGCCGCACCAGCCGCCGCCCGAGCCCCTCGGCCAACACTTTGGCGATCTCGGTCTTGCCGGTGCCGGGCTCGCCTTCGAGGAATAGCGGCCGCCCCATGGCGAGGGCGAGATGCACGGTGGTTGCGAGATCGGCGTCGGCGACATAGCCACCGCGCGCCAAAAGCGCCATGGTCGCCGCGACATCGCGCGGCATGGCGGTGCGGGCGAGATCAGCCACTAGAGGAGAGATCCGAACAGAAGCAAAAGGATTGCCAAGAAAATGACGCCGCCGATCCAAGCGACCAAAGGCAGCCCCATGGCCTCGCGCGACCCTGCGGGTGCCGGCGCGGGCGGCGCTGCGGCCGCTTCGGCGGTTTCCGGCGGGGTCAGATGGGCGGTGAAGCGGTTGAAGAACTGATCGGCCATGGATTTCGCGGTCGCATCGATCAGCCGCGCGCCGAGCTGCGCGATCTTGCCACCGACCTGGGCATTGACCTCATAGCGGAGCAGGGTCGCGCCACCATCGGGTTCGAGACGCACCTTGGCGCCGCCCTTGGCGAAGCCGGCGACACCCCCCTGCCCTTCGCCGCCGATGGTATAGCCGTTCGGCGGATCGATATCGGAAAGCTGCACCTTGCCGGTGAAACGCGCCGCGATCGGACCGATCTTGACCGATGCCGTTGCCTTCATCTCGGTCTCAGAGGTTTTTTCCAGGCTCTCGCAGCCCGGAATGGCGGCTTTCAGCACCTCCGGATCATTGAGCGCCGCCCAAACCGTCTCGCGTGGCGCCGGAATGCGCCGTTCGCCCGTCATATCCATCGGGATTCGTCCATCACGTTCGTCACGTCCACCATTTTCATCGCATTTTCACCATGCCGGTGCTTTGGCGCGGTTGCGCCGCGCAAACGTTACTTGCACCCTGTCCACCATGCAACCGCCCCCGCTCCTCGAAGCCCTGCCCTTCGCCGGGCTGCTGCTTTCGATCGCGCTATTCCCGATGGTGGCGCCGCGATTCTGGCATCGCCGGCTCGGTGCGATCGCCGCGTTCTGGAGCCTGCTCTTTCTCTTTCCCCTCGCCGCCCATGATGGGCTGCACGCGGCTTTGACCGAATGCTGGTCGGCGTTGCTCACCGAGTATCTGCCATTCGTCAGCGTGTTGCTCGCGCTTTATGCGACAACCGGCGGCATGTTGATCCGCGGCGGCCCTGGCGGCACGCCGGCGAGCAATACCGCCTGGCTCGCCGTCGGCACCCTGCTCGCCGGGGTGATCGGCACCACCGGCGCGTCGATGGTGCTGATCCGCCCCTTGCTGCGCGCCAATGCGCACCGGGCGCAGAAGATCCATATCGTGATCGCCCTCATTCTGCTCATCGGCAATGCCGGTGGCGCCTTGTCACCGCTCGGCGATCCGCCGCTTTATCTCGGCTTCCTCCAGGGCGTGCCGTTTTTCTGGCCGCTCCGCCATCTCGCTTTGCCGCTCTTGGTTTTTGCCGCCCCGGTGCTTGCCGGGTTCTACCTTCTCGATCGGCGCTCGGCGCGGGCCGCGCCGCCGCCCGAGCCGCGCGGGCGGCTCCGGCTTCGCGGGCGCTGGCATCTGCTGTTGATCGCGCTCATCAATCTCACCGTCCTCGGGCAAGCGATCTGGCATCCGGGCACCGTGCGGCTGTTCGGCGCCGCGATCGATGGCGAGCGGCTGGCGGCCAGTCTGCTATTCCTCGCGCTCGCCGGGCTTGCCTCCGCGATCACGCCGCTCGCCGTGCGCGAGGCCAATCTCTTCGAATGGGCGCCGCTCGTCGAAATCGCGAAATTGTTCCCGGCGATTTTCATCACCATCACGCCGGTGCTAGCGCTGCTCGCGACGCAGACGCAAACGCCGCTTTCCGCAACCGCCAATTTCTGGGGCAGCGGCCTCGCCTCGGCGTTTCTCGACAATGCGCCGACCTATCTGATCTTTTTCCGCCAAGCGGGGGGCGAGGGCCTGCCGTCCGATGACGCGCTCCGCGCCATCAGCGCCGGCGCGGTGCTGTTCGGCGGGCTCACCTATATCGGCAACGCGCCGAATATGATGATCCGCACCATCGCCGCCCAGCGCGGGATCAGGATGCCGCGGTTCTTCGGCTATACCGGGCTTGCCGCCCTCGCCCTCGCCCCGGCGCTCGGTCTCGTCTGGGTAGTATTTTTCCGCTGAGCGTCGCGCGCGGGTGGGCGGTCGGGGCAGGGGTCACCCCCTGCCCTGCTTTCCCACTCAGGGATGGATATAGACGTAGCCCATGCCTTGCAGGCGCGCGAGTTCGGCAACGCCGCTCGGCACCAGATCCCCCTCCTTCACGCCATAAAGCGTATGCCAGTCGATATGGCGCTCGGCGAGGGTTCTGCCGCAGATCAGGAATTTCACCCCATCGGCCTTGAGGGCGTCGATGCGTTTGGCGAGATCGGCGTCCTGGTTCGCGAGCTGGAACAGGATCAGCCCGTCGCCGTGATCGACCACCCGCACCTCGATATGATCCTTGCCCACCGCGTTGACGTGGTTGCGAATATTGGTGAGCAGCTTGCGGAAATAGGCGGCATTGTCGGGCGTGCCGCCGTCATTGTGATAGACGACCTTTTGATCCTTGTAATAGCCGGGCGGCGGCGTCAGCTGTGCGTGCCCCTGGCCGGTCGCAAGGACGAGGCCGAACGCCGCGAGCACGAGGCCGAGGGCGAGCGGACGGAGTTGAGAAAAAATCTGTCGCAAGGCGTTTCTCCTTTGTCATCGGTTTATCCCGATAGCGGCAACAAGACACGGAAAGCCGCTGATATCAAACGAAAGGTTTCACTTGGATCAATCACTTTATTCGATTGATCGCCGCGACCTCATCGGGCCGTTCATATCCAGCCGGCGGCGCGGCCGGCGCGTATGAGAAGATAGACCCCGACCACCAGCACGATCGCGGCAAAAACCCGGCGCAAAGCCGAGCGCCGCGCCGCGAGATGGCGCGCAACGAGAAGGCCGAGCAGGCCGCCGCCGACGCCGCCGGCGACGAATTCGGCCGCAACCCCCCAGGCGACGAGGCCGGAGAGCGCGTAATTCACCGCCGCCGTCAGGCCGAAACTGCCAACCGAGAGCAGGGACGAGCCGACTGCCTCGATCATGCTGAGATTGGTCGCGAACAAAAGGCCGGGGACGATCAGAAAGCCGCCGCCGATGCCAAAAAACCCGGATAACAGGCCAACGCCGAGCGCCGTCGCAACAAGGCGCGGCAGTTCATGGGCGAGCGGGCGGGCCTGCGCCTCGGCCGGCGCCGCCCGCTGATCGCGGAGCGCGAGCACGCCGACCACCAGCATTAAAAGCGCGAATAGCGCCAACAGCCGCTCGCCATCGAAAGCCTTGCCGAGGGTCGAGCCGAGCGCCGCGCCGAGTGCGCCCACCAGCGCGAAAACGCCAGCGCGGCGCCAGCGCACATGGCCGGCGCGGGCGTGGCTCACGAGATTGGCGAAGGCATTGACCGCGACCGCCAAGGCCCCGGTGCCGATCGCCTGATGCGGCGGCAGACCGACGACGGCGAGCAGCAAGGGGGTCGCGAGAATCGAGCCGCCGCCGCCGATCAGCCCGAGCACGAAGCCGACCACGGCGCCGCACAGGACCGCGAGCGCCGCCTCTGGGCCGAGCACGCGCGATCAGGCTTTTTTAGCGCCGTGCCCGAGTCGGGCGCTGTGATGATCGACGGCCGCGCGAAGATCGAAACCGTGTGTGCTTGCCGCGGCGCAGGCTTCATCCACGGTCATTTTCCCCGATTGCACCTGATGCAGCGCCCACAGCAGCGCCGAGCGCGTGCCCGAGCGACAATGCGCATGCACCGGCCCCGACGCGCTTTCCAGGACTTCGCCGAAACGTTTCACCGCCTCGGCCGGGATCTCGGCGGTGGTGATCGGGATGTGGTGATAGTCGAGCCCGTGCTTGGCCGCGAGCTTGGCGGCCTCGGCCGCCGGTATCTGCCCGGGATCCTCGTTGTCGGGGCGGTTGTTGATCACCGCCCGCACCCCGGACGCCGCCAGATGCGCGTAATCCTCGGGGACGATCTGGGCTGAGACGCTCAATTTGTGGTGGATTTTCTTCGCTTGCACGAAACCGCTCCTTTGGATTTTGGCCTCATATCAGCCGGCAATCTGGCGCGCCGGCGGGCAAAGGTCAAAGGCCCGATTTCGTCGTTTTCGCCAGAACGTGATGTTAAATTCCCGTAAAATGCCCATGCCCCGCTTGCCTTGCGGCGGCGGCGCGCCAAAACCTAGGACGACGCCAATTTTGAGGAGCGCGCGCGATGTCGGGAACCGTGAATGGGGCCAATCTGATCATTCCCTATGATAATCAGGGCGACTCGGTGACGATCCCCTTCACCAGCGCCAATTCGGCGAATTACGTCAATCAGACCTTCGTCTCGCCGATCGAGAATTTTTCCTCGACGCAGCAATCGGATTTCATCACCGATCCAAGCCAGATCGCGCTCGGCCTGCCCAATCCCTCTGCGCCGACGGCGCTTTTCACTGATTTTCAAACGCCCGGCCTCTCGACGCTCGATCTCACCACCCAGAACGTTTATGCCGTGGTGAACGCGAGCACGGTGCCGGTAACGATCAACGATTCCGACCCTTCGTTGCAATACATCGTCAACTCCAACGCCGGCACGACGATGAGCGTCAACGGGGCGAGTGGCGAGGCGGCTTTCGCCGGCGGCGATAATTTGGTGCAGACCGGCACGACCGGTATCCAAGGCTGGTATTTTGATTTCGAGGGCGGCGTGAACACCATTGTTGCCGCCGATGGCAACAACACCATCACGGGTAGCGCCCAATCCAATCTCATGTTCCTTGGCTCGGGCCAGAACATCATCTATTCCGAAGGCGCCGATACCATCGTCGGCACCAGCGTCGCGGGCAGCGCCGGCGCCGAGACGGTGCAAGCGATCGGCAACGCGCTCGCTTTCGGCAATAGCTCGACCCTTACCTTCATCAATGGCTCGCTGGGCAATTCCAGCCTCCCCGGCGGTACCGGCACGGTGATTGGCGGCTCTGGTGCGCTCAGCGTGTTCGGCGCGACCGGCAATGTCACCGCGTTTGGCGGCACCAGCAGCAATGAAGAGCTGGTCGGCGGCACCGGCGGCAACAATGCGCTCGTTGCGCAAAGCGCTAATGACATCGTTTATGGCGAGGGTTCCGGCAACATCATCGTCGCCGGGCCGAACGCGACCGCGAGTACGCTGGTCGGGAGCGCGAGCGGCACGAGCTATATGTTCGGCAATCAAAATGCGACGGGCAATCTTTTTGGCGGGGCGACGAACGCCACCGACGCCACCAACTGGGTAATTCCCGTTGCCGGCAACAACACCATCATCGGCGGCAATAGCGATACCGATACGAGCGATATCTTCGCCGGTTCCGGCAACAACACCATCTATGGCAGCGCCGGGATCGATTATGTCCAGGTCGGAAGCGGCACCAACACGATTTATGATTCGAGCGGCTACACGCTGATCGGCTTCGTCAATGGTCAAGCCGGCGGCACGGTCGATATCAACGGCTTCAATCCGGCGAACGCGGGGTTGGTGTTGAACGGCTATGCGAGCGGCACGGCGACCAACGCCGTCGCCAGCGCGACGGTCGCCAATGGGTCAACGTCTTTCACCCTTCCCGATCACACACAGGTGACCTTGGTCGGTTATACCGGCCTTACCCACGCGGCTTTCGTGTAAAAAGTTTTTTGGTTCTTTTTTACAAAAAAGAACCAAGCCTTTTCTATGTCTTTTCCCCTTGCGGCACGAACTGCAGGGCGGCGCCGTTCATGCAGTAGCGAAGGCCGGTCGGCGCCGGGCCGTCCTCGAAGACGTGGCCGAGATGGCCGCCGCAGCGCGCGCAGTGGGTTTCGGTCCGGGTCATGAACAGGCTGCGGTCCTCGCGGACGCCGACGGCGTTTTCGGCGATCGGGGCGAAGAAGCTCGGCCAGCCGGTGCCGCTCTCGTATTTCGTCTCCGAGGAAAAAAGTGGCGCGCCGCAGCCAGCGCAGAGGAACGTGCCGGGGCGCTTTTCGGCGTTCAGTGGGCTGGTGCCGGCGCGCTCGGTCGCGTGTTCGCGCAAGACCGCGTATTGCGCCGGGGTCAAAGCGGCGCGCCAGGCTTCCGGCGATTTCTCGACCGGAAATTTTTCGGCCACGGTCTTTGCGGTGGCAAACGGATTTTTCATCGCCTCACCTCCTGGTCTGGGATTCCCCGCAGCTTACGCCGAAACCACCGCCGCGAGGAGGGCCGCGAAGGCCCGCGCGCGGTGGCTCGCTTCATGTTTGCGGGCCGGCGCCATTTCGCCATAGGTCTCGTGCGCGCCGAGGGGGACGAACATCGGATCATAGCCGAAGCCGTTCGTGCCGCGCGGCGGCCAGACGGCGTGGCCCTCGACGCGGCCGAGAAACGTCGCGGTCTCGCCGTCCGGCCAAGCGAGCGCCAGCGCGCAGGAAAACCACGCCCGCCGGTCCTCTGCCGCGCCCAGCCGGCGGTTGATCTCGGCCATGGCGGCGGCGAAATTTTTCTCCGGCCCGGCCCAGCGGGCGGAGTGAACGCCCGGCGCGCCGCCGAGGGCCGCGAGCGAGAAGCCCGAATCATCGGCCAGAGCCGGCAAACCGCTCGCGAAAGCCGCCGCTTGCGCCTTGAGCCGGGCGTTGCCGGTGAAATCGGGCGCGGTCTCCTCGGGCTCGGGGAGTCCCAAATCGCCGGCGGACACCAAATCGACGCGCGGCGTTCCGTCCGGCGCGCGCAGCAAGGCGGCGATCTCGGCGAGCTTGCCTTGGTTGTGGCTCGCCAGCACGAGACGGGTGCCAGGCGCGAGGCGACGGGCCATCAGCCGAGCACGGCGCGCTGGCGGGCGAACAATTCCGCCGTGCCCGCACGGGCGAGGCCGAGAAGGGCTGTCAGCTCAGCCTCCGAAAACGGCTTTCCCTCGGCGGTCGCCTGCACCTCGACGAGGCCACCCTGATCGGTGAGGACAAAATTGGCGTCGGCCTCGGCGGTCGAATCCTCGGCGTAATCGAGATCGAGCACCGGCGCGCCGGCAACGATGCCGCAGGATACCGCCGCGACCTGACCGAGCAGCGGCGACGCCTTGATCACACGCATGCGCTCGAGATGACGCAGCGCCAGCGCCAGCGCGACATAGCCGCCGGTGATCGCGGCACAGCGGGTGCCGCCATCGGCGTTGAGGACGTCGCAATCGATGGTGATCGTCATTTCGCCCAGCGCCGCGCGATCGACGACGGCGCGCAACGCGCGGCCGATCAGGCGCTGGATCTCCTGGGTGCGGCCGGATTGCTTGCCGCGGGCCGCCTCACGGTCGCCGCGGGTGTGGGTCGCGCGCGGCAGCATGCCGTATTCCGCCGTCACCCAGCCCTGGCCGCTGCCGCGGAGAAAACCGGGGACGCGGCCTTCGACGCTGGCGGCGCACAAAACCTCGGTCCCGCCGACGCGAATGAGACAGGAGCCCTCGGCGTGGCGGGCGAAGCCGGGCTCGAGCGAGACTGGCCGCAAGGCGTTCGCAGGCCGCGCGGTGCGCGGTGCGGCGGAATCGGCGTTCATGATCGATCTTTCAAGATGGTGCTCATGGGCGCGGGTTATAGCCTCCGCCGGCGGAATCTCCATCCTGCTGTTCCAGGCGTGAGGCCGCCCGTTCGCCAAGACGGCAATAAGAGCGAACGCTATGGGGCATCGCGCCAGGGAGAACGATCTTGCCAATGGTCAAGCTCGGTTCGCGCCCAGGTGACGGTTTTGTCAGTGTGACAGAGCGTACAGGGATTGGGTGTGCCAAGCACCTCGGTGACCGCAGGCGGAATGAACCGAAATGTGTGCGCATGCACAAGGATTGCATCGCCCAGTTGGCGCTCGATCGTTGGCATGTGACAGGCCGTGCAGGCGCTGCCCGCGCTATCGGGGCGATGATGCGTGTGGGCCGCGATGGTCTCCGCATGGGGACCATTCTGGGTATTCGCGCCATGGCAGGAGAGGCACAAATCATTGCCCTTGGCGCGCAGCATCGATGGGTTGTCGCTGCCATGCGGATCATGACAGGAAAAGCACGTCACGCCGCGCCGGTACATCAAGCTTTGGACAAAATCGTTGCCCTGCATGCGATTTTTATGCGCGGTGCCATCGGCAAAAAAATAAAAATCAGTGATGCCGGGATGGCGCCGTTCCAGCCGCCAGACATCGGCGAGCCGTTTGCCCACCGTGAAGCCGACCGGCCAGTCATAATACTGCCCGGCGATCGGATTGTCGCGCGGGCGTCCCTGCGAGTGACATTGGATGCACGTATCGTCGGCGGCGAAGGCATCGAGCCGCGCTGGGTTGATGATCGTCTCGCGCCTCGGGTCGGCAAGATGGCGGCTGCCAGGTCCATGACAACGCTCGCAGCCGACATTCCATTCGGTGACCGTATGGGTCTGAATATCGTAATTCACCGAATGACAGCCATCGCAGAGCGGCCCGGTTGGCCGCTTGAAATTGTCCGGCGGGTAAAGCTGTGCCCACCAATCCTCGTCCTCGGCAACGAAATATTTCAGCCAACGCTGATGAACGATGTCCCACTGCAACGGCAGGACATAATAGTCATTGCCGATTTTCTTGAAAAAGCGCTGCTTCCAGCGGCTGCCATAGACCAGATCGGCATCCCCGAGTGAAGATTTCATCGCCGCTGGAGCAGAGGCGAGATCGGCGACGACGGCGCCGGGAAAGGCGCGCGGATCGCTCACGACATGCGCCATGCGGGTCTTGTTCCAGCGTGCGAAAATGTCGCGATGGCACGTGGCACAGGCGGAGGAGCCCACGTAATGCGGGGTTTCAGTAGCCGCCGCCGAGGATATCGTGACATTCTGCGCCGCCGCGGCGCGAGGCAAGGTCGCCGTCACCGGCAGATGGCGGATGAATAAAATGGCCTGCCAAATCGCCGGCGCTGGCAAATCCCATGCCGGCATGCCGGTGTAGCGAATGCCGTTGCGGATATGATAGAACAACTCGCCATCACTTTGCGCCGCGATGGACGGGCTACCGAGAGGCGGAACGGGAGGGTATTCGCCTCTCCCGGTGGTGTTTGCGCCGCTACCATCATAGCCATGGCAGATTGCGCAATGGCGCTGAAAAATTTGCGCTCCCGCGGTGGTATTCTCCGCGGTTGCCGGCAGCGGGTTGACCCGCAGCGCCTCTTTTGCGGGCACACTCGCGTGCAAAAGCCATGATGCGATGGCTATTTCGTCGGCCGGCGGCACAGAACGCGCAGACGACAGCCCAGGCAGGATGAGCCGATCCACGCTCCAGCCGACGAACACAAGTAAAATGCCGGCGATGATGATCGCAACAATCGTCCGGCGAAATCGGACGACGACCTTCCCCATCCTGATTTCCCCTAGGCCACATTTTTCCGCCATGGATCAGCAAAGGTCAATTTATCGTAACCGGAAGCCGCACATGGTCAACTCTGACCCGTGGACACCGTGGAGCTGAAGATGAGCCAAATCCATGGCATCCGCGCTTGCGTCTTCGACGCTTAGGGCACGATTTTCAACTGCCCCCGGCCGGCGCTGCCCGCGCCGCGTGTTTGATGTCTATCAGGGCGAGGCGGCGGGACTGATATAGGCGCGGGTCTCGTTGGGGAGCGGCACGCCCTCTTTGAGATGGGCGCTAACCCGCTCCGGCCCGGCATTATAGGCGGCGAGCATGTTCTTCTCACCCACCGCGTCGCGCATTTCCCTCAGATAAGCGGCGCCGGCGAAGATATTGTCACGCGGGTTGAAGGGGTCGGTGCCGAACCCGTATTGCCGCCGGAGCTTGGCATAGGTCGCCGGCATGAGCTGCATCAGCCCGCGCGCGCCGGTTGCCGAAACCGCCCGCACCCTGCCGCGTGATTCCTTCTTGATGACCGTGCGGATGACCTGTTGCGGAATGCCGAACCGCGCCGAAGCCTGCTCGATATAGGGCCCCCAGGGATCACCGGGCGGGCCGGGTGCGGGGTAGCCGTCATAGAGCCGAAGCCCGGTGGTGGGCACCGGCGCCCGGCTTGCGCAGGCGGCGAGCAGCCCGAGCAAAGCCAATAGCGTGACCGCCCGCAACGCCGGCAACAGGGGCCGGATCATCCGCTCCTCCCACGTGACACTCAAAGCGATAGCCGATCCCAAGCGGCGCGTGAGGACACAATCACGTGACGGTTTATCCCACCGGGCGCAGACCGGCGCGAAAACGCGCGGCGAGGCGCGCGTAATGCACCGCCGTCCGGTCCCAGAGGGCGCGTTCCTCGGCATCCATGACCCGCTTCAGCCGCGCTGGCGACCCGGCCCAAAGCTCCATCGGGCCGATGCGTTTTCCCGGGGCAAGCAGTCCGCCGGCGGCAAGCATCCCGCCAGCCTCGATCACCGCGCCGTCCAGCACCGTCGCGCCCATGCCGACAAAGGCGCGGGGTTCCAGGGTGCAGGCGTGGATGATGGCGGCATGGCCGATCGAAACGTCGTCGCCGATCAGGGTCGCAAACGGCGTCCCGTTGGCCTCACCGCTGTTGACGTGGATTATGGTGCCGTCCTGGATATTGCACCGCGCGCCGATGCGAATGGCGTTGTCATCGCCGCGCAGCACGCAGTGGAACCAGACGCTGGCGTGCGGCCCGATTTCGACGTCACCGATGATCACGGCGCTGGGCGCGATCCAGGCTTCGGGGTGAATGCGTGGGGTGACGCCGTCGAGGCTGTAGATCACCCCCTGCTCGTCTCTATTTGCCGGAAAATCAGCGCACATGACCGAGTTCCTTCTCCATCGCCGCAACGGCGGGAAGGCCGAGCATCAGCCGCGCGTTCTCGACCGCCGCCCCCGAAGCCCCCTTGCCGAGATTATCGAGCCGCGCGACCAAAACCGCTTGGCGATGGCCCTCATGGGCAAAAACCATCAGCTCCATACGATCGCTGTCGGCGAGCGTCTCGGCGGCGACTTTCTCGCCTGCCGCCTCCGGCACGGTGATCAGCGCAGCCCCTCGGTAATGCGCGGCAAGAGCCGCACGAAGATCGCCGCCCGTCGGCCGCCCGGGCAGTTCGTCAAGAAAGAGCGGGATCGAGACCAGCATGCCCTGGCGGAAATGCCCGACCGAGGGGACGAAAATCGGCCGGCAGGTAAGCCCCGCATAGCGCAGGATTTCCGGCACGTGCTTGTGTTCGAGCCCGAGGGCGTAAAGCTCGAAGGCGGGGCCGCCGGCCGCCTCATGGGCTTCGATCATCGTCCGGCCGCCGCCGGAGTAGCCGGAAACGGCGTTGATCGTAAGAGGTTGATCGGGCGCGATCAGCCCGGCCGCGATGAGCGGGCGCAGCAGGGCGATGGCGCCGGTCGCGTAGCAGCCGGGATTGGCGACACGGGGCGCCTCGGCGATCGCGCGCGCCTGCCCGCCGGTGAGTTCGGGAAAGCCATAGACCCAGCCGGGCGCGACGCGATGCGCGGTGCTGGCATCGAGGAGGCGCGGCGCGCTCGCCCCGAGCCCCTCGGCCAGCGCCACCGCCTCGCGCGCGGCGGCGTCGGGGAGACAGAGAATGACGAGATCGGCCGCCGCCATCGCCGCCCGCCGCGCGGATAGGCTTTTGCGTTCGCGCTCGGGGAGATGGAGCAGCGTGATCCCCGCAACCGCTTCCAGCCGGGCGCGGATGCCAAGCCCCGTCGTTCCCGCCTCGCCATCGATAAAAACGGTTTTGCTAGCCATCATCTCATCCATCACAATCACCCCGCTCTCCGCCATCGAAGGCCGAAGCGGCGGCGAAGGCAAGCCCAAGCCGGAGAAAAGTCCTTTTGCTTTGTCATTTGCGCGGCGGTGGCTTCATGGCGTGCTCACACCGACATCGGTAACCCGAAACAGCGGAATCCCACCGGCTGAGACCACACCCGCGGCGAGCGACAGCGGCAGATCGACCTCAGGCTTGCCGCCTTCCGCTGCCGGATGGGCAAGGAGATGCAGAACCGCGCCCAGCGCCTGCGCCGAGGCGTCGGCGATCACCCCCTGCCGCGCGAGGCTGGCGACGGCAGCATCGGGGTCGATGAGATGAAGAAATCCAACGCCTTCTGGCGCGAGGGTATCATCGAGGTCGAGCTTTGCCTCGCCCGACATCGTCGTCCCCCCCCAATCGGTGAGGGTGGCGGCGAGACGGAACGTGCCATGGTCGGCGCGCCAGGCGGCCTTGGTCGCGGCAAAATCGCGGCCGGCGGCCGGCGGCAGCGGCGCCAGGCTGGCATCGAGCGCGGCGCGGCCGATATGGGCGCCGAACGGCCACGCGATCGCCGCCGGCAGATCGATCCCGCCGGCCTGGCCATGCAGCGTCAAAGCGGCGGGCTCGGCCGTGGTCGAGAGCAGAAAATCGACCCGGTCGATCGTCAGAACCAGCCCGGAGGCCACGTCTTTCGGCGTCTGATCTGGCCGCACCGTGACGCGCCGCATCTCACCGGCGAGCGGTGACACCGCGTCCGTCGCGGTCAGGCTGGTGTGCAGCGCCGCAGTCTCGGCGGTGATCGCGAGCGGCGGCAGGAGCCCGAGTGTCGCGCGCGCCGTGCCGCGCGGGGTGATGAGGAGATCGCCCGGCGCGGTGAGGGCCACCGCGAGGTCGAGTTCCGGGAGCGTGAGCGCGACCCCGCCCGGCAGCGCCGCCCCGCCGCCCTTAAGCGCGAAATCCGGCACCACCAGCCGGGCGGCAAAGGGCCAGCCGGTGAGATGCACGGGACCGCTCTCGACCGCCCATCCCTCCGCCTGGCGCGCCGTCCGCCAGCCGTCATAGCTCGCGGTAATCATCCCCCCAGCCCAGCGCCAGACGAGATAATCCGCGCCCAGCAAGGCGAGCAGGCCGAGCAGAACAACCCCGAACAGCCAACGCAGTGCGCGTTTCATACCAGTAGCCTCGCGATGTGGCGGCGCAGCGCCGGCAAAAGCTCGGCACCGAACCAGGGATTGGCCCGCTCCCAGGCGGTGGTGCGCCAGGAAGGATGCGGAAGGGGCAGATAATGCGGCAAATAGCGACGAAAATCAGCCACTCTCTCGCCCATCCGGCCGCGCCCGAGGACGAAATCCTGGGCATAGCCGCCGACCAGGAGCGTCAATGCGATCCCCGGCATCAGCGGGCGAAAGCGCGGATGCCAGAGTGAAGCGCAGCCGGGGCGCGGCGGCGCATCGCCCCCGCGCGCAAGCCGCCCGGGATAGCAGAGGCCGACCGGCAGGATCGCGACCCGCGCGGTGTCGTAAAACACCGCCTCATCGATCCCGAGCCAGGCGCGAAGACGCCGGCCCGAGGCATCGGTGAACGGCACCCCGCTGTCATGCACCTTCGTGCCCGGCGCCTGGCCGATGATCAGAAGCCGCGCCGTCGCCGAGACGCGGAATACCGGCCGCGGGCCGAGCGGCAATTCGGCGGCGCAACGCACGCAGGCGCGGGCCTCGGCCGCGAGCGCGGTCAATGGATCGATCGTGGGCGTCTCAGCCAAGCGCGTAATCCACCTCGGCGGTATAGACCGCCTGCTCTTTGCCGAGGCGCGAGCTGAACAGAGTGAAATGTTCGACCGGCACCGGCGGCGCGCGAAACAGGTTATGCGCCTGCAAAAACGCCGCGAGCTTGTCGCCGGGCGGGTTATCGAGCCGGGCGAGCGAGACATGCGGCACGAATCGCCGGCGCTCGGCGGCGAAGCCGGCGCGCTGTAACGCGGTCTCGATCTTGGTCTGGAGATGGTCGAGGGCAGGATTGCGCTCGACCCCGGCCCAAAGCGCCGCCGGCTTGCCAGCCTTCTCGAAGGTGCCAACCCCGGCGAGCGTGAGCGAAAAGCCGCGGGCGCGGAGCGACGAGAGCGCAAGATCGGCGTCCTCGGCGCGGTGGCCGGGTGTTTCGCCGATGAAGCGGAGCGTCAGATGATAATTCTCGGCGCTGATCCAGCGCGCCCCCGGCAAGCCACCGGCGAGCAGCGCCAGCCGTTCGCGGAGCGGCCAGGGCAGATCAAGCGCAACAAAAAGCCGGATCACGGCGTCGCCTTCCCCTTTTTCACCGCAGCCACCAGCCGCGCAGCATAGGGCAACACCGCCGCGACCACCCGTTTTTCTCCCGCAGCGTTGGGGTGCAAATGGTCGGCCTGGATCAGGGAGGGATCGCCCGCGACGCCTTCGAGAAAAAACGGCTCGAAAATCACCCCCGGGCGCCTGCCGAGCCGCTCGAACACCGCCCGAAACCGCGCCCCGTAGTCAGCCCCCATGTTCGGCGGCGCATACATCCCACAAAGCAGCACCGGGATATGGCGCGCCGCTAGGCGGTCGAGAATCGCGGCGAGATTGGCCTCCATCACCGCCGGCGCGGTCCCGCGCAGCCCGTCATTGGCGCCGAGTTCGAGGATTGCCGCCTCGGGCGCTGATCCTGGATCGTCGCCGAGCAGCCAATCGAGCCGCGCCCGCCCGCCGGCACTGGTATCGCCAGAGACCGCGCCATCCTCTAGTGTGACCGAGAGCCCCTGCGCCCGCAAGCCCGCCGCGAGGAGCGCCTGAAACCCCTCTTCCGGCGCGAGACCATAGCCGGCGGCAAGCGAATCGCCGAGCACCAGGACACGGAGCGGGGTTTGCTGCGGCGCCGCGGCGAGCAAGACGAGCGTTGCCAGCAGGGCGGACAGGCGCCGCGCCGCCCTCGCGCCCTCGCGTTTGGCGCGGTCAATGCCATATGCTGCCGTCATGGACGATCTCAGAGATATCCCGAGCCCTCTCGCCGCCGCATCCGATCTCGCGCCGCTCATCCGCGCTCGTGGTCTGACGCTTACGGTGCCCGCCGCCGCCGGACCCGTCAACATCCTCCATGGCATCGATCTCGACATCGCGTCGGGGGAAACCGTCGCGCTGCTCGGCCCCTCGGGTTCGGGCAAGACCAGCCTGCTGATGCTGCTTGCCGGGCTCGAGCGCCCAAGCGCCGGCACCATCACGCTCGCCGGGCATGACCTCACCCGGCTTGGCGAAGACGCGCTGGCGCGTCTCCGGCGCGAGCATGTCGGCATCGTTTTTCAGGCCTTCCACCTGATCCCGACGATGACCGCGCTCGAGAATGTCGCGATGCCGCTCGAACTCGCCGGCCGCGCCGACGCCCGGGCGCGGGCGCGCGCTTGCCTCGCGGCGGTCGGGCTTGGCCATCGCCTCACGCATCTTCCGGGCCAGCTCTCCGGCGGCGAACAGCAGCGCGTCGCCATCGCCCGCGCCTTCAGCGCCGCGCCGCGCGTGATCCTCGCCGACGAGCCGACCGGCAATCTCGACCAGGCGACCGGCCGGGAAATCATTTCGCTACTGTTTGCCGAGCAACAAGCGCACGCGACCACGCTCCTGCTCGTCACCCATGATCCCGCGCTGGCTGCGCGCTGCGGGCGCCGGTTGCATCTCGCCGATGGCCGCCTTGTCGCCTGAGCGGGCGCCGGAAACATCATGACACTGGCTCTGCGGCTGGCGTTCCGAGAGTTGCGGCGTGGCGGCGGGCGGGGCTGGTGGCTGATGCTCGCCTGCCTTGCTCTCGGCGTCGGCGCGATCGCCGCGGTCGGCGCCGTCAGGGCTGGGGTCGCGGCCGGGCTTGCCGCTGACGGGCGGCGAATTCTCGGCGGCGATATCGAGGTCGCGGCCGGGGCAGAGCCGGTCCCGGCCGAGGTCGCGGACTGGCTTCGCGCCCGCGGCGCGACGCTTTCCGAAGTGGTGCGGCTCCGCTCGCTGCTCGTCGCGCCGAGCGGGGCGCGGGCGCTGGTCGAGCTCAAGGCGGTGGATGGCGCCTGGCCGCTGGTGGGTGCCGCGACGCTTGCCCCGCCGCAGCCGCTCGCTGACGCGCTTGCGCCGCGCGATGGCCGCTTCGGGCTTTTGGTCGAGCCCGCGGTGCTCGACCGGCTCGGCGTTGCGGTTGGGGCGCGGCTCAAGCTTGGCGAGGCGGAATTCGACCTGCGCGGCGTTCTGGTGGATGAGCCAGACCGGGTGGGAAGCAGCGGCCTCTTTGGCCCAAGGGTGCTGATTTCAACCGCGGCGCTCGCCGCAACCGGGCTGATCCAGCCGGGCAGCCTCGATGACCACGCGCTTCGTGCAACCTTGCCGGCAGCGCCGGCGGGGCTCGCCGCCGAACTTCGCGCGCGCTTCGCAGCCCTCGGGCTCCGCATTCGCGACGCCGGCGACGCGGCACCCGAGCTGGCGCGATTCCTTGATCGTATCGCGCTCTTTCTCGCGCTCGCTGGCCTCACGACGCTGCTGATGGGGGGAATTGGGGTGGCCAACGGGGTGCGCGCGTGGATCGAGGCACGTGCCCGCAGCGTCGCCATTCTGCGCTGCCTCGGCGCGTCCAACCGGCTGATTTTCGCCGTCTCGGCGACCGAGATCGCGGCGTTGGCGCTTGCAGGCATCCTCGCCGGGCTTGCGATCGGGGCGGTGGCGCCATTCGCGCTCGCCGGGGTCGTGCGGGCCGCGCTTGGGGTTGCGATGCCGGGCGGGATCCGCTTCGGCCCGCTCGCACTCGCCGGGCTTTACGGCACCCTAACCGCGGCGGCGTTCGCGCTCTGGCCGCTGGCGCGTGGCTTGAAAATTCCCGGGGCAGCGCTGTTTCGTGATGATGTGCTGCCGGCCACGGTTTGGCCGGGGGCGCGGGTCGCGGCGGCGACCGCCGGGTTGGGGCTCGCGCTCGCCGGGCTCACTCTGGCCGCGACCGCTGATCGGCGTCTTGCGCTCTGGTTCTGCCTCGCCGTGCCGGGGGCGTTTTTGCTGCTCCGCGCCGGCGCCGTCGCGCTCATGCGTCTCGCCCGGCTCGGGCGGTTTGCCGCCTCGCCGGCGCTTCGCCTCGGCCTTGCCAATCTCTATCGCCCCGGCGCCGCGAGCCCGGTCATTCTGCTCTCGCTCGGGCTCGGGCTTTCGACATTGGCGACGGTCGCGCTGATCGCCGCCAATCTTCGCCGCGACATCGTCGCCGAGATGCCGGCGCATGCGCCCTCGCTCTTTTTCATCGATATCCAGCCCGACCAGCGTGCCCGCTTCCATGCCATCATCCAGGCCGAGCTACCTTCCGGCGCGGTGGAAGAAGTGCCCAATCTCCGTGCCCGCATCGTCGCGATCGGTGGGGTTCCGGTCTCGAAGATCACGCCGCGGCCGGATGTCGCCTGGGTGCTGCGCGGCGATCGCGGTCTCACCTATGCCGCCGCCGCGCCGGCGAAAACCCGGCTGGTCGCTGGGCCATGGTGGCCGGCCGATTATGCCGGGCCGCCGCTGCTCTCCTTCGACGCCGATATCGCCGCCGGGCTCGGCCTTCATCTCGGCGATAGCGTGACGCTGAGCGTGCTCGGCCGGCAAATCGATTTCCGTGTCGCCAATCTCCGCGCCATCGATTGGTCTTCGCTCGACCTCAATTTCGTGATGGTGGCGAGCCCAGCCCCCCTCACCCACGCGCCGCACAGCTTCATCGCCGCCCTGCATGCGCCGCCGGCGAGCGAAGGGCGATTGCTCCGCGCCGTCACCGACGCGCTGCCCAACGTCACCGGCATTCCCCTCGCCGAGGTGCTGCGGAGCGTCGCCGCCCTGCTCGCGCGGATCGATGCCGCGCTACTCGCGACCGGCGGGCTCACGCTGATCACCGGCGCCCTGGTGCTCGCCGGCGCCATCGCCGCGGGGCAGCGCCGCCGGCGGCAGGAGGCGGTGATCCTGAAGGTGCTCGGCGCCAGTCAGGCACAGATTATCGTTGCCTGGCTCGCCGAATTCGGCAGCCTCGGTCTCGCCGCCGGCGTGATCGCCGCTGTCATCGGCACCGGCGCGAGCTATGGCGTGCTGCGCTTCATTCTCGATGTCGATTTCGTGTTCCTGCCGGGCGCATTAGCCTTGCCGTTGTTCGGGGCGGTGGGGTTGATCCTGCTGCTCGGCGCGAGCGCGCTGGCAGCGGCGCTCGGCGGCCGGCCGGGACCATTTTTGCGCAATGATTAGATATCGTTGCGATTGATGTGGATGAAGGCGAGCCCTGCCCGCCATCGCGCCAACCTGGGAAATGCCTCGTATTCTGTTGAAACCCGCTTGGCGGCCATTGCCTGGTAGAGGTTTCGCGGCGACAGCATTCGAGGCAAGATTTGTATCGCTGGCGTTCTGGCCCTGCAATTCAGCCGCTCGCGCAGCCCCGCATTTTATGCGTTTTTGATGCGGGCCGATGGAAAGCCATATCGCTTTTTGACGCCCTTCCCCGCGACACTAGCCCACGCGAGAAACCAACCTGAGGAGGGCCGCGTGTTGGATATCGTCTTCATTGTGCTCGGCGTCGGCGGCATCTTGCTGATGGTTGCCTACGCCGAATTTTGTGCGCGGATCTGAGCGATGCTCGATCTCATTCTCGGCGGCGCGGTCGCGTTCGCTTTGTTCATCTATCTGCTCTGGGCGCTGATCCGACCCGAAGATCTGATCTGAGGAGCGTTTTCCATGACCTTCAGCGGATGGGCAGAGATTCTGCTCGTGCTCGCTCTCATTGTGCTCGCGGCCTGGCCGGTCGGGCTTTATATCGCCCGCATCGCCGACGGCGAGCGGTGTTTTCTCCACCCCATTCTCGGGCCCTTGGAGCGCGGATTTTATGCGCTGGCCGGGGTCGATCCGACGCGCGGCATGAGTTGGCAGGGCTACACAATCGCGCTCCTGCTCCTCAACGCGCTCCATTTTCTGATGCTGTATGCGATATTGCGGCTGCAATTCTATCTGCCGCTCAATCCCGATCATCTCCTCGGCATGTCGCCGCGGCTTGCCTTCAACACCGCGATGAGCTTCGTCACCAACACCAACTGGCAGGCCTATAGCGGCGAGACGACGCTCTCGCCCGGCAGCCAGATGTGGGGGCTGACGTCGCATATGTTCGTCTCGGCGGCGACCGGCATCGCCGCCGCGCTCGCGATCTCGCGCGCCTTCGGGCAAGGCGGGATGAAAACGCTCGGCAATTTCTGGGCCGATCTCACGCGCCTCGTGCTCTATCTCCTGCTGCCGATCGCGGTCGTCGGGACGATCATACTGGTCGCGCTCGGCGTGCCGCAGACACTCGCAACCCATGCCGACGCGACGACGCTGGAAGGCGTAAAACAAACCATTTCGATGGGCCCGGTTGCGTTCATGGAGGTGATCAAAAATCTCGGCACCAATGGCGGCGGTTATTTCAACGCCAATGGCAGTCATCCGTTCGAGGGTCCCAATGCCTGGGCGACGATGTTCGAAGCCTGGCTGGTGTTCCTGATCCCGATTGCGCTCACCTTCACGTTCGGGCGCATCGTCAAGGATGCGCGCCAGGGGTATGCGCTGCTCGCGGTGATCGGCATTTTCGTCATCGCCGCCATCGCCGTCGCCTATCATGCCGAGGCGCAAGGCAATCCGCTGCTGACGGCGCTCGGCGTCGATCCCGCGCAAGGCAACATGGAGGGGAAGGAACTCCGCTTCGGCATCCCGCTCTCCGCCCTTTTCAACGTCATCACCACCGCGACCTCGTGCGGCGCGGTGAACGCGATGCTGGATAGCTATATGCCGCTCGGCGGCATGACGTCGATGTTCCTGATCCAGCTTGGCGAGATCGTGCCCGGCGGCGTCGGCTCCGGGCTTTACGGCCTGCTTATCTTTGCCCTCATCGCGGTGTTCGTCGCCGGGCTCATGGTCGGACGGACACCGGAATATCTCGGCAAGAAAATCCAGGCGAAGGAGGTGAAGCTTGCGATGCTCGCGGTGCTGATCCTGCCGGTCTCGATCCTCGGCTTCGCCGCGCTCTCGCTGGTCATGCCGGAGGCCACCGCTTCCCTCGGCAATGCCGGGCCGCACGGGCTTTCCGAGATGCTTTATGCCTTCACCTCGGCGACCGGCAATAACGGCAGCGCCTTCGCTGGCCTCAGCGCCGATACACCCTGGCTCGACACCACGCTCGGCATTGCCATGCTGCTCGGTCGCTTCGCTTTTCTCGTCCCCGTCATGGCAATCGCGGGCTCGCTTGCGGCAAAGATCAAGGTGCCGGCCTCAACCGGCACATTTCCGACCCACGGGCCGCTTTTCGTCGGTCTGCTCTGCGGCGTCATCGTGATCATGGGTGGGCTGCAGTTCATGCCGGCGCTCTCGCTTGGCCCGCTGGCTGAGCATTTCGCCATGCTCGCCGGCAAGACATTCTAAGGAGAACGCTCATGGCATCGCATGCCAAATCCGCGAGCCCGGCGCTATTCGACGGCTCCCTTCTCTCTCGCGCCGCCGGAGATGCGTTCCGCAAACTCAATCCCGCGCAGCTGATCCGCAATCCGGTGATTTTCGTGACCGAGGTGATCTCGATCCTCGTGACCATACTTGGTCTGCGCAATCTCGCGACCGGCGCGCCTTCGGGCTTTGCCATCGCGATTGCTTTTTTCCTGTGGCTGACAGTATTGTTCGCAACCTTCGCCGAAGCGGTCGCGGAAGGACGCGGGCGGGCGCGGGCTGAGAGTTTGCGGCGCGCACGCACCGAGACGCTGGCCAAACGTCTCGTCAATCCCGCCGACCGCGCCATCTTCCAGCCGGTCGCGGCGAGCGAATTGGCCGTCGGCGACCATGTGTTGGTCGAAGCTGGTGATCTCATCCCATCCGACGGCGACGTCGTCGAGGGGATGGCGAGCGTCAACGAAAGCGCCGTCACGGGCGAGTCGGCACCGGTGATCCGCGAATCGGGCGGCGATCGCAGCGCCGTCACTGGGGGCACGGAGATCGTCTCAGACTGGCTCGTCGTGCGCATCACCGCAGCCCCCGGCTCGACCTTTCTCGACCGCATGATCCGCCTCGTCGAAGGGGCGGAGCGGCGCAAGACGCCAAACGAGATCGCGCTCGATATTCTGCTCGCCGGCCTCACGCTGATCTTTCTCATCGCCGTCGTGACCCTGGTCGGTTTCGCGCGCTATTCCGGCACTGTGCTCGGCGTTCCGGTGCTCGCGGCTCTTCTCGTCTGCCTGATCCCGACGACGATCGGCGGGTTGTTGTCCGCGATCGGCATCGCCGGGATGGATCGGCTGGTGCGCTTTAACGTGCTCGCGACCTCGGGCCGCGCGGTGGAAGCGGCGGGTGACGTCGATACCCTGCTCCTCGATAAAACCGGCACCATCACGCTCGGCAACCGCATGGCGAGCGCCTTCATCCCCGCCCCCGGCGTGAGCGAGCGCGAGCTCGCGCGTGCGATCGCGCTCGCAACCCTCGGTGACGAAACGCCGGAGGGACGCTCGATCCTCGCCTTCGCGCGCGACCGCTTTAGTATCGCGCCCGAGCGGCCGGAGGGCGCGGTCGTGGTACCATTCACCGCCCAGACCCGGCTTTCCGGCCTCGACCATGATGGTCATGCCTTTCGCAAGGGTGCCGTCGACTCGGTGCTTGCTTGGCTCAAGATGGAGAAGGCGCCGGCGGAATTCACCGCCGCCATCGAGCGGATCGCGCGCGCTGGCGGAACGCCGCTCGCGGTTGCGCAAGATGGGCGGTTGATGGGGGCGATCGAACTCAAAGACATCGTCAAACCCGGGATCCGCGAGCGTTTCGCCGCGTTGCGCCGCATGGGCATTCGCACCGTGATGGTAACCGGCGACAACCGCATCACCGCCGCCGCCATCGCGACCGAAGCCGGCGTTGATGATTTCATCGCCGAGGCAACGCCGCAGGACAAGCTCGCCTATATCCGCAAAACCCAGGAGGATGGCCGTCTCGTCGCGATGGCCGGCGACGGCACCAATGATGCGCCGGCGCTCGCGCAAGCCGATGTCGGGGTTGCCATGCAGACCGGCACCCAGGCCGCGCGCGAGGCCGGCAATATGGTCGATCTCGACAGCGACCCGACCAAGCTGATCGAGATCGTCGAAATCGGCAAGCAATTGCTGATCACCCGCGGCTCGCTCACGACGTTTTCGATCGCCAACGACATCTCGAAATATTTCGCGATTCTGCCGGCGATTTTTATCACCGCCTATCCTGAACTCGGGGCGCTGAACGTGATGCATCTCGCCTCGCCGCAATCGGCCATTCTCTCGGCGGTGATCTTCAACGCGCTGATCATCGTCGCCCTGGTGCCGCTGGCGCTGCGTGGCGTCAGCTTCCGCCCGATCGGCGCCTCGGCGCTGTTGCGGCGCAACCTCTTGATTTATGGCCTGGGCGGCATCGTCGCGCCGTTCATCGGCATCAAGCTGATCGATATGCTGCTCGCCCTCGCCGGGCTCGCCTGAAGGAGACCACGCATGATCCGCGAATTCCGCCCTGCGCTCATTCTCGTCGTGCTGCTCACCGTGCTCACCGGTCTTGCCGCGCCGCTCGCAATGACCGGCCTCCTCGGCCTTGCCTTTCCCTTTCAGGCGGGCGGCAGCCTGCTTGAGGATCATGGCAAGATCATCGGCTCGGCATTGATCGGGCAGAATTTTACCACCCCGGGCTATTTCCACCCGCGCCTCTCGGCGACCACCGAGCCCGATCCCAAGGACGCGAGCAAGACCATCCCGGTGCCTTACGCCGCCGATAATTCCAACGCCTCCAACCTCGCGCCGACGGCGAAGGCGCTGATCGATCGCGTCAAGGGCGATCTCGCCGCGGCCGGCCCGGCGCCGGTGCCGGCGGACGCCGTCACCAGCTCGGCTTCCGGCCTCGATCCCGACATCTCACCGGAAAATGCGCGCCGGCAGATTGCCCGCGTCGCGCGCGCCCGCCATCTCCCCGAGGCGCGTATCGCCGATCTCGTTGCCGCCCATACCGAGAAGCCGTTCCTCGGCTTCATCGGCGAGGCGCGGGTGAATGTGCTCGCGCTCAACCGCGCTCTCGATCAGCTGTCGGCGCCGTAATTTCCCGCTATACTCGGCCGCATGCCGCGCCCGCCCGACGATGATCGCCGCCCCGATCCCGACGCTCTGGCGCTGGCCGCGACGCGCGAAGGCAAGGGGCGGCTCAAGGTTTTTCTTGGCATGGCCCCCGGGGTCGGCAAGACCTGGGAGATGCTGGCCGCAGCGCGGCGCAAGCGCGAGGACGGCGTTGACGTTGTCGCTGGGCTGATCGAAACCCACGGACGCCGCGAGACCATCGCGCAGATTAGCGATCTCCCGGTGTTGCCGCGCCGAAAACTCACCTATCGCGGGCGCGAGATCGAGGAATTCGACCTCGATGGCGCGCTCGCCCGCCGCCCGCAATTGCTCCTGCTCGACGAACTCGCCCACACCAACGTCCCCGGCAGCCGTCATGCCAAACGCTGGGAAGACGCGATCGAATTGCTGGACGCCGGGATCGATGTCTGGTCGACCCTCAACATCCAGCATCTCGAGAGCTTGAACGATGCCATCGCCCGCATCACCGGCGTGCGCGTCGCCGAGACCATCCCCGACCGCGTGCTCTCGCTCGCCGCCGACATCGAGGTGATCGATCTCCCGCCGGCGGAGCTGCGGGCGCGGCTTGTCGAGGGGAGGGTCTATCCGCCGGAGACGGCGCAACGGGCGCTCGGCGGGTTTTTTCGCGAAGGCAATCTCGCCGCCTTGCGCGAAATGGCGCTGCGGCGGGCGGCGGAGCATGTCGATGCCGATATCGCGAGCTATATGCGCGCCAAAGCGATCGCCGGGCCGTGGCCGGCGAGCGAGCGGGTCATGGCGTTGCTCGGCGGCGACACTGTCGATGCCGAGGCGGTGGTGCGGCACGCGGCGCGATTGGCGGCAGCGCTGCGGGCGCCGTGGCTTGCCGTGCATGTCGAGCAGCCAGGCAAAATCGTCGATCTCAGCGCCGCGTTTTCGCTCGCGATCCAGCTCGGCGCCGAAACCGAAACGCTGACCGGCGGCGATATTTTTCGCCAGACACTCGCGGAAGCCGAGCGGCGCAATGTCACGCAAATCGTGCTCGGCCGCGGCCGCCCCGGATGGTGGCGGCGGCTTGCCCGGCGCGGGCTCGCGGAGGCGCTGGCGCGGCGGGCGGACGCCTTCGCCGTCCATATCACGCCGCGCCCGATCGGCACAGCGAAGCCCGTCCGCCGGCCGCGCCCGCCGCTAGGCGTCTGGCCCTGGCTCGCCAGCGCGGCGCTGGTCGCGCTCGTCACCGTGATCGGCGAAGTGGTGCGCACCATCCCGGAAGAGGCGATGGGGATGCTGTTTCTCGCCGCCGTCGTCGTCGCGGCCAGCCTCCATGGTTTGCGCGTCGCCCTGTTTGCCGCCGTGCTCGGTTTTCTCTCGTGGAATTTTTTCTTCATCCCGCCGCTTTATGTCCTCACCATCAGCGACACCAAGGACGTCATCGCGATCTTCGTCTTTCTCGGCGTCGCCGTGATCACCGGCGCGATGGCGAGCCGGGTGCGCAGTGAAGCGCGAACGGCACAGGCGCGGATCGAGAGTCTCCGCCGCATCGCCGGCTTCAGCCGCGCGCTCGGGGCGGCGCGAACCGAGCCCGAATTGCTCGCCGAACTCGCCAAGCAAGGCGCCGGGATCACCGCCCTGGCGGCGGTGCTGATCAAGGTCGGGGACGATCTCGTCATCGGCGCGCAAGCCTCGGCAACGCCAGAAAGCGTGGTCGAACTTGATGAAGCCGCCCTGGCGGCGGCCCGGTGGAGCGTGGAAAAGGGCGAGCCGGCTGGCGCTGGCACCGCGACCATGCCGTCGGCCGCCTGGCGCTTCCTGCCGCTTGCAACGCCGCAAGGGACGCTCGGCGTGCTCGGCGTCAGCGTCCGCGCGCCGCTGACCGAGCCCGAACACCAGGCGCTCGATGCGCTGGCCGATCGCGCCGCGGTGACGCTGGAGCGTCTGCGCCTGGCCCGCGAGGCCGCGCAAAGCGCCGCGCAGTCCGAAACCCAGCGGCTGCGGACGGCGCTGCTTTCCTCACTCTCGCACGATCTCCGCACGCCGCTCACCGCCATCCGCGGCGCCGCCGAGACGCTGCGCACCGCCTGGGCGCAGCTCACGCCGGAGACCCGCGGCGATCTCCTCAGCAGCATCGAGCACGATACCGCCCGCATGCACCGTTTTCTCGCCAATATCACCGATATGACTCGCCTCGAGAGCGGCGAGATCGTGCCGCGTCTTGCGCCGACCGAACTCCCCGAAGTGGTCGAAGCGGCGATCGCGCGGCAAGAAAACGGGCTTTTGATCCTGGTCAATATCCCGCCCGACATCCCCCCGGTGCGCGCCGACCCGCTGTTGCTGGAGCAGGTTCTGGTCAATCTGCTCGACAACGCGCTGAAATATTCGCCGACGAACGGCACTGTTTCGGTCACGGCGCGGCGCGAAGGGGCTGAGGTTGCGATCAGCGTCAGCGATGAAGGTATTGGTATTGCTGGCGAAGATTTGCCCCATGTGTTCGACAGTTTCTATCGCGCCGGGCGTGGCGATCGGGTGGCGCCGGGCACCGGGCTCGGGCTTGCCATCGCCCGCGGCTTCACGATCGCCATGGGCGGGCGGATCGAGGCGGCAAGCCCGCGCCCCGATGCGCCGCCGCTCGGCTTTCCCGGCACCGTCATCACCCTCCACCTCCCGGCCGCCGCCCCATGAGCGGGACAGTATGAGCAGCGGCGGTCGTATTCTGGTTATCGACGACGAGCCGCAAATCCATCGCTTCCTGCGCCCGGCGTTGGAAGCGGCGGGCTTCGCCGTGATCGCGGCGGAGACCGCGGCGGAGGGGCTGCAGCTGATCGCGGGCCAGGCGCCTGATCTCGTGCTGCTCGATCTCGGACTGCCTGATCTTGACGGGCAAGAGGTGTTGCGGCGCCTGCGCGGCTTCAGCGACGTGCCGGTGATCGTGTTGTCGGCGCGCGAGCGCGAGGCCGAAAAGATCGCCGCCCTCGACAATGGCGCCGACGATTACGTCGAAAAACCCTTCGCGCTCGGCGAATTGCTGGCCCGCACCCGGGCGGCGCTGCGACGCGTGACGCACCTCGTAGAGACGACGGAGATCATCCGTGCCGGCGCGATCGAGATCGACCTCGCCCGCCACGAAGTGCGGCGCGACGGCGCCACGATCGCGCTCACGCCTCGGGAATTCGCCGTTCTTGCGCTTCTCGCCCGCCATCACGGCCGCGTCCTCACGCATCGCCAGATTCTGACGACGCTCTGGGGCCCGGCGCATGCCGAGGACATCGCCTATCTCCGGGTCTCGGTCTGGCAGTTGCGGCGGAAACTGGGCGACGGGGCGGAGCGGCTTCTGGTCAACGAGCCCGGCATCGGCTACCGCCTCCGCGATGATGAGGCGTAAGGCAGGCCGTTTGCTCCCCTCTCCGTCAGCCGCTATAAAACGCCTTATGTCCGCGTAGCTCAGCAGGATAGAGCACAGGATTCCTTGTTGTGAAACTGGGCGTCGCGCCGGGAAACCGCGTGGCGGATCCGCTCAAAGTCGGGGAACGCCCGGCGCGCTCGCGCCGAGCCGATCCCGAGCCAAGCCCCGCGCCGGCGGCGCGGGGAAGGTGTAGAGACTGGACGGGCGGCACCTAAAGGCTTTCTTGGCTCATGGTGAAGGGACAGTCCGGACCACGAACGCGGGCAGGCCTGCCCGCGGCGGCGTAAGCCGAAGTGGTGTGAATCCTGGGGCCGTGGGTTCGAATCCCGCCGCGGACAATCCCAACTTGCTTTGGCCCAACTTGCTTTGGCCCCAGTTGCTTTAGCCGGTGTGGATGGGCCGGTCGGGAAAGCAGAGCTGTTCACGATCGCGCCAGTTCGGGGCAACATAATTGATTTCCATCAGGCGGCGCACCCCGATGATTGGGCGCGGCTCAAACCCGTGCCAGGTATTTTCACCAGGGACGAAAATCACGCCGGAATTGAACTCGCCCGGGGACTGGGCAACCCAACGCTTTTCGTGATCGTAAATGTCGGTACCCCATTCCTTCGCGTCCGGGCCGATGAAGAGATAGATCACCATCGAAAACAGTTTTTCCGGGATGTCATGGTGCGGCTCGAGCCAGGCGCCGTCGAGATCCTGGATATATTCGATGCGAAGAAAACTGCCGTCCACCGCGATCTCGCAGGTCTCTGCCATGAGGCGCGCGACCTCGGGCGTCTGCAATGCCTCGGCAAGGACGGCGCAGGTCGGAAATTTTTGCTGTAGCTCCGGGGTGATGAAGCTCCGCCGATCATTGTAGCTGTTGCGCGTGCCATCGGTGCGGCCAAGCGCGGGCGGCGCGATCGGTAGGGTCAGAATCCCGGTGCAGAGCTGCTCGGGGAAAATGTTTTTGAACAGCCAGTGGCGATAGGGAGATTCCTTGCGTTCTGCCGCGCCGATGCTCGCGCGGAAATGGCGGGAAATTTCCGCAGCCTCGGGAACCGTCGGATAGGTCATGGCGGATCTCCTCAGCGCGGCGCCCATTCGATGATTTTTTTGAGGACGGGCACGGATTTGGCCATCGCGCTGGCGCTGTGGCGCCAGTATTCGCGGCGCACATACCACTCCGAATCGACGAAGCATAATTGCAGGCTCATGCGCGGCCCTTTCTGCGGCAGAAAGCCATGCCAGGAATGATCGCATACGCGGAACATCAGCATGCGGCCGAATTCGGGGGCGAATTCGAAGGCGACATCCTCGCGATCGGCGCTGCGCAAGACACGCAACCGGCCACGTTCATAAGGCCAGGCACGGGTGAAGCCGAGCAACACGGTGACGATTTTGTGTTTCGAATCGGGGTGCGCGTACCCTTCGTTGTAATGGCCCGTGGTGTTGCCCATCATGACGATGACCGGCGGCCGGCGGCTCAAATCCATATCGAATTTGTCCTCGACCAGGCGGCGAAAGCGCGGGCTCAGGAGATCCTCGACGACAGCGCCGAAGCGAGGGCCGTAGTGTAAGCTCGGCAAGCCGTAGCTGCCGCGATCAGGGATAACCGGCGCATCGGCCAGGACATCGTCCTTGAGCGCTGCCGGCATCGCCTGCTCGACGAAGGCATAATCATAAGGATCGCGCACCAGCTTTGCCGCGGCGATGGCCTTTTCATCGAGCATTTTGAGAGACGCGTCGACATCCAGCATGAATTTATTCTCCGCGATTGGCAGTTGTCGCGAGATGTGCCGGGTTTCTGCTCGCCCGCGTTGATCTAGATCAACGCGGGATACGTTCTCCGCGAGGAAAACGGCGCGACTTTGCGCCCTGGCATACGGCGCGGGCCGGATCGGAGGACATACGCGTGGCGGAGTTCGAATTTCCCCTTCTGCTGGCAAGCGGGGTTTTGTCCTTGCTGCCGGCGCCGGCGCTCACGCGGGCAGCGGCGCTGCTCTTGCGCCGGCTCAGGCGCGAGCATCCTCGTCTTTTTCGCGCGCTCGCCGCCGAGCCCGCGATGGTGATCGGCATCGTACCAATCGATCTGCCGCATCGCTTCCTGCTTCGCTTCGGCGGTGGCGCAATGACCTTGACCGCGGTCGCGGCATTCACCGAGACGCCGAGCGCCACCGTCAAAGGCCGGCTCGCGGCGCTGATCGCCCTGCTCGAAGGCCGACTGGACAGCGACGCCGCATTCTTTTCACGCGAAATCACCGTCACCGGCAACACCGCGGCGATCGTCATCCTGCGCAACGCGCTCGAGCGCGACGCCGTCGATCTGTTCGCGACGACGAGCGCGCTCTTCGGGCCGCTGGCGCCGGTTGCGCGGCGGGTCGCATTCAGTCTCGAGCGGCGCCTCACCGCCGCGCGCCGCCGCGCCGCCTTGCGGCACGAGGCGCTCCATGCGGCACGGCGCGAACCCTCGCCATTCGTCGCCCGCTGTGAGCGGCTGGAGCGCGATATGCAAAGCTTTCGCGGGCGTCTGGCGCGGATCGAAGCGATGGCGCGCCGGCGCGGGCAAAGCGAGACGGCGGCATGACGCGCTATCTCGAACTGGTATGCCCGGCCGGCACGCCGGCGGCGCTCAAGGTTGCCGTCGATGCTGGCGCTGACAGCGTCTATTGCGGATTTCGGGACTGCACCAACGCGCGCAACTATCCGGGTTTGAATTTCGATCGCGACGAACTGCGCGCCGGCGTTGCTTATGCGCATGCGCGCGGATGCCGGGTGTTCGTTGCCGTCAACACCTTTCCCCGCGCCGGCGATCTCGGGCCCTGGCAGCGCGCAATCGACGAGGCCGCCGAGGCCAACGCCGATGCCGTCATCCTCGCCGATCTCGGCATGCTCGATTACAGCGCGCGCCGACATCCCGGTCTCCGCCGCCATCTTTCGGTACAAGCGGCGGCGGCAAGCCCGCTTGCGATCCGCTTTTACGCGGAGACCTTCGGTGTCAGCCGTGTCGTCCTGCCGCGCGTGCTCGCGGTCAGCGAGGTCGCGGCGCTGATCGGCGAGACCAACATCGAAGCGGAAGTGTTCGCCTTCGGCAGCCTTGGCACCATGGTCGAGGGGCGATGCTATCTGTCCTCCTATATAACCGGACGTTCGCCGAGCTGTGACGGTGTCTGCGCTCCGGCCGAGCATGTGAGCTATCGCGAAGAGGGCGATCAACTGGTCTCTTATCTTGGCGATGTCATGATAAATCGCGTCGATGCCGCCGAGGGGGCGGCGTATCCGACGCCATGCAAGGGCCGCTTCCTGGTGCGCGGTGAGCCCCGCTATCTGTTCGAGGAGCCGACCGCGCTCAACGTCATGCCGCTGCTCGCGGAACTCAAAGCCGCGGGCGTCACGGCGCTGAAAATCGAAGGGCGGCAGCGGAGCCGCGCCTATGTTGGGGCGGTCGTTGCGGCGTTCCGCCGCCATCTCGACGCCCTCGCCGCGGGCGCGCCGCTGTCGGCGGATGCGGCGCTCCGCGAAATCGCCGAGGGCGGGCGCGAAACCCTGGCTGCCTATCAGAAAGGTTGGCGATGAGTGTCGTGACGAAGGATCACCTGACGCTGGGACCATTGCTGTATCATTGGCCGGCGGCGGCACGACGCGATTTCTATGCCCGCATCGCCGACGAAGCGCCAATCGACTGCGTCTATCTCGGCGAAGTCGTGTGCAGCAAGCGTCTCGCGTGGTATGAAAAAGATCTGCCGGAGATCGCGGCGCGGCTGCGCCGTGCCGGCAAGCAGGTGGTGATGTCGACGCCGGCGCTGATCACCGAGCGGCGCGAGGCGCGAGCGATCGCGGCCTATGCGACGTCGGTCGCGGCGGAAGATCTCATCGAGATCAACGATCTCGGCGCATTGGCGCTACTGGCCGGGCGGGCATTCGTCTCCGGCCCGCTGATCAATGTTTTCAACGAGGCGACGCGCGACGTTCTCGTCCACCGCGGGGCGATTCGCGTCGCGCTGCCGATCGAGCTTTCTAAGGCGGCGATCGCGACCCTCGCGGCCAGCAATCCGAGCGGCGAGACCGAAATTTTTGTCTTCGGTCGCCAGCCGCTGGCGATTTCACAGCGCTGCTATCATGCGCGCGCCCATGATTTACACAAAGATGACTGCCAGTTTGTCTGTGAGCGTGATCAGGACGGGCTCGCGGCGGCGGAACTCGATGGCCGGCCCGTGCTTGCGATCAATGGCACCCAGACCCTCTCGCATGGCTATTTCGTTCTGCTTGACGAACTCGACGCCTTGCGCAACGCCGGCGTCAGCCATTTCCGCCTGTCGCCGCAGACGCTCGACATGGTCGCGGTCGCGGAACTCTATCGCGCCGTTCTCGATCACGCGATCGACCCCAAGGAAGCTTTAGCGCGGCTGCGCGAGCGGATCGCGCCGGTCCCGCTCATCAACGGCTATCTCCACGGCCGCCCCGGCATGGCATGGCAGCCCTCGCCGCCGTGATTGCGCCTCGCGCGAGCGTCTGGTGATCACGAAATCCCGCCTTCCGACAATAGGCCCGCCTTCCGACAATAGGAGAGTCCGGTTCATGCTTTGCACCAATAAGACGATCAGCAAATCTTTCTTTGGGTCATCGCGCGGCGGCGAACATTTCATCGTCATCGAGCCGGACGCCGATCTCGATTTGGCGGGACAGATCGAGGATCTCGAACGGCGCTATGCGGCGGCGCGGCGCGCGCTCGGCCTCGCGCCGGGAAGCGCGGTGTTCCGGCGGGTTTTTCTCAGTGACGCGATGACTCAAGCGAAACGGGTAAGCGAGAGCGGGCTTGCGATGGATGAGGATGGCTCGCCGGTTGCGCTTTCGCTGATCCAGCAGCCGCCGCTATCGCAAGCCAAAATCGCGCTTCTTGCCTATCATGTCGATGACCCGCGTGGATTGCGCAAGAAGTGCCTCACGCCGCGGCATGTTCTGATCGAGCGGGAGTCTCTCGTTCATCTCTGGACCACCGGGCTCTGTTGCGGGGCCGAGGACGCACCGATTGCCGTCGCCCGCCAGACCCGAAACGTGTTCGATTCGCTGATCGCCGTCGTTGCCGGGCTTGGCGGCACGCTGCGCGACAATTGCGTGCGCACTTGGATCTACGTCAAAGATGTCGATATCTTCTATAACGATATGGTCGTGAGCCGGCGTGATCTGTTCACCGAGCAGGATCTCACGGCAAAAACGCATTTCATCGCGTCGACCGGCATCGAGGGAGCGTGCGCACATCGTTACGATATCGTTGTGGTGGACGCCTATTCGATTCTCGGGCTCGCGCCGGGGCAGATCTCCTATCTCAACGATTTCGACTATCTCTGCCCGACCCAGGATTACAACGTCACCTTCGAGCGCGGCACGCGCATCGCCTATGCCGACCGCGCCCATTTGATGATTTCTGGAACCGCGAGCATCGATGGCGCCGGCCGGGTGGTGCATCCCGGCGATGTCCTGCGCCAACTCGACCGGGCACTCGAGAATGTCGCGGCGCTGCTGCGCGCCGGCAACGCCACGCTCAACGCGCTCATGCATCTCATCGTTTATCTTCGCGATCCCGCCGATTACTGGCGGATCAGGACGGCGCTGGCCGAGCGCCTGCCGGACGTGCCGGCCGTGTTCGTCCAGGGGCGCGTCTGCCGGCCGGACTGGCTGGTCGAAGTCGAAGGCATCGCGATCGTCGGGCAGGAGGCGCCGGCGCTGCCGGCGTTCTGAGCGCCGCTCGGTGCTATCGGTGCGTGGCGCGGCGATTGAGGAGCGCCGCCGCGTCCGCGATCGAAAGCAGACGGTGATCGGCTTGCAGGCCGACGCGGTCGGTGCTGGCATCGAAGGCCAGATCATAGAGGCCGCGCCCGTCCGCCCGCCGGCCGACGCCGGTTAGCGTCACCGGCGCCGGGCCGACATGGGCGCAGCCTTTGGCGCACCCCGAGACATGGATCGGCCGCACCACGCCGTCATCGAGCAGCGCCGCCAGCGCCGCCGCGTCGGCGCGGCTCGGGGCATCGCCGCCGGCGCAATCCGGCGCGCCGATGCAGGCGATCAGCCCGAGGCTCGGCGCTGTCGCATCGGTGATGAACCCGGCGGCCTGCGCCGCTTGCGCCAAAGCCGCGGCCCGCGCCATCGACACCGAGCCGATCAGCGCGGCGCGGCCCGGCGCGAGACGGAGCAAGCCATCGCCGAACGCCTCGCTGAGATCAGCGAGGGCGGCGAGCATCGGCGCCCGCATCGCGCCGAACGGCGCAACGAGGGCGAAGGCGCCGCGCGTCTGCTGAGGATAGGGGAGGAACCCGGCGGGTGGTGGTGGTGGTGGCGGCGCTGGCGGGCGGGCCTCGAACGTCAGCGCTGCCGCCAGCGCCAGGGCGATGGCAGGCGCCTCCTCGGCGCGGCAGGTGCGGCTGGTGCCGTCGAGGGCGGCGATGTCGACGCCATCCTCGCGCAGCGTGATCCGGATATCGGCGCGCAAGCCCGCGAGCGACAGCACGCCGCCGCCATCGATGACCGCCGAGAATTTCTGTGAAAGACCGGCACAAGCCGGATCGGCGAGGTGTCGGCCAAGGGCGCCGGCGAGCGCCAACGGATCGCCGGCGATCGTCGGATCGTCACCGGCCAGCGGCGAGACCAGGATATTGCGCCGCTGCTCCAGCGCTGGATCGTCGCTCGCCAGCTCCGCCGCCCGCATCGCGGCGGCGAGATCAGCGAAAGCGGCCTCTCGGATGCCGCGGAGCTGCAAGCTGGCGCGCGTCGTGATTTCGATCGCACCATTGCCCCAGCGCGCCGCCATCCCAGCCAGCTCCCGCGCGCTCGCGGCGGTGAGACGCTGCGCGGGCGGCTTGATGCGAACGAGCCAGCCATCGCCCGCCCGCATCGGCGAAAACACATCTGGATTCCACCCGCGCCGTCTCATACGCGCGCTATAGCGCCAAAGCCGCGCTTTCCCAAAGCCGCGCGCCGAAGCGGCCGCCCGATCACCCGCCGCCAGGGGTGGGGAGCGGCGGCACCGAGATCGCGTAAGGGGACGAAAACGGCGGCGCCGCGGCGCCAGCGGGCGCGTCGCCCGCGAGGGCGGCGGCAGGTTGGCCGAGATCGTGGGTTGCGACGATTTCCTGCCACAGGAGGAAAACGCTCCGCCCGGTCTCCTCGGCGACGAGACAATGGCCAGCCCCATCCAATACGGTCAGTGCCGCGTCTGCCACGCCGCGTACCCGCTCGCATGCAGCGTCGATCGCCTGCAAACACGCGGCGAGCTGATCGAGCGCGCGCAAATGCGCGTGCTGCATCATCTGATCGAGCCGCAAGACGCGCAGCCCCTCGGCGGAAACCGCGATCGGTTCGCGGCCGAGTTCGAAAAACACCGACACGACCGGGAGCATCCCCTGGATGAGGGAGAGGATGGCGCGCGCCTCATCGAGATCGCACGCCACCAATCGACGGGTTTCGGCATCATGCGCGGCCGGGGCGCTGCCGTAACGGGCGCCGGCATGGGAGGACTCCGGGGCGACGCCGGGGGCGAACGTCGCCGCGATTTCCGCCTCGAGCCAGCGACGGATCTCAGGCGGTGCCGCGCGAATCTGCTCGGGGAGCAGGGTGATGCCGATCATGTTTCGTCTCTCCTCAGCCGGCCGCCTTGACTTCGATTTTCTTCGGCGCAGCGAGCGCCGTTTTCGGCATGGTCACGCGCAGAACCCCGTTGGCGAATTCGGCGGAGATCTTGTCGCGATCGACGCTTTCGGGCAGCAGGAACGAGCGCTGGAAGGCACCATAGCTGCGCTCGGTGAGGTGAAAGTTCTCATCTTTTTCCTCGCGTTCCTGGCGCTTCTCGCCCTTGATCGCGAGCGTATCGCCGGTCAGTGAAAGCTCGACGTCCTTTTCCGTCATCCCCGGCAGTTCGGCGCTGAGCGTGAACGCGGTTTCGTTCTCGGTAATATCGACGGCAGGGGATGGGAGCGTGAACGGCGAATCGAAGCGCGCGCCAGCGAAGGGCGCAAGGCCGAAGCCGTTGGCGAAGCGGTCGAACATCCGCTCGATTTCCGAGCGGAAGGGGCGCCAGACATCGACCGTCGCGCCCGGCGCGGCGGCGGTCTGCTTCACAGGGACGGATGTCGTTGCCATCACTTATCATCTCCTTCAGGGTTGGTGTTAACGGCGGGAAACGGGTCTCGCACGGCGGGGGCTGGTGCGAAGCGTCGGCAGATCAGCCGCCGCCCCCAACCGCGCCTGGCCCGTCACGGTGGTGCCCGGGGCGCATCCATTGCGCGAGATGCGGCACGAGCGCCTCGTCAGGAACCTTGGTCAGATCTTTGAGGAGCGTGCCGACAACCCGCCGGCGGGCGGCCTCGCCGAGATGCTCGCGGATCGTCGCCATCACATGCGCCGGCGCGACCAGGAGGAGATCATCGAAGCCACCCGCCGCTTCGACCTCGGTGATCTGCTCGGCGAGCGAAGCGGCGAAACGCTCCTTGGCCATCTCGTGCGGGTCATGGCGCGGCGTCTCGGCGTGGTGGGCGGAGGCGCCGCTGTGGAACGAGGCGCCGGGGCGGTCACGGGCCAGTTCTGCGGCGCGTCGATGCGCGAGGGTCGAATCGAGCGCGCTCTCACTGTGGAGCGCCTGATCTGCCGCCGGGCGCACCAAGCGCGCATGCTCTCCATCGGCGATGAGGATGAGAAGACGGCGCTGGGACATCGCGGCACCTCGCCCTGAATGATCCAACCGTGCGTGCCGCGAACTCTGCGCCACGGGCACTCACGTTTCATTGATTTGGGTCAAATCACGCGGCGAAGCGGCGCTGAGCTTGCACGCTTGCGTCGCGTGGAGGTCCGGGCCGGAATCGAACCGGCATACGCGGATTTGCAGTCCGCTGCATCACCACTCTGCCACCGGACCCTCTGGGCGGCCGCTCTTTGGGCGGGAGCTATATCGGGCGCGAGGGCGGTGGTGGTCAAGTCCGCGCGTGGGACGGGTTGCCCGGGAGGCTTGGCGAGCGGCGCGAGCGGCTATAGAAGGGCCGGGACAGGCTACGCCGCCGCACCGCGCGTGTCCTTGAGGATCGGAATTTTGCCCATGGATGTTGCCGCCGCTGATTTTTCCGTCCGCCGTGCCGTCATGGTCGATGGGCTACTCCGTCCCAATAAGGTCACGGATCCGCGTCTCCTCAAAGCCGCGCGCGAGCTGCCGCGCGAGCGCTTCCTGCCGGAGGATCGGCGCGAACTCGCCTATCTCGATGCCGATGCGCCGCTCGGTGGCGGGCGGGTTCTGCCGCAAGCTTTGATCACCGTCCGGCTGATCCAGCTCGCCTCCCCGCAGGCGGGGGAGAAGGCGCTGGTGATCGGCGCTGGCACCGGCTATGGCGCGGCACTGCTCGCCGCCTGCGGCGCCCATGTCACCGCCTTGGAGGAAGACCCAGCGCTCATCGCGATCGCCCGCCCGGCTCTCGCCACCTACGCTCCCGCCGTTCGCCTGGTCACCGGCCCGCTCACCGCCGGCTATGCGAACGGCGCGCCCTGGGATGTGATCCTGATCGACGGCGCCATCGCTACCCTGCCGCCGGCGATCGGCGAACAATTGAAGCGGGAGACCGGCCGGTTGGTCGCTGTGATGCAGCCGCCAGGGCCGCAGGCGATGGCCCATGTCGGCCACGCTGTGCTCGCCGAGCGCAGTGCCGCGGGCCTTGCGATGCGTCCGGCCTTCGATGCGGCGACCGCGGTTCTGCCCGGCTTCACCCCTACCCCCGCCTTTGTCTTCTGAGCCCTCCTGACTTCAGCCCCGGGCAAACGTCTATTCCCGGCGGGTTCTGACGGCGTGCCGCTCTATCTCGACTTGGTTGACAAGAGCGCGAGCCGCCCCGCCGGCATCAATGATAGGCTCACGCGGCGCGCCATCTCAGGGCATTGAACAGCCTTGTCCTCATCCCACCCCGAGCGCCGCCTCGGCGGTGCGGACGGCCTGGAGGGGCAGTGCTGCGCGGCCGACGACTTGGCCGCCGATATAGGCAAGCCAGTCCGCACCGGCCGGGGGAGCGGGCCGGAGCTGCACGATGCGGGCCTCGGTATCGAGGGCGACGGCCTGATAGAGCCGCCAGCCGGCATGAAGCGGCCCCTGTAAACGAACGACGCGGGCAATCGTCTCGCCCGCGTCGTCACACCCAATCCATTCGAGGGTGCGGGCTTCCCCGCCCTCCTCGTCGCGCCGCCCCCGCATCCAGTGCAGACGGGGCGTTGGCACTAGATGCCCGCCATCAGGCGCTTTTGGCCATGATCTCGTCCGCGATGTTGCGTGGCACGGGATCGTAATGGTGGAACTGCATGGTGAAGGATGCGCGCCCCTTGGTCATGCTGCGAAGGTCGGAAATATAGCCGAACATTTCCTTCAAGGGAACATGGGCGCGGACAATGATCGTCGAGCCCGAGCTTTCCTGGTTCTGGATCATGCCGCGGCGGCGGTTGATATCGCCGACCACATCGCCGACATGGTCCTGCGGCGTCGTGATCTCGACATCCATGATCGGCTCGAGGATGATCGGGCTCGCCTTTTTCATCCCCTCGCGGAAACAGGCCTTGGCGGCGATTTCGAAGGCCAACGCACTCGAATCGACGTCATGATACTTGCCATCGACGAGGGTGTATTTGAAATCGACGGTTGGGAACCCGGCCAACACCCCGGTTTCGGCCTGCACGCGGATGCCTTTTTCGACCGCCGGGATGTATTCGCGCGGCACCGCGCCGCCGACCACCTTGTTTTCGAAGACGATGCCGCCGTTGCGCTCTAGCGGCTCGAAAATCACCTTGACCTCGGCGTATTGGCCAGAGCCGCCGGACTGCTTCTTGTGGGTGTAGATTTCGGTGTGCGGGCGGGTGATGGTTTCGCGATAGGCGACCTGCGGCGCGCCGATATTGGCCTCGACGCCATATTCGCGCTTCAGCCGGTCGATGATGATTTCGAGATGCAGCTCGCCCATGCCGGAGAGGATGGTCTGGCCGCTCTCCTGATCGGTGCGGAGACGCAGCGAGGGGTCTTCGCCTGCGAGCTTTTGCAGGCCGATGGTCATTTTCTCGACCGATTCCTTGGTCCGCGGTTCGACCGAGATGTCGATCACCGGCACCGGGAAGGCCATGCGCTCCAGCACCACCGGGTCGTTCGCGGCGGCGAGGGTATCGCCGGTCATGGTGTCCTTGAGGCCGACGAAGGCGGCGATGTCGCCGGCCGAAACCTCCTTGATCTCGGCGCGTTTGTCGGCGTGCATCTGAAACATCCGGCCGATGCGTTCCTTGTGCCCGCGCGTGGTGTTGAGCACGGTGTCGCCCGAGCGGAGGGTTCCGGCATAAACCCGCACGAAGGTCAGGGTGCCGTATTTGTCGTTGATGATCTTGAAGGCGAGGCCGGCGAAGGGGGCGTTCGGGTCGGCCTTGATGCGGCGGCGCTCGGCATGCTCGTCCTCACCTTCCTCGGCGGCGACCTTGATGCCAGGGACATCGACCGGTGAAGGGAGGTAATCGAGCACGGCGTCAAGCAGCGGCTGCACCCCCTTGTTCTTAAAGGCGGTGCCGCACAGCACGGGGCGGAAGGCGCCGCTGATGGTGCCGGCCTTGATGCAGCGCTTGAGGGTTTCCACCGCGACGTCGCCAGACTCGAAATACTCCTCCATCGCCGCGTCATCGACCGAGAGCGCGGTATCGAGCAGCGTTTGGCGATGCTCTTTCGCCTTCTCGACGAGATCGGCGGGGATCGGGGCGTCGTGATACTTGGCGCCAAGCTCGCCGCCCTCCCAGATGATCGCCTTCATCTCGACGAGATCGACGACACCGACGAACTGGTCCTCGGTGCCGATCGGGAGTTGCAGCGGCAGCGCAACGATGTCGAGCTTTTCCTTGAGGGTGTCGAAGGCGCGATAGAAATCAGCGCCGGTGCGGTCGAGCTTGTTGATGAAGATGATGCGCGGGACGTTGTAACGGTCGGCGAGGCGCCAATTGGTCTCCGATTGCGGCTGCACGCCGGCGACGCCCTCGATGATGAACACCGCGCCATCGAGCACGCGGAGCGAACGGTTGACCTCGATGTTGAAATCGATATGGCCGGGGGTGTCGATGATGTTGATGCGGTGGTTCTTCCACTCACACGTCACCGCGGCGGAGGTGATGGTGATGCCGCGCTCGCGCTCCTGCTCCATGTAATCGGTCGTGGTGTTGCCGTCATGCACCTCGCCGATTTTGTGCGAAACCCCCGTGTAATAGAGGATGCGCTCGGTGGTGGTGGTCTTGCCCGCGTCGATATGCGCGGTGATCCCGATATTGCGGATCTTTTCAAGCGGCGTTTCAGACACGAGCGGCCTCCATACCACAACGGGCGCGGCGAGGCCCCTGCCCCGCGCGCCCGATCTCCTTCGGTTTATAGCCGATCGGAATCCGCTTGCCCAGCCTTTTCCGATCCGACCCGCGCGGATATGGCGGAGCGACGCGGGTTTGGCAAGCCGGGGCGATCAGAACCCCGCCTGCGCCAGCGCCGTCAGCACCGCTTCCGGCCGCTCCGCACCGACCAGATGACCGCAGGCGGGGATCAGCACCCGGTGCAGCGCCGCAGCAGCGGTGAGGCCAGCCGCGAAGGCATCGGCATAGACCGGCGGGATCAGCCGGTCGCTCTCGCCCCAGATCAGGAGCGTGCGGGCGCGGATGCGGTAAAGCCGGTCGGCAAGGCCACGATCGGGGATGGGAAACAGCAATTTGCCGGCCATGCCGAGCTGGCGGGCGTTCCGCACCAGAAAGCCGATCAGGAATTGTGGGTCTTCGAGGTTGAGCCCACCGGTCAGCAGCCGCTCGCCGAGCGCGACATCGTGGAACAAGAGCGCCGGCAAGTGATGGGGCAGCATCGCGAAGAGATCGGGAATCGGATGCTCGTCGCGCCACAAGCCAGCCGGGGCGATGAGCGCGAGCGCCTCGACCTCGCGCGGCGCGATCGCGGCCATTTCGGCGGCAATCATCCCGCCCATCGAATGCCCGACCAGAAGCGGTCGCGCGAGGCCGAGCGCATCGATGACATCGAACCCATGCAGCGTGACATCCAGCATCTCGCGCAGTTCTGGGGCGTCCTCGCTCGCGCCGAAGCCGGGGAGCAGCGGCGCATGCACGCGATAGCGCGCGGCGAGATGGCGAAGCAGCGGGTCATCGGCGGTGAGCCCGCCGGCGCCGTGGAGAAAAACCAGGTCGCGGCCGGCGCCGCCTTCGAGAACGGCGACGCGGCGCTCGCGGAGGGTGATCGCGCGCTCGGTAATCATGGCGAAACCTCCGCGTCGCACGCCGGGGCCGCCGCAAAGCCGCGGGCGAGCGGCGCCGGCGTTACCGGATTTTCCAGAGGGTGGCACCAAAATCGGTCATCCCCGGCATAATCCGGCCACATCCCGCGCAAAGCCGGCATCACCCGCTCGGCGAACAACCGGGTCGAATACATGGTTTTTTCGTTCGGCATATTCCCGACATGGAGAAGGCAGAAAATATTGCCGACACGTAGCCCGCGGATCAGATCCTCCATGCGCTGGCGCACCGTCTCCGGGCTGCCAGCGATGACATGGCCGCCCTCGATCAGCTCCTTCCAGGTCATCGGCTGATAGCGGAACCGGGCGCCATATTGCGCGAGCGCCCCGGACTGGATGGTCTTGATCGTGCGATAGCCCGGGGCGTCGGCGAAACCGGGGAAAATATGCAGGCAACGATTATAGAAATAGAGCACATGCTCGGCATAGAGCCGCTCGGCCTCGGCATCGGTTTCGGCGACGCAAATGGTCTGCGCGAAGCCGGCGCGATAGGGCGAGGAATCCGGCGTGTTGCGTTGTGCCACCCGCTCCCAATACCCCTCCATCAGGGCGCGGGCGCGGAGATAGCCAGAAAAGCTCAAGTAAGAATAAGAATAGGTGTTGTCGATGCAGAAATCATAGGTCTCGACCGAGCCGCCGCCAGGAATGTGGATCGGCGGATGGGGCTTTTGCAGCGGCCGCGGCCAGAGATTGACGTAGCGGAGCTTGGTGTAGCGCCCATTGAAGGCAAAGGGCTCGGGCTCACGCCAGGCGCGCATGATCAGCTCATGCGCCTCGGCGTATTTCTCGCGCGTGAGCGCCGGGATCTGGCCATAGCAGTAATTGGTGTCCATCGAGGTGCCGACGGGAAAGCCGGCGACGAGGCGTCCGCCGGAAATCACGTCGAGCATGGCGAATTCCTCGGCAACCCGCACCGGCGGATTATAAAGCGCGATGGAATTGCCGAGCACGACGATCGCGGCATCGCGGGTGCGCCGCGCCAGCGCCGCGGCGATCAGATTCGGCGAGGGCATCAGCCCGTAGCCGTTCTGGTGATGCTCGTTGCAGCCGATGCCATCAAAGCCGAGGCTCGCCGCGTATTCGAGCTGATCGAGATAGGTGTTGTAGACCTCGTGGCCGCGCCTCGGCTCGAACAAGCGGCTATCGATATCGACCCAGACCGAGCGGTATCGTTCGCGGAAATCATCCGGCAGGTCCGGCCAGGGCATCAGATTGAACCAGGTAAAGCGCATAACGTTCCCCGCGTGCTGTGATCATGTCCCAGGGCGCGATAGCAAAGCCGCCGCGCCTGAGCTGGTCGATCTGCTTGTTGTTAGGCTGCCAGGATCAGCAGGCCGAAAGCAAGAGCGTAATGCTATGGGACGATGGTTTCCAAGCTCATGGCGCGCGCGGGCTGGACGGCGCGGCGCTCTCGCTAAGCGGCGGCGGGAACGAGGCGCTTGCCGCAGCGCCGCGAAAGGGCGATCGCGCTCCGGTCCACCACGCGTTCGAATGGAACCGCGACGAGGAAGGTCGCCGCGAGGCCGACCACGAGCGCAAGGCAGGCCGCTGCCCCCTGTCCAATCCATCCCACGGCCATCGTGAACGCAGCGCAACCAAGCTCCCGCATGATGGGAAAATGCAGCAGGTAAATCGCGAAGGACAATTTCCCGAGCCATTGCGCGAGCCGGCTACGGAGCAAGCCATGCAGCTCTGGCAGGAGCAGAACCGCAACAAAGATCAAGACCGCGGCGCATTCCTGGCTGAGCGAAAACCAGGCAAAAGGGTGAACGAGGGCGCGGGCGGCATCGGTCTCTTGTAGCCAGCGCAGCGCGGGCAGCCATCCGCCATACTCGACCCAAATCCCAACCGCGACCAGCGCAACGCCCAGCGCACGCCGCCCGCGGCACGCGATCAGGGTCGGGAACCAGGGGCTGCGGGCCATCAAGGACAGCACGCTGCCAAGAGCAAAGAGATTGAGCGCATTCACGCCGATGAACCACGCGCAAAGCATCAGCGCGACGCTGTGAAGCCAAGTATGCCGCGCGCGCAGCCAAACCAGCACGAGAACCAGGGCCGAGCCCCAGAGTTCGAGATGGAGACTCCAGGATGGCGGATCGACCGACGCCGACCAATGCGGCAGAAATCGGGCCGCGGGCCCGAACAGCGTGGTTTCCGCGGACCCCGTGATCAAGGAGAGGCCCGACATATCGGCAAGTGCCTGCGCTGGGGTGATCGGCTGCAGTCCGGCGAGCCACGACGATCCCGACAACGCCGCCGCGGCTGGCGCCTGCCCCGGCCACGCCGCCGTGAGCAACACCGCGAAAGCGCTGGCAACGGCGGCCGGAAGACCGAGCCGAACGGCGCGACGCGCAAGACCTGAGATGAGAGCATGCGGCTGCCGCTCGAAACTCGGCGTCAGCACGAATCCTGACATCACAAGAAAAATGAACACCGCGAAATTGCCGTCCGCCAGAATCCCGAAACGCGCGAGCGAAGCGGGCAGGAACGCCAAGGTGTAATGCTGAAAGACGACTTGCATGGCCGCGAGCCCGCGCAGGCCATCGAGGTATTTTTCTCGGCTCCCCGCTATCTCCATGATCGCCGCCTCTTTTGCGCCGGGCGCACGACAAGCGGCCCACATTTTCGTTCGCCTGCGCTGCAAATAAAGAACCCGCCGCGTGTTGGCGCGGCGGGTTTGGAAGAGAGTGGAGAAACGACGTCAGCCGATATGGATATGGCTGGTCGAGATGCTGCTGACACCGGCAACGGTAATCTGGGTGTTGTCCGACAAGGTGATCACAGTATTTGTGGTGCCACCGGCGCCGCTGACCGTGGTTTGCGTCGGCTGGGAAGTGCCGTAATTGTAGAGATCGATCTGATCGTTGTTGTTCCAGCCGTTGATCAAATCGTTGCCGGCCACCCCGTTGCTAACGAATTGGAAGAAATTGGTGCCCGAACCACCATCCATCGTCGTATCACCGGCAACGTTGATGAAGTAATTGTAGTAGGAGCCGCCCATCAGCGTCGCCGCGTTGCCGGCGCCGGCAACGTTGAACAGAATATTGGCGCCGGTGCTGCCGCTGGCGTTCAGCGTGGTGTTGCCCGAAGTGGCAGCGAGAATGTTACCGATCCCGCCGCCGGTGAGGGAAATGTCGCCGCCGGTGCCAGCAAAGGCAAGGACGGTGTTCATGCCCGAGCCGACATTGACCGTGTCAACGCCGTTTTCAGAGAGCATGGTGAAGGCGCCGGCACCGGAATTGTACATGCCATTGCCGTTCATGGCGAAGACGGTCGTATTGCCGAGCCCGGCGGTGAAGGTGCTGGCGGCGCCACCGCTGACGGTGACGTTGTTGACGAAAACCATCGAGCCAGACTCGGAAGCGCTTCCCATATAGGTGCCACCGCCGGCATTGGCAAAGATGGTCTCGGGTCCAGCCCCGCCCATCACCGTCCCGGCGCCGCTATTATCGACCACCGTCAAGGTGCCGGAGCCACCATTGACAAGGGCGTTATTGCCGCTGGAGCCGTAGAGGTAGACGGTATCCTGACCGTTGCCGGCATTGATGGTGTCGGCACCATAGGAAGCGAGCGTATCAGCGCCAGTGCCGAGATAGAGCGTGTTGGCCTGACCGCTGCTGGTCTGGATCATATCGTTGCCGGAACCGGCGATGACGGTATTATTGCCCGTTCCGTCAAAGAGGAGGGTCCAATTGCCGCCGGCGGCCGAGGGGCCAAAGAATGTATTATTGCCGCCTGCCGCTGCGAGCGAGCCCGATTCGCCCTTGCCGGCATAGAACGTCATATTGCCCGAGCCGGAGACGATGCTTTCATTCCCCCCGCTATTGCCGGCGATGGTGGTGTTGCCGGTCGCGAGATTGGAAACGCCGTTGAAACCGGACGCGAGCGTGATCGTGCCCCCGGTGATGCTGCTGTTCAGGGTCGGATTGACGACGAAAATGCTCGGCTGCGTCGGGTTGGAGGAGGGCGCAGACGGGTTGAGGCTGGTGTAGAGATTTGTCGACGCGAAGGTCGTGGCGAAACTGGAGAGGAGCGTATTTTGGAACGACGCGTTGTCGGTCGTGTTAAAATTCAGATTCTGAAACGTACCGTTGCCTGCCGGCACTGATACAGCGGTCATCGCGCCATTCCTTCTACTCTTCCTGGTCACTCAATACCCGCGACAACCATCGAAAGCAAGAATTTTTTTGCCTGCAAATTACGCCACTTCCCGAAATTTTTTCGGTTTGTTAACGCACTCTCACGCGTCAATGCCGCGCAGCCGTCACGCGACGACCGGCGCCCGGCCAGGCCGATACTCTCCAGGTTGACGGCGGCAGGGCCATTTGTTATTGCGACTTATTCGCAATATTAATAAGCCCCAATCAATCAAACGCTCGCGACCAGGAGATCCGCCATGCCCGAAACCGCGCCCCACCCCCGTTTGCGCCTCTCGGCGCTCGCCGCCGCGGGCACTCTTCTCGTCGCCACGCGACTATTGGCGGCGGCGCCAGACAGTTTCCTCGCCCGGCTCCATCACCATGTCACCCTCGCCTCCACCGTCCCCGAGAACGGCGACCAAAACCCCTATGCCATCGCCATCGCGCCGGTCTCGGCCGGCAAAATCCAGAAAAACGACGTTCTCGTCGATAATTTCAACGACAAGAACAATCTCCAAGGCCTCGGCACCACCATCGTCCGCTATCGCCCCGGCGATAAAAGCCTCGCCCTGTTCGCGTCCCTGCCGCGAGACCTCGCGGGCTGCCCGGGCGGGGTCGGGTTGACCACGGCGATGACCATGCTGCGTTCAGGCCACGTCATCGTCGGCAGTCTCCCGAGCCATGACGGCACCACCGCGACCAAGGGCCAGGGCTGCCTGATCGCGCTCAGCCCCGAAGGCGCGGTCGAGACCGTCATCACCAGCGCGCCTATCAATGGCCCGTGGGGCAACATGGCGGTGATCGATCGCGGCGACAGCGCAACATTGTTTCTGAGCAATACCGGTTTCGATGTTGGTGCCCCGAGCGATGACGCGCCGGTGGTCCACAAGGCCAATGTGCTCCGCCTCGATCTCTCCCTCGCCCCGGGGAAGGCGCCGGCGGTGACGCGGGAGACGGTGATCGGCGAGGGTTTCGGCGAGCAGGCCGACAAGGGCGTCTTCGTCATCGGCCCGACTGGCCTTGCCCTCGGCGCCGACGGCACGCTCTATGTCTCGGATGCGATCGGCAACCGCATCACCGCCATCGCCGACGCCGCGACCCGCTCGACCAGCGCCGGCACCGGGCGCGAGGTGACCAAGGATGGCCTGCTCAAGCGTCCGCTGGCGCTGGCGATGACGCCGGGCGGCCATCTTCTCGTCACCAACGGGCTCAATGGCCAGGTGGTGGAAATCGACCCCCAGAGCGGGCGGCAGCTCGGCGCGCAATGGTTCGACGCCGACAAGGCGCAGACCCCGCCCGGCAACGGCGATCTTTTCGGCCTCGCCCTGACCCCGGAGGGCGACGGGCTCTATTACGTCGAGGACGACATGAACACGCTGGTGCTGGCGCGATGAGAGAGGCGACTGGCGGCTGCCCCTTTGCCTCCCGCCGCACGCTGCTCGCCGCGACCGCAGGCTTGGCGGGCGCCATCCTCGGCCGGCGGGCAGGTGCCGAGGCGGCGCCCGCCGCCGCCCCGGCGTCCGATCGGCTGCCGTTTCGCGGCGCCCATCAGGCCGGGATTCTGACGCCGCAACAGACCCATACCTATTTCGCGGCGTTCGATGTGACGACGCGAGATCGCACCGAGCTGATCGCTCTCCTGCGTCGCTGGACGGATGCCGCCGAGCGCCTCACCGCGGGGCAAACCGCGGCGCCCTTGGGCACCGATGCGAGCCAGCCCGGCGCCGATTCGGGTGAAGCGTTGGGGCTCGGCCCGGCGCGCCTTACGCTCACCTTCGGCTTCGGGCCGGATTTGTTCGAGCATGACGGCGTCGACCGCTTCGGGCTTGCCGCGCACCGGCCGGCGCCACTCGTTGCGTTGCCGCGCTTCAACGGCGATCAGCTCGTGCCTGAGCGTTCGGGTGGCGATCTTTCGCTCCAAGCCTGTGCCGATGATCCGCAAGTGGCGTTCCATGCCGTCCGCCAACTCGCCCGGCTTGCTTACGGGACGGCGCAACTCCGCTGGGTGCAGGCCGGATTCCTGCCGCGCACCCCGGCCGGGGAAACGCCGCGCAACCTGATGGGGTTCAAGGACGGCACCAACAACCCCGTCGGCGATGACGCCGCTTCGGTGGTCTGGGCCGGCGCCGAGGCCCCGCCCTGGCTGCAAGGCGGCAGCTATCTCGTCGTCCGGCGCATCCGCATCGCGCTCGAGCATTGGGACCGCACCGAGGTCGATTTCCAAGAGCAGACCATCGGCCGGCACAAATATTCCGGGGCACCCCTCGGCGCCAAAGACGAATTCGCTCCGCTGCCGCTCGCGGCAAACGATGCCGACGGCAATCCGGTGATCGCCGAGAACGCCCATGTCCGTCTCGGCGCGGCGGCGAGCACCGGTGGCGCGCGCATCCTCCGCCGTGGTTACGCCTATGACGATGGGGTCAATTTCACCGCCGAACGCTGGCCGCCCTGGCGCCAGGGGCTGGAATATGATGCCGGCCTGTTCTTTCTCGCCTATCAGCGCGACCCGCAGGCGGGCTTCATCCGGATTTTCGAGACCATGGCGAAGCTCGATGCGCTCAACCAGTTCACCACCCACACCGCGAGCGCGCTCTTTGCCTGCCCGCGCGGCGTAGCCGAAGGCGAATTCATCGGCGAGGCTTTGTTCGCCGCGACGTAACATGGCGGGCGGGGCTGCGTTTGTCCGCGGCGTTTCGCCGTTGCGCCACGCCTCGGACTATCCTTCCGGCATCACCGGCTGAAGCCGCCCGCCTTGGCGGAACGGCGCGATCTTGCGGGTGAGACCCGTCTTGTCATCGGTCTCGACGAAGAGGCCGCAGAGCGTCGCCTCGCCTTCCGCCGGTTGCAGCTTCTCGCCCGGCACCTTGCGCCAGAACCGCGCCACCGCCGCTTCTTTCTTCATGCCGATGACGCTGTCGTAATCGCCGCACATGCCGAGATCGCTCTGATAGCCGGTGCCGCCGGGAAGGATCTGAGCGTCTGCCGTCGGGCAATGGGTGTGGGTGCCGACGACGAGCGAGACCTTGCCATCGAAACTATGGGCAAACGCCATTTTCTCGCTCGTCGCCTCGGCGTGGAAATCGATCACGATCGCCTGCGCCCCTGCCCCCAGCACCTGCCGGCCGAGCGCCTCGGCGGCGGCGCGGAAAGGGCAATCGAGCAATTCCATGAAGAGGCGCCCCATGAGGTTCATCACCACCGCCCGCCGGCCATCGGCGAGCGTGACCTCGGCAACCCCGGCGCCAGGCGTTCCCGGCGGGTAGTTGAGCGGGCGGATCAGGCGCGGGGTTTGCGCGATATAGGGGATGATTTCCTTGCGGTCCCAGGAGTGATTGCCGAGCGTCAACACATCCGCGCCGGCGGCGAACAAAGCCGCCGCCATGTCCGGCGCGAGGCCGAAGCCGTGCGAGGCGTTTTCGGCGTTGACGAGGACGAGATCGAGGGCAAGCGTCCGGCGCAGCGCCGGCAGCGCCGCGATCGCCGCCTCCCGCCCGCTGCGGCCGACCAGATCGCCGAGAAAAAGAATGCGCATCGCCTATTCCGTTTTCCTACAAAAAATCACTTCGCGCTCGGTCGCGACCGCGTCGAGAACCTCATCGAACGGGCCGGCGGGCACGTGCGCCATCTCTTGCGCGGCATAGGCGCAGCCGATCCGCCGCGCGCCGGGAAGTGCGGCGAGACTGCGGTCATAATACCCGGCGCCGTAGCCAAGGCGGTTGCCGGCGCGATCGAATGCGAGCAGCGGGATGAACAGAATCTCCGGCGCGAGCGCCGGGCCATCGGGGTGAGAGGTGCCAAACCGCCCGGGAAGCAGCGCCGCGCCCGGCTGCCAGCGGCGGAAAATCAGCGGCAAGCCACGGCGCGGCGTCTCCGGCAATACGATCGGATGGCCTCGCTCGGCGAGCGCAAACAGCAGCGGGCGGATATCGATTTCGTCGCCGATCGGCCAGAATCCGGCAACCACCGCAGCCGCGGGCAAGGGAATTTCGCGGAGGACGATCTCGGCAAGCGCCGCGCCGCGCGTGCGATCGGCGCCGGCGCGCCGGGCAAGCGCGCGCGCGCGGGCTTCGCGCTTGGCCGCGAGCAGCGCGCGATCCGCCGCCTCGCCGCTCATCTCGCGCGCACGGCAAACCAAAGGGGGGAAGCGCGAAGCCGCCATGGCCGTTGGCGTATCATCCTCCCAAGGCCTGCGTGTGCAGGTGGGCACCGGATATCGAGACCACGATCCCGACAGAGCCAGCTCCCGGGAGGAATGCTTACTGGCCCCGGGGATGAGTTGCCTGACGCACCGGGCAGCTCCGCACCCATCACTTTAGGGATGGTTGAGCGAATCGGCAATCTCCTCGGCGCGCGCCGCCAAGTGCTCGAGGCGCTTGCTCAACCCTCGGCTGGCGGCCGCCTGGGCGCCCGCGTCAGGCGCGACCGCCTGGGCAAGCTCGGCCTTGAGGTCATGCAGTTCATCGGCCATCACGAGGGCGACGAGCAGCAAAAGCCGCGCCTCGCCACTCTGGCCGCCGAGCGCCTTGATTTGGCTGATCCGCTGCTCGACCTCCTCCGCCATCGCCTGCAGATGCCCCTCCTGGCCGTCCTCGCAGCCGACGGTGTAGACATAGCCGTTGATGCGCAGCGTGACCTGGGCCATATCGCTCTCCTGTGTCTTCTCAACCGCCGGTTTCAGCGAGAACCGAACGCAGCCGCGCGATCAGTTGGTCGAGTCCGGCGGCGAGAGCGGCGGACGCGGGATGCGCAGTCGCTGGCGCCTGCGGCGCCGCGGTGTTGTTTTGCGCAGCAAGAGCCGGGTTATTGTTTTGCGCGGCGAGCGCCGCGACGCGCGTGAGCGCGGCCTCAAGGCGCGCCAGCGCGGCTTCGGCGTTCGGATCAGACTCGGCCATCGCCTTCTCCGGGTTGCAAGGTCACTTGAGTTTCAACCCCTGAACGGCTTGATCGTCAAGCAATGATTCGCGCCCGCCCTGGCGATTCCCGCGTTCTGCCGCCGGCCATCGTCGTCACCAGCCTCGACGCGGCCGAAGCGGCGCTGGCGCCGGGCCTCGCCGTCACCTTGCTGTCGCTGCCCGGCGCCGCGCTCAGCATGGGCGCGCCGTGGTGGCGGGCCCTGATCGCCACGGCTACCGACGCCTTCCCAGCGACCGCCATGATCGATGTGATCGACTGCGCGGCAAGCCCCGGCGCGGCGCTCGCAGCCCTTCGCGCCGGCGCAAAGCGCCTCGTGCTGGCGCCCGAGACGCCGGCACAGGCGGTGATCGCGCGGGCGGCGGCGGAATGCGGGGCAGAACTCCTCGCCTGCCGCCCCCCTGCCCTCACGCTGCCGCCCGATCCGTTTTCCCCGCGAGCGCGCGCCTTGATCGCCGCCTGGCTGATGACAGAAGATCCCCGCCCAATGCGCTAACGGCCAACGCAACCCGCGCGAAAGAGGGAGGCTGCAGCGGGGAATCGAAATGCTGGCCCGCTCACAGCCGCCGCTAACTCAGCACCCTCCGTCCCAAGGCGGGGTTATACCAGCCAGCCGAAAGAATGACACGTCGCTTGAAGACGGTTGGCTGGTATCTTTTTGATGTTGCGCGCAGCCGCCACACCAACCCTGCGCGCATACCGGTCAGCGATTTCGCTGACCGGTATTACATCGCATAATTCATGGACGACGAGCTCTCACCCTCTAGAGCGCGATCGGTTTAAGAGTCCCTTTCAAAACCTTCCCTCCAGAGCCCGGAGGGCGATGAGGGAGCAAGCGATGCTTGTAAACGCGCTGTGGATATCGATGCGCCGCTCGTAGCGGATGGTGAGACGCCGGAAGCGATTGAGCCAGGCGAAGGTGCGTTCGATGACCCAGCGATAGCGGCCGAGACGCTCGCTGGTCTCGACGCCGCGCCGGGCGATGCGCGGCGTGATGCCTCGCTGCCGGCAGGCGCGGCGGCAGCGGCGATGATCATAGGCCTTGTCCGCGTGCAGCTTTCTCGGCCTGCGCCGCGGCCGGCCGCGCTTGCCGCGGATCGCTGGGATCGCATCGAGCATCTGCTCGAAGGGCACGCTGTCATGCACATTGGCCCCGGTCAGGGCGAACGTGAGCGGGATACCGTGACGGTCCGTGACGAGGTGGCGTTTCGTGCCGGGACGGCCCCGATCGGTCGGGTTCGGCCCGGTCGCGGCACCCCCTTTTTTGCCGCGATGGCGGAACTGTCCAGCGCGGCCCGGCTCCAGTCGATGCGGTTGGCGTCTTGCAAGCGGCGCAGCAACTCGCGGTGCAACCGCTCCCAAACGCCGGCCGCTTGCCAGTCGCGCAGGCGCCGCCAGCAGGTTACCCCAGAGCCGCAGCCCATCTCGCGAGGCAACATCTCCCAGGGAATGCCGCTGCGTAGCACAAACAGAATGCCCGTCAGCGCGGCGCGTGCCGAGATCGGCGGCCGGCCACCCTTTGGCCGCGGGCGCGGCGGAGGGAGCAAGGGTTCGAGGATCGACCACAGGCTGTCGGAGAGTTGGGGCGCGGGCATGCCCCTTCATGAATCAAATTGAATCAAGGTACAAGCGGTTTTGAAAGGGGCTCTAAGTCGATCACGCTCTACCCCTATTTTTTGGCGAGCAAGTTGGCCGGTTTTGATTGAACAGGATGGTTCAATCAAAACCTACCTTGCTCTCGCGCGCTCAGGCTGCCTGCATCGCCTCGAGGAAGCTCTCGACCTCGGTCCGCAGCGTGCCGGATTGCTGCGCGAGGTCGGCGGCGGCGGCCAGCACCTCTGACGAGCGGGCGCGGGTTTCGCCGACCGCGGCACTGACCTCGCCGATATTCTCTGTCACCTCGCCGGTGCCGTGTGCCGCCTGCTGCACGGCGCGGGCGATTTCCTGGGTCGTTGCCCCCTGCTCCTCGACCGCGGCGGCGATGGCGGCGGCGATTTCGTCGAGCCGCTGGATGGTCGCGCTCACGGCGCGCAGCGTGGTGACGGCGGTCTTGGTCTCGTCCTGCATGGTCGCGATCTGCGTGGAGATTTCCTCCGTCGCGCGGGCGGTCTGGCTCGCCAGCGTCTTGACCTCGTTCGCGACCACGGCAAAGCCGCGCCCGGCCTCGCCCGCCCGCGCCGCCTCGATGGTGGCGTTGAGCGCCAGCAGATTGGTGTGGGCGGCGATGTCGCCGATCAGCCGGACGACGCCGCCGATGCGGCTCGCCTGATCGTTGAGGCTGACGACGCAGCGATCGGTCGCCTCCGCCTTGCTCACCGCATCCGAGGCGATGCGGGCGCTTTCGGCGACGCTGCGGCTGATTTCGCTGACCGAGGCGGCCATCTGCTCAGCGCTTGCGGCCACCGCCTGGACGTTGCCGGCGGCCTCGCGCGAGGCGCTGGCCACCGCCTCCGCCCGCGTCCCGGTATCGGCGGCGAGACTGTTCAGAACATTGGCCGCATCCCGCATCTCACCAGCCGAGCGGCCGAGAGCGGCGGCGATCTCGCCAACCGAATTCTTGAACCGTTCGGCAAGGCGCGCCTCGCGCGTGACCGGAACAATGGTCAGCATCGGGCCGAAGAAGCGGCCATCGGCGCTTTTCAATGCCGATGCCTGGATATCGAGCGTCTCGGCGCCGACCGCGATGCGCTCGCGATAAGGGAGCGACGCGGCATCGCCGTTGAGCGCTGCCTCCAGCCCTGGCGTGCGGGCAAAACGCGAGAGACTCTGCCCGGCGAGGGCATCGGCACGCAGATCGAGGATGTCGGCGATCGGCGCCAGAACGTCGCGCGCCGCCGGGCTCGCATACGAGATCGTATGCGCGTTGGCAGCGTCGGCGACGAGGACGCTGAGCGGCAATTGATCGAGGATCTGGCGCTGCAGAAACGCCTGTTCAGCGGTCTGGCGCAGCCGCTCCAGCGCTTGCGCCATGCGGCCGATTTCGTCGCGTCGCCCGGCATATCCGATGGTCATCCCGGTCTCGCCCGCGGCGAGGCGAGCGAGCATCGCGGTCATGACGCCGATCGGCCGGGCGATGGCGCGCGCGGTCAGCGTCGAGGTGACGATCAGGATCGCGGTGATGCCAACCGCGACGGCGATCAACGTCCGCCGCAGCCCCGCCCTGGCGCGCAGCGCCTCCGCCCGCGCCGCTTCCGCCTGGCGGGTGACATCGGCGTCGGCGGCCTCGAGGCTGGCGCGCGCCGCGGCGCTCTTGGCCGCGAAATCATGAGCGAGGAACTGCGCCGCGGCGGCGGTTTGGCTGACGATTTCGGCGCTGGTCGCGAGAATGGCATCGCCGCTCTGCTCCATGGCGGCGAAGGCAGCCGCGGCGTCCTTGGAGACGCCCTCATCATGCGCCGCATGCAGCAGCGCTTGCGCGATCTTGGTGTTGAGCTGCGTCGCTTTCGCCGCCGCCTCGTCCCCGGTGTTCATGGCGAGGAGGGCGGCGTTGCCGGCATCGATCACCGCGCGTTGATAGCGGGTCAGCCGCGCCTTGTTGCGATCGGCGGCTTCCGGCGTGAGATCCTCGAGATGCATCCGATCCAGCGTCACCGAAACCAGTTGGTTGATCGCCGCGAGCTGCGGCAAAAGCCCCTGCTCACGGCGGTCGAGCAGCGCCGCGCGGGCAGCCAGCACGTGGCCGATGGCGTCGGCCTCGGCCGCATTGTCGGCAGCGGCCTTGGCGAAGGCGGCATTGCTGGCCGAATTTCCCGCGAAACCTGCCGCCAACCCCTCGCTGAGCGATGCCAGCTCGGCCTTGGCGGCGGTGATTTGCGGCATGGTTTGGAGCAGGGCAATGCGCGCGGCGAGAGCGTCGAGATCGTGGCGGCGCTGGCCAGCCAGGTCGATCACCGCCTTGGCGGCAACCGCCTCCGACGCCTCGGCATCCAGGCGCTCGAGCCGCGCAAGGCCAGAAAACATCGAAACCGCGAGGCCGCCGAGCAGGAGTAGCGCGCAGGCCGCCGACAGCGCGAGTTTCCCGCCGATCGAGAGATTCCTTAAAGCCATCAGCATCGTCGTAATCACCCCTTCCACGAACCACCGGCGGGGATTAACCCATTTCCGCCTTAAATAAGGCTAAACGCGGAGTTGGCGCGGCGGGCTCGGGGTGCCATAAAACCGTCGATGCGCTCTCTTTATCACCATCCCATCTGCCCCTATTCGCGCAAGATCCGGCTTCTGCTGGCCGAAAAGCGGCTCGGCTTCGAGGTCAGGCTGGAAAAACCGTGGGAGCGGCGCGAGGAGTATCTCGCCCTCAACCCCGCCGGCCTGGTGCCGACTTTGGTCGACGATAACGGCCTCGTCGTGCCGGATTCGGCGGTGATCGCGGAATATCTCGACGAGGCCTATCCCGACACCTCGCTGATGGGCCGCACGCTCGCTGAACGCGTCGAGGTGCGGCGGCTCGTCGCCTGGTTCGATGGCCGCTTCGCCCAGGACGTGACCCGCAACCTGCTCGAGGAAAAGCTGTTGAAGCGCCTCGCCGGACGCGGCCATCCCGATTCGGGCCTGCTTCGCCTCGGCTATGCCGGCTTGCGCGAGCATCTGCGCTATCTCGGCTGGCTTGCCGAGACGCGAAAATTCCTCGCCGGCGCCATCGTTTCGCTCGCCGATTTCGCCGCCGCCGCCCATCTCTCGGCGCTTGATTTTGCCGGCGAGGTCGATTGGAGCCTCTCGCCGGCGGCGCGCGAATGGTATGCGCGGATCAAGAGCCGCCCGAGCTTTCGCACCCTCCTCGCCGATCGCATCCCCGGCGTCGCGCCACCGGCGCATTACGCTGATCTCGACTTCTAGCCAGCGGGAATCGCATCATGAAAAAAACAGCCGAGGAAACGCCCGAAACACTCGCCGAACGCTTCCAGGCGCTGCACGAATTCATCCCCGCCGCCGAGCGCGCTCTGTCTCCCGAGATCTGGGGCTATCTGATCGGCGGCGCCGAGACCGAGACCACGGTCGCGCGCAACCGCGCCGCCCTCGATGCGCTCGCCCTCCGCCCGCGTGTCTTGCGCGATGTCAGCGCGGTGAGCACAGCGGCGGTGTTTCTCGGCCATCGTCTGCGGCTTCCGGTCGCGCTTGCCCCGGTCGGCTCGCTCGAATCCTTCCACCCCGACGCCGGCGCCGCCGTCGCCCGCGCCGCCTCCCACTTCGGCGTGCCGTTCCTGCTCAGTTCGGTCTCCAAGCCAAGCCTGGAGGAGGCGGCAAAGGCGGCCGGGGCCGGCCCGCGGATTTTCCAGCTCTATGTCCGCGGCGACGGCGCCTGGGTCGATGACCACGTCGCCCGCGCCGTCGATGCCGGCTATGACGCCTTCTGCCTCACCGTCGATACCGCCCATTACAGCCGTCGCGAGCGCGACATCGCCAACCGGTTCGTAAAACCCTGGCGCGCCAACCCCGACCACGCCGCGATGGCCTTCCAGGCGGCGCTCAACTGGGACGATGTCCGGCGCTTCAAGGACCGTCACGCCATCCCGCTGATCCTCAAGGGCATCGCGACCGCCGAGGACGCGGCGCTGGCCGCCGAACTCGGGGTCGAGTTCGTCTATGTCTCCAACCATGGCGGGCGCCAGCTCGATTTCGGGCTCGGGACGATGGCGATGCTGCCCGAAATCGCCGCGGCGGTGCGCGGGCGGGCGCGGATCATCGTCGATGGCGGGTTTTCGCGCGGCACCGATATCGTCAAGGCGATCGCCCTCGGCGCCGATCTGGTCGGGCTCGGGCGGCTCTATCTCTACGGCCTCGCGGCGGCGGGGGCAGCGGGGATCGAGCGGGTTCTGACATTGCTCGAGGACGAGGTGCGCATCGCGCTCGGCCTGCTCGGGGCGCCCGATCTCGCCTGCCTCCATCCCGGCTTCGTCGCGCCCGCCCCGGCGATGGTCACGCCACATGTGCATAGCGCCTTTCCGCTCCGCGATTTCGGGCCCGGGCGATGATCTGGCACGCCCGCCGCGCCCGCCTCCGCGCGCTGCTCGCGGCCGAGACGTGCGTCTTTCCCGCCTCCGTCCATGATCCGCTGAGCGCCCGTGCCGCCGGCGATCTCGGCTTCGAGATGGCGCTGCTCGCCGGCAGCGTCGCCTCGCTCGCCGTGCTCGGCGCGCCCGATCTCGCGCTGCTAACCCTGAGCGAACTCGCCGGCCTCGTGCTCCGCATCAGCCGCGCCGCCGATCTGCCCCTCCTCGTCGATGGCGATCACGGCTATGGCAACGCGCTCAACGTGCGCCGCACCGTCGAGGAGCTGGAGATCGCCGGCGCCGCCGGGCTCTCGATCGAGGATACCGCGCTTCCCGCCGGGTTCGGCACGCGTGGCACCGCTTTCATTCCCCGGGCAGAGGGGATCGGGAAAATTCGTGCGGCGCTGGCCGCCCGCCGCGATCCCGCCCTGGTCATCGCCGCCCGTACCGGCGCGATCACGGCGCTCGGCCTGCCCGAAACCCTTGATCGCGCCCGAGCATATGCCGAAACCGGGGCCGATGCGCTGTTTCTGACCGGGATCAGGACGTGGGACGAACTCGACGCCCTCGCCGGCACCGTCTCCTGCCCGCTGATCCTTGGAACCCTCGCCCCGGCGCTCGACGATCCCGCCGCCCTCGCCGCCCGAAGGGTGCGGATCGCGCTCCAAGGCCACCTGCCCTTCCAGGCCGGATTTGCCGCGACCGTCGCGACCCTCCGGGCGCTTCGCGCCGGCGCCAGGCCAGCCACCCTCGGCCATGCCGCGGACGCGGCGCTGCTCCGTGAGGCCGCCCGCGAGTGCGAATATCAGGCGGCGATGGAAGATTATCTCAGGGAGTAAGAAGAAAGCGGTTCTTTTTTGAAAAAAAGAACCAAAAAACTTTCATTGCGCGGGCGGCGCCTACGGCGCCGTCCAACAGATAAAAGTCTTTTTGCTTCTTTTTCGGAAGTCAAAAGAAGGTTTTTATGTTTTGTGAATCCGGAGACCGTAATGCCCGATAGCGCCGAGGCTTCGCCCCGCCCGAAAACCGTTCCGCCGAAACCGGCGGCGAGCCTCGTCGTCCTGCGCGACGGCGCGGAGGTGCTGATGGGGGTGCGCGGCGCCGGCCATCGTTTCATGCCCAATCGGCTGGTGTTTCCTGGCGGGCGGGTGGACCGCGCCGATCTCCGCGCGCCGGCGGCAACCGCGCTTTCGCCGCCGGTCCGCGCGCTCGTGGAAAAAAGCGCCTCGCCGGCGCTGGCGCACGGCCTCGCGATCGCCGCGGCCCGGGAATTGGCGGAGGAAACCGGGCTTTCGTTGGGCACCCCGCCCAGGCTTGGCGATCTCGACTATCTCTGCCGCGCGGTGACGCCGCCCGGTCTTCCGATCCGCTTCAACGCCCGCTTCTTCGTCATCGACGCCGCCCGCGCGCGCGGCACGCTTGCCGGCTCGGGCGAGCTGGAGGGGTTGCGCTATTACCCGATCGCGGAGGCGCTGGCGCTCAATCTCGCGCTGGCCACGCGCTTCGTTCTGGAAAATCTCAAGCTCTGGCTTGCGCTTTCACCGGAAGAGCGGGCGGCGCGAACCACCACGCCCTTGCTGCGCTTCCGCCGCGGGTTCACCGAATGACCCCCGGCGGCGCGTGATCCGGCGCGCTCAGCCCATCGCGGCGCGCAGGTTCTCGTCGATTTTGGCGAGAAAATCCTGGGTATTGAGCCAGGGCTGGTCCTTGCCGATCAGCCCTGCGAGATCTTCGTTGTAGAACCGCAGCATTGGGTTGACTCCGTTTCGGTTTCCGGCAATATGCGGATGGCGAGTTTCGTCTCTCAAAAAACTTCCAGGAGAATCAAATATCCGCGAGTGTCTCGAAATATATAATCTGCTCATTTCTTAATTTTTATCTCGATTTTTATAACAATTCGCACGCCGTCGATCAAAAATCGCCCCAAGAGCCATGTCATGAGGATGGCCTTCATTTTTGCGACTCCACCAGGCACTGCGGCAGTGCCGAACGAGGTGGATTTTACCTGCCAGCGAGGTGGAATGGGTTCAGGTTGTAAACCGAAAAGATTCGGCCCTCTTCTGGCTGCATGACGGCAGGCGTTTACTACCTAAAGTTGTTTATAAGTCCCAAAGAATCGGATTTTTCATCGAGGGCGTGTATATGAGCCTTTGTCCCGTTGTAATAGTCTCTTCAAGCAAGCGAATTAGCACAACTGGTGAATAAAGAAACAATGGATGAAGAGATGGCGTTTTTATACGCCCTCTTATCCTGCCTTGATTTACATCAATGCGATAAATATTTTCATAATAACTACATAAATTTTTGATCTTATCTTTATGATTAATTATTGCACAAATTTTATAAAACATATTTGTATCATTTTTATTTTTCAAATATAGCTTTGAAAGAGTTAGCATAATAGCTGCTGACCTTATGAGCAGGGTTTTGAGATTATCACTATTAGTGGAATTAGCCCGCCCCCACTCAGAGTTCAATTTTTCTATTAATTTTTCTCTCCATTTGTTGTCACTATAATGTTTTGCTAAAAATCTTTTCCGAACACTTTTGAAAGCATCTATAACTGTCCTCGATGGGATAGAGTCTTTCGATTTGTTAGAGTATCCTGATTTAGTAATGTTATGTGCTTCTTCTATTTTTTCTGTTTTTTGAATAACGTTATGTCGTATTTCCCAGCCTTTATGCCTTTCTTCTTCAAATCGGCAATCTGGTCTACCGATATTCCATATTACAGAATTCTTTGCTTCTCCTTCAATTGTTCTTTCTTTAAATTCAATCTCAATCCCCATGGGATCATAACTAATGCGCGGTTGTTCCCATGGATAGTTTGGAGTTACCTTCTTTATAGCATTTTCAAAAATGTCTTTTGGTTTTTGCTTCCAATCTTTTTCATCCGTTCCTGGTGCTCCCAGGGCCAGCCACACAAGAATCTGCATCAAGCCGCTCGGCACCCAATTAGCCGGCTTCAGCTTGCCTTCAAGATCGGCGAAGCTGATGCCTTCCGCTTCACCCTCCAATTGAGGGCCGACAAATCCCATTTCGCCAATGTCGACCCCCAACAACACCAACTGAACGAAGCCGGTTGGAGTCTCCTCGGACACCATGAGGGGAACTTTCTGCAAGGGGGAAACGTGAAGGCCGGCTTCTTCCTGAAGTTGATGCACCGCTGTCATCAGCAGGCTGTCAATATCGTGCGCCCCCCATTCCGGCGCTGGTTTGAAGTGACCTCCGTAAGTATGGAGATGGCCCGGATACGTAACACTCCTTTCTCCACGGCGATGCACATATAGCGTTTTCTTTTGTTTTGAAAACAGTACAACGCACGCGCTGATGACTTTCGGCAGATCATCAATGGATTTTTTCTTAAGGGCTGTTCGCCGTTTAGCGCAAATTTCTGCATAATTTGTATCATAATATTCTAGAACTGACGATTCATCTTTATTGTTTGATAACGAAGACTGCGACAACACACCGTACTTCGTAACCGGTTCAAATAAATTTTCGATCGAATTTTTAATCAAATCTGATGCGTAACGCTCTTCTTCCGACAAACTCAGACTTCCTTTTCTTTTTAGCGTTGGTTCTGACTTAAGCATGTGGATAATTTTTGCTTGACCAGCAAATTTTTCATTGATGCTGCCAACAAATTCTTCGGTCATAGTCACTTCCTCCATTCTTGCTTATTTATACAGAGGAGAGATGCCGTCGCTTTATTGCTATTTTAAAAATAGTTATTTTTGCTCTTGATAAAGATCTTCGTCAATCTCGTATCGACTAATTGTGACTACTTACTGAATAGACCTGGTGCGATCTTATTTTTTTAATATTTTTAGTCCGACGTGCCAAGGCCTGTCAATATCGAAGAAAACGCGCAATGCCGCATGCGACGCACACGCCCCGGAAAACCGTCACAGACAGGTCAGGACAATAGACAAATATTCGGTATCATATCCTGTACCCGACCAGCCGAAATGCCTCGCTCTCGGCTATTCGGCCGGTCGGTGTCGGCCGCCTGATCCCCGCCAGCGCGCGTTCGAGGCCCGCGCCGCCGTCGATCAGCAGGAATTCCGGGGTTCGCAGGCCGCGCGCGATCAACTCATCGAGCACGGCGCGCCAGGCGGCTTCACTCTCGCCGCCCATGGCCTTGACCGCCAGCAAAACCTTCTGCCCGTCGCGGCGAACCCCGAGCACGACCAGCAGCGAGATGTTGGTCGCGCGCCGGTCGAGCCGGACCTTCACTACGGTGCCGTCGAGGATCAGCCGGACGATATCCTCATCGGCCAGGCTGCGGCGGTTCCAGCCTTCCCAGTTCGCCTTCACCTTCCGCCAGGTGCGACTGACCACGTCCTTGCCCACAGCGCCCCTGAACAACGCCGCCAAGGCCCGTTTGACCCGCCGCGTATTGGTGCCAGCGCGAGGTAGGTCGCGGCAATCAGCGCCTCCGCTTGCCGGGTCATCCGGGCATAGCGGGGCAGTGCGGCGCTGCGCCATTCCGCCGTGCCGCCCTCGGGTCTCGGTATCCGGCCCCGCGGCACCGTGATCTCGAGCGGCCCGAACGAGCCAAGAATTTGGCGATGACGGACACCGTGGCGATATCCACCCGTCGCCTCGCTATCGCGGCGGTATCGCCCCCGCCCAAGCGCCGCCGTCAGCTCCTCCTCGAGCATGGTCTCAAGGAAACCGCGGATCCGCTCCCGCAGGCCCGCCTCGATCGGGTCAAACCACGCCGTGCCATCAAACAGGCTGGTTTCCGGCGTCGCTGTGCTATTCTTCTCCATGGCGTGATCTCCCTCGGCGCTCAAACGCCGAGCCTGGTGGTTGAACTCACCCGGAGATTACGCCACCCAGAATTATGGGATGGCCCGCTCCTTTCCCCCGGCGGTGTATAGTCTGCTGGGGCCAGCGAAAGGAAAGTGCCATGACGAAAGAGATCGCGGTATTGGGGATCGATCTGGGCAAGAACAGTTGCAGTCTCGCGGGGTTGGATGCGAGCGGCGCGGTGGTGAAACGGCGCCGGATGCGGCCGGACAGCGTGACGGCCTTTACGGCGAAGATCCCGGCGTGTGTGATCGCCATGGAGGCATGCTGTGGCGCCCATTATCTCGGGCGGCTGTTGGCGGCTCAGGGTCACACGGTCCGGCTGATGTCGCCGGAATATGTGCGCCCGTATGTGAAAGCGCAGAAGAACGATGATCGGGACGCCGAGGCGATCGCTGAAGCAGCGACCCGGCCGACGATGCGCTTTGTAGATCTCAAAAGCGAGGAACAGCTTGACGTGCAGACGTTGCATCGGGCGCGGGATCGCCTGGTGGTGGAACGTACGGCGCTGATCAATCAGCTACGCGCTATCCTTCTTGAACGGGGGATTACCGTGCCAAAGGGGCGGAGCAAGCTCGCGCAATATCTGGTGGGGCGGTTCGATCAGAACGACGGAGGTAGCATCGCGTTGTCTCCACGAACGCAAGCGCTCATTGCCGACATGCGGAAGGAATGGCGCGAACTGGATCACCGGATCGAGGCTTTCGACGACGAATTTGTTGCTCGTGCCCGCGCCGATGAGGCGGCCCGCAGGCTGCTTTCGATCCCTGGTATCGGCCCGGTCAACGCCACCGCGCTGATCGCCGCGATCGGCAAGGGTGAGAGTTTCGGTCATGGCCGCGATCTTGCCGCCTGGCTGGGTTTGGTGCCGCGTCAGATCACGACAGGCGGACGACCCCGGCTTGTCGGGATCAGCAAGCGCGGCAACAAATATCTGCGCAAGCAGTTGATCCATGGTGCACGCTCCGCCCTGCCAGGTCTGCTGACCAGCGCCACGCCACTCGGCGGATGGCTGCGGGGGCTGATCACCAGGGTGCATAAGAACGCCGTAGTCGTCGCATTGGCCAATAAGCTGGCACGGATTGCGTGGGCCGTCTTACGTCACGGCGACAAATTTGACGCCAAAGCCGTTGGTGTGACGGTGTGACCGAAATCGACCGGTGCTGATATGATGATCGGCTACCGGTCCATGATGTTTGCGGGTGGTGGAAGAAAGATGGCCTGACAGTCGATCGGTGTTCTGGAAATCTGATGTGTGGAATGGCGGACTTGTCGCCGACAGAATTATGAGAACCAGAGCGCGCGGATCTCCATCTTGGTCGAGAGCTTGCTCTGAGGCCGGATACGTTGACGCAGACTGACCAGTCCATCGGAAAAATCACTTGCAGGCGGGGCGGGCCATACGTTCCACACACTCCGCGACAGGACCCAAATCCCGGCGGATAAGCGGCTTTTGCACATGATCAACCGGTCTCAACAATCCAATCTCATTCCGCATAAATAAATGATCGATCATCTCTCGTTCGGCGTTGCCGACCTCGCCCGTGCGCGGCGCTTTTATGACGCGGCGCTGGCGCCGCTCGGCTATCGCTATCTGCGTGGGAGCGAGACCACAGCGGGCTATGGCGATGACGACGCGGCGTTCTGGATCGTCGTCGCCGAGCGGCCGGTGCCGTCGGATCCGGCCTCGGGCCTTCATGTTTGTTTTCGTGCCCCGAGCCGGGCAGCGGTCGATGCGTTTTACCGCGCGGCACTCGCCGCCGGCGGGCGCGACAATGGCGCGCCGGGCGAGCGGGAGTATGAGCCCGACTATTACGCCGCGTTCGTCATCGACCCGGATGGCTATCGCATTGAGGCTTATTGCGGAGGCGGCCAAACCTGATTGCCGCTTTCGTCTCAGCCCCTTAGTTGAGAAAAATCTTTCCCGGATTGAGGATGCCGTGCGGATCGAGCGCCGTCTTGAGCGAGCGCATCACCGCCAGCGCTTCGGCGCCGTGCTCGGCCTCGAGGAATTCGCGCTTGCCGATGCCAACCCCGTGCTCGCCGCTGCACGAGCCACCGAGCGCGAGCGCGCGGCCGACGATCTGGCGATCCAGCGCCCAGGCGCGCGCCAGCGCTTCCGGGTCGTCTTTCGGGATCAGGATCACGGTGTGGAAATTGCCGTCCCCGACATGGCCGACGATCGGCGCGGTGAGGCCGGAGGCGAGAATATCCTCCTTCGCGCCGAGCACCGCTTCGGCGAGTTTCGAGATCGGCACGATGGCGTCTGTCGTCACGCCGAAATACCCGGGTTTGAGCGCCAGCCCCGCCCAGTAGAGGTCATGGCGGGCTTTCCACAGATGCGCCCGCTCCTCCTCGGCGAGCGCCCAGCGAAACCCGGCGCCGCCATTGTCGCGCGCGATCGCTTCGGCCTGCTCGGCCTGTTCGCGGGCCGAGGCGTGGCTGCCGTGAAACTCGAAAAACAGGGTCGGGCGCCGCGCCAAGCCGGTGAGTTTGGAATAAGAAATCGCCGCGCCGATCGCGTCCTCATCGAGCAATTCGATGCGGGCGACGGGGATGCCGGCCTGGATGACCGTAATCACGGTCTCGACGGCGCCGGCGAGATCGTCGAACTGGCAGATCGCCGCCGCCATCGCCTCGGGAATCCCCGAGAGCTTGAGCGTGATCTCGGTGATCACGCCGAGGGTTCCCTCCGAGCCGATGAAAAGCCGCGTCAGATCATAGCCGGTCGACGATTTGCGCACCCGCCCGCCGGTTTTGATCACCCGCCCATCGGCGAGCGCGACGGTGAGGCCGAGGGTGTTTTCGCGAATGGTGCCATAGCGCACGGCGTTGGTGCCGGAGGCGCGGGTTGCGCACATGCCGCCGAGCGTGCATTCGCTGCCGGGATCGACCGGGAAAAACATCCCCTGGTCGCGCAAATGGGCGTTCAATTGCTGGCGCGTGACGCCGGCCTCGACGCGGCAATCGAGATCGGCGGCGTTGACCTCGAGAATCCGTGTCATGCGCGAAAGATCGAGCGAAATGCCGCCGCGCACCGGCGTCACATGGCCTTCGAGCGAGGTGCCGGCCCCGAACGGCACGACCGGAACGCGCGCCGCGTTGCAGAGCGCGAGCAGCCGCGCCGCCTCCTCGGTGGTTTCGATGAAGGCGACGGCATCGGGCAAAACCGGCGGGTTGGTGTCCTCGCCATGGGCGTGCTGCTCGCGGAGCGCCAGGTTGCGCGACATACGTGGGCCGAGCCACGCCTCGGCCTCATGGATCACCCGGCTTACGGCATCATCGGTCATCGGCGTTCCACCCACTCTGTTGAATTGACGCGTTGGGATGCCAAGCCTAGCCTTTCCCGAGACGGAGGAAAACAGCATGACAAACCGGTTGAAAGAGCAGTGGCGGCAAGGCAAGGCGACGGTCAATGGCTGGCTTGCGATTCCCTCGGCCTTTTCCGCCGAGGTGATGGCCCAAGCCGGTTGGGACAGCGTCACCGTCGATCTCCAGCATGGCGTGCAGGATTATCTTTCGATGATCGCCTGCTTCCAAGCGATGGAGAAACATCCGCCGCTGCCGATGGTGCGGGTGCCGTGGAACGAGCCGGGGATCATCGGCAAGGTGCTCGATGGCGGCGCCTATGGCGTCATCTGCCCGATGATCAACACCGCCGATGAAGCGCGCGCCTTCATCCGCGCCGCGAAATATCCGCCCGATGGCGCGCGCAGCAATGGCCCGATCCGCGCCGCCCCCTATGGCGTGATGAGTTCCTATCAATCGACCGCCAATCAAGAAACGCTCTGCATCCCGATGATCGAAACGCGGCAGGCGCTCGACAATCTCGAGGCGATCCTTGATGTCCCGGGGATCGATGCGATCTATATCGGCCCGAGCGATCTCGGCTTCTCGCTCGGCCTGCCGCCAAAGCTCGACCGCGAGGAGCCGGAAATCCTCCGCATCTATGAGCGCCTGATCCGCGAGACCGAAAAACGCGGCATTTTCGCCGGTCTCCATAATCTGAGCCCCGCCTATGCCCGCCGTATGATCGAGATGGGGTTTAAGATGGTAACGATCGCCAATGATTCGGGGCTGATGTTCCAGGCGGCGCGCGCGGCGGTTTTGGCCGTGCGCGAGGCCGCACCGTGAGGCGGCGATGACCCTTCCCATCATTCGCCTCTCGCCCGAGGACAGCGTGGTGATTGCCCGCGTCGCCCTGCTGCCGGGAACCCCGGTCGCCGACGGCGTTGCCACCAGCGAACGCATTCCCGCCGGCCACAAGGTCGCGATCCGCGCCCATGCGGCCGGCGAGCCGGTCAGGCGTTATGGCCAGATCATCGGTTTTGCGACCCGCGACATCGCCCCCGGCCAGCATGTCCATACGCAGAATTGCGGCATGGGCGATTTCGCCCGCGATTATGCCTATGGCGTCGATGCCCGCCCGACCGAGATGATCGACCCACCGGCGCAGTTTCAGGGCATCCGCCGCCCCGATGGCGCGATCGCGACGCGCAACTATATCGGCATCCTGACCTCGGTGAATTGCTCGGCGCATGTCGCGGCGATGGTCGCTGACGCGTTCCGCCGCAATCCGTTCACCGGCGATGATCCGCTCGCCGATTTTCCTCATGTCGATGGCGTCGTCGCACTCACCCACAAGACCGGCTGCGGCATGACCCAGAAGGAGCCGTTGGCACTGCTCCGGCGCACCCTCGGGGGCTATGCCCGGCATCCGAATTTCTCGCATGTCATCGTGCTCGGGCTCGGCTGCGAGGTGAACCAGATCGGCGGCCTGATGGAGGAGCAGCGCCTCGCCGGCCGGCTCAAGGCGATGGACATCCAGACCATGGGGGGCACCCGCCGCACGGTGGCCGCCGGCATCGATTTTGTGCGCGAAGTGCTGGCCGAAGCCAACCAGGCGCGGCGCGAGAGCGTTCCGGCGAGCGCGCTCAAGATCGCACTCCAATGCGGCGGCTCGGATGGGTATTCCGGCATCTCCGCCAATCCCGCCCTCGGCGCCGCGAGTGACCTCGTGGTGCGCCACGGCGGCACCGTCATTCTTTCCGAAACCCCCGAGACCTACGGCGCCGAGCATCTCTTGACCCGCCGCGCCGTCTCGCGCGAGGTCGGGGAAAAACTGGTCGCCCTGATGCGCTGGTGGGAGGAGTACACGGCCCGCGAGGGCGCCGAGATGGATGCCAATCCCTCGCCCGGCAACAAGGCCGGCGGGCTCACCACCATTCTCGAAAAATCCTTGGGCGCGATGGCCAAGGCGGGCAGCACCAACCTCGTCGACGTGGTGCGCTATGCCGAACCGGTAACCGCGTCGGGCTTCGTGTTCATGGACACGCCCGGCTATGATCCGGTGGCGGCGACCGGGCAGGTCGCGGGAGGGGCCAATCTCGTTTGCTTCACCACCGGGCGCGGCAGCGTGTTCGGCTGCAAGCCCGCACCCTCGATCAAGCTTGCCACCAACACGCCGATGTTCCGCCGTATGGAAGACGACATGGACGTCAATTGCGGCAGCGTGCTCGACGGCGCCGAGACCGTTTCCGAATGTGGCCAGCGGATTTTCGACCTTATCCTGCGCGTCGCTTCCGGCGAGAAAACCAAAAGCGAGCAATTCGATTTCGGCGCCGCCGAATTCGCCCCCTGGCAGATCGGCGCGACGATGTAGCGGGCCCGGTGCCGCCCCCTCCCGAAGAGCCGGCCGCCGTCAGCAACGCCGATCTCTTTCGCGGTTTTCTCGGGATCGGCGTAAGCGGCTTCGGCGGCGTGTTGCCCTGGGCGCGGCGGATGGTGGTCGAGCAGCGCGGCTGGCTGGACGCCGCCGCCTTCAACGATCTTCTCGCCTTGTGCCAGTTCCTGCCGGGGCCGAACGTGATCAATCTTTCGGTCGCGCTCGGCGCCCGCTTCGGCGGTTGGCGCGGGGCGCTCGCGGCGTTCGCCGGGCTGATGCTGGCGCCAATGGCGATCGTCATCGGGCTTGGCGCGGTCTATGCCCGCACGCAGGATCTCGCCTTCGTCCAGCATCTTTTCCACGGCCTCGCCGCCGGCGCATCGGGGCTCATTCTGGCGACGGCGGCGAAAATCGCCTGGCCGCTGCGGCGCCGGCCGGCGGCGCTCGCCCTCGCCGCCTTGGTCTGGTGCGCGGCAGCGATCTTCCGCGCGCCGCTGTTTCTGATCCTCGCGATCGGCGCCGGGCTCGGGCTGATCGTCGCGCGGCGGGCGCGATGACGCTCGTGCTCGCGCTTTTCCTCACCTTCGCCGCGCTCTCGCCGCTCGCGTTCGGCGGCGGCAACACCATCCTGCCGGAAATGCAGCGCCAGGTGGTGAGCGTGCATCACTGGCTTGCGTCGCGTGATTTCATTGCCCTCTACGCCCTGGCGCAGGCGGCGCCGGGGCCGAACATGCTGGTCGCGACGCTGATCGGCTGGCGGGTCGCCGGGCTCGGCGGCGCGCTTGCCGCAACGATCGGGCTTTGTCTTCCCTCCTCGCTGCTCACCTTCACCATCGCCGGTCTCTGGTGGCGGTTTCGCGAAGCACGCTGGCGGCACTGGGTTCAAGCAGCCCTGGTGCCGGTAACCGTCGGGCTGGTCGGCGCGGGTGCCGCGGTGATCGCGGCGGGGACGGCGCGCGGCCCGCTCGCAGCCCTGATCACCGCGCTCGTCACCGTCGCGACGCTCATGACGCGCTTCAACCCGCTCTGGTTTCTCGCCCTGAGCGCGCTCGCTGGCGTGCTCGGGCTGGTGTGACCCGCCGCACCATTCACGGCAGCAGGCTGACCTCCGGTCCGTCGAGATCGCTGCCCCACATTTTTTCGAGATTATAAAGGCGGCGGGCGTCCGGCTTGAAGAGATGGACGATGATGTCACCGGCATCGAGCAACACCCAATCGGCGCCGCCGGCGCCCTCGACCGGCACCCGCTTCAGCCCGGCGGCGCGCAGCTTCTCGGCGAGATGGGCAGCCATCGCCTCGATCTGGCGGTCGGCGAGGCCGGTCGCGATGATCATCCGTTCGGCGAAGGCGGCGCGGCCGGCGAGGTCGAGGGTGACGATATCCTCCGCCTTGTCGTCCTCGAGGCTCGCGGTAATGAGGGCGCTCAGCCGGTCGAGATCGATGTCGGCACGGCGCGGCCGGGGCGCGCGGCGCGGCGCCGGTTTGCCGGCGGCGGCAGGCTTGGCCTGCGTTGCGCTTCCAGTGGCTTTGCCTTTGGCGGCGGGCTTGGCGAGGGTCGCGGCTTTGCGCGGGCTGGCGCTGGCGCGGCGGGCGGTGGGGGATGGGGGGCGGGGAATGGCGGTTCTCCGTTCTCTCTGAGATGCCTCGCGCGGAGCGCGCTCGCCGAGGCGGGATTTTGCGCAACCTGCAGAAAAACCCAGGCAGGCGGGGCGAGCTGCGCCAAGGCAGGCGCCATGCCCGGGTTTTTGAGCGCATGGCGCAGCGTGCGGGCGGCGCGGCTCGCGCGGGCACGGCCATTGTAAGCGGGCCGAGGATGGACGGCTAGCGGGAGCCGCCGCGCGATCTCGCGCCAGCCCCGCCAGCGCGGCAATTCTTCGAGCAAATCGGCGCCCATCAACCAGACGAAGCGCGCGCGTGGAAAACGACGCTGCAACGCGGCGATGGTATCGCGGCTGAAGCGGGTGCCGAGCCGCGCCTCGATCCCGGTTGCGATGATGCGGCGGCCATCGGCGATGGCACGCGCCGAGGCGAGGCGCGCGGCGAACGGCGCCATGCCGGCCGGCGTCTTGAGCGGATTGCCCGGCGAGACCAGAAGCCAAACCTGATCGAGGCGCAAGGCGCGGCGGCATTGCGCTGCAATCAGCCGATGGCCGCCATGCGCGGGGTTGAAGGAGCCGCCGAGGAGCCCGATACGCACCCGCCGCCGGTCGCCGAAACGCGGCGGCTCCGCGGCACCCGGCGCGAGCGCGCTCTCAGGGGCGGATCTGGCCACTGCCCTCAACGAGATAGCGAAAGCTGGTGAGCTGTTCGAGCCCGACCGGGCCGCGGGCATGGATGCGCCCGGTCGCGATGCCGATCTCGCCGCCGAAGCCGAATTCGCCGCCATCGCAGAACTGCGTGGACGCATTCCAAAGCCCGACCGCGCTATCGATGCCGGCGAGGAAAACATCCGCCGCCGCACGGTCCTCGGCGATGATCGCCTCGGTGTGCGCGCTGCCATGGCGGGCGATGTGGGCGAGCGCCTCGGCCATCCCCTCCACCACTTTGACCGAGAGAATGGGCGCCAGCCACTCGGTATCGAAATCCTCTGGTCCGGCCGCGGGCAGGTCGGGGAGGATCGCCCGCGCCTTGGGATCGGCGCGGAACGCGCAGCCAAGGGCGGTCAAGTCAGCCACGATCAGCGGCAGCAGCGTCGGCGCGATGGCGGCGTCGATGAGCAGCGTCTCGGTCGCGCCGCAGACGCCAGGGCGGCGCATTTTGGCATTGGCGACGATGCGGCGCGCCATGGCGGGATCGGCGCTGGCATGGACATAGGTGTGACAAAGCCCTTCGGCATGGGCGAGCACCGGCACCCGCGCCTCGCGCTGCACCCGCTCGACCAGGGCCTTGCCGCCGCGCGGGATGATGAGGTCGATGACGCCGCCGCCGGCAAGCATCGCGCCGACATAGGCGCGGTCGGAATCCGGCGCGATCTGCACCGCCGCCTCCGGCAGCCCGGCTTCGCGCAGACCCGCACCGATCGCCGCCTGGATCGCGCGCGCGCTCCGCAAACTCTCCGAGCCGCCGCGCAGGATCACCGCATTGCCCGATTTTACGCACAGGCCAGCGGCGTCCGCCCCGACATTGGGCCTGCTCTCATAGATCATGCCGATGACGCCGATCGGGGTTGCGATGCGCCGGAAGTGGAGCCCGTTCGGCCGCTGCCATGCGGCGAGCACGCGGCCGAGCGGGTCGGGCTGCGCTGCGATCTCCACAAGCCCCGCCGCCATCGCCGCGAGCCGCGCCGGGGTCAGGAGCAACCGGTCACGAAAGGCGCCGGTGCTGGCCGAGGCCGCGAGATCGGCCTCGTTGGCGGCGAGAATCTCGGTCTCCGCCGCCCGCAATGCCCTGGCGGCGGCGTCGAGCGCCGCATTACGAGCGGCAAGCGGGCTCATCGCGAGCGCCCGCGCCGCCGCCCGCGCGGCAGCGCCAGCCGCGCGGAGCCAGGCCGAGGCAGAAGCGGCCGGCGTGCTGCGCTCGTCATCGGCGATTTGATCCATCCCTGCCCCTCCCCCGCCGCGCTGGCGGCTTTCGCTCATGGCGGCGCTCATACTAGCGCCAAATCGTCGCGATGGATAAGCTCATCGCGGCCACGCCAGCCGAGAATCTCGGCGATCGCCGCCGAGCGATGGCCGATGATGCGCGCCGCATCCTCGCTCGCATAGGCGGACAAGCCGCGCGCCAGCACGCGCCCCTCGGCGTCGCGCACCAGGACCGGATCGCCGCGCTCGAACCGCCCTTCAATCGCGGTGACCCCAGCGGGGAGGAGCGAGCGCCCGGCGGCGAGCGCGCGCGCCGCGCCGGCATCGATGGTCACACTCCCCAGCGGCTGCAAGCTGCCGAGGAGCCAGCGTTTCCGCGCCGAACGCCCCTCCGGCGCCGGCAGGAACCAGGTGCAGCGCCCTCCCTCGGCGAGCGCACGCAAGGGATGCGGCGCCTCGCCCGGCGCGATCGCCATGGCGCAGCCGGCGCCGGTCGCAATCCGCGCGGCGACGAGCTTGGTGCGCATCCCGCCCGAGGAATAGCCCGGCGGTGGCGCGCCGCCCATCGCCTCGATCTCGGGGGTGATCGCCGCAACCACTGGCAGATGCCGCGCCGTCGCCTCAAGCCGCGGGTCGGCGGTATAGAGTCCATCGATGTCGGAGAGCAGGATGAGTTGGTCGGCGCCAACCATCTCGGCGACCCGCGCGGCGAGGCGGTCATTGTCGCCGAAGCGGATCTCCGCCGTCGCGACGGTGTCGTTCTCGTTGATCACCGGCACCGCGCGCAGCTTGAGGAGCGTCGCGAGCGTTGCCCGCGCGTTGAGATAGCGGCGCCGGTCTTCGGTATCGCCGAGGGTGAGCAGCAATTGCGCGGCGATGATGTCGTGCGCGGCGAGGGCAGCGCTCCAGGCGCTGGCGAGGCGGATCTGGCCGACCGCCGCCGCGGCCTGCTTCTCCTCGAGCCGCAGCCGCCGTGCCGCCAGCCCAAGGCTGCGGCGCGCCAGCGCGATCGCGCCGGAGGAGACCACGATCACCTCGGTGCCATTGGCTCTGAGGGCGGCGATATCCTCGACCAGGGCCGCGAGCCAGGCGGCGCGCGGGGCGGCGCGGGCAGCGTCGACGACGAGCGCGCTGCCGATCTTGACGACGAGCCGGCGCGCGTCCGAGAGCCGTGGGGTGCCGCTCACCGCCGCGCCTCGTCGATGTGGTCCTTGATCGTGCGCAGCAGAGCGGCGACCCCCGCCCCGCTCACCGCCGAGATCAGCGCGACCGGGGCACCCGTTGCGCGGGCAAGAGCGGCGCGGCGTGCTGCCGCCTCACGCGCACTCATCGCATCGGCCTTGGTGAGGACCACGATCTCGGGCTTCTCGGCGAGCCCGGCGCCGTAGGCGGTCAATTCCGCGCGCACCGTGCGCCAGGCGCGCACCACGTCGCCGGCGGCGCCATCGATGAGGTGAACCAAGACCGCGCAGCGCTCGACATGGCCGAGAAACCGGTCGCCAAGCCCCGCTCCCGCATGCGCGCCTTCGATCAGGCCGGGGATGTCGGCGAGCACGAATTCCTCGGTCGCGCCGAGCCGCACCATGCCGAGGCCGGGGGTGAGGGTGGTGAAGGGATAATCGGCGATTTTCGGCTTTGCTGCCGAAGCGGCGGCAAGAAAGGTCGATTTGCCGGCATTGGGGAGGCCGACGAGGCCGGCATCGGCGATCAGCTTGAGCCGCAGCCAGACCCAGCGTTCCTCGCCGGCAAACCCCTTGTCGGCGCGGCGGGGCGCGCGGTTGGTGCTCGATTTGTAATGCGCATTGCCGAACCCGCCATCGCCGCCCCGCAGCAAGACCAGGCGCTGGCCGGGCTGGTCGAGATCGGCGAGGAGGGTCTCGCGATCTTCGTCGAAAATCTGCGTCCCCACCGGCACCGCGATCTCGACCGCGCGGGCATTGGCGCCGGTGCGGTCGGCGCCGGCGCCGTTGCCGCCCTTCCTCGCGCGGAAATGCTGCGTGTAGCGAAAATCGATCAGGGTGTTGAGGTTGGCCACAGCCACGAACACGATATCGCCGCCGCGCCCGCCATTGCCGCCGTCGGGGCCGCCGAATTCGATGTATTTCTCGCGCCGGAAGGCGACGACACCGTCCCCGCCGTCACCCGAGCGGAGATAAATCTTGGCTTGATCGAGGAATTTCATGGCCTGCGGCGTTGGGGCTGGGGCACGCAAAAAGGGGCCGGCGCGCGCCGACCCCTAGGAATGCGAGGGAATGCGCGCCGCGCTTATTCAGCCGCGACCGGCGGCTTGGTGACGGAGACATAAACCCGCGCCCCGGCTTTGCGCTCAAAGCAGACCCTTCCATCGACCAGGGCGAAAATCGTGTGGTCGCGCCCGAGCCCGACATTGCGGCCGGGACGGACCTTGGTGCCACGCTGGCGGATGATGATGTTGCCGGCGCGGACTTCCTGGTCGCCGAATTTCTTGACGCCGAGGCGACGGCCTTCGGTGTCGCGCCCGTTGCGCGAGGAGCCGCCGGCTTTCTTGTGGGCCATGGTTCTTCTCCTCTCTCAGGCGGCGCTGATGTCTTGCACACGCAGCACGGTGAGGTGCTGGCGATGGCCGTTCTTGCGCCGGCTGTTCTGGCGGCGACGCTTCTTGAAGATGATCACCTTCTCCGCCCGCTCCTGCGCGATTACCCGCGCCGTCACCCGCGCGCCGGCCACGGTCGGGCTGCCGAGGGTCAGCGCCCCCTCCCCGCCGACGGCGAGGACATCGGTGAACGTGACCTCATCGCCCTCGGCGGCCGGGAGCTTCTCGACCTTGAGCACGGCATGGGGCGTCACGCGATATTGCTTGCCGCCGGTGCGGATGACTGCGAACATTCAAAATTTCCTCAAACGCTGAAGGCCGGTTCTGGCTTCCCCCGCCACGCGACTTGGCGACGTCGGCGAAAGACAACACGCCCCGGCCGCCGGATGCGCGCCGGCCACCGAAGGAGGCGGGTTATAGCGACGGGCCGGGCTCTGTCAATGGCTTCCGCGCGCCGGACTCCCACCAGTCGAGGATATCGCGGCCGTGCCAATGGAGAACGCCGGGATGGCGATTGATATGGGCGTAAACCGCTTCGAGATAGCGAATGCGATGCGGCTGGCCGGAGATATAGGGGTGGATCGCGATCGCCATGAATTTCGGGCGCTCGGCGCCTTCGGCGTAAAGACGGTCGAAACTATCCTCACAGCGCCTCTGCCAGTAGGGGGATTCATGGTGCTGGACGATCATCGTCGGGATGTCGTTCAATTCCACCGTATAGGGTAGCGTGACCAGCTTGCCGGCGCGGGTTTCGATCTCGGTCGGCTCGTCGTCATAGACCCAGTCGCCGATATAGCGGATGCCGGCTTCGGCGAGGAGATCGGGCGTGTCCGCGGTTTCGGTCAGACCCGGGCCGAGCCAGCCGACCGGGCGGGTGCCGGTGAAGGCTTCGATCGTATCGAGGCTTTTGCGGATCATCGCCGCCTGATCCTCGATCTTGTGGATCGGGATCTGATCCCAGGCATGGCCCATGAATTCCCAGCCGGCATCGCGCGCTTCCGCCGCGACGCGGGGATAATCCTCACAGACACGGGCATTGATCGAGAGCGTCGGACGGATGCCGAGTGCCTTGAAGAGACGAAAGAAACGCCAGACGCCGACCCGCATGCCGTATTCGTGCCAAGACCAGTTGGGGACATCGGGGAGCAACACCTGCCCGGTCGGCGCCGGCAGAATCTGGCGTGCCATCGGCCGGCCGATGTCCCAGACCTCGAGATTGACGATGGTCCAGACGACGATTCGCGCATCGCCAGGCAGCCGGAGCGGCGGGCGGTCGACGATCGCCGAATAGGGGGCGCGCTCACGCGGGATCATGGAGGGCTCCTCTGTCTGCTGGCATAAGACGGCGCTCAGGAAAAACCGTAGAGGATTTCCGGGTTTTTGACCAGGATTTGGGTCCGGGTCGCGGCCTCCGGCGCCCAGTCGGCGAGGAGATCGAACAGAACCGCGTCATCCGGTTTGACTTTCTCGGTCGGGTGCGGCCAGTCAGAGCCCCAAACCAGGCGCTCCGGCGCCGCTTTGACATAGGCGCGGGCAAGCGGGGTGATATCGGCATAGCGCGGCGGGCCGATGCGGCTGTCCTGATAGGCGCCGGAGAGCTTCACCCAGACATGGCCGCGATCGAGGAGTGCGCGCAGCGTCGCGAAAGCCGGGCTGTTCACGCCCTCGGGCTCGGGGATGCGGGCGAGATGATCGAACACCACCGGGGTCGGCAGACGCCGGAAAATCTCGGCGGCCTCGACGATCTGCGGCCCTTTCATATGAATTTGCACATGCCAGCCGAGTTCATGGATGCGCCGCGACAAGGGTTCGACCATCTCGATCGTCGTCGCGCCGGCCTGCACGAGGTTGAAGCGGATGCCGCGCACCCCGGCTTCATTCATACGCCGAAGTTCGGCGAGCGGGATATCGGGATGGACGACGGCGATGCCGCGCGCGGTGGCGCCGAAGGCGGCAAGGGCCGCGAGCATGCAGCGATTATCGGTGCCATAGGTTGAGGGTTGCACGACGACGTTGCGGGTGGTGCCGAGGCGGCGCTGCAGCAGGCGGTAATCGGCGACCGTCGCATCGCCGGGGTGGAGGCTGGCGGCAGGGTCGGCGGGGAAATGATGGTCGTAGATATGATGATGACAATCGGCGGCGCCGGGCGGGGCGATGAGCGTTGGGCGCTCGCTGCCGGCCGACCACGGCACGGCGATCGCCTCGCCCGCGCCCGCCGCGCCCGCGGCCGCCGTGCCGGCGAGCATCCCGAGCGCCGCACGCCGGCCAAGCGGCTGTGATATCATGGTGTTTTCTCCCTCGGGCATGGGTCGCAGGGCTCAGAGGCGTTGGGCCCTGATCGCTTCATTTCAAAACCATCGCAACCTTGTCACAGGCCGCCCCAGACCTCTTCGGCCACCGCGACACAAAGCTCCAGCTTCGCCCATTGCTCCGCCTCGGTGAGGAGATTGCCCTCCTCGGTCGAGGCGAAGCCGCATTGCGGCGAGAGCGCGAGCTGTTCGAGCGGGAGATAGCGGGTGGCTTCCTCGATTCGCCGCTTGAGATCGTCCTTGCTCTCCAAAGCGCCGCTCTTGCTGGTGACGAGGCCGAGGACGACGATTTTATCGCCCCTCGGGACGAAGCGGAGCGGCGCGAAGCCGCCGGCGCGTTCGCTGTCATATTCCATGAAGTAGGCATCGACATCGATGCGATTGAACAGCACCTCGGCGACCGGCTCATAGCCGCCGGAGGCGATCCAGGTCGAGCGGAAATTGCCGCGGCAGAGATGCATGCTGACCACCATCTCCCGTGGTCGGCCCGCGATCGCGCGGTTGATGAGATCGGCGTAGATTTCGAGCAGCCCCTCGACATGCTCGCCCCGGCGCTTCAACCCCTCGATCTGCTCGGGATCACAGAGATAGGCGATATTGACCTCGTCGAGCTGAAGATAGCGGCAGCCGGCGGCGGCGAAGGCGGTGACCGCGTCCTGATAGGCGGTGCCGAGATCGGCGAAGAAGCCATCGAGTTCGGGATAGACGGCGCGGTCGATCGCCTGCCGACCGCCGCGAAAATGCAGCACGCTCGGCGAGGGAATGGTCTGTTTCGCGACGGCGCGCCCAACATGCTCGGCGGTGAAACGAAAATCCTCGATCATCACCGGCCGCCGCCACGTGATGCGGTCGGTGACGCGCAGCGCATGCGGCAGGGTCGCCCCCTTGAACGCCACTTTCTGCTCGGGCTCATACATCTCGACGCCGTCAAGACCGGCGAGGAAATCGAAATGCCAGTAAGCGCGGCGGAATTCGCCGTCGGTTGCGGCGCGCAGGCCAATCGCTTCCTGCTTTGCGATCGCGGCGATGATTTCCTCGTCCTCGATCGCCCGCAAGGCGCCAGCGCCGAGCCGCCCCGCGGCATGGGCGGCGCGCGCGGCGCGCAAACGTGGCGGGCGAAGCAGGCTTCCCACGTGATCGGCACGAAAGGGTGGGCGCGGCCGGGCAAGCGACATGGTGTTTCCTCCGGGATCTTTCTCTTCGGCGAACCTGCCGCGCTCTTGTCTCGGCGGCAAGAGGCATGAGAAAAACACACCGATCAAACGGATATCCCCCATGCTCGCACACCTGCTGGTCGGCGCGGTCGATCTCGGCCGCCGCCATGCCTTGCTGATCACCGCCCTCGCGCTCGCGCTCGCGGCGCTTGCCGGCGGCTTTGCCGTGCGCCATCTCGGCGTCGATACCGATACCGACCATATGTTCGCGGAAAGCCTCCCCTGGCGGCAGAACGAAATCGCTTTCGCCCGCGCTTTCCCGACCCTCGCCGACCCGCTGGTGGTGGTGATCGATGCCGCGACCCCGGAGGAAGCGGACGCGACGGCGGCGGCGCTGGCGGCCGCCCTCGCCGCCGATCCCGCTCATTTCCGGTCCGTGAAGCGCCCCGACGCGTCGCCCTATTTCGCGCGGGAAGGGCTGCTTTTTCTCGACACCGCGACGCTCGGCCCACTGCTTGACCAGATCGTCGATGCCCAGCCCTTTCTCGGCCAGCTCGCGGCCGACCCCTCGGCGCGGGGGCTGTTTTCGGCGCTGGCCCTGATCGGCGTCGGCGTCGCTGCGGGCGAGGCCGATCTCGCCCCCTATCTGCCAGCGCTCGAGAGCTTCGATGCGACGCTGGCCGCCAGCGCCGATGGCCATCCGACGCCGCTTTCCTGGCAGCGCCTGATCGGCGGCGGCAAGCTCGCCGATCTCGCCGGGCGCTATCGCTTCGTGCTCGTCCAGCCGGTGCTCGATCACGCGGCGCTGGCGCCCGGCAAGGCGGCGAGTGACGCGCTTCGCACCATTGCCGCGCGGCTCCCCTTCGTCGCCGCGGGCCGCGCCCATGTCCGGCTTACCGGCGAGGTCGCCCTCGATGACGAGGAATTTTCCTCCCTTGCCCAGGGTATGCTGATCGACACGATCGGGAGCCTCGCGTTGATCACGCTCTGGCTCGTGCTCGCGGTGCGCGGCCCTCGCCTCATTCTGCCGATTCTCGCGACCCTCGGGCTTGGACTCGCGCTCACCAGCGGGTTCGCGGCGCTTGCGGTCGGCACGCTCAATCTCGTCTCGCTCGCCTTCGCCATTCTGTTCGTCGGCATCGCGGTCGATTTCGCGATCCAGTTCACGGTGCGCTTTCGCGAGGCGCATCATGACATTCCCGAGCCCGGCGCGGCTCTCGCGGCAACGGCGCGGGTCGCCGGCGGGCCGATCCTGATCGCCGCGGCGGCGACTGCGGCGGGGTTTTACGCGTTCGTTCCCACCGCGTTCGCGGGTGTCGCCGAACTCGGCCTCATCGCCGGCAGCGGCATGCTCATCGCGTTTTTCTGCACGATTTTATTCCTGCCGGCGTTTCTGACGCTTGCGCGGCCGCGCGGCGAGCCGGCGCCGGTCGGGTTTTCGACCTTTGATGCGCTGGAGCGCCGGCTTGATCGCATCAGGGGGCCAGTTCTCACCGCATTTGCGGCGCTCGCGCTGCTTGGCCTCTTTCTTCTCCCCCATCTCCGCTTCGACTCCGACCCGCTGCACACCAAGAACCCGCACGGCGAGGCGATGCGCACCCTCCATGACTTGATGGACGATCCGCTGACCAACCCGACCAGCATCGACATTCTGACGCCGGACGCCGACGCCGCGGACCAGCTCGCGGCCAAGCTCGACCATGTGCCGGAGGTCGCCGATGTTCTCACGCTCGACCGTTTCGTGCCCACCGATCAGCCGAAAAAACTCGCTTTGATCGAGGATGCCGCGAGCCTGCTCGCAACCACGCTTGCCCCGCGCGAGGCCGCGCCGGTGACCGCCGATCAAATCCGGCTTGCGATCGCAACGGCGCGGAGCGGCCTTGCGCCGGCGCTGGCGAAACTGCCGCCGGACCATCCGCTGGCGCGGATCAATGCCGATCTTGCCCGTCTCGCTGACGCACCGGACGACCGGATCCTCGCGATGAACGCGGCTTTGACGCAATTTCTGCCCGAGGAGCTGGCGCGTCTTCGCGCGGCACTCGCGGCGAAACCGGTCACCCGCGCCGATCTGCCGCCCGAGATCATCGAGGATTGGCGCGCCCAAGATGGCCGGGTGCGGGTTGAGGCCCTGGCAACGCCAGCGGGGCATGACAGCGCCGGGCTCGCCGCGTTCGTTGCCGCGGTTCGCGCCCTCGCCCCCACCGCCGGCGGCATGGCGGTGATCATCGTCGAAACCAGCAAGACCATCGTCACCGCGTTCACGCACGCGATGATCGGAGCGCTCGCCGCGATCGCGGTGATTTTGCTCGCGGCGCTGCGCCGGCCGCGTGACGCGGCGCTGGTGCTGGCGCCGTTGCTGCTTTCAGCCCTGCTCACCGTGGTCGGAATCAGGCTTGCGGGGATCACCCTCAATTTCGCCAATATCATCGCGCTCCCCCTGCTGCTCGGGGTCGGGGTCTCGTTCAATATCTATTTCGTGATGAACTGGCGGGCGGGGGCGAGCCGTTTTCTCGGCACCGCGACGGCCCGCGCCATCCTGTTTTCGGCGGCCACCACCGGCACCGCCTTCGGCTCGCTCGCGCTCTCCCACCATCCCGGCACCGCGAGCCTCGGCGCCTTGCTGCTCCTCAGCCTCACCGCGACCCTGATCGCGACCTTGGTGTTCGAGCCACTGATGCTCGCGATAACCCGCCGTTAGGGAATTTCCGCCAGGATCGCGGCATGCGATGGATCATTGCCAGCGTGCCGCTCCCTTTACTGTTTTTGCTGCCGGGCGCCGCCGCGGCCGGCCAGCCGCCGCCGGCCGCGCCCGCCGATTGCCCGGCGAGCGCAAGCCCGACTCCGCCGGGGAGCGCCGATCCCACCGCCCCGATGACGATCTTTCCCGCCCTTCCCGGCGGCGGTTTCGCCGCGGTCAATCTGGGGGCCGCGGCGCTCAACGGGGTCACCTGCAGCCCGGCCTCGCCGCCATTGCCGAAAGACGTGCTGCACGGCGATCCCGACGGCGATCTCCTCAACGATCATGGCAATGCCGTGCTCGACGGCGGCAACTCACCCGGCGATTGAACCAAAGCCGGTCTCGGATTAGGCTCGCGGCAAGCCCAAGGCATGGGCATTCTCGAGCACGATGGCGCGAAAACCGGTTCACATGCCCTCCTCCTCTCATAACCGCAGGATCGTCGGCGTCCCGGTGGTTCTCGTGGCCGTGCTCGTGGCAGCCGTCCCGGGTGCTGCTCGCGCGCAGGCCACTGCGCCGGCGCCACCGCAGCGCATCGGCAATATCTGGGATTCCCTCCCCCATCAGCCGACCGAGGGCAGCGTCACCGCCAAGGAGCGCGAAACCGGCGTCGCCCCCGATGTCGCGCGCGAACACGACATCAACAAGGAATTGCAAAATCTCGACGAGCAATTGCTGAACGAGGAAAAAACCCATCCGCCCACCATCCCGCCGCCGCCGCCAGGGACGAATTAGGTCATAACAAACTCATCTTAAACGATTATGTATCGGCAAGGGCGGCGCGCAGCCGGCGGCCATCGGCGCTTGCGGGGTCGATCAGCCCCTGGCGCAGGAAAAGATCGATCAGCACCAGAGTGACGTTGAACTTGAACTCATCCCCGCTCATCACCGCGTCCAGCACCGCAGCAAGCGGCCAAAGCTCGAACCCCGCCGCCTCGCCGTCGGCAGCGCGCGGCATGAAATCCTCCGGCAATGCGAGATCGAAGCAATGCAGCCGGTCGCGCCGCAGCCCTTCCGGGCGCTCCATCACATAGCTGATGATCGCGACCGGCTGCGCCTTGGCTGCCAGCGCCGCCGGGATCGCCGCCTCCTCGGCGGCTTCCTTGAGCAATGTCTGCCAGGGCGTGAACCCGGCCGGAATGCCACCAGCGACGAGATGGTCGCGCTTGCCGGGATCGAGCGGCCGGTCCATCGCCCGCCGCGCCACCCACAAAAACACGGCATCACCGCGCCGCACCAGGCCGTTGACATGCACCCCCTCGGCGCGGAGGCCAAACGCCGGCAAGGCACCGCGATCGACTGTCGTCAGCACGCGGCCGGTGGGCTCGGCACGCACGTCGAACGCCTCGTCGCGCCAGGAAAAGAGCCCTTCGCCCGCGAGTTCGGCGGCGATCTCAGGCAAGCGCGCTGGCGCTGCGAGAGCGATTGCGTCGCCTTCGGCGCGCATGTCACGAAAGGCGAGCAGGCGCGCGGCGAGCGCCGGCGCAACCCAGCCGACAGCCATGCCGCCGAGCCGAAATTCCCGCCGCCCACCGGGGAGACGCGCGTTCCGGCACGCCGCAATATGGCGCATGAGCCCGTCCATCGCCTTGCATGTAAAGCCTCCGCGCGGAAAAGCCAGAACCGGGGTTTGCAAGTGGGGCCAGCCATGCCACATGCTGCGCGACGTTTCCCATGGACAGCACCTCCCGCTCCTCGTTTGCGACGATCGGCTCCCTTCTCGGCTGGCTCTGGCCGCGCGGCGATTGGCGCGGGCAGGCGCGCCTTCTGCTCGCCGTCGCCAGCCTGATCGCCGCCAAGATCGCGACCGTCCTGGTGCCGGTCTATTACAGCCGCGCCGTCGATTTGCTCGCCCCCAAGCATGGCGGGGCGATGGTGGTGCCGGTGGCGCTGATCGGCGCTTATGGCCTCGCCCGCATTGCCGCCTCTGGCTTTGGCGAATGGCGCGACGCTTTGTTCGCGCGCACCCAACAACGCACCGTGCGCCGCGTCGCGCGCGAAACCTTCATCCATCTCCACCGCCTCTCGCTCGCTTTCCATCTCGAGCGCCAGACCGGCGGGCTTGCGCGCGCGATCGACCGCGGCACCCGCGGCATCGAGCAGGTGCTGCGCTTTGCCGTCTTCAATATCCTGCCGACGCTGCTCGAAGTGGTGATGGTGACCGCGATCTTGTGGCGAATGTTCAACTGGCGCTTCGCCGCCGTGACCTTCATCGCGATTTTCGCCTATATCGGCTTTACTTTTCTGTTCACCAACTGGCGGGTGCGCTTTCGCCGCGCCATGAACGCGATGGATAGCGACGCCCAGACCAAGGCCGTCGACAGCCTGCTCAACTACGAAACCGTTAAATATTTCAACAACGAGGCGCTCGAGGCGGCGCGCTATGACGCCTCTCTTGCCGCCTATGAGCGGGCGGCGATCAAATCGCAGGTGACGCTGAGCCTGCTCAATTTCGGGCAGGGGACGATCATCGCGCTCGGCTTGGTCGCGGTCATGCTGATGGCGGCAAACGACGTCGCCCATGCCGGGATGAGCGTCGGGCGCTTCGTGCTGGTCAACACCTATCTCATCCAGCTCTATCAGCCGCTCAATTTCCTCGGCTTCGTCTATCGCGAGATCAAGCAGGGCCTCGTCGATATGGAGCAGATGTTCCGCCTGCTCGCCGAGCACCAGACCATCACCGACCGCGCCGATGCCCGGCCGCTCGCGCCGAGAGCGGCGCCGGCGGCGCTCACCTTCGAGGGGGTGCGGTTCGGCTATGGCCCCGACCGGACAATCCTCGATGCGATCAGCTTCACCCTCAAGCCGGGTGCGACGCTTGCCATCGTCGGGCCGACGGGGTCGGGAAAATCGACCATCACCCGCCTGATCTTCCGCTTTTACGAGGCGAGCGCCGGGCGCATCCTGATCGATGGCGAGGATATCCGCGATCTTACGCAAGCGAGCCTCCGCGCCGCGATCGGCGTCGTGCCGCAGGACACGGTGCTGTTCAACGACACCATCGCCTACAACATCGCCTATGGCCGTCCCGGCGCGAGCGAGGCGGACATCACGCGGGCGGCGCGTCTCGCGCAGATCCATGATTTCATCGCCCGTCTGCCGCAAGGCTATGCGACGCGGGTCGGCGAGCGCGGCCTCAAACTCTCGGGCGGCGAACGCCAGCGCATCGCCATCGCCCGCACCATTCTCAAGAACCCGCGCCTTCTCATCCTCGACGAGGCGACCAGCGCCCTCGACACCGCGACCGAGCGCGAGATCAATGCGGCGCTCCGTCAATTGGTCGAAACCCGCACCACGCTGGTCATCGCCCATCGGCTCTCGACCGTGGTCGACGCCGATGAAATCATCGTGCTTGCCGGCGGCACCATCGCGGAACGCGGCACCCACGCGACGTTACTTGAAAAATCAGGACTTTACGCCAAGCTGTGGGCAATTCAGGCCGATCAGCGTCACCCCGAGCCGCTCAGCGCCGCCTGAGTCTCCCCGATATGCGATAAGGACATAACCATGGGCAGCACCTCCCCCACCGACGATCACGACGACGGCCAATCTGGCGCGCATGAAGACGAGCACACCCTCAACGATCTCAGCCGCGCCGGCTCGGTCATCCAGCATGCCATCAAATATCTGATGGAGAAGAACGTCGATGAATTGGCGATCGCCTCTGCCCTGCTCGGCGGCGGGCTCGGGGTGCTCGCGAACGTGCTCGATCGCGACGCCATCGAGAAAATCCTCACCAATGCCATCGCCAGCGTCCGCGCCGGCGAGTTGCACACGCCTGGCATTGCGACGCAAACGCCAGAAAAATAAGGATGGTCTTACCGCTGCCGGTGAAGCGCTTTAGGATCGCACACTATGCCACGGGGTGATTTGTTTCCCGAAATCGGGCCATATGAAACCGGCTTCCTGCCGCTTTCCGGCGGGCATGTGATGTATTGGGAGCAGGTTGGCAATCCCGCCGGCCTGCCGGCCTTATTTCTGCATGGCGGGCCGGGCGCGGGCGCCGGCGCGGTGCATCGGCGGTTTTTCGATCCGACCCAGTGGCGGGTGGTGATTTTCGACCAGCGCGGCGCCGGCCGCTCACGCCCCGGCGGCTGCCTCGCCGAGAACACCACCGCCCATCTCGTCGCCGATATCGAGACGCTGCGCCGCCATCTCGGCATCGAGCGCTGGCTGCTGTTCGGCGGCTCCTGGGGCTCGACGCTGGCCCTGGCCTATGCCGAGGCGCATCCCGCCCATGTCGCCGGCTGCGTGCTGCGCGGCGTTTTTCTTGGCCGTAAACACGAGGTCGCGTGGTTCCTTCATGGCCTTGCGCATTTTTTTCCCGATGCCCACGCCGCTTTCATCGGCCACCTGTCCGAGGCCGAGCGCGCCGACGTGCTCGGCGCCTATCTCCGCCGCCTGACCGATCCCGATCCCGCGATCCACATGCCGGCGGCGCGCGCCTGGTCGCTCTACGAGGGTTCGTGCAGTACGCTGTTGCCGAGCCCCGATACCGTCAGCGCCTTCGCCCAGGACCGGACAGCGCTCAACCTCGCGCGGATCGAAGCGCATTACTTCGCGCATGACCTGTTTCTACCGCCGGGTGGCCTGCTCGCCGGCATCGGCCGCATCAGCCATATCCCGGCCGAGATCGTGCAAGGCCGCTATGACATGATCTGTCCGCCCGAAACCGCCTATACTCTCGCCAGCGCCTGGCGTGGCGCGCGGCTTACGGTGGTATCGGACGCCGGGCATTCGGCGTTGGAGCCCGGCATTCGCCGCGCCCTCATCGCCGCCGTCGACCGGCTGCGCCGGTACGGTTTCGGCTGACGACACCACGGAGAAAAGCACATGAAATGCGGCGTGATCGGGCTCGGCTCGATGGGAATGGGAGCGGCACTCAACCTGGCTCAGAAGGGCCATGACGTCACCGGCTGCGACCTGCGGCCGGCGGCGCTCGCCGAACTCGCGGCCGGCGGCGGCAAAACCGCGACCCGCGCGGCCGACCTTCCCGCCGATCTCGAGGCCGTTCTGGTGTTCGTGGTCAACGCGGCGCAGGCAGACGCGGTGTTGTTCGGCACCGAAGGGTGCGTTTCGCGTTTGGCGCCGGGCGCGGTCGTGATCTGTTCAACGACGCTCGCGCCGCAGATCGCCAAGGCTCTTGGCGCGCGGCTCGCCGAACGCGGCCTTCTGATGCTCGATGCGCCGGTCTCAGGCGGCGCCGTTGGCGCGCGCGCCGGCACGATGACGGTGATGGCCTCAGGCCCCGAGGCGGCCTTCGCCAAGGCCGAGCCGGTGCTCGCCGCGATCGCCGGAAAAGTCTGGCGACTGGGCGCGGCGCATGGCGCCGGCAGCACGGTCAAGATGGTGAACCAGCTCCTCGCCGGCGTTCATATCGCCGTCGCCGCCGAGGCGCTGGCGCTCGGCATTCGCGCCGGCGCCGACCCACAAACGCTGTTTGACGTCATCTCGAGCTCGGCCGGCAGCTCCTGGATGTGGCAAAACCGGGTGCCGCATATTCTGGAAGGCGATGATACGCCGCTCTCGGCGGTGAACATCTTTGTCAAGGATCTCGGCATCGTGCTCGACGAGGCGCGCGGCCTCACCTTCCCGCTGCCGCTCGCGGCAGCGGCGCATCAGCTCTTCCTCGCCGCCGCCGCCAACGGCCAGGGCGCGAAGGATGACGCGTTCGTCATTCGCGTCTGGCAGGCGCTCACCGGAATAGCGCTCCCCGGCGAGGCGAAGCCGGCCGAAACATCGCGCGCTGCCCCCCTCCCCTGACGAACTTCGGCTCGCCGTTTCCTCTGAATTCTCTGCAAGGCGATTGACCTTGTCGAAGCGCTGACCTAGGAGTCGGTCTCGCGCGCGTTGCGCGTCCGCGGAGGGATGGCCGAGCGGCTGAAGGCGGCGGTTTGCTAAACCGTTGTGCGGGGTAAACCCGTACCGGGGGTTCGAATCCCCCTCCCTCCGCCACGGGTTTTGTAAAGTTCCGTGTATCCATAGAGCAAATTCACAAACCAGCGTTTTTGAGATAGACGCGCCAAGCTACACTCTGAAGCCGGACGAGAGCGCGTCAAGGCAAACGGCACCGGATGAATGGCAGCGCGGCGTTAGGAGGGATGACGCCGGGCGTTAGAGCGTGATCGTCGAAGGCGGAATCGCCGGAGACGTGAATCACACTCTACAACAATATCTTAATAGAGCGTGTCTGGATCGATATGATCCGGGCACGCTCTAGTAGCCTCGCGAAAGCGTGATCTCACGGCAAGGGATGGCGCGGCGGAACAGGTCGCGGCTGCGGAGCGCTGTAGCGGCGGACACCGTCGGCCGGTGGCGATCGCGCTTCGCCGGCGAGTGACCGGCCCCGAGCGCCATGCGGTGCTCTGCCTTCCTGCGTGCGAGGCAACACGAACCCCCCCATTATCGCCGTGTTCCTCACAGATCTCCGGTTGTCGCTTGCATGGCTGGCATGCATCATGCTTTGGTTGAGGGATCGACCGGTCACGGGGGTGCAGTTTGGCTTACGCATGGCAGCAAATGATCAACGGGATCACGCTCGGCATGATCTATGGGCTGATCGCGGTCGGCTATACCATGGTTTACGGCATCATCGGCATGATCAATTTCGCCCATGGCGACGTGTTCATGATCGGCGCCTTTCTCTCGCTGATCGCGCTCTCTGGGCTGGCCTCGCTCGGGATCACCGCGGTGCCGCTGGCGCTCGCCATCACCCTCGTTTTCGCCGCCGCCCTCGCCGCCCTTTATGGCTGGACCATCGAGCGGGTCGCCTATCGGCCGCTGCGCGGCTCGTTCCGTCTCGCGCCGCTGATCAGCGCGATCGGCATGTCGATCACGCTGCAGAATTTCGCCCAGGTGTCGCAGGGCGCGCGGGTCAAGCCGCTGGCGCCGCTGCTCCCTGGCGGGCTGGTGCTGACCCGCGCCGGCGGCTTCGCGGTGCAGCTTTCCTGGATGCAGATCGCCATCGCCGTCACCACCATGCTGTGTCTTGGCCTATTCACCTGGCTGGTGACGAAAACGCCGCTCGGGCGGGCGATGCGGGCGTGTGAGCAGGATCTCAAAATGGCGAGCCTGCTCGGCATCGATACCGATCGCACCATCGGCCTCACCTTCGTCATCGGCGCCGCGTTGGCCGCCGTCGCCGGGCTTTTATTTCTGCTCTATTATGGCGCCATCGATTTTTATATCGGCTTCGTCGCCGGCGTGAAGGCGTTCACCGCGGCCGTCCTCGGCGGCATCGGTTCGCTGCCGGGGGCGGTGCTGGGCGGGTTGCTGATCGGCCTGATCGAGACCTTCTGGTCGGCCTATTTCAGTGTCCAATACAAGGATGTCGCCGCCTTCTCGATCCTCGCCATCACCCTGATCTTTCTCCCGACCGGGCTGCTCGGGCGGGCCGATGTGGAGAAAGTATGAGCCCGCGCGCACCTTTGCTCGACGCCTTCCTCTCCGCCCTGATCGCGCTCGGCTTGTTTGCGCCGATGGTCGGGCTGCAGACCCATGTCGGCGCCCATGGCATCACGCTGGTGCCACGCCCGCTCGCGGTCGCGGCGCTGGTGGGCGCGGTCTTCGTGCTGCGGCTCGCGATCCGGTTCTGGCAGCAAACATGGCGCCCGACGGCTGGCGTCGCCGTCGCGAGCCTCGCGCCTGCGGCGCGGCATGCCGGGCGCTTTCTCGTCCCCGCCCTGCTCGCGCTGGCGCTGCTGATGCCGTTTGTCGCCAGCCGAGCGACGCTCGATCTCGGCATCCTGGTGCTGACCTATGTCATGCTCGGCTGGGGGCTCAACATCGTCGTCGGTCTCGCCGGGCTGCTCGATCTCGGCTATGTCGCGTTTTACGCGGTCGGGGCCTATTCCTATGCGCTGATCGCGCAGGCGACCGGGCTCGGTTTCTGGTCGTGCCTGCCGGCGGCGGGGGCGCTGGCGGCGCTTTGGGGCATCACGCTCGGTTTTCCGGTGCTCCGTCTGCGCGGCGATTATCTCGCCATCGTCACCCTCGCCTTCGGCGAGATCATCCGCATTGTGCTGCTCAATTGGGTCTCGCTCACCGGCGGGCCGAACGGCATCTCCGGCATCCCGCGCCCGACCTTGTTTGGCCTGCGCTTCACGATGACCGACGCGCCCGGCACCTTCGCCGGCTTCTTTCATCTCACCCCGTCCGCGACGCATCGGGTGGTGTTTCTCTATTACGTCATCCTCGCCCTCGCTTTACTGACCAACTGGGTGACGCTCCGGCTCCGCCGCCAGCCGCTCGGGCGGGTCTGGGAGGCCCTGCGCGAGGATGAGATCGCCTGTCGCTCGCTCGGCATCAACATCACCACGACCAAGCTCACCGCCTTCGCCGTCGGCGCCTGTTTCGGCGGCTTCGCCGGCGCGTTTTTCGCCACCCGCCAAGGTTTCATCAGCCCCGAGAGCTTCACCTTCATGGAAAGCGCGACCGTGCTCGCGATCGTCGTGCTCGGTGGCATGGGGAGCCAGCTCGGCGTCGTGCTCGCCGCCCTGGTGATGATCGGCGGGCCGGAGATGTTCCGCGCCCTGGCCGATGACCGCATGCTGATCTTCGGCCTCGCCCTGGTGGTGATGATGGTGTTGCGTCCGCGCGGCCTGGTCACCGAACGCAAGCCTTCGGTCACGCTCGGGGGCGCGGCGCGCGTGATCCCGGCGGCGCTGGTCGCCGAGGGGCGCGGCTGATGGCGGCGATCCCGGCGTTGCTCGAGGTCCGTGGGCTCGGGATGCGGTTCGGCGGTATCGTCGCCCTCGACGATGTCTCCTTCACCGCTCGGCGTGGCGAGATCACCGCCGTGATCGGCCCCAATGGCGCCGGCAAAACCACCGCCTTCAACTGCATCACCGGGTTTTATCGCCCGAGCGTCGGCAGCCTGCATCTGACGCACACCGACGGGCGCGGCTTCGCGCTCGCCGCCATGCCCGGCCATCTCATCGCCCGACGCGCCCGGGTTGCGCGCACGTTTCAGAATATCCGCCTGTTCGCCGGCATGACGGTGCTCGAAAACCTTTTGGTCGCGCAGCACGTGCCGCTGATGGCCGCAACCGGGCTCGGCGTTCTCGCGATCCTCGGCCTCGGCCGCTACCGCGCCGCCGAGCGCCGCGCCATCGACAAGGCCAAGACCTGGCTGGAACGCATCGATCTCATCGCGCGCGCCGACGATCCCGCCGGCGCCCTGCCCTATGGCGCGCAGCGGCGGCTTGAGATCGCGCGGGCGATGTGCATCGACCCTGTCCTGCTTTGTCTTGACGAGCCGGCGGCTGGGCTCAACCCGCGCGAGACGGCGGCGCTCGATGCGCTGTTGCTCGGCATTCGCGAGCAAGGCTGCTCGATCCTGCTCATCGAGCACGATATGGGCATGGTTATGCGCATATCGGATCACATCGTCGTGCTCGATCACGGCCGCAAGATCGGGGATGGCACGCCGGCGGAAATCCGCGCCAATCCGCACGTCATCGCCGCCTATCTCGGCGAGGACGAGGAAGCCGCCGAAGCCCTCGCGCGCGCCGAAGCCCCGTGAGCGCGCTCCTCGAACTCGCCGGCGTCAGCACCTTTTACGGCGCCGTGCAGGCGCTGAAAAACGTCGATCTTCGTGTCGCGGAAGGCGAGATCGTGACCCTGATCGGCGCCAATGGGGCCGGCAAATCGACGCTGATGATGACGATCTGCGGCCAGCCGCGGGCGCGTGAGGGGTCCATCCGCTATGATGGCGCCGAAATCTCCGCGCTCCCGACCCATCAGATCATGCGCCGCGGCATCGCCCAGGCGCCGGAAGGGCGGCGGATTTTCCCGCGCATGAGTGTCCGCGAAAATCTGCTCATGGGCGCGGAAGGCGCCGGGCAGGCCGCCGACGCGGCAGAGATGGCGCGGGTCCTCACGCTGTTCCCGCGCCTGGCCGAGCGCGAAACGCAGCGCGGCGGCACGCTCTCGGGCGGCGAGCAGCAGATGCTCGCGATCGGCCGCGCCTTGATGGCGCGCCCGCGCCTCCTCTTGCTCGATGAGCCGAGCCTTGGCCTCGCACCGCTCATCGTGCGCCAGATTTTCCAGGCGATCCGAACGCTCAACCGCGAAACCGGGCTCACCGTGCTCCTCGTCGAGCAGAATGCCTATCAGGCTTTGCGGCTTGCCCATCGTGGCTATGTCCTGGTCAATGGCGCCATTACCATGGCCGGCACCGGCGCCGAATTGCTGGCGCGGCCGGAAATCCACGCCGCCTATCTCGAAGGCGGACAGTGACGGGACGAGACGCCACGACCCCATCGCACATCCCAGAGGGAGATTGATCTCATGATGAAGCCTCTACTGCTCGCCGGCACGGTTTTACTGCCCTGCGCCCTCGCCGCCCCGGCCATGGCCCAAATTCAGATCGCCTCCGCCGGCCCGCTCACCGGCTCGAACGCCACCTTCGGCGCGCAGATGAAGGAGGGCGCCGAGCAGGCGGTCGCCGATATCAACGCTCATGGCGGCGTGCTCGGCAAGCAACTGGTGTTGACCGAGGGCGATGACGCCTGCGACCCCAAGCAGGCGGTCTCGATCGCCAATCAGCTCGCCGACAAGGGCGTGGTGTTCGTCGATGGGCATTTCTGCTCCTCAAGTTCGATCCCGGCGAGCAAGGTCTATCTCGAACAGGGGGTGTTGCAGATCTCGCCGGCCTCCACCAACCCCGCCTTCACCGACAATGGCGGCTGGAACACGTTCCGCGTCTGCGGCCGCGATGACCAACAGGGACAGGTGGCGGGCGAGTACATCGCCGCCCATTTCAAAGGCCAGCACATCGCCATCCTGCATGACAACACCGCCTATGGCAAAGGGCTCGCCGACGAGACCAAGAAGTTCATGAACAAAGCCGGGCTCGAGGAAACCCTCTATACCGCCTATGTGCCCGGCGAACGGGATTACTCGGCGCTGGTCAGCCGGCTCAAGGCCGCCGACATCACCGTGATCTATCTCGGCGGCTATCAAACCGAGGCCGGGCTGATCGTCCGCCAAGCCAAGGAGCAAGGGATGAAGGTCACGCTGATCAGCGGCGATGCCCTTGTCACATCGGAATTCTGGCAGATCACCGGCGCGACCGGCGAGGGAACGATGATGACCTTCGCCTCTGATCCGCGCAAACGCCCGGCCGCCGCCGCCGTCGTCAAGGAATTCCAGGCGAAAAACATCGACCCCGAGGGTTATGTGCTCTATTCCTACGCCGCCGTGCAGATCTGGGCGGAAGCGGCGCAGAAAGCCGGCACGGTCGATCCGAAAAAAGTCGCCGCCGAGCTGAAAGCGGGCGGCCCGTGGGAGAGCGTGCTCGGCCCGATCGGCTTCGACGCCAAGGGCGACGTGACCAAGCCGGATTACGTCTTCTACGTCTGGCACGACGGCAGTTATCACGAAATGTGAGCCGCCTCTGACCCGGGAGCGGCGTGCCGGCGCGCTCGCCCCACGCCGCGCTTTCGCCCCGATTGACGGCGGCGACGCGCCTTGCGAGGGTTGCGGCCAAGCAATCCCCGGGAGGAGACGAAGTCATGTCGCGAGAGCCGGTTATCATCGATGCCGTTCGTTCCCCGATGGGCCGCGGCAAGGCTGGCGGGGCCTTGTCCGGCCTGCACCCGGTCGAGCTTCTCGCCGCCGTGCTCCAGGGGCTGGTCGAGCGCAACGATCTCGATCCCGGCGCCGTCGATGACGTGATCATCGGCTGTGTCAGCCGGGTCGGTGAACAATCCTCGACGGTGGGGCGCATGGCCTGGCTCGCGGCCGGCTACCCCGAACATGTGCCGGCGACCACCATCGACCGCATGTGCGGCTCCGGCCAGCAGGCGATCCATTTCGCCGCCCAAGGGATCAAAGCCGGCGTCTATGACATCGTCATCGCCGGTGGCGTCGAATCGATGAGCCGGGTGCCGATCGGCTCGGCCCGCCTTGATCGCGATCCGGTCGGCCCGCGTGTCAGCGCGCGCTACGCGCCGGGGCTGATCCATCAGGGGGTTTCCGCGGAGCTAGTCGCGGCGCGCTATGGCCTTTCGCGCGAGGCGATGGACGCTTATTCCGCCGCCTCGCATCAGCGCGCCGCACGGGCCCGCGCCGCCGGCGACTTCACCGCCGAGATCGTCCCGGTCGCGATCGACAATGTCTTGGTGACGGAAGACGAAACCATCCGCCCGGCGACGACGCCCGAAACTCTTGCCGCCCTTTCTCCCGCTTTCGAAACGCCGTCCTATGCGGCGCGGTTTCCGGAAATTTCATGGTCGATCACCGCCGGCAACTCGTCGCAGATCACCGATGGCGCGAGCGCGCTTTTGCTGATGAGCGAAGACGCCGCCCGACGCCTCGGCGTAACACCGCGGGCGCGCTTCGTTGGCTTCGACGTCTGCGGCGATGATCCGCTGTTGATGCTGACAGCGCCGATCCCGGCGACCGAGCGGGTGTTGCGCAAAGCCGGGATGGCGCTCGCCGATATCGATCATGTCGAGGTCAATGAAGCCTTCGCCCCGGTGCCGCTCGCTTGGGCCAAGGCGGTCGGCGGTGACCCGGAAAAACTCAATCCGCTCGGCGGCGCGATCGCGCTCGGCCATCCGCTCGGGGCGTCCGGCGCGCGGTTGATGACGACGATGCTGCACGCTTTGAGCCGAAGCGGCGGGCGCTATGGCCTGCAGACGATGTGCGAGGCCGGCGGCATGGCGAACGCGACGATCATCGAGCGGCTGTGAGCGGGGGCGGGCGATGGACGCGAGCACTGCCGATCAAACCGCGGAACTGACGCTATTTCGGGAGACCGTGCGGCGGTTTTTCGCCGCCGAAGTCGTGCCGCATATCACGGCTTGGCGAAAAGCCGGCATGGTCGCGCGTGAGGCATGGCGGCGGGCCGGCGCGGCAGGCCTCCTTTGTGCCAGCATGCCAGCGGAATTCGGCGGCGGCGGCGGCGATTTTCGTCATGAAGCGATCCTGATCGAGGAACTCGCCGCGATCGGCTTCGGCGATTTCGCGATCTCGCTGCACAACGCCATCATCGCGCCCTATCTTCTCCATTACGGGACCGAGACACAAAAACACCGCTGGTTGCCGCGCATGGCTTCCGGTGACATGGTCGCGGCGATCGCCATGACCGAGCCCGACGCTGGCTCCGATTTGCAAGCGATCCGCACCACGGCGCGGCGGGTCGGTGATACCTATGTCCTCAACGGCCAGAAAACCTTCATCAGCAACGGCCAGCTCGCCGACCTCGTCATCGTCGCCGCCAAGACGCGCATTGATGCCGGCGCGAAGGGGATTTCGCTGATCGCCGTCGAAACCCGGGATGCGCCCGGCTTTCGGCGCGGCCGTAATCTCGAAAAGATCGGTAAACACGCGCAAGACACCTCGGAGCTTTTCTTTGACGATGTCGTGGTGCCGGCGGAGAATCTGCTCGGCGGTGAGCCCGATCGCGGCTTCGCGCAATTGATGCAGCAATTGCCGCAAGAGCGCTTGGTGATCGCGGTCGGCGCCGTCGCCGCGATGGAAGCGGCGCTCGCCGAGACCATCGCCTATGTTCGCAGCCGCCGCGCTTTCGGCAAGACCTTGATGGAATTTCAAAATACCCGCTTCGTGCTCGCCGAAGCCAAGACCACGACGCAGGTTGCGCGCGTTTTCGTCGATGATTGTATCGCGCGGCTGCTCGCCGGAACCCTCGATGTCGGCACCGCCGCGATGGCGAAATACTGGACGAGCGAAATGCAGGGCAAGGTCATCGATTCTTGTCTGCAACTTTTCGGCGGCTATGGCTTCATGGCGGAATACCCTATCGCGCAACGCTATACCGATGCCCGGGTGCAAAGAATCTATGGCGGTAGCAACGAAATCATGAAAGAGCTGATCGCGCGCAGTCTATGACGTTATCGCCCGATCGCGCTCGTCGGAATCGCCGCCGCCGGCACCGCGATCCCGCCGGCATGATCGACGACGGAGCCGATTTGGACGCCAGCGACCCGCCATTCGCCACTGCCGAGACGAAATAAGAGCGGCGCGCCACTGGTGCCCGACGTCGCATGGCAGGTGTGATGCAAAAGCACACCGCCGCGCGCGTCGCGGATCTGCTCGGCGATCAGGCAATGGAGATCGGCTTCGATGATTTCGATGTGATCCTTGCTGTAGCCGCCGAGCAAGGCCGGCGTGCCTCGGGGCGGCAATGTGCGGTCGAGGCGAAGATACTCACCCTCACGGACCAAAGGCGCGGAGAGCGTCAAAACCGCCCAATCGGCGCCGGCGCTCTCTGACTCGTGAAACGGATCATACCCGGGCGCGATGGTGAAATCGGCGACGAGGGCGACCCCGGCGGCCGCGCCGCGACTGGTCGCCAGCAGAAAATGGATCAAACGCGGTTGAATGATGAGGCGGGTGCGCTCACGAAAAAGACAATGCGCCGCGGTGATCGCGGTGCGCGGCCCGACCATGAAGCCGGTGCAGCGGCTGCCGAGCGCGGTTTGCACGCGACCGAGCGCCCGCCAGGGAAAATCGGCGGGATTGACCGGTTGGCGATCGTCATTGCGGCCGATGCCGGGGAGAATGGTGGCCGACGGCGATGGTTCGGCAAACTGAACGTCAGCAGCGAGCGGTGTCTCGGAAAGCGGCAAACTCGCAACCGAGAACAACAAGCCCAACGCCGCCGCGCGCCATGCCATAACGCCCAAAAAGCGAAAGAGCGTCGTGCGCTTCGCCTGCGTCATAAGGTGTCATAAAGCCCGAAAGACCGACTTTTTGAAAAAAGGCCGAAAATCGTTGCGCCGTTTTGGTTGGCAGAGGGCATGACACCCCCTAGTCCGTCACGAGACGAAACTGACCGTCATCACCGAGCCGGGAGAGAAGACCACTCCGAATATCAAAGGAGGCGCCATGGAGGCGCAAATCACCTCGCGCCTCGGCCTCGGCGATCCAGGGAAAAGTGCGGAGATTTGCTAGAGACAGCTTGATGGTTTCGAGTTCGCATATCGTCTGCGCCTCTTCCGGCGTGACCGCCACCGCAGCGAGGGTGGTGCGACGCGCGGGTTCGGCAATCGAAACCCAGGCGTTGATGAATTCGCCATCGGCGAGCGGTGAGCCGTGCAGCAGCGCGTTGACACCGCCGCACATCGCGTGGCCAAGCACGATGAGTTCGGACACCCGCAACACCCGCACGCCGAATTCGAGCGCGGCGCTCGTGCCATGATGTTTGTCATCGGGCGCATAAGGCGGAACCAGAGCGGCGATGTTGCGCACGGTGAAGATTTCCCCAGGCGCGGCATCGAATATCATCGAGGGATCGACCCGGCTGTCCGAACAGGCGATCACCATCGCCCGTGGGGATTGCCCTTCGGTCGCCAATGTCGAAAAACGGCGGCGATGCTCGGGCCAGCCACTTTGACGAAAGCGATGATAGCCGGCGATCAGGGCGTCCATGTGTGCGAAACTCCGCTCAGCTGCGGCCGTGGCAATGCTTGTATTTCTTCCCCGAGCCGCACGGGCATGGCGCGTTGCGCGGCGTATTGGCCCATGGGTCGGCGCTGACCTGATCTTCCGCTGCGGCCGCGATGGTCGCAACCCCGCCTTCTTCGGCGCCGATCGGCGCGAAGGCCTGCATGACCGGCATCGGCGCCGGATGCAGCTCCGCCATCGCTTGCGGCCGCGGCTGGAAATCCGGCGCCGGCGGCGCGTCGGGCGACAGCTCGACGCGTGAGAGCAGCATCGTCACCCGCTCCTTCAACTCGTCGAGCATAGCGTTGAACAAAGCAAACGCCTCGCTTTTGTATTCGTTCAGCGGATCGCGCTGGCCGTAGGCGCGCAGACCGATGCCCTGGCGCAAATGATCGAGCGCGAGAAGATGCTCTTTCCACGCCTGATCGAGCACCTGCAGCAGCAGCGACTTCTCGATGAAGCGCATCAGATCGGGGCCAACATTCGAAGCCTTGGCGGCGAGCTGGGTTTCCGCCGCGCGCAGGATGCGGCGCTCCACCTCCTCGCCGGTGATATTCTCCTCTTTCGCCCATTCGCCAATCGGCAAATCGAGATTGAGAACCCGGCGAACATCATCGGCCAGTTCCGCACTCTGCCATTGCTCGGCGAAGCTTCGTTCCGAAATACGGCGGGCGATCAAGGTCGCGATCACCTCTTCGCGCATGTCGTTGATGATTTGGTTGACATCCTCGCTGTGCATGAATTCGCGGCGCTGGGCATAGACTTCTTTCCGCTGCGCGTTCACCACATCGTCGTAACGCAAAACATTCTTGCGCATGTCGAAATTGCGCGCTTCGACTTTTTTCTGCGCTTTTTCGAGCGCTTTGTTGATCCAGGGATGGACGATCGCCTCGCCGTCCTTGAGGCCGAGCTTCTGCAGCAATCCGCCCATGCGGTCGGAGCCGAAGATGCGCATGAGATCGTCTTCGAGGGAGAGGAAAAACCGCGAGGCGCCAGGATCGCCCTGGCGGCCGGAGCGGCCGCGCAGCTGATTGTCGATGCGCCGGCTTTCATGCCGCTCGGTGCCGATCACGAACAGGCCGCCGGCTTGCTTGACGATCGCCTCGGCGGCGGCGATTTCGGCGCGGATCGCCTCGGCGCGGGCGGTCCGGGCGGCATCATCGGCGATGTCGGCGAGTTCGTGCTTTAGGCGCATCTCAAGATTGCCGCCGAGCTTGATGTCGGTGCCGCGCCCGGCCATGTTGGTCGCGATGGTCACCGCGCCAGGGGCGCCGGCTTGCGCCACGATCTCCGCTTCCTGTTCGTGAAAGCGGGCGTTAAGCACGGCGTGGGGGATTTTTTTCTTCTTGAGAAGACCGCTCAGGATTTCGCTTTTCTCGATACTGACGGTGCCGACCAAGACGGGCTGGCGGCGGGCGCGGCATTCGGCGATGAGCTTTGCCACCGCCTCATATTTTTCGCCAGCCGTGCGATAGACCTCGTCATCCTGGTCATCGCGCGTCACAGCGACATTGGTCGGGATTTCGACGACGTCGAGCTTATAGATCTCGGCGAATTCGTCGGCCTCGGTCATCGCGGTGCCGGTCATGCCGGCGAGCTTGGGATAGAGGCGAAAATAATTCTGGAAGGTGATCGAGGCCAGGGTCTGGTTCTCAGGCTGAATCTCGACATGCTCTTTGGCTTCGAGCGCTTGATGCAGCCCCTCCGAATAGCGCCGCCCCTCCATCATCCGGCCGGTGAATTCATCGATGATGATGACCTTGCCCTGACGCACGATGTAGTCGACGTCGCGGGTAAATAATGTGTGCGCGCGCAAGGATTGCTGCACGTGATGGACGAGGGTGACATTGAAAATATCGTAGAGATTGCCCTCGGTCAGGATGCCGGCGGCCCGCAGCGCATCTTCGACCGCGTTGGCGCCGGCTTCGGTCAGCGTCGCGGTGCGGAGTTTTTCGTCCTTGTCGAAATTGCTCGGCTCCTTGACGATCACGGCGACGACTTCGTCGACGCGGCGATAGAGATCGGAGGAATCCTCGGCCGGGCCGGAGATGATCAACGGCGTGCGCGCCTCGTCGATCAGGATACTGTCAACCTCGTCGACGATGGCATAGGCGAAATCGCGCTGCACCATGTCCTCGAGCCGGTATTTCATGTTGTCGCGCAGATAGTCGAAGCCGAATTCGTTATTGGTGCCGTATGTGATATCGGCGGCATAGGCGGCGCGGCGTTCGGCGTCGTCGAGACCATGGACGATGACCCCGGTGGTCATGCCGAGAAAGGCGTAAATCTGGCCCATCCATTCGGCGTCGCGGCGGGCGAGATAGTCGTTCACCGTCACCACATGCACGCCCTTGCCGGCCAGCGCATTGAGATAGACCGGAAGCGTCGCGACCAGGGTTTTCCCCTCGCCGGTTTTCATCTCGGCGATTTTGCCGTCATGCAGCACCATGCCGCCGATCAATTGCACATCGAAATGACGGAGCCCGAGCACCCGCTTCGCCGCCTCGCGCACGGTCGCGAAGGCTTCCGGCAGAATATCGTCGAGGCTCGCCCCCTCATTGAGGCGGGCGCGAAGGGCCGCGGTCTGACCCCGCAGCGCCTCATCCGAGAGCGCCGCTATCGTCGGTTCGAGCGCATTGATGTCGGGAACCCGGCGCTGATAGGCTTTGAGCGAGCGATCATTGGCCGTGCCGAAGAGTGAGCGAGCAATGCGGGCAAACATGCGATAGCCTTCCGGGTCAGGCGCTGGCGACAGGAAACCCCCCACCCCCGCGCCTCAGCCGGGACAGGGCTTTGGCTGTCAGATAAGACGCCCCCCGGCGCCGGTCAACGCGGCGGGGAGCGGGGATCTCCCTTCGGGCATTACGCCTGACGCGCACTCCGGCGGCGTGCGGCGGCGAAACCGGCAAGCGCGCTGCCGAGGAGAATGAGACTGGCCGGCTCGGGCACCTCGTCATAGCCGATCGCTTGGAGGGCGAGAGCTTCCGGCGAAGTCTGGCTCAAGGCGATATTCGCGCCGCTCTGAAACGCGTCCTGCACCTCCGGCGGATTGGTCGCCTGCTGGCTGGTTCCACCCCAATCCGCGAAATCGCCGGAGGAATCTTGATTGAAGGTTTCGATGCTGGTCTGCCCGCCATCGAGGGAGAAATAGGAACTGGCCGAGCCGGAGGTGGTATAGCTCGGCGTGCCGGGCGCGGCATAGCGGAACAGATCAAGCGGGCCGATGGTGGCGAGCCCGCCAATCACCGGCGCGTCCGCGACGCTGCTTGCACTCTCGCCATTGTTGGTGAGGATATTGAGGGTCGAACCCGGCCCGCCGATGCCGAGCACCTCGTCGATCTCATGCTGGATCACCGGATTTGCGGCATAGGTGCCATTACCGCCGAAGCCAGCGATATAATTGGCGCTGAGCGTGATGATCCCATCGAAAGTGCCCGGCGTCCCGCTATTGGTGGCGGCTCCCGGCGCGTTAAAGCCGAGCGCGCGCAAATCGGCGGTGGTCGCCATGATCTGCGGTGCCTGGTTGCCGGTCGCGAGATGATTATAGCCGCCAAGTTCCACCGCGTTCTGATTTGCCGTGGCATTGGCATAAAGCGCCGCGGTATAGTCTGCGTAAGGCAGAAGCCCGGTTGAGGACAGGCTCTTCCCAAGAAAGCTCGTGGGACTAGTCGTGCTGCCTTGGACCTGGAAATCGATCGCGACCGTGATCGGATTGGTGAAGGTCTGGTCGTAAAACGCAATCGCGTTGGTGATATCGCTTTCGATCGTCGCGGCATCGGCGCTGGTGGTGATCGAGGAGGAAAATGTCGGGTCGATGGTCAGCGCCTGCGCCGGCCGGGCCGCCCCGGCAAGCAGCGCAACGCTCAACAGCGGCGCCCCCCAAAAACACCCCAAGCGGATTGCACGCGAGACGAGAACAGCAGCCATTGCTAAAACTCCGAATTCGCGAGCAAGATGAGGGGCCTTGTCTCGCCCAGGGATGTCGTCTCATAACGAGAAAATCCTCTCGACGTCAATATGGTTTAATGCTTGCCTAAAAAATTCTTAAATTATTAGTTTTCGAAATAATTGCTAACGTTTTAGCGTGTGCTGAGACGCCGGCGCGCGGCTGGCCCAGCCGAGCCGTTGCAGTTCGGGGACCGTGCCCTCGCTTTCCGGCCAACCGAGGCAGAAATAGCCGACCAGCCGCCATGCCGCTGGCACATCGAGACTGGCGGCGACGGCGGCGGGATCGAGAATGGAAACCCAGCCGAGGCCGATCCCCTCGGCGCGCGCCGCAAGCCAGAGCGTGTGGATTGCCGCGACCACCGAATAGTCCGCCATCTCGGGCATGGTCTGGCGGCCGAGGCCGGCGCCCTGCTCGGTCGCGCGGTCGGAAAACGCCGCGAACTGCACCGGCGCGACATCGATTCCGGCGAGCTTGAGCCGGGCATAAAGCGCCGCCCGCTCGCCGCCATAGCCGCCGAGCGCCGCCTGGTTGCAGGCTTCGAAATTCGCGCGGACGGCGGCGCGGCGGGCGGGATCGGTGACGATGACGAAGCGCCACGGCTCGCTGAGCCCGACCGAGGGGGCGAGGCTCGCCAAAGCGAGCAGCCGCTCGAGCGTGCCCGCCGGCAGCGGATCGGGCCGAAAACGCCGCACATCGCGCCGCAGCACGAAAAGCTGCGCAAGGGTCGCGCGAAACGCGTCATCGAACCCGGCGGCATCGGCGCCGCTCAAAACAGCCGCACCCCATCGGGCAGCTTGAAGTCGGGCCGCACCAACACGACCGCGCCCTCCGCGTCGGGCAGGCCGAGCGTCAGCACCTCACTTTCGAAGGGGCCGATGCGTCGGGGTGGGAAATTCACCACGGCCAGCACTTGCCGGCCGATCAACTGATCGAGATGGTAATGCACCGTGATCTGCGCCGAGGAACGCTTGACGCCGATCTCCGGGCCGAAATCGATCCATAGCCGAAACGCGGGCTTTTTCGCCTCGGGAAACGGCTTGGCGTCGATCACCGTGCCGAGACGGATATCGAGCCGCTCGAAATCCTCGCTGGTCGCGCTCATGGCCTTGCTCCTCCGCTCCGGTTTCCGCGCCGCCGGTCCCGCTTTATATAGCGTCTTTGCCGATCACGTGCGCGAGGGAGAAACGATGCGCGATTTTCATCTGCCGGGGCGAAGCCCGGTCTATGCCACCGCCGGCATGGCGGCGACCTCGATGCCGGCGGCAACGCTCACCGCGCTCGACATCCTGCGCGCCGGCGGCAACGCGCTCGATGCCGCGATCGCCGCCGTCGCCGTGCTCGGTGTGATCGAGCCGCACTCGACCGGGATCGGCGGCGATTGCTTTTGCCTCTACGCCCCGGCGGGCAGCGGGCACGTGGTCGCGCTGAACGGCTCCGGCCGCGCCCCGGCGGCAGCGCACATCGATTTTTTCGAGAGCCAGAACCTCACCGCGCTTCCCGATCACTCACCGCACGCCGTTACCATCCCCGGCGCCGTCGCCGCTTGGGAGACGCTGCTTGCCGCGCACGGCAGCAAGGGGCTCGACGAGCTGCTGCGTCCGGCGATCCGCTTCGCCGAGGAGGGGCATCCGGTCGCGCCCCGCGTCGCCGCCGATTGGGCGGATGCGGCGGAAAAACTCCGCGTAACCGGCGCCAACGCCTTTCTCCCCAATGGCGCGGCGCCGGCGCCGGGGACGATGTTCCGCCAGCCGGCGCTAGCTGCCACCTTGCGCGCCATCGCCCGCCAAGGCGCCCGCGCTTTCTACGAGGGGGAGATCGCGCAAGACTTGGTTGCGACGCTTCGCGCGCATGGCGGGCGCCATGAGATGAGTGATTTCGCCGCCGGGCTTTCGGGGGCGGAATTCGTGACCCCGATCCACGCCGCTTGGCGCGGCTATGAGATCTGGCAATGCCCGCCCAACGGCTCGGGCCTTCTGGTGCTGATGCTGATGGGTCTCCTCGATGGCTTCCCCCCCGACCCTGAGGGGCCGCTCGGCCTTGCCCGCGTCCATCGCCACACGGAGGCAGCGCGGCTGGTCTATCGCGATCGCGATGCCTTCCTCGCCGACCCCGCCCAGGCCGATGTGCCGGTTTCGCATCTCACCAGCGCCGCCTACCTCGCCCGCCTCCGCGCCCTGATCGACCCCAGGCGGGCGATGGCGCAGCTGCCGGCGGCAGGCGAGAGCGAACTGCCGCGCCATCCCGACACGGTTTATCTTTGCGTCGTCGATCGCGACGGCAATGCTTGCAGCCTGATCAACTCGCTCTATCAGAGCTTCGGCTCTGGGATTCTCGCGGAAAAGTCCGGGGTCATGCTGCATAATCGCGGCCTCGGCTTCCGGCTCCAGCGCGGCCATCCCAACTGCATCGCACCGAACAAGCGGCCGATGCACACCATCATCCCCGGCATGTTGACGAAGGATGGCGCCGCGGTGATGCCATTCGGCGTCATGGGCGGGCATTTCCAGCCGATGGGCCAGAGCCTCCTCTTGAGCAACCTCTTCGACTATGGCCTCGACATTCAGGAAGCGCTCGATCTCGCGCGCTTCTTCCCGCAAGGCGGCAATCTCGAACTCGAACGCGGCATTCCCGAGACTCTCGCCGCCCGCCTCGCCGCCCTCGGCCATCAGCCGAGCCGGATCGAGCGCCCGCTCGGCGGCGGCCAAGCAATCATGATCGACCGCGCCCGCGGCGTGCTGATCGGTGGCTCCGATCCGCGCAAAGACGGGCTGGCATTGGGGTATTGAGCACCATGAACGAAGCCTGTGATCTCCCGGCAACCGAAGCCCGGGCGCTGATTGGCGCGAAAAAGCTCTCGCCGGTCGAACTCACCGAAAGCTGTATCGCGCGGATCGAGGCGGTCGATCATGCCGTCAACGCCATGGTCGCGCGTGATTTCGAACGCGCCCTTGATGCCGCCCGCGACGCCGAGGCCGCGGTGATGCGCGGGAACGCGCTCGGGCCGCTGCATGGGCTTCCGGTCGGGATCAAGGATCTCGAGGAGACGGCGGATCTCCGCACCACCTATGGCAGCCCGATCTATCGCGACCATGTGCCGGCGCGGGATTGCCGCATGGTCGCGGCCTTGCGCGCGGCCGGCGCGATCGTGCTCGGCAAGACCAACACCCCGGAATGGGGCGCCGGCGCCAATACCCGCAACGCCGTCTATGGCGCCACCGGCAATCCCTTCGATCCGCTGAAATCCGCCGCCGGCTCCTCTGGCGGCTCGGCGGTCGCGCTCGCGACCGGAATGGTGCCGCTGGCCTCGGGCTCCGACATGGGCGGCAGCTTGCGCAACCCGGCGGGATTTTGCGGCATCGTTGGGTTTCGCCCCTCGCCTGGTCTCGTCGCCAACGAAAAGCGCGGCCTCGGCTGGTCGCCGCTTGGCGTGCTCGGGCCGATGGCGCGCACTGTCGCCGATCTCGCGCTGATGCTTTCGGCGATGGTTTCCGATGACGCACGCGACCCGCTCGCTTACACGGTGCATGGGCGCAAAACGCGTCAAGGCGGCGATTATTTTCCCCCGCCGGCGATCGATCTCGCCGGGCTCCGCGTCGCCCTCACCGCCGATCTCGGCTTTGCGCCCACCGAACGCCACATCGCGACGGTATTTTCCGAAAAAACCACGCTGTTTCGTGGTATTTTCGCCCGCGCCGAGGATACGACACCGGATTGCGCCGGCGCCGATGAGGCTTTTGCGATCTTGCGCGCGGTCAATTTCGTCGCCGCCCATCGCGAGAAAGCGGAAAAACAGCCGGACGATGTCGGCCCCAATGTGCGCGCCAATGTCGCCGAGGGGCTGGCCTACAGCGCCGCCGACGTCGCCCGCGCCGAACTCCTGCAAACCGAGCTTTATCGCCGCTGGCAGGATTTTTTCCGCGATTACGACGTCATTCTGACACCGACGCTGACGATCAGCCCGCGCTCCTGGCGCGAGCTTTATCCCGCCGAGATCGATGGCCGGCCGACGAAAAATTACTTCCACTGGCTTGCTTTGGCCTATGCCGTCACGCTCGCGGGACACCCGGCGCTGTCACTGCCGCTCGGGTGCGATCACGCCGGCATGCCGTTTGGTCTCCAGATCATCGGCCCGCGCGGCGGCGACGCGCTGGTGCTCGCGGTCGCGCAAGCGCTCGAGCGGGCGCTTGCCGCTGATGCCCGCACCGCGCGCCCGGTCCCAGACATCGCCGCCCTCAAAGCCGCCCCGCCCCTCCGCGCGGCGGAGGGATTTCTCGGTTTCGCTTGATTTGGATTAAGGATGGCCGTCGCGTCCCTGGTATGTCACTGGGATCGTTCGCGTATGGAGAAAAAAGGCATGGTCGAGGACTGGCTGGCTCTGATCAACAACATGAACGGCGCGGTGCGCGATCTGCGCAAGGCGGCGCCGGAGACGCTGAAGGCGTTTTCCGACATGGCGCAGGCGGCGCATGGCGGCGATGGGCTCGACCACAAAACCAAGGAGCTGATCGCGCTCGCGATCGGCGTTGCGACGCGCTGCGCGCCCTGCATCGCCTATCACGCCGAAGGCGCGGTCAAGCATGGCGCGACCCGCGAGCAGGTGGCGGAGACCCTGGCGATGTCGATTTATATGGGAGCCGGCCCCTCGGTGATGTATGCCGCCGAGGCGCTGGAAGCGGTCGATCAGATGCTGGCGAAAACCGCCGCGAAGGCGTGATTTCGGCCTGGCGCTGTCTGCTCGCCGGCGTCGCTTTGGCATTGGCGTTCGCGCGACCGGCCGGCGCCGGGACGTTGGCGGCAGTGCGGGCGGCGGGTGTGCTGCGCGTCGGCCTTCCCGGCGATTATGCGCCCTTTGCGCTGGCAACGGCGGATGACTGGCGCGGCTTCGATGTCGATGTCGCGCGGGCGATGGCGGCAGCACTCGCGGTGCGGGTGGTGTTCGTGCGCACCAGCTGGCCGACGCTGATGGCCGATCTCGGCGCCGGCAAATTCGACCTCGGTGCCGGCGGCATCACCATCACCCCCGAACGCGCGGCGCAGGCGATGTTCTCCGAACCCATCCTCGCCGACGGCAAAACCCCCCTCGCCCGCTGTTCGGATGCCGCGCGTTTCGGAACCCTGGCCGCCATCGACCGCCCCGGCATCCGCGTCATCACCAATCCCGGCGGCACCAATGAAAGTTTCGATCGCGCCCATTTGCACGCGGCCACCATCGTTATCTTCCCCGACAACCGGCGCATTTTCGCGGCGCTTGCCGCCGGCGCTGCCGATCTGATGATCACCGACGCGACCGAGGCCCGCTATCAGCAGCGCGCAACGCCGGGGCTCTGCGCCGTCCATCCCGAAAAACCCTTCACGCGGAGCGAAAAAGCCTATCTCCTGCCGCAAGGTGATCGCGAATGGCGGGATTGGGTGGACGGATTTCTCACCCGCGCGCGAGAAAGCGGGAGGCTCACGCGATGGCGCCAAGCATGGCTCGGCCAATAGCGCAAAAGACCTTCTTTTTCTGAAGAAAAAGCAGCAAAAATCGGTCTTATGTAGGGCCTGTCATCAATTGAGCGAGATGACGGCAGCGAGGTGGGTGGCGGCGAGGAAATTCCGGGCGGTTTTGTCGTAACGCGTGGCGATCGCTCTAGAGCAAGGTCGGTTTTGATTGAACCATCCTGTTCCATCAAAACCGGCCAACGTGCTCGCCAAAATAGGGATAGAGCGTGATCGACTTAAACCGATGGCGCTCTAATCGGCAAGGCGATGGTTTTTTGTGGGGGCTGGCTGCTGAGCAATCGTCAGCCTCGACCACGCCGGAGCAGCGGTGCGATAGCGATGGCGAGAGCGAGCTTGACCGCTTCCGCTGGCAAGAACGGCATGAGGCCGAAAGCGAGGCTTTTGGCCGGCCCCACGATGATCGCAAGCCAGGTGAGGCCGCAGGCGAAGATCAGCACGTCCCCGAGTAGCGCCGCTGCCGCCGTTCGGAGCAGGCTACGTGTCGCGCCGCGTTCGGCAAGCGCACCGACCAGCATCACCGCCGGCAGAAACCCGATCAGATAGCCCCCGGTCGGCCCGGCAAAATAGGCAATCCCGCCGCCGCCATGGAAAACCGGCAACCCGATCGCCCCCTCGACGAAATAGGCGAGCACGGTCGCACCGCCGAGCCGTGCCCCCATGGCGAAACCAATCAGCAGCACGACCAGGGTCTGCATCGACATCGGCACCGGCCAGAACGGCACCGCGATATGGGCGGAAAGGGCGAGCAGCGCGGTCCCGATCAAGAGGCTGCCCCATCTCGCGGCGCGGCTGCGCCCGGCAAGCCAGGATGTCGTCGGGAAAATGGCAGGTTCGCTGAGCGGGCGGGGTGTCACGATCGTCTTTCTCTCCTTCTATTCCGCGGCGATCAGCCGGGAATCTCCAAGATCAATCCGTCATAAGCGGGTTCGACATGGCTCGGCAAATGATGCTTGAGCCAGCCCCAATCCATGTCGGTTCCCATATGGGTGAGCACGGTTCGGCGCACCCCGAGGGTTGCCGCCCAATCCAGCACCCGTTCGAGATGCGCATGGGTCTTGTGTGGCGCGCGCTGAAAGCAGCCGACGAGCCAGGTATCGACACCCTCGAGCACCGCGAGCGCCGCCGCATCGAGCATGACGACATCGGTCGAATAGGCGAAACCACCACAGCGAAACCCAAGCGAGGTGACAAACCCATGGTCCTGGAGAAAAACCCGTGCCGTGATCCCTGCCATCGCGACCTCGTCCCCTGGCGCGACGATTTGCGGTAGCAGAACCGGACGATAGAAAAATTGCCGCGCATCATGCGGCAGGAACGCGTATTCGAAACGGCGGCGAATTTCGCTGAGTGTCACGTCCATGCCATAAGCCGGCAGCGGGCGGTTCGCGATGCGATTCAGAATACGCACGTCATCGAGCCCGGTGATGTGATCGGCATGGGCATGGGTGTAGAGAATCGCATCGATGCGGGCGATGCCGTTGCCGAGCAACTGGCCACGCAGATCGGGGCCGGTATCGACGAGCAGGGTCTGGCCGCCGGCGCACACCGCGATGCTGGCGCGCAGCCGGCGGTTGCGCGGCTCGGCGGGATCGCAGACACCCCAATCACCGCGGCCGTCCGAGCCGCCGATCAGCGGCACACCGGCCGAGCCGCCGCAACCCAGCACCACCACCCGCATCGCCGCCGCCGTCATCGCCGCTCAACCGGTTTTCGTAAATAGCCGGCGGAAATTTTCCGTCGTGAGATGCGCAAGCGCCGCCGCGTCGAGACCGCGGATCTCGGCGAGCCGCATCGCTGTGTGCGCAACGAAGGCCGGCTCGTTGCGCTTGCCGCGATGCGGCACCGGCGCGAGATAGGGGGCATCGGTCTCGACCAGCAGCCGCTCGGCCGGAACGTCGCGCGCAATCGCGCGGATCGCCTCCGATTTCGGGAAGGTCAGCATGCCGGAAAAACTGATATAGCCGCCGAGCGCGAGCGCGGCCTCGGCGAGCGCGCGGCCGGCGCTGAAACAATGGAGGAGAAACGCGAAGGCGCCGCCCGCCGCCCATTCCTCGCGGAGGATCGCGGCGATATCGTCATCGGCGTCGCGCGCATGGATCACGAGTGGCACGCCCGCCAGGCGTGCTGCGCGGATATGAATGCGGAAACTCTCCTGCTGGCGCGGCCGGGGCGCGCGATCATAGAAATAATCGAGCCCGGATTCGCCGATCCCGACCACCTTAGGGTGGGCTGCGAGGGCGGCCAGCGCCGCTTCCTCGGCGAGCGGCGCTTCCGCGACGTGATGCGGATGGACGCCAACGGTGCACCAAAGTCCCGGATGCGCCGAGGCCAGCGCGATCAGGGCGGGGGCCTGGTCGAGCCGGGTGCTGATGCTGACCATCTCGCCGACCCCTGCCTCGCGCGCCCGGGCCAGTACGCCGGCGAGATCATCGCCCGCGAAATAATCGAGATGGCAATGCGAATCGATCAGCATCGCCCTAGCCCGCCGGCTCGACGAAGCGCGGAAAAATACCCGAGGGCGGCGGCAAGGGCGCGCCCGCCGGCAGCGCCTCGGCCAAAGCGGCGAGATCGCGCGCGTCCTCAGGGACGCCGAGCTGATCGAGCAGCCGCGCCATGCTCGCCGGCATGAAGGGCTGCAACACCGTCGCGATGACGCGGAGTGTGTCGGCAAGCACGCGCAGAACCGTGTTCATGCGCACGAGATCGGTCTTGCGCAACGCCCAGGGCGCCTGATGATCGATATAGGCATTGGCGGCGCGGACGGTTTTCCACGCTTCCTCCAGCGCCTCGTGAAAGGCAAGGCGCGCGATGCGCTCGCGCAGCAGCGCCGGAAGCCGGGCCGCGGCCTCGCGCAGCGCCGCGTCGGCGGGCGTGCTTTCGCCCAAAGCCGGCAGCCGTCCTTCGCAATGGCGCGCGATCAGAGAGAGCGTGCGTTGGGCGAGATTGCCGAGATCATTGGCGAGTTCACCGTTGAGCCGGGTGATCAGGGCGCGGCGGCTGAAATCGCCGTCATTGCCGAACGGCACCTCGCGGAGAAGAAAATAGCGCAGCGGATCAAGGCCGAATTCGCCGACCAATTCACGCGGATCGATGACGTTACCGAGCGATTTGCTCATCTTCTCGCCCTCCACCGTCCACCAGCCATGCGAATAGATGCGCCGGGGCGGGGCGATCCCGGCGGCCATCAGCATCGCCGGCCAATAAACCGCGTGAAACCGCACGATCTCCTTGCCGACGATATGAAGATCGGCCGGCCAGAAGCGCCAGCGCGGGTCGGCCTCATCGGGGAAGCCGGCGGCGGTGATGTAATTGGTCAAGGCATCGAGCCAGACATACATCACATGCGCCGGATCGCCGGGCACCGGAATGCCCCAGGTGAAGCTGGTGCGGCTGACCGAAAGATCGGTGAGCCCGCTGCGGACGAAGCTCAATACTTCGTTGCGGCGCGCGACGGGGGCGATAAAGTCCGGGTTCTGCTCATAAAAGGCGAGCAATTTTTCCTGCCAGGCGGAGAGCCGGAAGAAATAGGAGGGCTCACGCACCCATTCCACCGGCGCGCCGGTCGGCGCAAGGCGCGTGCCGTCCGGCGTGGTGACGAGTTCATCCTCGCCATAAAACGCCTCGTCACGGACCGCGTACCAGCCCTCGTAATGGCCGAGATAGATCGCGTCATTGGCGACGAGCCGCTCCCAGAGGGCGATGCAGGCGCGTTTGTGGCGCTCTTCGGTGGTGCGGATGAAGTCATCGTTGGAGACCCCCATCGCCGCCGCCATGGCGCGGAAATCTTCGGCGACGCGATCGGTGAAGCGCTGCGTGTCGAGCCCGGCCTCCGCCGCCGCTTTTTCCACTTTCTGGCCATGCTCGTCGGTGCCGGTCAGGAAAAACACCTCGAACCCGTCGAGCCGTTGCCAGCGCGCCAGCACGTCGGCCGCGATCGAGGTATAGGCGTGGCCGATATGGGGGGCGCCATTGACGTAATAGATCGGCGTCGTGAGGTAGAATTTTTTCATGCGCTCTGGCTCATAGGGTCTCGCTCATCGGGGTGCGGCGATATCGGCGGCGCGGGACAATGTCATCAAGGTGGCCTCGCGCTTGTCGAGATAAAATCGCCCGGTGTCATCGCGCAGGCGCCCAACGGCGTGCCATAGCTCCGCCCAGGCTTCAAGAGGGCGCGCGCCAAGCCAGGCCGGCGCCGCGCCGCCGCGCCCGGCCTCACGCAGCGCCCGCGCAAGGGTATCGCGCAGAAGATCGGCGAACACCTCGAAAGCGTCCTCCTCGCCGGCGAGCACGCGATCGGCGATCGCGTGGGCGCGATCCGGCGTCAGGGCGGGCAGCGCGGCCAGGGTCTCGGCCACCAGGCCGGCAAGACGCAAGCCGTCCTCCTCGGCGAGAGCCAGTGCCCGGCCGGGCGCGCCCTCGGCAAGGGCGGCAAGGCGCGCGCGCTCGGCGAGGGCGGTCTCGGGCAAGAGCTGTTCGAGCAGCCCCTCCATCACCGGCAGAGCGAGCGGGGCGAGACGAAGGATGCGGCAGCGGCTGCGCAGCGTCGGCAACAGCCGCCCCGGCGCACTGCAGACGAGCAGCAGAAGCGCCCGCGGCGGCGGCTCCTCGAGCAGCTTGAGCAAAGCATTGGCGGCGTTGCGGTTCAGCCCTTCGGCGCCATCCACCACCACGACGCGCCAGCCGCCCTCGGCCGGCGTCAGACGCAGAAAGCCGCCGAGCGCGCGCACATCATCGACCAAAATCTCGCGACGCTGGCGGCGGCGCTTGTCATCGAAGCCGCGTTCGATGGTGAGGAGATCGGCGTGGCTGCCGGCAGCGACGCGGCGGAACACCGGATGCGCGGGATCGAGCGCGAGACTTGCCGCCTCCCCGGCTCGGCCATGCGGCGCCGGCGCCCCGGCGAGCAGCCAGCGGGTGAAACGAAACGCGAGCGTCGCTTTGCCGATCCCCGCCGGCCCGGCAATCAGCCAGGCATGATGCAGGCGGCCGGCGCGCACCGCCTCGACCAATGCCGCCTCTGCCGCCGCATGGCCGAGAAGCCAAGGATTGGCACGCGGCGCGGGGGCGGCGTCGGTCACAGCGAAAGCCCGAGCCGCGCCCGCACGGCCTCGACAATCCGCGCGGCGATGCGGGCTTCCTCGTCGTCGGCGGGGATCACGACGCAACGCTCGGGATCGGCATCGGCAATGGCGCGAAACCCCTCCCGCACGCGGGCGAAAAACGCGGCGCCGAGCCGCTCATAGCGATCCGCGCCGGCGCCGCGCGCGGCAAGCCTCGCCCGGCTCACCGCCGGCGCGAGATCGAGAACGAGCGTAAGATCGGGGCGCAGATCGATCACCCCGGCGAGCGTTGCGATCGCCTGCAGATCGCAGCCCTGGCCGTACCCCTGATAGGCGAGCGTCGAATCGGCGAAACGGTCGCAAACGACATGGGTTCCGCCGTCGCGCGCCGGCCGGATCACCTTCGCGACATGCTCGGCGCGGGCGGCGCCGTGGAGCAGCGTCTCAGCAAGCGGCGTCCAGGTGAGCGCGGGATCGAGCAGAAGAGCGCGCAGCCGCTCCGCTTCCGCCGTGCCGCCGGGCTCACGCGTTGCAAGAACAGGCAAGCCGGCCCGCGCGAAGGACGCGGCGAGCAGGCGCGCCTGGGTCGATTTTCCCGCCCCCTCGCCGCCTTCCAAGGTGATGAAAAAGCCGCGCGCCATGCCGGGCCCTGCTCAGCCGCCGGTCAGATAATGGGTCAACACCGCGAGCGCCCGGTTCGGGAGCGCGAGACGCGGCACGTCATCGGCGGCATGGAGCGGGATTTCCATCGCCGGCACGCCCTGACCCGAGAGCGTGAGCTTGCCGACCACCGCCCCTTTCGCCACCGGTGCTGCGAGCGGCGCCGTATATTGCGCGGTGAGCTTCGCTTTGTTTTGCCATTGCCGCGGCATCGTCACCACGACATCGCGCCCGGTGACGAGGGCGACCGAGGGCGCGGCGCCGAGCCAGACCGGGGCGCGATCGACCGGGTCATTGGCGGCAAGCAGGGTCACGTCCTCGAACTCGCGGAACGCCCATTCCATCAGCCGCTCGGCTTCCTCGCCGCGCTGATGCGAGGTTTCCATGCCGTTCAGCACCAGGATCACCCGCCGCCCGGCGCGCTCGGTGCTGGCGACGACGCCATAGCCGCCGGCATCGGTGTGCCCGGTCTTGAGCCCGTCGGCGATGCCCTTTTGCACCAGCGGGTTGCGATTATATTGCTCTATATTATTGTATTTGAAAGTTTTTTCTGAGTCGTAGTGATAATATTCAGGAAAATTGCGGATCAAGGCGGCGGCCAGCGTCGCAATGTCGCGGCAGGACATGACATGGCCGGGATCGGGCAGCCCGGTGCAATTCTTGAACACCGAACGGGTTAGGCCGAGATCTTTCGCGCGCTGGTTCATGAGATCGACGAATTGTTCCTCAGAGCCCGCGATCGCCTCGGCGAACACGATGCAGGCATCGTTCCCGGAATCGACGACGACGCCGCGGATCAGATCCTCGACGCGGACGCTGCCCGGGTAAGGCACGAACATCTTCGACCCGCCGGTGCGCCAGGCGCGCTCGCTCACCGGCAACATCTGATCGAGCTGCAAGCGTCCCGCTTTGAGCATGCCGTAGACGATGTAGATCGTCATCAGCTTGGTCATCGAGGACGGTACCATCGCAACGTCGGCGTCCTTGTCGAGCAGATCGGCGCCGGTGGTGTAATCGGTCGCGAAAGCCCAGCGCGCCGCGGTATCGACCGGGCCGAGCGGGGTCGTCGCCGGCGTCGTCGGGGGGGCTGGCGCGGCGGGGGCCGGCGCCGCATGTTTGGGCTTTGGCGCCGCGGCAAGTGGGCCGGCGGCGGCACCAAAAGTGACGCTGGCCAACAGCAAAAAGCGGCGGCTCACCATGGCGCGGGCTCCCGTTCTCAAGGCGTATCGATCACGATGACGGCGCCGGTGACGCCGGCCTGCAATACTTTCGCCAGCGCCTGATCGGCCTCCGCGACGGAGGCGAGCGGGCCGACGCGCACGATATCGCTTTCCTGCCCCTCGACCAACCGACGCTCGACCCGCGCCGGCAGGCCGACGAGCCTGGCCTGCTCGCGATAGGCGTATTCGGCGCTGCTGAACGTGCCGCAGTCGATATAGAGGCGGCCGGGATCGGGCGGGCCCTGGCTCACGCTCGGCGGCAGATGCAGCGGCACCGCGAGCTTGCCGACCGCCAGCGGATCGACGCCGGCGGCGGGGGAAACGGGGCGTGGGGCGCCTGGCGCCGCCGGCGAGCCGCCATTCGGCGGCGGCAGATCGGTGGCCTCGACGGAATCGCGCGGCGCCGCCGCGACCTGGGCGTTGAGATGCCCGCCCATCTCCTCGGCCAGCGCCATGCTCTCGGCGGCATCGAGTTCGACCCGGATCTGAGCGACGCCCGAGGCCGGAAAACCCAGCAATTCCGCAACCTTAGGCGTCACGGAAAGCAGCCGTCCGGGATTCGCAGGCCCCCGGTCATTGATCCGCACCACCACTTGGCGGCCGGTTTCGAGATCAGTCAGCCGCGCGATCGCCGGCAATTGCAGGGTTTGATGCGCCGCCGCCATGGCGCCAGGATCGTAGCGTTCGCCATCCGCGGTCAGGGCCGCGTGATCGGCGGGATCGACGCTGGCAAGGCCGCTCGCCTGATAATGGAAACGTTCCTCGGGATAATACCAGACCCCGCCGGCTTGATAGGGCTTGCCGACGACGTAATGCGGGCTTTCGATCGGTGGCGTCGCGCCACCATGAAAAAGTCTCGCGAAAAAGCTTTTCAGCGCCGAGATCCCGGAATTCCCGGACTGATCGGCGCCGGCCGGGCCACAGCCGGCAAGCAGCACCAACGCCACCAAAGCCGCGCGCTTCATCCCCTCACCTTTTCGCTCAACAACCCCACCACTAGCGCATAGAAATCCGATGCATTGTAGGATTTTATCACCTGGAAGTTGGATGAGACCAGAAAAGCTTCGCCGGCGGCGGGTAGCGTGAGGCGGGCGCTCGCGTCGGGATCGGCGAAATCGCCGCCGCGCGGGGCAACGCCGAGCGCTTGCCACTCGGAAAACCGCCGCGCGCCGGCATGCGCCGCATCGAGATCAGGCGGCAGGACCACCGCCTGGCCCCAGCCGGCGCCGTGCACCCAGCCATGGTCAGCGAGATAACGGGCGATCGAGGCCAGAACATCGGCGGTATCGGTCCAGATGTCGCACACGCCATCGCCATTGAAATCAACGCCATAGCGCCGATACGCGCTCGGCATGAATTGCGGCTGGCCCATCGCGCCGGCATAGCTGCCGGTGAGCCGCGACGGCGCCATGCCGCCCTCGATGATGCGCAAGGCGGCGATCAGCTCGCCGGTGAACAGCGCCGCCCGCCGCCCCTCCCAGGCCAACGTCGCGAGCGCCGGGATCGTCGGAAAATCACCCGTGTAGGTCCCGTAATTCGATTCCAACCCCCAGATCGCGACGATCACCGAAGGCGGCACGCCATAAGCAGTCTCGACATCGCGGAGCAGCGCCCGATGCCGCGCCATCGCCGCCCGCCCGGCGGCAATGCGCGCCGGCGACAGCCGGCTCGCGGCATAGTGCGCCCAGGTTTGGGTGAATTCCGGCTGGCGGCGGTCGAGCGCGATCACCCGCAGGTCGGGGCTTACGCCGGCGAGCGCACGATCGAGCGTCGCGCGGCCAATGCCGGCGGCGATCGCTTTTGCGCGGAATTGCGCGAGAAAATGCGAAAAATTACCATCGGCGCGCGCCACCCGCGGCGTCACAGTGAGCGCCCAGGGCGAAGCCGCAAGCAAGAATCGGCGGGAAATCATGCCCCTTCCTCTGCCACAGCAGCGCCCGCTCCGCCATTCCCGCCGAGCCGCTTGGCAAGCAGGGCGGAAATGCGCGAAAGATGGGGGAATGTCAGAAAGCCGAGGGAACGTGCCATGGGTCTTACCGCTGATCTCTCCCGTTTCACCGCCGCGATCCGGCTCGAGCGCCTGCCGCCCGCCGTCGTCGCCCGCGCGCGCCTGCTCGTGCTCGATCTCATCGGCAACATCGTCCGCGCCCGGCATGACGCCGAAAGCACGCCGGCGCTGCTCGCCGCCAGCCGCGCGCTCGGCCTCGCCGCCGGCAATGCCGGGGTCTTCGGCGACTCGGCGCGCTACACGCCGGCGGGGGCTGCGCTGCTCAATGGCGCGCTCGGCCACTCGCTCGATTTTGACGACACGCACGCCGCCGGCTCGCTCCATCCCGGCGCGCCGGTGATCCCGGCGGCACTGGCGGCGGCCGAAATGGCGGGGGCGAGCGGAGCGGAGACGCTGGCCGCGATCATCGCCGGCTATGAAATCACCTGCCGCATCGCCCTCGCCCTCCCCGCTAGCGCCCATTACGATCGCGGCTTTCACCCGACCGCGACCTGCGGCGCGTTTGGCGCGGCGGCGGCGGCGGCGCGGGTGTTCGGGCTCGATGCCGATGGGGTGGCGTCCGCGTTCGGCATCGCGCTTAGCCAATGCGCCGGCAGCCTACAGTTTCTTGCCAATGGCGCCTGGACCAAGCGGTTTCAGGTCGGCTGGGCGGCGATGGCCGGGCTCAGCGCCGCAACGCTTGCGCGGGAGGGGTTCAAGGGTGCGGCCGAGGCGTTCGAGGGCAAACACGGGTTTCTTGCCGCCTATGCCCCCGCCCCCGATCCGGCGCGCGCGCTCGCCGGCCTCGGGGAGGCGTTCGAGCTGATGCAAACCGCGGTCAAGCCCTATCCGTCCTGCCGCTATGGCCATGCCGGGATCGATGCGGCGCTCGCGCTCCGTGCCAAATATGGGCTCAAACCCGCCGACATCGAGGCGGTGACGCTCGGCCTGCCGCGCGCTGGCATGCTGCTGATCGGGGCGCCGCTCGCAAAGAAGCGCGATCCGCAAAATGTCGTCGATGGTCAGTTCAGCGGCCCGTTCGTGATCGCCTGCGCCCTTGCCCGCGGCGCGATGGGCTGGGACAGCTATCGCTTGCTCGACGACCCCGAGATCCGCGCCCTGATGGCCCGCGTGACGCCGGTCGAGGATCCCGAGATCGAGGCCGAATTCCCGCGTTTCATGGCCGGGCGGGTGACGGTGACCGCCGGCGGGCGGGCGTATTCCGAAAAAATCGTCATTGCCCGTGGCGAGCCGGAGAATTTTCCGACCGAAGCCGAACTCCGCGCCAAATTCGCCGGCCTCGCCGATGCCGTGCTCGGGGCCGAGCGGGCGGCGCGGCTCGCCGATGCGGCGCTTGCGATCGACAGTGCCGGCGAGGTCGCGGGTCTCATGCGCCTTGCTTCGCCGCTGATGGCGGCGCGGCTCGCCGGCGAGTGACCCAATCCCCCACCCCGAAAGGACGCCCATGATCCACGTTATCGCCATCATCACCGCGAAACCCGGCCAGCGCGAGAACATCCTCGCGGCCTTTCGCGCCAATATCCCGCTGGTGCGGGCGGAGGCCGGCTGCCTCGAATATGGCCCGGCGATCGACGCCGAGGGGATGGGCCGGATTCAGACTCCGTTCGGCCCCGATACCTTCGTCGTGATCGAGAAATGGGAGAGCCGCGAGGCGCTGGCCGCCCACGCCGCGGCGCCGCACATGGCCGCCTATGCCGCGAAAACCAAGGAGTGGATCGCAAGCCGCGTCATCCATGTCCTCGAACCCGTCTGAGGCTTGCCCACCGCGACCATGTGCCCGCCTGCCCCGCCCGCCGCGCGCAACCGCTTCGTCCGCGCCCGCGATGACCGCCAAGGCGAGATCGCCGAGGATTATGTCGAGCTGATCGATGATCTCATCCGCGAGCGCGGAGAGGCGCGGGCCGCCGAAATCGCGCGCGCCCTCGGCGTCTCGCATGTCACGGTGATCCGCACCGTCGGGCGGCTCGCGCGCGATGGGCTGGTCGAAACCGAGCCCTATAGCGCCGTTTTGCTCACCGAGGCTGGGCGGGCGCTGGCGCAGCGGGCGCGGGCGCGCCACGAAATCGTCGCCGGATTTTTGCAGGCGATCGGCGTCGATGAGGCGACGGCGCGGGAAGACGCCGAGGGCATGGAACATCACGCCAGCGAGACGACCCTGCGGGCCATGCAAAAAATGATGAATTATCTCCGAAAAGCTGGCAAGCTCGGGGGCTGACATCACCGAGGAGAGAGGCATGCGGCGGGTCGTCTTCGTCGGCAACTGTCAGGCCCAAGCGTTGACGGACGCCTTTAACCGATTTGTCGCGCCGTTTACCGGAGAGCGGGCGTTTCACGTCCCGGCCTTTCGTGACAATGATGAGGCCCATCGCGCGGCGTTGGAACGCGCCGATGTCATTGTCGAGCTGGTGTTCGATTTCTCGCGACGCAGCGATCCCGCCGATCTCGGCCTTACGGCGCCGGTGATCGCGGTGCCCTATGTCAATTGCCAGTTCCTCTGGCCTTATGCGTATGAGGCGCATCCCCGCAGCGCGCGGAGCGAATTTTCGGACTCCGGCCCCTACCCGATCCAATTGAGTGACGCTTTTCTCAACCGGCTGATGCGCGAGGAGGTGCCGGAAGAGGAAGCGGCGGCGCGCTATCTCGATCTCGATATCAATCAAAAAGTGAGATTGGATCGCAGATTGGAGATGACTCTCGCGCTGCAACGCCAGCGTGACGAGAAAACCGGCTTCGCGGTCGCCGATCTGATGGAGCGCTATTTCCGTGAGGAGCCGATTTTTCTTACCCCCTATCATCCCAGCCGGCGGATTTTTCTCCATGTCGTCGAACGCTGTTTTGCGCGGCTCGGGGTTGCCGAGCATCTGATCGCCCGCCTGCCCCGTCTCATCCGCCGCAGCTTGTTCCTGCAGGATGCGCTGCCGGTGCATCCGCGTCTCGCCGCGCATTTCGGCCTCGTTTGGGCGAATGAGGCGACACGTTATCCGTTCTGGCTCGATGGTGATTTCACCTTCGCCGAATTCATCGGCCGCTATCTGCGCTTTGACTGGTGCGAGGATTTTGCCCGTGGCCATTACCACGCCCGCCAGGGGCAAAACGCCGAGGCGATCGCGCGGCTGCGCGCCGGGCTTGGCGCGTATCCGGAGGCCGATCGCGCCTGGGTGCTGCTCAGCCATGTTTACACCGCCGAGGGCGCGCTGCCCGAGGCGCTGGCGGCGGCGCGGGAAGCGGTTTCGCGCAACCCGCGTGATGGCGAATATTTCGCCCATCTCGGCAATCTCCTCACCAACGCCGGGGAGGTCGCATCGGCGCGCGTGGCTTATGAGCGGGCGGTGGCGCTGGAGCCGGAACACACGCCCTGGCTGCGGCTGCTGGCCTTGCATTGGGAGCGACAAGGGAGGCGGGCGGAGGCCGGGGCGCTGGTCGCGACGCTCGCGGACAAAGACCCGCTCGATTATGAGCTTCACGTGCAGCGCGGCCATTTGCTTGCCGGGCGGGGAGATAGCGCCGGCGCGGTCATGGCGTTTTCGCACGCCCTCGGCCTCGCGCCACATATCGAGGGGGTGCGCGCGGCGCGGAGCCATACTCTGGCGGCGCTCGAGCGGTGGGAGGAAGCGATCGCCGATGCCCGCGCGGCGCTGGCGGAGACGCCGGAGAACCGCGATCTTCGCCGCCATCTCGGCAATCTCCTGCGGGCGAGCGGGGACGCGGCCGGCGCGGAAGCGGTGTTTCGTGAGGCGATCCGCGCTGATCCCAGCGACCCCGAACCCTATCGCGGCCTCGCCGCCGCACTCGCGGCGCAGGGGCGCGAGGAAGCGGCGGCACGGCTTTCGGCCTCCATCGCCTGCGCCTTCGAAGGCGCGGCACCGCCGGATGAATTAGTGGCTCTGGCGGAGGCACAGGCATTGTTCGAAGTTAAACGTGCTCTACTCTTAGCTGGGCAAGCTCTTTTCTATGCGAATGACTTCATTTCAGCTTCCGCAGCCTTCCGTGCGCTTGCGGATCATCCCAAAGCCTTATTTTGGCTTTCACGGTCCGAAGCTCAGATTGGAAACGGCGCAGCCGCCATTGAGGCGGCTTGGATGGCCGTTTCACTCGCCCCACATGAGGCCGAATTTTTTGGCCATCTCGGCCATCTTCTTGCCGCGCACCGCAAGATGGCGGAGGCAGAGCGAGCGTTCCGTCACGCGCTATTTCTGGAGCCAGGGCGGAAAGGCGTGCATGGTCCGCTGAGTCACACCCTTTACGCTCTTGAGCGCAAGGCTGAAGCAATTGAGGTTGCCCGTGCCGGTCTCAACATTCACCCCGATGACAGCGAGATTGGCAGTCTTTTGAACCATTTGCAACTACCGGAGATTAAATCCATGACTCCAAACAATGATGTCAGCTTTGTTGATGATGTTAATTTCCCCAACCAAGAATGCTTTGAAGATGCGCACATAAATCGGAATCTGTACGCAAAAAAAATAGTTGAAATCAGTATGTATAACAAAATAATAAAGAAGAGTAATTTTATCGATAATTATTGTAAAGAGATTAATATAGTTCAATTTTGGGACTCTCTGGACCCACCGTCAGATGTGCTGGAATTAATAGCGGCTTGGCGTGCGTCCGTCTCACCTGGCTCTCATCTATTATTTAACGAATCATCCGCATTAAAATTCATATTGGATAATTTTCCCCCGAAATATGCTGAGGCATTTGAGCATTGTTTTCATCCGGCCATGAAGTCTGATTTGTTCCGCCTCGCGTATTTATATGTCAATGGCGGCATATACATCGATGCCGACGATAGTATAATAGCGCCTATACCAAATATAAATTTCGAAAAATCTGAATTTATCTGCATTTCTCCGTGTATTGCGCATTGGGGATATGAAAATGGAGAGGTCGTCAATTATGTTTCTGTAAATTCATTAGAATATTTTAATAATAAAGACAAGTACAAAGATTTTTTTTGTTATTTTTATAATAGCCCTATAATTGCAAGCAAAAAAAAACTACATAATAAAAGTTGCCTTGATTAAGTCTATAAATCATATTTTGCAATTAAAAAAAGAAGGGATAAAGAAAACTGATGTTCATGTTGTAACTGGTCCAGATAGTTTTACAATTTCTGTAATATCAGCAGTTAATTATAGCAAAATTTGTAAAATTTCCTGTCCAGAAATTTATATTATTGACGATTGGAACGAAAAATATATTAGAATTATGAACCACCTTGAGTATAAAAATGATATGAGAAATTGGAGAACTGCTACAAAAAATATTTAATCTATATATGAAACTACCAGAGAGGACGTGACATGAAGAAAATTGCATTTCTTGGTAACTGTCAAGCGGAAACAATATTTCATGCCTATAAAGATTATATATTACCTTACACTGACGATGAAATTAAATATATTCCGAATTATGTTGGTGAATTACATGATAATGCTTCGTTCATAAATGGCTGCGATGTCATAGTAACTCAAAAATTTGATAATACTCAAGAAATAGATTTATCTAAATTTTCCGTTCGTGGAAAAGTTCATTATGTGCCATGGATTTCAGCAGTTGGTATATATTGGCCGTACGGTGGATTTGCTCACCCTCTGAATAAAACCTATATACACAACCCGCCGATTGACCCATATAATGCGGAGAAGGGCGATTTCTATTTGAATAAGCTGCTAGATAAAAATCTACCACCTCATGAAATAGTTGATAAATATTTAAATGAAGATATTCATAAAGCGATTAATCTTGACAGACGCTTAGAAATGGCTCTTGGTGTTATCGAAAATCGAGACAAGTCCTGTGGTTACGAGATTGCAAAATTTATCCGCGACCATTTTCAAAAAGAGCTTCTTTTTTCCAGTCCCGGGCATTTCCGCCGGTCATTATCGCTTTTGTTGATAAATGAACTCTTCGGGCGACTCGACGTGGAACCGCGCCTGATTGACCGCCTCAACAGGTTGTATCCCGGCAACCCACATGCGGGCAGCGACGTTACCCCTATACACCCGCAAGTTGCCCGCCATTTTGGTCTCGAGTTCATAGCCGAAAATCAACGTTATCGTTATTACTCGGACGGGCGTTACACATTCTCTGAATATATTAACCGATATGTACGATTTGAATTCAATGAAAATTTAGATATCGTGATAATGCTCTATAACAAAGGAAGAAATGAAGAGTCTATATTGCAATTTGATAAGGCTCTGCAAATTTCTCCTCAATCTGGATATGGTCTTATCCATTATAGCCGAGCCCTTTTAGCAGTCAATAGACCGGACGAAGCGATCTCTAAGGCTGCACAGGCCGCTGTTTTGCTTCATGATGACCAAGATGAACTGCCACAGACGTTAGAGTATCTTGGTGAATTACTTATAAATAAAGGCGACTTAGCTGGAGCTGAATCAATTTTGCGTCGCGCCATGACGCTGCTCCCTAACCGACCTTCCCTTTTGCGGCTACTTGGCACCGCATTGGAAAAGCAAGGGCGGCACCAAGACGCTTGCGGTATCCTTGACATGCTTTGCGCCCTCGACCCACTTGATTATGATACTCTTGCCCATCTTGGACATTTACATGCGGCGCACGGGGATCTCGAAGCTTCCGAGAACGCGTTTTCCCGCTCACTCGCTATTCGTCCATCCCAAGCCGGTAGCCTGGGCGCCCTTAGAGTCCCTTTCAAAACCTTCCCTCCAGAGCCCGGAGGGCGATGAGGGAGCAAGCGATGCTTGTAAACGCGCTGTGGATATCGATGCGCCGCTCGTAGCGGATGGTGAGACGCCGGAAGCGATTGAGCCAGGCGAAGGTGCGTTCGATGACCCAGCGATAGCGGCCGAGACGCTCGCTGGTCTCGACGCCGCGCCGGGCGATGCGCGGCGTGATGCCTCGCTGCCGGCAGGCGCGGCGGCAGCGGCGATGATCATAGGCCTTGTCCGCGTGCAGCTTTCTCGGCCTGCGCCGCGGCCGGCCGCGCTTGCCGCGGATCGCTGGGATCGCATCGAGCATCTGCTCGAAGGGCACGCTGTCATGCACATTGGCCCCGGTCAGGGCGAACGTGAGCGGGATACCGTGACGGTCCGTGACGAGGTGGCGTTTCGTGCCGGGACGGCCCCGATCGGTCGGGTTCGGCCCGGTCGCGGCACCCCCTTTTTTGCCGCGATGGCGGAACTGTCCAGCGCGGCCCGGCTCCAGTCGATGCGGTTGGCGTCTTGCAAGCGGCGCAGCAACTCGCGGTGCAACCGCTCCCAAACGCCGGCCGCTTGCCAGTCGCGCAGGCGCCGCCAGCAGGTTACCCCAGAGCCGCAGCCCATCTCGCGAGGCAACATCTCCCAGGGAATGCCGCTGCGTAGCACAAACAGAATGCCCGTCAGCGCGGCGCGTGCCGAGATCGGCGGCCGGCCACCCTTTGGCCGCGGGCGCGGCGGAGGGAGCAAGGGTTCGAGGATCGACCACAGGCTGTCGGAGAGTTGGGGCGCGGGCATGCCCCTTCATGAATCAAATTGAATCAAGGTACAAGCGGTTTTGAAAGGGGCTCTAAGTCATGTCCTCGGGGGGCTTCGCCGCTGGAATGAGGCTGTCACGGCAGCACGTAATTCTCTCAAATTTCAGCCCGATAATGTCTATATGTATGAACATCTTGGCAATCTTTTGCTGGCCACGGGCGACCGTGACGCAGCAGAGCAGGCATTTCGCTCCGGGTTGGCGTTGGAGCCTGAAAACGCCAACTTGCGGCACCTGCTTGATAACGTGGTTTCTCAAAAGCAAGAGACGCCAGCCGTTGATAGTTCCGGATATGCAAGTTTGCTCGAAGGCCAGGATCTTCTACACGCCGGAAAATTCGCGGAGGCTGAGCGGGCCTTCCGCGCCGCTCTCGCACACGATGATCGCGATCCGGATTGGCATTGGTGGCTTTCAACGGCTCTCGATCATCTCGGACAGAGGGCCGAAGCGGCGACGGCTGCGGAGGAAGCGGCCCGGCGCGCACCTGAAAAGGCACGTTATTGGGAACATCTCGGCCATATGCGCGCAGCGGCGGGCGAGATCGAAGCCGCAGAAGCAGCATTTCGCCGTGCCTGCGAGATTGAACCCGACCGCGCCGGCGCGCTCGGTGCGCTAAGTCACGTATATTCCGCTCTCGAACGTTGGAATGATGGAATAAAATTTGCTCGCGCCGCGCTCGCCTTGCTCCCGGAGGATGGCGATCTCTTTTGCCATCTCGGCAATCTCCTGATGAGAGCGGGAAGGCCGGGCGAGGCCGCCGATGCCTATCGGCAGGCCATCGCCCTTGGCCGCACTGGCGAAGACATGGAGCAGCAACTCGCCGAGGCACTTCGCTTGGCGGAAAAAATTGCGGTAACGCCAGCGGAGGAGAACGCCGCAACGCTAGACCCGGCCACACCAAAGCCGATCGCGGCCGAGCCCCCGGCACCACCCGTCGCCCCAGCGCCAGATGCGTCACGGCATGGTTTCTGGCACCGGATTTTTGCGCCGCGGCAGGTTTTTGGGCCATAAATAACGGAGATTATGCTAGTCTATTGCCGCCTCCGCCCGGCGAAGGCCATCTAAACGCGTGAGTGAAAGCAGACCAGGATGAAACGGACCGCCTTTCTCGGGAATTGCCAGATCGACACAATCTATCGCGCCTACCGCGACTACATCCTGCCATTTGGCGACGAAGAGGCCCGCTATATCGAGGCGTATCAGGATATCTCCGAGAGCGACCGGGATTTCTTGATTGCCGCCGATGTCGTCGTCGCGCAGCAATTCGACACCAAGCAAAAAACCAATGTCGAGGATTTCGACCTCAAGGCCAAAATCCACCGCGTCCCTTATCTGGCGGCGACGGGTATTTATTGGCCCTATGGCGGCTTCGGCCATCCCAAGGACAATGATTACAAACATATCCCGCGTTACAGCCCATATAATTGCGAGCGTGGCGATCTCTATCTCAACTGGCTGCTGGAAAAGAACGTATCGCCCAAGGAGTGCGTCAAGCGCTATCTCAACGAGGATATCAACAAAATCGCCAAGCTCGACCGCCGGCTGGAAATGAGCCTCGCCGCGGTCAAAACGCGAGACGAGACCTGTGGCTATGGCGTCGCCGAGTATATCCGCGAGAATTTCCGGAAGGAGCTTCTTTTTTCTACCGTCGGGCATTTCCGCCGCTCACTCGCCCTCTTTCTGATCAATGAATTGTTCGGGCGCATGGATGTCGAGCCGAAGCTGATTGCGCGGCTGAACACGCTCTATCCCGGCAACCCGCACGGCAGCAATGACATTACGCCGATCCACCCCCAGGTCGCCGAGCATTTCGGCCTTGACTTCATCGCCAAAAATCAGAGCTATCGCTACTCCTTCGAGGGGCGGTTTACCTTCGCCGAATATTGCGCCCGCTACGTCCGCTATGAGTTCAATGACCCGCTGATCGATGCGATGCTTCGGCACTGGGACGGGAAACACGCCGAGGCCGTGCCCTATTTCGAAAAGGCGCTGAAAATCTCCCCGCGCTCGGACCACGGCCATCTCGCTTTTAGCCAAAGCCTCGCCGCCCTCGGCCGGCATGACGAGGCGTTGGCCGAGGCCCGCGAGGCCGTCGCCCTCCTCGAGGACGACCCCGAGGAACTGCCCGGCGCGCTGGAGAATCTCGGCAATTTCCTGTTGCGCGGCGGCGCGGCGGCGGAAGCGGAAGCGGCGACCCGGCGCGCCCTCGCCGTCGTCGCCAATCGCCCGGCGCTCTATCGCCTGCTCGCGGCGGCGCTCGATCGGCAAGGGAAACACCAGGACGCGGAGCAGGTGATCAACGATCTCGCGACGCTCGACCCGCTCGATCACGGCGCGCCGGCCCAGCTCGGCCACAGCCTCGCCGCGCGCGGCGATATGGCCGGGGCGGCCGAAGCCTTTCGCCGTTCACTCGCCATCGAGCCACGCCAAGCCGCAACCGTCGGTGCGTTGAGCCATGTTCTCTGGGGGCTCGGCGAGCGCGAGGAGGCGATCAAAGCGGCGCGCGATTCGCTCGCCCTCGACCCCAATGATCCCGCCATGCAGGCCCATTTCGGCAATATCTGCGCCGAAATCGAAGACGACGCTGCTTCCGTCAAAGCCTATCGTCGGGCGCTGGCGCTGGCCCCCGCTTACCCGGACATGCGGCCGACGCGCGCCGAGATCGAACAATGGCTGGCGAATGCGCTCGCGCGGCGGGAGCAACGTCTCGCAGCAGCCCGCGCCATCGGCGAAACCTTGATGCGAAACGGCGAGGCGCTGCTAGAGGCCGGCCAAGTCGCCGCCGCGGCGCAGGCGTTCGGCGCCGCGCTCGCGCGCGATGATCGCGATCCGGAATGGCATTGGTGGCTCTCCACAGCACTCCATCGCCTCGGGCGCTACGCGGAGGCGGCGGCGGCGGCCAGCGAGGCGGCCGAGATCGCCCCCGATCAAGCGCGCTATTTCGAACAACTCGGCCATATGCACGCGGCCGCCGGCGCGATGGCGGAGGCCGAACACGCCTTCCGCCGCGCGAGCGAACTCGAACCCGACCGCGTCAGCGCGCTCGTTCCGCTGAGCCATGTGCTGTTCGCGCTCGGCCGCTGGCGAGACGGGATCACCGCCATCGCCGCCGCGATCAAGCTTTCTCCTGATGACGCCGATCTCTATGTTCATCTCGGCCATCTCTTGATGAACGCCGGCGAGCCCAATGCCGCCGCCGATGCCTACCGGCAGGCGATCATCGTCGGCCGCACCGGCCCGGATATCGACCAGTGGCTCAGCGCTGCGCTGCGGGCGATGGAAACGATGGCGTAAACGCCGGCTACGCCGTAAGAAGCGCCACGATTTTATCTTTTCGCCGGAGCCCGCGATGTCCCTCACCCGCAAACGCATTCTCGTCACCGGCGGCGCGGGCTTTCTTGGCTCGCATCTCTGCGAGCGGCTGCTCGCCGAGGGCAATGATGTGCTGTCGGTCGATAATTACTTCACCGGGCGGAAGGACAATATCGCCCATCTCCTCGATCATCCGCGTTTCGAGGCGATGCGCCACGATATCTGCTTTCCGCTCTATGTCGAGGTCGATGAGATCTACAACCTCGCCTGCCCGGCCTCGCCCGTGCATTATCAGTTCGACCCGGTGCAGACGACGAAGGTCAGCGTCATCGGCGCGATCAACATGCTCGGGCTCGCGAAACGGGTCAGGGCGAAGATTTTTCAGGCCTCGACCAGCGAGGTCTATGGCGACCCGAGCGTGCATCCGCAGACCGAGGAATATCGCGGCAATGTCAACCCGCTCGGCCCGCGCGCCTGTTACGATGAGGGCAAGCGCTGCGCCGAGACGCTGTTTTTCGATTATCACCGCCAGCATCATTTGCGCATCAAGGTCGTGCGCATTTTCAACACCTATGGCCCGCGCATGCATCCCAATGACGGGCGGGTGGTCTCCAATTTCATCGTCCAGGCGCTGCGCGGCGAAGACATCACGCTGTTCGGCGATGGCAGCCAGACCCGCGCCTTCTGCTATGTCGATGACCTGATCGAGGGGTTTTTGCGCATGATGGCGACCGGGGAGGAGGTGACGGGGCCGATCAATCTCGGCAACCCGCACGAAATCCCGGTGCGCGCGCTCGCCGAGCGGGTGATCGCGCTGACCGGCTCACGCTCGCGCATCGTCTATCGCCCGCTGCCGCAGGATGACCCGACGCAGCGCTGCCCAGACATTACCCGCGCCCGCGCCGTGCTCGGCTGGGAGCCGAGCATCGCCCTCGATGACGGGCTTTCGCGCACCATCGCCTATTTCGAACGCCTGCTCGCCGAGCGCGGCGGGGCGAAAGAGTCGCCTCAATAGCAGCCGGCGGCGCGGGCGCGTTCGCGAACCAGGGCGAGAATGGTGCGGCAGGTGGGCATGGCAAAGCCGGTGAGATCGCCGAGTTCGACCACCGCGCCGAGCAGGGCATCGATTTCCATTTTCCGCCCGCGCTCGAGATCCTGCAGCATCGAGGTCTTGTGTGCGCCGACCTCGGCCGCGCCGTCGATGCGTTTTTCGACATCGATCGCAAAGCGCACGCCGAGCGCCTCGGCCACCGCCTGCGCCTCGGCCATCATCGCGCGCGCCACCGCGCGCAGCGCGGGCTCGCCGGTGAGGCGATCGAGGGTCGCGGTGGTGAGCGCGGAAAGCGGGTTGAAGGCGAGATTGCCCCAGAGCTTCACCCAAATCTCATCGCGGATGCGCGGCCGCACCGGCGCTTTCAGGCCAGCGCCGATCAGCGCGCGCGACAGCGCCTCGATCCGCGCGCTCCGGCTGCCATCGGGCTCACCGAGGCTGAAACGGTCGCCATAGCCGTGCTCGATCACGCCGGGGGCGATCACCTCGGCGGCAGGATAGACGACGCAGCCGATGACGCGCGAGGGCGGCAGGAGATCCCATAGTGTGCCCTCGGGATCGACAGTTTCGACACGGCGGTCACGAAAGGGGCCATCGAGGCGGTAGAAATACCAGTAAGGAATGCCGTTGATCCCGGTCACCAGCATGGTCTCGGGGCCGAACAGACGGGCGATATCGGGCGCCGCGCCCGGCAGGGCGTGCGCTTTCAAGGTCACGATCACCGCATCCTGCGGCCCGGCCTCAGCGGCGTCGGCGAGCGCGCGCACCGGCACGGTCTCGCTTTTGCCGCCGCTGATCAGGCGCAGGCCATCCTTCTGCATCGCCGCGAGATGCGGGCCGCGGGCGATGACGGTGACATCGACACCGGCCATAGCAAGGCGGGCGCCGAGAAAGCCGCCGATCGCGCCGGCGCCAAAAATCGCGATTTTCATGCGACGAGGCCGAGTTTTTCGGCAAGCCCAATGCGTTGCAGCTTGCCCGTCGCCCCTTTCGGGATCTCGGCGAGAAACACGATCTTGCGTGGCACCTTGAATGACGCGAGGCGCTGCGCTGCGAAGTCACGCAATTCCGTCTCGCTCGCCGCCGCCCCCTCGCGGAGCACGATCGCCGCCGCCACCTCCTCGCCGAGCTTCGGGTGCGGCAGCGCGAAGGTGAGGCATTGCGCGACCGCCGGGTGGTCCATGATCACGGTATCGACCTCGATCGGGCTCACCTTCTCGCCGCCGCGATTGATCAGCTCCTTGAGCCGGCCGGTGAGGCGAAGATACCCGGCGTCATCCATCACCCCTTGATCGCCGGTGCGAAACCAGCCCTTGATGAAGGCTTCGGCATTGGCTTTCGGGTTGTTCTCATAGCCGGCGGTGACGTTGCGGCCGCGAATGACGATCTCGCCGAGCGCGCCGGCGGGCAGCAGGTTGCCCTCGCCATCCATGATCCCGACCTCGGGCCCAGCGGCGACGCCGACCGAACCCGGATAACGCTTCGCCGGCGGCAGCGGGTTGGAGGCCATCTGATGCGCGGCCTCGGTCATGCCGTAGGCTTCGATCACCGGCACGCCAAAACTCTCCTCGAGCGCCGCCATCACCTGCGGCGGCAGCGGCGAGGAGGAGGAGCGAATCAGGCGCAACCGCCCGGCCGCGATCGCCGCGCGATTGCGCTCGGCAAGACCGAGGATCGCCTGATGCATGGTCGGCACGGCGGTGTACCAGCTCGGCCGAACCTCACTGAACCAGGCGAAGAAACGAAAGGCGTTGAAGCCCGGCGTGCACGAGACCGAGGCGCCGGCGGCGAGCGACGACAAGGTCGCCGCGATCAGGCCGTGGATATGGAAAAGCGGCATGATGTTGAGGCAGACATCATCGGGCGTAAGCTGCAACGTCGCGCCGATGTGATAGGCCGAGGCGGTGATGTTGATCCCGCTCAGCGGCACGATTTTCGGCCGCGAGGTGGTGCCCGACGTATGCAGGACCAGCGCGATATCGCCGCCCGCGGCCGGCCCCGAAGCCGCCGGGACGCCCGCGAGCGGCGCTTCCGGGGCGAGGGTAAAGCCCCCCGCCGGCCCGGCCTGCTCGCTGCGGAGTTCGATCACCGGGATCCCACGCGCTTTCGCGACGGCGCGCGCCGGGCTTTCCATCCCCTCCCCGATCACCAGCGCCTTGGCGTTGAGATCGCTCAGATAAAAATCGAATTCGTCGGGCTTGTAGGCGGGGTTGAGCGGCGCGGTGGTGGCGCCGGCGGCGATGGCGACGAAAGCCGCCGCCATCTCTGGCCCGTTCGGCAAGACGATCGCGACACGATCGTTGCGGCCGATTCCCATCCGGTTGAGATCAGCGATGGTAGCGCGCGCGAGTGCCCGCAGACCGCCATACGAAAGCGCGTCTCGCCCGGGCGCCGCAATCGCCGGCGCGCCGATGCTGCCGCGCGCAAGGAGGTCGAGGATGGTCTCGGCGGGATAGGCGGTCATGGGCTGGCTCCGATCTTGAGAAATGGCGACCGGAGTTTAGCAGGGACGAACACGCTGTCAGCCCGGGCGCAATCGCCTGAAACCAACCCGGTCAGCCGGGTGGCGCCAACAGGGCCGGCAGTTCGGCAAGGCTCCGCACCTCATGGTCGGGTGCGCCCGGCAACCGCTCGCGCCGCTGGCCATAGCGGTTACACCACACCACGCGCATGCCGAAGGCCGAGGCGGCATAGGCGTCCCAGGCGTTGGAGGACTGGAACGACACCTCCGTCGCCTGCACGCCCAGTTGCTGCAGGCAATACTCATAGACGCGCGGATGGGTCTTGAAGATCTTGACCGCATCAGCCGACAGCACCGCGTCGAGAAGATCGTGCAAGCCCGCGCTACGCACCGCTGCATCCAACATCGCCGGCGTGCCGTTGGACAGGATCGCGGTGACGAAACCCGCCTCTTTCAGCCGCCGCAGCGTGTCGGGAACCTCGGGAAAGAGAGACAGCGTCAAATAGAGATCCATCAACCGCTCGCGCAAGGCAGGTGTCGCGATGCCCAGACTGTCGAGCGTGAAGTCCAGAGCGTCGCCCGTCACCTGCCGGAAATCGGCGTAGCGACCCTGCAGCGAACGCAGCCAGGTATATTGCAGTTGCTTGTCGCGCCAGAGACTGGTCAGCGCCGCGCGCTTATCGTCGGGAATGTCCGCGCAGCGTGCCGCGGCGGAGGCGAAGTCGAAAATCGTGCCGTAAGCGTCGAAGACGCAAGCGCGAATGCCGGTGAGCTGGCTCATGTCACGGTACCTCGGATTGGATAGGATTTTTCGATAATGAAACCAAGTCCGCGAACAATCCGGTCGAGATCGGGGCGAAGGAACGGCGCGTTGGCGATGGCGTCCTTCTCGGTGATGCGCCACGCGACGGTCTCCGCGGGCAGAGCCTTGTGCGCCCGCTCATGCCTTTGCTCCCGTCGGATTAGCGGCGGACTGGCCGAACAGCAGCGCGCGCGACTGATCGCTGACGACTGGGGCCGTGTTGATCTTCTCGACCAGCGCATAAGCCCGTTCGACCGCCGGTCGGGCACGGATCGTCTCGAACCAGCGCTTCAAGTGGGGGAAATCGTCGAGGTTCTGCTGCTGACGCTTGTGCGGAACGATCCAGGGATAGCTCGCCATGTCGGCGATCGAATAGTCGCCGGCGACGAACGCGCGATCGGCGAGCCGCTTGTTCAGCACGCCGTAGAGTCGGTTCGTCTCGTTGACATAGCGATTGATGGCATAGGGCAGCTTCTCCGGGGCATATTGCACGAAGTGGTGGTTTTGCCCGGCCATCGGGCCAAGCCCGCCCATCTGCCAGAACAGCCACTGCATGACCTCGGTGCGGCCACGCATGTCGGCGGGCAGGAACTTTCCGGTCTTCTCCGCCAAGTATTGCAAAATGGCGCCGGATTCGAAGACGCTGACTGGGGCGCCGCCATCGGCCGGCGTGGTATCGACGATCGCTGGAATCCGGTTGTTCGGAGAAATGGCGAGGAATTCAGGTTTGAACTGGTCACCCGCGCTGATGTTTACGGGAATGACGCGATAAGGGAGGCCCGTCTCCTCGAGAAAGATCGTCACTTTGTGTCCGTTGGGTGTCGTCCAATAATGGAGGTCGATCATCTTCGAGGTCCTTTGCTTTTGAGTTTCTCCGCTTGGGAAGGCTGGCGATGGCGTGGTCAGCCAGTGCGCGGAGCCGTCTGGGATCGGGATCGAGACGCGCCATGACGCGTATGGCGAAGACCGTCCCCAGCAGCGCGGTTGCGATCGTGGCGATGTCCACTGCCGGATCGAGCGTGCCGGCGGCAGCGGCGCATTCAAGTCGACGTACAAAAAAGGCCTCGACCTCACCGAACCGAGCGCGTACCAGATCGCGCGCCGCGCTCGTCATCGCCGCGCCGTCGAGCGCCGTGTTGACGAGCAGGCAGCCGCGATGATCCGGGTCGGCGAGCGACATCGCGATCAACTCGTTTAGAAAGTCGCGAATGGCGCCGAGCGGATCCGAGGTGGCGGAGAGACGGGCGAGACGCGCCAACAATCCTTCGTCCGCATAGCGGCGCAGCGCCGCGACGAACAAGCCCTCTTTGTCGGTGAAGCGGTGATAGAGCGCCGCCGAACTCAGGCCCGTCGCCTGGGTGAGGTCGCGCAGCGACGCCCCGGCATAGCCGTTCTGCCAGAACACGTCGGTAGCGCGTTCGAGAACGGTCTCGTCGGAAAGCGTGCGGGTTCGCGGCATCGACCTTGTCCAGAAGCAGCTTATGCGCTATTTATAATAGAACGATCAATACAAATCAAGCCCACCCCTCGCCTCCGTGCGAGACCGACCATGCGCAAGCGTCGTGTGTCATGCAGGATCGACAGGAGCACAATGGCTTTCCACAGACGCAGCCGCGGCGGCGGTTTTCGCTTGCTGCAGACTCCCTGATCGCGATGCACTTGACGCGAGCGGGCCGATCCCGAAATAACGGCGGTCAAAATTCCCTCGGTCAAACTCCTTGCCAAGATTCGATGTTCGCAGCCGATCATCGCCTGACGTAAAAGCGCTTGGCGCACCCGTGCTTCTGCACGGGATGGGTGCGCCGTGTTCCCCGAAAAATGGTATAGCGCCATGTCCTCTGACACCTCGCTGAGCAGCCGGCAAAACGGCATCGTTTCCTTCGCGCGCGCCGTCGGCAGGGTCGAGGTCGAGGCGCTTGCGGCGCGCTTCGAGGTCACGCCGCAAACCATCCGCCGTGATCTCAAAGATCTTTGCGACCGGCGCATCCTGACGCGCACGCATGGCGGGGCCGTCGTCTCGTCTTCAGTCGAGAACATCTCCTACGCGGCGCGGCGGCAGATCGCAGCGGCCTCCAAGCGCGCCATCGGCGAGGCCGCGGCCGAACTGATCCCCGATGATTCCTCGCTGTTCATCAATATCGGCACGACGACCGAGGAGGTCGCGCGCGCGCTCATGCAGCGCCAGCGGCTGCTCATCATCACCAACAACATCAATGTCGCGCTGACGCTTTATCCCAACCCGTCGCTGAGCGTGATCATCGCCGGCGGGCCGGTGCGCCACGCCGATGGTGCGGTGGTCGGCAGCGCGACGGTGGATATGATCCGGCAATTCAAAGTCGACTGCGCCGTCATCGGCGCCTCGGCGATCGACGAGGACGGCTCGTTGTTGGATTTCGATCCGCTCGAAGTCCACGTCTCACGTGTCATCATCGAAAATGCCCGCAAAGTTGTTCTCGTCTGCGATCAGACCAAGGTCGGCCGCACGGCGCCGGTGCGTATCGGGCATCTGTCGCAAATCAGCGTGTTTGTGACCGACCGGATGCGCTCGGCCAAACTGCGCGCGCTTTGCGCCGAGCGCGAGGTGCGCCTGATCGAGGCGCGGCCGGATGCGGAAGAGCCGGACCAAGCGTGAGCGCCGCTGGCCATTGGTGTTGCAATCAATAGCACAGGAACGCCGCAAACCGGCCCGTTTGTTGGCGCGGCGCAGCTTGACCCGATCGCGGCCAGCCGGCGCGCGTGGAAGCTCGGTTTGATCTGAATCAATGTCCGATGCCGGGTGCTCGGCCAGCACCACGGGCGACGACGTCGGCGGGCGGATGGCGCCGTACGCGTCGCGCCAAGGAGGTCGGACATGCCCTATCTCAACCTCGAATCTCTCGCCGCAGTCTCGGCGGAGACGTTTCAACAACAGCGTCCTTATCCCTGGACCCGGATGCAAAACACACTCACCGACCAGGGGTGGGAGACCTTGCGCGCAAGTTTGCCCGACATGGCGCACTTTCAGCGCATGGTCGGCGTCAAGCGTGCCCATGGGCAAGCGCCGCATAACCGCGGCATCCTGCATTACGTCGAAGGGATGGCGGTCGCGCCGCCCTGGCGGGAGTTCATCGCCGAATTGCACGGCCCTGCCTATGATGCGTTCCTCCGCCGCATGCTCGGCTTCGGGCCGCGGCAGAAATACATCCTCACCATGGAATGGTATTACGCTTGGCAAGGCTGCTCGGTCTCGCCGCATTGTGATGCGCGCCGCAAAATCGCAACGCATATCTTCTTTTTTGCCAATGATCAGGATTGGCCACGAGACTGGGGCGGCGATATCCTGATTCTCGACGATGAAGGTCGCTATAAAGCCCATTCGGCGCCGGGTTTCGAGGATCTCAAGGTCGCGGCTTCGCTTGATCTTCGCAACAATGGCAGCCTCCTCTTCCAGCGCACCGAGCATTCCTGGCACGGCGTGCGCCCGCTGCAGGCGCCGCGCCCCGATATTTATCGCAAGCTCTTTATCGTCACCATCAACATCCCCTCGTTTCAGGTCTGGTGGCGGCGGGTGCGCGGCAAAGATCCGGACGGTTTCCCCTATAAGCTCGCGCCGCGGCACGGCGTCGCCGCCGGCGTGCCGGCCGATTAGCCGGGCGCGGGGCGGAGCCGCGCCGTCGCCGGCGTGCCGCTCGGGACGAACAGCAGAATGATCGCGACCCCAGCCAGCCCGACCGCGCCAGTGAGAAAAAACGAGGCGCGGTAGCCACCAGCATATTCCACCGCAAAGCCGGTAATGGCGGGGGCGATCATGCCGGAAATATTGCTCAGGAAATGGACGAACCCACCGACCGCGCCGACCCGTGAGGGTGGCACCAGCTCCTGCGTCATCGCCCAGCAGGCTTGCGGGGCCGCCATCAGAAACAGGATGGCGAGCGTGATGACGGCGACCGCCATGCCCGGCGTGGTGACGAAACCAGTCGCCAGCACCGCGAGAGCGGCAACGCCAAGCCCACCCATCGCCACCGATTTCCGCGCCCAAAGCCCGTTCGCGCGCCGCCGGAGCAGCCAGTCCGAGATCACGCCACCCAGAACATAGCCGGCACTGCCGCCAAGCCACGGCACCGAGCTTGCGAGACTCATCGCCGCCAGGCTGAAATGCTGCACCGAGACGAGATAGGAGGGAAGCCAGGAGAGAAAGAAATAGATCACGTAATTGGCAGCAAACAAACCGCCGGCAACGGCGAGCACGCTCGGGCGCGAGAGGACGGCTCCGAGCCGCGCGCTGCTCGCCACTTCGAGTGGCGTGTGGTGCGCGCGGCTGTCACGAATATGCGCAAGCTCTGCCGAGGAGACCCGCGGATGCGCCTGCGGCAGGTCGCGCATGATCGCGAGCCAGGCGATCAGCCAGAGGATACCGAACAGCGCAATGACGACGAAGCTCACCCGCCAGCCGAACGCGACCGCGATCAGCCCGACCACCGGCCCGGCAATCGCGGTGCCGAGTGGCTGGCCGGCGAAGGTGGCGCCAATCATGCTCGCCGCTTCCTCGCGCGGGAACCAGTTGCAGACGGTCTTGTTGGTGGTCGCGCACATCGGCCCCTCGCCGACGCCAAAGCCGAGCCGGGTGACGAAGAGCGAGAAAAACCCGACAGCGGTCGCCGTCAGGCCGCAAAACAACGACCATACCACCATCGCCCAGGCATAAACGCGGCGCGGGCCGAACCGGTCGGCGAGCTGGCCACCGATGAAGCAGAAAATCGCGTAGCCGAAGAAAAAGCTCGAAAAAATCTCACCGAGTTCGTGCGGCGACAGCGCCAGATCCCGCGCCACCCTCGGCGCGACGATGGCGAGCGCCGCGCGATCCATGTAATTGATCATGCCGGCGGCAAATAGCAGCCCGGCGATGACGAAACGAAAACGGTCACGCATGGTCGGTTTCCTCAGTTTTTTCTGCCGTGAGCAGAGCAAAAACCTGGGGGAAAACACAAGCGCAAACGAGTCTGGGCGGCCTATGATGAGGCAGGTCGGTGGATAAAGAGGTTCTTTTTTGAAAAAAAGAACCAAAAAACTTCTGTCCGTTGGGCAGTGCCTGCGGCGCTGCCCGCGCCGCGGAAGTCGCCGCCCCGAGAAACAGGAAGAAAGTCTTTTTGCTTCTTTTTCTTCAGAAAAAGAAGATTTTTTCGTCTACCTCTGCGCGAGCGCCGCCGACCAGGGTGACTGCACGTCACTGATCCCGGTGCGGGTGCCGTCTTGCTTCACCTCGATCAGGTTCGGACACGCGAAATTGATCGGCAGCACCGCGTGCTCGACGATCTCGACCGGCCCCGCCTCTGCGAGCGCCGCCAGCGCCGCGGCGGAAAGGCGGCGATCGGCATGCACCGTCTCCGCGTCCGAGACGTCGATTCGGGGGTGATGCGCGGCTTTCGCCGGTGTCATCGCGAAATCGGTGACGAAGGTCAGCATCTGCGTCACCGCCGCCATGATCCGCCGCCCGCCTGAGCCGCCAGCGGCGAGGATCGGCCGGTCGCCGTCGCGGATGATCACCGGGCACATATTGGTGAGCGGCCGCTTGCCCGGGGCGATGGAATTGGGCTGGCCAGGACGGGGGTCGAACCACATGACGCCGTTATTCATGAGAATCCCCGTCCCCGGCAGCACGACGCGCGAGCCCATCGAGGAAAGCAGGGTGCTGGTCATCGCCACCATCCCGCCGGCTTCGTCGCACACCGTGAGATGGGTGGTGCAGGTGCCGGCGTTCGCGGGCTCGGCCTCGCCGAGCCCGGCGAGACGCTCGGCATAGGCCCCGCGCAGCGCCGTCGCGAGCGCCGCGAACCAGGCGGCATCGGGGGCCGAGCCGCGTGGCGCCGCTTCCAGCCGGGCGAGGACACTGGCCAGCGTCGGCGCGGCGGTGAGGCCGCCGGCGAGCTGCCAGGTGCGGCCGTGATAGGTGGCCTCCATCGCCGGCAACACCCGCGCCGTCACCGCGGCAAGATCAGCGGCCGAAATCACCCCACCCATCGCCGCGACATCGGCGACGATCATGCGTGCGATCTCGCCGTGGTAAAAATCCTCAGCGCCGGCGCGTTGTAGCCGCTCGAGCGTCTCGGTAAGGCGGCCGAGCGGGAGAAACCCGGGAGTTCCCTGATAAGGCGCAACCGGCGGCAGCCCGTCTGGCAGATAGATGCGCGCACTTTCGGGGTAACGCCGCAAGATCGCGGCGGCATTGGCGATTTTCAGGGTCGTGAACCAATCCGCCGGCAGGCCACGCCGGGCCAGCGCCAGCGCCGGCGCGATGATGTCTGCGAACGGAAGGCGGCCCCAGCGTTTTTGCATCAGGGCATAGCCGGCGACCGTCGCGGGCAGCGCGAAAGAAAGCGGGCCATGGATATTGGCATCACCCACCACCTCCGGCCAGGCGAAAAGATCCTGCTTCATCCGCCCGGTAAGGGGAAACTGGCCGGGATTGAGCGCCGATGGCGCGCGCGGGCCGAAATCCACCACCTCAGCGCGCGCCGCACCTGCGGGATGGACGAGCGCGAAGCCGATACCGCCGAGGCCGGAGTTCCAAGGCTCGACCACGGCGAGCGCGAAACCGGTGGCGACAGCGGCATCGACGGCGTTGCCGCCGGCGTCCAGAACAGCGAGCCCGGCTTCCGCCGCCGCTTGCGCCTGCGCGACGACGATGCCGCGCCGGCCGCTGGCGTGCGGCTTGGTGACGTGCCAATTCTGGCTGACGAAGGGGGGCAATGCGGCCATCATCTGTCTCCTCGGCATTTTCCACCCCGAGTGTACGCTGTCGGCCCGGCGGGGCAATCCCGGTCTCGCATTAACCGAGCTTTCAGATCGCCCGGGCAGGGTATCGCGATGGCGAAGGATTGGGCAGCAGCACTGGAGAACGCGCGGGCGCGCGAGCAGGCGGGACAGATCGCGGCGGCGGTGGCCGCTTATCGGGATTTGCTTGCACGCTGGCCGGATTGCGCGCCGGGCTGGTTTCACCTCGGCGCCGTGCTTTACGCGCAAGACCGCCGGCGCGAGGCCATCGAAGCCTGGCGAGAGGCGATCCGCCAAGCCCCCGATCTTGCCGAGGCTTATGTCAATCTCAGTATAGCCACCCTTGGCGAGGGGGATGTGGCGGCGGCGGCGGCGGCGGCGGAAACGGCGCTCCGGTGCCGCCCGGGCTGGATGCCGGCGCAAGCCGCGCTGGCCAAGGCGCGGCGGCGGCAGGGCGAGGACCAGCTTGCCGCCGGCAATGCGCTTTACGCCGAGGGCCGGTTCGCGGCGGCGGCGGCGTGCTATCGCGCCGCCCTGGCGATGGCGCCAGCGATGGCGGAGGCGGAGGCCAATCTCTGCGCCGCGCTGCAAGCGACCGGGGATCTCGCGGGGGCAATCGCGGCTGGGGAAGCGGCGCTTCGCCTCGCCCCGGGCTTTGCCGAGGCCGCCGCCAATCTCGGCAACGCGAAGCTGACCATCGGCGATTTCGCCGGCGCCGAGCGCGCCTATCGCCAGGCATTGGCGCACCGCGCCGATTTCCCCGCCGCTTGGTCCAATCTCGGCGCCGCCTTGCGCGATCAGGGCCGGCTCGATGAGGCCGAAGCGGCTTGCCGCGCCGCTCTCGCCCTCTCGCCGCACTCGGCCGCCGCGCATTACAATCTGGCGCTCGTTCTGCTCACTGCCGGGCGCTACCGTGAGGGCTGGGCCGAGCATGAATGGCGCTGGCGGACGGGGACGATGGCGCCGCGCGATTTCCCGTGCCCGCCCTGGCGCGGCGAGGGGTTGGCGGGGCGGCGGATTTTGCTCCACGCCGAGCAGGGATTGGGCGATACGCTGCAATTCGTTCGCTACGTGCCGCTGATTGCGGCGATGGGGGCGGACGTGGTGCTCGAGGTGCAGGCCCCTCTCAAACGCTTGCTCGCCGAGGTTGCCGGGGTTGCGGCCATCCATGCCTGCGGCGAGGCGCTGCCAGCGTGCGATTATCATGCGCCGCTGATGAGCCTGCCGCACCGGCTTGGGACCGAATTGGCGACGGTTCCGGCGCAAATTCCTTATCTGCCGCGCCCCGCGCCTCTGTTTCCCGGGCTAGCCGACGCGCGAGAGGGTCTCCGCGTCGGGCTGGTCTGGGCCGGCGATCCGCGACCGGGAGAGCCGCGCGCCCATTTCGCCGATCGCCGCCGTTCGCTGCCGCTCGCCGCGTTTGCGCCCTTGGCCGAAATTCCGGGTATCCGTCTCGTCAGCCTCCAGAAAGGGGCAGCGGCCACCGAGACGCCGCCGCCTGGCCTCGAACTCGAGGCGGCGTTGGATTCGGTCCGGGATTTTGCCGATACCGCGGCGGTGATCATGGGGCTCGATCTGGTGATCAGCGTCGATACCTCGGTTGCGCATCTCGCGGGCGGGCTCGGCAAGCCGGTCTGGCTGCTGTCCCGCTTCGATGGCTGCTGGCGCTGGCTTGCCGGGCGCGACGACAGCCCTTGGTATCCGACGCTGCGGCTCTATCGCCAAACCGCGCCTGGTGCCTGGGCGGCGGTGATCACGCGGGTCACCGCCGATCTCGGCGCACTGGCGTGCGGGCAGGCATGCCCCGCGCAAACGGGCTTGGTTTCGGCCCCGGCGCTGGTGTAACGTCTTCCCCGGTAAATCGCCAGCAGAGGCAATGTGCGAAGCGCATGGCCGGCTTCTTGTGACGGCGCTTGCAAAGCATTGTGCGACGCTCAATCTGAGGAGGATGGAAAAAATTCTTAACAATGCTGATCCGCATCAAGGCGCATCAGGCGTACCCTTTCTATAAGACTCGCTGAAATGAGGGTCGGGAGATCTTCATCACGGTATCCCAAAGCAAAAGGAGCTTATCGACCATGAAACATCTTCTTCTCGCTGGAACGGCTGCCGCTTTGCTCGCGGGGTTCGGTGTCGCCCATGCCGGAAGCTTGAACCCCGCTTGCGCCAATCTCGCGCAAGGCAAGCCGCCGACCGAGGCCGGCAACACCACGCTCGCGCAAGGCAAGCCGCCGACCGAGGCCGGCAACACCACGCTCGCGCAGGGCAAGCCGCCGACCGAGGCAGGCAACACCACGCTCGCGCAGGGCAAGCCGCCGACCGAGGCAGGCAACACCACGCTCGCCGCCGGCAAGCCGCCGACCGAGGCCGGCAATACCACGCTCGCGCAAGGCAAGCCGCCGACCGAGAGCGACAGCACCAACCTCGCCGCCGCCCATTGCGAATAACGCCCGATGGGCGCCCCCCTGAGGGCGCCCTCAGGGGGCGCCAGCGGGGACGCGAAAAGGGACAACGGAGCCGTCTGCCGGAAAGGCAGGCGGCTTTGTTTTGTGGGCTATCGTCAATTTGAAAATAGTGATCTCTATCAAAGCGGGTCCGGCGCGACCGGCGCGCGACCAACGACTCTTGGTTGATACCGGCTAGAGCGCGATCGGTTTAAGTCGATCACGCTCTACACCTATTTTGGTGAGCAAGTTGGCTGGTTTTGATTGAACAGAATGGTTCAATCAAAACCTACCTTGCTCTAGGCCGCGCGTGCCTGGCGAACGAGGCGGGTAAGCTGGCGAAGCAAATCCCGCGCCGCCGCCATGCGCGCGGCAACCGTCATGTCGCGCACCATCGCGAGCTTGTGATCGGGACGGAGACGAATATCGTTGCGCTTGGCGCCAAGCCAGGCGATCAGCCCGGCGGGATTGCCGAAGGCATTACCACGAAAGCTCAACACCATGCCTTTCGGCCCGGCTTCCAGCCGCTCGACCCCGGCTTCGCGACACGCGCGTTTGAGGGCCACCACCTGCAAAAGATTTTCGACCTCGGCCGGAAGCGGGCCAAAGCGGTCGACGAGTTCGGCGGCCAAAGCCTCGCTTTCGGCATCGGTCGCGAGCGCGCCGATGCGGCGATAAAGCCCGAGCCGGACCGAAAGATCGCTGACATAGGTGTCCGGGATCAAAACCGGCAGGCCGAGATTGATATTCGGCGTCCAGTCCCGCTCACTCTCGCGCTCACGCCCGCTTTGAGAGCGTAACTCTGCCACCGCGTCTTCGAGCATTTGCTGGTAAAGCTCGATCCCGACCTCGCGGATCTGGCCCGATTGCTCCTCGCCGAGCAGATTGCCGGCGCCGCGGATATCGAGATCGTGGCTGGCGAGCGTGAAGCCGGCGCCGAGATTATCGAGGGTCTGCATCACCGAAAGGCGCTTCTCAGCGGCAGCCGAAAGCGTCTGCGTCGCCGGCCAGGTGAGATAGGCATAGCCGCGCTGCTTGCCGCGCCCAACCCGGCCGCGCAATTGATAGAGCTGGCCCAAGCCAAAGAGATCGGCGCGATAGATGATCAGCGTATTGACCGCCGGCATATCGAGACCGCTTTCGATGATGTTGGTCGCGAGCAGGATGTCGTAGCGGCCATCGCTGAACTCCGCCATCACCCGCTCGAGCGCGCTCGGCGCGAGCCGCCCGTGCGCTTCGGCGAGCCGCGCCTCGGGCACGATGTCGCGCAGACGCTGCGCCATACGGCCCAATTCCTCGATGCGCGGGACGACGCAAAAAACCTGTCCGCCGCGAAACCGCTCGCGCTGGATCGCCTCGCGGACGACCACACCATCGAACGGCATGATGAAGGTGCGAACGGCGAGACGATCGACCGGCGGTGTCGCGATCACGCTCATTTCGCGCACGCCCGTCAACGCGAGTTGCAGCGTGCGCGGTATCGGCGTTGCCGTCAGCGTCAGCACATGCACGCCGGCCTTGAGCTGTTTCAGGCGCTCCTTGTGCGCGACACCGAAATGCTGTTCCTCGTCGATGATGAGAAGGCCGAGTTCGGCAAAATTGATGCTTTTCGCAAGCAGGGCATGGGTGCCGATGACGATGTTGACGCTGCCATTGGCGACACCCTCGCGCACTATGTGCGCTTCCTTGGCGGAAACCATGCGCGAAAGCTGCCCGAGCTTGATCGGCAATCCCTGAAAGCGCTCGGAAAACGTGCGGAAATGCTGGCGTGCGAGCAACGTCGTCGGCACCACGACGGCGACCTGCGTGCCGGCCATCGCGGCGACATAGGCGGCGCGCAGCGCGACCTCGGTCTTGCCGAAGCCGACATCGCCGCAAATCAGCCGGTCCATCGGCTGGCCGGAGGCGAGATCCTCCAACACATCGGCGATCGCGCGCGCCTGATCCTCGGTTTCTGCATAGGGAAAGCGGGCGCAGAATTCGTCGAATCCGCCTTCGGCGGGCAACAGCGCATCGGCCGGACGAAGCTTGCGCTCGGCGGCGATGCGGATCAATTCGCCGGCCATGTCGCGGATCCGGCTTTTCGCCCGCGCCTTACGATTCTGCCAGCTTGCGCCACCCAATTTGTCGAGTGCGACGCCGGCGGTCTCGGAGCCGAAGCGCGACAAAAGCTCGATATTCTCGACCGGGAGAAACAGCTTGTCATCGCCGTCGTAAAGCAGACGCAGACAATCATGTGGCGCGCCGCTCACGGTCAGCGTCACCAGCCCGTCATAGCGGCCGATGCCATGGTCCTGATGAACGACGAGATCGCCTGCGGCGAGTTCGCTGGCTTCGGCGATGAATTGGTCGGCGCGCTTACGTCGGCGCGGCGGGCGCGAGATGCGGGTGCCGAGCAGATCCTGCTCGGAGACCAGCATCAGGCCAGGGGCGGTAAAGCCGCGCTCGAGCCCGAGCACGACGAGGCCGATACGCCCCGGCGGCAGCGTCGCGATTGCAGCCCAAGCATCGACCGCCTCGGCGAGGAGATCATGTTCGCGCAACAACGCGGCGAGGCGTTCGCGCGAGCCGCGCGACCAGGCGGCGAGGACGACGTGCCGCCCTCCCTCCATCGCGCGCCCGGCGGCGGCGCGGAACTGCGCGAAGACATCCCCCTCCGGCCCCGCGCTATGCGTAAAGACCGGCCCCGGCCGGCCGCCGCCATCGATCGCGGCGGCGCCGGCGCCCTCGGGTGCAGCGAACGGGCTGGTCGAAAAGAGCGGCCCCGAGCCGAGCATCGCCTGCCAGGCGGCGCGGTCGAGATAGAGGCGTTCGGGCGGCAGCGGACGATAGGGCGTCTCGCCATCGCGCGGCGGCGATTGGCGGGCCGCGTAATGATCGGCGATGGTCTCGAGCCGCGCGGCGAGCGCATCCTCGGCCTGGTGGTCGAGGCTGACCGAGGCTTGCGGCAGATAATCGAGCAGGGTTTCGAGGGCGGGGTAAAAGAGCGGCAGCCAATGCTCGATCCCGGGATGGCGCCGTCCCGCCGACACCGCCTCATAAAGCGGGTCGGACGCCGCCTCTGGGCCGAAAATCTCCCGCCACTGGCTGCGAAAATGCGAGATCGCGGCGGGGTCGAGCGGCACTTCGGAGACCGGGTGGAGAACCAAGCGTTCGACCGTGCCGGCGCTTCGCTGGGTCGCGGGGTCGAAGCGGCGGATCTGCTCGATGCTGTCGCCGAAGAGATCGAGACGCACCGGCTCGGCCTCGCCGGCGGCGAAAATATCGATGATGCCACCGCGCACCGCGTATTCCCCAGGCTCCATCACGGTATTGGTGCGACTATAGCCGTGGGCATCGAGAAAGGCGGCGAGCGGGCCGGGGGCGGCGTCGAGACCGGGGGCGAGGGTGCGGGCGGCGCCCGCGAAGGCGGCGCGTGGCGGCAGGCGCTGGATGAGGGCATTGACCGTCGTCAGCACGACCCTCGGCCGCGCCGGCGCCTCGAGAAGGCGGCTCAGCGTCGCGACGCGCTCGGCAACCAACGCCGGATTGGGCGAGACCCGATCATAAGGCACGCAATCCCAGGCCGGGACGCGCAAAATCTCGATGTCCGGCGCAAAAAAGGCGAGCGCATCGGCGAGCCGCGCCATGCGCGCGTCATCACGGGCGACGTGCAGCACCGCACCCGCGTGTTCAGCGCGGCGGCGGGCGAGCAACAGCGCGTCATAGCCTTCCGGTGCGCCGTAGAGGATGATCGCGCCAGTCATGCGACGCCAGTCACGAGGCGTTTCGTTCGGCCGGGTGGGCGCAGGCTGCCACCATCGCGCGGAGTAACGGGGTTTCCACGTCCGGCGGGATGGCCTCGCGCCCGGTGAGCCAGTCAGCGAGCACCGGATCGGGGGTTTCGAGCAGGGCCTCCAGCGCCGCGATCTCAGCGAGCGTCAGCTGCACAAGGCGCGCGCCGACGAACCCCCCGATGAGAAGATCACTCTCATGGGTGCCGCGATGGGTGGCGCGGAATAGGAGGCGGCGGCGGCGGCGTTCGAGGTCCGCGGCAAGGGGCGTTTCATCGGTCATCGCTGGCGTGTCATATAGCTTCCTCCCTGCGACCTGTCAGCCCGTGGCCAACGACCCTCTCGCCCCACTCATTGCGCCGCTCACCGACCTCCCCGGCATCGCCGAGAGATTGGCGCGTCTGCTCGCGCGCGCGATCGGCGGGACGCGGGTTGTCGACCTTCTCCTCCATCTCCCAGAGTCTCATGTCGATCGCCGTGCCCGGCCGCGCCTTGCCGAGCTGCGGCCCGGCGAGGTTGCGACCGTGATCGCGGAACTGGTGCGCCTGGAGCGGCCTGAGAGCCCGCGCCAGCCCTGGCGGCTGACGCTGGGCGATGGCTCCGGCTTTGCCGATCTGGTGTTCTTTCGCCCACACGCCGGCATCACCGCGCTCACCCCTGGAACTGAGCTTGCGATCTCCGGCGCGGTGACGCTCTCGGCCGGGCGGCCAGCTTTCGTCCATCCCGAGCATCTCCATCCCGCCGCCCGCGCCGCCCTGATCCCGGCGATCGAGCCGGTCTGGCCGCTGACGACTGGGCTTGCGGCCTGGCAGGTGCGCAAGGCGATGGCGGCGGCGCTGGCGCGGCTGCCGACATTTCCCGAATGGATCGACCCCACATTGCGCCACCGGCGCGGCTGGATGGCATTCACCGAGGCGCTGCGCGCCTGGCAGGCCCCGGAGACGCCGCCCGATCCGCTGGCCCGCCAGCGTCTCGCCTATGACGAACTCTTTGCCGATCAACTGCGCCTTGCCCTGCTCCGCGCCCGCCGCCGCGCGCGGCCTGGGCGCGCGCTGACCGGCGATGGCCATCTCCGCGCCCAGGCGCTCGCCGCGTTCGGCCACGCGCTAACCGCCGGCCAATGCCGGGCGCTGGCCGAGATCGACGCCGATCTCGCGGCGCCGCGGCCGATGCGGCGGCTTTTGCAGGGCGATGTCGGCTCGGGCAAAACCATCATCGCCCTGCTCGCCATGCTGCGTGCCGCCGAGGCGGGGGCGCAAGCCGCGCTGATGGTGCCAACCGAAATCCTCGCGCGCCAGCATTGGCGGACGTTCGCCGCGCTTTCGCCGGTGCCGGTCGCGATCCTCACCGGCGCGAGCACGGCCGCCGAGCGCCGTGAGGCCCTCGCTGGGCTCGCAAGCGGCGCGATCCCGCTCGTGATCGGCACGCATGCCCTCTTTCAACGCGAGGTGACATTCGACGACCTCGCGCTCGCGGTGATCGACGAGCAGCACCGCTTTGGCGTCGCCCAACGCAACGAATTCGGCGCCAAGGGCCGGCGGGCGGATATTCTGATGATGACCGCAACCCCGATCCCGCGCACGCTTTTGCTCACCCACTGGGGCGAGATGGAGGTAAGCCGACTTGCCGAGAAGCCGGCCGGGCGCCCGAAAATCACGACGACGCTTCACGCCGCCGCGCAATTGCCGGCGGTGATTGCGGCGCTGGCGCGGGCGTTGGCCACCGGCGCGCGGGTTTATTGGATCTGCCCGCTCGTCGAAGACACCGCGGCAAGCGATCTCGCGGCGGCGGAGGCACGTTTCGCGGCGCTTGCCGCGCGGTTTCCGGGCCGTGTCACGCTGGCGCATGGCCGGCAGAAATCAGCCGAACGCGAGGCGGCGCTGGCGGCGTTCGCGGCGGGAGAAAAGCCGCTCCTGGTCGCGACCACGGTGGTCGAGGTCGGTGTCGATGTGCCGGAGGCGACGGTGATGGTGATCGAGCATGCCGAGCGGTTCGGCTTGGCACAACTCCATCAGTTGCGCGGGCGGATCGGGCGCGGCGCGCGGGCGAGTTATTGCCTACTCGTCCATGCCGATGGCGGCGGCGCGGCCGAGCAGCGGCTTGCGCTGCTGCGCGACACGACCGACGGGTTCGCTATCGCCAACGCCGATTTTCGCCTGCGCGGCGGCGGCGATGCGCTGGGGACACGACAATCCGGCGAGCCTGGCTTTCGCCTCGCCGCCTTGCCGCGCGACGAGGCCTTGCTCCGCATCGCGAGAAGCGATGCCGCCGTTCTCCTCACCCGCGACCCCGCACTCGCCAGCGAACGCGGCCGCGCCGCGCGTCTCGCGCTCCGGCTGTTCGGCGCGCGCGGACGGGGAGAATCCGGCTGAGCCCTCAGGAAGCCGGCTTGGCCGGCGGCGGCAGGTTGAAGATGATTTCGTGCGGCGTTGCGTTCGGCGTTTTGGTAACAAAATGAAGAACCATCTGCGCGCCGTCGAGCTTGTTCATATCAACCGATTGCGGCAGATGGAAAAACAGGAATCCACTGCGGAAAGTGCCCGGCTGGAGCGTGATATTGTTGGTCAACGCCTTGTAATTGAGGTCGCGACCGAAGGGTGTGCTATCGGGTGCGGGTTGCGAAAATGGTGTCGGCAAAACCCAGATCACCGAGCCGAGGCCGAGCGTAAGAACGGTAAAGCCCACCACGGCGGCGTTGAATAGGTCTTCCTTGAGCGGCGCATGGGGATTGGCGGCCGGCCATGCGACATCATAGACCTCCTTAGGCGAGATCGCCGGATAGTATTTGTGATTGATCGAAATATAGGCCGAATCGATCAGCACGTCGGTCGGGTTTTTGTCATCGGAAGAAATAGTCAACTGCGTTACCACGACATGGCCGCGCCAAAGCCCGTGCTTGCCGCTAAACTCGTTACGCAGCGTTTCCGGGTTATTGTAGAATAGCGACGACATTTTGATGTCGGTTCCTGGGATTTGCGCGAGATCGGGCGCGCTATCGGGCGGCTCCATTTCGATTGGTTTCGGCGCATAAGGCGCGCCGCAGGAATCGAGCGCAAGCACCGTGCTTAGGGAAAACAAAGCCATCCGCCAGGGGCGTGAAAAACGAGGGGTCAAATTTTCTCTCCTTCGGCTCAGCATGGGGATCGACGTCTCCCGCGCTCGCGTCCCGCATCGGCGTCGGGATCAACGCGGGAGACCCATACCGCGCGGTGGGCGGCATGGTCCGGGGATTGCGCCGCCAGATACGGCAACCGGACTTTGGTCTAATCGTTAAACAATTATAAATACGTCTCGAAAAATTCAAAATAACAAACTTGTGAATATATTTATATTTTGATAAATTTGCAAGATTGATAAAAATAAAACTACAAATTAATAAAAGCTATGCTTTTTATTTTGTGACAATTTCATATAGGCCATCGACTCAAAGTAAGTTTCGACTTCCTTATTGCTTGATTTTAATATAGCAATGATCACCTGCGCTCTCACCCACGTGAGCGAGGCGAATCTTTGCCCCCCTTGCGCTCGCTGGAAGATGCGCTATTCCCACGGGCCGGCTCGACATCGCCGCGGGGGAAACAGAGTGTGAACGCCTTGATCGAGATCGCCGGCCTGACCAAGCGCTTCGGCGCCTTCACCGCCGTTGACGACGTTTCTTTCAGCGTCGCGCGCGGCGAGGTGCTGGGGTTTCTCGGCCCCAACGGTGCCGGCAAGTCGACGACGATGAAAATGCTCGCGGGCTTTGTCACACCAACCAGCGGCAGCGCGCGTATCAACGGGCATGATGTCGAGAGCGATGCCGTCGCGGCGCGGCGCGAGCTTGGCTTCCTGCCCGAGGGTGCGCCGGTCTATCCCGAGATGACGGTGCTCGGCTTTCTCCGTTTCGTCGCCCGCATTCGCGGTTTTTCCGGTGGCGAAGCCCGCGACCGTGTCGATCAGGCGCTTTCGCTCGCAACCCTCGACGGCGTCCGCCATCTGCCGGTGGAGACGCTGTCGAAGGGTTTCAAGCGCCGTGTCGGCCTTGCCCAGGCGCTGCTCCATGATCCGCCGGTCCTGGTGCTCGACGAGCCGACCGACGGGCTCGATCCCAATCAAAAGCATGAGGTGCGCACCCTGATTTCGCGCATGGCGCCGGATAAGGCGATCGTCATCAGCACCCATATCCTGGAGGAAGTCGAAGCCGTGTGTTCGCGCGCCATCATCATCGCCGCCGGCCGCATTGTCGCGGATGGGCCGCCGGCTGAACTTGCTCGCCGCCACCCCTCGGGCAAGCTCGAAGACATGTTCCGCGCCATCACGAAGCCGCACGCCGAGGCCGCCTGACGATGCGCGCTATTCTTAGCATCGCCGCGCGCGAGCTCGCGGGGTATTTCGCAACCCCGGTCGCCTGGGTGTTCATCGTCATCTTTCTCGTCCTGCAAGGCACCTTGACCTTCAGCCTGGGCGGCTTCTTCGACCGCGACCAAGCTGACCTTCTGCCGTTCTTTCAGTTTCTGCCTTGGGTTTTCGTGCTGCTCGTGCCGGCGATCACGATGCGGCTCTGGGCCGAGGAGCGCCGGCTCGGCACTATCGAGCTATTGCTCACCCTGCCAGTCACTCAGGGCCAAGCGGTGGTCGGAAAATTTCTCGCCGCTTGGGCGTTTACGGTGATTGCGCTCGCCCTCACCTTTCCCTTCGTCATCACCGTCAACGTCCTCGGCCATCCCGATAACGGCATGATCGCCGCCGGCTATCTCGGGGCGGCGCTGGTCGCTGGCGCCTTTCTTGCGGTTGGCGCCGCGGTTTCGGCGCTCAGCAAAAGTCAGGTCATCGCCTTCGTGCTTGGTGTTGCGTTGTGTTTCATCTTCGCGGCCAGTGCATTCCCGGTGGTCACCGATTTTTTGAGCCACAATCTGCCGGTGCTGGCGACGATCGCGCGCAAGATCTCGATCGTCGATCGCTTCCAATCCTTCGTGCGTGGCCTGATCACCGCCCGTGACGTGATCTATTTCGCGTCATTCATCCTGTTCTGGCTGGTTGCCAACACGGTCATTCTCGAACACCGGAAGGCGGAATGAGCATGCGCCGCGCCCTTGCCTCACTTCTTGGTCTCATCGGTCTCGGCGCCTTGCTCGCCGGGATCAACATGGTCGCCGAAGCCCGTCTCGCCGATCTGCAAATCGATCTCACCGCCGGCCATATCTATACCCTGTCGCCAGGGACGCGGCGGATTCTCGCCGAACTCCATCAGCCGATCACGCTTCGCCTGTTTTATTCCCGCGATCTCGGCACCCGCGCCCCCTCTTATGACGGCTATCATCAGCGCATCAGCGAAATGCTCGATCAATATGCCCGGCTCGCGCATGGCATGCTGAAAATCGAGCGCTACGATCCCGAACCTTTCAGCGACGCCGAGGACAAGGCGTTGAGCTTCGGGCTGCAAGCGGTGCCCATCGACCAGAGTGGCGCGCAGGTGTTTTTTGGCCTCGTTGGCACCAATCTGCTCGACGACGAGCGCGCCATCCCGTTTTTCCAGGAGCAACGCGAGCGTTTCCTGGAATATGACCTGACGCGGCTGGTCTATGAACTCTCCAACCCGACGCGGCCGGTGGTCGGTGTCATGTCCTCGCTGCCGATCGATGGCGACCCGCGTTTGATGATGATGGCGCAGGGGCGTGGCCGCGCCGGCCAGCCCTGGATCGCGATGTCACTGCTCCACCAGAGCTATGAGATCCGCAGTGTCCCGCTCAAGGTCTGGAAAATCGACCCGGAAATCCAGGTGCTGCTGGTCGCGCAGGCGCAGCATCTCCCCGACGAGACGCAATACGCGATCGACCAGTTCGTCATGCGCGGCGGCCGGTTGATGCTGATGGTCGATCCGCAAAGCGCGGCACAAGCCGATCTCCCCGGCCCTGGCGGCATGCCACAGACCGATACCGCCTCTGATCTTCATCGTCTGCTCGATGCCTGGGGGGTGCTCTATGACCCGAACCAGGTGGTCGGCGATCTCACCGGCGCCTGGCGGGTGCGCGCCAGCCCCGGCGACCGCATGACGGTGACCGATTACGTGCCCTGGTTCAATATCCGCGACGGCATCAACCACGACGATCCGGCAACCGCCGATCTTTCGCAAATCACCGTCGCCGATCCCGGGTTTCTCACCAAGAAGCCAGGCGCCGACATCACCCTGACGCCGCTTTTGACCTCGAGCCCGCGCTCTGGCCTGATCCCCGCCGAGAAACTCCGGATCGACCCCGATCCAGCGGCGATTCTCGCCGGGTTCAAACCCGAAGGGGGACCGCGGGTGATCGTCGCGCGGCTGCACGGGGCGCTGAAATCGGCCTTTTCCGCCCCCCCTTCTGCTGCGGCCGGCGAACAACGTCCGGCCGATCTGCCGCCGTTCAAAGACCACACCGATGGCGCCGCCAATCTCGTCATCGCCGCTGACGTCGATATCCTCGCCGATCGCTTCTGGGTGCGTTCGCAGGATTTCTTCGGCCAGCAGGATGCCGAGCCGTTCAGCGATAACGGCCCGTTCATCGCCAATCTCATCGGTACCCTGGCCGGCGGCGATGCCCTCCTTGGTTTGCGCGCCCGTGGCGCCGGCGATCATCCCTTCACCCTCGTCGATGACATGCAGCGCCGCGCCGAGGCGCAATTCCGTCGCACCCAGCAGGATTTGCAGAAGCATCTCGACGAGACCGAGAAGAAACTCGCGTCTCTGCGCGAGGGCTCTGGTCAGCAGGGCGCCGCGCAAGCGGTGCTGACGCCTGAACAGCGCGCCGCGATCGATGCCGCCAACCAGGAAATCGTGCAAACCCGCCAGAAGCTGCGCGGCGTCGAGCGGGCGCTCCGCGAGGATATCGACGCGCTCGCCGAAACCCTGCGTTTTTTCGATATCGTGCTCGTTCCCGCCATTCTGACGCTGATCGCGATCGGGCTTGGTCTTTTGCGCCATCGCCGCCGCGGCCGGGCGCGGAGCTGAGGAATTTCCGCCATGAAACCCCGTACTAGTCTGGTGCTGTTGTTGCTCGGGGCGCTCGCGCTCGCGGCCGGCTTTTATATCCAGACCGCGCGCGAGAGCCGCGAGTTCAGCAACGCGCCATCGTCGCAGCTCGCATTCCCCGATCTTGCGAGCCACATCGCAACTGTCGCCCGGATCACCATTGCCGACCACGCCAAGACCTTGGTCTTGACGCGCGCCGGCGATCGCTGGCTGCTCCCCGAACATGGCGATTTTCCCGCCATTGCGGCGCGCCCGCACGCGTTGCTCGCCGCCCTCACCGAGTTGCGGCTGGTGGAGCCGCGCACCAGCAATCCGTCGGATTTCGCTCGCCTCGGCCTCACCGCGCCAGACGACCCGAAATCGGACGCGAAGCTGGTTCGCCTGTTCGATGACAAAGGCCACGTGCTCGCCGCCTTGCTCATCGGCCATACCCGCCCCAGCCCCGAGCCCGGTGGCACCGATCAGGTATTCGTCCGCCGCGAGGGGCAAAACCAGACTTGGCTTGCCGCCGGCACGATCGACGCCGATCCCGATTTCGCCGGCTGGATGGCGCGCGACATCGTCAATATCGGCCATGACCAGGTGACCGGCATCACCATCGATCGCCTGCCCAACGATCATCTCGTGCTCACGCGGCAAGGCGACAAGCTGGTCGTGACGGTGCCGGCCGAACATCCCGTGCTCGATCAGTTCAAGATCGACGGCATGGCGCGCGGACTGGAGTTTTTGAGCTTCACCGATGCCCGCAAGGCGGACGCAGCGCCGGGACAAAAGCTCGGCCATGTCACCTTCACCACCGCGGACGGACTGACGCTCGCAGCCGACGTGAGCGAGGACGGCAACACCACCTGGGCCGTACTCACCGCCGCCGGGAAAGACAAGGCGGCGGCCCAGGCGGCTGACCTCAACCAGAAATTCAGCCTCTTCGCGCTCGCGATTCCGAGCTGGCAGGGAAAAACCCTATTGCCGACGCTCGATAGCCTGAAGCCACCGGAAAAACCCGCGGCGCCGCCGGTTTCGGTTGCGCCCGAGGCACCGGGGTCGCCCGCCACGCCGCCAAATACGGGAAAATGAACGACGCCCGCGCCTATCCCGCCCGCACCTATCCCGATCGGCCGGTGGTTGGGATCGGGGTCGCGGTGTTGCGGCCGGGCGCGGTGCTGCTGGTCCGCCGCGGGACGCCGCCGGCACTTGGCCAATGGAGCCTTCCCGGCGGCGCGCAGCATCTCGGCGAGACCGCCGAAGAGGCGGCACGGCGCGAATTATACGAGGAAACCGGGCTTGCGGTCGGCGCTCTCGTGCTCGCCGGCCACGTTGACAGCCTTCATCGCGACGATGATGGCCGCATCCGCTATCACTACACCATCCTTGATTTCGCGGCGCTCTGGCAGGGTGACATGCCGCGCGCCGGCTCGGACGTTACCGACGTCGCCTGGGTGGGGTTCGACGACTTCGACCGCTATGCGCTGTGGGCGGAGGCGCGGCGGATCATCGCGGTGGCGCGGGCGCGGCTTGGGCTCGCGGCCGACGGGGCGATGAGATAGCCGAGGCCGCCGGTCGCAACACGACATTCGAGAAGCCCGGGGCCGAGGCGCGGCAGCTGCCCGGCGCCGTCGCTCCAGCGCCAGTACGTCTCCCGGGCACTGGTTTCGGGGTCGTACCAGCCGTGGCTGAGATCGCCGAGCGGGATTTCGATCGCCCGCTTGCCCTCGCGAAAGACCAGGCGCCGGACGGCAACGCCGAGCGGGCGATGGTCGGCGCAATCGGGCAGGATCTCGCCAGGGATGGCGATCGCCGAGGTGAGCGCCAGCGTCCCGGCGCGCCGGGTCTCGGGGATCGGGAAGGCATAGGTTGAAAAGCCACCGGCACGGGTGACGGAGGCCGCCTCGATCCTGCGTGCGCCGAGGCGGAGATGGAGATCGGGATCGGCGCTCTCGATCGCGCCGAACACCGCAAGGCGGGCACGCAATTGCCGCCGCGCCGCCAGCCACTCGCGCCCGTCCCAGACCAGGGGCGCGCAGGTCTCGTGCCAGGCTTTGGGCGGCCGCGGCGAGAAATCGGGGTGCAGCACCATCCCCTCCCCCGCGAAATCACGCCGGTTGCCGGTGTCGAGATAGCTCTCGCTCGGGCAATTCTCCGAAAACAGCACGGCGTGTTCGTCAAGCTCGACATGGAAATACTCGACCAAAGCGACCGGCTCGCGCACCACGCTGACGCCGTTCAAGAGATGCTCGGCCGGGATCAGGGCGCCTTGGAGAAAAAGCGCATGCCCGGGCGAGACGCGAAGATCACGCGCCGGCACGCCATGGGCGATGGCGCCGGCGCGGATGCGGACCGGCTGCACCGCCGCCGGACGCGGATGGCGCCGGATATCGATCCGCCGCCGTCCGATCCAGACGATCGGCCGGAACCCGCCGCCGAGCACCGCGACCGCGTCACCGGGACGCAAGCTCTCCACCGCGATCTCGCCGCGCTTCGTCCTGATCCGTGTGCCACGCACGAAACAGGGGATGGTGTTGGCGATCGCCTCCTGCCCGCCGAGATTGATCAGGCTGAAATCGTTCTGGGCGTAGCTCGCGCTCGGGTTGAGCTGGAGGGTTGCGAGCGGCGTGCCGGGATCGCTGACGCTGAGCACATTGCCGGCGCCGAGCGAGAGCTGATCGGCGGAATTATAGGAATCGTTGGCAAGAACGATGGTATCGCCGGCGACGAGATGATCGATCGTGCCAGCGAACAGGCTCGGGTTGGTTGACGTATCGCCGAGCCCGATGGTCCCACTATTGCCGAGGATCAACGTCTCGCCGGCGGCGACCGCGCCCAAGAGAGTCCAATCCGCCCCGCTCGCCTCGGTGATGGTCTCGAAATTCTGATACTGCGCCCCCGCCCCGCCGATGTTCCCCACGATCGTCCCGGCGTTGCTCGCCGAGGCGAGATCGAGGGTGTTGGCGAGGGTGATCGTCGCGGTGCCGTTGGTATAGGACGTGGTCGCCTCGACGAGGCCATAAAAACTCGCGCCGGGATCGAAGGTCAGAGCGGCATTGACACCGCCGAAGCTGACCGCGGTGCCGTAATCGCCAACGATCGTGCCGGCATTGAGAAGGCTCGCCGCATCGGCCGTGGTACCATCGATGACGACGCCGATGCCGCCGTAAATCACGCCGCTCGCTTGGTTGGTGAAACTGCCGCCGGCATGGGCGAAGACCCCTTCGGAACGGGCGCCGCCGAGCGCCAGAATGGTGCCGCTATTGGCCAGCGTTCCGGTGGAGCGGAGATAGACCCCGTCGCTCATTGAGCCGGTCGTTACGATGAGCCCGCTATTGTCGATAGAGATGCCGGCGGCGTTGGTCGCGGTTCCCGAGGTGGCAAAAATACCGGCGGTACGCCCATCCCCATTTGCCTCGATGGTGCCGCTGTTGGTGACGGTGCCGCCAGCATAGAGATCGATACCGGTGCCATAACTCCCGGTCGAGATGATGACGCCCTGGTTGTCGATCGTGCCAGCCGCGCCGGAAATCCGCACGCCGTCATAACCGGTGATGGTGCCGGTCGTGGTGCCGGACGCCGTAACGATTACGCTGTTGGTGACGCTGCCGCCGTCGTGGAGGGAAATACCTGAAGCGTAATAAAGATGACCTCCGGAATGATATTGGTAGGATCCGGTGGCTTCGATGGTGCCGGCATTAGCCACCGTTCCCGGAGCGCCAGAGATATAAACGCCATAATTGCCGACGATGGTGCCGCTCGCCGCGTTGGTGACGCTGCCGCCAGCATTGAGAAACACCCCCGCGCCATAATAAGTCGACCTCGCGTAGATGAAGCCGGCATTGATGACGGTTCCGGCAGCGTGGCCAATGCCGACGCCGTAATAGCCGGAGATGGTGCCGCTCGCTGTATTGGTGACAATGCCGCCAGCATTGAGATCGATCCCGGTACCATAACTCCCGGTCGAGGTGATGACTCCCTGGTTGTCGATCGTGCCAGCGGCGCCGGCAACCTGCACGCCTTTATAACCGGTGATGGTGCCGGTCGTGGTGCCGGACGCCGTAACGATTACGCTGTTGGTGACGCTGCCGCCCTCTTCGAGCACCACGCCATAGCCCCTGGCGCCACTCGCGCTGATGCTGCCCTGGTTATCGACCACCACGCCGCTGGCGCTCGCGCTGGCATAGATCGCGTTTTGGCCAGTGGCATCGAGCGTAGTGCCAGCGCCGATGACGAGGGTCGCGTTGGCGCCGAGCACGATTCCCTGGCCGCTTACCGTATTGTTGCCCTCGAGCAGCCAACTCGCCCCAGCATCTTCGGTAAACGTATTGAAATTGACGAATTCCGAGCCGATCCCGGAAATCGTGCCGATCTCAACCACGCCCGCGACGCTCGCCGAGGCGAGATCGAGGGTGTTGGCGAGGGTGATCGTCGTGCCACCGCTCGTGGTATAGGACGTGGTCGCCTCGACGAGGCCATAGAAACTCGCGCCGGGATCGAGGGTCAGAGCGGCATTGACATCGCCGAAGCTGACCGCCGTGCCGGACGTGCCCGCCGCGCTCGCGATCGTGCCGGCATTGACCAGCGTTGCCGGGCTGATCGTGGTGCCGGAAATGATGACACCGATGCCCCCAGAGATGCTGGCGCCGGCGGCATTGATAACACTGCCGCCATCAGTGAGATCCACGCCTCTGCCAGACGCCGATTGGATGGCACCAGAATTAATGATCGTGCCAGTGGCACCAAAAACTAAGACGCCGCTATAGCCGTAGATGCTGGCGCCGGCGGCATTGGTGACACTGCCGCCATCAGCGAGGCTTACGCCAGAACCACCTTGGGTCGACTGGATGACGCCAGAATTGATGATCGTGCCGGGGGAGCCGGAGACAATGATGCCGTTAGCGGCGGAAATCGTCCCGCTCGTGGCGTTGGTGACTCTCCCGCCATCATCAAGGCTTACCCCAAAACCATAGGCCGACTGGATGGTAGCAAAATTGCTGATCGTACCAGCGGCGCCGGAGACAAAGACGCCGCCATTATAGCCGGACACCGTACCGCTCGCGGTGTTGGTGACACTGCCACCATCAATAAGGGTCACCGCAGTGCCAGAGGTGGTATTGGTTTGCTCAATAGTGCCGCTGTTGACGATCGTGCCGGTAGACAGGAGATAGACGCCGACGCCATACTCGCTGTCGGACTCGATGAGCTTACTGTTGTCGATGTAGAGGCTTGGAGTTGCGCTGGTGCCCGCCCCGGCTTTAACGCCGTCACTAGAATAAGCCCCGGTGGCGAGAATGGTGCCAGAATTGATGACGCTGCCGCCGGCCAAAAGATAGACGCCGATCCCATAATCGCCGGTGACGACGATGCTGCCAGAATTGATGATCGTGCCAGCCGCACCGGTGACACTGACGCCGCGATAATAGCTCGAGATGATGCCCGTGACCGCACCACTTGCGGTGACCGTTACATTATTACTAACGCTGCCACCGTCAGAAAGGTCAACGCCGGCCCCATAATTGCCGGTGGCGACGATGCTGCCATAATTGATGATCGTGCCAGCCGCACCGGTGACGCTGACGCCGCTCTGATAGCCGGAGATAGTTCCATTTGCGATGTTGGTGACGCTGCCACCGTCGCTAAGTTCGACTCCCGTGCCATAGGAGCCATTTGCGATGATGCCGCCGCTGTTGACGAGCGTGCCGGCACCGCCGGCAATATTGACGCCGTCATACCCGGTGATGGTTCCGGCGGCGGTGCTGGTTATCGTGCCGCTTACGATGGTGGTTGCCGCGTTGGTAACACTGCCGCCGGCCGCGAGTGCCACGCCCGCGCGATATAGGCCCGCGCCATAATTTCCAGTTGCGCTGATGGTGCCTAAATTGCTGACTGTGCCGGCAGCGCCGCCGATCCAGACGCCAGAGTAACTCCCGGCGATACTAGCGCTCGCCTGGTTGGTAACGCTGCCGCCATCTTCGAGCGCCACGCCCCAGCTATGCGTTCCGCTCGCGCCGATGGTCCCCGAATTGATGACGGTGCCGGCGGCACCACTGATCTCGACGCCGACGTAACCAGCCGTGATAGAGGCGCTGGTCGCATTGGTGACGCTGCCGCCATCTTCGAGTGCCACGCCAAAACTCGTGGTGCCGCTCCCGGTGATGCTCCCGTCATTGACCACGGCGCCGGCAGCGGCGGTGCCAATAAAGATGCCCGCACTGTAGCCCGAGACACTGGCGTTCGCCTGGTTGGTGACGCTGCCGCCATCTTCAAGCGCCACGCCCCAGCTATGCGTCCCGCTCGCGCCGACGGTCCCGGAATTGATGACGGTGCCGGTGGCACCACTGATCTCCACGCCGACGTAACCGGCCGTGATCGAGGCGCCGGTCGCATTGGTGACGCTGCCGCCATCTTCGAGCTTCACGCCATAGCCCGTGGTGCCGCTCGCGGTGATGGTGCCCTGGTTATCGACCACGACGCCGCTGGCGCTCGCGCTGGCATAGATCGCGTTTTGACCGGTGGCATCGAGCGTGGCGCCGGCGCTGATGGTGAGGGTCGCATTGGCACCCAGCACGATCCCCTGGCCGTTCACCGTGTTGCCGCCGTTGAGCACCCAGCTGGCGCCGGCATCCTCGGTAAAATTATTGAAATTGACGAATTCCGAGCCGATGCTGGAGAATGTGCCGACACTGACGCCGCCGGCGCTGCTCGCCGAGGCGAGGTCGATCGTGTTGGCGAGCGTGATCGTCGTGCCACCGCTCGTGGTATAGGACGCGGTCGCCTCGACGAGGCCAATGAAACTCGCGCCGGGATCGAGCGTCAAAGCGGCATTGACGTCGCCGAAGCTGACCGCGGTGCCGGACGTGCCCGCCGCGCTCGCGATCGTGCCGGCATTGACCAGCGTCGCGGCGCTGGCCGTGGTACCATCGATGATGACCCCAACGCCGCCGTAAATCACACCGCTCGCTTGGTTGGTGAAGCTGCCGCCGGCATCAGCGAAGATCCCTTGGGTCAGGGTGCCGCCGAACGCCAGAATGGCGCCGCTGTTGACCAGCGTTCCGGTGGAGCGGAGATAGACCCCGACGCCCACTGATCCGGCCGTAGTAATGACGTTGCTATTGTCGATAGAGATGCCGGCGGCGTTGGTCGCGGTTCCCGAGGTAGCAAAAATACCGGCGTTGCGTCCATTCCCATTGGCCTCGATGATGCCGCTGTTGGTGACGGTGCCGCCAGCATAGAGCTCGATCCCGGCACCATGACTCCCGGTCGAGATGATGACGCCCTGGTTGTCGATCGTGCCAGCGGCGCCGGAAATCCGCACGCCGCTATAACCAGTGATGATGCCGGTCGTGGTGCCGGACGCCGTAATGGTTATGCTGTTGGTGACGCTGCCGCCGTCGTGGAGGGAAATGCCGGAGACGTAATAAGTATAACCACTGGAAGAATGGTGGGTGGATCCGGTGGCCCGGATGGTGCCGGTATTGGCCACCGTTCCCGGACCGCCAGAGATAAAAACACCATAATTGCCGACGATGGTGCCGCCCGCCTCGTTAGTGACATTGCCGCCGTCGTTGAGAATAACGCCATAGCCGATCTTTCCACTCGCGGTGATGGTGCCGCTGTTGACGACAGTGCCAGGGGCGTTATCGATGCCAACCCCGAGCGAAATGCCGGAGATGATGGCGCCTGCTTGGTTGGTGACGCTGCCACCATCAAGGAGTCCGACACCGATGCCCAAAAAATCGACAAGGGATGCGTTGGCACTGATCACGCCGCTATTGTCGACGGCGCCGGCCGCGCCGGCGATATACACCCCATTTGAATTGCCCGAAATAGTGCCGCCGGCATGGTTGGTGACACTGCCGCCGTCATCGAGGACAACGGCATTACTCAGGGTTCCGTTCGCACTGATGGTGCCGGCATTGCTCACCACGACGCCGCTGGCGCTCGCGCTGGCATAGATCGCGTTTTGACCGGTGGCATCGAGCGTGGCGCCGGCGCTGATGGTGAGGGTCGCATTGGCACCCAGCACGATCCCCTGGCCGTTCACCGTGTTGCCGCCGTTGAGCACCCAGCTGGCGCCGGCATCCTCGATAAAATTATTGAAATTGACGAATTCCGAGCCGATGCTGGAGAATGTGCCGACACTGACGACGCCGGCGCTGCTCGCCGAGGCGAGGTCGAGCGTGTTGGCGAGCGTGATCGTCGTGCCGCCGCTCGTGGTATAGGACGCGGTCGCTTCCACCAGACCCGTGCCGCTCGCGCCGGGGTCGATGATCAGATCGGCGTTGACGTCGCCGAAACTGGCCGCCGTGCCACTCGGCCCGGCGGTACTCTCGACCGCGCCGGCATCGACCAGGGTCGCGGCGCTGGCGGTGGTGCCATCGATGACGATGCCGATGTTGCCAGAGATCGTGCCGCCGGCGTTGTTGGTGACGCTGCCGCCATCGCTGAGAAAAACACCATCGCCGATACTTCCACCGGCGATGGTGCCGCTGTTGACGATGGTGCTGGGGGCAAAAGCGACAACCCCATCATCCCCGCCCGAGATGCTGGCGCCCGCCTGGTTGGTGACGCTGCCGCCGGCAAAAAGAGCGATCCCTGCGGCGTCGCTTGCATTTGCGACAATCGTGCCGGCATTGATCACCGCGACGCCGCTCGCCGTCGGGCTCGCGAAAATCGCATCGCTGCCGGTGGCGTCGAGCGTGGCGCCGGCACCGATGGTGAGGGTCGCGTTGGCGCCGAGCACGATTCCCTGGCCGCTTACCGTGTTGACGCCCTCGAGCAGCCAGCTCGCCCCCGCATCTTCGGTAAACGTATTGAAATTGACGAATTCCGAGCCGATCCCGGAAAGCGTGCCGATCTCAACCACCCCCGCGACACTCGCCGAAGCGAGATCGAGGGTGTTGGAGAATGTGACGACAGCCCCACTGCTGGCGGTGTAGGGGGCGTTGGCCTCGACGAGGCCGGTGAAGCTCGCGCCGGGATCGATGATCAGATCGGCGTTGACGCCAAGGCTGCCTATGCCGCTGTCAAAGCTGACCGCCGTGCCGCTACTGCCGATGATCGTGCCGGCATTGACCACGCTCACCGTGTCCGTCGCATTCCCCTCGGCGCTGACGCCAACGAAGCCGTAAATTACGGCGCTCGCATGGTTGGTGATGCTGCCGCCATATACGAGATTCACACCAAAGCCCGCGGTGCCGCTCGTGGTGATGGTGCCCAGGTTATCGACGACCACGACGCCGCTGGCGCTCCCCATGGTGCTCGTGCTGGCATAGATCGCGGTTAGGCCGATGATCGTGCCGGCATTGACCACGGTCACCGTGTCCGCCGCGTTGTCCTCCTGGACCCTGACGCCCAAGACGCCGGAGATGACAGCGCCCGCTTCGTTGGTAATGCTGCCGTTGGCAAAGAGAACAACGCCAGCAATATCGTCGCCTGAAATGCTGGCGCCCGCCTGGTTGATGACGCTACCGCCATCCGCAAGAAGAATAGCGAAGCCTATACCCGAGCCGCTGATGGTGCCGCTGTTGACGACAGTGCCCGGGGCACCGGCGATCCAAATCCCCGCCTGATCAGATCCATCGCCCGAAATGGTGCCGCTGTTGGTGACACTGCCGCCATCCCGGAGATAGACAGCGGCTTTGGAGTCGCCGCTCGAGATGATGGTGCCGGCATTGATGACCCCAACACCGCTCGCACTCGGGCCGGCATAGACGGCGGGGCCGCTGCTGACGGTGATTTCCACCGTCCCGGGGACGCCGAGTATCTCGTTGCTCGTGAGGGTGTATGTGCTGGTGATCGTGCTCGACGGCGCCATGGTGTTCCCCCGGACGAAAGCATAACTTATGCGTGCATAAGTAATAAAAACTCAACTTCCGGGAGAATTTTTGCGTCGCAACAACAACGTTGCCGCCGTCAACGGCAAAAAACCGCCCCAACCACTTCACATTTTAGTCCGGTTTAGAGAAAAATAAAATGATTTATTGACGAACCTGCCGGCGCCATTGCCGGCGCGGCCTCACGGGTGCCAGATGATCTCTTCCGGTGGCGGGGCGGCGGGGTCGGCGCGGCGCCATTCGCCGTTGGGGACGCTTTCACCGGTCAGCGCCAGGATGAACCCCCAATGCGCGACCACCAGAACCTCCCGCCAGTCCGGTAGCGCCGCGATCTCGGCACGAAAGCGCGCCGCGCGGCCGGTGATGCTTTCGCGGCTCTCCTCCATCGCCGGCCACCAGATTTCCTCGAGCGCGGAAAAATCATGACCGGGCCAGGCGCGCGCCAGTTCACTCGCCGGCGTGCCGATATCGCAGGCGAAGGCGTAACGCTCGCGCACCAGGGGCGAGACGGTAATGGGCACCGCAAGCCGCCGCGCGATCGGCGCCGCGGTTTGCAGGGCGCGGGTATAGGGCGAGACGATGATGCGGCTGATCCGCTCGCGCGCCAGGCTTTCCGCTGCCTGTTCGGCCTGGGCGTGGCCGAGCGGGGTCAGCGGCGCATCGGGAATGCCGGGATCGCGCCGCGTCGCGGTGAAATGGAGATTGAAGAGACTCTGGCCGTGGCGGAGAAGGATCATGCGCGCGCCAGAAAGCCGACCAGCCGCTCGGCCTCGGCGACGATCGGATCGGCGATCGCCGCCGCCCGCGAAGCCCCGGCGCGTAACACCGCCTCGATCGCCCCGGGATCAGCGAGCAGGCGGCGGGTTTCGGCGGCGATCGGCGCGAGATGGGCGATGACCAGCGCAGCCAGCGCCTCCTTGAAGGCGCCAAAGCCTTTTCCGCCATGCTCGGCGAGCACGGCGGCGGTCGGGAGATCGGCCAGCGCCGCGTAAATACCGACGAGATTGCGCGCCTCCGGCCGCCCTTCCAGCCCCACCGGCTCGCTCGGCAACGGCGCCGGATCGGTCTTGGCGCGGCGGATCTTGAGCGCGATCGCATCATTGTCATCGGTCAAGTTGATGCGCGATTGCTCGGACGGATCGGATTTCGACATTTTCTTGGTGCCGTCGCGCAAGCTCATCACCCGCGCCGCCGGGCCCATGATCAGGGGCTCGATCGCGGGGAAGAAATCGACGCCGTAATCGTGGTTGAATTTCTGCGCGATGTCGTTGGCGAGTTCGAGATGCTGCTTCTGGTCATCGCCGACCGGAACCCTCGTTGCGTGATAGGCGAGAATGTCGGCGGCCATCAGGTTGGGATAGACGTAGAGCCCGGCCGAAGCCGCCTCGCGATCCTTGCCGGCTTTGTCCTTGAACTGGGTCATCCGGTTGAGCCAGCCGAGACGCGCGACACAGTTGAAAATCCAGGCGAGCTGCGCATGTGCGCGCACCGCCGATTGATGAAACAGGATGTGGCGCTCGGGGTCGATGCCGCAAGCGATCAGGCTCGCCGCCATTTCGCGGGTTTGCGCGGCGAGCGCCCGCGGCTCCTGCCAGACGGTGATGGCGTGGAGATCGACGACGCAGAAAATGCATGCATGCCCCTCCTGCAGCCGCACCCAGTTGCGGAGCGCGCCGAGATAATTGCCGAGTGTCGGCACGCCGGAGGGCTGGATGCCGGAGAAGATGCGGGGAAGTGCGGTATTTTCGGTCATGATGGCGTCTTTTCCGGCCTCTTGCCGATGCGGTCAACCCGGATTACGCCTGTAGCGGCAAGCCAGGGAGGAAGCGATGAGCGAGATGCGGCGGTTCACCGATCAAGGCGCGATCATCACCGGGGGGGCGGCCGGGATCGGGCTCGCCTGCGCGAAAAGGCTCGCCGCGGAGGGGGCGCGGGTCAGTCTCTGGGATCTCGATCAGGCGGCGCTCGCCGCGGCCAAAGCTGAAATCGGCGCAAGCGCCCATAGCGTCGCCGTCGATGTCACCGATGCCGAGGCGGTGGTGGCGGCGGCCAAAGCCAGTGCCGCGGCGCTCGGGCGGGTCGATGTCCTGGTCGCGAGCGCCGGCATCTCCGGCCCCAACGTGCCGAGTTGGGAGTACCCGCTGGATGCCTGGCGGCGGGTGATCGATATCAATCTCCACGGCGTCTTTCATAGCTGCCGCGCCGTGGTGCCGATCATGCGCGCAGCCGGCTATGGCCGCATCGTCAATATCGCCTCGATCGCGGGGAAAGAGGGCAATCCCAACGCCGCCGCCTATTCCGCCTCGAAAGCAGCGGTGATCGGGCTCACCAAATCGCTCGGCAAGGAGCTGGCCGACACCGATATCCGCGTCAACTGCATCACCCCGGCGGCGGTGCGGACGGCGATTTTCGCGCAGATGACCGAGCAGCACATCAATTACATGCTCTCCAAAATCCCGCTCGGGCGCTTCGGCGAAGTGGACGAGATCGCGTCCCTGGTCGCCTGGCTGGCCTCGCGCGAGGCGAGCTTTTCCACCGGCGCGGTGTTCGACATTTCCGGCGGCCGGGCGACCTATTAGGCGGCGCGACGCGACCCGCGCGACGAAACCGCGCGCGCCGGCAAAAACGGCGCCAGCAGATAGGTGAGGCCGCTGGTCGCGGTGGTGCATTCCAACAACCCCGGGCCGAGGCGCGGCAGTTGCCCGGCGCCGTCGCTCCAGCGCCGGCGGTTCCCGGCGGTTTCTTCGAGATCGTGCCAGCCGTGGCTGAGATCGCCGAGCGGGATTTCGATCGCCCGCTCGCCCTCGCGAAAGACCAGGCGCCGGACGGCGACGCCGAGCGGGCGATGGTCAGCGCAATCGGGTAGGATCTCGCCAGGGATGGCGATCGCCGAGGTGAGCGTCAACCGCCCCCGCGCCGCCTCGGGAATCGGGAACACATAACTCACGACATCGTCTTTGCGGGTGACGGAGGCCGCCTCGATCCTGCGTGCGCCGAGGCGGAGATGGAGATCGGGATCGGCGCTCTCGATCGCGCCGAACACCGCAAGGCGGGCGCGCAGGCACCGGCGGGCAGCAAACCATTCCGGCCCGTCCCACACCAGCGGGAAACAGGTCTTGCGCCAATCTTGCGGCGGCCGCGGCGAGAAATCGGGATGGAGCACCATCCCCTCCCCCTCGAAATCGCGCCGGTTGCCGGTGTCGAGATAGCTTTCGCTCGGGCAATTCTCCGAAAACAACACGGCGTGTTCGTCAAGCTCGACATGGAAATACTCGACCAAAGCGACCGGCTCGCGCACCACGCTGACGCCGTTCAAGAGATGCTCGGCCGGGATCAGGGCGCCTTGGAGAAAAAGCGCATGCCCGGGCGAGACGCGAAGATCACGCGCCGGCACGCCATGGGCGATGGCGCCGGCGCGGATGCGGACCGGCTGCACCGCCGCCGGGCGCGGATGGCGCCGAATATCGATCCGCCGCCGTCCGATCCAGATGATCGGCCGGAACCCGCCGCCGAGCACCGCGACCGCGTCACCCGGACGCAAGCTCTCCACCGCGATCTCGCCGCGCTTCGTCCTGATCCGTGTGCCACGCACGAAACAGGGGATGGTGTTGGCGATCGCCTCCTGCCCGCCGAGATTGATCAGGCTGAAATCGTTCTGGGCGTAGCTCGCGCTCGGGTTGAGCTGGAGGGTTGCGAGCGGCGTGCCGGGATCGCTGACGCTGAGCACATTGCCGGCGCCGAGCGAGAGCTGATCGGCAGAATTGTAGGAATCGTTGGCAAGAACGATGGTATCGCCGGCGACGAGATGATCGATCGTGCCAGCGAACAGGCTCGGGTTGGTTGACGTATCGCCGAGCCCGATGGTCCCACTATTGCCGAGGATCAACGTCTCGCCAGCGGCAACCGCGCCCGAGAGAGTCCAATCCGCCCCGCTCGCCTCGGTGATGGTCTGGAAATTCTGGTACTGCGCCCCCGCCCCGCCGATGCCCCCCGCGATCGTCCCGGCGCTGCTCGCCGCGGCGAGATCGAGGGTGTTGGACAGCGTGATGACGCTGCCGTGGCTGACGTAGGCCGCAGTGCCATAAACGGCACCGATGAAACTCGCGCCGGGATCGAGGGTCAGAGCGGCATCGACACGGCCGAATTCGACCGCCTTGCCACCGGGGCCGACGGTGCTTTCGATCGTGCCGGCATTGACCAGCGTCGCGGCGCCGGCCGTGGCGCCGTAAAGGGCGACGCCAAAACTGCCCGAGATGGTGCCGCTCGCGGTGTTGGTGACGCTGCCGCCATCAATCAGAAGAACGCCAACGCCGTTTGCCACATTCGTGGCGATGGCGCCGCTATTGGTGACCGCGCCGGCCGTGCCGGTGATGTACACCCCGTCGGGACTGCCCGAGATGGCGCCGCCCGCGTTGTTGGTGACGCTGCCGCCATCCTGGAGATGGACGCTGCCGATGATGGTGCCGTTATTGGTGACCGTGCCGGCCGCCGTGCCGGTAACGTACACCCCGTCTAAATTGCCCGAGATCGTACCGCCCGCGTTGTTGGTGACACTGCCGCCATCCCGCAGAACGACCGCGTACTCAGTGTCGCCAATGATGGCGCCGCTATTGGTGACCGTGCCGGCCGCGCCGGTGACGTACACCCCGTCTGAAGTGCCCGAGATGGTGCCGCCCGCGTTGTTGACAACGCTGCCGCCATCGCGGAGATCGACAGGACCATTGATGATGCCGCCGGCATTGTTGATAACGCTGCCGCCATTCTCCAAAATGACGGCATCGCCAGCGCTGGAAATATTTGCGCGGTCGATTATGGTTCCGGCATTGGTGACCGTGCCCGCCGCGCCGGTGATGTACACCCCGACGGAACTGCCCGAGATGGTTCCGCCCACATTGTTGGTGACACTGCCGCCGTTTAAGAGATAGACGGCAGAGCTAACGCCGTTGCCGCCGGCACCGCCAGTGATGGTGCCGCTATTAGTGACCGCGCCGCCCGCGCCGGCGATGAACACCGCTTGGGCACCGCCCGAGATAGCGCCACCCGCGGCGTTGGTGACAGAGCCGTCCGCGCCGTAGATGAACACCCCTTCGAAACCGCTAGAGATAGTGCCGCCCGCGTTGTTGGTGACGGAGCCGTCATCCTGGAGAAAGACCGCAGGGCTACTGTCGCTGATGATGATGCCGCTATTGGTGACCGTACCAGCGCCGATGACATATACCCCAAATACATTGCCCGAGATGGTGCCGCCCGCGGTGTTGCTAACGCTGCCGCCATCTTTGAGTTCGACGGCATGGGCAAAGGCGCCGTTGCCAACGCCAATGATGCTGCCGCTATTGATGACCGTGCCGGCCGCGCCGGCGATGAACACCCCGTATGCATTGCCCGAGAGGGTCCCGCCCACGTCGTTGATAACGCTGCCGCCATCCTGGAGATCGATGCCCCTAGAGTTACCGTCAATTTCTCCGCTATTGGTGACGGTGCCGGCCGCACCGGTGATGAACACCCCGTATGTATTGCCCGAGATGGTGCCACCGGTCTCGTTCGTGACGCTGCCGCCATCCCGGAGAGCGACCGCGGCACTACCGTTGCCGATGATGGTGCCGCTATTGGTGACCGCGCCGGCCGCGCCGGAGAAGTACACCCCATTTGAATTGCCCGAGATGGTGCCGCCGGCATAGTTCGTGACGCTGCCGCCATCCCGGAGAGCGACTGCGGGACCACCGCCGCTGATGATGGTGCCGCTATTGGTGAGCACAACACCGCCCGTGGTCGGGCCGGCATAGACGCCAGGGGCGCTGCTGACGTTGATCTCGAGGAAACTGGCAACGTTGATGGAGGTGCCACTAAAGTCGAAGAAGACCGTACTGGTGATCGTTTCAGATGCCGCCATGATATGTCCCCGGAGCCCCAAGCCAAAAACGCGCATGATCCCGAAAACACTCAACCGCAAGAGGCAAGCGTGCGCGTCCAGCTTGCTTCAACGAGCGCAAAATCGATATTATTCGCGGCTAAGTTGTTGTTATTTCAGGAAAAACGCTAGACGAAATCTTCGGGTTTTCCAATAGGGATTGCTTAAAAAAATAAATCACCAGGCCTGTCATCAATTGAGCCAGATAACGGCGGCAGCGAGGTGGATGGCGGCGAGGAAATTCCGGGCGGTTTTGTCGTAACGAATGGCGATCGCTCGAAACTACTTGAGCTTGCAGAAGAAATGAGCTGGACCCTGTGACGAGGACCAGGGGCCTGGGAAATTAAGTTGGAAGTCGCGCCGTTCCGATCTCCATGAAAAACAAGCTGCTTTTTGCTGCTGTTGTGGCTGTGGAGATGTGGTCGACGCGGTAGTGCTCTGACTCAATCGGACGCTACAGGCAGCCGGCTGAGCTTGGCGAGGATGTCGTCAGCCGGCTTGGTCCAGACGAATGGCCTGGGGTTGCGGTTGTGCTCGCGGATGTAGCTGCGGATGGCGCGTTGGAGATCGGCGACGGAGGTGAACACGCCGCGCCGGATGCGCCGTCGGGTGATGACAGAGAAGAAGTTTTCGACGGCGTTGATCCAGGACGCGGAGGTTGGCGTGAAATGGAAGACCCAGCGCGGATGATCGGCCAGCCACTCCCTGACTTTAGGATGTTTGTGGGTGGCGTAGTTGTCGGCGATGGCGTGGATGATCTTGCCGGCGGGGACGGCGCGCTCGACGGCGTTGAGGAACCTGACGAATTCCTGATGGGTGTGCCGGGGCATGCAGCGGCCGACGACGGTGCCGTCGAGGACATTCAGAGCGGCGAACAGGGTGGTGGTGCCGTGGCGCTTGTAATCATGGGTCATGGTGCCGCAGCGGCCAGGCTTGATCGGCAGGCCGGGCTGGGTGCGGTCGAGCGCCTGGATCTGGCTTTTCTCGTCGATCGAGACGACGACGGCGTGCGCAGGCGGGTTCATGTAGAGCCCAACGATATCCTCGACCTTGGCGGCGAAAGCCGGGTCGTTGGATTTCTTGAAGGTCCTGATGCGGTGTGGCTGCAGGCGATGGGCCCGCCAGATGCGCTGCACCGCGCTCAGGCTGATGCCGACGGCGCTGGCCACCATACGGCCGGTCCAGTGGGTCGCCGCTTTCGGTGCCTCCCCGCAGGGCAGCGCCAGCACGCGGGCGATGGTCGCCGGCGACAACGGCGCCTTGCCCGGCTTGCGTGTCTTGTCGCGCAGCAATCCATCGACACCTTGCTCGGCAAAGCGCCGCTGCCAGCGCCATACCGACGGCCGGCTTGCTCCACTGCGCGCCGCCACCTCCAGCACGGTCAGACGCTCCGCCGATAGCAGAATGATCCTGGCACGCTGAACATGCTTCTGAGAACGGTTGCGATCCTCCACAATGGCGGCCAAACGCTCGCGGTCCGCGGAGTTGACGATGGGGATGACGGTCTGTGCCATGCACACAGAATCTCACAAATCAGCCCCGTTGTGAATCCTCTGTTTGGTTCAAAGCAGTAGCGTCGACCAAGCTCGCCGCCACGGCGAGCGCCATAGCCACAGCCATCGGCGGCAGCGCGCCGATCATCGCTTCGCGCCAGATCGCCATCGGCGCACGGTTCCTCAGCGCCTGATGCGGGCGATGGTGGTTGTAAAAACCCATCCATTGGGACACGCCAGACCGCGCCACGGCCAGCAGCGCGCATTGCCGCCGGAGCGACAGGGTCGGATCATCTCGGTCGAGCGTCAGTCGGCGATCCGGGGCGCTCACTTTCCGAACCTCATGGCAAAAAAATCATTCTCGATCGTCAGCTGCCCGATCTTCGCAGGCAGCTTCTCGATCTCTCGTCGCGCCGCAACCTCGGCATCCTGACCCACTTTCAGGTCAACGGCGCGCGCCGCGTGGTCCTGCAGCGGAGTCTTCCAGGCATAGATCTGGTTCGGGTGAACCTGATACCGCGCCGCCAGATCGGCGACCGTCGCTTTGATCCGATTCAAAGCTCAAACCCGCAGCGCCTCCAAGGCAATCTTCGCCGCCATCGCCGCATCAATCTTCCGTCTTGCCTTCGTCGTCATCATCCGCTCCGTCTATCACGACAGAACGGCGCTTTTCCAACTACGCCCCTGGTCCCATTTCCGGGTCCAGCTCACTTGGGAATCCCAAGCCGTAACCAAAAATCAAACCCTAATTGATGACATGGCCTAGCTGCATTTCGACCAACCACAGTGAAAACATGAGAGACAGCCTGCTTCCTTGACCAATCCCGGCTGGCTGCATTTCGGACAAATCGGGCCAACCAGCCCGCCGCGCGATGGCACCGCCTTATCATCCGCCAAGGTGTCGTCCAACAGCGGCATGGCGAGAAATCCGGTCGAGATCATATGACGTTCAATGACATCGCCGATCGCCGCGACCAGTGAGGGCACATAGCGGCCATTATGCCAGTGTCCGCCGCGCGGGTCGAAAACCTGTTTCAGCTCCTCGGCGACAAATCCGACTTCGCCGCCGCGACGAAACACCGCGCTGATCATCCGCGTCAACGCCACCACCCAGGCATAATGCTCGAGATTCTTCGAGTTCACGAACACCTCGAAGGGGCGCCGTGTGCCATCGTGCTCGATATCGTTGATGGTGACGTAGAGCGCGTGCTCACTGTCCGGCCAACGCAATTTGTAAGTGGCCCCGGTAAGTTTTTCGGCGCGCAGCAGAAGCTCCGGCCCGGTTAGCGAGGGCGGCGCGGCGGCGGTCGGCTTGACTTCGAGCACCGAGCCAGTGATCGCGTTCGGACGATAGGTCGTGCAGCCCTTGCAGCCGGAACGATAGGCGTCACGATAGACCTCTTGAAAATCGGCGAAGGAAATATCCTCGGGCACATTGACGGTTTTCGAAATCGCACTATCGACATGGCGCTGCACCGCCGCCTGCATGCGCACATGCTCGGCGGGCGTCAGATCTTGCGCGGTGACGAAATGCGCGGGCAGAGGTGCTTCCGGCCCAAACATGTCGCGATAGAGCCTGACCGCGTGATCCGAAACCTCCTCCTCGCGAAGCGACCCATCGGGTTCGCGGACCTTGCGGGTGTAGCTATGGGCGAATACCGGCTCGATGCCGCTCGAGATATTGTCGGCAAGCAGGGAGATCGTGCCGGTTGGCGCGATTGAGGTCAGCAGCGCGTTTCTGATGCCGTTTTCGGCGATCAGCGCGCGCACGTCTTCGTCGAGTTCGCGCACGCTCTCGCCGGCGAGATAGGCATCCCGATCGAAAAGCGGGAACGCGCCTTTTTCGGCGGCGAGATGGGCCGAGGTGAGATAGGCAATACGATTGACACGCCGCGCCCACTCGCCGGCAACCGCCGCCGCGCTCAGCGAGCCATAGCGTTCGCCGCACATCATCAGGGCGTCGGCAAGCCCGGTGACGCCAAGCCCGATGCGTCGCTTGACCATCGCCTCGCGGCGCTGCGCCTCGAGCGGAAAGCCGGAAACATCGATGGTATTGTCCATCATCCGCACCGCCGTCGCGACCAGCTCGTCGAGCAACGCCGTGTCGAGCTGCGCGCGCGCGCTGAACGGCTCACGGATCAGCCGCGCGAGATTGATCGAGCCGAGCAAACAGGCGCCATAAGGCGGCAAGGGCTGTTCGGCGCAAGGGTTGGTCGCGTGGATGGTTTCGCAATAGGCGAGATTGTTGCGGGCGTTGATGCGATCGATGAACAAAACGCCCGGCTCGGCGTAGTCATAGGTCGCGCGGGTGATGCTGTCCCAAAGCGCGCGGGCGCGCACGCTGCGATAGGTCTTCCCCTCGAAGCGGAGCGGCCAATCGGCATCGGCGTCGATCGCCGCCATGAAATCATCGGTGACCAGAACCGAAAGATTGAAATTGCGCAGCCGCCCGGGCTCGCGCTTGGCGGCGATGAACGCCTCGATATCGGGGTGATCACAGCGCAACGTCGCCATCATCGCGCCGCGCCGGGCGCCCGCCGACATGATGGTGCGGCACATCGCATCCCACACATCCATGAATGAGAGCGGGCCCGAGGCATCGGCGCCGACCCCCTTGACCACCGCCCCCTTGGGCCGGAGCGTCGAGAAATCATAGCCGATGCCGCCGCCCTGCTGCATGGTGAGCGCGGCTTCGCGCAAATTTTCGAAAATACCGCCAAGATCGTCCGGGATATCGCCCATGACGAAGCAGTTGAAGAGGGTGACGCGGCGGCCGCTGCCCGCACCCGAGAGAATCCGCCCGGCCGGGAGAAAGCGGAAATCCTCGAGCGCGACGTAGAACCGCTCTTCCCACGCCGCCGGATCACGCTCGGGGGCCGCGAGCGCGCGGGCAACCCGTCGCCAGCTGTCTTCGAGGGTGCGATCGAGCGGTGTGCCATCGAGGGTTTTTAGGCGATATTTGGCATCCCAGACTTGGCGCGAAATCGGCGCGATGCGCGCGGTGGCGCCGGTTTCGGCTAACGGGATATCCATCTCGTCCCTCCTCGATTGAGATCTACGAAGCAAGCTGCCGCGACGCTCAACGGGGTTAGGCGAACGCGACCTAGCCTGCGGGCGACCCGACTCCGGTGGTGTGTGAGTATAGGATTTTCTCGTGCAAAGGGTAAGGCCGGGCGAGGCCGGGCGTCGGGGATTCGCCGATGAAAGTTCCTCGACCTCCCAAAAAAATAAATCTATTTCAATAGTTTATTCGCTCTGCGCGGAAATCCGATGGCCCTGCCTCACCGCCGCACTTCCATCTGGATTGGCCCCTCGCGCCGGCCATGGGTGAATTGATCGACCAGCGGATTACCGCTCGCCATCAAATCCGCAGCCGCCCCCTGCCAGACGATCCTGCCGCCATAAAGCATCGCCGCCCGGTCGCCGATGCGTCGCGCGCTCGCCATGTCGTGGGTGATGGCGATCGCGGTGCTGCCGAGGCGCTTGACGCAATCGACGATGAGCCCATCGATCACCGCGCCCATGATCGGGTCGAGTCCGGTCGTCGGCTCGTCGAAAAACAGGATGTCGGGCCTTGCCGCGATGGCGCGGGCGAGGCCGACGCGCTTTTGCATCCCGCCCGAGAGTTCCGCCGGAAACAGCGGCGCGACATCGGCCCCGAGCCCGACCTGCGCCAGCACCTCGATCGCCGCCGCCCGCGCCGCGCGCCGCGTAATCTGGTGGCGGGCGAGCAGACCGAAGGCGACATTCTCCCAAACCGGCAGGCTGTCAAACAGCGCCGCATTCTGAAACAGCATGCCGACCCGCGCTCGCACCTCGGCCAAAGCCTTGCCCGAAAGCCCGCCGAGGGCGACGCCGTCGATCTCGATGGTCCCCGCATCCGGCGCGATCAGGCCGAGAATGCACTTGATCAGCACCGATTTTCCCGAACCCGAGCCGCCGATCACGACCAGTGAGGTGCCCGCTTCGATATCGAGATCGATCCCCGCCAGAACCTGCTTATCGCCAAACGCCTTGGTGAGGCCGCGCAGGCGGATCATTGGAACGGCGGCACTCATCGCGTAAAAAACATTTCCGTGAGCACGTAATCGAAGGCGAGGATCAGGACCGAAGCGCTCACCACCGCGGCAGTGGTCGCGCTGCCCACCCCCTCGGCGCCGCCGCGGCTGTTATAGCCGAAGAAACACCCCATCAAGGCGACCAGAAAGCCGAACACCGCCGCTTTCACGAGGCCCGACACCACATCCATAGTCTGCATGAAAGCCAGCGTGTTGGAGAGATAGGTGTAAGGGTTGAAGCCGAGCTTGGCGGTCGCGATGATGAAGCCGCCAAGCACGCCGATGATGTCGGCAATCAAGACGAGCAGCGGCAGCGCGATCGCGGCGGCGAGTAGGCGCGGCGTCACCAGGTATTTCATCGGGTTGGTGGAGAGCGTTGTCAGCGCGTCGATCTGGTCGGTAACCCGCATGGTGCCGATCTCGGCCGCCATCGCCGCACCCACGCGCCCCGCGACCATCAGCCCGGCGAGCACCGGGCCCAGTTCGCGCGTCACCGAGAGCACCACGAGGTTGGCGATCGCGCCCTCGGCGGAAAACCGGGCAAAGCCGGTGTAGGATTGCAACGCCAACACCATGCCGGTGAATACCGCCGTCAGCGCGACCACAGGCAGGCTGAAATAGCCGATCTCGATCAGAGCACGCGCGAACATCCGCCCGTAATAGGGCGGGCGGATGAGGTGCGAGATCCCCTCCAGCGTGAACAAGGCCAGCCGGCCGGCGAAACCACAGGCATCGAGCACGAAGCGGCCGAGCGCCGCAAGCAGCGTGAGCGGCATCGGCCTAGAGCGCTGCGGCGGGAAGCACGACGCGGGCGATGCGCGCGCCGAGCCCGGTCAGGATTTCGTAGGGCGAGGTATCGAGCAGCGCCGCGATGCGCTCGGGCGGCATCGCCTGGCCGATTAGCTCCAACCAGCTTCCCGGACCGATGCCGGGATGGTCGGTGATGTCGTAGGTGGTGAGGTCCATGGAGACACGCCCTACCAGCGGAACCGGGGCGCCGTCAAAAAACGCGCTCCCCCGGCCGGCGAGACGGAACGGCCAGCCATCGGCATAGCCGATGCCGAGGGTTGCGATCCGGCTCGGCCGTGCCGCGCGCCAAGTCGCGTTATAGCCGACCGGGGCCCCCGCCGGCACATCGCGCACCTGCAAGACGCGCGCCAGGAGACGGCATGCGAGGCGCATCGGATTGGCGGCGTGCGGGGTCGGGTTGATGCCGTAAAGCGCCGCCCCGGCGCGGGCGAGGTCGGAGGCGAAGGCGGGGCCGAGGAAAATGCCGGAAGAATTGGCGAGGCTGCGCTTGACCGGCGGCAAGCGCGCGCAGGCTTGCGCAAAACGCTGGCGCTGCGCTGCGTTCAGCGGATCCTCCGCGGTCTCGGCGGCGACGAGATGGGTCATCACAAAACGGAGATCGAGATTTTGCAGCGGTTCGGGCGCCTGCGCGAGGCGATCGAGTTCCGCGTCATCGAGCCCGAGCCGCGCCATCCCGGTATCGATGTGAAGGATCGCCGGCAAGCGCCGCCCGAGACGGCCGGCCGCCGCCGCGAAGGTGGTGATTTCGGCGAATGTTCCGAGCACCGGCACGAGATCGTGATGCACGAACGCCTCGATGACATCGGCGCCAGGAGCCGGGCCGAGCCCCCCCAGAACCGCGAGCATCGCCCCCGGGATCAACGGCCTGAGCGCCAGCGCTTCCCCGAGATGGGCGGTGAAGAAATGCCGGCATCCGGCCGCGAACAAGGCCGGCGCGACCAGAGCCGCCCCCAACCCATAGGCATCGGCCTTGACCACCGCAGCGACCGCGCCGCCGGCATGGCGGGCCGAGAGATCGCGCCAATTGGCGATGATCGCCGCCTGATCGATCTCCAAGACCGCACTCGTACCAGGCCGACGACGGAAAGACTCCACGCCGAAGGAAATCACGAAAAATGTTCTTTTTTGAAAAAAAGAACTAAAAAACTTATGTCCGTTGGGCGCTGCCCGCGCCGAGCGGCGGGGGAAAAGTCTTTTTGCTTCTTTTTCTTCAGAAAAAGAAGGCTCTTACCCGTCTTAGTGAATATCATCACCATGATGATCCGGATCGAGATCGGCAAAGCGGGTGAATTCGGCCTCGAAAAAGAGATCGATCTTGCCCGTCGGGCCATGGCGTTGCTTGGCGATGAACAATTCGGCTTTGTTATAAACACGATCCATATCACGCTGCCACTTGGCGAGCGCGTCCTGATATTTTTCCTCCGACTCGAAAGCGAGCTGCTTCGGCGCGCGTTGTTGAAGGTAATATTCATCACGATAGATGAACATCACCGCGTCGGCATCTTGCTCGATAGTGCCGGATTCGCGCAAGTCCGAGAGCTGCGGGCGCTTGTCCTCGCGGCTTTCGACGGCGCGCGAGAGCTGCGAGAGGGCGATCACCGGCACCGCCAGCTCCTTCGCGATCGCTTTCAGCCCTTGGGTGATTTGGCTGATCTCAAGCACCCGGTTTTCCGGTCGTGTGCCGGCGGCGGGGCGCATCAATTGCAGGTAATCGACCACCACCAAGGCGAGGCCACGGGTGCGTTTGAGCCGGCGGCAGCGGGTGCGCAGCGCCGAAAGCGTGATCGCCGGGGTATCGTCGATCTCGAGTGGCAGGCCGCTCAAAGTGCGGCTGACTTCGACGAAGCGATCGAAATCGCGCTGGGCGATGTCGCCGCGGCGAATGCGGTCGGCGCTGATGCGGGCATTTTCGGCGAGGATGCGGGAGGCAAGCTGCTCGGCGCTCATTTCCAGTGAGAAGATCGCAACCGCTGCCTTGGGGGCCGCGCCCAGCGCCTCGGCGCGCAGGGCCTGCGCCGCGCCGAAGGCGATCTTGGTCGCGAGCGCCGTTTTGCCCATCCCTGGCCGACCGGCGAGGATCAGGAGATCGGAGGGATGCAAGCCGCCGAGACGCTGGTCGAGATCACGCAACCCGGTCGAAAGGCCGGAGACATGGCCGCTCCGCTGAAACGCCCGCTCGGCGCCGGCGATTGCCTCGGTGAGCGCGCGGTCGAAGGTAACGAAGCCGCCTTCCGCCGAGCCGCGCGTCGCGAGGTCGAACAGAGCCTGCTCGGCGGCTTCGATCTGCGCCCGGCCGTCGATCGCGTCTTCATCGCCGAAGGCGCGGTTGACCACGACCTCGCCGAGATCGACGAGTTGGCGGCGGATCCAGGCGTCGTGAATAGTGCGGCCGTAATCGCCGGCGTTGATGATGCCGACCATGGCGCCAAGCAACTGCGCAAGATAGGCGGTCCCGCCGACCTCGGCGAGGATGCCGGAATGCTCGAACTCGGCTTTCAGCGTCACCGCGTCGGCGAGCTGCCCGGCCTCGATGCGGCGCGCGATCGCCTGATAGATGCGGCCATGGATCGGATCGGCGAAATGCTCGGGCGCGAGAAATTCGGAAACCCGTTCATAGGCCTTGTTATTGGCGAGCAGCGCACCGAGCAGGGCCTGCTCGGCCTCGAGATTGGCCGGCGGCAGGCGGAGCGCGACGCCGCCAGCCGGCAACGAGGGATCGATCTTGTTCATGCCCGTCGCACTCTAGACCGCCGCGCGCCCGCTGTCCTGGCCGCGCCCCCTGTGGATTGGGTGAATAAAGGGGATGGTTTGCCCGGCGCGCCGTTCAGCGCGGCTCGGAAAATTCCCCCGCCCGGCGCCGATGGGCGATGCGGTTGAGAACGCCGTTGATCAGGCCGGGCTCATCGCCAGAGAAGAATCCGTGCGCGATATCGAGATATTCATTGATCACGACCCGCGCCGGCGGCCCGTCCGGCATCAGGATCTCCGCGACGGCGGCGCGCAAAAGCGCCCGCAACACCGCATCGAGGCGCAGGAGCGGCCATTCCGGCGGCAAAGCCTCGGCGATGTCGCTATCGAGCGCCGCCTCGCTCGCGGCGGCGCGGAGGATGCGCGCAAATAGCGTAACCTCGGCCTCCGGCACCCTCCCCTCGGCGAAGCCGCCCGCCCCCGGCGGGTCGCCGAGGCGGTGGCGGATGAATTCCTGCATCACCGCCTCGAGGCTCTGCTCGCGCTGCTCGGCTTGGAACAAAGCCTGCACCGCCGCGACTCGTGAGGCGGTGCGTGGGCGGGGGTGCGCGGTCATCGGCATCGCCCACCCATCACAGTGCCCCGAGACGCCGCCCGGCGGCGATCTGCTTGAGCACCGCGACCGCGGCTTCCGCGCCCTTGTTGTGGCCATCGCGCCCAGAACGCGCTTCTGCCTGCGCCAGCGTGTCGACGGTGAGGAGCCCGGTGCCGAGCGCGATGCCATAGGTCAGCGAGAGCTGCATCAGCCCGTTCATCGCCGCGCTGCAGATGAATTCATAGTGATCGGTCTCGCCACGGACCACGCAGCCGAGCGCGATGAAGCCATCGAAACGCCGCGCGCCGCGCAAGGCGAGGCGTATTGCCTGGGCGAGTTCATAGGCGCCGGCGACATCGATGGTCTCGTGCGTCGCCCCGGCGGCGTCCAAAATCTCCGCAGCCCCACGCGAAAGCCCATCGACCACCGCCTGATAATAGGGGGCGCGAACGATCAGCACGGCGGGCGGCGGGCCGGCGATCTCGGGTGCGCGCGGCAGCGCCGCGTCTTCGGTGCTCATCGGCCCGTCTCCACCGCTGGCGGCGCGATCGGCCGCTGCTCGACGATTTCGATGCCGTATCCGTCGAGACCGATGATGGTGCGTGGCGTGTTCGAGAGCAGAATCAGATCGCGTACGCCAAGATCGAGCAGGATCTGTGCGCCGATGCCATAATTGCGGAGTTCGAGCGGCGGCCGCTCGGCGGCGGCGAGCAGGCGCACGCGCTCGGAAAGTGCGTGCGGCCGATGCTCGCGCAGCAGGACCACGACGCCGCGCCCCTCGCGCTCGATCATCGCCATCGCGCCATGCAGGCTGGAGCTGTGGGCGCCGCCGAGAATGTCATCGAGAAGATCGACCGCGTGCATGCGCGCCATCACCGGCCCGGGGGCCGCGAGATCCCCCTTCACCAGCGCCATATGCTCGGCCTCCTCGACCTTGGTGCGATAGACGACGAGCCGCCAAGCGCCGCCGATCGCGTCGGCGATGGTACCCTCCTCGACCCGGCGCACCAGCTTCTCGGTGCGTCGGCGATGGGTGATGAGATCGGCGATGGTGCCGAGCTTGAGGTTGTGGAGCTGCGCGAAGGCGACGAGATCGGGCAGCCGCGCCATGCTGCCGTCGTCGTTCATGATCTCGCAGATCACACCGGCGGGGATCAGGCCGGCGAGGCGGGCGATGTCGACCGCCGCCTCGGTATGCCCGGCACGCACCAAAACGCCGCCCTCGCGCGCGGCAAGCGGGAAAACATGGCCCGGCGTGGTGATGTCGGCCCGCGTCGTTTCCGGGTTGATCGCGACCGCGATGGTATGGGCACGGTCGGCGGCGGAAATACCGGTGGTGACACCCTCGCGTGCCTCGATCGAGACGGTGAAGGCGGTCTGGTGGCGGGTGCCGTTCGACTGGCTCATCAATGGCAGACCGAGCTGCTCGATCCGCGCGCCGGTGAGCGCAAGACAAATTAGCCCGCGCGCGTGCCGCGCCATGAAATTGACCGCGTCCGGCGTTGCGAACTGCGCCGGGATGACGAGATCGCCCTCGTTTTCGCGATCCTCGTCATCGACGAGGATGAACATCCGCCCAGCCTGTGCCTCCGCGATCAATTCCTCGGCGGTGGCGAAATAGGTCGAGAGATGGGCGGTTTTCAACGTATCCGGCATGGTTCTGTCCTTCATGGCCGCGCCTGAAGCCGCGCGACATAGCGCGCCAGCAGGTCGATTTCGATATTCACCGCCATCCCCGGAACGAGGGTGCCAAACCCAGTGACCGCGGCGGTATGGGGAATGATATTGACGCCGAACTCATTCTCCGCCGCGCTCCCCGGCACCCCGACCTCATTGACCGTCAGCGACACACCGTCGATCGCGATGCTGCCTTTTTCGGCGACGAACCGGGCAAGTGCGGCGGGTAGGCGAAAGCGAAAGCGCAGCGAGCCATTCTCGGGCGCCACCGAGAGGGTTTCGCCGACGCCATCGACATGGCCGGAGACGAGATGGCCGCCGAGTTCGTCGCCGAGGCGAAGGGCGCGTTCAAGATTGACCGGGCTGCCCGCCCGCCAGCGCCCGAGCGTCGTGCGCGCGAGCGTCTCGGCCGAGACATCGGCGGCGAACCAGTCCCCGCCGCGCGCGACCACGGTCAAGCAGCAGCCCGAACAGGCGATCGAGGCGCCGAGCGGAATGGCGCCGGTATCGGGCCAGGGGGCGGCGATCACGAGCCGCATATCGGCGCCGGCGCCGAGCGGGCGGATCTCGCGCACGTCCCCCAGCGCGCTGATGATACCGGTGAACATCTATTCCGTCCTCTCGAACTCGCTCAACACATCGTCCCCAAGCAGGGTCACGGCGCGGCGCGAAAAGCGCGGCATGGCGGCGAGCTGCGCGATGCCGAACCCCTGCGCCGCTGGCCAGCCATCGCCGCCCATCACGCTCGGGGCATGAAACCAGGCGAGACGATCGACCAGATTGTCACGCAGCAGCGCCGCCGCAAGCTGCGCCCCGCCTTCGACCAAGAGACGGGTGATGCCGGCCTGGCCGAGCGCCCGCAAGCCGGCCGCGAGATCGATCCCGGCCTCGGCGCCGGGCAAGGGAAACAGCCGCGCGCCGAGATCGGCGAAGGCGCGCTTGCGCGCGGCATCGGTGCGGTCATGGATGAGAAACCAGACCGGCCCGAGATCGAGGCTCGCCATGACGCTCGCCGTCATTCGGGTGCGGAGATGGCTGTCGGCAACGATCCGCACCAACGGACGGGCGCGATAGCCCGGTAGGCGGCAGGTGAGGCGCGGATCATCGGCGAGCAGGGTGCCGACCCCGACCAACACCGCATCATGACGGCCGCGCAGCGCGTGCGCGGCACGGCGCGCGGGCTCGCCGGTGATCCACTGACTCTCGCCGGCGCGGGTCGCGATGCGGCCATCGAGGGTGGTCGCGAGCTTCAGCGTCACCAGCGGCCGGCCGCGCGTGACCACGCTCACGAAGCCGGCGGCGAGAGCGGCCGCTTCGTCCGCGAGAATACCCTCAGCGACGGTGATCCCGGCCGCGCGCAAGGCGGCGATGCCAGCGCCGTTGACGCGCGGATCAGGGTCGCGAAGCGCGACAACCACCCGGGCGACGCCGGCCGCGATCAGCGCCTCGGTGCAGGGGGGCGTCTGGCCGGTATGGCAACAGGGTTCGAGGGTGACATAAACGGTCGCCCCATGCGCCGCCCCCCCGGCCATGGTGAGCGCCGCGGTTTCGGCGTGCGGGCGGCCGCCGGGCGCGGTCGCACCCCGGCCGACGACGCGGCCTTCGGCGCCGACGATGACACAGCCGACGGCGGGATTTGGCCAGGTCTCGCCGAGCCGGCGCGCCGCGAGCGCGAGGGCGGCGCGCATGTGATCCCGATCCTCGTCGGCGAGATCACCCCTGGTCATCGAGCGAGCCGAGGAAGGCCTCGAAATCCTTGGCCTCACGGAAATCACGATAGACGCTGGCGAAGCGCACATAGGCGACTTCATCGACCTCGCGCAGCGTCTCCATCACCGCTTCGCCGATCTGCTGGCTTGCGATGTCGTTTTCGCCGCTCGCCTCCAACTGACGGACGATGCCGTTGACGATGCGCTCGATCCGCTCCTCCTGCACCGGGCGCTTCCTAAGGGCGATGCGCACCGAGCGGGCGAGCTTGTCGCGCTCGAACGGCACCCTTCTCCCATCCGCCTTGATCACGGTGAGTTCGCGCAGCTGGACCCGCTCGACGGTGGTGAAACGCTGGCTGCAGGCCGGGCAAAAACGCCGCCGCCGGATCGCCGCCCCGTCATCGGAGGGGCGGCTATCCTTGACCTGGGTATCCTCATGCCCGCAGAACGGACAGCGCATCGTCTCAGCGTCCGGCGTCCAGGGTCGGCGCGAACGCCGTATAGATCGGAAAACGCCGGCAAAGTTCGCGCACGCGCGCCGCAACCGCGGCCTCGGCGGCGTCATTGCGGCCATCGTTGCTGGCGCCGAGGCCATCGAGCACGTCCCCGATCATTTCGCCGACAGCGCGGAACTCTGCCGCGCCGAAGCCGCGCGTCGCCGCCGCCGGGGTGCCGAGCCGGATGCCCGAGGTGATCGCCGGCTTCTCCGGATCGAAGGGGATCGCATTCTTGTTCGCGGTGATGCCGGCGCGCTCGAGGCTGGCTTCCGCGGCCTTACCGGTGACCCTTTTGGGGCGCAGATCGACCAGCATCAAATGGCTGTCGGTCCCGCCGGTGACGATCGCGAGGCCGCGTTCGACCAATGTCGCCGCGAGGATTTTGGCGTTTTCCAACACCTGTGCCTGATAAGCACGAAACGCCGGCGTCAACGCCTCACCAAACGCCACCGCCTTGGCGGCGATGACATGCATCAGGGGTCCGCCCTGAAGCCCCGGAAACAGCGCCGAATTGATCTTCTTGGCAAGCTCGGGATCGTTGGTCAGCACCATGCCGCCGCGCGGGCCGCGCAGCGTCTTGTGGGTGGTGGTGGTGGTAACATGGGCATGCGGCAGCGGGCTCGGATAGAGCCCGGCGGCAACGAGACCGGCGAAATGCGCCATATCGACCATGAACCAAGCGCCGACCGCGTCGGCGACCTTGCGGATACGGGCGAAATCGATGACCCGCGGATAGGCCGAGCCCCCGGCGATGATCAATTTCGGCCGCTCGGCGTGCGCGAGACGCTCCAATTCCTCGTAATCGAGCAGCCCATCCTCGCGGCGGACGCCATACTGCACGGCGCGGAACCATTTGCCCGAGAGATTGGGCGCGGCGCCATGGGTCAGATGTCCGCCGGCGGCGAGTGACATGCCGAGGATGGTATCCCCGGGCTGGAGCAAAGCGAGAAACACCGTCTGATTGGCCTGCGCCCCGGAATGCGGCTGGACATTGGCGAATTCGGCGGAAAACAACGCCCGGGCGCGCGCGATCGCCAGCTCTTCCGCGATATCGACGGCGGCGCAGCCGCCATAATAACGACGCCCGGGATAACCTTCGGCGTATTTGTTGGTGAGCACCGAGCCCTGCGCTTCCAGCACCGCGCGCGAGACGATGTTTTCGCTTGCGATCAGCTCGATCCCGTCCTGCTGGCGGGCGAGTTCCTGCGCGACCGCCCGCGCCAGCTCCGGATCCGCCGCGTCAAGGGATGCCTCAAAAAACCGCGCCTGGTTTGGCGCCTCGCGATGCTCACGCATTGCCTGCCCTGCTCTCCACTGAAAACCGCTATGCCGCCGCAGGCTCTAGCACCGCGCGCGGCGGGGGGAAACCGCGAAGCCAGGGGTCAGGTCCGCGAAATCGGCGCCCCGGCCATCGCGGCGCCAGACTACGGCATGCCGCCGCCCATCCCCATGCCGCCAAAGCCGCCACCCATCATGCCGCCGGCGCCGGGTACGGTGCTACCCATGCCGGCCCCGTTCATCCCCATGCCCGCCATCATGCCGCCGAACGGATTGATCATGCCGATGCCGCTCACGATCTGATCCCAGGCCGAGACGTTGCCGCCCGGCGACGGCGTGATACGATCGACCACCCTGACCGGCAACGCGTCCTTCTGGCCGAGCGTCTTGATCGCCCGCAACACACCTTTATCGTCAAAGGTCAGGACCACCACCTGCTGATTAGCAACGTGAAGGGTGCTCGCGACGATCGGCTTGGTTATCTGGCCGATATAAATCCAGGTATTGTCGTCGAAGGTCGCCTTCGAGGTCGGGGTGCCGAGCAGAGATTGCGCGTCCGCGCGCGTAGACACCCCCGGCACCAACTCGGCGAGCTGATCGGGGTCGACGGGGTTGCCGCGCACCTGCGTCTGCGGCGCGAGGGGGCCGCAGGCGACGACGCCGAGCAGGGCGAGCAACGCGAACAGGCGAACGGAAGCGGCGAGCATCAGCAAACCTCGGCAATATGACCGAACTCCCGGCCGCAGATCGAAGCGCCGGTATTTGACCGGCGAAATCCAGGCGCTATGTCTCGCCCGCAGCCTTGCAAGCGATGGCGGGAACGGCAGCGCTGCGACCGAGGCGCCGGGCTGGGCCCTTTTTCGGCGATCGCGCGGCGGCATGCAAGACGATTTCAACGCCTGGGTCGCACACGCGCGCCCAGGGATCGCAAGGAGCTCGGGCGAGGTGGTGGATATGGCTTTCTGGCGGCGCGGAAGACGGCACGAACGGGCGGGATTCACCCTCTACGGCCAGGCCGTGGCTGCCGCGCGGCGGCCATTTTTCTATGATGTCCTTGCCGTCCCCGACACGCTCGATGGCCGTTTCGATCTCGTCGGGCTCCATGTCGCGCTCATCATCCGCCGTCTCCGCCATGACCGCGAGCCCGGCCCGGCATTGGCGCAGGCGGTGTTCGACGCCATGTTTTCGGACATGGACATCAATTTGCGCGAACTCGGTGTCGGCGACATGTCGGTCGGGAAAAAGGTTCGGGCAATGTGGGAGGCGTTTCACGGCCGCGCCCGCACCTATGAGGCAGCGCTCGACGCCGGCGATGCCGATGCCTTGACCGTGGCGCTCGCGCGCAATGTCTGGCGTGGCGGCGCGGCACCGCGCGCGGCAGAGCTGGCCGCGATCGCGATCGCAAGCGATGCGGCTCTGGCGCGCCAAGCCCTCGCCGGGTTCGCTGCCGGCGAGGTCGCCTTCCCGCCCCCCGAAACCCTGGCCGGCAACGACGCATGATACCGGAATTCCACCGCCCACGCGCGCAGGCAAGCCTCGCCCCGGCCGGCGAGACGGTGGCGATCGCGGCCCGTCGCACCGAACGCGCCGCGCTCGCCCAGCGCTTTGATCTCCCCGCCATCCGCCATCTCGCGGCGCGCTTTCATCTCCTGCCGGCGACCGATGGTAGCGTACTCGCGAAAGCCCGCCTGGTCGCCCGTTTCACTCAGATCTGCGTCGTCACCTTGACCCCCTTCCCGGCGACGATCGCTGCTCCGTTCATGCTCCGCTTCGTCCCAGCCGGGCGTGAATCCGAGGGCGACGATCCGGAGGCGATCGATACTGTCGGCGTCACCGCCGGCATGCTCGATCTCGGCGAAGCGGCGGCGGAACAATTCGCACTTCTCCTCGACCCCTATCCACGCCTGCCGGGGGCGAGCCTGCCGGCGGACTACGCGCCCCGGCCGAATGCCGACCCGCAGGCCGCCAACGGAGCCCTTCCCTTCGCCACCCTCGCCGCGCGCCTGCACGCCCGCCGGGGCCGATAGGCCGCGCCATGCTCGCGCTCTATATTCATTGGCCATTCTGCCGCGCCAAGTGCCCTTATTGCGATTTCAACAGCCATGTCCGCGAGCGGATCGACGCCGGGCGCTTCCTTGCCGCGCTCCGCGCCGAACTCGCGCATGAGGCGGCGCGGCTTGGCCGCCGGCGGCTGGCTTCGATTTTCTTCGGCGGCGGCACGCCGAGCCTCATGCCGCCCGAGGGTGTCGCCGCCCTGATCGCCGACGCAACCCGGCTTTTTGCGCCCGAAGACGATCTCGAAATCACCCTGGAAGCCAACCCGACCAGCGTGGAGGCGGAAAACCTCGCGGCCTTCCACGACGCCGGCGTAAACCGCCTCTCGCTCGGCGTGCAAAGCCTCGACCCCGCCGCTCTCGCCTGGCTCGGGCGCCGCCATTCAGCGGCCGAGGCGATCGCGGCGCTCGAACTCGGGCGACGGATTTTCCCCCGCCTTTCCTTCGATCTCATCTACGCCCGGCCCGACCAAAGCATTCCCGCCTGGCGCGGCGAATTACGGCGGGCGCTGGCTCTCGCCGCCGATCATCTCTCGCTCTATCAGCTCACCATCGAACCCGGCACGGCCTTCGAGACCGCCCACGCCCGCGGCGACATCATCCTCCCCGACCCAGAGCACGCCGCAGCACTCTATCACGCAACCGCCGAGGAAGCGTCGCGGTTCGGGCTCTTCGCCTATGAAGTCTCCAACTATGCCAGACCCGGCGCCGAAAGCCGCCACAATCTCGCCTATTGGCGCTATGGCGATTACGCGGGCATTGGCCCCGGCGCGCATGGCCGACTTTTCCTCGGGGGGGAGCGGCTGGCAATCCGTCGCCATCGCGCCCCGGAAGCCTGGCTCGCGCAGGTTGAACGCGAAGGCCACGGAAGCGTCGAGGAAGCGGCGCTCACGGCCACCGAACAGGCGCGCGAAATGCTGCTGATGGGGCTGCGGCTCGACGAAGGGATCGATCCCACACGCTTTCAGCACATAACCGGCCGGCCGCTGGTTGCGGCGATCGATGGCGAAACCCTCCGCGCGGCAGAAGAGGAGGGATATCTCGCCTGGGGCGAAACCGGGCGGCTCCGCGCCTTGCCCGCCGGCCGGCTTCGGCTCGACGCCCTGCTCGCCTCACTGCTCAAGTAGTTTTATTATTTAGGCGAGTGTGTTCTTGAATGGCCTCCCCCTCCCCCGCTTTTGGTGCGCCAAAGCCGCCGCCACCCGGGGTTTCGATCACGAAAATATCGCCGGGCGCGAGTTCGGCGCGATCGACACCGCGCAGGATGTCGCGTCTGCCATCGCGGCGCTCCACCCATTGCCGCCCGGGCGCGCCGTCTTCGCCGCCTTCGAGCCCGAAGGGAGCGACCTCGCGGCGTGAGGCGACGATCACCGCCGTCATCGGCGCGAGGAAACGGATGCGCCGGCGCGCGCCGGCGCCGCCGCGATGGCGCCCCGCCCCGCCCGAGCCGTGGCGGATCGCGAATTCCTCGAGCCTAACCGGATAGCGCAGTTCGAGGATTTCGGCGTCCGTCATGCGGGTATTGGTCATGTGGGTCTGCACCGCCGCGGTGCCGTCGAAATCGGGCCCGGCGCCGGTGCCGCCGCAGATCGTCTCGTAATATTGATATTTCGCATCCCCGAAGAGGAAATTATTCATCGTCGCCTGGCTGCAGGCGATCACGCCGAGCGCGCCGAAGAGGGCGTTGCAGGTCGCTTGCGAGACCTCGGTATTGCCGGCGACGACGGCGCGGCCGGGCGTCGGGCTCAGGAAACTTCCCGGCGGGATCACGATCTCGATCGGTTTCAGGCAGCCGTCGTTGAGCGGAATGTCATCGCCGACCAGACAGCGGAAAACGTAAAGCACGACGGCGCGGGTCACCGCTGGCGGGGCATTGAAATTCCCGTCCGTCTGCTCCGCCCCGGTGCCGGTGAAATCGACGATCGCGGTGCGTTTCGCGGTATCGACGCGCACCTCAACCGCGAGCGGCACGCCGCGATCCATCTGATAGATGAAACGCCCGCCGGGGATGCGCGCCAGCACCCGGCGCACGCTCTCCTCGGCATTGTCCATGACATGGCGCATATAGGCGGAGACGACGTCCCAGCCATAGTGCGCGATAACCCGCTGCAATTCCTGCACGCCGCGGGCATTGGCGGCGACCTGCGCCTTGATGTCGGCGACATTGACATCGGGGCTGCGGGCCGGATAGCGCGCGCCCGCAAGGAGGACACGGAACTCCGCCTCGCGGAAATGCCCGCCCGTGGCATTGCCCTCGACGAGAAGAAAATCATCGATCACCACGCCCTCTTCCTCGAGCGTGGTCGAGTTGGGCGGGGTCGAGCCCGGGGTCGTGCCACCGATATCGGCGTGATGCCCGCGCGAGCCAACGAAGAACCGGATCTTTTGCCCGCTCTCGTCGAAAACCGGGGTGATAACGGTGACATCGGGAAGATGCGTGCCGCCGTTGAAGGGGTTATTGAGGGCGATGACGTCGCCCGGCTTAAGGGTTTTGCCGCGCCGCGCCAGTACCGTGCGGACGCTTTCGCCCATCGCGCCGAGATGGACGGGCACATGCGGTGCGTTAGCGACGAGAGCGCCGCTGCCATCGAAAATCGCGCAGGAAAAATCGAGGCGCTCCTTGATGTTCACGCTGAGGGAGGTGTTCTGCAAAACCGCGCCCGTCTGCTCGGCGACATTCATGAAGAGGTTGTTGAAGAGTTCGAGTAGTACCGGATCGGCGCGCTCGGAGCCGGCGGCATGGCGCGTCGTGCGTGGGCTCGCGCGCGTCAGCAGGAGATGGTTGCGCGCGGTAATTTCCGCCTGCCAGCCGGGTTCGATCACCGTCGTCGCATTGGCCTCCCTGATCAGCGCCGGGCCGGACAAACGGTCACCGGCGGCAAGCGCCGTGCGCTCGAACACCGGCGCGCGGTGCGCGGCCCCCTGGCTGAACAAGGCAACTTCGTCGATTGGCACCGGCGTGCCGGAGGCGCGCGGCGCGAGCGACTCTTCGGCCACCGCGTCGCCAGGGGCGATCGCCTCGATCGCGACCAGTTCGGCGATCAGCGTGCGGCCTGGTGGCGGGACGAAACCGAAGCGGGCGCTGTGGGCGGCGGCGAAATCGGCGGCCATCGCCTCTAGGGAAGCAAAGGCGACGGGAAGCGCTGCTTCGGTACTTTCAATGCGAATATGCACCGAGCGCTTGACGCGGATTTTCTCGCGCTCAGCCCCTTGCGCGACGAGTGCCTCGGTTCCGTCTGCCGCCAGCCGCGCGAGCGCAGCCTCGAGCGTCGGGATCGCCGTCTCAACGAGCGGCGTTTCGACCGCCTGCTCACGCATCACCACCTGATCGGCAAGCCCCATGCCATAGGCCGAGAGCACCCCGGCGAAGGGATGCAAGAACACTTTGTCCATCCCGAGCGCATCGGCGACCAGACAGGCATGCTGGCCGCCGGCGCCGCCGAAGCAGGCGAGCGTGAAGCCAGTGACATCGTGGCCTTTCTGGACCGAAATCTGCTTGATCGCATTGGCCATGTTGGCGACCGCGATGGCGATGAAGCCCTCCGCGAGGCGCTCCGGGGTGTGGTCGATGCCGGTTTTGGCGCTGACCTCGGCGGCGAGGGCCGCGAATTTTTCCCGCACCAGGCCGTCATCGAGCGGTTGATCGCCGCTCGGGCCAAAAATCGCCGGGAAATGCCGTGGCTGGATTTTGCCGAGACAGACATTGGCATCGGTCACGGTGAGCGGCCCGCCATTGCGGTAGCTCGCGGGGCCAGGCGCGGCACCCGCCGAATCCGGGCCGACACGAAGCCGCGCGCCGTCGAAATGCAGGATCGAGCCGCCGCCGGCGGCAACCGTGTTGATCGCCATCATCGGCGCACGCATGCGCACACCGGCGATCTCGGTCTCAAAGGCGCGCTCGAAAGCGCCGTTATAAAGCGCGACATCGGTCGAGGTGCCGCCCATGTCGAAACCGATGATGCTGGTGATCCCTGCCGCGGCGGCGGTACGGGCGGCGCCGACGATGCCGCCGGCAGGGCCAGAGAGGATCGCATCCTTGCCCTGGAAATGCCGCGCCTCCGCAAGCCCGCCATGAGACTGCATGAAATAGAGCCGTGTGCCGGCGAGCGCCGCCGCGACCTGATCGACATAGCGGCGAAGAATGGGCGAGAGATAGGCATCAACCACGGTGGTATCGCCGCGCGGCACCAGGCGCAAAAGCGGGCTCACCGCGTGACTCGCCGAGACCTGCGCAAAGCCGGCCTCGCGGGCAAGTTCGGCGAGTCGCTGTTCGTGGTCGGGATATTTCCAGGCATGCATGCGCACGATGGCGCAAGCGCCAAGACCCCGCGCGCGCGCCTCGGCGAAGGCTTTTCGCGCCCCGATCTCATCGAGCGGGATGATCTCGGCGCCGTCGGCCGCGATCCGGCCATCGATTTCCACCACCGTCTCATAAAGCAGGCTGGGGAGCGTGATCGCGAGATCGAAGAGGCGCGGGCGCGCCTGGTTGCCGATACGCAAGGCATCGGCAAAACCCCGATCGACGACGAGCAGGGTCCGCTCGCCCTTCCGTTCGAGAAGGGCGTTGGTCGCGACCGTGGTGCCCATTTTCACCGCCTCGATCACCCCCGGCGGAATCGGCTCCTCGGCGGCCAGGCCGAGCATCGCCCTGATCCCGGCGATCGCCGCGTCCTGATAGCGGGCGGGGTTTTCCGAAAGCAGTTTATGAGTAAGCAAGCGCCCGTCCGGCGCCCGCGCGACGATATCGGTGAAGGTGCCGCCACGATCAATCCAGAACTGCCAGCCGGGGATCAGAGGAGGCTCGGGCGACGTGTCGCGGGGCGCGGCGGCTTGGGTCATGGGGACTCCGTCTCTGGATTTTTTCGCGCCCTCTTATTGACAAATTATCATCAAATCGTCAACGATTTCTCAACGTCAACCGCAAAGGAAGCGCCCGATGCCCGAGAGCAAGGCTGCCCCACATCTCCGGCACGATCCCGTGGTCTCGTCCGCCCATCTCGCGGCCGGCGGCTCACCCGCGCTTTCCGAGGTCGAATTCGGCCTCACCCTCGCCCATCACGCCTTTCAGCGCTGGATGACCCGCTGCGCCGCCGCTGCCGGAGCACCCGGCCTCTCGCCGATCGAGGTGCTCATCCTGCACACCGTCCGCCACCGCGACCGGCCGAAGCGGCGAGCCGATATCGCCCTCGTCCTCGATATCGAGGATCCGCATCTCATCACCTACGCTCTCGGCAAGCTGACCCGCGCCGGCCTCATCATCAGCGAGCGCGCCGGCAAGGAGGTGTTGGTGCGAGCAACGGCGGCCGGTGAGGCGCTCTGCGCGCGCTACGCCGCGATCCGCGAGCGGCTGCTGGTTCAGGGCTTCGCCGACACCGGCCCCGGCGAGGCGCCGCTCTCGGCGCTCGCTTCCCTGCTGCGCGCTCTCTCCGGCCATTACAATCAGGCAGCCCGCGCCGCGGCAACGCTTTAGGGAAATAAAGATAAAGAAAGCATCTTCTTTTTCTGAAGAAAAAGAAGCAAAAAGACTTTTCTCCTGCAAAAAAAATCTTCTTTAACTTGTCGGCAAGAAAGGAATCCGTGCCATTCCCGCGACCGTTGCTGCCAAACAGGATACCGGGCTGCTCGCCTTCTTCCGCAGCATGACTGCGCCCGAACGCGGCACCTTCATCGCTTGCGCCACTGGCTGGGCACTCGATGGCATGGATTTCATGATCTACCCCTTGGTGCTGGGCTCGATCATGCGGCTCTGGCATGTCGGCGGCGGCCGCGCTGGGCTCGCGGCGACAGTGACCTTGCTCGCCTCCGCCATCGGCGGCTGGCTCGCCGGTTTTCTCTCCGACCGCATCGGCCGGGTGCGCACGCTGCAACTCACCATCTTGTGGTTCTCGCTGTTCAGCCTGCTTTCCGCCTTCGCGCAGAGTTTCAATCAATTGCTGCTTTTTCGCACGCTGCTCGGGTTCGGCTTCGGCGGCGAATGGGCGGTCGGTGCGGTCTTGATGGGGGAGGTGATCCGCCCGGCCTTTCGCGGCCGCGCAGTGGGCTCGGTGCAAGCGGGCTGGGCGCTGGGATGGGGGGCGGCGGTGCTGGCCCAAGCGGCGCTGTTTTCCGCATTGTCGCCGGCGCTCGCCTGGCGGGCGATGTTCGCGCTCGGCGTCGCGCCGGCGCTGCTCACGCTTTATATCCGCAGTCACGTTGCCGAACCGGAGCTGGCGGCAGCCAGCCACCGGCAGCGCCTTGCCAGCGGCGAGCCGCATCCGACACTCACGCGCATTTTCGCGCCCGACATCCTGACCACCACCCTGCTCGCCGCCCTCGCCTCGACCGGCGCGCAAGGCGGCTATTACGCCATCACCACGTGGCTTCCGACCTTTCTCAAAACCAGCCGCGGCCTCAGCGTGATCGGCTCAACCGGCTATCTCGCGACACTAATCGCCGGCAGTTTCGCAGGCTACCTCATGGGCGCCTGGCTCGCCGATCGGATCGGGCGGCGAATGCTGTTTCTCGTCTTCTCGGCGGCGGCGATTGTCCTCGTGCTCGCTTATACCCAGCTCCCGATCCCGAACCAGGCGATGCTGGTGCTCGGGTTTCCGCTCGGATTTTTTGCCTCGGGCTATTTTTCCGGCTTCGGCCCGTTTCTGAGCGAGCTATTCCCGACCGCGATGCGCGGCTCAGGGCAGGGATTCTGCTATAATTTCGGCCGCGGCGTCGGTGCCCTATTTCCGACCCTGGTCGGCTATCTCGCGGAGATCATTCCCCTCGCCGATGCCATCGCGGTGTTCGCGACCGTCGCCTATGCGGTATTTTTCTTCGCCGCCTTCGCACTGCCGGAAACGCGCGGGCGAACGCTCGTACACTGAGGGGCGGATCAGCACGTGCCGCCAGCCAATTATCCCCATCTCGCGACGAGCCGTCAGCGCGACTGGAAATTGATAAAAATACGTTATTTATCAAATAGTTGAATTTTGACATTGGTGTGACATCGGAGCTTTGCGGCGATCCTCCCACAGAGTTACCCACACCCCGCGCCGGCACGCGGCAGCGGCGCCGCATCCCAGGCCGCCTGGAGGCCGGCAAGCAGTGCCTCACGCGGCAGGCCGGCCGGCAATGGCGGGCAGACGACGAGATGGATCGGCCCCGGGCGCTTGAAAAACGCGTCTTTTCCCCAGCGACGCCCGGAGTCGGTCGCAACCGGCACCACCGGCAATTTCACCGCCGCCGCCATCGCCGCGACCCCGGGCTGCAACGCCCGCCGCTCGCCAGGGAGGGTGCGCGTTCCCTCGGGAAAAATCACGATCTGGCGTCCCTCCGCCACCGCCCGCCTTGTCTCGGCGAGGAGGCCACGCAGCGCCGCAGCACCGCCAGCGCGATCGACCAAAATCATCCCAGCCAGCGGCGTGAGCGGCCCGAAGAGGGGAATTTTCTTAAGTTCCCGCTTCATCACATAGGTCGGATGGGCGAGCAGCGTGAGCCAGACCAGCGTGTCATAGGCCGATTGATGCTGGGAGGCGAGCAATACCGGCCCCGCCGGCGGCAAATGCTCGAATCCGATCAACACAGGATAGATGCCGCAAATCCAGCGCAAGCCGCCGAGCACCAACCGTGCCCAGAATTGCGCGTAAGCGAGCGCCCGGCGGCGCGCAAACCAGCGCACGCCGAGCCCGCCGATCCCGAGCACGAAGGTGAGCAGGAAGAAATAGAGATTGAACAGCGCCGAGCGCAGAAACATCATATCCCTCTCATCTCCCTCAATCGTGCCCCCAGTCATTGCCCGGCAACAACGCTGAGAGGCCCGAGGCGACGATCAGGAACTTGCTGTATTCGACGGCGAGCAGCCTGAGCGTCGTCCATCGCCAGGGGCCGCGCATCGCCGGCGGCACCACGGCGGCGGCGTAAAACGTGACATCGGGCATGGCGCGGGCAAACTCGGCGCGAGCGCGCGGCATGTGATAGGTCGCGGTGACCAGGATCAGCGAATGAAAGCCGTTCTGCCGCGCCCACAGCGCCGCCTCGGCGGCGTTGCCGCGGGTCGTCAGCGCCGCCCGGCCGAGCGTGACATGGCCGCCGAGCTGTGCTGGATCGAGCCCGGCGCGGTGCGCCATCTCGGCGAGATCGAGCTTCGAGGCCACCCCCGAGACCAGCAATTCCCGCCCTTTGCCGGCGGCGAGCAGACGCAAGCCATCGGCGATCCGATCCGCCCCGCCGGTGAGGACGACGATCCCGTCGGCGGGTGGCAGATCGGGCGGCGGGGGCGTCTCGGTCACCGAGACGAAGCAAAGGAACCCAGCGAACCAAACACCGGCGGCAATTAGCGTGACCAAAAGGACGCTGCGCCACGGGGCTGCCCATCTCACGCCGGTCACGGTAGACGGCGGAGCCATCGCCGCACCGTCCCCTGCGCCGTGAGCCAGCCGATGGCCGCCGCGGCCAGCGGCAGCAGAGCGAGCCAAGGCGCCGCGAGCGGCAGGATGCCGCGGGCCAAGCCCGCCGCCATGCCGCTCACGGCGTCCTTGCTGGGCGCGATAAGCCCCGCAAACGGCGCTGCGACCTGCCCGAGCAACGCCAGCGCCGGCAGCGCCGCGAGCGTGCCGAGCCCCCCGCCAAGCGCCGCGAGCCATGAGGCGCGGGCGGCGAACCGATTGGCGATATAGGAGTCGCTGGCACCCAGCCCGTGGACGATTTCCAGCGCCTCGCGCCGCGCGGCAAGGCTCGCGCGGGTTGCGATCGCGATCACCAGGGCGGCGATCATCCCGACGATGAGCAGCGCCAGCGCCGCCAGCGCCTGTAAGCTCCGCGCCAACACGGTAAGATGCGAAAACCACGGCCCCGCCGCTTCGACCAGCGTCCCCGGCGCGACCGGCGTGAGCCGTGCCGCCAACGTCTCCTCGGCGACCGGGGCGGCCCCTGCGGCGCGGCGGACAGTGATCACCGCCGGCACCGCAAGACCGAGCGTGCCAGGTGTTGCGCCCAGCCAGGGGCGCAGCAGCGCCTCGAGTTCGGCATCACTCAGCCGCCGCGCCGCGATAATTCCTGGATCGGCACGGAGCACAGCGAGAACCGCGTCCGCCCGGCTCGCCGCACCAGCGTCGGCCGGCGCCTGAGGTGCGGGCACCTGAATGGTCAAGCTGGCGCCCGCCCCTTCGCGCCAATGCCGGGCAAGGCCGGCGGCGGCAAGCATCCCAGCGAGCGCCAGCGCCGCGAGCAACGCCACCGCCGCGACCAAGAGCGGCAGCAAACGCGGTGCGAAAGCGCGTTTCAAGCCAAGTTCGTCGAACCGCGCCGGGCGCAGCCGCGCGTGCTCCCTACGCATCGCCGACCAGCCGTCCCTGATCGAGCCGCAGCGCCGGCGCCGGATAACGCGCGACCAGCGCGGTCTGGTGGGTCGCGACGATGACGCTAGCGCCAAGCCGGTTCAACTCGCCGAGCAACTGCATGAGCCGTTCCGCCTGGGCTTCGTCGAGATTGCCGGTCGGCTCGTCAGCGAGAATGAGGCTCGGGCGGTTGATCACCGCGCGGGCGATGGCGACGCGCTGCTGCTCGCCGCCCGAAAGCGTCGGCGGCAGCGCCGCGAGATGGCCGGCGAGCCCGACCCAGCGCAGCATTTCCGAAACATCGGCGCGGATCTGCCCCTCCGGTCGGCCGGCAAGGCGGAGCGGCAAGGCAACGTTATCGAACACCGAAAGATGGTCGAGCAGCCGGAAATCCTGGAATACAACGCCGATCTGGCGGCGGAGCGCGGCAAGATCGCGGCGCGCGGCGGTATGGATGGGGTGACCGAGAATGACGGCCTCACCCTGGCTCGGCCGCACCGTGAGCGTCAGCAGGCGGAGAAGACTGGTTTTGCCAGCGCCGGAGGGGCCAAGCAGCCAGCGAAACCCGCCCGCCGCGACGCTAAAGCTGATATCGCGCAAAACCAGCCCCGCCCGGCCGCCGCCGGCGCCTTCGCCATAGGAAAGTCCGACTTCGTGAAATCTGATCATCCCGAATCGCGTTGTTGTTCCCTATCCTTTTGCCAAGCCAGGAAAGAGGGTGCAAACCTCGTCGCGCATTGCCCCATTCCCTTCCCAGGGCATTGCCAGAGCCAAGCCGGCACGGCAAAGTAACTTCTCGAGACATTCATGCACATCACTTGTCCCGCCTGTGCCGCGGCTTATGAGGTTCCGGACACGCTGCTCGTGCCCGGCCGGCGAGCGCGTTGCTCGCGTTGCGGCCATGAATGGGAGCCGAGCGCCGATACCACGCCACCCCCGCCCGAGCCGGAGGCGACACCCGCGGTAACCGCCGTGGTAGCGCCCGAATCCGCCGTCCGCATTCCCGAGGCGCCGCGGGTCGCGGCCGCCGAGCGGAGGGTCACGCCCTCCGCGAAGCCGCCACGCCGCCGGCCCGGCGCCGCGATCTGGCTCGGATGGGCGGCGAGCCTCGTGATCGTCGTTTTTGCCGGCTATGCCGCCGCCCACCATCGCGAGACGGTGATGCGGCGCTGGCCGCCGAGCATCCGGCTTTATAATGCGCTCGGCCTCCTCCCGGCAGCGCCTCCCGCGAAACCGTGAGGATCCCCCTCCCGGTCATGCCGCTCGCGCGCGCTTGACGGGCAAACAAGAACCAATGTAGAACACTGATCAGAAATCCTGGAGTCCCTAATGGCGTTTCCTCTCGCTCGACATGGCCTGGTGGCTTGGGGCAGCGGCCGGTGTCTTTGGGGCGAGACAAAACAAGACAGAAAAGGCTCGCATGCTAACTCGCAAGCAATACCAGCTTCTGACCGTCATCGATCAGCATCTTCGCAGCACTGGCTTCTCGCCGAGCTTCGAGGAGATGAAAGAGGCCCTCGGGCTCAAATCCAAATCCGGCGTCCATCGCCTGATTTCGGCGCTGGAGGAACGCGGGTTTCTTCGCCGCCGCCATCACCGCGCCCGCGCCCTCGAAGTGCTGCGCCTGCCCGAGGACATCGCCGCTGCGAGCGGGCCGGGCCATGACGCCGCGAGTGTCTCCCCGGCAGCCGCTGGCGTGGCTTCGCCATCCGGGCTCTCTCCCCCCGCCAGTTTCGCCCCCAATGTCATCCGCGGCGATTTCTCCGCCCGGCTCCAGGGCGTGCGCGCCGCCTCCGCCGCGAGCGCGGTGCAATTGCCGCTCTACGGCCGTATCGCCGCCGGACTGCCGATCGAGGCGCTGCGTGATCATGGCACATTGATCGAGGTGCCGGTGGCGCTGCTCGGCAATGGTGAACATTACGCGCTCGAAGTCGCCGGCGATTCGATGATCGATGCCGGCATTCTCGATGGCGATACCGCGATCATCCGTCGTGGCGAGGGCGCGGAAAACGGTCAGATCGTCGTCGCCCTGATCGATGAGAGCGAGGTGACGCTGAAGCGGCTTCGCCAGCGTGGCAATTCGATCGCCCTGGAGCCCGCCAACGCCCGCCACGAGACGCGGATTTTTCCCGCCGAGCGGGTGCGCCTGCAAGGGCGGTTGGTCGCGTTGTTGCGGCGTTACGCATGAGCCCGCCCCCAGCGCGGCGGGGCGGGAGCCTGATCGCTTTTCTCACAATGGCTTTCATTGTCGTCGGCCTTGCCGGCATTCTCGCGACCTATGCCGCGCCGTTGCCGCTCGCCCGCGCCCTGCATGAGGAGGCGATGATCGATGACGCGCTCGCTGCCGGCCATGCCGCCGACATCGATGCCATGGCGGCAGCGCTCGGGAAAAATGACGAGGCGCGATTCGGCGGCGCCGCGACCGCCGCCGCCAACCGCGCGGGCGATCTTCCGGCGCGCGCCGCCGCACTGCGCGCGGCGCTGCGCCAGACGATGACCGCCGAGGCGGAAGCCGCGGCGTGGCGGCTGCGCTTTCTGATCATCGTCGCAACCATCGCCGCCGCTTTGTTCGGCGCTGCCCTGATGGGCGCCGCGCGACGCTAGAGCAAGGTAGGTTTTGATTGAACCATCCTGTTCAATCAAAACCGGCCAACTTGCTCGCCAAAATAGGGGTAGAGCGTGATCGACTTAAACCGATCGCGCTCTAGAATTTCCCTTCGCCCTTTCCTTCACTCCCGCGCGACGATCACGGCAAGATCGTGGAACAAACGTGCCGGTAGGCTGCCGCCGGTGACGCCCTTGGTCGGGCTCGCATCGTCATTGCCGAACCAGACCCCGATCAGGGTGCCGTGGACCGCGCCGATGAACCAGGCATCGCGATAGGCCTGGGACGTGCCGGTTTTGCCGGCGACGCTCTCGCCCGGGATGGCGGCGGCGCGGCCGGTGCCGTCGCTGACCACGGCGGCGAGCATGGTTCTCATCATCGCCGCCTCCGCCGGCGTGATCACCGGGATTCGGACGGCGGGCCCGGCTTCGAGAAACTTCGGCCGGACGGCATTGCCACCGTTGAAAAACGGCGCGTAGCTCGCGGTCAATTCAAGAAGCCCGACCGAGGCGGTGCCGAGCGCGAGCGAGGCGTCATCCGGCAGAGGATCGTTGATGCCGAGTTTCCGGGCAAGCGCGATCACGGCGCGCGGCCCGCCACTCCGCAGCAGAAGCCGCACGGCGGCGGTATTGGAGGATTGCGCGAGCGCGGTGGTAAGCGTGATCGTGCCGAGATAGCGATGTTCGAGATCATGCGGCACCCAGCTGCCGATCCTGATCGGCGCATCCTCGACCAGGCTTGCCGGCGTCTCCCCCCGCGCGAGGGCGGCGAGCCAGATGAAGGGCTTGAACGCCGAGCCCGGCTGGCGCCGCGCGGCGACGGCGCGGTTAAAGCCGCCGCCGCTTTCGGCCCGCCCGCCGACCATGGCGCGAACCGCGCCGGTCGCAGCATCGAGCGCAACCACCGCACCCTCGCTCACACCGGCGCTGGTGCCGGGACCGTCGAGCAGCGCCTTGAGCCGGGCCTCGGCCACCGCCTGCAGACGGGAATCGAGCGATGTGCGCAGCGTCAGGTCCTCACCGGGCGGGAGACCGGGTTCAGCCTGCTCGGCCGCCCAATCGGCGAACCAGCCGCCGCCCGCAAGCGGTGGCAGTGCGATCGCGGCAACGGCGGCGTTTTCGGCGGCCTCGGTAATAACCCCGCCCTCGCGCATCGCCGCCAGCACTTGACGGGTGCGGGCGATCGCGGCGGCGGGGTCGGCGCGAGGGTTGAAGCGTGCCGGCGCGCGCGGCAGCCCGGCGATCATCGCCGCCTGCCAGAGCGAAACCCGGCGCGCCGGAATGCCGAAATAGACCCGCGCGGCAGCGTCCACCCCGAACGCCCCGGCCCCGAGATAGACCCGGTTCAGCCAGATCTCGAGAATCTCGGTGCGAGAAAAATGATCGTAAAGCCAGAAGGATAAAATGGCCTCCTGGAGCTTGCGGCGGAATGTCCGGCGGTTGCTGAGAAAGAGGGTTTTCGCGACCTGCTGCTCCAGCGTCGAGCCGCCCTGGACGATCCGCCCAGCGGTGAGATCGATGAACGCGGCACGCGCCATCCCCCATCCATCGAGAGCGCCGTGCCTGAAAAATCGCCGATCCTCGACCGCGACCACCGCCGCCGGAAGATAAGGCGGCAGATCAGCGAGATGCACCGTCGCGCCGACGATATCGCCATAGCGCGCTATCACGTGACCGGTGCGATCCTCGAGCGTGAGGCTCGGTCGCCGGAGGGTGACGGCGTCTTCGGGGCGTGGCAGATCATAGATCAGCCACAACCCGACGAGGCCGAGCGCGAGCCCGCCCCAGACCACGGCGATGATCGCACGCGCGAGCCAGCGCGCGCGGCGCCGGCGCGGCTTGCCCGCTTCCGCCGATTTCCGCAGAGTGGCCGGATCCAGGCGGTGATCAACCGGAGGCAGCTTCATGCGCGGTCTTTTTCTCGATGCGGACGACACCATGGCGGCGATTTTCGCGCGCCTCCACCGTTCCGGCGACCCGGCGGTCACCGTCAACCGCGCCGCCCGCATCGCGCCTGAGGATCTGCCACGCCTGCTCGCCGGCTATGATTTCGTGCTCGATGATCATTCCGCCCTCCCGACGACAGCACTCGCCGCCTGCCCCGCGCTCCGCCAGGTCATTTTTCTCGGCACCGGCGCGCGGAGCTATATGAACCCCGAGGAACTCGCCGCCCTCGGCATCACCGTCCACACCATCAAGGGCTATGGCGACATCGCGGTTGCCGAGCATAGCATCGCGTTGATGTGGGCGGCGGCGCGCGGGATCGCGGCGATGGATCGTGGCGTTCGCGCCGGCGGCTGGCCGCGCATTCCGGGGATGCAACTCACCGGCAAGACGCTCGGCCTCATCGGCTTCGGCGGAATCGCCGCCGAGGTCGCGCGCATCGCGGCGGGATCGGGCATGCGGGTGCTTGCGTGGAACCGGAGCCCGAAAACCGCGGCCGGGGTCAGCTTCGTCGACCTCGACACGCTGCTTGCCGAAAGCGATGTCATTTCGCTTCATCTCCTGCTCACTGACGAAACGCGGGGATTTCTCGATGCCGGGCGTCTCGCGCGGCTCCGCCCGGGCGTTATTCTGGTCAACACCGCGCGCGGCGCGTTGATCGACGAGGCGGCGCTGATCGCCGGGCTCGAGGACGGGCATATCGGTCACGCCGCGCTCGATGTCTTCGCGACCGAGCCGCTGCCGGCAGGCCACCCGCTCACGCGCCTCGCCAACGTCACGCTTTCCGCCCATAGCGGGTTTCTCACGCCCGAGGCGAATGAGACGCTGCTCCAACGCGCGCTTGAAATCGCCCGCCGGCTCTGCGAGGGATAAGGATCTTCTCATGCGGACGTGGCGGAACAGGTAGACGCAGCAGACTTAAAATCTGCTTTCCGTTTCGGAAGTGCGGGTTCGATCCCCGCCGTCCGCAGAGCGGAGGGAGCGCATGAAAATTCGTTCGACACTGAATTAATGACCGGCTATCCTCACGCCATCGCGACAATCCGCGCGGCCACGCCGCGCTAACGGGAGAACCACCATGCAGCAAAGCGTCGATCTCATCGGGCGCATCCTGATCGCCGTCCTGTTCATTCTCGCCGGCATCGGCAAGATCGAGAATCCCTCGGGGACCATGCAATATATAGCCTCCGGCGGGCTGCCGCTGCCGATGGCCGCTTATATCGTCGCCGTGTTGATCGAGGTCGGTGGCAGCATCCTCCTGGTGCTCGGTTGGCAGACGCGGGCGGTTGCCGCCATCATGGCGCTGTTTTCCCTGGTCACCGCCCTCGCCTTTCACAATAATTTCGCCGACCATGGCCAGCAGATCAATTTCTTGAAAAACCTCGCCATCGCTGGCGGGCTATTGCACCTCGTCGCTTTCGGCGCCGGCGCTCTCAGCCTCGATCACCGTCTCGCCCAGCGCGGCGCCAGCCACGCGACCGCTTGACGTTTTTTGACACGTCTCCCGCACGGGCGGGTGCGGGAGACGGTCGATCAAAAATCCTCTCATGACCGTGGTCGAGTAGCTCGGCCATTCGGCTCCGCCCCCGAAGATCCGGGCGGGCGGCTTTTCCGCACCCGGCTCTTCCTGGAAGCCACGCGCATTGAGCCGCTCGTGGTGTCGAAGGATGAATAATCCGCGGCTGAGGCAAGGGCAGGCACGCGGGTCATCAGAGCCTGGAACCGATCCCGGCCCATGCACCGGCTCTCATGGCTCCGCGAACCGGCCTTGGCCGCACACAGCGACAACCTCCTTCTCACGGCCGATCTTGCTCAACCCGCAAGGGTCGCATAGTCAGATTTCAGGCAACGTCCCCTCGCCAAAGTTCGACGCCGGCCGGGACATCCCCCAACAGCCTTGCGTGCCTGGTTAGCATGGAGACGTGCCCAGCGCTCACCACTGGGCGCGCGAACTGTGGTCCGGCTCGGCCACACCGTGCGCCTGATCCCGCCGCAATATGGGAAAGCCCTACGTCAAGCGCAACAAGACCGACGCCGCCGACGCTACGGCGATCTGCGAGGCGGTGGGCCGGCCGAACATGCGGTTCGTGCCGGTGAAGACGCGTGAGCAGCAGGGCATCCTGGCGTTGCACCGGTCAGGGCGCTACTGGTGCGGCAGCGGATAGCAGCGGTCAACGCCGCGTGTGGTCTGCTTGGCGAGTTTGGCATCGTGGCGCATGCCCAAAGCATTCCGAGACAGGTTCCATTTAAGCGGCAACAGGCACGATAAGGACACCGCAAGGGCGCAATGACCATAAATTTAATGAACGCTCAAAAATAAATTAATATATAAAAAATAATATGTTTTTTCTGTAGCTAAATACACGTAAAGGTGGTAATTTACGATTGCAGCGCACTTGGAGGCACAGATGCGAGTCCTTGTGGTAGAAGATGACGTAAAAATAATAAACGATGTTCTTGAGATGCTCAAGTCATCTGGAGCGGTTGTTGATCAAGTTGAAACTAGCTCAGAGGCTTTAGATCTCATCAGTCATTATGAATATGACATAGTTCTTCTCGATATAATACTTCCAGATACGGAAGGCTATGAAGTAATAAAAAAAAATGAGAAATAATAAAATCGACTCTCCTGTTCTTGTTTTTTCAGGATTGTCTAGACCTCAGGCAAAAATAAAAGCATTATCTTTAGGCGCAGACGATTTTATAACTAAGCCCTATGATAAATTAGAGCTAATGGCCAGAATAAAAGCCATAATAAGAAGAAGTAAGGGATTTAGTCATCATATAATAAATTCTGGAGAAATATACATAGATACTGAAAGCAGAGAAGTTAAAGTAAATAATAATATAATACATTTAACAAATAAAGAATATTCTATATTAGAGCTACTTGTTTTAAGAAAAGGATTTGTTTTAACAAAGGAAATATTTTTAAATCATTTGTATGGCGGTCTAGATGAGCCAGAGATAAAAATTATAGATGTATTTATATGTAAGCTAAGAAAGAAATTGTCTATGGCTGGTGTGTCTAATTCTATTATTACGGTTTGGGGGAGAGGTTACATGATAAAAGATGATTATTTGTCTTCAAAAGAAATAAATACGCTAAACGATGTTAGTATTGGAAAAAAAGAAATGCATAACGCTTAGAGTCTTCTCTGATTGGGGTTGTTGGTATCGAGCTGCTCCTCTTTCCGCAGGCCATTCCCGTAGGTCACTCGCTTCTCTCCGCGGTCGGCGCGTGGCCGCCCATGATGGGGTCAGGAGGATGAGGTGTCTCAATCTGACTCGCGACCTCCGTGACATACATCCAATCACGGGGTTCCGGACGCTCAACGAGATCACCTCGTCCATCGTCCCCACGGGAACGACACTGACTCCGCCCTTGTCAGGCGGAAGCTGCAACTCCTTTTCTCATGCTACCGTGGCCTATTTGCCCCAGCGGAACTCGCTGCCATCGGTCCACATGCGATGCAGGATCATCGCCAGCTTGCGCGCCACAGCGACGCGGGCGCGCGCCATGCTGCGGCGCTTGGCCACGTTCATGCCCCATGCCCGCAGCGCCGACCATTTGGTGCTGCGGATCAGCAACGAATGGGCTGCCTCGTACAGCGCCGTTCGGGCCAGTTCGTCGCCACATCGACTGATGCGGCCCTGCACGTCGGTTTCGCCGGACTGGTAGCGTCGCGGCGTCAGGCCAAGATGCGCGCCGACATCACGCGACCTTCGAAAGCCGTCCGGCTGGTCGATCGTGGCACGGAACGCCAACGCCGTCAGCTGGCCGACGCCCGGCACTGTCATCAGCCGCCTGCATGTTGGCTCCACGCGCACCTCGTCGAGCACGCGCCTGGTCAGCCGCTCCACCTCCCGGGTCATTGTCTCGACTGCGGCCAGCAGCGATTCAGCCAGGCTCACCAGCACCGGGTTATCCGCTACCAATTCACGCACGCGAACCCCAAAGTCCTTGCGGCCTGGCGTATCAACCTTCAACCCAACCTCGCGTAGCAACGCCCGAATGCCGTTCTCGACATCACGACGCTTGTTCAGGAGCATCCGCCTCGCCGTCAGCAACGCGGGCCAGGAGCGGCAGGGCGGGCTTTTCACATGCACCGCGCGATACCAGCCGGTGCGCATGATCTACGCGATGCCGCGCGCGTCGTTGCGGTCGGTCTTGTTCGGCATCGCACCCATCGCGGCCTTCGCCTGACGCGCTTCGATACAGATCGCCGGAATGCCAGCATCCGAAAGCCCTGCTTGCAGCCAGGCCGTCAGCGAGCACGCTTCCAGGCTGTAAATTCGCGTCCAATAATGACCCCCCTTTAACGCTGTGTGGCAGCCTCCCTTCCTTTGTCCGGGAAGGGAGTTCGGGGGGTGATTGGTGTGGACCAGATCGGTCAGATACGACGGGCGTATTTCGAGCAGCAGAGACCGATCAAGGAGATCGTGCGGACGCTGTCGGTGTCGCGCGCGACAGTACGCAAGGTGATCCGCGGCCGGACGACCGAGTTCAAGTATGAGCGCGGTGTGCAGCCGGCGCCGAAGCTGGGCGAATGGGTCGCGGTTCTGAGCGAGATCTTGGAGCAGTAAGCGAAGCTGCCGCTGCGCGCAACGGCGCTCCATTCAAGGATTGGAGCCTGCCGACGGCGTTGGCTCAGGTGCGCGCCAAGGTGAAGAGCCACACCGACGGGGATCGCCAGTTCGTCAAGGTGCTGGGCGCGGTGCTCGACCATGGCCTGGCCGCGGTTGAGGCGGCCTGCGCCGAAGCCCTGGAGGCCGGCATTGCCAATGGCGATGTGATTCTCACCGTGCTCGCCCGGCGGCTTCAGCCGATACCGGTGCCGAGCATCACGACGCCCAATGCGCTGCGCCTGAAGATCGAACCCATGGCGGATTGCCGTCGCTACGACAGCATAAGGAAGGAAGCCTGATGGAGCGTCACGACATCCTCGACGCCAAGCGCAACACCATCTTTATCGGCGGCACCGGCACCGGCAAAACCCATCTCTGCATCGCCGTCGCTGCCGCCGTCATCCGGAGCCGTGCTCGGGGACGGTTCTTCAACCTCGTCGATCTCGTCAATCAGCTCGAGCAGGAAAAGGCCGCCGGCAAGAGCGGACGCTTGGCCGAGAAGCTGCTGCGCCACGATCTCGTCGTCATCGACGAACTCGGCTATCTCCCATTCAGCCAATCCGGCGGGCAGTTGCTGTTCCATCTCATCAGCAAGCTTTACGAGAACACCTCGCTCCCGATCACCACCAACCTCGCCTTCGCCGATTGGCCCCAGGTGTTCGGTGACGTCAAAATGACCACCGCCATGCTCGATCGCCTGACGCATCACTGCGACATCGTCGAGACCGGCAACACCAGCTGGCGCTTCAAAAACCGAAACTGAAAACCCTCCCCCGGACCCCCTCCCGGGCTTCTCCTCGTGGGTGCACAGGGACCTCCCACGCCCTCCGCTGCGCGCAACGCCCAGGGCCCTGCGCTCCGGGCGCGGGTCCCTCCTATGCACTACGCGGATAAGCCCAATCTTGTGCACCCAGAGGGGTCGTTTTGGATGCGATAGGCGGTCGCCATGCTCATAGACGCCTTGGCGGCGGCAACGGCGACTGGCTCGGTCTGACGGAACTTCATGAAAAGCCTCATCTGATGGTCGGTGACATGGCGGCCGGGCACGAGGCGATTCCTGCAAAATGGAAAAATCGCTTCATTACCCGGCCGGCCGCGACGGCCAGAGGGCTTTTGAAAAAAAGCCTCGCCGTGGGGCGGACATGGTGGCGCTTTATACTGTCTGGTATAACTTTGTTCGCCAACACAAGACGTTGCGCTGTTCGCCCGCTATGGCCGCCGGCCTGAGTGCAACGCTGTGGAGCATGGAAGACGTGGTGAAGCTGAATGACGCACAAGCGACGAAGCCGGCTCGTCCGAACGTCTATAAAACGAGAAATTCAAACTGAGACACTACTCTCGAAGAGCGGTGTCACATATGTTCGATGTCTCTGTTATCGTGACCTTCCACGGCGAGAAGCTTCTCGCGTGTCCGACGCTCGCATCTATCAAACGCATGCGTAGCGTTGCGACGCAGAAAGGCATTACGAATGAACTCGTAATTGTCATGGATCGTGCGGACGAGGAGACGAAGCAGATTGTACGGCGACAGACCATCGACGAGCCTGCCGTAAAAATCATGGAAGTCGACAATGGTGATCTTGGATTGTCGCGAAACGACGGGCTCGACGCGGCGCGCGGTGAACTCATCTCCATCGTTGATGGAGATGATCTGTATTCGCCCAACTGGATTGAGCAAACCGTCGCTTGCCTAAAAAATTACGGAACAAAAACGGTTGTCCACCCTGAATTGGCGATTTCTTTCGGCGCCAAGCACGAGGTTTTTCGAATGATCGATCAAAGCGACCCCGCTTACGATCCCGCGGCTCTTTTCACGGTAAATTACTGGTGTAGTTGGGTCTCCGGATTTCGGGAAACATTCCTTTCCGTTCCCTACGGTGCGACGGGAAACAGCGGGTTCGGATACGAGGATTGGCACTGGAATTGCGAGATAATCGTTGCCGGCTTTGAGCATAGAATCGCACCGGGAGTAGCAGGGTTCTATCGCCGCAAGGAAGCGAGTCTGTGCGCGCTACATCAGCAGAAAAGCGCAATAATTAGAAGAACAGAATTATTTAACGCCCACTTCATCGCGGTATAAAAGGTTGACCCGGAATCAATCGGCAGCAAAGTTTTTTTAAGTTACGTCAATGAGTTAGTATTTGAGCGGGCGGCATTCACGTTTCCACCGATTGCTGAGAGGCAGCGGCGGGTTGCGTGACTTCCGTGGCTGCGATTCTCTCAGGTTTGCGAAGACCCAGAGGGAGCACGTCATGGCTCGGACTGAAATCACGCGCGTCAAGTATCGGCGCGATGGGTCGCGTTATGCAAGCGGTACCACCGATGCGGAGTGGGCGGTGATCGAACCGCATTTGCCGCTACCGGCCGGCCGCGACCGCCAGAGGGCTTTTAAAAAAACCTCGGCGGGGTTCAATGTCGCCCTCGCCGTCGATGCCATGACCGACACGCGCTCGGAGGCCCACGAGTATAGCCTCCGCAACGTCTTTCCGCGTCTGGGCGAGACCGGCGCGACGGACGACATCATCAACCTTATTGCAAAGAGGAGCGCCTGAATGGCCTGGCCTCAACTCATCGCCTACTTCTTCGGCGGGGCGTTTCTCGCCAACGCCGTCCCACATGCCGTCAGCGGCATGTTGGGCAGGCCCTTCCAGAGCCCCTTCGCAAAGCCGCCGGGCCAAGGCCTCTCGTCCTCGACCGTCAATGTGGTCTGGGGTTTTTTCAATCTCATCGCCGGCTATTTCCTGGTCTGCCGGGTCGGGGATTTCGGCCTGAAGGACACCCCCGATATCATTGCATTGGGCGGCGGCGCCTTCCTGATTGCGGATTCCGATGAAGTCGGCCATGCATTCCAACTTGAAGCCGGCCACTGCTTCCGAACTGAAGCCGGCCGGGGTTCCGATTTGAAGCCGGCCACCTGAGCGTCTTCGGTTGGGTCTGGTTGAATGATTATCGTGTCCTTGTTTTGGGTCAAGTTCGGGCGTGGGCCGGTGCCGGATCGCGCTTTTTACGGAGGCTCTCGCCGGTGAGTTCGATGCGGTAGGCGTTGTGGACGAGGCGGTCGAGGATGGCGTCGGCGATGGTGGGATCGCCGATGATTTCGTACCAGCGCTCGACCGGCACTTGGCTGGTGATGATGACGGAGCGCATCTCGTGGCGGTCATCGATAATTTCCAGCAGATCGCGGCGTTGGTCCGCGTTCAGGGTCTCGGGGCCCCAATCGTCCAAAATCAACAGGTCGAGCCTGGCGATCTGGCGCAGTGTTCTGGCGTAACGGCCATCGGCGCGGGCCAGCGCCAGGGCAGAGAACAGCCGCGACACCCGGTGATAGGCGGTCGAGAGATCCTCGCGGCAAGCCTTCTGGCCCAGCGCGCAGGCCAGCCAGCTTTTGCCGACCCCGCAGGGGCCGGTAATGAGCAGATTATGCCGGGCGCGCACCCAGTCACAGCTGGCGAGTTTCAGGAACTGTGCCCGGTCGAGGCCGCGCGGGGCGCGGTAATCGACATCCTCGACGCTGGCGGACTGGCGCAATTTGGCCGCGCGGGCGCGGCTCTCGAAGCGTTTCTGCTGTCGCAACGTGGCCTCGTGCTCGAGCAATAAAGCCAGCCATTCGCCATGGGCCAAACCGGCAACCTCCGGCCGGGCGTCGAGGTCCTTGAAGGCTTTGGCCATGCCGTGCAGGCCGAGTTTGTGCAGCAGGTCGAGGGTCGGGTGGGTGAGCATGCTTGTTCCTTTCAGTGGAAATCAGTGAAAATATTCGGCGCCGCGCAGATTGCTGTGGGTCAGCACCGCCTGCGCCTCATCTGGCGGGCTGGCCGTCTGGTCGAGCTTGCTGGCGATGATCGAGGCAATGCTCTTGTAGTTGAACGCGCCAAAGGCGACCGCTCGGGCCGCCACCGCCTCGGCGCGCGGACGGTCCAACTCCTTGAACAGCCGCAGGATGCCAAGGCATGTCCGAAACCCCTGTTCCGGATGCGGCCGGTTGGCGAGGATGGCGATGATCAGCCCCTCGGTCTGCGGGCCGATCGATGCGCCCCATGAGCGGAACCGCTCCGGCGTCCATGCGGCGTAGCGCCGGTGCGCGCTCGGCATATGCTCAGGGGCAGTGCCGTGCCTTGGACCGCCATAGCGGCGCTGATGCACCGCGACCCGCTTGCCTTGGTGGAAGATCTCAACCATCCGCTCGGTGGCGCGGGTATCGACTTGCTGGCGGATCAGCTGATGCGGCACCGAGTAGAAAAAGCCGCAGACCTCGACATGATAATCCAGCGAGACGCGGGCAAAACCCCACTCCGCAAACTCATGGTCGGTCTCTGGCAATGCCGCCAAAGCCTGGCGTTCGATCGTCTCGAACAAATGCCGCCGGCTGACGCCGAGCCTGCGCATGACATGCGCGTTGATCCGCTCCACCATGCCGGCAATCGCCTGGTTGGCTTCAGCCAGAGAGAAGAAAGTCTGCTGGCGCAACCGGCCCAGAATGTAGCTCTGGGCAAAGCGGACACCGGCTTCCACCTTCGCCTTGTCCTTCGGGCGCCGCGGCCGGGCCGGCAAAACACCAACACCGTAATGCGAGGCCATCCGGCCATAGCTCAGGTTGATCTCTGGATCGTAGAACGACGCCTTGTTGACGCCGGACTTCAGATTATCCGGCACGATCAGCCGCGGCACGCCGCCAAAAAACCGGAACATGCGGCTATGCGCGCCGATCCAATCCGGCAGCGTCTGGGTCCAGCTCGCCTCCGCGTAGGTGTAGTTCGACGCGCCCAGCACCGCGACAAAAATCTCCGCCATGCGCACGATGCCAGTTGCGGGATCGGTGATGCCCAACTTTTTGCCGGAATAATCGACGAACACCTTGTCGCCCGCCCGGTGCTCCTGGCGCATGACCGGTGACAGCCGTGCCTCGAACTCCCTGAACAAATCGCAGAACCGGCTGTAGCTGTACCCTTCCGGATGCCCGGCGCGATATTCCTCCCACAGCACCATCAGGTTCACGCCCGGGCGCTTGAGCTCGCAGACCAGCTCGCTCCAGACCGGCTCGGCGCGCCGGCGCACCCCCCGCGGCGCGCCGCTGCGGGCAAACAGCCGCTCCTCCAAAACCGCATCACTGAGGTCGGCCGGCAACGGCCACGCCAGCCCCGCTGCCTGCGCCCGCTTCAGATTGTCCTGGATCGTGCTCCGCGCCACGCCCAGCATCCGCCCCATCGCCCTGGCGCTGATGCCGTCACTGGCCAGCCGTAAGGTTTGTCGTATCTGCCGCATCGTCAGCTCTCTCTTCGCCGGCATCCAGCCCTCCTCGTTGATGGTAACGAGAGGACAGTTGCCCGAGTTGCTGACCCAGCCGAAAACGCTGAAAAATCCCCGCCAGGTGGCCGGAATTAAATCGGAATGGTGGCCGGCTTCAAATCGGAACGCTGGCCGACATCAAATCGGAATCCCCGGCCGGCTTCCGTCGGAATCTGCATCCTGATCGCACTGCACTTGGCAAGACAGTTCGGCCGCTTCAACGGAGGCAATGCGCCGGGACGGTCATGAGGATCGGAGTGGGACCGTTCCGGTCGCTTCGGAGCCACAACTACCGGCTCTGGGCTGCGGGCGCGCTCGTCTCCAACATCGGGACATGGATGCAGCGCACGGCCCAGGACTGGCTCGTGCTCACGCAGCTCACCCACCACAGCGTGTCGGCCGTGGGCGTGGTCATGGCGCTGCAGTTCGGCCCGCAGCTCCTGCTCCTGCCCTGGACGGGCTCCGCCGCCGACCGCTTCGACCAGCGCCACCTCCTGATGGCGACCCAGGCGACCATGGGCGTGCTGGGCTTGGCGCTCGGCGCCTTGACCGTTACCGGGGCTGTTCAGCTCTGGCATGTCTACGCCTTTGCTTTCCTCTCCGGCGGCGCGGCGGCGTTCGACGCCCCCGTGCGCCAGACCTTCGTCTCAGAACTGGTCGGCGACGAGAACCTGCCCAACGCTGTCGCGCTCAACTCGACCTTGATCAACGCCGCCCAGATGGTCGGCCCGGCGGCCGCCGGCCTGACGATCGCGGCAATCGGCACGGGCTGGGCCTTTGTGATCGACGGAGCCTCGTTCGGGGCAGTGCTGGCCTCGCTACGCCTGCTGCGGGTCAACGAGCTACGCCACAACGCCAGGACCCGCCGGGCCAAGGGGAGCTTCGTTGAAGGGCTCCGCTACGTGCGGGGTCGTACGGACCTCAGGACGATCCTACTGATGCTGTTCTTGATCGGGACCTTTGGCATGAACTTCCCGATCTTCACCTCGGCTATGGCGGTCAAGGTGTTCCACGCCGACGCGCGCGGCTTCGGTCTGCTGTCCTCGGTCCTGGCCGCGGGGGCGCTGTCCGGCTCGCTTGTGGCGGCGGCACGCCGCAAGATCGGGTTTGGCACCCTCTTGGGCGGTGCCGGTGCGTTCGGGCTAAGCTGCGCGCTCGCCGGCCTAGCGCCCGGCTACTGGCTGTTCGCCGCCGCCTTAGCGGCGACCGGTGTGTCCGTCTTGACCTTCGCCAACGCGACCAATAGCCTGATGCAGCTCACCACCGAGTCGTCTATGCGCGGTCGGGTCATGGCGCTGCGCATCGCCATAGCGCTCGGCTGCACGCCGATCGGGGCGCCGATCGTCGGATGGGTGGCCGACGCCTTCGGCCCGCGCTGGGCGCTGGGCGTCGGTGCGGCATCTGGCTTCGCCGCGGCTGTTGCGGCCGCCGTCTTCCTGATCCGATCATCTCGCCTGAAGGCCGGGCTGAGTGTCGTCCAGAGTTCCGAAGGCGCCAAGGCTAATGCCCAGCTCTGATGTCCGCCTCCGGGTCTTCGCAAACCTGAGCGAATCGCATCCACTAGAATCACGCAACCCTCCGCTGCCACCCAGCGATCGGTGGGAACGCGAATGCCGTCCAATCAAGCGCCAACTCATTGACACAAATTAAAAACTCGTTGCGACTTGATTCTGAGGCAGCCTCTCGCTCTCGGCCGGTCGGTGTCGGCCGCCGGATCCCCGACACGTTCATCCCATCGCGGCGCGCAGATTCTCGTCGATTTTGGTGAGAAAATCCTGGGTGTTGAGCCAGGGCTGGTCCTTGCCGATCAGCCCCGCGAGATCCTTGGTCATGGCGCCGCTCTCGACGGTGTCGATGCAGACTTTTTCCAGGGTCTCGGCGAATTTCGTGACGTCGGGAGTGCCGTCGAACTGGCCGCGATAGGCGAGGCCACGGGTCCAGGCGAAGATCGAGGCGATCGGGTTGGTCGAGGTCTCGCGCCCCTTCTGGTGCTCGCGGTAATGGCGGGTCACGGTGCCGTGCGCCGCCTCGCTCTCCACCGTCTTGCCATCCGGGCTCATCAGCACAGAGGTCATCAGGCCGAGGCTGCCGAAGCCTTGCGCGACGATGTCGCTCTCGACATCGCCGTCATAGTTCTTGCACGCCCAGACATAGCCGCCCGACCATTTCAGGGCCGAGGCCACCATGTCGTCGATCAGCCGGTGCTCGTAGGTGAGGCCGAGCTTGGCAAAGCGGTCCTTGAACTCGGCGTCGAAGATCTCCTGGAACACGTCCTTGAACATGCCGTCATAGATTTTCAGGATGGTGTTCTTGGTCGAGAGATAGACCGGATATTTCCGCGCAAGACCATAATTGAAGGAGGCACGCGCAAACCCCTCGATCGAGGCGCGGGTGTTGAACATGCCGAGGGTGACGCCAGCGCCCTTGAAATCATGGACTTCGAGCATCTGCGGCGGGCCACCATCGGCAGGAAGATAGCTCAGCGTGACGCGGCCCGGGCCGGGGATTTTCGCTTCCGTCGCGCGGTAGATGTCGCCATAGGCGTGGCGGCCGATGACGATCGGCTGCGTCCAGTGCGGCACCAAGCGGGGGACGTTGCGGCAGATGATCGGCTCGCGGAAAATCGTGCCGTCGAGGATATTGCGGACGGTGCCGTTCGGGCTCCGCCACATTTTCTTCAAGCCAAACTCGGCGACGCGGGCCTCGTCCGGGGTGATTGTCGCGCATTTGACGCCAACGCCATATTTCTTGATGGCATTGGCGGCGTCGATCGTCACCTGGTCATCGGTCTTGTCGCGGTATTCGATGCCGAGATCGTAGTATTTGAGGTCGATGTCGAGGTAAGGAAGAATCAGTTTTTCTTTGATGAACCCCCAGATGATGCGCGTCATTTCATCCCCGTCGAGTTCGACAACCGGGGTTTTTACCTTGATTTTTGCCATTTTTTCCTCATCGACCTGGAAAGCGCGTCATGTTGCGGCGCGGCGGAACAGTGCCGGGCGGACATTCGCACCGGGCGCGGCCGCGGACAAGGGTGGCGGCACTCAAAAAACACAGATCAGGGCATAGCGGCGGACGATGACGGGGGGCGCGGCGAGGTCACATCGATTGTCAATTAACTTTTTCTTGACATTGTTCGAAAATTTAGTGACGATCAGGTATCGTTAATTAATGTTAATCGTGGCGAGTGGAGAACAGCATGATAGCGATTTTCGATCGTCCCTCCGGCAAAGCCGCGTTGCTGACGGTATCCGCCTTGGCGCTCTCCATCGCCGCGGCGCGATCGGCGAAAGCCGATTACGTGGTGACGCCGCCCGCCAGCGTGCCGACGAGTTACACCGACTCGACGCCGGTCACGCTGACCAATATATCCCAGGGGCTCGCCGCCTCACTCTGGACCTTCTCCGGCGGCTCCGACAATCTCGAAGGCGGCTCAGGAACCTTCGGCTATCCCAATCTGCAAGGCATGGCCAATCTCGAAACCCTGGCCCAGACCGGGACGATCACCACGCTGCCGAGCGGCACGCCCGGCACCGGCACCGGCGCGCTCACCTACACCGCGACACCCTATTTCTCGTTCACCGATACCGCGATCAATAGCAATGGTTTCGTCGCAATCGGTGGCGGCGGCAGCAGCATTCAAAGCGTACTGAACGGCAGCGCGACGATATATACCACCAATCTCGTCAATGGCGTCACGCTCCCCACTTCCGCCGCGACCACCCCTTGGAACTATATAATTTTTGACCAAAGCGGCTATGTCTATGTCGCGCAGCCGGGCAGTTCCTACACCTTCGCCGTAGCCTCCGGCGGTTTTAACGATGACGGCACCGAGATCCTGCTCGGCGGCAATGGCGCGATCGGCAGCGGCAGCGTCGTCGGATTCCAGAACGCCAATAGCATCGAGCCGTCGAATGGTATCGCGACGCTGTTCAATGGCGCCAAAACCTACTCCGCCGCGACTGATACCGTGACCTTCACGCAAGCTGGCTATTACCCGTTCGAGATTTTCAACGCCCAGACCTATGGCGGGGCGGCGGAAAACGTCAGCTTCCTGCCGACCACGACGACGACGCCCGATCTGGTGTTCGTCACCGGCACACCGGTTCAATCCTCGGTGCCCGAGCCCTCCTCGGCGACGCTGATCCTCGCCGGGCTCGCCGGCCTGCCGCTGCTCCGCCGGCGGCGTGGGCAGAAACCGATGCCGTAACCGGCCTCAGGCTTTCGGCAGCCGCACGACGAAGCGCGCGCCGACCACGCGCCCGCTTTCGTCGCGGCGATTTTCGGCGCGGATCCGCCCGCGCAGCGCCTCGATGATCTGGCGGCTGATCGAAAGCCCGAGCCCGGAGTGTTGGCCGAAACGCTCGCCCTGCGGGCGTTCGGAGTAAAACCGGTCGAAAATATGCTCAAGCTTGGCCTCGGGAATGCCCGGCCCCTCATCCTCGACGGTGATTTCCACCTCGCCATCTATCTCGCGCGCCGCAAGCATGATCCGCCCGCCGCGTGGGCTGAAAGAACGAGCATTGGCAATCAGATTGCGCAACACTTGCACCAGCCGGTCGGCAACCCCGCGCACCACGAGACCGCTTTCCGGCGCGACGACGATCAGCGGCGGCTCGCCCTTGCTCAGCGTCGCGGCGTGGATATCGGCCAGCGTCGCCAGGATCGGCGCGACATCGACCAGCTCGGTCGCGGTGCGCGACAATTCGGCGTCGACCCGGCTCGCATCCGAGATATCGCTGATCAGCCTGTCCAAGCGCCGCACATCCTCGGCGATGATGGCAAGCAGGCGCCGCTGCTGGCCGGGATCCTCGATCCGCCGCAGAGTCTCGATCGCGCTCTGGATCGAGGAAAGCGGGTTCTTGATCTCATGCGCAACATCGGCGGCGAAGCGCTCGATCGCATCCATCCGCGCCCAAAGCGCGCTCGCGCTTTCCGCAAGGGCATGCGCGAGGGCGCCGATCTCGTCGCGGCGGGCGAGGAGCCGGCGCGGCACTGCGCCGCTCCGCCCCTGGCCCTCGCGCATCTCGCCGGCGGCGGCGGCAAGGCGCAGGATCGGCCGGGCGATGGTCCGCGCGAGATACCACGACATGATCACCGTAAGGCCGAGCGCCAAGCAAAACAGCGCGAGGATCGACATCCGCACGTTATAGAGGCTGTCATCGACCTCGCGCGCTTCGCGGGTGAGCAGGATGATGCCAACCGTCTGGGCGTTTTGCTGCACCGGCTCGGCGACGGTCACCAGCAGCTGGCCGTCAGTGGTGCGGCGGATATAGGGCGGCGTCTCGCGCGAGCGCGCCGCCCCCTCGGTGCGCAGTTCCTCGCGCACATCGGGCTGCCAGTCGATCCCGCCGGCGAGCGGCCCGGCCTCCAGCGTCGGCGCCGCGGGATTGTGCGGGAGATGGGCGAGCACCCAGTCATAGACCTGCTCGATCACGCTCGCGACATGGCTGCGCGGCACCGCCGGCGGGATCGGGTCCATCTCAAACCTGCCGCCGCCGGCTTCGTGCTGGCGGCTATCGGCGATCACCGTACCGTCCGGGCCATAGAGCTTGGCTTCGGCGCTCGGCGTCGGCTCGGTCAGGCGGCGAAGCAGCGGGCGGGCGAGCGCCGGCACCAGCCGCGCCGTGCCCGAAGCCTCGATCGCGACCGCCGCCTGGCCGAGCGCGCCGGCATAGATCCGCGCCTGTTCGCGGAGCGTCAGCACCTCCGCCTCCAAAAGCCCGTTCTGATACTGGTCGAGATAGAGGAGGGTCACCACCAGAAGCGCGAGCGGCAGCGCATTGACGAGAAGGATACGGCGCAGGAGCGGCGAAACCAGGCGCGGGGCAAAAGCCGGCGCCGGAGGAGCTGCGCCTGCCCCATGGGTGGCTGGCGAGAGCGTTCTTTTTTGAAAAAAAGAACCAAAAAACTTTCTGCCATGGCGCTGGGCCTGTCCCCCTGCCCTTCCCCAAAAATCGCCGGGCCGCCAAAGCAAGGGGACGATTTTCTTTTTTTCGGAGGAAAATGAAGGGTCAGTTCCCGAATTTATGCCCATCGTCAGGGCTCTTTGTAACGGTAGCCGATACCATAAAGCGTCTCGATCTGGTTGAAGCGCTCATCGACGGCGCGGAATTTCTTGCGGATGCGTTTGACGTGGCTGTCAATGGTGCGGTCATCGACGTAAATGTTTTCACCATACGCGGCATCGATGAGCTGGTCACGCGCCTTCACGACACCCGGGCGCGCCGCCAGCGCCTTCAAAAGCAGGAATTCGGTAACGGTGAGGTCGATATCGGCGCCGCGCCAGGTGCAGCGGTGTCGCGTCTCATCGAGCACGAGATCGCCGCGCTGGATGATCCCGGCGGCCGGCTGGCCGGAGCCCTCGGCGCGGCCAGCCTCGTTGCGGCGCAGCAAAGCCCGGATGCGCTCGATCAACAGGCGCTGGCTGAACGGCTTGGTGATATAGTCATCGGCGCCGAGCCGGAGTCCCATCAGTTCATCGACCTCCTCATCCTTGCTGGTCAAAAAAATCACCGGCATCGCGGAACGGGCGCGCAGGCGCTGCAGCAGCTCCATCCCGTCCATACGTGGCATCTTGACATCGAGCACGGCGAGATCGACCGGGCGGGCGAGCAGCGCCTGCAGCGCGCTTTCGCCGTCGGTATAGGTGCGCACCTGGAAGCCTTCCTGCTCCAGCGTCATCGCAACGCTAGTCAGGATATTGCGGTCGTCATCGACCAGGGCAATGGTGTGCTTCATGACCACCTCCGAGAACCGGCACGGCATCGACATACCACGCCACGCGGCCGATAGGATAACCGAAGCATGACCAAAGAATCACCCGCCGACTCCGGGGCCGATCTCGGCTTCGCACTCCGCTCCCTCGCCCGCGCGGCGCGGGCCGGAAGCCTCGCAACCATCACCAATGCCGGGCAGCCCTTCGTCTCGCTGGTGACGCCGGCATTCGATGCCGGGTGCACGCCCCTCCTCCTGCTCTCGGGCCTCTCCGAACATACTCGCCATCTTCGCGTCGAACCACGCTGCGCCCTCCTGATCACGGGCGCAGCGAATGGCCCCAACCCGCAGACGACACCGCGCGTGACCCTAATCGGTCGTGCCATGCCGATCGAGGACGCGGCTCTGCGCGCCCGCTATCTCGCCATACACCCTTACGCCGCACTCTATGCCGGATTCGGAGATTTCGCGCTCTGGCGCCTCACGGTCGAGGAGGCGCATTATGTCGGCGGCTTCGGACTCGCGCGACATGTCACGCAGGCCAAGCTCCTTCCCGCTCCCGAAGCCGTCGCCGCGATCGCGGCGGCGGAGCCCGAGATCATCGCCGAGGCCAATGCCGAACGGGCGGTCAGCGAACGCATCGTCGCGATCGATCTCGATGGCTGCGACATCGCCGAAGACGATGCCACCCGCCGCCTCACCTTCCCTGCCCCGGCGGCGAGCCCCGAGACGGTTCGCGCAGCACTTCGTCACGTCGCGCCGCAGAAGACGCGCGGTGCAAGACCAGCGCAAGCAAGAGGAGAGAATTCATGACCGCCGCCATCAGCCGCTTCCCCGTCCCCTCGCTCTCGGATCTGCCAGAGGATATCCGCGCCCGCATCGAGGCGACCGCGGCCAAATCCGGCTTCGTCCCCAACGTCATGCTCGCGCTCGCCCACCGGCCGGACGAGTTCCGCGCCTTCTTCGCCTATCACGACGCGCTGATGGCGAAAGAAGGCGGGCTCTCGAAAGCCGAGCGCGAGATGATCGTGGTCGCGACCTCGGCCGCCAATCAATGCCAATATTGCGTGATCGCCCATGGTGCGGTTTTGCGCATCCGGGCGAAAAACCCCCTGATTGCCGACCAGATCGCAACGAATTACCGTAAAGCCGATCTCACCCCCCGCGAACGCGCCATGCTCGATTTTGCGATGAAAGTGGCGCTTTCTTCCCATCAGATCGAGGACGAAGATTATATCCTGCTTCTCGACCACGGCTTCAGTCGTGAGGATTGCTGGGACATCGCCGCCATCGCCGCCTTCTTCGGCATGTCGAACCGCCTCGCCAACAGCCTCGCCTTCCGCCCGAATGACGAGTTTTATCGGATGGGGCGGGAATAACGGGATCGGGATAAAATTAGCCTGAGAGCGGCCGCAAACGCGCCGGGATCGTCATCCCGAGCCGGCGTGGCACCTCCCAGACTTCATCGATCTCGCGATAGACGGTAAACCCCGCGGCGAGATAGCCGGGCAGTGCCCGCGGATGATCGGCGGTGCAGGTGTTGAGGGTCATCGTCCGCGCCCGGTGACGCCAGACCAGATCGATGGCATTCCGCAAAAACGGCCCGCCGAAGCCGCGGCCGATGAAATGCGGCATCAGGCCGAAATAGCTGAGATTGACCACCGGCCACGGCCGGGCATCGAGTTCATAAAATCCGCCCGGCTCACCACCGGCATAAAGCACATGGACACTGATGCCCGGGGTGCTAAGATAGCGCGCGAGTTCCGCGTCCGGCGTCACCCGGCGCAGCCACCAGAGATAATCGGCGCCGACCGTGTCATAGAGAAAGCGATAATAGGTGACGCTCGGCGCGGCCAGCGTCACCACCTGCGCGCCTTCGGGGAGGGGCAGCGGCGTGGCCGGCGCCTGATCGAGGCGAAGAAACGAGACCCGCACCGAAACCTTTGTCACCGGCTCCATCGGCCGCGCCCGATTGCCCGCGCCGTCCTCAATCGTCGAGGAAACTGCGCAGCCGGCGGCTGCGGCTCGGGTGCTTGAGTTTGCGCAGCGCCTTGGCCTCGATCTGGCGAATGCGCTCGCGCGTCACGTTGAATTGCTGGCCGACCTCCTCCAGCGTGTGATCGGTATTCATGCCGATGCCAAAACGCATGCGCAGAACCCGCTCCTCGCGCGGGGTGAGGCTGCCGAGCACTTTCGTCGTCGCCTCGCGAAGATTGGCCTGGATCGCGGCGTCGATCGGGATAATCGCCGATTTATCCTCGATGAAATCGCCGAGATGGCTGTCTTCTTCGTCGCCGATCGGGGTCTCGAGACTGATCGGCTCTTTCGCGATCTTAAGCACCTTGCGCACTTTTTCGAGCGGCATGCCGAGCTTCTCGGCCAGTTCCTCCGGCGCCGGCTCGCGGCCGATCTCATGCAGCATCTGGCGCGAGGTGCGCACCAGCTTGTTGATGGTCTCGATCATATGCACCGGAATGCGGATGGTGCGCGCCTGATCGGCGATCGAACGGGTGATCGCCTGGCGGATCCACCAGGTGGCATAGGTGCTGAATTTGTAGCCGCGGCGGTACTCGAATTTATCTACCGCCTTCATGAGGCCGATATTGCCTTCCTGGATCAGATCGAGAAATTGCAGGCCACGATTGGTATATTTCTTCGCGATCGAGATCACCAGGCGGAGATTGGCCTCGATCATCTCCTTCTTGGCGCGCGCCGAATCGCGCTCGCCACGGCTTACGGTTGCATAAATGCGGCGGAATTCGCTAATCGGCAGACCCGCGTCATTGGCGACCTCGGCGATGCGGGCGCGAATCTCAGCGATGGCTTCGCCGTGGCGCGCGACGAAATTCTTCCAGCTTTTGCCTGGCAATTTGCCGACCCGCTCCAGCCAGTTCGGATCCAGTTCATGGCCGTGATATTGGGCAAGAAAATCTTCGCGGCTGACCTTGCAGGATTCGGCGAGCCGCATCAGCGGCCCCTCCTGCGCCATCAGGCGTTTGTTGAGTTCCTTGAGCTGCATCACCAGCTCTTCGATGCGGTTATTATGCAGCCGCACCTGCTCGACTTTCTGGACCAATTCGTCGCGCAGCTTCTCATAGGATTTCTCGCTGCGCGCGCTCACCGCCTCGCCGCCGGTGATGGCACCGAGGCGGCGGGACTGCATCTTCTGCAGCTTCTTATAAAGCGCCTCGATCTCCTCGAAATTCGCCAGCACCTCGGGCTTGAGCTTTTCCTCGAGCGCCGAGAGAGAAAGGCCGGCGCCCTCGCCTTCCTCGTCCTCATCGCCCTCCTCGCCAGCGGCGAAGCCCGACACCGACGGCGGCATCGCGTCGGTGCCGCCATCATCGCCGCCCGGCTCACCGCCCGCGTTCGGCGGGCCGCCCTGCGTTGCTTCGAGATCGATGATGTCGCGGAGCAGCATGCGCCCGGCCTTCAAGGCATCGTGCCAGGCGATGATGGCGCGGATGGTGAACGGGCTCTCGCAGAGCCCGCCGATCATCATCTCACGGCCGGCCTCGATGCGCTTGGCGATGGCGATCTCGCCCTCGCGCGAGAGCAGCTCGACGCTGCCCATTTCGCGCAGATACATGCGCACCGGATCATCGGTGCGGCCGAGGCTCTCCTCGTCGACATTGCCGCCGGGCTCCTCGGCTTCCTCTTCTTCGCGCTCCGGCTTGGCGACGGGGTCGGCTTCCTCGGCCTCCTCGCTCTCGACCACCTGGATGCCCATCTCGTTGAGCTGGGCCATGACGTCCTCGATCTGCTCGGAGCTGTTCTGATCGGGCGGCAGCACGGCATTCAGCTCATCGAAGGTGATATGGCCGCGCTCCTTGCCGCGGGCGATCATGCGTTTGACCGCGGCGGACTGGATATCGAGCAGATTAGTGTCGAGATCGGTCTCGGCGGTCGGCGCCTCCGCAGCGGTGGTCTTGGTTGCCATCAGAAAAAATACTCCCCGCAACATGGCCGCGGGGCGTCCCCGCGCGGCCGATGTAACACCTCATCCCTCGGCGAAACCCGAAGCCGCGCCGCCGCGCCGGCCCTCAATCCCATGCCCATGGGCCTCATTGCCGCCTGCCCCCTCCCCGTCGTTCCCAGCGGGATCGGGCTCACCGGCATTGAGGCGATTTTGCGCCTCGCGCAACGCCAAGACTCGCCGCTCGGCACGTGGGGTCGGGTTCGCCTCGAAATCCCGCTGCGCTGCGGCCAGTTCCTCACGTAACCGTTCGCGGTGCGAAAACCCGAAAAAATGCCACCACCCCTCTGCCACATCCGCCGGCGGCGCCCCGGGCGCGGCAAACACCGGCGCGCAAGCCCGCACCTCCGCCACCTGCTCACCTAGCCCGCTCTCGGCGAGATGGTCGATGAGAGCAGGAGAGTCAAGCGCCGGATGCGAATTTAGTCCGGCCGCGGCCGCAACATCGGCTGATTCCGGCGCCGCCATCACCGCGTTGCGCACCCAGGCGAGCAGTGCCTCCCGCAGTCGGCTCAACGGCGCCGGCAAAGCGAGGCCGCTGAGCGCCTCCTCGACCTCGAGCGCCAGCGCCGGATGATGAAGCAGCACCGCGAGCAGCACCCGCTCGCGCGTCTGATCGCCAGGACGGGGTGCGGCGCGGAGCCGCGGCAGCGACGGGAACGCCGCTCTCTCCCCCCGCGATGGTGCGCCGCGCGCCCGCCCTTTGGCGCCGCCCACTGGTGCCGGCGGGCGGCGGAATTCGGCAAAGAAGCGATCGCGGAGTGCCTGGCGATATTCCCACTGGAGGCTGCGATGGTCGATGCTCTCGGCCGCCGCCATCAAGGCGTCGAAAAACCCACTCCGGCTCTCAGGCGTTGCGCCGGGGAACTGGGCGCGGGTGAGCGCATAAAGCGCGCTGATCAAGGGTTGGCGGCGGGCCAGTGCTTCGGCGCGGAAGCCGGCCGCGCCGGCGCGGCCGAGCAGGCTGTCAGGATCCTCGCCCGGCGGCAATGGCACGATCTCAAGGCTGCGCTCGGGAGTGATCAGCGGCAGCGCGAGCGAGATCGCGCGCAGCGCCGCCCGCGCCCCGGCCTCGTCGCCATCGAAACAGAGAAGCGGCACCGGCGACACCTGCCAGAGAGTTTCGAGATGCTCGATGCCGAGTGCCGTGCCAAGCGGCGCCAGCGCGCCGGGAAACCCGGCCTGGTCGAGGGCGATGACATCCATATAGCCCTCGACCACCAGGATTTCGCCGCCAGCGCGGCTGGCAGCCGCGGCGCGGTCGAGATTGTAGAGCGTGCGGCGCTTGGAAAAGACCGCCGTTTCCGGCCCGTTGAGATATTTCGGCGCGCTGGTCTGGCTGTCATCGAGGCGCCGACCGCCGAAGCTCACGATCCGCCCACGGCGGTCACCGATCGGGAAGATCAGCCGACCGATGAAGAATTCGCGCGCCGGCTGGCCGTCTTCAGCCGGGCGGAGAAGGCCGGCCTCGATCATCGCCGCTGGGGTAATCCCCTCACGCGCGAGATCGGCGGTCAATGCCCCGCGCCCCGGCGCGAAGCCGAGACGAAAGCGCCGAGCCGTCGCCTCGCTCACGCCGCGCCGGGCGAGATAGGCGCGCGCGCCAGCGCCTTCGGGAAGCCACAAACGACGTTCAAAGCTCTCGGTGGCGCGTTCGAGCACGGCCAGGCTGTCCCGCGCCGCGCGCGCCGCGACGGCTTGATCCGGCCCTTCCTCCGGCACCGCAAGCCCGGCCTCGGCGGCAAGGCCGCGTACTGCCTCGATGAAGCTCTGTCCCTCGGCCTGCATGACATAGCTGATCGCATCGCCATGGGCGCCGCAGCCAAAGCAATGGTAATGATCGTCATAGACGTAGAAGGACGGTGTTTTCTCGCCGTGGAACGGGCAGCAGCCCTTCCATTGCCGCCCCGAGCGGGCAAGGCGCACCCGCCGCCCGATCAGCGCCGGAAGCGGCGTCGTGGCGCGCAATTCCTCGAGGAAACCGGGTGGTAAAGCCATTAGCCGAGGCCCTTTCGGCGCGACCCGCTGGGATTTTTTTTCCCAAACTCGCATTTCTCATTGCTATGGGAAATTATTTCCCGCATAATTTGCCCATGCCCCTCACCGTCGAAGATCTCATCGCCCGCCTCGGTGGCGCCGACGCCGCCGCCGAGCAGCTCGGCGTCGGCACCGAGGCGCTGCGCAAATGGCGCCAAGCGCGGAGCATTCCGGCACGCCATTGGCCGGCGTTGCTCGCCGCGACCGGGCTGACCCTCACCGATCTGCCTCGCGCCCCATCCCGGAGTGACCCCATGTCCGCCATCGCTCATCCCCCCGAGGGCGCGACCGCAGCGCTCGTGCTCGCCGACGGCACGGTGTTCTGGGGCCGCGGCCTCGGCGCCATGACCGCCAAGGCGCCACCGCTCGGCGAGGTCTGCTTCAATACCGGCATGACCGGCTATCAGGAGACCCTCACCGATCCCTCCTATGCCGGCCAGATCATAACCTTCACCTTTCCTCATATCGGCAATGTCGGCGTCAATAGCGAGGATGTCGAGGCCTCGACGATCGCCGCCCGGGGCCTCGTTCTGCACGCCGACATCACAGCGCCGGCCAATTGGCGGGCAACCGAGGGCCTCGATGAATGGCTCGCCCGGCGCGGCGTCACCGGCATGGCTGGCGTCGATACACGGGCGCTGACCCTTCGCATCCGCGACCAGGGGGCGCCCAACGCTGTGCTCGCCTACCCGAAAGATGGCCGCTTCGATCTGCCGGCGCTCCGCGCCGCCGCGGCTGCTTGGCCGGGGCTCGAGGGGATGGACCTCGCCGGCACCGTCTCCTGCACCCAAAGCTACCCTTGGGATGAGACGGTTTGGACGTGGGGCCAAGGCTATGGCCGCCAGACCGCGCCGCGGTTTCATGTCGTCGCGGTCGATTATGGCGCGAAACGCAACATTCTCCGCGAACTCGCCGCCGCTGGCTGCCGCATTACCGTGGTGCCGGCAACCGCCAGCGCGGACGACATCCTCCGCCATCGCCCGGACGGCGTCTTTCTCTCGAACGGCCCTGGCGACCCGGCGGCGACGGCGGAATACGCGGTGCCGGCGATCCGCGGCGTGCTCGAAGCCGGGGTGCCGCTCTTTGGGATCTGTCTCGGCCATCAGCTCCTCGCCCTCGCCCTCGGCGGGCGCACCTACAAGATGGCGCGCGGCCATCGCGGCGCCAACCAGCCGGTCAAGGATCTCGCGACCGGGAAGGTCGAGATCACCAGCCAGAATCACGGCTTCGCGGTCGATCCGGCAAGCCTCCCGGAAGGCGTCGTGGTCACCCATACTAGCCTGTTTGACGGCTCGAACGAGGGCATCGCGCTCACCGGCAAGCCGGTATTCAGCGTGCAATACCACCCCGAGGCCAGCCCCGGCCCCTCCGATAGCCACCATCTCTTTGGGCGCTTCGTCGCGCTGATGGAGTCCTGATCAATGCCCAAGCGCACCGATCTTCACTCGATCCTGATCATCGGCGCCGGCCCGATCGTCATCGGCCAGGCGTGTGAGTTTGACTATTCCGGCGCCCAGGCCTGCAAGGCGCTGCGCGCCGAGGGCTATCGCGTCATCCTGGTCAATTCCAATCCGGCGACGATCATGACCGACCCGGAATTGGCCGACGCCACCTATGTCGAGCCGATCACGCCGGAAATCGTCACGAAAATCATCGCCCGCGAGCGCCCGGACGCGTTGCTCCCCACCATGGGCGGGCAGACCGCGCTCAATGTCGCGATGCAGCTCGCGAAAACCGGTGTTCTCGATGCCTACGAGGTCGAACTGATCGGCGCCCGCGCCGATGTCATCGACCGCGCCGAGGACCGGCTCAAATTCCGCGACGCGATGGCGGCGATCGGCATCGAGAGCCCGCGCAGCGCCATCGCCCACACGATCGACGAAGCCCGCGCCGCCTTGGCCGAAATCGGCCTGCCCGCCGTCATCCGGCCGAGCTTCACGCTCGGCGGCACCGGCGGCGGCATCGCTTATAATCGCGAGGAGTTCGACCAGATCGCGCAAGGCGGCCTCAATGCCTCGCCGGTTTCCGAGGTGCTGATCGAGGAAAGCGTGCTCGGTTGGAAGGAATTCGAGATGGAGGTGGTCCGCGATGGCGCGGACAATTGCATCATCGTCTGCGCGATCGAGAATGTCGATCCGATGGGCGTCCATACGGGCGATTCGGTCACCGTCGCGCCGGCGCTGACGCTGACCGATAAGGAATATCAGCGCATGCGCGATGCCTCGATCGCGTGTCTGCGCGCCATCGGCGTCGATACTGGCGGGTCGAACGTGCAATTCGCGATCGATCCGCAAACCGGCCGGATGCTGATCATCGAGATGAACCCGCGCGTCTCGCGCTCCTCCGCGCTCGCCTCCAAGGCGACGGGATTCCCGATCGCGAAAATCGCCGCCAAGCTTGCCGTCGGCTACACGCTCGATGAGCTCGCGAACGACATCACCCGCACGACGCCGGCGAGCTTCGAGCCGACCATCGATTACGTCGTCGTCAAGATCCCACGGTTCACGTTCGAGAAATTTCCCGGAACGCCCGCTCTCCTGTCCACCAGCATGAAATCGGTGGGCGAAGCAATGGCGATCGGGCGGAGTTTCGCCGAGGCGCTGCAAAAGGGTCTGCGCAGTATGGAGACCGGGCTTTCCGGTCTCGATGAAATCACGCCGCCCGGCGATGGCGGGGCGGATGCGTTCCGCGCCGCGCTCTCAACCCCGCGCCCGGACCGGCTCCTGGTCGCGGCACAGGCGCTCCGCGCTGGACTTACGGTCGAGGACGTTCACGAGGCGTGCAAATTCGACCCCTGGTTCCTGCGCCAGATCGAAACCATCATCGCCGCCGAGCGGGCGGTGCGCGACAGCGGCCTGCCCGAGAGCGCCATGGCGTTTCGGCGCCTCAAGGCGCTCGGATTTTCCGATGCGCGTCTAGCCGAACTCACCGGGTGTCGCGAGGCAGATGTCGCCGAACACCGCGCTCGGCTCGGGGTGACGCCGGTCTATAAGCGGATCGATACCTGCGCCGGCGAATTCGCCTCCGCGACCCCTTATCTGTATTCGACCTATGAGGGCGGCTTCGGCACGCCGGTTTGCGAGGCAGCGCCGAGCACGCGGGAAAAAATCATCATCCTCGGCGGCGGCCCGAACCGCATCGGCCAGGGGATCGAGTTCGACTATTGCTGTGTTCATGCCGCTTACGCGCTGCGTGAGGCGGGGTTTGAGACCATCATGATCAACTGCAATCCCGAAACCGTGAGCACCGATTATGACACCTCCGACCGGCTCTATTTCGAGCCACTCACCGCCGAAGACGTGATCGCGCTGGTGCGACGCGAACAGTCGGCAGGGAAACTGCTCGGCTGCATCGTGCAATATGGCGGACAGACGCCGCTGAAACTCTCACAGGCGCTCGCGCGCGCCGGCATTCCCATTCTCGGCACCAGCGCCGAGGCGATCGACATTGCCGAGGATCGCGAGCGTTTTCAGAAACTTTTGCAAAGCCTCGCCCTGCTGCAACCGGAGAATGGCACGGCGCGCTCGGCCCCTGAGGCGGAGGCGATCGCCGAGCGCATCGGCTATCCGGTGGTGATCCGGCCGAGCTATGTGCTCGGCGGTCGGGCGATGGAGATCGTCCATGATCGCGCCGGCCTAGCCCGCTATATGCGCGAAGCGGTGCGCGTCTCGGGCAGCAACCCGGTGCTGATCGATCGCTATCTCGCCGATGCGATCGAGGTCGATGTCGATTGCATTAGTGATGGCGAGACCGTTCATGTTGCAGGCGTCATGGAGCATATCGAGGAGGCCGGCATCCATTCCGGCGATAGTGCCTGCGCGCTGCCGCCCTATTCGCTGCCGCCGGCGATCGTCACCGAACTCCGCGCCGAGACCGTCGCGCTCGCGCGAGCGCTGAAAGTGGTCGGATTGATGAATGTGCAATATGCGATCCAGGGCGATGCAATCTACGTCCTCGAGGTCAATCCGCGTGCCGCGCGCACCGTTCCCTTCGTTGCCAAGGCGACCGGCCTGCCGGTTGCCAAACTCGGCGCCTTGGCGATGGCCGGCATCAAGCTCGATCCCGCTCGTCTGCACGAAAAGGCGCTCGGCGCCCATGTCGCGGTCAAGGAATCGGTGTTCCCGTTCGCGCGTTTTCCAGATGTCGACGTCATTCTCGGGCCGGAGATGAAATCGACCGGCGAGGTGATGGGGCTCGATACCAGTTTCGAGCGCGCCTTCGCCAAGGCGCAGCTCGGCGCTGGGGTCACGCTTCCGGCTGCAGGGACGGTGTTCCTCTCGGTCAAGGATGGCGACAAGCAGGCCGTGGTCTCGCTCGGCCGGCGCCTGATCGAGATGGGATTTCGCATTCTGGCGACGCGGGGAACGGCGGCGCGGCTGCGGGACGCCGGGCTCGCGGTCGCGGTCGTCAACAAGGTGCTCGAAGGCCGGCCGCATTGCGTCGATGCGATTCGCTCCGGCGAGGTGCAGTTGGTGATCAACACCGCCTCTGGCGCGCAGTCGGTGCATGACAGTTTTGATATCAGAAGGAGCGCGCTCACCCACGGGGTTCCCCATTACACCACCATCGCCGGCGCCCGCGCCGCCGTGCACGCGATCGCTGCCCTGCGCGCAGGAGAGCTTGAAGTCGCACCGCTGCAGGGGTATTTTCACGGATCGTTCTGAACCGGCCGGGGTGGGTTTGACCCATTCTGGCTCCCATGCCGGGGCCTGGAAGCGGGCAGCCGGCCTTATCTTTTCTCGACTGGTCGAGAGATCGAGGGCAACGACGTGCAGAAGTTTCCGATGACGGCCGCTGGCCTGCAACGCTTGGAGGAGGAGCTGCGTCATCTCAAATCGGTCGAGCGGCCGGGTATTATCCGCGCCATCGCCGAGGCGCGAAGCCATGGTGATTTATCGGAAAACGCCGAATACCATGCCGCGCGGGAGCGCCAATCCTTCATCGAAGGGCGAATCGCGGAACTCGAGGAAATCGTCAGCGCAGCCGAGGTGATCGATCCCGCCCTGCTCTCGGGCGATCAGGTGAAGTTCGGTGCCCATGTCCGTCTGATCGACGAGGAAACCGAGCAGGAATCTTCCTATCAGATCGTCGGCATGCATGAGGCCGATATCAAGGCCGGCCGGCTTTCGATCTCCTCGCCGCTGGCCAAGGCGCTGATTGGCAAAAAGCCCGGCGATCAGGTCTCGGTGCCAGCGCCGGGCGGCGATCGCAGCTACGAAATCCTGACCGTCAGCTTCGGCTGAGCGCCGATGTCCTCCCTTGCCGTTACCCTCGCCGATGTCGAGGCCGCTTGCGCGCGTATCGCGGGCCGCGTTCTCGAAAGCCCCGCGATAGCGGCCGATACGCTCTCACGCGCCACCGGGGCACGGGTTTTCCTCAAACTCGACAATCTCCAGGCGACCGGCGCCTTCAAGGAGCGCGGCGCCGCCAACCGCTTGGCGCTGCTCACCGAAGAGGAGCGCAAGCGCGGCGTCATCGCGGTTTCGGCTGGCAATCACGCCCAAGCCGTCGCCCGCCATGCGAGCCTCGACGCCATCCGCGCGACCATCGTCATGCCGCGTTTCACCCCGGCAACCAAGGTGACGCGAACGGCCGGCTGGGGCGCCGAGGTGGTGCTGCATGGTGAGACCCTGGCGGAAGCGGCCGACGAGGCGCATCGGCTCGCGGCACGCGATGGGCTGGTCTTCATCCATCCCTATGATGATCCCGGGGTAATTGCCGGGCAAGGCACGCTCGCGCTCGAATTCCTCAAAGCGGTTCCCGATCTCGACGTCCTCGTGGTCCCGGTCGGCGGTGGCGGTCTGCTCGCCGGCTGCGCGGTCGCGGCGAGCGCGCTCAGGCCGGGGATCGAGATCATCGGCGTCGAGGTCACCGCCTATGCCGCGCTCGCCCAACGCCTCGCCGGCCAGACGGTTTCGGTCGGCGGCCCGACCATCGCCGAGGGCATCGCCGTCCGCGATATCGGCGAAATCCCGCTGGCGCTGATCCGGCAGCTGGTTTCCGACGTGCTGATCGTTCCCGAGCGCGCCATCGAGCAGGCGATCGCGCTGCTCGCCGAGGGGGCGAAAGTGATCGCCGAGGGCGCTGGCGCAGCGGGGCTGGCGGCTGTGCTCGCCTATCGCGAGCGCTTTGCCGGGCGGCGGGTCGGCGTTCCGGTTTGCGGCGGCAATATCGATGCGCGCATCCTCGCCAATGTGCTGCTGCGCAATTTGCTGCGGGATGGCAGGCTGCTCCGCCTCAGCCTCGAAATCCCCGACCGGCCCGGGGTGCTCGCCGATATCGCCGGCACCATCGGCGCGGCCGGCGGCAACATCATCGATGTCTCGCACCACCGGCTGTTCGCCTCGCCGAGCGTGCAATCGGCGGGGCTGGAATTGATGGTCGAAGCGCGCGACACGCCGCATGGCGATGCCATCGTCGCCGCCTTGGCGAAAACCTACACTGTGCGGCGGCTGGCCGGCGAGAGCGGCGCGATCGGCTGATCCCCCTGATCTTCGCGTTGCGCGCGGCCACGCCCCTCAAATCTCAAAAGTTTTTTGGTTCATTTTTTCAAAAAAGAACCATTCTTTGCCCCATCTCACCCCGCCTGTTGGCCACCGGGGTGCCGTCCGGCCCGCTGCGGCAGGAGGGCGAGGCAGACGAGAATAAAGATAGCGAGGGCGAGCGTCGCGAGCGGGCGGCTGACTGCGAGGCCGCCTTCGGCGCGTGATTTGTCGAGAAAATCGCCGACGGTCGCGCCGAGCGGCCGGGTCAGGATGAAAGCTGCCCAAAATAGCGCGACCCGAGAGAGTTTGGTCCGGAAATAAAGCACGGCGAGAAGGGCGAGGGCGGCGCCGAAGACCAGCGCGCCGCCGTCATAGCCGAGGCCGCCATCGGCCGCCCAGTCGCCGAGCGCGGTGCCGAGGGTTTGCGAAAACGTGATCGCCGCCCAGTAGAACAGTTCCGTCCGCGGCGCGGCAACGGTGGTGACGGCGATGCTGCCCTGAGTCCGATACCAGAGGCCAAGGGTTGCCATCAGCAGAACGAACAGCAAGCTCGCCCCGCCGGGATAGCCGAAGCCGAGCGAGCGGTCGGCGAAGTCGGCCATGGTGGTGCCGAACGTGGTCGAGGCAATGATGGTCGCCCAGTAAAGGAGCGGGTGGAAGCGTCGCGCCGCGATCTGCGCCAGGACGAGACCCACGAGCGCAACTAGAAATAGCAAGGTTCCGGCGAGATAGCCCCAACCGAGGGTCATCGTCACCGTATCGCCGCCGGTCTCGCCAAGCGTGGTCGCAGCGATCTTGATGATCCAGAAAACGAGGGTGACTTCGGGAACCTTGCTCTCTCGTCCCCGGCCCGGCGCGGCTTCCAAGGCGGGTGCTCTATAACGCCCCAAGACGGGCGGCGGTGTCGATCATCCGGTTGGAAAAACCCCACTCATTGTCGTACCAGCCCATCACCCGCGCGAGCTTGCCATCGACGACGGAGGTCTGAGACGCATCGAAGCTGCAGGACGCGCTGACATGGTTGAAATCAACGCTGACCAGCTTTTCCATATTATAGGCGATGATCCCCTTCATCGTGCCGTCGGCGGCGGCGCGGAAGGCGGCGTTGATGGTTTCGGGATCGGCCGGGCGGGCGAGGTTGACGTCGAGCGAGACCAGCGAAACATTGGGCGTCGGCACGCGGATCGCGGTGCCGTCGAGCTTGCCCTTGAGTTCGGGGATGACGAGGCCAATCGCGCGCGCGGCGCCGGTCGTGGTCGGAATGATCGAAACCGCGGCCGCCCGCGCCCGGTGCAGATCCTTGTGCAGCGTGTCGACGGTGCGCTGATCGCCGGTATAGGAATGGATCGTCACCATGTAGCCGCGTTCGATGCCGAACGCCTCATGGAGCACTTTGGCCATCGGCGCGAGGCAGTTGGTGGTGCATGAGGCATTGGAGACCACGGTCATCGCCGGGGTCAGCACCTCGTGATTGACGCCGTAAACCACGGTCGCGTCGACGCCATCGGCTGGCGCCGAGACCAAAACCTTGCGCGCCCCGGCGGCGAGCAGGTGGGCAGCAGCCTCGCGCTTGGTGAAAAGGCCCGTGCATTCCATCGCGACATCGACGCCGGCGAACGGCACCTTGGCGGGATCGCGCTCGGCAGAAACCCGGATCGGCCCCCATTCGCGCCCGCCATGACGGATCCGGAGCGAATCCCCCTCCACCGCCACCTCGCCGGGAAAGCGGCCATGGACACTGTCATAACGCAGGAGATGGGCATTGGCTTCGACGCTGCCGAGATCATTGATCGCGACCGGCACGATATCTTCGCGCCCGCTCTCGATGATCGCCCGCAGGACGAGCCGCCCGATGCGGCCAAACCCGTTGATCGCGATACGCACCGGCATAACGTGTTACCTCTTGGTTTTTTTGCTTCAGGGGAGGGCGAGGCGCTTTCGCACCGCGTGCACGAGGGCCTCGGCGGTGATGCCGAAATGGCGGTAAAGCTCCTCATAGGGTGCGGAGGCGCCGAAGCCGGCCATGCCGATGAACACGCCATCAGGGCCGAGCCAGCGCTCCCAGCCGAATCCCGCGGCCGCTTCGATCCCGAATCGCGGCGCGGTGCCGAGCGTCTCCGCCTGATAGGCCGGATCCTGCTGGGCAAAGAGTTCCCAGCAGGGCAAAGACACCACCGCCGCGGCGATACCCTCGGCCGCCAGCGTCTCGCGGGCCGCCATCGCGATCGCGACCTCAGAGCCACTGGCGATCAGCGTTGCCTGGCGCGCGGAGGCGGCCTCGGCGAGGACATAGGCGCCGCGCGCGGTGCGATTTTCGGTGATGTCGGCGCGGAGCGTCGGCAGGGATTGGCGGCTCAGCACGAGGGCGCTCGGTCCGTCGCTACGCCGCAGCGCGAGTTCGAAGCTCTCCGCCGTCTCGATCGTGTCGGCCGGGCGGAAGACGAGAAGATTGGGCATCGCGCGGAGGCTCGCGAGATGCTCGACCGCCTGATGCGTCGGCCCATCCTCGCCGAGGCCGATACTGTCATGGGTCAGAACATGGATCACCCGCAGATGCATCAGCGCCGCAAGCCGCAGCGCCGGGCGGAGATAGTCGCTGAACACGAAGAACGTGCCGCCATAGGGGATCATGCCGCCACTGAGCGCGAGCCCGTTCATCGCCGCCGCCATCGCGTGCTCACGGATGCCGAAATGGAGATAGCGGCCAGCGAATTGCCCCGGCGCAACCTCCGCCATGTCCTTGACCCGGGTAAGATTGGAGCCGGTGAGGTCGGCGGAGCCGCCGATCAACTCCGGCACCAGCGGCACCAGCGCCTCTAGCACTTTCTGGCTTGATTGGCGGGTCGCGAGTTTTGGCTTACTTTCGGCGATCTCGGCTTTCAACGCGGCGAGTTTTTCCAACCAATTGTCCGGGAGCCGCCCGGCGAGCGCACGCTCGAACTCGGCGCGCTGCGGATGGCGGGTGGCGCGCTTGAGCCAGGCGCGGCGGGGTGTTGCGCCGCGCCCGCCAGCCTCCTGCCAGGCTTGCGCGAGATCCTCGGGCACGGTGAAGGGCGCGGCCGTCCAGCCCAGCGCCGCCTTCGTCGCCGCCGCTTCCGCCGCCCCCAGCGCCGAGCCATGGGCGGCATTGGTGCCCGCCTTGTGCGGCGCGCCGAAGCCGATGATGGTGCGGCAAGCGATCAGCGTCGGCTTCTTCGAGCGCACGGCGAACGAGAGGGCGGCCGCGATCTGTGCCGGATCATGGCCGTCGATCCGCTTCGTCGCCCAGCCATAGGCGGCGAAGCGTTTTAGCGCGTCATCGGAGGTTGCGAGCCGCGTCGCGCCGTCGATCGAGATGTGGTTGTCGTCGTAGAGGACAGTGAGTTTGTCGAGCCGGAGATGGCCGGCGAGCGAGGCCGCCTCATGGCTGATTCCCTCCATCAGATCGCCGTCGGAGGCGATAACCCAGGTGCGGTGATCGACCAGGCTGCGCCCGAACCGCGCCGCGAGCATCCGCTCGCCAAGCGCCATGCCGACGGCGGTGGCGATGCCCTGGCCGAGCGGGCCGGTGGTGGTCTCGATCGCCGGATGGGCGCCATATTCAGGGTGGCCGGCGGCGGCAGAGTGGAGTTGGCGGAAACGCTCCAGCACGTCCATCCCCATGCCGGCATGGCCGGTGAGATGGAGGAGGGCATAAAGCAGCATCGAGCCGTGGCCGGCGGAGAGCACGAAGCGGTCACGATCGGGCCAGCGCGGATCGGCGGCGTCGAATTTCAGGAATCGCGTCCAGAGCACCGTCGCGACATCGGCCATGCCGAGCGGCAGGCCGGGATGGCCGGAATTGGCGCGCTCGACGGCGTCGATGGCGAGCGCACGGATCGCGTCCGCCATGCGGCGCTCGAGCGTCGGCGGGCGCGCGAGCAGGGCCGCTTGCCGGGCGATGACGTCATCAGGCGGTGAGGAGGTTTCTGCCGGGGATGCCATCCCTCGGCTATAAAAGCCGATCCCCGCCGAGGCAAGTCTCGCGGCGGCTGCTTCGCTGACGGCACGATGCTGGCGGGCAGTGTCTGAGCGCCCGGCGCGGCCGCGATCGGGCTGTCACGCCATGCGTCAGCAGGCGCCGCGGCATCGGCCTATAACATTATGGATTCCCAGGGTCTGCCGACCGGCAAAGACCTGCCCCCTCAGCGGCAGCGCAGATTAACCTCGGCCTCGGCGCGGTGGAGGCGGTCGATTTCCTCGATCGCGATCGGGGTATGGCGGAAGATATCTGCCTGCGGCCCATGCACCCCTTGCTGCATGCTGAGGATGGTCTCCGCCTTCTCGTAATCGTCATAGCTCATCATGTCGGCAATGGTATCGATGCCGCATGAGCATTTTTCGAGCAGATCATGGCTGAATCCATTGGCGGCGAGACAGCCGATGACGTAATCGGCGCGCGCCGCGGTCGGATAGTCATGCGCCGGATGGTGCTCCTCGGTTTCGGCACGCGCGGCAATGGCGATCAGGCCGAGAGCGAGCGCCGCGACGAGCGCGCGGGTCATGGCGTCACCGCCTTACCCGGCGCGACTTTCTCGAAAACCAAGTGCTCGCTGATCGCCGGGGCGCCGGATGCGGGATCGGCCGGCATCTCGGTCGCGAATTCGGCGAATCCCCCCGGCACGTCCTTGCTGAGCACGAAACGGTAGGCTTTCTGCTGGATCTGCGGCATATGCGCGAATCGGTCATTGTCGGCGAAGGGGCGGAGCGTGATGCTCTGCGCCGCCACCTCATGGCCGTCGAGCGTGACCTTGGCGGGCGTCATCTCCGCCTTGTCGATGAAGGCGGCGCGGATACGGTTACGATAATAAGCGGCGGCGACGCCGGTCATGGCGCGCATTTCATCGACGTCGTGTTCGAGAAACACCATCAGCAGCGGATTGCCGCGGAAATCATCGACCGCGGGGTAAAAAATATGGTGATCGCCGGTGAGAAAATTGAACATCACGTATTTCGTGCCATCGGGATGGACGAGTTTGATATCCTCGGCGACGTGATCGGTGAACCCATCCGGTCCCTGGCGCGTGTAGCGATAGAGGAGGGTTTCGGGATGGTCGATATTAGCGAGATGCGGGGTCTCGAACAGGGAGACCTGCGCTGGGCTGAGCGGCTTGGTTTCGTCCGCGGGGCCGGCGGCATGAACCGGCGATGCGAGGCAGAGGCCGAGAAGGGTAAGAGCGGTAAGTCTTGGTGTCATTTTTGCATGCATCTCATGCTGTGACGTTTCGTGTGACTGGCCCTTCATGGGCCAATATGGTTCTCTGGTGCAAGGGAGATGATGATGATTGAACTCGTGCTCGTCTACTGCCTGGTTGCCGACGCCAAGACCTGTGTCGAAAAGCGGCCGGTTTTCGAGGAGGAAATCACCCAACAAGTCTGCTTGATGGATGCCGAGCGTTACGCCATCGCCTATGTCAACGAGCATCCGGAATGGCGGCTGGCGGGCTGGCGTTGCGAAATCGGCGTGCCGCGCCAGGATCCCGCCTGATCGCCCGGCATTATCGCGCGCCGGAGGGGGGGTGCGGCTGCGATCATCATTCATGCAGATTTTTGCCCATATGATTGATTAATTCTATAATAACCGGATTGGTTCTTCGACTGACTTGATCGAGTTCATTTATGCTGCGTTGCACAATTATAAATCGAACAAAAATACAGTCCAGATTGCAGTTTGATGCTTGTCAACGGAATGGCGTTGGCGATAGCTTGCGCTCAGGCCGCGGAGACGGTGGGCCGTCTGGCGGCTGTGCGATTATGCTTCCGAGAGTTGCCGCGATCCCGATACGCGATGCGAGGCAGCCTCGTAGGCATGACAGAAGGTAACGCTTTATTGAGGGAGGGTTCTATATGAAGCCGAGTCAGCGTTTATTTGCATGGGCGGTGCTCATGGGCAGCGCCGCCGGGATCTTGGGGGCCGGCGCGGCCTTCGCCAATGATCAGCTCGAAAAAATGTCGCAGGATCCCAAGCAGTGGGTGATGCCGGCCGGAGACTACGCCAATCAGCGCCACACCAAGCTGACCCAGATCACCACCGAGAACGCCCACAAGCTGCACCCGGTATGGACCTTCTCCACCGGCGTTCTGCGTGGCCATGAAGGCGGGCCGCTGGTGGTGGGCGACATGATGTATGTCCACACACCGTTCCCGAACAAGGTTTTTGCGCTCGATCTCAACAATGAGGGCCGCATCGTCTGGGCCTATGAGCCGAAGCAGGATCCGAACGTCATTCCGGTGATGTGCTGCGATACCGTCAATCGCGGCGTCGCCTATGGCGAGGGCATGATCTTCCTGCATCAGGCCGACACCACCCTGGTCGCGCTCGACGCCAAGACCGGCAAGGTCGCCTGGTCGGTGAAGGATGATGATCCCGCCAAGGGCGCGACCGGCACCTCGGCGCCGCTCGTCGTCAAGGATAAGGTTCTGGTCGGCGTCTCCGGCGGCGAGTTCGGTGTGCAGGGCCATATGACCGCCTATAACATCAAGGATGGGTCGGTCGCCTGGCGTGCCTATTCCGAGGGGCCGGACGATCAGCTCCTGTTCGATCCCGACAAGACCATGGCGATGGGCAAGCCGGTGGGCAAGGATTCGTCCCTGAAAACCTGGGAAGGCGATCAGTGGAAGATCGGCGGCGGCGCCACCTGGGGCTGGATTTCCTATGATCCGAAGCTGAACCTGATCTATTACGGTTCCGGCAATCCCAGCACCTGGAACCCGAGCCAGCGTCCGGGCGATAATAAATGGTCGATGACCATCTTCGCCCGCGACGCCGATACCGGCATGGCGAAATGGGTCTATCAGATGACCCCGCATGACGAATGGGATTATGACGGCATCAACGAAATGATCCTCGCCGACACCAAGGTGCACGGCAAGGAAACCAAGGCGCTGGTGCATTTCGACCGCAATGGCTTCGCCTATGTGCTCGATCGCACCAATGGCGAGTTGCTGGAAGCCAACAAATACGATCCCGCCGTCAACTGGGCGACCAAGGTCGATCTGACCACTGGGCGTCCGGAAGTGGTCGCGCAATACTCTACCGATCACAACGGCCCCGACCACAACACCAAGGGCGTCTGCCCGGCGGCGCTCGGCTCGAAAGACGAGCAGCCGGCCTCCTATGATCCGCAGACGCATATGTTCTACGTGCCGACCAACCATGTCTGCATGGATTACGAGCCGTACAAGGTGACCTACACTGCGGGCCAGCCTTATGTCGGCGCGACGCTGTCGATGTTCCCGCCGAAGGGCGAGAACCATCTCGGCAATTTCATCGCTTATGACGTCAATGAAGGCAAGATCGTCTGGTCCGATCACGAGACCTTCTCGGTGTGGTCGGGCGCCTTGACGACACCGACCGGGGTTGCCTTCTACGGCACGCTGGATGGCGATCTGAAGGCGGTCGATGCCAAGACCGGCAAGCTGCTCTACAAGTTCAAGACGCCTTCGGGCATCATCGGCAACGTCAACGCCTTCGAGCATAACGGCAAAGAATATATCGCCGTTCTCTCCGGCGTCGGCGGCTGGGCGGGCATCGGCATGGCTGCTGGCCTGACCGGCGACACCGATGGTCTCGGTGCGGTCGGCGCTTACAAGAGCCTCTCGAACTACACCCAGCTCGGCGGTGTCTTGACCGTGTTCTCCGTCGAATAAATCCTCCTCGTTCGCTCGCTTCCCCCGGCTGGTTCGCCAGCCGGGGTAATTTTTCCAAACCCGAGAGGTTTTCGCGGCGTCGATGCCTTTGTGGCGGCGCACGCACCAAATGGAATAACCTGAGGAAATACGCATGCGCCGTGATCGCCTAACCGGCCATTCCCAAGCCGAAAAGCCACTGACTGACAAATTCTTGACGGGCAATCTTGCCGCCCTTTTCACTACCGCTCTTCTCGCCGCAACGGTCGCGACAGCCGGTGGCGCTCGCGCCGATGACGCGCCGGCCGACAGCAAACCCTATGTCGTGCAAAATGGCCGTGTCGATCACCACGTCTTCAATGGCTATCGTCGCTACGGCGATAATTGCCTGCGCTGTCATGGCCCCGATGGTGCCGGCAGCTCCTACGCCCCTGCCCTCGTCGATTCGCTCAAACACATGACGAAAGAGCAGTTCGAGAACACCGTCATCAACGGCCGCCAGGACGTCAACACCGCCAACCAGAACGTCATGCCGCCCTTCGGACTCAATCCCGATGTCGTTGAAAATCTCGATGACATCTATGGTTATTTGAAAGCGCGTTCCGATGGCGTGCTCGGCCGAGGACGGCCGAAGAAAATCGGCGACGATGATGACAATTAAGGCGGCAGCGTTCGCTGCCCTGTTTTTGGCGCTTCCCGCCGCCAGCTTTGCGCAGCCCGCCGCTCCTAGCCTCGCCTCGACAAGCGAATTCCGTGTCTGCGGCGACCCGGCCAATCTGCCGTTTTCCAATCAGGCGCATGAGGGTTTCGAGAACAAGATCTCTGATCTCTTCGCCGGCTATCTGCATGAACCGGTGACCAATGTGTGGTTCCCGCAGATCGTCGGGTTCTATCGCAACACGCTGTTCGCACATCGCTGCGACGTTGTCATGGGCACCGTCGCGGGCGGCGAGATGGTCGATACCACTAATCCTTATTACCATACCGGCTATATGATCGTGACGCGCAATGCCGATCATATCGCCAGCGTCGATCTCGGCGATCCGGTATTTTCAGACAAGAAAATAGGTCTCATCGCCTCCACCCCGCCGACCGATATCGTCGCGCGGCATCATCTGCTCGCCCATGTGACGCCCTATAATCTCACCGTCGATACCCGCGTCGAAGCGCCGGCAAAAACTCTGCTCCTCGATCTCGTCGCCGGCAAGATCGATGTCGGCCTGGTTTGGGGGCCATTCGCCGGCTATTACATCAAGCACGATCATCTGCCGCTCGCGATGGCGTTCCTACCGGCCGAACCCGGAGGGCCGCGGCTCGATTACCGCATCGCCATGGGCGTGCGCCCAAGCGATGTTACTTTCCGCCGCACCCTCAATGATCTGATCCAGAAGCATCAGGACGAGATCACCGCGATCCTCAACGATTACGGCATTCCGCTGCTCGATGAGCAGGGCAACCCGCTCAAACCGTGAGACACTGGCTGCTCGCGGCCTTTCTGCTCACCCTGCCGCTCGCCGCCGGGGCTCAGATTGCGCTTCCAGATGAGTATCGGATGGACGATTACCACGCCCCGGTCCCCGATCGCGTTCCTGGCGGAACGGTCGTTCATGCGACGGCGGTCGAAAAACTCCGCGCCGCCGGTGCCATTCTCATCGACGTGCTCCCCGCGCCGCGCCGCCCGCCGGCGATGAAGCCGGGCGTGCCCTGGCTCCCGGCACCGCATCTCGACATTCCCGGCAGCGTCTGGCTCCCGGATTTTGGCCGCGGCGCCTTGAATAAGGCGATGGCGGCGTGGTTTCATGGCGAGTTGCGCGCCCTCACGCACGGCGATTCCGATCGGGCGCTGGTGTTTTACTGCCAAGCACAATGCTGGATGAGTTGGAACGCCGCCAAGCGCGCGGCGAGACTGGGATTTCGCCAAGTCTATTGGTTTCCTGAGGGCGTCGATGGCTGGCGCGCCGCCGGCTTTGCCCTCGCGCCGGCGGCGCCGCTCACCCCGCCGGACGACGGCGACCCTCCCGCATAGCGGCGCGCCGCTTTCGCCGCTTCCGGTCGGGCGCGATCAGAGGGTATGCTCGCGCCGAACCGCGCTCTGGAGGACACTATGGAACCACTCGTCAGCACGTCCTGGCTTGCCGAACATCTCGGGGAGAAAGACCTCGTGGTGTTTGATGCGACGATGTATCTGCCTAATGAAAGCAAAAACGGCCGCGAGGAATTCGCGCGCGCCCATATTCCCGGCGCCGGTTTTTTCGATATCGACGAAGTCGCCGACCCGGAAAGTAATCTTCCTCATATGGTGCCGACCGCAAGCCGATTCGCGGCGCTGATTTCGGCGCTCGGCGTGAGCAATGCTAGCCGCGTCGTGTTCTATGACCAAAAGGGGCTTTCTTCGGCGGCGCGCGGCTGGTGGCTGATGGGGTTGTTCGGGCATGATCAGGCCATGGTGCTCGATGGCGGGCTGCCGAAATGGCAGCGCGAGGGGCGCGCGACCGCCTCCGGCCCGCCGCGCCCGGCCGCGCCCGGCCAATTTACGCCGCGCTTTCGCCCCCGGCGTCTCCGCGGCCTCGGCGATATGCTGGAAAATCTCGAGACTGATGCCGAACTGGTGCTCGATGCGCGCGCGGCGGGGCGATTTGCGGCGACCAGCCCGGAGCCACGTCCGGGCCTTCCCGCCGGGCGCATTCCGCGCAGCCGCAACCTGCCCTACACCGAACTCCTCAACCCCGATTTCACCTTCAAATCGCGCGAGGAACTTCGCGCCCGCTTCGCTGCCTGCGGGGTCGATGAGACGTGCGCGGTGGTGACCTCTTGCGGCTCCGGGGTGTCGGCGGCGGTGCTCACCCTCGGCCTCACCCTCGCCGGCCATCCCTGCGGCGCGCTCTATGATGGCTCGTGGACGGAATGGGCGAGCCATCCCGACACGCCGAAGGAATCCTGACCCCATGACCGAAGACCCGCCGCAGACACCGCTCCGCGCTGACACGCGCCTCGCCCAGGTTGGGCGCGCCGGCGCGCGCGCGCATGGTTTCGTCAACCCACCGCTGGTGCGCGGCTCGACGGTGCTCCATGCCTCCTGCGCCGACCGCGCCGCCGCCGGCGGCCACCGCTTGGAGCAGGCGCTGGTCTATGGCCTGCTCGGCACGCCAACCCATTTCGCGCTCGAGGACGCGATCGCCGAGATCGAAGGCGGCACGCGCTGCCAGATCGTCTCCTCGGGCCTTGCCGCCTGCACCCTGCCGCTGATGGCCTATCTCAAGGCCGGCGATCACTGCCTGATGCCGGACAGTGTCTATGGCCCGACGCGGCATTTCTGTGACACGGTGCTAGCCGGACTCCGCATCACCACCACCTACTATCCGCCAACGCTCGATCCCGCCGCGCTCGCGCTGATGTTTCGCCCGACGACGCGGGTCTTGTTCCTCGAAAGCCCCGGCAGCCATACCTTCGAGATGCAGGACGTGCCGGGCTTGGCCGAGGCCGCGCATGCCCGCGGCGTCAAGGTGCTGATGGACAATACCTGGGGCATCCATTTCTTTCAGCCCTTCGCCCATGGCGTCGATGTCTCGATCCAGGCGCTGACGAAATATGTCGGCGGCCATTCCGATGTCCTGCTCGGCGCCATCACTACCCGCGCCGAGGAGGATTGGGAGCGGGTGCGCGGAACGGCGCTCGCCTTCGGTCAGTATGCCAGCCCCGATGATTGCTGGCTCGCGCTTCGTGGCGTGCGCACGCTCTCGGTCCGGCTCTATCATCAGATGGAATCGGGGATTCGTGTCGCGCGCTGGTTCAGTGAGCGACCGGAGGTGCAGACCGTGCTTCATCCCGCCCTGCCCGGCGCGCCCGGGCATGCGATTTGGCAGCGCGATTATACCGGCGCCTGCAGCCTGTTCGGCGTCGTCTTTCAGCCCGATATCAGCGCCGAATCGATGGTCGCGATGATCGATGCCCTCACCCTGTTTGGCATTGGCGCTTCCTGGGGCGGCTATGAGAGTCTCGCGCTGCCGACCACCGGAACCATCCGCCGCACAGCGTCGGCGCCGCTCGCAGGGCCGGCGGCGCGGTTTCATATCGGCCTCGAAGATCCGGCCGATCTTATCGCCGATCTCACCCAAGCCTTCAGCCGCTTGCGGCGGGCATAGAGCGTGCCCGGATCATATCGATCCAGAGACGCTCTATTAAGGTATTGTTGTAGAGTGTGATTTACGTCTCCGACGATTCCGCCTTCGACGATAATGTTCTCGCCTGACAGGCAGCGCAGACGCCCTCAGCCTCGATCGTCACCCCGGCGATGGTGAAACCGCGCTGAGCGGCAGCGGATTTGAGCGCGGTGATCACGTCTGGCGCGTCGATCTCGGCGACCTCGCCACAGTCCCGGCAGATCAGGAATTGTGCGGCGTGCCCGGGGGCGTGCCCGATACAGGCGATGAAGGCGGCGAGCCGGCTGATGCGATGGATGAGGCCGTTCTCGAGTAGGAAATCGAGGGCGCGATAGACCGTCGGCGGGGCGGCGTTGCCATGGCGGTCGCGAAGGCGGGCGAGCAAATCATAGGCGCCGATCGGGCTCTCAGCCGCGAGAATGAGGCTAAGCACCTCGCGCCGGAGCGGGGTCAAGCGCGCCCGCCGTGCCTCGACGATCGCCTGCGCCTGTGCGAGTTTGGCGGCGACCGAAGGCCGCGTGATAGGGGCGCTCTCTCGTTCCGGCATCACCACCCCATCTTAACTGCCCCCGGCCTTCACCGCCATCGAGGAAAATGACCATGACCCCGACCACGTCATCGCCACCGCCCGCTCCCGCCGCCTCGGCCGATCCGCCGGGGCTTACCGCTTTGTTGGCGGCGCTCCGTTTCGATGCCGCCGGGCTGGTCCCCGCCATCGCCCAGGACGCGGCAAGCGGCGATGTTCTAATGCTCGCCTGGATGAACCGGGCGGCGATCGCCGAGACGCTCGCGACTGGTCAAGTCTGCTATTTCAGCCGCAGCCGCAACCAGCTCTGGCGCAAAGGCGAAACGTCAGGGCAAGTCCAGCGCCTCGTCGAGTTGCGCCTCGATTGCGACGGCGACGCTCTCCTGCTGCTCGTCGCGCAGACCGGGGTTGCCTGCCATACTGGCCGCCGCTCTTGCTTCTTTCGCGCCGTCCGCGACGGGGTTTTTCAAGAAATCGCCGCCCCCCTGGTCACGCCAGAGACGCTCTATGGCCGCTAACGTCCCGCGGAATTAGCGAAAACCCTCGCAATTCTTGCGCGCAAGGGTTGCCGGGTGCTGCGGTCCGGCTAGAGTAGTCTCTATGTCCGTTCTACCCCTCCCGGCTGTTACCACGCGCGCCTGAACCATGGTCATGGCGTCGCTCTCGCCTGGCTTCAGCCCGGTGCCGCATTTTCCGGTCGAGCTCACCGCCCCCGATCTTTCGGACTGGATCGGCAAGGGGCGCGACATCCCGGGCTTCGTGACCTTCGACGCCGCGAGTCCCGGCCCGCATGTCGCGCTGACGGCGCTGGTCCACGGCAACGAAATCGCTGGCGCGATCGTTCTCGATCGGCTGCTCCGCGCCGGGGTGCGGCCCCGCCGCGGCCGGCTGACCTTCGGCTTCGTCAATCTCGCGGCTTTCGCGCGTTTCGACCCGCGTCAGCCGACCGCGTCGCGCTTCGTCGATGAGGATATGAACCGGCTCTGGGACCGCTCCGTGCTCGACGGCCCGCGCCGCTCCTGCGAGCTGGCCCGCGCCCGCGCCATCCGCCCGCTGATCGAGACGGTCGATGTGCTACTCGATCTCCATTCCATGCTGTGGCTCTCGGGGCCGTTGACGCTGTGCGGGCCGGCGCCGGCGGGACGCGCGCTTGCCCTCGCGCTCGGCGCGCCAGATCTCGTGGTCATCGACCCCGGCCATGCCAGCGGCCGGCGGCTGATCGACTATGCCCGCTTCGATAGCGGCGCCGGCGCGGCCTGCCTGGTCGAGGCGGGGCAGCATTGGCGGGCGGCAACCGTCGAGATGATGCTCGCGGCCATCGCCGGCTGCCTCCGCCACACCGGCCTTGTGCCCGAGCATCCGGCGCTGCCGGCGGTGCGCCGGGGGGTGCTGCGCCTCGCCGAGGTCAGCGCGACGGTGACCGTCGAGGCGCCCGGCTTTACCTTCGTCGAGCCCTTCGCCGGCAATACCGTGCTGGCAAGGAAAGGCACGCTGATCGCGCATGACGGCGCACGCGAAATCCGCACCCCACATGATGATTGCCTGCTGGTAATGCCCAATCTCCGTCCGGCGACCGGCCATACCGCCATCCGTCTGGCGCGCTTCCTGGATGTCAACGATCGCCTTTGATCGCGGTTCTTCCTGTGATTTTACGCATCCGGTACACGAATAGAACGGCGATCTGATTGCGTTCGTCAGGGCTGGATTCGAAAAGACATAGGGCTGGATTCGAAAAGACATATGGCGTCCACCCCGACGCCTTCGACAAGGGCGCCAACGCGGCGCAGTAACCCGCCTCATGCCGTTGTCAGGCGGATGTCCGCTTCTCCGCCTTGTCGCCGGAAACCGGACTTCCGCTCCCCCCACCCAAACCTCAAAATCCGAACCAAGACGCCATCCTAATACCGTTTATAGGGCAAAAATTTCCCGCTTAGGGTAAGTTTGACGCGATCGCCCTTCTGATCCGGCTGACGCTCCAGCGTCATGTCGAAATCGATCGCGCTCATGATGCCGTCGCCGAATTCCTCGCCGATCAATTCCTTCCAGGTGGTGCCATAGACCTGGATCAGCTCGTAGAAACGATAGATCAGCGGGTCGGTCGGCACCGCAGTCGGGAGTGAGCCGCGATAGGGGATTTCGGTCAAAAGCGCCGCCTCCTCCGCGCTCAAATCAAAGAGTGCTGCGGCTTTTTCGGCGGTTTCGGCGGTCATCGACATTTGGCCAAGGCAGGCGGCGCAGACGAAAACCGGCGCATGGCCGAGCCGCGCCGCGATCTCCGCCCAGCGCAACCCTTTTTCCCGCTTGATGCGGAGGATTTTCTGCCCAAGCGCGGTTTTGGCGTCATTCATGGCGGCGTCTGCCCGTGTCAGCCGAGCCCGGCGAAAAGCGGGGTCGAGAAATAGCGTTCGGCGAAAGACGGGGCGATGGCGACGATCAGCTTGCCGGCATTTGCCTCCTCGCGCGCGGTCGCGAGCGCAGCCTGCAGCGCTGCCCCCGAGGAGATGCCGAGTGGGATGCCATCGGTTGCGGCGGCGCGGCGGGCCATGGCGATCGCCTCGCGCTCGGTGACACGCAGAACGCCGTCCATCAGCGTCATGTCGAGAATGCTCGGCTTGAACCCAGGGCCGATGCCCTGAATCCCATGCGGCCCCGGCTCGTCACCCGAGAGCACAGCGCTTTCCGCCGGCTCGACGACGAAACAGCGAAGCCCGGCCTTATGCGGCTTCAGTGCGCGGGCGATTCCAGTCATGGTGCCGCCGGTGCCGGCGCCGCCGATGATGATATCGACGCGGCCTTCGGTATCGGTCCAGATTTCTTCCGCGGTGCTCGCGACATGGATCGCGGGGTTGGCAGGGTTGTCGAACTGCCGTGGCATCCAGGCGTTCGGCGTCGCCGCCAGGATTTCCTCGGCGCGGGCGATGGCGCCGCGCATCCCCTTCGCCGCCGGCGTCAATTCAAGCTCGACCCCCATCAGCCGCAGCATCTTGCGCCGCTCGATCGAGGCGCCTTCCGGCATGGTGACGATCAAGCGATAGCCCTTCGCGACCGCGACGAAGGCAAGCCCGATGCCGGTATTGCCCGAACTCGGCTCGACCAGGACACTCCGCCCCGGTGTGATCAGCCCATCCGCTTCCGCCTGCTCGATCATCGCGAGGCCGATGCGGTCCTTCACTGAGCCGAGCGGGTTGAAGAACTCCAGCTTCAGAGCGAGATCAGCTTTGATGCCCTCCGCCGCCGCGAGGCGCGGCAGGCGCACCAGCGGCGTCGCGCCGATGGTTTCGAGAATGCTGTCATAAATCCGCCCGCGCGCCGGCGGGCGCGGCAGGGTGAACGGGGTGGGGTTTGCTTTTTCCATGGCCATCACTATATCGAGGAAATATACGCTGGACAATGGTGGAATTGCAGGACGAGGAACGCGGGATGCTGTTGCGCCATGATCGCGGGATGCTGGCGGTGCTGATCGCGCTCGATATCGCCTTTCACGGTGGACGCGGTGCGGCGGTCAGCGCCGCCGACATCGCCGAGCGGCTTTGCCTTGCCCGGCGCGGCATGGAGCCGCTGCTGCAGGCGCTCGCGCGCGCCGGCGTGCTGGAAAGCCTGCGTGGCCCGCGCGGCGGCTACCGGCTCGGCCGCTCGCCGCGCGATATCCGCCTCGGCGACATCCTTGCCGCCGCGCATGAGGAGCCGGATCCGCCCGATGAGTTCGGCGGCGACCTCGCCGGCGCCGTCGTCATCCCGCTCTGGTCGGAGATGGAGGCCATCGTCGGCGCGCGCTTCGCCTCGCTCACGCTCCATGATCTGCTCCGCCGTGCCACCGAATCCGGCCTGCGCCGCCCGGTTTCAGAGGCGATCAGCTTCGCGATCTAGCGGCGAACGTGCCTCTGATCCGCAAGAGAATTTTTATTATCAGCGACAAAGCAAAGGACCTCACCATGAGCTTGCAACTCGGCCAGATCGCCCCCGATTTCGAGCAGGACAGCACCCACGGCCGCATTCGTTTTCATGAATGGCTCGGCGATTCGTGGGGCATCCTGTTCAGCCATCCCAAGGACTACACCCCGGTCTGCACCACAGAACTCGGCGAGGCGGCGCGCCTCAAGCCGGAATGGGACAAGCGTCATGTCAAGGTCATCGGGCTTTCCGTCGATCCGGCGAGCTCGCACAAGGGCTGGGAGAAGGATATCGAGGAAACTCAGGGCCAGGCGCTCAATTTCCCGATGATCGCCGACGCCGATCGCAAGGTCTCCGACCTCTATGGCATGGTGCACCCAGCGGCTGACCCGCTGCTGACGGTGCGCTCGGTGTTCATCATCGATCCGGCCAAGAAAATCCGCCTGATGATGACATACCCACCCTCCACCGGGCGGAATTTTCAGGAAATTCTCCGCGTCATCGACAGTCTCCAACTCACCGACCGCTACAAGGTCGCAACCCCGGTCAACTGGACCAAGGGCGAGCCGGCGATCATCGTCCCGAGCCTCTCCGACGAGGAGGCGAAGCAGCGTTTCCCGCAAGGCTGGAAGGCGCTGAAGCCTTATCTCCGCATCGTCGAACTGCCGAAGGACTGACGGCGGCCGAGAGGTCGTGCGTGGGTGGGGGAAGGCCCATCCGGCACGATCTTTCGTGTAATAAAATTTCTCCTTCCATAAATCGTGATTTATAGTTATCAACGGCTCCATTCTGGCCATCAGCGCCGGCCGATCAGCCGATGGAGTCGCCCATGTCCCCTCCCCGCCCGCCGAGCGGTGTCGAACGTCTCAAGGCCGCAAGCCGCTTCCTGCGCGGCGAACTTGCCGCCGAACTCGCGAACCCCGGCCGCGAGGTCAGCGACGATGCCTATAACCTCCTGAAATTCCACGGCACCTACGAACAGCACGACCGCGACACGGCGACCGAACGCAAGCAGCGCGGCGAGGCCAAGGATTTCTCCTTCATGGTCCGGGTGCGCATGCCGGGCGGCGTTTTGACAGCCGCGCAATATCTCGCGCTCGACGCACTCGCTGATCGCTACGGCAACGGCACACTCCGCATCACCACGCGCGAGGGGGTACAGTTCCACGGCGTCATCAAACAGGATCTCAAGGCCAGCATCGCCGCCATCAACCAAACGCTACTCACCACCCAAGCGGCTTGCGGCGATGTTGTGCGCAATGTCACGGCGACGCCGGCGCCGCGGCGCGACGCGGTGCATGCGCGCATCCGCGCCGACGCTGCGATGCTGTCGGCGGCGCTGCTGCCGGCGAGCCGCGCCTATCACGAGCTGTTTCTCGACGAAGCGGCGCAGGCCGCGCTCGGCACCGAGGCCGAACCGCTCTACGGCCCGACTTATCTGCCGCGCAAATTCAAGATCGGCATCGCGACCCCCGAGGATAACAGCATCGACGTCCTCACCAATGATCTCGGCATCATCGCGCTGTTCGAGGGTGAGCGCTTGCTCGGCTATAATTTCGCGCTCGGCGGCGGGCTCGGCATGACGCATAACAGGAAGGACACCTATCCGCGCCTTGCGACTCCGCTTTGCTTCGTCGGCCCCGACGATCTTCGCCGTGGCGTCGAGGCGGTGATCGCCTTGCAGCGCGATTTCGGCGATCGCAGCGATCGCCGCCGCGCGAGACTAAAATACCTGCTCGATGCGCGCGGGCTGGACTGGGCCAAGCGCGCGCTGGAAGAGTATTTTGGCGCCCCGCTCGCCCCGCCGCGGCCGCTGCCGCCGTTTCAGATCCCGGAAATCCTGGGCTGGCACGCGCAAGGCGATGGCAAATTCTGGCTCGGCGTGCCGGTGCCGGCGGGCCGGATCGAGGATCGCGGCACGAAGCGAGTGCGCACCGCACTCCGCGCCGTCGTCACCCGCTTCGGCGCCGACCCGGTGCTGACCGGCCAGCAGGATATTTTGCTCTCGAACCTCGCGCCCGCCGATCGCGGCCCGGTCGAGACGCTGCTCCGCGAGCATGGTGTCTTGCTCGCCGAGGCACTGACCCCGCTCGCGCGCTGGTCGCTCGCCTGCCCGGCGCTGCCCACTTGCGGCCTCGCCCTCGCCGAAGCCGAGCGGGTGCATGCGCCGATCGTCGCCGCGATCGAGGCCGAGCTCGCGCATTTCGGCTTGCGTGACGAGCGGATCAGCCTGCGCGTCACCGGCTGCCCAAATGGCTGCGCCCGGCCTTATGGCGGGGATATCGGCATCGTCGGGCGGATGCCCGGATATTACGCGCTTTATGTCGGCGGCGATTTCGCCGGAACGAGGCTTTCCTTCAAACTCCATGACAAGATCGCCGAGGCCGACCTCGCGACGGCGCTGGCGCCGCTGTTCGCCGCCTTCGCCGCAGAGCGCGAGGCGGGCGAGGGGTTCGGCGATTTCTGCGCCCGCCTCGGCGCCGAGGCGCTCCGCGAGCGTTCCCTGCCAGCGCGCGAGGCGGCGGCGTAAAAGCCCATCCCGCCCTCGCGCTCGTGGGCGGGAGCGCCTATCTTGCCGGCATGAACGAAATCCCGGCCTTCCTTGATAGCGAGCGCCCCGACGTGCCCGACCTCGTCGTGCCGCGTGGGGTCGTCCCGTTTCACCTCGTCGACGCGCCGGTGCGCGGGCGGCTGGTGCGGCTTGGCCCGCTCGCTGAGGCGCTTCTCGCCCGCCATGCCCACCCGGCGCCGGTTTCGGCACTCGCCGGCGAGGCGCTGGCGCTGGTCGCCTGTCTCGCCAGCGGGCTGAAATTTCACGGCTCCTTCAGCCTCCACGCGCGCGGCGACGGGCCGCTCCGCACCCTCGCCGCCGATTGCACCGAAACCGGTGCCCTCCGCTTCTATGCCGCCCTCGCCGAGGGCGTGCCCCTGCCCGCCGACACCGCGCTCTCCGCCGGCGCCCTGCTCGGCGCCGGGCATATCGCTTTCACCATCGACCAGGGCGCCGATCGCGAACGCCACCAAGGCATCGTCGCGACCCATGGCGAGACCTTGGCGGCGATGGCGGAGCATTATTACGTGACCAGCGCCCAGCTCGCCGCGAGCCTTCAGCTCGCCTGCGCCGCGACCGCTTCTGGCTGGCGCGCCGGCGGCCTGATCCTAGAACGCCTCGCCGACAGACCGGGCGCCGAGAGCGAAGCCGCCGAAGAGGGCTGGCGCACCGCAACCCTGCTCGCCGCGACCCTGACCGAGGCCGAGCTGCTCGACGATCGTCTCGCCCCCGAAATCCTGCTCCAACGCCTGTTCCATGAGACCGGGATCGTCCTCGGCCAACCGCGCGCCCTCGCCTTCGGCTGCCGTTGCTCGCGCGCGCGCCTTGCTGCCATTCTCGAGGGGTTTCCGCCGCACGATCTCGACGACATGGCGGTCGGCGGCGATATCGTCATGACCTGCGAGTTTTGCGCGATCGATTTCCGCTTCCCGCGCGCGAGCTTGGGCTCCGGGTAACGTCTGGTTTCGGATGAAAGGCGCGCTCCGATTTTCCGCGTTCGATCGCGCGGGGGGGGATAATGTTGTGAGTGACGCATGATGCAGGCATAATCGAGGCGGCTCGCGGCATGTTCGGCGAGGCCAGCCAGATCAGCATGGGAGTGCCCTCCTTGGTCAAAAATGTCGTATGGATTTCGTATGATCTCGGCGTTCGCGGAGATTATGACGGGCTTTATGCTTGGCTGGATCGCCACAACGCCAAGGAATGCGGCGACTCGCTTGCATTTATCTCGTATGAGTACAAAGGATCATTGCCAAACTCTCTAAAAGCAGATTTAAAAACTGCATTCAAGATCGATGGCAGAACCCGTATTTATGTCATCTACGAAGACGATCAGTCCGGGAAGTTCAAGGGCAAATTCATCTTCGGTCACCGCAAACAGGCCCCCTGGGCCGGCTATGCTCCGGGGACCGCTGAAATAGAAGACGTAGCGTGACCGGCCGATGCGATCGGTCCTTGTCGATACCGGAATCTGGTATGCGATCTTTGACCCCCGCGATGGAAAGTTAAAGCCGGAGTCCGCGGATTGCGTCTTCGCTCGCATAAACAAACACCGAATTATTCTTCCTTGGCCGGTTCTCTATGAGACACTCGGCACTAAATTCGTCAAAAACGAAACAGCCTTGAAGTCATTCAAGAAAATACTCCCCACTGTTGTTTTTCACCCAGACGAAAGCTATCGGCATAAAGCGCTCGAACTTTCTTTCGAGTCCTCTCTGAAGAACAAGCCTCGGCATTTAAGTCTCGTTGACTGCGTGCTCCGCCTTATTCTTGATGATAAAGACGTCAAAGTGAGCTACTTCGTGACGGTCAATCCGGGTGATTTTGCGGATGTATGTCGTAAAAATAACATCGAACTTTGGAATCTGACATAACACCCACTCTACTCGTCGTAATTGAACCCGCCCCAACCGACGCCGCCGCCCTCATAGGCGCCGCCATAGGGCATGCCCATGCCGTAATAGCCGGGGCCGCCCTGCTCATAGCCGTCGCTGCCAAACATACCGCCGTCGTCGTCGCTGCTGTAATCAGCCCAGCCGCCATCGTCGCCGCAGGCGGCGAGGAGAAGCAAGGCTACGAGGACAAGCGGTGTCCGCGTGCGGCGCCGGGCGGGCGGGCGCGTGTTCATGTCCTGTTATTCCCTTTTTGATATCTCTCTCAGCGACCACGATTGTTTTGCCTGACGCGGCCGGCGCGGGCAAGCCATGCGCGCTGGTTTGTGATCGCCGGGCTTGTTTGCGCGCGCGGGGCCGGCTAACCCTCCGCAGCCCGCGATGCGGCTGACAGGAGTTTGGACACGATGTTTTCCCGGCTGCTTGGTTTCATGTCGGCCGACATGGCGATCGATCTCGGCACCGCCAACACGCTGGTCTATGTCAAAGGCCGCGGCATCGTGCTCGACGAGCCGAGCGTCGTCGCCATCGCTGATGTTCGCGGCAAGAAACAGGTGCTCGCGGTCGGCGAGGAAGCCAAGCATATGCTCGGCCGCACGCCCGGCAACATCTCGGCGATCCGGCCCTTGCGCGACGGCGTGATCGCCGATTTCGAGGTCGCGGAGGAGATGATCAAGCATTTCATCCGCAAGGTGCATAACCGGCGCGGCTTCGCGAGCCCGCTGATCATCATCTGCGTCCCCTCCGGCTCGACGGCGGTCGAGCGCCGCGCGATCCAGGAGAGCGCGGAAAGCGCCGGCGCGCGCAAGGTTTTGCTGATCGAGGAGCCGATGGCTGCCGCCATCGGCGCCGGCCTGCCCGTCACCGAGCCATCCGGCAGCATGATCGTCGATATCGGCGGCGGCACCACCGAGGTCGCGGTGATTTCCTTGGGCGGCATCGTTTATGCCCGGAGCGTGCGCGTCGGCGGCGACAAGATGGACGAGGCGATCATCAACTATATCCGCCGCAACCATAATCTCCTGATCGGCGAGGGCTCGGCCGAGCGGATCAAGCTCGAGATCGGCGCCGCGAGTTCGCTCTATGACGGCGATGAGGGCGCCTATCGCGAAGTCAAGGGGCGCGATCTGATGAACGGCGTGCCGCGCGAGGTGCTGGTCAGCCAGCGCCAGATCGCCGAAAGCCTCAGCGAGCCGGTGAGCGCCATTGTGGAAGCGGTGAAGGTCGCGCTGGAGAACACGCCGCCGGAACTCGCCGCCGATATCGTCGATAAGGGAATCGTGCTGACGGGCGGGGGCGCTTTGCTTTATCGTCTGGATCAGGTGCTGCGCGATGCCACCGGCCTCCCCGTGGTGGTCGCCGAGGAGCCGCTGCAATGCGTCGCTCTCGGTACTGGCCGCGCGCTCGAAGAGATGAAAAGACTACGCCATGTTCTGTCCACCATGTATTGAGTGATCGCGACAAACCACCCTGATCTCCGGCCGATCGCCGGCGCCCGCACCGGGAGAAGACACCGGCGGGCGCGGGCGATCGCCGCGCCAAGGAGGGACGACGCCCGATGATCCGGCTGTCCATTCCCGCGCGCCAGGCGCTGGCTCGGCTCACCCTGCCGCTGCTGATCGCCGGCGCCTTTGCACTGCTCTTGCTCGGCAAGGCCGATGCCCTGCTCGCCGAACGGGTACGCGCGAGCCTCGGTGACACGCTGGCGCCGCTTTACGATCTCATCGCCAATCCCGTCACCCGTGTCCGCGCCGCCATCGTCGAAGCCGGCCATCTCGTCTCGCTGGTCAGCGAGAACGCCATGCTGCGCGAAGAAAACGAGCGGCTGCGGCAATGGCAGGCGGTCGCGCTGGCGCTCGAGGCCGAGAACGCGACCTTGCGCGCCAATCTCCACTGGATCCCGGACCCGGCGGCGGCCTATGTCACGGCGCGGGTGGTAGCCGATGCCGGTGGCGTCTACGCCCGCTCGGTCCTGCTCGCGGTCGGCCCGCGGCATGGCATCACCAAGGGGCAAGTCGCGCTCGATGATCGCGGCCTGGTTGGGCGCATCACCGAAACCGGGTCGCGCAGCGCGCGGGTGATGCTGATCACCGACATCAATAGCCGCGTCCCGGTGACGCTCGAGCAAAGCCGCGCCCGCGCCATCCTCGCCGGCACCAACGGCGCGTTGCCGCGGCTGCTGTTCTGGCCCGAGGACACCCCGCCGGCGGAGGGCGAACGGGTGGTGACCAGCGCCGAGGCCAATGCCTTCCCGGCCGGGCTCCCGGTCGGCACCGTGCATTATGTCGGGAATGCGCCGATGGTGGTGCCGGCGGCACGGCTTTCGCGCCTCGATGTCGTGCGGGTATTTGATTATCGCCTCGCCGGCGTCCTGCCGCCCGAGGCCGGTGAGCACCGAGCGGCGAAAGCGCCGCCAGTGCCCTACGAGCCCTGAGCGCCGGCGATGGCCATGCGTTTCCTCTCGCCCCGGCCGGCGCCCCGCCCCGATCCTTGGCGCCAGCTCGACGCGGTCGCGCGGGCGGCGTTTCCAGGGGCGGGCACGGCGCTCGGCCTCCTCGTGCTCGCGGTCCCGCTCGGCCTGCCCGAGCAGGCGGCACTGGCGCCCGCTTTCCTGTTCGCCTCGGTCTATTTCTGGAGCCTGTTCCGCCCGGCGGCGATGACGCTTCCGCTGGTTTTCGCCCTCGGCCTGTTCGCTGATCTCCTCGGCAGCGGGCCGCTCGGGCTCGATGTGCTGGTGCTGCTGCTGCTCGCCGCCATCACCCGACGCTGGCGGCGCGGGCTCGCGCGGCAGAGTTTTCTCCTCGTCTGGCTCGTGTTCGCGGCCTTTGCGGCAGGCGCGACAGCGCTTTCCTACGCGCTCACGGCGCTCCTCGATCTCACCGCGCTGCCGCTGGCGCCGGCTTTGGTCGAGGCCGGGTTCGCGATCGGGTTTTATCCCCTGCTCGCGGTGCTGCTGACCCGTGTTCATCGCGGTCTTGCCGCCAGCGCGGCGGTGTGAACGATGCGCCGCGACACCAACCGCACCAACGTTTTTACGCGCCGCGCCCTGATCCTCGGCGGGATCGAGGCGCTGGCCCTCGGCGGGCTCGCCGCCAAACTCTATCAGGTGCAGGTGGTGGACGGGAAACGCTATGCCCTGCTCGCCGAGAGCAACCGGGTCAGCGCCCGCTTGCTCGCGCCGCCGCGCGGGCGGCTGCTCGACCGCGACGGCACGCCACTCGCCGGCAACCGGATGAACTGGCGCGCGGTGCTGATCGCCGAGCAGGCCGATGACCCGCAAGCGACGCTCGCGCGATTTTCCGGCCTGATCCCGCTTTCGGAGCATGAGCGCGCCCGCATCGACCGCGAACTCGCCCATTCCCGCCGCTTCATCCCCATCATCCTGCGCGATTTCCTGGAATGGGATGAAATGGCGCTGATCGAGGTCAATGCCCCCGACCTGCCCGGCGTCATGATCGATGTCGGCACCACGCGGCTTTACCCGTTTGGGGCGACGCTCGCGCATGTCGTCGGCTATGTCGCGCCACCGAGCGAGGACGAGGCCGAGGACGAGCCGCTGCTGGCGCTGCCAGGGATGCGGGTCGGACGCGCGGCGGTGGAGAAATATCATGATCTGGCACTCCGCGGCCATGCCGGGCTGGTGCAGGTCGAGGTCAACGCGGTCGGCCGGGTGATCCGCGAACTCGCGCGCGAGGAGGGGGTTCCCGGCGCCGAAATCACCCTCACCATCGATTCCGGCCTGCAGCAGGATGTCGTGGCGACACTCGGGGACGAGAGCGCGAGCGCCGTGGTGCTCGATGCCCGCAACGGCGAAGTGCTGGCGATGGCGACGACGCCGAGCTTCGACCCCAGCCTGTTCAATTCCGGTGTCTCACAGGCACAATGGAACGAATGGACCAAGAACCGCCAGACGCCGCTGATCAACAAAGCGGTCGCCGGGCTCTACGCGCCGGGCTCGACCTTCAAGATGGTGGTGGCGATGGCAGGGTTGGCGGCGCGCGCGATCACCTCGAATGAGCGCATCGTCTGTCCCGGCTATCTCGATCTCGGCGACACGCGCTTTCATTGCTGGAGCCGCTATGGCCATGGCGCGCTCGATCTCCGCGGCGGGCTCAAGAACAGTTGTGACGTGTTTTTCTACGAGGTTGCGCGGCGCACCGGGATCGACGCCATCGCCGCCATGGCGAACCGCTTCGGCCTCGGCGTGCGCCCGCAAATCGAACTCCCCGAGGCCCGCGCCGGCCTCGTCCCGACCCGCGCCTGGCGAGAGAGCCATGGCCATCACTGGAATCCCGGTGACACCGTTGTCCATGGCATTGGCCAGGGCTTTCTCGAAATCGCGCCGGTGCAGCTCGCGACCATGGTGGCGCGGATCGCGACCGGCCGCGCCGTCGAGCCGCATCTGACGCGCAGCATCAACGGCGCCGCCGCCGCCGGCGCCGATCCCGCTTTCTGGCCGACGCTCGATGTCCCGGCGCCGTTCCTGCGCGCCGTCCGCGAAGGCATGTGGGCGGTGGTCAATGAACAAGGCGGCACCGCCCCCCTCGCCCGCCTCGATCTTTCCGGCGTGCAGCTTGCCGGCAAAACCGGCTCGACCCAGGTCCGCCACGTCTCGCGCGAGGCGCGCGAGCATGGGCATTTCAACTCCGAAAGCCTTCCCTGGGAGTTTCGCCCGCACGCCCTCTTCGTCGCTTTCGCGCCTTATGACGCGCCGCGCTATGCGCTCGCCGTCGTCGTCGAGCATGGCAATGCCGGGGCGCAGCGAGCGGCGCCGCTGGCGCGCGCGATCATGACCAATGTCCTGCTCCGCGATCCCGCCAATCGTCCGCCCCAGCCCGCCGCCCCCCGCATCGCCGCCCGCCTCGATCCGGCGCCGGGCACGACGCCGGCAGCAACGCGATGATGGAGCGCCGCCTCTATCGCGCCGAGGGGTTCGGGCTCGCGGCCAAGCTGCGCGCGGTGAGCTGGCTCTATGTCGGGCTGCTCGCCGCTCTCGCTGGGGTCGGCTATGTCGCGCTCTATTCCGCGGGCGGCGGGCCGCTTCCTTTCGCCAATCGCCACGCGCTGCGCTTTGCGCTCGGGCTTGCGATCCTGATCGCGACCGCGCTCACCGATCTCCGCCTGATCCGGCGCCTCGCCTGGCCGCTTTACGGGCTCGGGATCGCGCTCTTGCTTGCCGTCGCCCGCTTCGGCCATGTCGGCAAAGGGGCGCAGCGCTGGATCGAGATCGGCGCGTTTCAGCTCCAGCCGAGCGAGTTGATGAAAATCTTCCTCGTCCTCGCGCTCGCCTCCTGGTTTCATCGCGCCTCGTTCGAACGGATCGGCAACCCGTTCTTCCTGATCCCGCCGGCGCTGGCGACCGCCATTCCGGTGGCACTCATCCTGAAACAGCCCAATCTCGGCACCGCTGTCATCACCGCCCTGGTCGCCGGCGCGGTGTTTTTTGCCGCCGGCGTCAGATGGTGGAAATTCGCCCTGGTCGCACTCGCGATCGGTGCCGCGGCACCACTCGCTTATCATCATTTGCATGATTACCAGCGTGCCAGGATCGAGACCTTCCTCCATCCCGAGAGTGACCCGCTCGGCACCGGCTATAACATCATCCAGTCGAAGATCGCGCTCGGCTCGGGCGGGCTCTGGGGCAAGGGATTCCTGCATGGCACGCAAGGTCATCTCGATTTCCTGCCCGAGAAGCAAACCGATTTTATCTTCACCGTGCTCGCCGAGGAATTCGGCCTCGTCGGCGCGCTTGCCCTGCTCGGCCTGATCACGCTGATCATCGCCGGCGGCCTGGTGATCGCGCTGCGCGCCCGCGAACCTTTCGCCCGCCTGCTTGCGATCGGCATCACCGTCAATTATTCGCTTTACGTGTTCGTCAATCTCGCGATGGTGATGGGGGCGATTCCGGTGGGCGGCGTGCCGCTGCCGCTGATTTCGCATGGCGGCTCGGCGTTGCTGACCGCAATGTTTGGCTTTGGCCTGTTGCTCTCGGTCGAGGTGCACCGCGATGTCAGCCTCGCGCACGATCCGGACGCGATCTGACGCGGGGCAGCGATGGAGCGGATCTACCAGGCAGTATTCGAGGCGGCGGCAGACGGGATTTTCGTTATCGGCGCGGGCGGGGTGATCCGCTTCGTCAACCAAGCCGCCGGCCCCCTGCTCGGGCTCGCTGACACCGCGCTGATCGGCAGGCAGATCGGCGATTTCCTCTGCGACCCTGACGATCAAGCGGCGCTGACGCCCACCGACCGCCATCCCGGTGGGCGGCGTGAGATCATGATGCGGCGGGATGACGGCTATCGCTTTCCGGCCGAGATCGTCCTCCGCGATGTCATACGCGACGACGGGCCGACACGGGTGATAATCGCGCATGACATCTCCGCTCGCCACGCGACGCGGGAGATGCTGCTTGCGCGCGAGGAATTGCTTCGCGCCATCATCGCGACGGCGCCGGAGGCGGTCATCGTCATTGACGCCCACGGCAGCATCATTTCGTTTAGCGCCGCCGCCGAGCGCATGTTCGGCCACCCCGCCGCCGCGATACTCGGGCGCAATATCAACATGCTGATGCCCGAGCCCTATCGCCGCGAGCATGATTCCTATCTCGCCCGCTATCTTGAAACCGGCGAAAAGCGGATCATCGGTATCGGCCGCATCGTCGTCGGCGAGCGCGCCGATGGCACGAGTTTTCCGATCGAGCTGCAGGTTGGGGAGGTCGAGGCCGGCGGGCAGCGCCTGTTCGCCGGCTTCATCCGCGACCTCTCCGAGCAGCAGGAGGCCGAACGGCGGCTCCAGGATCTGCAGGGCAAGCTCCTGCACACCTCGCGGCTATCGACGCTGGGGCGGATGGCCTCGACGCTGGCGCATGAGATCAATCAGCCGCTGACCGCGATCGCCAATTACGTCGAGGCCGGGCGGCAATTGCTCGCCGCCGGGCGGGCGGAGTTGCTGCCGCGGGTCGCGGATGCGCTGGCTCGTGCCGGTGAGCAGGCGACGCGGGCCGGCAGCATCATCCAGCGCCTGCGCGGTTTCGTCGCCCGCGGCGAGAACGAGAAGAAGCCGGAGGATCTCAACACCCTGGTCGAGGAGGCGGCGACGCTGGCGCTGGTCGGGGCGCGGGAATTCGGCATCCGCGTCACCTTCGCCCTCACCCCCGATCTGCCGCCGGTGCTCGCCGACCGGGTGCAGGTGCAGCAGGTGATACTCAATCTCGTCCGCAACGCCGTCGAGGTGCTGCAACCCTGCGCCCGCCGCGAGATCACCGTCCAGACCGCGGCATCCGGGGGGTTCGCCGAAATCACTGTCGCCGATACCGGCCCCGGCATTGCGCCCGAGATCCGCGACCAGATGTTCAGCCCCTTCGTCTCCACCAAGCGTGACGGCATGGGGCTCGGGCTTTCGATCTGCCGTGAGATCGTCGAGAGCCATGGCGGGCGGATCGATGTTTCTTCGGCGCCCGAGAGGGGAACGATTTTTCGCTTTACCCTCGCCTTTGCTCCCCCGATGGAGACTCTCGATGACTGACCCGGAGGTGATCGTCGTCGACGATGACGAGGCGGTGCGCGAATCGCTTTGTTTCCTTCTCGAAGCGGCGGGCTATCGCTGCCAAGCTTTCGCCTCCGGCGCCGCTTTGCTTGCCGCGCCGCCGGGGCCGGGCGCGGGCTGTCTCCTCCTCGATGTGCGGATGCCGGAGATCGACGGCGTGACCACGCTCGAGCGGCTGCGCGCCGCTGGCCTGCGGATCCCGACGATCGTCATGACCGGACATGCCGATGTGCCGCTGGCGGTCAGGGCGATGAAGGCCGGGGCACGGGATTTCGTCGAAAAGCCCTTCTCCGATGGCGCGATTTTGGAAGCGGTCGGTCAGGCGTTGGTCGATGTTGGGACGGACGCGCCGGGACGCGAGGCGCTGGCGCGGCTTGCGACCCTCAGCCCGCGTGAGCGCGAAGTTCTGGACGGGCTGGTTGCTGGCCTGCCCAACAAGACTATCGCCTATGATCTCGGTATCAGCCCGCGCACGGTGGAAATCCACCGCGCCCATGTGATGGAAAAATTCGGCGCGCGCAGCCTCTCCGAACTCGTGCGCCTAGCACTGGCCGCCGGCATCGATCCGGGAGCGCGGCATAAGTAAGAATCTGACTCGGATCGCCTGCGGAATTACAGCGCTTTGATTAATCTTGGTTATCTGCGTTCATGGCGTTTCCGGCGGTGGCGAGGCGGCGGGACATCAGTTTGACGCTGGCGATGGCGAAGATGGGATCGACCGCCTCACGCAGCCGGGTATGTTGCTTGCACCCAGCGATCGGTGGAAACGCGAATACCGTTCGATCAAAAGCCAAATCATTGATAAAAATCAAAAATTTGTTGCGGAGTGATTCCAGGTCAGCCTCTAACCGGCGCGCACGCCGAGCCGGCCGGCGAGATCTTGGATGAACTGCCAGGCGACGCGCCCGCTCCGCCCACCGCGCGTCACCGACCATTCCACCGCCTCGGCCCGCAGCGCTTCCGGCGTGATCGGGAGCGCAAGCGCCGTCGCATAGCCTTCGATCATCGCGAAGAATGTATCCTGATCACAATTGTGAAAGCCAATCCAAAGCCCGAAGCGATCAGAGAGCGAAACCTTCTCCTCCGTCGCTTCCGAGGGGTTGATCGCGGTCGAGCGCTCGTTCTCGATCATGTCGCGTGGCATCAGGTGGCGGCGGTTCGAGGTCGCGTAGAACAGCACGTTCTGGGGTCTGCCTTCGATCCCGCCATCGAGCACCGATTTCAGCGCCTTGTAATCCGCATCCTCGCGCTCGAAGGAGAGATCGTCGCAGAAAATCAGAATCCGCCGGCTCTGGCCGCGAAGGCCACGCAGGAGATCGGGCAATGTCGCGATATCCTCGCGATGGATTTCGATCAAAACCAGGCTTCCGGCGGCGCGCGCATTGGCCTCGGCGTGGGCGGCTTTCACCAGCGAGGATTTGCCCATCCCGCGCGCCCCCCACAGCATCGCGTTATTGGCGGGAAAACCGGCGGCGAAGCGGAGCGTATTATCCAAAAGCAGGGTTTTCTGGCGGTCGATCCCTTGCAAAAGGCCGATCGCAACGCGCGAGACGGTGGCGACCGGGTGCAGGTGCTTGCGCTCCGGCTGCCAGACGAAAGCATCCGCTGCCGCAAGATCGAGGGCGGCAGGGCGCGGCGGGGCGAGGCGCTCGAGCGCGTCGGCGATGCGAAGAGCGGCTTCGGTGAGGCACGGGTCCATGCTCAATCCTGTCCTGCGAAGAAAACTTGACGCGAAGGGCCGGCAAACTATGGTCCGCGGCGAGCTTCGGCAACCCGGAAAGATAGTTTCATGTTCCCCTCCCTGATTTCTCCCGCCTACGCCCAGAGCGCCAACGCCCTAATGGCGAACGCGACCCAGTTCGCCCCCCTCGTGCTGATCTTCGGGGTCTTCTACTTCCTCCTCATCCGCCCGCAGCAGCAACGCCAGAAAGAGCTGAAACGCGCACTTGCAGCGCTCAAGCGCGGCGATCGGGTGGTGACCGCCGGCGGCATCGTCGCGACGGTGCAGAAACTGCGCGAAGGCTCAAACGAGGTCGAAGTGGAGATCGCGCCCAATGTCCGCGTCCTGGTGCTACGCGAGACCATCAGCACGGTTTTGCAGCAAACCGCCGCCAATGATGCGAAACCGCCGGCCAAAGTGGCCGGCGGCTGACAGAAAAGAAGCCGTTCTTTTTTACAAAAAAGAACCAAAAAAACTTTATCCCGTTGGGCAGTGCCGCAGGCACTGCCCACGCCGAGGAATTTGCTTCTTTTTCTTCGGAAAAAAGAGCCTTTCTTTAATTTACGCGTTTGCGAGCTTGCTTTCGGCGAACTCGTAATTGGCGAGTTTGTCGAGCCAATTCTGCACGTAATCCGGGCGGCGGTTGCGGAAATCGAGATAGTAGCTGTGCTCCCAGACGTCACAGCCAAGCAACGCCCTTCCCTCGCCGGTCGCGAGCGGGTTGGAACCGTTCGGGGTCTTGGTCACTTTCAGCTTGCCGTCGGAGGCGAGCACCAGCCACGCCCAGCCGGAGCCGAACTGCCCGGTCGCGGCGGTCTTGAAGGCGTCCTTGAACTGCGCGACGCCGCCGAAATCTTCGATCAGCTTTTTCTCGAGCTTGCCCGGGATACGCCCGCCATGGGTCGGGCTCATCGCCGGCCAGAACAGCATGTGGTTCCAATGCTGGCCGGCATTGTTGAACACCGGCGCGAGATCGGGCTTCCCGTGGGAGAAAGTCACGATCTCTTCCAGGCTCTTGCCCTTGAGCGCGTCATTCTTCTCGACGAAGCCATTCAGCGCGGTGACATAGGCCTGATGGTGCTTGCCGTGATGCAGCTCCAGCGTCTCCTGGCACATGCCATGCGCGGCGAGCGCACCGGCGGCATAGGGAAGCGGGGGAAGTTCGAAGGCCATGATGTGTCTCCATGTTGAGGGCGGACAAGGCCGCCACGCGGGTTGCGGCGGCAGGTGGAGGTTTTTGCGCGGCGTCATTAGGTATGAGCCAGAGGGCCGTGCCGTCAAGGCGAGCGCGCCCTGGCGGGCTGGCCCCGGCGGTCCGGGTTGTGCCCCGCCGGATCCTCGCTATCCTAGGCACCGCGACCGCCGGCAAGGCGGCGCGGAGAGCCCTGGATTAGCCCAGGAACATGGGAGGAAGACATGCCGCCGGCGACACTACCGACTGCCCCCGCCCCTGACGCCTTGGAGCGGGAAACCATCCGCCGCGTCGCCTGGCGGCTGATGCCGCTCCTCATGCTCGGCTATTTCTGCGCCTATCTTGACCGCGTCAATGTCGGCTATGCCGGTTTGCAGATGAACAAGGCGCTCGGCTTTTCCTCGAGCGTGTTCGGCTTCGGCTCCGGTATTTTCTTCTTCGGCTATTTCCTATTCGAATTGCCAAGCAATCTGGTGCTCGCCAAAGTCGGCGCGCGGCGCTGGATCGCACGCATTCTGCTGACCTGGGGTGTGATCTCCGGCCTCACCGCGTTGGTCTGGAACGATTGGAGTTTCTACGGCATCCGCTTTTTGCTCGGGCTTGCCGAGGCGGGATATTATCCAGGCGTCGTTCTCTTTCTCACCTGGTGGTTTCCCTCCTATTACCGCACCCGCATGATGGCGTTTTTCATGCTGGCAAGCGTGATTTCGCTCATCATTGGGCCGCTGGTCTCCGGGCAGTTGCTCGAACTCGATGGCTGGCTCGGCATCGCGGGCTGGAAATGGTTGTTCATCGTCGAGGCGCTGCCCGCGATCGTGATGGCCTTCGTCACGCTCCGCTATCTCACCGACCGGCCGGAGGAGGCCAAATGGCTCCGCCCCGATCAGCGCGCTTGGCTTGCCAAGCGCTTGGCCGAGGAGCAGAGCCAACGCGAGGACATTCGGCGCTTCGAACTCGGCGAGGCGCTGCGCAACCCGCGCGTTTGGTGGCTGACGCTGGTTTATTTCGGCCAGAATCTCTCCAATTACGGGTTTCTGATATTTCTGCCGCAGATCATCAAGGCGTTCGGCGTGAGCTACGGCATGACCGGGGTGATCGGCGCCATTCCCTTCGTGTTCGCCGCCTTCGCGATGCTCGCCTGGGGCTGGCATTCGGACCATACCGGCGAGCGGAGCTGGCACGTCGCCATTGCCTGCTTCGTTGCCGCGATCGGGCTTTCGGTTTGCATTTTCATCCACAACTCGCCGGTTCTCTTGATGCTCGCGCTGATTTTCGCGCAGATGGGCCAGGCGAGCATTTCGCCCACCTTCTGGTCCCTGCCGACCGCGATGTTGACCGGCGTCGCCGCGGCGGGGGGGATCGCGCTGATCAACTCGGTCGGCAATCTCGGCGGCTTCGCCGGCCCCTATATCTACGGCCTAGTCAAGGACGCGACCGGCAACGACATGATCGCACTCGTCGCCATCGCGCTCCCGGTGGTGGTGTCAGGGGTCGTCGTCCTCATCCTCGGCCATGACCGGCGGCTGGAGCGGATTCCGCCCGCGTCCGCGCACCCCCGCGCCTGAGGAGGCAATCGGTGTTCGCGCCCCCACCCGAAATCCCCTGTGCCGTCTTCGCCCGTCTCCCGGACTCCCTCCGCAACGCCGATGCGAGCCATGAATGGGTGGCAGCACAGCCCGCCGGCGGGCCGGAGCGCTCGCTCCTCGAGGGGCCGTCATTTGATCGCAACGGCGATCTCTGGTGCGTCGATCTCCTCAACGGGCGCATCCTGAAGCTCTCGCCGGGCGGGGAATTCTCCGTCGTCGCGCGCTATGACGGCTGGCCGAACGGGCTCAAAATTCATCGCGATGGGCGGGTTTTCATCGCCGATCACAAGCACGGGCTGATGGTGCTCGATCCCGCAAGCGGCGCGGTGAGACCGTGGCTGGAGCGGGTCGGCGTCGAGCGCTTCAAGGGCGTGAATGACCTCTTTTTTGCCGCCAACGGCGATCTCTATTTCACCGATCAGGGGCTGACCGATCTCCATGACCCCTCGGGGCGGCTCCTTCGGGTGCGCGCCGACGGGCGGATTGACTGCTTGCTCGACAATATCCCCAGCCCCAACGGCCTGGTGATGAACGCCGATGAGAGCGCGCTTTATCTTGCAGTGACGCGCGCCAACGCGGTCTGGCGGGTGCCGCTCGCGCGCGATGGCGGGGTCGTCAAGGTCGGCACCTTCATCCAGCTCTCGGGCGGCGGCGGGCCGGACGGGCTCGCGCTCGACGCCGAGGGACGGCTGCTCGTCGCCCATGTCGGCATGGGCTCGGTCTGGGTGTTTGACGCGAGAGGCGAGCCCGTCGGGCGCATCCGCGCACCCGAAGGGGCGTTCACCACCAATCTTGCCTTCGGCGGGCCGGACAATCGCTCTCTCTTCATCACCGAAAGCGCGAGCGCAACCATTCTGCGCGCCGAAATGCCAACGCCCGGCAAGACGATGTTCTCCCATCAATAGGATTTCGGCAACCCGAGCATTTTTTCAGCAATGAAGGAAAGCGCAAGCTGTGGGCTAACCGGCGCGAGACGCGGGATCAGGCTTTCGCGCAGATAACGTTCAACATGATATTCCTGCGCATAGCCCATGCCGCCATGGGTCATCACGGCGGTCTCACAGGCATGAAACCCGGCCTCGCCGGCGAGATATTTCGCGGCGTTGGCCTCGGCGCCACATTCCTCGCCGCGGTCATAGAGGGTTGCCGCCTTGAGCACCATCAGGAACGCCGCCTCAAGCTCCGCCCACCGCTGCGCGAGCGGGTGCTGGATGCCTTGATTCTGGCCGATCTTGCGCCCGAACACGACGCGTTCATTGGCATAGGCGCTGGCGCGGCGGAGCGCCGCGCGGCCCAGCCCGACGGCCTCGGCGGCGATCAGGATGCGCTCTGGGTTCATGCCATGCAGAATGGCGCGGAACCCCTCCCCTTCGGCGCCAATGCGATCGGCCTCCGGGATCACCAGGCCGTCGATGAACAGCATGTTCGAATCGACCGCGTGCCGGCCCATTTTCTCGATCCGGCGCACCTCGACGAAGCGGCGGTCGAGCTTGGTATAAAAGAGGCTCAAGCCCTCGGTTTTCCGCCGCACGCGATCGAGCGGCATCGTGCGGGCGAGCAAAAGCATGCGATCGGCAACGCCCGCGGTCGAGATCCAAATTTTCTGGCCATGGATGACGTAAGAATCGCCCTGGCGCTCGGCGCGGGTCTTGAGCGCCAAAGTGTTGAGCCCGGTATCGGGTTCGGTGACCGCAAAACAGGCTTTTTCCCGGCCGGCGATCAGCGGCGGCAGCATCCGCGCGCGCTGTTCGGCGCTGCCGAACACCACCACCGGATGGAGGCCAAAGATATTGATATGAACCGCCGAGGCCCCGCTCATGCCGGCGCCGGACGCGGCGATCCGCTCCATCATCAGCGCCGCTTCGGTGATGCCGAGCCCGGCGCCGCCGACGGCCTCGGGCATGGCGATGCCAAGAAATCCCGCCTCCGCCATGGCGCGATGGAAATCGGCGGGAAAAGTGCCAGCGCGGTCCTGCGCGAGCCAATACTCGTCGTCAAAGTCGGCGCAAAGCTGGGAAATCGCGGCGCGTATCGCGTCCTGGGCGGGGCTTGGCATGAAATCCATGGATTTTTCCTTGCTCATGGGCGGCGCCTGGTTTTAGCGCGCCGGGCCGCTCTTGCCAGCCTGTCAGGCTTGCGCCAGCCTGCCGGGGCTTGGCCCTGAGGGGATTCTTTCTTTGACCCTGATCGCAACTTTGCTCAGCCTGCTATTCCCCGCCTGCGGCCAGAGTGGTGCCGCCGGCATCGCACCGGCGCCGCCTGATTTCCTGAGCCATTTCGAACGCCCGGCAAGCCCCAATTCGGCGCTTGCCGCCCCCGCCGGCTTCACCCCCAAACCGGATATCACCCTCGCCCCCTATCCGGTGCCGGCGGCGGCGCTTGCTGCGGATCTTCGGGCGGTCGCGCTCGCCGCGCCGCGCACCTATCAACTCAGCGCGAGCGCGGATGGCCTTGATCTGCAATTCGTGGCACGGAGCGCCATCGCCAATTTTCCCGACCTGATCGTTGCACGAATTTCATCGCGCGGTGAAACGGGAAGCAGCCTCGTTCTTTATAGTCACAGTCTCTACGGCTATTCCGATTTTGGTGTGAACCAGAAACGCCTGCGCACATGGCTCGCCGCCCTCGACCAACGTCTGCCACCGGCGCAGAACCGACCCGAAGGACAATGATTTTTTATGATCAAGCTCGGCCCGTTTCTCAAGGATGTCTGGCTCATCGCCCGGCCCTATTTCCACTCCGAGGAAAAATGGTCGGCGCGTCTTTTGCTCGGCGTCATCATCCTGCTCAATCTCTCGTTGGTCGGGATGGACGTGGTTTTGAATTTCTGGAACGGGGCGTTTTATGATTCGCTGCAGAACAAGGATTGGCGGGCTTTCGTCGATCTTCTGTTCCTCTATCACCGCGGCAGCGACGGCAGCTTCATGCCCGGGTTTTCGGCGGTCGCGGCGATCTACATCATCGTCGCGGTCTATCGCACCTATCTCAATCAATGGCTGCAAATCCGCTGGCGGCGCTGGCTGACCCGCGGGTTCATCGATCAATGGCTCTCCGACCGCGCTTATTACCGCATCAGCCTCACCACCAGCGCCGCCGGCCTCGGTACCGACAACCCCGACCAGCGCATCGCCGAGGATTTGCGGAGCTTCGTCGGCGATACGCTCTCGCTCGGGCTCGATCTCCTCTCGAACATCGTCTCGCTGATCAGCTTCGTCGGGATTCTCTGGAGTCTGTCCGGCTCGGTCCATCTGCTGGGCGTCACCATCGGCGGCTACATGGTGTGGGTCGCGCTGATCTACGCCATTATCGGCACCTGGCTCACCCATCTCGTCGGCCGCCCGCTCGCGACCTTGAGCTTCCGCCAGCAGCGCTTCGAGGCCGATTTCCGCTTCTCTCTCGTCCGCTTGCGCGAAAACGTCGAGGGCATCGCCCTCTATGGCGGCGAGGAGGATGAGCATGCCGCCCTCCTGACCCGCTTCTCGGCGGTGGTCATGAATTGGTGGGCGATCATGCAGCGGACCAAGCTTTTGAACGCGCTGACCTCGGGCTACCAGCAGATCGCCGTCGTGTTCCCGATCATCGTCGCCGCCCCGCGCTATTTTGGTGGCCAGATCCCGCTCGGCGGCTTGACGCGAACGGCGAGCGCCTTCGGCCAGGTGCAGGGCGCGATGTCGTGGTTCGTCGGCTCCTACGCCTCGCTCGCGGCGTGGAGTGCGACGGTCGAACGTCTCGCGAGCTTCCAGCGCAGCATCGAGGCTGCCCGCGCCCAGGCCGGCAGCGGCATCGCTGTCACCGAAAGCGCCGGCGACAGTCTCGATCTTCACCATCTTCACATCACGCTGCCCAACGGCAAGAGTCTGATCGAAGAAGACGCGTATCGCTTTCTGCGTGGCGAGTCGGTGGTGATCAGCGGGCGGTCCGGGCTTGGCAAATCGACCCTGTTTCGCGCCATCGCCGGCATCTGGCCGTTCGGCGAGGGCAAGATCGTGCGCCCTCAAGGAAGCTATCTCTTTCTGCCGCAACGGCCCTATCTGCCGCTCGGCTCGCTCCGCCATATCGTAACCTACCCCGCCGCCGCCGATAGTATGAGCGACGAGATGATCGCCGAGGCGTTGCGAAAGGCCGGGCTCGGCGCGCTCGTCGAGCGGCTTGGCGAGGAGCATGATTGGTCGCTCTTGCTCTCGGGCGGCGAACAGCAGCGCCTTGCCATCGCGCGCGCTTTGCTGATCCGCCCGGATTGGCTATTCCTCGATGAGGCGACGAGCAATCTCGACCCTGAGGCGGAAGCGGAACTCTATCAGCTGCTTAAGCGGGAATTGCCGGGAACGACGGTGATCTCGATCGCGCATAACCCAGGCGTTGCCGCCTTTCATGACCGCAAAATCACGCTTTCCGCGCGCGCCGACCAAGCCGGCACGCTGCGCGAACCGACGCAAACGGCCCCCGCTTAGTTTTGCCGTGCCATAGATATACTTCGCGGCACAGGTCGAGATCATCCTTCAGCTATGTGGCGCGCGCGGGATGATGTCGAATTCCGGCGTGTGCCGGAGGGGATTTGCGTCGGTATAAGGCGCGCCGCTTTTTTGTAGCCACTCATAGGCTTTTCCCGCCGCCTCCGAGGGCGCGACGCTTTGTATACCGGCCAGCGCCAGCATCGCGAGCTGCCCATAATCGCCATCGCTCCGCCCCCAGCCGCTGCCGTTCGAGGGGCCGTAGCGTTTGGTGTTTTCCGCGATTTCCGCCCAGGTTTTCAAAGGCTGTGCGTAAGACCAGCCGTTCTTCGCGCGATCCCAGGTGATCTGGCCATTGTCGCCGACGCTCCGCGGAAATACCGCGATGACGTAGTTGACGCTGTCATGGCCGAGCTTGAACACGCTACCGGCGAGAAAATTCGTCGACCAGGCAAGGAAGGCGCGCGCGTCCGAATTGCCCAATTTCGCCGCTTGCGCCGCGGACGACGAAAAATAATCCTGCTGCCACGGCGCAAGCGCATAGCCATATTGGAATGTCGCGATGACATAGCCGTGCGCCTCGCCTTCCATCTTGGTCAATGTCGGGATCTGCCCGGCGAGCCAATGCCAGTTATCATCTGCGACCTTGGAAAAATATTTTTGCTCGACGCTACCATCGGGATTGGCCCAGGCCGCCTCGTCGATTTCACGCAAGCTCCACGCACCGCCGCGCATCTGGTTGCCGAAGATGACGTTATCGGGGCCCGTGCTGTCGGGCGCGCCACTCCGCATCGCGGGCCAGGTGGAGACAATGGAAAACGCCGCCTGGGCATTCAGTTCGTCGAGGTTAAAACGGCTACCGGTGAAAAGATAAGGGACGAAAGAGAGATCGGGCTGATGCGCGGTGTCGGGCGCCCAGCCGTTGTTTTTGCCGTCTACCTGTTGGGTCAGACCATTCGCGCCGCCGCGCGGGTCGGTCCATATTTGTGGGTTCTGGTCGGTATTGAGCCAGGTTCCGGCCTCCCTGTTCCAGAAATGCCACGGAATGCCGGCCGCCGCCTCGCCCTGCCAGAGAGCATAGGCGGCGGCCATCGGATCCTGCGTCAAAAGCCAGATCGCGTTCGCCCGCGTGGTCGGGCCGATATCGGGCCGCGCCCCGGTCATCGGCATATATTGCGTGACGCCGTTGGTCGCGAGCGGCGCACCAAAACCCGGCTGGCCCATCTGCTTTGCCTCTTCCGCAACCATCGCTGCCGGCGCGCCGGCCGCGAGGTCGTAATCGGCGATCACGCCGATGCGTTCGAGATAATCGACATCGCGAGCGAGATTGACCGGCGGCACCGTGCCGCTCCAGAGCGTGCGATGCCAGTTCTCATACTGAAATTGCACGAGATTGCGATACTGCAGAACAATTTTGCCGTCTTCCTTGACCAGGACGTCATATTTCACCGCGCCGCCGGCTTTTTGCATGGCGTAATCATTGGCGAATTGCAGATCAGTATGCGTCGTGCCATCGGCATAGGCGCGCACGTCGAAAACGATATGGAACGAGCCGGTGACCGGCGCATCAAAGCGGATTTCGCTCGCGATCGGCCCGCGCAGCCAATAATCGGGTTTTTCTCCCGCCAACGCCTTGGCGAGCAAGGGGCCGGCGTCGAGATGGAACGGCGCCGCGCTGCCGTCTTCCTGATGAAAGGTGAGATCGACCGTGAGGCCGAAGCCCTTGTCGTCGGCAAGCCGCGCGAGATCGACCGCGCCGCCCGCCGCCGTCGCCGCCGTCGCCAGCATGACGGGGGCTTTGGCGTGGGCTGCCATGGGAGGCGCGATCAGGCTTAAGACCGCCATGCGGAGCGAACCGTCGGGATAGGTGGTCTTGGCGTCCACCTGCACCGGGACATCCTTGCCATCGATCCGCGCGATCAACCCTGCTTTGGCCGGCACGCGCCCAGGCAGAAAAGCCTGGCCGAAGGTGATCGGGCTCGCCGGCAGGGGCTTCGCGGCGAGATTCTCGATGATCAACCCCACGACATCGTTCGCCGCCTTGGCCGCCGGCGGCGTCGGCGCGCGCAGCATCCCTTGCGCATTCGCTGTCGCAAGACTAGCAGCCAGCGCGACCGGAGCGAGGAGGGCAATGTGGCGTGTTGGCATCGATGCTCCTTTTCGCGCGGCGATCCCGCCCCACCCGACGTCGGACAGTCGCTTACGAAGCCATCCTAATCCAATAATGCCCGCGAAAACAGGTGGAACAAGACCAAGCGCCGCCCGCTGCCTCGGGGGGCGCGTTTATCAACCCAAACGGGAATTTTGGAATGCGATAACCAATTTTTAGTACTCATCTCTTATTTAGATCTTCGTCGAAAAACAAAGTCGCTCACCATCCGGGCTTGGCATCGCGACCCTCTCAACAGCGATAGGCAACATCTCATGTCGGGCACATCCGCTCAGCTTCAGAGCAATTCCTTCATCGCGCCTGTGGTACCGCAGCCGATCGATCCGGGGGAGATCGTTGGGCTCAATCTGCAAAACCCCACCGCCGACGCATTGTCGGCGCAGTACATCAGCTTCGGGGAAGTGTTCAAGGCTGGCGCCGTCCCGGCGGGGAGCCAGTTGGTCGCGATCGTCAACGGCACCGACATTCCGGTGCAAATGGATGTCAAAACCACCTATCCGGACGGTTCCGCCGAGACCGCGACGATCACCATGTTGCAGCCCGCCATCGCCGCCAATGCGACCGTCGGGGTGATGCTGGCGTTGGCGCCGACGGGCACAACACAAGCGGCGCCGGTCGAAATTGGCCAGGAAATCGCCACCACCGGCTATGATCTCGGCGTCACCATCGCCGTTCAAGGTGGCAGCACGTATACGCTCAATGTCGCCAATCTCTATGCCCAGGCCGTGGCCAGCGGCAGCGCCACCATCCTGAAACAAGGCCCGGACGCGACCGAGGTCCAGTTCCAGACCGATGTCACCAGTTCGCTCCGGATGGTCTTCAACGTCACTGCCTATGCCAATGGCACGTTCCGCACCAATGTCCAGTTCGACAATGACCTCGCGATGCAGGCGAGCGGCGGAACGCTCACCTATAATGCCAGCATCACCCAGGGCGGACAAACCGCCTATCAGGTGAGCAACCTGACCCAATATCAATATGAGGATTGGAATCAGGTCGTCTATACTGGGACCAGCGCGCCCGCGGTCAATGTCCAGCACGACATGGCCTATCTCGAGCAGACCGGCGCAATCGCCAATTACGATCTCACCGATGGCGTGCCGGCCTCCTATGTCGCGAGCGAGGCGAGCAGCGTCGCGCAGCCGGGCTGGAACGCGCCACTTTCGACCGACGGCATCGCGCAATACATGCCGATGACGGGCGGGCGCCCCGATATCGGCCCGACCACGCAGGCGAATTCGCTCTGGCTGATGACCCAGAATGCCTCGGCCGCGCAATACGCGCTCGGCCAGGCCGATGTCGGCGCCGGAATTCCGTGGAATTTCTATAACCCGCAAGCAGGCGCCTGGCTCAATACCAACCAATATCCGAACATCCGCACCGATGGCTGGGATGACAGCTCAACCCTTCCGACCCAGTCGGCGAGTGCGACCAATAACGGCTGGACACCCGATACCGCGCATCAGCCGGATCTTTTCTATGACGCCTATCTTCTCACCGGCGATCAATCCTATCTCGATGCGCTCAACGCACAGGCGGCGTTCGGGATCACCTCGCTCTGGCCGGGGGCGCGCGATGGCGCGCTGAACAGCACCGGCAATGACAATGTGATTTTCGGCAACCAGGTGCGCGGCGCCGCCTGGACCCTGCGCGAAATTGACGAGGCGGCTTACGCCAACCCCACTGGCTCGGCGGAAAAAGCCTATTTCACCCAGGTGATGAACGATAATTGGCGCTGGCTCGTAAGCCAGATCCCGACCTGGACGACGCTCGAAGGCCAGGCGCACGGCTATATCATCGATCCCTTCGAATATGGCTACGCTTTCGCCCCCTGGCAGCAGGATTATTTCATCAGCACCGCCGTGCAGGCGGCAGAGATGGGTAATCAGGACGCCGTGACCTTTCTCAACTGGGCAACCAATTACATCGCCGGCAGCGTCCTCAATCTCGGCCATGATGCGATCAATTATGTCACCGCCGCCTTCCCCAATAGCGTCTCCTGGAATGGCCAGATTTATTGGGATTCGACGACCAATGCCTGGGCCTATGCGCAGCCCTTGCAAACCTGGAGCGCGATCGAGGCCAACACGCAAATCTACGGCCCTTCCAACGGCAGCGGCTGGTCGATGAGCAACGGTGACTACGGCGCCGATCGGCTGCAGGCGCTGGCCGGCGTCATCTCGGTCACCGGCTCGCCGGAAGCGATGCAGGCTTATGCCTGGCTTGCCGGCAGTGGCGCTCCCTATACCAGCGCGGCAGCGATCCAAGCACAGCCGCAATTCGATATCGTGCCGCGGCTACCCGACGGCAAATTGCTTACGCTCGGCAATCTCTTCACCTTCGACAGCACCGCGCCGGGAATCGATCAGGGCGCTGGGACGGCGGATCAGCTCATCGTCGAGGAGGGCAACGCCAACGTCACATTGCAAGGCGGCAACGGTGGCATCAACATCCTCGCCAATTTCGGCACGGGGAATGACGTGCTTGCCGGCGGCGATCAGGGAAATTACATTTTCGCCGGCCCGGGCAACGACACCATCATCGGCGGCGCCGGCGACAATTACCTCCAAGCCGGCACCATCGTTCCAGCATCGTTCTATGACGGCGCGACGCCGCCGGCCTCGGTGCCGGTCGCAACAACCTTCGTGCTCAACACCGCGCTCGCCGCCCAAGATACCATTGCCGGGTTTCAGCCTGGCACCGACGTCATCGATCTCGTCTCCGGCACCGGCCAGGCGCTCAGCAACACCCAGATCGCCGCCATCATCAGCACCGCGACGATTGATTCGGCCGGCGATACGGTGTTGCAAATCAGCGCCGATCACAGCGTCACGCTGAGCGGCATCGCGCCTTCGGCGCTGAGCCCGTCTTTCTTTCTCGAAGCCGATCTGACAGCGTCAGATACCCTTGCGCAACCCTCGGTGCTCACCGTCGGGCCGGGGCAGGAATACGCAACCCTCGCCCAGGCCGCCGCCGTGGTCCAGAGCGGCGACACCATCGATATCCAGGCCGGTACCTACACCAATGATTTCGCGACCATCAGCGGCAACGTGACGATCCAGGGCGTCGGCGGCACCGCGACCTTTGTCGCAACCGAAACCCCGCCCAACGACAAGGGAATTCTCGATCTCACCGGCAATATCACAGTCGATAATCTCGCCTTCACCGGCGCTTCGGTGCCGGCTTCGTTGGGCGGCAATGGGGCTGGCATCCGCTATGAGAGCGGCAATCTCGTGCTCAACAACGATGCCTTCTATGGCAATCAAGACGGGCTGCTCGCCAACCCTGACCCCACCGGCAGCATCATCATCAACGATTCCTATTTCTCCGATAACGGCTCGGGCACCGGCTATACGCATAATCTCTACGTTAACGAGGTCGGAACTCTGCTCATCAATAGCAGCACCTTTACCGACGCCCAGGTCGGTCACGAGATCAAGAGCCGCGCGCTCAACACCATCATCACCAACAGCACCATCGCCGACGGGCCGAGCGGCACCGCGAGCTATGCGATCGATCTCCCAAATGGCGGCAACGCCACCATCGTCGGCAATCTGATCGAGAAAGGGCCGAATTCCGAAAATCCGACGATGATTTCCGATGGCGAGGAAGGTGGGATCTATCCCAACTCCACCCTCACCGTGAGCGGCAACATCTTGCTCAATGATCTCGCCTCACCATCGTCGCTCGCGGTGATGAACGACACGACGAATGAAGCGGAAATTCAGGGCAATGCCATTTACGGTCTGACGTCAGCGCAAATCGCCTCGGGCCCGGCGACGATCGCCGACAATAGCGTGCTGGCCAGCGAACCGGCTTTGCCTGCGCTCAGCGCGACGGTGCAAAGCCCGTCTGCCGTCACCGCGGTTGGCGCCTCAGGGACGGAAACGCTGACCACATCAGGCAATCTCATCACTGGCGGCACGGCGGCGCTCACGCTCCTTGATCAGGCGGGTGACAATACCATTCTCGGTGGCGCCGGAGGGCTTTCGGTCACCGGGGCCGCGGGGGATCAGATCATCACCGCGGCTGGCTCCGCAAACAGCGTGTCGCTCGCCGGTGGCGGCGAGACACTCGATAGTTTTGGTGCCGATACCATATCGGCGACCACCGGGAGCAACGTAATCTTCGTCGCCGGCGCCGCCACCATCACCACCGGGGCGGGCAGCAGCAACATGGTCACGCTCGCCGGCGCCGGGGCGAACCTCGATAGTCTCGGCGCGGACACGATTTTTGCCGCAACCGGCGCCAATACCATCACCGTCGCGGGCGCGAGTCTGATCACCACCGATGCCGGCACCACGAACACCATCACCCTCTCTGGTAACGATGTTTTGAACAGCAACGGCAGCGATGTGATCCAGCTCGGTGCCGGCAATGACACGATCAACGCCACTGGCGCGGTGACAGTGATGGGCGGCGCCGGCAATGTCACCCTCACGGGCGGGGCTGGCGAGATCACCTTCATCGGGGGAACCGGCTCGGCGAGCATCACCGGCGGCGCTGGCGCGCTCAACGTCACAGGCGGGTCCGGCAACCTCACTCTCACCGGTGGCACCGGCCACGAAACCTTCGTCGCCGGCACCGGCAATGCTGTCCTCAACCCGGGCAACAGCACCAGCACCGTCACGCTCGGGAGCGGTGAGACCACTGCCAATCTCGGTCTCGGCAACACCACTTTCTATCTGCTGAGCAGCCATCCCGGCGGCACCGACATTCTCAACAACCTGCAAATCCTCGGCGACGTCATCGAGCCGGAGGGCTATGGCAACGGGCTGCCGATTGCAAAGGCCTGGGCTTTGCCGACCCCGTCGGGTATACTGCAATTGAATCTGTTACTCACCGACAACACCCATCTCGCGTTGACCAACGCGCTGGTCCAGCATTACTGACCTGGGCGCGCGCCGTTCTCAGCTATTCGGCCCGCGCGTCATCGAGACCGGCTGCCAGCGCCGCAGCTCCGAGCGCATCAGCACCGCCGGGTTGACGCAGCTCATCGGCCAGCGGCCGGAGAGCACGAGCGCCAGTTCGCGCCCGACATGGCGCTTGCGCGCCGGATCGAACCGCGCCGAGGCGGACGCGACATGAGCGCTCAAGGTTACATTCGGCATCGCGAGCAGCGGATTGTTGTTGCCTGGCGGTTCCGTCGCCAAAACATCGAGCGCGGCATGCGCGATCCAGCCCTCCTGCAGCGCTTTGATCAGGCCCTCCTCGCGCACCGTCGCGCCGCGGCCGGTATTGATGAAGATCGCGGTCTTTTTCATCTGCCGGAAATGCTCTTCCCCGAGCATCCCCTCGGCCTCGGGCGTTGCCGGCGCGTGCAGCGAGACGAAATCGGATTGCTGCAAAACCTCTTCGAGGGTCGCCGGCACGACATCATAGTCCGGCATGACCAGTTCCTCGATGAACGGATCATAAGCGATCATGCGCAGACCGAAGGGTTTGGCGCGGCGCGCCATCGCGCGGGCGACATGGCCGAACGCGATGAAGCCGAGGGTCTGGCCCATCAGGCGCGGAATTTGCAGCAGCGCCGGCCGCCCCTCCCGCCAGCGTCCTTCGCGCACCATGCGATCCTGCTCGACGACGCGGCGAAACCCCGCGAGTAAAAGTGCCATTGCATGATCGGCGACTTCCTCGATGAACGTGTCGGGGCAGTTGGTCACCGGGATGCCGCGCGCCGTCGCCGCCGCGACATCGACGCTATCGACGCCGACGCTGCCGAGCACGATCGCTCGGCATTTCTGTAAGGCATCGATCATCTCCTTGGTGATCTTCATCCCCTTGGCATAAATGGCATCGGCGTCGCGCGCGACTTCGAGAAAATCCTTCTCGTTGGCCGGCGTTTCGATGATCTCGACATCCAAGCCGGCGAGCGGCTCCCTCTCATAGTCATACCCGCCGGCGACGGTGAAACTCGCGCCGGCATGGGTTGCGATCTTGAATTTGGCCATCCGCTGACCCCCCTTTCCTGTCGGGCACCTTGCGCCCGAGACCTCAGAACTTCGAAATACGTGTCTCTTTTCCAGTGATGAATTCGAGCAAAGCCGGCGTTCCGGCTTTTGTCGCCTCAATCCCGCGCCGGATCGCCGACGCGATGTCGCCGGGCTCGATGATCCGTTCGCCATAGCCGCCGAACGCCCGCGCCATCGCCGCGTAATCGCCGGAAATGTCGGTCGCACGGTATTTCTCGGTCGAGATCGGCATCACCTTGAGCTCGATCGCCATCGAAAAATTGTTGAAAAGGATCGAGAGAATGGGAATCCGCTCGCGCACCGCGGTTTCGAAATCCATCCCCGTGAAACCGATCGCGGCATCACCCCAGACATTGATGCAAAGCTTCTCCGGTTTCGCGAGCTTGGCGCCCATCGCGAGGCCAAGCCCCATGCCGAGCTGCGTCGTCTTGCCCCAGCCGAGATAAGAAAGCGGCGCGGTCGAGACCCAGAACGGCGAGATCTGATCGCGCGGGCTGCCGGCGTCATGGGTGATGATGGTCTGGTTCGGATCGACGGCGCGCATCAATTCGCCGATCACCCGATAGGGGCTGAGCGGCGTTTCGTTCGAACTCAGCCTCGGCTGCCATTCCGCCATCCAGCCTTCACGCACGCTTGCGATCTCGGCGGCGATTTCGCTGCTGTCCCGCGGGGATTTGAGGGTTTGCGACAGCTCGCCGATCAATGCTTCCAATGTGAGCGCGGCATCGCCGAGCAGGGCGGCGACGATCGGCACGTCTTTCGCGAGATGATCGGGATCGAGGGTTGCCTGAATGAAGCGCTTGCCCTTCGGAAAGCGAATGCCGAAATTGGTTTCAGTAAACGAACAGCCGATGCCGATGATGAGATCGGACTCGGCGATGAAATGATGCACCGGCTTCGGAATAGCATTGCCGCCGGAGCCGAGTGCCAGCGGGTGGTTCTCGGGAAACGCGCTTTTCCCGCCGATGCTGGTGGTGACGGGGGCGGCGAGCAGTTCGGCGAAGCGGCGAAGCTGCGGCCAAGCCTCGGCCCAGTGGATGCCGGTGCCGGCATAGATCACCGGCCGCCGCGCCGCGAGGATGAGTTCGGCGGCGCGGCGGACATCGGCGGGATCGGGCGCGGTGCGGGCGCGGATCGCCGGGCTGTAGTCGAAATCGCCGATCTCTTCGTTCCAGATGTCGGTCGGCACTTCGACGATCACCGGGCCGCCGCGGCCATTGCGCAGACGCGAGAAGGCGCGCCGCATGATGTTGGGCAACTCCGCTGGCACCGCGACCCATTCCGCCGATTTGGCGATGCCGCGCATCTCGCGCGTCGAACTGTAATTAGGATCGATGCCGGCGATGCGGCGCGGATAGCCTTGCGGGATGACGAGCAGCGGCACCGATTCGCTATAGGCCTGCGCGACGCCGCCATAGGCGTTTTCGCTGCCCGGCCCGTGCTGCATGCAGAACGCGCCGATCGTCCGCCCCGAGGTGACGCGCGAGATCGCATCCGCCATGTGGAGACCAATCCGTTCCTGGCGCACCATCACCGGGCGGATATCGACCGCGGCGGCGAATTCGATGAGATGATTGACGGGGTAGCCGCAGAGGATCTCGATCCCCTCGCGCTTCATGATTTCCGCAACCGCCTGACCCAGTTTCATCGTTTCTCTCCCCAGCCGTGACGCGCGTGATCATAGGGTCGGTTGGCTGATGCCGCAAACCGCGCTCGCCGATCAGGGCTTCGTCGCCACGCCTTCGATCAGAATTTCGCTGCTGTTGACGAAATCGCCCACATCCGCGCCAGGATGGCGATACAGCGCGCGATCGACGATGAGATGGCGCGCAGGCGTGCTTTTCTCGCAATGTTCTTTGATGAACACACCGCCGAGCGGTTCGGCGTCCCCGCCTGGCGCCGCCTTGACGCATGTCCAACCCTCCTCCCCGTAGCGTGCCATCACCTGATCGGCGAGCAGGAAGGCCTTCTTATGAAGATAGAGCGGCGCTGCAGGATCGGTTTTGATGCGGATCCCAACGACCTCGCCCTCAGCCATGAGCAACGACAGCGCAACCGGGTGCCCGGCGACCCGCGTCCCCGGCCGCGGATCATTATAGCGCGGTTGCGGATTCGCACCGGGATCATAGCGAAAGCCGATCTCGCGCCAGCCTTTGGCATCGGCCGGACACGCGCCATAGCCCGCCCAATCAGCGAGCTTTTGCGCGGGAGCGGCGATACAGACGAAATCTCGATAGCCGGCGACGGGCAGATCGGCGATTTTCATGCCGATGCGAAACTCGCGAAGATCGCCCGCCTCACTATTGTCGCCAGCCTGCACCGCCGCGATCAGGAACAGAGCGAGGATGCAAAGCACGAGGCCTTGCGATAACGCCCGATGCGCCGTCATGGCGCGGCTTTCTGCTCGCCGCCGCCCGGCGCATAAATATCGCAAACGCGCGATCCCGTGCCAAAGAAGGCGAGACATTCCTGATAATTCGGCTCGCCATGGCCCTTGATATCAGCGAGCACGTAATCGGCGATCGCGCCGATCTCTTGCGGGCGGAGGAAATTATTCGCGGCCAGTACCATGCCGTTGCCGACGACATCGCCCTCGTGGAGGCCATAACAGGCGCCGTCCTGATAGGCGTCGCGGCGATGATAGGGCATGCCGGTGCCGGGGCGGCCGCAGCTCACGGTTTCGATGATCTGTGCGCGATCGAACTTGGTCTTGCGGAGCGACAAGGCATCGCCGCCATAGCCGCCGCCGCCGCCGCCATGCCATTTATGGCAGCCGGCGCAGTTGATACGATAGAGGCGTTTGCCTTCGGCGAGATCGCCGCTTGTTGCCGCCTCTGTCGTTGATCCCGGGAGATCGGCGGAACTTTGCGTCCAACCTGGCAAGGGTGCGACGAACAGCAAGAAAAACAGCGCGAAACCGAGCGAGCGCGGCAGGCGTGTGAACATGTCGGGTAAGATCCGTCATTTATCCCGCCCCGGCGCCGGTGACGCCGGGGCGGTTTCCGTCAAAGGCCGAAAACGAACAGCATCGAGCCTGGCGCAATCCGCTTCAGTTCCGGCGTGCCGTCGATGAACCATTTATCCCACGCGCCGCCCTGGCCGACGAGCAGCGCGATATATTGCTTGCCATCGACGCTGAAGGTCATCGGCGGCGCGCTGACGCCACCGCCAGTGTTGAACTCCCAGAGCTTGGCGAGAGATTTGGCATCGAGCGCCATCACCTTGCCATCCGGCTGCCCGGCCATCACCAGATCGGGCGTTGCCAAAATCCCGCCGAGCATCGGGTACGGCGTCTCCGCCTTGCCAGCGATCTTGCCGGTCGCGACATCGATCGCAGTGATGCTGCCGGTGATACGCACCGGATCGCTCGGCCCGCCGCCAGTGAAGAATTCACGCGGCTTGAAGGATTTGCCTGGCACCATCGCCTCGACGGTGATCCGGTTGCAGCTTTCGATCACCGGAATATACCAGAGATGGAGATTGGGATTATAGGCCGTCGGCGGCCAGTTCTTGCCGCCCATATTGCCCGGGCAAATCATCGTCACCTTGTTTTCCCGGGTCGGCGTCACCGCAGCGTTATAGGTCTGAACCGGCTTGCTCGGATCATACTCCATCGGCTTGCCGGTTTGCGGATTGATCCCCGAGGTCCAGGTGAATTGCTTGACGAAAGGCTGTGCCCAGACGAATTGCCCATTGGTGCGATCGACGGCATAGCCAACGCCATTGCGATCGGCTTCCAAGGCCAGATGCTTGCCGTTGATGTCGACGAGGACGTTTTCAGCGACGCTGTCATAATCGAAGGCATCGTTCGGCGTGTGCTGGAAATGCCATTTGATCTTGCCGGTCGCAGGATCGAGGGCGAGCGTGCTGTCGGTGTAGAGATTATCGCCGGGGCGATACGCACTATCCCAATCCGGCCCGGGATTGCCAACGCCCCAATAGATCGTATCCGTCCCCGGATCATAGCTGCCGGTGACCCAGGTCGAGCCGCCGCCGATCGCGGCCGCATCGTGATCATCCTTCCAAGTGTCGCTGCCCGGCTCGCCCTTGCCGGGGATGGTGTAGGTGCGCCAGACCTCTTTCTGCGTCGTGAGGTCGGTTGCCGCGATCCACCCGCGAATGCCATATTCGGCGCCGGCGACGCCGGTGATCGCGAGGTTTTTCACAACCAAAGGCGCCCCGGTGACGACCTCGCCCTTATCGGGATTGGCGACCTGGCGCTGCCAGACGACCTTGCCGCTCTCCTTGTCGGTCGCGACCAAGCGGCCATCGAGGGTATGGGAGATGACGAGATTATGCCACAGCGCAACCCCGCGATTATCGACCCCGCAACAGGCGATCGCGCCCGCCCAGTCATGATCGGTCTTGGGGTCCATCTTCCATAGCAGCTTGCCTTCGCCGCCATGGGTGTCGATCTTGTAGACCGAACCCCAGCCGTCGGTGACATAGAGAATGCCGTCCTCGGCGAGTGGCGTTCCCTCAAGCCCGCCATGGGTCCAGATGCCGCCGCCCTCGAGGCCGCCGAGCTGTAGCGTCCACGCGACCTTCAAATTCTTCACGTTGCCGGCATTGATCTGATCGAGAGTCGAGAAGCGATGCGCGGCATAATCCTTGTGATGGAGAAGCCAGTTGCCGGCATCCTGATCGGCGTTCACCAATTGCTGATCGGTGATGTCGCCGGCGCGCGCCGGCAGCGCCGCAAAGCCGAGCGCCAAGGCCAGACCCGCCATATTCGCGGCCGTCAACAGCCAATACCTATTGCGCTTATTCCACGCCATGGACCATTCCCCTTTGCTATTTTTGGCGTCGATTTTTCAACGCCGGTTTTCGACGACGCTCTGCACGATGGCGTAGGCAAGGCACCGGCAAGGGTTACACCCGCGTTCTGCGGCTTTTACCCGCGTGTTTTACCCTCGTGCGGGCTTGGCATCACCATCGTCACGTCACGCCGGAAAATAGAGCACGCCCGACAGCACGCGTAAAGTTTCAAATCATGCCATAGAAAAATGATCTTGTGGGATACGAGCTTGCCCTCACTCTGAGCCCGCATTCGCCCGAGACGGCATCCGAAAAGCAACCCCCCTCAAAAAATCACGTCGACGTCAACGTGACGCTCACCGGGGCGTGGTCGGAGGGTTGTTCGGCGGCGCGGGCGGCGCGATCGACGGAAGCGGCCGTGAGGCGCTCGGCCAGCGTCGGCGACAGCAGGACATGGTCGATCCGCAAGCCGCGATCGGCGGCAAAGGCGCCGGCCTGATAGTCCCAGAAGGTGAAGATAGGCCCCTCCGGCGTCAGCGCGCGCAAGCCGTCCGTCATGCCGAGCCAGAGCAGGGTGCGGAAGCGGGCGCGGCTTTCCGGGCGCACCAGCGCGTCATCGGGGGCGAGCGCGCCGGGGGCAAGATCGTCGTCATCGGGGCAGATATTGAAATCCCCGGCGAGCACCAGCGGCGTATCGGCGGCGAGCAGCGAGCGCGTGTGCGCGATCAGTGCGTCCAGCCAGCGGAGCTTGCGCCGATAGCCCTCGACGCCGCCGGAATTGCCGTTCGGCGCGTAAAGCCCGCCGATCACCATCTCCGCCGCCGCGATTTCGATATAGCGTGCCTCCGGCGGGCCATCGCCATCGGCCGCAAGGCCGGGCAAGGCCCGCAGCCTGACCTCAAAGGGGATGCGCGCGAGCACGGCGACGCCGTTATAGGCTTTCTGGCCGACGATTTCGGCGCGATAGCCGAGCGCCGCGAACTCGAGTTCGGGAAAATCCCGCGCCTCGCATTTCAGCTCCTGGAGCAGAAGGATATCCGGCTGTTCGCGGGCAAGCCACGCTTGCACCTGCGCCAGACGCTTGCGGATCGAATTGACGTTCCAGGTCGTGATCTTCACGCGCGCGGCCACTCACTCGACCGCGAACGAGGTGCCGCAACCGCAGGAAGAGGTGGCGTTGGGATTTTTGACCTTGAAATAGGCGCCCATTAATTCCTCGACATAGTCGAGTTCGGCGCCGGCGAGGAGATCGAGGCTGACCGGGTCGATGGCGACCCGCGCCCCCTCTTCTTCGATCACCACGTCATCGGCGGCGATCGTTTCATCGAGGTCGAAGCGGTATTGCAGGCCGTTGCAACCGCCGGCGAGCACGGCGACGCGGAGCGCCGCCGGCGCGGCGCCATCGGCGGCCGGCGCGGCGAGCAGGGCGGCGACGCGGCGCGCGGCGCGCGGGGCAAGGCGAAAGCGGGGCGGGGTGGCGACGATGTTCATGGGAGGGGAGATAGGCGCGCACCGGTGCGGATTGAAGACCCCCGGCCAGGGTGCTATCCCGCGCCGGCATGACCGACGCGCACGCCCTGGCCGTTTTCGCCGTCCGCGCTGAGACTTCCCGCGGCCGGCTTCATCCTGAGCCCGAGGCGATCGGGCGCAGCCCCTTCCAGCGCGACCGCGACCGCATCATCCACAGCTCCGCCTTCCGCAAGCTGCAATACAAAACCCAGGTCTTCGTCAATCACGAGGGGGATTTCTACCGCACCCGCCTCACCCATTCGATCGAGGTCGCCCAGATCGCCCGCTCCTGCGCCCGCGCCCTCGGCCTCGACGAGGATCTGACCGAGGCGCTGGCGCTCGCCCATGATCTCGGACATCCGCCCTTCGGTCATGCCGGTGAGGAGGCGCTGGCGCAGGCCGCCGCGCCGTTCGGTGGCTTCAACCACAACGCTCAGTCCTTGCGGGTGGTCACATTGCTCGAAAGCCGCTACGCCGCCTTCGATGGCCTCAACCTCACCTGGGAGACGCTCGAGGGGCTCGCCAAGCATAATGGCCCCCTCCCCCACCCGCCGGCCTATGTCGCCGATTATGATGCGCGCCATCCGCTCGATCTCGGAAATTTCGCATCCGCCGAGGCGCAACTCGCCTCGCTCGCCGACGATATCGCGTATCATGGCCATGATATCGATGACGGGCTGCGCGCCGGCCTGTTCGATTTCGGCGATATCGCGCACTTGCCGATCGTCGGCGCGGCGCTCGCGGATGCGGGGCGGGCGAGCCTCGATATGCCGCCGCCGCGGCTCCGCCACGAGACCATCCGGCGGGTGATCAATGCGCTGATTTCCGACCTCCTCGCCGCATCGCGCAGCCGCCTCGCCGCCCTCGCGCCGGGCTCGGCCGACGATATTCGGCGGGCGAAAACCGCGGTGATCGCGTTCAGCGCCGCCGTCGCCGATGCCAATCAGGCAATCCGGGCATTTCTGTTCGCGCGCATGTATCGCCATTGGCGGGTCAACCGCATGACCAGCAAGGCGCGCCGGCTGACCGAGGAGCTGTTTCGCATGTTCCATGGCGACCCCGGATTGCTGCCCAATGAATGGCGGGCGCGGGCGGGAGAGCCGGGATCGGCGCGGGCGGCGATGATCGTTGCCGACTATATCGCCGGCATGACCGACCGCTTCGCGATGGACGAACATCGTCGCCTCACCGATATCGCGATCTCTGGCTGAGGCGTCGCGCGTGCCCGCCCTTTCCCTGAAAGCAGATATATTATGACCAGCGATCTTTTCGCGCAGATCGGCGCGCGCATCCGCGCCGCCCTTGCCGCCAGCGCGCCCGCCGTGCCCGAGGACGTTCTCGCGCGCATCGAGGTCAGCCCGCCGCGCGAGGCGGCGCACGGCGACATGGCGAGCAACGTTGCGATGGTGGCGGCGAAAGCGGCCGGGATGCCGCCGCGCGCGCTCGCCGACGCGCTCGCCAAAGCGCTCGCGACCGTCCCCGAAATCGCCGCCGCCGAGGTCGCGGGGCCGGGTTTTCTCAATATCCGCCTCCGCCCCGCGGCTCTCCATGCCGTCATCCCGGCCATCCTCGCCGCCGGCGAGGCCTATGGCGATAGCGAAATCGGCACGGGGCAGCGGGTCAATGTCGAATATGTCTCCGCCAACCCGACCGGGCCGATGCATATCGGCCATTGCCGGGGCGCCGTGGTCGGCGATGCTCTCGCCAATCTGCTCGCCAAGGCCGGGTTCGACGTCACCCGGGAATATTACATCAACGATGCCGGGGCACAGGTCACGGCGCTCGCCTGGGCCGCCTATTGGCGTTATCTGCAGGCGATCGGAAGCGAGATCGCGGCCGAGGATTTCGCCGCGCGAGCGCCCTCGGGCCTGCAATATCGGGGCGATTATCTGATCGCGGTCGGTGCGGCACTCGCTGAAAATCATGGCCGAAGCCTCGCCGCCGCGGACGGTGGCATCGCGCCGCCGGAACATTGGCTCGAGACCGTGCGGGATTTCGCGATCGCCGCGATGATGGCGGGAATCCGCGAAGATCTCGCGCGCCTCGGGGTGCGTCCGGATGTCTTCACCTCTGAGCGCGCGCTGGTTGCAAGCGGCGCGGTCGAGGCGGTGATCGGCCGGCTCGCGCAAGCCGGGCTGATCTATGAGGGGGTGCTCGAGCCGCCCAAGGGCAAGCTCCCCGAGGATTGGGAGCCGCGCGAGCAGACCCTGTTCCGCGCGACGCGCTTTGGCGACGACGTCGATCGGCCATTGCGCAAATCGGACGGCTCGGCGACCTATTTCGCCAACGACATTGCCTATCACGCCGACAAGATCGGGCGCGGCTTTCGCACACTGATCGATGTCTGGGGCGCCGATCACGGCGGCTATGTCGCGCGCCTGCGGGCGGCGATCACCGCGCTCGCCGGCGATGGGGCGACGCTGGATGTGCTGCTCTGCCAGATCGTCCATGTGCTGAAGGGCGGCCAGCCGGTGCGCATGTCCAAACGCGCCGGCAGTTTCGTCACGCTCCGCGATCTGATCGAGGAGGTCGGGCGCGACGTCGTCCGCTTCATCATGCTGACCCGCAAAAACGACGCGCAGATGGAATTCGATCTCGACCAGGCAGTGGCGGAGACGCGCGAGAATCCGGTATTTTACGTCCAATACGCGCATGCCCGCGCGCGCTCGGTGCTACGCCATGCCGCCGAACAGGGTTTCCCCACCACCCCAGAGGCGCTCGCAAGCGTCGCCCTCGAGAGCCTCACCGATCCCGCCGAACTCGCGCTGATCCGCCGCCTCGCCGGCTGGCCACGCCTCGTCGAAGGCGCCGCACGCGCCCACGAGCCACATCGGATCGCGTTTTTTCTCTATGATTTAGCCAGCGATTTTCATATATTGTGGAACCGTGGGCGAGAGGCCGCGACGTTGCGTTTCATCCAGCCGGAGCGGCCCGCGGAAACCAGCGCACGGCTTGCCTTGGTGGCGGCGATGGCGGTGGTGATCCGCTCCGGCCTCGCTGTCATGGGGGTCGCGCCAGTCGAAGAGATGCGTTGAAGGGGGCATGCGCCGGTGCCGCAGGACTATTACACCGAACCAGATCCCGCCCCGCTGCGGCTAAACGGCCCCCAGCGCGGCCTCGATCCCGCGACGCGGCGCCTGATGGCGATCGCCGGCGGCCTTGGCGGGGCGCTCGCGTTGATCGTCGGGGCATGGTCGCTCGCCGGGCATCGCCATGGGCCGGTACCGCTCATCGCCGCCGATCCCGGGCCGGTCAAGGTCAAGCCGGTCAATCCCGGTGGCTTGCAGGTCGCCGGGGCCGACGCTGCCCTCCTCGGCGCCGCCACGCTGCCGGCCGCGCCCGGCACGGCGAGCGGGACCGGCGCGGGATCGGCCGAAACTCTCTCGCCGCCGCCGGAAACGCCGGCCCCCGCCGAACTCCACCGGCTGCAATCGTCGCCGGCGCCGCCGGCGCCGACGATGGCCCCCTCCCTCGCGTCGGCCGCCGCCGCCCCGCATCCAGCGGCAATAGCGAGCCCGGCGAAACCTGCCGCGGTCTCCGCCGCCGGTCACGACATTGAGGTTCAGCTCGCCGCCCTCCCGACGGAAGCGCAAGCGCGTGAGGAATGGGCGCGCCTCGAAAAGCGCTTCCCGGCGCAATTCGCCCATCGTAAAGCCCTGATCAGCCGTGTCGTCAGCCATGACGGGCATGTGTTTTGGCGGCTGCGGGCTGGCGGATTCGGCGATACCGCGCAGGCACGGGAGTTTTGCGCCTATCTTCGCGGCAAGAGCACGGCCTGCGCCGTCGCGGCTTTCTAAGCCGCAGCCCGCCATGACCCGTCATCGCAGCCAGCGCCGATGAAAGCCGCGATCATCGGTCTTGCAGGCGCAACACTCGGCGCCGAGGAGGCGGCCCTGCTCCGCCGCGCGCCGCCCGCCGGGGTGATCCTGTTTGCCCGCAATGTCACCACACCGGCGGCGCTTAGCCGCCTGATCGACGATCTTCGCGCGATTTTGCCGGCCGCAGCGGTCGTGATGATCGACCAGGAGGGCGGGCGCGTTGCCCGGCTGCGCCCGCCCTTCTGGCGCGCACATCCCGCGGCGGCGGCGCTTGGGCGGCTCTATGCGCGCGACCCTGCCGCCGGGCTGCGCGCCGCCTTCCTCCAAGGCGCGCTGATCGGCGCCGAATGCGCGGCCAGCGGGCTCGATGTCGTCACCGCGCCGGTGCTCGATCTCGCGATCCCAGGGGCGGATGCGGTGATCGGCGATCGCGCTTTCGCCGCCGATCCCGAAGCGGTCGCGGCCCTCGGCGCGGCGCTCGCGTCCGGCCTTCTCGCCGCCGGCGTGCAGCCGGTGATGAAGCATATTCCCGGGCACGGCCGCGCCGAAGCCGACAGCCATTTGGCCCTCCCGGTGGTGGCTTCTTCCGATCTTGCCGCCGATGTCGCGCCTTTTGCCGCCAACGCCGCGCTGCCGTGGGCGATGACCGCGCATATTCTCTATCCCGCGCTCGATCCCCAGCGGCCGGCGACGCTTTCGCCAAGCATCATCCGCGACGTGATCCGCGGGGCGATCGGGTTTGCCGGCGTTCTCGTCTCAGACGACCTCGCCATGCGCGCGCTCACCGGCGCGCCGGGCGAACTCGCGGTTGCGGCGTTGGACGCCGGCTGCGATCTCGTGCTCCATTGCACCGGCGTCCTCGCTGAAACCGCCTCCCTGCTCGACGCCTGCCCCGCCATCACGCCTGCGGCCGGCGAACGCCTCGCCGCCGCCCGCGCTCTCGCGTGCGTGCGCCGCGATCCCGCTCTTCTCGCCGCGCGCGACGCCCTGGCAGCGGAGCGGGAGGCTTTGCTCCGATGATCGGCCTCGCCCTGCAGCTCGCGCTTGCCGTCGTGCCGGTGGTGCTGGCGATCACGCTGCATGAGGCGGCGCATGGCTATGCCGCGCTCGCCATGGGCGACGATACGGCGCGCGCGGCCGGGCGGCTGTCGCTCAATCCGCTGCGCCATATCGACCGCGTCGGCACCGTCCTGCTCCCCGGCATCCTGCTGATCGGGCAATGGCTGACGCTCGGGCGGGTGGTGTTTTTGTTCGGCTGGGCCAAGCCGGTGCCGGTCGCGGCATGGAAATTCCGCAGCCCCCGGCGCGGCATGATGGTGGTCGCGGCGGCCGGGCCGGCGATGAATTTCCTGCTCGCCTGGCTCGCCGCCCTGGCGCTCCATGCGCTCGCTTACGCGCCGCCGCGTGGCGCCGAAATCGGCGGTGTCTTCATCTATTATTTCGTGCTCACCAATCTCGTCCTCGGGATCTTCAATCTGCTGCCGATTCCGCCGCTCGATGGCGGGCGGATCGTGGTCGGGCTGTTGCCGCTGCGGCTCGCGCGGCGTTGGGCGCTGCTCGAGCGGGTCGGCATCCTGCTGGTTTTGCTGGTCGTGTTCATCCTGCCGCAGGTGCTCGCCGGGCTCGGCTGGCGGGTCGATCCGGTGGGGGCGGCGCTCGATCATATCGTGCCGCGCGCGATCGGCGTCGTCCTGTGGCTTGCGGGCGTGTCGGGCCATGGCTGAGGCGCCGGCCGAGCCGCCGCTGATCGAAACCCTGGTTTTGCGCCTCGAAGGGTTCGAGGGGCCGCTCGATTTGCTTTTGGAACTCGCGCGCGGCCAAAAGCTCGATCTCGCGCGGATTTCCATCCTTGCTCTGGTCGAGCAATATCTCGCGGTGATCGAGGGGGCACGGCGGGTGCGCCTCGAACTCGCCGCCGACTGGCTGGTGATGGCGGCCTGGCTCGCCTGGCTGAAATCGCGCCTCTTGCTCCCGGCGGGGACGGACGAGGCCGAGGCCGGCGAGGAAGCGGCCGAGACGCTCGCCGCGCGCCTTGCCGAATTGCAGGCGATGCGCGCCGCGAGCGCCTGGCTCGCTGCCCGCCCGCAGCTCGGCCAGGAGGTTTTCGCCCGCGCCGCCCCCGAGGATTTCTCGGAAATCGATCGCTCGCGCTTGCGCCTTGACGTGCCGGCGCTGCTCCGCGCCTATCTCGCCGCCCTTCGCCGCGGCGGCGGCCAGCGGCGCTATCGCCCGAAGCCGATGACGCTGTGGAGTGTCCAGGATGCCTTGCGGCGGCTGGGTGCGATGCTCGGCGGCGTGCCGGACTGGCGGACGCTCGAGACATTCCTGCCGGAAAATCTCGCGGAGCCGCTGCAGCGTCGCGCGGCACTCTCGGCGACATTGCTCGCCGGCCTCGAAATGGCCCGGGGCGGCGCCATCGACCTCCGCCAGGAGACGCCATTCGGGCCTATTCTGCTGCGCCGGGCGGTTGCCGGCGAGGAGGACGCATGACCGAGGACACTCCCGAAACACCCGCGCCGGTCTCCGAAGCGGCGCTCCGCCTCGCCGAGGCGTTCGTATTTGCCTCCGCCGAGCCGGTGTCACGCCGCGCGCTCGGCCAGGTTCTGCCCGAGACATGCGATGTCGACGCGGTGGTCGCGGCGCTGGCGGCGCGCTATGCCGGGCGCGGCGTCGAACTGGTTAAGGTCGCCGGCGGGGTGCGGTTTCAGACCGCGCCCGATCTCGCGCCGCTGCTGCGCCGCGTGATCGAGGTGCCGCGGCGCCTGCCGCGGGTCGCGATGGAGACGCTAGCGATCATCGCCTATCATCAGCCGGTGACGCGCCCCGAGATCGAGGAAATCCGCGGCGCCAGCCTCTCGCAAGCAACCATGGACGCGCTTTTGGAAGCCAGCCTGATCGCACCGCGCGGCCACAAGGAGGCGCCAGGGCGCCCGACGCTTTGGGGCACGACGGCGGCCTTTCTCGCGCAATTCGGGCTCAAGGATCTCGCCGATCTGCCGCGCCGCGCTGATCTCTTGGTCGAAGTGCCGGCGCCGGGCAGCGCCTGACGGCGCGGTTTGCGCGTGCGGGCTTTCCTGCTAGAGGATAGCGCGATGAGGAAGAATCGTTCTTTTTTGAAAAAAAGAACCAAAAAACTTTTCCCCGTTGGGCAGTGCCGGCGGCATTGCCGCTCCGAGAAAACGGGATAGAAGTCTTTTTGCTTCTTTTTCTTCAGAAAAAGAAGTGTTTTTCCTTTTGGCATCACGCAACGGGGTAAAAGCGGAGCCTGGATGTTCGATTTTGCCTGGTCCGAAATCGCCTTGGTGGGCGTTGTGGCGCTGATCGCCATCGGCCCCAAAGACATGCCGGCGGCGATGCGCGCCGTCGCCGGCATGGTCAAGAAGGCGCGGCGCATGGCGGCCGAATTCCAGGGCCATGTCGATGAGATGATGCGCGAGGCCGATCTTGGCGAGTTTCGCCAGCAAATCAACGAAATCCGCAATTTCGACGTACGCGGCGCGTTCACCAGCGCGGTCGATCCCGATGGCTCGCTGGCCCGCAACCTCAACGAAAGCCCGTTTGAGTCAACACCAGTCGCCGCCCATCCGGAGACCGTGATCGAACGGCCAGAGGACGTCGCCCCCGGCAATAGCGAGAGCCCGCCCGCCGAGGCGGCGCCGGCGCCGCCAGAGGCCGCCGCCGCGCCTTCCTTCATCCCACCGGAAATCGCCGCAGCGCCAACGCCCCCGGCCTTCATCCCGCCCGGTGTCACGCGCGCCCACAGACGCGGATAACACCCCAACCTCTTGCCGGAACGACAGAATTGCCACCGCCCGACCAGGAAGACCCGATCCACGATAAGCCGATGCCGCTGCTCGAACATCTGATCGAGCTGCGCCGGCGGCTATTATTCTCGCTGGTCGCGTTTCTCGTCGCGTTCGGCGTTTGCTATTACTTTTCGAAGGACATCTATTCCTTCCTCGCGCGCCCGCTCGCCAATATTCTGATGCACCAAACCGGGCAGGACCGGCGCCTCATCTTCACAGCGCTCTACGAGGCGTTTTTCACCTATGTGAAAGTCGCGTTTTTCGGCGCCGCTTTCGTCTCCTTCCCGGTAATCGCGATCCAGATCTGGCTCTTCGTGGCACCGGGGCTCTATCGCTCGGAAAAACGCGCGCTGGCGCCGTTTCTGATCGCAACCCCGGTGTTGTTCGTCGCCGGCGCGGCGCTGGCCTATTACCTGATCTTTCCGACCGCCTGGCGGTTTTTCCTCAGTTTCGAGACCCCGAACGGCGCCGGCGGCCTGCCGATTCAACTGGAAGCCAAGGTCAGCGAGTATTTGAGCCTGGTGATGAAGCTCATCCTCGCTTTCGGCATCGCCTTTCAATTGCCTGTCGCGCTGACGCTTTTGGCCAAGGTCGGCATCGTCAGTTCCAAGGCGCTGGCCGCCAAGCGCCGCTATGCCTATGTCGGCATGTTCATCATCGCCGCGATCTTGACACCCCCCGACATCTTCACCCAGACCGGGCTCGCGGTGCCGCTCATCCTGCTTTACGAAATCTCGATCATCGCCGCCCGCATGGTCGAGCCCAAACCGGCCGAGGACTGATCCGATGCACGATATCCGCGCCATTCGCGATGATCCCGCAGCGTTCGACGCGGCGATGCGACGGCGGGGGCTGGAGCCGATTGCCGATCAATTGCTAGAAAATGACAGGGAGTGCCGCGTTGCGCGGACCTCGGTGCAGGATCTGCAAACCATCCGCAACCTGCTTTCACGCGAGATCGGCGAGAAAAAACGCCGGAACGAAGATACATCGCGGCTTGAGATCGACGCGACGATGCGCCAGCAGACCATGAACACTCTTGCCCAAGAGGCGGCACGGCTCGAGGGCAAAATACGGGCGAGGCTGGCGGAGCTGCCCAACACCCTCGACGACGACGTGCCCGACGGCGCCGACGAGCGCTCTAATGTCGTCCTCAAGGAGGTTGGCGCGCCGCGCGATTTCGGCTTTGCGCCAAAACAGCATTTCGAATTGGGCGAGGCGCTCGACCTCATGGATTTTTCGCTCGCCGCCAAGCTCGCGGGCTCGCGCTTCGTCGTGCTGCGCGGCGCCTTGGCGCGGCTCGAGCGCGCGCTCGGGCAATTCATGCTCGATCTTCACACCGGCGAACACGGATATGAGGAAGCATCCGTCCCGCTTCTGGTCAATGACGCCGCCCTCTATGGCACAGGCCAACTCCCGAAATTCGCCGACGATCTGTTTCGGACGACGGATAACCGCTGGCTGATCCCGACCGCCGAGGTGCCGCTGACCAATTTTGCCGCCGGCGAGATTCTCCCGGCGAAAACCCTCCCCTTGCGTCTGACCGCGCTCACCGATTGCTTCCGCGCCGAGGCCGGGGCGGCCGGGCGCGACACGCGCGGCATGCTGCGCCAGCACCAGTTCCGCAAGGTCGAAATGGTCTCGCTCACCCATCCCGATGACAGCGCGGCCGAGCATGAGCGTATGACCCGCTGCGCCGAAACGGTGTTGGAGCGCCTCGGCCTTCCCTATCGCCGGGTGTTGCTGTGTGCCGGCGATACCGGGTTTTCGGCGGCGAAAACCTTCGATCTCGAGGTCTGGCTCCCTGGCCAGCAAGCCTGGCGGGAGATCAGTTCGTGCTCCAACTGCCGGGATTTTCAGGCGCGCCGGATGAACGCGCGGTTTCGCGCCCCGGACGGGAAGGTCGCCGGCTTCGTCCACACGCTAAACGGCTCGGGGGTTGCGGTCGGGCGCGCCCTGATCGCGGTGATGGAGAATTACCAGCAGGCGGACGGCGCGATTATCATCCCCGACGCGCTGCGGCCCTATCTCGGCGGGCTTTCGCGGATCAGCGGCTGATTATCGGCGGCCCAGCCCGCTGATCCGCCGCCCGAGGCCGGCGGGTGGCGCCGCCGTCACCACGCCGGCGAGGGTTGCGGCGATCGCGGCGGGAAAAGGTGCCGTGCGGCGGCTTCCGAGATCGACGTGCAAAACCATCCCTTCCAGCAGCGCGACGCGGTCCGCCTCACCTGCGCGGAACATTTCATGGGCGAGATGGAGGCGTTTTTCGTCGGCGCCAAGGACGTGGCAATCGATGCGCACCTGCGCGCCGAGCGCCAGTTCACGCTCATAGAGCGTGTGGGTCTCAACCACGAACAGCGAGCAGCCCGAGGCGGCGCTATAGGCGGCGCCGACGCCGAGCCGGTCGAACAGGACGTCGGTCGCGCGGTCGAACAGAACGAGATAATAGGCGAGATTGAGATGGCCGTTGCGGTCGATCCAGTCCGCGATCACCACATCGTCGTGGGTTGCGGCAGGCGTCACGACGGGTTCGCGAGCGCGGCGATGAAGGCGTAGGCGACCACCGGGATGGCTGCGAGGACATAGACCCGGAGCAGCACCAAAAGCAGCATCACCCCGCGCCCGAGATGCCGGCGCGGCAGCGGCGCCTCACGCATCGCGCTCAGTTGGCTCGGCTCGAGGGCGGCGATGCATTGCGGATCATAATAGCTCATGACGTCCCCCTATTTCCCCAAGAGGCCAGGAAAAACGGTCAGCAGGCCGTAGAAAATGCCGATGACCACGATCAGGCCGACGATCGATCCGCCGGCGAGATTGGCGCGCCAGGTGTTGGCGTGCGCGCCCATGATCTCGCGGTCATTAACCAGGAGCAGCAGGAACAAGAGAGCGGGCGCCATCAGGAGGGTCGCGATGACATTGACGGTGAGCGTCAAGGCGAGCAGCGGCGCGCCCGGGATCAGCACCACCAGAGCGGCGACTATGGTGGAGACGATGACGGTGCCGTAGAACAACTTGCCCTGCGAGAAATCGAGATTGAGGCTGTGGCGCGCATGGGTGGTTTCGCCAAGGGCATAGGCGGAGCTGGTGGAAATCGTCATCGCCGCGACCAGCCCGGCCTCGATGATCCCGAGCGCGAACAGCGTCGCGCCGGTGGTGCCGAGATAGGGGCGGAGCGCGGTCGCGAAATCGGCGCCGCTCGCAAAACTGGAGACATCGACGTGATGGGCGAAAAGCGGCGCCGCCGCGGCAACCGTCGCGATCGCGGCGATGGCGGCGAGGATGGCGCCGAACGCGGTATCGACCCGCCCCTCGCCAATGTCGGCGGTGGTCAATCCCTTGTCCACCACAGCACTTTGCTGGAAGAAAATCATCCAGGGGGTCACGGTCGCGCCGATATTGGCCATGCACAAGGTCACGAAAGCGACCGTCACGCCGCCCGGGATCGGGCGCCAGGTAAGCGCCGCCTGCGCCAGCGCCGCGCCGCTCGGGTGGGCGAAAAGGGCGGCGGGAATGAACAAGAGGTTGAAGACGGCGAGCGCCATCAGCGCCCGCTCCCAGGTCGCGTAACGCCGGAGCGCGAGGGAGGCCAGGATCAGCGCCGCCCCGATCGCGACCGAAAGCCAGGCGGGAACGCCGAAATAGAGCCCGCCGGCCTGGATCGCGATGAATTCGGTGATCAAGGTGAGGAGATTGCCGACCACCAGATCGGCCATCGCGAAATAGCCCCAAAACGGCCCGAAACGCTGGAAAATCAACTCGGCATGGCCGCGATGGGTGACGGCGCCGAGGCGCACCGTCATCTCCTGCACAACAAACGCCATGACGAAGGTGAGCAGAATGAAGGGGACGAAAAAGCCGATCCCATAAGTCGCCCCGGTGGTCGCGTAGGAAACCATGCTCGGCCCATCATTCTCGCCCAGCATGACCAGAACCCCCGGCCCGGCGAGCAGCCAGAGCAGGCGGAAGGCGCGCTTTCTCGCCCGCGCATCGAGCACCGAGCGGCGATCGCGGGCGCGCAGAACATCCTCGCGGCTGACCGGCGGCATATCGGCGGCACGGTCGGGGAGCGGCATCGGAAACTCGGAAATCCCCTGGCTCATGGCTATGCTTTCTGGGACGTTGGGAAGCTCCGCTGGTATATGTAGCCAATGATACATTTCGTCAAGGGATGATTTCACCGCTCGGGATCACCTGATCGGCGCGGCCGGCTTGACCAAGAGGGGGGGGCCTCTACTGTCACATCGCGGAGCCTTTCCCGGGCCCGCTCGGGGTTGCCGCGCACGCGGCCCATGATCTCCGGCTTCTGAAATGCCTCATGGAATATCTATGATATTTGACACAGCGTGGCGTATTTTCCCCTGCCCCGGCCGATATCCGGCGACGGAATCGGCATGATGCCGCTTTGGATCCTCTTCACCCTGATCGCGGCATTGTTTCAGACTTGGCGGACGGCTTTGCAGCAGCGGCTCCGCGCCGTGCTCTCGGTCAATGGCGCGTCATTCGTGCGGTTTTTCTATGGCGTGCCGTTTGGGCTTGCCATGCTCATCGCCCTGCTGGCGGCGAGCGGGGCGCGGCTGCCGGCGCCGAACGCGACGTTTTTGGCCGAATGCGCGATCGCCGGCGCGTTGCAGATCGTCGGCACCGGCCTCCTCATCCTCTCATTTAGCTTTCGCAGCTTCGCCGTCGGCAGCGCTTACGCCAAGACCGAGGGGGTGCAGACCGCGCTCGTCGCCTGGCTGATCGCGGGCGAACGGCTGCGTCTTGTGGCTTGGGTTGGCATTCTGATCGGGGTGGTTGGCGTGCTCACGCTCTCGCTCGCCGGGCATGGCATGCGTCTGCGCGGCCTGTTGCGGGCGACGTTCCAGCCGGCGGCCCTGTGCGGGCTCGGCACCGGGCTCTGCTTTGCTTTCGTCTCGGTCCTGATCAAATGGGCCAATCTCGCGCTCCATGGCGGGCATCCGATCATCCAGGCGATCTACGCCCTGGTGGTGACGAACGCGATGCAGACGGTGATGCTGGGCGCGTGGCTCGTCTGGCGCGAGCCGCGGCAGATTCTGGCGTCGCTAGTGAGCTGGCGGCGTTCGCTTTGGGTGGGCGCGATGTCGGCGGTGGGGTCGGGCTGTTGGTTTTCGGCGTTCGCGCTCGCCCCGGTCGGTCTGGTGCGCTCGCTCGGCCAGATGGAGGTGCCGTTCATCCTCCTCTTCAGCCATTTTTACCTACGCGAGCGGATGAAGCGGAGCGACATCGCCGGCCTGTTCCTCGTCGCCGGCGGGGTGATTTTCGTCCTGCTCGGAGCGGAGTGAGACGCGATGGAAAAGTGGGGGGCTTCTGTTGCCCGGTGCCCCCCGAACCGCGCTTATCGCTTATGCAGCGACAGCGAGCGCCATGTTGTCGTTGGCACCTATCATACGGCCCGATAACGGCGGAACCATGCCGAGCGAAAGATACATCTTTACCACGCGTGTCGAGCCTGTTTCGCCCCCCGACCCGGGCCGACCCGCCCGGGAAAACTGGTGGAGGCGCCGGGCACTGCCCCCGGGTCCACTACGCTTATGCCATGCACCGTTTATCGCCATAGTCGGCGAACCGACGGCTGAGATATAGGCGTGCCACAACCGCCTTGAAAGAGGATTCCCGCGATGCCACTCGCCCAAGATCAGATCGACGCCATCGAAGCCCAGCGCGCCGCCCGCGCCGAAACCCGGCGCGCGACCGTTCCGGCGCTGGAAGCGATCCTCTATCACCCCCACCCGGTGCTCGATCACGGCTTCGTCCGCGTGGTCGATTACATGGGCGATGACGGCGCGATCGTGCAGGCGGCCCGCGTCTCCTATGGCCGCGGGACGCGCAAGGTGAGCGAGGATGAGGGGCTGATCCGCTATCTCATGCGCCATCGCCACACCACGCCGTTCGAGATGTGCGAGATCAAATATCACGTCAAACTGCCGATTTTCATCGCCCGGCAATGGATTCGCCATCGCATGGCGAACGTCAACGAATACTCGGCCCGCTATTCCATCCTCGACCGCGAATTCTATCTCCCCGCCCCCGCGCATCTGGCGGCGCAGTCGGCGAGCAACCGCCAGGGGCGCGGCGATGTGCTCGACGACGACGAGGCGGCGATGGTGCTCGATCTTCTGCGGGAAGATGCCGCGCGTTGCCATGACCATTACCTCGCCATGCTGAACGAAAACGAGGACGGCACGGCGCGTGATCCCGCCCGGCAAGGGCTCGCGCGCGAGCTTGCGCGGATGAATCTGACGCTGAACACCTATACGCAATGGTACTGGAAGACCGATCTCCATAATCTCTTGCATTTCCTATCATTGCGCGCCGATGCTCATGCACAATATGAAATTCGCGCCTATGCCGAGGTGATGCTGAAGACGGTCGAGGCCTGGGTACCGATGGCGGCGCGCGCCTTCCGCGACTATCGCCTCGGCGCGGTCACGCTCTCGGCCCCGATGCGCGCGGTCCTGCGCCGGATGCTGGCCGGGGAGCGGGTCGAGCAGCCGGAGTCCGGGCTTTCCAAGCGCGAATGGGCGGAGTTTCTGGCGGCGATTGAGGAGAGTTGACATTCATACGCGAATCGCGTATAGAAAATAAATTGATATTTGATGATTTTTTTGTCCGACATAAGTTCGTGCAAATTGGAAATTATAGCATGGAAATCGTCATTGAAGAAATTGAAGATCAAACAATTCGCGTGTGCATTCAGCATAGCGGCCTTACGCTCGAAGTCGTAGCTGATGTTCGAATAAATGGTGAAATCATGGTCGCGAGCAATGTCCATATCCAAGGCCCAGGCAAGAATTGCGTCGGCTGGCCGGGATTGCGTCAGTTTGCCGAGGACCTCATAGAAGAGCTTGAACTCGATGAACTCAGAATTGAGGGCGCGCCTCGCACGTCTGGCGCCGGTCCCGGACGAAAACCCTGCCCCCTCGTTTTCCGAAGGCAGGGTCGTCATCCTGACCCGTGATGGGGCGCTCGATCGCCCGATCGACGTCTTGCGCCGGCTGCGCGCCGTTGGCGTATCGCTCCGCGCCGCGCATCAGGCACTCAATCGCCTGGCCGAAGCGGGATCGGCGGTATGCACGATCGATCCCGAAGCGGATTTGCCCGCTCTTGCGCGGGATCTCGCTGCGCTCGGGATCACGCTGCGATTGCGACGCACGGAAACGCGGCCCCCGATCGACATCGCCGCGATTCGCGCGCGTCACGCTCTTTCTCAGCGGGAATTCGCCGCCCTGCTCGGCTTCGAGCTTCGTACCTTGCAGAACTGGGAGCAGGGCCGCAATGCGCCCGAAGAAGCGGCGCTTGCCTTGATCACCCTGTTCGAGCGTGACCCGAAATGGATCGAAGAGGCCTTTTCGGACGCGGTTCCCGCCCGAGAGGTTGAAAATAGCGCGTCGGGATAACTCTGGCGGCGCTGGAAAAACCCTGATGCACAAAGGCCGGCTGGAAGCGTTCACCGACGGGGTGATGGCGATCATCATCACCATCATGGTTCTGGAACTGCACGAGCCGGCGGGGCCAGGGTTGCGCGATCTGTTCGCGCTCTGGCCGGTGCTGATCTCTTATGTGCTCAGCTTCATTTATGTCGGCATCTACTGGAGCAATCATCATCACATGTTCCAGGCCGTGGACAGCGTCGATGGGCGGGCTCTGTGGGCGAACCTCCATCTCCTGTTCTGGCTTTCGCTGCTGCCGTTTTGCGCCGGCTGGATCGCCGCCGACGGCCTCGCGCGCGGGCCGGTCGGGTTGTTCGGGTTCGATCTCTTCATGGCGGCGCTGGCTTATATGGTGTTGCAGGCCAGCCTGATCCGCGCGCAGGGGAATAAGGGCCTGCTGGCGCGCGCCGTCGGCACGGATGGCAAGGGCAAGGGATCGATCTGGCTCTATCTCGTTGGGATCGCTGTGGATCTGGCGGGTTGGCCGGGGCTTGCCTTCGCGCTGCTCTGGGTGCCGGCGCTGCTTTGGGCGGTGCCCGATTCGCGCATCGAACGCCTGCTGCGTGGCCGTGAGTAGGCGTGAGGGGCGAAAAGAACCATTGGAAAAACCGCTCTCAACAAATTGGTAGGATTTCGTGTAGTATCATGCTTTGATTGCAACCGATCGTCGCCCGAGCCGTCCGGATTTTCATGCGCCAATTCCTCCCAGCCTTCGCCGCCGCTCTGCTGGTGCCCGTGCTCGCCCGCGCCGATGATCTCGCGGTCGTCAACGTCAATAACGAGATCGGCCTCGCGGCCACCGCGATGATCCAGAATTATGCCGAGCATGACAGCGCCGGGAACACGCTCGACACCCAATCGGGCACGCTCCCTGGCCTTGAAGGCAAAATCACCACCATGGTGGACGCGCTCGGCATCAGCAATCTCTATGCCGGCATCCGCTACAGCTATGGCACTGGCTCGTTTGGCTATAATGGCGCGACCATCGGCGGCACGCCGCTGCGCAGCAGCTCGAACGACACCACCAATAATGTCAGCGTCGAGCTTGGCAAAGGGTTCCTCTTCAGCCCTAACCTCATGCTGATCCCCTTCATTCAGGGCGGCTATCATGACTGGCAGAGCGATCTGCAGGGGCCGAGCGGCTATAACGAGGACCATTCGAACGGTTTCCTCGGCTTTGGCGTGCGCGGCGATTACGCTCTCAACACCCGCCTCGTGCTCACGGGCCGGCTCGGCTGGGCAGAGACGCTTGGCGGCAACGCCAATGCCTCCGGCGGCGCCTTGGCGGCGGAAGGCTATGGGCCGATGAATTTCTCGCTCGGCGATACCGCGCTCTTGCAAGCCGGAATCGGCGCCGATTACCTGCTCGCCAACCGCATTCATCTCTATGGCGGGCTCGATTATACCCATTTCGGCTATGGCATGAGCCCGACCAACGGCGCCGGCTTCTATGAGCCCTCCAGCACCACCAGCGATTTCACCATCCGCATCGGCTTTGCCTTCGGATTCTAAGCCGGCAATGCCGATAAGATCCAGAAATACCTTCTTTTGACTTCCGAAAAAGAAGCAAAAAGACTTTTATCGGCCGGGTAGCGCCTGCGGCGCCACCCTAAAGACCGGACAAAAGTTTTTTGGTTCTTTTTTTCAAAAAAGAACGTCTTTTCCCGCTTAGCCGGCGAGCCAGGCCGGCACCGGCAGGTTTTTCGCGCGCAGAAACTCCGGGTTGAACAGCTTCGACTGATAGCGCGCCCCGCCATCGCACAGGATGGTGACGATGGTGTGGCCCGGCCCCATCGCGCGGGCGAGGCGGATGGCTGCGGCGATGTTGATCCCGGCCGAACCGCCGACCGAAATCCCGTCCTCGATCAGGAGGGTGAAAATCGCCTCCAGCGCCTCCGCATCGGGAATGCGCAGCGCATCATCGATCGGCGCGCCCTCGAGATTGGCGGGAACCCGCGACTGGCCGATGCCCTCGGTGATCGAACTCCCGGAAATCGAGAGATCATTCGCCTTCACCCAGCCATAAAGCCCGCTCCCTTCCGGATCTGCCAGCACGATCTGCACCTTGGGATCGCGTTCCTTGAGCGCGAGGGCGACGCCAGCGAGCGTGCCGCCGGTGCCGCAAGCGCAGGTGAAGGCGTCGATCCGGCCGCCGGTCTGCTCCCAGATCTCGCGCCCGGTGGTGGCGCGATGGCCCTCGCGATTGGCGAGATTGTCGAACTGGTTGGCCCAGACCCCGCCCAACTCCTCGGCGAGCCGGCGCGAGACATGCACGTAATTGCCCGGGTCGCGATAGGGTTTCGCCGGCACCAGCCGGAGATCGGCGCCGATCATGCGGAGAAAGTCGATTTTTTCCCGGCTCTGCGTCTCCGGCATGACGATGACGACGCGGTAGCCGCGGGCATGGCCGACGAGGGCGAGGCCGATGCCGGTATTGCCCGCCGTGCCCTCGACGATCAGCCCGCCGGGGCGAAGCACGCCGCGCGCCTCAGCGTCGGTGATGATCGCGAGCGCCGCGCGATCCTTCACCGAGCCACCCGGGTTCATGAACTCCGCCTTGCCGAGAATGGTGCAGCCGGTCATTTCGGAGGCGCGGCGGAGACGAATGAGCGGCGTCTCGCCGATCGCCTCCGAAAGGCTCGGCCGCCAGCGCGGCGCAGGGGGCAAGCGGGTGGTCTCGGATAGGGTCATCACGGTCTCCTCGGTCATCAGAATGCCGGATCGGCGCCAGGCGCCCGGCGCTCGGGATCAGGGCGAAAGCGGCGCGACGCCGGTCGTCGTCGAATATTCGAAATGCAGCGCCTGATCCGGATAAACGATTGGGTGGATCGCGTGCGCCGCCATCGCCGCCTCGCTGAACCCCTGCAGGATCAGCTTGAGCTTGCCGCGATAGCGCGCAACGTCACCGATCGCGAAGACGCCGGGGATGCTGGTCTCGCAGGTGGCGGGATCGATGCGCACATGGTGCTGCGCGAGATCGAGCCCCCAGCCGGCGATCGGGCCGAGATCGGTCGCAAGACCGAAAAACGCGAGCAGCCGGTCGGCGGGGAGATTGCGGCGGGTGCCGTCCAAATCTTCGACCACCACCACCTCGAGCCGCCCATCCGCGCCCGCGAGTTCGGCGAGCTGATAGGGGATCACCATTTCGATCTCGCCACGCGCGGCCGCCGCCGTCGCCTGCGCTGCGCTCTCGGGGGCGGCGCGGAACTTGGCGCGGCGATGGACGAGATAGATCTTCTCCGCGATCCCGCGCAGCGCGAGCGCCCAATCGAGCGCCGAATCGCCGCCACCGGCGATCACCACCCGCGCCCCGCGCAACGCCTCGCGGTCGCGCACGTAATATTGCACCGCGCCGCTCGCCTCGAACGCCGCAAGCCCCGAAAGCGGCGGCCGATTGGGGCCAAACGCGCCGGCGCCGGCGGCGATGATCACCGCTTTCGCCGCCACCCGCTCGCCGCGATCGGTCGTGAGGACGAAGGCGCCGCGCTGGCCGGAAAATCCTTCCACCCGCCGGCCGAGCAGGATCTGCGGGCAAAACGGCGCGATCTGGCGCTCGAGCGCATCGATCAGCCCGCCGGCTTCGATGCGCGGAATCGCCGGAATGTCGTAGATCGGCTTTTCCGGGTACAATGCCGTGCATTGCCCGCCAAGCGCCTCGAGGGCATCGATCACGATCGCGCGGAGCTTCAGCATCCCGCATTCAAAGACCGCGAATAGCCCGGCGGGCCCGGCGCCGATGATCGCGACATCGGCAGTGAATGGAGGCATATCGGCTTGGTCCTGCATGCGGCGCATCCTAGAGCAATCCCGGCCGGACGGAAAACCGCGTGCCGGGCGGCGCGTCCGCGGTTTTGTCTCGCAATCCGCGCGGCGGCTTCCCCTTGCCGGGGCGTGGCGTCTCTGCTAAACGCGCGCCCTTCAATCTTTTACGACAGAGCGCGGCACCCGCCTGGGGTGAGGCCGGCATTCGAGCAGGAGAGGCGTAAGCCATGGCGGTTCCCAAAAGAAAAACCTCGCCCTCGCGGCGCGGTATGCGGCGCAGTCATGAGGCGTTGGGACAGGAAGCCCATACCGAGTGCCCGAATTGCGGCGAGTTGAAGCGCCCGCATCATGTCTGCAGCCATTGCGGCCATTATGATGGTCGTGAAGTGGCGCCGGCGGGCAAGGAGCTGAAGGGCGCCGTGCGCGCCTGAAAGCGCATGGCGATGGCGCCTGCCCCGCACGTGAGCGCGTTGCTGGTTGCGTTTCGGCCGGCAGGTCGCGCGTGAGCGCGGCGCCGAGGCTCGCGGTCGATGGCATGGGCGGCGACCATGCGCCGGACATCGTCGTCGCCGGGCTCGCGATCGCGCTCGAACGCCACCCCGAGGGGCGGTTCCTGTTATTTGGCGACGAGGCCCGGCTTGCCCCCCTCCTCGCCCGCCATCCTCGCCTCGCTGAGGCCGTCACCGTGTGCCACGCCGCCGAGGTGATCCCCGGCGATCTCAAGCCGACGGCGGCACTCCGCCTCCGCCAGGCGTCCATGCGGCTTGCGATCGACGCGGTCGCCGCCGGCGAGGCCGAGGGGGTGGTCTCGGCGGGGAATACCGGCGCGCTGCTCACGCTCGCCAAAATCATCCTGAAAACCCTTCCCGGCATCGACCGGCCGGCGATGGCCGGGATCGCGCCCTCGGCGCGCGGCGATGTCGTGATGCTCGATCTCGGCGCCAATGTGCAATGCGATGCCCGCAACCTGGTCGAGTTCGCGGTGATGGGCGATGTCTTCGCCCGCGTCGTGCTCGGCTTGCCGGCGCCGCGCATCGGCCTTCTCAATGTCGGCTCGGAGGAGATGAAGGGCGATGACCGGCTGCGCCAGGCCGCCGAAATCCTCCGCGCGAGCCCGATCGCGGCGCGCTTTCATGGCTTCGTCGAGGGTCACGACATCGCCGCCGGCACCACCGACGTCGTCGTCACCGACGGCTTTACGGGCAATGTTGCGCTCAAGACCGGCGAAGGCGCGCTGAAGCTGATCGGGCAATTGCTGCGCCAGGTGTTCACCGCCAGCGTCTCGGCGCGGATCGGCTATCTGCTGGCGAAATCGAGCCTGGAGCGGTTGCGCGAATGGCTCGACCCGCGGCGTTATAACGGCGCGGTGATGCTCGGGTTGAACGGCGTCGTGGTGAAATCGCATGGCGGCACCGACGCGGAGGGTTTCGCCCATGCGATGGATGTCGCGATGGACATGGTGACGCACAAATTCAACGAAAGCATCCGCGAGGGGCTGAGCGGCGTGCTCGCGGCCACAGCGGAAAAAGAAGCGGTGAAGACGGAAGCGGCGGGGGAAACCCCCGCGATCGACGCGGCCGCCGGCCTCGCCGATGCGGAACGCTAAGCCAATGGCGCGCCATGCCGTTCTCGCCGGGGTCGGCGGCTATCTGCCGAAGCTGATCGTCACCAACGACGATCTCGCCCGCTCGCTCGACACGTCCGACGAATGGATCCGCGAACGCACCGGCATCCGCCAGCGTCACGTCGCCAGCGCCGAGGAAACCGCGGCGATGATGGGGGCTGCGGCGGCGCGGGCGGCGTTGCGCCAGGCCGGCGCCGGGCCGGACGAGGTCGATGCCATCATCCTCGCGACCAGCACCCCCGATCAGGCCTTTCCGGCGACCGCTGTGCGCGTCCAAGCGGCGCTGGGCGTGACCAACGGCTTTGCCTTTGACATCGCCGCCGCGTGCTCGGGCTTCATCTATGCCCTCTCGGTCGCCGACGGGATGATCCGCGCCGGGCAAGCCTCTGGCGTCCTGGTGATCGGCGCGGAAGTCTATTCGCGCATTCTCGACTGGCAGGACCGCACCACCTGCGTCCTGTTCGGCGATGGCGCTGGCGCCGTCTTCCTCCATGCCGCCGAGGGCGCGCCGACGGCGGCGACGGCGTGCGTGCTTTCAACCCATCTTCACGCCGATGGCCGCCATGGCGACATTCTTTATGTCGATGGCGCCGTTGGTCTCCGTGAGCGGCCGGGGACGCTGGTGATGAACGGCTCGGCGGTGTTCCGCCATGCCGTCGTCAACCTCGCGGGCGCGGTGGAGGAGGCGTTGGCCGCCAATCATCTCGAGCGCACGGCGATCGATTGGCTGGTGCCGCATCAGGCCAACCGGCGGATCATCGATGCGATGGGCAAGAAGCTCGGCCTCGCCCCCGAGCGGGTGGTGGTGACGATCGACCGCCATGCCAACACGTCTGCCGCCTCGATCCCGCTGGCGCTCGCCGAGGCGGTGGGGGATGGCCGCATCCGCCCGGGCCATCTCGTGCTGATGGAGGCGCTCGGCGGCGGCCTCACCTGGGGCTCGGCGCTGGTCAGGATGTAGCGCGCTGGCGCGAGGCGGAACGATGGGCGGGCAATCCGCTGATCCTAAGGGATTTCTTGACGCGGCCGTGGCTTTTGCCTAGCTTCGGGGCATGGACACCGTGACCCGCGCGCATCTCGCCGAGACGATCTATACCGAGATCGGGCTCTCCCGCAACGACTCCGCCGAAATTCTCGAGACCCTGCTCGCGCGGATCGCAACCGCGCTCGCGGCTGGCGAGACGGTGAAAATCAGCCGTTTCGGCACGTTTTCGGTGCGCCAGAAGGGCCGCCGGATCGGGCGCAACCCGAAAACCGGCGTCGAGGTGCCGATCCTGCCGCGCCGTGTCCTGGTATTTCGCCCGAGTCAGGTGCTCAAGGCCCAGGTCAACGGCCGTGACTTGCCGGACGGGGAGTGATGGCATCCCCCCCGCTGGAGGAGGGCGCCGAAGGCGGGCGGGCCAAGCCGCGCAAGGCGCCGAATGCGTTCCGCACGATCAGCGAGGTCGCGGATGATCTTCACATCCCGCAACATGTGTTGCGGTTTTGGGAGACCAAGTTTCCGCAGGTAAAGCCGCTCAAGCGCGGCGGCGGGCGGCGCTATTACCGGCCGGAGGATATTGCCCTCCTCCGCCGCATCTCCGCCCTGCTTTACGTCCAGGGTTACACCATCAAGGGGGTGCAGCGGCTGTTGCGCGAGGGCGGCGGCAAGCTCGCCGATGATATCCCGCCGCCGGCGCCCGAGGATGCCGAGCCGGAGGCGCCGCCCCCCCAAACCACCGCGCAGACCGAACTTCCCATCCCCGGCCTCACGCCCCCTGCCCCGCGCCCGCCGCGCCCCGCCGCCCGCGCCGGCGACCCGCAGCCCGAGGTTGAGCGTCTCCGCCTCGTCCTCCTCGAAACCCTCCGCTCCCTCGAAGATCTGCGCGCCCTGCTCGATTGAGGCGCCGCCATGGGGAAACGCGCCAAAGGCCGCAGCCTCGCCGAATTTTCGCCCCTGAACGCGGCGGAAAAGAGAATTCTTGAGGCAGCGGCGGCGGGCGGGGCCGCGGTCATTGGCGAAACGCGCCCAGACGCTCCGAACGAAAGCAACACGGTGCGCGCCGACTTCCTCCGCTTCCTCGCCCTCGGCGGCGATGACGAGGCGCCGGTCCACGAGACAGGCCTTTGGGTGCAGGGCGCCTGGATCACGGGGACGCTGGATTTGTCCGGCGCCGAGATCGCCGGGGGGCTGTTGCTCACGAATTGCCAATTCGAGCAAACCCCCGCGCTTTTCGATACGCAAATTCGCGGTGCGTTTTCGCTCGCAGGCAGCAAGGTGCCGGGACTAAACGCCGATCGGCTAACCTGTCACTCCGGCCTGTTTTTGCGCAACGAGTTTCTCGCCAAGGGCGAAATCCGCCTCTCCGGCGCAACAATCGGTGGCGATTTGGACTGCAGCGGCGGCATATTAGAGAGGCCGCAAGGAGCGGCGCTCAGCGCCGACGGCATCAAGGTCGGCGGAAATGTCTTCATGGGTAAAGCGTTCAGCGCGCAGGGCGAAATTCGTCTGCTCGGCGCGACAATCACTCTCAATCTGGAATGCAGGGACGGCAAATTCGTAAACCCGGAAGGGCCTGCCCTCACCGCGGAAGGCATCAAGGTCGGCGGAAATATCTTCATGGGTAAAGCGTTCGGCGCGCAGGGCGAAATTCGTCTGCTCGGCGCCGAGATCGGTGGTGATCTCAATTGCCGTGGTGGAAGTTTCGGCAAAAGCGATAAAATTGCCCGGGCGATCAATTGCCAGGGCATGCGGGTTTCCGGAGCGCTCGTTTTCGATCCAGTAAAAATTTGCGGCATGGTCGATCTAACCGCCTGCCATGTCGCCCACCTCATCGACGATACAGACTCCTGGCCGGAAAACATCGCGCTCGATGGCTTCGTCTATGACCGCTTCGCCGGCGACGCGCCGACAACGGCGAAGGACAGGCTGGCGTGGCTCGACAGGCAACACCCGAAGCATAGCGGCAAGGCCAAAAATCCGCGCGAGTTCCGCCCGCAGCCTTGGGTGCAATTGCGCAAAGTGCTCCGGGACATGGGGCATTTCGAAGACGCCCGCCAAGTCGCGATCGCGTTCGAGGACCGCAAGCGTTTTTGCCGCGTGATCGGCGAGATTTCCGAGCCTGCCACCGCTGAGAACATTGGCACCGCCTTAGCCCAATGGCTCCAAAGCCGCACGGCGCGCGGCTTCCATTTTCTCTACGGCGCCCTGATCGGTTATGGATTTCGCCCGGCGCGGCTGTTCTGGATCGTCGTCGCGGTCTGGGCCTTCTCCAGCCTCCTCTTCGACATCGGCGGCCATAGCCGGGTGTTCGGCCCGACCGACCCCCAGATTTTCGAGAATTCCGCCTACGATCCCTGCAATCCCGAGAAAAATCCGCGCGCGAACTGGACACGCTGCCAAACCTTCCCGCGCGCCTATCCCGCCTTTTACCCGCCGCTCTATGCGCTCGATGTTCTGCTCCCGATCGCGAAACTCGGCCAGCAGGACCATTGGGCGCCGCTCGCGCCGGGGAGAGCCCTCACCACAAAAAACTGGCTTCTCGCTTGGGCAACGCAGATCGCGGTCTGGTTCGACATGATGTCCGGCTGGATCGCCGGCCTCCTCCTCATCGCGACCGTCTCTGGCCTCGCCAAACGCCAAGACGATTGATCGCGCCGCGATTTTCGCCGCGCCTTGAGGCAGATCATGGCGCGCGCGCATCGATGCCGCATGATGGCGCGTCATCACCCCCGGACCGGAGGTTTTTTCCATGCCGTTCAAAGACATTCTGGTGCATTTCGACGGCGGCTTGCGTGACCCGGTGCGCCTCGATCTCGCCGCCCGCCTCGCGGTCAGCCACGGCGCCCATCTTACCGGGCTCTATGTCGCCGATACCTCGCTGCCGAGCTGGCTCGAAGCCTCCGCCCTCGCCTATGCCGACGCGACCGACGCCGATGCCCTGGTCAGCCGCCTCGAACAAGGGGTGCGCGAGGGCGCGGCGCAAGCCGAGGCGCAATTCAATGAACGCCGCCGCCAAGACGGATTTCAGGGCGAATGGCGCCTCGTGCACGGGCGTTTGGCGGCCACCGTCGCACTTCATGCCCGCTATGCCGACCTCACCATCATCGGCCAGGACGACCCGCAAGCGCCGCGCCCGCCCGAAAGCACCGATTTCATCGCCCGCATGCTGTTCACCAGCGGCCGGCCGGTGCTGATCGTGCCGGCCTTCGGCAATTTCCCGAGTCTCGGCGAGCGGATTCTGATCGGCTGGGATGGCGGGCGGGAAGCGGCGCGGGCGGTCAATGACGCGCTGCCGCTCCTCGAAAAAGCCCAAAGCGCGACGGTGCTGGCGATCAACCCGCAATCCGGCACAAACGCGAACGAGCGGGTGCCGGCGGCCGACATCGCGCTCCATCTCGCGCGCCACGGCGTTCGCGCCATCGCCAATCACACCGTCGCCAAGGAAATCGGCGAAGCCGACGTGCTGCTCAATGAGGCGTTCGACACCAGCGCCGATCTCCTGGTGGTTGGCGCCTATGGCCATTCGCGCTTCCGCGAAATGCTGCTCGGCGGCATCACAAGGCGGCTGCTTCAGGAAATGACGGTGCCGGTGTTCATGTCACACTGAGCACGGCAGGCGGAAGCCGCGCGCGGATCGCCGCCACAGCGCTTTCGCCATCGCTCGCGTCGAGAGAATGCCAGCCCGGCGCAAGCGGCGGCGGCGTTGGCGTGGTCGCGATCATCCGCGCCAGCACCGCGAGCGTCGCATCCGAGGCATCATCGCGGCGTGCCGCGATCCGTGCCGCGAGAACATCGTGCGGCGCCTCCAGCCAAATGCCGACAAACGGCACCCCGAGCCGCCCCGCCGTCGCCGACGCCGCGTCGCGGAATGCGGGGTCGAGAAAACTCGCGTCCAGAATGACCACGTGATGCGCCGCGGCCTCGACGGCGGCGGCGAAAAGGGCGCGCTGCACCGCCGCATTGGCCGCCTGGTCATAGGCGGAGGTGGGAAGCCGGGTTTCCGGCGCGACACCATGAAGACGCTTGCGGATGTCGTCGCTGCGCAGCACCAGCGCCCCCGGCGCCGGCCCGAGCCCGGGCGCGAGCCTGCGCGCCAGCGTCGATTTGCCGCTACCCGGCAGGCCGCCGATCGCGAGCACCAAGCCCGCGCCCGGCGGCGCGAGATAGCGGCGCGCGGCAGCGAGATAAGAGCCACCCGCCGCCCCACCCCGCGCCGCCTCAACATGCGCCCGCACCAAAGCCCGGAGCGAGAGAAAAAGCCCAAGCAGAGTGACCAGCCGGACATCGGCGCGGCGCCCGACATAGCGGTTGAACACCCAGTTGGCGGCCTCGCGGCCCACCCGCTGGTCGAGATCCATGAGCAGAAAGGCGATGTCATAGCCGAGATCGATGGTCGCGAGCGTCTCGTCGAATTCGAGCGCATCAAACAGCGTCGGCCGGCCGTGCCAGAGACAGACATTGCCGAGATGGAGATCGCCATGGGCGCGGCGCACGAGGCCGGCGCCAGCGCGCGCGGCAAGGCACTCGCGGCCTGCGTCGAGCGCCCGCGTGGCTTGCGCCACCCAATCGGCGATCTCGGCCGGCGCCAGCCCGGCGGCGCGCGCCGCGCGATCATTCTCGGCGATCAGGCGGGCGAAGGCGCCGGGGCTATCCCAGCCCACGACCGGCGCCAAAGCGTCATGAAATTCCGCGACGGTATCGGCCAGCGCCCGCGCGAGTGTGGGCGTGAACGCGCCACGCGCCGCCACTTGGTCGAAAAAATCGCCCGCCGGCACCGCCGCCATGCGCAACACCCATTCGACGATCTCGCCCCCGGCGGCGAACCCGAGCGCGCCATCCGCCGCCCGCCGGATGGCAACGACATCGCGATAAATCCCTGGCGCGGTGCGGCGATTGAGCGCCAATTCGCGCCCGAGAAAATGCCGCCGCGCCGCGAGCGTAGAAAAATCGAGATAGGGAAGATGCACCGCCTTCTTCATCTTCCACGCCGTGTCCCGCCCGACGAAGACGGCGGAGATATGCGTCTCGTGCGGCGCCGCCCCGGCGAGCGTCTCGAGAAAGGCGGCGCTGGCCCGCTGTTCCTCCGGGATCGCCGCCATCGCCGCGGCCACCGTTCAGGCGCAGTAGCGGCGCAATTCATCCCCCCCGAGCGCAGCCAGCGAGGTCCGATCGATGATCTGCACCTGATGCACGTCAGCGATCTGAATGACATGCTGGCGACGCAGATCGCCGAGGGTGCGGCTCACCGTCTCGACGGTAAGGCCGAGATAATCGGCGATATCGCTGCGCGACATGGGCAGGACGAAACCGGTCTTGCCGCTGCCCCCGAGGCGCTCGGCGACATCGACGAGAAAACCGGCGACGCGTTCCATCGCCGTCTTGCGCCCAAGCGAGACGATCCGCTCATGCGCGGCGGAAAGCGTGTCGCACAGCACAGCCTGGATGGTGCGTGCCGCCTCATGATCCTCGGCCATCAGGCGTTCGAGATCGCGGCGCGAAAAGCAGAGCAGGCGGGCATCCGTCACCGCCTCGGCGGCATAGAAATGCCGCGGCCCGCCATCGAACCCGACCCACTCGCCGGCAAACACGAAATCGCCGATCAGGCGCCGGCCATCGGCGAGCAGCTTCGCGGTGCGGAGCGTGCCGGAAATGACTTGATAGACATGGGTTGCGGCACTCGCCTCGGGGAAAATTTCGCCATCACGGGCAACGCTGATCAGCGGGTGGGCGATCCGCGACAACGGCAGCGCCGCCGCCTCTTGCGGCACGGCGTGGAGATGAGTTGGGCGAAACACTGGGGCAACGGTCCGGGCGGACGATAGCGCGAGCATAGCGCGGTGACCTCTCTCTGTTGCGTTCTGATGCCGTGATAAAGAACCCGTCGAGCCCTCGAAATCAGGAATGATCCGATCCGTACAAGTACGGAGGGCGCGGCATTATTGCGCGGCGGGGCCGCGGCCCTGGCGAAACCGCCGCACCGCTTCGAGCAAGCGCTCGGGGGCGAGCGGCTTTTCGAGCACGCTCTCCACCCGCGTCGCCGGGGAGAGCGGCTGGCCGAGGCCGTGGCTAATTGCGATCATCGGCAAATCCGGAAACATCGCCCGGGTTTCAGCGATCACCTCGGCTTCGCCACAGCCGTCGCGATGGGGATCGAGCACGACGCAAAACACCCCGCTCATCGGCAGAAGCGATGGGCGGTCATGACGGGCTTCGGCGATGACGCCATAGCCATGCGCCTGCAGCAACGCCGCGAGCGAATCCCGCACCGCCGCGTCTTCGCCGATCAGGCAAACCACGCCCTGATGAGGAATAATCGCGCCGCCGCGCACCGAAGACATGGGACAGTCCATCACCCTTTGCGTTGGTGCCGCCGAAAGCATCGCCGTCACATCCAGCCTTGATCACTTTGTTGACTAGCGTTTCATTTTTGCGGAATCGCGACGTGATCGCCATACGGAGATATCCTTAGCGCCGAAATCCGGTTTATGCCTCGACAGCGCCGACGAAAACTGCGAATTGCTCTCAGTTGCATTGAGCGAGGAGAGCGCCGTGTCGCAGATCGTCATCCCGCCCCGTAGCGCCTTGGCGCAGTTCCTCGCGGTCGCTGGTCCGGGGCTCGTCGTCATGCTCGCCGACACCGACGTCGGCAGCGTCATCACCGCGGCGCAAAGCGGCGCGCAATGGGGGTATCGGCTGCTCGCGCTGCAATTCGTTCTGATGCCGATCCTCTATATCGTTCAGGAATTGACGGTCCGGCTCGGCATTTTCACCGGCAAGGGACATGGCGAGCTGATCCGCGACAACTTCGGCAAAATCTGGGCCTATGTCTCGGTCGCTGGCCTCAGCATCGCGACCACTGGCGCCCTGCTCACCGAGTTTTCCGGTGTCGCCGGGATCAGCGATCTCTACGGCGTGCCGCGGCTCGCGGGGGTCGCGCTGGCGGCGGCAATTTTGCTCGTCGTCGTCTGGACCGGGTCTTACGCGCGCGTCGAACGCGTCGCCCTGGCGATGGGCGCTTTCGAGCTGACGTTTTTCGGTATCGCTTGGGCAAGCCACCCGGCCGCCGGCGCGCTGCTCGGCGGGATAGTGGATATCCCGTTCCGCGACCACGGCTACATGACGCTGGCGGCGGCCAATATCGGCGCCGTGATCATGCCTTGGATGGTGTTCTACCAGCAATCGGCGGTCGCCGACAAAGGCTTGCGGCCCGAGGAATATCGCGCCGCGCGCTGGGATACGGCGATCGGGGCGGTGGTGACACAGCTCATCATGGCCGCGGTCCTGGTGGCCGCCGCCGCGACGATCGGCCGGCTCGATCCCCATGCCAAGCTCGACACCGTGCAGGAACTCTCGCGGGCGATCACCCCCTATCTCGGCGAAGCCTGGGGGCGTCTCGTGTTTTCGATCGGCATTCTCGGTGCCGGCATGGTCGCGGCCATCGTCGCCTCGCTGGCCGGCGCATGGGGTTGGGGCGAGGTCACCGGGTTTCGCCATTCGCTCGCTCATCGGCCCGGCGAAGCGCCATGGTTTTACGGCATCTATACCGCGATCATCATCGCCGGCGCGCTGATCGTGGTGATCGTCCCCGATCTCGTCAGCCTCGATATCGCCGTCGAGGTGATGAACGCACTGCTTTTGCCGCTGGTGCTCGGGTTTCTCATCGCCCTCGCGGCCCGGGCGCTGCCGGCCGGCCATCGCTTGCGGGGCGGCTATTTCTGGGTGGTGGTCGCGGTCACCGCGCTGACCGCGGCGCTCGGGGTCTATGGCGGCCTGATCAGCCTCGGCGGTTGACAAGTCCAGTTTCCGCCGGTCCACTGGCGGCGGGGAGAAACGTCGATGCGCCTCTGGCTATTCGACCTCACGACGCGCGAACGCCGCACCATGATCGGCTGCTTCGGCGGCTGGGTGCTCGATGCGCTCGATGTCCAGGTCTACAGCTTCATCATCCCGACGCTGCTCGCGACCTGGCGGATCAGCAAGGGCGAGGCCGGCTTGCTGGGGACGGTGGCGCTACTCGCCTCAGCCCTCGGCGGGTGGGCCGCCGGCGCGCTGGCCGATCGCCTGGGCAGGGTGCGGGTATTGCAAATCGCCATTCTCTGGTACGCCGGTTTCACGTTTCTCAGCGGATTTTCGTGGAATTTCGGCGCGCTGTTCCTCTGCCGCGCCGGCCAGGGCATCGGCTTCGGCGGCGAATGGGCGGCGGGCGCGGTGTTGATGGGCGAAGTCATCCGCGATCGCTATCGCGGCCGCGCCGTCGGCCTGGTGCAAAGCGGCTGGGCGGTGGGGTGGGCGGCAGCGGCGATACTCTACACGCTGGCCTTCGCGACCCTGCCGGAGGGGCTGGCCTGGCGGGTGCTGTTCTGGATCGGCCTCGCCCCGGCCGGGCTCGTCTTCTGGCTGCGCCGCTATGTCCCCGAACCCGCTCTCTATCGCGCGCAAGCCCCGCGGCGCGAGACCATGGCGCAATTCTTCGCGGTGCTACGCCCACCCTATCTCGCGCGGACGCTAAAAATCTCGCTGATGGTGATGGGCGCGCAGGCGAGCAATTATTCCGTCTCGACCTGGCTTCCGACCTATCTCAAGACCGTGCGCGGCTTGTCCGCCGTCAATACTGGGGGCTATCTCCTGCTCCATATCCTCGGCGCGTTTCTCGGCTTCGTGCTCGGGGCTTATTGCGCGGATGCGCTCGGGCGCAAGCCGACGTTTGCGATCTCGGCGCTGGGCTCGGCGGTGATGATCCCGCTCTATCTCTTCCTGCCGCTCGACGACCACATGATCCTGCTGCTCGGCCTGCCGCTCGGGGTGGTTCTCTACATGATGTTTTCGGCGATGGGGCCGTTCATGACCGAGATGTACCCGACCGCGGTGCGCGGCGTCGGGCAGGGTTTTTGCTACAGCGCCGGGCGCGCGGCGGGGGCGCTGTTTCCGGCGATGATTGGCTTTCTCGCCGACCGGCTCGGGCTTGGCCCGGCGATCGCGCTCTTTGGCTTCGCCGCCTGCGCGCTGATGCTGGCAGCGCTCGCGATGCTGCCCGAAACCGCTGGCCGCGCCCTCGACAATGCCCCTCTCCCGGAGCCCGCCGATGCCGCCCCCAACCATGCCGACTGAGCGCCCGCTCTGCCCGCCGCCCAAGCCACCCTCGGCGCCGCGCGCGCGGGCGCCTTCGGGTGCGACCGACTGCCATTTCCATATCTTCGGCCCCTATGATCGTTTCCCGCTCAGCCCCGGGCGCAGCTATGACGCGCCGGAAGCGGGCATCGAAGCCTATCGCGCCATGGCCGGGGTGCTCGGGCTTTCGCGCCAGATCGTCGTGCAGGCAAGCATTTTCGGCACCGATAATGCCTGCACGCTGGATGCCGTCGCCGCGTTCGGCCGGGCAAACGCACGCGCGATCGCGGTGATCGATGACGCCGTCACGGCGCCGGAACTCGCGAAACTCGAAGCCGGCGGCGTCGTCGGTGTTCGGTTCAACGCCGTCAGCGGCAACGGCACGCCGCTCGACCAAATCGAGGCGCTCGCCGCCCGGATCGCGCCGCTCGGCTGGCATCTGCAGCTCTATGTCGACGGCGCGGCGCTGATCGCACTCGCGCCCCGGCTTTCGGCGCTTCCGGTGCCGGTGGTGCTCGATCACATGGGCGGGATACGGGCCGCCGCCGGGACCGAGGATCCGGCGTTTCAGGCGCTGCGGCGCCTCCTCGATACCGGCCGCGCCTGGGTCAAACTCTGCGGCTATCGGAGTTCCTCAGGGCCGCCTTACGCCGACCTCCTGGCGCCGGCGCGCGCGCTCATCGCGCACGCGCCCGAGCGCTGCCTCTGGGGCACCGATTGGCCGCATCCCCATCTCGAAGGCCGCGCCATGCCCGATGACGGCGTTCTCCTCGACCTTCTTTACGACTGGGCCGGGACAGATGCCGCGGTTCGGCGTATCCTCGTCGATAACCCCGCCATTTTGTATGGATTTGACCGATGAGCACGCTTTTGCATCCCACCACCACAACCGAAACCACGCCGCTGCTGCGCCGTGATGAAAACGGCGTCGCCTTCCTCACCTTGAACCGCCCCGCCGCGCGCAACGCCCTCTCGATCGCGCTGATGACCGCGCTGGAGGCCGAACTCGCCGCGATCGCGCGCGATGAGGCGGTAAAAGTGGTGGTGATCGGTGGCGCCGGGCCAGCTTTCTGCGCCGGCCACGATCTTCGCGAAATGCGCGCGACCCCCGACCGCGCCACCTATGAAGCGCTATTCTCGCAATGCTCGCGGCTGATGCTCGCGATCACCCATCTGCCGAAACCGGTGATCGCCCGCGTCCACGGCATCGCGACCGCCGCCGGCTGTCAGCTCGTCGCGACATGCGATCTCGCGATCGCAACCGAGACCGCGCGCTTTGCGACCCCCGGCGTCAATATCGGGCTATTTTGCTCGACACCGATGGTGGCGCTGACCCGCGCCGTCTCGCGCAAGGCGGCGATGGCGATGCTGCTCACCGGCGAGATGATCGAAGCCCGCGAAGCGCTCCGCATCGGGCTTGTCAATCACGTGGTGCCGGAGGCGGCGCTCGATCAGGCGGTCGCCGAACTCGCCGGCAAGATCGCTGGCAAAAGCCCGCTGACGGTCGCGATCGGCAAGGAAGCCTTCTATCGCCAGGCCGAGATGCCGCTCGAAGCCGCCTATGCCTACGCTGCCGAAACCATGACCCGGAACATGCTGGCACGCGACGCCGAGGAAGGGATCGACGCCTTTTTGCAAAAGCGCACGCCGGTCTGGCAGGGATGTTAAAGAAGAAACTGGTTCTTTTTTGAAAAAAAGAACTTTTCCCAGTGGGGCAGTGCCTGCGGCACTGCCCGCTCCGAGAAACGAAAGAAAGTCTTTTCGCTTCTTTTTCTTCAGAAAAAGAAGAGTCTTTCTTAGCTTTTTAGCCGGCTCAGGCGTTGGCGATCGCGGCGTTGCGCGCCCAGTCATGGGCGTGATCGATACCGTGGTCGTATTGATCGTGCTCGGCAGCGGTTTCGGCGTGGTCGTGGAACTGCGCCGTCTCGGTGCTGCCGGCCATCGCCGTCGTCGAGGCTTTGCCCGCCGAGATCGCCAGCGCGACGGCGTCGAAATAGCTGGTGCCGACCTCGCGCTGATGACGGGTTGCGGTGTAGCCCTCGCTTTCGGCCGCGAATTCCGCCTGCTGCAGCTCTGAATAGGCCGCCATGCCGCGTTCCTTGTAGCCGCGCGCGAGTTGGAACATCGAATGGTTCAGGCTGTGGAAACCCGCCAGCGTCACGAACTGGAATTTGTAGCCCATGCTCGCGATCGCCGCCTGGAAACCGGCGATCTTTTCCGGCGAGAGCTTTTTCTGCCAGTTGAAGCTCGGCGAGCAATTATAGGCCAGCATCTTGCCCGGGAAGCGCTTGTGGATGGCATTGGCGAAGCGCTCGGCTTCCTCGAGATTGGGCTCGCTGGTCTCCCACCACAAAAGATCGGCGTATGGCGCATAGGCGAGCGAGCGAGCGATCGCATATTCGACGCCAAGACCGGGGCGGATGCGGAAAAACCCTTCGGCGGTGCGCTCGCCGGTGAGGAATGGCCGGTCGCGCTCGTCGACATCGGTGGTCAACAATTGCGCGGCGTGGCTGTCGGTACGGCAGAGCAGCACGGTCGGCACGCCCTCGACGTCGGCGGCGAGGCGGGCGGCATTGAGGGTGCGGATATGCTGGCTGATCGGCACCAGAACCTTGCCGCCAAGATGGCCGCATTTCTTTTCCGAGGCCAATTGGTCCTCGAAATGCACGCCCGCCGCGCCGGCCTCGATCATCGCCTTCATCAGCTCGAAGGCATTGAGCGCGCCACCGAACCCGGCCTCGGCGTCGGCGACGATCGGCGCCATCCAATAGGTCGAGACATCGCCCTCGCTCCGCGCGATCTGATCGGCGCGGCGGAGGGCGCCATTGATGCGCTTGACCACCGACGGCACCGAATTCACCGGATAGAGTGATTGATCGGGATACATCTCGCCAGCGAGATTGGCATCCGCCGCCACCTGCCAGCCGGAGAGATAGATCGCTTTCAGCCCCGCTTTCACCTGCTGCATCGCCTGATTGCCGGTGAGCGCGCCGAGGGTGGGAACGAAGGGCTCGGTCTTGAGCAGATGCCAAAGCCGCTGCGCGCCCATTTCGGCGAGCGTGTGGCGGACGCGGAAGCTGCCCGAGAGGCGCGCGACGTCTTCTGCGCTATAATCGCGCGTGATGCCGGCGAAACGTTCCGGGTCATGCCCGGCCGGGCTGGACATGCCATCCGGGGCAAAAAAAGGCGAGGGAAGGGTCGGGCGCATGGTGGGCTCCTTGAATGCGAACAACACAGCGAAGCAGGATCGCGGTCGTAAAATTTTCACATTGCGCTCGCGAAGAAAAGCGGCAAATTAGCGGAAACCCTTGGAACTTGTGGCAATATTGACAGGCAACACGGGAATTTTGTAAAGGCTGTAAATATGACCGGACCGCTGATCGGCCGCACCATCCGGCGCCTCCGCCAGGAGCACGGGCTGACGCAGCAAGCGCTCGCCGCCCGGCTCGGCATTTCGGCGAGCTATCTCAACCTCATCGAACATGACCAGCGCAGCGTCACCGCCGGTCTGTTGCTCAAGCTCGCGGAGATTTTCCGGATTGAACTCGCTGAACTCTCTGGCGCCCAGGAACGGCAATTGGAGGTCGGGCTGCGCGAGGTCTTCGCCGACCCGTTGCTGGGCGCCGAGACCATTGCCGAGGCCGAGATCGAAACCCTGGCGGCGAGCGCCCCCAACGCCGCCCGCGCGGTGCTCGCGCTCTATCGCGCCTGGCGGGTCGCGCGCGAGGATGCGAGCGGCATCGCGCTGCCCTCGGGGCGGCGGATCCTGCTGCCCAACGAGGAAGCGCGGGACGTGTTCGATGACCATGCCAATTATTTTCCGGCGCTCGAGACCGCGGCCGAAGCGATCGCCGGCGAACTCGACGCCGCGCCCGCCGAGCGCAACCATGCCATCGCCGAGCGTCTGCGCCGCCATCATGGCATCGCCGTCGTGGTCAGGGCGCTCGAGGGTTTGCGCGCTTATGACGCCGAGGCACGGCGGCTCACCCTCTCGGAATCGCTGCCACGCGAAAGCCGCGGCTTTCACATGGCGTTTCAGCTAGCCCTTCTGGAAGCAGCCGACGCGGTCGAAACGGTGCTAGCCGAGGTCAAGCCCTCGACACCGGAGGCGGTCGCGCTCATCCGGATCGGGCTTTTGAATTACACCGCCGGGGCGCTTCTGATGCCCTACCTGCCCTATCGCGAGGCCGCCGCCGCGCTGCGCCACGACATGGAGGCGCTGGCGGCGCGCTTTGGCGTCTCGTTCGAGCAGGCCTGCCAGCGGCTTTCCACGCTGCAGCGCCCGGGCGCCCGTGGCGTGCCGTTTTTCTTCCTCCGCGTCGATCCCGCTGGCAATGTCTCCAAGCGGTTTTCCGCCGCCGGCTTTCCCTTCGCGCGCTATGGCGGCTCCTGTCCGCGCTGGGTGGTGCATACCGCCTTCGCGAGCCCCGGCGTGGTTCGGGTGCAGGTCGCGGAACTGCCCGATGGCACGCGCTTTCTGTGCTTTGCCCGCACCGTCACCGGCGTTGCCGCGCGCTGGGGCGAGCCGCCGCCGGTGCACGTCGTCGCCATGGGCAGCCCGCTCACCTATGCCGCCGATATCGTCTATGCCGAAGGGCTCGATCTCGAACGCGCCGCGGTCGGCATCGGGCTCTCCTGCCGGCTCTGCGAACGCCCAGATTGCCGCTCGCGCGCTTTCCCGCCGCTCGAACACCGGCTCGCTTTCGACCCGCTGCGCCGCGGCGCAAGCCCCTATCCGTTCGAGGCGAAGCGCTAGTCGGAAATGCGGATCCGGGGCCGAGCCCCGGCCTTCCTTTACGCCGCTTCGGTCCGCCGTTCGGCGCGCTTTCTGTCATGCGGGTCGAGATGGCGCTTGCGCAGCCGAATCGCGCCTGGCGTCACTTCCACCAATTCGTCGTCCTCGACATAGGCGATCGCCTGTTCGAGCGACATCCGCCGCGGCGGGATCAGCAGCATGGCGTCGTCCTTGCCGGCGGCGCGGATATTGGTGAGCTTCTTTTCCTTGATCGGATTGACCTCGAGATCGTTCTCGCGGGAATGCTCGCCGAGGATCATCCCGACATAGACCTTCTCGCCCGGGCCGATGAAGAGCGTGCCACGCTCCTGGAGGTAAAACAGCGCATAATGCACGGCGACGCCATCGGCGTTGGAGATCAGAGCGCCGTTCCGCCGCCCCTCGATCACCCCGCGCCAGGGCGTATAGCCGGCAAAGAGCCGGTTCATCACCCCCGAGCCACGGGTATCGGTGAGAAACTCGCCATGATAGCCAATCAGCCCGCGCGACGGGATGGAGAATACCAGCCTGGTCTTGCCGCCACCCGAGGGCCGCATCTCGACCAGCTCGCCCTTGCGGCGGCCGAGTTTCTCGACGACAACACCGGCATAGGGCTCATCGACATCGACCACCACTTCCTCGAGCGGCTCCTCGCGTTCGCCGGTTTCGGGATTGGTGCGCGTCAGCACGCGCGGGCGGCCGATGGCAAGCTCGAACCCTTCGCGGCGCATGGTTTCGATCAGGACGCCGAGCTGCAATTCGCCACGCCCGGCGACCTCGAACGCCTCGGTCTCGGCGCTGTCGCTGATACGGATCGCGACATTGCCCTCTGCTTCGCGGTAGAGGCGGTCGCGGATCTGGCGCGAGGTGACCTTGCTGCCCTCACGCCCGGCGAGCGGACCGTCATTGATGCGGAAGGTCATCGCCAGCGTCGGCGGGTCGATCGGGCTCGCGGGCAGGGCGGCGGCAAGATCCGGCGCCCCGATGGTCTCCGGCACGGTTGCCTCGGCGAGCCCCGCGATGGCGACGATGTCGCCGGCAACGGCTTCGTCCGCCGCCACCCGTTCCAGCCCGCGAAACGTGAGCAGCTTGGTGAGCCGCCCGGTTTCGACGACGCTGCCATCGGCGCGCAGCACCTTGAGCGGCATGTTGAGGCGCGCCCGTCCCTGCTCGATCCGCCCGGTCAGCACGCGGCCAAGGAAATTGTCGTATTCCAGGATCGCGGCGACCATGGCGAACGGTGCCTCGGTCTCGACCTTCGGGGCGGGCACATGGCGGAGGACAAGGTCAAATAGCGCCGAGAGATCGGTGCGCGGCCCGTCCAGCGTCGCATCCGCCCAGCCTTGCCGGCCGGAGGCGTAAAGCATGGGAAAATCGAGCTGATCTTCATCGGCGCCGAGGGCTGCGAAGAGATCGAACACCTCGTCATGCACCTCGTCGGGGCGGGCATCGGCGCGATCGACCTTGTTGACCACGACGATAGGGCGCAGCCCGCGCGCCAAGGCCTTGCCGACGACGAACTTGGTCTGCGGCAGCACGCCCTCGGCGGCATCGACCAGCACCAGCGCGCCATCGACCATGTTTAGGATACGTTCGACCTCGCCGCCGAAATCGGCGTGGCCGGGGGTATCGACGAGATTGATGCGGGTCTCGCGCCAGACCACGCTCGCGACCTTGGCAAGGATGGTGATGCCGCGCTCGCGCTCCAAATCGTTGCGGTCGAGCGCCCGCTCGGCGACGTGCTGATTGTCGCGAAACGCGCCGGATTGGCGCAGAAGCTGGTCGACCAGGGTGGTCTTGCCATGGTCGACATGGGCAATGATAGCGATATTGCGTAGGGTCATGGGGATGATCGCGCCTCGGTATGCTGCGCCGCACAGATAGCGAGGCCGGGCCGGGATTGCGAGCAATAAATCAGAGATAAATCCAACGACTGCCTGCCATGCGCGTTTTCCCCCTCGCCCCCGGCGGTGGGCGGTTTGCGCGCGAAGCTGTGCATGGCATCCTGCCTCAGTGAACGAAACACCCGACACGCCGGCGCTCAGCGAGGCGGCGCTGCATGAGGCGGCGCTCGCCCATCTCGCCCGCTATGGGGCAACCGAGGCCGGGCTTTTGCGCGTGCTCGAGCGGCGCATTCTGCGCTGGCGGCGCGCTGCCACGGGGGATGCCGAAACCTTGGACAGAGCGGCGGCGGCGGCGCGGCTGGCCGCGCGGCGTATCGTCGCGCAGCTCGCCGCGGCGGGCGGCGTCGATGATGCTGCCTTCGCGCATGCCCGCGCCGCCCGCCTTAATCGTTCCGGGCGGTCGCGCCGGGCGATCGCCGCCCATCTCGCAGCGCACGGGGTTGCCCCCGAAATTGCTGCAGCAAGCCTCCCCGAGACCGCCGAGAGCGAACTCGCCGCCGCCCTGATTCTCGCCCGCCGCCGCCGCCTCGGCCCCTTTCGCACCGTTCCCGAAACCGCGCCGGGGCGCGAACTCGCGGCACTGGCGCGGGCGGGTTTTTCGCGAGTCATCGCCGAGCAGGCGCTGGCCATGAGCCCAGACGCGGCGCTCGCCCTGGTGTTGCGCGTCCGGCGCGGCGACGCATGACCACCGCGAGCTTCACCGCCGCAGGCTTCGCGCGCGGCGCCCGGCGCAGCCTCGCGCTCGCGTTGGGGCTCGCGCCGTTCGGGCTCGTCGTCGGTGTGCTGGCCGCCGGCAAGGGGCTTTCACTGGCCGAAATCGGGCTGATGAGTGGTTTGGTTTTCGCCGGCGCGAGCCAGATTCTCGCGCTCGATCTCTGGACCCATCCGGCGCCGGTGCTTGCCGTGAGTTTTGCCGCGTTCGCCGTCAATCTCCGCATGGCGCTGATGGGGCCGGCGCTCACGCCGTGGCTCGAGCGGCTTTCGGGCTGGCGGCTTTGGGGCAATCTCTTTCTCCTCGTCGATCACGGCTTCGCGCTCGCCATCGCCGAGGGCCGCAAGGGCGAGCGCGATGGCGGCTTTCTGTTCGGCGCCGGTTTCGCGCTCTGGTGCGCCTGGCTCGCATGCAGCCTCGCCGGGCACCTTCTCGGCGCCACACTCCACCCACCGCGCGGCCATCCCCTGTTCTTCGCCGCGCTCGCCGCCTTCATCAGCCTCCTGGTGCCGCTCTGGCGCGGCCGCCATGATGCCCTGCCCTGGCTCGCCGCCGCTATCGTTGCACTCCCAGTCGCGCATTTTGCGCCGCGCGGCGCTTGGCACGTGGTCGCCGCAGCGCTCGCCGGCGGCCTGGTCGGCGCCTTTCGCGAACGCCAGCGCGCCCGGTCATGATCGAGACCAGCAACCTCATCGCCATTCTGGGCATGGCGTTCGCGACGCTCGCCTGCCGGGCGGGCGGATATTTTCTGTTCCGCACCCTACGCCCCACGCCTTTCCTGCGCGCTATGCTCGGCTACGTGCCGGGGGCGCTGTTCGTCGGCTATGTCGCGCCGGCACTCGCGGCGGGCGGGGTCAAGGAATGGGTGGGGGCGGCGGCGACGCTGATCACCGTTCGGCTTTCGGGCAATGTCGCGATCGGCATTGCCGCCGGCACGGCGAGCGCCTGGCTGGTCTGGCTCGCGCGGTGAGTTTCCCAACCCGCCGCCAGGTGATGACGCCGGCGACCCGCGCCGCCGCCCGGCTGATGCTGGCCGGCGCCAGTGCGACCTTTCTCGGCGTCGGCATGCAGCGTTTCGCCTATTCGCTGCTGCTGCCCGCGATGATCGCGGCACGCTGGCTCGGCCCGGGTGCTGCCGGGGCGCTGGGTGCGGCCAATCTCGGCGGCTATCTCATCGGCGCGCTGCTCGGCCCGCTGCTTGGCCAGCGCCTCGGCCTGATCGCGACGCTCCGCGCGGCGATGCTGCTGGCCGCTGGCAGTTTCGCGCTATGTGCGGTCAAAGGCGGGTTTCTCTGGTTCCTCGTCTGGCGCATTCTCGCCGGCATCGCCGGCGGGACGCTGATGGTGCTGGCGGGGCCCGCGGTTCAGGCGGCGATCGCGCCGCGCTGGCGGGGGTTGGCCGCTGGCCTCACCTTCACCGGAGTTGGCAGCGGCATCGTCTTCGGCGCGCTGATCGTGCCGCTTTTGCTGCGCGACGGGCTCGCCGTGACCTGGCTCGCGCTCGGTTTCGCCGCATGCCTGGTCACCGCCGCAGCATGGCGGCTCTGGCCGGCCGTCGCGCCGGCGCCGCGCCGCGCGCTGTTTGCCGGAACGCGCCACCCAGCGTCATTGCGCCTGATCGCGTCTTACGCCATGGCCGCCGTTGCCGCGACGCCGCATATGTTGTGGTGGCCCGATTTCATCGCCCGCGGCCTGGCGCGCGGCAATGTTACCGGCAGCGCGTTCTGGCTGCTGTTTGGCATCAGCGCCGCCGCCGGCCCGGCGCTGTGCGGCCGCCTTGCCGATCTTCTCGGCCTGCGCCAGGCGCTTGCGCTCGCGCTGCTCGCGCAAGTGATCGACACCGCGTTGCCGCTGTTTTGGCATACGGCGCCTGGGCTCGCGCTCTCCACCCTGTTCGCCGGCGCGACGGCAACGGGCGTCTCCGGTCTTTTCCTGCTTCGCACCCGCACCATCGGCGGCGAGGCCGCGCCCGGCCTCTGGAGCCTCGCGACCGCGGCCTATGGTGCGGCACAAACCGCGATCGGGTTCCTGCTCGCTTGGCTTTACGCGACGAGCGGCAGCCACCTGCCGCTTTTCGCGGTCGGCCTGGCCGGCGCGGTGCTGACCTTGCCGCTCGCCGACATCATGCCGCGACGCGCCGGGTAGAAAAAAGACAGAAAGAACCGTTCTTTTTTGAAAAAAAAGAACCAAAAAACTTTTATCCGTTGGGCAGTGCCTAATGCAGATCAGACCACACCCGGCGCTTGACCGCATAGGTCACACCGGTCAGGAAAACCAGGAACAGGATCACGCGAACGCCGGTTTGCTTGCGCTCTTCCATTTCCGGATTGGCCGCCCAGGTGAGGAAGGTGACGACGTCCTTGGCTTCCTGATCGAGGGTCGGCTTTACGCCGTCGGTATATTGCACCGAGCCTTCCTGCAGCGGCTGCGGCATCGCGATCTGATGGCCGGGGAAATAGGTATTGTAATTCATCCCTGACATCAGCTTCACGCCGGCCGGCGGATCGGCATAGCCGGTGAGGATGGCATAGAGATAATCGGCCCCACCCTCGCGCGCGAGTTCCAACACCGACTGATCCGGCGGCAGAGCGCCGCCGTTGGCCGCGCGTGCCGCCTGTTCATTGGGGAACGGCGCCTTGAAGTGATCGGAAGGCTTGCCTGGGCGCTCGATCGGCTGGCCTTCATCATTCACGCCGCCGGGAACCTGGACACTCGCGGCGATCGCCTTGATCTGATCCTCGCTGAGCCCGATCCCTTCGAGGTTGCGATAATAGAGCTGGTTCAGCGAATGGCAGCTCGAGCAAACCTGCTGATAGATCAGAAAGCCGCGCTGGGCCGAGGCCCGATCATAGGTGCCGAACGGGCCGCTAAAGCTCCAATCGATATGCGGCAGCGGCGGCACCGGAATATCGGCGGTGCTGATCTCGTGCGCGGGCGCCTTGGCCTCGGGCTTGTCGCCGGAATCAGCCCAGGCGAGGGGCGCGAAGGCAGCGGCGCAAGCGGCGGCCACGGACAGGCTAAGATATTTCAGGCCACGCATTACGCCTTCTCCATCGGCTTAGCGGTCGCACCACCAGGCATCCTGCCGCCGCCGAGCACCGGCCGGCTGATACTCTCGGGCAACGGCAAGGGCCGTTCCAACTTGCCGAGAATCGGCAGAATGACGAGGAAATGCAGGAAGTAATAAAGGGTCGCGAGGCGGCCGATCACCACCCATATCCCTTGTGGCCGGTGCGCCCCGACAGCGCCGAGCGCGAACACCGAAATCACCAAAAGCCAGAATAGCTGGCGATAGATCGGGCGGAAACGGGCGCTCCGCACCGGGCTGGTGTCGAGCCAGGGCAGAACGAACAGCACCGCGATCGAACCGAACATCATCATCACGCCACCGAGCTTGTTCGGCACCGAACGCAAAATCGCGTAAAACGGCAGGAAATACCATTCCGGCACGATCTCGGCCGGCGTCTGCAGCGGGTTGGCGGGAATGTAATTATCGGGGCTCGCGAAGAAATTCGGCGCGAAAAATACCAGCAAGGCGAGCACGATGAAAAACACGCAGATCCCGACGCTGTCCTTGATGGTATAGTAAGGATGAAAAGGGATGGTGTCTTGCGGGGTTTTGACCTCGATGCCGAGCGGGTTGTTTGACCCGGTGATGTGCAGCGCGACGACATGCAGGAAAACGACGCCGACGATCACGAAAGGCAGCAGATAATGCAGGCTAAAGAAGCGGTTGAGTGTCGGGTTATCGACCGCGAAACCACCCCATAGCCAGGTCACGATGGCTTTGCCGACCAGCGGGATCGCCGAGAACAGATTGGTGATGACCGTCGCACCCCAATAAGACATCTGGCCCCAGGGCAGAACATAGCCCATGAAGGCGGTGGCCATCATCAGGAGCAGGATGACGACGCCGAGCATCCACAGCAATTCCCGCGGCGCCTTGTATGAGCCGTAATAGAGGCCACGGAAGATATGGACGTAAACCACGATGAAGAACATCGAGGCGCCGTTCATGTGCGCATAGCGGATGAGCCAGCCCCAGTTCACGTCACGCATGATGCGTTCGACGCTATCGAAGGCGAGCATCGAATTCGGCGTATAGTTCATCGCGAGAAAAACGCCGGTGACGATCATCAGCACCAGATTGACCATCGCCAAGGCGCCGAAATTCCAGAAATAGTTGAAATTCTTCGGCGTCGGGAAGGAGCCGTATTCCTTTTGCATCATGGTGAACACCGGCATCCTGGTATCGATCCAGTTGATCACCGGGTTCTTGAACTCACTCTTGTGCAGGCCGACCATCGCGCGCCACTCCGTTCCGAAAAACTGTCTCAGCCGATCTTGATTTTGGTGTCATTCTCAAAGGCGTATGGCGGCAAATAAAGGTTGAGCGGCGCCGGCCCGTGCCGCACCCGGCCCGAAGTGTCGTACTGGCTGCCATGGCACGGGCAGAACCAGCCCCCCCATTCGCCGCGCGGATCGGTCGGCTTGTTGCCGAGCGGAATGCAGCCGAGATGGGTGCAGATGCCGATCAGGACGATCCATTGCGCATGCCCGGCCTTGACGCGGTCGGCGTCGGCTTGCGGTTCGATCAGATCGCTGAGCTTGACGTCTTCCGCCGCCTTGATTTCGGCGGCGGTGCGATGGCGGACGAAGATCGGCTTGCCCTGCCACAGAACGGTGATGCCTGAGCCCTCGGCGATCGGCGCCAGATTGACCTCGACCGAGGAGAGCGCGAGCACGTCCTGGGACGGGTTCATGCTGTCGATCAGCGGCCAGGCGATCGCCCCGGCCCCGACCAGGGCGCCGGCGCCGGCGACCATTTTCAGGAAATCGCGCTTAGTGGCGCCATCTCCCGGTCCATGCCCAGCGCCGGAATGACCTGCACCAGAATGAGAGGAGTGAGCGGCGGTATCGGCCATCATTACCTCGGTCCCCGCGTCTGCCGCGGCGTTATTGCCCTGCGAAACACTACTCGAAGAAACACCACACAAAACAGGCCCCCCAAAAAAGACCGGGGTTGCCTGCCAGCTATGAGCCGCGCGCATATTAGGCGGGCCCATGAGCGACTGCAACAGACCCCTCGACGCCGCCCCCGTCAACCCTGGAATCGGGATTGACACAACGATTTTTTCGCGCGCGATGACACACGCCATCGACAGAATCTGCTGCCGCCGCCATAACGCAGACTATGGTCACCCCCCTCCCCCATCACGCCCTGCAAGAGCCCGCCCGCGTTTGGTTCGAGGCGCTGCGCACGCGGATTTGCGCCGCCTTTGAGGCGATCGAGGACGAGGCCGATACCGCCGATGCCCCTCCCGGCCGCTTCCATGCCAAACGCTGGCGCCGCCTGTCTGAGAGCGACGCCAATGGCGGCGATGATGGCGGCGGCGGCGAAATGCGGCTCATGCATGGGCGGGTGTTCGAAAAGGTCGGGGTCAACGTCTCCACCGTCTGGGGCGAATTCAGCCCCGATTTCGCGGCACAGATTCCGGGCGCCGCCGCAGACCGGCGTTTTTGGGCAAGCGGGATCAGCCTGGTCGCCCATATGCGAAGCCCGCACGTGCCGGCGGTGCATATGAACACGCGCTTGATCGTCACCACCGAGGGGTGGTTTGCGGGCGGCGCCGATATCACCCCCGCGGCCCCCGAGAGCGCGGCCGCCAAAGCCGACGCGGCAGCGTTTCATGACCGCCTGCGCGCCGCCTGCGACGCGTTCGATCCTGATTACTATCCGCGCTTCAAAGACTGGTGCGACCGGTATTTTTACCTGCCCCATCGTGGCGAGCGGCGCGGCCTCGGCGGCATTTTCTATGACCATTTGCGAAGCGACGACGCGGCGCGTGATTTCGCCTTCACGCGCGCGGTCGGCGAGGCATTCCTCGATATTTACCCCGCGATCGTCCGCCGCCGCATGCATGCCTCGTGGACGCCGTCCGAGCGCGAGCACTTGCTCATCCGCCGCGGCCGCTATGTCGAATTCAATCTGCTTTACGATCGTGGCACCCTGTTCGGCCTGAAAACCGGGGGCAATATCGAGGCGATTCTGATGAGCCTCCCCCCCGAAGTTCGCTGGCCTTAGAGCAAGGTAGGTTTTGATTGAACCATCCTGTTCAATCAAAACCGGCCAACTTGCTCGCCAAAATAGGGGTAGAGCGTGATCGACTTAAACCGATCGCGCTCTAGCGCTTTATCCCCTCACGGTGGCGGAAGCGCGAGAGGCAAATCCGTCGTCAGCGGGGCAGCGCAGCGCAGCGCCCCGGCCGCTGCCGAGGAAAGCCGCAAATACCAATCCTCGGGCAAGCGGCAGCCATCGGCGTCGAGTGTGAGAAATCCCGGCGCCGCTGCCGCAGCGTCCGGCGCCAGCTTGAACAAGGCCGTGCCTTCGTCCACCTCGTCGAACATGGCGCCATAGAGCATGCCCGCCCCGGCATGCACCGCGTTATAAGACCTGATGCCAGAAGAACCAGCCACAGCGCCGGGGAATAGCATTCAATGGATGCGGCCCCGGCGCATGGCGCGCGTCCATCAGATGATGCCAGGAAAATCCCGGAAATATCACCGGCATATAGTCGATCCCGGTCCCCCGCAGCGCGACGATATCCGGGGCGATGCGGGTCGCGGCAAACAGCGCGGCGCCGCGATCATCGCCATAGCGCCCAACCGCCCAGGGGCTGATGATATCGAACTGACGATAAACCGCGTCCCAGCCGGGATCGTGGCTTGCATCGAAATCATGCGTCCGCCATCCCGCCGGCACGCCGCCGAGCAATGTCACCCCGCCGAACGCAGCACTCTCGCGCCGGAGTGCGGCAAGCAGCATCGCCGCCCCACCCGGCGTGATCGGACGATCGGGAAAGCCGAGCCCCCAGAGCGCCAGCACCGGATGGCCGCGATGACGGGCATAGGCTGGGCTTGCGGTCAGACCATCGGCTGCGAGCCGATGCCAATCCGCGGCAATCACCCCGAGATCATCATCCGCGAGCCCCGAGAGATCATACATCACGAAGAAAATCCGCCCGTTCGCCACCGCCGCCGCTTGGACATTGGCGAGAACCCGGTCGATCAACGTCCGCGCCTGCGGCTCGCGCAGCGCAACCCCGAAGCGCTGCAACGCAACACCATCCAGGCCATAGTGCCGCAGCCATTGAAAATGGCGATCGACCGTTGCCGGATTTTGCGCCGAATAGACGAAAACCGGCGCCCCCGCCGGGGTTTTCAGTGCGGTCGCGCAGCGCTCCGCGACGGTCAGCTCGTCGATTGCTGGCAGCAGATCGACCGTCGGCGCGGTGCCGTCGAACCAGTGCACCCAGTGCCCGCCGGTGGCCGGATCGCCGGGGCAGGCAAACCACCCCTGATAGCCGAGAATGAGCTTATGATCGAGGCTGCTCGCATCGACCGCGCCACCAGCGCTGGCGGCGACGGGCGCCAGTGCGAGGAGAAAGCCCGCAAAGATCGCGAGACCACAGATCATGCCTCGCGTCAGAAAAGAAAATTGCATTGCTCAGCTCCCATGCACTTGCCGAGAGAAGCCGCAATCGTGCAGGAAAGCGGGGTGATGTGTCATCTTTCCTGCCGCCGGCCACAGACGGTTTCGTATCCGCTCCGCGCCCGATGAGCATCGCGCGCATCCCCTCCTTCGCGTTTTCCGGGATCGAGGCGGTGCCGGTTGAGGTGCAGGTGCAGATCGCGCCGGGGCTTCCTTCCTTTCTGGTCGTCGGCCTGCCCGACAAGGCGGTCGGTGAGGCCCGCGAGCGGGTGCGCGCCGCCCTCACCGCCATGGGATTGGCGCTGCCGCCCAAGCGGGTGATCGTCAATCTCGCGCCCGCCGATCTCCTCAAGGAGGGCAGCCATTTCGATCTCCCGATCGCGCTCGGCGTGCTCGCCGCGATGGAGGTGCTCCCCAGCGCGGAGATGGCGCAATTCGCGGCGCTTGGCGAATTGTCGCTCGATGGCAGGCTTACCCCGGTCGCGGGCGTGCTGCCGGCGGCGATCGCCGCGGTTGCGCTCGATCTCGGCCTGATCTGCCCCGGGGCGCAAGGCGGCGAGGCCGCCTGGGCGGGGCATATCGATATCGTCGCGCCGGACGACCTTCTCTCGCTGATCAACCATTTCCGCGGTACGCAGATGCTCGGCCCGCCGGCGCCGGCGATGCCACCGGCGGCCATTGGCGGCCCCGATCTTGCCGAGGTGAAGGGGATGGAAAGCGCCCGCCGCGCCCTCGAAATCGCCGCCGTCGGGGGCCATAACCTGCTCCTCATCGGCCCGCCGGGCGCCGGGAAATCGATGCTCGCGGCGCGGCTGCCCGGGCTTTTGCCGGATCTGAGCCCGGAAGAGGCGCTCGAAGTGAGCATGATCCACTCGGTTGCCGGGATGCTGGAGGAAGGGCGCCTCGTCATGCGCCCGCCCTATCGCGAGCCGCATCATTCCGCCTCCATGGCGGCCCTCACCGGCGGCGGCCAGCGCGCGCGGCCGGGCGAGGTCTCGCTCGCCCATCGCGGCGTGCTGTTTCTCGACGAATTGCCGGAATTTCCTCGCCCGGCGCTGGAGGCGCTGCGCCAGCCGATGGAGGCCGGACGCACCACCGTCTCGCGCGCAAGCGCGCACATCACCTATCCCGCGCGGTTTCAGCTCGTCGCCGCGATGAACCCCTGCCGCTGCGGCCATCTTGGCGATGCCAGCCGCGAATGCACCCGCGCGCCCCGCTGTGGCGAGGAGTATCTGAACCGCATCAGCGGCCCGCTGCTCGATCGCATCGATCTCACGGTGATGGTGCAGCCGGTGCCGCCGGCCGAACTGTCCCGCGCGCCGGCGGGGGAAGGATCGGCCGTCGTCGGCGCGCGGATCGCCGAGGCCCGCGAGCGGATGCGCGCCCGCGGCGGGGCGCCCAATGTCGAAGCCGAACCGGGCGCCATCGCGCTTGCCGATGACGCGCGCACTTTCGCAGAGCACGCGGCGGAGAAGCTGCGCCTCTCGGCGCGCGGCTTTACCCGGATCCTCCGCGTCGGGCGCAGCATCGCCGATCTCGCGGGTGCCGCCCGCGTGCGGCGCGAACACATCGCAGAAGCCCTCGCCTTCCGCCACCGCATTCCCGGAAGGCCGTGATATCGGCATGGCCTATCGTCAGGCGAGAACCGTCCTCAGGCTCACCCGTCAAGCCGCACATAGTCGAAATCGCCGGGCTTGTTGTCGATGCCGGTTTTCGGCGGCGCAATCCAGGAGGCGAATTGCCCGGGCGCGTAATGCGGGCGCATGAGGCTCGCGATGAAGGCGCCGTCCGCCGCGTCGGGCAAAAACTCATGGCGCCGCGCTTGCCATTCCGCGGCACTCATGATCTCGCCGTCAGGATCGGTTTCGATCGCCGCGAACTCGCCGATCCGGCGATTGAACGCGACATGCGGCAAGCGCAAGGCGAAATCGATGCCGAGCTTCTCGATCAACGCGTTCCAGCGCCGCACGCCGGAGAGACAATCCGCAACGTAATCGTCGCGCAGCCGCATGTTCAGCGCCGACAACGCCGCCACCTCCTGCTTGCGGATCACGCCATCGACCAGGCGAAGCACCGGATAGGTGTCGTTCAGCAACTGATGGTCGTCGGTCAGCTTGTCCTCACGATAGCGCCCCTTGAGCCCGGCATGGAAAACATTGGCGGCGTTGGTGCTGATTTCATTGCCGAAGAGATCGAGGGTGAGCGAAAAATGGAGATTGAGCTTTTTCTGAATGGTCGGCAGATCGATGACACCGAGCGCCCGCACCCGCTCAATCGCCAAAGGATCCTCGATCCCGGCCGCGCGCATCGCCTCGCACGTCCTTTGAATGGTGCGTGAGATTCCCGAATCGCCGACGAACATGTGATGCGCTTCCTCGGTCAGCATGAAGCGGCAGGTGCGCGACAGCGGATCGAACCCCGATTGCGCCAGCGCCGCCAATTGCATCTTGCCGTCGCGGTCGGTGAAGAAGGTGAACATGAAAAATGAGAGCCAATCCGGCGTCGCCTCGTTGAAGGCGCCGAGCATGCGCGGCGCATCGCGATCGCCCGAGCGGCGACGGAGCAAGTCTTCCGCCTCCTCGCGGCCGTCGCGGCCGAAATATTTGTGGAGAAGATAGACCATCGCCCAGAGATGCCGCCCCTCCTCGACATTCACCTGAAAGAGATTGCGAAGATCATAAAGCGAAGGCGCGGTCGCGCCGAGATGGCGTTGTTGTTCGACGGACGCCGGTTCGGTATCGCCCTGGATCACGATCAAGCGGCGCAGCATGGCGCGGTACTCGCCGGGGACTTCCTGCCACGCCTTCTCGCCCTTGTGGGCGCCGAACGGGATACGGCGATCGGGCACGGCCGGGGCGAGCAGAATTCCCCAGCGGTACTCCGGCATGCGCACGTAATCGAATTTCGCCCATCCCTCGGGGTCGACCCCGACCGCGGTGCGGAGATAGACGAGGCTTTCCTGGAATCCCTCCGGCCCCATCGTTTTCCACCAATCGATATAGCCGGGATGCCAGGTCTCGAGCGCTTTTTTCACCCGCGGATCGGCATTGAGGCCGACATTGTTCGGGATCAGACCATCATAATCGACGTCCATTCCATCAGGCATTTTCGTTTTCTCCCCGTCCTCTCGCCGTCTCGCCGCGCTATCTCAGACGCGGCGGAAATCGTAATCGGGCTGCACCCCGCTGCCGTAGCGTTTCAACGCGCCCTGCTCACCGATCGCATTCGGGCGCTGGAACACCCAGTTCTGCCAGGCGGTAAGGCGGGCGAAGATACGTGTTTCCATGGTTTCGGGACCGGGGACACGAAGATTGGCCTCCATCGCGGTCAGCGCATCGGGCGAAAAACTCGCGCGTTCTTCGAGCATGATCCGCACCTCGTCCTCCCAGTCGACATCGTCGAAGCGAAGCGTGATCAACCCCGCTGCCTCGGCCGCCTCGGCGGTGAGTGGGGTGGCGAGGAGATCGCGTGCCGCAGCAAGCCCCGCCGGGTCATCGAGAAAACGCGCGCCAAGGCGGGTCAGATCATTGCCCATCGGATAGGCGCCGAAATTGAGCGGGCCGAGAGCCAGGCGGGCGACCGCCTGCCCGCCATCCGGCCCGTCCAGCATCAGCGCGCGATCGGCGGCGAGCACGATCTCAGCGAGGGTTCCGGCAAAGCACGAGCGCGGCTCGACGAGCGCGATCAGGCTGCGCGAGGTCATATCGAGGCGTTTGAAAACCCGCTTGAGATAAAGCAGGATTTCACGCACCAGCCAGTCCTCGCGATACCCCTCGAGCAGCCGATCAGCGGCTTGCACGGCCTCGAGATCGCCGCGCGCCCGAAAAACCAAAGTGCCGATCTCGGGTTCGTTGGTCCGCAGATGCAAGAGCGCATCATCGAGCGCGCGGGCAAAGGCGAGCGGCCAGAAACTCGCGCCCGCCTGAAAAATCCCCGCAAGATCGCGGGGCAAGCTCTCGGGGCCATGAATGAGGAGATCGGCGCGGCGCGCGGCGCGATCGATCGTGACGTCGAGCGTTGGATAATGGATCGCATCGGCGGAAAATTCGCGTGCAAGCGGGGTAAGGGCGATGCCTCGCGCCGCCGGACGATCGCTCCGCGCGGCAAACGCCTCGGCGCGGGCGGCGACGGTAGCCTCCCAGGCGCTCGGCGGCACCACCTCATCGACGAGCCGCCACGCCAGCGCCCGCGCGCCGCGCACGCCTTCTTCCATCAGGCAAAAGAGATCGGCGCGATCGCGACGCACGCGGCGCTTGTCGGTGAGCCGCGTCAGCCCGCCGGTGCCGGGGAGAACCGCGAGCAGCGCGACCTCGGGCAGGGAAACCGTCGAGCGGCGATCATCGATCAGCAGGATATGCTCCGCGGTCATCGCCAACTCATAGCCACCACCGGCCGCGGTGCCGTTCACGGCGGCGAGATAGGTTTGACCGGAATGAGCGCTCGCATCCTCGATCGCAAGCCGCGTCTCATTGGTGAATTTGCAAAAATTGACTTTATGGCCATGCGAGGCGCCAGCGAGCATGCGGATATTGGCGCCGGCGCAAAAGACGTTTTCCTTGGCCGAGCCGAGCACCACGGCGCCAATTTCGGGATGTTCAAAACGCAACCGCTGGACCGCGTCGGCGAGTTCGATATCAACGCCGAGATCATAAGAATTGAGTTTCAATTCATAGCCTTCGGCGATGCCGCCTCCGGGATCGACATCCATGAGAAGCCGCGCGATGCGCCCCTCGCATTGCATCCGCCAATGACGATAACGGTCGGGATGGGTCTGAAAATCGATGCGCTTCATGGGGTTGCACCCATCGGGTTGATCATCCTTGGCACGTTTTTTGGTTGGTTCATAGCGAAGGGATAGAGTATACGCGACCACGCTCGCAATCCCTGAAAAAAAACGCCGCCGCCAATAGGCTGACCATCGCCCGCGGTCGAGCGCGGCGAGGATGCGGCGGAGGGCGTTTTTGTCGGCATTGGTCAGGTTTTCCTTCGCGCGCTTGGCGTTCCTGTCGAGCAGAGTGAAGGCATCGCGAGCGGTCAGGACGACATAGATCGCCCGCGCGCCGCCGGTGCCGGGGATGACGGGCCAAGCCTCGGCTCAGGGGGACCAGCCGGGCAGCGCCAGGGCTTCGTCGGAGCGCCAGCCGGTCAGGGCGAGGAAGCGCAGACATGCCACGCCGTGCGCGCGGCCATGCGGGCGGTGATGAGGGCGCCGGCGACGGTGCCGGCGAGGGTCGGATGGCAGGCTTCGCCGGCGAAGGTGAGGCGACCTTCGGCGAGCGGCGTCGCGAGCGTAAGCCGCGCCGCTGCCGCGCCCGGCAGCGGGTAGGCGTAGGCGCCGAGGAAGCGGGGATCGCTGCCCCAATCGGTGACAACGGCGCCGGGGGCGAAGGCGCGGGCGGCGCGGGCGCCGAACAGGCGGGTGAGTTCGGCGCGGGCGAAATCTTCGGCGGCTTGGCTGCCGGCGCCGGCGAGCGCCCAGGCGGTCTCCCCGCCGACGAAGCCGATCACATGATCGCGCCCGCGTGGCCAGGCATTGAAGGCCATGAAGGGCTCGCCACGGGCGTCGAGCCGGCGCTCAACAAAGCATCCCGGCGGCAGGTCGAGCCGATCCTCCCCCGCTGCCCGCAGCGCGACCTTGCTCAGAAGTCCCATCGGCAGGGTAGCGATGGCGGCTTCGATGGTCTCCGGCAAAGCGGGCGTGAAGCTGATCCCGCCGGCGGCGAGGACGCCGGTGGAGACGGTGACGATGGCGGCCTTGGCGCGGACCGTCCCGCGCGGCGTCGCGAGCACGACAGCGCGCCCACCCCAATCGAGGCGCGAGACCGGGGTTGCGAGCGAGAGCGTCTCCGGCGGCGGGGCGAGCAGGCGGAGGACATAGGCGCCGAGCCCCTCTGGCGGCAAGAGGTTGGTGCCCTCCAACCGGTTCGCCCGCCAATCGGCGAGGCTGAGCCGGGCGGGGTCGGCGGCGGCGATCAGGGTGGCCTCGATCGCCTCGATATTGGCGTGCCAGGGGTTGGGCGGCAGGGCGTCGAGTGCTGCGGCGAAGCTCGGGTCGGGTCCGGGCGCGTCCGCGCGAGCGATCAGAGCGGCCTCGAGCGCCTCGTCGGCGGCGTCGCGGGCAGCGAGTTCGGCCTCGCTCGCCCGCCGCCCGCCGATGATGGCAATGCGCCGGCGGGTGCGGGCGGTATCGATCAGCGTCTCGCCGCGCCGCTGGCCGAGGCGCGCGAGCGGGTTGCGCTCGGCGTTATGGAGCCAGGAGGCGCCGTGATCGAAGGGGGCGCCACCGAGGGCGGCGGGATGGTCGGTGAAGGCGCGGCCGCCCGCGCGCGGCAAGGCTTCGAGGAGGACGAGGCGAGCGCCACGCCGGGCGAGCCAGGCAGCCGCCGCGAGCCCGGCGACACCGGCGCCGACGATCGCGACATCGATCTCGCTCACCCCATCGCCGCCACGCGGCGCCGCGCCGCCGCTTCCAGCGTGTTTTCGAGAAGGTAGGCGATGGTCATCGGCCCGACCCCACCCGGCACCTTGGTGATCGCGCTCGCCTTTGCCGCGCACTCGGCGAAGGCGACGTCGCCGCGCAGTTTGCCGTCCGCGCCGCGATTGATGCCGACATCGATCACCACCGCGCCCGGGGCGATCCAGTCGCCACGCACCATTTCGGCGCGGCCGACGGCGGCGATGACGATCTCGGCGCGGCGGCATTCGGCAGCGATGTCGCGGGTGCGCGAATGAAGCAGCGTCACCGTCGCGTCCGCCGCCGTCAGAAGGGCTGCGACCGGCCGGCCGACGATCGCCGAGCGCCCGAGCACCGCCGCCCGCGCGCCGGCGAGGCGGGTTCCGGCCTCGGCGAGCAGCCGCATCACCCCGCGCGGCGTGCATGGCACGAGGGCGGGGAGACCAAGCACGAGATAACCGGCGTTGATCGGGTGGAATCCGTCCACGTCCTTGGCCGGGTCGATCGCCTCGATCACGCGCTGGGCGTGGATATGGGCGGGAAGCGGCAATTGCACCAGGATGCCGTCGGTCGCGGGATCGGCGTTGAGCTCGGCGATCAGGGCGAGCAGCGCCGACTCGGCGGTGGTCGCGGGCAGCGCGATGGTGCGCGCCGCTATGCCCGACTCCCGGGCCGCGCGCTCCTTGTTGCGGACATAGACGGCGCTCGCCGGGTTATCGCCGACGATCACCACCGCAAGACCGGGGCGATAGGGGAGCGTCGCGATTTTCGCGGCGATGTCGGCGCGCATCCGCTCGGCGAGCGCTTTACCGTCGAGGATTCGCGCGGTCATCGTTTGATCTCCCCGGCCTCGGCTTCCAGGGCGGCGAGGCGGGCGCTGAGCCCGGCCGGATCGCCGGTGATGTGGAGCCGCTTCTCGCGCGCGCTCTCCCCGGCGATGACCGCGACCCTACCGCGTGGCACATCCAGCATTTCGGCGAGCAGCGCGCGGACGGCCTCGTTCGCGCAACCTTCCCGCGCCGGCGCGGTGACCGCGAGAGCGAGCCGGGCGCGGCCCCGCGCATCCGTCACCACCCCGAGAACCCCCGCCCGGCGCTGCCCGGGCTTCACCGTCACCGCCAGCACGACACCATCTCCCGCCGCCTGCCAGACCGCCATCGCGGCATGTCAGAACAACCCGGCGCGCCAGAGGCTGATCTGGATTTCGCCGAGCAGGATGCGCAGCGCCTGCAACAGCACGACGAGGATGATCGGGCTGATGTCGATGCCGCCGAAATAGGGCAGGATCGAGCGGATCGGCCGCAGCGCCGGCTCGGTGATGCGGTTGAGGAAATCGGCGATCGTCCAGACCAGCCGGTTGCGGGTGTCGAGCACGTTGAAGGCGATCAGATTGCTCATCACCGCGGCCAGGATGACGGCCCAGAAATAGAGCGTGATCAGCTCATTGAGCAGCCAGAAGAGTGCGTTCATGCGAACCCGATCAAGCGCGCGGGACGGCGCGCGGAAGGAGGGTGAAGGATCTCCCCCACCTCTAGCCAGGAAGTGCGCCGGCTTCAATCCCGGAGCGTGCGAAGCCGCGGATCGAGCCAGTCGCGGAGCCCGTCGCCGAGCAGATTGAGCCCCAACACCGCCGCCATGATCGCAAGCCCGGGAAAAATCGCAAGCCGCGGCGCCGTGAAAATATAGGTCTGCGCGTCGTTCAGCATCCGCCCCCAGCTCGGCGCCGGCGGCTGTGTCCCAAGCCCGACATAGGCGAGCCCTGCCTCGGCGAGGATGGCGAGCGCGAACTGGATGCTCGCCTGCACGATGAGAAGGGCGGCGATATTGGGCAGGATATGCGACCGGCTGATCGCAAGCTCGTTTCGCCCAAGCATCGCCGCGGCGCGCACGAAATCCCGCGCCCCGAGCGCCCGCGTCGCCCCGCGGGCCAAGCGGGCGAAAACCGGGACATTGAAAATCCCAATCGCGAGCGCTGCGGCCATCGCCCCGGGCCCGGCGAGCGCGGTGATGATGACGGCGGTGAGCAGGGCGGGAAACGCAAACAGGAGATCGGCGCCACGCATCACCAGATCATCGACGATCCCGCCGCGCCGCCCGGCGATGAGACCGAGCGGCACGCCGGCCGCAATGCCAGCCGCGACCGCGATCAAAGCGATCGCGAGCGAATGATGCCCACCGGCGATCAGCATCGAAAACACGTCGCGCCCGAGAGGGTCGGTGCCGAGCCAATGGGCGGCGGAAGGGGGCGCGAGCCGGTGCGCGATATCGATCGCAGTTGGCGGATAGGGCGTCCAGACCAAAGCGAGCAGCGACATCGCCAGCATCAAACTGCTGAGCCCGCCACCGATGATGAGCGCGACATGCCTTCGCATCAATGCCCGCCTTGGGCGCGAAGGCGCGGATCGATCAGCACATAAGCGATATCGACGAAGAAATTGACGACGATAACGCTGCCGGCGAGCAAGACGACGAGCGCCTGGACGACGATGAGATCGCGCCCGGCAATCGCCTGGAAGACCAGCCGGCCGAGCCCCGGCAGCGTGAAAACGTTCTCGATGATGATGGTACCGGCAAGCAGAAACGAGAATTGCAGGCCGAGGATGGTCACCACCGGGATCAGCGCGTTGGGCAACGCATGACGCCAGAGCGCGCGGCCAGGGCTTAGCCCCTTGGCGAGCGCGGTCCGCATGTAATTCTCCGCCAGGGTTTCCAGCATCGAAGCGCGGGTGACGCGCGCAAGAATCGCGCCTTGCGGCAACGCCAGCGCCAAGGCGGGCAGGATCAGCGCGCGCACGCCCGGCCATACCCCGCCGCCCCAGCCCGGAAAGCCACTGGCGGGGAACCACGCGAGTTTCACCGAAAATAGCAGGATCAAGAGCAACCCGAGCCAAAAATTCGGCACCGCGACGCCAACCTGCGCCGCCGCCATGGTGAGCGTATCGCCCGCCCGGCCGCGGTTGGCGGCGGCAAAAACCCCTGTTGGAATGGCGATCGCCGTGGAGACTGCGATCGCCAGCAACGCGAGCGGCAGGCTGACCCCGATGCGATCGACGATCAGCCCGGCAACCGGCACGTGATAGGTGAAGCTCTCGCCGAAATCCCCGACCAGCATGGCGCCGAGCCAAGCGAAAAGCCGCACGATCGCCGGCCGGTCGAGGCCCATGGCGTGATGCAGCGCCGCCAGCGTGTCCGGCCGCGCATTGACGCCAAGGATCAGCGCCGCCGGGTCGCCAGGCAGCACCTCGAGCACGAGAAACACCAACACCGCCGCTGCGAACAAAGTGAGCGCGAGCGTGAGCAGACGCGACCCGAGATAGCGGATCATCGAAGGTAAGAAAGAATTTCTTCTTTTTCTGAAGAAAAAGAAGCAAAAAGACGTTCTTCCCGGTGTACGCGGCGTGGCAAGCGCGCTCGGACTGGGTAGTGGCGTAGATATTGGCCAACGAAAAAGAGCAAATCTCTCATCTCAATTTCCCCAATAGACGCCGGTGACGTCATTCGCCGGGATTGGATCATTGACCCAGAGACCATGCAGATGAGCGTTCCAGACGCCGATTTTCGGGAGGACGTACAGGAAGACATTAGGCTCGTCTTCGGCGAGCTTGCGCTGCATCTGCTGCAAAAGATCGATGCCGGCGGCGGGATCGGGGGTTTCACGATAGCGCTGAAAGAGCGCCCGGAAATCGGCGTTGGCGTAGTTGAAATAATAATGATCGCGGGCATAGATCGCGAGATCGCGGGGCTCGGTATGGGCGATGATGGTCATGTCGAAATCGGAACGCTTGAACACCTGATCGAGCCAGGTCGCCCATTCCATCGGCACCAGCTCGACAGTGAGCCCGACCGCCTGCAGCATCGCCGCGATCACCTCGCCGCCACGCCGAGCGTAAGGCGGCGGCGGCAGCGCGAGCGTAAAGCGCGTCCCCGGCGCGATGCCGGCTTCGGCGAGCAGCGCCTTGGCGCGCGCCGGATCATAGGGGTAGGTCGCGGCGAGATCGATGAAACCGGGGTCGTTTGGCGTGTAATGCGAGCCGATGATCCGCGCCGCGACCGATATCGTCGCTTCCACCAGCGCGCGGCGGTCGATCGCATAGGCCAACGCGCGGCGGACGCGAATATCATCGAACGGTTTGCGGGCATCATTGAGGGCGAGGATGGTCTTGCCCTCGGTCGCCCCGATAACGACGGAAAACCGCGAATCGGCGCGAAGTTGCGGCAGGATTTCAGGGGCGGGAAAATTGCCGAAAGCGTCGATATCGCCGGCGAGCAGGGCGGCGGCGGCGGCGGCAGGATCGGCGATGAATTTGAAGGTGACGGCGGCAAGCTTTGGCGCGACGCCCCAATAGCCGGGAAAGCGCGCGAGGTCGACATGGTCGCCCTTCACCCAGCGCACGAAGCGGAACGGCCCGGTGCCGATCGGGTTGGTTTGATTGCCAGCGGCGGAATTAGGCGCGACCATCACCGCATCCCCCCAGCCGAGACCATAGAGAAAATCGGCATCCGGGCGCTTGAGGGTGATCACCGCGGTTTCCGGCGCCGGACAATCGATCGCCGCGATCGGCTCGAAAATCTCCTTCTGCGCATTGGTGCTGTCTGGCGCGCGGGCGCGGTCGAGGGAAAATTTCACGACGCCACAATCAAACGGCGTGCCGTCATGGAAGGTGACATGCGGGCGAAGCGCGAAGCGGTAGGTCTTGCCATCGGGCGATATCGTCCATGACGCGGCAAGGCCGGGAACGGTATGGCCTTGGCCATCGATCCGCGTCAGCCCCTCGAAAACATTGGCGTAGACGATTTCGCGGATCGCCGCGGCAGCACCGGCGGTGGGGTCGAGGCCCGGCGGCTCCAACACCATCCCGAGCGTGAGCGTATCCTTGGCCCAAGCCGGGCCGGCGCCCGCGAGGATGATCCCGATGACCGCCAGCCACCACCGCGCCCGATACGTCATTGTCGTCTCCCCGTTCAAGGCGGCGAGACTGTCGCGAGCGCTGGCGACGCGGTCAAGAGGCGGCGGCGCGATCGAGGAACCAGAGCGTCTCGCCGAGCGGGTGGAGATGCGCCGCCGGCACGTCCGCGCGGCCTTCGCGCACGGCACGACAGATCGCCGCCTTGCCCCGGCCGGCGACCAGAAAAGCCGCTGCGCGGCAGCTTTCAAGGGCGGGATAGGTCAGGGTAATGCGGATTTCGGGCCGGCCTTGCGCCACGGGGGCGACCCAAGCGCTGCGTTCGGCGAGCACCGCCTGGCCGGGGATGAGGGAGGCGGTATGGCCGTCTTCGCCGAGGCCGAGAAAAACGACGTCGAACAACGGCCGAGCGGGGTCGAGCGTCTCGGCGCCGTAGCTCCGCTTGAGCAGCGCCTCATAGCGCGCGGCGGCGTCCGCCGGCGTGCCATCGGTTGGAATCGGGTGGATGTTCGCCGCCGGGATCGCGATGTGATCGAGAAGGGCGTGCCGCGTCATCCCGTAATTGCTTTCGGGATGATCCGCTGGCACGAAGCGCTCATCGCCCCAGAAGAGTTCGACACGCGCCCAGGGAATCGTGTCGCGATACGGCGGCGCCGCGAGTTTTTCGAACAGATCGCGCGGGGTCGAGCCGCCGCTCAAGGCAATGCGCATCGGCCCCACGCCTTGCGCGATGCGCGCGGCGAGCCAGTCCGCAACCGCCGTCGCCAGCGCCGCGCGATCGGCGGCGATGTGGAGGGAATCATGCATCTAAAAGTAGATCAAAAGGAAGAAAATCTTCTTTTTCTGAAGAAAAAGAAGCAAAAAGACTTTCTTCCCGTTTCCCCTGCACACCTAATCTCCAACAGACAAACGTTTTTTGGTTCTTTTTTTCAAAAAAGAACAAGGAGTCTACCCTCCTTAACCTTCCGATCCGGTCACTTCGTGGGTTGCTCGACATGGCCGCCGAAACCATAGCGCATGGCGGACAGCAGCTTGTCGGCGAAGCTTTCCTCTTCGCGCGAGCGAAACCGGGCATAGAGTGCCGCAGAGAGCACGTTGGCCGGCACCGCCTCGTCGATCGCCGCTTCGATCGTCCAGCGGCCCTCGCCGGAATCGGCGACGTGGCCGGAAAAATGCGATAGATCGGGATTTTCCGCGAGCGCCGCGGCGGTGAGATCGAGCAGCCAGGAGGAAATCACGCTGCCCCGGCGCCAGACCTCGGCGATATCGGGGAGATTGAGGGTGAAACGCTCGGATTCCGGCAGCGCTTCCGAGACGCGATGGCGGAGAATGTCGAACCCTTCCGCATAGGCCTGCATCAGGCCGTATTCGATGCCGTTATGGACCATTTTGACGAAATGCCCGGCGCCGGCCGGGCCGGCGTGGAGGTAGCCCTGCTCGGCGCGGTGGTCGAATTTCTCCCGCCCCGGGGTCCGCGGCGCATCACCGGCGCCAGGCGCAAGCGCGCGAAAAATCGGGTCGAGGTGATCGACGGTCGGCTTATCGCCGCCGATCATCATGCAAAACCCGCGCTCGAGCCCCCAAACGCCACCCGACGTGCCGACATCGACGTAATGCAGGCCGCGCTTTCGCAATTCGCTGGCGCGGCGGATATCGTCCTTGAAGTAGGTATTGCCGCCATCGATGACGATGTCATCTTTTGTGAAGATTTCAGCAATTTTGGCGATGGTGTCCTCGGTGATATGGCCTGCGGGCAGCATCACCCAGGCGATACGCGGCGGCGCCAGCTTCTCGGCGAGTGCCGCGAGCGAGGGGGCACCCTCGGCGCCCTCCTTTTCGAGGGTGGCGATCGCATCGGCCGAGAGGTCGAAGACGACGGTTTGGTGGCCCGCGCGCATCAACCGCCGGGCGATGTTCGCGCCCATCCGGCCGAGTCCGATGATGCCGAGTTTCATGGTATTTTCCTCATGATGTCAGGGCGAGAGCACGCGCGAGAGCAGCCTCGAGGGCGGCGAGAGCGTGCGCGAGGTCGCCCCCGAGATGAAGGCGAAGCACGCGCCGTTTGCGCTCGACGAGCACCTCGAGATCCCCCAAGGCCTGCGCCGCTTTGACGACGCCAAAGCTCGCGCGCTGGCCGGGGACCGCGATGTCGTTCGCGTCCGATGCCGTGATCTGCAGGAAAATCCCGGAATTCGGCCCGCCTTTGTAAACCTGGCCGGTCGAGTGCAGAAAGCGCGGGCCGAAGCCGACGCAGGTCGCGATTTTTTTGGCGGCAAGAATATGCGTGCGGAGTTTTTCGAGCGCCGCCTCATGCGCCGGGTTGCGCGCGATATAGGCGAGGAGTGCCGCGTAATCCCCGGCTTTGGCGCGTGCAAAATGCGCGGCGAGCGCCTCGGCGAGGGTTTTCGCGCCTGAGAGTGCGCGCGCATTCAGGGGATCGGCGTAAACCGTGATCTCGCCGTCACGAAGCAGCGGTTCGCTTTCGGGAAGGGCGCCGGTCTTCTCGAACGCCTCGGTGAGCGCCTTGGTCTTGACCTTGCTCGCCTCGACATCGGGCTGATCGAACGGGTTGATGCCGAGGACATTGCCGGCAACCGCGGTCGCAATCTCCCAGCGAAAGAATTCCTGGCCGATATGATGGGGCGAGGGCACGCGAAGGCGCGCGACCGGGCGGCCCGCTTTCTCCAGGGCCGCGACCAGCGCCTCCTGTGCTGCGTCGGCGTGGTCTTCCAGTTCGAGATAGGCGAACACGCGATCCTCGCTATACGCCTCGGGCGCGACCGGCGGCTCGCCCGCGATCGGGATCAGCCCGAGGCCCTGTTTGCCGGTCGATTCGGCGAGCAATTGTTCGAGCCAGGCACCGATCGCCTTGATCCCGGGGGACGCCATGATCGTCACCTTGTCGCGCCCGGCGCGGGCGTTGATGCCGAGAAAGACACCGAGTGCGACGCCAGGATTTTCGCTCGGCGGCACGCTCGCGCCGCAGGCATGGTACATTTGCTTGGCAAGGGCAAGGAGCTGCGCGACATCGAGCCCGAGCGCGGCCGCCGGCACCAGGCCGAAATGCGACAGCACCGAATAGCGCCCACCGATCGTCTTCTCGCCCGGAAAAATCGCGCGGTAGCCATCCGTCTTGGCGATTTTCTCGAGCGCCGAGCCGGGGTCGGTGATCGCGACGAACTGCGTGGCGTTGTTTGCGCGGGCGAAGAAATAGCGCCGCATCAGCTCGGGCTCCAACGTCGAGCCGGATTTGCTGGCGACGATGAAAAGCGTGGTTTTGAGCGTGATCGCGGCCTCGAGGGCGGCGATCTGCGCCGGGTCGGTGGAATCGAGCATGTGAAAGCGTGGCCCCTTGACGGCCGGGGCCAGCGTCGTCGCCAGCACTTCGGCGCCGAGGCTGGAGCCGCCCATGCCGAGGAGCACGATGTCGGTAAAACCCTCCTTGGCGATCTCGGCGCCGAACGCGGTGAGCGCCGGCAGCGCCGCCTCGCCGGCGGCAATGGCGTCAAGCCAGCCGAGCCAGTGATCCTCGTCGCCGCCCGTCCAGAGCGCCGAATCGCGCCGCCAGAGGAGACGGATCAAGCCTTCTTCGCGCCAGCGCTCCATCTCGGCGGCGAAGGTTTCGCCGTCCGGCCCCGGCGCGATCACCTGGCGCGGCGCTTTGCCGTCCAGCACCTCGGCGCGGCGGCGCGCAACGGCGGCAAAGAGCTTGTCGGCATCGTCGGCGAAGCGGCGAACGCCATCGACGACCAGCGCCTCGGTGATCGCATCGAGCGAGATATGCAGGCGCGCGAGCGACGAGAGAACCGCTTCGGCGTCGGCCAAGCCCTGCGTCAATGTCACCTTGGCGTGGCCGTGGTCGCGCATCGCGTCCATCGTCGCCGGTGGCATGGTGTTGACCGTCTCCGGCCCGATCAGTTCGTCGACATAGAGCGTATCGGGCAAGGATTTGCTTTTGGTGCCGGTCGAGGCCCAGAGCAAGCGTTGCGGCCGCGCGCCCTTGGCCGCGAGTTTTCGCCAACGCGGAGTCTCGATCAGCGCCTGATAGCGCTGATAGGCGCGTTTGGCGTTGGCGATCGCGACCTTGCCGTCAAGGGCGCGCAGCGCCTCGGCTTCCGTGGCGGAGGCGGTCTTTAGCCGCTCGGCGACCTCGCGTTCGACCGCGGCGTCGATCCGGCTGACGAAGAAGCTGGCGACGGAAGCGATGCCGGCGATGTCGCGCTTGGCGGCACTGGCGGCCTCCAACCCGGCGAGATAGGCCTCCGCCACCGCTTCATAGGCGGCAACCGAGAACAGCAGGGTGACATTGACGTTGATCCCGTCGCCGATCAGGGTCCGGATCGCCGGCACGCCGGGCTCGGTGCCGGGCACCTTGATCATCAGATTGGGGCGCTCGACGGCGCGCCAGAGCCGCCGCGCCTCGGCGATCGTGCCCTCGGTGTCCATCGCGAGATAAGGAGAGACCTCGAGGCTGACATAGCCGTCGACCCCCTTGGTCCGCTCATAGACCGGGCGCAACTGGTCGGCCGCCATACGGATATCGGCGATGGCGAGATGCTCGAACAGGGCGTCGACGTCGCGATCGGCGGCGCGCACGCAAGCGGCGAGATCGGCGTCGTAATCCGTCGAATGGGCGATCGCTTTTTCAAAGATCGAGGGGTTGGAGGTAACGCCACGGATACCGTCTTCGGCGATCAGGCGTTGCAAGTCTCCCTTCTCCAATAACGGGCGGCTCACGAAATCGAGCCAAACCGATTGGCCGAGGGTGGGAAGCTGGGCCAGGGGATTGGTCATGTTCGATACTTTCATAAAACGCCACGCCGGAAGCGAGAGATTATCCCTGGAGATTACCCGTTGAGCCGCTACGCTCAAGAGCGGTGGCCCCTCCGCCTCTTGCCTCGTTTGGAACATGGGGGCAGATGAGGCGTCGGAACGGCGGCCGCGGGCCGCGGGCGGGGATGAGCGGGTATGGATCACGAGTGCTTGAAGCAGCAGGCGGCGGCGGCGGCGGTCGCGGAAATCGTCGATGGCATGGTGCTCGGGCTCGGCACCGGCTCGACCGCGGCCTTCATGATCACCCTGCTCGGCGAGCGGATCAAAAGGGAGGGGCTCCGCGTCCGCGGCATCCCGACCTCTGAGCGCACCGCGCAGGCGGCGCAAGCGGCCGGCATTCCGCTCACTGACTTCGCGCAAGACGCGGTGATCGATCTCGCGATCGACGGCGCCGATCAGATCACCAGCGGCCGCCTCGACCTGATCAAGGGGCTCGGCGGCGCGCTTTTGCGCGAAAAAATCGTCGCCGACGCGGCGCGCCGGCTGGTGATCATGGCGGATGCGAGCAAGCTGGTCACGACGCTCTCGGGTATCGTTCCGGTCGAGGTGGTTGCCTTCGGCTGGGAGGCGACGTCGCGCAAGATCGCGGCCCTCGGCGGCCAGCCGCGCCTCCGCCTAACCGCCGATGGCGCGCCCTATCGCAGCGATGGCGGCAATGTCATCCTCGATTGCGACTTCGGCGCGGTTTCCGAGCCGGCGCCGCTCGATGAGGCGCTCCGCCGCCTCGTCGGCGTCGTCGAGACCGGGTTCTTCCTCGGCCGCGCCGATCTCGTCCTGCTCGCCGAGGAAACCGGGGTCAGGCGTCTTGCGCGCGGTGAGTAAGAAAGTCTTTTTGCTTCTTTTTCTTCAGAAAAAGAAGTTTTCTTTCCCCTTTTTGATGGATTCCTGGACTCCATGCGTCCCGTCGTCGTTCTGATCATGGGGGTTTCCGGTGTCGGCAAGACGACGCTCGGGGAAGGGCTTGCGACCGTTCTCGGCTGGCCGTACCAGGAAGGGGATGCGCTGCATTCGCCGGAGAATGTCGCGAAAATGGCGGCCGGGATCGCGCTTTCGGACGCAGATCGGGCGCCGTGGCTGGATCGCATCGCCGCCTGGATCGCGGCGCGACGGGCGCAGGGCGGCGGCGGGATTGTCACCTGTTCGGCGCTCAAGCGCGCCTATCGCGACCGTTTGCTGGGGCCCGTGGGCGAGCGCGGCACGGATGTCGCGCTGATTTACCCGCAAGCCAGCGAGGCGGTGGTCGCGGCGCGGCTGGCGGCGCGGCGCGGCCATTTCATGCCGCCGACGCTGCTCGCAAGCCAGTTCGCAACCCTCGAGCCCCCTGACCCGGCAGAGGCGCCATTGGTGGTCGATGCCAGCCAACCGCCGGCGGCGATGCGCGCGGAGGCCTTGGCACTGCTCGCGGTCAGGGCATGAGCGCCGATTCGCCGGCGCGGCGCGCGGTTGGCCTCTGGCTGATCGTGATCGCGGCGATGATCGGGGTGATGGTGGTTTTGGGCGGGGCGACGCGGGTTTCCGGCTCCGGGCTCTCGATCATGGAATGGGCGCCTCTCTCGGGCGCCCTGCCGCCGCTCTCGGGCGCCGAATGGCGGCGATTGTTCGCGCTCTATCAGCAGATCCCACAATATCATCTGCTGCATGAAGGGATGGATCTCGCCGGATTTCAGCATATTTTCTGGCTGGAATGGGTCCACCGGCTGTGGGGGCGGCTGCTCGGCGTTGCGTTTTTTCTCCCCTTGGTGGTGTTTTGGTGGCGGGGGTGGCTCCCGCGGCGGCTGATTTGGCGGCTGGTCGGGATTTTCGTCCTCGGCGGGATGCAGGGCGCGGTCGGCTGGTTCATGGTTGCCTCGGGATTTTTCCCCGACAGTACGGCGGTGGCGCCGGCGCGCCTCGTAATCCATCTCGGCCTCGCCTTGGTGCTCTATGCCGCCGTCTTGTGGACGGCGTTTTCCGAACTGATCCCCGCCCCACCAGGGCAGCCGGCGGCGCTGGTGCGGGCCGGGGCGCGTCTGACGCTCGCTCTCGTCGCGCTCACCATCCTCGCCGGCGGGTTCGTCGCCGGACTCCATGCCGGGCTCGAGTACAACACATTTCCGCTCATGGAGGGGCGTTGGGTGCCGGCGGGCTATGCGACGCTGACCCCGTTTTGGTACAATCTCATCGCGAATATCGCCGCTGTGCAGTTCGATCACCGGCTGCTCGCGACCACCGCCCTGCTCGCCGCGCTGCTGACGCTCGTCGCCGGGGGCTGGCAGCGGGCGCGGCTCTCGCCCCTGCTGCGGCGTGCCTTGGCGGCGCTGGCGGCGATCATTCTCTTGCAATTTGCGTTGGGTGTGACCACGCTTCTGCTCGTCGTCCCGGCGCCGCTCGCCGTGCTGCACCAGGCCGGCGCCGTGGCGTTGCTCACGGCAGCGATTTTCGCCGTTTATGTTTCGTCTGCCGCCCGGAAGGATCCGCCATGACCCCGCTTGCCGCGACCGACCGCCTGTTTTTCGAGCGCGCCGAGGCAGCCCTCGCCCGCGAAACCGCCGAGCGCCTTACCGCCGAAGCCCTCGCCGGCGCCGATGATGGCGAATTATTCCTCGAATATCGCGAAAGCGAGCAGGTGAGCCTCGATGACGGGCATATCCGCACCGCCGGCTTCGATACCGCGCTCGGCTTCGGGCTCCGCGCCGTCGCGGGTGCGGCGACCGGCTATGCCCATGCCGGCGAGATCAGCGAGGCGGCGCTGCGCCGCGCCGCCGAGACCGTCCACGCGGTGGCCGCCGGCCGTGCCGGCCGCGCCGCCGCGCCGCCGGCGGGCAGCAATGCGCGGCTCTATGACGAGGCCAATCCGCTGCTCCTGATGCCGTTCGAGGCGCGGGCGCGGCTCCTCGGCGCGATCGATGCTTACGCCCGCGGCAAGGATGGGCGGGTCAAGCAGGTGATGGCCTCGCTTTCGGGGGAGTGGCAGGCGGTGCAGATCATCCGCGCCGATGGCCGCCGCGTCGCCGATCTCCGGCCGCTGGTGCGGCTCAATGTCGCGGTTGTCGTGGAAAGCAACGGCCGGCGCGAGACCGGGAGCTTCGGCACTGGCGGGCGCTTCGATTACAGCCGCGTCACCGGCGAGGATACTTGGCGGGCGGCGGTGGACGAAGCGCTGCGCCAAGCGCTCATCAATCTCGAAAGCCGCCCGGCGCCGGCCGGCGAGATGCCCGTCGTGCTCGGCGCCGGCTGGCCGGGGATTTTGCTGCATGAGGCAATCGGCCATGGCTTGGAGGGCGATTTCAACCGCAAGAAAACCTCGGCCTTCGCGGGCCTGCTCGGCCAACGCATCGCGGCTCCCGGCGTCACCGTGGTCGATGACGGAACGCTGCCCGATCGCCGCGGCAGCCTCACCGTCGATGATGAGGGCACGCCGAGCGGGCGGACGGTGCTGATCGAGGACGGGATCCTCACCGGCTACCTGCAAGACCGCCAGAATGCACGCCTGATGGGCATGCGCCCGACCGGGAATGGCCGCCGCCAATCCTATGCGCATGCGCCGATGCCGCGTATGACCAATACCATCATGCTCGGTGGCCAGAGCAGCGCCGAGGAGATGATCCGCTCGGTCAAGCGTGGCTTGTATGCCGTTAATTTCGGCGGCGGGCAGGTGGATATCACCTCGGGCAAGTTCGTGTTCTCGGCCTCCGAGGCCTATCTGATCGAGGATGGCAAGGTGACGGCGCCGGTGAAAGGGGCGACGCTGATCGGCAACGGGCCGGATGCACTGACCAAGGTCGAGATGATCGGCGATGACATGGCGCTCGACCCCGGGATCGGCACCTGCGGCAAGAACGGCCAAGGGGTTCCGGTCGGTGTCGGCCAGCCGACGCTGAAGCTCGCGGCGCTGACCGTCGGCGGCACGGCTGCGTAAGAACTATCAAAAATAGGGTTTTTCGTCCTCGCCCCCGCCCCTCCCCTACCCGTCCCCGAGCGGTAGCTCGGTCTGCAGCGGGCGCGCGCGATGGGTGGTGGCGGCGATGGTGCCGTCGTGGAGTTCGAGGGTGATGGCTCGGCCCGGGCCGATGCTGGCGGCGCTGGTCAACACCCGGCCTTTCTCGCCGCGCACCAGGGCGTAGCCACGGGCCAGCACGGCGCGGTGGGAAACCGATTCGAGGCGGGCGGCAAGGCCCGCGAGATGGGTGCGGCGTTCGCGCAGGCGGGCGGCAAGGAGCGAGGGGGTCAGGCGGGCGAGGATTCGCATCGCGCGGCCGCGGCGCTCGGCGGCAAGGTGGCGAAGCGCCGCAGCGAGCCCGGTTGCGAGCCGCTCGAACCGGTTCCGACGCTGGGTGAGATAGGCGGGGAGCGCGCGGGCGAGCCGCCCGGCGCGGTCATCGAGGCGCTGCGACGCGGTGCCGAGGAGGGAAGGCAGATCGGGCAGTTTCGCCGCCGCGCGGGCGAGACGAAGCCGCGCCGCCTGTAGCCGCCCGGTCAGCGCGCCGGAAAGCCGCGCCGCCTTGTTGGCGAGGTCGGCAAGCAGATCGTCCCGCGCCGGCACCGCGAGCTCGGCGGCGGCGGTCGGGGTCGGGGCGCGGCGATCCGCGGCGAAATCGATCAGCGTGGTGTCCGTCTCGTGCCCCACGGCGGCGATCAGCGGGATCGGCGAGGCGGCTGCCGCCCGCACCACCGCCTCGTCATTGAACGCCATCAGGTCTTCGAGGCTGCCGCCGCCACGCGCGACGATCAGCACGTCAGGCCGCGGGATCGGCCCGTCCGGCGGCAGGGCGCCGAAGCCTTCGATCGCGGCGGCGATGCGAAGGGCCGCGCCCTCGCCCTGCACCGGGACCGGCCAAAGCAGGATCGGGCGCGGAAAGCGGCGCGCAAGCGTGGTGCGGATGTCCTGGAGCACCGCCCCCTGCTCGGAGGTGACGACGCCGATGACGCGCGGAAGCAGCGGCAGCGCCCGCTTGCGCGCCGCCGAGAACAGGCCCTTGGCATCGAGCCGCAGCCGCAGCGCCTCGATCCGCGCAAGCAGCGCGCCGACCCCGGCATAATCGAGCCGCTCGACGATGAGCTGATAGGAGGAGCGGTCAGCGTAGGCCGAGATGCGCCCGGTCGCGATCACCTCAACCCCGTTTTCCGGCTTGAGGTCGAGTTTCTGGGCGGTGAATTTCCAGATCACCCCGGCGAGCTTGGCGCCCTCGTCCTTCAACGCAAAATAGACGTGGCCGGAGGGGTAGCGCTTGCACTCGGTAATCTCGCCGCGCACCCTCACACGGCCGAAATTGCCCTCGAGCGTCCGTTTCACGGCGCCAGAGATTTCCGAAACCGTATATTCCGGGATGTTGGAGACCGGGCTAAGGAGGGGGGGTGTTTCATCGCTCATAGCGGCGAGAGTAAGGATTTCGCGCCGAAGGTGAAGCCTCGGCCGGATTTGGGGTGAAGGGGATAGAATGCGGGTTCTGGTGCTGGGCGCGGGCGGGCGGGAGCACGCGCTGTTATGGCGGCTCTCGATGAGTCCGTTGGTTGCCAAACTCTGGTGCGCGCCGGGCAATGCCGGCACCGCCGAGATCGCCGAAAATCTGCCGATCAAGGCCGATGACGTCGAGGCTTTGGCGGCGTTTGCCGTCGAACACGGCGTTGATCTCGTGGTGCCGGGGGCGGAGGCGTCACTTGTTGCGGGCATTGCCGATCGGCTAGCGGCGCGCGGCATTCGCTGCTGCGGCCCGAGCGCCGCGGCGGCGCGGCTCGAAGGCTCGAAGACGTTTACCAAGGAAATCGCAGCCGAAGCCGCGATCCCGACCGCCGCCTGGGAGAGTTTCGACGACCCCGCCGCCGCCCGCGCCTATCTTCGCCGCCAGGGCGCGCCGATCGTGATCAAGGCCGATGGCCTCGCCGCCGGCAAGGGCGTGGTGGTCGCGGCCAGCCTCGCCGAGGCGGAAGCGGCCATCACTGATTTCATGGAGAAAGGCACACTCGGCGGCGCGGGTGCGCGACTCGTGATCGAGGAATGCCTCGTCGGCGAGGAGGTCTCCCTGTTCGCGCTTTGTGACGGCGAGACCGCAATCTTTCTCGGCGCGGCGCAAGACCACAAGCGCGTCGGCGACGGCGATAAAGGTCCCAATACCGGCGGCATGGGGGCCTATTCGCCGCCGCCGGTGCTGAGTGCCGATCTCCAGAACGCCGCCATGGCGCGAATCGTCCGCCCGGCATTGGCGGCGCTCGCCCGCCGCGGCACGCCATTCCGCGGCATCCTCTTCGCCGGGCTGATGCTGACGCGCGATGGGCCGAAATTGATCGAGTTCAATGTCCGCTTCGGCGACCCGGAATGTCAGGTGCTGCTGCCCCGGCTGCACTCCGACCTGCTCCCGGCCCTGCTCGCCGCCTGCGACGGCGATTTGGCGGGCGTCGATCTCCGCTGGCGGGAGGAGGCGGCGATCACCGTCGTGCTCGCCGCCCGCGGCTATCCCGCAAAGCCGGTTGCGGGTGGCGAAATCCGCGGCCTCGAGGCGGCTGGCGCGGTGCCGGGGGTGCGGATTTTCCACGCCGGCACGGCCCGCGCCGCCGATGGCCGGCTGATCGCCGCTGGCGGGCGCGTCCTCTCCGTCACCGCGACCGCCAACACCCTGCGGGCGGCTCGCGACGCTGCCTACCAGGCGATCGCGCGGCTCGACTTCGCCGATGGGTTTTGCCGCTCCGACATCGGCTGGCGAGCATTGGCGGGCAGCGGGTAGGGAAAGGAATTGTTCTTTTTTGTAAAAAAGAACCAAAAAACTTTTGCCCTTCAGCTCTTCGTCGCGTTAGCGCTGCTGGCGGCGATGATCGTCCGCGCCGCCGACCCGCTCGCCTATACTGTCGAGATTAAGCCGACCGGTCGGGCCGATCTCGATGCCCTCCTCCGCCAGTCCTCGACGCTGATTTCGCTGCGCGGCAAAGCGGCGATCGGCCCCTTCGCCCTTATCGCCCGCGCCCGCCAGGATATCGTCCGCTTTCAAAGCGCGCTCGAAAGCCAGGGATATTATTTGGGCAAAGTCACGATCAGCATTCTCGGGCATGATCTCGACGATCCCGCTTTGCTCGCGACCCTCGATGCCCTGCCCGCCAAAGCGACCGCGCCGGTGGTGGTCAGCATCGACACCGGGCCGCTCTATCACCTCGGCAAGATCGATATCATCGGCGAGGTGACCGATAGCGAACGCGCCGCGACCGGCCTCAAGCCCGGCCAGCCGGCGATCGCAGCGGACGTCCTCGCGGGGCAAGGAAAGCTGCTCAAGGCCCTGAAACATGACGGCCACGCCTTCGCCAAAGTCGCGCCGCCGGAGGCGATCGCGCATGACGATACCCACACCCTCGATGTCAGCTTCCACGCCGATCCTGGCCCGCGCGTCGATCTCGGGCCAGTGACGCTTAAGGGGCTGAAAATGGTCAACCCGAATTTCCCCGAGGGGCTGATCACCTTGAAACAAGGCATGCCCTACGACGCCGATCAGATCGAGCAGCAGCGCCAGCTCCTCGCCGGCCTGCCGGTATTCGCCGGGGTGCAGGCGGAAACGCCCGACCAGCTCGATGCCAACGGCCAGTTGCCGCTCGATTTCGCCGCCACCGAGGCGCCGCGCCATGCGATCAATTTCAGCGGCTCCTACTCCACCGATCTCGGCGCCGACCTCACCGCATCCTGGACCGACCGCAACGTCTTCGGCAATGGCGAGAGCCTGACACTCTCGGCCAGCGCCGATGAAATCGGCGGTCTCGATGCCCAGTATCCCGGCTATAACTTGAGCGGCACCTACACCATCCCGCAATGGCAGCGCATCGATCAGACACTTTCCTTCAATGTCACCGCGTTGCAGCAATATCTTTATACTTATACGCAAACTGCGCTTTACGCGACCTCGACGGTGACGCGCCAGATCACCCCGGCGCTCTCGGTCAATATCGGCGCCGGGCTCGAGCAGGAGGTGATCAGTCAGAACAACAGCAGCTTTTTTTATGCCTTGTTCAGCACCCCGGTCGGGCTGAAATGGGACAATACCAACAACCCGCTGGAGCCGACCAAGGGCGTGCGTGCCACCGCGCAGGTGACGCCGACCGCCTCCCTCGGCGGCTATGATGGGCACGCCTTCTTCGTCATCGGCCAGGGCCAGGCTTCGACCTATATCGACCTCCTCGGCAATGGCCGAACGGTGCTCGCGCTCCGCGCCATGGTCGGTGACATTTGGGGCGCGAGCGAATTCCAGGTGCCTGCCGATCAGCGCTTTTATGGTGGCGGCAGCGCCAATATGCGCGGCTACCGCTATCAATGGGCGAGCCCACAATTCGCCGACCAGTTGCCAGCCGGTGGCCTCGCGATGGATGCCGGCACGGTGGAACTGCGTCAGCGCATCGGCAGCAACTGGGGTGCCGCAACGTTTTTCGATGTCGGCCAGGTGAGCGAGCAGCCCGCCCCCTTCACCGGCCAGACCTATCCGAGTGTCGGCGTCGGCGTGCGCTATTTCACCGGATTTGGCCCCATCCGGGTGGATTTCGCGGTGCCGCTGGTGCAGGTTCCGGGGGATTTCCCGTTCGAAATCTATGTCGGACTCGGGGAGGCATTCTGATGGCGCGCGCCCTGCGGCGTCTCGCGACCGGGTTGGGAGTGGCATTCGCCGCCATCGTGCTGGTGCTGGTGTTGGCGCTGGGGCTCGTCGGTGTTGCCCTCAATACCAGCCCCGGGCAGCATGCGGTCGAGCGCTATGCGCCGACGCTCACCGGCGGCATGGTGCATCTTGCCGGGCTCACCGGGCGCTTCCCCGACCGGCTGCGCCTCGGCGCCCTCGAACTCGATGATGGGCATGGGCCGTGGCTCCGGATCGAGAACGCGGCGCTCGATCTCGACCTCGCCGCGCTCATCGCGCGTGAGCTGCGGATCACCCGGCTGGCGGCGGGCCGCATCCGCGTCGCGCGACTGCCCGAAGCCACGCCTGCACCGGCACCCCCGCCCGCGCCCGCGCAGAGCCACAGCCTGTTCCCGCTTCCGGTCCGCCTCGTGCTCGCGCGGCTCGAGATCACCCGCCTCGAGATCGCGGCGCCGGTCGCGGGGCGGGCGATGGCGCTCGCGATCCAGGGCTCGGCACGGCTCCGCGCTCTCGACGATGCCGAGGCCGCGCTCGATGTCACCGCGCTCGATGACCATCCCGGGCATTATACCGCGCGGCTCACGCTCGCCGGGCCCGATGTCACGGCGCGGCTAAATTTGGACGAGCCGGCTTCCGGACTGATCGCGACCCTCGGCAAGATGCCGAGCCTCGGCGCCATTTCCGCCGCCGCTCATCTCGCCGGGCGACGGACAGCGGCGGCGCTCGGCGTCACGCTCGCCGCCGGCCCGCTGCGCGCCGATCTCTCGGGCCGGGTCGATCTCGATCACCTCGCCGGTGACCTGAAACTCACCGCCAACGCCCCGGCGATGGCGCCGGCGCCGGGCGTCTCGTTCCGCGCGGCAACCCTCGCGGCGACGGCGACGGGGCCATTCGCGGCACCCCGGGCAAGCGGCCATCTCGAGATCGACGGGCTCGCCGCCGCGGGCGCGCGGGTTGGGACGATCACCGCCGATCTTGCTGGCGATACCAGCACTGCCCGCCTCAATGCCCGCCTCGAGGCGATCCATCTCCCGGGTCCGGCCCCCGATCTTCTCGCCACCGCCCCGCTGACGTTCGCCGCCACACTCGCGATGAAGGCCCCGACCCGGCCGGCGTCACTCACCCTCGACCATCCCCTCCTCCATCTCGCGGCCCAAGCGACGCTGGGCGGGCCGATCGCTGCGACGGCGAGCCTCGATCTCCCCGACCTCGCGCCGCTGGCCGCGATCGGCAAGGTCGATCTCGCCGGCCGCGCCCACCTCCTCCTCTCGGCAATGCTTCCTGACGCTGACCTTGCGAGCGCCGATCTCGCCGGCGACGTCGCGATCGCGGGCGGCATGGCGCCGATCCCGGCGTTGCTTGGGACGACGCATCTCGCGGCGGCGGCGCGCTATGACCGCGCGCACGGCGACGTGCCGGAAGCCGCGTTCACCGTCGATGGCCGGGCTCTATCGCTCGCCGCGGCGGGCGGGCTGATCGGTGGTTCGCTGGGATGGGATTGGCATCTCGCGCTTGCCGATCTCGCGGCGGTGAATGCGGCGCTCGCCGGCGCGATCGACGGGCATGGCCACGTCGCCGGCCGGCTCGATGATCTCGCCGCCACCGCACGCGTCGCCGGCCGCGTTAGCGCGGCGCCGCTGCCAGAGACGCCGTTCAGAGTAGAGGTTGCCGCTCAATCCCTTCCGGCCGCGCCGCGCGCCCATCTCACGCTTGCCGCGACCCTCGATCGCGCGCCGCTCCATCTCGCCCTCGATGCCGCGCGCGATGCCGATGGCGCGGCCCGGCTCGCCCTCACCGATCTCGGCTGGAAGAGCCTTGCCGGCACCGGCCAGGCCGAGCTTTCCCCGGCCGCGAGCCTGCCGACCGGGAAATTCACGCTCCGCTTCACGCGCCTCGCCGACCTTGCGCCCGTCATCAGGCAAAACCTCATCGGCAGCGTGACCGCGACGGCAACCGCAGAGCAAGACCGGGCGACGTTGGATCTGACCGCGGACGACGCCGGAATAGCGGGAACGGCGAGCGTCGCCCATGCCCGCCTTGCGGCCAGCGTCACCGCGCCGACGAGCGCGCCGGCGCTTTCGGCACGGCTTTCCCTCCAAGGAATCGCCGCCGGCAGCCTCGCCGGCGATGCGACGCTGTCCGCGGCCGGCAAGCGCGACGCCCTTGTCACCAAGCTCGACGCCAGCCTGAAAAACCTCGCGGGCGCACCGGCCAGCGCCTCGGCCAGCGCGACCCTCGATGCCGAAGCCAAGCGTGTCGCGCTCACCGCGCTTGCGGCGTCTTGGCATGGCGAGACATTGCAATTGCTTTCGCCGATGCATCTGACATTCGCCGATGGTATCGCGCTCGACCGCCTTGCGCTTGGGCTCGGCGCTGCCCGCTTGACCCTTGCCGGCCAACTCACGCCGCGCCTCGATGCGACCGCGCGCCTCGACAATCTCACCCCGGCGCTTGCGGCGCCATTCCTGCCGCAGCTCGCAAACAGCGCCGGGGTCGTGACGATGGCCGCCCATCTCAACGGCGCACCGGCGCGGCCGTCCGGCACGGTCACGCTCACCGCAACCGGCCTCCATGCGTCGAGCGGGCCGGCGAGCGCGATGCCGCCCGCCGATCTTCGCGCCAAGGCCGCTCTCGATGGCCATAAAATCCAGCTCGACAGCGCCCTCGATGCCGGGCGTGACGCCCATCTCGTGGTCGCCGGCGCGGTGCCGATGGACCCGGATGGGGCTTTTGCGCTCACCGCGCGCGGGCGGCTCAACCTCGCGCTCCTCGATCCCATTCTGACCGCCGGCGGCCAACGCGTCACCGGCGCGCTCGCGCTCAATGCCGGTGTCTCGGGGACCCGCGTCGCGCCATCGCTCTCTGGCGGTGCGACGCTCAGCGATGGCGAAGCACGGGATTTCGCGCAAGGGCTCGATCTCCGCGCCATCGCCGCCCGTCTGGAAGCAAGCGGGGAGACCCTGCGCATCGTAAACCTCACCGCCAAGGCCGGGCAGGGAACCATCACCGCTTCCGGAACGATCGGCGCCCTCGCCCCCAACATCCCGCTCGATCTCAAGCTCAGCGCTCAGAACGCGAGCCCGATCACCACCGATCAGCTCACCGAACGGCTGGACAGCGACCTCCATATCTCCGGCGCGGCGCTGACGGCGATCGCCCTCGGCGGCACGGTGACGATCAAGCGCGCCGAAATCACCATCCCCGATTCGCTGCCGCCCACGGTCACGACCCTTCAGGTCCGGCGCGCCGGCGCGCCACCGCCGCCGGCGCAGCCCTCGGCCAGCGGTCCGGACATCACGCTGGCGCTCGCCATCATCGCGCCGGAGGCTGTCTTCATCCATGGCCGCGGCATCGACGCCGAACTCGGCGGCCGCCTCGATGTCAGCGGCGAGGCCAGTGCGCCGGTGGTGAAGGGCGGGCTCACGCTCCGGCGCGGTCTTGTCAGTCTCGGCGGCACCTCGCTCAATTTCACCTCCGGCACGATCGGCTTCGAGGGCGGGCATAGTATCGATCCGGCGCTCAACCTCGTCGCCACCAGCTCGAACGGCAATGTTTCGGCGACGCTCACCGTCGGCGGCTTTGCCTCAGCGCCGAAAATCACCCTCACCAGCGCCCCGGAACTGCCGCAGGACGATATTCTCGCCCATCTCCTGTTCGGGCAATCAGCGTCGCAGCTCAGCGCGCTGCAATTGGCCGAGATCGCCGCCGGAGTCGCGCAGCTTTCCGGCGCGGCCGGGCCGAGTGGGGCAATGGATAGTCTCCGCAGCTCGCTGGGCCTTGATCGCCTGACCGTCGGCACGCCGACCAATCAGACGCCGGGCCCGGCAAACGGGCCGGGCGCGGCGCAATCGGTGCCGACGCTGGAGGCCGGCCGCTACATCGCCCCCGGCGTTTATCTGGGCGCCAAACAGGGCACCACCGGCACCAACGACACCCAGGCCGAGCTGCAGGTCAATCTCGGGCGCGGCGTCAAGCTCGACACCACCGCCGGCAGCGGCTACGGCGCCAACAGCATCGGCCTGAGCTATCAGCTCCAATATTAATATGCCTAACAAGTTTAATAAAATGGTCACTATCTTCCCGGGCACGGGGCGTTCATATAATCCATGCGTGATTAAAATTTTTAGAACGAGCGCCTTCTTGTTCCTGCGTTGACGCCGAAATTAATCTACAAAAAGGAGAAGCTGCGAGCCGTGCTGGTCTGCCAGGAGGCGGTGAGGTGGCTGAAGTGGCTATCGGTGTGGGGGTATATGGCATGAAAACCTCGATTTTGGCCCGGATGCGGCACTCGCTGGCGGGTCCGGCATACGCGGCAACGATGTTGGCGGCATTCCCGCTCCTCACCGCGGCCACGCCGGCGCTGGCGGGAACGATCACCGGTTCCGCCGTTTTGTCCCTCCCGACCGTCAGCCCGTCCATCGCCGGGGACGATCTCTTTTCCCTCATCGCGGCCGGGCGCGGATTGACGTTTTCGGGGGGAACCGGGCTTTCGACGTCTCCCGTCGCCTGGGCCCAAGGAACCGGCTCCTTGACCCCTATGGGGTTGGACGGCAATTCCGCGATCACCGCCTATTCGGGCAATGAGAGCCTTCCGAGCAGCGTCAGCTTCAGTTTTGGCACGCTCGATAATTTTACCCTCGCCTCCGCCCTTGGCACCTTCACCGGCGCGAGTTCAATCACCATCAACGGGCAGCAATACCATTCCGAGATCCTCAACGAAACCGGCAGCGCGGCCTCGGGCAGCGAATCGGTGACGGTCTATGAAGTCGGCAATTTTGTTGCCGCCAATCCCAGCTCGGGGGCGAATATTCTCAGCTATAACGGGGTTTCCTCGCTCGATCAGACGATGAGCATCACGCTCACCTTCAACGAAACCGGGATTCAGGCGTCAGGCGCGACCATCGTCAATAATGGCAGTATCTCGGGAAGCGGCACGATCTCGACCCCCGGCTTGGTGCCACCCACCTCCAACGGCAATCCGCCGGTCCAGGTACCCGAACCGGCCTCGTTGGTTCTGTTCGGGACTGCCCTGTTCGGGCTTGGCGCGGCGCGGCTGCGCCGCCGCTAGAGCAAGGTCGGTTTTGATTGAACCATCCTGTTCAATCAAAACCGACCAACTTGCTCGCCAAAATAGGGGTAGAGCGTGATCGACTTAAACCGATCGCGCTCTGAGCTGCGGACGCGGCCACGCCCAGGAAAAGCGGCCACCCCCGCTTTCGCTTAGGATGGCCGGCAGCGTATCAAATTCATCGCCGAGAGCGACATCACCACGGTGTCGTGCTGATTGATGACCTCGATCGCGCTCCGGATCATGCCGCGATCGGGCTTCGAGCGTGAACGCGCCGCCTCCGTGATCCGCACCCGGATACGAAGCTGATCTCCCGGCCGCACCGGCGCGCGCCAGCGCAGCTCATCGATGCCAGGCGAAGCAATGCTGGTCGATGAGAGGAAATGCGTCGCAAGCAGCCGCATCATCAGCCCGGCGGTGTGCCAGCCGCTCGCGATCAAGCCACCGAACGGGCCGGACGCGGCGGCCTCGCGGTCGATATGGATCGGTTGCGGATCGAATTGCCGGGCGAACGCGATGATCTCGGCCTCGGTCACGCTGACCGGGCCGTATTCATACGCCGAATCGAGCGGATAATCCTCGAAATAGCGGATTGCGGCCGGGCTTGGCGGATCGCCCGTCATGGCGTCCGCCGCTCCACGGGCCGGCGGTGCCCCCTCCCCCGCGCGGGTGTCAAAATCCCTCGCGCTCCAATCGCTTGCGTTCCATCTTGCGGGCCCGGCGCACCGCTTCGGCGGCCTCACGGGCGCGGCGTTCGGAGGGTTTCTCGTAATGGCGCCGCAGCTTCATCTCACGAAACACACCTTCGCGCTGCAGCTTTTTCTTGAGCGCCTTGAGCGCCTGATCGACATTATTGTCACGAACAACGACTTGCACTTGGCGGCTTTCTCCTTTCGCTGGATCGCGGCCGCGGGCCGATCCCGCGTCGCAAACAAAAGACGCCCGGTGGGCGGCCTCTGCCGTCCGGGCGAGGCGCTATAGCACGCGCCAGCCTCTCGCCAAAGCTTTTTCCAGCGCTTATGTGGAGACCATGGCCATTTTGAAGATCGCCCGCATGGGGCATCCCGTGCTGCTCGAAAAAGCCGCCCCGGTCGATGACCCAACGGCGCCGGAAATCCGCCGCCTGGTCGCCGATATGATGGAAACGATGCTGGACGCGCCCGGCGTCGGGCTCGCGGCGCCGCAGGTGCATGTGCCGCTCCGGCTCTTCGTCTATCGCGTCCCCGCGGCCCGCGGCGGCGATGACCCGGAAGACGCGCCGCTCGCCCCGAGCGTTCTGATCAACCCCGAGATCGAGCCGCTCGGCGACGATATTCGTCTCCGCTGGGAGGGGTGTCTTTCGATCCCCGGCCTTCGCGGCGCCGTGCCGCGGCCGTGGCGCATCCGCTATCGCGGCCTCGATGCCGAAGGGTCGCCGGTTGAGCGCATCGCCGCCGGATTCCATGCCGGCGTCGTGCAGCACGAGACCGATCACCTCGATGGTATTCTCTACCCGATGCGCATGACCGATTTCCGCCTGTTCGGCTTCGATCAGGAACTCGCGCGCGCGGCGGAGCAAGCCTCGTGACCGAGATATCGGCCGATCCCATCCTCAGCGCACGCGAGGCGGCACTCGAACGCCTGCTCGCCGAGCCGGACTTTCCCGGCTGGTCGCGCGCGGCCCTCGCCGCCGTCCTCCGCCGCCACGGCGAGGCCGAAGCCGAGGCGACGCGGCTCTTTCCCGGCGGCGCGCTCGACATGATCGATGCGTTCACCGCGCGCGCCGATCGCCTCATGGTCGCGCACGCCGATCTCACCGGGCGCGGCCTGACCGGGCGGGTGCGGGCACTGCTCGCGGCGCGGCTTGCGGTCATGCGGCCGCATAAGGAGGCGGTGCGTCACGCGCTTGGCCGGCTCGCGCTCCGCCGCCACCGGCTCGCCGCCCTCCGCCTGCTTGCCCGCAGCATGGACGCGATCTGGCACGCCGCCGGCGACGAGGCCACGGATTTCTCCTGGTACACCAAACGCGCGACGCTTGCCGGAATCTATAGTGCGACGCTGCTTTATTGGCTCGCCGACGCCAGCCCCGATGACGCGGCGACGCTTGCCTTTCTCGACCGGCGCCTCGCCGGGCTGAAAACCTTCGGCCAGTGGCGCGCACGCCTGCAAACCCGTCTGCCATTTGCCTGCGGCACCCTCGCGCCCTCTTGAGACCACTCCGCGGCTTGCCCAGATGATTTGTGAAAGCATCCCGCCGGCCGCCACAACCGGGGCCGGGCGGGGGGTCGCCTAAGTCACGAGGGACATCATCATGGATATCGAAAAATTCACCGAGCGCGCGCGGGGGTTCCTGCAGGCCGCGCAAACCATCGCGATTCGCGAATTCCACCAGCGCCTCGGCGCCGAACATCTCCTAAAAGCGCTGCTCGACGATGAGGAGGGTGCCGCCGCCGGCCTGATCCGCGCCGCTGGCGGCAGGCCGGAGGCGGCCAAGGCGGCGGTCGACGCGGCGATCGCGAAGCTGCCGAAAGTGCAAGGGAGTGGCGCGGGACAGCCGCAGGCCGCGCCCGATCTCGTGCGCGTGCTCGATGCCGCCGAACAGGCGGCGCGCAAGGCGGGCGATGAGTTCGTTGCGCAAGACCGTGTCCTGGTCGCGCTCGCCAGTGTCGAGAGCCCCGCCGCCCGCGCTTTGGCGGAGGCCGGGGTGACACCGCAGACGCTGGAAAAGGCGCTCAATGACATTCGCAAGGGTCGGCGCGTCACCAGCGCCAATGCCGAGGCCAATTTCGACGCGCTCAAAAAATATGCCCGCGATGTCACGCAGCTCGCACGCGATGGCAAGCTCGACCCGGTGATCGGGCGCGACGAGGAAATCCGCCGCACGATTCAAGTGCTCGCCCGTCGCACCAAGAACAATCCGGTGCTGATCGGCGAGCCTGGCGTCGGCAAAACCGCGATCGTCGAGGGGCTTGCGCTTCGCATCGTCAATGGCGACGTCCCCGAGGCGTTGGCGGGCAAGCGCCTGTTGGCGCTCGATCTCGGCGCGATGGTTGCTGGCGCCAAGTTCCGCGGCGAATTCGAGGAGCGACTCAAAGCGGTGCTCAAGGAAATCGAGGAAGCGGGCGGGGAGATCATCCTCTTCATCGACGAGATGCACACCCTCGTCGGCGCCGGCCGCGCCGACGGCGCGATGGATGCCTCGAACCTCCTCAAACCCGAACTCGCGCGCGGCGCGCTGCATTGCATCGGCGCGACAACGCTCGATGAATATCGGAAGCATGTCGAGAAAGACGCGGCTTTGGCGCGGCGCTTCCAGCCGGTCTATATCGACGAGCCGAGCATCGAGGATACGATCAGCATCCTGCGCGGCATCAAGGAGAAGTACGAACTCCATCACGGCGTGCGCATCACCGATGGCGCCATCGTCGCCGCGGCGACTCTTTCCAACCGCTACATCACCGACCGTTTCCTGCCCGACAAAGCCATCGACCTGATCGACGAGGCGGCGAGCCGGCTGCGTATGGAAGTCGACAGCAAGCCGGAGGAGCTCGACGAACTCGACCGCCGCATCCTCCAGCTCAAAATCGAGCGCGAGGCGCTGAAACGCGAGGAAGATGCGGCCTCGCGCGAGCGGCTCGAAAAACTCGAGAAGGAACTCGCTGACCTCGAGGAAAAATCAGCCGCCAAAAGCGCCGCCTGGGTGGCCGAGAAAGCCCAGCTCATGGAGTCGCAAAAGCTCAAGGAGAGACTCGACCAGGCGCGGAGCGAGGTCGAGATCGCGCAGCGCCGTGGCGATCTCACCCGCGCCTCCGAACTGCTTTATGGCGTCATCCCCGATCTCGAAAAGAAGCTGACTGCCTCCCATCAGGAGGGCAAGCTCGTCAACGAGGCGGTGACCGAGGAACAGATCGCCGGTGTCGTCTCGCGCTGGACCGGCGTCCCGGTCGATCGCATGCTCGCCGGCGAGCGCGCGAAACTCATGCGCATGGAAGAGGAATTGCGCAAGCGCGTGGTCGGCCAGGAAGATGCCCTCCGCGCCGTCGCCAACGCCGTCCGCCGCGCCCGCGCCGGCCTCCAGGACCCGAACCGCCCGATCGGGAGTTTCCTCTTCCTCGGCCCGACCGGCGTCGGCAAGACCGAAACCTGTAAGGCGTTGGCGGAATTCCTGTTCGATGACGAGCGCGCCATGGTCCGCATCGACATGAGCGAATTCATGGAAAAGCACAGCGTCTCGCGCCTGATCGGCGCGCCGCCCGGCTATGTCGGCTATGACGAGGGCGGCGTGCTGACGGAAGCGGTGCGGCGGCGGCCCTACCAGGTGATCCTGTTCGACGAGGTCGAGAAAGCGCATGAGGATGTGTTCAACGTCCTCCTCCAGGTGCTTGATGACGGGCGGCTGACCGACGGCCAAGGGCGGACGGTCGATTTCAAGAACACGATCATCGTGCTCACCAGCAATCTCGGCAGCGACATCCTCGCGGCGCAACCCGAAAATGAGAGCACGGCGATGGTCCATGGCCAGGTGATGGCGGTGGTGCGGGCGCATTTCCGGCCGGAATTCTTGAACCGCATCGACGAGATCATCCTCTTCCGGCGCCTGCAGCGCAGCGATATGGCGGCGATCGTCGAAATCCAGCTTGGCGCCCTCGCGAAACTGCTCGCCGACCGTCACATCTCGCTCATCGTCGATCAGACCGCGATCGAATGGCTGGCGCGCGAAGGCTTCGATCCGGTCTATGGCGCGCGGCCGCTCAAGCGGGTGATCCAACGCAATCTGCAAAACCCGCTCGCCGGGCACATCCTCGAGGGCAGCGTGAAGGATGGCGACACGGTGCGCATCAGCGCCGGACGCGACGGACTCCTGATCAATGGCGAATTGGAAAACGCCGCCTAGAGCAAAGTAGGTTTTGATTGAACCATCCTGTTCAATCAAAACCGGCCAACTTGCTCGCCAAAATAGGGGTAGAGCGTGATCGACTTAAACCGATAGCGCTCTAACGGAAAAAGAAGGAGAAACCGGCTCTCTCAAACCCGCTAAAAACCCTCCCCCCGCAGCGTCGGTGCCGATGGCACTGACGCTGCCAATCTTTGCGCCCGCCATCCTCTGCCGCGCGTTGCACCGAAGCGCCGCCCGTCATTCCACGGGGCATCAGATCGTGCCATAGAAGGGCCGCGCGCCCGAATCTGCGAAATGCCGAGCGTGACAATAGACGTAGCGATACGTTACCGATACGCGAAAGCCGCCTTGAAATAGGATTTATGTCTTATTCTATGGCGTTATACACAGGGCAAATCGTATTATTACGCAAGATTGCAAACCAACCGTGGTTTTCGCATTGTCGCGGCCGCAACCCTGATGTTACCTTTCGGAATGGATTTGCCATTTCGAGGGGGGTTCCATGCCAGTCCGGCGACGTGGTGGTGTTTTCTGCTTTTTGGGTTCGTTGTTTCTGCTCGGAACGCCGATATCTCTGCATGCTCAGCAGGCGAGCTCTTCGCAGAACGCGCATGAGCCGCCATCGCGCCCTGTCGCCTCCTCTCAGGCACGGCGGCATGGCCGCTCTGGACACAAGGCCCTGCCTCACGATTTGGCAGCGGGGCGGCGCGGAAATAAATCCTATTTCCAGCGAACCTCGTACCATACGTCGGGGCATGTCCTCCAATGCGTGCCGTTCGCTCGCGCGGTTTCGGGGATCGATCTACACGGCGATGCCTTTACCTGGTGGGATAAAGCGGCCGGCGTCTATGCCCGCGGCAACCGACCCGAGATCGGCAGCGTGCTCGCCTTCCGTGCCAATCGCGCCATGCGGCTCGGTCATGTCGCGGTGGTGAAGCGGGTCATCAACTCACGCGAGATCGAGATCGACCACGCGCATTGGGGTCAGAATCGCGTCACCCGTAACATGATAGTCATCGACGTCTCGCCCGCGAATGATTGGACGGCGGTCCGCCTCGCTCTCGACAACCAGGGCAAATTCGGCAGCATCTATCCCACGTACGGCTTCATCTATGATCGCGCCGTCGGGAATAATTTCGCTGCTGCCGGCGAGCCGCGGGCGCTCCCGCTCAATCCCGCGCCGCGTGATCTTCGCACGCCAGCCGAGCGGCAGACGACGCCGGTTCTGACCGCGATCCCGATGGCCGACGAAGTGGCGGAGGCACCCGCTTACGACACCCTCACCGCCGACGCGCCGGAACGCAATCTCCGCTAGAGCAAGGTAGGTTTTGATTGAACCTTCCTGTTCAATCAAAACCGGCCCACTTGCTCGCCAAAAAATAGGTGTAGAGCGTGATCGACTTATACCAGCCAGCCGAAAGAATGACACGTCGCTTGAAGACGGTTGGCTGGTATCTTTTTGATGTTGCGCGCAGCCGCCACACCAACCCTGCGCGCATACCGGTCAGCGATTTCGCTGACCGGTATTAAACCGATCGCGCTCTAGCGCGCCGACGCATTCCGTCGAAGCAGCCGCCCGTCACTGCGCTAGCGTCACCGGAATGCGGAGATAGCTCACGCCATTGGCCTCCTTGGGCGGCAGGGCGCCGGAGCGGAGATTGACCTGGATCGAGGGCAGCAGCAATTGCGGCGTCGCGAGGGTTTTGTCGCGCGCTTCACGGAGGGCAACGAATTCGTCCTCGCCGATACCGTCATGCACGTGGATGTTGTGCGCACGTTGCGCGGCAACCGTGCTGACCGCGGCAAAGTCGTCGCGGCCCGGCGGTTGATAGTCATGGCAGAGAAATAGCCGCGTCTCTCCCGGCAATGCCAGCAGACGGCGGATCGAGCGATAAAGGGTGCGCGCGTTGCCGCCGGGAAAATCGGCGCGTGCGGTGCCGTAATCTGGCGCAAATAGGGTATCGCCGACGAAAACCATGTCCGCGACGCCGTAGCTGACGCAGGCCGGGGTATGCCCCGGCGTTGCCATCACCCAAGCTTCGAGCGACCCGATCTGGAAACGCTCGCCATCCTCGAACAGGTGATCGAATTCCGCGCCGGCGCCGGAGAGGTCGGTTGCGTTGAACACCGGGCGGAAGATTTGCTGCACCTCGCCGATGCGGGCGCCGATGCCGATTTTGGCGCCGGTCTCGCGCTTGAAAAACGCCGCGGCGGAGAGATGATCGGCATGGACATGGGTCTCAAGACACCAATCGATGCTCAGCCCCCGCGCCGCGGCCGCGGCCAGGATCGCCGCCGCCATCCGCGCCGAGGCCTTGCCCGAGGCGTAATCGAAATCGAGGACCGGATCGATCACCGCCGCGACCTTGGTCTTGGGATCGGCGAGGAGATGGCTCAGCGTGTGCGTCGCCGGGTCGAAGAAGGAGGTGATCTCCGCGCTCATGACACCCGCCGCGCCTCGATCCGCTGCCAGATCGCGGCGGCGAGATTGGTGCCGTCGAAGCGCGCGATTTCCTGAATCCCGGTCGGCGAGGTGACGTTGATTTCGGTGAGCCAGTCCCCGATCACATCGATGCCGACGAAAATCAGCCCGCGGTCGCGCAACATCGGGCCGATGCGCGCGCAGATGTCGCGCTCGCGCGGCGTCAGCAATGCTGCTTCCGGCCGGCCGCCGACATGCATGTTCGAGCGCGCCTCACCCGCCGCCGGCACCCGGTTGATCGCGCCCATCGGCTCGCCATCGACGAGGATGATGCGCTTGTCGCCGGCGCGCACGGCGGGCTCGTAGCGCTGCACCATGAGCGGCTCGCGCGAGGTTGCGAAATGCCATTCGAGCAGGGCCGCGAAATTCTCGTCATCGGGGCGGATGTGAAAGACGCCGGCGCCGCCATTGCCGAACAGGGGTTTGACGATGATGTCCTGGTGGGTTGCACGAAAGCCGCGAATGGCCTCGACGTTCCAGGCGACCATGGTCGGCGGCATGAGGTCGGGAAAATGCGTCACCAGCAGCTTCTCGGGCGCATCCCGCACCGCGCGCGGATCGTTCACCACCAGGGTCCGCGGGTGGATATGTTCGAGGAGGTGGGTTGCGGTGATATAGGCCATGTCGAAGGGCGGATCCTGGCGCATCAGAACCACGTCCATGCTCGCAAGATCGAGCCATTCGGGTTTGCCTGCGGTGAAATGATCGCCGGCCCGGCGGCGGACCGAAACCGGGCGCGCGAGCGCGCGCAGCACGCCATCCTCGAGCACCAGATCGCGGACATGGTAATACCAGAACGCGTGCCCGCGAGCCTCACCCTCGAGCATCAGGGCGAAGGTGGAATCCGCCTCGATATTGAGGCTTTCGATCGGGTCCATCTGCACGGCGATTTTCATCGTGGTCTTGGTCCTTGGTTCAAAGCGCAACCTCATGTCTCAGAGCAGCGATTTTCCCCGAAAAGGCAATGCCCGCAGCGCGGCCAAACCGATAAAAATTTTTTGGTTCTTTTTTGTAAAAAAGAACGATCTTTCTTTTACGTCTTCCCTCACACATGAGGGCCCGACCTAAAATTTAACGGATCTCGTAAACTATGAGGTCATTCGGGCGCGCTATGCAAGCGCCATGCAGAGGCGGCATGGCGCGCGAGATTTCCGCCCGAGACGGAATCCTATAGGATCACTGATCTCCGGCGGTGACCGCAACCGCGACCGCCAGAGTCTCGGCGGCGTCGCCGCGTCTAATCCCGCGCGTCGGCGCCGCGGCGAGATAATCGAGGCCGACGCTGGTGCGGATATAGGCTTCGGTCGGGCAAACGCCGTTCGAGGGATCGAACCCAACCCAGCCAATGTCAGGGACAAACGCCTCCGCCCAGGCATGGCTCGCCTGGTCGTGCTCCGGTGCCATCCCGGTCCATAAATACCCGCCGACATAGCGCGCCGGAATGCCGCGGGCGCGGGCGGCGGCGACGAAGAGATGCGCGTGATCCTGACAGACCCCGCCCCCGCGCGCGAGCGCCTCGGCGGCGGTGGTAGCGGTATCGGTCACCCCAGGGCGATAGGCAACCCGCTCGCCGACGGCACGCATCAGCGCATGCAGCACGGTGAGCACCGAATTTCCCCCTCCGATCCCGCGCGCAAAATCGACGATCGCCGGCTCCGCCGCGGTGAGCCTCGTCTCGCGCAGGAAAAACGGCGGCGGCAGCGGCTCGGCGGCACCGCGCACGACGCCATCCGTGGCCTCCGTCTCGACCTCGCCGGCGACCAGGATGGTCACCGCGCGGTGGGGATGATTGATCGCATGGCAATGGACGATGTTGCCGAACCCGTCGATGAAAGAAGGCAGCGGGCGGCCGGGCATGACGCGCACCTGCCAGGAAAGCACGCGCTGCCCGTCATGCGGGCGCGGGGCAAGGCGCAGCAACTGGGTCATCGCCATCACTGGGGCATCATAGTGGTAGCTGGTCTCATGCCGCACTCGCAAACGCACGCCCACCCCGCTCACATCAAGTAGAGGCGGCTGATCTCGCCGCCGAGACGGGCCGTCTGGTCGAGAAAGGCGACGAGGAATTGATGCAGCCCGGACTGAAAAATATCCTCGATCCGGCCGAAGCGAAGCCGCGCATACATCTCGCCGGCGAGACGATGGCATTCCCCGCGCTTGCCGCCATAGGTGTCGGCAAGGAGATCGAGATGGCGGGCGATCTGCTCCATGCTCGCGCGCAGCGACCGCGGCATCTCCGGGCGCAACAGCAACAGCTCGGCGATCAGCCAGGGCTGCAAACGGTCATGATAGATCCAGTGATAGCTTCGCAACGCCGAGACCGAGCGCAATATCGCCTGCCATTGATAATAATCGAGAGCGCCGCCAACCCCTTCATCGCGCGGCAGCAGAACGTGGTATTTGACGTCGAGCAGGCGGGCAGTACTGTCGGCGCGCTCCAGAAAGGTGCCGAGGCGCGTGAAAAAGAAGGCGTCGTTGCGCAGCATGGTGTTGGTATAGGCGCCGTTGAAGAGCAGCGAGCGCTCTTTCACCCAGTCGAGAAAATCGATCAGGCCGTGCGCAATGATCGCCGCGGGATCGAGATCGCGGAGCCGCATCCAGCTCTGATTGAGCGCCTCCCACATATCGACGGTGAGCGCGGTGCGCACCGCGCGGGCGTTGCGGCGCGCGGTTTCGAGGCAGGAGAAGATGCTGGACGGGTTATCGGCATCGAAGACCATGTAGGCGATCACCGCCTCGGCCTCGGCGGTCGGGTATTTGCCGAAAAACCCATCCTCGCAGCCAGCGGCGCGGAGCGTCGAGTGCCACTCATTGCCGGCATTGCCTAAAGAATGGGCAAGGCTCGCCATGCGATGCCCGACCGTCAGGATACGGGCGACGTTCTCCGCCCGCTCGATATAGCGGGCGAGCCAGAACAAGCTGTCGGCGGTGCGGCTCAGCATCACGCCTCCAGCACCCAGGTATCCTTGGTGCCGCCGCCCTGGCTGGAATTGACCACCAGAGACCCCTCGCGAAGCGCGACGCGAGTCAGCCCGCCAGGAACGATACGGATCTCCTTGCCGACCAGAACGAAGGGGCGAAGAAGATCGACATGGCGCGGCGCGATCCCGCTCTCGACATAGGTCGGGCAGGAGGAGAGCGCGAGCGTCGGCTGCGCGATATAATCACCGGGGCGGGCACGGAGGCGGGCCGCGAAGACGTCGCGTTCGGCGCGGCTCGCCTGCGGGCCGATCAACATGCCATAGCCTCCTGAGCCCCGCGCCTCCTTCACCACCAATTCGTCGAGATGGGCGAGGACATAGGCGAGATCCTCGGCGCGGCTACAATCGAAGGTCGGCACATTGGCGAGCAGCGGCGCCTCGCCGAGATAGAAACGAATCATCTCCGGAACATAAGGGTAGACTGATTTATCGTCGGCGATGCCGGCGCCGACGCCATTGGCCAGCGTCACGTTGCCGGCGCGATAGGCGCCGAACAGGCCGGGGACGCCGAGTGTCGAATCGGCGCGGAAGGTCAGCGGATCAAGGAAATCGTCATCCACCCGGCGATAGAGGACATCGATCCGGCGTGGCCCTTCGGTGGTGCGCATGAAGACGGTATTGTCTTCGATGAAGAGATCCGCCCCCTCGACGATCTCGATCCCCATCTCGTCGGCGAGGAAAGAATGCTCGTAATAGGCGCTGTTGAAGGCGCCCGGGGTCAGCAACGCGACCGCCGGCTCGCCAGGGCAATGCGGCGGGGCAACCGAGCGCAGGGTCTCGAGCAGATCCTCGGGGTAGTGCGAGACCGGCGCGACGCGATGGCGCCCGAGCAGGCCAGGGAACAGGCGCATCGTCGCCTCGCGGTTCTCCAGCATGTAAGAAGCGCCCGAGGGCACCCGGCAATTATCTTCGAGCACACAGAATTCGCGTGGCCCGAGGCGAACGATATCGATGCCGGCGATATGAGTATAGGCGCCATGGACGGGCATGAAATCCTGCATCTCGGGGCGAAACCCCTCGTTCATGAGGATGAGCGCCTCGGGTATCCGCCCGGCGCGGAGGATTTCGCGCCCCTGATAGACATCGACGAGAAACGCGTTCAGCGCCCGCACCCGCTGGCGAAGGCCGCGCTCGAGAAAGGCCCATTCCTCCGCATCGAGCACCCGCGGAATGATGTCAAAAGGGATCGTGCGCTCGGGATTGCCGCCTTCGGTATAGACCGCGAAGGTGATGCCGACGCGGCGGAACAGAAGCTCCGCCTCCTCATGCTTGCGGCGGAGGAGATCGGGCGGGAGATCCTTGAGCCAATCGCGGATCATGGCGTAAGGCGCACGGCACATCCCCGCATGATGCATTTCGTCGAACCCGGCGGAGCCCGCCCCCTGCCTCGCCACCGGCAGATCGCTCTCTGGCTGCGCCATCGCTTCCCCGCTCGTTCGCATCGGACGGAGAAACCTTAGCAAACCTCATGCCAAAAAACACAAAGAAAGACCAGACGAGGCTTAACCCCCGCCGAGATAGCGGCGGCGGAGATGGGCCATGAAATCCTCGGGGTCGAGCGGTTTGCCGGTCGCGGCGCGGAGCAGATCGTTGAACCCGAGCAGGCTGCCGCGGCCATGGATCTCGGCCCGGAGCCAGGTGCGGAGCGGGGTGAAATCGCCGGCGGCGAGCGCCGCCTCGAGCCCCGGCACCCGTGTCCGCGCCGCCGCCATCAATTGCGCCGCCGCCATCGCCCCGAGCGTATAGCTCGGGAAATAGCCGAACGCGCCGTCATACCAATGGATATCCTGGAGACACCCCTCGGCGTCATCTCGCGGGGTGATGCCGAGCAGCGCCGCCATCCCCTCGCGCCACGCGCCGGGAAGGTCGGCCGGGTCGAGATCCCCCGCGATCAGCGCCCGTTCGAGACGAAAGCGGAGGATGACATGGGCGGGGTAGGTCACTTCATCGGCATCGACGCGGATCAAGCTGCGCCCGACACGCAGCCCTAGTCGCGCCAAGTTTTCCGGCGCGTAAAGCGCCGCAGCCCCGCCGAAACTCTCATGCAAAATTGGGCCGAGCCAAGCAAGAAACGCATCCGAGCGGCAAGCCTGCATTTCGATGATCAAGGACTGGCTCTCATGCACCGCCATCCCCGCCGCCATGCCAACCGGCTGGCGAGCATAAGCGGTCGGCAGACCCGCCTCATAAAGCGCATGTCCGGTCTCATGCATCACGCCCATCAGGCTTTGCGCGAAATCGGCCTCGTCATAGCGGGTGGTGATGCGGATATCGCTGGGCGTGCCGCCGGAGAACGGGTGCAAGGAACGATCGAGCCGGGCATGGCTGAAATCGAGCCCGGCGCGCGCCGCCAAGCGCCGGCAAAGTGCCTCCTGCGCTGCCTCAGGAAACGGGCCGGGGGGAATTTGCGGCGCAACCTGGCGCGCCAGCGCGAGCGGCAACGCCTCGGCGAGAAAAGCCTGGTAGGTCGCGAAAATCGGCGCGACGTCAGCGGCGCGCACGCCACGCTGAAACCCCTCCATCAGCGCGTCATAAGGATCAAGCCCGAGCGCCGCCCCGAGTGCCGCGGCCGCTTCCCGCGCGAGCCGCACGACCTCGGTGAAAGCGGGTAAAACCTGCGCAAAATCCGCCGCCGCGCGCGCCCCGCGCCAGATTTTCTCGCACGCCGCATTGGCCCGCGCCTGCGCCTCGACGAGATCGCCAGGCAGCGCCGCGGCGCGGCGATAGCGCTCTGCCATCAAAGCGAGATTGGCGCGTTCCCATGGGTCATCGCCGGGATCGGCGCCGGCGAGCCAATCCGCCATCTCGCCGGCGATCAGCAACTCATGCGCAAGCCCGGCAAGGACCGCAAGTTGCTCGCCGCGCGCCGCCCCACCTCCCGGTGGCATCATCACCGCGGCGTCCCAACCCAGCATCGCCTGCGCTTCCTCGATCACCGCGATGCGGGCAAAGCGCGCCCGGAGACGGGTGTAAGCCTCATTCATCGCCGCCGGCTCCCTCCTGCCGCCAATGTCTTCGCAGCCAAAGACCGTAGATCACCGCGAGCACGATCGCGAGCCCGAACCAGGTCAGGGCGTAGGAGAGGTGATTGTTCGGTGGCCGCGGCAAGCTCTCGGCCGGCGCCGGGATGCCGCCGGGCGGCGGCGCCCCCATCGCCATCAGCGTGAACGGCGCGACCGTTTTGAGGCCGAGGGCGTCGCCGATCCGAGCCGGGTCGAGGGTATAAAAGCGTAACCGTCCGGGATCGTCGCGCGGCGTGAACCAACCCGGCCGCGCCGGCAGCCGGACGAAGCCGGTGACGCTCACCGCCGGCGCCGCCTCGGCGAAAGCGGCGAGCGCGCCGTCGGGGATCCAGCCGCGTGCGACCAGAAGCGGCGGCCCCGCCGCCGGCACCAGCACCTGCAATAATTGTCCTCCCATCGTCGGCCCCCGCGCCGTCTCGCGGACGTCGGCGCCGTAGAGCGCGATCACCGGCAGATAGCGGCCATGGACGACGACTTTCTCAAAGGGCGTCGGCGCCGCCGGCAGCGCGACCGGCGGGGCTGCCTCGGCGGCCGCGATCGCCGCGAGAATGCCCTCTTTCCAGGCCAGCCGGCGCAACTGCCAAACGCCGAGCCCCAGCAAAACCGCCAGCATAACCGCCGTGCTCAGCGTCGGGACGAGAAAATTGCGGCGCTTGCGCGGGCGGCGCGGCGCGGTCACGGCCCCATCTCGGTGCGGCGATAGCGGTATTGCAACACGATCAGCGCCGCCTTCAGCGGGCGCATCATCGCGATGGCGAGCGGGACCGTCACCACCGGCCACAACACCGCATGCACCCAAAGCGGCGGCGAGAACGTGAATTCGACCCAGAATGCCAAGCCGACGATCACCGCGCCGAGGACGAGAATAACCGCGACCGCCGGACCGTCACCAGCATCATGAGCGCTGAGATCAAGACCGCAAACTGGGCAGGCGGGGCGCACCGTGAGCAGGCCCGCGAACAGTTTACCCTGGCCGCAACGCGGACACCGCCCCGCAAGCGCCGCCCAAATCGGCGAGATCGCCGCATCCGGGGCGGGCGGCATCGGCTTAGCCGGCAGATACCGGCGACGCCCCCCACCAATAGATGCACACGAAAAGGAACAGCCAAACGACATCGACGAAATGCCAATACCAAGCTGCCGCCTCGAAGCCAAAATGCCGCTCGGGCGTAAAATCGCCACCGGAAGCGCGGAGGAAGCAAACGATCAGGAACAGCGTCCCGACGATGACGTGAAAGCCGTGAAACCCGGTCGCGAGGAAGAACACCGAAGGGTAGATGGTGCCGCCGAAATGAAACGGCGCATGGGAATACTCAAGCGCCTGAAAGCCGGTGAAGCTGAGCCCGAGCAGCACCGTCAGCAACAGCCCCATGACCAGCCCCTTGCGGTCATTCTCCAACAGGCTGTGATGTGCCCAGGTGACCGTGGTGCCCGAGAGCAGCAGGATCATGGTGTTCAGGAACGGAATATGGAACGGGGCGAAGGTGTGGATCCCCTCCGGCGGCCAGACCATTTCCTTGGCGCCGGCGACATGCTCGGGAAACAGCGCGAAATTGAAAAATGCCCAGAAGAAAGCGACGAAGAACATCACTTCGCTGGTGATGAAGAACATCATGCCGTAGCGCAGGCCAAGCCGCACCACCGGCGAATGCATCCCCGGCGTATGGCTTTCCTTGAGCACGTCACGCCACCAGAAGAACATCACCCCGAGCACGCCGAGCAGACCGAGAATGAGCAGCGTCCAACTATGATAATGCGCCTCGAAGACGATGCCGAGCACGGTGAGACCACCCGCCAGAGCGCCAACGATCGGCCACGGGCTGGGATCGACCAGATGATAAGGCTGCTTCAGGCCAGAACTGGCGACAGGGAGGGCAGCGGCGTGGGTATCAGTGCTCATGTCTCGTCCGTCTCATCTCGGCCGGGCTTGATCCGGCGGGGGAAAGGCTGGTCCGCGCATCATGGCCAAAAGAGCGCGCGGTTCAAGTGGTTGATCGGCGAAAACTGCGTGTGCGCCATGGGCGGGGAGCGATATCAGATCAATGGCGTGTCATCTTGGCGATGGTGATGGCATAGAATAGGCCGGCGAGCGCAAACAGCACCACAAACAGCGCCCAATTGCGCCCCCGCCGGCGCCGTTCGAGATCGGCGGGCTTGATCGGCGGCGCTGGCACCGGCTCGGTTTTCACGCCGTTCACCCGACCAGACGGTCGACGGCGAAGGCCGCGAACAGCGCGAAAAGATAGAGGATGGAATAGCGAAAAGCCGCCCGCGCCGGCGCATCCTTGGTCAGGCTCCGCCCGGCCGCATCCACAGCGTCGCGCAGCACCCGCCAGGCGCTCACCAAAAAGCCAAGCCCGAGCCCGCACGCGGCGAAGCCATAGATTCGGCCAGCCTCGCCCAGCGCCCATGGCAAGAGCGTGAGCGGCACCAGGACCAATGTGTAGAGCATGATCTGCCGCCGCGTCGCCCGCAGGCCGGCCACCACAGGCAGCATCGGCACGCCGGCGCGCGCGTAATCGCCATGGGCGTAGAGCGCGAGCGACCAGAAATGCGGCGGCGTCCAGAAGAAAATAATGGCAAACAGCACGAGCGGCGTTAGCGCGAGATGCCCGGTCACCGCGACCCAACCGATCAGCGGCGGGAAGGCGCCGGCAGCCCCGCCGATGACGATGTTCTGCGGCGTCCGCCGCTTCAGCCACATCGTATAGACGAACACGTAAAACAGGATCGAGGCCGCGAGGGCAGCACCCGCCGCGACATTGGTCGCGAGCCCCATGACCAGAACCGAGGCAACGGCCAGCGCGATTCCGAAGCCGAGCGCATCCGCCGGCGCGATCCGCCCGTCCGGCACGGGCCGCCGCGCCGTCCGCCGCATCACTGCGTCGATGTCACGGTCGTACCACATATTGATCGCCCCGGCCGCACCGGCGCCGACCGCAATGCACAGGATCGCCGCAAGACCGAGCACCGGATGCATTCCCCCCGGCGCGACCAGCAAGCCGACCAGCCCGGTGAAAACGACCAGCGTCATCACCCGCGGCTTGAGCAGAGCCATCCAGTCGCTCACGGTCGCGACCGCGACGAGCGGCGAGGAGACGATCTCCCCGCCAGGCGCTTCAATCCAAACAGAATCGCTCATACCCGTCTCTGCCGTCAGCGGATCTGCGGCAATTCCTCGTAAGTGTGGAAGGGCGGCGGCGAACTCACCGTCCATTCCAGCGTCGTCGCGCCCTCACCCCAGTAATTACCGGCGAGCCGCTCTTTCGAGGTGAAGGTGCGGAACATGACGTAAAAGAACACCAGCGCCGAGAGTCCGGCGATGTAGGCGCCGATCGAGGAAACATAGTTCCAACCGGCGAACGCCTCGGGATAATCGGGGTAGCGCCGCGGCATCCCGGCAAGACCAAGGAAATGCATCGGGAAGAAGGTGAGGTTGACGCCGACGAAGAACATCCAGAAATGCACCCGCGCCCAGAATTCCGGGAACGGCCGCCCGGTCATCTTGCCGATCCAGAAATAGATGCCGGCGAAGATGCCGAACACCGCGCCGAGCGACAGCACGTAGTGGAAATGGGCGATGACGTAGTAGGTGTTGTGCACGATCTGGTCGATTCCGGCATTGGCGAGAACCACGCCGGTGACGCCACCGATGGTGAAGACAAAGATGAACCCGACCGCCCACAGCATCGGCACCGTCATCTCGATCGCGCCGCCCCACATGGTCGCGATCCAAGAGAAGATCTTCACCCCGGTCGGCACCGCGATGACCAGGGTCGCGGCCATGAAATAGGCGCGGGTATCGACATCCATGCCGGAGACGAACATGTGATGCGCCCAGACCACGAAACCAACGACCCCGATCGCCACCATCGCATAGGCCATGCCGAGATAGCCGAAGACCGGCTTCTTGCTGAAGGTGGAGACGATGTGGCTGATGATCCCGAACGCCGGCAGGATCATGATGTAGACTTCGGGATGGCCGAAGAACCAGAACAAATGCTGGAACAGGACCGGATCGCCGCCGCCTTGCGGGTCAAAGAAGGTGGTGCCGAAATTGCGATCGGTGATCAGCATGGTGATCGCCCCGGCAAGCACCGGGATCGAAAGCAGCAGCAGGAACGCCGTCACCAGCATGCCCCAGACGAAAAGCGGCATCTTGTGCAACGTCATGCCGGGGGCGCGCATGTTGAAGATGGTGGTGATGAAGTTGATGGCGCCAAGCAGCGACGAAATACCGGCGAGATGGAGCGCAAACAGGGTGAAATCCATCCCCGGGCCGGGTTCGTACATCGCATTCGAAAGCGGCGGATAGAGCGTCCAACCCGATCCCGATTCGCCCATCAGCAACCCGGCGCAAACCAAAGTCAGGGCCGGCACCAGCAGCCAGAAGCTGATATTGTTGAGGCGTGGGAAAGCCATATCCGGGGCGCCGATCATCAGCGGGACGAACCAGTTGCCGAACCCGCCGATCAGCGCCGGCATGACCACGAAGAAAATCATGATCAGCCCGTGCGCGGTCACGATGGTATTCCAGATCTGACCGTTCTCGACGATGTGCTGGCCGGGATACATCAATTGCGCACGCATGATCATCGAAAGCCCGCCGCCGATCACCGCGGCAACCGCGGCGAAGATCAGATAAAGCGTGCCGATGTCTTTGTGGTTGGTGCTGAACAGCCAGCGCGCGGCGAAACCGGGATAATGCCCGTGATGCTCACCATGAGCATGATCATGGGTGGTTGCACTTGCCATCGCTCATCAACTCCTCGAAAAACGCTGCCCGGAAGTGGGGTCAGCGCCGCGTCTCGTTCATCAGCCCATCCGCCGCCGCCAGGCGGTTGTCGCCGAGCCTCGCCGGCGCATTCTCCGACGTCTGCTCCTGCGCCTTGGCTTTGGCTGCCCACGCCTTGAAATCAGCGTCGCTCAGCGCCTCGACCACGATCGGCATCTGGCTGTGGTTCATACCACAGACTTGGTTGCATTCGCCGTAATATCTACCCGGTTTCTCGACCCGCACCCAGGTTTCGATGCTGCGCCCGGGGATCGCGTAGCGCTGCACGCCGAGGCTCGGGATAAAGAAGCTGTGGATGACGTCGGTCGAGGTGGTGAGGATGCGGATATCCTTGCCCACCGGCACGACCAGCGGATTATCCACCTCCAGAAGACGCATCTGCCCAGGCTTTAACTGGCTGTCCGGAATGATGCGGCTTTCGATATCGAGCCCGCCCTGATCAGGATAGCCATATTCCCAATACCATTGATGCGCCGTGACCTTGATCGTCAGCGCCGGATCATGGGTGCGATCCTCGTAATAGACCAGGCGGAAAGAGGGAATGGCGATGATCACCAGGATCAGGATCGGCAGCACCGTCCACAGCACCTCGATCAAGGTGTTATGGCTGGTGCGACTCGCCTCGGGGTTGCGCTGCGCATTGTAGCGATAGAGCACCCACACCAGCAGCGCGCCGACCAGAAGCGTAATCAAGGTGATGATCACCAGCACGAAATCGTGCAACGCGATGATGTCATGCTTCACCGGGCTGAAGCCCGGCTGCATGTCCATCTCCCAGGGCTTGGGCGCTTGCGCCAGCGCCGGCCGCGCCAGCCCGATCATCCCCATCGTCGCGATGAGCATGCTGACAAATATAGCGAAACGCCGCCCCAGTAATCGCATCGGCCGATCTTCCCGTTTTCGACGTGCCGGCCACGCTGTGGCCGGCGGATATGAAGACATCGGTTAGCCCCGCTGCCGTCCGCGATCAAGAGGCGATGTCAAAACCCTGGCGTTCAGCGGCTGAGATGCCGCTCGACCGCCGAGTCCGGCGGCGGCAGGCCAGCCAAAATATCGCGCGCCAACACCCGCCCGAGACAGACCTGCAACCGCCGCGCATCCAAAAGCCGCTCCGCCCGACGCGCATGCTCGAGATCGACCCCCCCTCCCTCGGCCCAGCCGCGCATCAGATCGAAGCGGGAAAACAGCGCGACCCCCGGCGCGGTCGCGGCGGCCCGCAACACCGCCTCGTAAGGACGCAAATCGGCATGCATGCGCAAGACCCGGCTGTAGGGCAGATCAACCAGGATCAACCCCGCCCCCGCCCGCGCCACCGCCGTGCGGCCATCCTCGAGCGCGCGGGCAAATGCCGCAGCGGAAACCCGCCGCAGCGCCTCGATCGTGCCGGTCTGCCAGATCACCAGTTGCACCGGATGCTCGGCGAGCCTCGCGGGGAGATCGCGGCTCATGGTTTCGGCGGCCATCCCGCGCCCGCCATAGAGGCTGAGCACAATGTCGGCACTGGGCATCGCCGCCTTTAGAATCTGGGCCGTGCGATAGGCGAAAGAATCGAAAATCCGCCCGGGCGGCGGGCCGAGAACGCTGCCCGAGCCAATGGCGAGGATTTCGAGATGCCCGCCCGGGCGAAGGGCCGCGCTCAGGGCGGGAGATGCCAACGACGCCGCCGGCGCCGAGGGCGGGGGACAAAATCCTTTGGGCAGCGGCGGCGGCGGATCGCTGCCGGGGCCGGCAAGCACGATGCGCGCCGAAATCGGCGCCGATGGCGCGACACCCTCCTGCCAGGCGGCCCGCGCCGGAACGGCGAGACAAAACACCGCCAAAGCAAGCGCCAGAACCGCGCCCCCTCTCTGCCACGCCCGCCGTCTCTGCCACGCATAGGTCACGAAAAGGCGCGCTACCAGCGTCAGCCCCCGGCGACAAGCCCTCGCGGCTCGGCCGCGAACCCGGCCGCCAGACGCTCGACATCCGCCGCCGCCGGGCTTGCCGGGTGACGGGTGAGGAGAAGGCTTTGACGACGGATCGTCTCGCGCACCCGGTCGTCACGCCGTACCGCGCCGGCATAGTCCGGCGTACGGCCAAGAAAGGCTTGGCAAGCCCGCGCTAGCGTCGCGAACGTCTTTTCACCTGCGGCTTGGCTCGCCGCCTGGTTCACCACGACCCGGACATCGCCGCCGCCCTTTTCCGGTAGGCAATCGGCGGCGTAGAGTTTTAGCACCGCATAGGCATCGGTGAGGCTGGTCGGCTCATCGGTCGCAACCACCACCAGGGTATCGGCCGCCACCGCCATCCGCCGCACCGCGCGATCGAGCCCGGCGCCAAGATCGAGCACGACGGTCTGATAGAGCGCGGTTGCGGCCCGCAATTCCGCCAACACCCGGGCCAGCGCCGGCGGCTCCAAGGCGGCGAGCGCGCCCGAGCCGGAACGGCCGGCGAGAATGTCGAACCCGCCCGGCGCAAACGCGGTGACACTCTCGACCAAGCTCGCCCGCCCGGTGATCAGGCCACCGAGATCACGCTCCGGCATCAGCCCGAGCTGGATATCGACATTGGCGAGACCGAGATCGCCATCGAACAGCAACACCCGCCGCCCGGCGCGCGCGAGCGCGTGGGCGAGGGTGATCGCGAGCCAGGTCTTCCCCACCCCACCCTTGCCCGAAGCGATGGCGATCAGACGCCCGCGCCGCAGCGGCAGCACCTTGCCCACCGGCACACCGGGACGGTCGCCTTGGCTGATCGAACGGACATCGAGCATCATGCATACGCCTCTGCTGGAGGCCGGGCAGTGGCCGGGGCAACGCCCCGAACCAGTCGCTCGGCAAGAAAATCGGCGGTCATCGGCACCAACCCGTCGGCGGCGCCACTGCCCACCCCGGCCTCGGCGAGGCCAAGCCGGCCAGCGGCGGCGGCGGCGAGCACGCCGCCCAGCCGCCGCGCGACATCGAGCCGGGTCGCAACCAGGGCGAGCGCGCCGGCGGCCGCGAAGGCGGCGGCGAGATCGGCCGCTTCAGCGACATCGAGCCCGGCCGGCAGCACCAAAACGACCCGCGCCCCCGCCGCGCCGGCGAGGGCGGCAATCTCCGCGCCGGCGGCGGGATCGAAAGGATCGAGCCCCGGGGCGTCGATCAATACCGGCGCCCCCTCGCTCCGCCGCGTCAGAGCGCGGGCGAGCGATACCGGCTGACTCGCGACCAAAAGATTGAGGCCGAGCAGCCGCGTATAAGCCGCCAATTGTTCGGTCGCGCCGGCGCGCTTGCCATCGGCGGAAATCACCAGCGGCGCGCCCCCCGCCAGCACCAGCCGGGTCGCCAGCCGCGCGACCGTCAAAGTCTTGCCGGCGCCCGGCGGGCCGACGAACAAGAGCGGCGCCGCCCCGGCCGCGAGCGGCAAGGTGGCGAAAGCGAAATGGCGGGCGAGCATCGTCGCGAGATCGCCCTCTTCGAGCAATGCCGCGAGCGCCTCCGGAACCGCGTGAAACGCGAGTGCCTCGCGCCGTTCGCGCTGACCGCCGGCGGCCAGTGGATCCCCCGCCGCGCCAGGGGGGGACGCCGCCTCGGGATCGAGCGCGGCCGTCACCTCGACACCGCCCGCCACCCGCCGGGTGCCGAGAATGAGCGCCTCGGCGCCGAGTTCGCGGCGCAGCGCCGCCATCGCTTCCGCCATGGTGGGCGCGCGATAGAGCTTCAGTCGCATCGCGTGCGTCCCCCGTCAGGCCGGGCGGGGCACCACCGCCGGCGCCCGCCCACCCGCAACGCCATCCTCATGTCCCGGTGCGAACCCATCATATCGTGCCGACGGTGCGAATGCGAGCGCGTGGATGGATTTCCGACTGTGCCAGCACCGCGGTCGCCGGGCGGATGCGCTCGACGATTGCGCGCACATGCGGGCGGATCGGCGCGCTGGTCAGCAACGCCGGCGCCTCGCCGCCCGCGGCAGCCTGCTCGAAGACCGCCCGGAAGCGATGCATGAAGTCCTGCAGCCGCTGCGGCGACATCACGAGCTGGCGATCCTCGGCCGGTCCCACCAGAGCATCGGCGAAGGCGCCCTCCCATTCCGAAGACAGCGTGACCAGCGGGATATAGCCGGCGGCGCCGACTTGGCTGTCACTCAGTTGCCGCGCGAGGCGAGCGCGCACATGCGCGACGATGGCGCCGAAGCTGCGCCCCTGGCCGCTCGTTGCCTCCTGGATGCCCTCCAGAATGGTGGGGAGATCGCGAATCGAAACCCGCTCGGCAAGCAGCGCCTGCAAGACACGCTGCACCCCGCCGACCGAGATCTGCGTCGGGATGATGTCTGCGATCAATTTCTGCTGTTCGCGCGGCAATTCATCGAGGAGTTTCTGGGTCTCGGCGTAAGACAGCAATTCCGCCATGTTCTCGCGCACGATCTCGGTCAAATGGGTTGCGAGCACGCTCGGCGGATCGACGACGGTGCAGCCGCGGAAGGTCGCCTCCTCGCGCGCTTCCGGCGCGATCCAAAGCGCCGGCAGGCCGAATGCCGGCTCGGTGGTGCGTTCGCCGGCAAGTTCCGGCCGCCCGCCCTTGGGATCCATGGCGAGCAGCGCGTTCATCCGCACCTCGCCCCGCCCGGCCTCGATCTCCTTGATGCGAATGGCATAGCCCTCGGCGGGAAGCTGCATATTGTCCTGGATGCGCACCGGCGGCAGCACGAAGCCCATTTCGGCGGCGATGGCGCGGCGCATCCCTTTGATCTGCTCGGTCAGGCGCGGCGGATCGCCGCTTGCCAACGCAAGCAAGCCATAGCCGAGTTCGAGCCGGATCAGATCGATCCGCAGCGCCTCGCTGATCGGCGGTTCGGCCGGTGCCGCCGGCGCACCCGCGGGAAGCGCGAGCGATAGCGACGCCGCATAGTTGCGCCGCAGCCACGCAGCCCCCCCCGCGAGCCCGGCAAGCCCGAGAAAAGGAAGCGCCGGTAAACCCGGCATTAGCGCCAGCACCGTCGCGGCGCCAGCGGCGAGCGCGAGTGGCTTCGGCCGCCCGCCGATCTCGGCGAGCAGGGCGACATTCGCCTTGCCCTCCATGCCGCCCTTGGTGACGACGATGCCAGCGGCGGTCGAGACCAACAAAGCCGGGATCTGCGCGACCAGCCCATCCCCGACGGTCAGCGTGGTGAAGGTCGCGGCGGCATCGGCGAAGGGCATTCCATGGCGCACGAGACCGATCGTGAGGCCACCGACGATATTGATCGCGGTGATGATCAGCGCCGCGATGGCATCGCCGCGGACGAACCGCGCGGCACCATCCATCGCGCCGTAAAAGCCGCTCTCGGCCTCCAGTTCGCGCCGCCGGCGACGCGCCGTCTTGTCGTCGATCATGCCCGAGGAGAGATCGGCGTCGATCGCCATCTGCTTTCCGGGCATGGCATCGAGGCTGAAGCGCGCGGAAACTTCGGCGATACGGCCAGAACCTTTGGTAATGACCATGAAATTGACGACGAGCAGGATCGCAAACAAGATGACGCCGATCACCACGTCGCCGCCCATGAGAAAACCGCCGAAGGCGGCAACGACATGCCCGGCCGCGAGCGGCCCCTCATTGCCGTGGGCGAGGATCAACCGCGTCGTCGCGACTTCGAGCGCCAGGCGCAGCAGCGTCGTCAGCAGCAACAAGGTCGGGAAGCTCGAGAAATCGAGCGGCTTTTCGAGAAACAGCGCGACCATCAGGACGAGGATCGACGCCGTGATCGAAAGCGAGAGACAGATATCGAGCACGAAGGGCGGCAGCGGCAGGATGAGCACCGAAAGCAAGGCGACGACACCGAGCGCGAGCCCGATATCGCTCCCCGGCAGATAGGGACGAAGCCGCCCGCCGAAGACGGCGAGCCAGGGCGCCGCTGGTTTCGCCGCGATGTCGGCCATGGCGCCTCAGGCCACCGCCGCAGACGCCATGCTGCCGGCCGGCGGCGGCGGTACGGCAAGTCCCTGCGCCGCGTAATCGCGAAGCTTGTTGCGCAGCGCCCGGATCGAAATGCCGAGCATGACCGCGGCATGGGTGCGGTTGCCGAAAGTATGTTCCAGGGTTTCGAGAATGAGATCGCGCTCGACCTCGTCAACCGTGCGCCCGACCAGCGCCGAAACCGGCGCCGCGCCTGCAGCCGGGATCGCAACCGCACCCGCCGCGGGCGCAGCCGGCCGGCCGTTTGCCGCGAGCACCACGCCTTCCGCCGCCGGCAGTTCAATGGCCGCGAGATCGATCTCGTCGCCTTCCGCAAGCAGCACCGCGCGATGGAGGATGTTTTCGAGTTCGCGCACATTGCCCCGCCAGGGATGGCGGCGCAGCGCGGCGCGCGCCTCCTCCGCCAGCGGCCGCGCCGGCACGCCGTTGAGTTCGGCGAAGCGGCGCGCGAAATGCTCGGCCAAGGCGATGATATCGGCTGGCCGCTCGCGGAGCGGCGGGATCACCAGATTGACGACATTGAGGCGGAAATAAAGATCCTCGCGAAACCGCCCGGCGGCGATCTCGCTCTTGAGATCGCGATTGGTGGTGGCGATGAGGCGCACATTCACGCGCACCGGTCCGTTGCCGCCGAGACGGTCGATTTCGCGCTCCTGGATCGCCCGCAATAGCTTCGCCTGAAGGCGGATATCCATCTCGCTGATTTCATCGAGCAACAGCGTGCCACCGTCAGCGGCCTCGAATTTGCCGACCCGGCGGGCGATGGCGCCGGAAAAGGCGCCCTTCTCGTGGCCGAAAAGTTCTGACTCCAGCAAATTCTCCGGAATCGCCGCGCAGTTGAGGGCAACGAACGCCGCCGCCGCGCGGCGCGAACGGCGATGGACATGGCGCGCCAGAACCTCCTTGCCGGTGCCCGATTCTCCAGAGATCAGCAGCGACGCGTCCGAACGCGCGACCTGCTCGGCGCGGCGCAGGGTTGCAAGCATGAGCGGGTCACGCGCGATCAGGGCGTGGCTCTCCCCGGCGACCGATTCGAGAATGGCAGCGATCAGCTCGGCATCCGGCGGCAGCGGCAGGAATTCCCGCGCCCCCGCCTCGATCGCGTGCACCGCCGCTTCCTGATCATTGCCAACCCCGCACGCGACGACCGGCACCAGGATGCGCTCGGCAAACATCGCGCGGATCAGCGCCGCGATGTCATGGCGGACGTCACAGAGCACGAGATCGACGCGGGCATCAGCACGCAGCCGGATCAATGCCGGCTCGATGCCATCGGCCTGGTCGAGCCGGGCGCCGCGCGCGATCGCGATCTGCGCCGCCTGGCCGAGTTCCGCCGCCAAGGATCCGATGATCAGAACTTGCATCGTCCGCAACCGCCCCTATCCGCGAAAGCGCCTCAAACCACCCGATCCGCTTTGACGATTTCGGTCATCGTCACGCCGAGCCGGTTATCGTCGACCATCACCACTTCGCCGCGCGCGACGAGCCGGTTATTGACGTAGATATCGATCGCCTCGCCGAGTTTGCGGTCGAGTTCGACCACGGCGCCGCGGCCGAGCTTGAGCAATTGATTGACCTGCATCGTCGCCTTGCCGAGAACGGCGCTCACCGTCACCGGAATGTCGTAGACCGCTTCGAGATCGCGCGCGCCGCGCGGCACGCTGGTATCGGTGATATCCAGCGCGTCACTACCTTCGATGAAATCCGGCTCATTCGACATCGGCCAATTCCCTTTCCGCATGACTGTCCGCATCCAGCCCGAAACGCTGCCACAATTCGACGAGCTGGCGCCGCAGCGCCGCACTATCGCGGCTGGCGCGGCCATTTTTCCAGGTAATCGTGACGTCGCCCGCGCTCATGCCGGCCTCGCTGACGAGACGCACCTTTGCGGCAAGCGATCCATCGAGACGCTCGAGATCCGCGGCCAGCGTCTCCCGATCGCCGGCGGCGACGGACACGATGATCTCGGGCTCGAGCGCCATCGGCGGCAGCAATTCGCGCATCAGCCGGCTGATTTCGGCGGCGCCATGGCGGCGAACGAGATCAGGCAGTACCGCCGCGAGCGAGCCCGTCAGCATCCGCGCCAGGGCGCGCCCGATCTCGTCGGCGCGCAGCTTCGCGCCCGCCGCCGCCTCCGCGAGAGCCCCCCGGATCGCCGCGAGCAAGCCATCGAGCGCGGCCTCGCGCGCGCCGAGCACCATCGCCCGCCCCGCCGCGACACCCGCTTCGTAGCCGCTGAGCCGCGCCGCCTCGACATCCTCGACCGTGAAAACCGCGGTGATGATTTCGGGCTCATTGGCCTCATCCGTCGCCGGCGTCTCCGCCACCGGTGCGTCAATCGCATCGAAATCCTCGATGAACAGATTTCGCTTGCGCTCTTCGGCACGCGGCGGAATTTTCGTCGCCCCGCTCAATAGACCAACTCCTCGCCCTTGCTTTCGCTGATCTCGATCTGGCCTTGCGCGGCGAGTTCCTTGGCCACCAAGACGATGCTGGCCTGTGCCTCATCGACGTCGCGGAGTTTGACCGGCCCGAGATTTTCGATCTCCTCACGCAGCATTCGCCCGGCGCGTTCGGACATGTTGGAGAGGAAGAGATCACGCACTTTCTCAGAGGCGCCCTTAAGGGCGATGGGCAGCTTGTCCTTCTCGACGGTGCGCATCAGAACCTGAATAGCCACACCGCTGAGACGTTGCAGATCCTCGAAGGTGAACATCAACGCCTTGATCCGCTCCGCCGATTCGCGGTTGCGATCCTCGAGCGCGGCGAGGAAGCGGGTTTCGCTCTGGCGGTCGAGATTATTGAAGATTTCCGCCATCATTTCATGAGAGTCGCGCCGGGTGCTGCGTGCGAGATTAGACATGAACTCGGCGCGCAACGTGCGTTCGACACCCTCCAAGACTTCCTTCTGCACGCTTTCCATGCGCAGCATGCGCATCACCACCTCCATCGCGAAGGACTCGGGCAGCAACGCCAGAACCCGCGCCGCGTGGTCGGGCTTGACCTTCGAGAGAACGACGGCAACGGTCTGCGGATATTCATTCTTGAGGTAATTCGCGAGCACCGCCTCGCTGACATTGCCGAGCTTGTCCCACATCGTGCGCCCGGCTGGCCCGCGGATTTCCTCCATGATCTGCTGGACGCGATCGCGCGGCAGGGCGCGCTGCAAGATCCGCTCGGTGCTCTCGAAACTGCCGACGATATTGCCAACCCCGCCGAGGCTTTCGGAAAAATCGTTACACAAGCGCTCGACGAGATCGGCCCGCACCGAGCCGAGCTGCGCCATCGCGGCCGAAATCTCCTTGATCTCATCCTCGTGCATCAGGGCAAAGATGCGCCCGCTCTGCTCCTCACCGAGCGCCAGCATCAAAATCGCGGCCTTTTGCGACCCGTTCAAGCCGCGCGGATCATCGATCTTGGCCATCGTTCAGCTTTGCTCCTCGGCCATCCAGCCGCGCATGATAGCAACCGATTCTTCTGGATGCTTATCGACCAGATCAGCGATCTTGCGGATCGAGGAGAGCCTCAGCTGACCTTCTATGTTGGCGAGCGTCGTCATCCTCTCATCCTCCAGCATGGCGACCTGCGCCGCGCCCGGGAGCGCGATGCCATCGGCACCGGCAAGCAGGCTCCCCGCCGCCACGTCTTCCCGGCCATCGATCGGCCCGGCCAGCGCCGACGGCGCCGCGATCGTCGTCAGCCGCAGCACCATCGGCCGCAAGACGACGAGCAGGGCGAGGACGCCGACGATGCCAAAGAGCAGCGTTTCGACGAGATGGACGATATCCGCGTGTTCGAGCGCAAGGCCGAACGGGCCGGTCGCCGTCGGCGTCGCGATGTCGCCCTGCGTGAAGCGCATGCTCACCACCTGCACCTGATCGCCACGCTTCTCATCGAAGCCAACAGCGCTTTTAACCAAAGCACTGATCCGCGCGATCTCTTCGGGGCTGCGCTCCTGCCATTCCAGCTTGCCATTCTTGTCCGGCATCATGGCGCCATCCACCATCACCGCGACGCTGATGCGCTGGATCTGCGGCGCGTCATGGACCAGGGTTCGCACTGATTTGCTGATTTCGTAATTCGTCGTATCTTCTTGGCGCCCTTCCTGGTTGGTGGTGTTCGAGGTGCCATTGTCGGGATTGGGCAGGTTGTTCTGCACCGAGACGTTGCTCGCGCCGTCCGTCGATTTTGAATTGTCGGTGACGCTCTGTTGGCTGCGCACCACCTGCCCGTCGGGATCGTATTTCTCCTCGGTCTGATGCAGCTGGTCGAAATTCATTTGCACCGAGGCCTCGGCACGAACATGGCCGAAGCCAAGGCTTTGCTCCAGCATCTCCTCGACCGCGCGCGAGAGGCGAAGCTCGGTCGCGCGGCGGATTTCATCCGCGGTCATCGCCGCGGCCCCATCACCGACCGGGTTGCCAGCGCGCGCGAGAAGATTGCCGCGGCTATCGACGATCGAGATATTCTGTGGTTTCAAGCTCGGCACCGCGGCGGCGACGAGATTGAGGATCGCCTGCACTTCATCGCGATCCATCCGAGACGCGCCGGCCATGGTGAGGAGCACGCTCGCCTGCGCCTCCTCGGGATCGCGCGAAAACGGCTCGCGCCGCGGGAGCACGAGATGCACCCGCGCAGCGCGAACGCCATGGATCGCGCGGATGGTGCGCGCAAGCTCGCCCTCCAGCGCCCGGGTCTGGTCGATCGCCAACTGAAACTGATTGGCGGTCAGCGTGTCGGAGCGGTCAAAGATTTCATAGCCGACCGAGCCGCCGCTCGGCAGGCCATCTTTCGCGAGCAGAAGCCGCGCCTTCGCCACCTGATCGGTGGGAACCAGGATTTCCGCGCCGTCATGGCCACTTTGATGGGCGATATGGGCGTGATCGAGCTGCTCGACGATCTGCGCTGATTCCCGCATGTCGAGATCGCTGTAGAGCAGAGCCATGCGCTGCTCAGTGCCGCGAAAGGCGAGCAGCGCGAGCAGACCGAGCGTGCCGACCGCCACCGCCGCCATCGCGGCAAGACGCAGTGGGCCGAGCGTCTTAAGGCCATCGAGCAGCGGCTGCATCACGCTGCCCCTACGCTGACCATAGCGCCTAAAACCGCCCGGCGCGCCGAAGCCGCCAAGGGCCAAAGCATCCACCGCTCCATGCTCCACCCGCTCCCGGCCATTTGGCCTTTTGCCATAGGCAGAGATTGCCGGGTGGCGATTACCTTGGGGTTAACAGCGCGGTAGATTTTGCCGGGTCGTGGCCGAGCGCCCGAGTCGGGGGCTGCCCCCAGACCACCCTTCCCTGCGCCCCACAGGCCGGGCAGAGCGGCTGCCAGGCGGCCAAGTGGACGGCGCAGGCATCACAATGCCAGGTGGGATCGGGCTCGGCCGCCGCTGCCTGCCGCAGCGCCAATGACAGGGCCTCGTTGGCGGCGGCCCGGTATTCCTCGTTGGTGGCCTCGCGCTCGGCGATGTCAGCGAGCAGCAAGAAAACGCGGCGCTGGCGCAAGGTCGCGCGCGCGGCTTCGGCGTGATGCCGTGCCTGACCAATCAGCCCCGCATCGAGCGCCACGCGGGCGAGGAGGAGATGACTTTCGGCATCATCCGCCCGCCCCGCGACCAGTGTTTCGGCGGCGCGCAGCCGGGCCATCGCGTCCGCCAGCGGCGCGAGCGCGAACGCCGCGAGATCGGGATGCGGGTTGGCCGCCCACGCGGTGCGCAACACCCGCATGACGGCCCGCTCCTTGCCGGCCGCGCGCAACCGTTCGGCATAGGCGAGAGCGGCGGGGGTGAGCCTGGGATCATCCTGAAAGGCACGGCGGGCAAGGCGTAGTGCGGCGGCGGGATCGGGCTCGGCGATCGCGGCGGCGGCGGCGTAAGCCGCGCGTGGCGCATCCGGCCCGGCCAGAGCCAGGGCCTCCGCCCAGGCGCCGCGGCGGAGCGCTATCGCCAAACGCTCGCGCCGCAGCCACGCCGCCCCAGGAAACGCGGCTTCAGCGCGCCGCGCGAGCTGCGCCGCCGCCTCCCAATCCTCCCGTCCGGCGGCCTGCTGAAACAAGCCACGCAGCCCAAGGAAACTCGCCTCGCGATGCCGCGCCAAGGTCTCGAACAGAGCCGCCGCCTCGGCATCCTGGCCGGCCTGGCGCGCGGCATAAGCGGCGAGCAGCAGGGTTTGCGGGGTATCGCCGAGCCCGCGCCGCGCCCGCTCGCTCTCGACCCGCGCCGCGGCACCTTCGCCGGCCGCGAGCGCCACCAGCGCCCGCGTCACCGCCCTCTCGCCGCGCCGCCGCGCCCGCGCCTGCCGCCAGCGCCGCCAGTGACGCGGTAAAAAAAGGAGACGGAGGATGAGCCGCACGACGCCATAGGCCAGCGCGAGCGCGATGACGAGCAAGATCGCCGCCGCCGCCCCCGAGGTTTCGATCGTCCAACCACCGATCTCGAGATTCACGACGCGCGGCAGGGCGAAAAAACCGAGGGTGAGGAGAACCGTTGCCGCGGCCGCGAGCAACAGGAACAGAACGCGCCGCATCAACGCGCCGCCAGGAGATCGGCGAGCGCGCGGCGCGCGGCGAGGAGGCTTTCGGCGTTCTGCCGCCATGGCGCGAGCGCCGCCGCCGGCGCGCCCTCGATCGGCGCCAGGGCAGCGAGCGCACCCGCGAGATCATCGTTGGCGAGCGCAGCTTCCGCCATTGCCAACTGGGCGGCAAGCCTGTCGCCAATCAGTACCTGGTCGCCGCGCCGCACCGTCACCGCAGCGCCAAGCCAATCCATCAGCCGCGCGCCCAATCCAGGTGGTGGGTTGGCGGCACGGGCGGCGGCGGCGGCGGCGGAAAACGTTGCGCGCAGGGAGGCAAGCGTCGGCGGCGGCGTCGCGGCGAAGCGCGCCAGCGCCGGCGGCGCGCCCGGCAGATCGCCGAGCGGCTGACCCGCGGCGAGCGCATTTTCCGCCTCGTGCAAGCGCACGAGGCGCGTCGTCTGGTCGGCGACGCTCGCGATCTGGCGCGCGACCGCGCCATCATTTTGCGCCAAGGTATCGAGCCGGGCTTCGTCGTCACGCAAGCGCGCCAGCAGCGCCGCAGCATCGATCGCGGCCGCGCCCTGCTTTGCTTGCGCGAGGTCGGCTTGCTGCTTGGCCAAGCTCGCGAGCCGCGCCTCATCCTCCGCCAGCCGCTGCACGAGTGCCGCCGTGTCCCCCCCTCCCGCCGGCGCCTGTTCGAGCGCTGCGAGACGTTTGGCGGTCTCCTCGAGCCGGGCCTCGAGCGGCGCGAGATCGACCTCCCCACCCGATGCGGCCGGCCGCGCCGCCACCTCGTGCTCGAGGGCGGCAAGGCGCGCCTCCGTGGCATAAGGCGGAAACCGCCAGAGATAGGCGAGGCCACCGGCGAGCAATACGAGGTCGAGCAGCACCAAAAGCGGCAACAGCGACGTCGTCCGGGCGACCGGCCGGGCAGCGTCGGCCGCCTGCACCGCGGGCGCGGTTTCGGCTTCGGCAGCGGCCTCGGTGGCGGGCGGCGACGCGGGGATGGGATCTTCGGTCATGGCAAGAGCGCCAGCAAAGCCTCCTGATCGGGATGATGAGCCTCGCGTACCTCCCGCCACGGCAAAGGGCGGAGTTCGGCGGCGGTGGCGGCACTGATCGCCAGCGCGACAAGTGCTTCGAGCCGATCGGCCATCCCCTCCGCCTCCACCAGACGCCGGAACACCCGCGCCGTCTCGGCAGAGAAAAATAGCCCGGCCCGCACTGTTGGTCCCTCCGACGACGGTCTCGATAACGATTCCGCCGGCGCCGTGAGGGCCGCGCGGGCGGCAGCCGGCAAGGAAGCCGCCGCCACCGTGGTATAGACCGCCCGGCGCAGAACGCGAAACCCCTGGGCGGTGAGCGCCGCCTCGAGAGCGGCACCTTGCCCCTCACCGACCGCGAGCAGCAGCGGCTTGCCGGCAGGGTCGAGCGTCGCGCCGGCGAGGGCGGCAAGCCGCGCCGCATCCGCCGCCGCGCTCGCGACCGCGCCATGGCCGGCGCGGCGGGCACGCGCGGCCGTTGCGTTCCCGACCGCAAGCAGGCGGAGCTGCCGATGGGTCGCCGGCAGGTGATCGACGGCGTTGCCGCTCCCGACCAAAATCGCCTGCAGCGCGCCGGGCGGCGGCAGATCGGCCGGGCATGGTAAAATTGTCAGGAGCGGGGCGATCACCGGCGTATAGCCGCGGCTGGTGAGGAGAGCCGCCGTCGCCAGCGCGGCCGGCAGCGGCCGGGTGACGAGAACGCCGCCGCCCTCCGCTCGCGTCGGCGCGGCCGGGCGGGCGTGGTCAGGCAAAGATATCGGCGGGGCTGTCTGCGCGGAGGCTCGTGCCAAGTTCGGTGCCGAGCCGCGCCGCTTCCCCGACCTCGCCGACGATCTCGCGCTTGAGCAGGAAACTGCCATCGGCGCGCGCGACGAGGCCGGTCAGATGCAGCCGCTGATCCGGCAAAACCCGCGCATAGCCGCCGATCGGCGTGCGGCAGGAGCCATCGAGACAAGCGAGCAGCGCCCGCTCGGCGGTGGCGACCGCCTTGGCCTCGGGATCCTCGATGCCGGCGAGGAGATCGAGCAGTTCCGCATCATCGGCGCGGGCGGTGATGCCGATGATCCCCTGCCCCGCCGCCGGCACCATGATTGCCGGGTCGAGAACCAGCTTCGGCACCTCGGCGAGCCCGACCCGGCGCAGCCCGGCAAGCGCGAGCAGGCTCGCGTCACACGCCCCCGCCGCGAGTTTGTCGAGCCGGGTCTGGACATTGCCGCGCAGCGTCACGATGCGAAGATCGGGCCGCGCGTGCAGCAACTGCGCCTGACGCCGCACCGAGGAGGTGCCGATCACCGCCCCTTGCGGCAGCGCGGCATAGGGATCCTCGGGTTCGCCGGCGGCACAGCCGGCGCCGAGGAGCAGCGCATCGCGCGCATCCTCGCGCCGCAAGGTGCAAGCGAGCACGATATTCGGCGGCAAAGCGGTTTCCAGGTCCTTGAGGCTGTGGACGGCGAAATCGATCCGCCCGTCCGCCAGCGCCTCATGGATTTCCTTGGCGAACAACCCCTTGCCGCCGATCTCGGCCAACCGCCGATCTTGCACCAGATCGCCGGTGGTGCGGATCGCATGCTCCTCGAACACATTCATGCTGCGCAGCACCGGGCAGAAATGGCGTAGCAGCGCGAGGAACGACCGGGTCTGCGCCAGCGCCAGCGGCGAGGCACGGGTGCCGACGCGCAGCGGCAATTCGCGCGCGTGTGGCTTGACGCGCGGGTGATGCCCGGCGCTATGGGAGGGGGCAAGGTCCATCGGGCTCTCCTAAAACCGGAGCGCTAGAAAGGAAAGCACTGACATGCAAATCGGCCATCCCGAAATCAAAGACCGGCTGGTCGCCGGCGCGGTGCTCGGGATCGAGAGTTCCTGCGACGAAACCGCGGTCGCGCTGCTCGCGGGTGACGGCCGCATTCTCGCCGAAACCGTCCACAGCCAGACCGGCGCGCACGCCGCCTTCGGCGGGGTCGTCCCGGAGGTTGCGGCGCGCGCCCATCTCACCCATCTCGCGCCGCTCACCGAGGCGGTGCTCGCCGAGGCGGGCGTCGACGAAACCGCGATCGCGGCGATCGCGGCGACCTCGGGGCCGGGGCTGATCGGCGGGCTGATCGTCGGCGCGAATTTCGGCAAGGGCCTCGCGCTCGCCTGGGGCAAACCATTTCTTCCGATCAATCATCTCGAAGCCCATGCGCTGACCGCGCGGCTCCCCGGCCTCGCCGAGGGCGGGCTCGCCTTTCCCTATCTCTTGCTTCTGGTCTCGGGCGGGCATTGCCAGTTCGTCGCGGTGGAGGGGCTCGGGCGTTATCGCGTGCTCGGGCGCACCCTCGATGACGCAGCCGGCGAGGCCTTCGACAAGGCGGCGAAGCTGCTCGGCCTCGCCTGGCCGGGCGGGCCGGCGCTCGAGCGCCTGGCGGCCGAGGGCGACCCGCGCGCGATGGCGCTGCCGCGCCCGCTGCTCGGCCGCGCCGGCTGCGATTTCAGTTTTTCCGGCCTCAAAACCGCGCTCGCGCAGGCCGTCGCCGGGTTCCCGCCGGGCCCCTTGCCGCGCACCGCCGCCGCCGATCTTGCCGCGAGTTTTCAAGCGGCGGTCACCGACGTGCTCGCCGATCGCACCGATCACGCCCTCGCCCTCTTTCGTGCCCGCCATCCCGGCGCGGCGAGCCTGGTCATCGGCGGCGGGGTCGCGGCCAATCAGGCGATCCGCGCCGCGCTCACCACGATCGCCGCGCGGCAGGGGTTTCGCCTGATCGCGCCGCCGCTTCGGCTCTGCACCGACAATGCGGTGATGGTCGCCTGGGCAGGGATCGAGCGGCTGCGAGCCGGCGCGCTCGGCGATCTCGCGCACGCGCCACGCCCGCGCTGGCCACTGGATGCGCCCGACATGGCGCTCACGCCAACCCCGGTCGCCTGATGAATTACCGCCATGCCTTCCACGCCGGCAATTTCGCCGATTGCGTCAAGCACGCGCTGCTGGTGTGGCTGGTGCGCGCCTTGCAGCGCAAGGACAAACCAGCATTTTTTCTCGATACCCACGCCGGCCGCGGCCGCTATGACCTCGAAAGCGCCGAGGCGAGGCGCACCGGCGAGTGGCGCGACGGCATCGCCCGCCTGCGCGCCGCCCCCGACCCGGTGCTCGGCGATTATCTCGGCGTTGTCGAACAGCTCGGCCTCTATCCCGGCTCGCCGCTATTGATCCGGGCCTTGATGCGCGCGGGCGACCGGCTCGCCTGCTGCGAATGGCATGCCGAGGAAGCGGCGGCGCTCAAGCGGCTTTTTGCCGGCGATCCCGCGGTTGCCGTCCATCGGCGCGACGGCTGGGAAGCGCTCGGCGCCTTGCTGCCGCCGCCCGAACGGCGTGGCCTTACCCTCATCGACCCGCCTTTCGAGGCCGAGGACGAGTTTGAGCGCCTCGCCGACGGTCTCCGCCGCGCCCATCGCCGGTTCGCGACCGGCGTGCTTGCCGCCTGGTATCCGATCAAATCGCGCGCCCGCGTGCGGCAAATCCACGCTCTGCTGCGCGAAAGCGGTTTCGCCGACGCGCTGGCAGCCGAACTCTGCCGGCGCGCGCCGCGCGACCCGGCGATGCTCAACGGCTGCGGCGTCATCATCGTCAACCCGCCTTTCGGGTTCGCCGAGGCGGCGACGGCGCTGCTGCGCGCCTTGCATGACCGGCTGGCGGAGGACGAAGGCAGTTTTCACCGCGTGCTGCCGCTTGCCAGCGCTGTGACGGCCGTGCCATGAGCCGGGTCGCGGTCATCGGCGCCGGCGCCTGGGGAACCGCACTCGCCGCCCAAGCGGCACGCGCCGGCAACGACGTCACGCTCTGGGCGCGCGAGCCGACGCGTGCCCGCGCCATCGCAAAGACGCGGGAAAATCCGCGTCTTCCCGGCATTGCCCTCGACCCCGCCATCACCGTCACCGCCGATCTTTCGGCGATCACCGCCGATCTCTTCCTGCTCGCCGTGCCGGTGCAGCATCTTCGCGCCGTCGCGCAGGGCGTGCCAGCGGGCCCGGCGGTGATCTGCGCCAAGGGGATAGAGGCGTCGAGCCTGCTGTTACCCTCGGAAATGCTGGCCGAACTCGCGCCGGCGCGGCCGCTCGCGGTGCTGAGCGGGCCGAATTTCGCGGCCGAGATCGCGCGCGGCCTTCCCGCCGCCGCCGTCATCGCCGCGCGCGAGGCCTCGCTTCGCCTCTCGGTCATGGCAAGGCTCGCAAGCGATCAATTCCGCCTCTACGGCAATGACGATCCGATCGGCGCCGAACTCGGGGGGGCGGCGAAAAACGTCATCGCCATCGCCGCCGGCGCGGTGATCGGCGCGGGGTTGGGCGAAAACGCCCGTGCCGCGCTGATCACACGGGGGCTCGCGGAAATGGCGCGGCTGGCGCGAGCGCTCGGCGGCAAGCCGGAGACCATGACCGGGCTTTCCGGCCTCGGCGATCTCGTGCTCACCGCGACCGGCCCGATGAGCCGCAATTTCAGCCTCGGCCTCGCGCTCGGCCGGGGCGAAGCTCTTGCCGCCGTGCTTGCCCATCAACGCGGCGTCACCGAAGGCGTCGCGACCGCTCCGGCGCTGGTCGCGCGCGCGGCGAAAGCCGGCTGCGAAGTGCCGATCTGCGCCGCCGTCGCCGCGGTGCTCGCCGGGCAAGCCAGCCTCCGCGCCGCGATGATGGCATTGCTTGCGCGGCCACTGCGGGATGAGTGACGGCGAGAGAGAAAAATCGTTCGTTTTTAGAAAAAAGAAAAAACTTTTGTCGGTTGGGCGGCGCTGGCAGCGCCGCCCGCCGGGAAGCCGAGAGCGTTATTTCTGGGCGAAAGCCTTGTCCCAGACGGCGTGAGTGGTTGCGCCCTCGGGGCGTTTGGAGATCACCGGATCGGATTTGCCGGCGAGCAGTTCGTCCACCGTGCGCTCATAAGACGCCGGCTCGAGATAGCCGAGGCCATGGCTGCTGCCGGGAATGAGCTTCGCGACCTCGCTCATCATCGTCGTCTGATGCCGCTCGGTCTGGGCGCCGGTCGTGTCATTGTCGAGCACGATCGCGACCGCCTCCTTCTGGTGATCCATCGCATACTGCCAGCCCTTCATCGAGCCACGCAGAAACCGCGCCAGGCGATCGACCATTTGTGGATCGCTGAGCTTCGGCTGTAGCGCGTAAAGCCCGTCTTCGAGGGTCGCAACCCCCTCGGTCTCGTATTTGAACACGACAAGCTGATCAGGCTTCATGCCGGCCTCGATCAATTGCCAGTATTCGTTATAGGTCATGGTCGAGATGCACGCCGCCTGTTTCTGCAGCAAGGGATCGACGTTGAAACCCTGCTTCAAAACCTTGACATCGGCATTGGGGCCGGAGGTGGTGTAATTCAGCTTCGCCATCCAGGCGAGAAACGGATATTCGTTGCCGGCGAACCACACGCCGAGCGTCTTACCCTTGAAATCCTTCGGCGTGCGCACGCCGCTATCCTTGCGGCAGGTGAGTTCGAGGCCGGATTTCTGGAACACCTGCGCGATATTGACGAGCGGCACACCTTTTTCCCGGGTTGCGAGCGCCGAGGGCATCCAGTCGACCACGACATCGGCGCCGCCGCCAGCGATCACCTGCGAGGGATTGATGTCCGGGCCACCGGGCTTGATGGTGACGTCGAGATTTTCATCCTTGTAAAACCCCTTGGCCTTGGCGACGTAATAGCCGGCGAATTGCGCCTGCGTCACCCATTTGAGCTGCAAGGTCAGCGGATCGGCGGCAAGCGCCGGGCGCATCATGCTTCCGGCGAGAAAGATGGCGGAAAGCAGCAGTGATCTCTTCATTATGTCCCCCTTCGATGCGTTTACGATGAGCCGCGAAACGATGGATGCCAGAACGTCACGGCACGTTCGAGCAAGGCAAGCGCACCAAAACTCAGCGAGCCGGCCAAGGCCGCGACGGTGATGGTCGCCCAGACCAGATCGAGATTCATCTTCGCCGCCTCCGTCGAAATGCGAAACCCCATGCCAAGGATCGGGGTTCCGAAAAACTCGGCGACCACCGCGCCGATCAAGGCCAGCGTCGAGTTAAGCTTGAGCGCCGTGAAAATATGCGGCAGGGCCGCGGGCAAACGGAGCTTCCACAGCGTCGCGGCGTAACTTGCGGCATAGCTTTGCATCAGATCGCGCTCGATCGCGCCGGCTTCGGCAAGGCCGGCGGTGGTGTTCACCAGCATCGGGAAAAACGTCATCACCACGACGACCGCAGCCTTGGACGGCCATTCGAACCCGAACCACATCACCATGATCGGCGCGATGCCGACGATCGGCATGGCGCTCACCATGTTTCCCAGCGGCAAAAGCCCACGCTTGAGGAACGGCGAGCGGTCGATCGCGAGCGCGACCAGGAAGCCAGCGCCGCAGCCAAGCGCATAGCCGGCGATGACGGCGTGGAGATAGGTCTGCGCGAAATCCTGGGTGAGCAGCGCGAGATGGATGCCAAATGCGCGCGCGATCGCGCTCGGCGGCGGCAGAAGCACGAAAGGAATTGCCAACCCGAGAACCAGCATCTCCCAGAGCCAGAGCAGGAGAAGGCCGAACAAGACCGGCGTTGCGAGTCGGGCGAACCATCCCTCGCCACGGGCAAATCCCACCATCGCAAGAAACAGCGCAAAGACCGCGATCACCGCGAGCGCGAGCGCAGCAGCGGGTATCGCATGCACGACCGCGATCCGCGCAAGCGTTGCCGCAATCAACCCGAGGCCGGCCCAGATCAGCGGCGCCCGAGTCATAGCCGCCCTCCCCGGCTGCGCGCCGCCAGCGTCTCGATCAGCGACACCGCGGCGAGGCCCAGCATCGACATCGCCGCCGCCATGAACAAAGCCGCCCAGATCTGCACCGTCTGGCCATAATAGGAGCCCGCGAGCAGCCGCGCGCCGAGCCCGGCCTGCGCCCCGGTCGGCAATTCCGCGACGATCGCACCGACCAGGGCGAGCGTCACGGCGATGCGGAGAGCAGGGAACAAAAACCCGAGCGAGGCCGGAAAGCGCAGCAGCGAAAACACCTGCGCCGGCCGCGCGTCATAGGTGCGCAGGAGATCGAGCTGCAGCGGATCGGGCGCGCGCAAGCCCTTCACCATGCCGACGGTGATGGGGAAAAACGCGAGATAGCCGGCGATCGCCGCTTTCGGCAGCAACCCGGTGATGCCGAGATTGCCGAGCACGACAACGACCATCGGCGCGATCGCGAGCACCGGAACCGTCTGGCTCGCGATCACCCAAGGCATCAATGAGCGGTCGAGCAGACGGACATGAACGATGCCGATGGCGAGCAGAAGGCCGAACGCGAGCGCAAAACCGAGCCCGGCGAGGGCTGCCGAAACCGTCACCCAAGCGTGATAGACGAGGCTGCGCGGCGAGGTCACCGGATGCGTAAACAGGCTTTGCTCGAGTTCGACCGCGATCTGATGCGGCGCCGGCAAAACCGGCCGCGTCATCGACCAGGTGGCGGCGACGAGATCACGCGCCCCCGCCCCTTCCGCCAATTGCTCGCGCGCTTGCGGCGCGTTGAGGAAAATCGCGCCGAGATACCAAACGATCAGCAACACGCCGATGATCGCAATCAGCGGCAAAACCGCGCCTTCCCGCGCGAACGGCGTGCGGCCGCTGCGCATCTAGCGCTCAATCATAGGAATGCCCGGCGCGCAACGCCTCGCGCACCCGGTGGGCGACGGCAAGGAAAGCCGGAGTCTCACGCAGATCGAGATCACGCGTCGCCGGCAAATCGTTCTCGATAATCTCAACGACACGCCCCGGCCGCGCCGACATGACAACGATGCGGGTCGAGAGAAACACCGCCTCGGGGATGGAGTGCGTGACGAACACCGCCGTCATGCTGGTGCGCCGCCAGAGTTCGTGGAGATGGAGATTGAGCCCGTCGCGGGTGATTTCGTCGAGCGCACCGAACGGTTCGTCCATCAGGAGAAGTTGCGGCTCGAACGCGAGCGCACGCGCAATCGAAACCCGCTGCTGCATGCCGCCGGAAAGCTGCCAGGGGAATTTGCGCGCGAAATCGCCGAGCCCGACAAGGCCGAGATAACGCGCCGCCCGGCTTTCGCGCTCGCGCCGCGCCATCCCCATGATCTCGAGCGGCAGCATGACGTTGCGCGCGACGTTGCGCCATGGATAGAGCGCCGGCGCCTGAAAGACATAGCCATAGGCGCGGCGCCGGCGGGCTTGCTCTGGGGTCATGCCGTTGACCAGCAGCGACCCCGAGGTTGGGCGTTCGAGATCGGCGATGGCGCGAAGCAACGTCGTCTTGCCACAGCCGGACGGGCCGATGAGCGAGACGAAATCCCCGGCCGCGATGCTGAGATCGACCCCGGAGAGTGCGGTCACGCGCTGGCCACCGGCATCAAACACCAAGGAGACATCGCGCGCCGATACCACCGCCGCCGGGATCACCGTCTCGTCGCGCATGGCCGTCTCAAGCAGCGCCATCTCCGCCATTCAGGCTCGTGCCCCCTCCGCCAGCCGGGCATCGGTCGCGAGCACGGCGCGCAGCAGCACATCGGCCCCCGCCGCGACATGTTCGGGCTCGGCTTTTTCCAATTCATTATGGCTGACGCCGCGCTCGCACGGGACAAAGATCATCGCCGTCGGCGCGACCGCGGCGACGTAAGCCGCATCATGCCCGGCGCCGGAGATGATCTCGCGCGAGGGCAGCCCGAGATCGCGCGCCGCCTCGCGTACCGCATCGACGCACGCCTTGGCGAAGGGCACCGGCGGCGAGTTCCAGACACGCTCCAACGCAAGCGAAACCCCGCTCGCCTCGGCGATGGCGTTGAGTTCGCTGGTGATCTCTTCCTCCATCGTCGCCAGCACGGCATCTTGCGGGTGGCGGATGTCGATGGTGAAAAACGTCTTGCCGGGGATGACGTTGCGGCTGTTGGGCTGTGCCTCGATCAACCCGACGGTCGCAACGGCGTGCGGCGCGTGGCGGCGGCCGACGGCGTTGATCGCCGCGATCATCTGCGCGCTCGCGAGCAACGCGTCTTTCCTCATCGGCATCGGCGTCGAGCCGGCATGGCAATCCTCGCCCTCGACCGTCACCTCGTACCAACGCATCCCCTGGACGTCGGTCACGACGCCGATGATTTTACCTTCCGCTTCCAGGATCGGACCCTGTTCGATATGGAGTTCGAAGAACGCCGAAAGCGGGTGCGCGCCGCACGGTGCCTCGCCGCGATAGCCGATCCGCTCGAGTTCCTCGCCGAAACTCTTGCCTTCGCGATCGGCGCGGGCATAGGCGTACTCGCGCGAAAATTTGCCCGCAAACACGCCGGAGGCAAGCATCGCGGGGGCAAAGCGCGAGCCCTCCTCATTGGTCCAGTCGATAACTTCGATCGGCGCCTCGGTCTCGATCCCGGCCTCATTCAGCGTGCGCAGCAATTCGAGGCCGGAGAGAACGCCGATGATGCCATCGAATTTGCCGCCCGAGGGCTGCGTATCGAGATGGCTTCCGACCGCGATCGGCGCGAGATTGGGGTTTTTGCCGGGTCGGCGCGCAAAAATATTGCCCATATCATCAACGGTGATGCTGCACCCAGCTTTCTTGCAGGCATCGACGAACCAATCCCGCACCCGCCGATCGAGATCAGAAAGCGTCAGGCGCCGCACGCCACCCTTGGCGGTCGCGCCGATTTGCGCGGTCTCCATGATGGTGTCCCAAAGCCGCTCGGCATTGATCCGGAGATTGGTGGCTTTCTGGCTCATTCCGCGGCCTCCCGGAGAGGGTTGTTCGGGTGGTGTTTCCAGGTCAGTTTCGGCTTGCCGGTTGGCACCTCGACCATGCTGATGCAATTTTCCACCGGGCAGACATGATGGCAGAGATTGCAGCCGACGCATTCGGCGTCGATCACCGAGAAGTGCCGCCCGCCCTGTTCGCGCGTGAACGCGATCGCCTGATGCGAAGTGTCCTCACAAGCGATGTAACAAAGGCCGCATTGGATGCAGAGCGCCTGATCGATGCGGGCGATGGTTTTGTAGTTGAGATCGAGCGCCTCCCAATTGACGAAATTCTTGACCGCGCGGCCGGTGAAATCGGCGATCCGGGCATAGCCCTTCTCGTCCATCCAGTTCGAAAGCCCAGCCGCCATGTCTTCGACGATCCGAAACCCGCGATGCATCGCAGCCGTGCAAACCTGCACCGAGCCTGCGCCGAGCGCGATGAATTCGGCGGCATCGCGCCAGGTCGAAATACCCCCGATGCCGGAAATCGGAAGTGAAGCGGTTTCTGGATCGCGCGCGATCTCGGCGACCATGCGGAGTGCGATCGGCTTCACCGCCGGGCCGCAATAGCCGCCATGCGACCCCTGCCCGCCGACCACTGGTTCGGGCGCCATGGCGTCAAGATCGACGGCGACGATCGATTGGACAGTGTTGATCAGCGAGACGGCATCGGCGCCGCCACGCTTTGCCGCCCGCGCCGGCGCCCGGATATCGGTGATGTTGGGGGTGAGTTTGACGATCACCGGCATGCGCGAATGCTGCTTGCACCAGCGCGTCACCATCTCGACATACTCGGGCACCTGGCCGACCGCCGAACCCATGCCGCGCTCTGACATGCCATGCGGGCAGCCGAAATTGAGTTCGATGCCGTCAGCGCCGGTTTCCTCGACCAGCGGCAGGATGCGGCGCCAGCTTTCCTCCTCGCACGGCACCATCAGGCTGACGATCACGGCGCGATCCGGCCAATCGCGCTTGACCGTTTTGATCTCGCGCAGATTGACCGCGAGCGGGCGGTCGGTGATCAGCTCGATATTGGAAAATCCCGCCATCCGCGCGCCGTTGAACGAGGTCGCGCCGTAGCGGCTGGAGACATTGACGATCGGCGGATCCTCGCCGAGCGTCTTCCAGACGACGCCGCCCCAGCCGGCGCGAAAGGCGCGAACGACATTATATTCCTTGTCGGTCGGCGGCGCCGAGGCGAGCCAGAACGGGTTCGGCGCCTTGATACCCGCAAATTCGACGCGAAGATCAGCCATGGGCGTGCTCCTTCTCCCCCGCCAGCGCGGCATCGATCGCCGCCGCCGCGATCTTGCCGTCTTGGACCGCGCGCACTGTGAGATCGATCCCGGCGACGCAATCGCCGCCGGCATAAACGCCGGCAAGGCTGGTGCGGCGCGCGGCATCGACAACGATTCGGCCATCGCGCACCACCGGGAAATCCTCATGCTCGGGAAGAATGAAGCGCTGGCCAACGGCTTTGAAGACCTGATCGGCGCCGAGGGTGAATTCGCCGCCCTCGAGCACGACCCTGCCCTGCTCATCGAGGCGGGTGCGCGCAAAAACCACGCCGCGCACCGCGCCCGCCTCGCCGATCACCCGCACCGGCGTTGCGAAATGGCGGATGGTGACGCCATGGGTCTGCGCCCAGGCTTGCTCATCATGGGTTGCCGACATTTGCGCAGGCCCACGGCGATAGACGATCGTGACCTCTTCGGCGCCGAGGAGACGCGCCTGGGTCGCGGCATCGATCGCCGTATTGCCGCCGCCGATGACCACGACGCGGCGCCCGATCGGGATCTCCGCCTTGTCCGGCGCCTGCCGCAGCCGGGCGATGAACGAGACCGCGTCCTCGAGGCCGAAAAGCGGCGTCTCCTCGATCCCGAGCGCGTTCACGCCGCCCTGGCCAAGGCCGAGGAAGACGGCGTCATAGTCGCGCCGCAGCCTCGCGAGCGAGAGATCGACCCCGAGCGCGCGGCCGGTGGTGATGCTGATATTACCGATGCCAAGAAGAAAATCGATTTCACGGCGGGCGAAATCATCGGGGAGTTTGTAGGCGGCGATGCCATATTCATTGAGCCCGCCGGGCTTGCCGCGCGCCTCGAACACCTCGGCGCGGTGGCCGGCGCGGGCGAGGCGATGGGCGCAGGCGAGGCCGGCGGGGCCGGCGCCGATGATGGCGATGCGCCGCCCGCTCGCCGGGGCGGCAACGAAGGGATGGCGGTTCCGCGCCATCAGCCAATCGGTCGCGCGCCGCTGCAAGGCGCCGATCGCGACCGGGCGTTCTTCCTCCTTCATGCGCACGCAAGCGCGCTCGCAGAGGATCTCCGTCGGGCAGACGCGGGCGCAGCTTCCGCCGAAAATATTCTCCTCGAGAATTTTGATGGCGGCGCCGGCCAGGTTGCCGGTCGCGATGCCGCGGATGAAGCCGGGGACATCGATCCCGGTCGGGCAGGCCGCGGTGCAGGGGGCGTCGAAACAAAAATAGCAGCGGTTGGCCTCGACGATCGCGGCATCCGGCGACAGCGGTGGGTGGGCATCGACGAAATCGCCGGCGATTTCCGCCGATGGACGGCGATGGGCGACGATATCCGGAACGGCGGAGGCGTCGGTGGGGCCGGTCATGGGCGCGCGGGGCTCCGTTTGCTGAGTTTCTGCGGCGTAGCGTGATAGAAATTGACTGCCTGGTCAACTTCTTTCACAATGCAGGCATGCATTTTTTTGAGTGATCGAAGTTTGGGCAAATCGCGCAATAGACGGGCAAATTTGGGCGAGACACCGGGCACGGGGCGAACCCGCGAGACTCAGCAGGCGCACATCATCGCGTGCGCCGAGCGGGTCTTCGCCGATCACGGTTTCGCCGGCGCGACGATGAACCGCATCGCCGAGGCCGCTGGCCTGCCCAAGGCCAATCTGCATTATTATTTCGGCACCAAGCAGCGTCTCTATCGCGCGGTGCTCGAAAACATCCTCACCCTCTGGCTCGATGACATGGACCCGATCGTGCCCGAGAACGATCCCGCCGCTGCACTTTCCGCCTATATCGCCGCCAAGATGGCGCATTCGCGCAAGCGCCCGCATGCGTCCAAGGTCTTCGCCGCCGAGATCCTGCATGGCGCGCCGGAACTCCGCGCCTATCTCGGGCTCGATCTGCGGCGGAAAGTTGCAGAAAAATCGGCGGTGATCGAGGGCTGGATCGCGCGCCGCCTGATCGCGCCGATCGATCCCCGGCATCTTTTCTTCACCCTCTGGGCAATGACCCAGACCTATGCCGATTTCGATACGCAAATGGCCGCCGTGCTCGGTATCGACAAACTCGATACCGGCGATTACGCGACCGGGGCGGCAACCATCACCCGGCTGGTGCTGAGCGGTCTCGGGATCGCGCCGGCCGATGAGACGATGCAACAACAAAGGAGGACGGCATGACGGTTTTGATCCGGGGCGGCACGGTGGTAACCGCGGAGTCGAGTTTTCGCGCCGACGTGCTCTGCGCCGAAGGTGTGATCCAGGCGATCGGCCCGGCGCTGTCCGCGCCCGCCGGCGCCGAGACCCTGGACGCTGGCGGTATGCTGGTGATGCCGGGCGGGATTGATCCGCACACCCATATGGAGCTGCCCTTCATGGGCACGACGGCGAGCGAGGATTTCTACACCGGCACCGCCGCGGCGCTGGCCGGCGGCACCACCATGGCGATCGATTTCGTCATCCCCAATCCCGGTATCTCGCTCCTCGAATCCTATCACACCTGGCGCGGCTGGGCGGAAAAGGCGGCCGCTGATTATAGTTTCCACGTCGCCGTCACCTGGTGGTCAGAGCAGGTGCGCGAAGAGATGGGCATTTTGACGCGCGAGCACGGCGTCAACAGCTTCAAGCATTTCATGGCCTACAAGGGCGCCATCATGGTCGATGACGGCGTTCTGCTCGCGAGTTTCGGGCGCGCCCTCGAACTCGGCGCGCTCTGCACCGTGCATGCCGAAAACGGCGATGCCGTCTATCATCTCCAACGCAAGCTTCTGGAAGCCGGCATCACCGGCCCCGAGGGTCATGCGCTGTCGCGCCCGCCGGAAGTCGAGGGGGAAGCGGCGAACCGCGCCATCGCCGTCGCCGCCGTGCTCGGCGCGCCGCTCTATATCGTCCATGTCTCGACCGAGGAGGCGGCGCAGGCGATCGCCCGCGCCCGCGCGAGCGGCCAACGCGTCTATGGCGAGGTGCTGGCCCAGCATCTGGTGATCGATGAGAGCGTCTATCGCGATCCCGACTGGGCGCGCGCCGCCGCCCACGTGATGAGCCCACCCTTCCGCCCCAAACATCACCAGAACGCGCTCTGGGCCGGCCTCACCTCGGGGCAGTTGCAAACCACCGCGACCGATCATTGCTGTTTCTGCGCGCCGCAAAAAGCGATGGGGCGAGATAATTTCACGCAGATCCCGAACGGCACCGGCGGCATCGAAGATCGGATGAGCGTGCTTTGGCATCACGGCGTAGGCAGCGGGCGGCTCACGCCGAGCGAGTTCGTGCGCATCACCTCGACCAACACCGCGCAGATTTTCAACATCTATCCGCGCAAGGGGGCAGTCGCCGTGGGGTCGGACGCCGATCTCGTTCTCTGGGATCCCGCCGGGCGACGCACCATCTCGGCGCGCACCCATCACCAAAACGTCGATTTCAACGTCTTTGAGGGGATGGAAGTGCAAGGGCGCGCCTATGCGACGCTGAGCCAAGGGCGGGTGGCGTGGAAGGATGGTGACCTCCGGGCCGTGCGCGGCGCCGGGCGTTATGTCGATCGCCCCTGTTTTCCGCCCTATTTCGTGGCGATCGGCAAGCGCAACGAAATCGCGCGCCCGCAGGCGGTGGTGCGCAAGCCCGCCGTCCATAACACGCCGTGAGCGCGCCGGCGCGGCCGAGCCCGCGGATCGAGGTCAAGCTGCTCGATCCGCGGCTCAGCGCATGGGGGCTGCCGCGCTATCAATCGGCGATGGCGGCGGCGATCGATCTCCATGCCTGCCTCGATGCGCCGCTCACGCTCGCCCCCGGCGAGAGGCCGGCGCTGATCAGCGCCGGATTCGCGCTTTATATCGGCGATCCGGCGATCGCCGCGCTGGTTCTGCCGCGCTCCGGGCTCGGCCATCGCCAGGGCCTCGTGCTCGGCAATCTCGTCGGCCTGATCGACCCCGATTACACCGGGCCGATCATGGTCAGTGCCTGGAACCGCAATCCGCCGGGCGGCGCGGCGATCACGCTTTCGCCTGGCGAGCGCTTCGCGCAGATGGTGTTCGTCCCGGTGTTGCGGCCGGAATTTGCCGTCGTCGACGCGTTTTCCGCGGCGACCGAGCGCGGCGACGGCGGTTTCGGCTCGACCGGGCGCGGCTGAGGCGTGCCCGGCCTCGCCGACGTGCTCGATGCGACGAACACCGCCGGCGCCTTCAGCGCCATCACTCTCAAACGCCCATCCAACCAACCGAAAATCCGGTTATGGGAGGTGCGTCAGCTCGCCGGCAGACGCGCATAGAGAAACAGTGTCACCCGCCGTCCGCGCCCGAGATCGAAACCGTCAAGTGTCGCAATTGGGGTTGTTGGCACCCCGAGCGCGTTGGCGGCAGCAAGAAAGGCGTCGCGTTCGGCGGCATCGACCAGCACCACCCGGCCGCCATCGGCGAGAAACCGCGCGGCATCCCCGGGGCCGGTGAGAAACCGCGTCTTGGTGCCGACGACGAAGCGGAGGCTCGGCTCCTGGTAACCGATGGCGCCGAACCCCTCCCCGGCCGGCGTCCGGCCGGCGAGCACGGCTGCGACCCTCGGCGCGATCCAGAGCGCATCAAGATGCGGCAATTCGGCTTCCAGAACCGCCCAATAGAGCAACGGCGCGAGCAGCAAAGCCCGCCCCGTGGCCACGCGCGTATCGCCGGCCCAGGCCGCGGGCATGACCGCCCAAGCGATCACGGCGGCTGCGAGACATCCGGGAACGCCGTATAAATTCGCGCGCCCCAACCCCGGCGCGACGAAGAAGGGAAGCAACGCGGCGCCGACCCCGAGCACCGCCAGCGCCAAGGCGAACGCGCCAGCCGAGAGACGCGCGAGCCAAAGCGGCGCCGGCCGTTCGCGCGCCAGCAGACTCGTCGCGACGATCATCAGAATTGCCGGAAACAGGGGCAGCGGATAATGCGGGAGCTTGGTCGGCGCTGCCTCGAACACCAGCCAGGACGGCACGATCCAGGCAAGCAGGAACTGCCCGCGCCGCGTCTTTCGTGCCGCCCAAAACGCCGGCAGCGCCGCGAACAACGCGAGGCTCGCGGGAAACAAGGTGAGCGGCAGGAGGAGAAGATGCGTGCCCGGCGGCGCGCCGTGGCCGTTGCTGACCCCGGTGATCTTGCCGCCGAGATCATGGCCGAGCGAATCGACGAAAAACGCGCCATGCGTTGCGATCGCGATGGCGCTGAACCAGGGCAGCGTCACGGCGAGAAAAATCGGCACGCCGAGCTTCGGGCGCAATGATGCGAGGCACGCGAGCCCTTCCCGCTCCCGCCGCCAAAGCGCGGCGAGCGCGAGCACCATGATCGAAAGACCCGCAACCATCGGCGTCACCGGTCCCTTGAGAAGGACGCCGGCGGCGAGCGCGAGCCAAAACAGCGCCGCCTGCCATCGCCCGAAACCGGCCGGGTCGAGCCAGGCGCGCGAAAGCAGCCCCATCGCAACGGTGGTGACGCCGAGCAGGGCGGCGTCGGTCTTGGCGATATCGTGTTCAACGACGAGCAGCAGCGCGGCCGCGAGCAGGGCGGCGGCCAGGCGGGCCGCCCCTTCCCCGACCAGGGCAATGCCGAAACGGTAGGTTGCGAGCACGGCGAGCAGCGCGCCGAGCAGCGATGGCAGGCGATAGCGCCAGATCGGATTAGCCTCGCCGAGGCCGAGCCGCTCGGCGGCGGCAACGAACGGCAATTGCGCCCAATAAATGCCGACCGGCTTCAGATTGCGTGCTTCCGGCCCGTTCTGGATGCGAATGACGTCACCGCTCTCCAGCATCTGCTTCGTCGCCTGGGCGAAACGCGATTCGTCGCGATCGCCGGGCGGCAGCGAGAAAAACCCCGGCAGCCAGAGAATGACGCAAAAGAGAACGAGAAACCCCCGCGGCCAGCGGGTGCGGAGAAGGCGGGGCAAGGGATCCATCCCCCCACCATGCGAGGAGGCTCGGATTTACGCCATATTTCTCCGCGCATGACAGACAGGCGATAAGCGGCACCGATGAGGCGCTACTTCGCCGGTTTTGCCACCGGTTGTTTTGCACCGCCGGCCGGCGTTTTCGCCTCGGTCGCGGGATCGGCAGGCTCCTCCTCGGCGATCACGTCTGCGGGCTCGGGCTCGGCGGTCTGCCATGGCACCGTCGCCACCACCAGATTGACGCCGCCATGACGCAGCAGCGCACGCCGCAGGCGCTGGGCGTTGCGGGTGTGGAGAAACATCTCCCACCAGCGGCCTTCCACCACCTCCGGGATCACCACCATCACCGGGCGGCCGGGAAAGCGTTTTTCGAGATCGAGCGCCGCCCGCAAAAGCGGCGCCACCATGCTGCGGAACGGGGAATTTTCGATCAGGAGATGCGGCGGCGGCAGACCCGCGCGCTTGGCGGGCTGCTCGACATAGCGGCGCCAATTATCGCGCAGCCGCTTCTCATGGGCGGCTTCCTCCTCGCCGGCGCCCTCTGGCCCCTCAAGCGCGGTCAAATGGAGCGCAAAAACATCCGGGGAAGTCCGCAGCGCGAAATTCAGCGCCTTGCGCCCAAGCCGATCCCAGCGCTCGATCGGCAGCAAGACGACCGGCGGCTCATAATGCGCGAACTGCACCCGCCGATCGCGCGCGCCAAGGATGGCCGCATCCAACGTCGCGTAATAGCGGCGGATCGCGCGCAGCAGAAGAAGCATCGCCGGAATGATGGCAACCGTGATCCAGGCGCCCTCGACGAATTTCGCCACCAGAATGACGGCAAGCGCCAATCCGGTCGCGACGGCGCCGAAGCCGTTGATAACGAGGCGAAAATGCGCGCCAGCGCCATGCTCACCGCGCGCCCGCCACCAATGCACCGCCATCCCCGCTTGCGAGAGGGTAAAGGCAAGAAAGGCGCCGACCGCAAATAGCGGGATCAGCCGGTCGGTAACCCCATCGAACACGATCAGCAATAACCCGGCGCCGACAGCAAGGAACAAAACCCCGACCGAATAGACCAGACGCCGCCCTGGCATCGCGAAAGCGTGGGGAAGATAGCTGTCCGCCGCGACCTGTCGGCAAAGACGGGGGAACCCGACGAAGCTGGTATTGGCGGAAAGACACAGCACCGCGAGAATGCCGGCGATGGTAAGGTAATAGAACCAACCTTGGCCATAGACCGCACCAATCAATTGCGAGAGCACGCTTTGGTAGCCCGGCGCCGTCTGATCCATCGCAGCGATACCGTAGACCCGCACGAGATAGGCGATCCCGAGCAGCAAAAACCCGAGCAGCACCACGATCGCGGTCAAGGTGCGGTGTGCGTTCACCACCACCGGCTCGCGAAACGCGCTGGTGCTGTTGCTTACCGCCTCGACCCCGGTCATCGCCGTGCAGCCGCTGGCAAACGCCCGCAAGAGCAGCCAGAGCCCAACCGCCTCCCCCGCCTTGGCAAGCGGCGGCGGGCGGATCACCGCCGCTGGATGGCCGCCAGCGAGCAAGGTTTTGCCGACGCCGAGCACCAAGATGATCCCGAGCGAGCCGAGGAACAGATAGGTCGGCACCGCGAACGCAAGCCCCGATTCCTTGCTGCCGCGCAAATTGACCAGAGTGATCGCGGCGAGAATGGCAAGGCAAAGCCAGAGCGTAAAAGGCTGCAACGCCGGCAGCGCCGAAATCAGCGCCGCAACCCCCGACGAGATGCCGACCGCGACGTTGAGCATATAGTCGATCATCAGCGCGATCGCGGCGAGCAGCCCGGCGTTGGCGCCGAGATTCTCAGAGGCAACGGTATAAGAGCCGCCATTCTTGGGATAGGCGGTGATGGTCTGGCGATAGGAAAAATAGAGAATAGCCAAAAGCGCGATGATCACCGCCGTCACCGGCGTGACGAAGCCGATCCCCGCCCCGCCTGCCGCCGCCAGGATGCTGAGTGTCGCCTCCGGCCCATAGGCCGCGGAACTCAGCCCATCGAGCCCCATCGCCGGCAAAGCCGGGACCAGCCCCATGCGCTGCCCTTCGGCTTCGGTATTAGCGAGCTTACGCCCGAATAGGAGATCTCTCAGACTCATCACGTTTCCTTGTCACAAGGTCAGTCGCCATCGCCGACGCGCCCGCCGTGCGCAGCCGGCGTTTCAGCAGCAATCAGATCGAGCAACGCCGTCGCGGCATGGCCGCGGTGACGTTCGCGGTGCCAAAGCACACGAAAATGCCGTGCCGGCAACGCCAGCGGAACCCGCAGCACCCGCCCGGCGGCCAACGCTTCGGTGATGACATATTCCGAAAGCGCGCTCACCCCCGCGCCCGCCGCGACCGCGACCCGCACCGCTTCGTTGGCCGGCAATTCCAATACCACCCGCAGCGCCTCCGGCGCCATCCCGCGCGCCCGCAACGCCGCCTCCAGCACCGCGCGCGTGCCCGAGCCCGGCTCACGCATCACCCAGTTCTCCGCCGCCAGCGCCGCGGCACTCGGTTCGGCGCCGGACAGCGCCCAGGGGTGGCCGGGCGGCGCGATCAGCACCAGCCGATCCTCCGCCACTGGCCGCGCCGCCAGCATCGGCGCCTCGCCCTGGCCCTCGACGAAGCCGAGTTCCGCCTCCCCCTCCCTCACCGCATGCGCGACCTGCGCGGTGTTGCCGATGGTGATGCTGAGAGCGATCTCCGGCCAGGCGGCGCGAAACCGCGCGAGATGGCGCGGCAGCCAATGCACGGCGATCGTTTGGCTTGCCGCGATCACCAGCCGCCCGCGCTTGAGACCGCTGAGATCGACCAGCGCCCGCTCGGCGGCGGCGGCGCGGGCGAGCACCGCGCGCGCTTCGTCGAGAAAAACCCGCCCCGCCTCGCTGAGCGTGATATTGCGCCCGACGCGGTGGAACAATTTCACCTGGAATCGCCCCTCCAGCGTCTGGATCGCGGCACTCACCGCCGACTGGGTGAGGTTGAGCGCAGCACTCGCCCGCGTCACGTGCTCGCGCTCGGCGACGGCGACGAAAATCCGCAATTGCTCAAGCGTCATGGGTCCTCGCGCGGCGACGGAGTGAACGGCAAAGCGGCATCGGGCGGTGCGCCTCACCACTTGTCAACCGCCCTGGTTTCCGCCACCAAGCGCGAAGTCCCCTGCCGCCAGGAGCCGAGAACCGCATGGATCTGCTGCACGCGATTGCCGTCGCCATCCTCCAGGGGGCGACGGAATTATTTCCCGTAAGCAGCCTCGGCCATGCGGTCGTGCTGCCAGCGGTTCTCGGCATGAAGCTCGACGAGCATGCCCCTTCGTTCCTGCCCTTCCTGGTGATGCTCCATCTCGGCACCGCGACCGCGTTGCTGCTCTATTTCTGGCGCGATTGGTGGGCGCTGGCGCGCGGGGTGATCGGCTTCGATGACGCGCATCAGGTGCGCGAGGCCCGGCGCGTCTTCGTCCTGATCGTCATTGCGACGCTGCCGGCGGTGGTGATCGGCTTCGTGTTCGAGCATTTTTTTCGCGATCTCTTCGCCTCACCCATGGTCGCGGCGGCGTTTTTGATCGTCAATGGCGGACTGCTGCTATTTGGCGAGCGCCTGCGCGAAGGCGGCCATCGTGCGCTCTCGACGCTGTCGCCGGGCGATGCGCTCGCCATCGGGCTCTGGCAATGCACGGCGCTGATCCCCGGCATTTCGCGCTCCGGCGCGACCATCGTCGGCGCCCTCTTGCGCGGGATCGACCATGAGGGCGCGGCGCATTTCTCCTTCCTCATCGCAACCCCGATCATTCTCGGCGCGACCGTGCTCGAAGTGCCAAAACTGCATCATCAGGGCATGCCGCCGGGCGTCTTGGCGATCGCGACCATCGCAGCGATCGCGGCTGGGATCACCGCATTTGCCTCGACCGCCTTCCTGATGCGCTATTTCCGCCGCCATGACGCGTGGGCGCTCAATCCCTTCGCTTATTACTGCATCGCACTCGGCGCGGCGGCACTGGCGGCGCTGGCGCTGATCTCTTGAGCCGCCGGATCATCCTCGCCGCGCTCGCCCTCGTTTGGCTTGCCGCCGCAGCGCCCGAGCAACGCCGGATCGTCCTCGCCGCGACCCCGATCGCCCGCCTCGATCTTCCCTGGTGGCGTGCGCGATTCGAAAAGAAAGCCGCGGAACTGCGCAAAGCCCCGATCGATCTGGTCTTTTACGGCGATTCCATCACCGAGGATTACGAGCGCGCCGGCCCCGAGCCATGGCGCGATTTCGCCGCGATCTGGCAGCATTATTACGGCGCGCGCCACGCCATCAATCTCGGTTTCAAGGGCGATACCACCGCGAGCCTGCTCTGGCGGATCACCCATGGTGAAGCGAGCGGCATCGCGCCGAGGGTGGCCGTGGTTCTGATCGGCGCCAACAATCTCGGCCGGCTGCATTGGTCGGCGGAAGACACGATCGCCGGCATCGCCGCCGATGTCGCGGCCCTTCGCGAGCGCTTGCCGAAAACCCGTATCCTGCTCCTCGGCATTCTGCCAAGCGACCGCTCAGCGTGGGCGAGCGCGACGACGATCGTCGTCAACCACGCCCTCGCCGAGCGTTATCGCGCCGCATCGATGGTGACGTTTCTCGATCTCAGCGGCGTCTTCATGAAAAATGGCGCCCTCGACCGCAGCCTTTTTCTTGACCCCCTGCTCACCCCGCCGGAACCGCCCTTGCACCCCAACGCCGAGGGCCAGAGGAGGATGGCGGCGGCGATGGAGCCGACACTCGCCCGTTTACTCGCGCAATGATCCGCCGCGGGCGGGTGCCGGCAGGATCACGCCGCGACACTCGCCAAAGCCGATGCGAGCAAACCCCTCGCGCGTGGCATGGGCGCGGAAAATCACCTCGTCGCCATCTTCAAGAAAGCGCCGTGTCTCGCCCGAAGGCAAGGTCAACGGCTTTCGCCCGCCCTCGGTGATCTCGAGCAGGCTGCCATAGCTCTCCGGGCTCGGCCCAGAGATGGTGCCAGAGCCAAAGAGATCACCCGGCGAAAGATTGCAGCCGTTGCTGGTGTGATGGGCGAGCATTTGCGCGACCGTCCAGTAGAGATAGCGCGTGTTCGAATGCGCCAGCGGCTGCGGCGCTTGCCCCGCAGCACGCATCGCCGGGGTTTGCAGCAAAACCTCGAGAACGATCGCGAAGGCGCCGTTTGCCTGATCACGAGGGTCGGAAAGATAAGCGAGCGGCGCCGGATCGCCGGCCGGGCGCGGCGCCTGCGGGATGCGAAACGGCGCCAGCGCTTCGGTGGTGACGATCCAGGGCGAGATGGTGGTTGCGAAATTCTTGGCGAGAAACGGGCCGAGTGGCTGATATTCCCAGCCCTGAATGTCGCGCGCCGACCAATCGTTCAAGAGAGAAAAGCCGGCGATATGATCAGCCGCTTCGGCAATAGTGATGGGCTCGCCAAGCGCATTGCCGGGCCCAACCCAGATGCCAAGTTCGAGTTCGTAATCGAGATTGCGGCTCGCACCGAAACTCGGCACCATCTCGGCCGCGGGCTTTCTTTGCCCGTTCGGCCGCCGCACCTCGTGTCCGGAGACAACCACCGACGAGGCCCGCCCATGATAGGCGACCGGCACATATTTGTAATTCGCCAGCAGCGGATTATCGGGGCGGAATTGCCGGCCGGTATTGGTTGCATGGTGGATGCCGGCGAAAAAATCGGTGTAATCACCGATCCGCGCCGGCAGATGGAGCACAGAAGAGGCCATCGCGTGCAACCATTCCGGGCGCGGCTTTGCGCGCTCCGCGAGAAGTTCCGAAAGCGTCTGGCGAAGCTCTGTGCGCGCCGCGGCGCTTTCGCCAAGAAGCGCATTCAGCACTGGCTCACGGCAGGCAGGCGCGATCGCGGGGCCGATCGCACCGGCTTCTGCCGCGGCGCTGAGGTCAAAAATCTTATCACCGATCGCAACGCCGATCCGGGGCTTACCGCCGGGCGGTGAAAAAACCCCGAATGGCAGATTCTGGATCGGAAATTCGCTATGGCCATTGGCGCTTGCAACCCAACTCCGCAGCCCTTGGTCGTGCGTTGCATCGATCATCGGCTTTGCCCGCTGAATGTCGGTTTGAGCCCATCCCAGCACTGATCATAGTCTTTTTGCCATTGCGGGGCGGCGAGCGCGTAGGCACTCGGGCGGATGACGAGGCTGGTTTCGAACATGAAGGCGAGCGTGTTGTCGATTTTCTGCGGCGCGAGATCAGCGGCAATGGCGCGCTCGGTGCTCGCCGCATCCGGCCCATGCGCGCTCATGCAGCTATGGAGCGACATTCCACCTGGCAAAAATCCGCCCGCTTTCGCATCATATTCGCCGCGCACGAGACCCATGCATTCGTTCATCACGTTGCGATGAAACCAGGGTGGGCGGAATGTGTGCTCGGCGACCATCCAGCGCGGTGGAAAAATCACGAAATCGACATTGGCAACCCCCGCGACCGCGGTCGGCGAGGTGAGCACGGTGAAGATCGAGGGGTCGGGATGATCGAAGCTCACCGTGCCGATGGTATTGAACAAAGCGAGATCGTATTTGCACGGCACCGCATTGCCATGCCAGGCAACGACATCGAAGGGCGAGCGATCGAGCATTGTCGACCATAGCGTTCCTTGAAATTTCTGCACCAATTCCGTCGGCGCGGCGCGCTCCTCGAACCAGGCTTGGGGTGCGAGAAAATCGCGGGGATTGGCGAGGCCGTTGCTCCCGATCGGCCCGAGATCGGGCAAACGCAAGGCAGCGCCATGATTTTCGCAGACATAGCCGCGCGCCTGCGCATCATGGAGATCGACGCGAAATTTCATCCCGCGCGGCACGATCGCGATTTCCCCAGGCGCGACATCGAGCCGCCCGCACTCCGTCACCAGGCGCAGACGCCCGGTTTGCGGCACCAAAAGCAATTCGCCATCGGCATCGAAAAACGCGCGCTGCATCGAGCGATTGGCGACATAGACATGAATGCTGACGCCGGCCGGTGCTGTCGCCTCGCTATTTGCGCCGATCGTGATCAGACCTTCGAGAAAATCCGTTGGGTTCTCAGGGATCGGGATCGGATCCCAGCGCATGCGGTTGGGATTGGGCGGCGCGAGGGGGCCGGCCAACAGCGGCTGCTCGATCGGCTGGAAGCGCTGGTGTCGCGCCGATGGCATGATGCGATAGAGCCAAGTGCGGCGCGCTTCACGGCGCGGCACGGTGAAGGCTGTCGCCGAAAATTGCTCGGCATAGAGGCCGAGCGGCACATGCTGGGGCGAATTCTGCCCGCGCGGCAGCGCGCCAGCGATCGCCTCACTCGCAAATTCATTGCCGAAACCGCTGAGATAGGCAAGCCCATCGGCGCCGGCTCGCTGATCGATCGCGTTCATCTCGGTCTTCCTCTCATTTCGTTTCGGATTGGCCCTCTGTGATTTCGTCGCCGAGGACGACGCGCCGCGCCGCCGCGATCGCCGCGAGAACGGTAGCACTTGCGTCGACTTGGTTTGCCAGCAACAGCACCAACGCGGCATCCAGCCGGCGCGATTGTTCCGCGCTCAGCCCGGCATGCGCGGCGGCGATCGCAACGAAGATCGCATCGGGGTCATCGAGATGGGCACTGGTATCGAGCGTCATGCCGCGATCTCCGCCAGAGCGCCGCCCGCAAGACAATACACGCGCACCGCCGCCGCATAGTCGGGGCGCGTCATCACGCTCGCGACATGCTGGTCAGGGCGAAACAAAATCCCGCCGCCTTCCTTAAAGCCATAGCGCCGTCTGACCAGACCTTCACTATCGATCAAGACATCGTCTTCGCCGTCGCCGCTCTCGCGATCGGCGATCACCACCGTCTCGATCCCCACGGCGCGCAGTGCCGCACGCATTTCGCCGGCGACAGGCGCAAACGCCATGAGCGTGAAATGCTGGCCGCCGAGATGCCGCAGAAGCCATGTCTTCCGGCCGCGATGACGTATCGGCGCGTCGATCGCCGGGCTCCCTAGCGCCGGCGCGCCCTGCCATCCCGCCGCCCGGGGATCGTTGAGCGGGCTTTCCCGCAAAATCGCGGGTTGCGACAGCCGACCGGAATTCACCAGACGTCGCGCGAATTCGAAATGCGCACCGAGCAGCAGGGTCGCGTCGCGATAGGCGCGAATGGCGTCTGATTTTGGCGAAATGAAATCGGTGCTGCGTGTCGAGTGCAAAATATTCTCATCCGCCGCCGCGATGCGCTCGCTATCATAGCTCGCGAGCAGGCGTTCATCGCCGCTGCCGTCGAGAATAGCGGCAAGTTTCCAGGCGAGATTATCGGCGTCCTGCACGCCGCCATTGCCGCCGCGGGCGCCAAACGGGCTCACCTGATGCGCGGCATCGCCGGCGAAAATGACCCTGCCATGGACGAATTTTTCGAGCCGCCGGCAGCGGAACGTATAGACGCTCACCCAATCCAAAGCGAACGGCGTATCGCCAAGCATCGCGCGCACGCGTGGGATGACGCGCTCGGGTTTGCGTTCTTCTTCAGGATCGGCATCGGGGCCGAGTTGGAAATCGATCCGCCAGATGTCGTCGGCTTGGCGATGGAGAAGCACCGACTGGCCGCGATGAAATGGCGGATCGAACCAAAACCAGCGTTCGCTTGGAAACGGCGCCTTCATCTCGACATCGGCGATCAGAAAGCGATCAGGAAAAGCGCGTCCGACAAACGGCAAAGCCATCGCCTCGCGCACCGTCGAGCGCGCGCCATCGCATGCCAGAAGCCACGCGCAGGTGAGATCATAGGCGCCGGCCGGGGTCTCAATCCGCAGCGCGACATGATCGGGATGATTGGCGACGGAAACAACCCGATGCTTCCAGCGAAGATCAACGCCGGCAGCCTGACATGCCTCGACCAGCCATTCCTCGACGTAATATTGCTGGAGATTGATGAAGGCAGGATAATGATGGCCGCTGTCGGGCAGCAAGTCGAAGCCATAAATCTCGCGCTTTTGGAAAAAAATTTTTCCGGTGTTCCAGGTCACGCCTTTTTCAAAGATGCGTTCGCCGAGACCGAGACGGTCATAAATCTCCAGCGTACGTTTGGCAAAACAGATCGCCCGCGAGCCGACCGAAACGGTATCCTCGTCATCGAGCAGGACGACGCCAATCCCGCGCTGCGCGAGATCGAGCGCCAGCGTGAGCCCAACCAACCCGCCGCCCGCGACCACCACCTTGTGATGCGCCCCGGATTTCGCGACCGGCGCCGCCGGATAACGCGGGGGATGGTATTTCATCGTGGCCTCCTCAGGCGGATTTGCCCGCGCTTTCGAGGGCGCGCCACATCTCGATATCGCGTTCCGCCGTCCAGATACGCGGCCAGTCGATGCCGCAGGCCTCGTCATAGGCACGCGAGACATTGAAGGGCATGCAATGGTCGAAAATCACCCAATGCCCGTATTTCGGCCGCATCTCGGCGAGCGCATGGGCATAGATGTCTGCGAGCGGTCGTTTTTTCGCGACATCCGCCTTGACCAACGCAAAGAGATCGCCGGTGAATTGCGCCGTCCCGGTGATCCCCTCCTCGACCTCCTCGCGCCCGATCAGCGCCCGCCCACGCCCCGGCACCAAACGCTCGGCGCCAAACGCGCGGAGTTTCGCGAGCGTCGCCGGCCAGTCGGTGAAATGCGCGTCGCCACAATAGGGGGTTGCACCGAATTCGACGGTATCGCCAGCAAAGAGAACTTTTTCCTCCGGCAGCCATACAATCGTGTCGCCAGCGGTGTGCGAGCGACCGATATGGATGATTTCGACCACACGTTTGCCGAGTTTCAAAGTCATCCGGTCATGAAAAACGAGGCTCGGATGGGTGAGACCCGGGATCGTGTCGCGGCCACGAAAGAGCCGCGGGAAACGCCCGATCTCGCTCGCCATGTCGGCCGCACCCCGCTCCTCGATGAGGCGGTTGGTGACGTCGGAGGCGATGATCTCGGCACCCCGATAGGCGCTGGCGCCGAGAACGCGCACCGCATGATAATGCGACAGCACGACATGGTTGATGGGTTTCTCCGTAACAGCGCGGATGCGCGCAATCACATCGGCGGCCATTTGCGGTGTCGCCTGGGCATCGACCACCAGGACCGAAGAGTCGCCGATGACGACGCCGGAATTGGGATCGCCCTCGGCGGTATAGCCATAAAGCCCGGGGGCGAGTTCCTCGAAAGAGATTTTCTTTTCAGCCAAATCCTGGGTGCTGGCGAAATTGCTCATGTCTCTGCTTTCCTGTGAGAAGATACTCAGGCTTTCTTGACCAGCGGGCATAGGCTGTCGGCGAGCGGGCGAAACGCATCCTCACCTTTCACGGTCCGCACGATCTCATAATAATCCCACGGCTCCTTCGATTCCGCCGGCGATTTGACGCGCACGAGATACATGTCACGGATCACCCTGCCATCGGGGCGAAGATAGCCGTTTTTCACGAACACGTCATTGATCGGCATCGCCCGCATTTCCGCCATCACCGCTTGCGGATCGGTGCCGACTTTCGCCACCGCTTTGAGATAATGCAAAACGACGCCATAGGTTCCCGTCTGCTCCATGGTCGGCATGACCTTGGTGCGGGCGAAAAACCGCTCCGACCAGGCCCGCGTCTCGGCGTTGAGATTCCAATATGACGCCGTCGTCAGCATGATCCCTTGCGCGACCGGAAGACCGATCGCGTGGACATCGGCGATGAACATCAAGAGAGCGGCGATGCGCTGGCCGTTCAAGCGCTGACCAATACCGAATTCCGCCGCCTGCTTCACGCCGTTATCGGTATCCTGCCCGGCATTGGCGAACGCGACGACATCGGCTTTCGATGCCTGCGCGGCAAGCAGCACCGAGGAAAAATCGCTGGCGCCGGTCGGGTGCAGCGCATGGCCGAGCACCTTGCCGCCGGCCTTTTCGATGAATGCCGTCGCGTCGGCCTGTAATTGATGGCCAAAGGCGTAATCGGCGGTGATGAAATACCAGCTCTTGGCCCCCTCCGCCACCAGCGCCGCGCCTGTGACATGGGCGAGCGCATAGGTGTCATAGGTGAACTGCACAGTATTGGCGTTGCAGGCCTGATTGGTGATCGCGCTCGCCCCCGGCCCGGAGAGCAGCGCAAGCCGGTTCTTTTCCTTGCAAAATCCCGAAATCGCCAGGCCGAGCGCCGAGTTCGGGACATCGACGATCGCCTGCACGTCCTGATTGTCGATCCAGCCGCGCGCGATCTGGACGCCGAGATCGGGGTTCATACGGTGATCACCGCCGAGGATTTCAATCGGCCGGCCGCCGACGCTGCCGCCCATCTCCTCGGCCGCCATCTGGGCCGCGACCACCGAGGCCGGACCCCCGGTATCCCGCCCCCAGCTCGACATATCGACAAGTACGCCGAGACGGAGCGGCGCGGCAGCGCGGGCCAGGCGAATGGCGGGGAGCGCAAGCAAGCCAAGGCCAGCCTGCGTCAGCGCGCGCCGGCTCAACCCGCGGCTGGCCGGGCGGCGTGGTGGGATGCTCGTGATTTTATGGTCCATGCGTTCTGATCTCTCCTCCCTCGCGCGCAGCGTCAGGCCGCTATCCGGCGCGGCCTTGTTGTTGCCAAGCTAGCCAATACCGAATACCTTCGCAATAGATGAATTAAGATGCGGGGAGGCACGCAATGGCGGCGGCGTTGGCGATGGTAGAATGTGACGTTTTGGTGGCGGGCTCTGGCGCCGGCGGGCTTGCCGCCGCCATCACGGCGCGCAAGCTCGGGCTCGAGGTGATCGTCGCCGAAAAGGCCGCGGTCTATGGCGGCACCACCGCACGTTCGGGCGGCTGGCTCTGGATTCCGGGCAATCCCCTGGCGCGCGAGGCCGGCATTGCCGACGATGCGGCCGCGGCCCGGCGCTATCTCGCGCATGAGGCGGGCAATTTCTTCGACGCCGCGCGGGTCGATGCATTTCTCGCCGCAGGCCCCGAGATGGTGGCGTTTTTTCAGCGCGAAACCGCGGTGCAATTTGTGCTCGGCCCGCAATTTTCCGACTATCACCCCGATGCGCCGGGCGGGCTTGCGGGCGGGCGCTCGATTTGCGCCGCTCCCTTCGATGCCCGCGCGCTCGGGCCGGCGGCGCGCAACCTCCGCCCGCCGCTCCGCGAAATCACCTTTCTTGGCATGATGATCGGCTCTGGCGCCGAATTGCTGCATTTTTTCAACGTCACGCGCTCGCCGGTCTCGGCCGCTTATGTCGCCCGCCTCCTGCTTCGCTATGGCCGCGACCGGCTGTTTCACGGCCGCGCCATGCGCTTGACCAACGGCAACGCGCTCGCCGCTCGGCTCGCCAAATCGGCTTTCGATCTCGGGATCCCGCTTTGGCTTGCGGCGCCGGTCACCGAACTGATCCGCGAGGACGGCGCGGTGCGTGGCGCGATCGTGACACGCGCCGGCACGCCGGTTCGCGTCATGGCGCGCGCCGGCGTGGTGCTCGCCTGCGGCGGCTTTCCCCAGGATCGCGCCCGCCGCCAGGCCTTGTTCCCGCACGCCCCGACTGGGCGCGAGCATTTTTCGCCGGCGCCCGAGGAAAACACCGGCGACGGGCTGCGCCTCGCGGCCGCGGCCGGCGCTGCCCTTACCCTCGATTTGCCCAACGCCGCCGCTTGGGTTCCGGTCTCGCGGGTGCCGCGGCGAGATGGCAGTTTCGGCGTCTTTCCGCATTTCATCGACCGCGCCAAGCCCGGGGTGATCGCCGTCACCCGCGCCGGCCTACGCTTTTGTAACGAGGCCAATTCTTATCACGATTTCGTCCAGGCGATGCAGCGGACGATCCCGGCAGGGGAGGAATGCGCCGCCTTCCTCATCACCGACCACCCGACGCTGCGCCATTATGGGCTCGGCTTCGTCAAGCCCTTCCCGGTGCCGCTCGGCCCGGCGCTCCGTTCAGGCTATCTGTTGCGCGGGGAGAGTCTCGAGGCGCTCGCGGCCAAAGCCGGGATCGATGCCGCCGCCCTGGCGGCGACCATCGCCCGCTACAACGAGGCCGCCAAACGCGGCGAAGACCCCGCATTTGGCCGCGGCAGCACCGCCTATAACCGCTATCTCGGTGATCCCAAGCACCAGCCGAATCCCTGCGTCGGCCCGCTCGCAACGCCGCCGTTTTACGCGATCAAGCTGGTACCCGGCGATCTCGGCACCTTCGCCGGGATCAGAAGTGACGCCGAGGCGCGCGTGCTCGATGACAGCGGCGCGCCGATCCCCGGGCTCTATGCCGCCGGCAACGATCTCGCGAGCATCATGGGAGGGAATTATCCCGGCGGCGGCATCACCCTGGGCCCGGCGATGACGTTCGGCTTCATCGCCGCGCGTCACATGGCGAAACGGCGGGCCATGGCGCCGACGCCAACGGCGGCGATGTCCTGACCGGCCCCCGCTCGGCGCCGAGCCCGCGCGAGAGCGCGTTCGCATAGGCGAGAATAGCCGCGATCTGCGTGCTGTCCGGGCTGAGATCGACGAGGCCCGAGGGGCCGATCGCGGTCACCACGAACTGGATCTGCCCGCCATGGTCGAAAACCGGGGCGCTGATCGCACTCACCCCGGGAACCGGCGCCCCGGCGGTGCTGGCATAGCCGGTCTCGCGCACCCGCGCGACCATTTCGCGCACGTCCTCGAGCCGCATGCCGGCGGCGACGCGCTGGCTATGCGCCGGATTGGCAAGCTCGGCCGCAATCATGTCCTCGACCAGGGCCGGCGCGGCAAAGGCGGCGAAGACCCAGCCGGTCGCGGTGCCGGTGAGGGAAAACACCGTCCCGGCGCGGACATTGGCGTGCACTTGCGTTGCCGCCTCATGCACCTGCACGACCGTCGGGCCGTGATCGCCCCACACGGTGATCGCCACCATCAGATCGAGCTGGTCGGAAAGTTGACCGATGGTTTCAGCGGCCATGCGGAGCGGGTCGAGCCCCCTGAGACGCGCGAGGCCGAGGCGGAGCGCGAAGGGGCCGAGGCGATAACGCCCGGAGGCACCATCCTGCTCGACGAGGCCGAGCTTGCGTAGGCTAACGAGATAGGCATGCGCCTGCGCCGGGGTAATCGCGGCTTCGGCGGCGAGGTCGCGCAGCATCGCCGCCCGTCCGGCGCCCATCAGCGCCTCCAGGATCCGCCCGGCAATCTCGACCGACTGTACACCCCGGCCACGAACCGTCATCGCCGCACGTTAGCAGTCTGTCGGATCAGGGTCACCCCGCACGACACCGCGCGCCGCGGCAATCCCGGCGCGCGGTGAGAGCGACGGCGCTCGTTCAGGCGGCGAAGGGGTGGGAGACGCTGTTGCGCTGCTGCACCACCTGCGCGGCCTTGGGCTCGCCGCGGACGGCGCGGGCGATCGCCTCCTTGGTCGCGCGATAGTTGAAATCCTGGATCTTCTTGTCATCCGCCGCCAGCCAGTGGATGAAGACGCCGACGCAGATGAAAAGATCATCCGCTTCGCTCTCCGGGATCACCCCTTCCGCGACACTGTCCGCCACCGCCTTGGCCACCGCGTGCTGCGCCGGGCCGAACATCTGCACCGCCTGTTTCGCGCCCTTGATCGTCACCTTGTTGAACATCACCGTCGCCGGCTTGCACAGAAGATTGGGCGCGACCACCGCGAGCAGCGAGGTGAACCCGTCCTTGTTGTTGACCAACGCGTTGCAGAACGCCGTCTCCGCCGCGCTGCCGCGCGGGCCGATCAGCAAATCGATATGCGCAACCTCATTGCCGTCGCCGACCAGCGATTCGCCGACCATGACCTTGGTGATGGATGCCATGATGTTCCTCCTCCCTTTAGGATGAATAACCGAAGGCCGGATCATGTCAGCCCAAGAGCCGCAGTTCAACAGCGCAATTCAATGGGATCATCGAAGAAGCCGTTCAGCGAACAGGCTGGCGACGGTGAGGTCGGCCGAGGTGCCGGGATTGATCGCGGCGGCCTTGAGGGCGGCATCCCAGGCGAGCAGCGCCGGCAATAGCGCGCGCGGGTCAGGCGCCGCCGCCAGCCGCGCCGGCCACCGCGCCGCTTCGCGCCGCAGCGATTCGGCCACCGTCTCGCCATGCTTGCGCCGGACGTGGCTATCGGGGAAGGCTGCGAGAAAAGCGAGATAGGCTGCGAGCGCCGGCCATTCCCGCCCCCGCGCCGCCGCCAGCGCGGGCAGGCCGAGCGTAAACACATCCGCAAAATCGGTGACCCATTGCCGGGCGATGAGATCACGGGGTGCTGCGTCCGCCATCGCTTCGGAAAGCAAAACCCGCGCCGGCGCGCGCACGTCATGGCGCGGCGCGGTGCCGAGCCCGCCGGGAGCGGCAAGCGCGATCGCACGAAAGACCAAAGCCGCGTCCGCGAGATCGGCTGCCGCCAAAACCCGCCCGACGCCCGCGCGCAAATCCCCCCCCTGCTCCGCCGCCATCGCGAGCGGCGCGGCAAGCAGCACGATGCCGAGATTGGTGTTTTGTCCGACCGCATCGCGAGTCGCCGCAACGGCATCATAAATCCGCGCGCCAAGCGGCGCCCCGGGTTGCGTCAGCGCCGGCGCGGCAGCCTCGGCGGAACGCGTGAAATCAGCGACCATCATGCCATGCCCGGCGCGGAAGCAGTGGACATTCCCAGGCTTGGGCGCCGCGAGTTCGGCGGCGCACGCGGCCCGAAACGCCGCCGCGATCGCCTCCCGCGTCATGCGACGAGGCGCCGCGCCAGCGCCGTCGCAATCGATCCCTCGGCAACCGACTGCAACCCACGCCAGCCGGGCATGGAATTGACCTCGAGCACCAAAATCCGCCCGTCTGCCGCGGCGATCAGATCGACCCCGGCATAATCCGCCCCGACCGCGGCCGTTGCGCGGGCCGCCAGGGCCACCATTTCGGGCGTCGGCACGAACGGGACGGGGCGGGCGCCGCGATGGAGATTGGTCACCCATTCAGCACTCCGGCGGATCATCGCTGCGATCAATTCGCCGCGGCAGATCAGCAATCGGTAGTCGCAAAACCCGGTATCATCGGCTGGCGGCACGAAGCGCTGCAGGTGATAGACCCCGGCGACGGCATCCGGCGGCGGCAGATCCTCGGGGTTGCGAAGGCGCCGGAGCCCGCGGCCTTGGGCGCCAAACAGCGGTTTTAACACCAGCTCCGTCGCCGCCTGCGCGACCACCGCGGCGGCGGCATTCCACCCCTCCACCGTCCAGGTCTCAGGGGTGGGAATGCCGGCGGCCGCGAGCAAAAACGCCGTCATCGATTTATCGACGCACCGCTCGATCGCACGGGCGGAATTCCAGACCGCAACGCCGCGCGCCGCCAGCGCATGCAGAACACCCAGCCGGCGTGTCACCTCCTCGAAACTGCCGGCGGCGATCGCGCGCACGAAAACAGCGTCAGGCAGCCCGTCCAGCTCCGGAAAGCGGAGCCCCGCCGGCGTAAAGGCAACATCGCGTAGCGAGACGAAGAAAGGCGCCATGTCGAGGGCGAGAAACGCCGCCGAGAGCCGCCGCGCATGCCAATCCACGCGGTCGATGGCGATGGCGATGCGTTTCATCGCCGGTTTGGGTAACGTGGCACAGTGATCATACCCATCGCGTTCCTCCATCGGCATAGGAGAGCAAGTGATACGCATACGGCGTTCAGAAGACGAGCCCGTCGCGGTCTGGGATCTGCCGGTCCGGCTCAGCCATTGGGTGAGCGCGCTCCTCGTCGCTGGCTGCTACGTGACGTGGCAGCGCAATTGGATGGTCTGGCACGTCCGGCTCGGTGAGACCTTGCTCGCTCTGGTCATCTTCCGCCTGTCATGGGCGGTCTGGGGCAGCGAAAATGCCCGCTTTCGCGCTTTCCTGGCCCCACCAGGCGCCGTCTTCCGTCATCTCGCGACGATCTTCAGACGTGAACCAGATCACGCCGCCGGCCATAATCCGGCCGGCGGCTGGATGGTCGTCGCCCTGCTCGCGCTTCTGCTCGGCGAGACGCTGAGCGGGATTTACGTCAATAACGACATCGCCAATGAAAGCGCGCTCACCGAACTCGTCCCCGCGCCGATCGCCAATGCCATCGACGATCTCCATTTCTGGCTATGGTGGGCGCTGGCCGCCGCCGTCGCCGTGCATGTTCTGGCGATCGCGGTTTACGCCCTCGCCAAAGGCCAGAACCTGGTGCGCCCGATGCTGACCGGGGTCAAAACCCTGCCACCGGCGATCCCCCGCCCGCGCTTTGCCCCGCGGCAACGCGCGCTTTGGCTTCTGGCTCTCAGCGTCGCGGCCTCGTTGATCCTGGCTTGGGGGCTCTAAAACCCCTCGCCGATGGTTCAGGCGCCGAGCGATGGTCGCCGGTCCGCCCAGGGGGCGGTGCGTTCGAAGGCGCGGGAGATCTGCAAAACGCCAAGATCGTCGAAGCGTCGCCCCGCGATCTGCAGCCCGACCGGAAGACCATCGGCGGTGAACCCCGTCGGCACCGAGGCGGCCGGGTTACCCGAAAGGTCGAACGGGTAGGAAAATTCCGCCCAGCCGAGCCAGTCCCACGGATGTTCCGGCCATCCCTCCGGCACCAGGCGCTCCGAAGGAAACGCCGCGACCGAGGCGGCGGGCGAGAGCAGGAAATCCCAATCCTCGAAAAAGATGTTGATATCACGGATATAGGCGTATTTGCGCTCGCGCATGAGCTGATAGTCGGCGACACTGATCCGCATCCCGTCTTCGATGCAGGCAACGAAGCCAGGGTCCATCGCCGCGCGCCATTGGGCGAGTTTCGGCGCATGCACCGCCCAATGGGCCGGCCAGAAGAAGCGGATCAGCTCCGGCCCGGCCTTGCCCCAAGGCGGCGTCACGTCGTGCAGCGGCACGCCGAGGGCGGCGGCGAGCCGTTCGGCGCCGGCCCGGGCGAGCGCCGCGACCTCGGGATCGACGCGGGCATGGCCGAAATCGGCGCTGTAGGCAAGGCGCGGGCGGGCCGGCGGGTGATCGAGCAAAGCGGGGTAATCAGCCGGCGGCGCTTCGAGGCTGGTGTGATCCCAATCATGGGGCCCTGCCATCACTTTCAGCATCAGGGCGGCGTCGGCAACGCTGCGCGCAAGCGGGCCGAGATGGGAAGTGTAATCCGTGTTCGAGACCGGGTGGATGGGGATCCGCCCGAAGCTCGGCTTCAAGCCGAACACGCCACAGAAATGCGCCGGCAAGCGGACCGAGCCGGCAGCGTCGCTCCCCTGATGGAGCGCACCGAACCCGGCAGCGGCCGCGGCGCCGGCGCCGGCGGAAGAACCGCCGGCGGTCAGCCCGATGCGCCAAGGGGTGTGCGTCAAGCCGGTGAGCGGGCTGCGCCCGGTGCCGATCCAGCCGAATTCCGGGGTGGTGGTCTTGCCGATGATGATGGCGCCGGCGTCGCGCAGCCTGGTCACGATCGGCGCGTCGAGATCGGGGATGAAGCCGCGCCGTGTCGGCGAGCCATATTGCGTTGGAATACCGCGGGTCAGGGTCAGATCCTTGACCGTCACCGGAATACCATCGAGCGGGCCGCGCGGGCTGCCGGCCGCGAAGCGGCGCTCGGCGGCCTCGGCCTCTGCCATTGCCTGGTCAGCAAGCACGGTGACGAAGGCGTTGACGGCGCGGTCATGGGCGGCAATCCGGGCCAATACCGCCGCCATCACCGTGCGCGGCGAGAGCGTGCGGTCACGATAGCGGCGGGCGAGTTCGGTCGCCGGTGCAAAGCAGAGATCTTCGTCGGTCATGTCATCGGCCTTCATGCGAGGACGGTGGCCGGCGCCACGGCCCGCGCCCAGCCATGCGGATCGGCGGCAGAACCGTATTGAATCCCGACGATCGCATCGTAAAGCCGCTGGGTCAGGGCGCCGATCCCGCCATTTCGGATGACGTGCCGCGTTTCCTTGTAGCCGAGTTCGCCGACCGGCGAGATCACCGCCGCCGTCCCGGTGCCCCACATTTCTTCCAGCCGGCCGGACGCGATCGCGGCGATGACCTCATCGATCGCGATCGGCCGCTCCTCCACCCTGATCCCCCAATCCTTGAGGAGCGTCAGCACCGAATCGCGGGTGACGCCGGCGAGGATGGAGCCGGCGAGCGGCGGCGTGACCACTGTCCCGTCGATCTTCATCATGATGTTCATGGTGCCGACCTCCTCGAGGAAGCGATGTTCGGCGCCATCGAGATAGAGCACCTGGGTGTAGCCGAGACGATGGGCTTCCTCGGCTGGGAAAAGGCTCGCGGCGTAATTCGCCGCCGTCTTGGCAGCACCCAGGCCGCCGGGCAGGGCGCGGACATGGCGCTCACTGGCGAGAATTTTCACCGGATTCATGCCCTCCGGGTAATAGGCGCCGACCGGGCTCAGGATGACGTAGTAAAGATAGCTTTCGGCGGGACGGACACCGAGGAAAGGCTCGGTCGCGATCACCGTCGGGCGGATATAGAGCGCGGTGCCGGGCAGTTTCGGCACCCAGCGCTGCTCGAGCCCGACCAGAGCGTGGAAAGACTGCTCGACCAGCGCCGGATCGAGGGCGGGGATGCAAAGCCGCTCGCAGGATTGATTGAGCCGTGCGGCATGGCGGTCGGGGCGGAAGATGCGGATGACGCCATCGGTGCCGCGAAACGCTTTCAGCCCGTCAAACACCGCCTGGGCATAGTGCAACACGCAGGTCGCGGGATCGAGGCTGAGCGCATGATAGGGCTCGATACGCGGATTGCTCCAGCCGCGCCCTGCCGCATACTCCATCATGAACATGTGATCGGTAAAGACGGTGCCGAATTTCAGGCTGGCATCGGGCGGCGGCGCCTTCAGCGTGGTGGCGTGGGTGATCGGAAACGCGGTCATGGCGCAGCACTCCTTCTTGCCCGCCGGGTCGCCTGCCCGGATGCGTGCGGCGAGAGATTGGGGACGGAGTGACATATTGCCCGGCTTCGCCGCCGCTGTCTTGCCCCCCGCCATGCAATTCCCGCATGATGGCATCGTCGCGGCGCTCCCGACCGCGCGCAGAGAGGAAACGAACGATGATCTATGAGATGCGGGTCTATCATTGCCTGCCTGGTCGGCTGCCGGCGCTGCTCAAGCGCTTCGAGACCATCACCCTCGACATCTGGAAGCGCCACGGCATCCGGCAAGCCGGGTTCTGGACGGTATTGGTCGGCGAATCGAACCAGGATCTGGTCTATCTGCTCGCCTGGGAGTCGATGGCCGAGCGCGAACGGATCTGGAACGGGTTCATGAGCGATCCGGAATGGATCGCCAAACGCGCCGAAACCGAACGCGACGGCCAGATCGTCGCCTCGATCACCAATAGCTTCCTGCAGCCGACCAGCTTTTCGGCGGTGCGCTAGAGCAAGGTAGGTTTTGATTGAGCCATCCTGTTCAATCAAAACCGGCCAACTTGCTCGCCAAAATAGGGGTAGAGCGTGATCGACTTAAACCGATCGCGCTCTAGCGCGGGCGCCGCCTTTCCGGGGCGCGTCCTTCCTGATAGACGTCGCCCGCGACAGGCAAGGGAGAAGGGTGACATGCCGTATTTGGTGGCGAGCGATCTGCCGCAACTGCCGGCCGGCCAGCGTTTCCGGGCTCTGCTCGAGCGTGGCGGCATCCTGCAAATGCCGGGAGCGCATAACGGCCTTGCCGCGCAGCAAGCCAAAGCCGTTGGGTTCGAGGCGCTCTATCTCTCGGGTGCCGCGATGACCGCCTCGATGGGCCTTCCCGATCTCGGCATCATCACGGTCGATGAGGTGGTGTTCTTCATCCGCCAAATCGCCCGCGCCAGTGGCCTGCCGGTGCTGGTGGACGGCGATACCGGCTATGGCGAGGCGCTCAACGTCATGCACATGGTCCGCGCTTTCGAGGAGGCGGGGGCCGGCGCGGTTCATATCGAAGACCAGCTTCTGCCCAAGAAATGCGGCCATCTCAATGACAAGAAGCTCGCGGCGCCCGAGGATATGGCCGCGAAAATCGCCGCGGCGGCCAAGGCGCGCCGCCATCTCTTCCTGATCGCCCGCACCGATGCGGCGGCAAGCGAGGGGATGGACGGCGCCGTCGCCCGCGCCGAGCTTTATCTTCGCGCCGGGGCGGACGCGATTTTCCCCGAAGCGCTGACCAGCGCTGAGATGTTCCGCGAATTCGCCGCCCGCATGAAGGGCGCGCCGCTCCTTGCCAACATGACCGAATTCGGTCGCACGCCCTTCTTCACCGCCCGCGAATTCGCCGACATGGGCTATCGCATGGTGATCTGGCCGGTGAGTTCGCTGCGCGTCGCGGCCAAGGCGCAGGCCGAGCTTTATCAAGCTATCCGCCACCAAGGCGGCACCCAGGGCATGATCGAGCGGATGCAAACCCGGGCCGAGCTTTACGCGACCATCGGCTATCAGGACTATGAAGCGCTCGATCATTCGATCGTGACGACGATCGTGCCCGAGGGCATGCCGCAACGGGCCTGAGCGCGGGTAACCTTGGGCGCGACGCCGCTTTATATCGGAAGCGAGATCTATCGCGGCTCGACCTATGGGCCGGGCCATCCGCTAGCGATCGCCCGCGTCTCCACCTGCACTGATCTCTGCCGCGCGCTCGGCTGGCTCCCCGATGCCGTCTACCGGGAAGCGCCGTTGGCCTCGCTCGAAGAACTCGCGCGGTTTCATGATCCCGACTATCTCGCCGCCCTCAAGCGCGCGGAGATGTGGCAGGCGGTCAGCGAAGCGGATCGCGCCCGGTTTCGCATCGGCGCCGATGGCAATCCGGTCTATCGCGAGGTCTTCCGCCGTCCCGCGACCTCGGCCGGCGGGGTTCTGCTCGCCGCCCGCTTGACCCGCGATGGCGGCATCGTCCATTGCCCGGGCGGCGGCAACCACCATGCGCGGCCGGCGCGCGCGGCCGGGTTTTGCTACATCAACGACCCGGTGCTCGGCCTGCTCGCCTGGCGCGACGCCGGGATTGCGCCGATCGTTTATCTCGATATCGATGCCCATCACGGCGACGGCGTCGAGGAAGCGTTTTTCAACGACGAAACCGTGTTCACGATCAGCGTCCACGAGGCCGGGCGCTGGCCATTCACCGGCGCGGCGGCAGAGCGCGCCGGTGGGGCTGCGCGCAACCTGCCGGTGCCGGCGGGCTTTAACGACAGCGAGTTCCGGTTTTTGTGCGAGAAAGCGATCCTGCCGCTGATCCGCGATCTCGGGCCGCGGGCGATCATGCTGCAATGCGGCGCGGATGGGCTGGAGGAAGATCCGCTGGCGCGACTTTCCCTTTCCAATAACGCCCATTGGTGGCTGATCGATCAGCTCCGCGACCTCGCCCCGCGCCTCATCGTGCTCGGCGGCGGCGGCTATAATCCTTATAGCGTCGGGCGGCTCTGGGCCGGCGTCTGGGCGACGCTCAACCGTTTCGCGCTCCCCGAACGCCTGCCAACGGCCGCGGAAGCGGTGTTGCGCGGCCTCACCTATCATCGCGCCGCCGGGCGCAACCCGCCGGCGCACTGGTTCACGACCCTGCGCGATGCGCCGCGCGAGGGGCCGATCCGGCCGGAAATCCGCACCCTCGCCGCGCGCACCCTGGAACCCGACAGACCGGCATGTTACGCATGACCCGCTCCCTTTCCGTCGCAACCCTTCCCCCATCGGCGCGGCCGCCTGCAGACGCCCGGCCGTTTTCGAGGAGACCGACTATGCCCCATCCCGCGCGCCGCCCTCTCGCGCTGCTCGTCGTCGCGCTCGGCCTGATCCCGCTTGCCATCGCGGCCGAGGAGCCAAACATCACCCACGCCCAGCCGGAATTGCCGCGCGAGACGCTCACCATCATCACCCATGACGGCAAGCGGCATGAATTCCACGTCGAAATGGCCAAAACCGCCGACCAGCAAACCATCGGCCTGATGTTTCGCACCCATGTCGCCGACGATGAGGGAATGCTGTTTGACTGGGGTATCCCGCGTGAGAGCCAGATGTGGATGAAGAACACGCTGGTGCCGCTCGACATGGTGTTCATCAACGAGGATGGCTCGATCCGCACGATCGCCGAGAATACCGTCCCGCGCAGCCTCGCGGTGATCGCGAGTCACGGCCCGGTGCGCGCCACCCTCGAACTCGCCGCCGGCGTCACCGAGAAAGACGATATCCGGGTCGGGGATCGGGTGGTCGGGGGGATCTTTCCAGCGAAACCCTGATCCCCCCTTGCGTTGGCGGGCAATTTCATGATCATGCCCGAACAGATTTTGCGACAGGAGGAAGCTATGAAGAAAGCAGCGTCGGCGTGGCAAGCTGTGCAGCGGGCGGTTCTCGGCTCGCTCGGCACCTGCGCCCTGATCTTGCCGGCGTTTCACGCCGCCCGCGCCGCCGACCCGATCCGTATCGGCGTGATCGCCGAAAATTCCGCCATCTCTGGCATCGCGATCACTAACGGCGCGATGATCGCCGCCGATGAAATCAACGCCGCCGGCGGCATCAATGGCCGCAAGGTCGAGATCATCGATTACGACGATCACAACTCGGCGACCGACGCGGTGCGCGCCTTCCAGCGTGCGGTCAATCAGGACCACGTGGTCGCGGTGATCGGGAGTTACATGAGCGAGGTCGCGCTCGCGCTCGAGCCGTGGGCAGCGCGGCTCCATACCCCCTTCATTACCCCCGGTGCCGCGAGCAACGAGATCACCCGCCACGTCAAGGAAGACTATGCCCACAATAAATACACGTTCCACGGCTATCTGACCTCGACCGCGATCGCCGATGCCAATTGCGATTTTTCCCATGATTTCCTGGTCGAGAAACTCGGCATGAAGACCACGGTGATGCTGAGCGAGGACGCGGCCTGGACCAAGCCGCTCGACGAAGAATCGAAACGCTGCCTGCCGAAAGCCGGGCTCCAGGTGCTCGATTCCGTCCGCGTCTCGCCCGATACCACCGATTTCACGCCGATCTTCAACAAGATCGAGGGCCTGCGCCCGGACGTTATCACCACCGGGATCAGCCATGTCGGCGTGCAGCCGACGGTGCAATGGCATAGCGAGCAGGTGCCGGTGCCGATGTCGGGGGTCAGCTCGCAGGCGACCACGACCTCGTTCTGGCGCGACACCAACGGCGCGACCGAAGGCGTCATCGCCCAGGTGGTCGCAACGCCCGATGTCGCGATCACGCCAAAAACCATCCCCTATGCGGCGGCCTATCTCAAGCGCTTTGGCGTGACGCCGGCCTATACCGGCTACACCACCGATGACGACGTCCACATCATCGCCGAAGCCGTCGGCCGCGCCGGCAGCGATGACGCCGATAAAATCGTCGCCGAGATGGAAAAAACCAATTATGTCGGAACGATCGGCACGATCGCTTTCTATGGCCAGGATAGCGACTTCCCGCACGGCCTGAAATATGGCGCCGATTTCGTCTCCGGCCTGATGATCCAATGGCAGGACGGCAAGCAGGTGACGGTGTGGCCCGCCCGCGTTGCCAACGGCACGCTGAAATTCCCGAGCTTCATCAAGCTCCCGACCCAGCACGCGAGCGCGCAATAACCCCTCCCCGCCGGCCGGGTTCCCTCGGCCGGCGGGATAGTTTCCTGACCGGAGTTTCGCCCTATGGCTGAAGACGCGTGATGCGCGGCTTGCAGATCCTGGTCGATGGCTTTGCCATCAGCACACTCTATGCCTTGGGCGCGATCGGATTTTCGCTGATTTTCGGCGTCTCCGGCGTGCTCAATCTCGCCCATGGCGGCATCATGGTCGCCGCGGCCGTTGCTGCCTGGTACATCGCGGGGCCGCTCGGCGCCGGGCAATATATCGGCGCGCTCGCGGGGGTTGGCTTCGGGGTCATCATCGCGTTTGCGACCTATGGCCTCGCCGTGCGCCCAATCCAGCGCTCGCGCGCCATTCCGCGCGACGAGACCGAAATTTTTGTCCTCACCGCGACCCTGCTCTGGGGGATCATGATCCAGGAGGCGATCGCCTATTTCTTTACCGACAGCCCGATCACCGTGCGCCCGCTGGTCAATGGCGTCGTCGATATCTTCGGTGTCCGCACCCCCGCGAACGAAATCATGACGGCGGCGATCTGCTGGGTTTCGATCGGCTTGTTGTGGCTTCTGGTCAATCGCACGCGGGCGGGCAAGACGCTGCTCGCCGCCTCGATCAATCCCCGCGCGCTGACGCTGCTCGGGTTCGAGCTGTCCTCGGTCTATCTGCTGGTTTGGGCGATCTATGGCGTGCTCGCCGCCATCGCCGGCGTGCTGCTCGCGATGTTTCTTGGCACCAGCTCGAACAATATCGGCGTTTTGACGGCGAGCGCTTTCTCGATCGTCGTCTTGGGCGGTCTCGGCAGCGTCTCCGGCTCGCTGATCGCGGCCTATATCATCGGCTATCTCGAAACCGTCACCGCTTATCTGATCAGCCCCACTTTGCGCACCATCCCCTCGCTTCTGCTGCTGGTCCTGGTGGTCTATCTCCGCCCGCAAGGGCTGTTTGGGCGACGCTGAGGTTTTTCATGCGCATCATTCTCGCCCTCATCGGGCTCATCGTTCTTGCCAGTTTCCCCCTCTGGGTCTCGGCTTACATTCTCGCGGTGCTCACCGTCGCTTATTATTTCGGCGTCTTCGCGATGGCCTGGGATTTGTTGTTCGGCTTTGCCGGCGAGGTCAATTTCGGGCCGACCTTTCTCATCGGCCTCGGCGCCTATACCGCCGGCCTGCTCGACAATCATGGCGTTCCGGTGTGGCTCGATGTCATCGCCGGCGCGCTCGCCGCCGTCATAGGCGGATTCGCCCTGGCGTTGCCCGCTTTACGCCTGCGTGGGCCCTATTTCGGCCTCATCACCTTGGTCGCGGTGCTGGTGCTGCAGCAGGTGATCGTGATTTTCGCGGGCGTCACTGGCGGCGAGATTGGGCTTACCATCAACGACGTCCTCTCCGTCGATCCCGGCCATAATTACTGGCTGGCGCTGGCATTCCTCGCGGTCAGCGGCCTCATTCTCTATAGTTTATCGCGCTCGGCGGCGGGGTTGATTTTGCAGGCGAGCGGCCAGGACCCGGTCGAGGCGCAGGCGCTCGGCTTCAACGTCGCCAAGCACAAGCTCGCCGCCTTCGCCGTCAGCGCGCTTTTTTCCGGCCTCGCCGGGGCGATGCTGGTGTTTTATCTCGGCACCGCCTCCGTCGATACCGTCGTCGATATCGCGGTCGGGGTGCAGATCATCATCGCCGCCGTGCTCGGCGGGCGGCGCACCATCGTGGGGGCTGCGATCGGCGCGGTGTTTCTGATCGTCGCCGGCGAAATCCTGCGCCCGCTCGGCCAGCTCAATACGTTCGTGGTCTCGGCGATCGCGCTCGCGGTGATCCTGTTTTTCCCCGACGGCCTGGTTGGCTATCTCCTTCGCCGCGGAGAGCGCGCATGAGCGGGGCTCTGCTCGAAGTCGCTGGCCTCACCAAGCGGTTTGGCGGGCTGGTCGCGGTCAAGAATCTCGGATTCTCGATTGCGCGCGGCGAGATCCTCGGCCTGATCGGCCCCAATGGCTCGGGCAAATCGACGGCGATGAAGCTGATCATGGGGATCGAGCGCGCCAATGCCGGCTCGGTGCGGCTCGCCGGGCGCGAGATCGTCACCTGGCCGACGCATCGCATCGCCCGCGCCGGCATCGGCCTCGTTTTTCAGCATTCGCGCCCGCTGCATCGCCAGACGGTGCTCGAAAACATCAAGCTCGCGCTTTTGCCCGACAGCCTCTTTCAACTCGCCGCCGAGCATGCGGTGGACGCCAAAGCGCGCGCGATCGGCGAGCGGGTCGGCCTCGGCGCGGTGCTCGATCGCCGCCCGACGACGCTGCCATTTGCCGATCTTCGCCGCATGGAGCTTGCGAAAGCGATCGCGCGCGATCCCGATGTGGTGCTCGTCGATGAGCCCTTCGCCGGCCTCACCATGGCCGAGGTCGAAAGCTTCTCAGCCCTGATCAGGAGCTTTCGTGAAGAGGGCAAAGCGGTTCTGCTCGTCGATCACAACGTCAAGGGGGTCGCGGCGCTGGTCGACCGGGTGCTTGCGATGTATCTCGGCGAACGCATCGCCGAAGGCAAGGCGGACGCGGTGATGCAGGATGAGACCGTGCGCCGGGTTTATCTCGGCGGCACGATCGAGACCCATGCCCGCACCATCGCCGCGGAAAAAAGCGGCATTCCGCTGCTCAAGATCGAGGGTCTCAGCGTCTTTTACGGCAAGGCGCAGGCTTTGGATCGGGCCGCGCTCGAGGTGCATGAGGGGGAGTTCGTTTCGGTCGTCGGGCTCAACGGCGCCGGCAAGACGACATTGTTCAACGCCATCTCCGGCCTCATCCCCTATAGCGGCGCGATCAGCTGGCAGGGCACCGCGCTCGCCGGGAAAACACCGGCCGCGATCGCCCGCGGTGGCATCGTGCAGTGCCCGGAGACGCGGGAATTATTCGGCGATATGAGTGTGGCCGAAAATCTCGACCTCGGCGGCCAGCACCAGCCGGCGCCGGAGCGCCGAACCCGGCTTGACTGGCTCTATGATCTATTCCCGATCCTGAAATCGCGCAGCAAGCAGCTTGCCCGCACGCTCTCGGGCGGCGAGCAGCAGATGCTCGCGATCGCCCGCGCCCTGATGATGAACCCGCGCCTCCTCATCCTCGATGAGCCGACCCTCGGCCTCGCCCCGGTGATTCTCGAACAGCTTTCCAAAGCGCTGGCGCGTCTGCGCGAAACGACGCCGATCACTGTGCTGCTCGGCGAGCAGAACGTCACCTTCGCCCTGCCCCATGCCGACCGGGTCTATGTGCTCGAACACGCGCGCATCATCTGGCAAGGCCCGCCCGACCGCTTCGCGATCGAGGCCGGCGCCGGCTATCTCTGAGGCCGCGCCGCCAGCATTATCGCGCCGCGCCGAGCACCCAGGCGAGAATGCCTTTTTGCGCGTGTAAGCGGTTTTCCGCCTCGTCGAACACCACCGATTGCGGCCCGTCGATCACCTCGTCCGTCACCTCCTCACCGCGATGGGCAGGAAGACAGTGCAGGAACAGCGCATCCGGCGCCGCCGCCACCATCAGCGCGCTGTTGACCTGATAGGGCGCGAGCAGGGCCCGGCGCTCATCGGCGCGCTCATCGGCCATGCTCACCCAGGTATCGGTGAACACCGCTCGCGCGCCGGCAACCGCCTCACGAGGTTCCGCGGTGACCGTGATGTCGCCGCCCTCGGCGCGCGCCCAGGCGAGAAGATCAGCCGGCGGCGCAAGGGCGGCGGGCGTTGCCAGGCGAAGCGAAAAGCCAAACCTTACCGCGGCTTCGATCAGGCTTCGCGCGACATTGTTGCCATCACCGCACCAGGCGAGGCGCTGGCCGGCGATGGCGCCGCGATGCGCCTCGAAGGTCATGACATCGGCCATGATCTGACACGGGTGCGAAAGCTCGGTGAGGCCGTTGATCACCGGCACGCTGGCATGGGCGGCGAGGTCGTGCAGCTTCGCCGCGCGGTCGGTGCGCAGCATGATGGCATCGACATAGCGCGACAGCACGCGGGCGGTATCGGCCAGCGTCTCGCCGCGACCAAGCTGCATCTCGCTGCCCATCAGCACGACGACATCGCCGCCGAGCTGGCGCATGGCGACTTCGAAACTGACCCGCGTGCGGGTGCTCGGTTTTTCGAAAATCAGCGCGAGCGTTTTCCCCGCGAGCGGGCGCGAGGATGTCCCGGCGCGCTTGAAGCCGACCGCGACATCGAGCATATGCCGCAAGGTCGCGCCATCGAAATCGCGAAGATCGAGAAAATGCCGTGGTGCCGGACGCTCGGCGCCGACGGCGCTCGGGCGTGGCAGGGTGCTGCTCATCACGCCGCCGCCGCGCTGGCGGAGGCAAGACGGCGGCAGGCGGCGCGGATCATCGCCACCGCCTGATCGCACTCCGCCGCCGAGACGATGAGCGGCGGAACCAAGCGCACGACATTTTCGCCGGCATTGACGGCGAGCAAGCCTTCTTCCAACCAAGCTTGCTGCACGTGCGCCTGCGGCACGCGGCATTTGAGGCCAAGCATGAGGCCGGCGCCACGCACTTCCTCGAAGATCGCCGGACATTCTTTGACCACGGCGGACAAAGCGTTCCACAAATGGTCGGCGACACGCTCCACACCGGCGAGAAAGCCCGGCGCAAGAATGACGTCGAGCACGGCATTGGCGGCGGCGCAGGCGAGCGGATTGCCGCCGAACGTGGTGCCGTGGCTGCCGGCGGTCAGATGTTTCGCGACCCATTCGCGCGCCAGCACGGCGCCCATCGGAAAGCCGCCGGCGATGCCTTTGGCGAGCGACATCACATCCGGCGTGATGCCGGCCCATTGATGGGCGAAAAGCCGGCCGGTGCGGCCCATGCCGCTCTGGATTTCGTCCATCCCGAGGACGAGGCCATGCTCGTCGCAGATGTCGCGGAGCGCCCGCAGGAATTCTAGCCGCGCCGGGCGGATACCCCCCTCCCCCTGGATCGGCTCGACGATGATGCCGGCGGTTTCCGGGCCGATGGCGCGGCGCACGGCTTCGATATCGTTGAACGGGACATGGTCGAAGCCTTCAACGCAGGGGCCGAAGCCGGCGAGATATTTGGCATTGCCGGTCGCCGCCAGCATGGCGAGCGTGCGGCCGTGAAAAGCGCCTTCGAAGCAGATCACACGGTAGCGGTCGGGTTGCCCGGTTTCGGCCATGGTCTTTCTGATCATTTTGACCATGGCCTCGTTGGCCTCGGCGCCGGAATTGCAGAAAAACACGCTGTCGGCGAAGCTCGCCGCGACCAGGCGTTCGGCGAGGCGCTCAGCCTCGGGCACGCGGTAGAGGTTAGAGACATGCATCACCCGGCTCGCCTGATCGGTGATCGCGGCGACGAGATGCGGATGATTATGGCCGAGCGAGGAGGTCGCGATTCCGGCGCCAAAATCGAGGAATCGTCGCCCATCCGCCGCATATAGCCAAACGCCTTCACCCCGTACGAAAGCGAGGTCGGCGCGGTTATAGGTCGGCATCAGGGCGGGAATCATGGGAACTCCCCTCTTGTCGGGCAGGGAACACTTGGCGAAAGCTGCGAGTTTGCCGCCCATACCGGCTTTCGTCAAACCGTCAGCGGCGAAAAGGCAGCGATGTCAGCCGATCGGCGCTGATCACGTCATGCCGCCGGCCAGCGCCGCAAGGCGCCGACGGTCACGAATGACGATTTCCGAGGCCTTGAGTGAGGTTATTAATCCCTCTGATTCAAATTGCGTGAATGTCCGGCTAATCGTTTCGGTAGTTACTCCAAGATAGTCTGAAATATCATAGCGGCTCATTGGCAAAATGATTTTATTCATCTGCCCATAAATTTTCATTCCTATCGCGTTTTGCTTTATCAAGAAGAAGGCTAGTCTTTCCTTCGCGCTCATTTTTCCGAGCGCCAAAATATGCATGCGTGATTCGGCAAGCTCATACATCAGCTTGTCCATGATCGCTTTTCGCAATTCAGGATGTTTGTTCGAATAGAAATCGACTTTATCCTTTGAAAATCGGCATAGCGAAACATCAGTGATCGATTCTATACTGAAATCGAAATCCGCTTTTTGCGATAGACCCATCAATGTCCCCGGCATCCCAAAATTCAAGATCTGCCGGCGTCCGTCGGGGAGGATTTTGAAAGACCGCGTCATGCCTCGGTTTATATTGAAATAGAATGGGGATTTCTCGCCATCATGGACAAAAACGGTTCCCGACCCGACCTTGGTATAGGACGCGGCATCGAAGAACGCCTGCATACCTTTGTTATGGAGGGTTTCGCAGAAGCTGAAACGCCTCGCCCAACACGATTTGCAAACGGTGTCATGTTGGAGCGCATGGGTATCGATGGTTCTGTGTCGTAAATTCGCCATAGGATATCGCTCGTCTTTCTACGCCGGACTTTCTAGACCGGGCTTTCTGCGCCGGGCTTTCTGCGCCAGCTCTCCCGGTCATGCGACATGCCACGCCGGAGGCTATGGCTGGCACTGCCCGTCGTTGGGAACAGCCGACCTTACGCCGCAATTTGCGCGCAGCGGCGGCGATTGTCGATCGAAATACGCATCCGATGGCAGAGCGCCACCGCCTGATTGACGTCCCGGTACATTCCGGGCAGTTTGGCGCGCGCTATCAGACCCCAAAGAAATCGGTAGAAAGACCCAGGAAACTATGCTTTCGCGCTTCTCGTCCCTGCGCGCCGCTCTGCTGTTGTCGGCAGCCATCGCCGTCGCCGGGTGCAATCCCTGGTGGCGGCAAACCCTCTCCGATTATCCGGTGTTCTTCACCCCGGGCTCGGCGGCACTCAACGAAACCGCCAAAGCGGTCATTCAGGTCGCCGCCGATTACGCGAAACAGCATACTAATCAAAATATTGTGGTCAACGGCTATACTGATCTCTCGGGTAGCGCCGCCGCCAACGCTGCCCTCTCCGCCGAACGCGCCAAAGCGGTGACCGAGCAGCTGGTCATCGACGGCGTCGCCCGTGAACGGATCCACTATAACGCCAACGGCCCCAGCGATGCCTTGCTTAGCGGCCAGGCCGACCGCCGCGTCGACATCACCATCGGCGGCTGAGACACGCCGGCCGCGCCGCCAAACCCTAAAAATCCGGGTTTGGCGGTGATTGCCGAGAGGCTTTCAGACTGGCGCGAGCCGGCGTTCCTCGTCGAACACCCGGTTCACGAGCCGGATCAGACGGTCGGCGGTGGCGGAATAGCCAGCCCGGTCAGCATCCTGGGCCAGGGTGATCAACCGGTCGGCGATCAAAAGCGGGCTGACTTTGCTGGCATCGGCGGAAACGCCATCGGCAGCGGCATCGGTCAAAGTAAGCATCGGATTTTTCCCCTCTCTCACAATCGAGGCGTTTCCTCGACCATCAGGGAAAGTGTCAAACAAACTCCTTGTACAATAGTTAACGGCACGAAAAATTCCGCAAAACGAAGACCCGCAAGGCCGAGGCCAACCCTTGTTCAGAAGTTCGCGCGGCATCGATCTCAGCCACCAAGGCCGCGAGCGCCATCCCGCGCGCTTCAGCGCACGCGACCAGCGCCGCCCAGAATTCCGCCTCGAGCGCGATCGACGTGCGGTGGCCGGCCAGCGTCACACTGCGTTTGACGAGCCCGCTCATGCCGCAAGTCGCGCCAGCGCCCAAGAAGCTGCCTCGGCGATCACCGGATCATCTGCCGCACAATGCCGGCGTGCGACCGCTGCGAGATTGATATTATTTGAATTACCAATAGCATAAAGCACGTTTCTGAGAAATCTTCGCCACCCGATCCGCTTGATCGGCGAGCCGCTGAAATGGCGGCGAAACCCCTCCTCGCCGAGCCCCGCGAGATCGGCCAGCGGCGGCGCGATCAAATCCGCCCGCGCGGCAAGCTTCGCCTCTCGCCCGGCAACGGCGAAGCGGTTCCACGGGCAGACCGCGAGGCAGTCATCGCAGCCATAGATGCGGTTGCCCATCGCGGCGCGCAACGGCGCGGGGATCGGGCCGGCATGCTCAATGGTGAGATAGGAAAGGCAGCGCCTGGCATCGAGCCGATAGGGCGCGGGGAAGGCGTCGGTCGGGCAGACGTCGAGACAGCGCCGGCAACGCCCGCAGCGATCGGCATGCGCCGCCGCCGGCGCGAGCGCGAGTGTCGTATAGATTTCCCCGAGCAACAGCCACGAGCCAAAGCGGCGCGAGACGAGATTGGTGTGCTTGCCCTGCCAGCCGAGGCCAGCGCGCGCCGCCAGCGGTTTTTCCATCACCGGCGCGGTATCAACGAACACTTTGACCTCCGCCCCGAAGCGCGAGACGATGAATTGCCCGAGATGCTTAAGCCGCCCCTTGATCAGATCGTGATAATCGCGGTTACGGGCATAGACCGAGATATTGCCATGCGCGGGCCGCGCCAAGGTCGCAAGCGCATCCCCCTCCGGCGCGTAGTTGAGGGCAAGCGCGATAACGCTGCGTGCCGCCGGCCAAAGCGCGCGGGGGCTTGCGCGCGCCTCGGCGCGGGCGGCGAGCCAGCCCATCTCGCCGTGAAATCCGGCGTCGAGAAAGGCTTTGAGCCGGTCGGCGGCGGCGGGATCGGGATCGGCGGGCGCGAACCCGACGGCGTCGAAGCCGAGCGCCAGCGCCTTGGTGCGGATCGCCTCAGCCGCGTCCACGATAGGGCTCAACGCCTTGGGGCGGCAGAAAAATCCCCGCAGGCGGCGCGCCGCTTTGCCAAAAAACATCGATCGGCAAGCCGCCGCGCGGATACCAGTAGCCGCCGATGCGAAGCCAGCGCGGCGCGATCGCGTCCGTCACCCGCTTGGCGATGGTGAGCGTGCAATCCTCATGAAAGGCGCCGTGATTGCGGAATGCGCCGAGGAAAAGCTTCAGCGATTTGCTCTCGAGGATCCAATCACCCGGGATGTAGTCGAGCACAATATGCGCGAAGTCCGGCTGGCCGGTGATCGGGCAAAGCGAGGTGAATTCCGGACAGGTGAAGCGAACGACATAATCGAGCCCCGGATGCGGATTGGCCACCCGCTCCAGAACCGCCGCCTCAGGGCTCGCCGGCAGGGACACGCGCGCGCCGAGCTGGGTCAACCCGGCGGGTGCCGCCGTTCCGCTTTCCGTCATCCGCGATCTCCCTCCTTTGCCCCCGCCCCCCAACCGGCGCGAAGCGCCGCCGCCGTCGCCGCCAGCCGCCCGTCCAGGATCGCCGCCCGCAGGCGCTGCATCAGATCCTGATAATAGCGGAGATTATGCCAGGTGAGCAGCATCGGGCCGAGGATTTCGCCAGACCGGAATAGATGATGGAGATAAGCCCTGGCGTGGCGGGTGCAGGCCGGACAGGCGCAGCCAGGATCGAGCGGCGCCGGATCATCGGCGAAGCGGGCATTGCGCAGATTGAGGACGCCGCGTGACGTATAGGCACGCGCGGTGCGCCCGGCGCGGGTCGGGATCACGCAGTCGAACATGTCGATCCCGCGCAGAACGGCTGCGATGATGTCATCCGGTGTCCCGACGCCCATGAGATAGCGCGGCTTCTCCGCCGGCAAGAGCGGCACCGTCGCCTCCAGGACCGCAAGCATCATCGCCTGCCCCTCACCGACCGCGAGCCCACCGACGGCATAGCCCTCGAAACCAATCGCCATCAACGCTTCGCACGCGCGGGCGCGCAGATCGGCATAGACACCGCCCTGGACGATGCCGAACAGGCCGTAGCCCGGGCGGGCGGGAAAGGCGGCGCGGCAACGCTCCGCCCAGCGCAGCGAAAGATCGAGCGAGAGCGCGGCGGCCTCATGGCTCGCCGGAAACGCGGTGCATTCATCGAGCACCATGCTGATCGTCGCGTCGAGCTTGCTCTGAATGTCGATCACGCGCTCGGGGGTGAGGCGGTGGGCGCTGCCGTCGATATGGGAGCGGAACGTGACGCCATCGGCGTCGAGCTTGCGCAATTTGGCGAGCGACATCACCTGAAACCCGCCGGAATCGGTCAGGATCGGCCCCGGCCAGTCCATCAGACGGTGCAACCCGCCCAAAGCGGCGACCCGCTCGGCGCCGGGGCGGAGCATGAGGTGATAGGTGTTGGCGAGCACGATCCCGGCGCCGGTCGCGCGCACCGCATCCGCCGTCATCGCCTTCACCGTCGCCGCCGTCCCGACCGGCATGAAGCACGGCGTCGCAACCGCGCCGTGCGCGGTGATAAGCGTGCCGGCGCGCGCCGCGCCATCGCGCCCGGCAAGCGTGAAGGAGAAATTCATGCGCGCGTCAGCAGCGAGGCGTCGCCATAGGAATAGAAACGATAGCCGGCGGCGATGGCATGCGCGTATGCCGCGCGCATGCGCGCAAGGCCCGAGAACGCCGCGACCAGCATGAACAAGGTCGAGCGCGGCAGATGAAAATTGGTGAGCAAGAGATCAGCGGTGCGGAAGACGTGGCCGGGGCGGAGAAAAATATCGGTCTCGCCAGCAAACGGCAGGACGTCGCCGGCCTCATTCACCGCGCTCTCCAGAAGCCGGAGTGTCGTCGTGCCGATAGCGACGATCCGCCCGCCGCGCGCCCGCGCCGCGTTGATCGCCGCCGCCGCCGCCGGGCTGATCTCCCCGCGCTCGGCATGCAGGCGATGGCGCGCGAGATCGGCGCCACGGGGCGGCAGAAACGTCCCCGCGCCGACATGAAGCGTGACGGTGACGCGCGCAACGCCACGCGCGGCAATGGCATCGAGCAAGGCCGGCGTGAAATGGAGCCCCGCCGTCGGCGCCGCGACCGCACCCTCGCGCGCCGCGAAAATCGTCTGGTAATCGCTCGCATCCTGAGCACTCGGGCCGTCGGGGCGGGTGATATAGGGCGGCAGGGCAAGCGCGCCGGCCTCGCGCAGCGCCGCGGCAAACGCCTCGCCATCGCGATCAAAGCGCAGGATCACGCCGCCATCGGGGTTGCGCGCCCTGACCTCGGCGCTCAAGCCGCCGTCGCAGACGATCCTGTCGCCAATGCGAAGCCGCCGCGCGTTTCGCGCCAGCGCGTGCCAGGTGCCATCCGCCAGGGGACGATCGAGGGTGATGCCGATCCGCGCCTCTCCGCGCCGCGCCGCGAGTTGCGCCGGGATCACGCGGGTATCGTTCGCGACCATCACATCCCCCGGCGCGAGCAGCGCCGGCAGATCGCGCATCACCCGATCCTCAAGCCCCGTGGGCGCAACCCGGAGAAGACGCGCGGCATCGCGCGGGCGCGCCGGGTGCTGCGCGATCCGCTCCGGCGGCAGATCGAAATCGAAATCCGCCTCGTTCACGGCAAAATCAGGCACTGATCAATCGGGCAGATAGCTCGCGATCTCGACGAGATTGCCGTCCGGATCGCGGCAATAGACCGACATCATCGGCCCGAGCGCGCCGGTGCGCGCAACCGGCCCCACCTCGACCGCAACCCCCTGCGTGAGAAGATGCGAGACGACATCGGCGGGGCTGACGGCGGTGATGAAACAGAGATCGGCGCTGCCCGGCAGGGCTTGCGCCGCGCGCGGCGAGAATTCCCGCCCCTCCTGATGGAGATTGAGCTTTTGGCCGCCGAATTTGAGCGCCGTCCGCTGCTCGGCGCCGAACACTTCGCGCTCCATACCGAGCACGCGCTGATACCAGGCGGCCGTGGCATCGAGATCACGGCAGGTGAGCACGAGATGATCGAGACGGTCGACGGTGAAGCGCATCATTCGAGCCCGTCGAAGAAATCATTGCCCTTATCGTCGATGACGATGAAGGCCGGGAAATTCTCGACCTCGATGCGCCAGATCGCCTCCATCCCGAGTTCGGGATATTCCAACACCTCGACCTTCTTGATGTTTTGCTCGGCGAGGATGGCGGCCGGGCCGCCGATGCTGCCGAGATAAAAGCCGCCATAGGTCTTGCAGGCCTCGCGCACCGCGCGCGAGCGATTCCCCTTGGCGAGCATCACCAGCGAGCCGCCGGCTTTTTGGAAATCGGCGACGTAGCTATCCATCCGCCCGGCCGTGGTCGGGCCGAAGGCGCCGGTCGCGTAGCCGGCCGGGGTCTTTGCCGGCCCGGCGTAATAGACCGGATGGTTCTTGAAATAATCGGGTAGCGCCTCGCCGCGATCGAGCCGCTCCTTGAGCTTGGCATGGGCGATGTCACGCGCGACGATCAGCGTCCCGGTGAGCGCGAGGCGGGTCTTGATCGGATAGCGCGAGAGGGTGCGCCGGATCTCCGCCATCCCCTGATTGAGATCGATTTTCACGACCTCGCCGCCAAGATCTTTTTCGGTGATCTCGGGCAGATATTGCGCGGGATCGGTCTCCAATTGCTCGAGAAAAACGCCATCGCGGGTGATCTTGGCCAGAATCTGGCGATCGGCGCTGCACGAGACGCCGATGCCGATCGGCAGCGAGGCGCCATGGCGCGGCAGACGGATGACACGCACGTCATGGCAGAAATATTTGCCGCCAAATTGCGCGCCGATGCCGATTTTGCGCGAAAGCTCGAGGATTTTCTCCTCCCAGGCGAGATCCCGGAAGGCATGAGCGGAGCGATCGCCCGCCGTCGGCAAGCCATCGAGATAGCGGGTCGAGGCGAGCTTCACGGTTTTCAGCGTCATCTCGGCGCTGGTGCCGCCGATCACCACCGCAAGATGATAGGGCGGGCAGGCCGAAGTGCCGAGCGTCTTCATCTTCGCTTCGATGAAGCCGAGCAGCTTTTCCGGCGTCAGCACGGCGCGCGATTCCTGATAAAGAAACGTCTTGTTCGCCGAGCCGCCGCCCTTGGCGATGAACTGGAAATGAAATTCCTCGGCATGCGCCTCGCCGGGGGCGGCGAGGATGTCGAACTGCACCGGGAGATTGTTGCCGGTGTTCACCTCCTCGAACATCGAAAGCGGCGCCATCTGCGAATAGCGGAGATTGGTTTCGGTGTAGGTGCGATGAACGCCATAAGCGAGCGCTTCCTCCTCGTCGCCCTCGACCCAGACGCGCTGGCCCTTTTTGCCGAACACGATGGCGGTGCCGGTATCCTGACACATCGGCAGAACGCCGCGGCCGGCGATCGCGGCGTTTTTGAGGAATTGCAGGGCGACGAAGCGATCATTCGCCGACGCCTCGGGATCATCGAGGATCGCCCGCAATTGCTGGAGATGGCCAGGGCGAAGCAGATGCGAGACATCGTGAAACGCCTGGAAGGCGAGTTCGCTCAAAACCTCGGGCGCGATGTGAAGAATATCACGCCCGGCGTGGGTCGTAACGCTCACGCCGGCAAGATCGAGCCGCTTCCACGGCACCTCGCCGGCGGCGAGGGGAAACATCGGCGCATAGCGGAATTCTGTCGGCCGTGGGGTGGGCTTGGCGGCTTTGGTATCCATCCTCTCACTCCTTGGCATCGGATTGCGGGCGCTTGCGGAATGCCGAAAGCTGCACCACCTGCGGCGTCCCCTGGGTCGGATCGGCGGTCGGTTCGGCGGCCGGTTCGGCGTCGGGCGGCGGGGTCGCGGTGCTTTCGCCCTCCGTCTCCGCCGGCGCCTCGGGGACACGGAATTGCAGGCCGAACTGCACCGCGGGATCGGCAAACGCGCTGATCGCGGCAAGCGGCACGGTAATGCGCGAGGGCACCCCGCCGAACGAGAGCCCGACACTGAACCGCGCCCGCTTCCGATCGAGCGCCAGATCCCAGAACTGATGCTGAAGCACGATGGTGATCTCGCGCGGGTATTGCGCGCGCAGCCGCGCCGGAATCTCGACGCCTGGCTGGTCGGTGCGGAAGGTGATGAAGAAATGATGCGCGCCGGGCAGGCCATGGCGCTCGGCGTACTCGATCGCGCGCGCCACCACCTCGCGCAGCGCCGCTTCCGCCCATGCGTCATACGGCAGCAGGCTTTCCGGCGGCGTCTCGTGGTCGTTGCTTCCGCTATCGTCTTCCATCATGTCCTCGTCTATCGCCGTTCCCTTAGCGCGCCCGCGCCAGAGAGGCAAAGCGCCGCGCCCGGCGGTCAAAACAGGCGCAGGATCACCGCGCCGCCAACGATAAGCGCGCCAGCGGCCAAGCGCACCGGGCCCAGCCGTTCGCCAACCACGACGCGCGCGAGCACCATGCCGAACAGGATCGCGGTCTCACGCAAGGCGGCGATCGCGGCGATCGGCGCCCGCGTCATCGCCCATAGCGCAAGCCCGTAGGAGCCGATGGCGCTCGCCGCCGCGACTATGCCGATCATCCAGCGCCGGAGCGGCAAAGCCGCCAGCGCCCGGCCGCGCCCGAACGCGGTCGCGCCCATGAACAAGACACCGGTCGCGAAGAACGTCGCCAAGGTGTAGGCAAACGGCGCCCGCGAAAGCCGCGCCCCGATCCCGTCATTGAGCGTATAGGCGGCGATGACGGCGATATTGAGGAGGGCGAACAGGGTCGCCCGGCCATGCGGCGCCGCCCCTCGCGACAGCGCCAGAGAGAGCACGCCGAGCGAAATCAGCGCGACCCCGAGGCCGCGCGCCGGCGCCAGGGCCTCGCCCCAGACCAGCCCGAGCAGCGCAAGGACGAGCGGCGGCAAACCGCGCATCAGCGGGTAGAGATGGGCCATCTCGCCGGTCTGATACGCCTTCATCAGCAGGAAGAAATAAGCGACGTGCAAGAGGGTGGAGAGGGCGAGCGCCGGATAGCTCGCCGCCGCCGGCAGACCGAGAAAGGGCAGCAGAACGAGCGCGAGCACCACCCCGCCAGCCAACAGCGCCGCGGTTTCAAGCCCTTTGTCCGACCCCGCCTTGAGCGCGACATTCCAGCCGGCGTGCAAAAGCGCGCCGCCGAGCACCGCCGCCATGACGTCGAGCGGCAGACCGCCGGCCGGCACTCAGGGGGTTCCGGCGCCCGCGGCGAGGGCGGATTTCTCGCGCACCGTTTCGAGAGCGGCAAGCACCGAGGTTTCGGTGAGGATCGGCGGCAACACCACCGGCGGCCGGTCGCCACCGGGATAGAGGACATAGAGCGGCACGCCATCATGGTTGAATTGGCGCAAAAAGGCGGTGATCTCAGGGTCTTGGCGGGTCCAGTCGCCGACCATGTAGGTGACGTCGCGATCCGCGAGCGCGCGGCGGATTTCCGCCGAATCGAGCGCCATTCGCTCATTGACGAGACAGGTGACACACCACGCCGCGGTCATGTTGACGAGAACCGGCCGCCCGGCGGCGCGCAGTGCGGCAAGCGTCGCGCGGGAATAGGGGGTCGCGCCCCCCTCGCCGCCATTGGCCTCGGCGAGGAGCGATGGCGGCGCGGCGACGGCGGCGAGGCCGGAGAGAATCGCGAGCGCCGCCAGCACCGCGGTCACCATCACCGATTGCGCGATCCGGCGCAGCCGCGGCGTTGGGCTCTGCTGGCCGATGCCGAGCAGCCAGCCGGCGAAGCCGAGCAATACAAGCCCGGCGCCGAGCCCGAGTACGCCGGCCGATCCCGCCTCGCGCGAGACCACCCAGGCAAGCCAGGCGACAGCGCCATACATCGGAAACGCCAGCCCCTGACGCAGCCATTCCATCCACCGGCCCGGCCGCGGCAGGACACGCCCGAGCCCAGGCAGCAGAGCGAGCAGCAGATAGGGTGCCGCGAGCCCAAGCCCCATTGCGAGAAAGACGCCAAGCGCCGCCGCCGGCTTCGCAACCATCGCCGCCGCCAGCGCCGCCCCCATGAACGGCGCCGTGCACGGGGTCGCGACCAGAACCGCGAGCAGACCGGTGAAGAACGAGCCGGCAAGACCATGCCGCCCGGCGAAGCTCTGGCCAAGGCCAGTCACCCCGCCGCCGAGCGAGAACACGCCAGAAAGATTGAGCCCGACGCCAAACAATAGCCACGCCATGGCGGTGACCGAGGCCGGGGACTGAAACTGAAACCCCCAGCCCGCAGCAGCGCCACTCGCGCGGAGCGCGATCAAGATGCCGCCGAGGACGACGAACGTCGCCATCACGCCGGCCGCATAGGCAAGCGCATGGACGATCACGGCGCGGCGCCGGGCATAGCCGAACTGCGCAAGGCCGATCGCCTTCATCGCCAGCACCGGAAAAACGCACGGCATGAAATTGAGGATCAGCCCGCCCAGCAGGCCGAAGATCAGGCTCTGCCACAGCGGCAGCGCGGTGGTGGAGGGTAGCGGCACGACACCAGGATGGGCAATGATGGCAACGGCGCGTTTTGGATCGCCATCGAATTCAATGATGCCGGAAAGGTCGGCGTTGGCGTCAAAGCCCGGCAGCGTTGCGAGCGAGAGAAAAAACCGCCGCCCCGCCTTCTCGCGCATCTCCTCGGCATTGGGGTCGATCAGTCCCGGGCGATCAGGAAAAAAATACGGCCGCCCGGCAAAAACCCGGGCCATCTCGTCGCCCTTCGCGATCGCCGGGGTGACGATGAGACGACCCTCCGGCGTGACTACCGCCGGCCAGCCGAGGCGGTGCGGCAGGCGCGCTTCGGCGGCGGCGAACAACGCCGACTCCGCCGCCGGCGTCACCGGGCCGGGCGCGAGGGTGAGATGAAACTCTGCCTCCTCAGGCACGCAAAGCTTGGCGCAGACCAGCCAGGTGGCGTGGGCAGTGATGGCGAGCGCGCCGGTTTGCCCCGCTGGCGGCGTGAAACGCCGCGCCAGCAGCACCTCGCCGGTATAGCCATAGACCGTAACCGGCCCCTCGGTGATCCGCTCGGGCGCCGGCCAGACGAAATCGCCGGCGTCGCCGGGCGTGAACGAAAGCGTCGGCGGCGCACCGGCGGCGCCGGGGTTTTTCCAGTAGATGTGCCAGCCCGGGGCGAGTCGGAAGCGGAGCCCGAGCCGCAACGGCGCGCCCGGCATGTAGGAATCGCTCTCGCTGACCAGGGTCACGGTGTCGCGCGCGGTCACGGCCGGCGCGCTTTCCGCCGCCGACGCCGGCGCCAGCATGCGCAGGCCGAGCAGCGCCGCGATCGCGAACGCCAGCGCCCATCGCTTCAACCGCACGTCAAAACGCATCGCGAGCTTCCCATTTCCCCATCATAGGTCCGCGTGTCACACGCAGGCGTGGCCGCGTCCGCCCTCTCTCGCGGCGGCAAAGCACATGCTAGGAAGCGCGGCATGGACACCGCTTTCTCCGAGCTGCCGATGGCCGCCGCCCTGCCCGAACTCTGCGAGGCGTTGCGGGCGCGACCGAACGCCATTGTGGTCGCTCCGCCCGGCGCCGGCAAGACCACGCTGGTGCCGCTCGCGCTTCTCGAGGCCCCCTGGGTCGCGGGCGGGCGCATTTTAATGCTGGAGCCGCGGCGGGTCGCCGCGCGTGCTGCGGCGCGGCGCATGGCGGCGCTGCGCGGGGAGGCGGTCGGTGGCGTCATCGGCTATCGCACCCGGATCGACGCCGCGGTTTCCGCCGCGACCCGGATCGAAGTCATCACCGAGGGCCTTCTGCTCCGCCGGCTGCTCGCCGATCCCGGGCTCGAAGGGGTCGCCGCGGTCATTCTCGACGAGGTGCATGAACGCTCGCTCGAGGCCGATCTCGCGCTCGCGCTGCTCCGCGATGCGCAATCCCTGTTCCGCCCCGATCTCAGGCTGATCGCAATGTCGGCGACCGCCGAGAGCGATCGCCTCGCACGCCGGCTCGATGCCGCCGTGATCACCTGTGAGGTCCGCCCGCACCCGGTCGAGATCAGCCACGCCACGCGCGATCTCGCGAGCCCGCGCGAGCTGCCCGAGGCGATGGCGCGCGCGATCCAGGGCGTTCTTGCCGCCACCGGAGACGCGGCCGGCGACATTCTCGCCTTTCTTCCCGGCATGGCGGAAATCCGCCGGGTGATGGCGCTCTTGGAGGGATGCAAGGCGACTTTGCTCGCCTTGCACGGCGATCTCCCCCCCGCCGAGCAGGACCGCGCGCTGACCCCGGCCGCCGGGCGGCGCGTCGTCCTCGCGAGCGCGATCGCCGAGACCTCGCTCACCGTCCCCGGCGTGCGGGTGGTCATCGATGGCGGTTTTCGTCGTGCCCCGGTGCTCGATCCGGGGACGGGCCTCACTCGGTTGACGACGCGGCGGATCAGCCGCGCGAGCGCGACCCAACGCGCCGGCCGCGCCGGGCGGGAGGGTCCGGGGCGTGCGCTCCGGCTGTGGACGGCAGCGCTGGAGCGGGGACTTGCGCCCGCCGATCCGCCGGAAATCCACAACGCGGAGCTTTCATCCCTGGCGCTCACCGCCGCCGCCTGGGGCACCGCCCCCGAGGGGGATATAGCGATCGTCAAATCAGCTCCCAATTTGGCAGCACTCACGGGGTTGTGAAGGGTAGGTTTGGTATTGGTTGCCTGGCTGCCGCCTCGCGGCGGGGTTGCGGTTTGGGCGCATTGGGTACGCCGAGGCCATTGAGATAGCCATCTTTGCTTGCTTGTCTCAGCCGAGCAAGAAGCTTTCCGGTGGGTTGACGCTGGCCGGACAATATACGCGAGAGATGCCCGTCATCTATGCCGATGCGTTTGGCGAACTGGCGCAGGCCGACTTCCTGGCAGCGTTGACGGATGAGCGCTAGGATGTCCGTGGCGGATGATTGGTTTGCTGTGACCTGACGGGCGCGGGCCGCGAGCTTGGTGAGTTCGGCATCCGGCAATGATTTCCGCCCGGCAAGGATGTCGCAGAGATGGCGCCGCGACCAATGCGTGACGGTGGCGAATTTCCCCATGCCGATGGTTGTGATGGCCTCCCGGATAGCGGCGAGCAGGCGCTCGCGATCGGCGATGGCGAGGCCGTATTCGTTTTGGGCTTCCGGATCGAGGCCAAGGAAGAATTGTTCTTCCCAGCGATTGGCCTCCTTGCCGATCAGATGGATTGCCCCCGCCCGGAGATGCCGCCGTTCGGTTGGGCCGCGATCGGTAAAGTCGCCGTGGCGGAATTTTGCTTCGGGGTGGAGATGATAGCGGAGCAACGCTTGCCGGTAGGTCTTGAGCTGACGGCGTGGCACCGGCGCGCCGGTTTCGCGGTTGAAGGCAAGGCACGCGGCGTTGGCCGGGTCTGGATCATAGGGTGCGACCACCTTCGGGAGGTGTGCCTTCGCTTGCGGAGCGAGCGGCTTTTCCCGTCGCGCATGATCGCGCATCCGCTCCGGTGAGGTCGGAGCGCTCTCAGCGGCGGCGCTCTCTATCAATCGGCTGGCCTGGAAGGCAAGCAGGAAGCCGAAGGGCCGAACCTGCTCGCGGTAGGGTTTGTTGCGGTTGAAGCGCTTAAACCATGCGAGAAGGCGCGGGGTGGTGGCTGCGTAGCGGCTGACCGCAGGGCTGGCGAAGCCGGGCAGATCAGTGGTTTCGACCTGGTCGGGGCGATGATCGAGGGCTGCGGTTACGATGCAGTGCCAGACATCATGCTGCCAGCGCTCGACACCAATTTCCGAAAGCGGCGCTTTGGGCTCGGGAAGAACTTTCCGCGCCTCGCTGCCGCGGTAGGATGAAATGAGATGGCCGAGGCCATGGGCAGACGCCTTGCGTAGAACGGGGTGGCCGCGTTCATCAAGGTTGAACAAGGCGTAGCGTTTGGCGGAGATGGCGAATGCGTAAAGCGGTTCGACCTCGTCACGCCGATCAACGGAAAAATTGGTATCCTCCAGCTTGAGCAGGGGCGCTTTTTCCGCATAGGGGTTGAGCGGCGTGAACCATGCCCGGATCGCCTCGACCGTCGTCCAGAATAGGCCGTCCGCCATCGCCTCGGGTTTGGCGACGGCAAGGCTATCGGTATCGCAGAATACCCAATCGAGCCCGGCGTCTTGCACGAGGCGCTCAGCGAGGGCGAGCATCAGCCGGGCGGCGCCGGTGATCAGGGTTGCCAACAGCGGGTGAAAGAATTTTCCGGGCGTCTCGATCTGATCGATGGCAACTGGCTTGCCGGCACCATCGGGACCGTAGCAGGTTGCTACCTCACGCTTGGGCAGTTCCTCCGCATTCAACTCCATGAAGATGCCATAGCTCGTGGCGTTGGCCAGGATTTTCACCGCCATCTGCTCGGCGTCGAGACGGCCGCGTTCGATGCCTTTGGTGCCGCGCATGCGATTCTTGAGGGTGGAGCGGAGATCGATCAGCCGGCGGTAGAAGTCATCACTGGCCGGATCGATTCGATAGGTGGCTTGCCCGGCGATATCGACGGGCTTCAGGCCCTCCTGCATAGGGCCCGGCGCGAAGCGGATAGCCTGGAGCACTTGTGGCGTCTTGCCCGATAGCAGCGTCGCGGCGAGGCAGTCGGCGAGCGTGAACCAGAGCGGTTGCTCGCTGGTCAGATGATTGAGGCCGATGGTGTAGTTCGGCTCCTGCGCGTAGCGGGTGCGCACCGGAAAGAGATCGGCCTCGGCCCGCACTTGCACGATCACGGGTAAGCCGGCCCAGAATTCCGGGCGTTGCAAGTGATCGAGCGACGCCGTGGCGAGCAGGTTACGCACCTCCGCCGTCGCGTCACTCTGCTCGGTGCCATCGGCGATGACGAAGCGCCAGAGAGTCATCAGCGTGCAAACGGTCGGATACATCGAGAGAAAATCACAATAGGCGATCTGGCGAACGACGCGGCGAAGGCGCACCTCGGCCCGGCCGCCGTAATAGGTGCTCATGATCTGGCCGATCAAACCCGACGGCATCGCGCGGGATGTCTCCCGCCACGGCTTGACACCCATCTCCCGGAGATAGGCCTTGCCGAGCCCGGCCTCGCTCAGGATGCGATAGACTGGTGTGCCGCCAAGACGATGGTGCGCATAGCGCTCGCGCAAAGCCTCAAAGCATGACCAGGTTGTTTGTACGTCTTGCATCGCGTAGTCGAGATAGGCTTTGGTCAATGGACCGCCATGATCCTCTGTTGCCTGCTTACGATCGGCGAGATCGAGGAATTCGGCAAGGCTGGCAAGGCTGAAATTCCGACTGGTGAGGGCCGCGGCGAGGGTTTTCACGTCGAGGAAATAGCCACGCCGAGGGGCCACGCGCATCCCGCGCCGGCGCATGCCCCGCCCTGTTCTTTGCCCGCGCTTGGCGGCAAAACGGATCAGCGCGGCGCGGCGCGAGAGATGTTTGACCTGCACCTGTGGTTGTCGCTTGTCAGGGCTGAGCTGAAAGGAAAAACCGCCGCGCATCATCCGGCCACGCGCCGAGGCATGGCGGATGGCGAGACGCGAAAGATCAAAGGGCAGATTGAAGCCGACGATCATCGCGCCGAGATCGTAGCCGACGCCGTAGAAGATATCGCCAACGAATGTCTCGGTGGTCATCAGTTTGCACCTGCGAGCGGCCGCATATTCCGCAATGAGTGCCTGGTCGGCATTGCTCAAGCTGGTTGGATCGTAAAAGATACCGGCCTCGTCAAGATCAGACCCACGGCGGAGCTGATAACAGCCGAAGCGCAATTGCTGCGCGGCATCGATAGTGGTCTCGGTGTCGAAGATCAGTGTCCATTCCGATGGGCCAATATCGGGCGCCTGGAAGCGCCGCCGGCGGTTGGCCGCCGCCGGGGCGATCCAGAGCGCACCATCATCGAGAAAAGCACGCACCGCGATGGAGGCCTCTTCCTCAGGCGCGATCATGGGTGCGTGCCTGAGGCTGGCGTGGCGCGCGCCTTGTCGATCAGAAGCTTGCCGACCTCCTTGAGCTTTGCGACAGCGAGTGCCAGGAGGTCGGCGAGACCGAGCAATTTATGTCCGAGGTTCTCCATCCACCCTGGATCATCATGCAAAGGCAGGGGATGATCGCACTGCATATCGGAAAGCTTGCGGTGGCAATTGCGGCAAACCGGGATGGTTTCGTCGTCGAATTTCCGGCCTGCGATATGATGCAGCTCAAGGCACCGCGCGTCGGCCTCGCCGCAATAGGGGCATTGAGCATCATTCCGACCAAGTCGCTCTTGCGCTGCTCGCCGGCGGGCTGCCTGCTTTCTCGTGGAGTCATCCATGGCTGTTCTCCATTATCAAACGACAATTCGATAGACATCCTCGAAGGTCTCGCCGCCGCTGGCGTCCAGCCGATAGAGCGCATTCGGATCGGTCTCGAGGGGATAGCGGTGGCCAGCGGTGTCGGTGACTGCCTCACCCACGAACGGGTCGAGATTGGCTGGATCATTGCTTTCCAGGAACCGCCCGACCGCCGCCATATAGCGGCCGATGATGTCGGCCTCGGCCGGCGTGACGTTCACGACCATGGGAGCACCCTGGCTGTAGAGCAGCATCTGTCGGATGCGCGTATCGTCCGGGCCAACGGTCCAGCGTCCGCCGCGCTTCTCGGCAATGCCGGAAGCGGCGAGATAGCGTCGCAGCCGTTCCGGCGCGACATGGACGCTGCGAGCAGCCTCGCTCAGGCTTTGCCCGGATTTGATCGCGCGTAGCCCTGCTTCGAGCTGGCGGCTGAAAGCAGGCATCTTTATTCGCAGTTGCGCTTCTGTCTGTCGTGGATGCCCCCGCGCCTGCGATCGGCTAAGGCCGCGCATGGCACCGCGTGCGATGCGGCGGGCATATTCGGCACGGTAGTCGCGCGGACGCCGGCTCATGGCGCGTGATCGTTGCGCGGGTAGGGCTGCGGCGTATCGCGCAACCGCCAGCGCCAGGCGGGATCGAGCACATAGACATAGCGGTGCTTGCCGCCGATCAGATAGCGCTTGGCCGGGATACCGGTGCGGCGCAGATGCCCGACGCCGTTGGCCCCGAGCGTGCCATAGACGGTGCGCGGATGGCATGGCTTGCCATCCCCGAGATCGACATAGCTCCCCGGACTGCCGCGGCCGAGATAGAGCCAGCCGGTAGCCTGATAGATCGTGCCCCGATGCCCAACCGTCGGATCAGCATAGGAAAGCACGAGCTTCCAGATATTTTCCTGGCGCAGCAGGCGCAGGATAACGCCGATGACGCGGCTTTCTGCATTCTTGGGTAAATCATCGGCGAGCCATAGCCGGGCGAGCGTCGCCACATGCTGCGGCCGACCGCCTCGCATCAGCCGCCAACCATGGCGCGGCCCGGCGGTGAACACCGCGCCGCCTACCAGTTCCGCACCGGCATAGACCCCAAAGCAGCGCCACGTGGCGGCCGGCATGCTGTGCAGGTAGTGGTGATCGACGATCAGCCGCCGCACCACCAATGGCGAAACCGGGCGCACGCTGAGCGCTTTCAAGTTGGAGCGCGGGGGTCGGACTCGCACCGCCATCTGCGCGGGGGAAACCGCGCTATCCTGCTCTTGAACGACCCGCGCCGACATCAGGAAGCCGCTGCCTCGTAACCAAGCGCCTCGGCGACGGCGAGGACGTTGCCGCTCGACCAGCCAAGGCGCTCTGCCAGTTCCCGTGCCTTCGCCTCACCGAGAACGGCGCGGCAGGCATCGACGCCTGCCTTGATCGTTGAGAAGCCCGCGAGATTGTCCAGCGTTTCCAGCATGACTGCGAGGCGTTCCAGATGGCGAACGATCTCGCGTTGCTGGATGCGCTCGGCCGGTGTGGTCGCCCGCTCGATCACATCGCTGATGACATCGACGATAGAGCGGCTCGATGATGCTGGCGAGGCTGGATAGACGCGCCCATCCCGACCGCGCCGTGTCTCGGCGGGGGCGATGGCGGCATCCCGCTCCAAGTCCTGGCGGACTTTGGCGATCGTGGGCTGCACCAGCCCGGCGCGGCGGCCGATCTCCCGGTCTGACCAGTCGGGGTGCTGATGGAGAAGGCGCCTAGCGAAGGCCCGCCGGTCCGCCAGCGTCAGCGGCCTTCCATGTGCGACGTTGAAGGCAAAGGCGAGGCTGGTCAGGTCGCCGTCCGCCGGAGGGTCCAGAACCTCCACCGGCACCTCGGCCAGTCCAAGGTTCTGCGCGGCAGCCAGCCGGTGGAACCCGTCAATCAGCAGGAAGCCGTCGCCCTGCACCACCACGCGCAGCGGCGGCCAGGCTTCGGGTACGGCCTCCAATGCCCTGACATGATCAGGGTCGATGCCGTCAACCCGGGGCTGGAGGGCCGGGTCGGCTACAACCCTTCTTACTGGAACTGAAGACTGGTTCATGGTGGCCTCCGCGGTGGATGCCCTCGTGACGTAGGATATGAGCCGACACCAAACTACCAAAATCAGTGATAGTTGTTGCCAGAAGGAGCGTTCCGTGATCTCGTGCTGCACCAACTTCGGAGGTCACACTGCTTCATGGCAGCATCACGATGAATCGGGATGAACTCCTTGATCGCGCCAACCGTTGGTCGCAGCCACGCTACGGCTTGCGGGTGACCCCGCGGCAGCTTGCGGACTGGGTCCACGAGGCGCTTGTCCCTGGGCCGGCCCGGCTCAAGGGCACGGGGACGCGGGTGCCGCAGTGGGAATGGTCGGCAAAGAGCTATGCACGTGTCCTACGGCTGTGCCGGGCAAAGGGATTAGGAAAGAAATACGGGGCGATGACATTTGACGCTCTGCGGATCGTGATTTGGTTGCAGAATGCCGATCCAATTTCACGCGATGTCCGCGCTGCCATGGGGCGCGAATATCGTCGTCTCATTCGTCGAGCTTTCCATCCGCATCGAGCTGATCCTGGCCCGCCGCTGTCTCCTCGTTCTGGTCAAACCCGTAGGGTGCGAGCCGTCGAACGTCCACCCGATGAACGTCTCCGTCCGGTCTCTGATATCATTCCTCCCGAGGTCAAGGCAGCATTTTACGATAGCGCGCGCTTCGGCATAGAGTTTTCTCCGATGATCCTGGAGAATATTATCTCGAAGTTTTTTCCGTCCTATACCTCTGAAAATATACCGCCGAGTGGGATATGCTTGGATTTGAAGGGACTTGCTCAGCTCAGAGAGGATAAAAATGACGTCGCTTCTCCTAACTCTGCGGAAGAGACGATTCGGAACCTCGACAAGCGGCATTTTGAGAGCGCTCGGATTCTGCTTAGGAAAAAGCGTCGAGCGTTTTTTTTGATCAGTCGGTTGATTCGTCACTATGCACCAAATCTCGCCGGCATTGCATCTGCTTTCGAGGTGGCCGGGCAAGCCTCGTTGCAATTTCCATGGAATTTCGTCTCATACGTGTTGTTTCTCCACGGTCTCCGCAAAGTGCCCGACATAGCATGCCTCGCAAGCACAATTGATGACGTGTGCGACTGGGCGTTGGCAGGAGGGTTTTTGCATGCACCCTAGCGTTTCGAGCGAGAACGATAGCGCCGACTGGGCTGACTCTGCGCGTCGCTGGGCCCGACAGCAGGGTATTGGTAAACGACGTTACGCCGAACGCCAGCCGCTCATTCTGAGCGGCCACGGGATGCGGTTGCACATCAACAACGGTGCGCTCGAAATCCAAAATGGCTTCACACACTATCCGCAAATCCGCGAGACTTGGCGGTTTTTCCCCGGCGACCAAGAGCGGCCGGCGCGCATCATCCTGCTCGATGGCAGCGGCGCCCTTACGCTCGACGTGCTCGCTTGGCTCGCTGCGCAAGACATCCCGCTCATTCAACTCGACTATCGTGGCAACGTGCTCGCCGCGATCGGCCAGCGCAGCATCGGCAACGATCCCGGCCTGCTCGCCTTGCAAGTCGCTGCGGCGCATGACCCCAAACGCGCCGGCGCCATTGCGACTTGGTTGGTGCGGGAAAAACTGATCGCCGCGCGTCAGACCCTACTCGCGGCCCTTTCGGATAGCACCGCGCGCAAGGCCGCGCTCGCCCTTGTCAATGCAGAGATCGACCGCCTCAGCCAGCCCTTCGCTGGGCCAAAGACCGCTCTGCTCGGCATCGAGGGAAAATGCGCGCAGCTCTATTTCGATACCTGGCGTGATCTGCCAATCACCTGGAAAAGCACCACGCGCAAGCCGATCCCCGAGACCTGGCGCCGCATCGGCCCGCGCCGCTCGCGCGCCCAAGCCCGCAGCCGCAATGCCACCCATCCGGCCCAGGCAATGCTGAATTACGCCTATGCGGTTCTGGAAAGCCAAATCCGTATCGAGACCGCGCGCATCGGCCTCGACCCGGCAACCGGCTTTCTCCACGATCAGCGTCCCGACCGCCCGGCGCTGATCCTCGATCTTCTGGAGCCCTTACGCCCGACGGTGGATCGCATCGTGCTCGGCGTCATAGCTGGCCAAACCTTCACCCCGGCGGATTTTACCCTCAGCGCCGATGGCACCTGCCGCCTGCACCCGGCGCTTGCCCGCCGCCTCGTCGCCGACATCGGCCCAATCGAGGGCATCTCCCCCCTCCTGGCCGCGTTCTTGAGGCGCCTTGGCCACACCCCACCGCTCGCCATCCCACACCGCAGCAAGGCGTGGCTGGCGCAAAAGAGGGTGGCCGGCCCCGCCGAGACGAGGCAATCGCCGGTTTGACGCCTACCCCAAGCCAATTCATGCTATGGGTGTAAGCGGAGGAAGCGCGTGGCAAGAGGTCCGGGATCGAGAGCGGCGGCCCGTGAGGCACCATCGAAGCAGTCCGTCGAGGCCACACTCTGGGCAGCGGCGGACAAGCTGCGCGGCAACATGGATGCCGCGGAATACAAGCACGTCGCCCTCGGGCTGATCTTCCTGAAATACATTTCCGACCGCTTCGCGGAGCGCCGCGCGCAGGTTCTGGCCGATCCGGACACGCCCGCCGATTTGCGCGCCGAACTGGCCGAGGATCGCGACTCCTACACCGAGGAAAACGTCTTCTGGGTGCCGGAACGTGCGCGCTGGGACTTCCTCAAGGCCAACGCGACCAGTGTTGACCCGACAATCGGGGCGCTGATCGACCAGGCCATGCTGGCGCTGGAAGCGGAGAACCCGAGTCTGAAAGGCGTGCTGACCAAGAACTACGCGCGCCCGGAACTCGACCAAACCCGCCTCGCCGAAGTGGTAAAACTCTTTTCCGATCTGACCTTCCAGGATGCGCATCACGGCCAGGACATGCTGGGCCGGGTGTATGAGTATTTCCTCGGCCAGTTCGCCATCGCCGAGGGCAAGCGCGGCGGCCAGTACTACACCGCCGGCTGCGTCGTCCGTCTGCTGGTGGAGATGCTGCAACCGTTCAAGGGCCGCGTGTTCGACCCGTGCTGCGGCTCCGGCGGCATGTTCGTCCAATCCGAGCGGTTCGTGGAGGCGCATGACGGCAAGCGCTTCGACGTCTCCATCTTTGGCCAGGAGTCGAACCCCACCACCTGGCGGCTGGCCAAGATGAACCTCGCCATCCGCGGGATCGAGGCCGACCTCGGCGCCAAATGGGCGGATAGTTTCCATGAGGATTTGCACCCGGGGTTGAAGGCCGATTTCGTGCTGGCCAATCCGCCCTTCAACGACAGCGACTGGGGCGGGGAGCGACGGCGCAATGACCCGCGCTGGGTCTATGGCGTGCCGCCCGCGGGCAACGCCAATTTCGCCTGGGTGCAGCATTTCATTCATCACCTGGCCCCGCACGGCTACGCGGGCTTCGTGCTGGCCAATGGCGCGTTGTCCAGCCAGCAATCGGGCGAGGGAGAGATCAGGCGGGCGCTGGTCGAGGCCGATCTGGTCGATTGCATCGTTAGCCTGCCGGGGCAGTTGTTTGCAACGACCCAGATCCCCGTCAGCCTGTGGTTCCTGACGCGCGACAAGTCCAACGGGCTGGTGCGCGACATGACCCTGCGCGACCGGCGGCGGGAGACGCTGTTCATCGATGCGCGCGCCCTCGGCACAATGGAGACCCGCACGCTGAAGGTGCTGACCGAGGCCGATATCGCCCGCGTGGCGGATGCCTACCACGCCTGGCGCGAGAAGGGCGGGCGCTACGCGGACGAGGCAGGGTTCTGCAAGGCAGCGACGACCGCAGAGATCGCGGCGCAAGGCTTTGTCCTGACGCCGGGCCGCTATGTCGGGACGGCCGAGGCGGAGGCGGATGAGGAACCGTTCGCGGAGAAGATGGCGCGGCTGACGGCGACGCTGCGCGAGCAGATGGAGGAAGGCGCACGGCTGGATGAGCGCATTCGCGATGCGCTGGGCGGGGTCGGCTATGGGTGGTGAGTGGGAATGGAAGCCACTCGCAGCCCTAAGCATCAATCATGATGCGCGGCGATTGCCGGTCAAGGAGTCTGATCGAAGAAGTGGGGAATATCCATATTACGGTGCGTCAGGAATCGTGGATTATGTAGATGGATACCTATTCGACGGAGAGTACCTTTTGGTCGCCGAGGACGGCGAAAATCTCCGAACCAGGCAAACGCCGATAGCATTCATTGCGCGTGGCCGCTTTTGGGTCAACAATCATGCACATGTCATCGAGGCAAATAGCGAAAATCTAACACGGTATTTGAGTTACGCATTGCAGCAGGCGGACATCACCGCTTACCTAACCGGTGCAGTGATGCCGAAGTTGACGCAGGCAAACCTTAATCGGATTCTGGTCCCAGCCCCGCCTCTCCGTGCCCAACGCCATATCGTTGAATTGCTTGGGTCGCTGGATGACAAGATCGAACTGAACCGCCGCATAGCGGAGACGCTGGAGAGGATGGCGCGGGCGATCTTCAAAAGCTGGTTCGTCGATTTCGACCCCGTCCGCGCCAAAGCCGAAGGCCGCCCCACCGGCCTGCCCGACGACCTCGCCGCCCTGTTCCCGGACAGGTTCGGGAAGGGTGGATTGCCGGAGGGATGGACAATAGAGCCGTTCTCGCGCCTCTTCGAAATCAGCGGTGGAAATACGCCTTCAACCGAGGATGCCACGTTCTGGGGCGGCCCGCACCAATGGGCGACGCCGAAAGACCTGTCTGCATTGCAGTCGCCTGTACTTCTGCAGACGGCCCGCCGACTGACGGATGCAGGGTTGCAAAGGTGTAGTTCCGGTCTTCTGCCCGTTGGCAGCCTCCTTCTGTCGTCTCGTGCCCCGATCGGCTATATGGCGTTCGTCACACAGCCAACTGCGATTAACCAGGGCTTCGCAGGCATCATCAAGAGACGTGTCAGCACGACCTATGCCTGGGCATGGTGTGCTGCGAACATGGACATGATCACTGGCAATGCTGGCGGATCAACCTTTCCAGAGATCAGCAAATCTGTCCTTCGCCAGCTTCCCATGCTCGCGCCGCCACTGCCGGTCCTCGATGCTTTCGCGAAGATTGCAGAAGCACTCGTCGGACGAATAACGGCGTCCGCTCAAGAGGCGCAGACGCTCGCCACCCTCCGCGACACGCTCCTTCCGAAGCTAATTTCCGGTGAGTTGCGCATCGCGGACGCCGAGCAGCGCATTGCGGCGGCCTGACCATGCCCTACACCCTCCAAATGCTACGCGCGCTGATGGAGGATCACCCGGATCGAGTCGGGAATCTACGTATCCATGTCGAATCCCTAGAGAACAGCATTGAGAATCAGCCGGCTTTTTGCCTGCAAAGCGTGCGCACGCTGTTCGAAACGGTTCAACTGACGATAGCGCCCATAATTGGCGTCGATTTGAGCGGCGTCACGGAATTTCCGGCGCGGAATGGCCGAATAGTCAAGGCACTGGACTTCTCGATCCGCAACCACCCGGACGCTGCCGAGATCGATGCTGTCATCAAGAAGCTTCTCGGCTCGATCAACGGCACCATCTCGGCACTTGCGGAACTGAGCAATATCCCTGGGTTGCGCCACGGCGGCTCTCTCGATTGGGGCACCCTGCAACGCCAACATGCGCGAATGCTGGGCGGCCTCTGCGATGCGCTGGTCAGATTCCTGTTCGATGTGGCCTGGAGCCGGCCTTCGGCAGATGCGCCCGAGCCGGAGCCCGAACGCTACGACGATTTTGCTGGGTTCAATGAATGGCTGGATGACGAATACGGCATGGTCGAGATCGTCGGGGCTTGGTTCCAGCCCAGCCGCATTCTGCATGCCCTTGATCCAACCCTATACAATGACCAGAGGGCTGCCTGGGCAGCCGAGCAGAACGCCGCAGCGTCAGACCAGGAGGCGGCTTGATCATGCCGGACTTCGACACGTCCCGGCCGATCTTTGAAGACCCACCCGATGACATGGGGGAGCAATACGGCGTCCTGCTGGTGAACTGGGCCGGGGCGTCAGGTCGCGAGACGGTCGAGATGGCCCGCGCGTACCGAACGGCCGCGGACCGGCTGCTCCATCTGGCTGGCGAGGCCGGAGAATCCTGGGAAGCGATCGACCCAATTCTATTTTGCTATCGGCATGCGGTAGAGCTTTATTTGAAGGCACTGTTTCCGGGATCGACCAAAAACCATGGCCTGGGGAAGCTTGGGGCGGCGTTGATGGCCCAGCTTGAGGGCCGCTATCGCGCCGATCAGGTCAACTGGCTCTGCGACCGGATTAGCGAAATTCAAGCCCTTGATCCGAGATCGACAGCCTTCCGGTATGCGGACTCCTGTCACGCGGGGGCGGAGCCAGAAATATGGGTTGACTTTCATCACCTACGCGCCGTCACGCACGCCATTTTCGATGCGTTTGAGCGGGTCCATAGTGACGGCAACGTCGCGCGCTATCCTTCCAACCGCGGCGTGGCCCCATGATTGCCGCCACCAATCCCGATGGCAAATTCTCGCCTGCTTCGCTGGACTGGCGACACCTGCCGCCTTCGATCGGCCGCGCCAGTGGCCGCCATGCGGCCGTCCGCGCCTTCGCCGAGCTGCCGAATATCACCGAAGGAAGGGCTGTGTTTTGACGCGCACGGATGAACGGCAATCCAGTTTGCGTATCACAAAAGGCGCGTTCGTGATCGACAACCAGCTTTGGCGTGCAGCCGTGATCCACAAGCAGGCATAGGCCATGGCCGCGCTCCCCGAATCCCATGTCGAGCTGGCCGCCCTCTCCTGGTTCGATCTGATCGGATGGCGCATCGTACGCGGCGAGGACTTGTCGCCAGATGGAAAACTCGGAGCGCGGACGGATTACCGCCAGGCGGTGCTGGAGCCGGAGCTGCGCGGCGCGCTCGCCACCCTTAATCCGGACGCGGCCCCGGCGATGATCGACGCGGCGGTGCGCACCGTGCTCGCCGCCACCAGCCAAGATTTGTTGGAAAACAACCGTGTCTTCCACCCGCTGCTCGCCTCCGGCGTGCCGGTGGAGATCAACGAAGGTGGCGAGAGCCGGACCATTGGCCTGCGCTTGCTCGACCGGGAAAACCCGCGCGCCAACCGTCTTTTGATCGCCAACCAGGTGACGATCCAGGGGCGGCATGAGACGATCCGGGCCGATCTCGTGGCCTTCGTCAACGGCCTGCCGCTCGGCCTGATCGAGCTGAAAAGCCCCTCGGACGCGCGGGCGACATTGGAGACCGCGCACACGCAGTTGCAGAACTACAAGGCGAAGGTGCCGGAGCTGCTACGCTTCAACCAGGTGCTGGTGATCAGCGACGGGACCGAGGCGCGGATCGGGTCTTTGACGGCAGGGCGGGATCGCTTCGCGCCCTGGCGGACCATCGACGGAGACCGGCCCGATGATACCGGGCGGCCGGAACTGGAGGTGCTGATCCGCGGTGTCTTCGCGCCCGAGCGGTTTCTCGATCTGGTCGTGGATTACGTGGCCTTCGAGATGGCCGACGGGGTGGTGAAGTCGAAAAAACTCGCCGGCTATCACCAGTTCCACGCGGTGCGGAAGGCGTTGGCCTCGACCGTCCACGCGGCGGGAGCGAATGGCGGGCGCAAGGGTGGCGTCATCTGGCACACGCAGGGTTCGGGCAAGTCCCTGACGATGCTGTTCTTCGTCCGCCAGCTCCAGCTCGCCAAGGCTTTGCGCAATCCGACGATCATGCTGCTCACCGACCGGAATGACCTTGACGATCAGCTGTTCGGCACTTTTTGCGCGCACGGCGCCGCCTTGCGCGGGATTCCGCAAAAGGCGGACAGCGCCGCGGAAGCGCGCCGTCGGCTGTCGGTCGATATTGGCGGGATCGTATTTGCCGCCATCCAGAAATTCCGGGGCACTGATGGCGAACATCCGCTCCTGACCGCGCGGAGCAACGTGATCGTCATCGCCGATGAGGCGCATCGAACCCAGTACGGGCTCAAGAAGCGGTTCGTGCGGAGCGAAGATGGCATCCGCGAGACAGCGGGGTTCGCTGCCTACATGCGCCAGGCCCTGCCCAAGGCAACCTTCGTAGGCTTCACCGGTACCCCCATCGAGACGAAAGACCGAGATACGCGCGATGTGTTCGGTGACGTGATCGACACCTACGACATGACGCAGGCGGTCGCCGACAAGGCGATCGTGCCGATCTACTATACGGCTCGGCTAGCCAAGCTCCATTTACGCTTGAGCGAGCAGGAACGCGCCGAGCTTGACGAACTGGCGGAGGAGTTGACCGAGGGCGACGAGGCCGCGCTGGAGCGCTGCAAAAGCAAGCTGACCCGGTTTGAGGAGGTGGTCGGCGCGCCCGACCGAGTTGCCGTCCTTGCCGCCGATATCGTCGAGCATTTCGAACATCGGCGCGAGGCCATGGCCGGCGGTAAGGGCATGATCGTGACCATCAGCCGCCGGGTCGCGGTGGCGCTTTACGACCGGATCGCGGCACTGCGTCCGAAATGGGTCTCGGCAGATCCCCGCGATGACACGACGGGCTTGCTCAAGGTGGTCATCACGGGACAGGGGAATGCCGAGCCCGAGGAACTGCAACCGCATCTACGCAGCAAGAAGCGCCTGGAGACTCTGGCGGAGCGGTTCAAGCGGCCGGGCTCGGGCTTCGACCTCGTAATCGTGCGCGATATGTGGCTGACCGGGTTCGACGCCCCGTCGCTGCACACCCTCTACATCGACAAGCCTATGCGTGGACACGGGCTGATGCAGGCGATCGCGCGGGTAAACCGTGTTTGGGGAGATAAGCCAGGGGGGCTGATCGTCGATTACCTTGGGATCGGGGTGGAGCTGCGCGCCGCGCTCGCCCAATACAGCGCACGTGATCGCGACCAAGTGCGGGTTGATCCCGACGAGGCTGTGCGCCAGACGCTCATGCGGCTTGAGAGTGCCGAAGCGCTACTGGACGGCTCTCCCTGGCGCGATTTCTTCGGGGGCACGCCTGCCAGCCGGCTCACCGTGCTGAAGCAGTGCCTCGAACATCTGCTTGCGCATGGCCGGCGGGACGCATTCGTGAACGTCGCGACCGAACTGGAAGCCGCCTATGCGATCAGCGCCGGGGACGAGCGGGTCACGGCTCGCCGCGATGGGATCGCCCTGATCGCCGCCTTGCGGGCGAACCTGCTCAAATACACGGTGGGGAGTGGACGGGATCGTGTTCGAGTGGAGCAGGACATCCGCCAACTCCTGTCCCGGGCCGTCATGGCGGACGGTATTCTTGATGTGTTCAAATCTGCCGGTCTGGAGCAGCCAGACTTTGCGATCCTTTCAGACGAGTTCCTGGCCGAGGTCAGGCAGACAAAGGAGAAGCATCTTGCGATCGAGACACTACGGCGGCTGCTGGCGGGGGAGATCAAGGCCCGCTCGCGGGCGAATATCGTCCAGGCGCGCAAGCTGAGCGAGCGGCTGGACGAGACCCTGCGTCGTTACCACAACCGCGCCATCGATAGCGTCCAAGTGATCGAAGAGCTAATTGAACTGGCCTCCGATGTCAGTGCTGCGAGCGCCCGGGGGACGGAGCTTGGCCTGACCGCCGAAGAGCTGGCCTTCTATGACGCCCTGGCCGAGAACGGATCGGCACGAGAATTGATGCAGCATGAACAGTTGCGCATGCTCGCCCAGATTCTACTAAAGACGATCCGCAACTCAGCGACGATCGACTGGACCCGCAAGGAAAGCGTTCGGGCAAAAATGCGAATCGAGGTCCGCAAGCTCCTGGCTCGCTATGGCTACCCGCCCGATCTCCAAAAAGCGGCCGTCGATCTGGTGCTCCAACAGGCAACAGAATTGGCCGAAAGTTTGGTTCTGATGACAACGCAACATTCGAGCTGCCCCGTGGGAACCCAATGCCTCCTCCCTGGATCGACCGCCATGCGGCCACCCGCCCCTTCAACCTTCACAACCCCGTGAGTGCTGCCAAATTGGGAGCTGATTTGACGATCGCTATATCCCCACCGCCCCCGAGGCCCTGCCCTTCCTCGACCCGCCGCCCGCCGGCGCGCTAGCGGCAGCCCAGGCGCTGCTCCGCGCGCTCGGCGCGTTGGACGACGACAACCATCTGACCGAAGCCGGGCGCGCGATGGCTGAACTTGGCGCGGCACCCCGCCTCGCGGCGATGATGCTGGCGGCGAATGATAGTTCTGATAAAGCCCTAGCGGCCGATCTTTCTGCATTACTGGAGGAAAGAGACCCGCTCGGCGGGCCCGATGCGCCCGCCGATATCGCGCTTCGCCTCGGGCTTTTGGCTGACGGCGGGCGCGATGCCGGTCGCGCGATCGCGCGTCTTCGTCAAACGGCGCGGCACTATCGCCGCCGCCTCGGCGTCACGGACGGACACAGGAGCGACGCCGCCTTCGATCCGGGCGCACCCGGGCGCTTGCTGGCCGCCGCATTTCCCGATCGCATCGCGGCGCGGCGCGGCGAGCCGGGCAGTTTCCGGCTCTCGGGCGGCGGTGGCGCGCGGCTTTCGCCAAGCGATCCGCTCGCCCGCGCCCCGCTTTTGGTCGCGGCCAGCCTCGACGCGAAGGGGGCTGCGCGGATTCGCCTCGCCGCCACCCTCGATCCCGCGTGCCTGCCGCCCGCCCTTGCGGCGCGCATCAGCGAAACCGTCGAGACCAGCGTCGATCCGGCGAGCGGCGAGGTTTTTGCCCGTCGTCGTCGCCGCCTCGGCGCGCTGATCCTCGAGGATCGCACCCTTCCCGCGTCCACCGAGGCGCGCGCGGCCGGGCTCGGCGCCTGGATCACCGCCGATCCCGCGCGGCTCCCCTGGCATGATCGCGCCCGCCAGACCCAAGCGCGGATCGCCCGGATCGCTGCCATTGACGCATCGCGCGCCCCCTGGCCCGAGATGACCGACGCCGCCATCGCCGCACGCCTCGCGAGCGCTCTCGTCGAAGGAACAGTGGCCCTTGAACGCGCCGCCGATCTTGCCGGCTTCGACCTTGCCGGGTTTCTTCTCGCGAGCCTCGATCACGCGCAGCGGACGGCACTTACACGCGACTTGCCCGAGTCTCTCGAGCTTCCCGGCGGCCGGGCGGCGATCGATTACACCGGCGAGACGCCGCTTGCCTCCGCGCGCGCGCAGATCTTCTTTGGCCTCGACGCGACGCCGCAACTCGCCGGCGGGCGTATCCCGCTCCGCATCGCGCTGCTGTCCCCTGCCGGGCGGCCGATCGCGATCACCGGCGACCTCGCCGGATTTTGGCGGAGCGGCTGGGCCGAGGTGCGGCGCGACATGCGCGGGCGCTATCCGCGTCACCCCTGGCCGGAAAACCCCGCGACGGCGCCGATGCGTCGCAAAAATCCGCCCTAACCGCCTGATATCGTGGTATCAGAGGCTTGTTTCGGCGGCGGCGCGGTGCCATTTCGGCGAAGACGCGAAAGGCTTGGAGAAATACGATGCGTGGGCCTATACCATTGTCTGGCTGGATGCATGCGGCCGGTGCCTTACTGCTCGCGATGCCGATCGCCGCGGCCGCCCTGCCGGCTTGGGCTGATGATGGCCCGCCCTCCTTCGCGCCGCTGGTCCATAAAGTTTTGCCCGGCGTCGTCAGCATCGCCGTCACCGAGCCGCTCAACACCAACGAGGCGCTCGATGCGCTGCCGCCGGCGTTGCGCGGCACGCCGTTCGAAAAACAGTTCCGCGAACAGCTCCGCCGTCGCCCCGAGAAGGCGACCGACGCCGGCGCCGGCTTCATCGTCGATGCCAGCGGCCTCATCGTCACCAATAACCACGTCGTCGGGATCGCGAAGGATATCGAGGTGACGCTCGCCGACGGCACCTCGCTCCCGGCGCGGGTGATCGGCGCCGACGAACTCACCGATCTCGCGGTGTTGAAGGTCTCCCCACCGCGCGCCTTGCCGGTGGTCGCTTGGGGCAGTTCGCGCACTGTCGAGGTCGGGGACTGGGTGCTGGCGGCGGGCAATCCGTTCGGCCTCGCCAATTCGATCACCGCCGGCATCGTCTCGGCGCGTGGGCGCGACATCGAGACCGGCCCGTTCGATGATTTCCTGCAGATCGACGCGCCGGTCAATCCGGGCAATTCCGGCGGCCCGATCTTTAACATGAAGGGGGAGGTGGTCGGCATCAACACCGCCATCGTCTCGCCCTCCGGCGGCTCGGTCGGCATCGCCTTCGCCATCCCGAGCGACGAGGCGCGCAGTATCGTCGCCGCTCTGGTCGCGCATGGCCATATCGATCGCGGCTGGCTCGGGGTCGCGCTCGAGGATCTGCCCGACAACGGCAATGACCCCGGCGTCGCCGTGACCCAAATCGTGCAGGCCGGTCCGGCGGCACTCTCGGGCGTGCGCAGCGGCGACATCATTCTTTCGGTCAACGGCCAGCCGGTCTATAATACACAGGGCTTGATCCGTGCCGTTGCTGCCATCCCGCCGGGGCGTAACGCGCGTCTCACGGTGTTTCGCGGTGGCAAGGCTATCCAGATCAACGTCACCGTCGGCCATCGCCCGCCGATGCGTGCCGACTGACGGCGCTTTGGCGTATCATCATCCCCATGATGGGCGACTCTCATAATCGGTGACGAGGGCCCGGAGAAAACGCACCCATGACCCGTAAGATGACAGATTTCCGGCGCGCGAAGGCCACTGCCATCGCTGCGGTGGCGCTGCCGCTCCTCCTCTTCAGCGGCGGCACGACGAAGGCCGATGACATGCCGGCGAGCTTCGCCGATGTCGTTGAGAAGGTCTGGCCGTCAGTGGTCAATATCGCGGTCACCGCCCTGATCGACGACCCGGTGACCGAGCAAGCGGCCGCACCCGCGCCGCCTTCGGAACCAAAGAGCGAACAAAAGAGCGTGAGCGGCACGCCGAATACCGGGACGCCGCCGATGCCGAACACCATGAACGGCACGCCGATGGAAAAACTGTTCCGTGAGCGCATGCGCGCGCGGCATGTGAAGCTGGTCGGCTCCGGCTTCATTATCGACCGCTCCGGCCTGATCGTCACCAATAATCACGTCATCGCCAAAGCTGCCGCCCTCGACGTGACGCTCATCGACGGCACCATCCTGCCGGCGCGCGTCGTCGGCGCCGATGATTTCAGCGATATCGCCATCCTCCGCGTCGATCCGCCGCACCCGCTGCCGGTGGTGAGTTGGGCGCCGTCGGCGGGCCTCAGGCCGGGTGACTGGGTGATCGCGATCGGCAACCCGTTCGGCCTCGGCACCTCGATTTCGGCCGGCGTTTTCTCTGCCCGCGGCCGCGATATCGGCGCCGATCCCTATGATGATTTCCTGCAGGTCAATGTCGCCATCAATCCCGGCAATTCCGGTGGCCCGCTGTTCGACGCCAAGGGCCGCGTGGTCGGCATCAACACCGCGACCGAGGCGCCCAACGGCGGTTCGGTCGGCATCGGCTTTGCCATTCCGAGCGAATTCGCCCTTTCCGTGATCAACACCCTGCGCGCCGAACACCATATCGAACGTGGCTGGCTCGGCATCCGCTTTACCGGCAATCCGCTGGCGGCGCAGGATGACGGGGTCGAGATCGATGCGCTGCAGCCGGGCGGCCCCGGCGCCAACGGGGGCTTGCGGGTGCGTGACCGCATCCTTGCGGTCAATGGCATGGAAATGGACACGCCGCGCGACGTGGTACGCGCCATCGCCGCCCTCCCGCCGGGAAGCGCCGTCACGCTGACGGTGCGGCGCAAGGGAAACGACATTGAATTGCCGGTGATCATCGGCCGGCGGCCGCAACTCGGAGGAGGATAGAGCGGATATGCGCATTCTGCTGGTCGAGGATGACAAAGATGTCGGTGGCTTTGTCGCCAAGGGGCTGCGCGAGGCGGGGCACATCGTCGAACATGCGGATAATGGCCGCGATGGGCTCTTTCTCGCCGCCAGCGAAAATTTCGACGCCATCATCCTTGACCGCATGCTGCCGGGCGGTGTCGATGGTCTGCGGCTTTTGGAAACGCTGCGGGCACAGAACAACCATACCCCGGTGCTGTTCCTCTCGGCGCTCGCCCAGGTCGATGACCGCATTCGCGGCCTCAAAGCCGGCGGCGATGATTACCTCACCAAACCCTTCGTGTTCGCCGAACTTCTCGCCCGGGTCGAGGCGCTGACCAGGCGCAGCAAGAACGAAGGACCGCAGACCAAGCTCACGGTCGGCGATCTCGAGATGGATCTGCTGGCCCGCAGCGTGCGCCGCGCCGGCCAGAAAATCGACCTGCAGCCGCGCGAATTCCGCCTCCTCGAATATCTGATGCGCCATGTCGGCCAGGTCGTGACGCGCACCATGCTGCTCGAAGGGGTGTGGGACTATCATTTCGATCCCCAGACCAACGTGATTGACGTGCATGTCTCGCGCCTGCGCCAAAAAGTGGACAAGCCCTTCCGAGGCGCGCTGATCCATACCATCCGCAACGCCGGCTACATGCTGCGGCCGGAAGAGGATTAGGGCGGACGGCATGCGTGAAGCCGGCCCGGCCGCAAGCCTCGTCCCCGGGCGACGCACGCATCGTTGGCGGCAGGGCATTTTCGGCCGGCTCCGGCAAAGATTGCCAAGGCACTGGCTCCCTGGCCGCTGGACGCCGCCGGCGCTGTTGCGCTCGGCGGGGTTGCGTTTCGCCGGCCTCTATGCGGCGCTGTTCGGCTTGAGCGCGCTCGCGCTCGCCGTCTTTCTCTGGTGGGACACCGCCGCCCTCCTCGATCGCCAGGTCGATGCCTCGATCCACGCCGATGCCGAAGGTTTGAACGAACGCTGGCAGGCGGGCGGGTTGCCGGCGCTGATCGTCACCATCCGTGACCGCCTCGTCGAGAATGTCGATGACGACGCGATCTATCTGCTGGTCGATGGCGGCGGTCATCGGCTGGCCGGCAATCTCGATCGCTGGCCGCCGGGGGTTGCCGCCAATGACGATTGGTATGAATTGCCGATCGTGCGGGACAATATCCGCTCGCTAGCGCGGGTGCACACCTTCGATCTTCCCGGCGGCTTTCATCTTCTGGTCGGGCGCGATGTCGAGGCGCGCGTCAGGCTCCGCCATGTCCTGACCGATGCCCTGCTTTGGGCGCTTTTGGTGATCGCCGGGCTCGGCGTCGCGGGCGCGCTTTTAGTGCGGAGCGTGCTGCAGAATACCCTCGCCGATATTTCACGCACCACGGCGGCGATCGGCGCTGGCGATCTCTCGCGGCGGGTGCGCCTTTCCGGGCGTGGTGACGAGTTCGATCATCTCGCCGAAACCATCAACGATATGCTGGAGCGCATCGGCCGGCTGATGGATGGCGTGCGCGAGGTCTCCAACGCCATCGCCCACGATCTTCGCACCCCGATCACCCGCGCCCGCGCCCGGCTCGAGGATGCGCTCGCGCATGCCGCGGGTGAGGCCGATCTCCGCGCCGCAATCGAGCGCGCCGAGGCCGACCTCGACGGTATCGTCGCGATTTTCCAGGCGATTTTGCGGATCGCCGAAATCGAGGCGGGGGCGCGGCGTTCGGCCTTCACCGGCGTCGATCTCGCGCCCCTGCTCGCCGACCTCGCCGAACTCTATGGCGCCGTCGCCGAAGAGCGGCAGATCGCCTTTACCGTGCGCTGTCCGCCCCGGCTCGCGGTCTCGGGCGATCGCGACATGATCCAGCAGGCGGTCGCCAATCTGCTCGATAACGCGCTCAAATTCTCTCCCCCGGGCAGCGAGATCAGCCTGATCGGCGAAGAGGCCGGTGCGCATGTCAGGATCATCGTCACCGATCAGGGACCCGGGATCCCGGAGGCGGAACGCCGCCACGTCACCGAGCGCTTCTATCGCGGCGAGAGCGCCCGCAACACCCCGGGGTCTGGTCTCGGGCTCGCCCTCGCGGTCGCGGTCGCGCAATTGCATGACGGCACGCTCACGCTCGACGACAACGCCCCGGGCCTGCGCGCCATCCTCACCCTTCCCTCGCGCGGGGGGCGCGCCGATGCCTGACCGCGTGTTCATCCGCCGCACAGCAACGGGTGAGACGGACGGGCGTAAACCTCGTCGGATGCGTTCATTTCTCCTCGCCTCCGGCGGCGCCCTGGTGCTAGCGGCAGCAATCGTGATCAGCTTGCTGCCGGTCGAGGACGCGACCCGCGTCATCACCGATACGCCGGATTACTGCAATCAACTCTATCATCAAGCCAGCACCGAAGCGCAGAAAACGCCGATCACCCTCGCCCCCGAGGTCGATACCCTCATCGAGCGGGGGCGAGAGATGTGCCATGCCGGCCAGATCCGCGGCGGCATCATCCGCCTGCGCCGGGCGCTCATGCTGATGCACCTGCCGCCGCCGGTCGCCGGCCGGTAGCCTCCCCGCGCATTTTTCGGCGCCCAAAGCCATTACCGGCGTTGACAAGCGCGTGCCGTCGCCGGATTGTATGCATACGAACAATCGGAGCCGGCGGCATGGGCTTCTATCTGCGCCCTCAGACAGTGTCAGACGCGCTCACCGCGCTCGCCGGTGGGCGCTACACCGTTCTCGCAGGCGCAACCGACCATTTCCCGGCGCGCGTTCTCACGAGACCGGCGGAAGACATCCTCGACATCAGCGGCGTCGCCGATCTCGACCTTATCCGCATCGATGCGGGTGGGATCTGGCTCCCGGCGCGGGCCACCTGGCGGGCGGTGATCGACGCCGGCCTGCCGCCGTTCGCTTGCGCCCTGGTTGCGGCGGCGCGGCAGATCGGCGGCCAGCAGGTGCAGAATGCGGCAACCGTGGTCGGCAATCTCTGTAATGCGAGCCCGGCGGCGGATGGCATTCCGGTGCTCCTCGCCCTCGATGCCGAGGTTGAACTCGCCCGCCTCGGCGAGCGGCGACGAATCGCGGTCGCGGATTTCGTGCTCGGCAATCGCCGCACCGCACGCGCGCCGGATGAACTCGTGCTCGGCGTTCATATCCCCGCCCCCGCCCTCCCGGCGCGGAGCGTGTTCGAGAAACTCGGCGCCCGCGCCTATCTGGTGATTTCGATCGTCATGGTCGCGCTCGCCGCCGAATTCCTGCCCGATGGGCGGATCGCCGCGGCGCGCGTTGCGGTCGGCGCCTGTTCGAGCCGCGCGCTCCGGCTGCCGGCGCTGGAAGCGGCCCTGTGCGGACGGTTTCCCGACCCCGATCTGGTGCAGCCCGACCATCTCGCCCCGTTGCGCCCGATCGACGATGTCCGCGCCAGCGCCGCCTACCGTCGCAGCGCCGCCCTCACCCTACTGCGCCGGGCGGTTACGTCGCTCAGTGAGCCTGGATGCGGCCCGACATGAAGGATTTTCCCGCGGCCCGTCTCCGCTTCACCCTCAATGGCCGCGCGGTCGCGACCATCGCAGACCCCATGCTGCGGCTCGCCGATCTGCTGCGCGATCATTTGCATCTGACCGGGACCAAGATCGGCTGCAATGCCGGCGATTGCGGCGCCTGCACGGTGCTGATCGATAACCGCCAAGTCTGCGCCTGCCTCATCCCGGCCGGACAGATCGAGGGCCGCGCGGTGGTAACCGTGGAAGGGCTCGCCGAGCACGGCCAGCTTTCCGCCTTGCAAGCCGCGTTTCTGCGCCATGGTGCCGCGCAATGCGGCATCTGCACGCCGGGGATGCTGATGGCGGCGGCCGATCTCCTTGCCCGCGAGCCAAACCCCGATGAGGCGGCGGTCAAGGACGCGCTCGGCGGCGTGCTCTGCCGCTGCACCGGCTATCGCAAGATCATCGAGGCGGTACTCGATGTCGGCAGTGGCGGCGCGGTCGTGCCGGCGCGAGGCGACGGGGTCGGCGCGCGGGCGGAAAAAGTCGATGGCGCCGCGAAAATCACCGGCAGCGAAGCGTTCGGCGCCGATCGTGAGCCGCCGGCGCCGTTCCTCTCGCTCCGCGTGATCCGCAGCCCCCACCCGCATGCCCGTTTCGTGCTCGGCGATCTCGCCCCCTTGATCGCCGCGCACCCTGGCCTCGTGCGGGTGCTGACCGCCGCCGATGTCCCGCGTAATGTTTTCGGCATCTATCCGACTGGCAAGGACCAGCCGGTGCTTGCCGAAAACCTCGCCCGCTATCGCGGCGAGGCGGTTTTGGCCCTGCTCGGTGATGCCGAAACCCTCACCGAGATCGCCGAAAACGAGATCCCGATCCGCTGGATACCGCTGCCGCCGGTGACCTTCGCCGACGCGGCGGGGCCCGAGGCGGTGCAATTGCACCCGCAATCGCCGGGCAATGTGCTCTGCCGTGGCCGCGTGGTTGCCGGCGATGTCGCGCGGGGCTTGGCTGCGGGCGCCGTTCGCGCCGACATCGCGGTCACCACCAGCTTCGTCGAACACGCCTATATCGAGCCCGAGGCCGGCTATGCGAGGCGGGTCGACGACCGCGTTGAAATCTTCGCCTGCACCCAGACGCCTTATATGGATCGCGACGAACTCGCCGGCATCCTCGGGCTGCGCCCCGATCAGGTGCGGGTCATCCCGAGCGCGGTCGGCGGCGGGTTTGGCGGCAAGCTCGATCTGTCGCTGCAGCCTTTGCTCTGCCTTGCCGCCTGGCTCACCGGCCAGCCGGTGCGCCAGATCTATTCCCGCCCCGAAAGCATGGCCGCGACCACCAAGCGCCACCCCGCCCGCATCCGCGCCGAAGCGGCGGCGGATGCCGAGGGGCGGCTCACCGCGTTTCGCTTCGACGGCGACTTCAACACCGGGGCCTATGCGAGTTGGGGCCCGACGGTCGCCGGGCGCGTGCCCGTCCACGCCATGGGCCCCTACCGCGTGCCGCATGTCGAAGCGCTTGCGAGGGCGCTTTACACCAATGATCCGCCGGCCGGCGCCTTCCGCGGCTTCGGCGTGCCGCAAGCGGCGCTGGCGACGGAAGCGCTGATGGACCAACTCGCCGATGCGCTCGGCGAGGACCGGCTGGAATTTCGCCACCAAAACGCCCTTCGCCCCGGCGATCGGACGGCGACCGGGCAAGTACTCGGCGAAGGGGCTGCGCTTGCCGCCTGTCTCGAAGCCCTCCGGCCGGCCTGGCAAACCCTCCGCGCTGACGCGGCGCGCCGCAATCGGGCGGCGTGCGGGCCTCTCCGCTTTGGTGTCGGCATCGCCTGCATGTGGTACGGGATCGGCAATACCGGTATGTCCAACCCCTCCGAAATGGTGATCGGGGTGACAGCGGCGGGCCGCGTCATCCTGTTTTCCGGCGCGGTCGATATCGGTCAGGGCTCGAACACCATCATGCGCCAGATCGCCGCCTCGGCGCTTGGTGTCCCCACCACCGTGATCGACCTCGTCACCGGCGATACCGATCGGACGCGCGATGCCGGCAAGACCAGCGCCTCGCGCCAGACCTTCGTCAGCGGCAACGCCGCGCGGCTGGCCGCCGAAGCCTTGCGCGCGGCGATCCTCCGCGCCGCCAACGCCGCCCCCGACGCAACCCTCGCGTTTCGCGATGGTGCGATTGTCGTCAACCATGACGGGATGGAGACACGGCTCGATCCGGCTTCGATGGCCGCCGATGGCGAAGGGCTGGTGTTTCGCGGCGAAGGCCGGTTCGACCCGCCAACCACCGCACTCGATGAGAACGGCCAGGGCATCCCTTACGCGAGCTATGCGTTTGCCGCCCAGATCGCCGCCGTTGCCGTCGATACCGCGCTCGGGACGACGCGGGTCGAACGCATCGTCGCCGCCCACGAGGTCGGCCGCGCGATCAACCCGACCCTGGTCGAGGGCCAGATCCATGGCGGCATCGCCCAGGGTCTCGGGCTCGCGCTGATGGAGGACTATGTGCCCGGGCGCACCGAAAATCTGCACGATTATCTCATCCCGACGGTTGGCGACGTGCCGCCGATCGAAGTCATCCTGATCGAGGAGGCCGATCCGCTCGGCCCGTTCGGCGCCAAGGGGGTGGGCGAGCCGGCGCTGATCGCGACCGCACCGGCGATCTTCAACGCCATCGCCGATGCCACCGGCGTGCGCCCGACCGCCGCGCCCTGCACCCCCGATCGCCTGCTCGCCCTGTTCGATGCCGCCCGGGAGGCTGCGCGATGACCCCGCATACCCACGCCAGCACCGATGCGCCGGATGCCGCAGCGCTGGCCGCGGCCGGCAAAGCCGATCCCGGGATCGTCACCTGCGATGCCTGCCCGGTGCTGTGCCGCATCCGCTTGGGCCAGACCGGCGCCTGCGATCGCTACGGCAATGTCGAAGGCCGGCTCACCCGCATGGACCCGCTCACGGTTTTGGCCAAAAACCCCGAGCAGGTGCGCTTTCTCGGCGCCGATGGCGAAGGCGGCCTGCTCCCTTCACGCGAGGTTTTCGTCACCGCGATCGGCGCCGGCACCACCTATCCCGATTACAAGCCGGCACCCTTCATCGTCGGCGCCGAGATCGACGGCGTCGATACCGTGACGGTGGTGAGCGAGGGGATTTTCTCCTATTGCGGCCTCAAGGTGAAGATCGACACCGACCGCCATCTCGGCGCCGAATGCGCGACAGTGCGGGCAGACGGCGAGCCGGTCGGCCATGTCACCACCGCGGAATATGGCAGCCAAATGCTCTCGCTCGGCGGCGTGCGGCACCTGACCGGCGGCAGCAAACGCGAAGGGGTGGTGACGTGCGCGACCCTGCTTGCGCTCGCCAATGGCAATGCGGCGGAACTCGCCATCGATGGCGGTGCCACGATCATCGTGCAAGCCGGCAAAGCGCCGCTCATCGACGGCACCCGCGAGGTTCGCATGCGGGTCGGCTGCGGCTCGGCGACGATCGGGATCTTCGCCCAGCAATGGCAGGGCCTCGCCGATGAGGTGATCGTCGTCGATGACCACATCACTGGCGTTTTGACCGAGCATCAGGCGGGGCGCTTCCTCGGCATGCGCCCGGCCGGCATCCGCGTGCGCGGCCGGCGCTCGACGCCGGGGCGGTATTTCCAGGTCGCCGCCCCCGGCCTCGCCTGGGGCGGCACCGACATCACCGATCCGCTCGCCATCATCGAACGCATCGATCCGCGTCTCGCCTGGCCGGGCCTTCGCCTTCTCATGGTCTCAACCACCGGTGAGCACGCGGCCTGGTTCGTCCTCAATGACGCGCTGGTTCCCGAGCCCGCGCCGATGCCGGATGCAATCGCGAACATCGTTGCCCGGATCGGCGAGAATTGCGAGCCGGCGCTCTGCTCGGTGCTATTCATGGCCGGCGCCGGCGGCAGCCTTCGCGCCGGGGCGACGGAAAACCCGGTCCGCCTCACCGAAAGCATCCATCGTGGCGAAACCCGTGTCACCGCCGGCGGGGCGCCGGTGATGCTGTGGCCGGGCGGCGGCATCACCTACATGGTCGATGTCACGCGTCTCCCCGCCGGCGCCTTTGGCCATGTGCCAACGCCGGCTCTGGTCGCGCCGATCGAATTCACCCTGCCGCGCCGCCTTTATGCCGCGATCGGCGGCCATGTCTCGCGCATTCGCCCGCTTGCCGACATCCTGCAAACGACGCGGCCGCGGCTTGAGCCCCCTCGTCCCGGGGCTGGGTTCCCCTGGTGATGACCGCGCAGGCCGCCCTTCTCCGGGATGGACGGCTCCACCTCCAGCACGGGCCGATCGATTGCCTCTGCCGCGCCGAGGGCGAGGCCGATGAGGTCGCCCGCGCCTATGCGCAGGCGCAAGCGGCGTTCCCGGCCATCCTTCCCGCGCTCTGCGCCGAATTGCCGCATCTTCGCGCGCCGCTGCCGACCCCGCGGCCGGCGGGCGCGATCGCGCGGGCGATGCACGCCGCTTGCATGCCCTTCGCCGCGGGCTTCATCACGCCGATGGCGGCGGTTGCCGGTGCGGTTGCCGATGCGGTGCTCGCGGCAATGATCGAAGGGCGCACTCTGACCCGCGCTTTCGTCAATAATGGCGGCGACATCGCCTTTCATCTCGCGCCCGGCGCCACGCTCCGCGCCGGATTGGTCGCCGATCTCGCGGCGCCTGCCCTCGATGGCGTCTTTCTGCTCGAGGCTGACCTTCCCGCGCGCGGCCTTGCGACCTCGGGGCGGGCGCGCAAGGGCGCCGGTGGGAAAAGCTTTTCCCTTGGCATCGCCGATGCAACCAGCGTGCTGGCGCGCAACGCCGCAGCGGCGGACGCGGCGGCGACGATGATAGGAAACGCGGTCGATCTCCCTGGCCATCCCGCCATCCGCCGCCGCCCGGCTTGCGAGATCGACGCGGCGAGCGATCTCGACGAGCGTTTGGTCACCGTAGCCCTCGGCGATCTCGCGCCGGCGGAGATCCGGGCGGCGCTGGACGCGGGGCGGCAGTTCGCCGAAGCTCTGCGCCGCGCCGGGCTAATCGCGGGCGCGGTGCTCACGCTTCGCGGCGTGATCGCAACCGTCCTTCCCGCCCGGCAGGACACCATTCCGTTCCTGGAGGTCGCATGATCCGCAAGCTCTTGACCATGGTCGAGGAGACCCACCGCGAAGCCGATCAAGACATCAAGCCGCCGACCCGCAAGGCCGCGGCGATCGCGGTGATCGCCAATCCCTTCGCCGGCCGCCATGTCGCCGATCTCGAGGAATTGATCGCAGCCGGCGAGATGCTGGGAAGCCTGCTCGGCGAGCGCGCCGTTCGGGCGCTGGGCATCGCGCCGGGTGCCGCCGAGAGCTACGGCAAGGCGGCGATCGTCGGAGAAGATGGCGAACTCGAACATGCCGCCGCCATCCTCCACCCCAAACTCGGCGCCCCACTCCGCCGTGCCGTCGAAAAGGGCGCCGCCCTCGTCCCGAGCGCCAAAAAACGCGGCGGCATGGGCACCGCGATCGACGTGCCGCTCGGCCACAAGGACGCGGCTTTCGTGCGCAGCCATTTCGATGCAATGGAGGTGCGGGTTCCCGATGCGCCGCGGCGCGATGAAATCGTCGTCGCCGTGGTCGTGACCGATAGCGGCCGGCCGCTTCCGCGCATCGGTGGGCTTCAAGTCAGTGACATCGAAGGCAAGGACGGATTGCGATGATCAGAACCACCCTCTCCCGCCGCGCGCTTCTCGCCACCGGCACCGCGGCGCTGGCCGCACCCCGGCTTGTCCGCGCCGAGGCGAGCACGCCGATCCGCATCGGCGAGATCAATTCCTATAGCGCGGTTCCCGCCTTCACCCTCCCCTATCGCAATGGCTGGCAATTGGCGCTCGAGCATGTCAACGCCGCCGGCGGGGTTCGCGGGCGCAAGCTCGAGGTGATCTCGCGCGATGACGCCGGCAAGCCGCAGGACGCCGTCCGCCTCGCCGGCGAACTGATCGAGAGCGACAGGGTCGATCTCCTCGCCGGTGGGTTTCTCTCCAATGTCGGCCTCGCGCTGTCGGATTTTTCGGCCCAGAAACAGGTGATCTACATCGCCGGCGAGCCGCTGACCGATGCCCTGGTATGGCAGAAGGGGCAGAAATTCTGCTTTCGCCTCCGCCCTTCGACCTATGTCCAGGCGGCGATCCTGGTCGAGGAGGCGGCGAAACTGCCGGCCAAGCGCTGGGTCACCGTCGCGCCCAATTATGAATACGGCCAATCGGCGGTGAAATGGTTCTCCGACCTCCTCAAGGCGCGGCGCCCGGATGTCGAGTTTGTGGCGGCGCAATGGCCGGCGCTCGGCCATATCGATGCCGGCGCGGTCGCCGAGGCGCTGGCGAGCGCCAAGCCAGACGCGATCTACAACGTCACCTTCGGCCCCGATCTCACCAATTTCGTCCGCCAGGGCAATACCCGCGGCCTGTTTGAGGGGCGTTCGGTGGTCTCGCTCCTCACCGGCGAGCCGGAATATCTCGACCCGCTCGGCGAGGAGACGCCGCCGGGTTGGATCGTCACCGGCTATCCTTGGGCGAGCCTGGATACGCCCGCGCATGTCGCCTTCCGCGAAGCCTATCAGAAAAAATTCAACGATTATCCGCGCATGGGTTCGGTGGTCGGCTATTCGCTGATCCAGGCGATCGCCGCCGGGATTGGCCGCGCCGGCGGGATGACGCCGGATCGGCTTGCCGGCGGCTTCGCCGGCGCGACCTTCGAGACGCCGTTCGGCGCGGCGATGTTCCGCCCCCTCGATCACCAATCGACGCTCGGCACCTTCCTCGGCAAGACCGCGCTCAAGGATGGCAAGGGGGTGATGGTCGATTGGCGCTATGTCGACGGCGCCTCGGTGATGCCGCCGGATACGGAGGTGCAAAAACTCCGCCCCGGCGCCGGCCAATAATGGCGGGATTCGGCCAAGCCCTTCTTCCGCTGCTGACCGGGCTTGCCGACGCGGCTGGGCTGTTTTTCGTCGCCGCCGGGCTCACGGTGATTTTCGGCGTGACCCGGGTGGTGAATTTCGCCCATGGCAGCCTCACCATGCTCGGCGCCTATTGCGGCTGGAGCCTGATCTCGCGCCTGCCGCCGACCCCGCTCGGCTTTGCGCTCGGGGCGCTGGCGACGATGGCCATCCTCGCGGTCATCGGCGCCGGGCTCGAGATCGGCCTGTTGCGCCGGATCTATCGCGCCCCGGAATTGTTCCAACTGCTCGCGACCTTCGGCGTCGTCCTGATGGCGCAAGACATCGTGCAATGGCTTTGGGGGGTTGAGGATCTCTCGCTCCGCCGCCCGCCTTGGCTGCGCGCCTTCGTCACCATCGGGGGGGCACGCTTTCCGCGCTTTGACCTCATCGTCATCGCGCTGTTCCCGCTGGTCTTTTTCGCGCTCTGGCTGGTATTTGCGCGCACCCGTTGGGGGCGCCTCGTGCGCGCCGCGACCGAGGACCGCGAGATGGTGGCGGCGCTCGGCGTCGATCAGCGTTTTCTCTTCACCTCGGTCTTCGCGCTCGGGGCGGCGCTCGCCGGTCTCGGCGGCGTGCTCATGCTGCCCGATGCCTCGGCCAATCTCGGCATGGATCTGACGACGGTGACGGATGCCTTCGTCGTCGTCGTGGTCGGTGGGCTCGGAAGTCTCCCCGGCGCGGCGGCGGCGAGCCTCCTGATCGGGCTTTTGCAGGCCTTCGGCATCATGCTGGTGCCGCGCGCGACCTTGGCGCTGGTCTTCGTGGTGATGGCGGTGGTTTTGGTGCTGCGCCCAAACGGCCTGCTCGGCCGGCCGCCGGGACGCGCGGCCAGCGGCGGCGAGGCACGGGCGGTGGTGCGGCCGGCGCCGCGCGTGCTCGGCTTCATCGGCCTCGGCGCGCTGGCGCTCGCGGCCGTGGCTCCGTTTTTGCTGGGCCCCTACCCGCTCGCCATCGGGACGGAGATGCTGATCGCCATGCTGTTTGCCGCCAGCCTCCATTTCATGATGGGACCGGGCGGCATGGCGAGCTTTGGCCACGCCGCCTGGTTCGGTATCGGCGCCTATGCCAGCGCGTTTGCGGTCCATCTGCTCGCGGCGCCGATGCCGCTCGGCCTCGTGCTCGCCCCGCTCGCTGCCGGCGTGATGGCGGCCCTTTTTGGCGCTTTCGTGGTCCGGCTCTCGGGCGTCTATCTCGCGATGCTGACGCTGGCTTTCGCGCAGATCGTTTGGGCGATCGCATTTCAGTGGGTCGATCTCACCGGCGGCGATAACGGTATCCTCGGCGTCTGGCCGGCGCCGCTGGTCGCCGGGCCGCGTGGCTTTTATTGGCTCGCGCTGGTCCTTGCGATAGCGGGAACGCTGGGCCTTCGCGTCATTCTCGCCGCGCCCTTCGGCTATGCGCTGCGCGGGGTGCGTGACCAGCGCCTCCGCGCCGAGGCGATCGGCCTTCCGGCAACGCGGCTCCAGCTCGCCGCGTTCACCCTCTCGGGCGCCGCCGCCGGGCTCGCCGGCGGGCTTTACGCCTATGCCAAGGGCAGTGTCTTTCCGACCTATATCAGCCTCGGCCATTCCGTCGATGCTTTGCTCATGGTCCTGCTCGGCGGGGTCGCGACGATGAGCGGCCCGATCCTCGGCGCGCTCGCCTATACCGGGCTTTATGACGTGCTCTTGAGCGCGATCAGCCTTTGGCGGCTGGTGTTGGGCGCGGCGATCATCCTGCTCGTGCTCGCCGCCCCGGAAGGCATCGCCGGCGGGATTGCGCGGCTCTGGCAGCGGTTTCGCCCGGCATGAAACCGATGGCGCCGGTGCTCGCGGCGAAGGGCCTTGCCAAAAGCTTCGGCGGCGTCGCCGCCGTCCAGGACGTGAGCTTCGCGGTCGCGAGCGGCGAGATGCTCGCCCTGATCGGGCCGAACGGCGCCGGCAAATCCACCTGTTTCAACCTGCTGAGCGGCCAGATCCGCCCCGATCGCGGCGCGGTTTTTCTCGATGGCGAGGCGGTGACCGGGCTTTCGTCGCGCGCCATCTGGCGGCGCGGCGTCGGGCGGACGTTTCAGATCACCGCGACCTTCGCCTCGATGACGGTGCGCGAAAACGTGCAAATGGCGCTGCTCTCGCATCATCGCCGGATCTGGCGTTTCATGCGCCCGGCGCGGCATTATTTCGCCGCCGAGGCCGACGCCCTGCTCGCCCCCGTCGGCATGCGCGACCAAGCCGAGCGCGCGGCCGGCGAACTCGCTTATGGCGATCTAAAGCGCCTCGAACTCGCGATCGCGCTCGCGAACGCGCCGCGCCTCTTGCTGATGGACGAGCCGACCGCCGGGATGGCGCCGGCCGAGCGCGGCGGGCTGATGGACCTCACCCGCCGCCTCGCCAGCGAGCGCGCGATCGCGGTTCTGTTCACCGAGCACGACATGGATGTGGTGTTCGGGGTCGCCGACCGCATCCTGGTGCTCGATCGCGGTCGGCTGATCGCGGAGGGAAGTGGCGCCGAGATCCGCGCCGATGCCAAGGTGCGCGCGGTCTATCTCGGCTCGGGCGCGACCAGCGGCGGGCATTGACGATGACGGCGGAAACACCCTTGCTCGCGGTCGAGGATCTGACCAGTTTCTACGGCCGGGCGCAGATCCTGCACGGGATTTCCTTCACCTGCGGCGCCGGCGAGGTTTTGGTGCTGCTGGGGCGCAACGGCGCCGGCAAAAGCACGACGATGAAATCCGTGATCGGCCTCGTGCGCCCGGCGCGCGGGCGAATAACCTTTGCCGGGCGCGCGATCGCCGGCGCCGAGCCGCATCGGATCGCCCGCCTCGGCCTCGGCTATGTGCCCGAGGAGCGGCGCATCTTCGCCGGGCTCACGGTCGCCGAAAACCTCGATATCGGCCGCCAGGCGCCGCGCCCGGGCCTTGCCCCATGGACGCCGGCGCGGCTTTACGCGCTTTTCCCCAATCTCGCCGCAGCGCGGGACCGCTTGGCCGGGCAGATGAGCGGCGGCGAGCAGCAGATGCTCGCGATCGCGCGCACGCTGATGGGCAATCCGCGTCTGGTTTTGCTCGATGAGCCGAGCGAGGGGCTTTCGCCGTTGATCGTCGAGCAGATGGCGGCGGCCATTCTCGCGCTCAAGGCGGAGGGGGTCGGGATCGTGCTCGCCGAGCAGAATCTGCATTTCGCCGAGCGCCTCGGCGACCGCGCGGTGGTGATCGAGAAAGGCGAAGCGGTCTGGGCCGGCAGCCTCGCGGCGCTTGCCGCCGATGACACCGCCCGCCAGCGCTTCCTCGCCGTCGGCGCGGCGGCCTGAGAAACCGGCACGAAGGCCGTCACGACGACGGCGACGAGACATCCTCCCCCGGCGGCGGCAGATCGGCGAAGGCGGGGATCCGCGCGATCAGCGCCGCGTGGAGCGTCGCACGCCGCGCCCAAAGATCATGATACCAGGCAAGGCGCGGCGGAATTTGCTCGGCGAGCATGCGCTGGCCGGCGACCAGCGCGCGCGCTTGCTCGGCAAGGCGACGCGGCAAGGAAGGGGTCTCGATCATGCGGAGCAATATGGTCCGTAGTTCGTAACGATCTCGAAACACCGCGCCATCGCGGCCGTCGGTGATGATGTTGCCATAGACCGTCTCACTCGCCAGCGCCGCGACCCGGCGCGCCGCCGCCTCGATGAATTTGAGATCGGATTTGCAGCGGTTGAAAACCGTGTCACCGAGCGGCATGAACGAAATCTCGGCCTCGGCGAGGCGCGCGAGATAGTCCGGATAGTCGAGCATCGGATGAAAATGCTTGTGCGGGCTCGCCAGAGCGTCGAAAAACCCGCGATCATGAACGACGACGAAGCGGAGCCGGTCTCCCGCCACCGCCGCGACCTCGTTTAACGCCGGCATGAAGTCCGGCCAGTCGGCTTCGCGGTTGATGCCACCGAAAAACAGCGTGAGATGCGCGGGATCGGCGAAATTTCGCGGCGCCGGGAGCGCGCTCACCGCGTTGGGAAACACCGCGATCTCAGGGTTGGCGGCCCCGAGCACCTCGGCCAGCATCGGCGTCGTCGTCTGAACCGCGTGCACGGCGCGGAAATTATGCATCTCCGGGTGTTGCAGGATGGGGATGTAATCGGGATGGTCGTCAAACTCGCACACCACGAGATATCCCGCCGCAATCACCGCCCGCAGCGTCGCAAGCCCGGCCTCGCCGAGGAGTGCAGGGCGGTGGAGGATCAGGATGTGCGGCACCCCCGGCGCCGGCCGCGGCAAGTCCCGGAGATTGGTCAGACGCGCCGTAACGCCGGGGGTCGCGGCCAGCGCCTGCATCGGCTCGACGACGCGGACATGGCTCACCCCCCCGACCGGCGCCAGCATGGTGGAAAAAATCTGCAGCCGCGCCGGCGCGGTCCGCGTTGCCCGCCAGACATATTGGAGCGGCAGAGCGCGGCGGGCATAGTTTTCGGGATCGACGCCAAGGGCGGCGAGCGCCGGGGTGATGGCGGTGATGAAGCGTCGGCCGGTTTCGGCCTCAAATACCCGCCCGACACTGTCGAGCGGCACATAGCCGGCCTCGGCGAGCGCCCGGCCGGCGCTGTCGCGCGAAAACCAGCGCAGATGGGTGCGGTCGAAAAGGCCGCTCTCCTCATAGTGCCAGCCGCCTTGCAGAAGGCGGGCGGCAAAACTCCAATGCTCGACATTGGGGAGCGAGACGAGCAACACGCCGGTCGGCGACAGCAGCGCGGCATGCCGGCGCAGCAGCGCCCACGGGTCACGCAAATGCTCCAGCACGTCGCCATAGATCAGGCAATCGACGGCACCCGTGAAACTGTCGGGGAACGCCAGGGCCTCGATATCGCCGGTGATCACGCCGTCGAGCCGGCCGGCCGCGACGGAAGCCGCGCGCGCGTCACCCTCGACGCCGAAAACCCGCGCGCGGGGATTGCGTTGCTTGAATTGGAAGCCGAGCGCGCCGGTGCCGCAGCCGATATCGAGCACCAGCCCGGCCGAGAGCGGAATCCGCTCCAGCAGATCTGCGTTATAGCCGTCGGCGTAGGGATAGGGCGCAGCCGGCGCCGACATTCAACCGCCCGGCTGGCTGCCGGCCGGGCGACCAATGCCGTAATAGGCAAAGCCGGCTTCGCGCATCGTCGCGGGGTCGAAAATGTTGCGCAGATCAATCACCGCCCGCCCGCGCATGGTCTCCGCGAGGCGCGCCGGGTCGAGGGCACGGAACTCGTTCCACTCCGTCACCACCACCAGCGCCGCCGCCCCCTCCGCCGCCGCGAGAGCGTTCTGACAATAGACGACGGTCTCGGGCAGCATCGGTCGCGCCTGGTCCATGCCTTGCGGATCATAGACCTGAACCCGGGCGCCATCCCCGATGAGGCGCGACACGATGGGAATCGCCGGCGAATCGCGCATATCATCGGTTTCGGGCTTGAAGGTGAGGCCGAGGACGGCGATGGTCTTGCCACGCACGCTGCCGCCGCAAGCGGCGATGACGCGCCCGGCCATCCCGGCCTTGCGCGCCTCGTTCACCGCGACCACGGTCTCGATCAGCCGGCTTGGGGCGCCGGCGTCTTGCGCGATGCGAACCAGGGCGAGCGTGTCCTTCGGGAAGCAGGAGCCGCCGAAACCGGGGCCGGGGTGGAGGAATTTGCGCCCGATGCGGCCATCGAGCCCGATCCCACGCGCGATATCATGGACATCGGCGCCGACCTTCTCGGCGAGATCGGCGATTTCGTTGATGAAGGCGACCTTCATCGCGAGAAAGGAATTGGCGGCGTATTTGGTCAGCTCGGCGGTTTCGAGATTGGTGAAGACGATGGGCGTCTCGATCAGATAAAGCGGGCGATAGAGAAGGCGCAGCACCTCGCGCGCGCCCTCGTCCTCGACGCCGATCACCACCCGGTCGGGGTGCATGAAATCGGCGATCGCGCTGCCTTCGCGCAAAAATTCCGGGTTGGAGGCAACGGCGCACGGAAGATCGGGGCGGACATCGCGAAGGATCGCCGCGATCCGCCGGCCGGTGCCGACCGGCACCGTCGATTTGGTGACGATCACCGCGGGGTGCGTCAGCGCGCGGGCAACTTGCTCAGCGGCGGCATAGACATAGGTCAAATCGGCGTGGCCATCGCCGCGCCGGCTCGGCGTGCCGACGGCGATGAATACCGCTTCGGCGCCGGCAAGGGCGGAGGTGAGATCATCGGTGAAGGAGAGCCGGCCGGCGGCGACGTTGCCCGCCACCAGCGCATCGAGCCCGGGCTCATAGATCGGCATGCGCCCGGCATGCAAGGACGCGAGCCGCCCGGGATCGGCCTCGACCACGGCGACCTCGACGCCGAATTCGGCGAAACACGCGGCCGAGACCAGCCCGACATAGCCGCCGCCAATCATCGCAATGCGCATGCGCAGCCCTTCCCCCTGACACGAAACCCCGGTGATACCGGCCCGAACCTAGCCTCTCCAAGGTGAATTTAACGTATAAGTCTCACGCTTTCGACTGCGCGAGGATGCTTTTCTCGAGCGCCTCGGCGGCGGTGTTCCAAGTCTCGATTTCATTGGTGTTTTCAGGTGGATTGGTCTCGTGCAGCGAGAAGCCGGTGGGGTCATATTCCACCAGCACCGTGACATCGCCCTTGTGGGCGAGCATATGGCCGGGATCGTCCTCGGTGATGGTCCAGCCGAGACCGGTCGCGGCGCGGCGGATTTGCGCCTGGCGGGCCTCGAGGGTTCCGGTGGCGGTCGCGAAGGGCTCGGCGATCACCTCATAGGGGGTGGTGACCGAGCAGCCGGCGATCACCAGCAGGCCGAGCAAAACCAAAAAACGTGGCGGCATCAAGCGCGCTCCTCGGGCAGGGTGAGCGCCCGCCACAGCGACCACGGCGAAAGCCCGCGGGCGAGCAGCCGGGCGGCGACCACCAGAACAATCTTGGTCACATCCGCCACCGGGCGGAAATGACTGGCCCGCTGGCTCGGCCCTCCATAAAGCGCCGGCACGTCGACCGCAATGGTGCGATAGCCGGCCCGCGCCGCCTCGATCAGCAACGCCGCCTCGAACGCGAAACCGCGCGGCCGGCGGCGAGCCGGCAGAGCGCGCAGCAAATCGGCGGGATAGACGCGAAAACCGCACTGGCTGTCAGCGACCGGGTGGCCCGCGGCCCAGGAGATCCAGAAATCCGCGACCCGGTTGGCAACCCGCCGGCCGCGCGGCGCCGGCAATCGGCTGGACCGGCGCGAGCCGATCACGATGCGGTGTGGGGCGCGCCGGGCAACCGTAAGCAGGCGTGGCAGGTCCTCCGGCCGGTGCTGGCCGTCGCCATCGAGCGTCGCGACGAAGGCGGCACCGGCGGCCAAAGCGGCGGCAAAGCCCGTCTCCAACGCCGCCCCCTTGCCGCGCCGCACCGGATGGCGGAGCACCAGCGCGCCGGCCGCCGCGGCGCAGGCGCTGGTCGCGTCCCGAGAGCCGTCATCGACGACGATCACCGATGCGGCAAAGGAAAGACAGCCGGCGACGATCGCAGCGATGCTGCCCGCCTCCTCGCACGCCGGAATAACCACCACCACCCTTGCCGGATCTTCTGCCATCTCGGGAGAGAGCGATATCGCAGCCAGGCATGATCGCGCTATAGAGGGTGCCGCCATGGTGGCCAATGCATAGGGAAAGCCAGCCTTGTCGGTTCCTTGCGATATCCTGGTGATCGGCGGCGGCCCGGCCGGCGCCACCGCCGCGGCCTTGCTCGCCGAGGCCGGCCATGACGTCGTCATCCTCGAAAAAGCACAGCATCCCCGCTTTCACATCGGCGAATCGCTGCTGCCCGCCAACCTTCCTTTGCTGGAGCGGCTCGGCATCGCCGCCGAGGTCGCGGCGATCGGGGTCAAAAAGCCCGGCGCCGAATTCGTCTCCGACGCCCATCAGCGCGCCATCGCCTACCCGTTCGCGTCAGCCGCCGGCGCCGCCCGCCCCGATTTCAGCTATCAGGTGCCGCGCGCCGCCTTCGATGCCATCCTGTTTGCGAACGCGCTCCGCCGTGGGGCACGCGGCGTCCAAAACACCCGGGTCACCGCCGCCCGCCTCGGCCAGGGGGCACGGGCGGAGATCACCGCGATCAGCGACGGTGGCGAGACCACCCACTATGCCCCGCGCTTCGTGCTCGATGCCTCCGGGCGCGACACGTTCCTCGCCACCCGCGCCAGCCTCAAAACCGCGCACAAACACAACAACACCGCCGCCGTTTTTGGCCATTTCCGCAACGTCGCCTGCCATCGCGACGGGCGGGAGGGGTATATCAGCATCCATCTCGCCGAAAACGGCTGGTTCTGGTTCATCCCGCTTCCCGACGAGGTGACCAGTGTCGGCTTCGTCGGCAATCAGGCGGCGTTCCGCAGCCGTGGCACCGATCTCGAGAGCTTTTTTCGCGCCCGCATCGCGGCGAGCCCGAGCGTTGCAGCGCGCATGGCAGCGGCGATGGCGCTCGGCGCCGTCACCGCAACCGGCAATTATTCCTATTGCGCCCGCACGGCGAGCGGTGACGGCTATTTCCTGATCGGCGACGCCTTCGCCTTCATCGACCCGATTTTCTCGAGCGGCGTCATGCTGGCGATGCGCAGCGCCGAACTCGGCGCCGCGGTCGCGAGCGCCTGGCTCGCCTCCCCGCGCGCCGGAAAGCGTCTCGCCCGCCAAGCCGAAGCGCGCATGCGCCGCTCGCTGGACGGTCTCGACTGGCTGATCCGCCGGATCAACACCCCGACGCTGCGCGACATGTTCATGGCGCCGCAAGACCGTTTCGGCATGCGCAGCGGGCTGGTCTCGCTCCTCGCCGGCGACATCGAGACGCGGCGCCTTCGCCCGCCGGTGTTGGCCTTCAAGGCCTCGTTCCATTTTCTCGCCGCCATGCGCCGCTTCGGCTACCAGCTCCAGCCCGACGGCTCGTTGCTGCGGATGGAGGGGTAAGAAAGAAAAGCGGTTCTTTTTTGAAAAAAAGAACCAAAAAACTTTTCCCTTTTGGACAGCGCCTGCGGCGCTGTCCGGGGATAAGAGTTTTTTTCTTGTTTTTATGAAGTCAAAAGACGATTTTTTATTTTGGGGCTGGCCGAAACGCTCCCGGCGGGATGAAGCCGGGTTCGACATAGGCAAAATAAAGCGCGTCGAGCTGCGCCCAGAGGACATCGGTCTTGAAGCGGAGTGCGGCTAACACCGCCGCTTGCTGCTCGGGCGTGCGCGCATGTTCCTGGACATAGGCAAGGGCGAAGCGGCAGTCGCGCGGCGCCTGATCGAGGCGTTTGCGGAAATAAGCGACGAGTTCGTCGCTGATGAAATCATAATGTTCGAGCATCCCGGCGATACGCTCGGCGTGAATCGCGGGCGCGAAGAGTTCGGTGAGCGAGGACGCGATCGCTTCCAGCGTCGGGCGCTCATAAACGAAACGCACATAAGCCTCGACCGCGAATTTCGTCGCCGGCAGCGCGCCTTCCTGCGAAATCACATAGGCGCGGTCGAGCTTCAGCCCGTCGGTGAGCTTGAGCCAACGCTCGATGCCGCCGCTGTCGGCGTCGATGCCGTCATGGTCGTGAATGCGATGGATCCATTCGCGCCGCAACGCGCGATCCTCGAGCCGCGCCATGAGCGCCGCGTCTTTGCGCGGAATCGCCGCCTGATAGACATAGCGGTTGAGCGCCCAGGCCTGTACCTGCCCGAAATTCATCCGCCCGCCATGCAGCATTTTATGGAAGGGATGGAGATTGTGATAGCGCTCCTCACCAATTTTGCGGAGCGCACGCTCCAGCGCCTCGGGACTCATCACGTCAGTCATGAAAATGCGTTCTCCTGGACGTTGCCGGCACATCTTCCGGGGGACAGGAGCGGGCGGCCTTGATCCAGATCAAACCGCGCGACGAGAAGGAGATGCCGATTTGCGCAGGAGAAGCCGGGTCGCGCCAGGGTTGGCCGGATGCGGGTGAGCGGCGGCGAGCACAAGCGGGCGAAGTGTCGGCAAGTTCAGCCAATGCGGCAATTCGCGCCGGATCGCGCCGCCCTCGGCGCCGCTGCCACGCCCGGTGATGATCTCGATGCAGCGCCATCGTTCCGCCCGCGCCGCGGCCACGGCGTCGAGCAAGACACGATGCGCCTCAGCCAGCGTCAGGCCATGAAGATCGAAAACCCGCGCCGGCTTGAGCCGGCCTGAGCGCAGCCGCTCCCAGGTCGCGCCATCAAGCCCGGGCGGCGCGACCCCGATCGCAAGCAAAGAGAGCGGCGGCGGGCGGCGGGGCAGAGGCTCAGGGATGATCCGCGCCGGAGCCGCCGGCGCCGGCGGCCCGGGCGATGGCATTACCGGTGGCGTTTCTCGCAACAGCGGTGGCGCGCGGCCGCGAAGCGGGCGGATCGTCTCGACAAACGCCGCCCAGAGCGCGAGATCGGCCTCGCTCAGCCCGCGCCCGCGTGACATGTCACGGGGCGTCTCCCGCGCCATCGCCGTGCGGGGCAGCGCTTTCCGGCGCTAATTTGGCCTCGGCGTCGTCTTCGAGCAGCAGGATATGCAGCCGCCGCGGCCCGTGCGCGCCGAGTTCCAGCGTCTGCTCGATATCCGCCGAGCGCGACGGCCCGGTCACCAGCATGACGTTGCGCGGCATGAAGCCGCCGGTCAACGGGTCGGTCCGCTCGGCGCGGAGCAGATCCCACGCCTCCTCATAAGCGCCGACGATGCGGCTCGCACGGAGCAGAACCAGCGCGGTATCGGCGAGGAGATTGACCGTCGTCGGCCGCTCCGGCGCCGCCGGCAGCATCAGCGTGCCGGTCTCGGCGACGGCCGCGAAACCCTGCTGGAGACTGACGAGGTCGCTCGCTTCGGCGCGCCCGGCGCGGAGCTTGAGCAGCGGCCGCGCCGACCAGGGGATCGCCTGCAACTCGGGATGCGGCGCCATGACGATCTCGGAGGGCAGATTCTGCTGCGCGAGATAATCGGCGATCGCGCCGGGCACCGCCTCCGCGTCGGGTAGACGGGCGACGCTGCCGAATTCCTTCTCGACATTAGCGATGAAGAGCGCGACCTGGCCGGCGCGCGAAAGCCGCGAGCGGGCGGGAATGAGATGACGGGGATGGGCGTCAAGGCGCCCGCGCAGCATCGCCGCCTGATCCGCGGGCAGGGGACCGCGGCGAAGATGGCGGCGAATGGCGCCGAGAATGGCTTCGCGAGAACTCACGACGCGCCCCGCTGGCGCCGCTGTTCCTTCGCATAGCGGGCGAAAAAGGTCTCACCCTCCGGCGTCGGCAGATCGCGCCCGGCGGTCCAGCCGCCGGCGAAAGGAAGGCGCGAAAGCCGCCCACGCCGGCGCCCAAGCCAGCCGAGGACGCCAGCGCCGATCCGCGTTGCCAGCCGGTAAAGCCCCGGGCGGCGCGCGAAAAAGCCCCAGAGCGCGAGATTGGTGCGAACCGTGCTTGGCGTCAGATGGCGTTCGAACTCGCGCTCGCGCCAATGGCGCATCATCTTCGGCAGCGGGATCTTCACCGGGCAGACGCTTTCGCATTTGCCGCAGAAGGTCGAGGCGTTGGGGAGATTGCCGGCCTGATCGACGCCGATCAGGGTCGGCGTCAGCACCGCCCCCATCGGCCCCGGATAGACCCAGCCATAAGCGTGGCCGCCGACGACGTTATAGACCGGGCAATGGTTCATGCAGGCGGCGCAGCGGATGCAGCGCAGCATGTCCTGGAACTCGGTGCCGAGCATGGCGCTGCGGCCATTATCGAGCAGGATGACGTGGTATTCCTCCGGCCCGTCGAGATCGCCCGGACGGCGCACACCGGTCGAGAAGGTGGTATAGACCGAGAAATCCTGCCCCGTCGCCGAGCGCGCCAGCAGACGCAGCATGTTGGTCGCGTCCTCCAGCGTCGGCACCATTTTTTCGATGCTGGCAAGCACGATATGAACGCGCGGCAGGGTCTGGGTCAGATCGCCATTGCCCTCGTTGGTGACGATGACCGAGGAACCGGTCTCGGCGATCAGGAAATTGGCGCCGGTGATGCCGACATCGGCGGCGAGGAAGCGGGCGCGGAGCTTGGTGCGTGCCTCGGTCAGGATGTCGCGGCGCTCGTGAAAGACGCGGTCGGCGGGGAGATCGGTGTGGGAGCGGCGGAAGCTCTCCTCCCAATCCTCGCGGTTGAGGTGAAAGGCCGGGCCGATGATATGGCTCGGCGGTTCATGGCGGAGCTGGAGGATATATTCGCCGAGATCGGTTTCGATCGGGGTGATGCCGTGCTGCTCGAGATGCTCGTTGATCCCGAGTTCTTCGGAAATCATCGATTTGCCCTTGGTCACGGTCTTTGCGCCGGCGCGCTCGCAAATGCCGAGAACGGCGGCGCGGGCTTCATCGGCGGTCGCGCACCAATGCACTTGGCCACCGGCGCGCTCGACATTCGCCGCCCAGGTTTCGAGATAGAAATCGAGATGGGCGAGGGTGTGGTTCTTGATCTCGCGGCCGATGTCGCGCAGCTGCTCGAATTCCGGCAAGGCGGCGACCGCTTTCGCGCGCTTGCCGTGAAATTGCGGCTTAGTGCGCGCCAGCGCCTTTTGCAGGCCGACATCGGCGATCGCCTTGCGGGCATTTTCCTTGAAGGCGGGCGAGGTCGAGAGCATGTCGCGTTTCCCTGTCTTTTTCGCCTGGCTTTTCAGCCGGCTTCGCCGATCGGCGGCACAGCAGCGGTCATGCCGGCAAGAACCTCGGCGACGTGGCGCACCTTGACGGCGCTCCCTTCCCGCTTCAGCCGCCCGGCCATGTTGAGGAGGCAGCCGAGATCGCCGGCAAGCAGCGTCTCGGCGCCGCTCTGGGCGATGTCGGCGGCCTTGTCGGCGACCATGCGGGTGGAGATTTCCGGGTATTTGACGCAGAACGTGCCACCGAAGCCACAGCAAACCTCGGGGTCAGCCATTTCCTTGACCGTCGCGCCGAGGGCTTCGAGGAGACGGCGCGGCTGCGCCTTGATGCCGAGTTCGCGGAGCCCCGAGCAGCTATCATGATACGTGACGGTGCCGGAGAAGGCGCCGGCAACCCGATCCAACCCCATGACATCGGTGAGAAAGCTCACTAGCTCATGGGTGCGCTCGGCCAAGGCTTCGGCGCGGGCGCGGAGATTGGGGTCGTCCTCGAACAGGGTCGGCAGATGATGGCGCAGCATCCCGCCGCACGACCCCGAGGGAACAACCACGTAATCATAGCCGCCAAAGGCATCGAGAATGGCACGGGCGAGGTCGCGCGCGGTCTCGCGGTCGCCGGAATTATAAGCCGGCTGGCCGCAGCAGGTCTGAGCCCGTGGCACCTCGACCTGGCAGCCCGCCTGTTCGAGCAGGCGGATGGCGGCGAACCCCACCGTCGGCCGATGCAGATCGACGAGGCAGGTGACGAACAGCGCGACGCGCGGACTGGCTTGCAACATGGCGCCACTCTAGCCGAGAGAGCGGCGCCGGCGAAAGGGGCCGCGTCGTCCGGCGGTCATGGCGTCGCGCCGGCGTTCACCTGGGCGATCCAATCGCCGAGATTATAGTGAACGCTGATGCGCGCGACCTTGCCGTCACGGATCTCGAAGAAAGCGCCGGCGGGAAGGATGTAGCGCTGGCCACTCGCCGGCGCGGTGCCGGGCGGAACGCCGGGGTCGGTTGCGAGATAGGTGCCGTGGACGACGAATTCCGCCGCCGCCCGCCGCCCGTCCGGCGTGGTCATGACGACGATGTCCTCGATCCGTTCGCGATAGCAGCGGTCCATGTGCTCGAGAAAGCGGGCAAAGGCAGCGCGCCCGATCTCGCGCTCGCCTTGGCTTACGTCATGGATCACGTCCTCGGCGAGGAGAGCGAGAAAACCCGCCCGGTCGCCGCGATTGAAGGCATCGTAATACTCGCGGATCAGCGGCTCGGTCGTCGTCGCGGTCATCGTCGTCCTTTCTTTCCGCAAGGCGCTCGCCTTGCCGGGCCCGGGCTTCGCCCCTATGGTGCGCGCCATCTGACGCCCTGCCCCCAATTCGTCAATGGAGCCCATGGCCGCGCCGAGCTTTCAGGAGCTGATCCTTCGCCTGCATGACTACTGGTCGCGGCAGGGTTGTCTCATTTTACAGCCTTATGACATGGAGGTCGGCGCCGGCACGTTTCACCCGGCGACGACGCTGCGGGCACTCGGCGAAAAACCCTGGCGGGCGGCCTATGTGCAGCCCTCCCGCCGCCCGAGTGACGGGCGCTATGGCGAGAATCCGAACCGCTTGCAGCACTATTATCAGTATCAGGTGATTTTGAAGCCGAGCCCGGCCGATCCGCAGGCGCTTTTGCTCGAAAGCTATCGCGCCCTCGGGATCGACCCTCAGCGGCACGATATCCGCTTCGTCGAAGATGATTGGGAGAGCCCGACGCTCGGCGCCTGGGGGCTCGGCTGGGAGGTTTGGTGCGACGGGATGGAGGTGACGCAGTTCACCTATTTCCAGCAGGTCGGCGGGATCGGGTGCGCGCTCCCCAGCGCCGAGCTGACCTATGGGCTGGAGCGCCTTGCGATGTATGTCCAGGGCGTCGAAAACGTTTTTGACCTCGACTTCAACGGCGCCGGCGTCACCTATGGCGATGTCTTTTTGCGCGCCGAGCGCGACTATTCGCGGCATAATTTCGAACTCGCCGACACCGCGATGCTGGCGCGCCATTTTGCCGACGCGGAAGCCGAATGCGCCCGGCTCGCCGAGGCCGGGGTCGCGCAGCCGGCCTATGACCAGTGCATCAAGGCGAGCCATCTTTTCAATCTGCTCGACGCGCGCGGCGTAATCAGCGTTGCCGAGCGCGCCGCCTATATCGGGCGCGTCCGGGCGCTCGCCAAACGCTGCGCCGAGGCGTGGCTCGCTGGCGAGGGCGCATAATGCCGGCGTTTTTTCTGGAACTCTTCTCCGAGGAAATCCCGGCGCGGCTGCAGCAGCGCGGCGCCGAGACCCTCGCGCGCCTGATCGCCGAGGCATTGGCGCCGCTGATGCCGGGTGTTCCAACGCTGTTCTGGGGGCCGCGGCGGATCGCGCTCGCGGTCGAGGTCCGGGGCGAGGTCGCGGCGCGCGAGAGCGCCGAGCGTGGGCCGCGTTTGAGCGCGCCGGAGGCAGCGCTCGGGGGCTTCCTTCGCAAGCACGGCGCGGTGCGCGAGGATTTGGTGGCCGAGGGTGATTATTGGGTGCTGCGCCGGACCATTCCCGGCCAATCCGCCGCCGAAGTGATCGCCGGGGCGATGCCCGGTCTGCTCTGGCGCTTTCCATGGCCGAAATCGATGCGCTGGGGCGGCAAGAGCGGGTTCACCTGGGTGCGGCCGCTCCGCCGCATCCTTGCCCTGCTCGATGGCGAAGTGGTGCGGTTCGATCTGCGCCAGGGCGAGGATGACGGGCACGGGCTGGTCTCGGGCAACGAGACCGAGGGGCATCGCTTCATGGCGCCGGGCGCTTTCGCCGTCCACGGCGCCGAGGCGTGGCAGAATACGTTGCGGGAACGCTTCGTCATCGCCGATCCCGCCGAGCGCCGCCGCCTGATCGAAGACGGTATCGCCAGGGTCGCGCAGGCGAAGGGTCTGAGCGTCGTCCCCGATGAAGGTTTGCTCGAGGAAGTGACCGGCCTCGTCGAATGGCCGGTCGCCCTCCTCGGGACGATCGATGCTGCGTTCATGGACCTTCCCCCCGAGGTCCGCCAGGTCTCGATGCGCGTCAATCAGCGCTATTTCGCGTTGCGCGATGCGGACGGCGCGCCGGCGCCGCATTTCGCTTTCATCGCCAATATCGCGGCGGAGGATGAGGGTGCTGCGATCATCGCCGGCAATGAACGGGTGCTGCGCGCGCGGCTTTCGGATGCGCGGCATTTTTATGATCTCGACCGGCGGGTGCGGCTGGAGAGCCGGGTGGAAGGGCTGAAAGCCGTCACCTTCCACGCCAAGCTCGGCACGCAGTATGAGCGCGCGCAGCGCCTCGCGCGCCTGGCTGGGCTTCTGCTGCCGATGGTCAAAGATTCCTCGGCCCCAGAAGACCCGTTCAACATAGATAAAGGGTACGCCGAACGCGCCGGGCTGCTCGCGAAAGCCGATCTCACCACCGGGATGGTCGGCGAATTTCCCGAACTTCAAGGCGTGATGGGCTATTATTACGCGCGGCATGATGGCGAACACAATGAGATCGCCTTAGCCATCCGCGATCATTATCTGCCCAAAAGCGGTTCCGATCCGGTGCCCCCCATGAATTATGCCGCGCGCGCTGTCGCGCTCGCCGACAAGATCGACCAACTTGCCGGCTTTTTCGCGATTGGCGAAAAGCCGACCGGCGCAGGTGATCCCTACGCCCTCCGCCGTGCGGCTCTGGGCATCATTCAGATCATTCGGAAATTCGCGCTGGAGTTTTTCTCTCTTCGCGAAGCCTTGGAGCAGGCCGCGCAAGGTCTCGGGATCGCGGTTCCCATCGATGACATCATCACCTTCGTCGTCGAGCGGCTGCGGGTTCAACTGCGCTCGGAAGGCGGACGCCATGACGTTCTCGCCGCTGTCTTCGCTGCATCTGCCGACGATAATATCTTCCGGTTGCTGGCTCGTGCCTTTTTGATCACCAGATTTCTTGCTAGCGATAACGGCGCCAATCTGCTCGTGGCGTACCGTCGTGCCGCCAATATTCTCCGCATCGAAGACAGGAAAGACGGCCCGCACACCGGACAAGTCAAACAATCTCTTTTCAAAACCGATGAGGAGCCGGCTCTCTTTCGTACTCTGGTCGATTTCGAGAAAAGAGCCGGGCTGGGCGCATCGTATCAGTCAGAATCCTGGCTCGGCCAAATCGTGCATGATCTCGCCCTTCTTCGCCCGCCGATCGATGCCTTCTTCGAGAAAGTCACCGTCAACGACCCCGATCCCGCCTTGCGCCGCAATCGGTTGAGGCTTCTTTCTCGCATCCGTGATACGATGAACCGCTTCGCCGATTTCTCGCTCATCGAAGGCTGAGGGAAAAATGTTCTTTTTTGAAAAAAGAACCAAAAAACTTTTATCCGTTGCCGCAGTGCCCGCGGCGTTGTTACTCCAAGAGAACGGAAGAAAGTCTTTTTGCTTCTTTTTCTTCAGAAAAAGAAGAATTCTCTCCCCTACACGACATAAAACCCTAAGGAGGGCCGCACCATGACCCAGTGGGTGTATAGTTTTGGCGCCGGCCACAATGAAGGCCGCGCCGAGATGCGTGATCTGCTTGGCGGCAAGGGCGCCAATCTCGCCGAAATGGCCGCGATCGGCCTGCCGGTACCGCCGGGCTTTACCATCACCACCGCGGTCTGCACGGAGTTTTACAAGAATGACCGCCGCTATCCCGAGGCGCTGGCCGGGCAGGTGCGAGCAGCACTCGCGCGCGTCGAGCAGGCGACGGGGCGGACATTCGGTGACCGGCACAAGCCGCTTTTGGTCTCGGTGCGTTCGGGGGCGCGGGTTTCGATGCCGGGGATGATGGATACCGTCCTCAATCTCGGCCTCAATGACGCAACCGTCGAGGGGCTGACCAATGCCTCCGGTGATGCCCGCTTCGCCTGGGACAGCTATCGGCGGTTCATTCAGATGTATGGCTCTGTCGTGCTCGGCGTCGATCATCACCGGTTTGAGGAAATCATCGAGCATGTGAAGCTCGACGAGGACGCGACCGAGGATACCGCGCTCACCGCGCAGGACTGGCATCGTGTGGTGGCCGCTTACAAGGACATGATCGAGGAGGAGACGAAAAAACCCTTCCCGCAGGACCCCGAGGATCAGCTCTGGGGGGCGATCGGGGCGGTGTTCGGGAGCTGGATGAACCCGCGCGCCATCACCTATCGGCGGCTGCATGACATTCCCGCCGAATGGGGCACGGCGGTGAATGTGCAGGCGATGGTGTTCGGCAATATGGGCAATGATTGCGCAACCGGCGTCTGCTTCACCCGCAACCCCTCGACCGGCGAGAACGTGTTTTACGGCGAATTCCTGGTCAATGCGCAGGGCGAAGACGTGGTGGCCGGCATCCGCACGCCGCAGCCGCTCTCAGAAGCGCAAGCGAAGCCGGGCGAGACCAGTATGGAACGCGCCCTGCCGGCGGCGTACAAGGAATTGCTGCACGTCCGCGAAACCCTGGAAAAACACTACCAGGACATGCAGGACATCGAATTCACCGTCGAAAAAAACAAGCTCTACATGCTGCAAACGCGAAGCGGCAAGCGGACGGCGGCGGCGAGCCTCCGGATCGCGGTCGAGATGGCGCAGGACGGATTGATCGACGAGAAGGAGGCGGTGCGCCGCGTCAATCCCGCCTCCCTCGATCAGCTCCTGCACCCGACGCTGGACCCGAAAGCAGCGCGCCAAGTCTTCGCCAAGGGCCTGCCGGCGAGCCCGGGGGCGGCGGTTGGCGCCGTCGTGTTCAGCGCCGACGAGGCCGAAAGCCGCGCCGCCAAGGGTGAAGCGGTCATTCTGGTGCGCATCGAAACCAGCCCCGAGGATATCCACGGGATGCACGCCGCGCGTGGCATTCTGACGACGCGCGGCGGCATGACCAGCCATGCGGCGGTTGTCGCGCGGGGGATGGGCCGGCCCTGTGTCGCCGGCGCCGGCGGCATCGCCGTCGATTACGGGGCGCAGACGCTCTCGGCCGGCGGGCGTATGGTGCGCGCCGGCGAGACCATCACGCTGGACGGCGCCAGCGGCGAGGTGTTCGTCGGCGCCATGCCGATGATCGAGCCCCAGCTCTCGGGCGATTTCGCCGTGCTGATGGGCTGGGCGGATAGCCATCGCCGGCTCAAGGTGCGGGCCAATGCCGAAACGCCGCTGGACGCCGAAACCGCGCGCAAATTCGGCGCCGAGGGTATCGGGCTCTGCCGCACCGAGCATATGTTCTTCGACCCGGCACGGATCGGCGCGGTGCGCCAGATGATCATGGCCCATGACGAGGCCGGGCGGCGGGCGGCGCTGGAGAGGCTGTTGCCCTTCCAACGCCAGGATTTCGTCGCCCTCTTTCGCATCATGGCGGGGCTTCCGGTCACCATCCGGCTGCTCGATCCGCCGCTTCATGAATTTCTCCCGCATGGCGCGCAGGAGATCGCCGAGGTCGCGAGCGCGCTCGGCCAGGACGTCGCGGCGATGGAGCGGCGGGTCGCCGAACTCGCCGAGGCCAATCCGATGCTCGGCCATCGCGGCTGCCGCCTCGGAATTTCGTATCCCGAGATCTACGAGATGCAGGCCCGCGCGATTTTCGAGGGGGCGCTCGCGGTCGCCGAGGAAACCGGCGCCGCGCCCGTGCCGGAGATCATGATCCCGCTGGTCGGGACGCGGCGCGAGCTTGAGATCACCCGCGCTCAGATCGAGCGCGTGGCGGGTGAGGTGTTCGCCGCCGCTGGCCGCACCCTCACCTACTCGATCGGCACCATGATCGAGCTGCCGCGCGCCGCCTTGATCGCAGATGCGATCGCCGAGAGCGCCGATTTCTTCAGCTTCGGCACCAATGATTTGACGCAGACCACCTTTGGCCTCTCGCGCGATGACGCCGGGAAATTTCTCCCCCATTACGTCGAAAGCGGCATCTTGCCGAAGGATCCGTTCGTTTCGCTCGATATCGAGGGGGTCGGCGCGCTGGTGCGCATGGCGACGAAAAAGGGGCGGCGCGTCAAGCCGGCGATCAAGCTCGGCATTTGCGGCGAGCATGGCGGCGATCCGGCCTCCATCGCGTTTTGCGAGAGTGTCGGCCTCGATTACGTCTCCTGCAGCCCGTATCGGGTGCCGGTCGCGCGGCTCGCGGCGGCGCAAGCGGCGCTCGGCGCCAAGGGCGATCGCACCGCCTGAGCAGGGAGGGGCAGTCAATGCCGGAGGGTCGCCTTGTCATCGGGTCGCGGCGCTATTCCTCATGGTCGCTGCGCGGCTGGCTTGCGGTGCGTCTCGCTGGCCTCGCGGTCGAGGAGGTGGTGATCCCGGTCTCAGGCACCGGGGCGACGCCGGCGATCAGGGCGGCCTCGCCGAGCGGCCTCGTCCCCTATCTCGAGCATCGCGGCCACGCGATCTGGGAGTCGCTCGCGATCGCCGAATACTGCGCCGAGATCGAACCCGCGCTGTGGCCCGAGGACAGCATCGCCCGCGCCCATGCGCGCGCGATCAGCGCCGAGATGCATGCTGGTTTCCGGGCGCTGCGGCAAAGCTTGCCGATGAATCTCGGCCGCCATGCGCCGGGGTTCGGCCAAAACGACGAGGTGCGCGCCGATATTGCGCGGATCGAGGCGATCTGGGGCGAGACGCGGGCACGATTCGGCGCCGGCGGCGCGTTCCTGTTCGGTGAACACTTCACGATCGCAGATGCGATGTATGCGCCGGTCGTCGCGCGGTTTCTGAGCTATGAGCCACCGCTCGGCCCGGCCAGCCGCGCTTACGCCGCCGCCATCCGCGCCTATCCGCTGATCGCGGCGTGGTACGAGGCCGCTGCCGCCGAACCTGTGGCCTGGCGCATCGCCAAATACGAGGCCGACCCGGCTTGAACTGCCGCAGACCTGCCGCCACATGCGAGCGAGTGCGCCACCCGGAAGTGGGAGACAGCCATGACCAATGAAGAACGCGACATCATTTCCCGCTTCATCGCCCGTATCGCCGGCGCTGAGAGTAGCGGCTTCGCGGGCTCGGTCCCGGCGACGGCGTCGGCATTGCCGCCGATCGACCCGGAAGCCGATGCGCTGATCGCCGAGTTGTTCACGCGCTATCCGGCGGCGCGTTATCGCATCACCCAGACCGCTTTTGTGCAAGAACATGCGCTCGCCGAAGCGCAGAACCGCATCCGCCAGCTCCAAGCCGATCTCGAACAGGCGCGCGGGCAGGCGCAAGCGGCCGCGGCGCCATCCCGCCCAAGCGGCTTTTTCGGTGGCATGTTCGGCGGTGGGCAGGCGCAAGCGCCGGGGCCACAGCCGGCCTATGCGCCGCCGCCCCCGCAATACCCGCCAAATTATCAGCCCGGGATGTTTCAGCGCCAAGGCTCGGGCTTTCTCGGCTCGGCGCTAACCACGGCGGCCGGTGTCGCCGGCGGCATGGTGGTCGGCAATGCGCTGATGGATCTTTTATCCCCCCGCCATGCCGAGGCCGGCGGCTTCGGGATGATGGAGCCGACCGCCTCGCCCTGGTCTGCGGGGCCGATGGGGGCGCCAGGCGCCACCCCGGAAGCGGCCAACCCCTGGAATAGTGTCGCCAATCAGCCGGAGCCTTCCGCCGGCTGGGATGCCGCCCAGAACGACGCCTCATTCGACGCTGTCAACGACGCCGCCGATGTGCCCGACGATACGAGCTTTGACGACACGTCTTTCGACGACATCTGACCACCCCGCCGTGCGCTATCCCGATCTCGATCTCGATCTGCTCCGCTCCTTCGTCGCGGTGGCCGGCGAAGGCAGCTTTACCGCCGCCGGCAACGCGCTCGGCCTCACGCAATCGGCGATCAGCCTCAAAATCAAGCGGCTCGAGGAGGTGGTCGGCAAGCGCGTTTTCGTCCGCACCAGCCGCAGCATCGCGCTCACCCGCGATGGTGAGCTATTGCTGGTCTATGCCCGTCGCCTGCTCGCGTTGAATGACGAGGCGGTGCGCCGGCTGATCACGCCGCCGATGAGCGGGCATTTGCGCCTCGGTGTCGCCGATCATTTCGTGCCGCAACACCTCGCGCCGATCCTCTCGCGCTTCGCCCGCACCTATCCCGAGGTGCGGCTCGAGGTCGAGGTCGGGCGCAGCCAGGAGTTGCGTGCCGCCTGCGAGAAGGGGCTGCTCGATCTCGCCATCGGCAAGCGGCGCGAGGGCGAAACCGCCGGCACGCCGATCTGGACCGAGACGCTCGCCTGGGTCGGCGCCGAGGATTTCACGCCCCCCGATCCGCGCGCCCGGCCGCTGCCGCTCGCCATGCTGCCGGCGGGTTGCATGTTCCGCGATCGCGCCCTCACCCTGCTCAGCCAAAACAATCTCGCGCATGAGATCGTCTATACCTCGGCGAGCCTGCTCGGGGTCATCGCCGCGGCGCAAGCGGGGTTTGCGATAACCGTGCTCGGCCGCTCCTCGCTGCCGCCGGATTTGCGCGAAATTCCCGGCCTGCCACCGCTCGGCACCGCCGAGATGGCGATTTTCGGCGATGCCGCCGGGCGAAGCGCCCTTGCCACGCCGCTGGTCGGCTTCATTCGCGAGAGTCTCGCGGCAACGCTCGGGTTGCGCCCGGCGGCGTAAAGCGCGGTCAGGCCAGCGCCGCCGCGATATAAGGCGGGAGCGAAAACGCCCCGGTGTGGATCTCCGGCGTCCAATAGCGCGTCGTCCCGAGAATGCCGGCGCGCGCGGCGCGGTCGCGGATCTCTGCCGGCGCAACCGCGTCCAGCCCCGGCACCTTGGCGGCGAAGCCAAGGGTCATGAACCCGCCGACATAGGTCGGCACCGCCGCGACATAGGCGCCGACATGAGGAAAGAAGCGGGCGCGCCGGGCGCTGGTCTCGCGCAGCTCGTCGGCCTGCATGAAGGGCACGCCGCACTGGTTCACGATCAGGCCGCGGGGCGAAAGAATCCGCGCGGAATGGGCGTAGAATTCGTCAGTGAACAGCACCTCGCCGACGCCGATCGGGTCGGTCGAATCGACGATGATGACGTCGAACGCGGCATCCGGCGCGTGTTTGACGTAATCGATGCCGTCGCCGACGATGATCTCAGCGCGTGGGTCATCCCAAGCATCGCCCGCGATCGCCGGCATGAATTCGCGGGCGAGACGGATCACCTCGCCATCGATCTCGACCATCACCGCCCGCTCGAGGCCACGATGGGCAAGCACCCGGCGCAACACCCCGCCATCGCCGGCGCCGATGATGAGCACCCGCCGCGCCGCGCCATGCGCAAGCAGCGGCACATGGGCGATCATTTCCTGATAGACGAATTCGTCCGCCTCGGTGATCTGCACGACACCATCGAGCAGCATGACCCGCCCATGGGACGCGCTCTCGAAGATCATGATGTCCTGAAACGCGCTTTGCACGCGGGCGAGTTCACGAACCACCGCGAAACGCTGCCCCCAACTCGGGTACAGCGTTTCGTTCGCCCAGACCTCACTCGGCATCAGCGCACGAGGCCGCGCCGGCGCTCGTCGAGATCGACGCGGTCAGGCGTGAAAGCAGCGCGGAGGACGGCGATGGACTGATAGGGATCACAGGCGCCGCACATGAAAATATCGACGGCGGCGAAATTCCGTTCCGGCCACGTATGGATGGAGATGTGGCTTTCGGCCAGCACGACCACGCCCGATACCCCACCATTGGGCGAAAAATGGTGGAAATGGCTATGCAGAATGGTCGCCCCCGCAGCCAGCGCGGCTTCGCGCAGGGCGGCATCGATCGGCGCCGGGTCGGCGAGGTTATCGGCCCCCCAGAGATCAACCAGCAAATGCATGCCGGCGAAACGCTGCCCGTCGCGCTCGACGAAATAGTCCTTCGCCGACGGGTCGGTTGGCTCCCCATCGGGGCCAGAGAAAGCCTGGTTGCTGCTCGGATTCTCCGAGACCATCCCCAGCGGGCTGAGTGCGTTCATCGCGTACCCCTGTCCTACCAGTAGACGGCCTGTTGGGCGATTGCCCCCTTGGGCCAGGAAGGGCGGGGCATAAGCGAAGCGTGCCCGCAGTGCAAGGCCAAAATTGCGCTCGGGCGAAGGTCGCTCAATTCGTCGGCAGACCCGTGCCCAACGCCTGGAGCGCGACCGGAAGCGCGCGCGCGGCGGCGATCCCCTGGGTCACCTGCGGCAAATCACCGACCCCTTGCACCGGCTTGCCCGTTAGCACCCGGAACATTTGCGCAAGCGGCCCGTCGGCGAAACGATCGCCGTAGGTGCGCGCGAGGTCCGCGAGCCTCGCCTCGTCATTCGCTTGCGCCGCGGCGCTGGCGAGGCGTAGCACGATGCGCCCACCATTGTCCGACAGCGGTCCATCCGCCGGCACTGCCACCGTGACATAGGCGGCGAGGGCTGCTTCCGCCGCCGGCCAATCATGCGCTGCCTCGAGGAGGCTCGCACGGGTTTCCGCCGCATCAACGCCGGTCTGGTCGGCAAGCAGCGACATAGCGAGCGCGAGATTGCCGCGACCCGCCGCAACCCGGGCGGCGAGACGCGCCCGCTCGGCGAGCAGCGCCGGCGACAGCCCATCACCTTTGGAGGCATCGAGCGCTGCCTGGGCGCCGGCATAATCATGCTCGTCAAGCCGGAGCGCCGCGAGGCGGGCCCCGAATTTGGCGCGCGCGCTCGCGCTGGTTGCGTTTTTGATGAGTTTCTCGAACACCTGCGCCGCCTGTCCCGGCAAATCGAGCGCCGCCAATTGATCGGCGAAACGCGCGACCAGCCCCTCCCCGGCCGCCCCCTCAGGCAGGAGATCGCCGTTTTCTTGCACCAAGGCGACGAGATCGAGCGGCGACAAACTCCTATCGCCGTCGCTCTGCAGAAGATCGGCAAAGGCTTGCAGCAAGCGGGCATGGATGGCCGGTCGCTCAGCGGGAAACAGCGACTCGCTCTCACGCAACAAGGCGAGTTCTTGGCGCCATTGCCCGGCCTGCTGGCGAAGGGCAGCCAGGCGCAGCCGCGCCGCCAGTTCGCGCCCGTCGCCACGCCAGGCATAAAGCAGCCGGTCCTCGGCCTCGGCGGCCTGCGCCGGGGTCAACGCGCCGCTCGCAAGCCGCATCTCCACCGCCCGCCGTGCCGCGCGGGCATGGACCAAGCGGTCGGGACTATTGGCGAGCCGATCATAAAGGGCCAGCGCCGCCTTGCCGTCCCCTTGCTTTTCGGCGACGAGGGCGCGGGCGAAATCCAGGCTCGGATCGCCTTTCTGGTCGGCAAGCAGCGCCGCGGCGGCGGCGACCTGGCCGCCCTGCACCATCGTCTCGGCGGCAAGCGGCAGGAGCCGCGCGCGCAAGCTGGCGGGATAGGCGAGGATCAACCGGGTTTCGGCGGCGAAACCGGCCGCCGCCGCCTCGCTCTGCGGGTCCAGCATCGCGTGCCGCACGGCGCGCCAGAGGTTGAGTTCGTCGCTGGCCGGCTGGCGCGGGTCATCGATACCGGCCGCCTCGGCCGGACGCTCCGCGACGAGTGCTGCGATCGCGGCAAGGCCGATCATATCGGGATCGCTCGCGGCGGCGGGATCTTCGAGCGTCGCGAGGCGGAGCACGGCTTGCGCCTCCGGCCCGAGCCCGAGCGCGATCATCGTCGTCGCGACGTCGCGCCGCGCGGCGCCGCGCGCGCGCGCCGGAACCGCGGCCGCATCATCGATCGCCGCCTGAAGATGGCGTTGTAACACCGCCGTTGGCAGATCGGGGAAATCGAAATGACGGGTGAGCGTCATCGCCCGGGCCAACGCCGCCGCGCCGGGCATGATCGCGGAAACCGCGAGGCCGGGCCGCTCACCGCCGGCGGTAAGCAGAAATCCGTCTTTGCTGACCCTGAGCACCGGGCGGTCGGAAAAGGCCTCCACCGCGACCCCCATCCAGCTTGGAAGGAGCGCGAATTCCGGGGTGTGGCGCGCGACCTCAACCCCCTCGCCGGCGCTGCGCTGGGTTCCAACGAGGAGATTGCCGCCGGTTTGCGGGTCATCGAGCATCACGACATGGGCAGCGTTATGCGCAACCAGCGTGACATCCATTGCACCGGACGCGTTGGGCGCCGCGGCGGCCGGGGCCGCTTGCGCCGTCTTCTGACCCTCCGCCTTGCCCAAGCCGCCGCTGGGTGCGGGCTGCGGCGCCGCCTGGCCGGCGAGTTCAGTCGCAGGGTCGATCGGGGTCAGGGGCGGCGGCTTTACCGTCTCCACCACCAGCCAGCCGCGCCCGCTCGGCCGCAACGCGAGCGACGCCTCCGGCGCCAGCGGCAAGCGCAGCAAGGTGCCGGCGGGAAGCTCTTGCACCACCGCATGGCCAAAGAAGGGATCGCCGCGCAAACCCGCGAGATCGACCGGGCGGACCTCGTCGAACACCACCAGCGCCTCGCTGCCGCGGCGGAACGCCGCCGCCCCAGTGCCCGGCGCGAACGGCAACACAATAGCGGCCCCGCCCCATTCGGCGGGCGGGTCGACCCGCATCGCGGCCAGCGCCATCGGGCCAACCGCACCGGGAAGGGTCGCGACGATGTCGGGAAGGCTGCGCTGCGGCCCAGCGTCGCCGACAGCGCCGGCATCCTCGCCAGTGGCATTCACCTCTGTAACCGGGCCAGCGGGCAGGCCATCGACATCTTCGGTCGCGGTCACCGCGACCGGGGCGGTGTTCGGCGCGACCGGCGCCGGCGTCGCCGCTGCCGGCACCAACGCAGGCGCCGGCACCAGCGCCGGCATCGCCTTGGGCAAGTGCCGCTTGAGGGCGGCATGATGTGTTGGCGCCGGCGTCGCCGCGGCGGGTGGGCTGGCGGCGGCGGATGACGCCCGCGCGGGTGGCGGGGAAAGAATGTCAAGCGCGAGGCGATTGCCGATCCGCGTAACCCGGAGTTCGGCGCCAGGGACGACGCGGATCACCGCCCGGCCGGCGCCGCCGGCAATGGCGCGCACATTGCGTGGCGTGGCACCGCCGGGGGCAATCACTTGATCCTCGGCGGCAAAAGAAAGCGTCACCTCGTCGCCGTGGCGTTCCATATGCCATACCGGCGGCTTGGGAAAATCGAAAACGACACGCCCGAAACCGTCATGCTCGCCAATGCGCACCGGCACCGATACCGGGGCACTGGCGGTCTCGACCGCCCACGCCGCCGGTGTGAGCGCGCAGAGAAAGGTTGCGAGCAGGACCGCGCGCATCAATCGAAACTCGCGAGCAGCCGGTCGATATCGGATTGATCCATGGCAAGGCTCGGCAATTGCGGACCATTGAGGAGCGCCGTTTCGACCGACTCGGTCGCTATCGCGGCCTCGTTTGCAGCCGGCGCTGCACCAGCGCCGACGCCGAAGGCGTCGATGATCTGCATCACTTTGCGTTCGATTTGCTTTAGAGTCTGCACCACCTTGGTGATGCGCTGGCCGGTGATATCCTGGAAACTGCAAGCCTCGTAGATTCGTGTGGTGGCATCCTGAAGCTTCGCGGCATAGGCGGGATCGAGATGCTCGCCAACGGCATCGAGGGTTTCGCAGGTTTCGAGAATCGCTTCCGTCGCCATCGCGGTATGGGCGACGATGGCATCGAGTTCGTCGGTCGCAGAGGGAATGTGGCTGGACCCGATATCGTCCATCCGCAGCGCCTCGATTTCCGCCTTGGCGTTGGCGATCACGTGGCCGAGTTCCTCGATCTCATGCAAGAGCGAGGTCTCCTGCGCGCTGAGATCGCCGCGCATCGTCGTCAGAACGGCCCGGACGACGTCGGCCACCATCTCGGGATCGCTCGCCGGATAGCGGCGACGACATTCATCGAGACGGAGCGTCAGGGCAGAAATCTCCGCGGCATGTTCAGGCATGACCGAGCACCTTCTCGATTTTTTCCTTCAAGGTCTCGGCATTGAAGGGTTTGACGATGTAATTCGAGACCCCGGCCTGACGCGCGGCGACGACGTTCTCCGCCTTGCTTTCGGCGGTCACCATGATGAACGGCATCGCCTTGAGCCTTGCATCGGCGCGCACTTCCTGGAGCAGTTGCAGGCCGGTCATCGGCTGCATGTTCCAATCGCTGATAACCAAGCCAAAATTGCCTGAGCGCAGCTTCGACAATGCCTCGGCGCCATCGGTCGCCTCATCGACATTGTTGAAATCGATCTGCTTCAGAAGATTGCGGATGATGCGCAGCATGGTTTTATAATCATCCACGATGAGCACGTTCATCGCTTTGTCGATCGCCATTCCTCGTCCTTTCATCGAACCGCGGTGTTTTGCCGCACAAATAGCTTCGTCGCCGGCGCGATCAGCTGCCGCCGGACTCGTGGGTACGCATCGCCGCCAGTTGCGTCGTGATCTGGCGCGCTTTTTCGGGTTGCATGGCGGCGAGGACGGCGGCCGCTTTCGCTTCCTTCATCCGGTCGACCACCGGCAGGAGAACATTCATGTCGAGATCATTGAAAATCACCGCAGCGTCGCGCGGCCGCATGGTTTCATAGAGTTTCACGAGGCCGGCCCAGCTCGATTCCTCCCGCTGCTTGCGCGCCGCTTCCAGGGTGACGAGCCGGTCCTGCAGTGCCTTGAGTTCATCGACGCGGGCCGAGATCCGCCGCTCGGCGGCGGCCAGTGCCGCCTCGCGCTCGCCGAGCGCCGCCTCGCGCTGATCGAGTACTTTCTTGCGTTCACGAAGATCGAGCAGCAGATGGCGTTCGGTGTCGCTGATTTGCGGCGCCTCGGGCTTCGCGAGATTGACTGGCTTATCCGGATCGTCGACCGGGCCAGGTTTGGCGGCGTTGGTTCCCGCGTTCGCCGCGATATTTGAAGTCGCGCCGTTCCCGGCGGGCGGCGCGGGATTGGCGGCGGAAGCGGCGGCATGGGCGGTCGGCACCACGCTGTCCTCGACCGCCGCCAGCGCCCGCTCCTCGGCCGGGGAGAAGAACGCCGTCCGCACCAGGCCGGTGGTTTTGAGGACCAGCAGCACCAACATCACCGCCATCGTCAGCGGCAAAAGACGCGGAAGACGAAAGCCGAAGCCGCGCGTCGTCCCAGATGCCCGGTAGAAAATCATCGCGCCATCCTCAGCGCTTTCATCAGATCACGCTCGGCCTGACTGCGCCCGCGCGCCGCCGGCTCTGCCACCGGCTCTGGCTCTGCCGCCACGGCCAGCGCCGGCTGGCGCGGCGCGTAGGTCGGCGCCGACCCGGTCTCGGCGGCGACGGCGCGCCCGGCGCGCAGAGAGCGATCGAGCCGGTCGGCGAGTTTCTCGCCACGCTCGACGAGATAGCCGAGATCGCCCTTGAGTTCCTGGGCGAGCTGGACATGGCGGGTGATTTGGCGCCCGGCGCCGTCGGCGGCCTCACGCAGCCGGGCGATGCCGCTTTCGGCCTCACGCGTCGAGGCGTTGAAACCGGCGATCATCTCCTCGAGCGTCGCGCGATCGCGCTTGAGGAGGCCAAGCGCGCGCTCGAGCCGCAGCGCATGCACCAGGGTCATCGCCAAAAGCCCGATGAGAACGAGTTCCAGAAGCCATTCCATGCCGTTCATCGCATGCCTCGTCTTTCAGCCCTGACGTGACGCGACCGGCGCGTGCGGAATGTCGCGTTCGATGCGAACCGCAACGCGGTTCTTGCGCCGCCCGACCCGCCCCTCGTACAGCGGGCGGCCGCCACAGCGCAGCTGCACCGGCGCGCCAGGCAGCACGTTGAGCAAAAGCTGGCTGCCCGGACGCAGCGCCAGCACGTCCGAAAGCTGCATCACCTGCTCGTCGAGCAACGCCTCGAGTTCGACCTCGGTGTTCCACAATTCTTCCGCGAGATGGGTTTCCCAGATCGAATCGCGGCCGAATTTTTCGCCCATGAACTGCTGGAGCAGCAATTCGCGCACCGGCTCCAAGGTCGCGTAGGGGAGCAAAAGCTCCATCCGGCCGCCACGGTCCTCCATATCGATGCGAAGCCGCGCCAGCACGGCGGCATTGGAAAGCCGGCTGATGGTGGCAAAGCGCGGATTGACCTCAAGCCGCTCATAGCGGAACGTCACCGGGCAGATCGGATCGAAACTCGCGGAAAGATCGGCGAGCACGACATGGATCAGCCGCTCGACCAGGGTGCGCTCGATGGTGGTGTAGGGGCGGCCTTCGATGCGCATCGCCGCCGTGCCGCGGCGGCCGCCGAGCAAGACATCGACGATGGAATAGATCATCGCCGAATCGATCACCATCAAGCCGTAATTATCCCACTCCTCCGCCTTGAACACCGCGAGCATCGCCGGCAGCGGGATCGAATTCAGATAATCGCCGAAGCGGAGCGAGAGAATATTGTCGATGCTGACTTCGACATTGTCGCTGGTGAAGTTGCGGAGCGAGGTCGACATGATGCGCACCAGCCGATCGAAGACGATCTCGAGCATCGGCAGGCGTTCATACGAAACCAGGCCCGAACTGATGATCCGCTGGATCCCCGAACGCGCATCGCCGCCATTGCCGCTGCCGTCATCGAAGCCGAGCAGGCTGTCGATTTCGGCCTGGTTGAGAACGCGCGTCGCCTCCACGCCGCTCTCGGTCGCGGCACCCCAGGCGGCGGCGAGTTCGTCATCGGATGGGTCGGCATCACCGCTCATTGCACCAAAAGCTCCTCGAACAGGATATCGACGATGCGCGCCGGCTGGGCCACGAGATTGGCGCGCGCGATCATCTCCTCGCGCAGGCGATAGGTGCCCGATGAGCCGCGCAACTCGTCGGGATGCATCTCGCGGAGATAGGTCTGGAAAACATCGAGGATACGCGGCATCGCCGCGGCGATGACCGCCTGATCGCCGGCCTTCGCGAGTTCGAGCCGCGCCTTGAGCTTGACATAGCTTTGGCGCCGCCCGCCAGTATCGAGATTGGTGATGATTTCCGGCACATCGGTATAGACCGGCGCGACCAATTCGGCCGCCTTCGTGGCCGCCGCCGGCGCTTCGTGGTGGCCGCCGAGAAGACGCGGCAGAATGCCGGAAAACCAGAGGCCAGCGCCGATCACGGCGAGCAGAAGCGGCACCGCGAGCAGGATCAGCTTGCGCCGCCCACCGCCGCCCGTCTTAACCTCCGCCACCGTCTCGTTGGCCGCTACCGCCGAACTCATCGCCCGTTCGCACCTTTCGCCAGAACACGTTTGCGGCGCCATCTTGCCGCCAAGCGATTAACGAAGCCTTGCCAAATCCGCCCCATCGGCAAGTTTTGCCGGGCGTTCGCGGCGCCGGCCGTGCCGGAGGCGGCAGGCCGTGCCGAGGGGCATGCAGAGATGCGGCCGAATACCGCCGCCGCCGGAGATCGGGCGGCTGGCATGGGGCTTGCTCCTACCGGCGCGAGGCCAGCGCGGCCTTACCCGAAGACCCGGAGCGGATGCCTGTCATGCAAAATCCTTCGACCATCGCCCTCTCGCGCGTCGTCGCCCAGCAGCGGCTGATCGACATCACCGCCAACAACATCGCCAACACCGCAACCAGCGGCTATCGCGCCGAACGCATGCTGTTCGGCGGCTGGATGAGCCGCCAGCTCCATACCGATGCCCCGCGCGGCGGCCAGGCCATCACCTATACCGAGGACAAGGCGATCTATCGCGACACCAATGAAGGGGCCCTGAGCCGCACCGGCAACCCGCTCGATCTCGCGATCAAGGGCGACGGCTATTTCACCGTCGCGACGTCGAACGGGCCGCGGCTGACGCGGGCTGGGCATTTCAGCCTCAACGCCACCGGCAACATCGTTGATGCCAACGGCAACGCCCTTCTCGACACCAGCGGCCAGCCGCTTCAGGCCGGCACCTCCGACGCCCCCCTCACCATCGCGCGGGACGGCACCATCAGCGGCGCCAACGGCCAAATCGGCCAGATCGGCCTGGTTGCACCGAACGACCCGACGGCGATGCAAAGCGAGGGCGGGCAGCGGCTGCGCGCCACCGGCCCGACCAGCCCGGTGGCCGCCCCGGTCATCATCCAGGGCATGATCGAGCAGAGCAACGTGAAGCCGGTGGTGGAACTGACCTCGATGATGGAGCAGTCCCGCAACTTCGAATTCGCGACCCAGTTCATTCAGGAGGAGGACAACCGGCAGATGAACGCGATCTCGAAAATCATGACCCCGGCCTGACCGCCACCGCCTTGATGCCCCGCCCTCCTGACGTCACGGAGCCCCCTTCGCCATGATGCGTTCGCTCGATATCGCCGCCACCGGCATGCAGGCCCAGGAACTCAATGTCGAGGTGATTTCCAACAATATCGCCAACATGACGACCACCGCCTACAAGCGCCAGCGCGCCGAGTTCCAGGATCTGATCTATCAGGATCTGAGCCGCGTCGGCTCCTACACCTCCGAGACCGGCACCATCCTTCCCGCCGGCATCCAGGTCGGGCTCGGCGTGCAGAACTCGGCGATCGGGCGGATCAACGAGCAGGGAAACCTGCAGCAGACCAACAACACGTTCGATCTCGCGCTCCAGGGCGCCGGCTATTTCCAGATCCAACTTCCGACCGGCCAGATCGCCTATACCCGCGACGGCACCTTCAGCCTCTCGCCGACCGGCCAGCTCGTCACCGCGGACGGCTATGTCGTGCTCCCGGGCGTCACCATCCCGAGCAATGCCGTCAGCGTCAATATCAGCACGGCCGGGCAGGTGCAGGTCTTGCTGCCCAACCAGACGCAGCCACAAACCGTCGGCCAGCTCCAGCTCGTGATTTTCCCCAATGAGGAAGGGCTTGAGGCGATGGGCAGCAACCTCTTCGAGCAAACCGCCGCCTCCGGCGTTCCCATCCCCGGCATGCCGAGCCAGCCCGGCTATGCCTCCGTCCAGCAGGGGTTTCTCGAAGTCTCGAACGTCAACGTGGTAACCGAGATCACCAATCTGATCACCGCCCAGCGCGCTTATGAGATGAATAGCCGGGTGATCACCACCTCCGATCAGATGCTTTCCACCCTCACCAATCTGCGTTGAGGCCGAGCATGCGCCCGCGTTTTTCCCCTCTCCCGCGCCTTGCGCTGCTGCTGCTCGCAAGCGCTCTCGCAACGCCTGCGGCCAAGGCCGCGAGTTTACGCGATCTCGTCGTGCTCTCGGGGCCGGTGGTGCGGCTTTCCGACCTGTTCGACGATGCCGGGCCGAATGGCGAGCGGGTGCTGGGCCCCGCGCCCCAGCCGGGTGGGCGGGTCACCGTGCCGGCGCACCAGCTCGCCGCCATTGCCCGCCAGTTCGGCGTTGCCTGGCAGCCGGCGTCCGACAGCGATCAGGTGGTGCTGGAGCGGCCGGCGCGCTCCCTCGCGCGGACCGAGATCGTCGCCGCATTGCGCGATGCCTTGGCCGAGGCCGGGGCGGGTCCGGATTGCGCCATCGCGCTCGACAGCGTCGCGACGCCGCCGGTCGCCGCCGATGGCGCCTTGCGTCCGACCGTCGAGCAGATCGATTTCGACGCCGCGAACAGCCATTTCACCGCCATGCTCGGCTTCGCCGCGCCGGGCATGAAGACGAAATACCTCCATGTTTCCGGCCATGCCTGGCCGATGGTCGATGTGCCGGTGGCGGCACTTCCGATCGCCGCCGGCAGCCGTATTCAAACCGGCGATCTCCGCATCGAACACATGCGCCGCGACCAGGTGCCGGGCGATACGGTGCGCGATCCCCGCGAGGCGGAAGGCATGATGCTGCGCCACGCCGCGATCGCCGGGCGGCCGATCCCGCGCGCCGACCTTGCCCGCCCGCCCTTGGTGCAGCGCGGCTTGCCGGTGCGGGTGACGCTCGATCAGCCGGGAATTTCGATGGTGGTGCAGGGTCAGGCGCTGCAGGACGGCATGCTCGGCGCGGTGGTGCGGGTGGTCAATCCGCTGTCACACGCCGTCGTCGATGCCGAGGTGACGGGGCCGCAAACGGCGCGGGTCATGCCGGGCAGCTATCCGGAAGTGCCGCCAAACGCCAGCGGGCTGACGAATGGTCTCGCGTCGCTCTCGCCCGGAGGTCAGCCATGAGGCGCTTCCTGCTGACCAGCGCCCTGGTCGCGCTGCTGCCCGGCTGCGGCGTGCTCGCCAACCTCGCCGAGGTCGGCAAGCCGCCGCAAATCTCGAAGACCACCGACCCGACGCTCGACCCCGATTGGCGGCCGCTGACCATGCCGACACCGGCGCCGCAGCCGCCGCCGCCGGTTGAGAACAGCCTCTGGCGCCCTGGCTCGCGCGCCTTCTTCAAGGACGAGCGGGCCTCCAAGGTCGGCGATCTCGTCACCATCGTCGTCAATGTGAACGACGCCGCGACCGCCAACGACAACACCATGGAGCAGCGCACCGACAGCGAAACCATGGGGGTGCCCGGGTTCTTCGGCCTCGGCGCCCTGGTGCCTTCGTTTCTCAAGGGTTCGACGGCGTCCAACCTGGTCAATATCAATAGCGGCACCAATCTCTTCACCATTGGCCAGATTCAGCGCAACGAAACCGTCACCGTTCGCCTCGGCGCGGTCGTGACGCAGGTTTTGCCGAACGGCAATCTCGTCGTCGAGGCCCGTCAGGAGATGCTGGTGAATGCCGAATTGCGCCAGGTGAAAGTCACCGGCGTCATCCGGCCCGAGGATATCGCGAGCGACAATACCGTGCCGCATGATCGCATCGCCGAGGCGCGGATCACCTATGCCGGCCGTGGCCAGCTCACCGAGGTCAACGAGCCGCGCTGGGGCCAGCAGATGCTGGACGTGATGCTGCCGTTCTGATCGGGGGCCAAAACGGCACGGCGCCAAAATGGCGCTTTACCCCGGAAACCTCGCGCCCGGCCCCGAACGGGGCGGCGCGAGGGTCAGGCGGCATCGGTGAGCGCCCGATCGAACGGCGCCGGCGCCGCGAGGTAGCGGAGGCCGCTTGCCGCAATCGTCACCCGGAGCTGCCCGCCGCCGGCGAGATGGCGCGGCCGCACCCAGGCGAGCGGGATTTCGCTCTCGCCGTCGCTCCAGCGCCAATGACCGCTTTCGGCGGCTTCGAGGGCGTGCCAGCCGGCGCCGAGGGTCGCCAGCGGAATTTCCGCGGCGCGGCCGCGCCCCTGCCAGAGAAGGCGATGAACGGCGACGCCGAGCGGCCGATGATCGGCGCAATCGGGCAGGATTTCCCCAGGCACCGCGATGCGCGAGACGAGCCGCGGCGCCGCGCCATCGGGCACCGGAAAGACATGGGTCGTGAACCCGCCCTCGCGTTCGATGGCGCTCGCCTCGATCCGGCGATCACCAAGGCGAAGATGGAGATCGGGCTCGGTGGTCTCACGCGCGCCGAGGGCGATGAGGCGCGCGCGCAATTGCCGCCGCGCCGCAACCCAGTGCGGTCCGTCCCAGATCAGCGGGAAACACGTCTCGTGCCAGGCTTTCGCCGGCCGCGTCGAGAAATCGGGATGCAGCACCATCCCGACACCTTCGAAATCGGCGCGGTTGCCGGTATCGAGATAGCTTTCGCTCGGGCAGTTTTCCGAGAACAAGACGGCGTGCTCGTCAAGCTCGACATGGAAATACTCGACCACAGCGACCGGCTCGCGCACGATGCTGAGGCCGTTCAAGAGATGCTCGGCCGGGATCAAAACACCGTCGAAATAGAAGGAATGCCCCGGCGAGACCACGAGATCGCGCGATGGCACGCTCTCGGCGAAGGCGCCGGCGCGGATGCGGATCGGCTGCACCGCCGCCGGGCGGGGATGGCGCCGGATATCGATCCGCCGCCGCCCGATCCAGACGATCGGCCGCCATTCGCCCTTGAGCGTCGCGACGCTGTCGCCATGCCGCAGCGCCTCGACCGCGATCTCACCGCGCGCGGTTCTGATCCGCGTGCCGCGCGTAAAACACGGGATGGTGTTGGCGATCGCTTCGTTGCCGCCGGCATTGGTGAGGCTGAAATCGCTCTGGGTGTAGCTCGCATTCGGGTTGAGCTGCAGGCTTGCGAGCGGCGTGCCGGACGCGCTGACCGTCAGCACATTGCCGGCGCCGAGCGCGAGCTGATCGGCGGCATTGTAGCTATCGCTGGTGAGAACGATGGTGTCGCCGGCGACGAGATGATCGATGGTCGCGGCAAATCCGCTGGCATCGCCGAGCCCGATTATCCCGCTATTGCCGAGCGCGAGCGTCTCGCCTGCGGCAACCGCGCCGGTGAGCGTCCAATCCGCCCCGCTCGCCTCGGTGATGGTCTGAAAATTGCGGTATTCGGCGCTGCTCCCGCCGATGCTGCCACTGACGGTGCCGGCGCTGGCCGCCGAGGCGAGGGTGATGCTGTTTGCCGTCGTCGCCGAGGCGCCGACATAACCGATGAATTTCGCCCCGGGATCGAGGATCAGCGAGGCATCGCCGCCGCCGAACGCAACCGCCCCGACGCTGCTGTAGGGGCTTTCGATGGTGCCGGCATTGGTAAGCGTGATCGCGGCGGTATCGGCCCCACTGACCGCAATCCCATGGTAGCCGGAAATCGTCCCGGCATTGATGATCGTCGCCCCGCCGGCCTGGATATAAACGCCACGGCCGACAAAACCGCTCCCAGATCCTTGCCCGCCCTGGATGACCCCGCCCTGGTTGTTGATGGTGTTGGTACCGGCGTTAGCATTGTCGATGATGACGCCGGTCGCGACATTGCCGGAGGCGATGATGTGGCCGTCATTAAGGAGGTAATTGCTGGCATTCGTGTTCCCGAGGGAAACGCCGACATCCTTGGCGACGTAGCTGGCGGCCACCCCGACACCCGGGGTGGAAGAAATCGTCCCGGAACTGGTATTGGTGACCGCGGCGCCGCCATTGTCGGACGGCGTCGCATCGGTGATCGAAACGCCGATGAGTGCCGAAATCGTTCCAGAATTCTCGACTGTCCCGCCATCGTAAAACGCGATGCCGGTGCCGTCGTTTTTTCCCGCCTGGTTTTCGATGAGCCCGGCGTTGATGACACTATCGCCGGTGCCGCCGCCAAAAGCTCCATAGATAGCGAAGCCAGAGGCGACATCGACGGTGCCGGTTTTGAGGATATCGAGCGTGTTGCCGCTTGTGATATGTTGCTCGAGAGCGGTGGACGTGCTGAGCGTTGTCGTGGTCATTGGCGGATTCCCAATTTTCTCCCATGCGCCCGCCACGGATCGGCTCTCGCCGCCGCACGGCAGTCAGAGCGATTTAGAGCGATTGCAAATCAGGAGGCAAAGACTATTTCAAGGCGTGAGAAAAATAATTGATAGCATCTAAAGTAGCGCACTCGTCATAGCGCGACAGTATTGTGAGAGTTTTCTCAAAATTATTTCAGACGCACGCTGGCGATCGAGCCCGTTTGCGCCGCGCGTGATCCGGTCTATGAAACCTTCGCTAGGAAAAGGAAAACGACATGGCCGTTGTCGTCGGCATTCCCGCGTGTGCGATTTCCAGTAAGGGCCAGGTGCATCACAGCGCGCCGGCGCGCTATGGCGCGGCGCTGCTCGAGGTTGCCGGCTGCGTTCCGGTGCTGATCCCACCGATCGGCGAGGCCGCCTTGGATCTGCTCGCGCGACTCGATGGCGTGCTGCTCGATGGCAGCCCGAGCAATGTCGAACCCTGGCGTTACGGCGCCGCCGAGGATCTGACCCCCGAGGCCCACGATCCGGCGCGCGATGCCACCACACTCGCCCTTGCGCGCGAAGCCCTGGCCGCTGGCGTGCCGCTTTTTGCCATTTGCCGCGGCGTTCAGGAATTGAACGTCGCGCTCGGCGGCACGCTGAGCCAGCGCGTCCACGCCCTTCCCGGCCGCTTGGCCCATATCGGGCGTGAGGAGGATCGCGAGGCGCGTTACGCCGCCCGTCATCCGGTGCGGCTCTCGGGGCAGCTCGCCGAAATCATCGGCGAGAGCGAAATCCTGGTGAACTCCGTCCATGAACAAGCGATCGATCGGCCGGCGCCCGATCTCGCCATCGAAGCCATCGCCCCCGACGGCACCATCGAGGGCGTGCGGGTAGCGAGCGCGTCAGGCTTTGCGATCGGTGTGCAATGGCATCCCGAGTGGCGCGCCGGCGACAATGCCGCAAGCCGCCGCCTCTTCGCCGCGTTCGCCGCCGCCTGCCGACAGCGTTCGCGCTGAGCCCGGCGCGAGACTCGCAAGAAAACCGGCGGCGAGCAGCACCAGGAACGCAAGCCCGATCGACCAGCGCAGAGAGTGGCGGAGCAGACGCAGCGCCTGCTCGCCATGGCCGCCTTGGAGCGCCGGCAACAGCAGCAGCCGGTTGCGCGCGGCCAACCCGAGCAGCAGCAGAAACAGCAGCGATTTCACCATCACGAGGCGCCCGTAAGACCCCGCCGTCAGCGCCGCCATACTGCCGACCAAAACGCTCGCCTGCGCCAGCGCCGTCAGCGCGAGGACGGCAACGGCACTCATCGCGAGCGCGGAAAACCGCGCGACCGGTGGCGCCGCGGCGGCCGCGGACAGCCGCCCGAGAAGCAGCCCGAGCGGCCAGATCCCGCCGAGCCAGAGGGCGGTTGCCAGCATATGCAGGCTCGCAACCGCCCACAGCGCACCGCCCCGCCAACCCGGCACCGCCGCGCCATGGAGCGAGCCCGCGGCCAGCACGAAAGCCAGTGCGAGCAGCGTCGCACCGAACACCCCCCCGCGCGCCCCGCGCCCGGCAAAGAGGGCAAGCGCCATCAGCCCCCCCTCCCCCACCAGCATCGCCCCGAAACGGCTGAAGCGGACGATATCGGGAACCGCGGCGAGAGCGTCACCGACGCTCGCCGCTCCGGCAATGACCGCCGCTTGCAGCACGAGCCGCGCTGCCGCCGCCAGCACGGCGAGCACCAGGCTCGCGCGGGCGAGGCCGGCGAGCCGTGCCGCCATGCCATCCCTAGCCGCGCCGTCCAGCGCCGCACCCGGCAGAACCGTCAGACGAAAGACGAAACTCCCGAACGCCGAGACCATGCCGCAGATTTGCGCGACCTGCGCCAGGGCGACCGCAGCTTCGGCCGGTGTCATCGCCCTGCCTTAAGGCGCGAGAACGGTGAAACGGAAACTCCCCGACGTCTTATGCCCGTCATCGGCGGAAACCGCATGCCAATGGACAGTGTAGACACCCGGCGCGAGTGGCTTGAGGGCGATGCCAAACCGCGTGCCGTCCTTGTTTTCGGCGTGGAGTTCGCCCCTATCGACCCGCGTCCCCTGACTGTCCTCAACCGTGATGCCGGAAAAGTGCGCGGCGATTTCTTCGGTGAAATCGATCACCACTTCTTTCGGTGCAGTTTTTACCGCGGCTTCATTCGCAGGCTCGCTCGCGCGGAGATAGGAATGGGCGAAAGCGGCGGGCGCGCCCAGCAAAAGCGAGAGGGCGAGGAGGATGAGTTTCTTGCTCATCAGATGATTTCCTTTTGCGAGATCAGTTTTTGCGGGCGAAAACCGGCAAGCCGAGAGAATCCGGTAACGCGATCGCGAATTGCATGCCGAGCGTGGTCGAGTTGGCGAGACGCGGATTGGGAACGGCAAAGCCGATCTGATCGGGATTGATGATGTATTCGACGAAGGGCTGGAGGGAGACGCCGGCGCCGATCTGCCAGAGATAGTTCAGTTCGAAATCGGTTTCGCCTTTGTTGGTCCGGCCGGGATAGCCGCCGAGATTGGCAAGCAAGGTCTGATCCTCAACGAGGCGCTGGTTGAACACCTGATACACCACGAGGAAGTTCACCGAATCATGCGGATGCGAAGCGAACGGCCCCTGATCCGAGAGCCCGGCCTGGTAATATTGCCGGATTTCGGACTGGTTTGAGCCGAACATCGTGCCGCCAAACACGGTGAGACCGCGCCGGGTCTCTGAGAGATCCGGCCGCCAGATCATCTGCTGGAACATCGCATAGAGCGATTCCCGCCCCTGGTCCTGCCGCGCGGTGCCGCCGTAAATCGGCAACGGCAAGCCAGCGCCGTTGAACAGCGGATCGGGATAGGGGCTGTCATCGTAAAATCCGCCGATCGCGTAAACGCGCGGATAGGAATCGGTCGAGAAATCGGTTTTGTAGCCGAGCTCAACCGGAACGAAGCTCCCACTCGCATGGCCGAGCCCCCAGTTATTGGTAAGGTTCGAGGCTTGGGTGTAGGCGTAGGGATCATCTTCATAGATGCCAGCACGGAGATAGGTCTCCGACGTCGGGTGAATCGAGATCCGCGCCCCCCAGGTCGAGGCGGGCGCGATCGCGGCGCTGTCGTTGACGAAAAACGCGGTAAAATTCGTACACGCATTGGTGAAAACGAAATCGCAAGCGACGGGCAAAGAGTTAAAATCAAATACTGGCGACTGGCGACCGATCAGCAACAAGACATGATCGTTGAATAGCGACTGGTCCCAGTCGAATTCCTGGAATTGCATCACTTCGTTCGGCCCGAAGGTCTGCGGCGTCAGCGTGTTTGAGCCGCTGAACTTGCCGTAATAGCCGCCGACCCGATCATCGACGACGATGTGCATTGCCGCTCCCGGAATGCCGGCGATGCGGGCCATGTCGAGATCGACCTCGACCTCGAAATCATTGTCGAAAACCGAACCTTGCTTGGCTCCGCCGGCGACATTGCTGGCGAGGATGCCGGTCTCGCCGCCATTGAGATAAATCCCGGCATTGGCCATCGCCTGACCGACGCCACTCGACGGGCCGAAGGTACTGAAATCAAACAAATAGCCGCTTTGCCAGGCGGTATCGCCAGCCGCGGCGGGTGCGGTGGCGCTCTGGGCAAAAGCGGTGGCGAGCCCTGGCAGAAGCCAGAGCAAGGCGGCGGCGAACGGGGCCGCACGCGACGGACGCAAGGGGGGCATGAGCGTGATCTTTCCTGAAACGAGTGCAAAAACCCGCCGCCGGCAAAGCCGGGACGGGGCGAGCAACTCAGATCAGGCGGGCGGGCCGCGCGGCCAGGCGCCGGCGAGGACGAGAGCGGGCGGCGCGCGCGCCGGCGGCGACACGTTGCCACGGCGCTGCCAGGCGAGCGAAGGTCCGGGAAGCGCCGGCGAGGCGGCTGGCCCGGCGAGCAAACTCGCCTCGGCGAAAGCCTGACAGAGCGGGCAGGTATCGCAATCCGTGCCGTGATGGGGTGCGGTCGGCGCGGTGCCGCCATCGCCGACATGGCAGATGACATTCTGCGCGCCGAGAAGGACACGCATCGCCTCCACCTGCATCAGATCGGCGAATGCGATCTGGCCGATGACCGCCCAAACCGCCGCGATCAGGCCAACGCGTCGCCCGAGGCTTGAAAATCGATGGCCAGAACCAGGTTTGGCGGATTTTCGGTGCATTTGCGCGAAAACCCTAACGAGGATGCCAATCTCGGTCAATCGGCTTGCGTGATCGCCGGCTTTCGCCGATCATGAAACCGTCTCGGACAATAGGGAGATAGCATGCATCGCCGCGCAGCACTCGGGCTGATCGGTCTCGCCGGCCTGGGCGCCGCCCTGCGCCCGGCGTTCGCGCAGATGCACCAGAAAACCCTGGTCATGATCGCCGACATGGTCGCAACCCCCTGGTCCGATCTGATGGCGAAAGGCTTGCGCCAGGGCGGCCAGAGCTATTTCCTCAACACCAGCCTGATCGGCCCCGAAAGCCCCGAGCCGTCGCGCCAAGCGGCGCTGATGCAACGCCTGATCGACGGCAAGGACGCGCCCGTTGACGCCATCGCCTTGATGCCGCTCGCGACCGCAGAACTCGCCCCACTCGTTCAGGCGGCGCGTGATGCCGGGATCCTGGTCATCACCTTGCAGGGCGAGGCGATCGCGACGCGGAGTTGGGATATCGAGCCGGTCGATCCCGCCGCCTTCGGGGTGCGACAGATGCAAGCGCTGGCACACGAAATGGGTGGGCGGGGCAAATACGCTGTCTATGTCGGCACACTCGCAATGCCCTCGCACCGGCTCTGGGCAGACGCCGCCATCGCCCATCAGAAAGCCAATTTCCCGGCGATGGCTTTGGCCGCGCCGCGCTTTCCTGATGGTCTCGAGCGCGCCGCCGCGAGCCGCATCACCGCAGACGTAATCGAGGCCTTCCCCGATCTCGGCGGGATTCTGGCCTTTGGCGAAAATGGCGCCGTTGGCGCGGGAAAAATCGTCGCCGCGCGCGGGCTTGCGCAGCAGATCGCGGTCGTCGGCATGGCGCTGCCCTCGCAAGCGCGCGAACTCATCATGGCTGGCGCGATCCGGCGCGCTTTCTGCTGGAATCCGCTCGAGGTCGGTAACGCCATCGCCGCGGTTTGCGGCATGATTTTCACCGGGCACGGCCTCCACACCGGCGTTGAGATCCCCGGCCTCGGCCTTGCCGATATCAACCTCGCGCATCACCTGATCCACGCCGACCGGGTGATCGAAATCGATCGGGAGAGCTTGCCCGGGCTGATCGCGGCGGGGCTTTAAGGATACCCGATCGCGCCGGGCCCGCGCTCCGTCTTACGCCTCCGCCAGCCGCGCCGCTTGATCCTCGGCGGCGAGCGCGTCGATGATCTCGTCCAACTCACCGGCCATGATCCGATCGATTTTATGCAGCGTGAGATTGATGCGATGGTCGGTGACGCGGCCTTGCGGAAAATTATAGGTGCGGATGCGCTCGCTGCGATCGCCGGTGCCGACCTGGGCGCGGCGATCGGCGGCGCGGGTCGCGTGCGCTTGCGCGCGCTGCTGCTCGTAAAGCCGGGCGCGGAGGATTTTCATCGCCTTGGCGCGGTTCTTGTGCTGGCTTTTTTCATCCTGCATCGCGACCACGATGCCGCTCGGCAAATGGGTGATGCGGACGGCGCTTTCGGTTTTGTTGACGTGTTGGCCGCCGGCGCCGGAAGCGCGATAGACATCGATGCGAAGATCGGCCTCGTTGAGCGCGACATCGACCTCTTCCGCCTCGGGCAGCACGGCGACGGTGATGGTCGAGGTATGGATGCGCCCCTGGTTCTCGGTCGCCGGCACGCGCTGGACGCGATGGACGCCGGATTCGTATTTCAGGCGCGCAAACACCGAGCGGCCGGTGATCTCGGCGATCCCTTCGCGAAGACCGCCGAGTTCAGTCGTGCTGTAATCAAGAATCTCGAAGCGCCAGCCTCGCCCTTCGGCATAGCGCTGATAGGTGGTGAAAAGCTCGGCGGCAAACAGCGCCGCCTCGTCACCGCCGGCGGCGGGGCGGATTTCGAGGATGGCGGCGCGCTCGTCAGCTTCGTCGCGCGGCAGCAGCGCGATCTGGATTTCGCGCAGAAGGCGCGGGATGCGGGCGCGCAGTTCGGCGAGTTCAGCCTCGGCAAGGGCGGCGAGTTCGGGATCGGCGCGCAACGCCTCGGCCTCCTCGGCCTGCCGTTCGGCATCGCGCAGCTCAATGATGCGCGCAACCAGCGGTTCCAGCTCGGCGAGTTCCTTGGACGCACGGCCGAATTCTTCGCCTGCGAGTCCGGCACTCAGCGCCGCGCGCAGCTCGTCGGCCCGCGCCTCGATGCGGTCAAGTTTTGGATCGAGGGTCAAGCGCCGCCTGCGAGCAGTTTTTTCACCTGGGTGACGACGTCTTCGATCTCGTCATGCGTGGTTTGCTCGCGCCGGCGAAGATCGCGGACGACGATTGCCCCCTGCGCAACTTCCTCACTGCCGAGAATGACCGCGACATGAACATCAGCGTCGGCAGCTCGCTTCAACGCGCGCTTGAGGGACCAGTAGGAATAGTCGACAGCAATGTTGTCACGACGCAATCTCTCCGTGATTTTCAAGGCAAGCCTTGAGCTTTCGGACAACGGGCCTTCGGTATTGAGCGGTGAAATGACGGAAACATGCCGTGGCGGTTTGGGTATTCTCTCTTCATGGAGCAGCATCGCTAACCGCTCAATTCCTGCCGCGAAGCCGACCCCGCCGCTCATGCCGCCGCCGAGCTGGTTCAGCAGATCCTGATAGCGGCCGCCCGCAAGGACGGTGCCTTGGGCGCCGAGACGCACGGTCACGAACTCGAAAGCGGTATGGCTATAGTAGTCGAGACCACGCACGATGCGCGGATTTTCGATAAAGGCGACGTCGCACTCCGACAAAGCGACTTTGACGTTGTCATAGTATTCCCGTGCGTAGCCGGTGAGATAATCCGTAATTTTCGGCGCTTGCGCAACGATCGCCTGATCGACCGGATCTTTGCTATCGAGGATACGGAGCGGATTTTTTTCCAGACGTATCCGGCTATCGTCGGAAAGCCTGTGAGCAAAATCACGCATATACGTGATCAACGCAGCACGATGTGCCCGCCGGCTCTCATCATCGCCGAGTGTGTTGATCTCGAGCCGCACGTCATCGGCAATCCCGAGGGCTCGCAGAATATCATAGCCGCAGGCGATCACTTCGGCATCAGCGATCGCATGGGTCGGCCCTAACAATTCCACGCCGATCTGATGAAACTGGCGAAACCGCCCCTTCTGTGGCCGCTCATAGCGGAACATCGGCCCGGCATAGAAGACGCGCTGCGGCAGGGTCTGGGTCAGGCCGTTCGAGGCCAGCGCCCGGCACACCCCGGCGGTGCCCTCGGGGCGAAGGGTAAGAGAATCGCCGCCGCGATCGGGAAACGTGTACATCTCCTTGGTGACGACGTCGGAGGTCTCACCGAGGGTGCGGGCGAAGACCTCGGTTTTCTCGAAAATCGGCGTCGCCCACTCCTCGAACCCGTAACGCGCGGCAACCTCGCGCGCGGTATCCGTCACGAACCGGTGCCGGCGCTGTTCTTCCCCGATCAGATCATGGGTGCCGCGCGGCGGCTGGACGGGCGGCATTTATTCCGCCGCCTGCTTCGGCGCTTGCGCCAGTTCGGCGGCCTTGGCTTCGACCAGATCGACGATGTGATCGATCATGCCCTCGGCGGCGATGGTGTGGTCGGTCTTGCCGGCGTGATAGACCATGTGCCGGCCATTGCCGCCGCCGGTGACGCCGAGATCGGTCATCAGCGCTTCCCCCGGCCCGTTGACGACGCAGCCGATGATCGAAAGCGTGAGCGGGGTTTCGATATGGGCAAGGCGCTCCTCGAGCTTCGCCACCGTCTCGATGACGTTGAACCCTTGGCGAGCGCAGGAGGGGCACGAGATCACCCGCACGCCGCGATGGCGCAGCCCCAGCGATTTCAGGATTTCCCAGCCGACCAGCACCTCTTCTTCGGGCTCAGCCGAGAGCGAGACGCGGACGGTATCGCCGATCCCGGCCCAGAGCAGGCTTCCGAGCCCGATCGCCGATTTTACCGTCCCGGTGCGGCGCCCGCCGGCCTCGGTGATGCCGATATGGAGCGGATGGTCGCAGATTTCGGCGAGCTGCTGATAGGCGGCGACGGCAAGAAAGACGTCAGAAGCTTTGACGCTGATCTTGAACTCGTGGAAATCGTGGTCCTCGAGAATTTTCGCGTGTTCGAGCGCGCTTTCCACCAGCGCCTCGGGGTTGGGCTCGCCGTATTTCTCGAGCAGATGGCGCTCCAGCGAGCCGGCATTGACGCCGATCCGCATCGAGCAGCCATGATCGCGCGCCGCCTTGATCACGTCCCGCACCCGCTCGGCGCTGCCGATATTGCCGGGATTGATGCGGAGACACGCGGCACCCGCTTGCGCCGCCTCGATGGCGCGCTTGTAGTGGAAATGGATATCGGCGACGATCGGCACCGAGACGGCACGCACGATGGCGGCCAGCGCCGCCGTGCTTTCGGCGTCGGGGCAGGAGACCCGCACGATATCGACGCCGGCGCGCTCGGCGCGCTGGATTTGCGCGACGGTCGCCGCGACATCGGTGGTCGGCGTGTTGGTCATGGTCTGGACGCTGATCGGCGCGTCACCGCCGACCGCGACCGGGCCGACATGGATCTGGCGCGAACGGCGGCGGGTGATTTGCTGATAGGCTCGATAGCTCATCGCGGGGCTCCGGTTCTGTCGTCGCGCGCCGTCTCCGCCCTGCGGCGGGCGCGGCGCCCGAACTGGGATATGGCCGTTATTGCGCCGGGCTGGAAGAGTGCGCGCCGGAATTCGCCGCCGCCGGCGCGCCGTCCGACACCGGCGCCACACCGAGCGGAACATCCCGCCGCACCTTACCTGCCGCGCCCAAAGGCGGCGCCGGCCTGCCATCGACGACGATTTCGGTGCCGCCGGCATTGCCGGTGGTAAGCAGCAATTGCGGCGCGCCCTCGGGCTGGTTCGGCACCGGCCAGGTCTCGCCGCTGTGGAGGATGCGGCTCAGAAGGACGTGGCCCTTACGATCACGCACCTCAACCCAGGAATCGGCACGGGCCCGAACGAGAATATGAGTGTCCTCCGCCGCGGCCATCGGTGTCCCGCCCGCGACACTGGCCGGCGCGGCGGGCGCTGTCACGGCCGGCGCGCCTGCCGCCGCCGTGTCCTCGGCGACCGGCGCATTATTGGTGGGCGCGGCATCGGGCGCTGCCGCCATCCGCGCAGGCGGCGCGGGCGTTGGCGGCGCGGGTGCGATCGCGGGCGCCGGCGTGGCGGCGCTCACCGGCGGGGCGGGTGAGGCGGCCGCTGCCGTCCCCGCGGATGTTCCCGCGGGCGGCGCCTGGGATGTCCCTTGAGACGCGCCTTGGGACGTCCCAAGGGACGTCATCGGAGGTTGGCTCGCGGCGATCTCCGGGGCGCCGGCCATCGCGGTTTTGCCGCCACTCGCCGTCGGCGGCGCCGGCGGCACCACCGCGGGCGTGATCAGCCGATCGGGGGCGGCAGCGATGGGTTCGGGCGCCGGCCGCTCGCCGGAAAGCCGGTACCACCCGACATAGGCACCGATCGCGATGACCGCGCCGAGCAGCACCACCGCGCCGGCCGGCACCCCGCGTTCGGGCACCGGGGCGGGGAATTGCAAATCGGTGTTGCGATGCTCGCCACCAAGTTCAGCGCGATAGCGCCGCGCCATCTCATCCGGATCGAGGCCGAGCAGCGTTGCGTAGCTGCGGACGAAACCGATCGCATAGGCCGGTGCCGGCAGGTCGGCAACGTGGCCGGTCTCGATCGCCCGCAAATGCGGCTCGCGAATGCGAAGTGTCGCCGCGACATCGGGTAGCGCCCAGCCCATGCGCTCACGCGCCGCCGCCAAGCGCGACCCAACGCCGGGCGAAGAACGCTCCATCACGGTCATCGCGTCACTCTCGGGAAGGGTCATCGCGCGATCTCCGCCCCGCCTCCCATCTCACGATCTCTCTGCACGCACCTCAAAAGCCTCACCTTTCCATTGGGCCTAACCTTCCCTCTGGCTCCGAGCCGGCAGCCCCCCGTCACGGGCGGCCGAACCCTCTCGCGGCGGTGGCGCGATCGCCGGCGGTCCGGCGGCGCTCGCCGGTCTATCACCGGGCCGCAAAAACGCGCCAACCAGGGTTTCATCACTCATAACCATGATCGACGACAGCATCATGCCGCAATTGCTCTCTGGCGTCGAATCAATCATGCGTTGCAGATCATCGCCGATTTCCGCCCAAGCACGCCGGATCCGGCTATCGCCCAGCCGCATTGCCCCGCCACATCGCCGATCAGTCAGATCACCGATCAGATCGGCACATCATGCTCGCGCGCCCACGCATCGAGCGGGCCGCGTAGACTAGCAACATCCCCGGCCTGGCGGCGCAGCGTCTCGAGGACGGCGCGGAATGCCGGAAAATCCGCCGCCGCCAGCGCCGCCTTCACCGGCAGGACCGCGGCAGCGTTCATCGAGAGCGTGGTGATCTCAAGGACCGCGAGGACGAGCGCCACCAGCGGCTCGCCGGCGGCCTCGCCGCAGAGCGAGAGCGGCACCCGCGCGGCAGCCGCACGGCGCGCGAGCGATTCGAGGAGGGTCAAAACCGGGGGCGAGAGAATATCATAACGTCCCGCCAGGGCTGGCGCGCCGCGATCGGCGGCGAACAAGAACTGCATCAGATCGTTCGAGCCGACGGAGACGAAATCCGCCGCCTCCAAAAGGCTGTCGATCTGCCAGAGCAGCGCCGGCACCTCGATCATGCTGCCGATCGAAAGCCGCGCCGGCGGCGGGCGCACCCGCTCGCGCTCGGCGAGCAAAAGTGCCTTGGCGGCAACGAACTCGGCGACGGTCGCGACCATCGGAAACATCACCGAAAGCGGCCGCCCGCCGGCGGCGAGCAACAGGGCCCGCAATTGCCGCCGCAGCAAAGCCGGGCGATCGAGGCCAACGCGGAGCGAGCGCCAACCCATCGCCGGGTTTTCCCCCCCCACCGCGTCAGCGTCCGGCAGCAGCTTATCGCCGCCGAGATCGAGGGTGCGAAACAGCACCGGCCGCCCCGCCGCCGCATCCAGCACCCGAGCATAAAGTGCCGCCTGCTCGGCGACATCGAGCAAGCGGCCGCGCGCCAGCATAGCGATTTCGGTGCGAAAGAGACCGATCCCCTCGGCGCCGACCCGATCGAGCGCCGCCAATTCCTGCGCGAGACCGGCATTGATCATCAGCCGGAAGGGAGTTCCATCGCGGCTCCGCGCCGGCGCCTGCGCGAGATCGGCCCAGGCGAGGGCACGCGCCGCCCGCTCGCGCGCTGCCCGCAAATACGCGCGTTGCAAATCCTCCGGCGGGCGCAGGATCAGTTGTCCCTCGTCGCCATCGAGGATCGCAAGATCACCCGCCGTGGCCGCCGCCACCGCGTCCCGCACGCCGCCGAGCATGGGAAGGGCGAGGGCACGGGCGATGATCGCCGCGTGGCCGGCAGCACTCGCTTCCTCGACCACCACCCCGGCAATGCCGCGCCCGTGCCAATCGAGCAGATGCGCCGGCCCCAGCCGCCGCGCGAGCAAAATCGCCCCCGGCGGCACCGGCGGCGGCGGCGCGCCCGCCTCGAGGGCGGCAAGCAGCCGCTCGGCGAGATCCTCGATATCGGCGACGCGTTCGCGCAGATAGGGATCATTGATGCGGCGCATGCGTTCGCGCACCTCGCTCGCCGCCCGCTCAACCGCCGCTTCCGCCGAAAGCCCGGCAGCAACGCGCCCGGCAACCCGTCGCAGCCAGCCAGCGTCCTCGGCGACCAGCCGATAGGCCTCGAGGACGTCGCGCGTCGTCGCCGCGGCTGGCAGCTCGCCTGAGGCCGCGATCAACTGATCGATCCCGTGGCGCATCCGCGCGACCGCTTGCGCAAGCCGCGCCTGCTCTCGCGCCGGATCGTCGGCGAGCAGCCGCGTCGGCGCCGGGCGTAGCCCATGCACCACCACCGGCCCGATCGCGAGGCCAGCGACCAGGGTCGTGCCGACAAAGTGCCGCGGCAGGGTGGTTGCCAAATCCTCGCCGCCGGGCTCGTTCGCGGCCATCGCGGCAAGCGGCTCGGCGAGCAGCATGGCAACGGTTTCCAAGGTCTCCGCCTCATCCTCGGCATAAAGCCGGGCTGCGCGGTTCTGCACCACGATGACGCCGAGCATCCTGCCGGCCCGCCGCACCGGCACCGCGAGCAACGCGGCGAAAGGCTCCTCACCGGTTTCCGGGCGATAGGCGAAGGCGGGATGGTTCTGCGCATCGGGAAGATTGAGGGTATCGCCGGTCGCCGCCGACAACCCGACCAACCCTTCGCCGATCCGGAGCCGAGTGCGTCCCACCGCCTCGGGGCGCAACCCGTGCGTTGCCACGAGTTCCAGCACCTCGCCCGGCCGCAGGGCGTAGATCGAACACACCTCGCTCACCATTTCGGCGGCGATGACGGCGGCGAGTTCGGAGAGCGGCGCCGCACTGCGCGCCATCAGGTCGCGGAGCCGCGCGAGCAGGCGCCGGCTCATGGCGCCGGTGGTCACGGGCGGGATGTCCCGTGCCGGGTCATTCCCTCGGCGAGGGCGGCGCCGCGCGTGCCAAGCGCGCGGCGAGCGCGGCTTCGGCCTGGCTCTCGAGTTCGGCGATGATCGCTGAGATCGGCTGGATCGCCGCGACTATGCCGACCGACTGGCCGGCCATCACCGATCCGGTCTCGACATCGCCCTCGATCACCGCGCGCCGCAGGGCACCGGCCCAGAAATGCTCGATCTCGAGCTGTGCCGCCTCGCGTGTGAGTTCGCCGGCGAGAAACCGGTCACGCACTGCTATCTGATGGGCGAGAAAGCGCCGCGTGCCTTCATTGGCGAGGCCACGCACCGGGATCACCGGAAAGCGCTCATCGAGCTGCACCGAGGGCACCGCGTCGCGGGCATGGGCGCGCAGAAAGGCTTCCTTGAATCGCGGATGGGCGATCGATTCGGTGCTGGCGACGAAGCGGGTGCCGAGCTGCGCGCCGGCCGCCCCCATCTCGAGATAGGCGAGAATCGCCTCGCCGCGGCCGATTCCGCCGGCGACGAATACCGGCACCTCATCGATATGGGGGAGGATTTCCTGTGCGAGCACGGTCAACGAAACTGGGCCGATATGGCCGCCGGCTTCCGATCCCTCGATCACCAGCGCGTCGGCGCCGAGCCGCACCAAGCGCCGCGCCAAGGAGAGCGCCGGGGCAAAGCAGATCACCCGCGCGCCGCCATCCTTGATCGCGCGGATCGCGCCGCCCGGTGGCAGGCCGCCGGCGAGCACGACATGCGTGACACCGGCCGCGAGTGTCACCGCGATCAGCGCATCGAGCGCCGGATGCATGGTAATCAGATTGACCCCAAACGGCCGATCGGTCAGCGCTTGCGTGGCCGCAATCTCGGCGGCGAGCAAATCAGGCCCCATGGCGCCGCAGGCGATGACGCCGAAGCCGCCGGCGTTGGAAATCGCGGCGACGAGATGGCGCTCGCTCACCCAGCTCATCGCACCGCCCAGAATCGGCACGCGCGCGCCGAGAAAGGCGGCGCCACGCGCAAACAGCCGGGCGAGTTCGGCGGCGGGGGTTGCGGCAGTGTCCGGGGGGGTGATGTCAGGCGGCATCGAGGCCATAGGCGGTATGGAGGGCGCGGACGGCGAGTTCGATATATTCGGCGCCGATCAAGACGCTCACCTTGATTTCGCTGGTCGAGATCACCTGGATGTTGATCCCTTTCTCGGCCAGCGTGCGGAACATGGTGCTGGCAACGCCGGCGTGGCTGCGCATGCCAACCCCGACGACGCTGACCTTGGCGACATCGCGATCGGCGGTGATTTCGGCATAGCCGATCGCCTCCTTGATCCCGGCAAGGGTTGCCTCGGCGCGCGGCAGATCGGCCTTGGGGACGGTGAAGGTCATGTCGGTGGTGCCGTCGGCGGCGACGTTTTGCACGATCATGTCGACATTGATCGCAGCACTCGCGAGCGGCCCGAAGATCGCGGCGGCGATGCCCGGCCGGTCGGGCACCCGGCGGATGGTGATCTTGGCTTCGTCGCGCGAATAGGCGATGCCGGCGACCAGGGCTTTTTCCACGATTTCATCCTCATCCACGACCAGGGTGCCGGGCGCTTCGGCGAAGCTCGAGAGCACCTGCACCCGGACTTTTTCCTTCATCGCCAGCTCGACGCTCCGCGTTTGCAGCACCTTGGCGCCGACGGAGGCGAGTTCCAGCATCTCCTCATAGGTGATCTTATCGAGCTTGCGGGCTTTTGCCACGATGCGCGGATCGGTGGTGAAAACCCCCTCGACGTCGGTATAGATGTCACAGCGATCGGCCGCCAGCGCCGCCGCCAGCGCGACCGCCGAGGTGTCCGAGCCGCCGCGCCCGAGGGTGGTGACGCGATGATCGGGCCCCAGCCCTTGGAACCCGGTGACCACCGCGACCTGGCGCAACTCGCGCATCCGGCGGATGAGTTCCGCCCCCTCGATCGTATCGATCCGCGCTTTGCCATGCGCGCCATCGGTGCGGATCGGGATCTGCCAGCCCTGCCAGGAGCGCGCCTCGATCCCGATATGCTGCAAGGCGATGGCGAGGAGGCCGCTCGTCACCTGCTCGCCGGTCGCGACCACGGCATCGTATTCGCGCGCATCATGCAGCGGCGAGAGTTCCTGACACCAGGCGACGAGCTGGTTGGTGACACCAGCCATCGCCGAGACCACGACCGCGACCTCGTTGCCGGCATCGACCTCACGCTTGACGCGCGCGGCGACGTTGCGAATGCGCTCCGGATCGGCGACCGAAGTGCCGCCGAACTTCATGACGATGCGAGCCATCTCTCCCCCGGGGAACGGCCGGCCGGCTCAGGCGCGCGGCGCGCGGTTTGCCGGCTCGACGGGGATGACATAAAGCCGTCCCCGAGGAGAGGCAACATGCGGCACGAAGACTCCGGCCATCCGGGCGCCGATCTCCAAAGCGCGGACAATGTCTCGGCTGCCGAGATCGCGCGTTTCGCAGCGCTCGCCGAGACCTGGTGGGATCCGGCCGGGCCGATGCGGGCGTTGCATCGGATGAACGGGATTCGCGTCGGCTGGGCGCTGGCGCGGTTTCGTGAGCGATGCGGCGCGCGGCCGCTCCGCCTGCTCGATGTCGGCTGCGGCGCCGGGCTCGCCGCGGAAGCGCTGGCCAGCGCCGGCCATGAGGTCATCGGTCTCGACGCCAGCGATGCCGTGATCGCCGCCGCCCGCCGCCACGCCGAGGGGCAGAACCTTCCCCTCCGCTATCGCGTCGGAACACTCGCCGCGTTGATCGACGAGGGCGCGGTTTTCGACGCCGTCACCGCCTTCGAGGTGATCGAGCACGTGCCCGAGCCGCGCCGCTTCCTCGCCGAGATCGCCTCTCTCCTCGCCCCTGGTGGGGTTCTCGTGCTGTCGACGCTCAACCGCACGAAGCGCTCGCTCGCGTTCGGCAAATTCGCCGCCGAGTATCTGCTGCGCTGGGCGCCGCCGGGGACGCATGACTGGCGGCGCTTTCTGACGCCAGCCGAGATCGAGGACGGGCTCGGCGCCGCCGGGATGGGTCTCTTCGATCTCGCCGGGATGCGCTTCGATCCGCTCCGCCTGCGGTTTTGCCTGAGCCGCGACGTCGCCATCAATTACCTGCTGGCTGCGTGGAAACCGGCGTCCTCGCCGTAATGTGAGCGGATTTCCGCCGCTCGGTGCTGTTCTGGCGGCCTCGAAAGCCCTTATCTCCAGGCTTCATTCCCAAAGGAGCCGACATGACCCGCGACGAGATTCTCGCCTCTTCCTCCATGCCGCTCGTAAGCCCGAGCTATCCCAAAGGGCCCTATCGTTTCATCAACCGCGAATATCTGGTCATCCATTATGAAAGCGACCCCGATGCGATCCGCGCCATGCTGCCCGAGCCGCTGGAGCCGGACGGCAACCATGTGTTTTTCGAATGGATGAAAATGCCGGATTCGTCGGGGTTCGGAAGCTACCAGGAAAGCGGCTGCGGCATCGCCGCGAAATGGAACGGAACGCCCTGCAACTATAGCGCCCAGATGTATCTCGATGACGAGGCGCCGACGACGGGCGGGCGGGAAATCTGGGGATTTCCGAAAAAAATCGGCCAGCCCGATCTCCGCATCATCCACGACACCCTGACCGGCACCCTGCATTACGACGATATCCGCGTCGCCATGGGCACCATGGCCTATAAATACCCCGATCTCGTGCTCGATCACGGGAAGGTGAAGGCGGAGATGGAGAAGCTCAACGTCAATCTCAAATTCATCCCCCATATCGATGGCACGCCGCGGATCGCTGAGCTGATCGGCTATCACCTCACCGACATTACCGTGAAGGGCGCCTGGGGCGGGCCGGCGCGGCTCGATCTCGTCGCCCATGTCAATTGCCGGGTCGCTGATCTGCCGGTGCGGAAAGTGCTGTACGGCCGTCACCTGGTCGCCGACCTCACCTTGCCCTACGGCAAGGTTCTGCACGATTATCTCGCCCGCTGAGCGCATCCCGATTCACCCTCAAGGAGAAAAATCACATGAGTCTCAAAGGTAAGGTGGCGTTGGTCACCGGCTCGACCAGCGGGATCGGCCTCGGCATCGCGCACGCCCTAGCCGCAGAAGGCGCGCACATCATGTTCAATGGTCTCGGCGATCGCGCCGCGATCGACACGCTGGTGCGCGACACGGCGGCCAAATTTTCGGTCAAAACCGCGTTCTCGGGCGCCGATATGACCAAGCCCGCGGAAATCCGCGGCATGATTGCGGAGGCGCAAAAGACCCTCGGCGGGCTCGATATCCTGGTGAATAACGCCGGCATCCAGTTCGTCGCGGCGGTGGAGGATTTCCCGGCCGAGAAGTGGGATGCGATCATCGCGATCAATCTCTCGGCGGCGTTTCACGCGATCAGCGCCGCGATCCCGGCGATGAAACAGAAAGGCTGGGGGCGGATCATCAACATCGCCTCCGCCCATGGCCTGGTCGCGAGCCCGCACAAGGCGGCCTATGTCGCCGCCAAGCACGGCATCGTCGGCCTCACCAAAGTGGTCGCGGTCGAGGCCGCCAATGACGGCGTCACCGTCAATGCCATCTGCCCGGGCTGGGTGCTGACGCCGCTCGTGCAAAAGCAGCTCGAGGATCGCGCCAAGCAGAACGGCACCAGCGTCGAGCAGGAAAAGAAGGCGATGCTCGCCGAAACCCAGCCGATGCAGCAATTCTCCACCCCCGAGGAGATCGGGGCGCTGGCGGTGTTCCTGTGCTCGGACGGGGCCAAGACCATCACCGGCGTGCCGCTGTCGATCGATGGCGGCTGGGTCGCGCACTGACCGGGCGCTGCGCTCGGCGCGCGCGTGATGGCGGCCGGCGGCGAGCGCCCCGGCCGCACCGTCGCTCGCCCTGATGGGAGCGGCGCCTGAGCGATTCATGGCGGCGCGCGCCGCTTTGCCGCTGAGCGGTGTTTGCTATGCGCTGGTCTGGCTCGGAACGCTGCTTTCTGAGATCGCCGGGCTGCGGCTTGCCGGCGATGCCGCGGGGCTGTTCTTGCTCGCGTTCCTCGTCTTGGAATGGCCGCGCCAGAGCCGCTATGCCCGCTTCGTGCTGGTCGGTTTTGCCGCCGCCGGCGGGGTCGGCATCACGCTTTCGGCGCAGAGCGGCGCTGCGGCGATCGGCCTCTTTCTGACCGGCTGGCGGCGCGGCGCGGCGCTCGCGGCGTTCTATTTCGCGCTCGCGGCCCTGCGCGACGCGGCGGAAACCAGCCCGCTTTTTCGCCGCTCGGGGCGGCTTCTGCTCGCCCAACCGCCCGGGCGGCGTTACGCCGCGCTCACCATCGGCGGCCATCTTTTTGGTATCATCCTCTCCTATGGCGCGATCGACCTGCTCGGCGCCATGGTCAGCCGCACCCGTGCCGAGGGGACGCCGGTGGCGCTGCCGGCGCGGCGCATGATGCTCGCCATCAATCGCGGCTTTTGCACGGTGAATGCCTGGAATCCGCTCAATGTGATGACCGCGGTGGTGACGACGGCGGTGCCGGCGGCGCCGATGCGACTCTTGATGCCGCTCGGCCTGGTTGCCGCGCTGTTGATGATGGCGATCGGCTGGGCGGAGGATCGCTGGCGCTGGCGGCGGCAGGGGGAGCGGGCGGCATTGCCGGCGGTTGCCATCGGGTGGGCGGAGCCGCTGCGCCTGATCGGCCTGGTCGGGCTGGTGATGGCGCTTGCCACGGCCGCCAATGCCGCCCTCGGCGGCGGGCTGATCGTCGCGGTGACTTTGGTCGTGCCGCTGGTCGCGCTGATCTGGGTCGGGGCGCAGACATGGGGTGGCATCGCTCAGCTCGGCGCTGTCGGTGTGAAGCCGTCCGCCCTGCCGGCCTGGCTCAGCCGGCGCGGCCGGCGCTTCATCGCCCGCGCGCCGGCGTTTCGCGCCGAAGCCCTGGTACTCGGCGCCTCCGGCTTCATGGGGGTGGCACTCGGCGGGGCTTTGTCAGGCGCCGGACTGCTGCCGCACCTCTCTCGCGTGCCGCCGCTTACGATCCCGCTCGCGGTGCCGCCTCTCCTCATGCTCACCGGGCAGATCGGGCTCAATCCGATCGCGGTCGTCGCGCTCATCGGTGCTGCGATTCCCGATCCCGCGGCGCTCGGCGTCGCACCCGCGGCGCTCGCTTTCGCCTGCATGCTCGGCTGGGCGCTCGCGGTCTCAGTGACACCGATGTCGGCGAGCGCGATCACCACCGCGCGCTGGCTCCATGTCTCGCCCTGGCGGGTGAGCACGGTCTGGAACGCCGGCTTCGCCGCCGCCTCACTCGTACTTGCCTGGGGCGCGATCGGGGCCATCTCTCTCGCGATGGATCGCCTCAGAGGAGGATAGCATGCCGAGACGGCGCTGGTTTCTCGCTTTGGCCGCCCTTGCGTTCGCCGGCTGCGGCGCTGAAACGATCCCGGCCACCGCCCACCTGCCGCGCCCCGCGCGCATCTATGTCGAGGATTTCCATGCCCCCGCGGCAACCGCCTTGGTTGACACCAATCAGTTCAGCTACGTCATGGAAGGGCTGGATTATCCGCGCGATGCCCGTTCGCGCGCGGCTGATGCCGCGGCGGCACAAGTGGCGGTGCGCGAGACATTGATCGGCGAACTCCGCGCTATGGGTTTTGATGCCCGCCCCGGCTCAGCCGCCGACTTCTCGGGCGATGCTGTCATCATCGCCGGCAGCATCACCAATATCATCGAGGCGCTGCCGAGCCAGCTCGCGACCCTCGAGGTTGGCGCCCCAGCGAGCCAGGTGAACGCGCGGAGCGATGTTCTCTACCGATCCGCCGGCCAAGCGCCGCAGCGCTGGCAAGAATTTACCGTCAATGCGCCAGTGGTGCCTTCGCCAGAGGAGGCACAGACCAGCGCGGGCGCCTATGGCACGTCGATCGCTTATCTTCCGCCCCAATCGGCCGACATCCGCACCCGCGACGTCGCGCTCCAGGCGCACCGCCTCGCCTTGCGGCTGGCTGCCCGCCTTCGCATCCTGTTCGCGGCCGAGGGCTGGCTCAGTCCGACGCCTGCGGCGAAATGACGGCGATCACCTCCCGCTGCGGGCGCGGGCGGAAGCCGGCGACCAAAATCAGCGACAATAGCGCCGACGCGACGAGATAGAACGCCGGCACGAAACGGCTCGCGGTGAGCCCCGAGAGCCAGGTGACGGTGAGCGGTGCAAGCCCCCCGAACAGGGTGACCGAGAGATTATAGCTGATCGAAAGCCCGGTCGAGCGCACCCGCGGCGGGAAAAAGCTGCCGAGCAAGCCCGGGATCGGCCCGGCGATGCACCCGAGGATGAGGGTCGCGATCACCTGCACAAAAAACAGGTTGAGCCGGCTCGGATGGGCGAGCACGAACGCGAACAGCGGATAGGTCAAAAGGGCGGCGGCGATGACGGCGGGAAAAAACACCCGATAAGGGCCGATCCGGTCGGCGAGCGCGCCGGCCACCGGGTTCACCACCATGTTGATCACCCCGCACACGGCGATGCCGGCGAGCGGCGCGGCCAGAGGCAGATGCAGCGTGCGCACGACATAGACGGGGAGATAGGAGTTCCAGAGATAGGTCGCGGCGGTGCCGCAGACGATGGTGCCGATGGCGCAGAGCAGCGGGCCGCGGTACTCGGCGAGCACCAGCGCGAGCGGCGCGCGCTCGGCCCGCGCCTTCGCCTGCCGGCGCGCCTCGAGGAATTCCGGCGCATCGGCGACGCGGCGGCGGATATAAAACCCGGCCGGCCCGACCAGCCCGCCGAGCAGGAATGGCACCCGCCAGCCCCAGGCATTGAGCGCCGGCGGCGAGAGGAGGGTGGTAAGCAGGAACGCCATGCCGGCGGCGAGCGCGACCGCGAAGGATTGCGCGACCATCTGAAAGGCGCCGAAATAATGCCGCCGCCCGGCCGGGGCGTATTCGACCAAGAGCGCGGTCGAGGACGCGAATTCGCCGCCCACCGAAAGCCCTTGCAACACCCGCGCCGCCACCACCAGGATCGGCGCAGCGATGCCGATCGCGGCATAGCTCGGGGTGATGCCGAGCATCACCGTGCCGATCGCCATCACCGCGATGAGCATGGAAAGCGCCTTCTGCCGCCCCGCGTGATCGGCATAGATCCCGATCAAAATCCCGCCGAACGGGCGCACGACGAAGCCGACGCCGAAGGTCGCGAAGGTCAGGATCAGCGATAGCTCGGGATTACGCGCCGGGAAAAATACGTCGGCGATCACCGCGGCGAAAAATCCGTAAATGAGAAAGTCGAACCATTCGAGGCCGTTGCCGATCACCGAGGCGATCACCGCGCGGCGGAGCGTTGCGGCGTCGGGAGGGTTTGCTTGCGCCATCGGCGGGGTTTCGCTCTCAGTCCTGGCGGTAATTGGGGGCTTCGCGGTCGAGCGCCACGTCATGGACATGGCTTTCGCGCAAACCGGCGCCGGTGATGCGGCGGAAGCGGGCGGATTTCTGCAGCTCGGCGATGCTGGCAGCGCCCGTATAGCCCATGCCGGCGCGCAAGCCCCCGACCAGTTGATGCACCACCGCCGCGACCGGCCCCTTGTAGCCGACCCGCCCCTCCACCCCCTCGGGCACCAGTTTCAGCGTGTCCTTGACCTCCTGCTGAAAATACCGATCGGCCGAGCCGCGCGCCATCGCGCCGATGCTGCCCATGCCGCGATAGGATTTGTAAGACCGCCCCTGATAGAGGAAGACTTCGCCCGGCGCCTCATCGGTGCCGGCGAGGAGGCTTCCGATCATCACGCAATCGGCGCCGGCGCCGATCGCTTTGACGATGTCGCCGGAATGGCGGATGCCGCCATCGGCGATCGCCGGCACGCCCGCCGCATGGCACGCCGCCGAGGTCTCGCGCACCGCCGAGAATTGCGGCATCCCGACCCCGGCGACGACGCGCGTCGTGCAAATACTGCCCGGCCCGATCCCGATCTTCACCGCGTCCGCCCCAGCCTCGATCAACGCGCGGGCGCCCTCGGGGGTTGCGACATTGCCGGCGATCACTTGCACCGCGTTGGAGAGCTGCTTGATCGCCGTGACCGCGCGCAAAACACCGGCGGAGTGGCCATGCGCGGTATCGACGATGATCACATCGGTCTCCGCCGCGACCAGAGCCCGCGCCCGCGCCTCGCCATCCTCGCCGACGCCGGTCGCCGCGGCGACGCGGAGCCGCCCGAGCGCGTCCTTGTTGGCGAGCGGATGCGCCTGCGCCTTGTCCATGTCTTTGACGGTGATGAGGCCGATGCAGCGATAGGCGTCATCCACCACCAAAAGCTTCTCGATGCGGTGACGATGGAGAAGGTGCCGCGCCTCCTCATGCCCGACCTCGGCCGGCACCGTCACCAGATTTTCCCGCGTCATCAGCTCATAGACTTTGAGCGCGGGATCGGTTGCGAAGCGCACGTCGCGGTTGGTGAGAATGCCGACCAGGCGCCCGGTCTCGCGCTCCACCACCGGCACGCCGGAGATGTGATGCATCGCCATCAGGGCGCGGGCCTCGGCGAGGGTTTGGTCAGGGTGGATGGTGAGCGGGTTGACCACCATCCCGGATTCGAATTTCTTGACCCGCCGCACGTGCGCCGCCTGGTCCTCGATCGAGAGATTCTTGTGGATGACCCCAAGGCCGCCATGCTGGGCCATGGCGATCGCCATCGGCGCCTCGGTCACGGTGTCCATTGCCGCCGAGATCAGCGGGATGTTGAGGGTGATCTCGCGTGTAAGACGCGTCCGGGTGTCGGCGGTGGTCGGCAGGATTTCGGAATAGGCAGGGACGATCAGCACGTCATCGAAGGTTAGCGCCTCCTCGATCGGCGGCCGCATTGCGGACTCCGAGGGGCGTTCGGGAATTGTGGGGGCGAGAGTATCGGGGGCCATGGCGGCAACAACCTTTCCGCGACTTTGGCAACCCCCCTTAACGACGCCGGCGGGGGAGCGCAAGCGCGACCAGCGACGGTCAGAAATTCGTCACGCGCCGCGCGGCTCGCCGCCATAGCGCGCCGGCGCGCGCCGCGATAAGCTGCGGCGCTCTCATCTCGCGTTCGAGCCAACGATGACCCCGCTGCCCTCGCCGCAACAATTGCGTTATCTGCTCGCGCTTGCCGAGCATCAGCATTTCGGCCGCGCGGCACAGGCCTGCGCGGTGACGCAATCCACGCTCTCGGCCGGCATTCTGATGCTGGAACATCAGCTCGACGCCGAAATCCTCGACCGCGGCATGGGCAAGCGGGTGGTGTTCACGGCGCTTGGGCGCGAACTGGTCGAACGGGCGCGGGCGGCGATGGCGGCGCTGCAGGAGGTGGTCGAGGCGGCGGTTTCGGCGCATGCGCCGATGAGCGGGCCGCTTCGCCTCGGCATCATCCCGACCATCAGCCCCTTCCTGCTGCCACGGCTGATGCCGCGGCTGCGCGCCGCCTTCGCGCATCTCCGCCTGTTTCTGCGCGAGGACACCACGACGCGCCTCATCGAGCGCCTGCGCGGCGGGCAGCTCGACGCGCTGATTCTCGCGCTGCCTTGCGATTGCGTGGGGGCGGAGACACTGGCCGTGGCGCGCGACCGGTTTCTCGTCGCCCTGCCGCCCAACCATCTGCTCGCATCCCGCAGCGAGGTGCCGGCCGCAGCCCTCGCCACCGAACCGCTTCTTCTCCTCGAAGACGGGCATTGCCTGCGCGACCAAGCCCTCGCCGCCTGCGGCCTGCTCGACACCGGGGGGGAGCATGAGGCCGATTTCGCCGCAACCAGCCTCCACACCCTGGTGCAGATGGTGGCGGGCGGGCTTGGCGTGACGCTGCTCCCCGAACTCGCCATCGCCGGCGGCGTCACGGCGGGGGCGGAGCTGGTATTGCGCCCGCTCGGCGGCGAGGGGGCGTGGCGCACGATCGGGCTTGCCTGGCGCCAGGGGGCAGCGCGTGAGGCCGATTATCGGGCGCTGGCGCCGGTGATCGCGGCGGCGCTGTCGGGCGTCTTGCCGACATAGAGCGCCCGCCCCGCACCGGCCCCGCTCCAGGCCAGCGCCGCGCCGATCGCGGTGATCCAGACGGCAACCAGCGTCCAGCCGCCGCTCATGCTGTGCAGCAGCCCGGTGAACAATGGGCCGAACGAGGCGAGAAGATAGCCGATCCCCTGCGCCATCGCCGAAAGCTGCGCCGCGACCAGGGCATCGCGGGCGCGGAGCACGATCAGCATCAAAGCAACGCCGAACAAGCCGCCCTGGCTCAACCCGAGGACGCAAGCCGCCAGCCACAGCGTCGCCGGCGGCGCGAACAGACAGGCGAGCAGCGAAATCACCGCCAGCGCCGAGAAAAACACCGCGACAAAGCGCTGGTCGCGGCCGCGCGCGGCAAGGCTTGGGGCGATCAGCGAGGTCACCGCCTGGCCGAGAATGGAGAGCGACAGCAAATAGCCGGCGGCCTCCGGGCTCAGCCCGCGATCGCGCAAAATCGGCGCAAGCCAGCCAAACACGAGATAGGCGAGCGCCGATTGCAGCCCCATGAACAACGTCACCTGCCACGCGAGCAGATCGCGCCAGAGCGAGCGCGGCCGAGCGATATGGCGCACCCCCGCCTCCTGCCGCCGTGCCCCCGCCGCCCACAGGAGAAGCGCGAGCAACGCGGGCAGCGCCCAGGCGGCGAGCGCAAGCGACCAGGAGCCGCCGAGCCAGCGCTGCAGCGGCACCGTTACCCCCGCCGCCAGCGCCGCGCCGAGGCAAAGCGACATGGTGAACAGCCCGGTCATCAGCGCGATATGGCCGCGAAAATCACGCTTCATCAGCGCCGGCGCCAACACATTGATCGCGGCGATGCCGAGACAGGCGAGAATCTGCGCGGCAAACAGCGCCGGGGCGCCGGCGAGACCGCGCAGAGCGGTCCCGAGGGTGAGCGCGCCCAGCATCAGCAACACCGTGCGCTCGTCGCCGATGCGGCGGCTGAAGGCCGGGGCGAGCGGGCTGAAAAGACCAAAACAGAGCGAAGGAAGGGTGGTCAGCACGCTTGTCGCCCATGGCGAAAGCCCGCTCGCCCGCGCCGCCTCGGGCAGCACCGGGCCAAGGCTCGCGATCGGGATGCGGAGATTGAAGCCGATCAGCACCAGACCGGCGCCGAGCAGAAAACGGTGGCGCGGCGCAAGACCGCCTTCCTCCTCGGCGCGTATCACTGCGTTGCCCGCTCAGGCGAAAAGTGCGGCGATCGCAGCCGGATCGACCTCGGCGAGGGTCGCCGGCTGCCAGCGCGGCGCGCGGTCCTTGTCCACCACCATGGCGCGCACGCCCTCGAGAAAATCGGGGTGGCGGGTGATCCGCCGTGTCAGCGCCAATTCCTGCGCGAGACAGGCGGAAAGCGTCCGCGCCGCGCCGCGCCGGAGGAGGGCGAAGGACCAGGCGAGCGCCGACGGCGAGCGGGCGTTGAGCGTTTTCAGCGTCTCCTCGGCGAACGCCGTTCCCGCCGCCTCGAGGGCGGCGAGGATTTCGGGGACGGAGGCTTCGCCGAAACAGCGATCGATCAGCGCCCGGTGCGGCGCGAGGCTGAACGGCGGCAGCGCGGCGGCGAACCCGGCGACGGCGGCGGGACCATCGGCGATGATCGCGCGTTCGAGATCGGGAAACGCCGCGCGCGGCACGAAATGGGTGGCAAGGCCGGCATAGACGGCGTCCGCCCCGCGCAATTCGGCGCCGGTGAGCGCGAGATACATGCCAAGCTCGCCGGGAAGACGCGGCAAGAAATAGCTCGCGCCGATATCGGGAAAGAAGCCAATCCCGGTCTCGGGCATGGCGAAGCGGCCATGCTCGCTCGTGACGCGGATATCGCCATGGACGGAGACACCAATGCCGCCGCCCATGCAAATGCCGTCGATCAGCGCGATGTAGGGCTTGGGATAGCTCGCGATGCCCTCATTGAGGGCGTATTCGTCGGCGAAGAAGCGCTCGATCGCACTCCCCTCCCCGGCCAGCGCCGCTTCGCGGATCGCACGGATGTCGCCGCCGGCGCAGAAGGCGCGCTCGCCGGCGCCGGTGATCAGCACCGCCTGCACCGCAGGCGCCTCGCGCCAGCCCGCCAGAGCCTCGGCCAGCCCCGCGATCATGCCGAGATCGAGCGCGTTCAGCGCCCGCGGCCGGTTCAATTCGAGCCGCCCCACCCTTCCCTCGTGCCAAACACGAAGGTTTGCCGCTTCACCCATCGCTTGTTCGTCTCCTCGCTCGTGCCGTGCCGGCGCCCCTATACAGGCTGGGGCACGCCAAGGCGAGGGATCAGCGCCGCCGCGTCTCGCGCCAAAGGCGGCGCAGAGCCGCGAGCAGCATTGGCGGCGATTCGGCGCGGAGTTCGGCAAGCGCTGCGCGCCGCAGCGCCTCCGCTTCCGCGGCCAGGCGTGTGCCGCCGCGCGCGGCAAAAAACAGCAGAACCAGGGCAAGGGCGAGGTCGACGCTTGCGAGAGTGAGGGCAGCGCCGATCACACCGAGGCTGGGGGCGAGCCGAAAAAACGCCGCGGCATGGCCGAGGGCGAGCGCAAACAACAGAAAAATCAGTGCGACAAATGCCAGCGCCGCTTGGCGCAGCCGGGCCCGCGCAAGCACCCGCCAACGGAGCCCCTCCGCCGCCAGCGCGATCCACGCGAGATGAAACGCCCGCCGCACGTCAATCGCCGCTTCGCTCAGCGCGCAAAACGGCCAATGACGAACCCGGCGAGGCCAGCGACCAACAACGCGGTCAGCGGCCGCTCGCGCACTTTTCCCGCCACCAGCTCGGATTGCTGGCAGACCGCCTCCCCCATCTCTCGCGCCATGGTCTCGGCCGTGCGTGCCGTTTGTCGCACCTTTTCTTCGGCCCCGGCGCGGAGCGTCTCGATCTCCGCGCGCAGCCGCGCGATTTCAGCGGCGGCGTCCTCGGCGGGCTTGGCGTTGCTCATCGCGTGATCTCCATGACTTTTATATAACGAAAACATAACAATCTGCGAAGGAAGGTTGCCTTCCCTTGCCAGCCCATACGAAAACCCTCTTTGCGATGCAGTCAATGACCCTCTCAGATCCCGGGCAGATTCCGGCGGTGGCCGCGTTCGCGAACGAGGCCGATAGGTTTCTCGATCTTCGCGACCTCGTGCCGCGCGATCAGGCGGCCGCGGGCGGACTTCAGCCATTTTCCCTCGCCGCGCGGCGGGGCGAGAAACTCTGTCTGCTCGCCCGCGAGGGCGAGGCGGCGCGCGCCGTGCTCGCCATGGTCGCGGGCGTGCGCCGGCCGGCGGCGGGCGAGGTCATCGTCAATAGCCGCCGCCTGCAGGCAACGCCGCCGGGAAAGCGTGGCTTCGGCCATCTCCCGGCGCGGATCGCGCTGCCGCGTTTTGGTCGCGTCGGCGCTTATCTGGCGGCGGCACTCGCCGATCAGCGCCTCAGCCGCGACGCACGCCAAGCCCAGGTCGCGCGTATGCTCGCCCTCGTCGGCCTCGCCGAGTGCGGCACCAGGCGGTGTTACGCCCTGGCCGCGGGTGAGCGGTTTCGCGCCGCCCTCGCCCGTGCCCTGATCGCTGCGCCGAAACTGCTGCTGATCGAAGAACCGGATGAGGGCTTCGCCGAGCCCGAGCGCCAGATGTTGACGACGCTGCTGCGCGGCAGCCCGGTTGCGTCCGCTCTCACCACCCTGATTGCGGCGCGTTCGCCGGCGACGGTGTTCGCTCTCGCCGACCGCGCCGTGGTTCTGCATGAAGGCATGATCGCGCAGAGTGCTGCGCCGCAAAGTCTCTATGACGCGCCGGCCAGTCTCGCGGTCGCCGAGGCGCTCGGCGAGACGAATGTGCTGAGCGGCGTCCTGGTCGAGAACGACGACGATATCGCGCGCGTGCGCCTCGACAATGGCGCGATCGTCAGTGGCTCTCTTGCCGAAAGCATCGCGATCGGGCAACGCTCATTATTGATGGTCCGACCGGAGCGAATTGCCGTCGCGGCGATCGCCGCCGAGGAATTGGGGGAGGGGGCGCTTTCCGCCGTGCTCTGCAAAATCATGCCGCTTGGCGCGCAAACCAGGCTTTTTGCATCACTCGGCGGCGGCGTCGATATCATCGTCACACGTCCCGCGAGTGCGGCGCTGCGCGGATTGCAGCCGGGACGCGAAATGGCGATCGCGTGGACGGCGCAGCAGGCTCGCATCTATGCTGCCGCTTCGCCGGCGGATGCGGCATGACGACGCCCAGAAGGCGACACATGAGGCGCGGCCGCGACATTTTTTTTGCCGCCCTTTTGTTTGCCGCGGTCTCGATGGACGCTCATGCCGCGCAGGCGCGTGATTTCACCCTCGCCGTCCCTCCGGGAGCGCTGATCGCAGCCCTGAAAACCGCCTATCTCGATCCTTTTGCATCGGCCAACGGGATCACCGCCAACGGCTTGTCCTGGGATGGCGACTATGCCGATCTGGTGCAAAATGCCGGCATCTATACGCCCTGGGACGTGGTGCTGGTGACGATGCCGGTGCTGGAGGAGGGGTGCGCGCGCGGCGTGTTGCAAAAACTCGATTGGAACGCGCTTGGCGGGCGCGACCGCTATCCCGCCTTTGCCACGAGCGATTGCGGCGTCGGCGCATTCATGACCAGTGTCGTTCTGAGCTGGGACAACGACAAGCTGCAAGGCACGCCGAGCTGGGCGGATTTCTGGGATGTTGCGAAATATCCCGGCAAGCGCGGCCTGCGCCGCGATCCGCGCACAACGCTGGAAATCGCGCTCCTCGCCGATGGCGTCGCGGCCGGCGATGTCTATGCCACGCTTCGCACCGAGGACGGCATCAAACGTGCTTTTCGCAAGCTCGACCAACTGCGGCCCTATATCGTCTGGTGGGAAAAACCCGAGGAGGCCGTGCGCATTCTCGGCGAAGGCAAAGTTTTGATGACGCTGGCGCCGAGCGCCGAGGTCGCCGCCGCCGACCGCGACGGCGCGCATCATTTCGGCCTGCAATGGAGCGAAAGCCTCTATCGCGTCAAAAGCTTCGCGATCGTCACCGGCTCGCCGAACATCCCGCTTGCGCAGAAATTCCTCGCCTTCGTCGGCGATCCTGGCGCCGAAGCGCGGCTCTTCGCCGCCCTCGCCTATGGCCCGCTCGCCAAGGGCGCGCTCGAGCAAATCCCGCCCGAGCAACGCGGGCAAGCGCCGAGCAACCCAGCAAACCTCAAAACCGCGCTCGCCTATGACGAAAATTTCTGGGAGCAAAACGCAGCGAAACTCACGAGCCGTTTCGAGACTTGGCTCGACCAGTCGCCACACTGAGCCCGCGAAGGTGGCTTGCCCGCGGTTGCGCCGGGAGCGGCGACGGTATTAAGTCTCGGTGATGCGACAGGATCACGTCCGGCGCGCGGCGCTGCTTGCTTTGCTGGCATCCGCCCTCGCGCTCGCGGTCGCGATCGCGAGCGAGCGGCTCGGTGGCCTCGTTCCCTGCGCACTCTGCCTCGTTGAACGCTGGCCCTACCGGATCGCGATCGTGCTCGCCGCCCTTGCCTTCCTCGCGCCGCCGCGCCCGGCACGCTGGCTGCTCGCCGCCCTCGCCCTGGTCATCCTGGCGGACGCCGCGATCGCCCTCGTGCATGTCGGCGTCGAATGGCATTTCTGGCCGAGCCCGCTGCCCGAATGCGCCGCCCCACATCTCCGCGGCTCGATCGCCGAGCGGCTTGCGGCAATGCCGCTGCGCCCCGCCAAGCCCTGCGATGAGCCGACCTATTTGGTTCCCGGGCTGCCGGTTTCGATGGCAGCGATGAACGGGCTTTACGCCCTGGCGTTGGCCGCAGCCCTCCTCACCCATCTCCGCCGCACCCGGAGCACCCGACGATGAACGAAACCAGAAGACTCCCCGGTGATCCTCACCCTCGGCGCGCGATCGCCCGCATGCTGCGCGTCGATCACGCCGGCGAATATGGCGCGCTCCGCATCTATGCCGGCCAGCGCGCCGTCCTGCGGCGACCGGAGACCGACGCCCTGCTCGCCCATATGCAGGCCCAGGAGCAGCACCATCTCGACAGCTTCGCCGCCCTGCTCACCCGCCGCCGGGTGCGGCCGACGGCGCTGCTGCCGCTCTGGCACCTCGCGGGCTTTGCGCTCGGCGCCGCGACGGCCGCGCTCGGCGAGCGCGCGGCAATGGCCTGTACCGTCGCGGTCGAGGAAACGATCGACGCCCATTACGCTCGCCAGGCCGCCGCCCTCGGGCCCGAGGAAGCGCCGCTCCGTGACACCATCGAGACCTTTCGGGCGGAGGAATTGGAGCACCGCGATATCGGCCTCGCCCATGACGCCGAGCACGCGCCGGCCTATCGCCTGCTCTCGGCGGCGATCAAGGCCGGCTGCCGTGTTGCGATCGCGCTGAGTGAAGTCTTGTAAGCGCTTGTTCTTTTTTGAAAAAAGAACCAAAAAACGTTTCTCCGTTGGGCGTTGCCGGCGCATTTTCAGGCGATGGCCGGCACGCGTCGGGCCTTGACCATGAGCGCCGCAAGCGAGGCGAGCAGGCAGGCGATGCCGGCGGTATAGAAGGCTGGGAGATAGCTTGCGGTGAGGCTGCGCGAAAGCCCGCCACCATAAGCCGCGACCGCCGCCCCCAATTGATGCGCCATGAACACCCAGCCGAACACCATCCCGGCGCGCTCGCGCCCGAAGGTCGCCCCGGAGAGCCGCACCGTCGGCGGCACGGTTGCCACCCAGTCGAGCCCATAAAACACCGCGAACAACGAGAGACCATAAAACGTGAAGTTCGAGGAGGGCAGCCAGAGCAGCGAAAGCCCGCGCAGCCCGTAATACCAGCCGAGCAGAAAACGGCTGTCGAACCGGTCGGTAAGCCAGCCGGAAAAGATCGTGCCGATGAAATCGAACACCCCAATCGCCGCGAGCATCGAGGCGGCGGTGACCTCGGGCAGGCCGAAATCATGGCAGAGCGGAATGAAATGCGTCTGCACCAAGCCGTTGGTGGATAGCCCACAGACGAAGAAGGTGAAGAACAGCATCCAAAACATTGGCGAGACGCTGGCATCGGCCAGCGTCACGAGCGCGGCGCGAGCAGGATTGCCGCGGTTTTCCGGCGGCGGTTCGACAAGGCTCTCACCATAGGCGGGAAGGCCGATCTCGCCCGGGTGGTCGCGCCCGAAAACCAGCATCAGCGTCCCCGCGAATACGCATATCCCGGCCGCCGGCATCACCGCCGCGCGCCAGCCGAGATGGGTTGCGAGAAACGCGGCGATCGGCAGAAACAGCAATTGCCCGGTTGCCGTGCTCGCGGTCAGCATCCCGACGACGAGGCCGCGCCGCGCGACGAACCAGCGATTGGCGACCGTCGCCCCGAGCACGATCGCCGTCATCCCGGTGCCAAGCCCGACCATCACCCCCCAGCCAAGCCAGATTTGCCAGAGCCGGGTCGCGAACGCGGCAAGCGTGAGGCCGGCGATGATCAGGATGAGGGCGGCGAATACCACGCGGCGCAGGCCGAAACGCTGCAAAAGCGCGGCCGCGAACGGCGCCGTCAGGCCGAACAGCATGAGACGGAGCGCAAGCGGGCCGGAAATATCGGCGGCACTCCAGCCCATCGCCTGTTCGAGCGGCACGATGAGCACGCCCGGAAGCCCCATCGCCGCCGCGGTCGACAGCATGACGAGAAACGTCACCGCCGCCATCACCCAAGCATAATGCACCCCCGCCCTCGCGAGGCGCCGCGCCAGCCACGCCGCCATCGGCTTCCGCCCTTTCAATCCAACGGCCGCGATCCTGGCGATCCCAAGCCCCCCTTGGCAAGCGGGAAATGCTGGGCCGCGCGCATGGCAGGTTTTCTGCTACCTGCTATTCTCGCGCCGGAAACACGCTGAGAAACCTCATGCCGCCCCGCATCGCCGCCGTCACCATGGTCTATAACGAGCCGGATTTCCTGCCGCTCTGGCGCCGCCATTACACCCGCCTGGTCGGCGCCGAACATTGCCACATCGTCGATCACGGCTCCGATGACGGCAGTACGGACACACTCGGCGCGATCAACCGCCTCCGCCTGCCCCGCTCGCCGCAAGACGACGCCCGCCGCGCCCGCTTCATCTCGCGCTTCTGCGCCGGGCTGCTCGAGTGGTACGATTGGGTGATTTATACTGACGTCGATGAACTCCTGATCCCTGATCCAAGGCTCTATCCCGATCTCGCGACATTTTGCGCCGAGGCGCGGGCCGAGGTGATTTCCGCGATCGGGCTCAATCTCCATCATCTGCCCGAGGAGGCGCCGCTCGATATCGCGCGCCCGCTCGGCGAACAGCGGCGCTGGGTGCGGTTTTCCGGCGCGATGTGCAAGCCGGCGCTGATCCGCAGGCCGGTTGCCTGGGCGCCGGGGTTTCACGGTGCCGACGCGCCGATGACCTTCGCGCCGCTCTATCTCATCCATCTCCGCTGGTTTGATCATGATCTCGGGCTCCGGCGTCTGGCCAAGACCCGCGCCATGCCCTGGGCGGACGCGGCCGCGGCCCCCTGGCAGCGGGGACCGGACGAGGCGTTCGCCGCACTGTTTTCGGTGTTCGCTGCGCTGCCGCGCCTGCCGGTGGTTGATTTCAGCCTCGCGGCACCCCCGATCGATGGGGCGCTGGCCGCGCTACTCGCCACCCGCGAGGGGCGCGCCGATGGCCCCTACCCCTTCGATCTCGATTTCAACATCGACGCGCTCTGGCCGCTGCCGCCGCGTCTTCGCGACGCCTTGCCCTAGCGATCACGGTCTAGACCGAGCAGTAGCGCTCCTTGATCGCCGCATCCCCGAGGAGCGCCCGCGCCCGCCCCTCATGCACGATCACCCCCTGGTCGAGGATATAAGCGCGATCGGCGATTTCCAGCGCCCGTTCGACATTCTGCTCAACCAGGAGAATGGTGGTTCCGGATTTTTTCAGGCGCGCGAAGAGAGCGAACATCTCATCGACCAGCGCCGGCATGATCCCTTCCGACGGCTCATCGAGCATGATCATGCGCGGGCCGGCGATCATCGCCCGCGCGATCGCCAGCATCTGCTGCTCGCCGCCGGAAAGCGTCACCGCGATCTGATCGAGGCGCTCACCAAGACGTGGAAACAGCGCCACCATCGCCGCGATCTCGCTTTCGGCGGCGCGAAACCGCTTTGTCGCGATCAGGCCAAGGCGAAGATTTTCGCCGACCGTAAGGCCAGGGACGATCCGCCGCTCCTCCGGCACATAAGCAAGACCGCGGCCGAAGCGGGCATAAGCAGGGCGGGCGAGGATCTCTTCCTCGGCAAACAGAACCCGGCCGCGACGACGCGCAATCAGCCCCATCACCGCTTTCAGCGTCGTCGTCTTGCCAGCGCCGTTGCGACCGATGAGACAGACGATCTCGCCCATCCCGACCTCGAAGCTCACCCCCTGCAAGACATGGCTCGGCCCGTACCAGGCGTTGAGATCATGGACCCGGAGCATCCTCAGACCTCCCGCTGGCCGAGATAGACACGGCGAACCTCGGCATTGGCGCGAATTTCCTCCGGCGTGCCGATCGCCAGCACCTCGCCGTGATGGAGCACGAGGACGCGCTCGGCGATGCCCATCACCAGCTTCATCTTGTGCTCGACGAGAATGACGGTATGGGCGGGCACGAGGCCGGCGATCAGGGTCATCATCGCCGCCGTCTCCTCCGGGCTCATCCCCGCCGTCGGCTCATCGAGGAGAAGAAGGCGCGGGCGGCTCGCCAGCGCCATCGCGATCTCGAGCGCCCGCTGCTCGCCATGGGCGAGGCGCCCGGCGATAACGCCGGCGCGATCGCTAAGCCCGACGCGCGCGAGCAGCGCCTCGGCCTCTTGCGCGAATTGCGGATAGGCCTCGCGCGTGCGCCAGAAATTCAGCCGGATGTCACGCGCCTGTGCGACCGCACGGACATTCTCATGCACCGTGAGTTCGGGAAAGATCGAGGTGATTTGGAAGGATTTGGCGATGCCGAGGGCGGCGAAGCGCGATTGCGCAAGGCCGGTGATGTCGCGCCCCTCGAAATAAATCCGCCCCGCGCTTGGTCTCAACGCGCCCGACAAAAGGTTGAAATAGGTGCTTTTGCCGGCGCCGTTGGGGCCGATGATGGCGGTCAGCCGACCACGGTGGAATTCGCAACTGATGCCCGCGAGAGCCCTGAACCGGCCGAAGGATTTGCCGACCGACGCGGTGCGGAGAATGACGCTCTCGCCGCTCATGCCGGGCGCCACCGCGCCACCTGCCCCCAAAGACCGCGCGGGAAGAACAGAATGCAGGCCATGAACACGAGACCGACCGGCAATTGCCAATGCGGCGAGACCAGGGCGACGAGATTTTGCAGGAGAAGAAACACCAGCGCACCGAAAAACGGGCCGAAAAACGTCCCCGCGCCGCCGAGGAGGCACATCATCACCACCATGCCGGAATTGCTGTAATCGAGGGTCTCGATCGGCACGATCGCGAGATGCAGCGCCTGCAAACCGCCGGCAAGGCCCGAGAACGCACCCGAGAGCACGAACGAAAGCACCTTCACCGCCCGCACATCGACGCCAGAGGCCCGCGCCCGGGCCTCGTTCTCGCGCACCATCTCCATCACCGCGCCGAACGGCGAGGCGAGGATGCGCGACAGCATAGCGAGCGCCGCGGCGACGATCGCGGCGATGACGAAATAGCGGGTCAGCGGGTCGATGAAATCGAGGGTCAAGCCGAAGAGATCGATTTTGCTGAGGACGATGCCGCGGAGGCCATTTTCCCCGCCGGTCACACCGCTCGCCTGATAGGCGAGATAATAGACGCATTCGGCCAATGCCAACGTCACCATCGCGAAATAGATGCCGCGCGTGCGCGTCGCCAAAAGACCGATCACGCCGGCGATCACCGCGCCGGCGATCAGCCCGAGCGCGAGCGCACCGTACCAAGGGAGACCAAGGCGGAGCAGCGCGAGCCCGGTCGCGTAAGCGCCGCCGCCAAACAGCGCGGCATGGCCAAAGGAAAGCAGCCCGACATAGCCATAGACGAGATTGAATCCGACCGCGAACAGACCATCGATCAGCACATTGACCGCGGTTGCGCGAAAGGGCAGCAAAAACGGCAGCGCGAGTAAAAACAGCGCCGCGAGCAGCGCGCGATGGCGGGCGGCACGGGCGAACGAGAGTGCGATCAACTCATCAACCCGGCGCGGCCGAAAAACCCTTGCGGGCGGATCAGCAACACCACCGCCATCAGGGCGAAGATCGCGACATCGCCAGCCTCGGGTGCGAACAAAGCGGTGAGCGAGACGATGACGCCGACCACCAAACCGGCGAGGATGGCGCCGGGGAGCGAGCCCATGCCACCGACCACGGTGACGACGAAGGCATCCGCCAGGATCGCGTTGCCCATTTCCGGGCTCACCCCCTGCAAGGGAGCGGCGAGCAGGCCCGCGAGCCCGGCGATCGCGGTGCCAAGCCCGAAGACCAGCCGCCAGATGCGCCCGGTATCGACGCCGAGCACGCGCATGATCTCGGGGTCGCGCGCGCCGGCGCGAATGATCAGCCCGATCCGGGTGCGCTCGAGAAACAGCCAGAGCAGCGCCAGGATCAGGACCGTTACCGCGATCACGAACAGGCGATAGAGCGGAAAATAGCCGATGCCGATATCGACCGCACCGGCGAGCGCATCGGGGGCATCGAAGGGCAGACCCTGGGTTCCGGCGAAAATGCGGATCAGTTCAACGAGGACATAGGAAAGCCCGAAGGTCAGCAGCAGCGGATCATCGATCCCGCGGCCATAGAGATGGCGCACCAGCCCCCATTCGACCGCCATGCCGAGAAGCCCGGTCAGCACCGGCACGACGAGAAGTGCCAGCCAGAAATTGCCGCCGAGGGTGAGCACCAGGAACCCGGCATAGGCGCCGAGCGCGAAAAACGCGCCATGGGCGAAATTCACCACCGTCAGCATGCCGAAAATCAGCGACATGCCAATCGCCAGCAGAACATAGACGGCGCCCAGCGCGAGCCCGGTGAAGATCTGCAGCGCCAGCAGGTCGAGAGACAGTCCGGCCATCCCCCGCGCTCAGCCGAGGCCCTCTTGCGCGCAGGTTTTCAGCATGTCCTCCCGCCCCGGCACCGTCTCCAGAACCGTGAACACGTCCTCGGGCACGCTGCCATTGGCTTTCGATTCGATGATGAACACCGACTGCACCGATTGATGATCGCAGGCGCGGTAAACTTGCGGCCCCTTGTAGAAATCATATTTCATGCCGGCGAGCGCGGCTGCGACCTTGGCGGTTTCGGTGCTGCCCGCCTTCACCGCCGCGGCCAAAACCGCGCGCACGCCACTATAGCCGAGCGCGCCGTAATCAGAAGGCAAGCGCCCGTCATAGGTTTTGCGAAACCGGTCATTGAACGCCTTGGCGCTCGCGACGTCGCGCTCGATCCCCCAGTAATAGGAGGTGCCGCCAAGCACGCCAGCGAAGGCCTGCGCACCGCCGGCGATGCGCGCCGTCTGCAACAATACCGGGGCGACAAGATGGGTCATACGCTTGAGGCCCGACTCCTCTGCCTGCTTGACGAAAATCTGCTGATCGCGGCCGAAATTGCACAAAAACACGATGTCGGGCCGCAATGCCTGCAGCCGCGGCATCACGGTCGAGAAATCGCGGGTGCCGATCGGCATGTTGATTGCCGCCAGCTCCTCGGCGCCGATCTCGGCGCCCACGGCGCGAAAGCCGGCCACCATCTCGTGGCCATAGGCGTAATCGGCGGCGACATAGGCGCAGCGCTTGCCGAATTTGCCGAACGCATAGCGCCCGACCGCGCCCGCCGTCATGTGCGGGGTCATCGCCTCGTGGAACGTGGTCGGGCCCCAATCGGGGGCATTCACGATCTGATCGGACTGGCTGATGGAATTATAGAGGACGCCGCGCTGTTTGGTGACGGTGTTGACCGCGAGCTGCACCGAGGCCGACAAACTGCCGACAATGAAATCGACATGGTCCTTTTCGATCAACTCGATGGCGCGGGTCGCCGCTTCGCCGGGGTCGAGCTTGTCGTCGCGCACCAGAAGCTCGGCCCGCCGCCCGCCCAAACCACCGGATTCGTTGAATTCGGCGATCGCGACTTGCGCCGCCCGCACCTGATCGGCGGCCTCGGTCGCGTAGGGGCCGGTGATCGGGACGGGAAAACCGATGCGGATCGGCGTTTCTTCGGCGCGGAGTGCAACGAACGGCGCCCCCGCGGCCAAAAACGCCGCGGTTTGCAATACGCTTCGCCGCCCCACGCTGCGGCCCTGCTTGGCTGGCATCGTCATCTCCCCCCGTGTTCTTTGCCGACACTCTATCGGAGCAGAGGCAGCGCGCACAAGCCAGTGCGACCGCCGCCGCGGGCAAAGCGCTTCGCGGGGGGTTTTGTCGAGACCTGCGCGGAAATTCGGGGTGGCGTCAGCGCGCCAGGGAAGGATTACGCGGCTGCGGTTAAAACTTCCAGCGGCGTCAGACCCTCGGCGGCCTCGGCGCGGAGCCAGACCGCGGTGTCATGGAACGCGGCCCCGCCCTTGGGGGGTGCTGCGTCATCGCCGGTCAGCGCGTTGATGCCCACTCCGTCCGGGAAATCGTCGCTCGGCCAGATGCTCTCGACGACGATCACCCCCTGTTGCAGCCCATCGAACAGCCGCGCATGGACGCGAACCTCGCCGCGCGCGTTGCCGAGCCGCACCAGGCCGCCCTCCTCGATGCCGAGCCGCGCCGCATCCTCGGGATGGATCAGCGCCGCCGGGCGCTTTTCGCGTTTGCGCCCGGTCGGTGTCTCGGTGAAGGTGGTATTCAGGAATTGCCGCGCCGGCGCGGTGACCAGGCGGAAGGGCAATGAAGCCGTCGCGTCCTCGGGCGAGGGCATATGATCGGGAAGCGGCGGCATCGCCGCGTGGTTCGGCCCGATCGCCGCCCAATCCGGGGCGAAGTGGAACTTGCCGTCGGCATGGCCGAAGCCGTTGAGGAAGTGGCTGGTCGCAAAATCGGGTTGGGCGTCGATCCAACGCGACGCCAGCACGGTTGCGGCGTCCGGCCAGCCGGAGGCGCGCAGCGTCGCGTCGATCAGTTCCATCGCGCTCATCGCAAATCCCGGATGGCGCGCGCCCAGCCGCTCGGCCAGCGCACACAAGACCTCATGGTTCGAGCGGCACGCCCCAGGCGGGTCGATCAGCTTCGGGCCGATCTGGATATGGCTGTGGCCGCCAGCCTGGTAGATATCGTCATGCTCCATGAACATCGTTGCCGGCAGCACGATATCGGCGAATTTCGCGGTCTCGGTGAGGAATTGCTCATGGACGCAGACAAACAGATCCTCGCGCGCGAACCCGCGCCGGACGCGGTTGGAATTGGGTGCGACGGTCACCGGATTGGTGTTTTGGATGAGCAGCGCATGCACCTCCGGCCCGTCGCCGAGTTCGCTCCGGTCGCCGGTGAGGACGGCGCCAATCCGGCTCATATCCATCTCGCGCACGCTCGTGTCGCGGGCGTCGAGCCCCTCGATCAGGGTTTTGTCCCAATGGTAGATGTGGCGATTGTTCCAAAACGCGCCGCCGCCCTCGTGCTGCCATTTGCCGGTGACGGTCGGCAGGCAGGTTGCGGCAAAAAGATTGGCAGCACCGTTGCGCAGCCGCGAAAACCCGTAGCCGACGCGGATATAAGCGCGCGCGGTCTCGCCGTAGAGCTTCGCGAAGGCCTCGATGGTCTCGACCGAAAGCCCGGTGATCGGCGCCGCCCATTGCGGCCCGCGGCTCCGAAGATGGGCCTCGAGCCGGGCCGGGTCATCGCTGTAGCGGGCCATGTAGGCGCGATCGGCATAGCCATCGCGAAACGCGACATGCATGACCGCGCAGGCCAGCGCCGCGTCCGAGCCGGGACGGAGCGGCAGATGGAGATCGGCGACCTCGGCGGTGCCGGTGCGGTAAGGGTCGATCACCACCAGCTTGGCGCCGCGCTCCTTCCGGGCGCGCGCGATATGGGTCATGACATTGACCTGGGTCGCGACCGGATTGGTGCCCCAGACGACGATCAGATCAGAGCGCGCCATTTCCCGCGGGTCCGGCCCCCAGATCTTGCCAACCCCCGCTTCCCAGCCGGATTCGGCGAGATAGGTGCAAATGGTGGTGCGTTGGCGGGAATAGCCCATGACATGGCGGAGACGGTTGATCCCGTCACGCTGCACGAGGCCCATGGTGCCGGCGTAGTAATAGGGCCAGACCGCTTCCGCGCCATGGCGGGCGGTGGTCTCGCTGAACGCGCCGGCGACGCGATCAAGCGCCTCGTCCCACGAGATCGGGGTGAATTGGCCCGATCCCTTGGGCCCGGTGCGCCGAAGCGGGGTGGTCAGCCGCGCGGGGTGGTGGATGCGCTCGGCATAGCGCGCGACCTTGGCGCAGATGGCGCCAGCCGTGTAGGAATTGGCCGCCGCCCCGCGCACCGCGCCGATCCGAGATCCGTCATGGACCTCGATCTCGAGCGCGCAGGTGGAGGGGCAGTCATGCGGGCAGACGGAGGAACGGATTTCGCGCACCGGGCACTCTTTCACGATCGCAAAACGTAAGTTTAGGTTTCGCTCCGGCTCTTGGCAATGCAGGGCCGTCTCGTTAGGCATCAAGCGGTTTTGCGCCCCCTTCATCCCCGCTCGAGAGGTTTTCATGCGCCGTCGCCATTTCCTCCTCGCCCCGCTCCTGTTCGCGCCCCTCCCGATCGCCGTCTCGCCCGCCGCCTTGGCGCAAGCCGTCGCGCACGGCGGCATCGTCGTCCGGCATGTCTGGGCGCGGGCGGCGGCGGAGGAAGGCATGTCGAGCGTCGTCTATCTCACCATCGTCAATCGCGGCGCTGATGATGCCCTAACCCACGCCCGCACCCCGGTCGCGACCGCCGCGGTCCTGCACCAGACCCGCAACGATGGCGGGGTGATGCGCATGCTCGGCGTCGCCAGCGTTCCGGTTCCGGCCGGCCAGAGTGTGACGTTCAAGCCCGGCGGCTATCACATCATGCTGGTCGGGCTGCAAAAGCCGCTCAAGCCCGGCGATACGTTTCCGATCTCGCTGACGTTTGCCCATGCCGGGACGCTGATCGTCGAGGCGCATGTGCTCAAGGCGGGCGCGAGCGGGCCGGGGCATGACGGCGATGACGACATGGGAGACATGAAGGATATGGGGACGAGCGGCGACATGAAGGACATGGGCGGGATGGACATGAAATAAGCCCCCGCGCCATTAAAGAAGCCCCGCCGAGCATGATCCCGGCGGGGCAGTCAACAGGGAGGCTTCACACCCGGACGATGAAGGGGGTATGCGCCCGGGCAAGCCCGGCGGGACGGCCGGGCCGGCGCCGCCGCGCGGCCATGGCGGGTCCGTTGACCCATAACCAGGGGTTGCGGCAACACACGCCGCACTATGCCGCTTTCTTGGTTCAAGGCCAGGGACAAATCAGGGCAGCTTCCATGCCCGAACTGCATACCCAAGCCGCGCTCACGCCATTTCCGCCAGGCGCGCCAGCAGGAAGTCGCGGAACACCGCGACTCGCTTGGAATTGCGCAGCTCTTCGGGATAGACGAAGAACACATCGACGGTCGGGGACTTCACCTCCGGCAGGATGCGGACCACGTCCTCGGTTTCGGTCGCGAGATAGTCGGGCATGGCGCCGATCCCAAGCCCGGAGCGGATGGCGAGCAGCATGGCGTGCAGGCTGTTGACTTCGAGCAGCGGTTTGCGCCGGCTGCCGTCGCGCCGCCCGGCCTGCGCCAGCCAGTTGATATCAGCGACCGGCGGGTGATAATCGCCGAACAGGATCAGCCGGTGCTGGTCGAGATCATCGACGCTCTGCGGCGTCCCGAATTTCTGCAGATAGGCCGGCGAGGCGCAGATATGCCAGTGCATCGACATCAGATGGCGTTGCACCAGATCGGGCTGCTTTGGCGGATGCATGCGGATAGCAACATCGGCCTCGCGCATCGCGAGATCGAGATCGGTATCGTCGAGCAGGAGGCTCACCGTGACATCCGGATAGGATTCGAGAAAGCTCTGCAGCCGCGGCGCGAGCCAGGAGGCGCCGAAGCTCACGGTGGTGGTGATTTTGAGCCGCCCGGCCGGTTTTTCCTTGCTTTCAGTGAGCAATGCCTCGGTCATCGCGAGCTTGGCGAACACCTCGCGCACCGTGCGGTTCAGGCTTTCGCCCTGCTCGGTGAGGATCAGGCCGCGGGCATGGCGGTGAAACAACGGCACTTGCAGCGCTTCCTCGAGCGCCGAAATCTGGCGTGACACCGCCGATTGGCTGAGATTGAGCGTGTCGCCCGCATGGGTGAAGCTGCCGGCCTCGGCGACGGCGTGAAACACCCGCAATTTGTCCCAGTCCATGGTCAAAATCCCTCCGCCGCCGGGACCGTGCCGGAGGCTCTGCATCATATTGCCGTCAGTCTCACCGCCGCCCCCGCGCCGGTGCGCGCGCTCAGGCGCTACCTCTCGCCCCCGTTCCATGTCAGGCGGCGGCCTGATCGTGGGTTGCGAGGCGGGAGGCGAGAAATTTTTCCGCCTCCAACGCCGCCATGCAGCCGGTCCCGGCGGCGGTGACGGCCTGGCGGAACAGTTTGTCTTGCACGTCGCCGGCGGCGAACACGCCGGCGCGCGAGGTGCGGGTGCTGCCTGGCGTGGTGATGATATAGCCTTCCGCGTCCATCGCGATCTGGCCCTTGAAGATCGCGGTGTTCGGGGTGTGGCCGATGGCGACGAAGACGCCGTCGGTCGGAAGGTCCGAAACCGCGCCGGTCAGGGTATCGCGCAGCCGCACGCCGGCGACCGTCGCCGGCTGGCCGGCGCCGAGAATATCCTCGACGACGCTGTTCCACAGAATGCGGATCTTGGGATGGGCGAAAAGCCGCTCTTGGAGGATGCGCTCGGCGCGGAGCTGGTCGCGGCGATGGATCAAGGTGACGCGCGCGGCATGATGGGTGAGATAGAGGGCCTCCTCGACCGCGGTATTGCCGCCGCCGACGACGACGACGTTTTTGCCGCGAAAAAAGAACCCGTCGCAGGTCGCGCAGGCCGAAACCCCGGCGCCGGCGAGTTTTTTCTCGGCAGGCAGACCAAGCCAGCGCGCTTGCGCGCCGGTCGCGATGATCACCGCATCGGCCAGATATCGCGCCCCGCTATCGCCGTGCGCGGCAAACGGGGTTGCCGCGAAATCGACGGCGGTGATGACGTCGTCGATGAGGCGCGTCCCCATTTTCTCCGCCTGCGCCGCCATTTGCTCCATCAGCCAGGGGCCCTGGATGATGTCGGCAAAGCCGGGATAATTTTCGACATCGGTGGTGATGGTGAGTTGGCCGCCGGGCTGCAGGCCGCGCACCAGAACCGGGGCGAGCCCTGCGCGGGCGGCATAGATTGCCGCCGTATAGCCGGCCGGCCCGGCGCCGATGATCAGCGCCGAGCTGGTGATGGGAACCGAAGCGGAATCGTTCATCCGGTCATTGCCTAATTTTTGTCAGGCATCGACAATATCGAGCCGGGCCGGCCATAAGCAAGCGATCATACGTGTTTGGGTTGATGTTTCCCCCTTGCTCTCCGCCGTCAAGGTAATATTCTTTCGCCACTCCCGAGAGAGGAAACGCCTGCGGGCGTTCGGATGGGACGCCGACGCCGTGGAAACATCATGAAAACGCCGCCTATTGACGCGACACATCCCGAGCCGCCGGGGATCGATGCCATCGATCGCCGCATTCTCGCCGAATTGCAGGCTAATGGGCGCATCACCAATGTCGATCTGGCGAGCCGGACCGGGCTTTCGCCGCCGCCTTGTCTGCGCCGCGTGCGGCGGCTGGAGGAGGCTGGGTTCATTCGCGGCTATCACGCCGATCTCGATCCCGAGCGACTCGGCTGGCAGATCATGTTTTTCGCGATCGTCGGCCTCGACAGCCAGAAAGAAGCGGTTTTGGCCGAGTTCGAGGCGATCGTCGGGGCTTGGCCGGAGGTGCGCGAATGCCACATGACCCGGGGCGGGGTGGATTTCCTGCTGCGGCTGGTGGCGCGCGATGCGGCGCACGAGAATCAGCTGACCGAGCGCCTGACCGGCCTCGAACGGGTGAGCCGCGTCCAAACCCTGCAAACCATCCGCACCAGCCGTGCCTTGACCGGCGTTCCCCTCTGATCCTGGCCGTCTGGAATGTCCTCCGCCGCCCCAACCCTGCCCGCGCGGCTCACCGTCGTCGTCCCATGCTATAATGAACGCGCCAATGTCGCGCCGCTGATCGCGCGGCTGGAGGCGGCGCTGAGGGGGATCGCCTGGGAGGCGGTGTTCGTCGATGACAATAGCCCCGACGGCACCGCCGCCGCGGTGCGCGAGATCGCGGCGCATGATCCGCGCATCCGCTGTCTCCGGCGGGTTGGCAGGCGGGGCCTCTCGTCTGCGGTGATCGAGGGTGCCTTGTCCTCCTCGGCCGAGTTCGTCGCGGTGATCGACGGCGATATGCAGCACGATGAAACCCGCCTCAAGCCGATGCTCGCCAAGCTCGCCGCCGGCGAGGGCGATATCGCGATCGGCAGCCGCTATGTCGAGGGCGGCGGCGCCGCGGGGCTCGCTGGCGGTTTCCGCCAACGGCTCTCGCGGCTCGGCATCCGCTTCGCCCAGCTCTTTCTGCCCGCTCCGGTCAGCGATCCGATGAGCGGGTTCTTCATGATGCGCCGCCAGCGTTTCGAGGAGATCGCGCCACGCCTGGCCGGGAGCGGCTTCAAGATTCTTCTTGACCTGCTGTTCAACGCCCGCCCGCCGCTCCGCGTCGTCGAGATTCCCTTCGAGTTCCGCGCCCGCGCCTTCGGCGAGAGCAAGCTCGATGCGTTGGTGCTGACCCAGTTCGCCGGTTTGCTGATCGATCGCGTGCTGCATGGCGCGGTGCCGCTGCGCTTCATCGCGTTTGCCGGGGTCGGCCTGGTCGGCGTTGGCGCCAATCTCGCGTCGTTGGCGGTCGGGCGGGCGTTGGGGCTCGGCTTTGCGCTGGCCCAGGCGATCGCGACGGTGATCGCCATGGGCGTCAATTTTCAACTCAACAACACCCTCACCTATCGCGATCAGCGCTTGCGCGGGAGGCGGCTCTGGCGAGGGCTTGCCTTGTTCATGCTGTTTTGCGGCATCGGCGCGGTGGCCGATCTCGGCATCGCCCGCACCCTTTATGAAGACCACAACTCCCTCACCGTCGCCGGCGCCGCCGGGGCGATCGTCGCGGTGGTGTGGAACTACGCCATTTCCGCGACCCTGGTCTGGCGCGCCCGATGAACGGGATAGGGTCCAGGGACAATGTCCCTGGCGGGGTTAAGGGGCAGCGCCCCTTACCTTCCTGGCCTTTCTTTCTCCTCGCCCTCCTGGCTCTGACCGCCATCCGCCTCTGGATCGCAGCGCAAACGCCTCTCTCCCCGGACGAAGCCTATTACTGGGTATGGTCGCGGGCGCTGGCGCCGGGTTATCTCGATCATCCGCCGATGGTTGCGCTGTTCGTGCGGCTCGGGACCATCCTCGCCGGCCCCTCGGTGCTCGGGGTGCGGCTGCTCGCGCCGGTTTCGGCGCTGATCGGCTCGCTGCTCCTGGCATCGGCCGCCGAGGATCTGTTTCCCGGCCGGCGCGCCGGCGCTTGGGCGGCAATACTGCTCAATGCGACGTTGCTGATGGCGGCGGGAGCGGTGACGATGACGCCGGATACGCCGCTTCTGCTGTTCTGGACGGCGACGCTCTGGGCGCTGGCGCGCTTTGTGGTGACCGACAAGGGTGGCTGGTGGCTGCTCGCCGGCTTGTTCGCTGGCCTCGCGTTGGACAGTAAATATACCGGGTTATTGCTGTTTGTCGGCGCGGGTTTGTGGCTGATCGCGGTGCCGGCGCTGCGTGCCTGGCTTTGGCGCTGGCCGGTTTGGGCCGCGACAGGGCTTGGATTTTTGCTTTTCGCGCCGATCCTCGCCTGGAACGCCGGGCATGGCTTCGCGAGTTTCGCGAAACAAGGCGGGCGGAGCGCGGTCTGGCATCCCGGTTTGCGGTTTCTCGGCGAATTGCTCGCCGGCCAAATCGGGCTCGCAACACCTTTGGTGTTTGCGCTCGCGGTGGCCGGCGTTGTCGCCGCGGCGCGGCGGTTCTGGCGGGGACGGACGCCGGGCGACGGGCTGTTGCTCGCGGTCGGCGCGTTGCCGGCGCTGGTTTTCCTCGAACACGCGATTGGTGACCGGGTGCAGGCGAATTGGCCGGCGATCTGCTATCCGGCGGCGCTGGTCGCAACCGGCGGGCTCGCCGATGCCTGGCGGCGATGGATGGCGCCGGCGGCGGCGCTCGGTTTCGCCATCGCGGGCCTGGTCTATTGGCAGGCGGTCGCGGCGCCGTTTGCGCTCCCCGCGCGGCTCGACCCGACGCTGGCGCGGCTCGGCGGCTGGCGCGAATGGGCCGATCAGATCGAGGCGGCGCGGCGGGCGAGCGGGGCTGCCTTCGTCGCCGACGAGAATTACGGCGAGGCGGCGATGCTCGCCTGGCTCTTGCCGCACACTGTCGTCGTGGTCGGGGTCGCGCCGCGCTGGGCGCTGTTTTCGCTCCCGCGGGCGGATCAGGCGCTTGCGGCGGCGCCCGGGCTGCTGGTCGAGAGCGCGCGGCGGGCCGAGCATCCAAGCCGCACCGAGCTTGGCGAGGTCATTCGCCAGCGTCGGGGCGTGACCGCCGAGCGCTACCGGTTGTATGGTTTGCGCCTCGGCGAGGGCGCGCCGCCTTCGGTGCTGCTGCCACGACCAGGAGAGAAATTTTGATGGCCGAAGACGCGCCTCTGTTTGCGGACGTGGTGGCGGCGGCCGAGCGCCTCGCCGGCCGGATCGTGACCACGCCGCTTCTCTCCCACCCGTTGCTCGATGAGATCGCCGGCGGGCGCATCCTTCTCAAGGCCGAGCCGCTGCAACAGACCGGCAGCTTCAAATTGCGCGGCGCGACCAACGCCGTGCGCCAGCTTCCCGAAGCGGCGCGGGCGGCGGGTATCGTCACCTATTCCTCCGGCAATCACGGCCAGGCGGTCGCCGCCGCCGCCGCCGCCGCCGGGATCGCGGCGAGCGTCTTCATGCCCGCCGATGCCCCAGCGATCAAACGCGAAAGCACCGCGCGCTGGGGGGCGTCCATCCGGCTCTATGACCGCGCCCGCGAGGACCGCGAGGCCCTCGCTCTCGCCTTCGCCAAAGAGCACGGCGCGACGATCATCCCGCCGTTCGACCACCGCGACGTCATCGCCGGCCAGGGGACACTCGCGCTTGAGATCTTCGCCGAAAGCCGCGCGCGCGGGATCACGCCCGAGGCGCTGCTGGTTCCCGCCGGCGGCGGCGGGCTGATCGCCGGCTGCGCGCTCGCCACGTCGGGGGTCGCGCCCGAGACCCGGGTCTATGCCGTCGAGCCCGAGGGGTGGGACGATACCACGCGCTCGCTCGCCGCCGGTGAGCGGGTTGCGAACGACCAAACGGGGAGCGGGTTCTGCGACGCGCTGCTGGCGCCACGCCCAGGGCGCCTCACCTTCGCGATCAACCGCGCCCATCTCGCCGGCGGCCTCGTCGTCAGCGAGGCAGAGGTGCGCGCGGCAATGGCGTTCGCGTTCCGCCATCTCAAACTCGTCGTCGAGCCCGGCGGCGCGGTCGCGCTGGCGGCGCTGCTGGCGGGCAAATTCCCGGCCCAGGGGCGAACCATCGCGGCGGTGCTCAGCGGCGGCAATGTCGATCCCGCCATGTTCGCGGCGGTTATTGGTGAGAGCCTTTAGGGGTAAGACATGTTCTTTTTTGAAAAAAAGAACCAAAAAACTTTTGTCCTGTTGGGCAGTGCCGGCGGCACTGCCCGTTCCGCGAAGATCGCCGCGCCGAGAAATCGGGGAGAAAGTCTTTTTGCTTCTTTTTCTTCAGAAAAAGAAGATTTTTATTATAAATTTATTTCATAAATATTTTCCAAAGGAGTGGATTCCATGAGCGAAGCTGAACTCAAGAAAATCTACGATCAGGATTTTTTCATTGGTCATGCCGAGGGAACTGCGGAAGCGGCGGCGCTGGTGGTGCCGCTGATCCTTGAGATGCTGCCTGGGCTCGGCGCCGTCGTCGATATCGGCTGCGGTGCCGGCCATTGGCTCGCGGCGTTCGCGCGCGGCGGGGTCAGCGACATTCTCGGCCTCGATGGCGGCGAAACCGCGCCGGCGCTGGCGATCGCACCAGCGCAGTTCCGCGAGACCGATCTCGCCCGGCCGATTGCGCTGTCGCGGCGCTTTGATCTCGCGCTCTCGCTCGAGGTCGCCGAGCATTTACCGGCGGCGCGCGGCGAAAGCTTCATCGCCGAGCTCTGCGCCCTCGCCGATATCGTGCTATTCAGCGCCGCAATCCCCGGCCAGGACGGCACCCATCACATCAACGAGCGCTGGCCGAGCTACTGGGCCGGGCTGTTCGCCACCCACGGCTACACCCCGCATGACGTCATCCGCCCACGCATCTGGACCGATCGGCGCATCCCATTCTGGTATCGCCAGAACGTCTTCCTCTATGCCAACGACGCTGGACGGGCGCGGCTCCGCCTGCCGGCGGATAAAGGCTGGCCGTGCGAGCAGGCGAGCGACATCGTCCATCCCGATCTCTACCGCTTCCAGAGCCATGAATTGCAGGAGCGCCGGCGCGCCGAAACCCCGGCGACGCGCTATCTGATGCGGCTCGAGCGCCAGCTCAGCGCCACCGAAAACCGGCTCGCCGCCATGACCATCGAACACAAGGCGGCGCGCTATGACGTCTATCTGCGCGAAACCACGCTCGCCGAGCGCGATGCCGAGATCGCGGCCCTCAAGGCGCAGCTCGCCGAGGTCAACGCCCTGATCGCCCGCGGCTTCGGGCCCCCGGCCGCGAGGCGGCCGCTTCGCCGGGCAGCGATGCTGATCGAAAGCCGCGCTCTCGCCCTGGCCCGGCGCTATGTCCGCTTGATGCGAGGAGGATGAGAGATGTCAGACACCACCGCAACGGCGCCGCCCACCACCGCGACCATCGGCACGGCGGGGATCGGCCTCGATCAGGTGCGGGCGCATGTCACCGCCGCGGAATGGCAAGCGCGGCTGGAAGCCGCGGCGTGCTATCGCCTGGTCGCGCATTTCGGGATGAGCGATCTCGTCTATAATCACATCACCGTGCGCATCCCCGAGGGCGCGCCCGGCGGCGGCGAGCGGCTGCTGATCAACCCCTATGGCTGGATGTATGAAGAAATCACCGCCTCCAGCCTGATCACCATCGATCTCGCCGGCCGGATTCTGCTTAATCCGCACACCGATATCGGGATCAACCAGGCGGGCTACGTGATCCATAGCGCCGTGCATGGCGCGCGGGCCGATGTCGGCTGCGTCATTCACACCCATACCCGTGCCGGGATGGCGGTTTCGGCGATGCGCTGCGGTCTTTTGCCTTTGACCCAGACGGCGATGCGCTGCTTGCCGGTCGCCTATCACGATTACGAGGGGCCGGCCGTCGATCCCGCCGAACGCGCGCGGCTGGTCGCCGATCTCGGCGACGCGCGTTGCATGATCCTGCGCAATCATGGTCTGCTCACGGCCGCGCCGAGCGTCGCCGAAGCGTTCAACGCCCTCTATTGGCTCGAAATGGCCTGCCGCGCGCAGGTGGACGCGATGGCGGCGCGGACCGAGCTTGCCTTCCCGCCAGAGGCAGTGATCGCGCATACCCGCCATCTCTATCACCCCGAGACCAGACGGCGTTTCGGGCTGATGGAGTGGCCCGCCATGCTGCGTCTCCTCGATCGCCGCGACCGTTCCTGGCGGACGTGATTTTTTGTCGGATGGTCGGCGAATTTAGGTAAGGATTAAGCAACTCCGTGCATGCTGAGCCGGCGTGGGCAAGCGGCACGGAAGAGAATGGCAGGCAAAAGCGGCAAAAATGGCGAAAACGCCAACAAAATCGTCCTCATCCGCAAGGAGGAGGTGATCGAGGGCGGCCATCACGGCGGCGCATGGAAAGTGGCGTACGCCGATTTCGTTACCGCCATGATGGCGTTTTTCCTCCTGATGTGGCTCATCAACGCGACGACGGAGGCGCAGCGTCGCGGCCTCGCCGATTATTTCAGCAAATCCAACATTTTCAGCCATCAGACCTCGGGTTCGGGCAAGCCGTTCGGCGGCAAGACGCCGTTCGAGGACGGTAGCATGGTCTCCGACCGCGGCGCCGAGCAGGTGGTGACGGGCAACGCCGACCCGGTCCAGGACGTCGATGAGGATAATGGCGAGACGCCGGCGCATATTCAGCCCGACCCCAACCAGAACGACGATCTCAATCCCGGCGGCAAGGATCTGACCGGAAGCGGCAACGGCCTTCCCGGCAATACCCTCACCTTCCGCGCCGATGACGGCAAACCCGGGCGCGGTGACAGCGGCCCGGCAGCCCCTGGTGGCCAAGCAGCGACGGCGCCGCAAACCCCGCAGGCAGCACTCGCCAAGCAAGGGACCAACATCGCCAGCGCCGCGTCAACGCCGCCGGTCCCACCGGCCGCGGCGAAGGACGCCGATCCCCGCAAAACCGAGGAAGCCTCGTTCCAGCAAGCGGCGCGCGAAATCCGTGCCGCCATCGCGAGTGATCCGGCGCTCCGCGATCTCGCCCGCCAGCTCGCCATCGACGAAACGCCCGAAGGGCTGCGGATTCAGATTCTCGATGAAGATAAGCGCCCGATGTTCGATCTCGGCGCCTCCGCCCCGAATGGGCGGGCACGGGATTTGCTTGCGAAGATTGCCCCAGTGCTCAACCGCCTGCCCGAACGCCTATCGATCGGGGGGTACACCGACGCGGCACCCTATCGTGGTGGTGGCAAATCGAATTGGGATCTCTCGACCGAGCGCGCCAATGCGACGCGGCGCTTCCTTGCCGAGGCGGGTTTGCCAGAGGATCGCTTCCAGAGCGTGACCGGCCACGCCGATCGCGAACTCTTGCTGCCAGGCGATCCGCTCGCCGCCGCCAACCGGCGGATCGCGATCATGGTGTTGCGCACCGCCGGCCCACGCAAGGCAGCGCCGCAGCCGGCGTCCGCCGTCTCGCATCCTCCCGCCGACGACCGGTGAGCCACCAGCAATGTTGACGATCGGCGGACTGGTCTTTTTGCTGGCATGTGTCTTCGGCACCTTCATCGCCTCGGGTGGCAATATCGGCGTTCTGGTCGAGGCTTTGCCCTTCGAGTTCGTCTCTATCGGCGGCGCCGCGACCGCGACGCTGGTGATGGCGAACTCGATGCATGACGTAAAACACACCCTCTCCGCCTTCGGGAAGGCGATGAAAGGGGCGGCATTCGCGAAGGCCGATTACGTCGATCTGCTCTCGCTTCTGTTCTTTTTCACCAAGCTTGCCGCGAGCAAGGGGCCGATGGCGCTCGAAGCCCATATCGAGCGCCCCGAGGAGAGCAAGGCGTTTCAGAAATATCCCAAGATCACCGGTAACCACCACGCCATTGCGATGATCTGCGACTATCTCCGGATGGTCGGAATGAATGCTGATGATCCCTACCAGATCGAGGACGTCATGGCCCGCGAGATCAAGAAGACGATGGCTGAGGAATTGCATAGCGCCCACGCGCTGCAAACCGTCGCCGACAGCCTGCCCGCGCTTGGCATCGTCGCCGCCGTGCTCGGCGTGATCAAGACGATGTCACATATCAATGATCCGCCGGCGGTGCTCGGGCAGATGATTGGCGGTGCGCTGGTCGGAACCTTTCTCGGGGTGTTGCTGTCCTATGGCCTCGCGGCACCCATTGCCGCCCGCATCAAGGGCGTCGTCGAGGAGGAAAGCAAATATTACGAGGTGATCCGCGCCGTTCTGATCGCGCATCTGCATGGCAATGCGCCGCAGATCAGTGTCGAGACCGGGCGCAAGATGGTGCCGAACCAGCATATGCCGAGTTTCCAGGAATTGGAGGAGGCGCTGCAAAAAGTTCAGATCAACTAACCGATATTTAGAGCGCGATCGGTTTAAGGCGATCACGCTCTACACCTATTTTGGCGCGCAAGTTGGCCGATTTTGATGGAACAGGATGGTTCAATCAAAACCTACCTTGCTCTAGCCTTCCTCGCCCCAATCCTCATGCCATGTGCGGCCGTCGCGTTCGATCAGGGCGATCGCCGCCGTCGGCCCCCAGCTTCCGGCGGCGTAGGGCCGCGGCGCCTCGGTGGCATCAGCCCAGGCATGAATGATCGGCTCGATCCATTGCCACGCCGCCTCGACCTCGTCACGGCGCATGAAGAGGGTCGGGTTGCCGCGCACCGCATCCATCAACAGCCGCTCATAGGCTTCCGGATAGCGCGTGTTGAAGGCTTTTTGAAAACTGATATCGAGCCGCGCCGGGCGCAGCCGCAGCCCACCGGGGCCCGGATCCTTGCTCATCAGCTTGAGCAGCATGCCTTCATCGGGCTGAAGGCGAATGACCAGTTTGTTGGCTTCGAGCTCCGACGCGCCCGGCGGGAAAATGGACAGCGGCACGGCGCGAAACTGCACGACCACTTCCGACACTTTCTGCGGCAGGCGCTTGCCGGTGCGCAGATAAAACGGCACCCCCGCCCAGCGCCAGGCCTGCACCTCGGCTTTTAGCGCAACGAAGGTTTCGGTTTGGCTTGCGTGGCCGAGTTCGCTCGCGTAGCCGGGAACCGGCTTGCCGTCGCTCACGCCATGGACATATTGGCCGCGTACGGTGTGGGTTGCGATTTCGTGCGCCGAGATCGGCCGCAAGCCACGCAGCACCTTGAGTTTTTCGTCGCGCACGGCATCAGGGTCGAGTGACACTGGCGGCTCCATGGCCAGGAGACACAGCAATTGCAGCAGATGATTCTGCACCATGTCGCGAAGCGCGCCCGCCTTGTCGTAATATCCCGCCCGCCCCTCGACGCCGACGGTCTCGGCCACCGTGATCTGGACATGGTCAATGACGTCGGCGTTCCAGAGGCGCTCGAAAATGGCGTTCGCAAAGCGCAGCGCCATAAGATTCTGCACCGTTTCCTTGCCGAGGAAATGATCGATCCGGTAGATCTGGCTTTCCTCGAAAATATGCCCGACCTCGTCATTGATGGCGCGCGCCGACGCGAGATCATGGCCGATCGGCTTTTCCAGAACGACGCGTGATGCCGCCGTGACGAGGTGATTGGCGGCGAGATTGCGACAGATCGGGCCGTAGAGATCGGGCGCGGTCGCGAGATAGAAGACCCGGATCCGCTCGGGCTCGGCGGCGAGGAGTTTGACCAGCCCCTCCCAACCCTCGCCGGTGACGCCGTCGAGCATGGTGTAATGCACGCAGGCGCAAAACTGCGCCGCAATCGCTTCGTCGAAATCGCTCGCCGCGATATGATCGTGGAGCCCCTGCATCATCCGCGCACGATAGTCATCGGTCGTCGTCTCGGTGCGGGCGGCGGCGATGATGCGGCTTTCCCGCGGCATTTGTCCGTCACGAAATCGCGAGTAGAGCGAGGGCATCAGCTTGCGCAAGGTCAGATCGCCGGTCGCACCAAAAACCACCGCGTCGAAAATCTGCACTGGAATGATTTGCGCCATTCTATTTCTCCCGCGTGATATCTTTTGTCCGACCACTAAGGTGGCCGCAGCGGCGCGCGGAGGCAACATCAAGCTCTTGTGTACTCTCCAGACGGACATCTTGGACCGTCATGGAGAGGCGCTTTCATCGCATCGCGGAGCCATTTTATTGCGCCGCACAATGCACTTTCGCATAAAAAATGCTTGATCAGGTGTTTGGATGACGAAAAGACGTGACGAAACGGTCACAAGCAAGTTAAAACCAAGAAAGGCCCGCAGCGTGAGCCACGGGCCAAGTTTGGGGAGGAAACACCAGTCACACGGCAGGACGAGGTCCAATCCTCTTCCTGGCCGTGATGATGGTTGGCTGGGCCATGGGATGTCCAGAGAATTTTGCGCGTCCAGCGCAAGTTTTTTCGTCACCGACAGAGAATTTTGATGAAATTAGGCGCCATTGGCTAAATTTTCGCCACATTATGGCGTATCATTAGGCATTGCCAGAATGCCGTGGCGGAAACTCAGCCAATCGCTTTCGATCACCGCGACGCATCCCCCCCAAATCAGCGCCGCGATCAGCGTCGTCGCCAGGATTTTCCGGCCGAGATAGGGCCGCTCCGGCGCGCCGCGCCAGCCGGTATGGGGGTCGGGATCGGCGGCGCTGCGCACACCGAACGGCAACACCGCAAACAGCGTCACCCACCAAATCAACACATAGAGCACCAACCCGGTGAACCAGCCCATGTTCACACCCGCAGCACGTGAATCTCGACCTGCGGGCGCTTTTGTAGCCTTCGTCCGAGCACCCGGCGCAACGCCGCCCGTGCGGCGTCAACGAGCGCTGTCTCATCCTGGCGGAGACCGGGCGATAAATCGGCGAGCGTTGCCGCGAAGTCGTCAGCCAGGGTCAGCATCTCCTCGTCATCCGGCGCCAACAGGCCCGGCGCGCTGATCTGCGCCCGCCCGCGCAGCCGCCCGGCCTGATCGACGGCAAGACTGGCAACCACCACCCCGTCGCGCAGCATCTGTCGCCGCGCCGCCATGACGACGCCCGCGAGCGGCACCAAGCGCTTGCCATCGACCGCGAAACGGCCCACGGGAACGCTTTCGTTCACCGCCGGTTCGCCGGGGCCAAACGTGAGTACGTCACCATCCTCGATCAGAATCGGCCGCGCCCCCATTTCGCGCGCGAGTTCGGCATGCGCCGTGAGATGCCGCCATTCGCCATGCACCGGCACCGCATAGCGCGGCCGCACCAAGCGATAGAGGCGGCGCAATTCATCGCGCGCCGGATGCCCCGAGACATGCACCATGTGATCGGCCTCGGTCATCACGCGCACCCCGCGGCGGACGAGATTATCCTGCACCAGCCCGATCGCACGCTCATTGCCGGGGATCACACGGCTGGAAAACAGCACGGTATCGCCCTCGCCGAACGTGATGCGGGGATGCGTATCGGCGGCGATCCGCGCCAGCGCCGAACGCGGCTCGCCCTGGCTGCCGGTGACCAGGAGGAGGAGATTGTCGTCGGGAATCTCCTCCGCCGCATCTTCGGACAGGAAGGGCGGCAGGGTCGCGAAATAGCCGCTCGCGCGCGCCGCGGCATCGAGGTTGCGCAGCGATCGGCCGACCAGCGCGACGCTCCTTCCCGCCGCCCGCGCCGCGAGTGCGACACTTTCGATGCGCGCAACGTTGGAGGCAAAACACGTGACGGCGATCCGTCCCGTCATGTCGCGGATGAGGGCGGCGAGATTGCGCCGCACCTCGGCCTCCGAGCCGGAATGGCCCTCGACCATCGCATTGGTCGAATCGCAAATCATCGCCAGCACGCCACGCTCGCCGAGCGCGGCGAGCGCCGCCTCGTCGGTTGGCGGGCCGACCAGCGGCGTCGGATCGAGCTTCCAGTCACCCGTGTGCAGGATCAACCCGGCCGGCGTTTCGATGGCCAGGGCCTGCGCCTCGGGAATGGAGTGCGCGACCGGGATCAGGCGCAGGCGAAACGGCGCGAGATCGATCTCGCCGCCGGGCGGCACGATATGGAGCGTGACCTCAGCGAGAAGCTGCGCCTCGGCGAGTTTGCGGCGCAGCATGGCGGCGGCGAAGGGTGTCGCGTAAACCGGGCAGCGCAGCCGCGGCCACAGATGCGCGACCGCCCCGATATGGTCCTCATGCGCATGGGTGATGACGAGGCCGAGCAGGGCGGCGCGGCGCGCGGCAATGAAGCCGGGATCGGGCACCAGGATCTCCGCTTCCGGAACGGCCGGCCCGGCAAAGCCGATACCACAATCGACCGCGAGCCAGCGTTCCCGGCAGCGGTAGAGATTGAAATTCATACCAATCTCGCCGGTGCCGCCGAGCGGCACGAAGGCGAAATCGTCGTTTGAGGACTCCGTCACGTGGTTTCGTTACACTCCTTGATCATGGTTGCCTCAAATCACGCGCGACCGATCCTGGTCCCAGGGCGGCGCCGGGTTGCGCGATGCCAGCAGCCGCAGCCCCTCCAGGGTGAGATCGGGGTCGATGCGGGTAATCACCTCTGTGCCCTCGGCGAGCAACGGCGCGAGGCCGCCGGTCGCAATGACCTTGAGCGTGGTCGCAAGCTCTTTCTGGATGCGCGCGACCAACCCTTCCACCAGCCCGACATAACCCCAATAAATTCCTGATTGCATGGCCGGCACCGTCGATCGCCCGATCACCCCCTGCGGCCGGCCGATGCCGATGCGCGGCAGCCGCGCCGCTGCCTGATGCAAGGCCTCGATCGAGAGATTGATGCCAGGCGCGATCGCGCCGCCGATATAGGCGCCGTCGTGATCGACGACGTCAAAGGTGGTCGCGGTGCCGAAATCGATCACCACCAGCGGGCCTTGATAGCGCTGATGTGCCGCCAGCGCGTTGACCAGCCGGTCCGCCCCGACTTCGGCGGGCTGATCGACACGGATCTCAAACCCCCAATCGAGATGCGAACGGGCGATCAGCGGCTCGACATTGAACCAGTCGCGGCACAGGCGACGCAGATGATAAAGCGCCGCCGGCACCACCGTGCCGATCACCGCGGCATCGATGCCGGCGCGATCGATACCGGTATGGGCGAGCAAGGCCAGCAACCATACCGCGTATTGATCCGAGGTATATTGCGGGTCGGTCGCGATCCGCCAGGTGCCGCGCCAGCCAGCGCCGTCATGCACCGCGAACACGACATTGGTATTGCCGGCATCAATGACGAGCAGCATGGCCTCCAATCCTTACCCCGCCGGTTGCGCGCGCCGCGCGGACGTTACGTCTGACCATCGGATCGGGTCGCGGCATCCAGCACGACTTCACCGGTCTGAAACTTCCGTATGCCGTCCTCGGTCGCTAGCAGCAATGCGCCGGCCTCGTCGAGCCCGGCGAAATAACCGTGACATCTCGCATCACCGCACGCGACCGACAACCCCGTCCCCGGCGGATGCGCGTACCCGAGCCATGCCTCTCGAAGACGCGCGAAGCCGCCCTGCTGCAACACCGCACGCCATGACGCGAGGCCGTCGAGAATCGCCGCGGCCAGGATTGCCGGCGCCGGCGGCGCCATCCGCTCGGCCAACGCCACCGTGCGGCGATCGGGAAGCGTCGGCGCCGCGACGAGATTGACGCCGAATCCGAACACCATCCAATCGCTGCGCCCGGCGGCGTCGGTCGCGCTCTCGATCAGAATGCCGGCGAGCTTGGCCCCCGCCAGCGTCACGTCATTCGGCCATTTCAGCCGCAGCTCGGCCGCCAACGCCGGCGCGACCGAAGCCAGCGCGTCGAACAACGCAACGCCGGCGAGAAGCGCCCATTGCCCGGCGATGGCAAGCGGCGTCTGCGGGCGCAAAAGCACCGACAATGCGAGATTGCCCGGCGGCGACAGCCATACCCGCTGGCCACGCCCGCGCCCGCTCGTTTGCTGACCCGCCATCACCGCCAGCCCCTCACTCTCGCCTGCCCGCGCGCGCGCGGCGCAGAGATCGGAGGTGGACGGCAGCTGCTCGTAGGTTTCGAGCCGCCACCCTCCGCCGCCCTCGCGGGCGGCAGCCATACTCACCCGAACAGCACTTTCGCCGCCGCCTCGGCCGCATTCAAGACCGGCGCCGGCAGAAGGAAGAAGAAAGCGGTAAAAATTCCGGTTGCCGCGGCGACCACCGAGAGCGACGGCGCCCGGCGGTCAAAAGCGAGGCCAGGCTCGTCGAAATACATCACTTTGATGATGCGGAGATAATAAAACGCGCCGACGACACTGGTCAGCACACCAATGACGGCGAGCACCCAGAGCCCGCTTTGGACGGCCGCGAGAAAAACATAGAGCTTGCCGAAAAACCCTGAAAGCGGCGGAATCCCGGCCATACTGAACATGAACACCGTCATCACCAAGGCCAGAGCCGGGTCGTTGCGGCCGAGACCGGCGAGATCGGCGATCGTCTCCACGGCCTTCCCGCCCCGTCGCATCGCCAAAATCACCGCAAACGTGCCGAGATTCATGAAGACGTAAACAACGAGATAAATGAGCACGCTGCGCAGGCCGGCGGCGCTGCCGCAGGCAATGCCGATCAGCACATACCCCATATGACCAATCGAGGAATACGCCATCAGGCGCTTGATGTTGGTCTGCCCGATCGCGGCCAGGGCGCCGAGAATCATCGAGGCGATGGAGATGATCTCGATCAGGGTCTGCCATTGCCCGAGCGCGTGACCGAACGGACCCATCATCACCCGCGCGAACAACACCACCGCCGCGACCTTCGGCGCGGTCGCGAAAAACGCCGTCACCGGGGTCGGCGCCCCTTCATAGACGTCTGGGGTCCACATGTGAAACGGCACCGCCGCAACCTTGAACGCAAGACCGGTTATGACAAAAACGATGCCAACGATCACCCCCGGCGAAACCGAAGTGGGATTGGCGAGCGCAAGCGCGATACCGCCGAAATCCATGCTGCCGGAAAAACCGTAGACCAAGGAAATCCCATAAAGCAGCAGCCCCGAGGCCAGCGCGCCGAGAACAAAATATTTCAGCCCCGCTTCCGCCGACCGCACATCATCGCGCGCGAAGGCGGCGAGGACGTAAATCGACAGCGATTGTAATTCGAGCCCGAGATAAAGGCTCATCATGTTCCCGGCTGACACCATGATCGTCATGCCAAGGGTTGCGAACAAGACCAGAACCGGGAACTCGAACCGCGCAATATGCGCGCGCTCGTTGAAATCGAGCGACAGCAAAACAGCGAACGCCGCCGCCGCCAGGATCAGCAATTTGGCGAAAACACTGATGGGATCCGCGAGAAATTGCCCCTCATAGGCGGAACCAAGGGAACTACCGACGATCAGCACGCCGCACAGAACAAACGCGGCAACGGTGAGCATGCTGCAAATCTGCGTCGCACCGCCAGGCTTGATGACACCAAGCAGCAGAATACCCAAGCCGCTCAGCGCCAGGACGATCTCCGGAAGAGCGAGAAACCAGTTCATCAATGCACCATCGTTTGCGCGACAGGGACGACCAATGGCAGCGCGCGATGAGGCAGCGGACGCGCCGCGATCTGGCTGCTGCCCTCGATCGCGGCGCGATGCTGCACGACCATCGCATTCACCGAACTTTCAAAGAAGTGGGTGAAACTGGAAGGATAGACGCCCATCCATAACGTCAACACGATAAGCGGCACGAACAGCGCGACCTCGCGTGGCGACAGATCGAGAATGGATTGCAGATCAGCGCGCGTAAGCCGGCCGAAAATCACCCGTCGATAAAGATAGAGCATGTAGCATGCGCCGAGGATCATGCCGCTACCGCCGAGCAGCGACAGCCAGAAATTGACCTTGAACGAGCCGAGCATGACCAGGATCTCGCCGACGAACCCCGCCGTGCCAGGCAACCCGACACTGGCCAAGGTAAACAGCATAAAGGTCACGGCATAAGCCGGCATGCGCTCGGCAAGGCCGCCATAGCGCGCGATCTCGCGGGTATGCATGCGATCATAAATGACGCCAACGCAGAGAAACAACGCACCCGAGACGATACCGTGCGAGAGCATCTGAAACAGCGCGCCGTCGATCCCCTGAATGTTGAAGGTGAAGATGCCGATCGTTACCACCGCCATATGAGCGACCGAGGAATAGGCGATCAGTTTCTTCATGTCGGTCTGCGCCAACGCGACCAAGGAGGTATAGATCACCGCAACCACCGAGAGAGCGTAGATCAGCGGCGCGAAATAGGCGGACGCCTGCGGAAGCATCGGCACCGAAAAGCGTAGGAAACCATACGCCCCCATTTTGAGCAGGACGCCGGCGAGAATGACCGACCCCGCCGTCGGCGCTTCGACATGGGCATCCGGCAACCATGTATGCACTGGCCACATCGGCACCTTCACCGCGAACGAGGCGAGGAAGGCGAGGAAAAGCCAATACTGCATATTGGTCGGGAATGCGGTGTGGAGCAGGACGGTGATGTCGGCCGTGCCAGCGCTGTACCACATTGCCAATAACGCGAGCAGCATCAACACCGAACCGGCAAGGGTATAGAGGAAAAATTTGAATGCTGAATAAACCCGCCGCGGCCCTCCCCAGATGCCGATGATCAAATACATCGGGATGAGCACACCCTCGAAAAACATATAGAAAACGACAAAATCAAGCGCGCAGAACGTGCCTACCATCATGGTCTCGAGAACCAGAAAAACCAGCATGTATTCGCGCACGTTCTTTTTCACCGCATCCCAACTCGAAAGGATGCAGATCGGCGTGAGCAGAGTCGACAGCAGAACGAAAAGGACGCTTATGCCATCAACGCCCATGCGGTATCCGACACCGAATTCGGGAAGCCAAGGAACGTTCTCGACGAACTGAAATCCGGCTTCGGAGGGGTCGAATTCGGACCATAAAAGTAAGCTCAAGGCAAAGACAATGAGACTGGTCCACAGCGCCGCCCAGCGGGCATTGGCTGCGACCAACGCTTCTTCACCGCGCAGCGAAAGAATGATCACACCACCGAGCAGTGGCAGCCAGGTGATCAGCGACAGCAGAGGAAATCCGGCCTGGTTCATCATCTCACCGAAAAATCAAAAAGATGGCAATCAGCAAAACAACGCCAACCAGCATGGAAAAAGCGTAGACGGCGATCGAGCCCGTCTGCAGCTTCACCGCTTGCTCAGAGAAATCCTCGGCCAGAGTGGCAACGCCATTGGGAACGCCGTCGATGATCGTCGCATCGCCGACCTGCCACAACAATCGCGCAACGGCGAACGCGGGCCGTACGAACACCAGATCATAGAGCTCGTCGAAATACCATTTGTTGAGCAGGAAGCGATAGAGCGGTGCGAACCGTGCCGCGAGACGTCCGGGCAGATCGGTCGCGAACATATACATGTAATAGGCGAGCGCGATACCGAGCACCGCGCAAACACTCGGTGCGAGCGCTGCCCACACCGGAATATCCTCGAGCCGCGCCAACACGTGGTTGCCGGCGGCATTGGCGATACTGCCACGCCAGAACTCATGCCAGTCGGCGCCGATGAAAAGGTCACGCAGCGAGAAACCGGCGACCAACGCGCCGATGGCGAGCACGACCAGCGGCAAGGTCATGACCAACGGGCTCTCATGCACATGCGCGACCACGTCACGATCGGCGCGGGACTTGCCGTGGAACGTCATCAGCAACAACCGCCAGGAGTAAAAGGCGGTCAGAAATGCCGCCAGCACGCCGCAGACGAAGCCATAGATCGCCGACGGGCTGCCATTCGCGAAAGCCGCTTCCAAAATCGCGTCCTTCGAGAAATATCCGGCAAAAGGATAGATGCCGGCAAGTGCCAGGCTCCCTACCCACATCACCGCATAGGTCAGCGGAATCTTCGTCCACAACCCGCCCATGCGCCGCATGTCCTGCTCGTCCGACATCGCGTGAATGACCGAACCGGCGCTGAGAAACAGCAACGCCTTAAAGAAAGCATGCGTGATGAGGTGAAAAATCGACACCTGATAGGCACCGGCTCCGGCAGCCACGAACATATAACCGAGCTGCGAGCACGTCGAATACGCAATCACCCGCTTGATGTCGTTTTGAACACAACCAATGGTCGCCGCAAACAGCGCCGTGGTGCCGCCGACGACCGTGATGACACCGAGCGCGACAGGCGCGTGCTCGAGAATCGGCGAGACACGGGCCATCAGAAAAACCCCGGCGGTCACCATCGTCGCTGCGTGGATCAAGGCGGAAACCGGCGTCGGTCCCTCCATCGCGTCCGGCAGCCAGACATGCAGCCCGATCTGCGCCGATTTCCCGGTGGCCCCGATAAACAGCAATATGCCGATCACCTCGAAAGCGCGGTCATTCGCCCCGAAAAGCGCGTAGGTGTCGTTGATGTGCTGTGGTACGGCGGCAAAAATGGTCGAAAACGAAATCGAGCCGAATAGAAAGAAAATCATCGCAATCCCAACGGCGAAGAAGAGATCACCGATGCGATTGACAACGAAGGCCTTGATCGCCGCGGCGCAAGCACTCGGCTTTTCGTACCAATAGCCGATCAGCAGATAGCTCGCGACGCCAACCCCCTCCCAGCCAAAAAACAATTGCAACAAATTATTGGCTGTGACCAGCATCAACATGGCGAAGCTGAAGAACGAAAGATAACTGAAAAACCGCGCAACCGGCTTATGCTCGTGAGCCATGTAGCCGACGCTGTAGATGTGGATCAGGGTCGCAACAAAAGTGACCATCGCCACCATAACGGCGGACAAGGTATCGTAGCGCAGCGCCCACGAGACATGAAACGACCCGGCCGACAGCCATTCACCCAGTGTTACCTCACCACGCGGCGCCCCACCCCACACCAGCTGGACGAACGCGGTCTCCCCGCAAATGGTCGCAAGCACCATGCACGCGATCGTAACCGCCATGGCGGCCTTATCGCCGATGACGCGGCCCAACAGACCGGCGACAGCGGAGCCAAAAAGAGGCGCGAGAACAGCAATGGCGTAAATCATTCTCAGCCCCTCATCAGATTGACGTCCTCGACCTCGATCGAGCCGCGATTGCGGAAATAGATGACAACGATGGCAAGCCCGATCGCAGCCTCGGCCGCCGCGACGGTGAGCACGAACATCGCGAAAACCTGACCGACGAGATCGCCAAGCGCCGCCGAGAAAGCAACCAGATTGATGTTCACCGCGAGCAGAATCAGTTCAATCGACATCAGGATGATAATGATGTTCTTCCGATTGAGAAAAATCCCAAACACTCCGAGAACCAGTAAAATCGCCGAAACCACCAGGTAATGTCCAAGGCCGATCATCGTCTTTCAATGCCCCTCGTCATGATGAACAGCACCGTGATGGGTGGCCGACATGTCCGGCGCCACGGGCTCAGGCAATGGACGCCGGAAACTCTCCGGCGGCGTTGCAGCATTGAGCGCCATCGGCACCATCTCCAGGGATAGCGCTGCGCTCCGCGCAACCTGGCGCGCGATGACCTGGCGCCGGGAAATGCTGCGATCACGTAGCGTGAGCACGATAGCGCCGATCATCGCCACCAGCAGCACCAGCCCTGCCAATTGAAACAGCAGGACATTGTGGGTATAGAGCACATCCCCCAGCGCTGCGGTATTTTGGACTTTGGCAATCATCGGCGCCGCGCGAAGGGTCGACATGGTCGGCGCAAAATGCCATGTCCCGAGCACCAATAGCAATTCGATGAACAAAACCAGACCAACCATCGCACCAATGGGTGCGTAACGCTGAACCCCTTCGCGCAGCTCAACGAAATTCACGTCGAGCATCATGACGACGAACAGAAACAAAACGGCGACGGCGCCGACATAGACGATGACCAAAATCATCGCCAAAAACTCCGCGCCATCGAGCAAAAATAGCCCGGCCGCGTTGAAGAAGGCGAGAATCAAGAAAAGAACCGAATGCACCGGGTTGCGCGCGCTCACCACCAACGCCGCAGAGGCAAGCAAAATCACGGCAAACACATAAAAGGCGATCATCGTGATCATGATGCCGGAGGTCTCCGCCCAATCATCTCGTTTCGTTCAGCGATACGGCGCATCGCGTTCAATCCGCTTGGCGATTTCGCTTTCCCAGCGATCGCCATTCGCAAGCAGACGATCCTTATTGTACATCAGCTCTTCACGCGTCTCTGTCGCGAATTCGAAATTCGGGCCTTCAACAATCGCATCGACCGGGCAAGCCTCCTCGCAAAGGCCGCAATAGATGCACTTCGTCATATCTATGTCATAGCGCGTCGTGCGCCGGGAGCCATCAGCACGCGGTTCGGCCTCGATAGTGATCGCCTGCGCCGGGCAGATCGCTTCACAGAGCTTGCATGCGATACAACGTTCTTCGCCATTCGGGTAGCGGCGGAGCGCATGCTCGCCCTTGAAACGCGGGCTGATCGGATTTTTCTCGTAGGGATAATTAAGCGTCGCCTTCGGTTTGAAGAAATAGCGCAGCGTGAGACCGAGCCCGACCAGGATGTCACCGAGAAAAAATCCCCGCGCGGTGCGTTGCAAAAATGCCATAGCTTAGTGTCCCTTCCGGCCCTGGCGCACGAAACCACGCATGTTCGCCATCACGCCGCTCCCTGCGGTAGCCAGCCCATCGCCATCAAAAACCCCGCAGTCAGAACCAGCCAAAACAGCGACAATGGCAAGAATACTTTCCATCCGAGGCGCATGAGTTGGTCGTAACGATAGCGAGGAAACGTACCGCGCACCCAAATGAACACGAACATGCACAGCAGTATCTTGAGAATGAACCAGATCGGTCCCGGCAGCCACGTGAACGGCGCGATCCCGAACGGCGCCAGCCAGCCACCGAGGAACAGGATCGAGGTCATCGCGCTCATCAAAAACATGTTCGCATATTCGCCAAGGAAAAACAGGGCAAACGCCATGGCGCTGTATTCAACGAAAAACCCAGCGACGATCTCGCTTTCCCCCTCCGGCAGATCGAACGGCGAGCGATTGGTTTCGGCAAGCCCCGATATGAAAAAAACAACAAACATCGGCAGCAGCGGAATACAAAACCAGACATGCCGCTGCGCCAGAACAATGTCGTTTAGATTGAGGCTGCCAACGCAAAGCAGAACCGAAACCATGACAAAGCCGATGGAAACCTCATAGCTCACCATTTGCGCTGCCGAACGCAAGGCGCCGAGAAAGGCATATTTCGAATTGCTCGCCCAGCCGGCGATGATGATGCCATAGACGCCGAGCGAGCTGATCGCGAAAAGATAAAGTACACCGACATTGATCTTGGCGACCGCCCAACCATCATTGACCGGGATCACCGCCCAAGCGATCATCGCAAGTGTAAAAGTGATCATCGGGGCGAGCAGGAATAAAACCCGATTAGCGCCCGCCGGGATGATGGTTTCCTTCATCAGCATTTTGCCGGCATCGGCAAAAGCCTGCAAAAGCCCGAACCAGCCAACGACATTCGGCCCCTTGCGGAGTTGGATCGCCGCGAGAATTTTGCGCTCGGCATAGGTCGCATAAGCGACGCCGATCAGCAGCGGCACCAATATCGCCAGGGCCTCCAGCACCAGCAGGATCAGGACGCCGAGGGGTGTTGCAAAAAAAGCCGCCATCACACCTACTCCGCCGCTTCCGCAACACTTGGGTAATAGGCCGCCGCGCACGCCGTCATGGTCGGGCTGGCGCGGCTGATAGGATCGGTCTGGTAGTAATTCGCAACCGCCGGCTCAAACGGCGCCATCCCGAGCGCATCGGGATTGCCAGCGGGTGGCGTCAGATCAACCGCGCCACGCCGGGGCAACTCATCGGTGCGCCCAAAAACCGGGGCAACGGCGATAAGACGCTGGCGTAATGCCGAAAGATCATCATAGGGTAAGCGATGACCTAGGGTTTCCGCGAACGCACGCAGAATGCGCCAATCTTCGCGCGCCTCGCCAGGCGGAAAAACCGCAAACTCGCTGCGCTGAACACGCCCCTCAGTATTGACATAGGTGCCGCTCTTTTCCGTGTAAGCGGCCCCGGGGAGAACGACATCGGCGCGCGCCGCGCCACGATCGCCATGATGCCCTTGGTAGACCACGAAAGTTTCGGCGCCGACTGCCGCCATGTCGATCTCGTCAGCACCGAGCAGCCAAAGCACATCAACGCCGCCCGCCATCATTGCCGCGATATCCTTGCCGCCCGCGCCCGGCAGAAAACCAAGGTCGAGCGCCCCGACGCGCGCCGCCGCGGTATGCAGCATATTGAAACCGTGCCAGTCAGGATCGAGCGCCCCGCATTCTGCCGCGAGTGCCCACGCCGCCGCGAGCACCGCCGCGCCGTCGGCGCGACGCAGCGCACCCTGCCCAAGAATGATCATCGGCCGCTTGGCCTCGCGCAACACACCCGCGAACGGCAGCGTGCCGCGCCGCAGTTCCGCAAGCGCCTGCGGCGAATCGCCGAGCCATTCTGCCGGATAGGTCAGATCGGCGCGCGCACCGATGGCGGCGATACTGATCGGGCTCGCGAGCCACCGCTTGCGGATACGCGCATTAAGCACCGGCGCTTCACGCCGCGGGTTGGCGCCGATGATGAGGATGGCATCCGCGTCTTCAATACCGGCGATGGTGCTATTGAACAGATAGAAATCGCGCCGCGTCGCATCGAGTTGCGCGCCATCCTGGCGGCAATCGAGATTGGCGGAGCCAAGCGTCGCCATCAGATCCTTGAGCGCCAGCATGCTCTCGGCATCACAAAGATCGCCAGCAATGGCGCCGATACGCGCCGGATCGCGTCCCTTGATCTGGCTCGCGATGGCAAGAAACGCTTCCCGCCAGCTCGCCTCGACGAGCTTGCCGTCTTTCTTCACCCACGGCCGATCGAGGCGCCGGCGCTTCAAACCATCGACCGCAAAACGCGACTTATCGCCGAGCCATTCTTCGTTCACGTCTTCGTTCAGGCGCGGCAAAATGCGTAGAACTTCCGGGCCGCGCGCATCGATGCGAATATTGCAGCCAACCGCGTCGAGAACATCGATCCCATCGGTTTTCTTCAATTCCCATGAGCGCGCAACGAAAGCGTAAGGTTTCGAGGTCAATGCGCCGACTGGGCAAATATCGATGAGATTTCCCGAGAGTTCAGAACTGAGCGCGCGTTCGACATAAGTGCCGATTTCCATATTTTCGCCGCGCCCGGTGGCGCCAAGCTCCGGCACACCGGCGATTTCCGCGGCAAACCGCACGCAACGCGTACATTGGATACAGCGCGTCATCACGGTTTTGACGAGCGGGCCAAGATTTTTATCTTTGACCGCCCGCTTGCTTTCACGATAGCGCGAATGATCCATGCCGTAGCCCATGGATTGATCTTGCAAATCGCATTCGCCGCCTTGATCGCAAATCGGGCAATCGAGCGGATGGTTGATCAGCAAGAACTCCATCACGCCGCGCCGCGCCTGGCGCACCATCGGGCTGTCGGTCTTCACCACCATCCCATCGGCGACCGGAAAGGCACATGAGGCCACCGGCTTTGGCGATTTCTCGACTTCGACCAGGCACATTCGGCAATTGCCGGCAACCGACAGCCGATCATGATAACAAAAGCGCGGGATCTCCTTGCCCGCAAGCTCCGCCGCCTGCAGCACCGAGGCCCCATTGGGCACCTCAACCTCGATGCCGTCCACCGTCACCTTTGCCATTGGCCTACTCCGCCGCCATCTTGAGGCCGCGCGCTTTGAAAGCGGCAATGCGCGCTTCGATCTCCGGGCGAAAATGCCTGATCAAGCCCTGGATCGGCCACGCCGCCGCGTCACCGAGCGCGCAAATCGTGTGCCCCTCGACCTGCCGTGTCACCTGGTCGAGACTATCGATTTCCTCAATCTCGGCGCGGCCTTCGACCAGCCGATCCATCACGCGCATCATCCAGCCAGTACCCTCGCGGCACGGCGTGCACTGGCCGCAGCTCTCATGTTTGTAAAAATGAGAAAGTCGTGCAATCGCCTTGATGATATCAGTGGATTTGTCCATGACGATCACCGCCGCGGTGCCGAGCCCGCTCCGCACCTCGCGTAGACTATCGAAATCCATGAGCACGGTATCGCAAATTTCCTTCGGCAACACCGGAACCGAAGACCCGCCGGGAATAACGGCGAGGAGATTATCCCAACCGCCACGCACACCACCAGCATAACGGTCGATCAATTCGCGCAGCGGAATCCCAAGCTCTTCCTCGACATTGCACGGTTTGTTGACGTGACCCGAAATGCAAAAAACCTTGGTGCCGGTGTTTTTCGGGCGCCCGAGCGCCGAAAACCAAGCCGCCCCCCGGCGCAAAATCGTTGGTGTAACGGCGATACTTTCGACATTGTTCACCGTCGTCGGGCAGCCATAGAGACCGACCGCGGCCGGAAAGGGCGGCTTAAGCCGCGGCATGCCCTTTTTACCTTCCAGGCTTTCGAGCAAAGCGGTCTCCTCGCCGCAAATGTAGGCGCCGGCACCGCGATGCAGATAGAGATCGAAATCCCAGCCAGAACCACACGCATTACGCCCGATCAGCCCGGCCTCATAAGCCTCATCGATCGCCGCCTGCAGATGCCGCGCCTCATTATAGAATTCGCCACGGATATAGATGTAGGCAGCGTGCGCACCCATCGCGAAAGAGGCAACCAAGCAGCCTTCGATCAATTTGTGCGGGTCATGCCGGATGATATCGCGATCTTTGCAGGTGCCAGGCTCGCTTTCATCGGCATTGACCACGAGATAACTCGGCCGACCGTCCGATTGCTTCGGCATGAACGACCATTTCATGCCGGTCGGGAAGCCGGCGCCGCCGCGGCCGCGCAAACCGGACGCCTTGATGTCCTCAACGATCGCATCGCGCCCGCGCGCCAAAATCGCCGCCGTGCCGTCCCAGTCGCCGCGAGCACGGGCACCGGCGAGACGCCAATCATGCGCGCCATAGAGATTGGTAAAGATGCGATCCTTATCGCTCAGCATCGCCTCATTCTCCGCCCGGCGGCATCGGGCCCGCCGCGAAATCCAGTGTCGTCAATGTCATCGGGCCACCCTCCGGCGCCGAAGTCTGGCGGCCAATCATCGAGCCGGGCGGCGGCGGGGCATCGCGCCGCAACCCATCGAGCAGCCTCTCGGTCGTCGTCGCGTCCATATCTTCGTAGAAATCGTCATTGACTTGTAAAATCGGCGCATTGACGCAAGCGCCAAGGCACTCAACCTCGGTCATGGTGAAAAGACCGTCGGCGCTGGTTTCACCGAAATGGCGAATGCCGGTCACGCGCTTGCAAGTTTCCACCACCGCCTCCGAACCGCGCAGCCAGCAAGGCGTCGTCGTGCAAACCTGCAAATGCCATTTGCCGACCGGCTTCGTATTGAACATGAAGTAGAATGTTGCGACCTCGTAGACGCGAATTGGCGGCATCCCGAGCCGCGCGGCGATGGCATCCATCGCCGCGCGCGGAACCCAGGCGCTGTCGGTTTCGCGCTTCATCTGACGTTGCGCGAGATCAAGTAGCGGCAGCACCGCGCTCGCCTGGCGGCCTTCAGGATACTTTTTCAGAATAGCGCTGATCTGGGCTTCACTTTCGGCATCGAAGACAAACACCGTCGGCTCGACGCCATGACGATGAGATGTGGTCGCGTTTTCTGTCATTGCCATCTTACCGGTCGATTTCGCCGAATACGATATCGAGTGAACCGATGATCGCCACCGTATCGGCCAGCATATGTCGTCGGGACATCATGTCGATCGCCTGCAAATGAGCAAACCCGGTCGGGCGAATTTTGCAGCGATAGGGCTTGTTGCTGCCGTCTGCGACGAGATACACGCCAAACTCCCCCTTCGGGCTTTCGACGACCGTGTAGGTCGCGCCTTCCGGGACGTGATAGCCTTCGGTGTAAAGCTTGAAATGATGGATCAACGATTCCATCGAATGTTTCATGTCGGCGCGAGGCGGCGGCGTGAATTTGTGATCGCGAATTTTCACCGGACCCGGCTTCATCTGCGCAAGGCACTGCCGAATGATCTTCACGCTTTCACGCATCTCCGCGATGCGCACCAAATAGCGATCATAGCAATCGCCATGGCGCCCAACCGGGACCGCAAACTCGACCCGATGATACATCTCATAGGGTTGTGCGCGACGCAGATCCCAGGGCACACCGCTGGCGCGAAGACAGGGGCCAGAGAACCCCCAAGCCAACGCCTCCTCAGCCGAGACCACGCCGATATCGACCAGCCGCTGCTTCCAGATCCGGTTCTCGGTGAGCAACTCCTCGAGATCGTCGATAAATTTCGGAAAACTCTCGGCCCAGGTGGCGATCTTGTCTTCAAGCCCGGCCGGGAGATCCTTGGCAACACCACCCGGGCGATAATAATTGGCGTGCAGCCGCGCCCCCGACGCCGCTTCATGGAATTCGAGCAGCTTCTCGCGTTCCTCAAAGCCCCAGAGCGAAGGCGTGATCGCGCCGACATCGAGGGCATAGGTGGTAATGTTCAAAAGATGATTGAGAATACGCGTGATTTCGGCAAACAGCGTGCGGATCCATTGGCCGCGCTCGGGCACCTCGATGCCAAGCAGCTTTTCCACCGCAAGCGCGAAGGCCTGCTCCTCACACATCGGCGAGACGTAATCGAGCCGATCGAAATAAGGCACCGCCTGCATATAGGATTTGTATTCGATCAGCTTTTCGGTGCCGCGATGGAGAAGCCCGATATGCGGATCGGCGCGCGCGACCATTTCGCCGTCCATCTCCAGCACCAGGCGCAACACGCCGTGCGCCGCCGGATGCTGAGGGCCGAAATTCATCGCATGGCTGTCAATCTCAACGGTTTTGCGCAAACGCTCGCCGGCCGCGCCGCTGGTCGCGTCGTCCATCAGTCGGTCCTTTTCGTCGCTGCGCCACCGGTGCGCATCGCATGCGCCTTTTCGTCGCCGGGCAGCGTCGTGATGCCTTCCCACGGCGAGACGAAATCGAACGAGCGGAATTCCTGGGTCAGAGCCACCGGCTCGTAAACCACCGCCTTGCGTTCGTCGTCGTAACGCACTTCAACATAACCGGTGAGCGGAAAATCCTTGCGCAACGGATGCCCGTCAAACCCGTAATCGGTGAGAATGCGGCGATGATCAGGCTGACCGGCGAAAAGAATGCCGAACAGATCCCACGCCTCACGCTCCCACCAAGTCGCCGCCGGCCAGATCGCGCACACCGAGGGCACGAGCGCCGTCTCGTCGGTGGTCACGATTACCCGGATGCGATGATTGCGCGAGACCGACAGCAGATTATAAACGACCTCGAAACGCTCTGGCCGCTGCGGCCAGTCGACACCACAAAGATCCATCAATTGCTCGCAGGCAAACCGCGGATCATCGCGGAGCGTCAGCATCAACGGCACCAGCGCATCGCGCTGGACATGCGCCACCACTTCACCCTTTTCCACCGCCACCCGCGCAACGCCGGGCAGGCTCGCGACCTCCTGCGCCAAATGTTCGGCTGGCGAGGGCATGGCAGCGAGGCCCTCCTGCCCTTCCTCCTCAGCCACGGAGAATGGTTCCCGTGCGGCGAATTTTTTTCTGCAATTGCAGAATGCCGTAGACCAATGCCTCCGCCGTCGGCGGGCAGCCGGGGACATAGATATCGACCGGCACGACACGGTCGCAGCCGCGCACCACGGCATAGGAATAGTGATAATAGCCGCCGCCATTGGCGCAGCTTCCCATGCTGATCACCCAACGCGGCTCGGGCATCTGGTCATAAACCTTGCGCAAGGCCGGCGCCATTTTGTTGGTGAGCGTGCCAGCGACGATCATCACGTCGCTCTGACGTGGGCTCGCGCGCGGGATGATGCCGAAGCGATCGAGATCGTAGCGCGGCATATAGGCGTGGATCATCTCGACGGCGCAGCAGGCGAGGCCGAAGGTCATCGGCCACAGGCTTCCGGTGCGCGCCCAGTTCACCAACTTGTCGAGCTGCGCGACGATGAAACCCTTGCCGGCAATCTCGCCGGTGATGCCCTTGATCACCGCGTCCTGCTCGGCACCCGGCCCCAGAAGATCACGGTTCCAGGCAATCTCGGGCGAATATGCGCTCATCGCTGCTCTCCTACGTCTCTCATTCCCAGTCGAGGGCGCCTTTACGCCACTCATAGACGAACCCGACCGTCAGCACGCCGAGGAAGCCGAACATCGACAAAAGCCCAAACAGACCGATGTGCGACAGGCTCACCGCCCAGGGAAATAAAAACGCCACTTCCAGATCGAAAATGATGAACAAGATGGCAACGAGGTAGAATCGCACATCGAAGCGCCGGCGGGCATCGTCGAATGGCTCAAAGCCGCATTCATAAGCGGACAATTTTTCAGGGTAGGGTTTTTGGCGCGCAAGCAGCAGCGAGCCCGCCACCATCGCCACCGCGATGACCCCGGCGATGGCCAGAAAAACCACGATAGGCAAATAATTGAACAACAATCCTGGCATGCGAATCACCCAATTTTGCACCGCAGCGAGATGAGACTAATCCCATCCCGCTGCCACCACCAGTCCGGGCGCAGTAAAAAAGCCGCAAATGCCAAACTCGTCATCAGCATGACGTCGTGACGTCCGAACGCTGCCCGGCATTCACGCTGCGGGCAAAGGATGGCGCGAGTGACGGGGCTCGAACCCGCGACCTCCGGCGTGACAGGCCGGCGCTCTAACCAACTGAGCTACACCCGCAATCCAGGAGGGCCGTCTAAAGCGCCGCCGCCCTCCCGTCAAGCAAGCTCGCGACAAAACATGGGCGGTGACGGGATCGAACCGCCGACCCTCTCGGTGTAAACGAGACGCTCTACCGCTGAGCTAACCGCCCGCGGCAAGCCGCTAATTCACCGCGTCTTTAAGGGTCTTACCGGGCTTGAAGCGCACCGAGTTGGAAGCCGGAATCTTAATCTCCTCGCCGGTGCGAGGGTTATGGCCGGTCGTTGCCTTACGCTTGGCGGTCACGAACGTCCCGAAGCCGATCAGCCGCACTTCTTCCTGCTTTTTCAGCGCCCCTTCGATCGCGGCGAACACCGCGTCCACCACTTCGGTCGCCTTGGTCTTGGGCAGATCACTCTGTTCCGCCACGGCGGCAATCAAATCCATCTTGTTCACGCACAAGCCTCCCTTGAAACAGGACGGTGAAAATCAATCTACGCGCGGGAAGGACACTAGAAGGCATATTTCCACCGCGTCAACGCAAGCGCCGGCTTTTCTCGGGTTCATCCACAGAAAATCGCCGTCCCCGGCCAGCCAGGAACCAACCACACGGCCCGGCGCGTGCCCTTTGCGCGGCCGCAATTGCCTAAAAAATGAAACATATCAAACCGATGGCGATATCCCACCCCTGATCGGCGAAAGCGCGCCATCAGAGGTGGGACGAAGACACCCGAGGGGTGCGAAAATCGCCTCTCAGTGCGGCAGCAAGGTCGCCGCCGATTCGCCGGCCGCCGGGGAGACGACCGGCTCGGCAGGCTCTTCCCAGGTGATCGGCTCGGGCTTACGCACCAGGGCCCGACCGATGACCTCATCGACATGGGCAACCGGCACCAGCGTCAGATGGCGCTTCACCTGCTCGGGAATTTCGGCGAGATCCTTCTCGTTCTCCTTCGGGATGAAAACGGTGGTGATCCCGGCCCGCAATGCCGCGAGCAGCTTCTCCTTGAGGCCGCCGATCGGCAACACCCGCCCCCGTAGCGTGATCTCGCCGGTCATGGCGATGTCGCGCCGGATCGGGATGCCGGTAAGCACGCTGACGATACTGGTCGCCATTGCGATACCCGCCGAAGGGCCATCTTTCGGGGTGGCCCCTTCGGGCACGTGGACATGGATATCGCGGTGGTCGAAGAAAGTGGGCTTGATGCCGAAGGTGATCGCCCGCGAGCGGACATAGCTCAGCGCCGCCTGCACGCTCTCCTGCATCACGTCGCCGAGTTTGCCGGTCTGGCGGATATTACCCTTGCCGGGCAGCAGCACGCTCTCGATGGTGAGGATTTCCCCTCCCACCTCGGTCCAGGCGAGGCCGGTGACCACGCCAACCATGTCCTCGGACTCCGCCTCGCCGAAATGGAAGCGCCGCACCCCGGCATATTTGTCCAGATTCTTGCGCGAGAACGTGACCTTCTTGGTCTTCTTGGTGACGATTTCCTTGACCGCCTTGCGCGCGAGCCCGGCGATCTCGCGCTCCAAATTCCGCACCCCGGCCTCACGGGTGTAATAACGGATCAGGTCGCGGAGCGCTTCCTCGGTCACCATCCATTCTTCAGGCTTGAGGCTGTGGGCCTCGGTTTGCTTCGGAATCAAGTGCCGGCGGGCGATTTCCACCTTCTCATCCTCGGTATAGCCGGGGATGCGGATGACCTCCATGCGGTCGAGGAGGGGCTGCGGCATGCGCAGGCTGTTCGCCGTGGTGACGAACATCACATCCGAGAGATCGTAATCGACTTCGAGATAATGGTCGTTGAAGCTGGCGTTCTGCTCGGGATCGAGCACCTCGAGCAGCGCCGAGGTCGGATCGCCGCGCCAATCGGCCCCCAACTTGTCAATTTCGTCGAGCAGGAACAAGGGATTGGAGGTTTTCGCCTTTTTCATCCCCTGGATGATCTTGCCCGGCATGGAGCCGATATAGGTGCGGCGATGGCCGCGGATCTCGGCCTCGTCCCGCACGCCGCCGAGCGACATGCGCACGAAACTCCGCCCCGTCGCCCGCGCGATCGACTTGCCGAGCGAGGTCTTGCCGACGCCGGGCGGGCCGACCAAGCAGAGGATCGGGCCGCGCACCTTGTTCGAACGCACCTGCACCGCGAGATACTCGAGGATACGCTCCTTGATCTTCTCGAGCCCATAATGGTCGGCATCAAGGATTTTTTCGGCCGCGCCGATGTCTTTGCTGGTCTTGGCGCGCTTTTTCCACGGAATCCCGAGCAGCCAGTCGAGATAATTGCGCACCACCGTCGCCTCGGCGCTCATCGGGCTCATGGTGCGGAGCTTCTTCAGCTCCTGCACGGCCTTTTCCCGCGCCTCCTTGGAGAGTTTGGTTTTCTTGATCCGCGCTTCGAGTTCGGCGGCCTCGTCCTTGCCGTCCTCGCCTTCGCCAAGCTCCTTCTGAATAGCCTTGAGCTGCTCATTGAGGTAATATTCGCGCTGGGTCTTCTCCATCTGCCGCTTGACGCGGTTGCGGATGCGCTTTTCGACCTGCAGGACGCCGATCTCGGCTTCCATGTAACCGAACACTCGCTCCAGGCGCTCGCTAACCTCTTCGCTTTCCAGCAGATCCTGCTTCTCGGCGATCTTAAGGCCGAGATGGCTCGCCACCGTGTCGGCGAGCTTGCCCGGGTCCTCGACCTGGTTGAGCGACACCAGAACCTCGGGCGCGATCTTTTTGTTGAGCTTGATATATTGCTCGAATTGCGAAACCACCGTGCGGCCCAGCGCCTCGAGCTCTTTCTCGTCCCCGAGACGTTCCTCGATCGGGCTCACATGCGCCTCGAAAAACGCCTCGGTCTCCTTGAAGGCGGCGATGCGGGCGCGGCGGACCCCTTCCACCAGCACCTTCACCGTGCCGTCGGGCAATTTCAGCAATTGCAAAATCGTCGAGACCGTGCCCACGCGATAGATATCGTCAGCCGTGGGATCGTCTTGCGCCGCGTTTTTCTGGGCAACCAGCAGGATTTGCTTGTCCTCCTTGATCACCGCCTCCAACGCCCGCACCGATTTCTCGCGACCAACGAAAAGCGGCACGATCATGTGCGGAAAAACAACGATATCGCGCAGCGGCAATACCGGCAGCACATCACCCTCTGTCGCCATCTCGGCCCCCGACATCGCCTTCAAAGGCCGCTCGGATTCCGTCATCAACCCCTCCTCTTAGGCCCTTGATCGCTCTCCGCCCCACAAGGACGCTCCACGCCCGCGATGTCGGCCTCACCCATCAGGCCAAACCATTCGGCACGCGAGCCCCAAGCGGACCGAAGAACCACCCGCGCCGGGCGACGCCCAGCGCTATCGGCCATCGGGGCAATGGCGGGATGGGATATCCCGCCTTCTTGCCTCATTTTCCGTTTAGATATCGGCACAACGACCAGGCTCGGCAAGACCTTGACACCCGCTCGTGTCAGCCCTGTTTCAGGCGCTGGTCTCGGCCCGCTCCTTGCTGCCGTAGAGAAAGAGCGGATTGGCGCGCCCATCCGCGACCTCGCGGTTGATCACCACCTCCTCCACCCCCTCGAGGCCGGGGAGGTCGAACATGGTCGACAGCAGGATCGCTTCCATGATTGAGCGAAGGCCACGCGCCCCGGTCTTGCGGGCGATGGCGCGGGTTGCAACCGCTTTCAGCGAATCCTCGGTAAAGGTGAGCTTCACCCCCTCCATTTCGAACAGACGGCCATATTGCTTGACCAGGGCGTTCTTGGGCCGGGTGAGGATCTCGATCAGCGCCGCTTCGTCCAAATCCTTCAGCGTCGCGACCACCGGCAGTCGGCCGATGAATTCCGGGATCAGGCCGAAACGCAACAGATCCTCGGGCTCGACCTCGCGCAGGATTTCACCGGTGCGCCGCTCATCGACCGCCCGCACCTCAGCGCCATAGCCGATGCCGGCGCCCTTGCCGCGGGCGCTGATGATCTTCTCGAGGCCGGCGAAGGCGCCACCACAGATGAAGAGGATGTTGGTGGTATCGACCTGGAGGAATTCCTGCTGCGGATGCTTGCGCCCGCCCTGCGGCGGCACCGAAGCGACGGTACCCTCCATGATCTTGAGCAACGCCTGCTGGACACCCTCGCCGCTGACATCGCGGGTGATCGAAGGATTGTCCGATTTGCGGCTGATCTTATCGACCTCGTCGATATAGACGATGCCGCGCTGCGCCCGCTCGACATTGTAATCCGCCGCCTGCAGCAGCTTCAGGATGATGTTTTCGACATCTTCCCCGACATAGCCGGCCTCGGTCAGCGTCGTCGCGTCCGCCATGGTGAAGGGCACGTCGAGAATCCGCGCCAGCGTCTGGGCGAGCAACGTCTTGCCGGTGCCGGTCGGGCCGATCAGCAGGATATTCGACTTGGCGATCTCGATATCGTTGTTTTTCTGGCCATGCGCGAGACGCTTGTAGTGGTTGTGAACGGCGACGCTCAAAACCTTCTTGGCATGATCCTGGCCGATGACATAATCGTCCAGCACCTTGCAGATTTCCTTCGGCGTCGGCACCCCGTCACGCGACTTCACGAGATGCGTCTTGTGCTCCTCGCGGATGATATCCATGCACAGTTCGACGCATTCATCACAGATGAATACCGTCGGGCCAGCAATCAGCTTGCGCACCTCGTGCTGGGACTTGCCGCAGAACGAGCAATAGAGGGTATTCTTCGAATCACCGGACTTACTCATGCCCACTCCCACCCCTTGTCGGGGACCATCCGCTCGACGTCACGTCCGACAGGTTTCACGGCCTCCGGGAGAAACATTAGAACCCGCGATCGCCGACAACAAGCGCCTTACGTAAATCGAGAACAAAACAAAAACATCGGAGCCAAAGATCACGGCGAGCCTCGCACTGGCATCGCGCCGCCAAGGATCACGTGCATCATACCGATCAGCGCCCCCGCGGCGGCCGCCTGCTTGCGCCAAGGTCGCGCCAAGCCGCAGCCGAGGGAGCGCGCCGGTCATGTCTTCGGGCTCTCCGAAATCGGCGGCCGGTTCTCCACCACTTCGTCGACGATGCCGAAATCGCGAGCCTCCTCGGCCGACATATAGCTGTCGCGCTCGAGCTTGCGCTCGATCGCCTCGATCGGCTGGTTGGTGTGACGGACATAGATCTCGTTGAGACGCTTGCGCAGGGTCAGAATCTCGCGCGCCTGGATCTCGATATCGGTGGCCTGCCCCTGGGCGCCGCCGGATGGCTGATGCACCATGATGCGGGCATTCGGCAGGGCATAGCGCTTGCCAGCGGCGCCAGCGCACAAAAGCAGGCTTCCCATCGAAGCGGCTTGGCCGATGCAGACCGTGCTCACCGGGCTCCGGATATATTGCATCGTATCATAGATCGCGAGACCGGATGAGACCACCCCGCCGGGGCTATTGATATAGAACGCAATATCCTTGGTCGGGTTCTCGCTCTCGAGAAAGAGAAGCTGGGCGCAGACCAGGGAGCTGACCTCATCGAACACGGTCCCGGTCAAAAAAACGATCCGTTCTTTCAACAAGCGCGAATAAATATCGAACGCGCGTTCGCCGCGTGCCGTCTGCTCCACCACCATCGGCACCAGCGTACTGGTGTAGATCTCGACGGGATCACGATCCCTCATGTCCTTGCTTCCCATAAAGGCATCCAGCCCAAAGCCGGCATGCCGTCACACTACGTTGGAAAAGTAAATAGGAAGCTGATGCGGCGCTGCCAACCTCGCCCTGTCTACAGACACGGTGCGCAGACCCCCGGTGCCCGCGTCCTCGGCCGCGCCGGCGCCCAGACTCAGCTTTCTACATCAGCTTTCTACCGCCTTGCTCAGCGCCTCGGCGCTGACCACCCGCTCCTCGATCTTGGCCAGCTCGATCACGAAATCGACCACTTTCTCCTCGAGAATCGGCCCCCGCAGGGTCTCCGCAAGGGTGGGGTTCTTGCGGAACATCTCGAAAATCTGCGCTTCCTGGCCGCGGTAACGCGCCGCCTCGGCCCGCATTGCCCGCGTCATTTCGTCCTGGCTCACGGTGATGCCGTTGACCCGAGCGATCTCGGCAAGGAGAAGGCCAAGCCGCACCCGGCGTTCGGCGATGGCGCGATATTCGGTGCGGAGGGTCTCGTCATCCTTGGCGGCGTCCTCGGGCGCCAGCCGGCTGGCCTTGCGATCAGCCTCGATGCGCTGCCATATCTGGTCGAACTCCGCCGTCACCATCGCCTCGGGCAGGGGAAACGACACGAGTTCGGCGAGCTTGTCGAGCAGCTGGCGCTTGAGATTGAGCCGCGAAAGCTGGGCATATTCGCGCCCGATCTGCTGGCTGATGGTCTCACGCAGCTCTTCCACGCTTTCAAACCCGATCCGCTCGGCAAATGCCGCGTCAACCGCAGGCAATAGCGCGCGGGCAAGTTTTTTCCCGGTGATCTCGAACGTCGCTTCCTTGCCGGCGAGATCGGGGGCGCCGTAATCCTCCGGGAATCGCACCGTGATCGTGCGCGTCTCGCCCGGGGCGAGCCCTTCGAGTTGTTCGGTGAAGCCGGGGATGAACCCCTCGCCGGCAACCTCGATCTCCATGTCCTCGCCGGTGCCGCCGGGAAAGGCGACGCCGTCGATGCGGCCGATGAAATCGACCGTCAAAACCTCGCCCTTGGCGGCGCCGCGCGCCTCCTCGACCGGCTCGAGCGTGCGTTGCCGGCTCGCCATATCGGCGAGCACTTTTTCGATCGCCGCGTCATCGACCTCAGCCTTGAGACGCTCGAGCGCGATCGCGGCGACATCGGGGATAGTGATCTCGGGCAGAATCTCGAGGGAGACGGTGAACGCGACATCACTCCCCGGCTTGGCCGCGGCGGCGGGATCGGCGAGGTCGATCTTGGGCTGCATCGCCGGGCGCAGACCGCGCTCCTCGAACACCTTGCGGGTCGCGTCCGACACGCTCTGCTCGATGATCTCCGCCTGCACCGCGTTACCGAAGCGCTGCTTGATCACCGGCATCGGCACTTTGCCGGGGCGAAAGCCGGGCAACGACAACGTCTTGGCCAGTTCGGCGAGACGGCCCATGCGCTGATCCTCGATGTCCGCCGCCGGCAGCACCACGTCGAACGCGCGTTTCAGCCCCTCAGAGAGCGTCTCGGTAACCTGCATCGTGTCCGGAAATCCCCAAAATTCGCCTGACGGCCGGGTGGTGCGGGCGGAGGGACTTGAACCCCCACGGCTTGCGCCACCAGAACCTAAATCTGGCGTGTCTGCCAATTCCACCACGCCCGCTCGCGCGGCCGTGCGGCAGGGCACATAGCGCAGCCCGCCCGCCGCCACAAGCGGAACCTCAACGCCGCGCGCGATCAGGGAGACGGCCACCTCCCACTCCGGCGACGTCCCATCTGGGCAAAACCCGCCGAACCCGCCAAACTGATGCGCCCTGGGTTCGGAGCCATGCCATGTCCAGCGTCGAGTTCACGCCTTCCCTTCCCGTCGACGCCGCCGATCTCGCCCGGCTCGGCCAGATCGAGCGCAAGCTGCTCTGGCTCTCGTCTTGGATGGTCCACCATGCCAATCACGTCCGGCCGAATCGCGACGGGCTCAAGGTCGGCGGCCATCAAGCCTCCTGCGCCTCGGTCACGGCGATCATGACCGCGCTTTATTTCGCGCTGCTCCGCCCCGAGGACCGGGTCGCGGTCAAGCCGCATGCGGCGCCGGTGTTTCACGCCGTCAACTATCTCTATGGCCGCCTACCGGCGGAGCGGCTGACCAGCTTGCGCGCTTTCGGTGGCCTGCAGCCCTATCCGAGCCGCCTCAAGGACGGGCCCGAGGTCGATTTCTCCACCGGCTCGGTCGGGCTTGGCGTCGCGCTCACCAGCTTCACCGCCCTGATGCAGGATTACGTCGCCCAGCACGGTTTCGCCCGCCCCGGCTTTCGCCCCGGCCGTCAAATCGCCATCGCCGGCGATGCCGAACTCGACGAGGGCAATATCTATGAGGCGCTGCTCGAAGGCTGGAAGCACGACGTGCGCAATGTCTGGTGGGTCGTCGATTATAACCGTCAGAGCCTCGATTCGGTGGTGCCCGACCGTCTGTTCGGCCGCATCGAGGGCTTGTTCCGCGACATGGGCTGGAATGTCGTCACCCTCAAATATGGTCGCCACCTCGAGGCGGCATTCGTCCGCCCCGGCGGCGAGGCGCTCCGGCGCTGGATCGATGATTGCCCGAACAGCCTCTATTCCGCGCTCACCTTCCAGGGCGGCGCCGCCTGGCGGCAGGCGGTGCTCGCCGATCTCGGCCGCTCGCGCGAGGTGCGGGCGCTCATCGATCCGCTGAGCGACCAGGCATTGGGCCAGTTGATGACCAATCTCGGCGGCCACGACATCGCCGCCCTGATCGAAACCTTCCATGCCGCCGCCGCCGCCAGCGATCAGCCGACCTGTTTCATCGCTTACACGATCAAAGGGATGGGCCTGCCCTTTGCCGGCCACAAGGACAACCATGCCGGGCTCATGACCGGCGAGCAGATGGAGGAGTTCCGCGCCCGCATGGGGATCCGGCCCGGGCACGAACTCGACCCGTTCGAGGGGCTCGACGGCGATCCCGACGACCTCCGCCGCTTCATCGCAAGCCGCCCCTTCGCCCGCCCGCTCACGCCCGAGGGCAGGCGCCTCGCCGCGCCGCATCTTTCGGTGCCGCACGCGGTGCCGCGCACCGCCCCGCTTGCCGGCCGGCGGGTTTCCACCCAGGCCGGATTCGGCGAAATTCTCGCCGAAATCGGGCGCCTTCAGGGCGACTGGGCGGAGATCGGCCGGCACATCGTCACCACCAGCCCCGATGTTACGGTCTCGACCAGCCTCGGCCCTTGGGTCAACCGCCGCGGCGTCTATGACCGGCATACCCGCAACGACGTGTTCCGTGACGCCAAGCTCGCCTCCGCCCAGCGCTGGGGCATGAGCCCGGAGGGGCAACATATCGAACTTGGGATCGCCGAGCAGAATCTGTTCCTTCTGCTCGGCGCCGCCGGGCTGCAAGGCGAACTCAACGGCGCCCGGATTCTGCCGATCGGCACGGTCTACGATCCGTTCGTCAATCGCGGCCTCGATGCCTTGATTTATGCCTGCTATCAGGATGCGCGGTTTCTGCTGGTCTCGACTCCCTCCGGCCTCACGCTTGCGCCCGAAGGCGGACAGCACCAATCGATCAACACACCGCTCATCGGCATCGGCGCCGACAAGCTCGCGGCCTTCGAGCCGAGTCACGTCGATGAATTGGATATTTTGCTCCGCCATGCCTTCGCCCATATGCAAGCCCCGGACGGCTCGGCGGTCTGGCTCCGTCTTTCCACCCGCGCGCTGACGCAGCCGGCGCGCACTCTCGATCCCGCTTCGGTGATCGCCGGCGGCTATTGGGCGGTGGCGCCGGCGCCGGGGGCGCGCATCGCGCTCGCCTACCAAGGGCCGGTCGCGCCCGAGGCCGAGGCCGCTTTCGCCGAATTGCGCGAAGAAGAGCCGGGCGCCGGGCTGCTCGCCATCACCAGCGCCGATCGCCTGCATGCCGGCTGGCTCGCCGCCACCGCCGCCCGCCGCGGCGGCGACCCTAGCGCCCGCGCGCATATCGAAACCCTGCTCGCCCCGCTGGCGCGCGATGCGGCGCTGGTCAGCGTGCTCGACGGCCATCCGGCGGCGCATGCCTGGCTCGGCGCGGTGCGCGGCCAGCGCGCCATCCCGCTCGGGGTTTCGCGTTTTGGCCAAGCCGGCGATATCCCCGATCTCTATCACGCATACGGGCTCGACGTCGCCGCGATCTTGGATGCCTGCGCCCAGGCGCTACTCGGCTAACTTTTGAGAGGAATGACACCGATGGCAACGACGGAACGGCTTTTCGCCGGCGGCAAAATGCTGGCGCGGGTTACGGATGCGATCGGCACCGTATTGTTCAACCAGCCGGAGAAGCACAACGCCATTTCGCTCGCTATGTGGGACGGCCTCGCCGAAATTCTCGACGCCTTCGCCGCCGATCCCGCCATCCGCGTCGTCGTGCTGCGCGGCGCCGGTGAACGCGCTTTCGTCTCCGGCGCCGATATCAGCCAGTTCGATGCCGAGCGTAATGACGCCGAGGCGCAGATCCATTACGAGCGCCGCACCCGTGCCGGGCGGGCGCGGCTAGCATCGTTCGACAAGCCGGTGATCGCCGCGGTTCGCGGCTTTTGCCTCGGCGGCGGGCTTGGGATCGCGCTTGCCGCCGATCTCCGTCTGGCCGCCAGCGACGCGGTGTTCGGCATTCCCGCCGCACGCCTCGGCTTGGCGTATGGCTTCGACATGACCCGCCAACTGGTCGCGACCGTCGGCCCGGCGGCGGCGCGGATGCTGCTCTATAGTGGCGAGCGGATCGACGCGGCAGAGGCGATGCGCATCGGGCTGGTCAATCGCTCGGTCCCGGTTGCCGAATTCGAGGCCGCCCTCTCGTCCCTTGCCGAGCGGATCGCCGCCAATGCGCCGCTCTCCATCGCCGCCGCCAAGCGCGCCGTCGCCGCCGCGCTCGCCGATCCCGAGACACGCGATACGGCTGGTTTGGAAGCGGCGATCAGGGCCTGCTTCGACAGTGGCGATTACCGCGAGGGACGCACCGCGTTTCGCGAAAAACGCCCGCCGCGGTTCACCGGCCGCTAAATGCGGCATTTTGTCTGGCGTGAGCCGAGCCTGCGGCAGGGCTCAACGAGAAAAAGTTTTTTGGTTCTTTTTTCCAAAAAAGAACATTTTTTCCTGCCTTATGTCGCGCCCTGACGACAGCCTTGAAATCGCCGCCCTCGCCGCAACGGGCGGGCGGCGTGTCGCGGGGGTGGATGAGGTCGGGCGTGGCCCGCTCGCCGGGCCGGTCGTCGCGGCGGCGGTGGTGTTCCCGAATGGCGTGCCGGCGGCGCTGGCGGCGCTGATCGCCGATTCGAAAACCCTGTCTCCGGCCCGGCGGGAGAAGGCGGCCGCGGCCCTGCGCGCCAGTCCGGCGGTGGAATTCGGCATCGGCGCGGCGTCGGTGGCTGAAATCGCGCGATACAATATTCTTGGCGCGAGTCTGCTCGCCATGCGTCGCGCCGTCCGCCACCTGCCGAGCCTCCCGGACGTGGCGCTGGTCGATGGCAACCGCGCCCCCGATCTCCCCTGCCCGGCGCGCCCGGTGGTCGGCGGCGACGCGCGTTCGCTCTCGATCGCCGCCGCCTCGATTCTCGCCAAAGTGCTGCGCGACCGGCTGATGACGCGGCTCGCCGCCCGCTATCCCGGGTATGGCTTCGAGCGTCATGCCGGTTACCCGACCGCCGGCCATCGTGCCGCCCTTGCCCTGATCGGCCCCTGCCGCCATCATCGCCGCGGATTCGGCCCGCTGCGCTGATTCGCCCTGCCCGCCTCTCTTTCCAGCGACCATCGCGACCATTGACGCAGCACGGTGTCGCGCGTCACCATGCCGTGAGCCATCGAGGAATTAATGCGAACCGTGGATCGCATCATCGAATTGCCGCTGGATCAAGTGTTGGTGGGCGACAGCGTCGCGATGATGCGCATGCTCCCGAGCCACTCGATGCACTGCGTGTTCGCCGACCCGCCTTACAATCTCCAGCTGCAAGGCGCCCTGCGACGACCCAATGATAGTCTGGTCGATGGGGTGGACGATGCGTGGGATCGGTTCGAGGACAACGCCGCTTACGATGCCTTCACCCGCGCCTGGCTCACGGAATGCCGCCGGTTGTTGCGCAAGGATGGCACGATTTGGGTGATCGGGACGTACCATAATATTTTCCGCCTCGGTGCCATTCTGCAGGATCTCGGCTTTTGGATCCTGAACGACGTGATATGGCGCAAAGCCAACCCGATGCCGAATTTTCGCGGCCGGCGCTTCACCAACGCGCACGAGACGCTGATCTGGGCGGCGCGGGGGCGGGAATCGCGTTACCGCTTCAATTATCAGGCGATGAAGGCGCTGAACGACGATCTGCAAATGCGCAGCGACTGGTTGATTCCGCTGTGCACCGGCTCTGAGCGGCTGCGCAACGCGCACGGAATAAAGCTGCATCCGACACAAAAGCCCGAAGCGCTGCTGCACCGGGTGCTCCTTGCCAGTACCGGCGCGGGAGACATCGTGCTCGACCCTTTTCTCGGCACCGGCACGACGGCGGCGGTGGCGCGGCGGCTCGGCCGCCATTTCATCGGCATCGAGCGCCATCCCGCCTATGCCGAAGCGGCGATCGGGCGGGTGCGGGCGGTGCGGCCAGCGCCGCCTGAGGGCATCGCCATCACGCCGTCACGACGCGAGACGCGGCGGATCCCGTTCGGCAGCCTCGTCGAGCAAGGCGTGGTGCCGCCCGGCTCGCGCCTGCACAGCCGCAGCCGCGCCGTCAGCGCGACGGTCGCGGCGGATGGCACCGTGCATGCCGGCGCGGTGCGCGGCTCGATCCATCGCGTCGGCGCGGTGCTGCAGAACGCGGCGAGCTGCAATGGCTGGACGTTCTGGCATATCGAGCGCGACGGCGCGCTGGTCCCGATCGATACGCTCCGCGCCGAGAGCGCAACGCCCGACGCCGCCCCATCGCTGCCGGCATGCGAGGACGCGACACCGAAGACCGGCGCGAAGGTCATCCCTATTCGCTAGAAACGCTGCCTGCCATGCGCCGGCCGGCGCGACCAACTCATTTTTGACCCAAATTTCTCATACGATAGACCGGGTCGTTTCGATTGGATAAAGCTCTCTGCGTGGTATTGCGTCGCTCGGGATTAACCATATCCTCACGCTCGCCGGTATAAAGTCACCCGGTTATCGCGCCCCGAGTTGGAAGACGCCCTTGGTTTCCCACCTCTCTCATCCACCGCTCCGTCCCGTCCGCGCCAGCGTAACGCCGCTGGCGGATCGGGCGGAAAGCCGCAAGCTGGAGCACGATCTTCGTCAGGCGCTGCTGCATGACGGGTTCAGCCTTGCCTTCCAGCCACGCTACCTGCTGTCAACGCGCCAGCCGATCGGCGCGGAGGCCCTGGTCCGCTGGCCGCATCGCAAGCGCGGGCTGATCTCGCCGGCCCTGTTCATACCCATCGCCGAGCAAAGCGGCCTGATCAACGATCTCGGCGGCTGGGTCTTGCGCCAGGCGTGCCGGGAAGCCGCCGGCTGGCCGAGCCCGGCCGGGGTTTCGGTCAATGTCTCGGCGCGGCAATTGATGGATGGCGTGCTGATCGATCAGGTGACGGAGGCGCTCGCACTCTCCTCGCTCGACCCGGAGCGGCTGGAACTCGAGGTCACCGAGACCGTCCTCCTCGATATCTGCCCCGATGTTCTCCTCACGCTCGCCGCTTTGAACGATATCGGCGTCGGGCTGGCGATCGATGATTTCGGCATCGGCTATACCAGCCTTGCGACACTCAAGCAGCTGCCGTTCACGACGATGAAAATCGACCGCTCGATGATACGCTCGCTGCCGCGCGACCGCGAAGATGCCGCCATCGTCTGCTCGCTCATCGCGATCGCGCAGGCGCTCGGTCTTTCCGTGCTCGCGGAAGGGATCGAGACGCCGGAGCAGGAGAATTTCCTGATCGATGTCGGCTGCGAGAGCGGCCAGGGCTTTCTTTTCAGCCACGCCCTTTCGGCCGAGGCGATCGCCGCTTGCTTTACCCGCCCGGCCTGATCCGCGGGCGGTGCCGTCATCGCGGCGGCAGATGCAGGGCGAAAATCTCGTCGTCGCCGGCCGTCGGATAGCGGCGGCGGATTTCCGGGTCATGGCCGGGGATGACCCGCGCCGCATCGCCGGCGAGTTTGCGCGCCGCATGCCAGCCGCGCGCCATCTCGCCGACATTGAAGACGATCGGGAACGGGTTTTCGCGCTCCATGTTGGCGTAGAAATGCGAGGCGTCGCTCGCCAGCACCACCGGCCCGCGCGCGGTCTCGACGCGGACCATCTGCAAACCGTCGGTATGCCCGCCGACGCGATGCACGCTGACGCCGGGCGCGATCGCCCCCTCGCCGTCATGGAAGCGCACCCGATCGGCATAGAGCGCCCGCACCATGGCGACGACGTCCTCGACCTCGAAGGCGACGCGTAGGCAGGAGAAACACATGTTCGCCCCGGTCGCGAAGGCCATTTCGCGCTCCTGGAGATGAAACCGCGCGTTCGGGAACAGGGCGAGATTGCCGGCATGGTCGTAATGGAGATGGGTGATGACGACGTCGCGCACCGAAGCCGGATCGACCCCGAGGGCGGCGAGCCCCGCCGGCACCGGCCGGATCACCCGCCGCTTGCGCGCTTGCGCCATCTCCGGCGTGAAGCCGGTATCGACGATGATATCCTCCCCCCCGCGCCCCCCTGGCCGGCGGAGCAGCCAGAAGAAATAATCCATCGGCATCGGCTGATCATGCGGATCGGGCGGATGGAGAAAATTCTCCCGGGCCACGCGCTCTTGGGTCGCGTAACGCAGTGCGAAGACCTCCCACATCCTACCCCTCCTTCCCCGTCTCGGGCGCGCCGAGCGTTGCCCCCGCCAACTGCTCGGAAAGCCGGGCGAGCGCGGTGTGATCCTGCCCCGGGCCGAGCAGTGCCGCCGCACTCGCCCACATCTCCCGGCAAAGGGCCGCAAACGGGGTTGCGGTGCCGCTCGCGCGGCCGATTTCGAGGGCGATCGAAAGGTCTTTCACCATCAAATCGAGGCCGAAACCGGCATCGAACCGGCGCGAGAGCACGAACTGCTTGAATTTCTTTTGGGTGCTGTTGTTCATGCCGGTCGAGGCATTGAGCACATCGACCATCACCGCCGGATCGAGGCCGAATTTCTGCCCGACCAACAGCGCCTCGATGCCGATCAAAAAACCGCCGGCGGAGACCAGATTGTTGAGCGCCTTCATCGCTTGCCCGGCGCCGACGTCACCGCAATGATGAATGCTGGTCCCAAGCGCCCGCAGGATCGGCTCGGCGCGTGCGAGATCGGCGGCCGCGCCGCCGGTGAGAATGGCGAGGTCGCCACGCTCTGCCCGGGGAACACCGCCCGAGACCGGCGCGTCGATCAACGCAATGCCGCCCGAGGCCAATTCCCCAGCCAATGTTCGCGTCACCCCCGGCGCACCGGATGACATTTCGATCACCAGCGAACCCGCCGCCAGCGCCGGCCGGATCGCGGCGATCACCGCGGCAACCTCGGCGCTGGTCGGCAGCATGGTGATGACGGCATCAGCACCCGCGGCGGCGTCCGCGGCGTCGGTGCCGGCGCGGCCGCCGAGGTCGCGCGCGAACTGCGCCGCCCGCCCGGGCCGCGCATCGGCAACCGCGATCTCGAACCCGGCCTTGAGCAGATTGGCCGCCATCGGCCAGCCCATATTGCCAAGGCCGATGACGCCGATGCGCCGGGGCGGCGCCGTCATGCCTTCGTCGCCGGCAACGCGCCTTCCGCGACCAGCACCTCATGCGCCGCCTTGAACGCATCGAGCCCGGCCGGAATGCCACAATAGACAGTGGCGTGGAGCAGCACTTCCTTGATCTCGTCGACGCTCACGCCATTGGCGAGCGCGCCCTTGACATGGAGCTTGATCTCCGGCGTCTTGCCGAGCGCGGTGAGCATGGCAAGGTTCAGCAGGCTTCGCGTCTTGCGCTCCAGCCCCGGCCGCGTCCAGGCATAGCCCCAGCACCATTCGGTGGTGATGCGCTGAAACGCCATCATGAAATCATCGGCCTTGGCGATGCTGGCATCGACGTAATTCGCGCCGAGCACGGCGCGCCGCACTTCCAAGCCCTTTTCGAACATCTCACTTTCCGCCATGGACCGAACCCTCCGTTTTTGACCGAGGCGGCAAGCTGCGCCCAGGGCGATTTATCTGTCAATCCGCCTCGGCGCGACGCGCGGCGGCGGCGGCTAACGGCTGGCGGCCACCGCAACCTTTTCGGCAAGCGCGCCCGGCGCCTCGGCAAGATGGTCGAAATGCCGGCGATAGGTGCCGAGCCCCTGGGTCTGCGAACGGAGATCGATGATCAGCCCGTGGAGTTCCGCCGCCGGCACCAGCGCCTCGACCTCGTCCCAACCCGGCCAGCCGGGTTTTTCGGCATAGCCCAAAATCCGCCCCCGTCGCGTCGACAAAAGACGCTGCGCGCTCGAGGTAAACTCGTTGGGGAGGATAATCGTCACATGGTCGATGGGCTCGAGCAGCACCGGATCAGCCTCGGCGAGCGCCTCCTGGATTGCCATCCTGGTCGCGGTCTTGAACGCCATGTCCGAGCTATCGACGGTGTGAAACCCGCCATCGACCAGCGTCACCGCGATATCGACCACCGGATAGCCGAACACGCCCTTGGCGAGCGTCGCCTCTGCCGCCTCGGCGACCGCTGGGATGAATTGCCGCGGCACCGCGCCGCCGACGATCTTGTCGATGAACGAAAACCCCTCGCCGCGCCCGCGTGGCGCGATCTCCAGCGTCACGTCGGCGAACTGCCCGTGGCCGCCGGTCTGGCGCTTGAAGCGGGCATGGCGGCGGGCGGGGCGGCGGATGGTCTCCTTGAATGCGACCCGCGGCCGATGTGTCGCAAGCCGCAGATGATAGGCCTTGGCGAGCCGCTCCAGCACCGCGTTGAGATGGATTTCGCCTTGCCCCTGCAGCACGGTCTCGCCGGTTTCGGGGCTTTGTGCGATCGTGAGCGCCGGATCCTCCTCGGCAATCTTCTGCAGGGCGCTCGAGAGTTTGACGTCGTCCTTGCGATCCTCGGTGGTGATCGCAAGCCCATGCACGGGCGCGGGCGGTGATGGCCAGGGGAGCGGCGCGGCGCCGTCATCGGGGCTAAGCACGCTGCCCGTCATCGCCCCTTCGAGCCGGCCGAGCGCGACCAGCGCCCCCGGCCCGGCGGCCGCGACTTTCTGCATCTCATCGCCGACAAAGCGCTGAACGCCGCCGACCCGCCCGCCGGCCAGCGTCATGCCGTCACGCACCTCGCCGCGCCAGACACGCACGAGTGAGAGTTTGCCGGCATGCCCGGCATGGAGCGTCTTGAACACCTGCGCCAACGCCTCGCCCTCGGCGGCAACGCCGCGCCGGCGCACGCTATCAAGGGCAGACGGGGCGTCATGGCGAAGCGCTTTCCACAGCCGCCGCACCCCCTGGCGACGCTCGGCGGCGCCGAACAGCACCTCGGCGATGGCGCCGGCGCGCTGGTCGCGGCGCAACTGCTCGAACACTTCCTCCGGCGTCGGCACGACGTCCTCGAGCAGTTTTTCGAGCAAAGCGTCATCATGATCGGCCAACGCCTCGAGCAAGCCGGTCCGCGCCTCCTGCTCGCGCGGGACGATCTCGGAGGGCATCGCGATCAGTTCGGACGCCGCGCCCTCGCGATAGCGCCAGGCGCGCTCGCTCGCCACGTCGACATAGCCGGTGATCTGCTCGCCGGCCCGGATCGGCACCTCGCGCAGTACCAGCGGCCGCCGGCTCAAGGCTTGCAGCGCCGCCAGCGTGTCGCGCATCCGGCCGGTAAATCCGTCGATCCGGTTGATGAACACCAGATACGGCATCTCGGCCTCCGCCAGCGCCCGGAAATAGGGCGCGCAGGCGAGCGCCCGGGCGGGATCGGGATCGGCGACCAGCACCGCGAAATCGGCCACCGCCAGCGCCGCCTCGGTCTCGTGGAAAAATTCGATGGAACCAGGGCAATCGAGCAGCGACCAGGATTCGCCGAGATAGGTCGCGCCGCCGAGCTGCAATCCCACCCCGCGCGCCCCGCGGGCTCGCCGCGGCGGCGCTCCGCCGAGTTCCAGGAGTGCTTCAAACAGCGCCGTCTTGCCCGCCCCGAACGGGCCGATCAACGCACATGAGCGGGAAACAGTCTCGTCGGACATCGCTCACCCCCTCGAAAAAGTCTTCTCGCAAAAATCTTTCGGTGATCCTCCGCCTTTTCCTGCCTCCCGCGCAAGCCCCTCGCGCGCTCTTGCCTCGGCCGCCACCCGCCGCCATTGTCGCGCCCGTTGGATACGGAGGAGACGCCATGCGCCGCTACAAAATCGCCGCCATTCCCGCCGACGGCATCGGCCCGGAAGTAATCCATGCCGGGCTTGAGGTGCTGGCGGCGCTCGCCGCCCGTGATGGCGGCTTCGCCCTCGATGTCGAGACGCTCGATTGGGGCTCGGCGCGCTATCGCAAGCATGGCGCCTTGATGCCGGATGACGGGCTCGCGCGGCTCCGCGACAAGGACGCGATCTATTTCGGCGCCGTCGGCGCGCCCGACGTGCCAGATCACATCACCCTCTGGGGCCTCCGGCTGCCGATCTGCCAGGGCTTCGATCAATACGCCAATGTCCGCCCGACCCGCATCCTCCCCGGCGTCAAAAGCCCGCTCGCCGGGATTGGCCCGAACGATCTCGACTGGGTGATCGTGCGCGAGAATTCCGAGGGCGAATATGCCGGCAATGGCGGGCGCACGCATCGCGGGCTGCCTGAGGAGGTCGGGACCGAGGTTGCGATCTTCACCCGCGTCGGTGTCACCCGCATCATGCGCTTTGCCTTTCGCCTCGCCGCCGCGCGCCCGCGCAAGCATCTGACGGTGGTGACGAAATCCAACGCGCAACGTTTCGGCATGGTGATGTGGGACGAAATCGCCGCCGAAATCGCCGCGGAATTTCCCGAAGTCACCTGGGACAAGGAATTGGTGGACGCGATGACGACGCGCATGGTCCGCCGTCCGTCCTCGATCGATACCGTCGTCGCAACCAACCTCCACGCCGATATCCTCTCCGACCTCGCAGCCGCGCTGGCCGGCTCGCTCGGCATCGCGCCAACCGGCAATATCGACCCCGAGCGGCGCTTCCCCTCGATGTTCGAGCCGATCCACGGCTCGGCTTTCGATATCACCGGGAAAGGAATCGCAAACCCGGTCGGCAGTTTCTGGAGTGCCGCGATGATGCTTGAGCATCTCGGCGAGAGCGGTGCCGCGAGAGCGCTGATGGTCGCGGTCGAGCAGGTCACCGCGGCCGGGATCATGACCCCCGATCTCGGCGGCAAGGCGACGACGAAGGAGGTCACCCAAGCGGTGTGCGCGGCGATCGCCGGCGGCAATACCGCGTGATCTCTGGCGAGCGGCTCAGCGGAGCGTGATGGTGACAACGTCACGCACATCGCGCCCGCCACGGTGATCGCCGGGCACGATCAGGCGCCAATGGCCCGCGCCGAGCGCCGTGCCATTCATCCGCTCGGCGAGCAGCACCGATTTTCCCTCGAATTCGGGCGAGATTTCGCCGAGCGCGAGCGCCGCGCGATAGCCGTCGCGGCCCGTGACGATGACGACATGCCCGACCTGCTCGCGCGGCGTCATCCCGGCCAGGGCGCCGCTTTGGGCCAGAACCGTCCACAGCAACGGGCCATCGAAGACCGCGTGTTGCGCGCCGTGGTTGGTCTCGAAAGCGATCTCCGCCGTCTTCGCCGCGAGCGCGGCGATCGTCGCTTCGCTGACGACGATGCTCTTGCCGGTGGCGGTTTCGATGGTCAGGACGTTTGGCGTGCCGGCGGCGGGATCATCGGCCCATGTTCGATGCGCGCTTATGGCCGCGAGCAGGAGAACGAGCATAACCGGCGCGAGGCGTGTCATCGGTGCGATCATTGGTTTCTATCCGCTCTCTTTGCCCTGCCGCGCCAACCGCTAGAGCGCCGCGGTCAGGTGGTTGGCGTAAATTTTGCGCAACGTCACTTTCGAGAGCTTGCCGGTCGCGGTATGCGGCAATTCCTCGACGAAGATGACGTCGTCAGGGAGCCACCAGCGCGCCACCTTGTCGGCGAGGAAAGCGAGCATCGTCGGCTTGTCGAGCGCCGCTCCCTCCTTCCTGCGGATCAGCAGCAGGGGGCGCTCGACCCATTTCGGATGAGCAACGCCGATCGCCGCCGCTTCCAAGACGTCAGGATGGGCGACGGCGGCGTTTTCCAGCTCGATCGAGGAAATCCACTCGCCGCCGGATTTGATGATATCCTTCGCGCGATCGGTGAGGGTGACATAGCCATCTTCGTCCATGGTCGCGACATCGCCGGTGTTGAACCAGTTGTCAGCATCGAGCACGACGCCGCCCTCGCCCTTGAAATATCCTGCCGTCACCCACGGGCCACGCACCATCAGCGCCCCGACCGAACGGCCATCGCGCGGCAATGGCCGCCCTTCGGGATCGACGACGCGGACCTCGACGCCATAGACCGGCCGCCCCTGTTTCGCCTGGATGTCATAGCGCGCCTCGCGGTCGAGGCCGAGATGCTTGGGCAGAAGCCGGCCCAGCGTCGCGATCGGGCTGGTTTCGGTCATGCCCCAGGCATGCAGGAGAAAGGCGCCGAACTCCTCATCGAAGCGCTTGATCAGCGCCCGCGGCGCCGCCGAGCCGCCACAGAGAACGCGATCGAGGCGGATCGTCGTGAGATCGAGGGCGGCGCGCTGGCGATCGATGTAATCGAAAAATCCGAACCACACCGTTGGCACGCCGGCGGCGAAGGTACAGCGCTCGGTCTGCATGAGCGAGAACAGGCTGGCGCCATCGAGGCGTGGCCCCGGCAGCACCAGCTTGGCCCCGACCATGGCGGCGGCGAATGGCAGGCCCCAGGCATTGGCATGAAAGAGCGGCACCACCAGAAGCCCGCTATCGAGACAGGAGATCGCAAGACCATCCGCCGCCGCGGCGCAGAAGGAATGGAGCAGCAATGCGCGATGGCTGTAGAGCACCCCTTTGGGATTGCCGGTCGTGCCCGACGTGTAACACAGGATGGCGGCGGCGTTTTCCTCGAGGTTTGGCCAGGGATGGGCCTCGCTCTCGCCAGCCAGGAGTTCCTCGTAGCAAAGCAGGTTGGGGATGGGAAGGCTCGGCATATGGGCGCGATCAGTGAGCGCAACGCAGCCACGGAGCGAGGGGATTTTCGGGGCGAGTTCGGCGATCAACTCGGCGAAGCTGAGATCGAAGAAGACATAGCCGTCCTCGGCATGGCGCAGCATGTAGTCGATCTGCGGCAGGAAAAGGCGCGGATTGACGGTATGCAACACGGCACCGATGCCGGTCACCCCGAAATAGAGTTCGAGATGGCGCGACGTGTTCCAGGCGAGCGTTGCGACGCGATCGCCCTCACCGACGCCCAACCGCTTGAGTGCGCCGGCGAGCTTTCCCGCCCGCTGCGCGACCTCGCCCCAACCCGTGCGCGTGATCGGCCCTTCAACGCTTTGGCTGACGATCTCGGCACCGGCATGGTTCGCCGCCGCATGGCTGATCAGCGACGACAAGAGCAGCGGTGTCTGCTGCATCAATCCCTGCATCGTTTCCCTCCCCTCCGACCCGGGTCGCGCCCCGGCCGCCGCATTTTTCGCGATGTTACACGAGGAGAGACACGATCGGCAGATTTTTTTAGCCGCTCAGCTCCGCTGCGGCGTGACCGCGAAGCTGCGCTTGAACACCGCTTTCGCCGTGTCCTCCACCGTCACCTGCAGATCTCCGGGGCCGTCAGGAATGAAGGCGAAGGTCAGCGCCGGATCCTCGCTCAGCGAGATATCGGCGTCGAAATCGAACACCAGCCGGTCATTATAGGTGACGTGGATGGTTTGGATGTAACGTGCCGGAATATAATTCCTGGTCAGTTGATCCATCTGCATGCCGTTATTGTTGGGATGGCGGATCAGGAGCTCGGCGAGTTCCGGCTGGCCGGGGACGGGATCGCCGGTGAGCGTGAGCTTCATCCGCCCGATCTCGCGGAGCGCGAGCGCCTGATCGCTGCCCGCCGGCGCCGAGCAGCCGCCGGCCGCCTTGACGAAGCGCTCGGTCACGAACAATTCGCCATCGGTCGTCTCAGCGACCGCGTGCATCAGCGTGTATTGCTCGACCCGGACACGGGTTTTGAGCAGATGGGGATCGATCGCCGGGCCGAAATGAAACGTGCCGGCGAGCGGTGACGGATTGCCATCCACCAGCAGATAAACCGCCTTGACGGGTTTGGCACCGCTCAGCGTGATCGCGACCGGCACCAGCGCCGCATCCATCGCCCGCGTCGGGGCTTCGAGCGCGATCACACCGGTGCCGTCATGCAGCACCCGGTCGCCGAACACGACATGGCGGAGATTGTCCCAGCGCGCCGCCCGCGCTGCCTCGTCCTCGGCGGCGCGCGCCGGCAGCGCAATAAACAGGAATAGGCCGAGAGCCAGAAGATATTTCATGACGTCGCACTCCCGATTTTCGCCTAAAAGCGCATCTGCGGGGGAAAAGTATGTTCTTTTTTGAAAAAAAGAACCAAAAAACTTTTGTCCGTTCGGAGCGTCATTCCCATTCTAGCTCCTTATAGGCTTCGATGACGTTGCGGCCATTGTAATCATCGAACAGGCGCCATTTGTCGCGCTCGGACCGCACCGCCATGCGGCTTGCGGCGTCGATATCAACGCCTTTGATGATAAGGGCGCGAACCTCGCGCGCAAGGGTCGCGAGATAGCGCTCCTCGTCCGCCGCCGCCGCTGGCCAGGCAACGGAAACCGGGCCATGCCCCGGCACCGCATGCGCCGCCGCCCGCGTCTTGAGCGCGGCAAGCGCCGCCTGCCAGCCCGTGAGGCTGCCATCGAGCACCGGAATACGCCCGACAAAAAGCAGGTCTCCGGCCCAAAGCGTTCCGGTCGCGGCATCGAACAGAGTGAGATCGCAATCGGTATGGGCCGGCTCATGGGCGGTGATTTCAAGGACGCGGCCGCCGAGATCAATCACCTGCCGGTCCGCAACCACGAGCGTCGGCGCCAGCGCGTCACCTGCCGCCTCCGGGCCCAGCAGATCCGTGAGCCGCTGGCGATAAAACGCCTGCCGCGCCGCTAACGCCGCCGGCAGCCTCGTATGCCCGAGCACCACCGGGCGATCCTCAGCGAAGGCGCTCGCGCCAAAAATGTGATCGAGATGAATATGGGTTTCGATCACATAACGGATCGGCCGCTCGGTCCGGGCGCGAATGGCGGCGCGCAGACGCAGGCCGTCAACGCCGCTGCCGCCAGGATCGATCACCGCGACCGCATCATTCCCGATCACGAAGCCGATATTGGCGATGGCATCGGCATTTGCCGCCGTCGCGTCGGCATCTTCGCCGCGGCGGACGAAAATCCCAGGCGCGACCTCGGCCATCGCGAAAGCCGGGACTGCTGCAAAGCCAGGCGCAGCGCCGGCCGCCGCCACCAGCGCCGCACTCGCGAGCAGTCGGCGGCGGGTCAGACGGGGCGGACAACAGGGACAAAACATCGCGGAACCTTAGAGCAAGGTAGGTTTTGATTGAACCATCCTGTTCAATCAAAACCGGCCAACTTGCTCGCCAAAATAGGGGTAGAGCGTGATCGACTTAAACCGATCGCGCTCTAGCGAGAAACGGCGACCCGTGAACGAGACAGTATCACGCCTCCCCGCCAATTCGGCCAGGGAGAAGCGACGGGCCGCGGCAAAGGTTAATTTTTCTTCGTCAATTGCGCCTCATCTGGTAAAATTTACTAGGAATTCATCATCAAACGGGGTATGTCTCTTTTTATGAGAACATTATCCGTTTTGAAACTGCAGGTTAAATGACCTCTGCGTGGAACAACCTTTCGGGTGGTGTATGGGGCGTTGGGGCCAACTGGGCGCCGGCGTCCGTGCCCGGTTCCACAACCGATGCGATCATTGATCTTTCCGGTGACTATGCCGTCGCCGTGCAACAAACGGCGACGCTGGCCGATCTCACCCTTGCCGACAGCGGCGCGACCCTTCTCGTCGAACCCGTCGCACCGCTCAATGGCGTCACCCTTGATGTTACCGGCGGCCTCGATCTCGCCGCCGGCACCCTGGCGCTGGCGGGTGGCGAGACGGTGCTTTCGAGCGGCTTTGCCGCTCCCCTCCCCGGGCTTCCGGCAACCACCGTCATCACCCCGGCGGTGCTCGCTCTCGGGGGCGGCATCAACGCCGACGGCGGCGCGATCACCGCCAATTTCGCGGTGATCGAGACGACGGCGAGCCAGAGTTTCACGGGGGCCACGCTCACCCTCGGCGAGCAAACGACACTCGCGGCCGCGGCCGGCACGCTGACCCTCGACGGATCGATCACTGTCAATGGCAGCGGCGACGCCCTGAGCGGGGCGATGGTGAATGACGGCACGCTGATCTTCGCGAGCCCGGACACGGTGAGCCTCAATCCCGATGGCCGCGCGGCTTTCACCAATGACGGCACGATCGCGGTGACCGCGGGTCAGGTGGTCGGCAATTTCCAGACTTTCACCAACGCCGGCGAGATCGATCTCGGCGGCGGTTTTACCCTCGCCGCCAGTGATGGCGTCGAGAATACCGGCAGCATCGTGATCGCGCACGGGACGACGCTGGCGCTCGGCCTCGGAGCGCCGCCGCTCGGCTTCGGTGCGATCGACAATCTCGGCGAGATGCGGATCGATGGCGCCGTCGCGCTCGCCGGCGGCACGCTGGCGCTCGCCGCCGGAAGCACCGCCGACCTCACCGGCATCATCGCCGATGGCACGATTGCCAATAACGGCGGTCTCATCGTCGCGGGCGGAACATTCGACGGCGTCACCTATAGCGGCCCCCTCGCGCTCGCCTCGCTTGGCGCCGGCGCGCCGGTGACGCTCGCGGTCAGAGACGGGCTGGTCGTCACCGGCGGGTCGCTCGCGATCGGCGCCGATACGCTGCAACTGCTCGACAGCGAAACCCTCACCCCGTCCGCGCTCAGCCTCGCCGGCGGCACGCTCGCCGGGCCGGCGGGCGGCACGCTGACGCTTGGCGCCGGCGAGACCACGACCACGACCGAGGACAGCGCGATCACCGCCGGCCATGTCGTCAACGCCGGCACCCTCGTCGTTGCCGCCGGCACCCTCACCGTCACCGCCGACAACTTCGCCAATGCCGGCAGCATCATCGTCGATGCCGGCGCGACGCTCGATCTGGTTTTGCCCGCCGATGCGCCGGCGCCGCAACTCGGTGCGACCAGCGGCCCCGGCGCGATCGAGATCGACCCACCCGGTGTGACGCCGACCCTGTTCGTCGCCGATTCGCCGCCGCCCGCCTGTTTTCTCGCCGGCACCCGCATCGCGACCGAGACCGGCGATGTCGCCGTTGAGGCCCTCCGCCCCGGCATGCGGGTGCGCACGGCTTCGGGAGCCCTGGCGCCGATCATCTGGATCGGCCAGCGCCGCGTCGATTGCAACCGGCATCTCCGGCCCGAGCTGGTGCAGCCGGTTCGCATCCTCGCCGGTGCCTTCGCCCCCGGCATCCCCCATCGCGATCTCTGCCTTTCGCCCGACCATGCCGTCGCCATCACCGCGCCGGGGACACGGAACCGGCTTTTGGTGCCGGTGAAATGCCTGCTCAATGGCGCGACGATTGTCCAGGAGGACGCGGCGCGCGCGTGGTATTTTCATGTCGAATTGCCCCGTCACGATCTTCTCCTTGCCGAGGGGCTGACGGTGGAAAGCTATCTCGATACCGGCAATCGCGGCGGCTTCGCCAATGGTGGTGTGCTCACCACCCTTTATCCGGATTTCACCCCCCTGACCGGCTGGGAGAATGCCTGCGCGCCGCTCTGTCTCGGCGGCGAGGCGGTGACGCGGATGCGGCGGCGACTCGTCGCTCGCGCCGAAATTCTCGGCTGGCGGCGCGAGACCGACGCCGACCTCCATCTTCGCCTCGGCCGCGCGACGCTTCGCCCCGCCGCAACGCACGGCGCGCGGCATCGCTTTCTGCTGCCGGCGAGCGCCCGGGCGAGCGGGCCGGAAACCCTCGAAATCCTGTCGCGGAGCGGCGTGCCGGTCGAGCCCGAGCCGGCGCGGCTCGATTACCGGCGTCTCGGCGTCTGTCTCGGCGCCATCATCTGTGACGGGCGGCCGCTGCCGCTCGATGGTCCGGCGATCGGAGCGGGGTTTCACGCCCTTGAGCGGGATGACACGAGGCAGTGGCGCTGGACGGGCGGCGCGGCCCGGCTCTTGCTGCCAGCGCGGCCGCGCCCTGCGGTCTTCGACCTCGTCGTGCTCGACGCCGAGCCGGGATTCCGCCCGCCGGCGTCGCGCCGTGTTCATCAGAGATTAAGCGATTCCGGTGATGATGTCGGGACAGCGCCCCAGAACGGGGCGCGGGCAAGGCCGGGCCGGGCGGTTTGGCTGCGCGGGTGAGCGCAAAAGTGGCGGTTACCGGCGCAGATCTCCAAGCCTCCCGTCGGCGTCAATCGGGAGGCCGCAGAACGGCGCATGTCGAACCTGATCCTGGAATTGCGGCAAGGCGAGATGATGATCGTCAACGGCGCCGCCATCCGATTTCGCAACAAAACCCGCATCGAACTCGCGGCACGCGCGCGCTTTTTGTTCGGCAAGCAGATCATGGCCCCGAACGAGGCCAATTCCCCGGCGCGGCGCGTCTATTTCGCTTTGCAAACCGCTTATATCGGCACCGAGGAGGAGCGTCAGCAGGGGCTCGCCGAGGCCAAGCTGCTGATCGAGGCGTTCAAGGAGGCCACCACCTCGCAACTGGCGCGCGAAATTCTCGATCGCGCCCTCTTGGCGGCCGAGGCCGATGATTGCTACCAGGCGCTACGGCTCGCCCGCCGCATCATCCGCCATGAGGACGCGGTGCTGGGTGCCCCCGCGCGGGAATAGTTTTTCCACGGCGCGCAAGCGCCTCTTGCCGCCGCCGCCTGGCATCCCCAGTGATAAGGCCTGGAGACAGGAGGCTTTCCATGCCGTGGTTCATGCGTTTGAGTGCGGCGCTGACGATGATCGCCGCCATGCCGGCGCTCGCCGAGGAGGGATCCACGCCGACGTCAGGGGCGACCGCCGCACCCACTCGGGCCGAGATTTTTCAGTCCGGCCACAGCCAGACGGTGATCGATCAGGATCAGCTCAGCAAACTCGGGCCGATGGCGAGCCCGGCACAGGGGATGGTGTTTACCCCTGGCGGCCGCGCGACCTCGCCCGGGCTGATCGGCGGGCCGGGCGGGCGGGTCATGCTGGATGGTCTCGGCGCCGGCGGTCGCTGAGCCGCCGCGGCGCGGTAGCGAAGGAGGCCGAGGCCGACGATCGCGCTTGCAAGCACGACCAGCGAGGCGGGTTCGGGAATGCCGGCTGCGTTCGTCGTCGTTGCCGGGAGGAATTGCAGCAGCGGCTCGCTGAAAATGTCGCGATGGGCGTCTTCTCCCGGCGTCGAGGTTAATTGGTCAAAATAAAATGGCGAGAGAGACGTGCCGGCCGGATTGAAGCTCACCGGCCCGCCAGTAAAAGGGGGGGCGACGACATTCATGGCGCCGAGATGAGAAAAATCGAGAAAATAGGCTTTTCCGGCGGAAAGCGTGATCGTGGAGGCAAAATCGCCGCTGACCCAGACGCCGGGGCTTTGATTGGCGGTCAGCGAGAAACTCCCGAGCAAATGGCCACCCGCCGAAGGCAGCGCGTCATAGAGCCCGACAACGACATCATGCGGCGCCGTGCCAAACACCGCGAAGCTGGTGGCGATGCCGGCGAGGTCAAAGCTCGCCGTCGGGGTGTAGAACCAGCCGCCATCGGACGGCCCCCAGATGAAATTCGGGTCGGCGGTGAGGCCAACATTGAAACTGGTGATCGATGCCGCCCGTGGCGACACCGCCGGCGTCAAAAGCAGCGGGGCCGCGAGTGCCAGCATCACGAGCGCGCCGCGCCCGCCTTTGGGGCTTTTGGCATCAAAAGTAGATTTATAGCTCATCACACATGACGCTGGTTGTAAGATATAGTAAATGATAATAATTTCGGTTGCAGATTTTGCAAGATCATGCCTCTGACGATCTGTCGCCCATGAGTGATAAAAATGCGGCAGGCCCGCGTAAACTCGAGGCGTGGCTGGAGCCGGTCGCTGATTTCGCGGCACTCGGGGCGCATTGGCGAAGCTTCGAGGCGGCGGCGGCGGGATCGTTTTTTCAAAGCTGGACCTGGACCGGCTGCCTCGCGGAAGCGCGGTTTGCCGATCCGTGGCGGCTCCGCGTGACGGCCGACGGACGGGAGATCGCGCTCGGCCTCTTCAATCGCCGCCGCGCCTGGTGGGGGGGCGCGCGGCTGTTCCTCGGCGAGAGCGGCGACCCGCTCTGGGACGCCCTGTTCATCGAGGAGAACGGGCTGCTGCTGGCGCGCGAGGCGATGGCCGATACGGACGCGATCGCCGCCGGCCTTGCCGCGCTCGGTTGGCGACGCGTGGTGTTGAGCGGCGTCGATGCGGCGCATCTCACGGCTGCGGCGCGCTGCGGCGGCCGGGCGCGCGAGACGCGAGATGCGCCTTTCGTCGATCTCGTCGCGGCGCGGCAGCGCGACGGGGGGTTTCTCGCCGGGCGCAGCGCCAATACGCGCTACCAGTTGCGTCGCTCGGCGCGGAGTTACGCGGCGCGGGGCGATTTGCGCCTGCGGCGCGCCGCCGATGTCGCCGAGGCCGAGGCATTTCTCGATGCGCTCGCCGTCTTGCATCAGCGGAGTTGGATCGGGCGTGGCAAGCCCGGCGCCTTCGCCAATCCGCGTTTCCTGCGCTTTCACCGGGAATTGATCGCGCGCGGCCATCCCCGCGGCGAGATCGATCTGCTCCGCGTCGCGGCGGGCGAGGAGGTTCTCGGCTACCTTTACAATTTTGTCTGGCGCGGCGCGGTTGCCGCCTATCAGAGCGGCTTCGACTTCGCCGCCGCCGGGCCGCATGAAAAGCCGGGCCTTACCGCGCATCACCTGGCGATCGAGCATTACGCCGCCCTCGGCGCGGCGCGTTATGATTTTCTGGCCGGCGCGGCGCGCTACAAGACCAGCCTCGCCGACGCGGCACGGCCGATGCATTGGCTGGTGATCGACGGATGGCGGTGTCGGAAAACTTAACACTCCTGCGCTTTGCTGCATTTCACGCCTATCAACGATCTGAAAAGCAGGAAACTTCCACTCTGGCGCGATTTTTGCTTAATTCCGGTTCACGCGCGTGCTCGCTCAGTCTTTCTGCGTCTCTCTTGAGGCTTTACGTTTTTGTCGGTTCTGCTCGGCCTTGGGGTCCGATGTTCCGGTGGTTGCTTGTGTGCCGAGGATGCCGCACGAGGGGCCACCCGCCGCGGCGTGCATGGCGCCAGCGCGCGAAAGTCTGGCTGCACGATCGGAGGACGTAAAATGGCCTTGCGGCAAGGAGCAAAACTCGGGTGGCTCGCCGGCGCTGCGATGTTGGTTCTGGCTCAGCCCGCTTGGGCCGGCCTGACCCTGAGCTTCGGCGAAGTCGATGCCGGCGGCGGCACCGCGACGGCCACCGATACCGTGGGCAGTGGCGGGCTGATCCCCACGGGCACACCGGACACCTATGATTTTATCTTCTTCGGCAACGATTACTTGCTCTCGGGCACGCTTTCGACCGAAACCGGCACCATCGGGCCGCAAACCGCGCTGCCGGGATTCGCGCTGACGACGAGCAGTTTTTTTGATAGTAACGGCGCCGGCACCCTGACCATCACCGTCAGCGATACCGGGCTTTCCCTGCCCAGTTGGACCAGCCCGGTCATCGGCACGGTCGCGGGCCAAAACGGCGGCGCCGTCACCCATGTCACAGCGACCTTCGCGACCAGCAGCGATAATGGCATAAGCTATAGCCCGATCGGCACGGCGCTCAGTTTCTCGCCGCCCGCGAGCAGCTTTGGCGGCGTCACGAACGGCAGCGGCGCTGGCCTCGATGCGCTGGAGGCCACCGTCACCATCGTGACCGCTGGCGGGTTTTCAAGCAACGATCTTTCCCTTTCCGAAACCAACCCGGTGCCGGAACCGGCGTCGCTTGCCCTGCTTGGCGCCGGCCTCGCCGGTCTGGTTTTCGCCCGCCGCCGGCGCGTCACCGCTGTTCGATCGTCGGAAAACTGAACACTCGCTTCCCAGCGATGCCCGATTTTAGATTAATTGATTGAATTTATTATGTTTTATTTTTTGGCATGGTTCCTGCTTATTACGTAGGCGCTTAAGACAGGCTTAACCTTTCGACGAAGGATCGCCACGAATGAAAACCAAACTCCTCACCACCGCCGCCTTCCTCGGCCTCGCCGCGGCAGCGCTGGCCATCGCCCCCGGCAGTGCCCAGGCGGCATCATTGAACGGCACGGCAACGGTCAATACCAATGTCGTAACCTCGGTCGGCAATCCGACGCTTGCCTATGGCATCACCCTCGATACCTCTAGCGACAGCTTCGGCGGTGCCACTGGCACCTATGCTCCCATCTCTGGCGAGACCATCAGCCCTTTCAACGTCACGCTGACGGATGGCAGCACGGTCAGCTTTACCGATAGTGAGGGCGATAGCTTCACTGGGACTGTTATATCCGTCTCCCCCACCGCCACGACGACTGGGACCGGGTCGAACAGCTATGCGCTTTCGACCTACATTGAAGGCACCTTGACGCCGAGCCCGACGGGCGCCTTGGCCAGCTATCTTCCCGTCAGCCCGGATAATGCCAGCATTACCATGAGCTTCAACGAGACGGTTTCGAATACCGGGGGCGGCAATTCCTACGCCGGCAGCGGCACCCTCGCTTCGCCGCCGCAGTCCAACACGGTCCCCGAGCCGGCCTCGCTCGCGCTGCTGGGCAGCGGCCTTGTCGGCCTCGGCCTCGCCCGTCGCCGGCGCAACAAAGCCTGAGTGTCGGAAAACTGAACAGCCGATATCCCCGGGGGATCGATCCCTCGGGGTGACTTTCTAGCCGAGGCGCCTGGATTGGTGTAACATTGCCCTCGGAGGCGATCCGGAATGGCCGGCAGGATCTCCTGCCGGCCATTTTCGTGATACCGCCATTTCCCGTCAGGAGACCGAGATGACGCTCACCCTCCGCCCCCTCAGCCCGGAGGCCTTTGCCCCTTTCGGCACTGTGACCAGGCTCACGCCCGGCGCCGAGCCGATCCGGCTGGTCACGGAGATCGAGAATGCGCGGGCGGCGGCGCGGCTGCATGTCGATTTCACCACCGCGGCCCCGAGCCCGCTGCCGCTCGCGGCCAAGCTGTTTGAACGCCATCCCGCCAATTCGCAGAGCTTCATCCCGCTGGCCGCGGCGCGCATGCTGGTCCTCGTCGCGCCCGCCGATGCCTCCGGCGCCCCTGATCTCGCGGCCGTGCAAGCCTTCGCCGCCGCCGGCGACCAGGCGGTCACCTATCGCCGCGGGGTCTGGCACCACCCGTTGACCGCGCTCGACGCGCCGGGATTTTTCGCGATCCTGACCTTCCGCGCCGGCGATGACGGCGACACCGTGCTCTTTCCTCTCGCCGCACCGCTGACCCTCACCGCCTGACACCCTCGGCTGGCCGGCTCAAGACACGCTGGAAGCGATCGCCTGGCGTTCGGTGTCCTTAATATCGCGGAACGAAAGATCGGGGGCGTGCTCGGCCGTGCGGCGGAGCATGAAAGCGGAGGTCGCGAGAAACACCGGATCGCCATCGATATCTTCGGCGATCGCCCCCCGCTCGCGGGCAAGGAAGGCGGCGAGCGCGGCCGGCGGGCCACTCAGCCAGCGCGCGAGCGCAAAGGGCGAAGGATCGAAGCCGATGGCAACGCCGTATTCGGCGGCAAGCCGCGCTTGCAGCACATCGAGCTGCAACGCGCCGACGACGCCGACCAGCGGCGGCGAGCCGTCGAGCGGGCGGAACACCTGCACCACCCCCTCTTCGGCAAGCTCGGGCAGCGCCTGACGCAGCTTCTTTGCCTTCATCGCGTCATCGAGCCGCACGCGGCGGAGAATTTCCGGGGCAAACGCCGGCACCCCGAGGAAACGCAGGGTCTCGCCCTCGGTGAGCGTGTCACCGATGCGCAAGCCGCCGTGATTGGGAATGCCGACGACATCGCCGGCATAGGCCTCCTCGGCCAGCGCCCGGTCGCGCGCGAAGAAGAATTGCGGCGCGGTGAGCGGAATGCTGCGCCCGGTGCGCACCTGGCGAAGCCGCATCCCGCGCACCAGACGCCCCGAGCAGATCCGGGCAAAGGCGATGCGATCACGATGGTTGGGATCCATATTGGCTTGGATCTTGAAGACCAGCGCCGTCAGCGCCGGCTCTGCCGCCGCCACCACGCGGCTATCGGCGGCCTGGGCGCGCGGCGGCGGGCCGTATTGGGCGATCGTCGCGAGGAGATCGGCAACCCCAATCCCCTTGATCGCAGCGCCGAACAGCACCGGCGTCAAATGCCCCGCGCGAAAATCCGCAAGCGAAAACGCAGGAAGCCCGGCGCGCGCGAGTTCGATCTCCTCGACGAGGGCGACGCGGCGTGGGTCGTCAGCCGGGAGGGCAAGAGGATACGCCTCATCAGCGAGTGACACGGTGCCGGCAAACTGCCCGGCGCGCCCGACCGGCCAGGTGAGCGGCGCGGTATCGAGCGCGAGACCGTCGGCGATCTCCTGCAACAGCGCGAACGGATCGAGGCTCTCGCGGTCCATCTTGTTGATGAAGGTGACGATCGGAATGTCGCGCAGGCGGCAGATCTCGAATAATTTCCGTGTCCGCGCCTCGATCCCCTTGGCGGCGTCGATCACCATGACGGCACAATCGACCGCGGTCAGCGTGCGGTAGGTATCTTCGGAAAAATCCTCGTGGCCGGGCGTGTCGAGCAGGTTGAAGACGATCCCCTCATGCTCGAACGTCATCACCGAGGTGACGACGGAAATGCCCCGCGCCCGCTCGATCGCCATCCAATCCGAACGGGTGCGCCGGCGCTCGCCCTTGGCGCGCACTTGCCCGGCGAGCTGAATCGCACCACCGACTTGGAGCAACTGCTCGGTCAGCGTCGTCTTGCCGGCGTCAGGGTGGGAGATGATGGCGAAGGTGCGCCGGCGGGAGACTTCGTGCGCGAGATCGGCGCTGCTCATGCTGGTCGTCGGCCCACCACGGGATCAGCGCCCGCCCGAGACCGGCAAGATCGCGCCCGTGATATAAGCCGCTTGCGCGGAAAGCAGGAACTGGACGGCGTCCGCCACCTCGTCGGCGCTGCCGGCGCGCCCCAGCGGGACGCCGGGGGCAAGCCGGGCCACGCGGTCAGGCGCGCCGGCGCTGGCGTGGATGTCGGTATCGATGAGGCCCGGGGAGACGGCGTTGACGCGGATCCCCTCGTCCGCCACTTCACGCGCGAGGCCGATGGTGAACGTCTCGACCGCGCCCTTGCTCGCCGCGTAATGCACCCACTCGCCGGCGCCACCGAGGCCGGCGGCACGCGAGGCGATGTTGACGATCGCCCCGCCTTTGCCGCCCATTTTGGTCGAAAGCCGCCGGATCGCTTCGCGTGCCGCAAGAAAGCAGCCGGTGACATTGACCGCGAGCACCCGCTCCAGGATCGCCGGGGTGATATCGGCGACGCGCGAGAGCGGGCCGGTGATGCCGGCATTGTTGACGAGGCCACCGAGCGGGCCGAGCGCCGCTTCGGCCGCCGCAAACAGGCCGACGATGTCAGCTTCCCGCCCAATATCGCCGGGAAATGCCGCCGCCCGGCCGCCGGCCGCGAGAATGTCGGCGACCAGATGCTCGGCGGCGTCGCGGCTCGCGGCATAATTCACCGCGACCGGATGGCCCGCTTGCGCGAGCTTGCGGCAAACCGCGGCACCAATGCCCCGGCTTGCGCCCGTGACGACGATCAGCGGCTTCGCGTCCATCCTACGATCCTTTCCAGGGCACGTCGAAAAAAGCCGCGCCGCGCCAGCATGACGGCGGGCGCGGCGCGAACCGGGCGATCAGCGCGAATAATATTCGACGACGAGATGCGGCTCCATCTGCACCGGATAGGGCACATCGGCGAGTTTTGGCGCCCGCAGGAAGCGCCCGCGCATGGCGCGATGATCGACCTCGATGAACTCCGGCACGTCGCGCTCGGCGCTTTGAGAGGCATCCAGCACCACCGCGAGTTGCTTCGATTTCTCGCGCACCTCGATCACATCGCCATCACGCACGAGATAGGAGGGAATATTGACGCGCTTGCCGTTCACCATGACATGACCATGCGAGACGAATTGCCGCGCGGCAAACGGGGTGATCGCGAATTTCATGCGGTAGATCACCGCGTCGAGCCGGCGCTCGAGCAATTCGATCAAATTCTCGCCAGTATCGCCCTTGCGGCGCACCGCCTCGTCGTAATATTTGCGGAACTGCTTCTCGCCGATATTGCCGTAATAGCCTTTGAGCTTCTGCTTCGCCATCAGCTGGACACTGAAATCGCTCGGCTTTTTGCGGCGTTGGCCGTGCTGGCCGGGGCCGTAATCGCGCTTGCTGAGCGGCGATTTCGGCCGCCCCCAAAGATTGACGCCGAGCCGGCGATTGATCTTATACTTGCTTTCCAGGCGTTTGGTCATGCGTCGTCCTTCATCTGTGGCGCGACCTCGCGCGGCCGCACCTTGTTGCGCCGGTAGGCTCTTTTCCCGCCGCGAGCCGCGCGGTCACGGGAGAAAGAGCGGGCGCGCCGGCAAGCGGCGTCCACGTTCCCAGCCATGCGGCGGGTGATAGGCGCTGCGCGCGCGGCTTGTCAAACCCGCCCGCTGATCTGTAGGGAGACGGCATGATCACGCGTGGTGATATTCTCTGGCTCGGGATCGCTGCCGGCGTCTCCGGCGGGCTGATCGGCGGCATGATGCTCGGGATTGGCATGGATCTGGCGGTGAACGGCCAGCCGCTCGGGCTTCTGCTCGTCGCGCCCGGCGCCCCCGCCTCCGGCCTCATCGGCTGGGTGATGGCGCGGCGGCTGGCGCGCCAGCTCGCGCCGTGAGACGCTGCCGCCGAGCCCTCGCGGCGGTGCTGGCCGGAACGCTGCTCCTCGATGCGTGTGGCGTGACCGAGACCTACACGCCGCAGCCGATCGCGATGGTCCCGCCCGGCAATGTGCCGAACGGCACCGCCGTCCCCGGCACCGCGATCGAGGTCGCGGCCTACGTGTTCAACAACCCCGACGCGCTGCACGGCGTGTTCGGCCATAACGGGCTCTGGCGCAAGCACGTTCTGGTCGTGCGCCTCGACCTGCAATCCAGCGACAAGGTAGCGACCGATGTGCTGATCGATTCGGCCTTCATCAGCGTCGACGGTGTGCAGTATCGCGCTATTTCGGCGGGCGAAGCCTATGATATCGCCTGGCAGGCGCATCAGCCCTATGCCGCCATCGCCGCGACCTTCGTCGGCATCGGCGAGTTGCTGTTCACCATCGTCACCCTCGGTCTCGGCGATATCGTCTATGCCCTGCCCTCGCCGTTTGCGCAGCCGAAACCGGGCGATGATGCGTTTGGGCGCGACCTCATCAATCAGGGCCTGCAAGGCAATATCAATCTCGTCCTCGGTTCGGTGCGGAGCGGCTATCTCTATTTCGCCCTGCCCCAGACCATGGATTTCACCAAACTCAAGAACGCGACGCTGGTCGTGCATTTTCTCGAAAAAACCCCAACGCCGATGGCGCAGAGCGTGACCTTCACCCTCCCCCCCGCCGGTCAGGTCAGCGCGCGGCAGATCAGACCGATTCTCTACGGCTTGCTCGGCGCGATTTGAGGCAACCTTGCTCGGCGCTTGAAATTTCCCCGCGATTCTGATATATCAGATCGCCACACGGAGGAAATGAGCGATGATGACAGCGCGGCAAGCAGCCTTCCGGGAAGCCTATCGGGCGAAAATCGCCCCGCTTTATAGTGGGGCGGTGCATGTGGCGCTGATTTATCTCATTGGCGGCGCCGTCATCTGGCTCGCCGCGCGCCACATCGCTCACCCGAGCCTTGCGGAATGGCTGGTGGTGCCGCTCGCTTTTCTGGGCTGCAATATTTTCGAATGGTTTTTGCACAAGGAAGTGATGCACAAGCCGCGGCGGCTTTTCATCGGCATTTATCGCCGCCACACCCTCGCGCATCACCAATTCTTCACCGATGGCGCGCCGCATTACGACAGTTGGCGGGACTTCCGCATCGTTTTTTTCCCGCCATACGCGCTGATCATCTTCGTTGCGATGTCGGCCGTGGGGGCGGCGGTGTTGAACGGGCTGTGGTCGGCGAATGCCGCGTGGCTGCTGATGGCGACCACCACCGGCGTCTATCTCAATTACGAATTCTTCCATCTCTGCTGTCATGTGAAGGATGACCGGCTGATCCGCCATATCCCCTTCGTCAACACCATCCGCCGCCACCACATCGCCCATCACGACATGGCGATCATGATGCAGCGCAACATGAACCTCACCTACCCGATCGCCGATTGGCTGTTCGGCACCTCCGATCTCGATCGCGGTCTCTTGGGTCATCTTTTCAACGGCTACGACCAGCGCCGTCGCCGCCGCGACCTCACCGCCGCGGCTGGGGAGTGAGCATGGCGCGGCCCGATCAGCCGCCGGCAACCGCGGCGCCACCGGAGCGGAGCCCGGCTTCGCTGGTCGGCGGCATTCTCATCGCGCCGGCCAGCTTCGTGCTCGCGCTGTTGGTTCTGCGCGAGGCACTCGGCGCCATGCCGGGATGGGGCGTAACCGGCATCGCCCTCGGGCTCGCCGTCGCCCTCGGGATCTGGGTGAGACTCGCGGATTTGTGAGTTTCTCTCCGTTCGGTCTTTTTGGGGCGGCCGTCGCGCCGATCAAAGAAAACTAGCCCGTAGGGACGGGTTTGACCGGGGCGAGGCTGCCAGCAAAACCGAGATTGGCGGCGAGAAGCGGGGTCACCCGATCCCGCTGGTTGCGGCGAGGGCCTGGTCGAGGTCGGCGATCAGGTCGTCGGCCGATTCGAGGCCGATCGAGAGGCGGATCACGTCATCGCCGGCGCCGGCGCTTCGGCGCTGTTCCTCGCTCAACTGGCGGTGCGTCGTGGACGCCGGATGGAGGATCAGGCTTCTGGTATCGCCGATATTGGCGAGGTGGGAGAATAGCCGCACGCTCTCCACCACCCGGATGCCAGCGGCGAAGCCGCCCTTGACGCCAAAGGTGAACACCGCGCCGGCCCCGCGCGGGAGGTATTTCTTGGCCAAAGCATGGTGCGGGCTCGCCGGCAGGCCGGCGTAGGATACCCAGGCGACGCGCGGGTGGGTGTCCAGAAACTCCGCCACTTTCTGCGCGTTGGCGACATGGCGCTCCATACGGACATGCAGGGTTTCGGTGCCGGTGATGGTAAGGAAGGCATGCATCGGCGCCTGGGTCGGCCCGAAATCGCGCAGCGCCACCGCCCGGGCCTTGGTGGTGAAGGCGAAATCGCCGAAATTTTCGTAGAATTTCAGCCCGTGATAGGCGGGCTCGGGCTCGGTGAGCGAGGGGAAGCGGCCATTTTGCGCCCAATCGAACTTGCCCGATTCGACCAGGATGCCCCCCAAAGCCTGACCGTGGCCGGCGAGGAATTTGGTGGTGGAGTGGCAGACGATATCGGCGCCCCACTCGATCGGGCGGCAGAGATAGGGCGTTGCCATGGTGTTATCGACGATGAAGGGGATGCCGGCATCATGCGCGACCGCCGCGATCGCCTCAAGGTCGACGACGATGCCGCCGGGATTGGCGAGGCTTTCGACGAAGATCGCTTTGCAGCGCGGGGTGAGGGCGCGGCGGAAATTCTCGGGGTCGGCGGGGTCGACGAAATGGCAGGTCCAGCCGAGTTTTTTGAACGAAAGCCCGAACTGGGTCAGCGTGCCGCCGTAAAGATTGCGTGAGGCGAGGAATTCATCGCCGGGTTCGAGCAGGGTGAAGAAGGTGAGAAACTGCGCCGCATGGCCGGAGGCGGCGGCGAGCGCCGCGCGGCCGCCTTCGAGGCTGGCGATGCGCTCCTCCAAGACCGAGACCGTCGGATTGGTCAGGCGTGAGTAGAGATAGCCGAAATTATGGAGGTTAAACAACGACGCGGCGTGATCGACATCGTCGAACACATAGGCCGCGGTTTGATAGATCGGGGTCGAACGGGCGCCGGTGGTGGGGTCGGGCGCGGCGCCGGCGTGAATCGCGCGGGTCTCGAAGCCATAGCTCGGATTGCGCTCGGGCAACGACGCCGCCTTTGCCCCGCCGGCGCCGTTCGCCGCGCCCCGCGGCGCGCTCGCCGCGCGGTTGCGAATGAGTCCGGAATTGACGCCGCTCCAGGAAAGCTCGCCACCCAAGCGGCCGAACTCGATTTTCGGGCAACGGTTCATGATCACCGTGAGCCCCGCCGCCTCGGCGCGCGCCGCCGCCTCGTCATGACGGACACCAAGCTGCATCCAGACGACGCCGGCGCCGATCGCGATCGCGTCCTCGACGATCGGCGGCACGTCATGCGAGGCGCGGAAAATATCCACCATGTCGATGCGTTCGGGGATGTCGCGGAGGCTCGCGTAAACACGCTCGCCGAGCAGTTCCGAGCCGGCAAGGCCGGGATTGACCGGGATCACCCGATAGCCTTTGCTCTGGAGATATTTCATCACGAAATAGCTCGGCCGATTCCAGTTGGCGGATGCGCCGACCAGGGCGATCGTGCGGGTTTGCGCGAGAATGCGGCGGAGCGTCTCGTCGGGATAGGGGATGGGCGCAAGCAGGGGCATCGGGTCTTCTCCTCGCCTCCTCTCTACCGCCGGCGGCGGGATCGGGCCAGCCCCGACGGCGTCATCGCGAGCGGTTATCGAAGCGTGATGAACCGGTCTGCGATTGCCCCTTTATTTCGCCGGGCGATGCGGCGCAAAATGCCCTCATGTCCGTGCGGAATTTTCGCATAACCCCCGATCTGATGCTGCGCGCTTATCAGGCCGGGCTGTTTCCCATGGCCGAGAGCCGCCAGGGTACGCATCTTTACTGGCTGGACCCTGAGCTGCGCGGCATCCTGCCGCTCGAGCGCTTTCATCTGCCGCGCCGGCTCCGCCGCACCGTGCTTTCCGGCCGTTACACGGTCACCGCCGATCGCGACTTCGCGGCCGTGATCGCCGGCTGCGCCGCGCCCTTGCCGGCGCGCGGCGACACCTGGATCAATGCCGAAATCGAACGCTTGTTCAATGCCCTCCATCGCCGGGGTTACGCCCATTCCCTGGAATGCTGGCAGGACGGGCGGCTGGTCGGCGGGCTCTATGGCGTCAGTCTCGGGGCGGCTTTTTTTGGCGAAAGCATGTTCAGCCTGGCGCGCGATGCCTCGAAAGTCGCGCTGGTGCATCTCGTCGCACGGCTGCGGCGCGGCGGCTTCCGGCTGCTCGATACCCAGTTCGTGACCCAGCACCTCGCCGGGTTCGGCGCGCTCGAATTGCCGCGTGACGTTTACAAGACCCGCCTCGCTGAGGCAGTTTCGCACACGGCCCAGTGGCTCGACGATCTTGCCCCGGCGGTGCTGCGGGCGGAGATCGACGCCCTCACGGCGGATTGCGATGCATCCATCTGAGGGCAATGGGCGTTGAGAGTTCATGCGGGCCGCGGCCCGAGACAAGGATGAGGATCATGGCGATTTGTCTGCGGTTGATGGGGTTCGCGTTCGGTGGTGCGTTGGGATTGGCTTCTGCCCTCGCTCCGGCGATGGCGGCGGATGACCATCCCCCCTACATGCCGACCAAGGATGTCGCGGTCACCTATGCGCTGACGCGAGCGGCGCCGGGTGGGCCGACCGAGGCGCATATGTATTACCAGGCCGCGACCAATCGCATGCGCCTCGATGCCCCCGGCCAGCGCGGCTATGTCATCATCGACCGTGGCAAGAGCCGCATGACGCTGGTGATGACCGATCAACATCTGTTCATGGAGACGCCGCTCAATGTCGACATGGCGAGCGGGTTTCTGCTCAATGACCAGATGAAATTCCAGCGCCTCGGCCCCGATAAGGTGGCCGGCGCCAACTGCACCCGCTGGCAGGTGCAATCGAGCCGCGCCAATGGCACTGTCTGCGTCACCGATGACGGCGTGCTGCTCAAGGGCCATGGCCAGGACAAGGAGGGGGGAGCCGGCGCGCTGCAAGCGACGTCCATCTCCTATCAGCCGCAACCGGCTGATCTCTTCGTGCCACCGCCCGGCTATACCAAGGTGCCGATGCCACAAGGCGCGATGCCGGGGGCGGGCAATGGCGGTGAGGGTGGCGCTGCGCCGCAAGCGAAATGACCCGCGGGCCGGTTTGCTGGCCTCTGGTCGGGGTCGCGTTGCTCGCCGCGGCTGGCGCGAGCCCCGCCGCCCGGGCCGACGAAGCCCCGCGCCTGACGCCGAGCCGCGATGTCGACATCACCTATCGCGTTCTCAACGGCGATAAGCCGATGGTGGAGCGGGTGCGGTGGCTGGCGGCGGAGGATATCGAACGCATCGACCCGCACGGCAAGGGCTATATCCTCGGGCGAAGCGCCTACATGCTCATCGATCATCGCGGTAAAACCGCCGACATCATCGATCCCAAGACCCGATCCGTGACGGTGACGGTCAACCCGGTGGCTGGCGAGCTGGCCGAGATCGAAAACGCGAAACTGACCCCGCTCGGGGATGCGACAATCGCGAAGCTTCCCTGCAAGATTTGGCGGGCGGAGATCGCGGTCAAGGTCGAGCGGGAAATCTGCCTGACCGAGGATGGCGTGCTGCTGCAGGTCCGCGATGGCGAGAAAACCCTGCTCGAGGCGCAATCCGTCACGTATCATCATCTCAGTTCGAAACTTTTTAATGTCCCGCCCAATTACAAAGCCAGCGCGAATACGCAGGCGTTGCCCGGCACCGCCTATGGCGGCCCCTGAGCGATGAGCGGCGCCCGCCCCCGCGCAACCCCGCCGCTTTGGCGCCGGATGCCGTGGTTTGACCGCGGCGGGCGGTTCTCGGCGCTGAAAACGCTTTGCCTGCTGATCCTTCTCGCGCCGGGACTGTGGCTCGCCTGGGAGAGTTTTGCCGGAGTGCTCGGGGCGCGGCCGTTGACCGCGCTCATTCACGAGAGCGGCCGCTGGGCGGTGCGCTTCCTGCTTGCGAGCCTCGCCGTGACCCCCGCCCGGGTCGTGCTCAACTGGCCGCGGGCGACCCTGCTGCGGCGCATGATCGGGGTCGCCGCCGCGGCCTACACGCTCGCTCACCTGGTGCTCTACAGCGCCGACCAGAATTTCCGCTGGTTCGCGATCGGCGCCGAGATCGTCGCGCGGTTCTATCTCGCGGTCGGGTTTCTCTCGCTGCTTGGCCTTTCCGCCCTGGCGGCGACGTCGACAGACGCCATGCTCGCGCGGCTCGGGCGGAACTGGAAGCGCCTCCATCGCGGCGTCCATGTCTTTACCGCGTTCGCTTTGCTGCATTTTCTCCTGTCACTCAAAGCCAATATCACCGAGCCGGTGCTGATGGCCGGGTTTTTCGTCTGGCTCGAGGCCTGGCGGCTGCTCGCCGCGCGCCACCAGGGGCAGGTGGCGGCCTTGCTCGCGCTCACCCTGCTCGCCGCACTAGCCACCGCCGCGATTGAGGCGGGGTGGTATGGGTTTGCGACCCACCTCGATTGGCATCGCGTGCTGGCCGCGAACTGGATGCCGCGTTACGGCCTGCGCCCTGCCGTGGTGGTGGCGCTCGTCGGGTTGGGCGTGATCATTGCCTCGCGTCTGCGCCGCCTGGGCGGCGATGGCCGCCGGCCGCGGCGCTTCGCCCCGGCCTGAACACGTGCCCGCTTGACCAGCCCCCACCGGGTGGGGTTCCTTCGGTGCCATGAAACACTGGGACATTGAGGCGGTGGCGTGGCATGATTTCGAACCCGCGAAGGTCGATCGCAGCCTCGTCCCCTTGGTCAAGGCGGCGGCGATGGTCGAGCGCAACGGCGAGGATTACGCCCGCTATCTCGACAACGTCTTCCCCGACGACCCTGATTTTCGAGAAGCCGCCCATCATTGGGCGGCGGAGGAAGTGCAGCATGGCGAGGCGCTCGGGCGCTGGGCGATGCTCGCCGATCCGGGTTGGGATTTCGCCGCGGCCTTCGCCCGCTATCGCGCCGGCTATCAGATCCCGCTCGACGCCGCGGCCTCGGTGCGCGGCTCGCGCACCGGCGAGCTGATCGCCCGCTGCATGGTCGAGACCGGCACCTCGAGCTATTACACGGCGCTGGCCGATGCCAGCGCGGAGCCGGTCCTGACCGCCATCTGCCGGTTGATCGCTGCTGACGAATATCGCCATTTCAAGCTGTTTTACGACCATATGCGGCGCTATCTGGCGCGCGAACGCATCACTCTGCCCCGCCGGCTGGCGATCGCGCTCGGGCGCATCGGCGAAAGCGAGGATGACGAACTCGCCTTCGCCTATCATTGTGGCAACGCGCCGGCGGGCGCGCGTTATGATCATCGACGCTGCACCGCGCTCTATATGGGGCGGGCGATGACATTCTACCGCTTTCGCCATGTCGAGCGTGGGGTCGGCATGATTCTCAAAACCGTCGGCTTGCCGCCGCGCGGCCGCCTCTCCGGCCTTGCCGCGCGCGGCGCCTGGTGGCTAATCCAGCGGCGACAGCGGCGATTCGCAACGATATAAGGGCTGGTCGGCTTGGGGACGGGGGGATGTGACATGAAATCGCCGGACGCGCGGACGAAGGCCGGGAGGACGCGGCTCCGCTGGCTGCTGCTCGCCCCATTCGTCGCCATGCTCGATGTCGGATCCTATAATCGGATGACGCCGACGCTGGCCGGGATTCCCTTTTTTTACTGGTATCAGTTGCTCTGGATCCTGATCGCCGCGGCGATCATTTTTTTGGTCCATCAGCGCGAGCGCTCGCGCGACGAAAGCGAGGGCGCGCCATGAACCTCGTCGCGACTCTGATTTTCGCGCTGATTTTCGCTTTCGTGACCGTGCTCGGCTTTTTCGCCGCGCGCTGGCGGGCCGGCGATCTCACGCAACTGCATGAATGGGGGCTCGGCGGGCGGCGTTTCGGTACTTTTGTCACCTGGTTCCTGCTCGGCGGCGACCTCTATACCGCCTATACCTTCATCGCGGTGCCGGCGCTGATCTTCGGCGGCGGCGCGATCGGGTTTTTCGCCGTTCCCTACACGATTCTGGTCTATCCTATTCTCTATCTCGTGTTCCCACGGCTCTGGACCGAAGCGCGCCGGGCCGGGCATGTGACGGCGGCCGATTTCGTCGCCGCGCGGTTCGCCAATCGCTGGCTCGGGCTTGCGATTTCGCTCACCGGGCTGCTCGCGACGATGCCCTATATCGCGCTCCAGCTCGTCGGCATGGCCGTCGTGATCGGCGCGCTCGGCTTTCAGGCGAGCGGGATCGCCGGTGACATCCCGCTGATCGTCGCTTTCATCATCCTCGCAGCATTCACCTATACCAGCGGTTTGCGCGCTCCGGCGATGATTGCGGTCGTCAAGGATGTGCTGATCTATGTCACCGTGTTCGCCGCCATCATCGCCGTGCCGCTCGCGCTCGGTGGCATGGGGCATGTCTTTGCCGCCGTCCCGGCGGCAAAGCTGCTGCTCGCAACCCCGCCGGCCGGCAGCCTTGGAAATTACAGCGCTTACGCGACGCTGGCGCTGGGCTCGGCGATCGCGCTTTTCCTTTACCCGCACTCGGTCACGGCGATTTTGTCGTCTTCCTCGGCGTCCGTCATCCGCCGCAACGCCGCCATTTTGCCGGCCTATTCCTTCGTGCTCGGCCTGCTTGCGTTGCTCGGCTTCATGGCGATCGCGATGGGGCTCGGGACGCGGCCGGAATTCGCCGCCGGTTTCGCTCGCTTCGGCACCAATTTCGCGGTGCCGGCACTGTTTCTTGCGGTGTTTCCATCCTGGTTCGTCGGCGTCGCGTTCGCCGCCATCGCCATCGGCGCGCTGGTGCCGGCGGCGATCATGTCGATCGCGGCAGCCAATATTTTCACCCGCAATATCTGGCGCGCCTTTCTTCACCCCGCCTGCACCGACGCCGAGGAGGCCGGGATCGCCAAACTGGTTTCGCTCGCGGTCAAGGTGGGGGCGCTGTTTTTCATCATTTTTCTGCCCCAGCAATACGCTATTCAGTTGCAGTTGCTGGGTGGCGTCTGGATCATCCAGACGGCCCCCGCGGTGATGCTCGGTCTGTTCTGGCGTTGGCTCAATGGCTGGGCGCTGCTGATCGGCTGGGCGGCGGGGATCGGCTGGGGAACGGCGATGGCGGCCTCGCTCAGCTTCAAGGCGGCGGTCTATCCGCTCACCCTGTTTGGCACCCTGGTTCCCGGCTACGCGGCGTTTTACGCCCTGGCGCTCAACCTCATGGTGTCAGTCGGGCTGTCGCTGCTGCTCCATCTCGCCGGCCGCCGCACCGCCATCGTCCGCGGCTGAGGGCATGCGGCTCTGGCGCAGCGCCGCCGCCCCCTCGGCGACGATCTGCCAGAGCGCCTGGGTCAGCGCCTTGCGGTCCGGGAGGGTGCCTGGGTCGAGCGGCGGGTGGAACAGGATCGTTGCGTGCAGGCCCGGCCATTGCGCGAGCCGCGAAAAATGTGCCCCGATCGAGGTCGCGCCATAATAGGCGAAAAGCGGGCGGACGGCGCGGCGGCAAGGCAGGGCGGCAAGCCGGTCATAGGCGATCGAGACCGGCTGGATCAGCGGCCGATCATCGCCCATCGCGACGGCGAGGAAGGCGGAGCGGAAGGGCAGCACCCGCGAGCCATCGGAGGTCGTGCCCTCGGGAAACAAAATCAGATTGTCGCCGGCTTTGAGCCGTGCCGCGATGCTGGCATGGCCGCGCGCCGTCTCCCGCCGCTGGCGGCTGATGAACACGGTGCGGCCGAGATGCGCGACGAGATTGATCAGCGGCCAGGCGCGGACATCGTCTTTCGAAACGAAGACCGCCTCGCATTCCGCCCCAAGCAGCGGGATATCGAGCCAGGAGCTGTGATTGGCGACGAACAGCACCGGCCGGCCGCAGGCGGCGCGGGTGAGCGGCGCACCGATCACGCGCCGCCGAAGGCCGAAGATGAGGCAGATCGTGCGCCAGAAGACGCGCGGAAACACGCGCTTGCCGCGGCCGGGCAAGAGGTTGAGAAGAGCCTGCACCGGCATCGCAACGAGCGTCCAGAGCAGCATCAGAAACCCGCGGCGAAGGGCGCGTAGCGGGCCCGCAACCCAGCCGAGAATCCCCGCCGAGAGCGGCCAGGGCACATCCGCCGGCCAGGGCGGCAGCAAATGGGGAGGACGTTTCGACGGCATTTTGCCCAATTCTGAGTGTTTGGCGGCTACCACGCGCCGAGGCGGGCGCGCAGAGCAAGATTTCTCACGAAGCCGAGCCAGAGGAATTGTCCAAGCAGCGGCAGGAGGAGCAGGAACGGTTTAGCCGGCGGCGGCGCCGCGAGAAAGCCGATGGCGGCAAGCCCCCCCAGAATTGCGAATCCCCAATGGATCAGCGTCACCCCGCGCGCATCGAGGCCGGAACGCACCGCCACCTGATAGAGATGGCCGCGGTGCGGCGCCGTCACCCGCTCGCCGGCCAGCGCCCGGCGGGCGAGGGTGAAGGCGACATCGAACAACACGCCCGAGAGCAGCAACGGGACGATCAGAAACGACATCTCGACGCGCTCGAAGCGGCTCGCCGCGATGCCGAGCACGGCAAGGACGAAGCCGCAGAACTGGCTCCCGACATCGCCCATGAAAATCCGCGCGCGCGGAAAATTGAACGGCAGGAATCCGGCGATCCCGGCGGCAAGCAAAAGAGCGGCGAAATAAACGAACCAGCCGCCCACCCTCTCGGCAATGACGCACAGAAAAAGGCTCGCGATCAGCGCAACCCCGCCGGCGAGGCCGTCGATGCCGTCGATGAAATTCATCGCATTGGTGGTGAACAAAATCCACACCAGGCTCGCGCCGGCGCCGAGCCAGCCGAGATCGACGGCGCCGAGATAGGGCAGATGATAGACCCGCACATAGAGCCCGCTCGCGATCGCGGCGAGGGCGGCCGCGATCTGCGCCGTGAGCTTCACCACAAACGGCCAGTCACGCAGGTCGTCGAGAAAAGCGACGATCGCGATCAACGCCGAGGCCAGGATTACACCGCGAAAATAAGGGTCGGCGAGGCGCGAAAAGAATGCGAATTCATAGAGGGTCGCAATCCCCAGCAGAAACGCCGCGACGATCCCGACCCCGCCGCTTTTCGGCGTCGGCAGGCGATGGGATTTGCGCGGATCGGGCCGATCCATGATCCCGAGATCGATCATCAACCGGACCAGCGCCGCCGAAATGCCGGCGAGCAGCAGAGCGAAAGCGATGTGGCGGGCGAAAGCGGTCAGTGCCATGCGGAATCCGGGGCGGGGTGGGTGTCGCCCGCACCTTGGCCGAGCCGATCGGCGCCGGCAAGGCGCGCCCAGTCACTCTCTGGATCCGGATGGCCAAACCAAGCATTCGGCGATTGTTCACAGCCCATTCCAACCGGAAATATGTCACCGAGTATTGGCTCTCCATTTTTTTCTTTATGAAAGTAAATTTTCACTCCTTTGTCCCACTAATGATATTCCTATTCGTAACAATAAATGGATAGACCCAACCGTCACGCTGATAATGGAAAAAGCATCCGCTACCTGCGCCTTGCCCAGCCGCCATCACAGTGTCAATCCGCACTGTGGTGAAGAAAAATCTCTCAGATATGCTTTTTATTTGCGCATATTTTTTGAGATTGATTTTCCCAGGTTCAACCGGCGTTTTTTGCTACCCGCCGCCAATGGTGGAGCACGAATTCGGTATAGCCGTTGGGCTGCGCACGGCCTTTGAAGACGAGATCGCAAGCGGCCTTGAAGGCCGGGCCATCGAAATGCGGCGCCATCGGGCGATAGGCCGGATCGCCCGCATTCTGGCGATCGACCACTTCCGCCATGCGCTTCAACGTCGCCATCACCTGTTCTTTGCTGACGACGCCGTGATGCAGCCAGTTGGCGATGTGCTGGCTCGAGATGCGGAGCGTCGCGCGATCCTCCATCAACCCGACATCGTGGATGTCGGGGACTTTCGAGCAGCCGACGCCCTGGTCGATCCAGCGCACGACATAGCCGAGGATACCCTGGGCGTTGTTGTCCAGCTCCTGTTGCAGATCGTCGGGCGACCAGTTGATGCCAGCGGCGAGCGGCAGCGTGAGGAGGTCGGCGAGCGGCGGGGTTGGCTTGGTCGCGAGCGCCTTTTGCCGCGCCGCGACGTCCACCTTGTGATAATGCAGCGCATGCAGCGTCGCCGCGGTGGGCGAGGGAACCCAGGCGGTGTTGGCGCCGGCCTCGGGATGGACGATCTTCTGCGCCAGCATCTCCGCCATCCGGTCCGGCGCCGCCCACATCCCCTTGCCGATCTGCGCCCGCCCGGCGAGCCCAGCGGCGAGGCCGATGGTGACGTTGCGGTCCTCATAGGCGCGGATCCAGGCGGTGTTCTTCATCTCGTTCTTGCGGATCACCGCGCCGGCTTCCATGGCGGTGTGGATTTCATCGCCGGTGCGGTCGAGGAAGCCGGTATTGATGAACGCGACGCGGGTGCGGGCGGCGTGGATCGCGGCGGCGAGATTGGCGCTGGTCCGCCGCTCCTCGTCCATGATGCCCATTTTGATGGTGCTACGGGGAAGGCCGAGCATGTCCTCGACACGGGCGAAGAGCAGATCGGCCAGGGCCACCTCTTCCGGCCCGTGCAGCTTGGGCTTGACGATATAGATCGAGCCGGCGCGGCTGTTCTTGAGCGGCTGGCTGCCGCGGAGATCATGAAGCGCGATCAGCGCGGTGACGGCGGCGTCGAGGAAGGTTTCCGGGATCTCCCCGCCCTCGGCATCGCGCACCGCATCGGTGTACATGTGATGGCCGACATTGCGCACCAGCATCAGGCTGCGCCCGTGAAGCGTAAGCGTGCCGCCGCCGGGTTTCGTGAACACGCGATCGGGGTTGAGCTTCCGCTCCAGCGTGCGTCCGCCTTTCTCGAAGGTCGCGACCAATGTGCCGCGCATCAGCCCGAGCCAGTTGCGATAGGCCGCGATCTTGTCGGCGGCATCGACGGTCGCGACACTGTCTTCGCAATCCATGATCGTGCTGATCGCCGATTCGATGACGATATCGGCAAGGCCCGCGGGGTCCGTCTCGCCGATCGGGTGCGCGCGGTCGAAGCGCAATTCGACATGGAGGCCATGATGGCGGAGCAGCACCGCTTTCGGCGCCGCCGCATCCCCCGCGAAGCCGACGCACTGGGCGCCGTCGCGAAGCCGGGCGCTGCCCCCGGAATGGCTCACGACGAGAGCGCCGTCGCGGACGGCATAGCCGGTCGCCGCGGCATGGGTCGTGCCGTCGAGCGGGAAAGCCTCATCGAGGAAGCGCCGCGCCCAGGCGATGACGGCGGCGCCGCGCGTCGGATCATAGGTTTTGGTCTTGGCCGGCGGCGCGTCCGGCAGGGCGTCGGTGCCATAGAGCGCGTCATAGAGGCTGCCCCAGCGGGCATTGGCGGCGTTCAGCGCGTAGCGGCCGTTGGTGACCGGCACGACGAGCTGCGGCCCGGCGATATGGGCGATCTCGGGATCGACATTGGCCGTCGTGATGGCAAACGGCGCCGGCTCGGGCACGAGGTAGCCGATCTCGCGCAGAAAAGCCTGATAGGCGGCGGCATCGAAGCTCTCGCCGGCGCGCGCCTTGTGCCAGGCATCGATCTCGCGCTGGAGCGCGTCACGGCGCTCGAGCAGGGCGCGGTTCTTAGGCGCGAGGTCGCGCACCAGAGCGCCGAACCCATCCCAGAACGCCGCCGCGGCAACGCCAGTGCCAGGCAGTGCATCCTCAGTGACAAAGCGATGGAGCGCGCTGTCGATGCGAAGCCCGCCGGCTTCGATCATGGCTCCGGTATTCTTCACGCCCGTATCATGAGTGTTCATCATACAATTCCCACCATCCATTCGGGATCATGGTTGATCGCTGGTCTTGATTTGTCGAGAGCCAAAGGCAATTGGCAAGCATTATTCATTGCCGCATTGCGAATGCTCATGCACGGCGACGACGCGCCGCGTCCGGCTGTGGCTGGCCGATGGCAAAGCAGATATTTTTTAGGATGGATCGTTGCCGCTACGTCAAATCCCCTGGCGTCCACGGCGCCATCACTTCACGCCGCGGTGAGCCCGCCATCAACGGCCAATTCTGCTCCGGTGATGAAGGCGGCCTCATCGGAGGCGAGATAGAGGATCGCCCCGGCGACGTCGCCGGCGCTGCCGAGGCGCCCGAGCGGGGTTGCGCGGATCAGCCCGGCGCGGAGTTTCTCGGGGTCGGACGCACGGGCGAACATGCGCTCCAGCATCGGCGTTTCGGCGAAGGACGGATGCACCGAGTTGCAGCGGATGCGATACCCGGCGCGGGCGCAATGCAGCGCGACCGATTTCGTCAGCAGCCGCACCGCGCCCTTGCTCGCGCAATAGGCGGCGAGCTTGGGATCGCCGACCAGCCCGGCGGCGGACGAGATATTGACGATCGCGCCGCCGCCGCTCTCACGCATCGATCGCACCGCCTCGCGGCAGCCGAGAAACGTGCCCTCGGCATTGACCGCCATGGTGCGCCGCCAATCCGCGAGCGTCGCGTTCTCGATCGCGCCGCCGATCGCGATGCCGGCGGCGTTGACCAAGATATCGACCCGCCCGAATGCCGCGCGGGCTTCGACAAACGCCGCCTGCCAATCCGCCTCGCTGGTGACGTCGAGCTTGACGGCCCGCCCCGGAAGCCCGGCCAGCCCCGCTTCGTCCACATCGCTCGCCATGATCGCCGCGCCCTCGGCGGCAAACAACAACGCCGTCTCGCGGCCAATGCCGGACGCGGCGCCGGTGATCAGCGCGATTTTTCCCTGAAGTCTGGCCATGATGTTCCTCCCGAAAAGAAATGGTCTTTTTGCGCATGAGGCGGTGCCGCAGGCACTGCCCAACAAGAAGAAGTCTTTTTGCCGGTTTTATGGCGCAAACGCCACCACATCTCCGGCCATACATGCCTCACTCCGGGCGATCACGAGAGGCTGACACACGCGCCAAGCATGGCCTGCGCTCGCCCTCGGCGCCGTGGTGCTCGAGAACCTGATCGGCGAGGTGATGGACGATCGGCGGGACTATGGCGAGGTGGGGAGCAATCCTGGCGATTCCGCGTGCCGGTCGGCACCCTCCGCGATTGGGAGCAAGGCCGCAAGAAACCCGCTGCCGCATCGTCGCGATCCAGGAAATTCCCGGCCGGGCATTCGGCAAAATCCCTGCCGAGGTGAAGAGCGTTGACGGGCCACACAGGGACCTCGAAGCCGTGTCAGAGCAGAAGCTCGACCTGGTGATTCGGGCGCTTGAGGCGGCGCGAGAGGCAAAGCGCGCGCAGGCGCAGGCCAGCGAGGGCGAGGCGTGATTGCCCCTATCTCCCAGCCTCGCCGCCGATCACCGCCGGCAAACCGCGCTCGCCCTCGCCGCTGACGCGCCCCCGATAGGCGCCGTCCGGGCCGAAGGCGTCCCATCCGTTACGGCCCCGGTCATAGCGGCCCTGGTAGCTGCCGTCCCGCCCGAACCGCTCAAGCATGCCGTCGCTGCCGCGCTCGATCCTGCCCTGGTAGCTGCCGTCCGGGCCATAGACCTCCCAACCATCGGCGAGGGCGAAGCCGGGAAGCAGGATCAGCGCGGCGGTTAGGGCGAGGCGGATCATGGCGGCACGATAGCACGCGGGCCGTTGCCGGGCGATGATCTATGATCGAGCGTCTCAGAAAAGCGAAATCATGATTCTCAGGTCCGCCGCAGGTGCGCAAAAATTCATTGCGTTTTCGGTCCCGCGATGAAATGGCCGCCAATCCATTGATTTCATTGGTGGGCGCAGTAGGACTCGAACCTACGGCCCGCTGATTAAGAGTTTGTGATCTGGGCTTCGCGCGAATGCTCAGACGAGCGATAACACACTATAAATCAATCATTTACCCCGCACGACCCAACCTCTTACCGCCATGGGTTTGCATTCCGGTGATACCTAGGCCAGCCGACAAGCAGCCCAACGGACCGGACCGGGAGGGGGACGATGCGGGGGAAGATTACGAAGCGCGCTGTAGAGGCCCTGACACCGAGCGCCAACGGCGGCGAGACGGTACTGTGGGACCGCGACATCAAAGGATTTGGCGTTCGCGTTCAGCGCGGCGGCGTGCGGAGCTATGTCCTCCACTACCGGGCCGGAAGCGGGCGTGGCGCACCCTTGCGCAAGCTCACGATCGGCCGCCATGGCTCCCCCTGGACGCCGGAGACAGCACGTCGCGAGGCCCGACGCCTACTCGGCGCAGTTGCGGAAGGGGTGGATCCCGCGGCAGACAGGGTTGCGCGGAGGGAAGCCCCGACCATGGCTGATCTCGCCAAACGCTTCCTCGCTGAGCACGTCGAGGCCAAGCGGAAGGCGCGCACCGCAGCGGAGTACCGTAGGTTGCTTGAAAAAGCTATCCTGCCGGTACTGGGTCCGCGAAAGGTCGCCGACGTAGCGCGTGGCGAGATCGCCAAGCTCCACAATGCCCTTCGGGCAGCGCCTTATCAGGCCAACCGTGTCCTCGCCGTCCTGTCGAAGATGTTCAACCTCGCAGAACGCTGGGGCTTGCGGCCAGACGGGTCCAATCCCTGTCGCCACATTGAGAAATTCGGCGAGCGAAAGCGAGAGCGGATGCTGTTGGCGTCGGAGTTGGCGCGTTTGGGCGAGGCTCTTGCCAGCTATGATGGTTCGCCGTTTGTCGTTGCCGCGGTCAAGCTGCTGATCTTCACCGGCGCGCGTCTTGGGGAAATGCTTGGGCTCAGATGGGAGTGGCTTGATCTTGAGCGCGGCGAGGCACGCCTGCCTGACAGCAAATCGGGAGCCAAGACCGTACATCTTCCCCCTCCGGCATTGGCAGTGCTCGCGACCCTCCCGAGGATCGAAGGCAATCCGTATGTAATCGCAGGCCACAGAGATGGCGCCCCGCTGGTCAACCTTGAAAAGCCCTGGCGGGCAATCCGCGCCACAGCCGGCTTGGACGATGTCCGTCTGCACGACCTGCGGCATGCCTTTGCGAGCATCGCGGCGTCCAGTGGACTGGGATTGCCGATCATCGGGAAGATTCTCGGCCATACTCAGCCTGCCACCACTGCGCGCTACGCGCATTTGGCGAGTGATCCCGTGAAAGCGGCAGCTGCCGCCGTGGCGGAGAAAATCGCTTCGGCAATGGTCGGCAGGACCGGTGATGCCGGAGAGGCCAAGGCAGTCGATCGGACGTCTAACTCTGGCGCGTAGCCTTCTCGCCGAACGGAACGAAGGCGTTTTGAACCATCGTTGCCGGCCGGGCCATCACCTCACGCCAGCAGACGCTCCAGCCGAGCTTTCCTGGCCTCCCAGTCAGGCAAAAGCCTTTGAAGCATTCGATAGAAGGCAGGGCCGTGATCCGCATGTGCAAGGTGGCAGAGCTCATGGATAATCACGTAGTCGATGCTGCTGATCGGCGCCTTGATCAGGTTCCTGTTCAAGGTCAAGCGACCAGAGGGACTCATACTTCCCCACCGTCTCCGCAGCGTGCGGATCGTCAGATCAGAGTGTGACAGCCCAAGGTGTCGGACCTGGTCCTGTACCAGCGCCACCCGCTCGGGCAACCTGATCCGCGCCCGTTCCGCATACCAAGCCTCCAATGCCTCCCGGACCTGATCGGGGCGATCGGGTTCTGGCACCGACACTACCAGGCGACCGGCGTAGAGGCGGACGTTACGATCCTCGCCCTGCTCCAGCCGCAGGCGATATTGGCGGCCGAGGTAAAGGTGGGTTTCGCCGCCGACATACTGGCGGGCTGGGGACCGCGGCATGAACTGGGCGAAATACGCCTTCTGCCGGTCGATCCAGGGCAGACGGGCGACGATCCGCTGCTCGATTTTTGATAACGGGGTGCCCTGCGGCGCCGATACCGCCACCGTGCCGTCCGGCAACACCGATATCGCGAGGGTCTTGCGGTCGGCGAAGCTCAGGCGGAAAGCAAGACTTCCGCCGCGATGGACGATCTGCTGCTGGTGCATGTCAGCGCGGGAGACGATGGCGGGCGATCTGCATAATCCGCTCGATCAAATCGTCCATGATGGCCGGCGTGAGTGGAACGCCATGCTTCCCCTTGACGACATCGAAGAGATAATCGTCGAGGTCGTTGACCATGGCCTTCTGGACGTCGAGATTTCCGATCCAGTCCACGATCCGATGCTGCTCAATGATCGTAAGCGCATTGGCCGCGAAGGCCGCAGCGATGTCGGATAGCTCGCGCTCCGTCCGGCCGCCGACCCGACGAACAACTTCCAGGGCAACACCAAAGAATGCGGTGGCTACCGGGTTGTCTTTTACCGCCTCGGGCAGATCGTCGGTCTTCCGGTTGACCACCGCGTCACGGATCGCGGAGACGGTCCGGAGATAGTCCAGCTCATCGAGCCGTCCCTGTCGGAAGTCCTCGATTGCCTTTTGGATCAGGCGCGAGAACGGCTCATAGAACGCCGGATCCTCCTCCAGCCGCTCGGTGATGGTGCGTTTGGTGGCACTGGCGATCAGATCGGCCTTCGCCGCCGGTGAGGCCTGGCCCTCGACCGCCTTTGCAAACGCTTCGTCATCAAAGATATTCACCAGCGGCGTGAGCGTAAGCACCTGATGCGCAAGGATATGCGTGTCCAGCAGCTTTCGGATCCGCGGTTCGTATTCCCGGAGACTGACCTCCTCCTGGTAGCGGCGCTTGATCGCCGCGCGCAGCTTTTCGAAGCGCCGCAGATCGCTTTTGTACCCGGCAATCCGCCCCGCGTTCGATGGGTCATTCGCGTAATCGGCCGATGAGAGTGCGATGGCGAGTGTCTTCGCGAACTGGCTCAGGCGGCTGTAGAACAACTTCCGCTGCACCTCGTCGCCCAGATGCCGCTCGAATGCTTCTTCGTCGGCCTTGTTACGAATTTCCCGGAAAATGTCCCAAAGCTCGGAGTGGCGCTGAGGCAGCTTGGCGATCTCGTCGCGGATCGACAGCACCGTATCCGCGACATCTTCCTCCTCATAACCGTCCAGCGCGCTATAGGCCGTCAGGGCCTGATCGAGTTCCCCGAGCAGCCCCTGGTAGTCGATGATAAAGCCGAAATCCTTCCCCTCCTCCACCCGGTTCACCCGCGCGATCGCCTGCAGCAGCGTGTGTTCCTTCATCTTCTTGGTGATGTAGAGCACGGTGTTCTTCGGCGCGTCGAAGCCGGTGAGCAGCTTGTCCACGACGATCAGGATTTCGGGGTCCTCGCGCCGCCTGAAGCTTTCGATGATGCTCTCGTTGTAGCGCCGCTCGTCGCCGAAGCGCGTCATCATTCGCTTCCAGAACGCCACCACCTCGTCCGCTGGGCCTTCGTCGATGGTCTCGTAGCCTTCCCGGTCGTCAGGGCCGGAGATGATGACCTCGCTGGTGACGTCGCCCAACTCGTCGAGGGCGCGCTTGTAAGCCAGCGCCGCGCGCTTGGACGGCGCGACGATCTGCCCCTTGAAGCCGGTGCCCTTCCAGGTCTGGACGAAGTGCTGGCTGATATCGAAAGCGATGCAGGCGATGGTCTGGCCGGTCTGCGACAACTCCCGCGCGCGGGCGAATTTCCGCTTGAGGTCGGCCTTCTGCTCGGCGGACAAGGTCGCGCAGGTCCGCTCGAACCAGGCGTCGATCCCCTGCGCGTTCACCTGTTGCTCGACATGCCGCCCTTCATACAGCAGCGGCACGACCGCCTTGTCCTCGACAGCCTGGCGGATGGCATAGACATCGATCACGCCGCCGAACCGCTCGAACGTGCTCTTCTCGGCCTTCATCAGCGGCGTGCCGGTGAAGCCCAGATAGCAGGCGTTGGGGAACAGCTTGCGCATGCGCGGGTGCAGCGTGCCGTGCTGGGAGCGATGGCTTTCGTCCACCAGCAGGAACATTTCGGTCGAGCGATCCTCGAAGCCGCGGGCACGCAGCGCCGTGTCGAATTTGTGGATCAGCGTGGTGACGATCGCCGCGCGGTTCTTGCCCAACAGATCGAGCAGATGGCGCCCCGATTGGGCCTGCTGCGGGTCGAGGCGGCAGGCGGCGAAGGTGCGGCGGATCTGTTCGTCAAGGTCCACCCGGTCCGTGACCAGCACCACCCTGGGCAGGTTTATGTCCGGGTCCAGCGCCAGCGCGCGGGCCATCATCACCATGGTGAGCGACTTGCCTGAGCCCTGGGTGTGCCAGATCACGCCGCCTTGCCGTCGCCCCTGGGCGTCGCGCGTCTTGACGCGGCGGAGCAGGTTGCGCACTGCGAAAAACTGCTGGTAGCGGGCGATCTTCTTCTCTCCGCCGTCGAACAGGGTGAAGCGGCGGACGAGGTCGAGCAGCCGATCGGGCCGGCAGAGCGCGAACAGAACGCGGTCCTGCTCGGTGACGCCGCGCCCGCCGCCGGCTTCGGCGGCGGCGAAGGCGGCCCGTTCCTCGGCGAAGCCGCCGGCGAAGGTGGCGCGCTGCTGAGCCTCCGTGAGCGGCGTCGCGGCGGCGGCGGCGACATCCTCCTCCCGGTCTTCGCGCTCGCGCCAGAGCGACCAGAATTTCGCCGCGGTGCCGACCGTGCCGTAGCGCGCTTCGTTCTTGTTCACCGCGAGCAGCAATTGCACGGTGCGGAACAGGCCGGGGATTTCGTCATCCTGCTGGTTGCGCAGGTGCTGGGAGACGGCTTGCGCCCAGTCTTCCGACGGCGCCTTGCATTCGATCACGGCCAGCGGAATGCCATTGACGAACAGCACGAGGTCGGGCCGGCGGGTTTCGTGGGAGCGGCTGCGCTCCACCTCGAACTCGGTGCAGAGATGAAAGACGTTATTCTCCGGCCGATCCCAGTCGATGAAGCGAAGCTGGAAACCGCGGGTTTCGCCGTCGATGGTCTGATCGAGCGAGGTGCCGAGCAGCAGCAGGTCGGTCAGGTCCTCGTTGGTCTTGAGCAGGCCCGATGCCCTGGGTTCCTTTAGCTTCTCGATAGCGCCGATGATGTTGCCCTCGGTGAAGGGCACCTCCCGCCCGCGAAAGCGGATGCGGTTGATGCGGCGAAGCTGGGTGGCAAGGATGTCTTCGAGAAAGACGTTGGAGAGCCGCCCTCGCCGTTCGCGTTCGGCTTCTGCTTTGGTCAGCAGCGTGTAGCCGAGCGCCTGGAGCAGGTGCATCGCCGGCACCTGTGAGAGGGATTTTTCCGAGGCGGCGAACGGGTCCATGTCAGTCCGCCGCCGGGCTGAGATCGGCGACCGCCTCCGGCACGCGGATTTTTCCCGTGAGGAGTTTTTGCATGAGGCCGTGCTTTTGCACTTTAATACGCGAAGCAAAATCGCGCATTCTGTTCGAATAGGCGGCAACGTCTCGCAGAACTTTCCGGATTACCCTTTGGGTAGAAAGATCAGGAAGTGGAAACGGCTCTTCGCTGACGACGTTCCAGTCAGCACGCGGCATGCGTGATCCTGTCGCCTTGTTGGCCGCCGCAATAAACTGAGAAGATTGTATAATTTCAAATAAATATCCTGGATCACAAAGAGACTTTTTCGGCCTTAGTACCCAAATTTCTGAAGAGCATATTCCATTAAAGTCCGGTAGTGCGTACTTCTTCAAATAAGGGCGGAGTTTCCCAAATAGGATATCGCCTTTGTGAAACACCCGCCGGGTGCTGCTGTCGGATGACGCGTGCGCATGGCCAAGGATGATTCCGTTCGCGCTATCAAGATGTTGAAGCTCGACGCAGGGAATACCGCGAAGATCTTGTGTTCGTGGATCTACCAAATCCGGCACGAGATCAGCAAACTCAGCGAGTTCACGACGCGGATAGTTCATTTGGAAAATCAACCGCTGACGACAAGCCGTGAGGCGGTGAGCATTGGCATCAACCAACCGCTCCGCCTTCTCGATCGCCGCGTCCCAGGTGCCGAGGATGGCGGCGATGCGGCGCTGCTCGGGAAGGGGTGGGATCGCTACCGGCAGGGCTAGAAAGGCTTCCTGCGAGATGTTTTTCATCGATGCGCTTGTGCCGGTGGCGGCAGAAGCCAGCTTCGGCCGAAACGCCGGATCGGCGACGACGTGACTTAGCCAGCGAACATCGACGTTCTTGCCTGGTTTGAGCTGCCAGAGCTTATCCGGGAGGAAAAGATCGGAAACTGATTGCGGGACGTACGCACTCGCCCCCACCAATTCGGCTGTATTGGCCCGACTGACGAGGATCGTACCGCCTGTCACGGGCGCGGCCACCCGCGCACGGTCAGCCGAAATCACCGTTTTGTAGTGTGTCGGGTCGAATCGCCCACGGAGCACGCAGCTGATTTTCAGGACGCCGACCTCGCCAGGGCCGCGAGGTCGATCTTCACCGTTTACACTGACCCCAGTGGTGATGCCGGCTACAACGTCTTGCAGCGTGCCGTGCTGCCAGCCCGCTGGTAGGTTCGTCATGCGCTTGCACTCGACGCCGACGCGCATTCTGAAAAGGGGTAATACCTCCGAAAAGAGGGCATCAGAGCGCCCATCATTGCCCCCTTTCCTCCCCCTTGCCGGAATTCTCATCGTCCGGTCTTCCGGCGACCCGCCGCCACCGCGCCCCACGGCCTCGCCCCGTGGCCTCCAGCCGGCCGGCATCCCGCTCCTGCCGGACCACATGGCGCAGCATGTCCCAGCCCACGCTGGGGCAGCGCTGGTGCAGCTCCGAGATCGAGAAGTCGCCGAGCATCTGGCCGATGGCCTGCCGGACAAGCTCGGTCTTCGCCCCTCGCCCATCCCGCAGTGACCCCGCATCGCGGGCGAATTCGTCATAGGCGGCCTTCACCACGCCCAGGAAATACGCCACCCACGGCATCGGGTCATGCGCCGCCTCGTGCCAGCCCTGCGAGGCGCGATGGAGCGTTTCGTAATAACTCGCCTTGGTCCGCTCGATCAGGCGTTCCAGCGAGATATACCGGGCCACCTCATAGTCCTCGCGATAGAGCAGCAGCACCGTCAGCAACCGCGCCATGCGGCCGTTGCCGTCCGCGAAGGGGTGAATGCACAGGAAGTCGAGCACGTAGAGCGCGAGCAGGATCAGCCCATCCACCTCGGAATCGGCGGCCTGCGCGAAGCGTGCATGCAGCTCGTCCATCGCCGCCGGCGTGCGCCAGGCCGGAACCGGCGTGAAGCGAACCACCGTCGTGCCATCCGGCGCGCGCTCAGTGATCAGATTGTTGGAGGGCTTCCAGCGCCCCGCCGTGCCGATGCCGGTGAAGGTGAACAGGTCGCGGTGAAGCTGCAGCACCAGGTTGGGCGAAAAATCCATGTGCTCGTGCTGCTCGTGAATGAGGGTGAGCACGTTGCGGTAGCCCGCGATCTCGCCTTCCGAGCGGTTTTCGGGGCGCGGTGGCTCGTTGCGCCGGACCAGCCGCTCGATCGCGGTGCGCGGCAGGGTGATGCCTTCCAGCCGGTTCGAGGACTCGGTGCTCTCGATGATCGCGACCTGGCGGAGGTTTTCCAGGATTTCGGGCGCGCGCTCCTTGAACAGGTCCTGCTTGCCCTTGCCCTCGCCAATGGCGCGGACCAGGGCGACGACATCATGCGTCAGCCGCAGCCCTTCCAGGACCTGGGGAAGGAAGGAGTTCACGCCACACCTGCCGTGCGAACCTGTAAGCGATGCTTACAGGTTGGGCGGGCGATGCCCCTGCCGTCAGCCATGGAGGCCGAGCTCCTTGAGGTGCGCCTTCATCTTGCCGCGCAGTTCCGCAAGCTCGCCCTCCAGGGTTTCGATCTCCCGCTCGACCGCTTCGATGTCGATCTCGGCCTCGGCTTCGGCCGTGTCGATATAGCGCGGAATGTTCAGGTTGAAGTCGTTCGCGGTGATCTCGGCGACGGGCACCGGCCGCGCGTAGCGCTCCACCGTGGCGCGGGTGCGGGTGGTCTCGACGATGCGGGTGACATGTGCGTCTTCCAGCGCGTTCTGCCGCTTGCCTTCGCGGTAGTCGCGGCTGGCGTCGATCACCATCACGTCGCGCCGGCCTTCATGCGCGCCGCCCGCCTCCCGTGCACGGTCGAAGACCAGGATGGCGACGGGAATGCCGGTGGTGGGAAACAGATTGGGCGGCAGGCCGATCACGGCATCGAGTAGGTTCTCCTCGATCAATGCTTGGCGGATGCGCCCCTCCGCCCCGCCGCGAAACAGGACGCCATGGGGCACGACGACGCCGACGCGCCCTTCCCGGGTCTTGGCCGCCTCGACCATGTGCGAGATGAAGGCGTAGTCCGCCTTCGATTTCGGCGGCACGCCGCGCCAGAAGCGGGCAAAGCGGTCGTTGCCGGCGTTCTCCGCCCCCCATTTGTCGAGCGAGAAGGGCGGATTGGCGACCACCACGTCGAACTTCATCAGCGCATCGCGCTCGATCAGTTTCGGGTCATTCAGCGTGTCGCCCCAGACGATGGTGGCGCCGTCCTTGCCGTGCAGGAACATGTTCATGCGCGCGAAACCGTAGGTGGCGCTGTTTACCTCCTGGCCGAACAGCGCGTAGTCGCGCGATTTGTAGGTTTCCTCGATGTATTCCCCGGCGCGCAGCAGCATGGAGGCCGAGCCGCAGGCCGGGTCGCAGATGCGGTCCCCGGGCTTCGGGGCAACGAGACGCGCCATCAGCCGCGAGACCTGCGGCGGGGTGTAGAATTCACCCGCCTTTTTCCCGGCGCCGGCGGCAAAACGCTCGATCAGGTAGATGTAGGTCTCGCCGATGATGTCCTCGTCCACCACCGACGGGCGCAGATTGAGGCCGGCGAATCCTTCGATCAGGTTCTTGAGGCGGCGATTGCGATCCCGCGTCGGGCCGAGCTTCGTCTCGCTGTTGAAGTCCACGTTGAACACGTCGGCGAGCTTGGCCTTATTGGCTTCCTCGATCGCGTCCAACGCCTCGTTGATCAGTTCGCCCAGATTGTCGGCGTCGCGGCGGGCATAGAGGTCGCAGAACGAGGCGCCTTTGGGCAGGACGAAGCGCTCGCGCGCCATGCGCCGGCGGATGCGCTCCTCGTCCTCGCCATAGGCCTTGCGGGCTTCCTCGTAGTGCTCGGCCCAAACGTCGCTGATGTATTTCAGGAACAGGAAATCGAGGATGTAATCCTTGTATTCGGTGGCATCGACGACGCCCCGGAAGGTGTCGCAGGCCGACCAGGCGACTTTCTTGACTTCTTCGAGCTTGTTCGGGTCGATCATGGTGTTTCCCCAAAGTGGGGCGGCGTCGCCGCCGCCCTGACCTGATTTGGTTCCCTGTATGCCGCTGGGTCAGACCTGATCAAGTTGCCCGACCGGCTTCGGAGTAGCTTGCACGGAGCTGAAGAGGTCATGGCAATGTTCGACCATGCTCTCGATGAAACGGCCGTGGAACACGCCGTAGATAGGCCATGTCACACTTGCGCCGTTCGGCTTCACGATACCCAGCGCGAGTTGGCCCTGGAGGAGCCGAGGACGTAGCCAAGCCTTCTTGGCCCACTGGGCGGGGGTGTGGGTAAAGTCACCATTGGCGTCATATGACCAGGTGACGATATGCCCCTGCTGGATTTTGTCTTTGAAATCCGTGAGAAGCTTGCGCGGATCAGGTGTCGTGAGATAGATAGCCATCCGGCTTATCCTTTCGCGGGAGAGGTTGGACCAAAAGCTGCGGGCGTTGGTGCGCCTGCCGCTCGACGTTCGCCCGGGGGCGTTGGTGCGCCTCCGGGCGCTTTCGCTGACCGTTCGATCAAGCCGAACAGCAGCGAATCCTGGGCCGCGCTAAGGCGCTGATACAGCTCCCGTTCGCGACGCATCATTTGCCCCATCGCCGCAATTTCTCTCTGACGCACCAGAGGGGGCAGAGGAATCTCGATGTTGGCGATCGCCTCCCGCGTCAGCTCGGGCACGTGGGTGCCAGCAGCCTGTGCGCGGAGCCGCAGCTGGGTCCGGGGGTGGGCCAGGAACAGGGCCAGAAAGGCGCCGTCGAGTTGGGTGCTGTCCGGGCGGATGAGGCACAGAGGGGAAACCGGAACCGCGCCGCTCGCATCTTCCGTGGCAAGGCCCACCGGGTAGCTGACCCCACGCGACTGCAGCAGGACATCGCCCGGGCGTAGCCGGGGAGCGGTTTCCCCAAACCGATCCATGATTCGGGTCAGCCGGTCAGTGTCGATATCGCAATCGGGACCAAGGTCTTTGGCGTGGACAACCCGCTCGCCACCGGCCGCAACAGCCTCCAGGCGCCCCCTGAGAGAGGCGCCGACACGGATCTCGGACAGGTCGGCCAAAATCGGCATTTTCGGATACACCCAAGCGATGGGGTCAAAGTAGTGTCAGGAGTCGTCTCTGTCAAACAAAAAATCTAAGCCCACAACGCTTGTGGGCCTATTAAATACATGCATGCGGTGCTGGACGCGGTGGGATCGCTCAGGCGTACCCCTCCGGCGTAACACGCCTTGCGGAAATTGAGGTGAGCGCGATGCTGCGTAGGTAGTCGTCCGTGAATTATGCGATCTGATGCCTCTTTGGGACGGAGGGTGGTGAGTTGGCGGCGGCTGTGAGACGGGCCAGCAGGGCGCAAAGAAGCCCGATCAGCCATCTGCGGAGGAGGCGGAGGTTTGTGAGACACTGGGTTGAAGCCTACGCCGCGAGCGCGGCGGATTGAAGCTGGGTTTGGCGGGCAGCAGCCGGCGTGATGAAGCCGTGCCGTTCGATCAGCCATGTGGTGTTGTAGGTTTCGCGGAACGCGAGCAGCGCGAGGCGGAGTTCCTCGACGGTTTCGAATGTTCTCAGCCACAGCAGGTTCCCCTTGAGCGTTCGGATGAAGCGTTCAGCGCAGCCATTGCCTTCGGGCGCGCGCACGAATGCGGGCGAGCTTTCGATGCCGAGAAAGCGCAACTCGCCCTGGAACGCGTCGGACATGTATTGCGAGCCGTGATCGCGGCGTAGGCTCAGGCCACGTGCGATGTCCTCGACGAAGTCGCCGAAATACTGCCGCACGCCCTGGCGGATCGGCTCCAATGCCTCAAAGCGGGTAGCCCGTCGGGCGGCGTGGATGCCGATGCACTCAGTGGTGCAGTGGTCGATGGCGATGAACACGGCTGCTTGGCCCTCGCCGGTGATCGTCGTCGTCAGGTCGGTGCCCGACATCGTGTCGATCGTCGCGGGGATGATGGTGCCGTCATGGCTGCGCGGCCCCCGCGGCGCGCCGACGCGCGAGGGGGCGAGCACATCATGCTCCGGGACCAATGCCATTACCTGGGGCGGTCGGCACCGGCAGACCAACAAGAACCACCGGCAAGTCGAAATCGCAGATGTGGGAGTGCAAAATGTGATTTTCCCCTGTGAGTGCCGCTTGCAGGGCGCTGCCCGCCTCGCTTAGGGCATCCGTCGACGCCCGCGCAGGATAACAGAGGACTATGGCCGACGGCTCGTTAGGCGGCTCCGGCGAGAACGTCCTCTTCACGGCCCGGTGCCGAGAATAGGCGAGCGTCTGATAAACATCCCACCGCAGAGGGTTGTCGTCGTCTGCCCCACCGGGGCGCTGGGTCGAAAGGTTCTTGTACTTGGCGTCCACGATGACGCGACGATCACCCTGCCATGCGAGGAAGTCGGGGCGGACCATAAAAGACTTGCCCTTCTCGACAAGATTTTGGTCGTGATAGCCGGCCCAGATTTTCCAGCCCGCGATCCGGCGAAGGCAAAGCTCAACATAGCGCTCGAACAATTCAGGGGTCGCCAGGCGGAATGGGACAAGGCGGGCGGCCGCCTGCGGGACCGGTTGATATGGGTCGAAGCCCGTGCGCGTCAGAACCGCGCGGGCAAGCGCGAGCGGGCGGGCGTAGTGCCGATAGGCGCCGGCCTTGCGTGCGACGTGAAAATCGCGCGGTGTGATCCGCGCGATCGCCGCCCCCGCGAGCGCCGCATCCGCCTGCCGTGACCAGATGCGCCAAGCCGCCTCTGGGCCGCCGAGGCCCTGTCCCGCTGCTCCGTCGAGCAGCTGGCGGGCGCACGTCAAGGCGGTGCGCAGGATGCGGTTCTCCAGCGTGTCCTGCTCGAGTGCCTGGAAGCGGCAGGGGACGATCTCGGGATGGCCGCGTGCGAGGCTCCGTGCGGCGTAGCGACCGAACGGGGTCATCGTGGATTCTGTTCCAAATCCTACGCTAAGCCGCGTCGAGGAACTCGGCCCGAGGGTATCGTAGCGGCCGAAATGCGTTGGGGAGGGGCTCTGTGGGCCAGACGTAGTCGCCATTGAAAGCGACGTGTTCCCAGCCGAGCGGCGCGACATGCGTGAGAAGATCATCCGCGATAATTTCGCCGCGCGCGCGCAATTCGTCGACGGCGCGGCCGAGATAAACCGTGTTCCAGAGGATGATTGCGGCGACGGCGAGGTTGAGGCCGGATGCGCGATAGCCCTGATTTTCGAAGGTGCGGTCGCGGATTTCGCCGAGGCGGTGGAAGAAGACCGCCCGCTTGAGGGCATGGTGTGCCTCGCCCTTGTTGAGGCCGGCGTTCGCTCGCCGGCGTAAAACGGGGTCGCCGATCCAGTCGAGCGTGAACAAGGTGCGTTCCATGCGGCCGATTTCCTTGAGCGCCTTGGCGAGCGTGTTCTGTCGCGGATAGGCGGCGAGACGGCGCAGGATCGCCGAGGGCGCGACGGTTCCGGCCTTGATCGACGCCGCTAAGCGCAGGATTTCGTCCCAGTTTTCGGCGATGACGCGCAGGTCGACCGTGCCGCCGACCAGAGGTTCGAGCGACTTGTGGGTCGAGCGCGCGCCGACGATGTAGAGTCTTCGGTCAGCAAGGTCGCGAATGCGTGGCGCGAAGCGAAACCCCAGCAATTGGCAGAAGCCGAACACGTGATCGATGGCGCCGGCGGTGTCGGTATAATGCTCGCGAATGTCGAGGGAGCTTTCGTGGTGCATGAGGCCGTCGAGGACATGCGCCGCCTCACTCGCGTTCGCGGCGATGACCTTGGAATGGAACGGCGCGTAGCGATCCGAAACATGGGTGTAGAATTTCACGCCCGGATCGGAGCCGTATTTGGCGTTGTAGTCTGCGCGCGCCTGGCCGTGGCCGCCGGCGCGGAAGAATTGGCCATCCGACGACGACGTGTCGCCGTCGCCCCAGAGTCTCGTGAGCGGCTGCGCATGGATGGCGTCGGAAATGCAGGCGAGCGCGGCCTGATAAGTTTCCTCGCGCACATGCCATTCGGCGACCCATAACAGCCGGGAATGGCTGAAAGCTCCGACGCTGCGCGCCATGCGCGTCAGGCCGAGATTGGTGGCGTCGGCGAGCACGGCGGTCATCAACGCACGCGCGTCGTCCGGCGGCACGCCAGTGCGCAAATGGGCGAAGCGGTCGGCGAATCCCGTCCAGCCATGAACTTCCGCGAATAATTCCGTGACGCGCAGGCGTGGCAACATGGCGTAGAGACGGCGCACGAGCGCGTCGGCGGCCTCGTTCTCCGAGCCGCGAATTGCGCTGATAGACAGCCCCTCTTGCGTGAGCGAGGCTTCGGGCAATTCGCCGGCGGCGGCGAGCGCGTCGATCTCGCCGAGGCGCATTTCCAGAAGTCTTGTTTTCGTATCGCGCCAGGCCTCGAAACTATCGGGAACGGCGAGATCCAATTCGCCGGCTGAGCGCCGATTTTTGAAAGCGTCACGCGGGAGCAGGAAATCGTCGAAAGCGCGAAAAGCACGGCTACCTTCGACCCAAACGTCGCCGGATCGCAATCGGTCGCGCAAACTCATCATGGCCGCGACTTCGTAGGCGCGGCGATTGAGCCCAGCCTCGGCCTTGACGACCTTACGCCATGCTGGCCGCAGAAAACCTGTCGGGGTTCGTGGCGGAAGCTTATTCGCGCCGCTGGCGTGGAGTTCACGCACGACATCGAGCGCGGCGAGTAGCGGATCGTTCTCCTTCCATGACCGGAAGGCGAACGCGCCGAGTACAACCGGCGACATGCGTCGGATGCTCACATAGCGCTCGACAACTTCGCCGAGGTTGTCGGGCCTGGCGTCGATGACGACCGTTTCCGTCGCGGCGACGAGCGCCTTCAGGCGTTCCCAGCCGAGAGCCCGCTCGACGGCCGCGACCTGGTCTTGGTTCTTCGCCTTGGCTTCAAGCATGGCCTTGGCCATGCCGAGCAGGGCGCGTGCGGAGGCGTCGAGCGACTTGGCGCGGTCGATCAGTTTGTCCTTGTGAGCGCGGTCGGCGCGACGGAAGACTGCACCAAGCATCTTGTCGAACATGGCGAGTGCGGCGTCGGTGAGAGCGGCCTCCATCTCACGGGCAAAAACGATCAGCGTCGCCAAACGGCGCGGAGCGTCGAAGCGCGTGATGTCGCGGGGAACGAAAATGGAGATTTCCTTGGCGATCGTTGCGTAGCGGGCGCGATGAATGCGCTTCTCCCGATCTGGTCCGACACCGAGTTTGCGCACGGCTTCAAGCCGCTCGACGACAGCGAGAAGGTTTTTCTGGCGCGGCGCTTCGGGCCAGTCCCGCAGCCAGGCGAACGACGTGCGCTCTTCACCTCTGGCGACGACGAGAAGAGATTCCAATCCCGCGATAGATTCCGGCGAGAGACCTTCGCCAAGGTTCTTATAGGCGCGCTTACGAGCCAGCGCGCGCGCCGCGAGAGCGACCTTCTCCAAAGTGACGGCGGCAGGAAGCAGGATGCGCCGCTCACGCAGGTATTCCACCATCGGCGCGACAATGACGTCGCCGCGATCCGAGCCTGTCGCGTACTCGATCGCAATTTGCGCAACGGCGCGTTTGTCGTCGCGCCGAAATGGGCGAACATTGAGGTAGGCTTCGAGTTCGCCAAGGTGTTCCCACCGGGTTTCTTCGCGCTTTGCGTAGCTTTCGAACTCGATCACTTCGCTTTCGGTCTGAGTGGCGATGTAGGCGAGCATTTCGGCCGGCGGCGTCTCGTCAGATCGCAGTACGCGGCCGGGAAACTTGAGATAGGCGAGATTTACGGCGAACCCGAGCCGATTGACGGCGCGCCTCCGGCGGCGGATCAGCCCGATGTCCTCAGGCGAGAAAGTGTAGTGCCTTACTATCGCTGCGGGCTCTGTCGGTGGGTCAAAAAGCGCGGCGCGCGACTGCAACGACAAAATGTGGCGACGAGGCATGGCGCGTTTTCGCTTTACGGATATGGCCATAAACTATAGTTTCTGGCCATAGCGCAATAGCGCACATCGATCTCAGCAAATGCAGGGGTCTGCACGGCTCCAATTCGGAGGGGTTTTTGGCCAGGGTCGAAGCCGAGCGAGTCGCCCTCTACGCCAGAGTGTCGACGCATGACCAACAGACGCTGCCCATGCAGCTCGAAACCATGCGCGCTTACGCCGAACGCAGAGGGTGGAGCATCGCGTCGACGATCGAAGAAGTCGGCTCCGGGGCCAAGACCCGCCCGCGTCGCGAGGAATTGTTGCGCGCTGCCCGTCGAAGAGAAATCGACGTCATCGTCGTTTGGCGGCTCGATCGCTGGGGCCGCTCACTTGTCGATCTCGTCTCCACTCTACAAGAGGTGACCGCGCTGAACGTGGGCTTCGTGTCCCTGAGCGAGGCGCTCGATCTGACAACGCCCGCCGGCCGGGCTTTCGCCGGCATGTTGGCCGTATTCGCGGAGTTTGAGCGCGACATCCTGCGTGATCGGGTCAAGGCGGGGATTGCTCAAGCTCGCAAGGATGGCCGTCCGCATGGCCGTCCGGCAAAAATCGCCGGAAAAGCAACGCAAATCCGTGAACTCGCCCAAAATGGCTTGAGCAAATCGGCCATCGCTAAGCAGCTTAAGATCGGACGCACGTCTGTAAGACGTTCACTCGCCAATCCTTAGCGTAGGATTTGGTACAGAATCCACGATGACCCCGAACGCAACCTGCCCGCGGATTCGGTCGCGGAGATCTTCCTCACGGCTGATGAAGCCACGGCGAAGATAGCGCTGGACGAGCTCGTGCACAGCCTTGAGATAAGCCAGCGCGATCAACGGCGACCAGACACCTTCATCTGGCGCGTCAATCGGCGCTTCATCGGAGTAGACGGAAAGACACTGGTCGAGATGGCTCGACACCTCCGGGTCGACGGCGCACGCAGCATAGAGAGCAAGATAGTCGATGCAGAACTCAGCACCGTTGCCACCGAATTCGCGCGGCCCGACACGGAGAACACGCGCGGGCGCTTCCGAGAGGCGCCCGATCCCGACGAAGAAGCCGAGTCGTCCCTCGGCGGACTGATCGGAGTAAGGGGTCAGGCCAAAATAGCGGGCAGATTCATTCTGATCCCCGAGGGCTGCCGAAGCCGCGTTGCGCAAGAGGCACACCGCATCATCGTCGACGAGATCGGCAAGCCGAACCGGGCAACCCTCGGTGCGCATCGCCGTGGCCCGATCAAGCACCCCCTTCAATCTCTCCGATTCTTTGGATTGCCTCTGTTTTCAACACCCCGTCGGCGACGTATTCGCGAAGAAGAGGGCCGACCTGATACTTCATCCGCCGATTGAGATCGTCCTCGTCATTAACAAGAAAATACGAATGGCCGGGTTGCACATCTTCTGCACGGTAATCGGCGCTAAGAAGGGCTTGTTCGCCCTTGAAGAGCGCAGCGACGGCGCTGAACTTGGAAAGCGCGGCATTGCGAAGCGCGGCATCCTGGTGGAATGCTTCCACAACGTGCCGCTCGGGATGGAGCGGGATGAAGGCGAAGCGGCGGCGGACGGCATAGTCGATATGGCCGATCGAGCGGTCGGCCGTGTTCATGGTTCCGATGATGTAGAGGTTTTCAGGCAGCCGCGCCGTCGCGCCACCGTCGCCATATTGCAACGCGACCGGTTGCCCGCGATATTCCAGCGCGTAGATCATCTCCCCAAGCACAGCGGCGACATTGGCACGATTGATCTCGTCGATGATCAGAATGAATTTCTGATCCCGCCTGTCCGCAGCTGTTTTCGCCATTCGCAGGAGAGGGCCATTCTCGACGGTATAGTTGGTCTGCCCCTCATTGGTCCGGATTCGGATGCCGCGGACGAAGTCATCGTAGTTGTAGGAGGGGTGGAACTGAGCTGGACCCGGAAAATGGGACCGGGGGCATAGTTGGAAGAGTGCCGTTCTGTCGTGATAGACGGAGCGGATGATGACGACGAAGACGAGACGGAAGATTGATGCGGCGCTGAAGGCGAAGATCGCCTTGGAGGCGCTGCGCGAGCAGGCGACGGTCGCCGATCTGGCGGCGCGGTATCAGGTTCACCCGAACCAGATCTATGCCTGGAAGAAGCAGCTGCAGGACCACGCGGCGCGCGCCTTTGACCCGAAAGTGGGTCAGGATGCCGAGGTTGCGGCGCGACGAGAGATCGAGAAGCTGCATGCGAAGATCGGGCAGCTGACGATCGAGAATGATTTTTTTGCCGTGAGGTTCGGAAAGTGAGCGCCCCGGACCGCCGAGCGAAGCTCGACCGAGATCATCCGACCCTGTCGCTCCGGCGGCAATGCGCGCTGCTGGGAGTGGCACGGTCTGGCGTGTATCGGCGTCGCCGGCCGGCGAACGACGATGATCTCGCGCTGATGCGGCGGATCGACGAGTTGTTCCTGCGCTGGCCATTCCTGGGGTCGCGCCGGATGGTGGCGATGCTCGCGGCCGAGGGCATCCGGGTCGGCCGCAAACGGGTGCGGCGGCTGATGCGGCTGATGGGGATCGTGCCTCTGGGCCCGAAGCCACGGACGAGCAAGCCCGGGGCCGGGCACAAGATCTATCCCTATTTGCTACGGGGTCTGGTGATCGACCGGCCGAACCAGGTCTGGTGCGCCGATATCACCTATCTGCCGATCGGCCGGGGCTTTCTGTATCTGGTGGCGATCATGGACTGGCACAGCCGAGCGGTGCTGGCGTGGCGGGTATCGAATACGATGGACACCAGGTTCTGCGTCTCGGCGCTCGAGGCGGCGTTGGCGCGGTTCGGCAGGCCGGAGATCTTCAACACCGACCAGGGGTCGCAATTCACTTCGACGGAATTCACCGGCGCTCTGGCGCAGGCGGGGATCAAGATCTCGATGGACGGCAAGGGCCGGTGGATGGACAATGTCTTCATCGAGCGGCTCTGGCGGTCGCTGAAATACGAGGACGTCTATATCAAGGGCTACGTTGACGGCACCGAACTGCGCGCCGGCCTGGCCGAATGGATGGGTTTTTACAACAACCATCGCCCGCATCAGGCGCTGGGGAACCGTGCGCCGATGGCGATCTGGCGCGAAGCGATGATCGGCGCGCTGCCGCCGATGGCTGTGGATATGACGCTCGCCGTGGCGGCGAGCTTGGACGACGCTACCGCGTCGACCACATCTCCACAGCCACAACAGCAGCAAAAAGCAGCTTGATTTTCATGGAGGTCAGAACGGCGCTACTTCCAACTTAATTTCCCAGGTCCATGGTCCTCATCACAGGGACCAGCTCAGAACTGCACAATATCCCAGGCTCCCGGCTGATCTTCCTGGAATGGCATTCGCAACTTCGCTAGCACCTGATCGACCTCACCAATCTCCGGCACGGCATTGGTCAGCATGAAAGCGGCAAGCTGCTTGGCCAGAAGTGTCTTTCCGGTTCCAGGAGGGCCGGTGAAGATGATCTGTTTCTGCGCGCGCAGAAGTGCTGCCCAGTTCTGCATTGCTCGCTCTGCATCCCGTTTTTGGATGTACCGGTGGTATATTCTTGAAATCTCTGCACCATCCTGTCGCGCATTGGCGATAGCCAAAACGCCTTGCGCAGGAGGTTGAGGCGTCCAGTTGGGCGAGACATCATTCCAGTCTACCCATTCTACGGGACCGAATTGATGTGCATATTCGATTTCAACGCAAAAATTGTATCGGAACCCTTGGTCTAGGCTGCACACGCCGCGTACATTCACACCCTCAATGGCAACGAGAATGTCATCGGTCTGGAGTTGGAAGAAATAGGCGTATAGCCGGCCAGGAAGGGTTTCCTGAAATCCTGGGAAATTGTTATGCAACATATCCGATATATCCTGCTCCACCGGCTGCCTTTCCTGGTTCCGGTTTTCCTCAATGAACTGTTTCATATCACCAAGATCTCGCCAGCCTTGAGCAACCACATTTCTCTGTTTTAGATCTGCGTAACTTGCATATTGCGTATCAATTGCCATCCAACGAACAGTCATGGCTTGTCTCTCATCTCGTCTACGTTAGCCAGATTGTCTGACTTGCTTGGTCGTTCGTGATGTGCCGCCACGGATGCAGTGATCTCCGCTATCTGATCGCGTAGCACCTTCGGATCGACCACGGTCACAGCCTCCCCCCACGTGAACAGATGCCAGCACATCTCCCGCATCCCGCCAGCCCGGAACCGCACGATCAGCCCCCCATCCCCGTCCCGTTCCATCGTCTGCGACGGATGAAACACCCACCCGGCTGCGTCCTCAGCCGCCTCCGGTGTGAACCGCAGCACCACATCCACGGGCTCTTCCTGGAACACCCCGAAGGACTGCGCCGCATAGTCCGACAACGAGAAATCCCCCCGCCGCGCAAACCCGCGATCCAGCAAATCGGCCGAGGCGATCCGATCCAGCCGCCACAGCCGCATCTCCGGCAACCCCTCGACATGCGCGACCAGCCAGCCGCGCCCGCCATACAATATCCCGTAGGGACAGAGGATGCGCGTTGCCGGCTCTTCCGCGCCCGGCCCGGCGTAGCGCACCACCACCAGCTGCATCCCTAGGATCGCCCGCCGCAATGTTGCCAGTACACCCGCCGCGAGGACCGGCCGCGGCCCCGGCCGCATCGCAATCCCCTCCGCCTCCATCAGCGCCGCAATGTCCGGCTCCGCGCGGCGCAGCGCGTCGGGGCGCATCAGCGCGCGCAAGGTCGCCGCCGTCTCGCGCAGCAGCCCGGCCCGCTCGGTCTCGCCCCGCCCGGCGCATTCGCGCGCCGCGGTCTCGATTGCCGCCACCGCCTCGGGCCGCGGTTCGACCAGGCCGAACAGCGCCGTCGCCGGCAGCCGCCAGCGCCGCACGCGTTCCTCGTCGTCCCAGCTTTCCATCTGCGGAAACACCGCAAGCAGCGAGTCGCGCAGGCGCTCCGCCGTCCGCCGCCCCACCGCGAGTTCGGACGCCATCTCGTCCAACGTCAGGCCCGTGCGCGTACCCGCCAGATGGCGAGCCAGGCGCAGCAGGCGTTCGGCCGGGGCGTAGCGCATGGCGCGATGCTGCCCGCCCCGCGTCGGACTGGCAATCATGGCGCCGCCGATCCGGCAAAGCCGAGCGGCCCGCGCCCGCCGGCCCGACCCACGCTCTCCGCCGCCAGCAGCCGCAGCAGCGCCGCCGGATCGCTCGCCGCCCCGCCCAGCGCCGCCCGCCGCGCAACGAGGGCGAAATCCGCCGGCGTCAGGCATCGCAGCCCGTCCAACCCCGCCGGCGCCGCCATCCCGAAGAAGCGCCGGAATGCCATTCGCGCCTGCGCCTCGGTCAGCCAGCCGAACCGCAGCTTGACCAGGAACCGCCGCAGGCTTGCCCGGTCCAGCCGCTCGGCGAGGTTGGTGGTGCAGGCAAAAGGCAGCTTATGGGCCTCCATCCAGGTCAGCATTTCGTTGACCTGGCTGATCTCCCAGCTGCGCACAGCGTCGCCGCGCTCGAGCAGCAGGCTGTCGGCTTCGTCGAACACCAGGAAGGCCTGCGCCTCCCGCGCCTCGGCGAACGCCCTGGCGATGTTCTGCTCGGTGCCACCGACATAAGGGTCGAGCAGATCGGACGCCCGCTTCTGCAGCACCGGCAGCCCCATCAGCGCAGCGAGATGCCGCACCCAGGCGCTCTTGCCCGCGCCGGACGGCCCGGACAACAGGAAGGAGATGGCGCGCGGCGCATCCGGGCGCGACAGTTCCGCAGTCAGCGCCGCCAGATCGGTGTCGGCGTTGATCAAGCCGGGGTCATAGAGCGCGGCCGGCTCAGGCTCGGGGGCAGGCAGTGCCCCGCCGTGCACCGCGCGCGCCATCCCTGCGACGATCAGCCGCGCCGTTTCCGCCCCGCCGCCGGCAAGCCGCGCACCACGCAGCGCGGTGGCGGCGACGGCGGGCGCGGCCGGCACCAGGCGGGCGAGCCGCGCCGCCTCGGGCTCGGCCAGCACCACGCCCTCAGCTTCGCCCATGCGCCGCCACAGCCGCGTGCGGATGGCGAGGTTCGGCACCTTCATCTCCACGCACATCGTCATGCGCCGCACCACCGCCGAGCCGAGCACGCCGATGTCGTTGGCGGTCCAGATCACCGGCACCGGCATGTTCTCCAGCAGCCGGTGCATGAACACACGCGAGCTGGTGCGTGGCTCGTTGAGCATGGTGCGGCGTGGCGCGAACAGATCCTCCGCCTCGTCGAGCAGCAAAACCGTGTCGCCGCGCGGGGCGATCTGCCCGGCCCAGCGAAGCCCGGCGAGACGTTCCTCGCGATCAGGCTCGCCGTCATCGTCATCCGCCTCGGTGACCGGGCGCAGCCTGACGCCGAGATGGATCGCGAGCGCCATGGCGAAGCTCGTCTTGCCGGTACCAGGCGGACCGTAGAGCAGGATGTGGACCCCGCTCTCGCGGCCGGTGAGCGCCGCTTGTAGCAGGCTTGCGGCGATGTCCGCCTCGCGGCCAAGATGGGCGAATGCTTCCCACGGCGGCGGCGTGCCCGCCGCGGTGCCGAGCAACTGGTCGTAAAAATCCGTGGCCGGCTTCGTGCCGGCGCGGCTCAGCAAAACCAGCGGGCTGGGCACGTGGAGACCGCCATCGCGGCCGAGATAGAGGAGGCCACTCGCCGGCAGGCGCGCCCGGGCAGTGAGTCGGGACGCAATCTTGGCGGGATCTTCGCCCAACAGCATGCCGATCAGCGCCGGGTCGCGGTGGAAACGGGTCGGGCCGCTGCGGGCGGCGCTGAGCCGATCAAACAGGTTCTCCGCCAGCGGATCGAGGCGATATTGCAGCGCCAGAACGAAGATGGCAGCCTCGATCGGATCGAGAGCCAGCCTGCGCGCAATCGCCGCACCCCAGAGATCGGCCACGGTGTCGGCGCGGGCAGGCAGGCCGGCCAATGCCGCGGCGATCGCGGCACCGACGCCGCGCCACTCGGGCGCGGACAAGACGCGGCGACGGCCAAGGAATATATTCTCTTCCGGCAGATCGGCCTCGGCCAGGGCCAGGCTCGCGGCGTTCTCGTTGAGCCAGGCGACCAGCGCCGATGCTTCGGACATGCGGCGATCGATGGCAGCGTGGGCGCGTGCGGCAAGCTGCAGCGCAAAGCGCGTCCGGCCGCGCGCGGTGCTGAAACACGAAGCCGGGACGCGCCGGGGGGTGGAAAGGGGCATGGAACGATCTCCTCGGGATCGAATGACGCAGGAATGGGGCGGCGGAACGTCAGAACCGGACGCAGCGGCGAGACGGGGACGGCGATGCCATCCCCGTCGCCGGGATCAGCAGAGGTAAGACGCCAGCGTGTGCCTGCGCCGCGCCCGGGCTTCGGCGTGGCGGAGCTGCGCCGCCGGGATGACCCGCGCGGCCTGCCGCGGGTCACCGAGGCCGAGTTCGATCACGATGAACCCGTCGTTGCGCAGGCGCGAGCTGACGGCGAGCGTCACGCCCGCGAAAACGATCTGGAAATGCGCCATCTCCAGCCCCTGGCCGAGGCCGGCGAGCGCGCGCCAAGCGGCACGCCCAACGGCGCGCTGCTGGGCGCCGAGGGCCGCACGGGCCTCGGTGGCGAAGATGACGACGACGGGAGCCTGAACGCGAAACATGATGACCTCCTCGAAGAGCGAACACGGGCCAGACCGACCGGACAGAGTCCGGGCGCGGGCTATTACCAATGTTCAAGGAGGTCATGTGCTCATCGCATGGACCGAGACATAGCCTCCTGATTGGCGTTTGTCATCCTGCCGCGCGACAAAAATGCGCCGCTGCGACGACGGAACTGGACGGGGTCGCGCGCCGGGCCCGGATTGTTCCGTTGCGCAGGCCGCGGACGGATCCCACTCTTCGGGTATCTGCTCTGAGGGACCATCATGGCCACGCCGCACCTCACCAAGTCCCGCTACCTGGCCGGCCTCCAGTGCCTCCGTCGCCTGTGGCTCCAGGTCCATGAGCCGCAGGGCTACGAGGAGCCGGCGCCCGGCTCCCCGATCGATGTCGGTCTGGAGATCGGCCGCAAGGCGCAGCTGCTGTTCCCCGGCGGCGTGCGGGTCGAGGAGGCCCCTTGGCAGCATGCCGATGCCGTCGCGCGCACGGCCGCGCTGATGCAGGACCCATCCATTCCGGCGATCTTCGAGGCGGCTTTCGCACATCACGATGTCCGTCTGCGCGTCGATGTGCTCGAACGCCGCCCCGACGGGTGGGGACTGCTGGAGGTCAAAAGCAGCGGCGGGGTCAAGGACCACCATCTCGATGACATCGCCTTGCAGGCCCATGTCCTCGAAGCGGCGGGGGTACTACTCAGCGCCATCGAGGTGCTGCACGTCAACACGGCCTATGTGCGCGGGCCGGGCGCGATTGATTGGCCCGCGTTCTTCGCCCGGGTGGACGTATCCGATGACCTGGCCGCTCGGATGTCTGAGGTGCCACACCGTCTGGCCGCCATGCGTGACAGCCTGGGCCGCGAGACACTCCCGCACGCCGAACCAGGCAAGCAGTGCAGCAATCCCTATGCGTGCCAGTTCTGGGACCGCTGCACGGCCGATAAGCCGACCGACTGGGTCCGTTACATGCCGCGTCTGACCGCGGCGCAAGCGGATCGGCTGGACGCGCTCGGCGTCACCGCGATCTCCGACATCCCGTCCGACTTTCCGCTGGCGGGCAAGCAGGCAATCATTCGCGACGCCATCGCCAGCGGCCAGCCCTATGTGGCGCCCGATCTGGCGCGCCTCCTGCATCGGTTCGGACCACCTGCCTGCTACCTGGATTTCGAGGCGATGATGCCGCCGATCCCGCTCTACGAGGGCACGCGGCCGTATCAGACCCTGCCGTTTCAATGGTCGCTGCATGTCCTGGCGGCGGACGGAACTCTGAGCCACCAGGCATTCCTGGCGGGCACCGATGGAGACCCAAGGCGGGCGTTCGCGGAGACCCTGATCGCTGCGTTGGACGGATCGGACCTGCCAATCGTCGTCTATTCCGCTTACGAGCGGACACAACTGAAGGCGCTGGCAGCGCAATTTCCGGATCTGGCCGGGCCGATCACCGCGATCATCAATCGTCTGGCCGACCTCCTGCCCGTGGTGCGCGGCGCGGTGTATTTTCCCGATTTCAGTTTCAGCAACTCGATCAAGGCCGTCGCCCCTGCTCTCAGCCCGGGATTTGGGTACGATGACCTTGCAGACATCGCGGACGGAGTGGCGGCTTCAGCAGCGTTCGCGCAAATGGCGTCGGGCGCGATTGTCGATCCGGCGGAGGTCGCGCGGCTGCGTGGAGCGCTGTTGGCCTATTGCCAGCGCGACACATTGGCGATGGTCGAAGTGCACCGCGCGCTGGTGCAATTGCTCCAATCATGGCCAAGCGGTTCACCCTGACAGCATCAACCAGGGAACGACGGTCACCTGCGTTCAGGGCCGACGGTCGGCCTTGGCGGTCCTCAGCGAGGCAGCGATGTCAGCGATGGACCGGAACAGCACCAGTGCGTCGTCCTTGGACGGCAGGAACCCGCGTCGGCGCCAGAACGCGGCCGCCCCGTCATCGACGGCGTTGACCACCAAGGCGCGCCCGCCGATCAGCGCGGCGCCACTGACGCTCCGGGCGAGCGCGTGGTTGAACAACCCGGTGCCAATCCCTCGCCCGACCCAGGCCAGATCGGTGGCAAGCTGGCCGAGCAGAATGCACGGCACCGGGTTCGGCGGCTGGCCGGTGCGGATCGGGCGCGGCAGGGCGGCGGGAACGATGGCGGTTGGCGCTAGGCCGTAATAGCCGACCACTCGGCCCGCCATGTGGACGACCATGACCACGGTGAACCCCTTCTGCTGATTGGCGAGCGCCCGGGTCTTCAGCCAATGATCGAGCGAGGGCTTGCCGCAGGAGAACTGGGCGACATCGTGGCCGGGATTCAGCAGTTCGGGGGCGGAGAGCGGCGGCTCCACCATCAGCGCTTCGCCGTGCCCTTCTCCCACGGCGCTTTGCGGCGGAGGGATGCCACCATTTCGGGCACCGGGGCGGCAGGCGCGGAGACGGCTTGGACGAACGCCTCAAAGCCCTCCGGGGTCATGCGGAGCAGCGCGCTTTCCATGAGCACTTCCTCGGCGGCCCGGACCGCCGCCTCCCGCACGAAGTCGGTCCGCGACCGGCCGCGTAGGTCGGCGGCACGATCGATGATGGCGATGTCGCCCTCCGGGAGGCGCATCGAGAGCGGGTGGTCTTTGCGTTTGGCCGCGCCGGTCATGGTGGTCCCTTTCGTCGTGGCGCGAATGTAGGAGACCGTAGCGCGTTTTGCAATACGAGGCGCATTGCCGCGCGCTCCCAGCAGCGGTCATGTTGATTTGCGCTGAGATCTGACCCGGGATTTTCATCGAGATTTGACCCGGGTGAAGTTTATGTTCCGCGTTGGATGGGGCGGGTCAAGTGGCTGATTTTTCCTTTCGTGGTTTTGGTTTTGCGTTGCTGTCTTTGAAGCGGAAGCTGTCGTTGCCTGTCTCGAGGATGTGGCAATGATGGGTGAGGCGATCCAGCAAGGCGGTGGTCATCTTGGCATCACCGAAGACGCCTGCCCATTCGCTGAAGCTGAGGTTGGTGGTGATGATGACGCTGGTGCGCTCGTAAAGCTTGCTGAGCAGGTGGAAGAGCAGCGCGCCGCCTGACGGGCTGAACGGCAGATAGCCGAGCTCATCGAGGATGACGAGGTCGAGGCGCAGCAAGCGCTCGGCCAATTGGCCGGCCCTATTCAGGGCCTTTTCCTGTTCGAGCGCGTTAACCAGGTCGACGGTTGAGAAGAACCGGGCCTTCTTGCGGTGATGCTCGACCGCCTGCACACCGAGCGCGGTGGCGATATGGCTTTTGCCCGTTCCCGGCCCACCGATCAGCACGATGTTGTCGGCATTGCCCATAAAGTCACCGCGGTGCAGTTGCCGGACCAGGGCTTCGTTTACCTCGCTGGCGGTGAAGTCGAAGCCGGCGAGGTCCTTGTAGGCCGGGAAGCGGGCCGCCTTGATCTGGTAGGAGATTGACCGGACCTCGCGCTCGGCCACCTCCGCCTTGAGCAACTGGGAGAGGATGGGCACTGCGGCATCGAAGGCAGGAGCGCCCTGTTCGATCAAGTCGCTCGCGGCCTGGGCCATACCGTACATCTTGAGGCCGCGCAGCATCACCACGACGGCAGCACTGGCGGGATCATGACGCATGGCGCCGCTCCCGGTCACGCAGGGCGTCGTAACGCTCGACATTGGCCATTGGCTCCCGCGTCAGGCGCAGAGCCTGGGGCGCGTCGATCGGCGCTGCCGGCGGCGCTTTACCGTCGGTCAGCCGGTGCAGAACGTTGATGACATGGGTCTTGGTCGCAAGGCCCGCCTCGAGCGCCAGTTCCACAGCGCAGAGCACGGCCTGCTCGTCATGCTGGAGCACCAGGGCCAGGATCTCGACCATCTCCCTGTCGCCGCCAGGGCGGCGCAGGAGCTGACTTTGCCGCTGCCTGAAGGCTTCGGGCAGCTCGGCGAAGGGCGCGCCGTTGCGCAAAGCGCCAGGCTTGCGCTGAATGACGGCGAGATAGTGCCGTCAGTCATAGACCGTCCGGCCGGGCAGGTGATGGGAGCGATCAATGACCCGGGCGTGTTCACATAAAATCTGCCCCTCAGCGGCGATGACGATCCGCTCGGGGTAGGCCCGCAGGCTGACCGGCCGGTTGGCAAACGAGGCTGGTACGCTGTAGCGGTTGCGCTCGAAGTGCACGAGGCAGGTGGGCGACACCCGCTTGGTATGCTCGACGAAGCCGTTGAAGGGCCGCCCGAGCGGCATCAGGCTGGCCATCTCGGCAGCATGTACATCGGCGATGGTGCCAGGCAGAGCCCCGTGTTGAATTTGCCCCCATTGCTCACGGCAACGTTCCTCAAGCCAGGCATTCAGGGCGTCGATGTGGGAAGCTGGGGACCAGCTGCCATAACCGGCGCCGGGCGTCCTGGACGTTCTTCTCAACTTGGCCCTTCTCCCAACCCGAAGCCGGGTTGCAGAAATCCGTCTCAAACAAATAATGGCTGGCCATGGCGGCAAAGCGGGCATTGACCTGTCGGGCCTTGCCCGTGCCAATGCGATCAACCGCGGTCTTCATGTTATCAAAAATCCCGCGCTGCGGCACCCCGCCCAATACCCGGAACGCCTGGGCCAGCGCGTCGAACAGCATCTCGTGGGTCTGCAGCGGGTAGGCCCGGACGATGAATGCCCGGCTATGCGACAGCTTCGTATGGGCGACCTGCAGCTTGATCCGTTCGCCAGCGATCACCGCCCAGTCCTCGCTCCAGTCGAACTGGAACGCCTCGCCGGCCGCGAAAACCAGCGGCACGAACGTCCTGCGGCCACTGGTTTGCTGTTCCCATTGCCGCTCAGCCTTCCAGCGTCGCACAAACGCGGCGACCCGGGCATACGAACCTTCATAGCCCAGGGCACTCAGATCAGCATGTAATACCAACCTGCCTATCTAATGACCGCTTTGATCCAGTCTTGTTGGGTGATCGAAGCGATTTGTTCTGGCATTTGCATGAACTTGTTCCAGGCGTTTCGGCAGGCGGCAAGGATTTCGTCGTAGCTGTTCCAGACCTGATGGTTTAGGAAGTTGCTGCGCAGAAATTGCCAGATGTTTTCGACTGGGTTGAGCTCTGGCGAATAGGGCGGCAGCGATAGCAGGCTGATGTTGTCGGGCACCGGCAAACGTTCGCCGGCTTGATGCCAGCCGGCGCCATCGAGCACCAGCACGGCGTGCGCACCGGGCGCGACCTGCGTGCTGATTTCGCGAAGATGCTCGGCCATCGCCTCGCTGTTGACCGCCGGCATGATGATGGCGGCACCAAGACAGCGTGCTGGGCAGACGGCACCAAACAGATAGGCGGAGTCATGGCGATTGTCGCGCACCGCCAGTGGTCGGGAACCCCGCTCTGCCCAGACATAGCTCAGGGTTCCCTTCTGACCGACACGGGCTTCATCGGCGAACCACACCTCGATCGGCTTACGGGCCGCCGTGGCCGGGATCGCCGCCGCTACCAGGCCAGCGAAGTCTTTTTAAAAATGTCCTGTGCCGCAGCGTCCTTCTTCGGATGATACGGACGCGGCTGGACCCGCGTGAACTTGAGCCGCCGCAACAATCGGCTGATCGACGTCTCGTGCAGGGTAACCGCAAACTCGGTCTCGATCCGTCGCTGCAGGTCAACACAGCGCCACCGCACCACGCCGTCACGCTCCAGGTCCGGGCCCTGCCTGACCCATGCCGCGATCTGCGCCTGCTGCGAAGCCGACAATCGGGGCGGCGGGCCGTTGCGGCGCGGCGCATCGCCCAGTCCGTCAGGTCCCAATGCATTGTAACGGTGCACCCAGTCGCGCAGCGTCTGGCGGTCCATGGCACAAGCCTCGGCCGCATCGCGCCGAGACCAGCCTTCAAGAACAAGAGCAATCGCCAAAAGGCGCCTCGAAACTTTCGCATCCGTCGCACGAGCCGCCCGCTCGCGCAGCGCCATAGCCGACAAGTCCAAACGCGTTATCGCTACCGTCATCGCAAGCCTCCTCCGGGGAAGCTCAGCGAATCATACCCGCCCGAGCCGCACCAACTCACATTCGAGTCAACGGAACCTCAGGTTGGTATTACCCACAGCTCCTACACCACTCGGCGGGACACAGCCCCTTGCCCCGGCTTCGGAGACACCGGCGCGAGAGAAACGCGATCGCACTTTCCCTAATGCAGAAATTCGCGGAAACTGTGTCCAACGTCGGATTCGCTGTGCAGAAACCATCGAAGTGTCGGAACCGAACCGGATGCTTGACAAAAATCTGCGCCATCCCGAAAATATGATTGCGGCGCGGTGGCGTGATAATTTGAGGGCTGTTTATCCATCGTGGGTGTCAACGCTAGGCGTCCAATTGCAAAACCAATTGCGTTTCGCTTAGTGCGCGAAGAAAATGGTTGAGAAAGCCGGCCTTTAGGGAGACTTCCGTCCGAGATGCAGAAGCAAGTCATGCGACTCCGTGGCGATAAGCCTTCTAATAGGTGGTACGCCGCTGCCGTCTGGTTCCGACCGAGTCAGCAAAACATTGTCTTCGCCCTATTTGCCATTTTATTCGTGCTCTTTGCTTTTTTTCTGCATGGATTCCTGACCACCGGTAACATGCTGACTCTGCTTCAGAATGTTGCAGTGCTCGGCATCCTCGGGCTTGGCATGGCGGTGGCGGTGGTCGGCCGCGGCATCGACATTTCGCTGGTCGCGTCCCTCGCGGTGCCGCCGGGGCTGGTTTTGCAGATGGTGCAGAACGGCCATTCTTTGGCCTACGCGCTGCTCACCGCCTTCGCCCTTAGCCTCGTCTTTGGTCTCCTGAACGGTTGGCTGATTGCCTATGCTGAAGTGCCGTCGTTGTTTGCGACACTGGCGACAGGACTATTCCTCGCCGGGCTGGGCCAGGTCGCGCTGTTCAAGCTTGATGTCGTGCAGTGGAGCCCGGGCATGAATGGCCTCACCGTGATCGGCCAAGGTACGATCGCAGGCATTCCCGTGCCGATCATCATGTTTGGCATCGCCACCATCGCCGTCGCACTATTCCTCCGATTGACACGGATCGGCGCCTTTATCTACGCGATCGGGGACAACCCCAATGCTGCGCGCATCACTGGCATTCCGACCCGGCCGGTGATCGTCCTGCAATACGTGCTTGCAGCCTTGATCGGCGCTTTCGCTGGCCTGGTCTTGGCTGCCTCGGTCAATAGCATGCCGACGCGCATCTATAACTCAACTCTGATCTACGATGTTATTTTGGTCGTCGTGCTGGGCGGCATCGGCCTCTCCGGCGGGCGCGGGGGGGTTCTCAACGTCATCATCGGTACGCTGCTGATTGGCACGATGCTGAATGCAATGACCATCATGGACATTTCCTATTCTGGCCAGAATTTGATCAAGGGGCTGGTGCTGCTGGCCGCGATTCTCGCCGACTCCTTTCTCAACCCACGTAACGAGGAAACGGCGCAGCAAGGCGATATCTGACGCCGGAGGAATTTTCGTCGCCGAAGCAAGGGAGGTTACGATGGATTACTTAATGCGATGGACGATGCCGGTACTCGCGGGACTTGGCATGCTGACACTGACAGCGGAGATTCCGGCACACGCGCAACAAGGGCTCGAAGAGCCTTTTCAAGCGCAGTTTAACAAGGCGCTTGAAGGCAAAGTTGTTGCCTTTGTCCCGGTCGCGATGAATTTTGACCTCACCGAAGGCTGGTACGCCGGCGTGAAAAACGAACTCGCCCCATATGGGGTCAAGGTCGAGGTGCGCGATCCAAATTGGAGCACCAATGCCGGCGCGCAAGCCGTGACCACGTTGATCTCAGAAAAGCCGGCGGTGATCATCGCCCATAATCCCGATGTGCAAACCTACGCGAAGCTGCTGCAGCGTGCCGAGAAGGAAGGCATCTACGTTATCCAGATCAATATGGGTTCAGCCTATCACAGCACAGCCTTCGTTGGCGCCAACTGGGTCGAGATCGGCGAGCGGGACACCTCGGCGGTCGTCGACGCGTGCAAGGGCAAGTCCAACAAGATCGCCATCATCCAAGGTGCTCTATCGGCGGCGGCCAGCGCCTACACATTGAAGGGTGTCGAGAATGTGCTGGCGAAACACCCCGAAGTCCAGGTCGTCTCTAGCCAGGCCGCCGATTGGGACGCGGCGAAGGCCAAGGCCATCACGCAGACCGTGCTGAAACAACATCCCGATATCTGCGGCATCGTCGGATTCTGGGACGGTATGGATATCGGTACTGCGGCGGCCGTTAAGGAAAGTGGGCTCACTGGCAAAGTGTTCGTCGCGACCTCCGGTGGCGGCGAGACCCGCGGGGCATGCGACCAGGTGAAGTCCGGCGCATTTGATCTTGATGTCAGCTACGATGTGCCGACGCAAGCGGCCGATATGGCGGCGATGATCAAATGGCTATTGGCATCGGGGATGAAGGCGGGCGAGACGAGAAGCTCCATCTACACCACACTCATCCCGATCACGAAGGCGAACGCGGACGCACCCGGAACCTGCTGGAGTCTCGCGGCCATGCAGCACAAATCCTAGACGGCGCCCCTGCGTCACCATTCCGGTATGGGAAGGCTCCTTCATTCTTCCCGAAAAATCATCAAGCCGAGTTGATCCGATCGTGCTCTGATGCTCTCTCGGCGGCGCAGGCCATGAGGCTGGCACCGCCGCCTACCGCTCTCCGCGACGCCACCACGGGAAACGCCATGAACGAACGTCTCGTCAGCCTGCGCTATCGGTATTGGCCAGATCATCTGGTAGGCGAAATTCTCTCGAAACGATGGACTGAAACCGCGATTCCCGCCGTCGTCTTGGTGATCGTGGCTGCCGTGTTCAGCGAGGCGATCCCGGGCTTTCTCTCCGCCGCGGGGCTTGCCGACACAGCGCGCCAAGCCTGCGAGATCGGGTTCTGTGTGCTCGGCATGTCGCTGGTGATCATCGTCGGAGGCATTGATCTTTCAATTGGTTCGATGTTCGCGCTGACCGATTTCTGCGCGCTGTTTTGCCTCGACGTACTTGGCTGGCCGGTCTGGGCGGTAATCCCGACGACGCTGTTCGCGGGCACGCTGCTCGGCGCGGTCAATGGCATCCTCATCGGATTTTTCAGGCTTCGCGCCTTCATCACCACGCTGATCACGCTCATCGTCTATCGCGCTGCTTATGATCTGTTGATATTTGGCCATTCCAACCAGATCGCCGCCGCTTTTCCGGACATCCCGCTCTGGAACTTCATCGGCGGCGGCACCCTTCTCGGCGTCCCGAGTATCGTTCTGGTCTACGCCGCCATTGCGATTTTCGGCCATGTCTTCCTAACTCGGCTCCGCCCCGGATGGCACGTAGTCGCCATCGGAGGATCAAGACGTTCGGCGTTCAACTCGGGTATTCCGGTTCGCCGTACCATCGCGCAATGCTATGTCGGGAGCGGATTCCTCACTGCCATGGCTGCGCTATTTTTTGCGGCGCGCCTGGGCACGGTGGGCGGCGATATCGGCGTAGGGCTGGAAATAACCGTTCTCACCGCGGCGATTCTCGGCGGCATCAGCCTCGGCGGCGGCAAAGGGTCGGTCGCCAAAGCCCTCACTGGCACGCTGATCGTGCTGCTGATCACCAATGGCCTGACGACACTCTCCGCTCCGGGCGGCGTCAACCGCATGGTTCTGGCATCGATCCTTCTCATCGCTGCAATGATCGACATACGCTGGGTAAAGAACCGCACCCGCATCATTAGCAAGGTCTATGTCAGCCCGACCTATCATGCGATGCCGCCGATCCCCGAAACCGATGCCGCAAGCGGTACCCCCTTCGCATTGAATGATCGACTGCGCGACGTGACCGAAATCGGCGTCGGTCGCATTGAGGCGCCGGAAGACATCATCCTCGATAGCGAGGATAATCTCTACGCGGGCTCGCGCCATGGCGACATCATCCGCTTCTTCCCACCGGATTACGAGCGCATGGAGGTCTATGCGCATATCGGCGGCCAACCCCTCGGGATGGCATTCGACCGGAACCGCTCGCTTTATGTTTGCGTTGGCGGGATGGGTCTTTATCGTATCACCCGCAACCGCCAGGTCGAGAAGGCGACCGACGAGACCAATCGCAGCCTGCGCTCGGTAAACGATGACAGCCGCCTGCGGCTCGCGGATGATCTCGACATCGCTGATGACGGGCGCGTATTCTTCTCCGAAGCGACGGTGCGCTATGAGATGCATGAATGGCCGGTGGACGGGCTAGAGGCGCGCGGCAACGGGCGCATCATCTGTTATGATCCCAATACGGAGACGACGCGCACCGTTCTTCGTGGCCTTAAATTCCCAAATGGCATCTGCATCGCAAGCGACAGGCAATCGATTCTGTTTGCTGAGACATGGGGCTGTACCGTCAAGCGTTATTGGTTTGACGGCGCGAAAGCGGGTCGCATGGAGACTCTGCTCGACAACCTTCCCGGCTACCCCGATAACATCAACCTCGCGTCCGACGGCAATTACTGGCTCGCTCTCGTCGGCATGCGTTGCCCGGCGCTCGATCTCGCATGGCGCATGCCGGGCTTTCGGCGCCGCATGGCCAAGCGTTTGCCGATCGATGAGTGGCTGTTCCCCAATATTAATACCGGCTGCGTCATCAAATTCGACGAGCAGGGGCGCGTCCATGAATCGCTTTGGGATCTCGGCGGCGTCAATCATCCTATGATAACCTCGATGCGTGAGCACCGCGGCCATCTCTATCTCGGCGGCATCATGAACAATCGCATCGGCCGCTACCGGCTGGCGCATGCCGACCCCGATTTCGTGCACTATGATCGGCGCTGGGGGATCTCGTCATGATCGCGGGGATGCGGCGCTTGACCGATCGCTTGTTCGGCCGTGGCGAAGCGGCGAGCACCATCCCTCCCTTCGATGGTCCGCTGAAGCCGAACCAGGCACTGGAAACCGCACCGGTTCTTCTCACGCTCGACACCGCCGAAGATCTCGCAACCGACGGGTCACATGTCTATGCCGCAGCAGGCCAGAGCGTGCTCCGCCTTGATCATGATCAGCCGACAGAAATCCATCGCTTCGGCGGCATGGTCACCGCGCTCTGCTGCCTTCCCGGGGGCTCGCTCGCGGTCGCGGTGGATGGGCGAGAGGTGCGGATCCTTGGCGGTACGCATGACGGCAAACATTGGACGAGCGTCGCCAACCGCCCTCTCAACGCCGTCAATGCGCTCGCGCCTACTGCCGATGGTCGAGGCCTGCTCCTGACGGATGGTTCACGCGAGCATCCTTGCGAGCGCTGGTGCCACGACCTGATGTCGGGCGGACGAAGCGGGCGCGCCGCGCAACTCGACCTGCACGCAGACAGCGCGCGCGAGATCGCTAATGGCTTGAAATATGCGTTCGGAATCTGCCCCGCCGGCGCCGCAATCTGGATCAGCGAAAGCTGGGCTCATCGCGTTATCACCTGCGGCGATGGCGGGCCGCTGCTTGAGTATCTACCGGTGTACCCGTCACGCATCACGCCGGCAGCAGAAGGCGGCTTCTGGCTCACCGCCTTCACCGCGCGCACGCAACTCGTCGAATTCGTTCTGCAGGAGACTGCCTACCGACGGCGCATGATGCGTGAAATTGAGCCACGCTTCTGGATTGCGCCGAAGCTGAGTGCCAGCGAGACCTTTCTCGAGCCAATGCAAGGCGCTCATATCAAGACTATGGGAATCCTGAAGCCCTGGGCGCCGCCACGCTCATATGGTTTGGTCATACGGCTGACCACGGACGGGTTGGCAGCCTATTCGCTGCACAGCCGCGCCGACGGAACGCATCACGGCGTCGTTGCCGCAGTCGAATGTAATCGGCATCTCTACGTTCTTGCCAAAGGCTGCGGCAAGATCCTATGCCTGCCGGTCGCGGCCTTGGAACAGGAATTTATGACATGAGTGGGCCGGTCCTTGAACTGCTGCGCGCAACCAAGACATATGGCGGCGTGCCGGCCATCGACGAAGTCGATTTTTCTCTCAACCCTGCAGAGATCCATGCCCTCGTCGGTGAGAATGGGGCTGGCAAATCGACGCTGACGAAAGTGATGGCCGGGGTCGTTACCCTCACCTCCGGCAAGATGCTGGTTGCAGGCCGCGAGGTCGCGCCGCGCACGCCGCTCGAGGCACGCCATCTCGGCATCGCGATGGTGTTTCAGGAAAACAGCCTGGTGCCAACCATGACGGTTGCGCAGAACCTCTTTTTGGGACGGGAGAAATTCTACAACCGCCAGCGCGGGATCTATATCGCGGCACAGCAATTCTTGCAGTCACTTAATTTTGATGTGGCGCCGACCACGACAGTCAGCATGCTCGGCGCGGCCAAGAAACAAATGGTAGAGATTGCGCGGGCGGTCCTGCACAACGCCAAAATCATCATCTTCGACGAACCAACGGCATCGCTGACTCCGGAGGAAAAAAAATATTTCTTCGATCTGGTTTTCGAACTCAAGCGGCGAGAGGTTTCGGTCATTTTCATATCGCATGCGCTAGAAGAGGCTTTGCAAGTTTCCGACCGCATCACGGTGCTTCGTGATGGGCGACACGTGGTGACCGATGACACACGCACTTTCGACCGCACACGCATCGTTCAAGCAATGGTCGGGCGCGATCTGTCGCAGACGCTCTATGGCACGTGTAAGCAGACCGCTCGCCGGAGCGGACGGCGCGTTCTCTCAGTGCAAAATCTGCGCATGTTGCCAATTGTCAAAAACACCTCTCTTTCTGTTTTCGCGGGCCAGATCACGGGTGTTTTCGGTTTGGTCGGCGCGGGGCGAACCGAGACATTCAAGGTCGTATCTGGCATTCTGAAGCGTGACATGTTTCATGGCGGCGAGGTGCTTCTGAATGGCAGGCGCGTGCGTTATCGAACGCCGGCGCGGTCGATCCGTGACGGTATTGCCTACGTCACTGAGGATCGCAAGGTCGAGGGATTCTTCGAGACGATGTCGATCGCGCGAAATATCTATCTTGGCTGGCTAGCCCGCCTCGGGCGGAGACGGATACGGGTAGCGCAGCGCGAAGCGGAGGTCGTCGGGGAGACCTGGATCAAGCGGTTGAATGTCCGCGCTATCAGCAAAGACGTGAAGGTGGTCGAACTCTCGGGCGGCAATCAGCAGAAGGTCGTGATCGCGAAATCGCTCGTTCAGGAGCCGGATCTGATTATTTTCGATGAGCCGACCCGCGGGGTCGATGTCGGTGCGATCGCCGAGATCCACCAATTGATCAATCGTCTTGCCGATGAGGGCCGTGCGGTCGTGGTAATCTCCTCTTATCTGCCGGAGGTCATGGCGCTTTCGGACCGTATCCTGGTTGCCCGTCAGGGGAAGATCGTCGAAGAATTCTCCGCGCTGGAAACAAATGAGGAGAAGATCATGTATGCCGCGATTCATTGAGTTATCGGAGAGACGCGTTCAGCCGACAGTTTCCATAACGTCAGTGTCAAAGCGCCGGCACAACGACGTCACCATCTTCATCGATTTGGGCTTTGTCCCGCCGAGTGGTGTAGGAGCTGTGGGTAAGTGGCCTGCCGGAACGACCGCCGAGAGTCTGGCGCGGGCGGGCCACTTACCCACAGCGGCGGCTGACCTGCCGCCCGGAAGCGCCCTCGCCGTGATGTAGAGTCTGCCCACCCTGAAGGAGCAGACGAGATGAGGAGAAGCCGTTTCACCGAGGCGCAGATTATCGGGATGATCAAGAAACAAGAGGCTGGCCTGCCGACCTCCGAGCTTTGTCGGAAGCATGGGCTGAGCCCGGCGACGTTCTACAAGCTGAAGGCCAAGTATGGCGGGATGGAGTTGTCTGATGCCAAACGGCTGAAGCAGGTCGAGGACGAGAATACCTGTCCATCGTCGAATGATTTGAGACAATTGGCAGCGTGATTTAACGGAGGGTTGAGCTCACCAGTTGGGTTAAAAATTTAAGCGGCTATTTGGTTATGGCGCAAGCGTCTTATACCAACCTGCCTATCTAATGACCGCTTTGATCCAGTCTCGTTGGGTGATCGAAGCGATTTGTTCTGGCATTTGCATGAACTTGTTCCAGGCGTTTCGGCAGGCGGCAAGGATTTCGTCGTAGCTGTTCCAGACCTGATGGCTTATACCAACTGACCTGCCCCCCGAAAGCGCCCTCGCCGTGATGTAGAGTCTGCCCACCCTGAAGGAGCAGACGAGATGAGGAAAAGCCGTTTCACCGAGGCGCAGATTATCGGGATGATCAAGGAACAAGAGGCTGGCCTGCCGACCTCCGAGCTTTGTCGGAAGCATGGGCTGAGCCCGGCGACGTTCTACAAGCTGAAGGCCAAGTATGGCGGGATGGAGTTATCTGATGCCAAACGGCTGAAGCAGGTCGAGGAGGAGAATACCAAGCTGAAGCGTCTTCTGGCCGACGCGATGCTGGATAACGTCGTGCTGAAGGATTTGCTGGGAAAACCCTGACGACGCCGATGCAACGGCGGGAGGCGGTGCAGCGGGCGATGCGAGGTCATGCGATCTCTCAACGCCGGGCCTGTGTCCTGGTCGGCGTCGCTCCGAAGACGGTGCGGCGCGAGCGCTCGCCCGACAATCCGGAGATCCGTGAGGAAATGCACAAGATCGCCGAAAAGCGTCGCCGCTTTGGCTACCGGCGCATCGGGATCATGCTGGCGCGCAAGGGCATGGTGATGAACGAAAAGAAGCTCTACCGCCTTTACCGCGAAGAGGGGCTGTCTGTCCGCCGCCGCCGTGGCCGCAAACGGGCGCGTGGCAGCCGGACGCCGATGCCTGTGCCGCTGCGCCCGAACCAGCGTTGGTCGCTCGATTTCCTGTTGGATACCTTCGGGGCCGGCCGCAAGTTCCGCATCCTGGCGGTGAATGACGATTGCTGCCGAGAAAATCTCGGCCTGATGGCCGACACCAGCATCTCGGGCGCCCGGGTGGCCCGGGAACTCGATGCCCTCGTCCGGATCTATGGGAAGCCCGCCTGCATCGTCTCCGACAACGGAACCGAGTTCACCAGCAAGGCCATTCTGAAATGGGCCAATGAGAACGGTGTCGAGTGGCATTACATCGATCCCGGCAAGCCGCAGCAGAACGGCTACATCGAGAGCTTCAACGCAAGCCTGCGCGATGAATGCCTCAACGAAGAGATCTTCGACAGCCTGGACGATGCCCGCCGCAAGCTGGCCCTGTGGCGCTACGACTACAACAACGTAAGGCCACACTCATCGCTCGCCAACCAGACCCCCGCCGACGCGCGCCGGGCGCTTGAGCAATCTGAGGGCTCCGCGCCCGGCGCGCTTGCCCAACCCGAAGCCAACCATTATCAACCCCAAGGACTCTCGTTATGACTGAGGGACGACCGGGGGGCAGGTCACAACCTGCCTATCCAATGACTGCTTTGATCCAGTCTTGTTGGGTGATCGAAGCGATTTGTTCTGGCATTTGCATGAACTTGTTCCAGGCGTTTCGGCAGGCGGCAAGGATTTCGTCGTAGCTGTTCCAGACCTGATGGTTTAGGAAGTTGCTGCGCAGAAATTGCCAGATGTTTTCGACTGGGTTGAGCTCTGGCGAATAGGGCGGCAGCGATAGCAGGCTGATGTTGTCGGGCACCGGCAAACGTTCGCCGGCTTGATGCCAGCCGGCGCCATCGAGCACCAGCACGGCGTGCGCACCGGGCGCGACCTGCGTGCTGATTTCCCGAAGATGCTCGGCCATCGCCTCGCTGTTGACCGCCGGCATGATGATGGCGGCACCAATACAACGTTCTGGGCAGACGGCACCAAACAGATAGGCGGAGTCATGGCGATTGTCGCGCACCGCCAGTGGTCGGGAACCCCGTTCTGCCCAGACATAGCTCAGGGTTCCCTTCTGACCGACACGGGCTTCATCGGCGAACCACACCTCGATCGGCTTACGGGCCGCCGTGGCCGGGATCGCCGCCGCTACCAGGTCAGCGAAGTCTTTTTAAAAATGTCCTGTGCCGCAGCGTCCTTCTTCGGATGATACGGACGCGGCTGGACCCGCGTGAACTTGAGCCGCCGCAACAATCGGCTGATCGACGTCTCGTGCAGGGTAACCGCAAACTCGGTCTCGATCCGTCGCTGCAGGTCAACACAGCGCCACCGCACCACGCCGTCACGCTCCAGGTCCGGGCCCTGCCTGACCCATGCCGCGATCTGCGCCTGCTGCGAAGCCGACAATCGGGGTGGCGGGCCGTTGCGGCGCGGCGCATCGCCCAGCCCGTCAGGTCCCAATGCATTGTAACGGTGCACCCAGTCGCGCAGCGTCTGGCGGTCCATGGCACAAGCCTCGGCCGCATCGCGCCGAGACCAGCCTTCAAGAACAAGAGCAATCGCCAAAAGGCGCCTCGAAACTTTCGCATCCGTCGCACGAGCCGCCCGCTCGCGCAGCGCCATAGCCGACAAGTCCAAACGCGTTATCGCTACCGTCATCGCAAGCCTCCTCCGGGGAAGCTCAGCGAATCATACCCGCCCGAGCCGCGCCAACTCACATTCGAGTCAACGGAACCTCAGGTTGGTATAACACCAGCCGATGCCTATCATGGCAGGGCCCAGGACATCCTGCGTCAGCGGCAACAAATCAAACGTCAAACCATCCAGCTAAGAGCCTGACCTAAAATTGGTTGACCGGCCTCGCGGCCTTTGATTCCCTTGGTTTGCGACAACTTTGGGAGATTCGCGATGCCTTGGAACGAGGCCGATCGGGCGAAGTATGAAGTCATTCGGGCGCGCTATTCAAGCGATATGTCGGAGGCCGAGTTGGCGCTGATCGCGCCTCTGCTGCCGCCGCCCAAACGGCGCGGACGCAAGCCGACGGATGCCCAGGTCATTCTCAACGCTTTGTTTTATTTGATCCGCTGCGGATGCCCGTGGCGATATCTGCCAAAGGATTTTCCGCCGTTCACGACCGTGCAAAACCGCTTCTACGCATGGCGCGACAGCGACTTGTGGGCGCAAATCATCAGCGTTCTGGTGATGGACGCCCGCGAGGCGGAAGGCCGTCAAGCCGCGCCGACGGCGGTTGTCGTCGACAGCCAGTCGGTCAAGACGACGGAAGCCGGCGGCCCTCGTGGTTTCGATGCGGGCAAGAAGGTCAAGGGCCGCAAGCGCCATCTCGCCGTCGACACGATCGGTCTGCCCATCGAATGCCAGATCACGACCGCCGACGTGCAGGACCGCGACGCTCTCGCGCCGCTGCTGAAAGCCGTGCATCGCAAGAGCCCGTGGGTGAAAATGTCCTTCGTCGACGGGGGTTATCAGGGTGATGAAGCCCAGCGCGCAGCCTTCGAGGCGAGCCGTATTTCCATCACCGTCGTCAAGCGAACCGATAAAGAGGTGAAAGAATTTGTCGTGCTGCCGAAACGATGGGTCGTCGAGCGGACGCTCGGCTGGATCAATCGCTCGCGCCGTCTGTCAAAAGACTTCGAGGCGACTATCGAATCCGCTCTCGCGTGGTTGCAATTGGCCTTGGCTTTCCTTCTCATGCGAAGGCTGGCGAGGGCGAAAGCCGGTCAGATTTAAAATTCGAGTCGGGCTCTAAGCCATCCCCTTGTGCAAGGCCTGGCCAACCAACCTGGTTAAGTACGGAGGCGACGTAGTCGGTCTAACAAACAAAAAGGCGGCGCCAGGGAGAGTCTCGGCCGATGCCATGCCCCGCGGCTCACGCAGTATGCTTACGTCCTTTCTGCTCTCCGACGATTATCCCATACCCATGCTGGGCGGCTCGGGCTCGGGCTCAGGCGTTGGTTCTGGCTCTGGGCGCGGCTGCGGTATTTTTCCCCGCGCCGGGGTGATGATTTTATCGTCCCTGTGCGGCACGAATATTTCCGCCGCGGGGGGAGTCTGCGGGCGCGACGCGGCGGGCGCGGCTTCCGGCACCCGCGCCGGCGATGGCGCCCTGGCGGGTTCCGCTGCCGGCGGGGCTGGCTTTGGTTCCGGCTGCGGCGCCGAGTGTGGTGCCGCCTGCGGCTTTGGCGCTGGCTCCGCCACCGGCTGCGGCCTCTGCGGCTGTGGTGAAGACAACGCCGCGCCCGGTGCTTGCCGCGGTCGCACTGCAGTCTCCGGCGATGATTTCACCGTCGCGGATGACGCCGCCGGCGCTTTTGACGGCACCTTCGTCATTGTAGCTGCCTTCGCCGTCGACTGTGTCGTTTGTGCTTTCACCACCGGCTTCGGCGACGGCGGCGGCTTGGCCACCGACACTTTGGGAGACGAGGGCGACGGCGCCGAAGACGGCCACATCGCGACAATGGCGCTCTTCGCCTTGGTCATTGCCTGGCGAAGCCGCGACATGCGCCCCGGCTTTTGCGCCGGCGCTTTCGCAACCACCATGGCAGCCGGCGGCTTTGGCGTCGTCCTTGCCACTGGCTGCGCCTTCGCCACCGGCTTTGCCGAAGGCTGGGCTTTTGCCTGAGGCGATGGCGTTCCGGCCGAAGACGGCAGCACGACGGCGATAGCGCTTTTCAGAGTCAGCCCCCCCCTGCGGAACAAGGGCACCACCCTGCGGAACAAGGGCACCGGCGGTGGCTGCCGCCGCGGTGCATCGGACGCCGGCTTTGCGGCAGACGCTTTTGGCTTCGGTGCTGGCTTTGGCTCCGGCATCGCCGCCGCCGGTTGCGGCATGGCCCTTGGCGGCGCCGGCCGCGCTTCGGGAACGAGGATAGCGCTCTCAGGGACAAGGCCGCGGCGGACGGCGAAGCCGGCGCCTGTCGAAACCGCCGCCGGCTCATAGTCGAGCGTGCTCTCCTTGCGCCGCGCGCGCGCGAGCCGCTCGGCCATGCGGGCGCTGTTGCCCATCTCCTCCTCGCTCCAATGCAGCCGCACGCTCTCGCGATGGCGGCTGAGGGCGACATAGGTGAGATGACGGTCCATGCTCGCGCTCAGCAGCACATGGGCATGGTCGACGGTGACGCCCTGGGCCTTGTGCATCGTCGCGGCATAGCCGTGGTCGAGGGCGTCGTAGTCCTTGAGCGCGAACACCACCTCGCGCCCACCATCGAGCCGCACCTTGAGATGAGCGCCCGCCCCCGCCCCGGCGATGGCAATGAGCGTGCCAAGCGTGCCGTTCTTCACCCCGAGAGAGCGCTCATTGCGGAGAAAATAGATGCGCTCGCCGGCCGCAAAGGGTTTTTTCCCGTCCCGGGTCGGCAGCATGACGTCAGGGCCCAGCTCGCCGCGCTCCCGCCGCACCGCCCGCGCCCGGTCATTGAGGTCGCGGACATCGGCACGGCGATGGGCAAGGATGATGCGGCTCGCCGCCGGGTCACGACGACGGCCCGCCTGCCAGTCGATAATCAGCCGGATTTTGGCCTCCTCCGCTTTGATGGCGGCCAAAACCATGCCCTTCTCCTGGTAGCGCGCCAGCGCCGCGCGGGTTTGGCCGGTGGCCAACTCTGCCGTCGCCTGGCGCTGCCAGTCCTGCTTCTGGCGCCGCACCACGGTCAGCGCCTCCGCCCCCACCCGCTCGACGATGGCGCGGAACGGGGCGCCGGCGGCAATCGGCTGCAACTGCTCGGCATCCCCGACCAGCACCAGCTTCGCTCCCGCCGCTTGCACCGCCGCCAGCACGGCGGCGAGGTCGCGCGAGCCGACCATCCCCGCCTCGTCGACGACCAGGACATCACGCGCCGAAAGCGTCTCACGCCCCTGCCCCCATTGCCGGAGCAGCGAGGCGATGGTGCGGCTTTCTATCCCCGCCCCCTGCTGCAACCCCTCGGCGGCAATCCCCGAAAGCGCGGCACCGCGCACGCGATAGCCCGCCGCTTCCCACACCGCCCGCGCCGCCCCGAGCAGAGTGCTCTTCCCGGTGCCGGCATGGCCAACCACCGCGGCGAGACGGGTGGCGCCGGTGATACGGCCGAGCGCCAGCGTCTGCTCCTCCCCCAGCCTGGCAGCCTCGGCGTGCCGGCGGCACAGCGTCGGGTCGACAAACTTATGCCGCTCCTGCGCCAGCGCCTCGGCGGTTGCCGCAAGACCGCTCTCCAACGCCAGCATCTCTTTTGTGGTGTAGCGCTCTTCGCCCCGGCCATCGCGGCCGAGCCTGACCAGCGCCGGCAAGGCCATGACTCTCGCCAGGACGTTCCGGAACTGCTCGGCATCGACGGTGTGCCCGTTGATGAAGCGGGCGATGTCGCGGCGGGTGAAGGTGCTTTGCTGCGCGGTGATGGCGGCGAGCGCCATCGTGGGGTCGGCGAGGAGTTTATCGCCGTTGAACGCCAGGTCGTCCCGAGCCCGCGCGCCGCGCTCGGTCACCTCGCCGGCGGCCTCGCGGCGGCGCACCCCGGCGCCGAGCTTGACCTGCGGCATCAGGTCGAGGCCGAGTGTCTCCAGCGAGCGATGGTCGATGCGGACATCATGGCCGTTCTCGGCGAGGCAGGCATTGGCGATGTCGGCCCAGGCCTCGCGCCAGTGCTGCAAGAGCGCGGTCGCGTTCCACTCCCGCCGCTTGGGCCCGAACCCGCCGCCTTCGACGCCGCGCAGGGTCAGCAGGATATGGGCATGCGGCTGCGGCTTGCCGTCGCTGCCTTGTACCCAATGGATGGCGATATCGGCGACCATGCCGCGGGCGACGCATTCCCGCCGGACAAAATCCTCCGCGAGCCGGATGGCCGCACGCTTGGAGAGTTCACGCGGCAGGGCGATTTCCAGCTCGCGGGCGAGCTGGGCATCGCGGCGGCGCTCGGCGGCCTCGACGGCGTTCCACAGGGTGGTGCGGTCAGCCCAGGCTTCCGGGGCACCGGCGGGGAGGATGATGGCGCGATGCACGACGCCCTGTTTGCGGGTGTAATTCTGCCACTGGCCGAGATGGTGGTCGCGGAGCCTCTCTCCGGCGCGATAGGCGGCGGCGGCGATGACGCTGCGGCCCTGGCCTCGGGAGATAATCTTGACGCTAAAATGGTAGATGGCCATGCGTTATTCCGGGTAAAAATTGTCCACTGCAAAATATTACCCGGCCGCCATGCAAGGAACAAATACTTATTGAGCAAAAATTTCTACCACCTCCCCCAGCAACGTCGCGAAGCGACGTATAAGCGCGCATTTCGCTCTTTTTCTGCCTTTCTTTCTGCCTCTCCCCCCTCAATTTTTATTGTCAACATTCCCCTAAGGCATCCAAGGAACTTGCTTCTGCCACCCAATTCCGGCTTGCCCAGGTCGTGGCCTTCCCCTCTGCCCCGAGCCTTGGCGCCGTGCCCGCCTTGTGCGGGCACGGCGCCGCCGGTTCCGCGCCATCGGCCAGTGCTGGCGATGGAAGGAAAAATAAAAAAGGGAAAAAATGGTTGGAAACCGTTGGCACGAAAATTTTATCGGGCTTTCTGACAGTCATCGGCCAGCGCTCATGGTAAAGCGCGGTTAAGGAATTGCCGCTGTCGATGCCCATGCAGTAACGCTTCGGCCTGTCATGACGGCTGCGCGAATTATTCGGCGCTTGATAGTGAGGTTGAAGGCAATGGGATTGAAGCCGCTGGCCTTCGTCTCGCATGGTTTGGTGTGAGGACAGTCACGCAAGAGGCAAGGCAATATTTTTTCGTGCTTTATATATTTTTCTCTTGAAGTTACTCAATATAGATACTATCTTCATATCAAGAGACGGGCGGATATTTTCATCCCTCTCCCGCGCGCCGGGCGCCCCCCCCGGAAACAAAGCGGCCGAGCATGGTGCTGACACACCACACCCGGCCTGACCTGCAACATTGGAGTAAGCAATGTCACAAGCTGCCAAACACCGTAGCACACCGCGCTCCCTGTCGGGAGCCGCCGTCATCTCCTCTCGCCCCAAGGCCCGGCATCATGGCCAGAGTGCCGGATATGCCGCGCGTCAGCGCCCCGCTTCCCACCCGGGCGAGAAGACCTGGCGCGAAGTTGCCGACCGCGGCCTCGAAATCGTCATCTGCATCGGTCACATCGTCGGCGTCGTCATGCTGGTCGTCGACCATTTGTTCTGACCCGTCCCCGCCATCCGCACAGCCGCGCCAAAAGGGCGCCTTTTCTCCGACTTACGCCGGAATGTGCCTCTATGGAGTCCCTTAATATAGAAGATATTATAATTTTAGTTCTTGCTATTATTATTCCCACACGTTATCATGAGTTATTGACAGTTCTGAATTTTGAGTTGTCGTGCATTAACCGCGGCGAGTGAAGGCCTCGTCCGCCAAACGGGAGGATTGAACATGACGCATACTCTGAACACCCGGCGCATATCGCCGAAACCGGAAACAACCAACGCCGCCGCGCGCCGTGAGGCCGCACCCAAGCCGGTGCCTCTCCAGGATGCGCATCCGACCCTCGCCTGGATTGCCCGCCTGCTGGCCAGGCAGGCGACGCGGGAGGATTATCGGCGGCTCAGCCTCGGTTGCGGCACCATTGACATGACGGCCATTATGGCCGCCACCGCGCTGGTGATAGGCGCGGTCATAGTTCTCATGCGTCATGGCCGCTGGCATTGACCGTCATGCCGCGCGACTTACCGCGAAACCCATGCGTCATTCTTGACCGGCAGGGCGATGGCGCGACATCATCGCCGGCCCTGCCGCTGGAGCTGCGCCCATGACCCTCCGCGCCGTCATCTACGCTCGCTATTCCTCCGACAACCAGCGCGACGCATCCATCGAAGACCAGTTGGAAGTCTGCCGCCGCTACATCGCGCGCCAGGGCTGGACCCTGACCACCACCTATGAGGACCGCGCGCAGAGCGGCGCCAGCCGGTTTCGTCCCGATTTCCAGCGCCTGCTCGCCGATGCCGAGGCGCGGCGCTTCGATGTCGTCGTCGCCGAGGCCATCGACCGGCTCGGGCGCAAGCTCGCCGATGTCGCCGATTTCTTCGACCGCCTGACCTTTTATGGCGTCAAGCTGCACGTCACCAACAGCGGCGAGGTGACGCCGATGCATGTCGGGGTGATGGGCATGATGGCGCAGATGTATCTCTCCGACCTCCGCGACAAAACCCGGCGCGGCCAGCTCGGCCGGGCGCGGGCGGGACGGGTGCCGGGCGGCATCGCCTATGGCTACGCCGTCGTGCCCGGGGATGCCTCCGGCGCTGGCGCGCGTCGCATCAACGAGGCCGAGGCGGCCATCGTGCGGCGGATTTTCCGTGACTACGCCGCCGGCAAATCGGCCCGCACCATCGCCCATGAGCTGAACGCCGAAGCCGTGCCCGGCCCCGAAGGCCGCCCGTGGGGCGATACCACCATTCGCGGCCAGCTCGACCGCGGCACCGGCATTCTCAACAACACGCTTTATATCGGCGAGCTGAGCTGGAATCGCTGCTCGTATGTGAAGGACCCGCGCACCGGCAAGCGCCTTGCCCGGGTCAATCCGCGCGAGCAATGGGAGGTGGTGGCGGTGCCGGAGCTGCGCATCATCGACCAGCCGCTTTGGGATGCGGTGCGGGCACGCCAGCAGGCGGCGCGTTACGCGGTATGTCATGACGAGGGCTCCGGCAACGCCCTCAACCGCGCCCATCGTCGCGAATTCCTGCTGAGCGGGGTTTTGGTCTGCGGCTGTTGTGGTGGCGGGTATACGATTATTGGCAAGGACCGCTATGGCTGTGCGGCCCGGCGCAGCAAGGGCACGTGCGACAACGCGGTGACCATCACCCGCCAGCGGCTGGAGGCGCGGGTTCTCGGCGGGCTCCGGGAACATATGCTGACGCCGGCGCTGGTGGCGGAATTTGTCACCGCGTTCACCGAGAGCCTTGCCGAGCTGCAGCGCGACGACGCGATGCGCGAGCGGCGGGTGAAGGACGCGCTGGCCGCCATCGAGCGCAAGCTCGATGGCGTGGTGCGGGCGATTGAGGACGGCGAGTGGAATGACACGCTGCGCCGCCGGCTCGGCACGCTGGAGGCGGAGAAGGCCTCGCTGACGGCGGAGCTGGCGGCGCTTTCCAAGCCTGCGCCGCCGGCGCGGCTGCATCCGCAGGCGGCGGAGATTTACCGGCGCAAGGTGGCGGTGCTGGAACAATGCCTGAACGAGCCCGACATTCGCCATGAGGCGGGCGAGGCGTTGCGGCAGATGATTGAGAAGGTGGTGCTGACGCCGGATGCGACCGCGCCGGATGGCCTGGCGGCGGCGCTGCATGGTGATTTGGCGGTGATTTTGACCCAGGCGATGGCGCCGGAACGCGAACGCCGGCCGCTCCCAAACGGGGCACAAACCCCGCCAGGAACGGCCGTTTCCGGGAGTCTACTATCGGTGGTTGCGGGGGAGCGCTGCCACTTATACCGAACACGCCTCCGCCTCACCGCAAGGCCGCAGAACAAAACGGCAATCCGCCCGCGTAAGAATGGCGGCCTAGTGGCCTTCCCAGCCTCGGTCGCACGCCCGGCGGGCTGAATGTGTCTGCCCTGCGCCAAGCGCGACGGCGACCCGCGCCACATCATGCCATCAGGGCTCATTTCGATGAGCGCTCTCAAGCAGGGATATCCTTGCCGCCCTCGCCGCTTCCCGCAAAGCGCCATCGAGCGTCGCAAGCGGCAGGCCTTCGCGCTGCGCTAATGCGAGATAGCTCGCATCATAGACTGTGAGCCGATGCCGGCGAGCGAGCATGAGCACCTCTGCCTCACCCGGGGTGCGGTCAACTGTTATCGGCAGGCGAGCGATTTCGCGCAGAAAAAGCGCAGTGTCGGTTTCCGTCAGGCGGCCTCGCCGCTCGCTGACGATGAGGGTGTTGCGCAGTTCAAACCACCAGAGGCTCGGAACCAGCGCCGCATCCGTCCGCATCCGCTCGAGCGCCAGAGCCGCCACCGGGTGGTCCTCGTCCGCGAAAGCCCAGCACGCCGCAATCGAGGCGTCGAGAACAAACGGCATCAGTAGCGGTGCCCCTCATGCCGGGCGGAGAGCAATTCTTCGACGGTGACCTTGCTGGTGCGCTTGCGGAGCGCCTTGATGCCGGCGATGGCTTGGTCAATCTCTTCCCGCCTGCGGTCCAGTTCCGGTATCAGGCGGGCAATCGCCCGGCCATGGCGCGTGATGACGATGACATCGCCGCGCTCGACGTCATCGAGCAGTTGCGGCAGATGGGTTTTGGCCTCCGAAGCTTGAATCTCGCGCATGCGTGCCGCCGTTTCGACCAGTTTTTATGACCAGTCGAAATATGGAGGGAACGACGGATGCCGTCAATGAAATCCTCCTCACGAGCTGTGAGTCTCCGAGAAATCGGATGCGGTTCAACCGTGGTTGCGGCGTGTGGTCTCCATTATGTCACAGTTCGGTCGGGAGACGGGTCGCTGGCGGGAGTCTTGAAAGTATGACAAAATATGCGTTTCCTCCAGGAAGATAGCCATGGCCGAAATCGAGCGGTTGACCATCACCCTGCCGTCCAACATGGCCTCCGCCATCAAAGGCACGGTTACCAGTGTCTTCCATTCCTACCGACGCACCGCCATGATTTGCTTGCTCTTGCCCCACCTGCTCAATCCACATAAATGACCACTGTGGTTCCATTCCCCTTCGGAGGTCATCATGCGAGAAATCCAGCTCCGCGACGCCAAGGCCAGCCTCTCCGCCGTCGTCGCCGACGCCCGACGTGGGGAGGCCGCCATCATCACACGCCACGGTAAGCCTGAGGCGGTCATTTTGGGGTTCGAGGAATGGCAGCGCCTCTCGCACGTGCCATCTTTTGGTAAGTTGCTGATGGCGGCTCCCCTCGAAAAGGGGGATTTGCCGCGACGCAACACCGCCCCTCCCCGCGACAGCGGACTCTGATGCTTTGTACCTCGTCGACACCAATGTCATTTCGGGGCGCGCGCCTGCACGGGTAGCGCCTGCCGAGATGACCGCCTGGATGGATGCGCACTCCGAGAAGCTATTCCTCTCGGTTGTGACCATCGCGGAAATCGAGGACGGCATCGCCAAGGCCAAACGAGAAGGCGCCGCTCGCAAATCCCGAGACCTGAGCGCATGGCTCGAAACGGTATTGCACCTCTATGCTGCCCGCATCCTGCCTTTTGATATCGCAACCGCCCGTCTCGCTGGTGCCCTGTCGGATTTCGCTCGCAGCCAGGGTCACGCGCCCGGCTTCGCGGATATCGTGATTGCTGCGACCGCCCAGCACCACGGGCTCATCATCCTTACCCGCAACCTGCGACATTTTGCGCCGCTCGGCGTCCCAGCGCACGACCCATTTGCACACCCGCCCCAAAATATGGCTCCAGAATAAGGCAACAGGTCGTCCGCGTGTAAACCGGATGAGCCAGCGCGACGGTTCATTCCGCTATAGGCCCCGCGTACTGTGGAAAATACGTTTTGGCTCCCGTGGCACGAATTTGCACATGCGAAGCCGCCCATCTGCGCAGTTTATCGACCCGCCACTCGGCTCGTATCAAGGCTATCGCTTGGCGAAACATTCGCAAGCTTGTGACGCTGGTCACGCGCGCCGCGATACTGCAGGATGCCTGCCATGCCCAACGCGCCCAGCCCACGTAGAATTTTCCTATCCGCCGTCGGCCTCACGCCTCAGGTCGTAACGGAAAGCCTTTATGTTCTCGCAACCGCGAGACCATCCTTCGTCCCAGACGAAATTCACCTCCTCACCACCGACGAGGGGCGTCGTCGGATAGATTTGATGCTGCGGCAGGGGCTGGCCGACCTTGCCTCCGACCTTGATTGTCCCGCGCTCGCAGAGGCTCTGAGCCCAAATTCCATTCATGTGATAGCCGGCACGGACGGGAAATCGCTCGCCGATATCAACAGTGACATCGACAACGAAGCGGCGGCCAACACAATTTGCACGCTGGTCCGGTCGTTGACGGCTGACCCCGCGACCCGGTTGCATGTCTCGATTGCCGGAGGACGTAAGACCATGAGTTTCCTGCTCGGCTACGCACTCTCTTTATACGGCCGCCCGCAAGACATACTCTCCCATGTTCTCGTAAACGACCCCTTCCAGACCCATCCCGAATTCTTCTTTCCGCCGCGCACGCCGAAAGTTCTGCTCGGCCAGGGCGGTCGCCCGGTATCAACCGATGAAGTGACCTGCCTCCCGAAAGCGCCCTCGCCGTGATGTAGAGTCTGCCCACCCTGAAGGAGCAGACGAGATGAGGAAAAGCCGTTTCACCGAGGCGCAGATTATCGGGATGATCAAGGAACAAGAGGCTGGCCTGCCGACCCCCGAGCTTTGTCGGAAGCATGGGCTGAGCCCGGCGACGTTCTACAAGCTGAAGGCCAAGTATGGCGGGATGGAGTTATCTGATGCCAAACGGCTGAAGCAGGTCGAGGACGAGAATACCAAGCTGAAGCGTCTTCTGGCCGACGCGATGCTGGATAACGTCGTGCTGAAGGATTTGCTGGGAAAATCCTGACGACGCCGATGCAACGGCGGGAGGCGGTGCAGCGGGCGATGCGAGGTCATGCGATCTCTCAACGCCGGGCCTGTGTCCTGGTCGGCGTCGATCCGAAGACGGTGCGGCGCGAGCGCTCGCCCGACAATCCGGAGATCCGTGAGGAAATGCACAAGATCGCCGAAAAGCGTCGCCGCTTTGGCTACCGGCGCATCGGGATCATGCTGGCGCGCAAGGGCATGGTGATGAACGAAAAGAAGCTCTACCGCCTTTACCGCGAAGAGGGGCTGTCTGTCCGCCGCCGCCGTGGCCGCAAACGGGCGCGTGGCAGCCGGACGCCGATGCCTGTGCCGCTGCGCCCGAACCAGCGTTGGTCGCTCGATTTCCTGTTGGATACCTTCGGGGCCGGCCGCAAGTTCCGCATCCTGGCGGTGAATGACGATTGCTGCCGAGAAAATCTCGACCTGATGGCCGACACCAGCATCTCGGGCGCCCGGGTGGCCCGGGAACTCGATGCCCTCGTCCGGATCTATGGGAAGCCCGCCTGCATCGTCTCCGACAACGGAACCGAGTTCACCAGCAAGGCCATTCTGAAATGGGCCAATGAGAACGGTGTCGAGTGGCATTACATCGATCCCGGTGCAGATTCCGACGGAAGCCGGCCGGGGATTCCGATTTGATGTCGGCCAGCGTTCCGATTTGAAGCCGGCCACCATTCCGATTTAATTCCGGCCACCTGGCGGGGATTTTTCAGCGTTTTCGGCTGGGTCAGCAACTCGGGCAACTGTCCTCTCGTTACCATCAACGAGGAGGGCTGGATGCCGGCGAAGAGAGAGCTGACGATGCGGCAGATACGACAAACCTTACGGCTGGCCAGTGACGGCATCAGCGCCAGGGCGATGGGGCGGATGCTGGGCGTGGCGCGGAGCACGATCCAGGACAATCTGAAGCGGGCGCAGGCAGCGGGGCTGGCGTGGCCGTTGCCGGCCGACCTCAGTGATGCGGTTTTGGAGGAGCGGCTGTTTGCCCGCAGCGGCGCGCCGCGGGGGGTGCGCCGGCGCGCCGAGCCGGTCTGGAGCGAGCTGGTCTGCGAGTTCAAGCGCCCGGGCGTGAACCTGATGGTGCTGTGGGAGGAATATCGCGCCGGGCATCCGGAAGGGTACAGCTACAGCCGGTTCTGCGATTTGTTCAGGGAGTTCGAGGCACGGCTGTCACCGGTCATGCGCCAGGAGCACCGGGCGGGCGACAAGGTGTTCGTCGATTATTCCGGCAAAAAGTTGGGCATCACCGATCCCGCAACTGGCATCGTGCGCATGGCGGAGATTTTTGTCGCGGTGCTGGGCGCGTCGAACTACACCTACGCGGAGGCGAGCTGGACCCAGACGCTGCCGGATTGGATCGGCGCGCATAGCCGCATGTTCCGGTTTTTTGGCGGCGTGCCGCGGCTGATCGTGCCGGATAATCTGAAGTCCGGCGTCAACAAGGCGTCGTTCTACGATCCAGAGATCAACCTGAGCTATGGCCGGATGGCCTCGCATTACGGTGTTGGTGTTTTGCCGGCCCGGCCGCGGCGCCCGAAGGACAAGGCGAAGGTGGAAGCCGGTGTCCGCTTTGCCCAGAGCTACATTCTGGGCCGGTTGCGCCAGCAGACTTTCTTCTCTCTGGCTGAAGCCAACCAGGCGATTGCCGGCATGGTGGAGCGGATCAACGCGCATGTCATGCGCAGGCTCGGCGTCAGCCGGCGGCATTTGTTCGAGACGATCGAACGCCAGGCTTTGGCGGCATTGCCAGAGACCGACCATGAGTTTGCGGAGTGGGGTTTTGCCCGCGTCTCGCTGGATTATCATGTCGAGGTCTGCGGCTTTTTCTACTCGGTGCCGCATCAGCTGATCCGCCAGCAAGTCGATACCCGCGCCACCGAGCGGATGGTTGAGATCTTCCACCAAGGCAAGCGGGTCGCGGTGCATCAGCGCCGCTATGGCGGTCCAAGGCACGGCACTGCCCCTGAGCATATGCCGAGCGCGCACCGGCGCTACGCCGCATGGACGCCGGAGCGGTTCCGCTCATGGGGCGCATCGATCGGCCCGCAGACCGAGGGGCTGATCATCGCCATCCTCGCCAACCGGCCGCATCCGGAACAGGGGTTTCGGACATGCCTTGGCATCCTGCGGCTGTTCAAGGAGTTGGACCGTCCGCGCGCCGAGGCGGTGGCGGCCCGAGCGGTCGCCTTTGGCGCGTTCAACTACAAGAGCATTGCCTCGATCATCGCCAGCAAGCTCGACCAGACGGCCAGCCCGCCAGATGAGGCGCAGGCGGTGCTGACCCACGGCAATCTGCGCGGCGCCGAATATTTTCACTGATTTCCACTGAAAGGAACAAGCATGCTCACCCACCCGACCCTCGACCTGCTGCTCAAACTCGGCCTGCACGGCATGGCCAAAGCCTTCAAGGACCTCGACGCCCGGCCGGAGGTTGCCGGTTTGGCCCATGCCGAATGGCTGGCTTTATTGCTCGAGCACGAGGCCACGTTGCGACAGCAGAAACGCTTCGAGAGCCGCGCCCGCGCGGCCAAATTGCGCCAGTCCGCCAGCGTCGAGGATGTCGATTACCGCGCCCCGCGCGGCCTCGACCGGGCACAGTTCCTGAAACTCGCCAGCTGTGACTGGGTGCGCGCCCGGCATAATCTGCTCATTACCGGCCCCTGCGGGGGCGGCAAAAGCTGGCTGGCCTGCGCGCTGGGCCAGAAGGCTTGCCGCGAGGATCTCTCGACCGCCTATCACCGGGTGCCGCGGCTGTTCTCTGCCCTGGCGCTGGCCCGCGCCGATGGCCGTTACGCCAGAACACTGCGCCAGATCGCCAGGCTCGACCTGTTGATTTTGGACGATTGGGGCCCCGAGACCCTGAACGCGGACCAACGCCGCGATCTGCTGGAAATTATCGATGACCGCCACGAGATGCGCTCCGTCATCATCACCAGCCAAGTGCCGGTCGAGCGCTGGTACGAAATCATCGGCGATCCCACCATCGCCGACGCCATCCTCGACCGCCTCGTCCACAACGCCTACTGAACCGCGCCGGGTTTTCCGGAGGCTGTTTTGTTTGAGTCAGGCCACCATGGTCAGCTCGTTCAGTTGTTCATAGTAGCGCGCCTCGGCCTCGGCGGGTGGGATATTTCCGATCGGCTCGAGGAGGCGGTTGTGATTGAACCAATGGACCCACGCGAGGGTGGCGAATTCCACGGCTTCGAGGTTGTGCCACGGTCCACGGCGGTGGATCAGTTCGGCTTTGAACAGGCCGTTGATCGTCTCGGCCAGCGCATTGTCGTAGGAATCGCCGATGCTTCCGACCGAGGGTTCGATGCCGACCTCGGCAAGCCGCTCGGTGTAGCGGATGCTGACATATTGCGAACCCCTATCGCTATGGTGGACCAGCCCAGCCCGCTGCGCGGGCCTCCGGTCATGCAGCGCCTGTTCGAGGGCATCGAGCACAAAACCGGTTTCGGCCGAGCGCGACACCCGCCAACCGACGATCCGCCGCGCGAAAGCATCGATGATGAAAGCGACATAGACGAACCCCTGCCAAGTGGCGACATAGGTAAAATCGCTCACCCACAGCATGTTCGGCCGTGGCACTCGGAACTGCCGGTTGACCTTGTCGCGCGGACAAGGGGCAGCCGGGTTGCTTATCGTGGTCTTTATCATCTTGCCACGGATCGCCCCGGCTAGTCCCATCTGCCGCATCAGCCGCGCCGTTGTGCAACGGGCGATCTTTATCCCTTCCCGGCATAATTGCCGCCAGACTTTGCGCACGCCGTAGACCTGGAAATTCTCGTCCCAGACCCGACGGATCTCCGCCTCCAGCGCGCGATCACGCCGGGCACGGGGCGGCAAACGATCCGGCTTGGCACGACGCGCCGCATGCTCGTGATAGGTCGACGGGGCGATCGGCAATAGCTTGCAGATCGGCTCGACCCCGTGGACATCGCGATGCGCGTCGATGAACGCGATCATGGCTTGGCGCGGCGGTCGAGCTCCGCCGCTGCAAAATATGCCGATGCCTTGCGCAGGATCTCGTTCGCCTGCCGCAATTCACGGTTCTCCCGTTTGAGCTGGTCCCTGTGATGAGGACCATGGACCTGGGAAATTAAGTTGGAAGTAGCGCCGTTCTGACCTCCATGAAAATCAAGCTGCTTTTTGCTGCTGTTGTGGCTGTGGAGATGTGGTCGACGCGGTAGCGTCGTCCAAGCTCGCCGCCACGGCGAGCGTCATATCCACAGCCATCGGCGGCAGCGCGCCGATCATCGCTTCGCGCCAGATCGCCATCGGCGCACGGTTCCCCAGCGCCTGATGCGGGCGATGGTTGTTGTAAAAACCCATCCATTCGGCCAGGCCGGCGCGCAGTTCGGTGCCGTCAACGTAGCCCTTGATATAGACGTCCTCGTATTTCAGCGACCGCCAGAGCCGCTCGATGAAGACATTGTCCATCCACCGGCCCTTGCCGTCCATCGAGATCTTGATCCCCGCCTGCGCCAGAGCGCCGGTGAATTCCGTCGAAGTGAATTGCGACCCCTGGTCGGTGTTGAAGATCTCCGGCCTGCCGAACCGCGCCAACGCCGCCTCGAGCGCCGAGACGCAGAACCTGGTGTCCATCGTATTCGATACCCGCCACGCCAGCACCGCTCGGCTGTGCCAGTCCATGATCGCCACCAGATACAGAAAGCCCCGGCCGATCGGCAGATAGGTGATATCGGCGCACCAGACCTGGTTCGGCCGGTCGATCACCAGACCCCGTAGCAAATAGGGATAGATCTTGTGCCCGGCCCCGGGCTTGCTCGTCCGTGGCTTCGGGCCCAGAGGCACGATCCCCATCAGCCGCATCAGCCGCCGCACCCGTTTGCGGCCGACCCGGATGCCCTCGGCCGCGAGCATCGCCACCATCCGGCGCGACCCCAGGAATGGCCAGCGCAGGAACAACTCGTCGATCCGCCGCATCAGCGCGAGATCATCGTCGTTCGCCGGCCGGCGACGCCGATACACGCCAGACCGTGCCACTCCCAGCAGCGCGCATTGCCGCCGGAGCGACAGGGTCGGATGATCTCGGTCGAGCTTCGCTCGGCGGTCCGGGGCGCTCACTTTCCGAACCTCACGGCAAAAAAATCATTCTCGATCGTCAGCTGCCCGATCTTCGCATGCAGCTTCTCGATCTCTCGTCGCGCCGCAACCTCGGCATCCTGACCCACTTTCGGGTCAAAGGCGCGCGCCGCGTGGTCCTGCAGCTGCTTCTTCCAGGCATAGATCTGGTTCGGGTGAACCTGATACCGCGCCGCCAGATCGGCGACCGTCGCCTGCTCGCGCAGCGCCTCCAAGGCGATCTTCGCCTTCAGCGCCGCATCAATCTTCCGTCTCGTCTTCGTCGTCATCATCCGCTCCGTCTATCACGACAGAACGGCACTCTTCCAACTATGCCCCCGGTCCCATTTTCCGGGTCCAGCTCACTGGTTTATTTCGCTGGCATTGTCGGTGGTGGCGCGGTCGCGGCTCGCCATCAGGGTGAGGGACCGCATCGCAGTTTTCGTGATTTCCTCGGCGGCGAGGTTGAAACCGGCGGCGGCACGATCAGCGGTCGGGCGGCTCTGGTGCAAATTGTCATGCTGCCTTTGCTGCTCAGCGGAATGATGACGGTTCTGGCCAGTTTTTGGCTCTTCATCCGCTGATGCGTCGCACCTCGAACCCCGCTCGGGACGGCGAGACCGTGAGTCTCGTGCCCAGGCCTGCCGGCGGTGCAGCCTTTCCGATCGTCGCGCGTCTCATCCCGGGCACGATGCTTTGTCTTGCCGTCAGCCTCGTCGCGACCGCGCTCGCCAGCCTGGAGGCTCGAGTCTTCGGACGCTCCTGGCTCGAAGCCCTGGTGCTGGCGATCCTTGTCGGCACGATGGTCCGCACAGTCTGGATGCCGGGCGCGCTTTGGATCAAAGGCATCGAATTCAGCGCCAAAATTCTGCTCGAGCTTGCCATCCTATTGCTCGGCGCCAGCCTCAGCGCGCAGGCACTCGCGGCCGTCGGCCCTGGGTTATTGGCCGGGATCGTCGGCGTGGTCGGTGTTGCCATCGCCATGAGCTATGGCATCGGGCGCCTGCTTGGGCTGCGGCCGCGAATGGCGCTGCTCGTTGCCTGTGGCAACGCGATTTGCGGCAACTCGGCCATCGCGGCCGTCGCGCCGGCGATTGGCGCCAAAGCCGAGGATGTCGCGACCGCCATCGCCTTCACCGCGGTGCTCGGCGTCGGTACCGTCCTTGGTTTGCCCGGATTGATACCGCTTCTCCATCTCAGCGGCTCGCAATATGGTGTGCTGGCCGGTCTGACCGTCTATGCCGTGCCGCAAGTGCTCGCCGCGACCGTTCCCGCGGGCACGATCGCCGTCCATATCGGCACGCTGGTCAAGCTCGTGCGCGTGCTCATGCTCGGACCGGTGCTGTTGGTCCTGTCATTGATCGCGCACTGGTTGCAAGACGATGGCGAGGATCTGGGACAGGGAGCGGCGGCGGGCGATCGGTTGGCGTACCGGCTGCGGCTTCATCATCTGGTGCCATGGTTTATCGTCGGCTTTCTCGGCCTTGCCGCTCTCCGCTCGTTCGATTGTGTCCCGCACTCTCTCCTTTCGCCCATGGCGACGGCGGCGAATTGGCTGACCGTGATCGCGATGGCCGCACTCGGCCTCGGCACCGACCTGCGCCAGGTCGCCCGCGCCGGCCTGCCTGTGGCAAGCGGTGTCACGGTCTCGCTCGCACTTATCGTTGCGATCAACTTCGTCTTGATCGAGTTCCTCGGCTGAGCACGGATGATGGCCCAGGGCGGGCTTTGCGCGCAGGCCGGCGGGCTGCCTCTCCGTCGATGAGTGCGCGGGTTACGCGCGCTGCGCCGCGGTGGGGATTGGCCAATTATCGATCAGCCGGACAGAGCCCAGCCGCACTGCGGCAAGAACCCGAGCCGGGGCATGGCACGTCGTGCAAGGCGCGAGGGTTTCGGCGTCACGGATTTCCAGATATTCGACCTTGAACCCGGCCGCGGTGAGGACCGCGTGGCCTTCCGCGAGGAGCGGCGCGATGGCGTCAGGGGTTGCGGTCGCCCGTGTCGCGATCTCATGCAACACCGCGGCAAGACGCGGCGCGATGGCGCGTTCGCCGGGGGAGAGGAAGCGGTTGCGTGACGAGAGCGCAAGCCCGTCCGCCTCGCGCACCGTCGGCACCGCGCGAAGCCGCACCGGGATGTCGAGATCGGCGACCAGGCGGCGCACCACCAACCATTGCTGATAATCCTTCTCGCCGAACCAAGCGCTCTCTGCTCCGGCTTGCAGGAAAAGCTTGGTCACCACCGTCGCCATGCCGTCGAAATGCCCAGGCCGCTGGGCGCCGCATAACCCTTCGCTCAGCCCGGCAACGCTGACCGTGGTGGCATAGCCGGATGGGTACATGGCGCTGATGGCTGGCGCATAAACCAGATCCGCGCCAGCCCGGGCGGCGGCAGTGACATCGGCCGCCTCGTCGCGCGGGTAGCGGTCGAAATCCTCATTCGGGCCAAATTGTCAATTCGCTTCCAATCGCGACCCCGATTTCGCGTCCAATAACGACCCCTCTGGGTGCACAAGATTGGGCTTATCCGCGTAGTGCATAGGAGGGACCCGCGCCCGGAGCGCAGCGCCCTGGGCGTTGCGCGCAGCGGCGGGCGTGGGAGGTCCCTGTGCACCCACGAGGAGAAGCCCGGGAGGGGGTCCGGGGGAGGGTTTTCAGTTTCGGTTTTTGAAGCGCCAGCTGGTGTTGCCGGTCTCGACGATGTCGCAGTGATGCGTCAGGCGATCGAGCATGGCGGTGGTCATTTTGACGTCACCGAACACCTGGGGCCAATCGGCGAAGGCGAGGTTGGTGGTGATCAGGAGCGAGGTGTTCTCGTAAAGCTTGCTGATGAGATGGAACAGCAACTGCCCGCCGGATTGGCTGAATGGGAGATAGCCGAGTTCGTCGATGACGACGAGATCGTGGCGCAGCAGCTTCTCGGCCAAGCGTCCGCTCTTGCCGGCGGCCTTTTCCTGCTCGAGCTGATTGACGAGATCGACGAGGTTGAAGAACCGTCCCCGAGCACGGCTCCGGATGACGGCGGCAGCGACGGCGATGCAGAGATGGGTTTTGCCGGTGCCGGTGCCGCCGATAAAGATGGTGTTGCGCTTGGCATCGAGGAAAGTACCGGTTGTCAGTTCGCGCACCTGTCCCTGATCGACGGGCGTGTCGGCGAATACGAAGCTGTCGAGATCCTTCAACACCGGGAACTTGGCGCCGCTGATGCGATAGCTGATTGATCGCGCCTGGCGGTGCGTGCGCTCCGCCCGGATCAAGCTGGCGATGAGGGGATAGATCTCGTCACGGCGGACGAGGCCCTTGCCGGCGATCTCGTCGAAGCTGGCGCGCATGCCGTAGAGCTTGAGTTCGCTCATGGCGTCGAGGATGTCGTGACGCTCCATCAGGCTTCCTTCCTTATGCTGTCGTAGCGACGGCAATCCGCCATGGGTTCGATCTTCAGGCGCAGCGCATTGGGCGTCGTGATGCTCGGCACCGGTATCGGCTGAAGCCGCCGGGCGAGCACGGTGAGAATCACATCGCCATTGGCAATGCCGGCCTCCAGGGCTTCGGCACAGGCCGCCTCGACCGCGGCCAGGCCATGGTCGAGCACCGCGCCCAGCACCTTGACTGTACGGTTCGTAGACATCCTTTCAATGGATTCGATAGGCTGTGGACTTGATGGACAACGCTGCGCGTTGCCCACAATCCCCCAGCCACCACAGCAGCACATGGCATCAAGAGATGGCAGAAAGGATGAAACGGATCGTGCCGTCCGGCTGCGGTTGAAGTGGATCGCAGCATATGAAGAGGTCCGGGACGCCGGTGCCGTCTGCCGGCGCTTCGGCGTTTCGAGACCAACACTGCGGAAATGGCTGCGCCGATATGAGGCGGAAGGTGAAGCAGGTCTCGTGGAGCAGAGCCGTCGCCCGCACAGGTCACCAACGCGGAAAGTCGGACAGGTTCAGGAGGCGGTGATCGTTCGGCTGCGGCGTGAACGGCGGCTTGGCGTCAAGCGGCTCCGTATCGAACTTGAGCGGCTGCATGGCCTGCGCCTCGCGGCATCGACGATCCATAAGGTTCTGACCCGCCTCAACCTCAGCGCGCTGCCACGAAAGCGACGGCCACGCCACGTTCCGAAGCGATACAGCCGTCCGGTTCCTGGCGACCGCGTGCATTTCGCTCTTTTTCTGCCTTTCTTTCTGCCTCTCTCCCCTCAATTTTTATTGTCAACATTCCCCTCTGGCATCCCAGGAACTTGCTCCCGCCATCCAATTCCGGCTCGCCATCATCCTGGCCAGCCATGATGCCGCAGCCCCGTCAGTGAGGTGGCGGTTCCCTTCCAAGAGAGGAGGGTGAGGGCTTTCACCTCGGGCCGAAGCTCGGCGTTGCCGTTTTCGTGCTTGCCAAGGTCCGCGGCCTTGCCGTCTGCCCCGAGCCTTGGCGCCGTGCCCGCCTTGTGCGGGCACGGCGCCGCCGGTTCCGCGGTGCCGACAGTGATGGCGATGGGAGGCAAAAGAACATGGGGGGAAAATATTTCTAAAATCGTTGGCACGAAAATTGTACCCGGCTTTCTGCCAGTCATCGGCCAGCGCTCATGGTAAAGAGCGGTTAAGGAATTGCCGCTGTCGAGGCCCATGCAGTAACGCTTCGGCCTGTCATGACGGCTGCAGGAATTCTTCGGCGCTTGATAGTTAGGTGGAAGGCGATGGGATTGAAGCCGTTGGCCTTCGTCTCGCATCGTCTGGTGTGAGGACAGTCACGCAAGAGGAAAAGCGATATTTTTTCGCGCTTTGTCTATTTTTCTCTTGAATCTATTCAATAGAGATAACATCTCTCATATCAAGAGGCGGGAAAACATCTTCTTCCCTCTCCCGCGCGCCGGGCGCCCCCCGGAAACAAAGCGGCCGAGCATGGTGTTGGAACCACCATACCCGGCCTAACCCGCAACATTGGAGGCATCAATGTCACGAGCTGCCAAACACCGTAGCACACCGAGTTCCCTGTCGGGAGTCGCCGTCATTTCCTCTCGCCCCAAGGCCCGGCATCATGGCCAGAGTGCCCGTCATGCCGCGCATAAGCGCCTTGGTTCCCTGTCGGGCGAGAAGACCTGGCGCGAAGTTGCCGACCGCGGCCTCGAAATCGTCATCTGCATCGGTCACATCGTCGGCGTCGTCATGCTGGTCGTCGACCATTTGTTCTGACCCGTCCCCAACATCAGCACAGCCGCGCCAAAATGGCGCTCGCCGAGGGCAAGCCGCCTTCGGCGAAACTCTTGCGCGCGGCGCCGCTGCTCGAGCAGTTCCGCATTGCTGGCCGCGAGGCGCTTTGCCTGGTCGGCGCCGGGGCGGGGCATCCGCACCCCCAGCCCAGGGCCGGCAAGTCTATTATGATAAGTAGTCGTAGCGCAGCGCAATGGTTCCCCCAGGAAAATAAGCAGTCTCCCGCTCTGCACCCTTTCTTCGTGGTCCAATAATAAAATATTGAAATAAAAATGATATTCCCACCTTGGCGATTGCGATGAGCATCCTTGATGCTGAACTCCGCAGCTCAATCGCGGTCGAAATCTCGGAGAATCAGCCCTCCCTTCAGAGCAAGTGATACATACGAACACATAGCCATCCCAAGAGGCCAATGATAACCCAAAGACCAGCCCCAAGACCCAGGCTGACGATGATGCCATGTGCGGGCCTGAGGTCATCGGCAGGGTCTTGGTTATAATCGGTATTCGGCGACGCTAATTCGTCAGAAGTTGATGCATCATCATTTTTTACAAATGACGACGTATTATACTTAAAGTTTCCACGAAGAAGAGCGATAAGCCACGGATTGCGAAAATTAACGCGCCCAGGCCTGCGACGGTCATGGAGAACCTCGCCATCTGTTGCAAGCGACCTCTTGGTATGTTCTTTTTCACTCACGGACGTTTCCTTTTTTTAGTTTTTTGGCGCTTGATTTATATTTTTATTTGCCGCGCGGCATCTGCAAATTCTCAGCTATTGTGAATAATACCGACCGGTAACTTGCCATGCCCCCCAATTCTGCATGCCGCCATCCACGCCGACGGCACCGTTTGCGCCCGCTGATACAGCGGTGACAGTGAAAGCCCCGCTCCCGCCAGCGCTGGACGAGAATGCGCGGATAACCCCGCGATAGCCTTGGCGAGGCAGGAAATTTGGCCTCATCTGCCTGCAAGCTGAGAGCGCGGCACAACCAGCGCGGTCACAGGTGCCGCTACCGCTCTACCCGCGGCTTTTATGGCCCGACACGCGAGGTCTTCGCCTACCGGACGAGGGGAGCGCGCCACTGTGCAAGTCACGCGAGCACTCGAGCGGAGTTCTCCCCATGCCGCTCTTAACCTTAACCAACTCGACGACAAGCGGTCTTTCGGAGAAACTTGCCCCCACAGTCCATTACGGAAGCCGATATTTAGGCGAGATGAATCTGGCTGGTCGGCACGCTGGTCACGCCAGCGATAGTGATTTTGGTACCGTCCGAGAGACTGATTACGGTCGAACCGCTGGCAGTGGTTTGCGTCGGCTGGGTTGTGCCATATCCGTAGAAGTCCAAGCTGTCGTTGCCGTTCCAACCCTGAATCAAATCGTTGCCGCCATCCGCGCCATTGATAAACTGGAAGATATTGTGGCCGCTACCACCCACCATGGTGGCGTTGGCGGCACTGGCGATGAAGTAGTTATAGTACGAGCCACCCATTAGCGTCGCGGCGTTTCCGGCACCGGCTTCGTTGAAGAGCACGTTTGCGCCAGCGCTCCCGCTGGCGTTCAGCGTCGTGTTGCCGGAACCGGCCACAAAAATATTGCCATTTGCATCGCCATTGAAAACGACGTCGCCGCCACTCTCCGCAAACACCGTTACCGAGTTCATTCCCGAGGCTCCGGCAATGGTATCGGTACCGTTCTCGACGAGCAGGGTGAAGGCGCCGTGGCCGGCATTGTAGAGGCCGCTGCCGCTGAGGGCGAAGGCCGTGGTGTTACCAAGCCCGGCGGTGAAGGTCGAGGCGGCACCGGCGACACTGCCCGGCTGATTCACAAAAATCATCGTGCCGGATGACTGTGCGTCACCAACATAGGTGCCGCCGCCCACATTGGCGAAAACCGTCTCCGGGCCGACGCCGGCCATCACCGTGTTGGCGCCGCCATTGTTGACGACTTCAAGTGTGCCGTTTTCGCCGTAGAGAACCGCGCCGGTGCCGTTCTGGAACACCGTGCCCTGGCCAGTGCCACCTACGATGGTGTCGGCACCGAAAGCACCAATTGTATCAGCCCCACTGCCAAGATAGACGAGATTATTTTCGCCGCTGCTATCCTGGATAAGATGATTGCCGGTGCCCGCAACGACGGTATTGTGGCCAGCCCCATCCAACAGAAGGGTCCAGTTACCGCCGCCGGCCGAGGGGCCCATGAAGGTGTTGTTGCCGCCCGCCGCGGCCAGTGTGCCAGATTCCCCAACGCCTGCCCAGAATGTCGTGCCTCCGGAACCCGCGACCACGCTCTGGTTTTGGCCACTATTACCTTGGATGGTGCTGGGGCCTGAGGCAGTATTGATGAGACCGTCGAAGCCGGAACCAAGCACGATGGCGGCGGCGGGCGTGTTTTCAATCGCGAGCAGGCTCGGTTGCGCTGGATTCGGCGCTGTAGAACTTGGATTCAGGCTGACATAGAGGCTAGGATTACTGAATGTCGACAGGAGGCTGTTGAGCAGCTTGGTTTGAAAAGCGCTATTATCACCAGTGCTGAAATTTAGCGCAGTGCTTATGCCGTTTGCACCAGGAACCGTAACACTCGTCATGGCCCAAGCCTCCTTCTTTCCGCTGCCGAGCGGTTAGCATCTGACGCTAATAAATGCAACCTTTGCGTGTATTGCGCACCCTCTGCGCCTCCCTGTCTCCGCGCATCAGGGCATCGGGCTCGCAGGGACAGTTCCCCGACGTAGCAAAAGGATGTGCCATACTTGGCTGCGGCGTCACGTATGGACCACCCGCGGCTTTCTCCTCGGCCGCGGTTGGGGGGCCGTTCCCGTAATCACCACCTGGGTCTCGCCTTCCCGCCGGTCCCATCGCTACCGAGGAGGTCTGGGCCTTTGCCCCGGATTTCTCCTGGGCGCGCACCTTCTCCGGCTTCTACCGTCTCGGCACCCCGCATCCCGGCGAGCACCGCCTCGCCTCGGGGCGCTGAGGCAGCGGCCAGAAGCCAAGGGGCGCCAAAACGGCGCCCCGTCCCGGTAAACCCGGGGCGGCGTGTGTGTCTGCGCTTTCCATTGCCCCGACGAAAGGGACTACCCTGCCCCCCGGTCTCATTTTCCAGGTCCAGCTCAGACAGAGAAAGCCGGGGATTACGTCAGGATGGCTGTTGCCTGATAGATTTGGGCTTGCATGGCGTCGGCGAGTGCGCAAAAAAATTGGCGGCCGAAAAGGCCGCCAAGTTTAGGGAGGAAACGTCCGAGAAAGCGGGAGGCATGGCCTCGCGCAGGGCGAGATATAACGTCGCCGCGTCTGACCTCACCTTAAATTTGTGCAATGCAGCGGAAAGCTGTCGGTAGCGTTGCGTTTCCGCCACATGTCAGCGCGTTGCCCCGAGTAAAATATGCACCGATTTTTCCTCATGCTGCCAAGCCGATAGTGAAGCCATCCCTTTTGGGCGCGGCTCGGACATTATTTTGTCCGGTGGCGTTGGCCACCCTTCCCGGGCTCGGCGGCGACCTGGAGGGGGTTGTCGTTAATCATGATTTTACCATATCGTGCGTCGCCGTCGTCGCTGGGACAGCCCGGAGAAGCAAAGCCATGAACCGTAATAAGATGCCTTACGCGGCAAGGAAGCGTCAGACTGCCGCTATGATGTTGGCCGCCTGTTTCATCGGCGGCGGACTGCTCGCACAACCCGCTTGGGCTAAAGGTGGCGCCGGAGGCGCCGGGGCTGGCGCTGGCGGGGCTGGTGGTGCGGGGGGTGCCGGTGCGGGCGCGGCCGGAGGGGCCGCAGGAGCGGCGGGCGCCGCCGGCCATGGCCCCGGGCCGGGGCATGGTACCGTCGGCGTGGTCGCGCCTGTTTCGACGCGGCATGCGCAAATATCTTCGCCGCGACCAGTGGCCTTGGTTCATACCACACGACCGTTCCGCAGCCATTACGCCACACACGGTCAGTTGACCGCGGCGCTCGGACCGCTCAACGCCGCGCATGCCTCGCCAACGGCCCTCGCGCACGCCTCGCCGCGTTCGATGGTCGGGAAAATAGCAACCTATGACCGCGCCATGCTGTCGGCCTTGTCCATGCCGACGCGAACCCCGCAGCAAATCGCCCTCCGTCAACAGGCCATCACCAACGCGCGTGAAACCCTCGCCGACGAGACGGGACGCACCCTGACGCCAGCCGTCGTCAGCCGGGTCGACCATTTGCTCGGCCTGCCGCCGTCGAACCCAACGCTCGGAACCGTCTCGACGACGCCACGCCTGGGGCCACCCATTCCTATCCAGCAGGCAACGCTTCCGCCACCTGGGCCCGCGCCGGCACCGCCTGGGCCAGCGCCCGCGCCGCCAGGGCCGCTCGCCGGGCCAGCGCCAGCACCCGCCCCAGCACCACCAGGACCGCCGCCACCAGCCCCGCACACACTCGGGCCGCTCGCAGGCCCGGTACCAGGGCCCGCCCCGGCACCGCCTGGGCCAGCTCCCGCGCCGCCAGGGCCGCTCGCCGGGCCAGCGCCAGCACCCGCGCCAGCACCACCGGGCCCAGCGCCCGCGCCGCCAGGGCCGGCAAGTCTGTGATAAGTAATCGTAAAGCAGCGCGCTAACACCGCGCTGCTTTACGAGTCCACCTCAGAACAATAAGCACTATCTCGCTCTACACCCGTTGTTCAGGTTCTGTAGCGCGCCGAGACAATTTGCATCTGTCATGCCCTTGGCGCCGTCTTGTACTATGCGGGGCCGTGATTTCTCGGCCAAAAGCGTATCGCAACCAGATTTTTTTGATATTCAGCTGAAAGTCCTGCCATCAGGTCAAGCCGCTGCCCGGGCTGCCCCGCATCGCCGGACTCGAGAGGTTATGTCTCTTCGTGCGGCTCCATGCCACTGAGTTGCTGGACAGAAAGTGTCCCAAAACGGTGCCTCATCCGGCTTGCGCCGCTGGCCGCCGCTCTTTTCGCGGCCCCTCCTGGAGACGCTGCTTGAGACGGGCGCGCTCGGTGAGCAAGCGCCCTATTTCCGCCACGGCCGCCGCGTCGAGCGCCTCGAGCTGCCGGTTGATGGCCCTGATGCGGGCGGTCGCGCGCAGAAACGCGTGCCCATAGGCATCCGCCAGCGAGACCTCACGGTCCAAAGCCAGCCTGGCAACCGCGTCCAGGAATGCCCCGAACCGTGCCCCATCGCCACGCGCGCCGCCAAGCGGCCTCCCGAGAACCTGCTCGGCCACCGACAGCATCTTTTCCGTAAATTCCCAGGCCGGATGCGGCTGGCGCAGCGCCGCCGCCCGCTGCCGGCCACCACGCGCAATCGCATCGCCGCTCGACGCACCGACCTCTTCCTGTATCCGCGCTACCGCCCGCCCGCAAAACCGCGACAGCGCAGCAAGCCGGACCACCCAGTCACCACCTTTGCCCCGTCCTTGCGGCAGGTCTCCGTGGCGGGCATTCCGGAACATCGCCAGCAAATCGTCGCTCGGCATCTTGTCGTCGACATCGGACAGGGGGAACGGATGCCGCAGCAGGTCCATCACCGCGGATGGACAGGTATCGAGACACCGCGCCAGTTCCCCGCTCAGCGTCTCGATACGGCGCAACACCGCCACCGCGTCCTTCAGCGTCGGCCCTGCCTCCCAGGCGGCGAGCCGCTGGCGGTATTCGCCGCCGAGCAGGGCAAGGGTAAGATGCGTGCGCTCATTCCCTGCTCTCGCATCATCAGCGCCCAATGCCCGCAGCAGCTGGGCATAGGCCGCGACCTTGGCCTTTACCGTTTCAGGTTTTTCCGCCATGGCGCCCCCGGATATTTGCGCCTTCGTACCCGCCCCAAATTATCGCCCGGTAAAAAATTGTCCGGGATGCGGGCGACAAGTCACGTCCAATCGGCGGTTTACCGGGAGACTTTCGTTTCCAAAGCAATCCGCCCTGCTGGCGCGGGGGGTTGGGTCCATGAATTCCCCGCTGGCTTCGGTCATGCTCAGAGAGTCGCAACCCATACCCTATACCGAGACCAATGCCACCAGCCCGCCCAGCCCGTACCGAGCCTGCCAACCCCGAGGGCGCCCGCCATGGCGATGCCGCACCCCGCGGCACGGCGGTTCACGGCCGGCCGGGGCCGTCGACAACACTGCAAGCGCTGGCCCGCCAGCTTGCCCGCCGGGCTGCGGCAGAATGCCGCGCCAAACTGGAGGGCAATGCCGATACTCCCCTCCGCGATGCCGCCTGAGCCGGGAGAAAAATTCTTGACCGCCGCGCCCGGCCCCGCCCATCGTTCCCATTCCCGCCGCTTGGAACCACGCCCATGACCCTCCGCGCCGTCATCTATACCCGCTATTCCTCCGATAACCAGCGCGAGGCGTCCATCGAGGACCAGTTGCGTCTTTGCAAGGAACGCCTCGTCCGCGAGGGCTGGGAACTGGTGCAGGTCTATCGTGATGCCGCGCTCAGCGGCGCCTCGACGCTGCGCCCGGGTTATCAGGCGCTGCTCGAAAGCGCGCGCGAGGCCGCCTTCGACGTCGTCGTCGCCGAAGCCCTCGACCGCCTCTCGCGCGACCAGGAAGACGTCGCCGGTCTGTTCAAGCGGCTCAAATTCGCCGGCATCCGCCTCGTCACCCTCGCCGAGGGCGAGATTTCCGAACTCCATGTCGGCCTCAAGGGCACGATGAACGCCCTCTTTCTCAAAGACCTCGCCGATAAGACACGCCGCGGCCTGCGCGGGCGGGTCGCCGCCGGGCGCTCGGCCGGCGGGCTCTGCTATGGCTATGACATCGCCCGCCAGCTCGACCCCAATGGCGAGCCGGTGCGCGGCGCACGCCGCATCAACGAGGCCGAGGCGGCCATAGTGCGCCGCATCTTCACCCTCTTTGCCGGCGGCGCCAGCCCGATTGCCATCGCCAAGACGCTGAACGCCGAAGGCGTGCCCGGCCCCGAGGGGCGCGCCTGGCGCGATACCACCATCCGCGGCCATGCCGGGCGTGGCACCGGCATCCTGCGCAATGAACTCTATATCGGCCGCCTGGTGTGGAACCGCATGCGCTTCCTCAAAGACCCGGCGACCGGGAAAAGGGTATCGCGGCCGAACCCGCGTGCCGAGTGGGTTATCGAGACGGTACCGGAATTGCGCATCGTCGACCAGGAAACCTGGGAGCGGGCTGCCGAGCGGCTCGGCGCCATTCGCGCCGCCTCGCGGGCCGACACGCTGCCGCCCGGGTTCTGGGCGCGCCGCCGGCCGCGGCATGTGCTGACCGGAAAAATCTTCTGCGGCAGCTGCGGCGGCGCCTTCGGCGCCATCGGTCGCGATTATCTCGGCTGCACCGCCGCCCATCGTCAGGGGGTCTGTGCCAACCACGGAACCGTCAGGCGCGATGCGCTGGAAGACCTGATTCTCGGGGCGCTGCGCGAGCAGCTCATGGCGCCGGAACTGGTGGCGGAATTCGTCGCCGAATTCGCCGCCGAGTGGAATCGGCTGCAAGCCGCCGCCGGGGCCGAGGCGGCCAATCTGCGCAAGGAGCTGGCCGCGGTCGAGCGCAAGCTCGCCGGGCTGATTGACGCGATTGCCGAAGGGTTCCGGGCGCCGGGGCTGCAACAGCAGCTCGATGACCTGGAAGCGCGCAAGGCGGGTCTGGCCCGGCAACTCGCGCAGGCCACCCCGGCGGTGCCGCGGCTGCATCCCAATCTCGGCGAAATCTATCGCGCCAAGGTCGCGGCGCTGGCCGAGGCCTTGACGGGGCCGGATGGGCAGGAGGCTTTGGAGATGGTGCGTGGCCTGGTGGCGCGGGTCGAGGTGCTGCCTCCCGCGGCGGCGGGCGAGGCGCCGGAGATTGTGCTCACCGGCGAGATTGCTGCGATGGTCGGGCTTGGCCTTGGGCAAGCGCCGACGCGCCCCGGTGCAGGGGCGACGCCAGGCGCCGTTGCCGGCGCTGGTTCCGATTTGTTTACGAGTTCGGTAAAAGTGGTTGCGGGGGCATGCAACCTCCGACAGTTGACCCTCCTCCCCGTCGCCTGCTGAGCGGCGCCGAGGCTCATTCCGATGAGCGCTCTTCAAGTGGAAACGCAGATAGCCTTAAAACTGACATGGAAACCATGAAACTTGAATGGCACGCTTTTATGCGCTAATATACACCGATAGTATGATTTTTGCACTCGGGGTGGATGCAGCATGGGCACTGTGCGCAAGACTATCACCTTGACCGACCAGCAGGATGCTTGGATTAAGGCGCAGATCGACCATGGCCACTACACCAATGACAGCGAATATATCCGCGACCTTATCCGTCGCGAGCAGGAACGCAGCGCCGCAATCGACAGCATCCGTCAAGCCTTGATAGAAGGCGAAAACAGCGGCGAGCCCAATCCTTTCGACCCGGCAGCCTTCAAGCGAAAAATGAAACTCTCGCATGGCTGATTACCGACTTTCGCCAGCCGCAGAGCGTGATTTGGAGGATATCGCAACTTACACCCGCGACCAGTGGGGAACCGAGCAGGCAAGCCGTTATATCGACAGGCTGACCATCGCCTTTGAAGAGCTCGCCCGCGCGCCCAAAGCCGCGCCAGCTTGCGACCACATCCGCCCCGGGTATCGACGGCGCTCCGTCGAGCGCCATATGATTTACTTTCGTATTGCGCCCTATGGCATCGCCGTCGTTCGCATCCTGCATGACCGCATGGATGCCACGCGCCACGTGTAAGCCTATGCCTCGCCGCGCCGCCCGGCCAGTGCTCGACGCCATTGTGGAGATTTTCGGCACGCAAGCGGCGGAGTGTCATATCAATATTAAAAGAGCGGGCACCCTTCAATACGCTTGGCAATAACATGCATGCACCCCACGGGCGCGGGGAATGGATTGCGCAATCATTCGCCTATACAAATTAATTACAAATTATATTAATTCTGTTCAATGGTTCATATATGCTACGCGTCTTTTGACCAAAAACCGGCCGAGACCAAAAAAAGCGGTCAGACCCCCAAAAATAGAAAGAGAGGATGGCTCATCCACTGCCGTCTCGGCATTTGCAGGAGTCCATGTATTTGTTGTCGTTCCTATATTTTTCGGGATACCGCTATTTTCCAATGAACCGATACTTATTAGCGCGCCGGTCGGATTTTTTGTTAAATTGTCGAGATTGTGCATTGCACTCATTGTTGTTTCCAAGCCCCCTGTTGACAGCCCAGACAACATGCCACCCGACAAATTACCTCCATAATTTTGGATAGCGCCGCCGTTATTATTTTGCTCTGATGAATTATTAGTAGTATTAATATAAGATATGACACTATTAAATGTAGTGCCATATACATTGTCATTATAGCCAATTAAATCTTTTTTGACTCCTTCAATATTGCTTATTATATCTCCGCCGCCATCGCCTATATCAATAACTATTCCATCATCTAACTTTACAATGGATGTTTTATCTTCCAAGATAGAAAAACTACCTCCATTTTCCCCTTGGGCAGCATTAAGTTTTAGCCCATCTTTTTTGCCAAAGGCATTTGGCCCTTCGTTCGCGTTCTCTGTATCGTAATTTCCAAATATACCCTCTCCCTCCACTATATCACCGCCATACAATAATAGCCCAACCACGCCTGTTGACGCCAAGATCAGCACATGGAGTGCATGCTTTTTGTTCATTTATATTTCAAACTTATTACACAGATGCGCACTATATATCCCGTATGTGCCAAATATTAAGACGTAGTATGTTTATAGAGAAATAGCCAGGAGATTGCCACCAACCATGGCTTGTGGAGCCGACTGCGGATTCCGATGAAGTCGGCCATGCATTCCAACTTGAAGCCGGCCACTGCTTCCGAACTGAAGCCGGCCGGGGTTCCGATTTGAAGCCGGCCACCTGAGCGTCTTCGGTTGGGTCTGGTTGAATGATTATCGTGTCCTTGTTTTGGGTCAAGTTCGGGCGTGGGCCGGTGCCGGATCGCGCTTTTTACGGAGGCTCTCGCCGGTGAGTTCGATGCGGTAGGCGTTGTGGACGAGGCGGTCGAGGATGGCGTCGGCGATGGTGGGATCGCCGATGATTTCGTACCAGCGCTCGACCGGCACTTGGCTGGTGATGATGACGGAGCGCATCTCGTGGCGGTCATCGATAATTTCCAGCAGATCGCGGCGTTGGTCCGCGTTCAGGGTCTCGGGGCCCCAATCGTCCAAAATCAACAGGTCGAGCCTGGCGATCTGGCGCAGTGTTCTGGCGTAACGGCCATCGGCGCGGGCCAGCGCCAGGGCAGAGAACAGCCGCGGCACCCGGTGATAGGCGGTCGAGAGATCCTCGCGGCAAGCCTTCTGGCCCAGCGCGCAGGCCAGCCAGCTTTTGCCGCCCCCGCAGGGGCCGGTAATGAGCAGATTATGCCGGGCGCGCACCCAGTCACAGCTGGCGAGTTTCAGGAACTGTGCCCGGTCGAGGCCGCGCGGGGCGCGGTAATCGACATCCTCGACGCTGGCGGACTGGCGCAATTTGGCCGCGCGGGCGCGGCTCTCGAAGCGTTTCTGCTGTCGCAACGTGGCCTCGTGCTCGAGCAATAAAGCCAGCCATTCGGCATGGGCCAAACCGGCAACCTCCGGCCGGGCGTCGAGGTCCTTGAAGGCTTTGGCCATGCCGTGCAGGCCGAGTTTGAGCAGCAGGTCGAGGGTCGGGTGGGTGAGCATGCTTGTTCCTTTCAGTGGAAATCAGTGAAAATATTCGGCGCCGCGCAGATTGCCGTGGGTCAGCACCGCCTGCGCCTCATCTGGCGGGCTGGCCGTCTGGTCGAGCTTGCTGGCGATGATCGAGGCAATGCTCTTGTAGTTGAACGCGCCAAAGGCGACCGCTCGGGCCGCCACCGCCTCGGCGCGCGGACGGTCCAACTCCTTGAACAGCCGCAGGATGCCAAGGCATGTCCGAAACCCCTGTTCCGGATGCGGCCGGTTGGCGAGGATGGCGATGATCAGCCCCTCGGTCTGCGGGCCGATCGATGCGCCCCATGAGCGGAACCGCTCCGGCGTCCATGCGGCGTAGCGCCGGTGCGCGCTCGGCATATGCTCAGGGGCAGTGCCGTGCCTTGGACCGCCATAGCGGCGCTGATGCACCGCGACCCGCTTGCCTTGGTGGAAGATCTCAACCATCCGCTCGGTGGCGCGGGTATCGACTTGCTGGCGGATCAGCTGATGCGGCACCGAGTAGAAAAAGCCGCAGACCTCGACATGATAATCCAGCGAGACGCGGGCAAAACCCCACTCCGCAAACTCATGGTCGGTCTCTGGCAATGCCGCCAAAGCCTGGCGTTCGATCGTCTCGAACAAATGCCGCCGGCTGACGCCGAGCCTGCGCATGACATGCGCGTTGATCCGCTCCACCATGCCGGCAATCGCCTGGTTGGCTTCAGCCAGAGAGAAGAAAGTCTGCTGGCGCAACCGGCCCAGAATGTAGCTCTGGGCAAAGCGGACACCGGCTTCCACCTTCGCCTTGTCCTTCGGGCGCCGCGGCCGGGCCGGCAAAACACCAACACCGTAATGCGAGGCCATCCGGCCATAGCTCAGGTTGATCTCTGGATCGTAGAACGACGCCTTGTTGACGCCGGACTTCAGATTATCCGGCACGATCAGCCGCGGCACGCCGCCAAAAAACCGGAACATGCGGCTATGCGCGCCGATCCAATCCGGCAGCGTCTGGGTCCAGCTCGCCTCCGCGTAGGTGTAGTTCGACGCGCCCAGCACCGCGACAAAAATCTCCGCCATGCGCACGATGCCAGTTGCGGGATCGGTGATGCCCAACTTTTTGCCGGAATAATCGACGAACACCTTGTCGCCCGCCCGGTGCTCCTGGCGCATGACCGGTGACAGCCGTGCCTCGAACTCCCTGAACAAATCGCAGAACCGGCTGTAGCTGTACCCTTCCGGATGCCCGGCGCGATATTCCTCCCACAGCACCATCAGGTTCACGCCCGGGCGCTTGAACTCGCAGACCAGCTCGCTCCAGACCGGCTCGGCGCGCCGGCGCACCCCCCGCGGCGCGCCGCTGCGGGCAAACAGCCGCTCCTCCAAAACCGCATCACTGAGGTCGGCCGGCAACGGCCACGCCAGCCCCGCTGCCTGCGCCCGCTTCAGATTGTCCTGGATCGTGCTCCGCGCCACGCCCAGCATCCGCCCCATCGCCCTGGCGCTGATGCCGTCACTGGCCAGCCGTAAGGTTTGTCGTATCTGCCGCATCGTCAGCTCTCTCTTCGCCGGCATCCAGCCCTCCTCGTTGATGGTAACGAGAGGACAGTTGCCCGAGTTGCTGACCCAGCCGAAAACGCTGAAAAATCCCCGCCAGGTGGCCGGAATTAAATCGGAATGGTGGCCGGCTTCAAATCGGAACGCTGGCCGACATCAAATCGGAATCCCCGGCCGGCTTCCGTCGGAATCTGCAGCCGACCGCATAATCAACCAAATGCTCACGCTGTCAGGGCCTTACGGCATGCTCTGCTCGGCAGTCTCAAGGGCGAAGTAAACCCAGGCTGCTGGGCTATGTGATGTGCATCCGCAAGAGCAATGACCGCCCGACGTTCTGGCTATTCGGTATCCTCTTCCAGCAAAGCATTCAGCAGAGCGTGCCGTGGCGAGGAGAATGGATTGACCACCGTCACCCCGGCCCAGGTGAAGCCTTCCTGAAGATCCTCGGACAAAAGCAGACGACACCCCGCTTGCGACGCGACCGACAAGATAACCGCGTCCCATATTCCCAGTTGGTGATCCGTCGCGAGATCGGCCGCCGCCAGCATGACTTCGGGCGAGGTTTCAACAATGGGAAATGTGTCGCGCCAACTCAACAAGGCATCGCGGGCATCGCGGCGCGACTTTCCGCCTTTGCGGACGAGCACATGGAAAAGTTCGCCAAGCACCTGCGCCGGGATGGCGGCGGCCTCTTGCGGCAATCGGCGAATAAGGTTCAGAGCGACATCACGCCGCTTTGCCCCATTGATGCCTTCTGCGTAGGCGAGCACGTTCGTATCCAAGGCGATCCTCACCGGTCGTCCTCGTAGAGTTCGTCGCGGGTCCATCGCCCAGCATGAAGGACGGGCTGCTTTTCAAGGCGGGAGAGCAGGGTTGAACGCGCGCTGGTCGCCACGCCTCCATGCTTGCCCACGGGGATAAGCCGCGCGACGGGCTTTCCGTGGCTGGTCACGACATAACTACGCCCCTCCCGAATCCCGCGCAGAAGAAGCGAGAACCTGCGATTGGCATCCGCAGCCGAAACGGCTTCTTCCATGCCACCCTCGATAATGTAGTTATATTACGTACTATAATGACCGCACCGAGAATTGCAAGCCTCCTCAAGACGAAAGATCCCGCCTCCAATCGGCCTTTTCTCGACGCATGGCGGGGCTTTTAGAACTGCCCAATTGGCCCCAGCGCGCCTGGGACTGCCAACTGCGGTGGTGGCCACCCCGCTTCAGAAACAGTCGAAGTTCCAATTGCCGCGTCGAGGAAGCCTAAAAATCACAACTGGCAGACCAGCACAGCTACCTCGCGTCCCAGTGGCCCTGTTCAAGCTCAAAGCGGTTTTCTGATGAGGCATTTCGCTTCTGCATCGACAAAGCCGATACCCCGACGGCCAAAGAAGTCATCGAAAGCCTGACGAACCTCCGGCCAGGCGCCATCACGGTTGTAATCATCGCCGATCAGGATGCCGCCCGGACGTAAGAGCGGCCACCACGCCTCGAGATCGCCGATGACGGAACGATAATCATGCCCCGCATCAACGTGAATAAGATCAATCGAAGTGCCGTGCAACATGAGGAGCCGTGCCGCGTTGAGCGAATCCAGCGGTAATGGCAGAATATGGCTCTGCAATCCGGCGGCCATAACATTGGCCATGAATTTATAGAAAAACTGCGGATAGCCATGGACAATTGCAAGGTGCGCCTTCCATTCCGGCTGGCTCCAGTGTTCCGACGAGCCGAGCCAAGTATCAACGGCGATTACCACCCCATCCGACCCAAGCGCCTTCAGCGCGGAAGCCAGCGTCATCGTCGAGCCACCCTTCCAGACACCAATCTCAACGACCAGCGCTGGCTTGAGTTCGGCGACCGCCTCGCCGAGATAGCGATGGCCGCTGTTCCAGCCCTGGGAATCGGTCTGGTAGAGCGTCGCGGGAAATCCCGCAAACGGATCGCGCCCTTGCCAGAGCGTACGGACCATCTGTAATCGGGTAGGATTTACGACCATCTGCTGCTCTATTATGCCAGCCCCGAGCGGCGGCGCGGCGGAATGCGCGGGCGGGGCAGGAGGCGCATCTAGTTCAAGAAGCCTAAACACCTCCCACGCACCAATTTTATCACGGGAAAGCGTGACGCGGCCGTCTGGCTCGGCGCACAGGAAAAGGCCACCGCGACGCAGGGCCACGGAACCAGGATCGTCCGGCAATCTTACGACCTCAAAATACTGGGGTGCCGGAGTCGTATCCTGTTCGGCGGGTTGCGGCGCTCGTTGATCCGGCTCGGGCTCAATGACTGCGCTATGGCGGTTTCCGTCCGGCGCGATATACATGAGGCACGCGAACTCTGGCGAAAGAAACAACGCAATATTCGCTATGCCCGCTTCCTGCGGCACCTGACTGAGCGTGCCGGCGGCCAAATTTGCGAAGACGATTGCCTCATGGTGCGTGAGCAACCGGTAGGGCCGAACATTCTCGGGAAACGAAATGTCGGGTCCGTGGAAATTTGCTGCCCCACCGCTCGGGCGAGGAGGGCGAGCAAACGCAGCGTCAATCACCTCAACAGCTTTTTTCATTTCTCCTTCATAATCGAGCGACAACGCAAGCTCCCTGCCAGCCGCGCCGATTCTCTCGGCTGCCTCGTCATGTTCGCGCAACCATAAAATTTTTTCATCTAAATCAGACATGTCGGCTTCAACAGGGACGAAATTTTCCCATGGGACAAGTCGATCATAGTACCACTGCCTGTAGCCTTGAGGAGAAGCAACCTTCAATACCGCGCTTCCGGACAGCAAGCGCTGAAAAAGACCTGCCCATGAATTTGTGTTACCGTCAATATCAATGAGATATTTGTATTTTATCCACTCTTTCGAATCGACAAAATTTTTGACGATGTTTAAGCCTAAAATTTGTTCTTTTTGCTCGTCAGTCATTTGAACAATACCACTAAGCCCGACGTCGTAGAAATGGCTGTGCGGCGACGAAAGAGCCATTTCACAAAGCATAATTCTTTGAATTGAACGTAGGTTTTCTTTTTTTAAAGGCCAGCCGGTTGAGGATCCACGCCAAAAAGCTATGGACTCGCGCGCGTGCCATGGAATAAAATTTTCCTGATATGCGCGCCTTGTGTCGGCATATCCCCTTAAGGATACAAAATCAGAATCTGGAATAAGGCAAGCGTCTGGAGAACTGCTGCAAAAACCCAAACATCCTCCTGCCCCCCCTAGATCACCAAGTTCAAGCACGGCAATAGAAACCCGAGGCCTTTTAATTTTATGATACAATGCAAACATAGGAAGCATGGCAGCCAAACGCACTCTAACAGACTCGTTAACAACCGGATTGATGTTATTGTTTATTATAAACGTCGAACGCGCATCAGATATGGTCACCCATCTTACGGAGAATGCGTCACCAATCAAACGACTAGATTCTATTTCTATTTCGAAAATCACATCATCTAAAATGTATTTTTTTTGGCCAATCTCCTCTGACTCACGGCCCTGCATATCACTCATCTCGCCATTTCCGCCCATTAAACGACAGCCTGAAAATCCAGGCTTGCACTCCACCCCAAAACCTCCCGCGCCTTCGTCGCATCTCCAACCGCACGCATGATCTCCACCGGGCGCAACCGCGCGGGATCGACCTCGACACGGATCGGCACCGAAGCCCGGGCGATCATGGCGGCAAGAATATCGCCGATCCGCCGGGGCTGGCCAGAGGCCAGATTGAACACCGCGCCCGCCGGCAGTTCGTCGAACCGCTCTAGTGCCAACGCATAGGCCCGCACCACGTCCGCGACATGCAGGAAATCCCGTTCCGGCTCCAGATTGCCGACGCGGATCACTGGCGCCTGTGCCCCCGCCTCGATCCGCGCAATCTGTGCCGCGAAAGCCGGGATGACGAACGCTTCCGACTGGCCCGGCCCGGTGTGATTGAACGGGCGAAACCGGATCACCCGCAGCCCGCTTTCCGCCGCCATCGCGCCCATGGCCAAATCCGCCGCCGCCTTGCTGGCGGCATAGACGTTCAACGGCGCGAGCGGCGCCGATTCATCGAGCGCCACGCCAGCTCGAAAACTTGCCCCGTAGCTCTCCGAACTGCCGACATAGACCAGCCGACACGCGGAGGTTGCATTGAGGATCGCCATGGCGACATTCAATGTGCCGCCGACATTGACCGCGAAAGCGCGAGCTGGATCCCGCCGGGCGTCCGGCACCGAAGCGATGGCGGCGAGATGCACGCAGGCCTCCGGCTGAAACGCTTTGAACGCCGCCGCGACAGCCTCGGCATCCGTGACGTCGAACCGCTCCGTATAAAACGACGCTACCGGAAACCGCGCCGCAAGCTCATGCAGCAAATGCCCGCCGACGAAGCCCTCCGCGCCGGTGATCAGGATGCGCACCGGCGCTGGCATCTACATCCTCGCCTTGAGCCGGGCGATATCCGCCTCGACCATCTCGCTCGCAAGCTGTTCAAGTGTCACTTCCGCCTGCCAGCCGAGTTTTGTCGCGGCCTTGGCCGGATCGCCGAGAAGGTATTCTACCTCGGCCGGACGCATCAGCGCGGGATCGGTGCGAAGATGGTCTGCCGCGTGCAGGCCGGCAGCCTGGAAAGCGAGAGCAGCGAATTCCGCGACGGTCGCGCTCCGCCCGGTTGCGACGACGTAGTCGTCCGCCGTATCTTGTTGCAACATCAGCCACATCGCCCGCACGTAATCGCGCGAATGGCCCCAGTCGCGCACTGCCGCGATGTTGCCGAGTGTCAGTTCTTGCGCCAGTCCGAGCTTGATGCGGGCGACGCCGTGGCTGATCCGACGGGTGACGAATTCGATGCCGCGCAGTGGGCTTTCGTGGTTGAAGAGGATGCCGGAGGAGGCATGCATGCCAAAACTCTCGCGGTAGTTCACCGTCATCCAATGGGCATAAAGCTTTGCGGCGCCATAGGGGCTGCGCGGATAAAACGGCGTTTTTTCGTTCTGCGGGGTCGCCTGCACCTTGCCGAACATCTCGGATGAGGACGCTTGATAGAACCGCGCCTCAGGCCGCGCGATGCGCACCGCTTCCAGCATCGTCACCGCACCGAGCCCCGTGACCAGCCCGGTCAGCGTCGGCTGTTGCCAGGAGGTCGCGACGAAGCTCTGCGCTGCGAGGTGGTAAACTTCGTCTGGTTTGTGGGCCTGCACCAGGCGGATCAGGCTGCCGAGATCGGTCAGGTTACCCTCGACCAGCCTGACCCGATCCAGAATGCCGAGCCAGCGCAAACGCTCGCCGATTACATCCGATGAGGCGGAGCGCCGCATGACGCCGACGACGGTATAGCCTTTTTCCAGAAGCAACTGGCTGAGATAGGCCCCATCCTGGCCAGTAACTCCGGTAATTAAGGCGGTCGACATCGATTTTTCTTCCTTTCCATTATTTGGAGAACGAACATTGCCTATATAAAATATCAGCTCGCGCGCGGGAACTGGGTTTCCCGCCCCCCTCCCTTAAACCTCTATGCTCACGCTGGCTTTTTGCCCTTGGCGCTTTTTGGTCGAACTCCGCTGTTTCCTCTGAACCATCCCGCCGCGAGGCGGACCGCCATCCGCCGTAACCCTGGGTTTCGCGAGTTCCGGGTCAGCGGGCGGCGCCGACTCAGCGGCCGTCGTAGTTCCGTTCAGCAGGGGCGCGGCCTCTATGCTCGCCAGGGTCGTGGCGCCATTCGACGCCTCTATCCGTGCCTCGGTTATTTCAATTCCGGTGGCGTGCAAATCAGTCTCCGCATCCACCCACAGGCGCACCTCCACATCGTCCATATAGCCGTCGAGGGTGAACTCGATGACGCCCAGAACCCCTGGCCGTGCAGCACTCTCGGCCAGCTTTTTTTCTGTTAAGCGCAATTCATCCTTCTTGGCAGCCACGTCTATATATGCGCCGCCAAACGCGCCAGGTTTGTTGAGGGCGCCATAGACTGTGGCAACATAGGTCCCAGCAGGCAATCCTATATAAGGACCATGCAACAAATAGCCTGCCTCGCCAGTGCTCCAGACATTCCGCCCCACGCGATGGCCAATTTGTGAGAGCAAACGGGGATGGCTGGCCCAATAGCGATGGTCCCACGCCGGGGGCACGGGCGCCAGCAAGGCGCGTGGGGGTTGGGTGATGCGTTGCTTGCCATCGCCGGATGCCAGCCGCTCGGGCTCGGCACTGCCGTTGCGCAGTTCTACCAAGCTCACCCGCACATCGCTATTCTCTTCCACGAAAACTCGGATTTCGAGATCAGTGCGGTTTTCATCGAGGCTGAAATTCAGCGTTGCCACGGGTGCATCCTGCTCGTCTTCGCCGGGCCGGAGATAGGCTTTGGCCAGGAAGGCGGTACCCGCCTTGATCGCCACGTCCGCATAGGCTCCGGCCACGCCGCCAAACCCCACCTTGCCGTGGATGATCGCGCGATACTTCCCTTTCTGGAGAAATCTAGCGCCATACAGTAGAAATCCCGCCCGGCCCGTGCTGTAGAGGCACGTGCCGCGCCGCTCCCCGACCTGAGTATGGTGCCCATCATCGGAGCCCCAATAACGGAAAACTAGGTCAGCGTCTTTTTTTGCCACCCATTCGCTTTGCCATTCTCCACCCAGGATAATATCCAGCAAATTCCACGTGCTTTGTTTCCAGGTTAGCCAGGGCATGGCATCGGAGCGCGGAGCGCGGCCCTGACGGTCGAGATCGAGCCAGGTCTTCACCGCTTCGGCCACGGCGCGCGGCTCCTCGCCGCTGAAATAGAGGGCATGATCGCCGGCCACTTCACGAAACACGGGAATGTCGCGGGCCAGGATCGGTAGGCGATGCCGCGCAGCCTCAATCAACGGCAGACCAAACCCCTCGTCCGCCGAAGCCGCAATCAAGCACGTGCTGGCGGCATAGATTTGCTCTAGCAAATCATCGCCGATGCCCTGAAGCCAGAACAATTGCCTGTCCCGTTCGGGATGAAGGTTCACCTTCTCCTCGATATCCACCATCCAGCCGAGCTTCCCGACGATCACCAGATTAACCTTGATACCCTTCCGCCAGAGCAGATCGAACGCCGCCAGCACTTGCGTGTGCCCTTTGCGTGGCTCGATCGTTCCCACCATCAGGAAGCTCGGGTATTTCCTCATGGCGTCGAACAAGCGCGCCTGCGCGGGCAGAACGCCATGGTCATGGCCGCTCACTTTGAGCGTCAGGTCGGATCCCAAATGCCACCAGCCGATTTTTAACGGCTTTCCCTCGCGTTTCCCGAACAGTTGAAACCACCGCTTCAATTCCTGGGCGACCGTTTGCGATATACAGACAACGCCATCCGACTGGGAAATCACCTCCAACCAAGCTCTCCCAATTGTAACGCCGCCAGAAAAAAATTCTGGCCTGGTTACGAGCAATAAATCGTAACACACAAAATAGACCGCCACCCCCTTGAGACGAATTTCTTGCAACCAGCCTTGGTGACGAGGAACTACCTCAGGCTGCAAATCAAGCCCAACAAAAACGTCCCCCGGACGAATTTCGACCGGATCATCGGAGAGTCCGACATCTCCCAGATCGAGAAACCGCGCGGTGAAGCGGCGCGCATAGCGATAGCCATGCTCCATCGTGGCGAAAACCGGCTCGACCCGATAACCCGCGGGCGGATGATCGAGCAATTCAGCCAGAATGCTGCGTACAACTCGTTGGATGCCAGTTTTGGCATCCCGTTGGGCCAGCTCGGAGACATCCAACAGCAATTGTTTGGTCTGGAGCCTTGGCGTGGGAAAAAGCTGCGCCGCTCGCGTAGCGAAATGCGCCAAATCTTGCCGGTCGCTCGGCATGCCCAGCCGCGCCGCCTCCTTCAGCAAACCTATGCTTGTTTCCCCCGCCCGTTGCGCGAATTGCTCGATAGCGGTCGCATAAAGGTCCGCGCAGTGCCTCGGGGCATGCTGTTCGTGGATGTGCTCGGCCGCCCGCTTGCCGAGGGTGGCGCGCTTGGCGGGGCTGCGCCATAATTCTTCCAAAGCCCGGGCGAGTTGCGCGGTCGTGAAATTATCTGCCAGCATTCGCACCGCCTTCGTCGGAAACTCCTTCATCGACCCATTCGCATTCACGATGGTCGGAAGGCCATAATTCATGCAATCCAACACTGCGGCCGAGGTTTCGCCCCTGGAAAGCGTGCGCAATTGTACCGCCAAATCGGCCGCCGCGAGATAATTCTGATAGGTCTCATGACCCACCCAGCCGGTAATACGAACCCGATGTTTCAATTCCGCCCGTTGCAGCCATTGCCGGATTTCCTCGCCATAACCGCCCTGTGGTGACGCCCCCACAAAAACCAACTTGCAGCGCCTATCTTTACTGAGCGCGGAGGTCGTCCAGGATTCGAGCAAATCAATATTGCATTTTGTCGGAACCATATCCCCAAAACTGCATACCACAAAATCATCATTGTTCAGCCTTAATGATTCCCGTGCCGCATGCCGTGGTTGACCAATACGTGGCACGCGCAAAAGTGGGATCAGAGCCCAATCCTTTCCCCAATCGGGCCCATACCATTCCGCAACAAGTTGTCGTGAATAGTCAGAATGGCAAATCACCCCTTGGGCGCGCTGTAGTACCTCCAGATTGCAAGGATATTTATATATCACATCAGCGGTGTCCTCCGCGTCGCGGCGTTCGCGCAACGCTTCCCACCCATGGGCATATTGCAAAGCACGCGCCCAGATGCCCGGGGTGAAGCCGGTCATCTCCATATGTGCAACGATCCCACTCAAGAAAAAATCATGTAGCACCACCACGCCAGGATAGCGATCTAGTAGCTCGAACATATGCTGATGAAACGAGGAGTTGCCAAAATGGTAGAGAATACGATCGTAGGAATCTGCATGGCCCTCAAACCATGCTACGCTCCGCTGGGTGGAATTGGCCAGAACCCAAGGGTCGATCACCGCTTCCTGCTGATCCACAACCACATCGATGTCGTAATGCCGCGCCAGTTCCGGCAATAATTCCGCGCTGTAATCAGAAATTCCACTTTTCGTGGGCTGCAAGGGTGAAAAATAGGCCAACCGTGGGCGACGCGTCATGGATTTTGCCGACAGTGCCGCCGGCCGCGCCACCTGATGGGAGTCTACAAAGCTTTCCACCGCCCGTAAGGCACGCTGAGCGCTCACGTCCCATGAAAACTTAGCCGCCTGTCGCAAACCATGGGTTTTGAGTTTTTGGCGGAAGCCTTCATCGGTCAGGGCGTGTTCGATGGCGCGGGCGATTTCCCGCTCGTCCCTGGGGTCAAACAACGCCTCTTCCCAGCCGATCACCTCGGGCAGACTACTACAGTTCGAGGCCAGGGTTGGCGCGCCGCAGGCCATGGCCTCCAGCACGGGCAAGCCGAACCCTTCATGCCAGGAGGGAAAGACAAACAAATGGCAAAGATTATAGAGCGCCAGCAAATCGTCATCGGAAACGAAATCCGTGAATATCACCTCTCCCGGCTCCATGCCGCGTTTGGCCGCGAGCTTCTCTAGATGCTCTCGGGAATGCGATGAAAGCGAACAAACGACGGCTAATTGATATTTCTGCCGTGAATTTTTGTTTATTCTAGAGAATGCCCCAATTAGACTAGCAATATTTTTGCGGAAATCGTCTCCACCTGTGTACATCACAAATGGCCGGTCAAGGCCATAGCGCTTTCGCAGCCGGGATTCGGCTTCATCGCTCAGGGACGTGACACCGAAAAAATCAGAGTTCATAGCGTGGGGAACGCTAACGGTTTGTGCGGCTTCCAGCCCAAGATAGTCGATGATTTCCAGTCGTGTTGATTCAGAATTAGCTAGAATTAAATCAGCCCGGCGCAGATGGTCCAGCCGCTCATAATACCAAGCGGCCACCGTCGGATCAGCCAGATAATGTTCGGGATAGACCAGCGGAATAAGATCATGATGGATAACCGCGGTGATTAAATTTGGGCGATGGGCGCCGATACTGATGACGGAATTATCCCCCAACCCTTGGAAAAGACTGGTCACCAGCACGATATCCGGCTGCAATGCAGCAAGAAATTCCTCCCGCAGCAATTCGCTGGCCTTGCGCCGCCAGCGATTGGCCGGGTCTGACGCATGGGTCGGTGTCAAGCCACGCCAGATTTTGAAACTTTCCGGCGGCAGCAGGTCTTTGAATTTCTCGTTGAGGAATTCGATTGACTCGGCAAATGCCCCGTTCAAGGCCAGAATAATTTCATGCCTGCCGGGCTGACGAGCCATCGCAAGAGCGAGGGACAAGGCGCCACGCCCGATCCCGCGGGCGCGGTAGTTAGGTTCCTGCACACTCTGCAAATCAAGAACGATGCGCAAACCACAATTCCTTTCCGTACAATCCCCCAGTTACATCTGGGTGCTGAGTTTTTGCAACAATTGCCGGTAAATTGCGCGCGCTTCCCAAGGCAGTTGCTCCGGCGGAACCGGGGAGGCGTCCCGCAATTCCTCCGTAAGCGGCCCAAGCACCTCAATCTCCTTAGAGTGTTGTGTGAATTTTTCGATGCTTTGGCTCAGGGCCATTTTAAAGTGAGCCAGTTCTGTCTGCAGCGTCTGCACGCGAGTCTCTAACGCCGCCATTGCCTCGTCTGAGGGCGCTGCCACAGGTTTAGGCTCGTGTTCGATATCCGGTGTATTGTTATCGGAGCTTGGCGGTTCCAAGCGGTCCAGATCGGTTGCCACCCCCGGGACAAATGGCAGACGATATGTCCCCAGATGATCGTCCACGACCACAGCGATGTCGTCGATCGGCGCGTCTATCTCAAGCAAAATCCGGAAACCATATCGACCATCCCCAGCCCCGGATTTATGCAAATGTTCCCGATAAAGATCGCAGATAGCACTGCCGAGCACACGCCCCGCCGCAATTGCCTTGACGCGGAGATGTTGCCCAAGATCATTCCGGTCGATTGCCCAACCCTCGATGCGCCCAGGAGTGATAGACTCAACCGTGCCGATATAAGCAGGGGCGCTGCGAGCCCGCATCTCGGCCATAGCCTGCTGTGTCAGCGGCAGCCGGAATGGATGCGCAGAATCGTCGATTACAACCGAAATACGTTCGAGCGGTATTGCCAAGCGATTGAAGGCGAGGCGAAAACCGTAACGACCGTCACCAGCGCCACTCTTATGAACATGTTCACGATAGATATTGCTGACGCCAACGCCGAGCACTTCGCCATCGGCCATTGCGCGCACTTTCAGGCGCCGGGAAAGATCCAAGCGATCGATCGCCCATCCCTCAACGGCATCGGAACTGATACGCTCCACGAAACCGATATAAGCCGGCGTGTGAAACTCAACTGAATCTCGGGGCGGAACGGTCATTATCGGCTTGCCTACGGTCGCGTTTATTGGGGAGAGCTTGTCAGGCCGCATCTTGGAGAGTCACGGCGTGGCCATCCCGAGTAACATGCACCAAAAATTAGGAGAGTCATGAGGTCCAACCCATCAAACGCTGACCGATTAGAGATAATCCGTTCGCACGACCCCGGCCCCGCCGGCAAACATGACTTTCGCCGCGCGTGTCATCGGTGCTTAGCGGGAATAGGACATAATTGCTCGAAGTCGCATAGCGTAACGGCGACCGACGCTGAGAGGGGCATGCCGAAGTTCGAAGCGCTGTTTTCGCGCGTTCGGAGCGAGTAAGCAATCACGCGCCTCCACTTTTTGCCGATAAACATTTTTCATTTTTCTCGCCATGTCGTCAACGCTTGGCTCCGCCCACCATAACCCATCGGCAAAAGGGTAATCCCCGGGTGCCAATTTGCGTGGCGTCCATGCAATCAACTCGTCAGCCTCCATAAAATCAACATTCCCGGAAAACCCCGTCGCCAGCACCGGAAGCCCCAATAAAATTGCTTCCGCAATATTCCGCCCAAATCCTTCCGCCCGATGTGGAGAAACGAGGCAGTCGCATGAGGCTAAAATCCCGAGAGCATCGGCCCGATCTAGCGTACCAGACAAAATATGGATTCGGCTGTCGGCTGACGCAGCGCTTTCCACCGCTTGCCATGCTGGGTGTCTTCGCGGGTCTCCGTTGACCCTCAGAAGTAAGGCAACGGCATCATCTTTTTTATGAAACGCCCTTCTGAAAGCGCGAATAAGAGCCATGGGGTTTTTGCGGCTTAGATGGGAATTGGGATCAAAGGGATAAATAAAAACAAATATTTTTCTATTTTCAACGAATTCTGTTTTTGAATGAAGCGTGATGGGCGGAAGCGCCACCGCCGGCGGCATTACATAAATTGGTTTTTTCGTTATATTCTTAAATGAATTTTCTGTAAATATGCTAGGAGACCATATTTCATCTACCATATCATAAATATCTTCCCATCCTTCTGGGGCCTCAGGCAATTCCCATGGGAAATAACCGATTTTATATGTATTATTAAAAAACCTTACTCCCATTTTCAAATATAAATTTGCCAAGTCAAATATTGGCATACAATATATAGTAATCTGATGAACTGGAACATCACAGCAATCGCGTGGAATAAATTTTTCATTAGCGCGAGCTGTGGTTAGCAAGTCTGATACGTCTACTATAGTATAATTTATGTCGACAGAATCCAACGCCACGGACAACATGCGAACATCTTCGCCTACGCCTAATTCCCCGCGCGCATATCCGACAAGATTAACCGATACATCACAAACGCCCTGCTGGAGTTGATTGAAGTTATAAGATCCCGCGTGCTCGAGGTGGGGCGCGTCAATACGAAAGGGGGAGAAAGGCGTGAGAAACCGACGCCATCCTCCGTATAAACAGAAATCCAGAAAAATATCAGCCGAGGCATGACCAAAATCAAAAAATTCCTGAATTTTTTGATCACCAAACTCAATTAACGCCGCTGCAATGCGGGGAACTTGAAGCCCCATCTGATTCCAGCGAGGACAATTACATATTTCTTCCGTTTTTAATAAAAATAAATCAGGAAGAGGCGGTGCACAATCTAATATTGTTGGGCCAAAAATACGGTACCAACATAAAAATTTTCCAATTTCTTCCTCATTATCGAGTGAAAATTGTTCGTTAATTTTTTCAAAATTATGTATGTATCTTAGAAGCCTAGGTAAATATAAATTATTATTTCCACAAGCAACCTCCTCCATCACAATAGAAATATGTTTTTCGTCATACCCCCACACTTCAGGATATTCTTTTTTGCCAAAACAAAGCCACCACGCTATAAAATCTTTCTGGGACTCTACATCATGCACTGCTCCCTCGCCCCGAACATCGCCTCTGAGGAGAAAAGCGAACCACATCGCCGGTGACATGAATTGTGGTCTCTTAAGATTTTTAGCCAGAAATTTTTGGTAATTATTCATAATTTAATATGGCAATGACATTGTATGGAATGTTTATGGAATTAGTCAATTCTAAATGATTGGAATATATGTTTTAATTCAATTTCAGCCTTTTCTAGCTGAATTATAATAATAGGATCTTTTGTTTTTTTCATGTTTTTTACAGTAATTTGACAAATTTTTTCTAAATTTTCAATATCATTTTTATTTGATATTATTTTCTTAGTCGCCAAGAATTGTATAAGACCGATCATTAACAGTCGATCGACGCCAAACACCTCAGACGCAGTTTTGATATCCATCTCACCCTCTTGCTATAAAGTTTTTGGGGAACCCACAGGGTAAACAGTGTTATATAAAAACAATATTCTTCTTAATATTTGTGTCCGATAAAAAATTATCAAATATCGACCTCCCGCAACAAATTGTAAGGGCGCGCGCGCTCAGCGGATTTGTTCCCTTGGGGAGGTGGTTTCTCTGCACATGATGATGACGCCGTAATTTCTACGCCAGATAGAGTGGCCAGCGACATCGTTCAGTTCGTGCGTGTCGATGCCTCGCCGCATGGCATGGCCGTTGGTAGCAAAACGGCACTCCTCGACTAGCACGTGGGTGGAGCGCCAGATATCGATCGGCTCAACCATCGTTGGCTACCCGGATATTAGGTTTAACACCTGGGTATGTTTCCACTGTTTGGCTGCCGGGATCAAGCCTGCCATGGCTACGGATTATGAGCCAAGCCAGTAGCCAGCCTACGCCAGGCTGAACCGCCCCAGAATTTTCGGAGGCCCGTCGGTATGGATCAAACGGCCATTGCCAATCTTCGTACTGCGGCCTAGCGCTGTTCCCGACGATTACCCCATCCCCATACCCATGCTGGGCGGCTCCAGCTCTGGCTCGGGCGTTGGTTCTGGCTCTGGGCGCGGCTGCGGTATTTTCCCTCTCGCCTGGGCGATGATTTTATCGTCCCTGTGCGGCACGAATATTTCCGCCCCGCGGGCGGCGCCGGGAGTCTGCATGCGCCTCGCAGCGGGCGCCTCGGCTTCCGGCACCCGCTGCGATACTTGCGGCCTGACGGGTTGCGCTGCCGGCGGGGCTGGCCTTAGTTCCGGCCGCGGCGCCAAGTGTGGTGCCGCCGGCGGTTTTGGGGCTGGCTCCGCCACTGGCTGCAGCCTCTGCAACTGTGGTGAAGACGCCGCTGAGCCCGGCGCTTGTCGCGACGGCGCGGAAACCTCCGGCGATGATTTCGCCGAAGACGTCGCGGATGACGCCGCCGGCGCTTTTGACGGCAGTTTCGCCGTTGTAGCTGCCTTCACCATCGACTGTGCCGATTGTGCTTTCGCCACCGGCTTCGCCGGCACCTTCGCCTTCTCTGGCGCCGCTGGCGGCTTGGCCATCGCTGCCTTGGCGGTGGCGACGAGCGCTTGACCGAGACGCTGGCCGGCCTCGGCGAGGCGCGCGGTGACGAAAGCCGCCTGAGTGCGCACGCCCTCCCAGGCCGCGGCGGCGGCCCACTCCACCGCATTGGCCGCGACATCATAAAAGCTCGGCTGACGACGGCGCGCCGAATTTGCCGGAGGTAGTCTGGTTGGTGCCTTCGGCTTCGGCGCTGGCTTTGGCTCCGGCACTGGCGGTGCCTTGGCCATCGCCGCCGCCGGTTGCGGCATGGCCCTTGGCGGCGCCGGCCGCGCTTCGGGAACGAGGATAGCGCTTTCGGGGGCGAGGCCGCGGCGGACGGCGAAGCCGACGCCTATCGAAACCGCCGCCGGCTCATAGTCGAGCGTGCTCTCCTTGCGCCGCGCGCGCGCGAGCCGCTCGGCCATGCGGGCGCTGTTGCCCATCTCCTCCTCGCTCCAATGCAGCCGCACGCTCTCGCGATGGCGGCTGAGGGCGACATAGGTGAGATGGCGGTCCATGCTCGCGCTCAGCAGCACATGGGCATGGTCGACGGTGACGCCCTGGGCTTTGTGCATCGTCGCGGCATAGCCGTGGTCGAGGGCGTCGTAGTCCTTGAGCGCGAACACCACCTCGCGCCCGCTATCGAGCCGCACCTTGAGATGAGTGCCCGCCCCCGCTCCCTCGATGGCCACGAGCGTGCCAAGCGTGCCGTTCTTCACCCCGAGAGAGCGCTCATTGCGGAGAAAATAAATGCGCTCGCCGGCCGCAAAGGGTTTTTTCCCGTCCCGGGTCGGCAGCATGACGTCAGGGCCCAGCTCGCCGCGCTCCCGCCGCACCGCCCGCGCCCGGTCATTGAGGTCGCGGACATCGGCACGGCGATGGGCAAGGATGATGCGGCTCGCCGCCGGGTCACGACGACGGCCCGCCTGCCAGTCGATAATCAGCCGGATTTTGGCCTCCTCCGCTTTGATGGAGGCCAAAACCATGCCCTTCTCCTGGTAACGCGCCAGCGCCGCGCGGGTTTGGCCGGTGGCCAACTCTGCCGTCGCCTGGCGCTGCCAGTCCTGCTTCTGGCGCCGCACCACGGTCAGCGCCTCCGCCCCCACCCGCTCGACGATGGCGCGGAACGGGGCGCCGGCGGCAATCGGCTGCAACTGCTCGGCATCCCCGACCAGCACCAGCTTCGCCCCCGCCGCTTGCACCGCCGCCAGCACGGCGGCGAGGTCGCGCGAGCCGACCATCCCCGCCTCGTCGACGACCAGGACATCACGCGCCGAAAGCGTCTCACGCCCCTGCCCCCATTGCCGGAGCAGCGAGGCGATGGTGCGGCTTTCTATCCCCGCCCCCTGCTGCAGCCCCTCGGCGGCAATCCCCGAAAGCGCGGCACCGCGCACGCGATAGCCCGCCGCGTCCCACACCGCCCGCGCCGCCCCGAGCAGAGTGCTCTTCCCGGTGCCGGCATGGCCAACCACCGCGGCGAGACGAGTGGCGCCGGTGATACGGCCGAGCGCCAGCGTCTGCTCCTCCCCCAGCCTGGCAGCCTCGGCGTGCCGGCGGCACAGCGTCGGGTCGACAAACTTATGCCGCTCCTGCGCCAGCGCCTCGGCGGTTGCCGCAAGACCGCTCTCCAACGCCAGCATCTCTTTTGTGGTGTAGCGCTCTTCGCCCCGGCTATCGCGGCCGAGCCTGACCAGCGCCGGCAAGGCCATGACTCTCGCCAGGACGTTCCGGAACTGCTCGGCATCGACGGTGTGCCCGTTGATGAAGCGGGCGATGTCGCGGCGGGTGAAGGTGCTTTGCTGCGCGGTGATGGCGGCGAGCGCCATCGTGGGGTCGGCGAGGAGTTTATCGCCGTTGAACGCCCGGTCGTCCCGAGCCCGCGCGCCGCGCTCGGTCACCTTGCCGGCGGCCTCGCGGCGGCGCACCCCGGCGCCGAGCTTGACCTGCGGCATCAGGTCGAGGCCGAGTGTCTCCAGAGAGCGATGGTCGATGCGGACATCATGGCCGTTCTCGGCGAGGCAGGCATTGGCGAGGTCGGCCCAGGCCTCGCGCCAGTGCTGCAAGAGCGCGGTCGCGTTCCACTCCCGCCGCTTGGGCCCGAACCCGCCGCCTTCGACGCCGCGCAGGGTCAGCAGGATATGGGCATGCGGCTGCGGCTGGCCGTCGCTGCCTTGTACCCAATGGATGGCGATATCGGCGACCATGCCGCGGGCGACGCATTCCCGCCGAACAAAATCCTCCGCGAGCCGGATGGCCGCACGCTTGGAGAGTTCACGCGGCAGGGCGATTTCCAGCTCGCGGGCGAGCTGGGCATCGCGGCGGCGCTCGGCGGCCTCGACGGCGTTCCACAGGGTAGCGCGGTCAGCCCAGGCTTCCGGGGCACCGACGGGGAGGAGGATGGCGCGATGCACGACGCCCTGTTTGCGCGTGTAATTCTGCCACTGGCCGAGATGGTGGTCGCGGAGCCTCTCTCCGGCGCGATAGGCGGCGGCGGCGATGACGCTGCGGCCCTGGCCTCGGGAGATAATCTTGACGCTAAAATGGTAGATGGCCATGCGTTATTCCGGGTAAAAATTGTCCACTGCAAAATATTACCCGGCCGCCATGCAAGGAACAAATACTTATTGAGCAAAAATTCCTACCACCTCCCCCAGCAACGTCGCGAAGCGACGTATAAGCGCGCATTTCGCTCTTTTTCTGCCTTTCTTTCTGCCTCTCTCCCCTCAATTTTTATTGTCAACATTCCCCTCCGGCATCCCAGGAACTTGCTCCCGCCATCCAATTCCGGCTTGCCAAGGTCCGTGGCCTTCCCCTCTGCCCCGAGCCTTGGCGCCGTGCCCGCCTTGTGCGGGCACGGCGCCGCCGGTTCCGCGGCGCCGGCAGTGATGGCGATGGGAGGCAAAAGAAAAAAGGAAAAAAATATTTCTAAACCGCTGGCACAAAAATTGTACCGGGCTTTCTGCCAGTCATCGGCCATCGCTAATGGTAAAGAGCGGTTAAGGAATTGCTGCTGCGATGCCTATGCAGTAACGCTTCGGCCTGTCATGACGGCTGCGGGAATTATTCGGCGCTTGATAGTAATATTGAAGGCGATGGGATTGAAGCCGTTGGCCTTCGTCTCGCATCCTCTGGTGTGAGAACAGTCACGCAAGAGGTGGTGCAATATTTTTTGGTGCTTTGTCGATTTTTCTCTTGAAGTTACTCAATAGAGATACTATCTTCATATCAGGAGACGGGAAAACATTTTCTTCCCTCTCCCGCGCGCCGGGCGCCCCCCGGAAGCCAAGCGGCCGAGCATGGTGCTGACACACCACACCCGGCCTGACCTGCAACATTGGAGTCCGCAATGTCACAAGCTAATCGATTTCCTACCACACCTGCTCTCCTGTCGGGAGACGCGTGCCCCTGCCCACAGGGGCCGGGAACGCATGCCGTCCCGGCGCTCCTGCCCTCGGATGGCGGGCAGCCCATCCGCGTCCCGCGGCCACAGCGCGCGATAGCGCTGCCGGCGCCAGCGGCGGAGGAAGAGTGGCTGCCGCCCCTGCCATGCGATATCAGCGAGGGGCCGAGCGATATCATGGTCGGCGAGGCCGGGGCGCATCTGGTGCAGTCGCGGCTGATGCGCTGGGGCCTGTCCACCCATGCCGCCGGCCCCGGCACCCCCTATGACGTCCTCACCGAGGCCGGCCCGGCGGTTGGGCTCATCCGGCTGCAGGTCAAGACCACGGCACAGCCGCCGCGCGGGCGATGCTACCGCTTTCGCCTCACCCGCGGCTTTCACCGCTCGCCGCGTGGCGTCTTCGCCTATCGGGCGGGGGATTTCGACATCGCCGCTTTTGTGGTGCTGGGTCTCGACCGGGTGCTGTTCCGGATATTCGGGCGGCCGAGCTTCAGCGCCACCCCGGCCGAGTTCCTGGCCGCGGACGCCGAGAAGCTAAGCCTGCGCCGGGCGCTTGCCGGCCTGATGGCGCGGCGTGGCGTGATGCCGCCGGCGGACCTCTGACCCCGGGAGGCCGGGCCCGGATAATCGGGCCCGGCGTTCCTTCCCCTTTCCCCGTGTCTGCCCGTGCCGCTGGCCGTGTCCGCTCGCGCGGGCGTGTGATTGGAGTCTTTCCCATGCCGCTCATTTTTGGCCAGGCTCATCCTGGTGATGACACCGCCGCCACCCTTCTTCGCCTCGAGACCCTGCGCCGTGACCTGCAGGCGCTGGCCGAGGGCAAGCCGCCTTCGGCGAAAATCCTGCGCGCGGCGCCGCTGCTCGAGCAGTTCCGCATTGCCGGCCGCGAGGCGCTTTGCCTGGTCGGCACCGGGGCGGGGCATCCGCGTCTTCCTGCCGGTCCCATCGCTACCGAGGAGGTCTGGGCCTTTGCCCCGGATTTCTCCTGGGCGCGCACCTTCTCCGGCTTCTACCGCCTCGGCACCCCGCATCCCGGCGAGCACCGCCTCGCCTCCGGGCGCTGAAGCAGAGGCCAGAAGCCAGGGGCGCCAAAACGGCGCCTCATCCGGCTTGCGCCGCTGGCCGCCGCTCTTTTCGCGGCCCCTCTTGGAGACGCTGCTTGAGACGGGCACGCTCGGTGAGCAAGCGCCCTATTTCCGCCACGGCCGCCGCGTCGAGCGCCTCGAGCTGCCGGTTGATGGCCCTGATGCGGGCGGTCGCGCGCAGAAACCCGTGCCCATAGGCATCCGCCAGCGAGACCTCACGGTCCAAAGCCAGCCTGGCAACCGCGTCCAGGAATGCCCCGAACCGTGCCCCATCGCCACGCGCGCCGCCAAGCGGCCTCCCGAGAACCTGCTCGGCCACCGACAGCATCTTTTCCGTAAATTCCCAGGCCGGATGCGGCTGGCGCAGCGCCGCCGCCCGCTGCCGGCCGCCACGCGCAATCGCATCGCCGCTCGACGCACCGACCTCTTCCTGTATCCGCGCTACCGCCCGCCCGCAAAACCGCGACAGCGCAGCAAGCCGGGTCACCCAGTCACCACCTTTGCCCCGTCCTTGCGGCAGGTCTCCGTGGCGGGCATTCCAGAACATCGCCAGCAAATCGTCGCTCGGCATCTTGTCGTCGACATCGGACAGGGGGAACGGATGCCGCAGCAGGTCCATCACCGCGGATGGACAGGTATCAAGACACCGCGCCAGTTCCCCGCTCAGCGTCTCGATACGGCGCAACACCGCCACCGCGTCCTTCAGCGTCGGCCCTGCCTCCCAGGCGGCGAGCCGCTGGCGGTATTCGGCGCCGAGCAGGGCAAGGGTAAGATGCGTGCGCTCATTCCCTGCTCTCGCATCATCAGCGCCCAATGCCCGCAGCAGCTGGGCATAGGCTGCGACCTTGGCCTTTACCGTTTCAGGTTTTTCCGCCATGGCGCCCCCGGATATTTGCGCCTTCGTACCCGCCCCGAATTATCACCCGGTAAAAAATTGTCCGGGATGCGGGCGACAAGTCACGTCCAATCGGCGGTTTACCGGGAGACTTTCGTTTCCAAAGCAATCCGCCCTGCTGACGCGGGGGGTTGGGTCCATGAATTCCCCGCTGGCTTCGGTCATGCTCAGAGGGTCGCAACCCATACCCTATACCGAGACCAATGCCACCAGCCCGCCCAGCCCGTACCGAGCCTGCCAACCCCGAGGGCGCCCGCCATGGCGATGCCGCACCCCGCGGCACGGCGGTTCACGGCCGGCCGGGGCCGTCGACAACGCTCCAAGCACTGGCCCGCCAGCTCGCCCGCCGGGCTGCGGCAGAATGCCGCGCCAAAATGGAGAGCAATGCCGATACTCCCCTCCGCGATGCCGCCTGAGCCGGGAGAAAAATTCTTGACCGCCGCGCCCGGCCCCGCCCATCGTTCCCATTCCCGCCGCTTGGAACCACGCCCATGACCCTCCGCGCCGTCATCTACGCCCGCTATTCCTCCGACAACCAGCGCGAGGCGTCCATCGAGGACCAGTTGCGCCTATGCAAGGAACGCCTCGTCCGCGAGGGCTGGGAACTGGTGCAGGTCTATCGTGATGCCGCGCTCAGCGGCGCCTCGACGCTGCGCCCGGGTTATCAGGCGCTGCTCGAAAGCGCGCGCGAGGCCGCCTTCGACGTCGTCGTCGCCGAAGCCCTCGACCGCCTCTCGCGCGACCAGGAAGACGTCGCCGGTCTGTTCAAGCGGCTCAAATTCGCCGGTATCCGCCTCGTCACCCTCGCCGAGGGCGAGATTTCCGAACTCCATGTCGGCCTCAAGGGCACGATGAACGCCCTCTTTCTCAAAGACCTCGCCGATAAGACCCGCCGCGGCCTGCGCGGGCGGGTCGCCGCCGGGCGCTCGGCCGGCGGGCTCTGCTATGGCTATGACATCGCCCGCCAGCTCGACCCCAATGGCGAGCCGGTGCGCGGCGCCCGCAGTATCAACGAGGCCGAGGCTTCCGTTGTGCGCCGCATCTTCACCCTCTTTGCCGGCGGCGCCAGCCCGATTGCCATCGCCAAGACGCTGAACGCCGAAGGCGTGCCCGGCCCCGAGGGGCGCGCCTGGCGCGATACCACCATCCGCGGCCATGCCGGGCGCGGCACCGGCATCCTGCGCAATGAACTCTATATCGGCCGGCTGGTGTGGAACCGCATGCGCTTCCTCAAAGACCCGGCGACCGGGAAAAGGGTGTCGCGGCCGAATCCGCGTGCCGAGTGGGTTATCGAGACCGTGCCGGAATTGCGCATCATCGACCAGGAAACCTGGGAGCGGGCTGCCGAGCGGCTCGGCGCCATTCGCGCCGCCTCGCGGGCCGACACGCTGCCGCCCGGGTTCTGGGCGCGCCGCCGGCCGCGGCATGTGCTGACCGGAAAAATCTTCTGCGGCGACTGCGGCGGCGCTTTCGGCGCCATCGGTCGCGATTATCTCGGCTGCACCGCCGCCCATCGCCAGGGGGTCTGTGCCAACCACGGAACCGTCAGGCGCGATGCACTGGAAGACCTGATTCTCGGGGCGTTGCGCGAGCAGCTCATGGCGCCAGAACTGGTGGCGGAATTCGTTGCCGAATTCGCCGCCGAGTGGAACCGGCTGCAAGCCGAGGCCGGGGTCGAGGCGGCCAATCTGCGCAAGGAGCTGGCCGCGGTCGAGCGCAAGCTCGCCGGGCTGATTGACGCGATTGCCGAGGGGTTCCGAGCGCCGGGGCTGCAACAGCAGCTCGATGACCTGGAAGCGCGCAAGGCGGGTCTGGCCCGGCAACTGGCGCAGGCCACCCCGGCGATGCCGCGGCTGCATCCCAATCTCGGCGAAATCTATCGCGCCAAGGTCGCGGCGCTGGCCGAGGCCTTGACGGGCCCGGATGGGCAGGAGGCTTTGGAGATGGTGCGTGGCCTGGTGGCGCGGGTCGAGGTGCTGCCTCCCGCGGCGGCGGGCGAGGCGCCGGAGATTGTGCTCACCGGCGAGATTGCTGCGATGGTCGGGCTTGGCCTTGGGCAAGCGCCGACGCGCCCCGGTGCAGGGGCGACGCCAGGCGCCGTTGCCGGCGCTGGTTCCGATTTGTTTACGAGTTCGGTAAAAGTGGTTGCGGGGGCACGATTTGAACGTGCGACCTTCAGGTTATGAGCCTGACGAGCTACCGGGCTGCTCCACCCCGCGGGGGTGTTTTTTGTATGGGTGGGCTGGAGGGCCTGGCGGCGACCTACTCTTCCGCGCCTTAGGACGCAGTACCATTGGCGCTGGGGATTTTCACGGCCGAGTTCGGGATGGGATCGGGTGCGGGCCCCCCGCTATGACCACCAGGCTGTCCAGCCCACCCGCGATCTCGCCTCGAGAGAGGAGATCGCAAGTGGCAGATTTTGGTGTTTGCGATGTGCTTGATGGCAGCCTGTTCATGTGTTGGCCATGCATGACGGGTGATCTTGAGCTCAATCGGGCGATTAGGACCGGTTAGCTGCGCACGTTACCGTACGTCCACACCCGGCCTATCAACGTGATGGTCTATCACGGCCCTCAGGGAGACCTCGTTTTGAGGTGGGTTTCCCGCTTAGATGCTTTCAGCGGTTATCCCGTCCGCACATAGCTACCCGGCGGTGCCGCTGGCGCGACAACCGGTACACCAGAGGTGCGTCCATCCCGGTCCTCTCGTACTAGGGACAGATCCTCTCAAGTCTCCAACACCCACGGCAGATAGGGACCGAACTGTCTCACGACGTTCTAAACCCAGCTCACGTACCACTTTAATCGGCGAACAGCCGAACCCTTGGGACCTGCTCCAGCCCCAGGATGTGATGAGCCGACATCGAGGTGCCAAACCTCCCCGTCGATGTGGACTCTTGGGGGAGATCAGCCTGTTATCCCTAGAGTACCTTTTATCCGTTGAGCGATGGCCCTTCCACGCGGGACCACCGGATCACTATGGCCGACTTTCGTCTCTGCTCGAGCTGTCACTCTCGCAGTCAGGCGGGCTTATGCCATTGCACTCAACAGCCGATGTCCGACCGGCTTGAGCCCACCATCGCGCGCCTCCGTTACATTTTGGGAGGCGACCGCCCCAGTCAAACTGCCCACCATGCAGGGTCCCGGACCGGGATGACCGGCCTCGGTTAGACATCAGAAGCGCCCAGGGTGGTATTTCAAGGATGGCTCCGCCGAAGCTAGCGCCCCGGTTTCATCGCCTCCCACCTATCCTACACAGTGCTCCCCTGATGCCACTGCAAAGCTGCAGTAAAGGTTCATAGGGTCTTTCCGTCTGACCGCGGGTACCCCGCATCTTCACGGGGAATTCAATTTCGCTGAGCCGATGCCGGAGACAGTGGGGAAGTCGTTACGCCATTCGTGCAGGTCGGAACTTACCCGACAAGGAATTTCGCTACCTTAGGACCGTTATAGTTACGGCCGCCGTTTACCGGGGCTTCGGTTCGGAGCTTGCACTCCTCCCCTTAACCTTCCGGCACCGGGCAGGCGTCAGACCCTATACGTCGTCTCTCGACTTCGCAGAGCCCTGTGTTTTTAATAAACAGTCGCTACCCCCTGCTCTGTGCCACCCCCTTCTGGTTGCCCAGAAAAGGGTCCCGCTTATTCCGAAGTTACGCGGGCAATTTGCCTAGTTCCTTCGACATCGTTCTCTCAAGCGCCTTGGTATACTCTACCAGTCCACCTGTGTCGGTTTCGGGTACGGTCTATACGCTGGAGCTGTTTCCTGGAACGATCCACAAGCCCGGACAATCCAGTAAGCCCGGACAAGATTTCACGTTCGTCACTTCCAGCAGGCCGGGGAATATTGACCCCGTTCCCATCGACTACGGCTTTCGCCCTCGCCTTAGGGGCCGGCTCACCCTGCGCGGATTAACCTTGCGCAGGAACCCTTGGACTTTCGGCGACAGAGTTTCTCACTCTGTTTGTCGCTACTCATGTCAGCATTCGCACTTCCGATACCTCCAGGAGGGGTCACCCCACTCCCTTCGCAGGCTTACGGAACGCTCCGCTACCGCGTATCTTGCGATACACCCGCAGCTTCGGTACGTGGCTTGAGCCCCGTTACATTTTCGGCGCAGGATTTCTAATAGACCAGTGAGCTATTACGCTTTCTTTAAAGGATGGCTGCTTCTAAGCCAACCTCCTGGTTGTTTTGGAATTCCCACATCCTTTCCCACTTAGCCACGATTTGGGGACCTTAGCTGGCGGTCTGGGCTGTTTCCCTCTCGTCCACGGACCTTAGCACCCATGGACTGTCTGCCGCGCTATACGCCTCGGTATTCGGAGTTTGGTTAGGTTTGGTAAGCCTTTGGGGCCCCCTAGCCCATCCAGTGCTCTACCCCCGAGGGTAAACACACGACGATCTACCTAAATAGATTTCGCGGAGAACCAGCTATCTCCGAGTTTGATTGGCCTTTCACCCCTAGCCACAGCTCATCCCCGACTTTTTCAACAGGCGTGGGTTCGGCCCTCCAGTGGGTGTTACCCCACCTTCAGCCTGGCCATGGCTAGATCACTCGGTTTCGGGTCTTCTGCCCGCGACTGAACGCCCTGTTCAGACTCGCTTTCGCTGCGCCTCCACCTATCGGCTTAAGCTTGCCGCGAACAGAAACTCGCTGACCCATTATACAAAAGGTACGCCGTCACGGCACCCATCCTTGCGGATATCGGCCGCTCCGACTGCTTGTAGGCATTCGGTTTCAGGTCTATTTCACTCCCCTCGTCGGGGTGCTTTTCACCTTTCCCTCACGGTACTTGTTCACTATCGGTCACCAGGGAGTATTTAGGCTTGGAGGGTGGTCCCCCCATGTTCAGACAGGATTACACGTGTCCCGCCCTACTCAAGGATCGACCGATTTTCTACGCATACGGGGCTATCACCCGCTCTGGCCGGCCTTTCCAGACCGTTCTGCTTCTTATCGATCGACCACTGGCCTGCTCCGCTTTCGCTCGCCACTACTCGCGGAATCTCTGTTGATGTCTTTTCCTCCGGGTACTGAGATGTTTCAGTTCCCCGGGTTCGCCTCACCCTCCTATGAATTCAGAGAATGATACCCCTCGCGGGGTGGGTTGCCCCATTCGGATATCCACGGATCAACGCCTGCTCGCGGCTCCCCGTGGCTTTTCGCAGCGTGCCACGTCCTTCATCGCCTCCTGGTGCCAAGGCATCCACCGAATGCCCTTCTCGCGCTCGAGATCTTCGAAACCCATCCCAAGGGATGGGTCCGACCCGCCATGCAGAGACAACACGTCTCGTTACAGCGAGCCACTCAGCACATCGCTTGCCCCTGAACACTCATTTCACGACACCGTGGGCGAACAGCCGAAGCCTTCCACCCGGTCAGACACCGGCGCCATGAAACCGCTCTTTCCCCCAGCCGACCCGAAGGCCGCCAAAGAGATCGAACCGCGCGTCCAGAGACACACCAAAACCTGATTAACACTGACAAAGAACAAACCCAAACATCACCCGAAGGCAACGCCCGGAACACGACACCGCGCCGC